>OZ243927.1:0-3835000 GCA_965213925.1 Trueperaceae bacterium
CTTCGAACCAGCGCTCTTGCGCCACGGCTTGGCGAAAGCGGCTCACATCAGTTTGGACCGCGAAGCGTAGCCTGTCCGCTTCGACCTCCAGGTTCTCCGCCCAGGGGAGCTGCTTCGCGCCGTTTAGAAGTTTGCGCACGTAGCGCCGCGCTGTGGCTTCGTCCGCTTCGGGGCGGAAGAAAAACGCCAACTCTTCGCGGCTTATCCACTCGCCGTAGTGTGCCAAGTAAAAGAGCAACCAGGAGGGTTTGTTAAGGGGTAGGTCAATCTGTTGCGCGTCCGTATGAACTGTGGGTGAACCTAAGAGATGAAGCGTCATACACGTCCTTTAGCAGGTGTCAAAGTTTGTCTCACTGGCGTTCGGAGCTGGTTTGGGTGGGTGAAATTAAGTCGCGTGGTACCGTCGCTAGGTGAAGCAATGCTCTCTATGGAAAAAGCGTGAGTGGGCGCTCATGTTCGGTGATGAAGTTCCGTCGGCTCTCCTCTTCGAAACGCAAAAACTTTGTAGAGCGAGCTGACATCTGCGACAGGCTGTTTCGAGGTGTCTCGAGCGGGCTGCTTGTAGGGTGAGAGGTCGGGGGCAGTCGTAGAGAAAGAGTGAGGGTGACACGGGTTTCCTCCCCTTGAAGTCCAAGGTACTCCAAAATTCGCTCACCAGGACCGAATGTGACACAACTTCTCACTTTTTTATCATCTCTCTTAAAGGTTAATGAAAGGGACGAGCTTTATGCCCGTACATCCGAGCAACAGCGCGCAGCATGGCTCTTCTCCGAAGTGACGTAAAGTGGGGAATGCGGTCCTTTGCCCTAAGCTTTCTCATCCTCTTAGGAACGCTTCTAAGCGCGTTTACGCTGGGCAGTTTTTTGGGGCGCTCGAGTTGGTTTTTGGACCTCTTCTCGCACTTTCACCTGCAGTACGCCGCCCTGCTCGGGCTTTGCTTAGTCGCCGCGCTGCTGCTTCGCGCCGGGCTGCTCGCCGCGCTCCTATTGCCCGCGCTGCTCGCCAACCTCGCTCTCTTGGCACCTTTTTTTCTGCCCTTTACTCCACCTAGCCCTAGCGCCGCCGAGATCGTTTCTGAGACGACCGAAGCCGCGCCACCTCGCACCCTCAGCGTGATGGCGCTCAACGTCTACATGGACAACGAGGAGTACGGCACGATCAGCGACTACCTCCGCGAAGAAGCGGCCGACGTAGTGATGCTCTCCGAGAATAAACCCGCACTCATGCGGGCGTTGGGGGAAACGCTCGGCGACCTTTACCCGCACCTTTACGACGAATCTACTCGAGGTACGTACGGTTTAGCGCTGCTGAGCCGCTACCCGCTCGAGGAGGCGAAAAGCGTGTCGCTCGGCGGGAGAGGTCGGCGCGTCATCGAAGTGACACTGGCGGAGCCTGCGCGTATCACGCTTTTCGGCGTCCACCCCTTGCCGCCACTCGGCAGCCGCTGGGCGGCGCGGCGCAACGACGAAATCGCTAAGATAGGAACGCTCGTTCAGAGAACCACGAACCCCGTCGTCCTTCTGGGCGACTTCAACGCCTCGCCCTGGTCGCGCCCACTGGCGCAACTAACGGAAACGACCGCGCTACGCTTCGCCAATCTGGGTTTCGGTATCCGCCCCACCTGGTCGTACCGCTCACCGCTTCTAAGCGCGCCGATCGACCACATCTTTGTGTCAAGGGCTTGGCAGGTCAGCAGCTACCGCGTCGGGCGAGCGGTCGGGTCCGACCATCTGCCCGTGGTGGCGGAGCTTATGTTGCCATAGACTTCGTAGAGCGTTCGGCAGTACCGAACGCTCTACCCTGCAGTTTTATTTCAGCTACTGTCCTACAAAGATGCGCACTTCGTCCCAAGCGCTGTAGTAGCGCTGCGCCCGCTCGGGGTTCTGCTCGACGAAGAAAAGGTTGTCCATCGTCTCCTCGCTCGGGTAGATGCCGGGGTCGTTGGCGAGTTCAGGCTCGATGAGCCCTTGATCGAGCGCGACCTTGTTCGGCGTACCGTACGCCGTGTAGTTCGAAATCTCAGCGGCGACTTGCGGGTTTAAGAGGTAGTCGATAAAGACCTTCGCAAGCTCGACGTTAGGCGCGTCTACGGGAATCGCCAGCGTGTCGATCCAGAAGTTCGTGCCGTCCGTGGGGATGACGTAGTTGTAGGTGTCGCATTCACATTCGTCCATTACCTGGAAGATGTCGCCGGAATACTCGACCACCATATCCGCCTCGCCGCGCACCAAGACCTCTTGCCCGTCGTCCTGGTTGATATAGACGACGTTGTTGCCGTTCTCGACCAAGAAGTCTTTCGCTTGCTGAATCTCTTCGGGGTCGCTCGTGTTGGGGTCTAAGCCGAGCTTGAGGAGCGCCACGCCCATCATGCCGCGAATGTCCTCCAACCAGCTCACAGAACCGCTATAGTTGAACATATCGTCCCAAGAGGTGACCTCACCCTCGACCGCTTCGGTATTGTAGCCGATACCCATCGTCCCCCACTGGTACGGCACGCTGTAGGTGTTGTCGGGGTCGAAAGGCAGTCCGATAAAGGTCTCGTCCAAGTTGTCGAAGTTGGGGATGGTCGTCATGTCGACCGGTTGCGCGAGGTCTTCGGCGATCATCAGGGAGAGCACCGTCGCGCTCGGCACCACGACGTCGTAGCCGGGGTTGCCCTGGCGAATTTTGGCGAGCATGTCGTCATCAGTCGGGAAGGTATCATACGTGACCGTGACGCCGCAAAGCTCCTCGAAGTTGGGGATGGTGTCCTCAGCGATGTAGGTCGACCAGTTGTACACGCTGAGCTGTTGCCCTTCAAAGCCTCCAGGACAGGTCCACTCCGATATCTGTCCTCCGGTTTCCTGCCCTCCGGTCTCTTGTCCTCCGGTTCCTTGTCCTCCGGTTTGTTGAGCTGCCGCGTAACCTAGTAGTAAGATCATCGTTAGAAAAAGCGTCAAGCGCATGGTTGCCTCCTTTAGGGTCATGTTCACCTAGTACTAGTTTTACCCTAAATCGAGCGCCTGCGTGAAGTACTTCACGCGCTACACCCTCTTAATGAAACTTTTGATAGAGATGTTCACTTCACCAGTCGAAGGGTCAACGGATAGCGGTACGAGTCCCCATTCGCTGCCCTCACACCTGCGACAATAGGCAAAATGAGCCCGGCGATGAGCAGCGCAGCCAGCGCGAGCGAGAAGAGCACGATCCCGGCGACGCTGTCGTTAATCGAGACGATGACGATAAGCGCGACGAGCGCGACGATATAGATGGAAAGAGAGAGGCTGAAGTTGAGCGCCTCTTTCGCCTGTGCGTCGAAAAAGTCGCTCTCGCCCTTTTTGATAAGCCACAAGACGAGCGGTCCTAAAAGCCCTGGAATGCCGACGAGACCGACGAGCACCGAGAGGTGCGCGGCGGCAGCCCAGCGCAAGTCCTCGCGAGGGTCCGTGCCGGTCGCAGTTTGCGATGTGGGCTCCGCAGACGTGTCCGGGTGGGGCGGTTTATTCAAATCCATCGTGTCCTCCTTAGCGGACAGTGTAGAGCACAACCTAGGAGGTTGCCTAGCGTCCATGAATTCAGCTTCATCGTCTTGCCGTGGTCTTCCTCACAAATACCGGCTAGAGTAGCCTTATGATTCAAACACTTCTCCTTTGCACCACGCTCTTTTTTACCTCCGCGCACACTGCCACGCAAACGTCTGCACAAGACGACGCCACCTATACCCTCAACCTCACGCTCAACGGCGAGCCTATCGACTGGTACGTCGGCGAGTCGGTAAACCGCAACGGCGACTGGTTTAATCCTTACGGTGAGGAGACCGTCAGGGTGCTCTTCGACGGCGGCAGCATCGACCTCAACGTCGCGGACTGGGGCACGTGGGACAACGCGCACATTATGGGCGTGAGCTATGAACGCACGGACGACGAGACCTACACGATGAGCGCTACCGTGCGCCACGCGGACGCCGGCTGGGACGACTACGCGAACGTCATTCACTTCGCGGGCGAAAACGTCCAAAACGGTCTGCGCGAGCTTTTGCATCCACACGACAACAAGCAGCCTTTCACGCGCTCGAAGCGCGGCGTCGTCGCCTCCGGTGAGGTGCGCGTCAGCGCGAACGACAACGTCGAGGGCGAGGACGGCACAGTGGTGACGCTCGAGCTGGACAGCGAAACGTTCACCGCTTTAGACCGCGCGGACTTAGAAATTGACCTGACGCGGAACTGAGCGGTTCAAAAACCTGTGTGAAAAGGCGGGCTCGAGACTCGAGCCCGCTTCTCTATGTCTCGAGCGTCGCTCTACCCCACCGGATTCGCCAAGGACGGCAACCACGTCACGATGCTCGGGAAGAGCACGATGAGGAGAAGTGCTACGAGTTGGATGATGATAAAGGGGATAATCCCCCTATAGATATCCGTCGTCTTAACCTCCGGCGGCGCAACCCCTTTGAGGTAAAAGAGCGCGAACCCGAAGGGCGGCGTGAGGAACGAAGCTTGTAAGTTCATAGCGATCAGCACGCCGAACCAGGGCATCATGTCCGCGCCGAAGTAGCGCAGGGCGATCGGCGCGATAAAGGGCACGACGATAAAGGTGATCTCGATAAAGTCGATGAAAAAACCCAAGAGGAAAATGGTGAGCATCGTAAAGAACAGAAAGCCCCACTGACCGCCGGGCAGGTTCAGGAGAAAGCCGTCTACGAGTTGCGGTCCGCGCAGCGCGTTGAAGACCATGCTAAAGGTCGTCGCGCCGACCAAGATGATAAAGACCATGCTGGTCAGCTTGACGGTCTGGTCCATTGTGTCGAGCATATTCTGCAAGTTGAGCTTGCGGTTGACGAGCGCTAGGAGCATCGCGCCGATCGCGCCCGCCGCGCCCGCTTCGGTGGGCGTCGCCCAGCCGCCGAAAATCGAGCCCAACACGAGCAGGATAAGCGCCAAAGGCGGGATGAGGTTGACGACGACCTTGTACATTAAAGGCGAATTCCAGTTGCGGACGAAAAGCCAGCCCATCAGCAGAAAGGCGACCGCGAAAAGCACGTAGAAGAGCACGTTCGCGCCGCCCGCCGAAATCGCGAAGAGCTGCAAGATGATGAAGATAAACCCGTACAGAAACGCGAAACCGACGATCATCAGCGGGATTTTGATGTACGGCGAGACGTCGATTGGCTTAATGGTACGCGCCTCGAGGGGCATCGCGGGGGCTTCTTTGGGGCGCGTAAAGGCGACGAAGACCACCCACAGCGCGAAGAGCCCCGCTAACATAAAGCCCGGAATCGCCGCGCCCAAGAAAAGCTCGCCGACCGAAACGCCGATCTGGTCTCCGAGAATCACGAGCACGATGCTCGGCGGGATAATCTGCCCTAACGTGCCCGATGAGGCGATCACCCCCGTCGCGAGCGGTTTGCTGTAGTTGTATTTGAGCATGATCGGCAGCGCCAACACGCCCATCGTGACGACCGACGCGCCGACGACGCCCGTCGAGGCGGCAAGAAGTGCGCCCACGGCGACGACCGAGATGGCGAGGCCGCCGCGCAAGGAGCCGAAAAGGGTGCCCATCGTCTCGAGCAGCTCCTCGGCCAGCCCGGATTTCTCCAGCATCACCCCCATAAAGACGAAAAAGGGCACCGCGACGAGCGTGTAGTTGTCCATGATGGTGCCGTAGATGCGCTGCGGCAAGATGTTTAAGCGGGCGAGCCGAAAGGCGTCCTCCCAGGGCCAGAAAGGAACCAAGTCGCTGAAGAAGAGGGTGAACAAGAACGCGGTGCCGCCTAAGCTGAAGGCAACGGGATAACCGATGAGCAGTAGCCCGATGGCGGCGGCGAACATCCACAAGCCGAGATATTCCACGCTACACCGCCTCCGTCTCTTCAGTCACCTTGTCGTGCTGCTCGTACCCTTCGACGCCGCGCAAGAACGCGGCGCGCTTGATGATTTCACTAACCGCTTGAAAGATGAGCAGCACGAACGCGACGATGATGACGGTCTTGATAGGATAGACGGGCAAACCGCCCGCGTTGACGTTCACTTCGCCCTGCTGCCACGAACGCTCCACATAGCCCCAGCTAAAGTAGATGCCCATGATGCAAAAGGGAATGAGGAAAATAAAAGTCATGACGATGTCCACCCACGCCTTTAAGCGTGGGCTGTAGTTGGAGAAGAGGATGTCCACGCGCACGTGTGCGTCTTTGTTGAAGACGTACGCCGCACCGAGCAAAAAGATGAGGTTGTAGGCGTAGGTCTGCAAGGTGATGTAGAGCGTGCCGCCTAGAGATATATTGAGCGCCCGTCCTAAGTTGCGCGTAATCACATTGAACGCGCCTAGGAGCACCATGACGAGCGTGAGCCAGAACATCACGTAGGCAATCCAAGTTGTAACCGTGTCAATCGCTTTAGAGATGGCTAGAAGACCCCGCACAGGGTTTCGCCTCCTTTCGTAGCAGGCATCATCTGGTCATAGACACGCCCAGCGAGAAAAGCGGGGCGGAGTCTGTGCTTGAGATGAGACTTGCGTAGCTGCGTTGCGACGCTCGGCAGAACGGCACCTAACCGGAACCACAATTCGCTCGCAACTCGTTAAAACGTATCGTTGTATCGTATCCGTTTGCACAGTTGCGCGTCAATGCGGAAAGGAGGGGTTTGAGACGGGTTTTCCTTTGTATGAAGGTGAGGCGCTTTATGTTCACAAAGAAGTCTGACGTTTGCCTGGTGGTTGCATGGGAGGGAGCAAGGAGTTAAAAGCTTTGATTTCTACTCACTACAGCGTTAAGTAAGAAACGAGCTATGTCATTCTGAACGGAGCCCTACGGCGAGCGTAGGATAGACTCCGCGGAGTGAAAGAATCTCTGCCCTTGCTGACTCCTCTTGCAGAGATTGCAGGACGAGACCCCTCGACGTGGCTCGGAGTGACAATAGTGTCGCAGAATTTAGTTGACAGAGTACTCATTGCTCGTTACTCACTGCTCGTTACTCGTTTCTCACCACTTCCAACTCGAGCTACACTCTCCCTATGAACCTCCTCATCTTAGGCGGCACCCGCTTCGTCGGGCGGCACATGACGAGAGCGGCGTTGGAGCGCAACCACAGCGTCACCCTCTTCAACAGGGGCAACACCAACCCAGACCTCTTCCCGGACGCCGAGCACCTACGCGGTGACAGAGACGGCGACATGAGCGCGCTAGAAGGGAGAGCGTGGGACGCGGTCTTGGACACGAGCGGGTATCTGCCGCGAATTGTGAGGAGGTCAGCGGAGCTTGTCGACGCGGCGCACTACACGTTCGTCTCGAGCATCTCCGTCTACCCCGACGACATGCCGCCTCGCGCCGACGAAAGCGCCCATGTGATTCAACTCGAGGACCCTACCACCGAGGAGGTCGAGGGCGAGACCTACGGCGGTCTCAAGGTACTGTGTGAAGAGGTGGTTAAAGAGGTCTTCCCTGACTCTGCCCTTCTCTTGCGCCCAGGTCTTATCGTCGGACCCTTCGACTACACCGACCGCTTTGTGTACTGGCCGCACCGCGTAGACGAAGGCGGTGAAGTATTAGCACCTGAAAGTCCGGACGTGCCGATTCAATTTATCGACGCGAGAGATTTTGCCGAGTTTACCCTCGCCTCGATTGAAGCGAGGCTCACGGGCACCTACAACGTCGTGAGCAACGCAGATCACTTCACGGTGGGGGACCTTTTGGAGACGTGCAAGAAGGTGAGCGAAAGTGACGCGCGCTTTACGTGGGTCGCCGAAGACTTCTTGCTAGAGCAAGGTATCAGACGGTGGAGTTGGGATTTGCCTCTATGGATGAAGGAAGAGGACCGGAACTTCCTCCGCGTCAGCAGCGAGAAGGCGTTAGGTCAGGGTTTGGAGATAAGACCTTTAGAGCTAACCGTCCGCGACACGCTCGGTTGGAACAAAACCAGACCGGCGGGCGAGTTCACTAGAGTCGTATCAAAGGAAAGAGAGCAGGAGATTTTAAAAGAGTGGCACGCTCGCACGTAGAAAGCAACTTCTGAGAAGGATAGAAAAAGCCGCTTCCCGACATTGTCAGGAAGCGGCTTTTCGGTCTCTGGCGGAGAGGGTGGGATTCGAACCCACGGTAGAGCGAAAGCCCTACTTCGGTTTTCGAGACCGACCCATTCAACCGCTCTGGCACCTCTCCAAGCCCGACCGAGCAGTACGCAAGAGTATACCGCATCAAGCGCGGTTTGTCACGCGCCTACGCCGCACGAACTTTAACTCAATCCCGCGAACGCCGCGTCCTAAAGAACTCACTGAGCAGCTCGCCCGCTTCACGCGCCAACACGCCCGGACGCACCCCGACCTCTCTCTTCCAAGGCGACCTCCGCATATCGCTCACGCCGCCTAAGGCACCTTCGCGCAGGTTCGCCGCGCCGTAAACGAGGCGGGGTAGGTGAGCTTGCAGGGCTGCGCCGAAACACATGGGGCAGGGCTCGAGCGTCACATAGAGCGTACACCTCGTCAAGCGCCAATCGCCGAGGTGCTGCGCCGCGTTTCTCAGCGCGTGCACCTCGGCGTGGGCGGTGGGGTCGCGCTCAGCTTCGGTCGCGTTGGCACCCGAGCCGATGACGCGCCCTTCGTGAACGACGACTGCACCGATGGGCAGCTCTCCCCTATCCGCGGCGGCTCGAGCCTGCGCTAGTGCTAAGCGCATCCACTTCATATCGCCATCCTCTTGTACTCGAGCGACCCGAACGTCCGCCGCCACCCCTTCAACCCACAACACCTCTTCACCTGACGCGAGTAGGCGCAAGGTGTCGCGCGCCTCACGCGGGACTTTGCGCTCGATCAAGAGGTCGCTCAGCTTCTTGCTGCCGCCGACTAAGCGAATGCGGTCACCGGGGCGGCGCGCGCGGTAGGTGACGTTTGGAAAGGCGCTGAGCTTAGCGGGGTCGAGTTCGGGTGGCAGAGTTTCAAGCGGAGCGAATTCGAAAGGAGATTCGGATGTGTTAGGGATGACCTCGAGCCGCCCATACGCCCGCCGCGCCGTTTTATCTTTAGGAAGCGAAAGCCGAAAAGGAGAAGAGGTCGAGAGATGCTCTCGGAGCGTTTCAACATGAAAGAGGTCGGGCGGAACGTCAGCGCGGCGCAAGAGGTCGGCGATGGCTTCACGCTGCACGGCAGCGTCCTCTTTCTGCAACGCATCAGTGGGCAAGCTCTCCTCTTCGAACAAACTCGAGGCGAGCCGTTTAAAGTGCGCCGCTCCGTCGCGCTGCAAAAGCGCGAGTTGCGCGAGTTGTCCGGTGAGGTTGGGGTAGCGCGCCTTCAGAAGCGGCAGCACCTCGTGACGTACCCAAGCCCTAGTTTTAGAGAGGTCCGCGTTACTAGCATCCGTCCGGTAAGACTGACCCATAGCCGCCAAGTAGCGCTCGAGGTCTTCCCTTTGAATGTCCAACAGTGGGCGCACCACCTGTCTCTGTTTAGCGGGCATTCCCCGCAAATAGGCGGCACCTCTTAGGAGTTGCATCAAGACCGTTTCAGCTTGGTCACTTTGAGTGTGTCCGGTTACCGTAGCATCCGCGCCTACGCGCTTCGCGGTGCGCGCAAGGTAGGCGTAGCGCAGCCGCCGCGCGGCGTCCTCTAGGTTCCAACCCTTCGCCTGGGCGATGCGGGCGACCTCGGCGCGTTCGGAGTGAAAAGGTAACGAGAGGTCCGCGCAGAGCGACCTTATGAACTTAGCGTCCTCCTCCGAATCGGGGCGCAGGGCGTGGTCGAAATGGGCGACCTCTAAGCGGTAGTCCAGGTGTTCGAGCAGCCTGAGCAGCGCCACCGAGTCGGAGCCGCCCGACACCGCCACGAGGAGCGTTCGGGCGTTCGGCTCGAGCCTCTTCAAACGCTCCTCCACGTGCTGCTCTAAACGCTTCACACGCTATTATCGCCCATTTAGCCCGTTATACTGAGCCATGACCGTTACCGTTATCGTATTAGATTCCGTCGGCGTGGGCGCGTTGCCCGACGCCGAGTCCTTTGGCGACGCGGGCGCGCACACGCTCGACCACACGTTGGGGAAGACGGGGGTGACGCTGCCGAACTTTCAGAAGCTGGGGCTGGGCAACATCTCGAGCGTCTCCTCTATCGCTCCCGTTGATATCCCTTCGGGCGCTTATGGACGCCTGAACGAAGTCTCCCCCGGTAAGGACACCACAACAGGGCACTGGGAATTTATGGGCGTACAACTCGGAGAACCGTTCAACACCTTTGAACATTTCCCGCAAGAGGTCATGGACGCCTTTAGCGAGGTGACGGGGACGGGGCATCTCGGCAACCGCCCCGCCTCGGGCACGCAGATTATCGAAGACTTGGGGGAGGAACATTTAGAGACGGGTCAGCCTATCGTCTACACCAGTGCCGACAGCGTCTTTCAGATTGCGACGCATGTCAACATCACGCCGGTAGAAACGCTCTACGAGTGGTGCGAGGGCGCGAGGGAGATTCTAAAGGGGAAATACGCGGTCGCGAGGGTGATCGCTCGTCCCTTTAAGGGTGAGCCCGGCAGCTTCATACGCATCGGCGAAGCGCGCAAGGACTTCTCACTGACGCCGCCGCACCCCACCGTGCTCAACGCGCTGCGTGACGCGGGCAAAGCGGTCATCGGCATCGGAAAAATCCCAGATATTTACAACCACAGCGGCTTCACGGAGGAGGTCCACACGGACTCGAACCTAGACGGCGTCGAAAAAACCTTGAACGCGATGCGAGAACGCCCGGACGGTCTCATCTTCTGTAACCTCGTCGAGTTCGACTCGCTCTACGGTCATCGCCGCGACCCGGAGGGCTACGCTGAGGCGTTGCAAGAGGTAGACGCGCGGTTGCCGCAGCTTTTAGAAACGGTCGGTGAGGGTGACATGCTCTTTTTCGTGAGCGACCACGGCAACGACCCGACGTGGCACGGCTCCGACCACACGCGGGAGCACGGGCTTTTGCTCGCTTGCGGCGGACAGACCGCCGACTTAGGGACGCGCCGAAGTTTCGCCGATTTGGGCTCGAGCGTGGCGGAGCTTCTAGGGGTGGCGTGGGACGGCGCGGGCGAGAGCTTCGCCGCAAAGTTGAGAGGTTGAGCTAAAGGGCAAATCTTAAAATGGCTCTAGCCCCGACGAGCAGCAACGCCAGACCAACAAAAGTGAGGTGCTGTGCAAAGGACACAACGTTGCCTTGCCGCCACACCTGCGCAAGTTCGTTTAGCGAGGGCTCGACGAGGGCAAGAAGTTGCGCTTCGGCGTCCGTCAAGGAGACGATATCGCTCGTCGTGGTGGCGTAGCGAGGTTCTTCCAACGCCTCGTTCTCATTACCTGCGAATGTACCTACTTGCACATTCACAGCGTAGGTGTAAGCGTTCGCGGGGAATCCTAGGTAGGTTTCAGGGTCTAGGTAGCGCGCATCCAGATTCAGGAGTACAGCCGCAGGCTGCCCTGCGCACGACGCCTGCACCTCATAGCGCACCTCGGCGCGGCTGAGTGTAGCTTGTAAGGCGGTCCCTATTCGCGCCCGAACGTCCTCCAAAGAAGCGTGCGCCTCACCCTCCGGTCCTACGATGTCGGCTTGAACAGAGAGAGGCTCAATGCAGAGCGTGGTTCCCCCTAATCGCGGCTCGAGTTGTCCGTGGTCCGCTAGTACAAACGTGCTAACCAAAGCGACGAAAAGTACCGGGAAAAGAGTTGGGTAAGCGGTCAGTTCTGCGGAACTCCCCTGTACGTTTCAGCCCGGAAGCCGCTCACATCACCACCGCGGCCACCTGACCCACTGGTGACGTAGATTTCGCCGTCTATCGCACCACTGACCATCGACTGCAAGGCGACGGGCAGGTCGGTGAGCGAGGTCCACTCGTCCACTTCCGGGTCATAAGCAAACACGTCGCGAACAGCGTCTAAGTGGTCTATCTCGCCGCCTACCACAATGACGCGCCCGTCCGTCGCGAAGCTCGAGTTGGAGATGTGGCTGACCGCTTTCGGCAAGCTCTGCACCGCGCTCCAGGTGTCCGCTGCCGGGTCGTAGGCGTAAACGTCGGCGTAGGTCGTGAGCGCACCATCGTGGTCCGTCTGTCCGCCGATGGCGTAGATTTTGCCGTTCAAGACCGCCGAGCCCAAGTGGTTGCGCGGCGCAGGCAAAGGCGCAGCTTGGGTCCAAGAGGTCGCGCCGCCCGCTAAGTCGAGAACGAAGTGATGCGTAACGTCGCTTTTGCGGTTCGCGCTCGTCCCGCCGAAGTAGTGAAGCTTGCCGTTCAAGTATTCCATCTGCCCTGCCGAATGCCGGTTATTGGGTCCGCTCTCCTCGGTCTGTGGCAGGTCAGGTAGGCGGCTGTAGAGGTTCTCGGAGACATCATAGGTCCACACTTCGGGTGTACCGAAAATTTGGAAGTCGCCGTCCTTATCTGAGGTGTAGCCCCCTGCGAAGTAGATGTCTTCGCCGTCCGTTGTCATGCCTGCGTGCGTCACGCCGCCGTAGCCCGTACCGTTCATCGGCGGCATATCCGCGAGAGAGGTCCACGTGTTTTGCTCGGGGTCGTAGATGTACGCGCGCGCGGTCGGCGTGAAGTTGCCCTCTCGCACCTCTAAGATGTCAAAACCGCCAAAGACGTAGAGCTTGCCGTTCACGACCTCGCCCTGCGCCTCCGCAACTTTGTACTCTTGCGGCGCGGTGCGTTCCCAGGTCAATTCGGTGAATGTGGGCGCTGCCTCGCCAACTACGATGGTCGCCGCTTGCACATCCTCCTTTTCACCGTCGCTTACCGTGAGCGTCACCTGGTAGTTCCCGGCAGCGCCGTACACGTGTGTCGCTTGGACGCCTTCGCCCGTCTCTCCGTCGCCAAAGGTCCACGCGTAACTCAGTGCGTCGCCTTCGGGGTCGCTCGAGTTCGAAGCGTCGAAGACAACCTCTAAGGGCGCGTCGCCGTTATCGGGTGTAGCGCTAAAGACCGCGCGCGGCGCTTCGTTGGGCGGAATTTGCTCTACCTCGGGTTCACAGGCGAGGAGGAAGAGAAGGATAAAAAGGAAAGTTAAGTTGTATGTACGCATGATGCCCCCCTGGGTAGCAGATGTACACGCCTTGGAGTGCGGATATTCGGTTCGAGCTAAGCCACCAGATACTGAACGTTCTTAGCTTGACGGCTTACGCTACAGCTTGGCTGCTATTATAACCTTTAGACCCGAGCACCCCTTTAGACCTGTGAACGTTCCGTTAAAATGTTATACCTCAGTTTAGCTTCCTTCCCTATGACCGCCGTCACAGCGCAACTGACACAGCGCAATAAAAAAGCTCGAGTCGGACTCGAGCCTTCTCGTCAACCTAAAATTTAAGTTTACTCAGTATCTTCCGCGACGAGTTCGATGAGCGCTTCCTGCGCTCCGTCCCCGCGCCGCTGCTCTAAGCGGTAGATGCGCGTGTAGCCGCCCGGACGCGACGCAAAGCTCGGCGCGATGTCGTCCATGAGCTTGCGCACGACCTCTTGGTCGTGAATCTCGCGCAGCACTAAGCGGCGGGCGTGCAAGTCGCCACCTTTTGCTGTGGTAATGAGCTTCTCGACATAGGGGCGAAGGTTTTTCGCCTTCGCGAGCGTTGTCTTGATGCGTCCGTGGCGCAAGAGCGCCGTCGTCTGAGCGCGGTTGAGCGCGATGCGGTGGCTGCTGCTGCGGTTAAGCTTGCGTCCGCTGACTTGGTGTCTCATGTTTATATCCTTCCTGTTGTAGCGGACGTCTGACCGCTAAACGCTGTAGCAGGTTCCTTTGGAAGCTTCGCGCAATCAAATATCTGTCTCGCAAAGCTCGGAGCTGGCTCGAGCTAATCTGAGCGCGTAGAGTGTCTACTGTCACTCACTTTTAGAGATGAAATCCTGCTAGGCTTCGTCTGAGAGCTGCGTCCTTCCGATTCGGTATTTCTATTTACTACTATAGTCAGAGCAGGATTACTCTTTGAGCGACAGCCCGCGTGAGTTGAGCTGCTCGATAATCTCCTCTAGCGACTTGTCACCGACGCCGCCCACTTTCTTGAGGTCGCGTTCGCTGAGCGCTAAAAGCGCGTCCACCGAGTCGATACCCTCTTCTTGAAGGGAGTGAAGGACGCGGCTCGAGAGGTCTAAACTTTCCAAGCTCATACGCACGGGCTCGCTCTTGGTGATGGTGGACTCGTCTGCAACTTGCGTCGGTGCGCTGACGACGGGTACGGGCTCCTCGACTTCACCCTCGCCGCTAAAGACGCTAAGCTGGTTACGCATCGTCTCAACCGCCATGTTGAGCGCGCGCTCCGGCTCGACGCTGCCATCCGTCCAAACGCGCAAGACCAAGCGGTCAAGGTCAGTCTTTTGCCCGACGCGGGTGTCCTCGACGCGGTACGCGACGCGGCGTACAGGGGTGTAGACCGCGTCCACCGGAATCGAGTTGATGCGGTCCTTCGTCGCGTGAATCTCAGCGGGGATGTAGCCTACGCCCGGTTCGACACGCACTTCCATGATGAGCTTGCCGCCCGTCAACGTCGCGATGTGAAGCTCGGGGTTGATGACCTCCGCGCCCATCGGCACTTCGAAGTTCGCCGCCGTGACCTCGCCCGATTCTTCGGCGCGGAGCATGAGGGTGACGGGCTCGTTGTCGTGCAGCTTGACGACCAACTCTTTGAGGTTGAGGATGATCTGCATGACGTCCTCTTTGACGCCGTCAATGGTGGAGAACTCGTGTAAAACGTCCTCGATGTAGACGCTCGTGACCGCCGTGCCGGGGATGGACGAGAGCAGGATGCGGCGGAGCGGGTTGCCCAAGGTGACGCCGTAGCCGCGCGGCAGCGGCTCGACGACGAACTCACCATACTTGTCGGTGGCGCTACTTGTAAATTCTGGGATGATTTGCATAGGGCTCCTAAAGAAAGGACTGAGGACTGAGGACTGAGAGAAAAGTGAAAATCTCAGTCCTTTCGCTTTGCGAAAACTGCGTAATAGTCCTTTTCTCTTTTACCTCGAATAGTACTCGATGACTTGCAACTCGTTCACCGGCACCACGAGGTCTTCGCGGGCGGGTGGGCGCAAGAACTTGCCCTTTAAGTTTTCGGGGTCGAACTCGAGCCAGGGCGAGAGCTTGCGGCGGCGCGTCGCTTCGACGTTCTCGCGGATCAAACCGAACGAGCGCGCGCTCGGCAAGACCGAGACCTCTTCGCCAGGGTTGACGGGATAGCTGGCAACATCTAAGCGTCTGCCGTTCACACCAATATGCCCCTGGTTGATGAACTGACGCGCCTGGGCGCGGCTGCTGGCGATACCTAAACGGTAAACGATGCTATCCAAACGGCTTTCCAGAAGCGATAAGAAAACTTCTCCCGTCGCGCCCTCTTGCCGGGTGGCTTCGTCGAAGAGATTCTTAAACTGCTTCTCGCTCATACCGTAAAAGCGGCGGAGCTTCTGCTTCTCGCGCAAGCGGATGCCGTAGTCACTCATCTTACGGCTGCGGCGCTGTCCGTGTTGTCCGGGCGGGTAGGGACGCTTCTCTATAGCGCACTTCGCGCTGTAGCAGCGGTCCCCCTTGAGGTAAAGCTTCGTCCCCTCGCGGCGACAGAGCTTACAGACGGGTCCTGTGTAACGTGCCATTGTTCTCCTTCGGTAATTAGATAGCGTTCAGGTGGTACTTCTTAAACTGAATAAGAGAAGCAAGAAACAAGGAGTTCGAAGCAAGAAGAACCTTCCTGATTCTTGCCTCCTGCTTCTTAACTTCTGCCTTTACATCCTTTTACGCTTACGCAGCCTACAGCCGTTGTGCGGCACCGGCGTCGAGTCGATGATCGAGCGCACGTTCACGCCCGTGCCTTGAATCGAGCGGATGGCTTGCTCGCGCCCTGAACCCGTGCCGCGGATGACGATGTCGAGTTGCGACAAGCCCATGTTTTGTGCCTTGCGCGTGGCGTCGGCGGCAGCGAGTTGGGCGGCGTAGGGCGTGCCCTTTTTCGAGCCCTTGTAGCCGATGCTGCCCGAGCTAGACCAGGCGACGGGGTTACCGTCCATGTCGGTAATCGTGACGATGGTGTTGTTATAGCTCGCATGGATAAACGCTTTGCCTTCGGTGAGGTTGCGTTTAGCGCGCTTTTTGGCGCTTCTACCTCTTGCGGGTGTCTTAGCCATTATTTCGTCGCTTTCTTCTTACCGGCAACCGTGCGGCGCGGACCTTTGCGGGTACGGGCGTTCGTCTTGCTGGACTGACCGCGCACGGGCAGACCGCGGCGGTGACGCAGACCTCTGTATGAGCCAATATCCATGAGACGCTTGATATTTAGTTGAATCTCGCGGCGCAAGTCACCTTCGACCTTGTAGGTGTTCTCGATAATCTCACGGAGCTTAGCGACTTCGGTTTCCGCTAGGTCTTTCACGCGGGTGTCCGGGTCAACTTCGGCTTGCGCAAGAACGGTTTGCGAGCGGCTCGGACCGATGCCGTAGATATAAGGAAGCGCCGCCTCGACGCGCTTCTCACGGGGTAAATCAACGCCTGCAATACGTGCCATGTTCAGCCCTGCCTTTGCTTATGCTTAGGGTTCGACGAGCAGATGACGTACACCTTGCCGTGCCGACGGATGACTTTACATCTGTCGCAGATGGGTTTAACGGATGCGCGAACTTTCATGTGTACACCTACTTTCCTGTTTCTCTAATTCTCATTACTGAGTGTGAACAGCGCGGGTATCATCTTCGTAGTGTGCGAGTTTAGTCAACGCTTTCTCAACTAAGAGCGTTTGTGACCGGATGATACCCGCTACGCTATTTCCTATAAACAATTCTCCCCTTTTCAGGGTCATACGTGCTGATCTCTAAAACGACGCGGTCGCCGGGGAGGATGCGGATGTAGTGGCGGCGCATCTTGCCGCCGACGTGCGCTAAAATCTCAGGACCGGCGTCTAATTGAATTAAAAACGTCGTGTTAGGGCGTGCCTCTAAGACGACCCCTTCCGTTCGTATCGTGTCTTGCGTGGTCTCTTCCGGGCTCTCCCGCTCCTTGCGGGGTCCACCGCGGCGGCGAGCGCCACTGCCGGATTTTCTACGCGCCATAAGCGCCTCCTTCCGCCACGAGCGCGCGGGGCGCTTGGTTGTGGGCGGTGAGAATTCGCGGACCGTCAACGGTAATCGCGACGGTGTGTTCGAAGTGCGCGGAGAGGCTGCCATCTGCGGTGGGAGCTGTCCAGCCGTCTTGTAAGATACTGACCGTGGTTTCGCGTTGCGTCACCATCGGTTCAATCGCCAAGACGAGACCGGGGCGTAAACGTGGACCTGTTCCTGCGCGTCCATAATTAGGGACATCCGGGCCTTCGTGAAAGCTGCTGCCGATGCCGTGACCGACAAACTCCCTGACGACCCAAAAACCTGCCGCCTCAACAACGTCCTGGATTGCCGCGGAAACGTCGCCGAGCCGGTTGCCTGCTTGGGCGGCTTCGATGCCTGCGTAGAGCGAACGCTCCGTGACATCTAAAAGCCGCTGTGCTTCGGGCGAGACCTGACCGACACGGTAGGTCTTCGCCATATCCGCAGCATACCCCTTATAGAACGTGCCGATGTCAACGGAGAGAACATCGCCTTCCTTGAGGGGCTTGTTGTCCGGGATACCGTGAACGACGATGTCGTTGACCGAGGTGCAGAGCACGCCAGGAAAAGGGACGACTGAATCGGAGGAGCCACGGTAGCCTTTGAAAGCTGGGCGTCCACCACGTGAGCGAATCGCCTTCTCCGCAATCCGGTCCAGCTGCGCCGTCGTCGCGCCGGGTTTAATGTGGGGCTCGATGCTCTCCAACGCCTCACGGTTCACCACAGCCGCTTCCGCCATCAGCTCAAGCTCGGCTTGGCGCTTCAAGATCAAGGCAAGACCTCGGAGATGCGGGCGAAGACCTCTTCGACGGAGCCCGTGCCGTCCACGCGGCGGAGTTTGTTTCTCGAGTCGTAGTAGTCCACGAGCGGCTTCGTCTTCTCTTCGTAGGTCTCCATGCGGTTGTTGACCGTCTCTTCATTATCGTCCGCGCGTCCTTCTTCTTCAGCGCGTTGGAGGAGGCGGTCAACGAGTTCTTCTCTCGGCACTTCGATGAGCACAACGGCAGTCATCGGCGCAGACATCTCTTCTAGTAGAGTCTCGAGCGCTTCAGCTTGTCCGGTCGTGCGAGGAAAGCCATCTAGGAGGACGCGGACCTCATCTTGGTCCGCCATCTCTTTACGTACCATCCCGACGATGATGTCATCCGAAACCAAGCCGCCCTCATTCATGATCTTCTCAGCTTCTTGCCCAAGCTCCGTCCCGCGCTTGACGTGATCACGGAGCATGTCACCTGTCGAGAGCTTGCGGAGGTTGCGAGCGCGGGCGAGCTTTTCCGCCTGCGTCCCTTTACCCGCGCCGGGTGGTCCGACGAGCAGCAGAACTTCCGACATCAGAAGCGCCTCCCGCGTCCGCGAATGCGCCCTTTGCTGACGAACCCGTCGTAGTGGCGCATCATCAGTTGCGACTCCATCTGGCGGAGCGTGTCGAGCGAGACACCGACGACGATGAGGAGACCGATGCCGGAGAAGACGAGCGAGAGCTGACCGACGCCCGTCATCCAGCCCAAAATCTGCGGTAGCGCGTTGACCGCACCCAAGAAGAGCGCACCCCACAAGGTAATGCGGTTCGTGATGCGCGTGAGGTGGTCCGTCGTAGGTTGACCAGGACGCACGCCAGGAACGAAGCCGCCGTACTCGCGCAAGTTCTCGGAGATGCGGCGCGGGTCGAAGGAAATCTGCGTGTAGAAGTAGGTGAAGAGCACGATGAGGATGGTACTGACGATGAGCCCTTGCCACTGCTGCGGCGCGAACCACGCGCCCAGTGACTGCACCCAAGCGACATCCGGGAACGCTGCGATAATCGTACTCGGGATGACGATGACCGACACTGCGAAGATGACCGGAATGACGCCTGCCGCGTTGAGGCGGAGCGGAATGTAGGTGCTCTGTCCGCCCATCACGCGCCGCCCGACGACTTTACGGGCATACTGCACCGGGATGCGGCGTTCAGCCTGCTGCACCAACACCATCCCGGCTATAGCGATAACTAACAAGGTAAAGAAGATGAGCAGCCCGAAAATGTTTGACTCACCCGTACCGATGAGCGCGAACTGCTGGCTGATGGCGTTTGGATATGCGGCGACGATGCCCGCGTAGATGATGAGTGAAATCCCGTTGCCGATGCCGTACTCCGAGATTTTCTCCCCGAGCCACATGACGACGGAGATGCCCGCGATTTGCGTGATCATTACGACGATCCACAAGAAGGGACCGTTGCTCCAACCCACCTTGAGCGCACCCGAGGGACCGATCAGCGCAATCGCTAAGAAAAGCCCCTGAACCGCGCCGAGCGCTGTCGCGCCGTAGCGCGTGTACTGCGTGATCTTGCGGCGTCCCTCTTCACCCTCTTTGGCGAGTTTTTCAAGAGGCGGATAGACCGAGGTGAGAAGCTGAATGATAATGCTCGCCGTGATATAAGGAATTACCCCGAGCGCGAAGATCGAGAACACCTCGATATTGCCACCCGTGATGAACCCCAAGAGGTCAAAGACGCCACCGCGCTGCGCGAAGTTTGCCTGAAGCGCGTCAGCGTCCACACCGGGCGTAGGAATAAAGACCCCTAACCGGTAGATGGCTAAGAGCCCAATGACCACGAGGAGCTTCTGCCTCAAGTCAGGGATGACGAGCGCGTTGCGAAACGCGGCGACCATTAGTTCTGCTCCTCGTCTTCCGCCGCGCCCTCAGATGAACCATTCTCTTCAGGGCTCGAGGGCGCTTCGGACACGCCCTGGCTCATATTATCGTCCTCTGGACCCGACTGGGTTTCTTCCGGCGAGTCGATGACGGTTTTGCCGTCGTCATCGTCCCCTTCGTCGTCCCCGCTCTGTGATTCATTTGACTGAGCTGCGCTTTGAGCTTGGTTCTCTTCATCTGACTGAGCAACCTCTTGATTGGCTTTTTGAGTAGAAACCGCTTGGTTAGAAGGCTGACTCGAGCCCGCTTCTTCCTGCGCACTCTGCTCGAGACCTACAACGCTCCCCCCAGCATCTTGCACCGCTTGGGCTGCGCCGCGACTACAGGCGTCTAGCTCGAGCCGCAAGTTCCGCACCGTCAACTCGCCGTCACCTAAGAGCTTCACAGGACGGTTCGCGTGGCGAATGACGCCCGCGTTGCGAAGGCTCTCAGCGTTCACCGTGCTGCCCTCGTCAAAATCATTGAGGTCACGTAGGTTGATAATCTGGTACTCAATCCCCTGATGCGTAAAGCCACGCTTCGGCAGGCGCATGATGAGGCGGCTGCGTCCACCTTCCCAACCGGAGCCTTGCGAAAAACCACTCCGGCTAGCTTGCCCTTTCTGACCGCGCCCGGCAGTTTTGCCGCGCCCGCTGCCCAAACCGCGACCCACGCGGCGGCGCGACTTCTTCGCACCGGGGGCTGGTTTTAAGTCGTTGATCTTCATGCTTTACTGCCCTTCGACTTTGAGGAGATAAGAGACCTTGTTGACCATGCCACGCACGTCGGGCGTGTCCTTGACCTCACGGCTATCTCCGGACTTCTTGAGACCTAGAGCGTACACGGTGGCACGCTGGTCTTTCTTGACACCAATTAAACTGCGAACGAGCGTGACCTTCATCATTCCGCCCGTGCTCTCTCGCGCTGGGACTCTTCAAAAGTTTTAAGCTGCTTGAGCCCGTCCATCACGGCGTACGCGACGTTGGTTTGGTTGCGCGAGCCCAACTCTTTAGTCAAGAGGTTGCGGAAGCCTGCGAGTTCGATAATCGCACGTGGCACACTCCCCGCAATGACCCCCGTGCCCGCGCCCGCAGGCTTGAGCATCACTTTGGACGTGCCGTGCTCGCCTAAGACCTCGTGGGGAACCGTTCCAGGCTCTTCAATCGGCACTTCAATAACGTTGCGGCGGGCGACGTACTGACCCTTCTGGACTGCGCCCGGAACCTCTTTGGACTTACCTAGACCGACGCCCACGCGACCATTACGGTCACCGACGACGACCATCGCACCGAAGCGGAAGCGGCGTCCGCCCTGGTAGGTCTTGGCGGTGCGGCGGATGAATATAACCTTATCTTCAAACTCTGTATCTGCCATTTTAGAACTCGAGCCCTCCTTCACGAGCGCCCTCGGCGAGCGCCTTGACGCGCCCGTGGTAGCGGTACGCTCCTCTGTCGAATACGACTCTTTTGACGCCTGCTTGAGTCGCCCTCTCTGCTAGTGCCTTGCCAACTGCGGTTGCTTGGTCCGTCTTGTTACCCGAAAGCTCCAAGCTCTTACTGTTCGCTTCGGCGACGGTGTGACCCTTGTTCGCGTCGATGATTTGCGCGTAGATGTGCTTCGCGCTGCGGAACACACTAAGCCGTAACCGGCCATTATCCACCGGACGCTTGATGCGGCGGCGGGTGCGGAAGGCGCGGCGCTGTTTTCTGGTTTCTACGTTCATGCTCATTGCTTACCCTTCTAGGTTGCTAAACATCTGTTGATGATTTTGCTGATAGCGTTCGAGCTTACCATCACAGATGGGCATCGTTTCGTTTGCAAACGAAACGATGCAACCTGTTTTTATCTAGCCGCTGCCTTACCAGCCTTGAGACGGACTTGCTCGCCCTCGTAACGCACGCCCTTGCCGTGGTACGAGTCGGGCGGACGCACCTCGCGGATGTTCGCCGCCACCTGACCAACGAGTTGCTTGTCGATACCCGAGACCGTGATGCGCGTCGCTTCGGGCGCAGCAATCGTGATGCCTTCGGGCGGGGTGATAACGACGGGGTGGGAAAAGCCTAGCGCAAGCTCCAGGTTCTGCCCTTTCATCGCGCAGCGGTAGCCGACGCCCTGAATCTGCAGGTTGCGGGAGAAGCCTTCCGTCACACCGACGATGGCGTTGTTGATGAGGCTCCGCGCCAAGCCGTGCTGCGAGCGGTCCGTGCGGTTGTCCGTAGGACGCTCGACGTGGATTTCGCCGTCTTCTTGCTTTACAGTGAGGCGTGGGCTAACCGGGACGGTGAGTTGTCCCTTTGAGCCTTTGACGACGACTTCGGTCTTTTTAATCTCTACATTGACGCCGCTCGGGACGGTGACGGGTGCTCTACCGATTCGAGACATTACCAAACCTCGCAAATCACTTCGCCGCCGACGTTCTGGCGGCGGGCGTCACGGTCCACCATCAAGCCTTGCGGGGTGGAGATCACAGCGATGCCGAGTCCTCCGCGCACTACCGGAACCGCTTTCGCCTTGCTGTAGGCGCGGCGTCCGGGCTTGGAGACGCGGGTGAGTTCGTTGATGATGGAGGTGCGCTTAGGTCCGTACTTGAGCCCGATGCGAATGACGGGATGACCGTTCACAGTTGCGTTCTCAACGGACTTGAGGTAGCCCTCGCGCACGAGCACCTCGGCTAAAGACTTCTTGAATTTACTCGCTGGCACGTCCACGGTGGCGGAGGCGATCGCCGCGCCGTTGCGGATGCGGGTCAGCATGTCAGCAATAGGGTCTGTATACATTAGCCTATTTATCCTTCTTTCTGGCGAGGTTGGTATCAATGCAATCACATTGACCATCACCTCTGGAAAACAGTTTCTGTGTTTATGGGTTGCTCTCGAGAAGTCAAGACTGAGAGCGATAGAAACTTGAGATTTCACCTTCACTTGTCACCCTGTTCACGTAGTCAGACAAAGTCCGGCGAAGGCGTGAGGGTCTCGTTTGACTGCGTCAAAACTGCGTAACGCGCCATCTCTGTTAGAGGAGGAGGCGAATGCAGAGATTCTTCTCTCCACTTCGTTACGCTCAGAATGACACAGGGCGGCGGGTAGGTTTACCAGCTCGCCTTACGTACTCCAGGCAAATACCCGCTATGCGCCATCTCCCGCATACAAATCCGGCAGAGACCGAAGTCGCGCATATAGCTCTTGGCGCGTCCGCAACGCTGGCAGCGGTTCACTCCTCTGGTCGAAAACTTAGGCGTCCGTTTGGACTTCGCGATATGTGCTTTCGTTGCCATGTCTCTCCTTTACTTTCTGAAGGGCATTCCGAGCAGCTCGAGCAAGTTCCGCGCTTCCTCGTCCGTCTCCGCCGTCGTAATGATGGCGATGTCCATACCGCGCGTGGCGTCGATCTGGTCATACGAGAGTTCGGGGAAGACGATTTGCTCGCGCAAGCCGAGGTTGTAGTTGCCGCGCCCGTCGAAGGCGTTGGGGTTGATGCCGCGAAAGTCGCGCACGCGGGGGAGGGCGACATTGATGAGCTTCTCTAAGAAGACCCACATGCGGTCGCCGCGAAGGGTTACTTTTAAGCCGATAGGCATCCCGGCGCGGACCTTGAAGTTCGAGACCGACTTCTTCGTGCGGGTGACGACGGGGCGTTGGAGGGCGATTTGGGCGAGTTCGCGAGAGGCGCGTTCTAACACCTTCGAGTCGTCGCGTGCTTCGCCTAAGCCCATGTTGATGACGATCTTTTCCAACTTAGGAATCGCCATAACGTTGGCGTAGTTGTGGCGCTCCTGCATGGCAGAGACGACGTTGTCTTTATAGTTCTGCCGGAGCCCGACGGTATTCGTGCTCATGCGTCCACCTGCTCATCTAAGCGTGCGCCGCTCTTGCTGCTCACGCGGATTTTCTCGCCGTCTTCCATCTTGTAGCTGATGCGCGTCGGCTCGCCCGTTTCGGGGTCGAGGATGCGCACGTTGGAGGCGTGGATGGGCATCTCGCGCTCGCTGAAGCCGCCGCGCGGGTTCTCCTGCGTGGGGCGTTGGGTCTTCGTCGCGACGTTCACGTCTTTGACGACGACGCGGTTCTTCTCGGGCATGACGGCGACGATTTCGCCCTCTGCGCCTTTGTCTTTGCCCGCCATTACGCGCACTTGGTCACCGCGCTTGAGCTTGATGCGGGTTGCGTTCTGCTTCTGTGCCATTAGAGGACCTCCGGCGCGAGCGAGACGATGCGCATGAAACGGCGTTCGCGCAGTTCGCGGGCAACGGGTCCGAAGACGCGCGTGCCGCGCGGCTCGTTCTGGTTATTGATTAAGACAGCGGCGTTGCGGTCGAAGCGGATGCTCGAGCCGTCCGCCCGGTTGATCTCCTTAGCAGTGCGTACGATGACAGCTTTGACCACGTCACCCTTCTTCACGCCCGCACGCGGAATCGCGTCTTTAACGGCTGCAACGATAATATCGCCCACGCCGCCAAAGGTCTGTGCGCCGGTGCCGAGCACGCGGATACACTGAATGCGGCGTGCGCCGGAATTATCGGCAACATCTAGGTAGGACTCTTGTTGAATCATGGTAGTGGGTAGTGGACAGTAGGTAGTGGACAGTGATTTGTTTTACCTCTTCACTCTTCACCCTTCACTCTTCACTCTCTCCCCTCACCCCCTCGCTTTCTCTAGCAGTTTCGTCACCGCGAAGCGCTTGCGCTTGCTGATAGGGCGGCGAGTGATGATCTCCACCGTGTCGCCGACACCGTATTCGTTCGCTTCGTCGTGGGCTAAGTACTTTTTCGATACCGTTACGACTTTGCCGTAGAGCGGGTGCTTGAAGCGGCGCTCGACCAGGACGGTCACAGTCTTGTCCGCTTTGTCACTCACGACACGACCTTGTAGCGTCTTTTTCATCGGCTTGCCTCTTCCTGCGCTACCGTCAACAGCCGCGCGATTTCACGTTTCGCGGCGCGGATGCGTCTTGGGTTATTCGCCTGACCGACGGAGGCTTGGATGCGCAAGTCGAGGAGTTCCTCGCGGCGCTTGTTGACCTCGTCTTGAATCTCGTCACGGGTCAGGTTACGAATCTCATTGGACTTCATCGTAAACCTCGCGTTTGACCATCTTGGTCTTGATGGGCAGCTTGTGACCCGCTAAGCGAAATGCCTCTTTTGCCTGCGCCTCGGTCACGTTGGCGACCTCGAAGAGGATGCGCCCCGGCTTGACCACGGACACCCAGTATTCCACCGCGCCCTTACCCTTACCCATGCGGACCTCGGCGGGTTTCTTAGTGACGGGCTTGTCCGGGAAGATGCGGATGTAGATTTTACCCCCGCGCCGGAAGTAGCGGCTCATGGTGATGCGGCAGGCTTCTATCTGGTTCGACTTGATCCAAGCCGGCTCCATCGCGACCATACCGAAGTCACCGAAGGCGACGTAATCGCCCCCTTTGGTGTCGCCGGTCATGCGCCCGCGCATCTGCTTGCGGTACTTTACACGTTTCGGTAACAGCATTACTTACGCTCTCTCCCTGACCCTGAGCGGCTGCGTGGTCCACCCCGGTCATTGCCACCACGGTCATTCCCGCCGCGCTCGTTCCTGTCCCCTGGACGGCGACGTGCGGACGGACGGCGGCGGCGACCTTTTTTGTCGTCATCTTTCGGTGGGCGTGGAATCGTGGCGGCGCGGCGCTGCTTGTCGCCGACGATCTCGCCGTGAAAGACCCACACTTTAACACCGATGATGCCGTACGTGGTGCTCGCACGCTTCGTTCCGTAGTCGATGTCGGCGCGAAGGGTTTGCAGCGGGACGCGCCCGTCGTTGTACGACTCGGGGCGGGCTTGCTCCGAACCGCCTAAGCGACCCGAGCAGCGGATTTTGACGCCCTGTGCGCCCGACTCCATCGTGCGCTGAACGGCTTGCTTCATCGCGCGGCGGAAGGCGAAGCGGCGCTCGAGCTGCTCCGCAATCCTCTGCGCAATCAGCGCGGCGTTCGTGTTCGGGTTGGGAACCTCTTGCACGTTCACGGCAACCGTCCCGCCGATTTCGCTGTCCAGCTTCGAACGGAGCGCCTTGATGGACTCGCCACCGCGCCCGATGACCACGCCCGGCTTCGCCGTGTGAATGGTGATGTTGATGTTGTGCGCGGCGCGTTCGATGTCGATGCGCGAGATGCCCGCATGACCGACGTCTTTGGTGACGGCTTCGCGGATGGTGTCGTCCTCGCCCAAGAGTTTCGGGTAGGTTTTCGGGTCGGCGTACCACTTCGCGGACGCCGTTTTGTTGACGCCTAAGCGGAAGCCGAGCGGATTGATTTTATTGCCCATTACGCTTCCTTTTCTTCCAGGATGATGGTGACGTGGCTCGTGCGCTTGCGCAAGAGGTCAGCGCGACCCCGCGCACGCGGCAAGTACCGCTTGATCGTTGGACCTTCGTTGACCATGATTTTGGAAACGAACAAATCATCCTCGAACATGTCGTGATTGTTGACCGCGTTCGCTTTGGCGCTTTTGAGAAGCTTGAGGAGCGGCTGCGCGGAGCCTTTCGGCGTGAAGCGCAGGATGCTCTCGGCTTCGGTGACGTTTTTGCCCCGGATGAGGTCCGCGACGAGCCGCGTCTTCTGCGGCGTCACGCGGAGCATGGTGAGATGGGCTTTCGCTTCCACCATTATCTCCGGTTCCCGCTGTGTGTGCGGAAGGTGCGCGTCGGCGAAAACTCGCCGAGCTTGTGCCCGACCATGTTCTCTTGCACGAACACAGGAACGTGTTGGCGACCGTTGTACACGCCGATGGTGTGCCCGATCATCTCGGGTACAACCGTCGAGCGGCGGCTCCAGGTGCGGATGACTTTGCGGTCCCCGGATTCATTGGCGGCGTCCACCTTGTCTAATAAGTGATCGTCCACGAAGGGACCTTTTTTAGCGCTGCGTGCCATTATTTCTTCCCTTTCCGGCGGCGGACGATGAAGCGGCTGCTGACCTTACGCTTCGTGCGCGTCTTGTAGCCCTTCGCCTTCTGACCCCACGGGCTTACGGGCGGGCGTCCGCTCGTCGAGCGACCTTCGCCGCCGCCGTGAGGGTGGTCAACGGGGTTCATCGCGCGACCGCGCACGTGCGGCTTGCGACCCATCCAGCGGGTGCGTCCAGCTTTGCCGATGACGACGTTTTTGTGCTCCGAGTTGCTCACGACACCGACCGTCGCGTAGCACTCGCCGTGGACGCGGCGGAGTTCGCCGCTAGGCAGTCTCAGGGTGACGTAGTTGCCGTCACGACCCTGAATCTGGATGCTCGTACCCGCACTGCGGGCGAGCTGTGCGCCTTTGCCGGGGACGAGTTCGACGTTGTGGATGACCGTACCCACGGGGATAAAGCGGAGCGGCAGGGCGTTGCCGCGAACCGGCTCAGCCTCGGGTCCGGCGACGACGTGCGAGCCGACCTCGATGCCTTCAGGCGCGAGGATGTAGCGCTTCTCGCCGTCTACGTAGTGCAGTAGCGCGATGCGGGCGCTACGATTCGGATCGTATTCGATGGTGGCGACCTTCGCCGGGACGCTCTCTTTATCGCGGCGGCGGAAGTCGATGATGCGGTAGCGGCGCTTATGCCCGCCGCCCCGGAAGCGCGTGGTGATGCGCCCCCTATTGTTGCGTCCCCCGGTGCGCTTGCGGGTGTCCAAGAGGGACTTTTCCGGCGTGTCAGTGGTGACCCCGGCAAAGTCCGAGGTGGTCATGAAGCGCCTCGAGGGGGTGTATGGACGGTAACTCTTAGTCGGCATAAACCCTCCTTAGGTGAGACCCTCGAGCTGCTGGATACGCTGTCCAGGTCTCAGGGTAACGATAGCTTTCTTGCGCTTAGGGCGGAGCCCACGGTAGCGACCGAGCGTCTTCTCCTTGCCGCGCACGTTAGCGAGGTTGATCTTCATGACGTCCACGCTGAAAACCGTTTCGATGGCGTCTTTGATCTGCGTGCGATTCGCACTCGGGTGGACGTAGAAAGCGTACTTGCTGTTTTCAACCGTAGCGAGCGCTTTTTCGGATAGAACGGGTCTGAGGATGACGTCGTGAACGTTCATGCAGCGTCCTCCATGTCGGAGCCCTCGAGGTCAAAAAGCCCCGCGTCCGCAATCAGGTGATCGTGGCGCAAGATATCGTAGACGTTCAAGGCGTTGCCCGGCAGCACGCTGACCCAGGGCAGGTTCCGCGCGGCGCGGCGTACCATTTCGTCGTCGGTGACGAGGAGGATGCGCTCTTTGCCGTCGAAGCCGTTGTCCTTCGCCCAGGAAACGAACTCTTTCGTCTTACCGCCAATGTCGAAGCTATCCACTAGGGTCAGCTTGTCGTCGTTAGCCCTTGCCGAAAGCGCCATATGCAACCCTAAACGGCGCACGCGCTTCGGCAACGTGTACGAGTAGTCGCGCGGATGCGGACCGAAAGCGATGCCGCCGCCCACGAAGATCGGCGCTTTGTACGAGCCGTGACGCGCACGCCCCGTACCTTTTTGCGGGTACATCTTCGCCGTCGTGCCTGACATTGTGCCGCGCGTCTTCGTCGCTGCTGTTCCTCTGCGCCGCTTCGAAAGCTGCCACTGCACGACCTCATGCAGCACAGCCTCTTTCGGCTCCGGTAAGTCGAGCGTGACGGTGCGTCCGCTCCCTAAAATCTCTATGGTCACAGCCATCATGACCCCCTTGTATTTCTGCTGTCCCGTTTCGAGTCTTTGATTGTCAAGACGCCGCCGTTAGGTCCAGGAACCGCACCTTTGACGAGCAAGAGGTTCTCTTCGGGGCGGACCTCTACGAGTTCTAGTCCGACCGTCGTAACGCGCTCGCTACCGTAGTGCCCTGCCATCTTCTTACCCTTGTAGACGCGACCTGGCGACTTACGCTGCCCAATCGAGCCGGGCGAGCGGTGCTTCTTCTTCACGCCGTGCGTCGCAGGCAGACCGCTGAAGTTCCAGCGCTTGATGACGCCCGCCGTGCCGCGACCTTTAGAGGTTCCCGTCACGTCGAGCTTCTGCCCCGCTTCGAAGATGTCCACCGTCACGGTGTCCTCGTCGGGCGTGTAGTCGCGAAACTCTAAGAGGTGACGCTGGGCGGAGACGCCCGCTTTCTTCGTGTGACCCAGCTCGGGCTTGTTTGCCCGGCGCTCGAGTTTCTCCATCCAGCCGAGTTGGACGGCGCTGTAGCCGTCCGTCTCGGGCGTTTTACGTTGCACGACGGGGCAGGGACCCGCCAGAATGACCGTCACCGGCACGAGCCGGTTGTCCTGCCATATCTGGGTCATCCCTACCTTCGTGCCTAACATCCCTTTCACTAGCGACCTCCAACCGTCTTGATTTCGATGTCCACCCCGGTTGGGAGGTCGAGGTGCATGAGGCTGTCGATGGTGCTCTTCGTCGGCGTCTTAATGTCGATGAGGCGGTTATGCGTCCGAATCTCGAAGTGCTCGCGGCTGTCCTTGTTGACAAAGGGGCTGCGGAGCACGCAGAAGCGGCGGATGCGGGTAGGTAGCGGAACGGGTCCTGCCACCTTCGCTCCAGTGCGCTTGACCGTATCGACGATTTTGGTCGCCGAGGAGTCGAGGCTCCGGTGATCGAACGCGCGGAGTTTAATGCGAATACGAGGTGCAGCCATAACTTACTTCGTCACTTCCGTCACGACGCCTGCACCCACGGTCCGACCACCTTCACGAATGGCAAAGCGCAAGCCCTCCTCCATCGCAATCGGCTTGATCAGTTCAACGTCAAGTTCGACGTTGTCCCCAGGCATCACCATCTCTACCCCGTCAGGCAAGGTGCACACACCCGTGACGTCCGTCGTGCGGAAGTAGAACTGCGGGCGGTAGCCCGTGAAAAAAGCAGAGTGGCGTCCGCCCTCCTCTTTCTTGAGGATATACACCGAGCCCTTGAAGCCCGTGTGCGGGGTGATGGTGCCCGGCTTGGCTAAGACTTGTCCTCGTTCGATGTCGTCACGCTGGACGCCGCGCAAGAGGACGCCCACGTTATCGCCCGCGATACCCGAGTCCAACGTCTTACGGTGCATCTCGACGCCCGTGACAACTGACTTGCGGGTATCAGTTAAGCCGACGATGGCGATCTCTTCGCCGGTCTTGACCTGTCCACGCTCAACTCTACCGGTGGCAACCGTGCCACGACCCGTGATGGTGAACACGTCTTCGACGGGCATCAAGAAGGGTTTGTCCACGTCGCGCTCAGGCGTGGGGATGTAGGAGTCCACCGCGTCAAGCAGGTCCCATATCTTATCGACCCACTCGTTCTCGCCTCTTTGGGTGTTGGGGTTCTCGCCCAGGGCTTCGAGGGCTTTAAGAGCCGAGCCTGCGACAATCGGGGTGTCGTCGCCGGGGAACTCATAGGAATCTAGGAGTTCGCGCACTTCCATCTCGACGAGTTCTAATAACTCTTCGTCGTCGACCATGTCGGTCTTATTCATGAACACGACGATGTAGGGGACGCCCACCTGACGCGCCAAGAGGATATGTTCTCTCGTTTGCGGCATAGGACCATCTGCTGCCGAGACGACCAGGATTGCGCCGTCCATCTGGGCAGCTCCGGTAATCATGTTCTTGACGTAGTCGGCGTGTCCGGGGCAGTCCACGTGCGAGTAGTGGCGCTCTTTCGTCTGGTACTCCACGTGCGAGGTGTTGATGGTGATGCCCCGCGCTTTTTCCTCGGGGGCTTTGTCGATCATATCGTAGCTGAGTGTTTCCACCGTAGGATCAGCGGCGGCGGCTGTAAAGGTGATCGCAGCCGTTAAGGTGGTCTTGCCGTGGTCTACATGTCCTACCGTGCCGATGTTCACGTGCGGTTTCGTGCGGTTGAATGTGGCTTTGGCCATGAGATTATCTCCTTAATCTCTGAACTTGAGTGAGAGGTTTTTCGTCTTCGGAATGATGTTCCTCTGACAGAAGGGGTGAGAAGAGGTATCACCTGAAATTGAAGGTGATACCTCCGAGGTTTACTTCTTGACTAAGTCGTCCTGAATATTCTTGGGCACTTGTGCATAGTGGTCCAAGAACATCGTGAAGGTCGCGCGTCCCTGCGAGATGCTGCGCAAATCCGTCGCGTAGCCGAACATCTCAGAGAGTGGCACGTGCGCGTTGATGATCTGGGCATTGCCGCGCGGCTGCATCCCTTGAATCTGTCCACGGCGCGAGTTAAGGCTACCGATGACGTCGCCCATGTACTGCTCGGGGCTAACGACTTCGACGCGCATGACGGGCTCGAGCACGGACGCCGCACCCTTCGTCATCGCCTCTTTAATCGCCATCGACGCCGCAATCTTAAACGCCATCTCGGACGAGTCAACCTCGTGGTACGAGCCGTCGTAGAGCTTGACCTTCATATCCACGATGGGGAAGCCGAGGAGCGGTCCATTTTGCATCGCTTCTTCGATGCCCTTCTGTACAGCGGGAATGTATTCCTTAGGGATCGTCCCACCGACGACAGCGTTCTCGAACTCGAAGCCGCTGCCGCGCTCCAAAGGCTCCGCTTGAATCTTCACGTCACCGTACTGACCGCGTCCACCCGACTGACGGACGAACTTACCTTGTACGTCGACGGGCTTAGTAATGGTCTCGCGGTAGGCGACCTGCGGCGCACCGACATTCGCGTTGACGTTGAACTCGCGGCGGAGGCGGTCCACGATGATCTCCAAGTGAAGCTCACCCATGCCCGAGATTTTGGTTTGACCCGTTTCACTGTCCGTTTCGACGCGGAAGGTGGGGTCCTCTTCGGCGAGCTTGACCATGCCGCTGCTGAGCTTGTCCTGATCCGCTTTCGAGGCGGGCTCGATGGCGACGGTGATGACGGGCTCGGGGATTTCGATGGACTCCAACTCGATGGGGTGGTCCTGATCCGCAAGCGTATCCCCTGTCGAGGTGTCTTTAAGACCAATGACCGCACCCAAGTCACCTGCGCCAATTTGCTCGATCTCTTCGCGCGAGTTCGCGTGCATCTTCAAGAGACGCCCGATGCGCTCTTTTTTGCCCTTTGAGACGTTGTAGACGTAGGAGCCGGACTCCAACACGCCCGAGTACACGCGAACAAAGGTCAAACGCCCGACGTAGGGGTCGGTCATGACCTTGAAGGCTAGCGCCGAGGTTGGCGCAGTTTCGTCGGCGGGGCGGGTGTCCTCTTCGCCGGTCTCGAGGATCACCCCACGAATCGCCGGAACATCCAGTGGGCTCGGCAGGTAGAGCGCCACGCAATCTAAGAGACGCTGCACACCTTTGTTCTTGAGTGCAGAGCCGCAGAGAACGGGGAAAAGTTCCAACGCAATTGTCCCTTTGCGAATTGCCGCGTTAATTATATCGGCGGGAACCTCTTCGCCTTCCAAAAAGAGCATCGCTACATCGTCGTCGGCGTCCGCGAGCTTCTCGATCATGAGGTTGCGCTTCTCTTCAGCGAGTTCCGCGAATTCGGCGGGCACATCCGTCACTTCGATATCTTGACCTAAGTCGTCCTTGAAGGTGTACGCCTTCATGTCGATGAGGTCGATCAAGCCTTTGAACGAATCCTCTTGCCCCATCGGCCACTGGATCGGCACGGCGTTCGCCGCTAAGCGCTCCTCCATCGAATCCAAGACGAGCTGGAAGTCCGCGCCTGTCTTGTCCATCTTGTTGGCGAACGCTAAGCGCGGCACGCGGTAGCGGTCCGCTTGACGCCAAACGGTCTCAGATTGCGGCTCGACGCCCTGCGACGCATCGAAGACGGCGACGGCGGCGTCTAAAACGCGCATGGAGCGCTCGACTTCCATCGTGAAGTCCACGTGTCCGGGCGTGTCGATAATGTTGATGCGGGTATCCGCCCAGAACGCCTGCGTCACCGCTGAGGTAATCGTGATGCCGCGCTCTTTCTCCTGTGCCATCCAGTCCATCTGGCTCGCACCCTCATGGGTCTCACCGATTTTGTGAATACGCCCCGCGTAGAAGAGGATGCGCTCGGTCAAGGTGGTCTTGCCCGCGTCGATATGTGCGGCAATCCCGATATTACGGGTCTTACTTAGGTCAACACCTGTTTTAGTTCCTGTTGTGTTGGTTGCCATAAAAGTTCAGAAAGAAGTGGGAAGTGAGAAATAGGAAGTGAGAAAGGTTCAACCTTCTAACTTCACTCTTCGTCCTTCACGCTTCAATCTTTTTCCTCCTCTCTTACCAGCGGTAGTGCGCGTAGGCGCGGTTAGCTTCTGCCATACGTTCGACGTCGTCTTTTTTCTTGACTGCGCCCCCACGTCCGGCGGCGGCGTCTAGGAGTTCGCCTGCGACGCGCTCGCTCGCGGTGCGTTCAGGACGGGCGTCCGAGGCAGCGGCGAGCCAGCGGAGTGAGAGCGATTGGGCGCGGCGTGGGCTCACTTCAACGGGGACCTGATAGGTCGCCCCACCAACGCGGCGGCTCTTGACTTCAATCTTAGGACGGACGTTATCGATGCCCTGACGGAAGACTTTGAGCGGTTCTTGTCCACTGCGCTCTTGAATCAGGCGGCACGCGCCGTAAAAGATGCGGCTGGATAAGTTCTTCTTCCCGTCGCGCATGAGCTTGTTGATGAACGCCGTGACCGTCGTGTCGCTGTAGACGAGGTCGGGCTCGAGCCTTCTGACTTCTGCTCTTCTTCTGCGTCCCATACTTACCCTTTCGGTTTCTTCGTGCCGTACTTGCTGCGGCCCTGGTTGCGCTGCACGTAACGACCTACGCCCACGCCCTGTGTATCTAACGCGCCGCGCACGATGTGGTAGCGCACGCCCGGCAAATCCTTGACACGCCCGCCGCGAATTAAGACAACCGAGTGCTCTTGCAAGTTATGCTTCTCGCCGGGGATGTACGCGGTAACTTCATAGCCGGACGAGAGACGCACACGCGCGATTTTGCGCAGTGCCGAGTTCGGCTTCTTGGGGGTTTGTGTCTTGACAACCGTGCACACGCCACGGCGCTGCGGGCTGCCCTTGAGTGCGGGGACTTTATTCTTTTTCGGTAGGGCTTTGCGACCCTTACGCAGTAACTGGTTGACGGTTGGCAGCGTGACCACTCCCTCTTTCTTTGACTTGAGCCCGCAGCAGCGCTACGGACGCAGAGCTTCCGGTTAAATAACGACACTTGTTGGACCTAAAAGGTGGGGTAACAAGCACACGACGACGGTGCCCCCTGACTTATCGCTGCAAGCCGGGAAGGGCAAACTCAAGTAGTATATAGGGGTGTATAGGGAGAAATCAAGGTCTAGCCTTACGTTCTGGTACGTGAAGTGCTGAAACCTTTGAACCTCATGAGAGGTTGGGCGCGGTGAAGCGCCGGAAGTTGAGATTATGGTACGCGAATCTTTGAGGAGATGCAGTGTGGGGTTTCACGTGGAGGACGTTTCAGCTAACTCAACAGATTTATGAAGTCTCGCGCTGTTACGATAGAAACACCTTCAACACGCGCTAAGGCGAGCAAATCCCCTTTATCACCGGAAACGATGTACTGCGCGTCTCCTGTAAGAGCCACCGCGATAATGGGATTATCGTCTGGGTCGGGCGAGTAGTCCACCTTTGGTAGCTCGCGGAGCATCACACCTCGCTTTCTGAGGTGATTTATTAGCGCACCAACCTGATATGGCTTGAGGAGCGGAGCCAGGTGATCGTAACGACTCACAGCCTTAATCTCTTCAATTTGCCATTCAGAGATGACGAGGTCGAAGGCTCTATCTACTCACAGGTCGAGCGCTTTATAAGGATAGCCTCTATCGGAAATTAGAGCGGAGATGAAGATACCAGTGTCGAGGACAACCCGCATTTAGCGGTTGCGCTGGCTACGGCGGTGTTCCCTGACCACATCTTCGACCATTGCTTCGATCTCTTCCGGGTCAAGGTGAGCGTTACGCTGGTGCGCCTCTTGCAACGCTTGTCGGAACAAGAAGTCAGCGATGGCTTCTTCTGCCACCTCGGACATTGCCTCCTTCTGCAACCCTCTTTCCGTAAGATATGCTTCTAAGGACTGCTCAGTCTCTTTGCTCAGTTCAATTGTCATAGCTTAAGGATAGACGGTTTCAATAGGTCGGTCAATTGGAGCAGCTAGATAGATTACGTATCTGTTGAAATATCGTCCCACTCTTGGTTCAAATAACCGATAAGCCAATTTAGAGCGTAGTGTCGCTCATAAGTAATTCCAGAGTCCAAGTTAGAAGGCGGTTGTTGACCTTTAACTCTCGCATCCACAACCGCCCAATTATAGCGGTAAACCAAATCTGCTTGATCTAAGATTTCCGAGAATGGGCGTAGCTGCGCATCAGCAGTGAATTCCTCAGCAGTTCGAGACCACATATAGCGAACAGCTTGACCCGCATCAGCAATTGAATCAGCGTCAGGCTTACCAAGCTCGTCAGCATATCCGAGTGCCCATAGCAACGTCCAAGCGGACTCATATCGCCAAGTGAAGTTCACTGAATCTTGCTTCGGAGGATCAGGATTGTTGATGTAATTTTTTTCTGACGGCGTAAAATGCGTCTCGAGCTGATACTTCTCAATGACCTGCTCAATGACTTCTTGGGGTAAAGGGTCGCCCTGCGAGTGACTTTCGCCTTTTACAGCGACGACCAATAGAGCTAAGCAGCGATAGGCAATTTCCTCTACTGGACGCGGTGCAGTGTTGCTTTCAGCTTCGATAACTGGCAACCAATTATTAACGGGCACACCTTGAGCTTTCAAAATCTTTTCTGAACGGACTTTTCTGTCTGAGGCTCCCTGCATATCCTTTGATACCATCTGGCTGACCGTAAAATTTTCACTCTTGTCGGCTGCTACTTGACTGAAAGCCACGAAAGCTAGAGGTAAAAGCAGCGAAATAGGTACAAGAGCAAATCTGAATAGAATATTGGTATCAACGACGACGCGCATTTAGCACAGCTTCGTCGATAAGCCTCATGAGTTGGTCTTGGTCTTCGCCTTTGTTGCGCTCTTTAATGACGCTCACCATCTCAATGAAAACTTGAGTCAGGTCACCCTCTTGCTGCTCTAAAACGTCCATCTGTGCTGCTAATCGCTCGAGCATAGTTTCATCGTAGCCCGCCATACGCTGCTGCAACTTCTGCTGTAATTCCTCAGACGCCTACATCTTGAGAAAAGACGACGAAGGAAAAAGCGTCCTCCAAGCCGCAGCGTTCTGGGTAACTGTTACCGTTCGAGATAAGCCCACAAGGTAGATGTTGATTCAGAAATTTCAGCGTGGGTTTAACGTCTCCATAAAGCTCGATATCTTCGAAGCGGTGTTTGAGATAGAGCGCGTTGAGGCGAGCAGCGAGGTTTGCGTCGTCCACGCCTATAGATTTGAGCGTTTGAACGAAGGCTTGCAGACGTATGTGCTCGAGATTCGTCACTTCACCCCTCAACGACTCAGCGACCTCGTTACGAATACGAATCATATCCTCGATGGTCATTTGAGCGGCTGAGACCTCTTTTTTCAGGTAGGCGAGCACTTTAGATAGAGCGTGACGCATCACCTTCTCAAAATCCCAAAGGGTCATATCGCCGTCGAATGAGATGGCTTGGCATTGTTGTATTTTAGCTAAATTACTCATAAGTATTTTACCTTCGCTTATGGCTTCTCTTTTCGGTATTGGCTCGAGGCTTGTAAGAGGTAACTTTCGAAATAGAAGTTTTACCTTTGCTCATAGCTTCTCCTCTGTCAGTAAAACTGACACGACCAGCGCCATTCACCCGAAGAATCTTTGAAGAAATAGCCGATACCGTTATCAGCCCACATCCACTGAGCTTTTTCTTCGCTGCCCACTTGAAAAATAAATTCTTCGATACCTACGCCGTGCTGAACCTCTCGAGGATAACCGCCTACTTTAGTTTGATGGTATCTGTTGAATTCCATATAGAAAGCTTCCGATGCTCTCTCATCATTGTTGACATCTGTTAAATCAACGATGTCCCAGGCATCTTCCCACCCCGGTGCATCATCACTCACAAAATTCCACCTGATAGGAAATGGTCTAACGGGTGACGAGTCAACTTCAGGTAAAGGCCCGAGTCCATCTGTAGAACTGTATTCGCGAATGAGCCAGCCCTCACCATGAGGGTTGTCGAAGGGATAGTCGTCTCTTTGAAGAAACAGAACGAGTAGCGCAACCTCTTCAAGCGCAGGGGGAGTATATGGCAAATCAGAAACTCTGATTTGCAAAAGGGGAAATAACGGTTCACTTTTGTAAACAGGCAAACCCTCATCTGGTTTACAGACACCTCGCCCAAACCAAGAGGTTGTAGGGTCATCTGATGGGCGAAATCCACCAACTTGGGCAACAGACGCTTTCCTAAGTTTTTGCCTCAGCAAATCAAGAGTTTCCTTAGCTTCTAGTGTCATAACCTTGTACTACGCTCAATCCGATTTATCAGCTTTACGTGCTAATCCACAACCCTCACTTCTCATACGGCTTCCCAATCGCCTTAGGCGGCACCGCCCGCCCGATAAAGCCCGCTAACACGAGCATCGTCAGGATAAAGGGAATGCTCTGCACGACGGTGGGGGGCATGAGTTGACCGCCGCCCAAAAGCGTCGCCGCCGCCTCGAACGCACCGAAGAGGAGCGTTGCGCCGAGGACGCCTAAGGGGTGCCATTTGCCGAAGATCAAGGCGGCCAGCGCGATGAAGCCGCGGCCGCCGGACATCTCCGCGATGAACTGATTGAGGTTGCCTATAGATAAGTACGCGCCGCCGAGCCCCGCCAAAACGCCCGAGAGGACGACGCCGTAGTAGCGCATCCGTTTGACGCCGATGCCGACGCTGTCCGCCGCTTCGGGGTGCTCGCCGACCGAGCGCAGGCGCAACCCGAAGGGCGTGCGGAAGACGACGTAGTAGACAACGGGGACGAGCGCGAAGGAGAGGTAGACCAGGGGGCTGAACTGAAACGCGCCGCTGCCGATTTCGGGTAGGCGGTTGCGTATGGGCTCGCTCGTGGCGTTGTTGCCGTAGAGGGCGACGAGGAGCACGGAGGGCAGTCCTATCGCCATGAGGTTGATCGCGGTCCCGGAGATGATCTGGTCCGCCTTGTAGCGAATCGAGATGACCGCGTGAACCCAGCCGACGAAGCCGCCGACAACTGCAGCAGCCAGAACGCCGAGCCAGGGGGCGAAGGGGACGTAGGCCCTTGGGTTCTCTGCTAAATAGGGCGCTTCGATGAGCTGCGTCGTCACGGCGGCGGCGAACGCGCCGAAGAGGATAATGCCCTCTAAAGCGATGTTGACGACGCCTGCACGTTCGCTGAAGAGCCCGCCTAGCGCGGCGAGGAGGAGGGGCGCGGTGGCGCGTAAGGTCGAGCCGATGAGCGTGAGGAGGAGCGCAGTTTCGATCATGCTTGTCCTCCCGTGGTGTTGCTTGCCGTATCACTCCGCACAGGTTTGCCAGGCGGGTCTAGGGGTTCGCTTTCGTCGGGGTCTAAACCCTGCTCGGTTTCGGCTTGGCGGCGGATGGGGTTGGTCAGCCTATCTGGAAGGAAACCTTTAGCGGCAATGAAGAGTACGACTAAAGCGAGAATCATGTTGACAACGTCTCTCGTCAGGTCACTAAAGGTGATGTTCAGAATCGAGCCGCCGTTCTTGAGGACCCCGAACAAAAAGGCGGACAAGACGACGCCGAGGGGCGTATTGCCGCCTAAGAGGGCGACGGCGATGCCGTCGAAGCCGTCGTTGGTGGGCAACGATTGGCGCAGGGAGTAGTCCTCTAAGGCTCCACCCAACACGTAGTGGCACGCTGTGAGCCCGGCGAACGCGCCGCTGATCGCCATCGCCAAGACGATATTACGCGAGATGCTCGCGCCGCCATACTCCGCCGCTTTCGGCGCTAAGCCTACAGCGCGAAGTTCGTAGCCCCATTTGGTGCGCCACATGAGGACGTACATGAACAAAGCGGAGAGAATCGCGAGGATAAACGAGGTGTTGAGCTTGGTCGGGGGGATGTCGGTCTCCCAAGCGGCGAGACCGGCGAGGGCGGCGACGCCGTAGACGACGCCTCCCATGAGGGCGGCTGCGCCTGCTCTGGCTCCCCAGCCGCTCAACCTCTTGTTTACTTTAGGCGCGTAAGCGAGCGCTAAAAGCGCCGCAACTATTGCGAGAGGGAGCGCGTAATTGATAGCGACCGCGTTCACCCCGACCGCACCTCTTTCCACGCCGACGAGCGCGGGCACTTGCGAGAGCCGTGCGGCTTCGGAGAGGGGGTAAGACTTAGGTTCGGAGCCGGGAGCTTTGAAAGGTAAGCCCAAATTGACGGGCGCGTCACCCGCGCGCGGCACGCCTGCGATGACCACAAAGACCAAAAGAACGACGCCGAACCCTGCGAAGGAGAGCCTGGGGGCTCTAGCCAAAAGCCGCCGCGCAGGTGGAATGAGGCTGATGATGATAGCGATAAGGGCAAAAATCGCAATCGTCTGAATGATGCGCAGGGCGGGCGCGGCGAAGATTTGGCGGCTCGAGAGGATAAACAGTAGCAAAGACGCCGCGATATAATTCAGAAGAATCGTGTTGATGACCTCGTTCGCCCCGAACCGCGCCTTGAGCCAGCCAGGTAGCGCGCCCCACAGTCCGCCGCCGAGCGCCGCCGATAGGACCGCGAGCGGCAACACGACAAAACGCGGACCCGGCATGTAAATGCCAACGAGCCCTGCAAAAATCGCCCCCAAGACCATCTGCCCCGGCGCGCCGATGTTGAAGAGCCCCGCCCGAAAGCCGAACGCCACCGCTAAACCCGTGAAGATAAGGGGTGTGGCGAACTTCAAGGATTCCATGAAGCCGCCGAGCGTGCCCAAAGAATCGGAAAAGAGCGTCTCGTAAGAGAAGTAGAGCGTGTCGAGCCTGCCTGCTAGATACATCAGCAGTCCGTCTATCTCGACGCCTTGTCCGACCGCCGTCGGCTGCAAGCCGAGCACGACGAACGCCGCCGCGACGAGGGCGAGGGCGATGGAAACCGCGGGCACGGCGACGGTGGCGAAGGCGCGGTCTAACGCCCGGCTGAGGCGGGGCGAGATGCGCAAGCCTAAAAGAAGGGCGAGCCCGCCGATGGCAAACGACAAGAACGCCGCGAAGTTCGTCCCTGAACCCGTAAAGGGCAAACGGCGCACGCGCACGCCCGCGTCGCGAATGGCGCTCAAGGTCTCATCGAACGAAGCGTCTTCGGCGTTCGCGATGGCGGCGCGTAGCGCCTCTTCGTCGAAGCGTCCGCGTCCGCGCTCTAAAGTCCTCTCCGCGCTCCGTACGATCACCCCGGTACGCGCCTCGTTGAGCGCGCCCGTCAAGTTGGCGAGCCCAGTCGCTGTCGTCGCAATGAGGATGAGACCCGAAGCGAGCCACACGGCGTAGCGCCGACGCCCTCTCAAAAACGCCCCGCCCGCAATCGCTGCGAGCGAGAGGGCGCTTACAGCCAGTACGACCCCTTGCCCCGGCACGTCGATGGGGTTAGCGCGTCCGGTGAAGTCCACCGTGCGACTCGGCAACAAGAGGAGCGAACTGCGCGCTCCGATCTCGCGTTCCAAGGTCGCCCAGGGCGCGAAGAAGAGGCTGAGGAGCGTCAAGACAGCGAGGGCGCTGAGCGCGAGGCGTTCGTTCATGGAGGTATTGTAACTCGGTGGACGGAGGTCCTACCCGAGTCCATTCAAATTCATGAAGTCAGAACGTAGTGAAGCGCGTCAGAGGTTGTGTAAGCGCCGAAGTTCCACCGCCATCTGCGCTGCTGACGGTCTCGCCTTAGCGTCCTTAGACAACAACTCGAGACACAGTGCGTCAAAGGGCGCTAACGCGGGGTCGAAGCTCGAGGGCGCTAGCGGCGTCGCCTCGCGGTGCATGGTGATGACCTCATTTACGCTGCCGCTAAAGGGGACCTCTCCGGTTAAAACGCGGTAGAGTAGCACGCCAACCGCGTAGAGGTCCGAAGCGGGTGCGGTCCTTTCACCCCTCGCCTGTTCCGGGCTGAGGTACGCAACCGTACCTGCGCTCTTCTGAGGCGGCTCATTCACGTGAACGGCTAAGTCGAAGTCGATGAGGTAGGGCGCGCCTTGTAGATCAACTAGGATATTATCCGGCTTGATGTCGCGGTGGACGATGCCCTCGCCGTGGAGGTACTCGAGCCCCTCCAACACCTGACCCAGCAGGGCTAGAAAGCGCGACAAATCCGCCTGAACGAGCCACTCGCTGAGCTGCACACCGCGCACGTAGGGCATGATGACGCCGGGGTAACTATCCAGCTCGAGGCCTGCTTCGACCGGATTGAGGCGTGGATGCGCTAAGCTGCAACCGACGCGCAGTTCACGCTCGGCTCTCGCGGCGAAGTCGGGCGGAAAGAGCTTCAAGACTTTGACGCTCTTTCCATCGCTCACGAGAAAAATCCGGGCAAGCGTGCCCCTAGCGAGCTGACGCACAACCCGGAAGTTCCCCCCGACGTTTGCGCCGATGACCTTCACGTAGGGGCATTCTACCGCAAAGCGCTCTAACGCCGAATTAAAATCCCCGCTTTTATAAGCGCGGCGAACGCGCTCCGCTCCAGCGCCTCTTGTTCGCGCTCCGGGTCCTCGTCGCCCACTTTGAGCAGCGTGTGGCGAAACCCCGCTTGCAGGACCGTCTTGCGGGTGCGCTCCACAAACGCAGAGACCGCCTGACGGTACGCCCTGACCTCGTCGGGTCCAACCGTGAGGCGTGCGCCGCTCTCAGCGTCGACGACCTCCAAGCGGCTAGGTTGCGGCTCTAAGTCGTTCACCGACATGAGCTGCAAAAAGCTCGCGTCGAGCTTGCGGGCGCGCAGGGCGACGAGCGACTTCTGCAGCGGCTCCTCGTCGAAGAGGTCGGAGATGATAAGCGCTAAACCCGTGCCCGCTTCGAAACGGGAACGCAGGGCGAAGTTTTTGATCGCCGCACCTGGCGGCAGCTCGCCGCTCAGCGCCGGGGCGTCGTCGATAAACGACCACGCCGCCGGAACTTGCTGCTTGCCTGTGAGCGGCCGGCTCGTCTCCCCGCTGAAGAGGTGAATCTGCGCCGCCGAGCCCTGCGCGGCGTAGGCGAGGAGCTGCGCGACGATGCGGGCGTAAGGGAGCTTGTTGCCTAGCGTCATGCTGGGGCTCGAGTCGAGCAAGATATGCACCGCGATGTTGCGCTCCGCCTGGTAGAGCCGCGTGTAGAGCCTGCCCGTGCGCCCATAAACTTTCCAGTCCACGTAACGAAGCTCGTCGCCCGGACCGTACGGGCGAAAGTCGTGAAACTCGACGCTCTGCCCCGCCTCGCTCGCTAAGCGCTCGCCGGAGGTGCGGCTCAGCGCCCGAGACGCTAACGTGTAGCGCTCTAAGAGGGCTCTGGAACGGGGCGAAATCATGAAGGCATCGGCAGCGTCCTAGCTCGTTCGGCGTCCCTTAGCCAACGTCGCTCTGGAGATGGCGGCGCAGAGTTCGCCGGGCTTATCCGTGCCGACGATGAGCGTACGCCCGTCCGCGAGTTTGAGTTCGACGCCTTCCGGACTGAGGAAGCCGAAAAGCCACCTCGAGGGGTCCGAGGAGAAACGCAGCCCCGTCTTGCGCCACGCGGGTATGGCGACCTCTTCGTGCCCTAAAATGTCCTCCACAGGAATCGCCACCCTATCGATTGGCAACCCGAACCAGACGACCACGCGCTCGTGCGCCACCTCCACCGTGACCGTCGAAAAGGCGTAGAGGAGCCCGCCGACGAGTGCCAGTAGGAGAAGCAAGGGTTCAGAGGGCAAGCTCGGGTACGCCAGCGTCATGACAAAGACGCCAGCAACAAGAGAGATAAAAAGCCAGCTTAGCGCCGGGGCGCGCTGGGTGTGGCGGTAAAACGCGTTCGTGTTTTGGGGCAAGTAGTTCGTTTCCATAGGGGAACCTAAAATGGGTCAGGCGTAGACGCCGTTATCTTTTTCCCTTTCCGGTCTCTTTGAGCACCTCGCGGATCACGCCGTCCGTATCCGCGCCTTCGACCTCCGCTTCGAAACTGAGGAGGATGCGGTGGCGCAGGGCGGGCAGCGCGGCGCGGCGGATGTCTTCTAGTTCGACGTTCGGGCGTCCGGCAGCGAGCGCGTAGCCTTTCGCCGCCAAAACCATCGCCTGCGCCCCTCTGGGCGACGAGCCCAAGCGCACGAGCGGATGCGCGTGCGTCGCCTCGACCAAGTTGACCACATACTCCAGAGCGCTACTCGCAATCGGCACGGCGCGGAGCATCTTTTGGAGGTTCAAGAGGTCGTCTTGGCTGAAAATGGGCTCGAGCTGAGCCTCCTCTCCCCCCGTTGTCGCCTCCAAAATCCGCCGCAAAGTCTCCTTGTTAGGTCGCTCGATGAGGAGCTTGAATAGAAAGCGGTCGAGCTGCGCTTCGGGCAGCGGATAGGTGCCTTCCATCTCCAGGGGGTTTTGCGTGGCGAGCGCGATAAAAGGGCGCGGCAGCGCGTGCACCGTGCCCGAGACCGTCACCGAGCGCTCTTGCATCGCCTCGAGCAGAGACGACTGCGTTTTCGGCGTGGCGCGGTTGATCTCGTCGGCTAGGAGGACGTTGGTAAAGACCGGACCCGGCTGAAACTCGAAGCGGGATTTGCCTTCGTCCTCCAAGAGAATCGTCGTCCCCGTCACGTCGGCGGGCATGAGGTCGGGGGTGAACTGCACGCGCCCAAAGGAGAGCTGCGTCGCTTCGGAAAAGGCGCGCACCAAGCGCGTCTTGCCGAGCCCCGGCGCGCCCTCGATGAGCGCGTGCCCACCCGCTAAGACGACGATGAGCAAGTCTTCGACGATGCCCTCTTGCCCCAAGATGACTCGCCCGATGGTGCGCCTAAGCTCACTGAAGCGCGCCGCGAAGTCGGTGAAGGCGTTGTCGGTCTCTCTACTTGCACTCGGTTTGGCTGTGTCCATAGGCTCCCTAAATATCTCAACAGATGAGTATTGGCGCTCGAGGCTTATCAAACGCGACGACTAATCAGTACAGGTCAGCGACGCGTCAATGCTAAAAGCATAAACATTCTCGGCGCTAAGCTGTGTAATCGGTGGTCGAAAGGACGATGAGGGAATGAGGAAGAGCGACGCCACCTTTCCTCAATCTCTCCGCTGCGCCGTCTCCACATCCCCCACCGCCCGGAACGCAATCTGTAGCAGGGCTACCGCAAGTCACGTCAGTCGCAGCTTGACACAAGGTAGACGAGGCCCATATACTGCTAAAGCTGTTGGGTCGTTAGCTCAGTTGGCAGAGCAGCTGACTTTTAATCAGCGGGTCGTAGGTTCGAGCCCTACACGACCCACCAAAATGGCCCCTTCGACTAGCGGTTAGGTCACCACCCTTTCAAGGTGGCGGCACGGGTTCGAACCCCGTAGGGGTCACCAGCAGTTGAAAAGAGATTGGTATCATCCTAGAGGTGATACCAGCTTTTTTCTCAAGAGGTATCAGAAACAACTTTAAGTCGAGCAGGTTACAACCAATAGCGCTTACTAGTTGATGATACCGACCTCGGGCGATTAGCTCAGTTGGAAGAGCGCCTCCCTTACAAGGAGGATGTCGGCGGTTCGAGCCCGTCATCGCCCACTCAAAAAAGAGCGTCAGAGACGCAGTAACCGGAGTAGTCAAAGAAGCTACTCCGGTTCTCTTTTGGCAAATGGCTGCTTAACGGCTGCTACGGATAGCAAGGCTAGATATGTCTAGCTCGCTACCATCACACAGCACAGATAAAAACTTCTTTGAAGTCGAACGCCCCTTAGAGGGTTTCAAGACAGGTATCACGCATGACGAGTGGCTCGAGCGCGTCAAGCAGTCGTTTGGCGTAGATGATGCAGGGTGGCAAACGCTCATAGAACGTAGCAGGGACACGCCTTCCCCCTTGTTACCTTCTAGGAACAATTCAAAGCCAGCCCAAAAGCAGCCTGACCCCTGGACGGAACGCCCCGCGTTCCGCTTCCCCCGCGCTTATGTCCAAGCGTGCGGCAAAGGCACGTTGGGTCTCAAGTACGAGTCTGGGCGCATCGCCTTCAGTGCCCTTTCCTGTAACTCCTGGAGTTGCCCGTCATGCCGCCCCGCAAAATCAGCGGGATTGTTAGATCGCCTGAGACGTGGTTTAGAATCGCGCCCCGATAGCAACCTCGGTCTAGTCACACCGACGCTTGACCCGGCACGCTTCGGCGGCGTTTGCGTGGGTACGGGCTACTACACCCAAGAAGGTCAGCCCTGGCAACCCTACGCCACGAATAAAACGCAGTTGGACACGCTGTTACGGTCAGGTCAGATACGCGCCGCGAAGATGTACGCCGCGCCTACCCCTACGCAGTACGAACGCGCTTATAGAGCGATGAGTAAAGAAATCAACCGTCTCCTCTCTCGACTTCGCCATATTTGTAAAAAACTCAACCTGCCTATGTTCGGTTATTTTCGCGTGGTGGAGTTGCACCGCAACGGATGGCCGCACTATCATTTAATCTTTCAACATCCAACGCTGACGGTTGACGACGTTGCTACACAGCTTGAGGGATGGTCACTAGGGAGAATTCACTTCGAAGTGATTGAGGCTGACTTTGAGAACGGTAAGAGCGCTATTGATGTCGCTGTGGGTGAGGTTGCGCCCTACCTCGTAACCTCTGAAAGCTCGCACAAGGCGTACCAGTTTGCAGCGGACGCGCTACCCGCTAACTTTCGCTTGTGGACATGCTCACGCGGCTTTCTAGCCGATGCACAGCCCTCCGAGTCAGAAGACCCTGTAGTGCAAGGTATCGCGCTTAAAGGGCACTTCACAGACTATCAGCGGATGTACGAGCAGCACATGGTTTCGCGTGAACCGCTCAGCACGTCGTTAGAGCTTGTCCATGTTAAAAAAGGAACGGTGCGCGTTATACCCCCTCAACACAGATACAGTGTTACAGCGCTCCCAGACGCGAAAAAACCGAATCAGCCTGTACGTGCAATTTCACATGTCTACCTCAAAGGAGACGACGCGCCTTTGTTCTTTGCGAACTTGGTTCACGCTGAAACGTTGCACGTGCCGCCGAAGTGGATTGCGCCTGATGGGAAGTTTAGCCAAGAGGACAGATACAAGTTTTTTAAGCTATTAGTACGCCGTAGTTAGCTCGCATCAGGTATTGCTTGTGCAGCTTATCCGCTTGACAATTATAGGACACAACATTATTGTTGTGTTATGATACCTCTTTTTGAAGCCAATGGGAATCTTCCACCGGGGCTTCATGAAGCTACTTGGCAAGAATTTACTTCGAGGTTTGGAGAAACTAAGCACAGGAGGGAGTTGCTTAAAGGTCTATATATCGCATTAAAAGCTTTGAAGTTGGCAGGATGTAAGCACGCCTATATAGATGGAAGCTTTACTACTACGAAAGCAGTGCCAGACTTTGATGGTTGTTGGGATGAGGAAGGAGTCAATGTAGAACTACTATTTGCCACGGAACCCGCTCTTCTTCAGTTTGACAATAAAAGGGCGGCACAGAAAGCAAGATTGCCAGACGACTTTGATGGTTGTTGGGATGAGGAAGGAGTCAATGTAGAACTACTATTTGCCACGGAACCCGCTCTTCTTCAGTTTGACAATAAAAGGGCGGCACAGAAAGCAAGATTCGGGGGTGAACTTTTTCCCTCTGGATTTCCCGCCGATAAACAACAGAGAACATTTCTTCAGTTCTTTCAGATAGATAGGGATGGTAATCCGAAGGGAATTATAGTTCTCGCATTGGAGAGCTTGCCATGATCAAGAATGAGCGACAATACAAGATCACAAAGAATCAAGCAGAGCGTTTTCAAGCTGCTTTAGAAGACTTAACTCGCACTCAAAATAAAGCGGACATTCACCCTATTCTACTCAAAGCTCAACAAGAGTCTTTAAGTAGTCAATTGGATGATCTCCTCGAGGAGATTGAAGAATACGAAGCTTTGCAAAGTGGTCACTACTCAGTTGTTGAACTAACCTCGCTAGAAAACTTCGCTCTTGCATTGATTCAAGCTCGTATAGCTGCAGGACTCACTCAGAATGACCTTGCTGCAAAATTGGGAATGAGAGAGCAGCAAATTCAAAGATATGAAGCAACGGAATATGCATCAGCGAGCCTTGCTGTCATACAAAAAGTGATTGATGCATTGGGAATAAGTATTCGAGAGGATATATTCTTACCAGGTGTCGATGTATCCCTCAAAAAGTTGTTCAGCCGATTAAGCAGTATTGGTATTGATCGCGAGTTCGCAACTAAAAGGCTTATACCAACTTCTATCGATCCTGACTTAGAAGAGTACGATGGAAGTCAGGTAGCTCTACAAATTGCAGCTAATGTGAACCGTGTCTTCGGTATTAGCGCTTCCCAAATCTTTGGAGATAGCACTTTGTTGCTTCCTAGTACGCCCTTAGTAGCTGCTCGTTTCAAAAAGTCGGAAGTAGTTAATGAGAATCGATTACATGCGTTTACGGTATATGCGCATTACATTGCGGCATTAGTTTTTGATGCCGTACAACATCTACCGAAGAGAGCTATTCCCAATGAAGCTGATTTTGTTAGAGAAGCCATTCTGTCAACTGAGGGTACTATTTCTTTTGAAAGCGCTTTGAAGTACGCATGGAGTTTAGGTATAGCAGTGATTCCTCTAGCTGACGCAGGGGCTTTTCATGGAGCATTCTGGCGCATAAGGGGGCGTAATTTGATCATACTAAAGCAACGAAATCAATCACAGGTCAGATGGCTCTTTGACCTTCTCCACGAGATGTATCACGCTGCTCAAGAACCTGAAGCTGAAGAAAGAATGATCATCGAAGAGGAAGAAATCACGCACTCTGAAGGGGGTTCGGATGATTTCAGCGATTCCGAATGGGAAGAGGTTGAAGCAAGCGATTTTGCAGATGATGTTGTGCTTGCTGGTATAGCGGATGATCTTGCTAAGCGTGCAGTTGAGCGAGCTAACGGTAGAACTGAGCGCTTGAAAGCTGTTGTGCCTCAAATTGCAGAGGAGGCAAATGTACCCGTTGATTCTTTGGCTAATTACATTGCTTATCGTCTATCCCTACAAGGTATGGATTGGTGGGGTGCTGCCACGAATCTTCAGCAAATTGAGCCGCAGCCTTGGGAGATCGCACGAGAGTTTTTGATAGCGAATGTAGACCTCTCAAAAATTAACCCCATTGATCAAAAACTGCTTATGCAGGCTATAAGTTATTAGGAGTTTACAATGACAAAGCAAAGGCGTAAGAAAAGCGACCTTGAACCCCTGAAAATTTCTTGTACTAGTTCGAATTGCGATGAAGATTTACATTGCTTCAAAGCTACTAGACGAATGAAATTGGACGATGAAATAGGCATGTGTCGTTCTTGTGGCGTTGATCTTGTAGAGTGGGATCGCTTGAATGAGCGTAACTTAAATGATGTCGCATATACTTTCGAAGCGTTGAGGAGAGAGCTTATAAGACATTTCTTTTGGCATGTGGATATAGATCAGAAGGCTATAAACTACGCCCGTCGTAAAGGTAAAAAAGGGATGAAAGAAGCCGTTCGCAAACGCATAGAAAGCTCAGTTGGTCCAGAGCAACCTTATCGCGACGGAACTCAAACTAAAATGCAAGATTGTGGCAACCCAATTCACTATGCACAACATGCAACCGCCTCGTGCTGTCGCACTTGCATCGAGTACTGGCATGGGATACCAAAAGGGCGTGAATTAAGTGGAGAAGAAGTAGAATACCTGTCTCAGTTAGTCATCTTGTATGTAAACGAAAGACTACCTTTTCTTTCTGAAAACGGAGAGAAGGTAGCGCCGATTCGTAAACCAAAACAGAAGGAATTGAGTGCTAAGTAAATGGGTTCAGCAAAAGCTATAAATACTGAGTCTGTATCTGCAAGTTATCGCTCAAAAGCTATCGATTTAACAAATAAACGAATACTCATCACCAATTTCTTAGACACAGAACAGGAAAAAGACCTTACAACCCCGCCAAACTGTAACGGTTTTGGAAGAATAAGACATTTCCGCCGCCAGACAAGCGATGGTTGGCCTGTCAACCCGCTTCCTATAGACCCGGCGAGTAAGGCTCTAGGCTTATCGCATAGCGATATGATTAGGGCTCAGGTTTTCCAGAATGCTGTTTGCAATTGGAGATGTTTTTACTGCTTCGTCCCCTTCAGTCTGCTTTCGGCTAATTCTAAGTATTCAGACTGGCTTTCTGCGTCCGAACTGATGGGTCTCTATCTCGAGCAAAGCACTCCACCATCAATTATTGATCTCACTGGTGGACAACCCGATTTAGTACCCGAGTGGCTTGTATGGATGATGCAAGAAATTACTGATCGTAAACTTGAGGAGAAAGTATATCTTTGGTCAGACGATAATCTCAGCACCGACTACTTTTGGAAATACCTTTCGAGTCGCGAGATTGATCTGATTCAGAACTATGAAGCTTATGGTCGCGTATGCTGCTTCAAAGGTTTCAATGAGTCTTCGTTTGCCTTCAATACACTGGCTGAGCCTAGCTTATTCTTCCAACAGTTTGAATTGATGAAAAGGCTGCTTTCGCTAAACCTTGATTTGTACTGTTACGTCACCTTCACCACACCTTCTCCCAAATATATCGAACGCGATATGAGTGATTTTATTGATCGGTTGCAAGAACTTGACGAACAGCTACCTTTGAGAACAATTCCTCTCGAAATACAAGTATTTACACCCGTAGAAAAACGCCTCAAAGATATTCATAGAACGGCGCTGGACAATCAACAAATTGCTGTGCGAGCTTGGCAGGCTGAGTTAGAGCAACGTTTTTCTCAGGAGGAACGCACACTCAACATAACAGCTATCAAGCTTAGGTCTAGGCAAAGATATAGTTAATGCTTTACTTAGAATAGCTTATGATCAATCCTTCAGTCGAGCTTTATACGAAGCTCAAGAAAGCTGTATCAGGTGATGTCAAGTGGGAACATCGTATAGAAGCCCTGTCCCATCTCTACAATAGTGGAAATTCCACCCTTCACATTGCAATATTTATTGAGCCATTTCTTCAATTTGTACTTGATGGAACAAAAACATTGGAGTCACGTTTTTCGGTAAATAAACAAGCACCGTACTTAACCTTAAATAGATACGATATCGTTTTAGTAAAACGGTCTGGAGGACCAATCGTAGCCATATCGTATGTAGAAGATGTTTGGTACTACGAACTAGACCCTTCTACCTGGAATACTATAAAAGATGATTTTTCTGTTCCTTTATGTATAAACAACACCTCTTTCTGGGATCAGAAATCTGCATCACAGTATGCAACTTTGATGCGGTTAGTCGATGTATTCCCTATTTCACCTATCGAATATAAGAAGCGTGATCAGCGAGGATGGGTAATTGTTGATTTAGAGCCTGTACAAGCGTATATGCTAGAGCTATGAGCACTGTAGTAGTGAGTTTTGCTGGAGCAATAGCAAGCGGAAAAACGACGCTGACAGTAGAAGTGGCGCGGCTACTTAACTGCAAACGAGTAAGCTTTGGGGATCAAGTTCGTGCTATTGCATTGAAGTGCGGTAAAGAGCCCTCACGCGAAAATCTGCAAGCGATTGGCGAACAGCTAGTAACATACGATATTGAGAATTTTTGCCGCGCAGTTCTCAAGCAAGGAGTATGGAAGCCAGGTCGATCTTTAGTAGTTGACGGTATCCGCCATAAAGAAGTACTAGATACATTGAAGATGATAGTCGCTCCGGCAAAGTTGGTACTGGTGTTTATTGATGTAAACCAAAGTACCCTTAGAGAACGTATTGAAGATAGAGCGCTATCAAATAGAGAAATTGATGATATCCGACAGCACTCTACAGAAGTACAAGTAAGAAATGTTCTCCCTCTTGTAGCAGACCTTACGCTAGACGGTCGTAAATCGGTTGACAAGTTGTCCAAAGAAGTAGTCGACTGGCTTTCTATGTACTCAATTCGAAACAATAAAATCTGAGCAACCCAATACAACATGCCGATTACATACCCTTTTTATATTGGAAGTGGAGATAGATATTCGATTTTCAGGCAATCTTCCACACCTCATCAACCGCTCGAGTCACATCCACCGTAAAATGAGATCGTCTTTTGGTATCGTGAATGTTACGTAGCGGGTTTATCTCAATCACTTCATCAATATGGTGCATCGCCCAAGCTTCTGCGATAAGCCTCTCGAGTAACGGCACTTTGCGCGGCATACCCTGAGTACCGCCAAGAATAGTGTTAGAACTTACCTCTCGCTTTTCGTGAAAGTAGTCTTTGTAGTCGATAAATATGCCTGATGCTCTGAGCGCCCGCTCAACATCTATAACCTCATGCTTGCTCGTAAACTTATCAAGCTCGTTGATTTTGTACCAAAAGTTTCCTAGTGCTGTCATTTCGAGTTTTCTTGGTTTTTCTTGTTCCTTGAGCAATCCCAAAAGCGTCCACATTTGCTCATACGCGCTTTTCTTTCGCTCTTCAAGCTCTCTTTTAGGAACATTAAGCCCAGCTAGGTCGTAAGCAGGGTAAATCGTAAAGGTAACGGGTCTTTCCCAGCACTTAGCAAGAATTTCTAAAGTACTAGGTCTATGCTGTAGATAACGATAGGCTACAGCACCCTCACGAAGTTTGCGCTTCTCTTGACGTGTGATAATCGCTAGTACGTAAAGGGCGAACGCTTCATCTAGGGTGAAGCTACCTCTCTGACCATAGTTTCCCGGCGAGCTTGGCGGCGGGACGTAACCCCTATTCCACCAGCTATAAATAGTAACCGCCGGAGTCTCGAGAAGCCTCTCCAACTCATCGCGGTCTATACGCTTCTCCACGCCACACTTTACCTGTTACAATGTGAAATTCTTTACCCTAGATAGTATCTTGCGATTTACTACAAGGTAAGATAAGCTGTAACCACCCGATAGGAGGTGGTAACGCTGTCTACTAAACTGGCACGCATAAGAAGCGAAACTCACCAGCAAGTTACGGAGCTTGCTGAAAGGGAGGGCGTTTCGTTCGCTGATGCTTTAGAACAGCTTGTGAGGCGCGAAGGCGAAACAGCCGATGCGACCCCGCCAGAGTCCAAAGCGAACGGTCCCATTGAATACGAGGAGCTACCACAAGACGAAGAAAGCTCTTCTTTCGGCTCTATCGCAGTAGCGGTTATTGGAGGGCTTATAGGATTAACCCTACTGACACGACGCTAGACCAAAAGTAAAAAAGCCCGGATGCCACCGGACTTTCTACCGAGTCACCGCGCGGTTACGCAGACTCTTTGCTTCCTAGCTATAGAGTAACACAAATTGCGTGGTGAATTCGAAAGGATTTGTCATGCAATTTTTCATAGAGAGATTTCCTAAGCATTATCGCTTTCGTGTTCGTAACTTGCTCTTTGCCATGAAGCATGGTTTACCCGCGTGTAAGCGTTGGGCAAGAAGCGAACTAAAGCAACTAATAGACGACGCAAATTCAAGGCGTACTAGATGAGTACTTCGGCGGCGAAGCTGGAAAACTCAGATAAACTCGAGCGTGAAGCCTACACCGTTGCTGAAGTGTCGCAAATGTTCGGCATGTCCTGTAACGCGATCTACGCTTACGTTCGTGCCGGGGACATTCCCCATAAGCGTCTCGGAAACCGCATCCTCATCCCTAAAAAGCTCTTCCACGCATGGTTAAACAGCGCTGACGCTTGGGAATCCTCCAATGGGTGAGGGTAAGCGCAAGAAGAAGCGAAGTAGGGGTAACGGAGAGGGCTCAATCTACCAACTTGAAAACGGTACTTGGCGGGGACACGTTACGCGCGGTTACAACGATAAAGGTCGGCAAATCAAGAAGTGGTTTAGAGGACGCACGCGGCGTGATGTAGCCAAACAGCTTAACCAGTACCTGATGCGTTCGGGCTCACGCCTTATCTCTATGCCTGAGAAGGTCACGGTACGTGAATGGCTCGAGCGCTACGCTTTGGAGAAAGAAGTCAAGGAGAAGACACGCGAAAGCTATCACTGGATTATACACAATCACGTCTTTCCTGTGCTCGGAGAGATGCAGCTTTCCAAGGTGACACCGCTTCATCTCAGACAGTTTCACGCCGCACTGACAGAAAAAGAGCTTTCGGCGGACTATCGGCGCAAAATCTACTACTTCCTCAATGGAGCGTTTAGAACTGCGTTGCGCGTCGAATTGATAGAGCGTAACCCCGTCAAAGCGTTAGACCCGCCAAAATCCGCACCGCCGAAAGAAACGCCGATGTGGACGGCAAAAGAAGCGGCGGCGTTTATGAAGCATGTCAAAGAGGAACGACTATACAACGCTTACTACATCATGCTCGCTTTAGGGTTGCGTGCTGGAGAGTGTTTCGGGCTCATGTGGGATGACCTCGAGGGCGACGCGCTTCACATAAGAAGAACGCTTACAGTTGTGAGGCACGAACTTTCTCTCGAGGCACCGAAAACGCCTAGCTCACTTCGAACGCTCTACCTATCGCCCGATCAGATTGAAATTTTTAGGTGTCAGCGTGAACAACAGAGGCTCGAGCGCAGCACCGCGAAGAGGTGGATGAAGAGCAATTTAATTTTCACTTCAAACGTAGGAACGCCGCTCAGCTTTCGTAACGTCCGCCGACGCCTTGACCAACTGACAGACCGCGCGGCGGTGACGAGGATAGGGTTACACGGTTTTAGACACACCTACGCGACGTTAGCGTTACTCAGTGGTCTACCGCTGAAGGTTGTTTCAGAACGCTTAGGTCATAGCGACATCCGCGTTACCTCACGCATCTATGAGCACATCCACGACAAGCAGCGCCGCGCCGCCGCGCTGTCGTTGGATGAACTTCTCGAGGAGGTTGAAAAATGAATTTGACATACGCTGTTACTGGCTGCTTCGTGGCTGCTACGGAAACCCGAAAGACCTGTGAAGAGGGCAACGCGCCCCTTCACTCCTCTTCACAGGTCTTTCGGGAAAGCTGTGCAGCACGGGAAAACGTCATCACTTTATGCTTACTGGTAAAAGGGAGCGAGAACCTTACAAGGAGGATGTCGGCGGTTCGAGCCCGTCATCGCCCACTCAAAAATAAGCGTCAGAGACGCAAAGTAGAAGCCTCGTGTAATAGCGGGGCTATCCTTTTAGCACGTTTTGACAGCTATCTTACAGCTATGGGCTCAGTTGAGCCTTTCAGATGAGCACAACATAGCGGAGGCCAGAGCCTCCGCTAATACCTTAGAGTCGGGTTGTCCTATTACAAGTTGTTGACCTTGAGCCAATACTTATGAATACGCAACATCTCAGCGTCAGGGTGGTCTTGCGGTATTAGGTCGAGGGCGTCACCCAAATTCCCTCGATCAACGCGCCTCTATTCCAGGGGTGGCAGTCGAGCCAAACGAGTGTGCCTGTGAGGTCGCTCTCGGTGTCGCGCACAGTTGCGCCAAGGGTATAGGTGTATCAATGATATGCTGCATGTCAATCCTCCAACAGGGATTCCGAAGAGGCGAGGTTGGTAGCCGGTTGCCTCTTTGGTGCTTCTATAGTACTATCTAGTTGTACTATTGTCAACTATCTATATTAGGAGTAAGATAGTGCTATGGATATACGGATACGCTTAGGAGATTACTTAGATGAGCACGACATCACCCCTTACCGCTTAGCAGCGCAGGCTGAAGGCAAAGCCGCAAAAGGCACGATCTACTCACTGTCTCGAGGTGACGTTAAACGCCTCGATCTTGCAACTTTGTCCACTGTGATAGCTGCTTTGGAGGAGCTGACCGGGAAAAGCGTCGAAATCACCGACCTTTTGGAAAAGGTGCAGCCGCGTGAAGCAGGTATGAGTGCGGCGGGCGTGCCCTACACGGGAGACCCGGAGACCGACGCGGTACTCGACGACCACCCCGACATCTTAGAGCGCATCAAGCGCGTGGAGACGGGAAAAGAGGGCAGTCGTCCGCTTAGCGAGGTCATGGCGGAGCTGGGGCTCTGACGTACACCGTCAAGCTCAGTGACAGCGCGGCGGCGGACTTGCGGCGCATCAAGGATAGGCGCACGCAGAAAGCCATTGCGAACGGCTTAGAGCGGCTCGAGACGGAGCCCGCGAAGCGTGGCAAGGAGCTAAAAAAAGACCTACAGGGCTACTACAGCATCCGCTTAGCGGGGCAGCGCTACCGGGCGATCTATAGCGTCGTCGTGAGTGAGGGCGAGGTAGAGGTGTTGGTTATCGGTATTAGGAAAGAGAGGGACAAGCGCGATGTTTACGAAGTCGGGAAGAAGCGTCTTCGCTGAGGAGGTGCAAAATATGACTGTGAACGACTACATGAGGCTCGAGTACCCTCACGAGGTCATCTCTTTACCCGCCGACGAGGGTGGCAGTGTATACGTTCGCTGTCCTGACTTCGGCGCAGCAGCGGCGCAGGGCGACGGGGCGACCTTAGAGGCAGCGCTCGCCGAGGCGAACGAAGCGAAGCGCCTTACTATTGAGGTCTTGTTAGAGGACGGTCGGGATGTAGAGCCACTGCTGATCAGCAGTGGCTCTGTGCGTTAGCGCGGTTACAACCCTACAACCACAGCGTCAACCGAGGTCGTCTGGCCCAACTCTATTCTTGTAGCCTTTGCATCAATTATTGACACACTGAGAGCGTTGCTTCGCAAAACTGCGTACACCATTGGTACAAAGCTTCGCGTCCGCGTGGTCGCGTCCCGCTAGCGACTTCGTGAACGCATCCGCTCGGGGGTCTTTAACAGGTGTGGCAAAGACCCCTGCAAATACTATTGGTTAAAAAGCTTGTCAGGCTTGCGGCGCTGCTTACCCTTTGCTCACCGGAAAGGTGCGCGTATACATCCACCATGAAGCCCACCTTCGCGTGACCTGAGGGTCCGCCAGCACTTTTGGGTCCATGCCCTCTCGGATGGCGAGCGAAGCGTGGAGGTGGTGCAGACCATGTAGACGAGCACGAGGCACCCCTGCTTCGACGTTGCTTGCCTCTTGCCAAATAGTGCGTCAACGTTTTACAGTGGCTTCAAAGCTCACAGGAAGGCTCCGAAGCGTCGCCTAAAGAGACGCTGGAAACCAAGGAGGCAGGCAAGGTGATTGCAGCGCGGATACACGGCACGCGCGACGTGCGGCTCGACGAGGTGGCGCAGCCTGAACCCGGAGGGGACGAACTGCTCGTGCGCGTCCTGTCGGTAGGACTTTGCGGTAGCGACCTGCACTACTACGCGGAGTCGGGCATCGGCGCAGTGAAGGTGGCGGAGCCTGCGATTTTGGGGCACGAGTTCGCCGCCGAAGTGGTGGACGAACGCGCTGAGGAATTCGGGCTAATAAGAGGTCAACTCGTCGCGGTGGACCCGGCGCTGCCCTGCTTTTCATGCGAGTGGTGCCTGCGCGGACACCACAACCTCTGCCCGAACGTGCGCTTCGCGGGTGCGCCGCCCTATCCTGGCGGGTTAGCGGAGTACTTCACCGCGCCGCGCCATCTCCTTTTTCCTGTGCCCGATACGTTCACGGCAGACGAAACTGCGCTCTTGGAACCGCTCGGCGTGGCGATCCACGCGCTCGACTTGGCGCGGCTTAAACCTCTCGAGAGCGTCGCTATCTTAGGCGCGGGACCGATTGGGCTTTTGCTGTTGCAAGTTGCAAGGCAGGTGGGCGCAGGTGACATCTACGTCATCGACCCCTTAGCGTACCGCGCAGAGAAGGCGAAGGAACTCGGTGCGGATGAGGTCTCAACGGGCTTGGGGTCCATCCAAACCTGGACGAAAGAGCGCGGCGTGGATGTCGTGCTCGAGGCGACCAACTCACCTGAGGGCGTTCAGCACGCCATAGAAGCGGTGCGCATCGGCGGCAGAATCGTCTTGGTCGGCATCCCCGACGGAGACACGAACACCTTTACGGCGTCCCACGCGCGGCGCAAGGGGCTCACCATCAAATATTCACGCCGCATGAACCACGTCTACCCGAGGGCGATAGACCTCCTCCGCAAAGGGCTCGTCAACCTCTCCACGCTCGTCACGCACCGCTTTTTGCTCAGCCAAACGGACGAGGCGTTCGCGCTGCAAGCGAGCTATGAGGATGGCGTCATCAAGACCGTCGTGTACCAAGAGGCGCACCAGGAGGACGAACCGATGTAAAACGCCAAGCATCACGCAACCGCCCCCCTACCCATCTGCCTTCCCGACGAAATCCTCGACGAAAAGGAGACCCGCTATGAAACGAACCCTCGGAGCCCTGCTCATCCTCAGCTTAGGTGTTTTAGGTTACGCGCAGGAGTGGAGCTTATCCGAAGCCGCCGCGCCCTATGAGGGCACGACCATCACCGCGATGTTTTTAGACCGCCCCGGCTACCAAGCGGCGATAGAACTCATCCCGCAGTTCGAGGAGCAGACCGGCATCAACGTGGAGTGGGAAATCTTGCCGTACGAGAACACGCGCGAGCGCGAGGTTTTGGACTTCACCTCGGGCAGTTCCGAACTCGACGTGATCTTAGTGGACGTGGTGTGGATAGGCGAGTTCGCGGCGGCGGGCTGGCTCGAGCCCTTAGAGCAGTACTACAACGACCCCGAGTTGGCCAACCCCAACCTCAACTTGGACGACTTCTTCCCGGTGCTGCTCGACTCATTCGGCACCTGGGACGGCACGGTTTACGGCTTGCCCTTCGACAACTACTCCGGGCTGCTGTTCTACAACCAGTGCATGTTAGAAGAAGCCGGCTTTGACGGTCCGCCCGAGACCTGGACGGCGCTCAAAGACGAATACGGACCCGCACTGACGGGCGACGGTCAGTACGCTTTCGCCTTGCAGTCGCGGCGCGGCGAGACGCAGAGCGCCGACTCGTTCATGCGCGTTTTATGGCCCTTCGGCGGTGCGCTTATCAACAACGAGACCTTCGAGCCCGTCGTCGCGGATGAGAACAGCTTGCAAGGCCTCACCTTCCGGCAGGAGCTGATGGAGTACATGCCCGAAGGCATCGTGGACTACGACCACGCCGAGGCGGTGCAGGCGCTCGCGCAGGGCAACGTGGCGATGATCACCGAGTGGTCGTCCTTTTACGCCACGCTGAACGACCCGGAGCAGTCGCAGATCGTGGACTGCTTGGGGGTCGCGCCTGAACCCGCCGGTAGTGACGGGCGCGTGCCCGCGCTGGGCGGCTTTTCGCTCGGCGTCAATACGAACTCGAGCGACGACGAAAAGACCGCCTCCTGGCTCTTCATCCAGTGGGTCACCTCCGCCGAACTCGCCGAGGAATACGTGCGGGCAGGCGGCGTGAGCGGGCGGCAGAGCGCCTACGAAGGTTCTGAGATTTTAGAGGAATTCTCCTACATCGAGCCGATGATCGCAGGTTGGGAAGCGACTGTGCCGTATTTCCGTCCGCGCTTCCCGGAGTGGCCCGCCATCTCTGAAATCATCGCCGAGGTCGGCACGACCATGATGCTCGGTCAGATTTCGGTCGAAGAGGGGGCGCAGCAGGTCGCGGACCAAACACGCGCAATTCTGGAGCAGGCGGGCTACTACGGCGACCGGGAGAAGATTCAGTAGTGTTGGAGCAAGCGGACAAGGCGCTTGACGAGGTGAGGTCGGTCTTCCAAAACCTCACCTCCGAAGCGTCCGAAACGCTCGTCCGCGAGGTAAGCAGCGCAGAGCGTCTCGCGCTCTACGGCGTTGGGCGCGAAGGGCTCATGATGAAAGCCTTTGCGATGCGGCTCTTTCACTTGGGGTTGAACGCACACGTAGTCGGCGACATGACCGCGCCACCTCTTGGCGCGGGCGACCTCTTGGTGGTGAGCGCCGGACCGGGGGAGTTCTCGACGGTACTCGCGCTCATGGGCGTCGCAAAGGAGGCGGGCGCGAAGACGCTGGTGGTCACGGCGCAACCGGGGGGCGAAGCGGCGAGGCGTGCGGACGCAGTGGTGCACTTGCCCGCGCAGACGATGGCGGATGACCAAGCAGGAGACTCCGTGCTGCCGATGGGCAGCCTTTACGAAACGGCGCAGCTCCTCTTTTTCGAGTTCATCGTGCTCGAGTTACGCGACCATCTAAACGAAAGTGCCGAGACGATGCGCTCGAGGCACACGAACCTCGAGTAGAAGGAGGCCTATTTTGATTTTGTGTACGCACGTTCAACAGGCTTACTGTGGAAGCAATTCAATCTCGTGCGCACAAAATTATCTCGAGTTGAAGTCATGTTTGGAGTCTTGATATGTGGCGTGCAAGAGGTATAACCTGGCTCTTTTTACTCCCCGCCGTCGTCACCCTGTTGGCGGTCGGGCTCTACCCGCTCCTCTTCGCGCTCAGCATCTCATTTCGCCAGTACGTCATCACTAAGCCGTACCTGGGCACGGGCTTTATCGGCTTTAGTAACTACGCTCAAGTGATGAACGACCCGACCTTTTGGTCGTCACTCGGGCGCACCTTTTGGTTTTTGGTCATCGTTTTATCGGTACAAGTGATCCTCGGGCTCTTTATCGCCCTCTTGCTCAACCGACCCGGCTTGACTTTTCTAAAACGCCTCACCCAAACGACGCTGGTCATCCCGCTCGCCACGACCTACGCCGTCGTCGGGCTTATCGGGCGGCTCATGTTCAACGACGCCTTTGGCATCGTCAACTTCTTCTTGACGCGCTTAGGTCTCGAGCGGATTCAGTGGCTCGGCAACCCCGACACCGCCTTCGCCGCGATTATGCTCATGGACATCTGGCAGTGGACGCCCTTCGTGGCGCTCGTCTTTTTGGCAGGGCTTTCGACCGTGCCCGAGGACATCAAAGACGCCGCGCGGTTAGAAACCAACAATCCCTTTAGGTTCTTTCGCGCGATTCAACTGCCCTACCTGTTGCCGGGGCTGACCATCATCCTTATCCTGCGGAGCGCCGACATCTTGAAGCTCTTCGATATGGTCTTCGTGATGACGCGAGGGGGTCCCGGCACAGCGACCGAACTCATCAGCATCTATATCCAGCGGGTCGGCTTTCGGGTCTTCGACCAAGGGGTCGCCTCGGCGATGGCGATTCTGCTCCTTATCATGACGATCATCTTGGCGCAGCTCTACATGCGCTTCTTCTACCGCGAGGGGGTGAGCTGATGGCAACACAAGCACCGACCAGGACGCAGAGCGAGGCGTCTTCGCCTGCCAAAAAGAGGGCGCGGCGGCGCTGGGTGGGCGCGGCGCTCGAGGGCGCGGCGCTCGTCCTCATCCTGCTCTTCACGCTCTTCCCCTTCTATTGGATGGTCGCGACCTCGCTCAAGACGACGAACCAGACCTTCGCGTTTCCGCCGGTCTGGTTGTTCACGCCGACCTTTGAGCACTACCAGACGGCGCTCGGTCGGGGCAACGTCGGCGGTGCACTCCTCAACTCGCTCATCGTCTCGGGGCTGACGACCTTTCTGGCGGTCGCTTTAGGTGCGCCTGCTTCCTACGCGCTGGCACGCTTCGACTTTCCCGGCAAAAAGCACCTTTTCTTCTGGTTTATCACCAACCGGATGGTCTCGCCCATCGTCTTGGCGCTGCCCTTCTTCTTGCTCGGACGCAGCGTCGGGCTCATCGACACCTACTGGATTCTGGTGCTGGTTTACCTGACCTTCACCACGCCCATCGTCGTCTGGATTTGCACCGACCAGTTTCGGACCATCCCTAGAGAGTTAGACGAAGCGGCGCTCCTAGACGGCGCGACCATCCCGACTGCCTTTTTCCGCGTCGTCTTGCCCTTGGCCCGCCCCGGTATCGTCGTCTCGGCGATTCTATGCTTTATCTTTTCTTGGAACGAACTGCTCTATCCGCTGGTCTTAACCCGCAACACTGCGACCACCGCGCCCGTCGCGGCGACCTCGTTCATGAGCGGCTACGAACTGCCTTGGGGTGAAATCATGGCGACAGGGAGCCTCATCGTCTTGCCCGTCATCGTCTTTGCGCTCTTGGTGTCGCGCCAGTTTATTCGTGGGCTCACGATGGGAGCCGTTAAATGAGTGCGGCTTTCGGGCTCAACCTCTCGTTCGCCGCCAAGCGCTGGCCGGAGCCCGAGGTGTGGGCGGACAAGGTGAGAGAGCTAGACGTCACTCTCGTCCAGTTCTCCTTCGACCTCTTAGACCCCTGGTGGCCCGCCGAACTCGCCTATCCTTTAGCTAAACGTGTGCGGCAAGCGGCTGAAGCGAACGATTTGGAGATACACAGCGCCTTTGTAGGCTTGGCAGCCTACACCTACAACGCGCTCTTGCACCCCGACAGGGAGGGTCGTGAGGCGGCGCTCAAATGGTTCAAAAATGCCGTAGACCTCGCGGCGGAAATGGGCGTCAAGGCGATAGGGGGTCCGGTCGGAGGCTTGAGCGTCGCGCACGCGCAGAGACCCGAGCACGCCAGAAAGGGCTATCAGCACCTTTTGGAAAGCCTCGTCGAACTGACCGACTACGCAAAGGCTCAGGGTTTGACGGGCTGGCTCATCGAGCCGACGCCGTTAGAGAGAGAAGTCCCCTGGACGGTTCAAGGTGCGGAGACGCTGCTGAGCGATCTAGGCGAGACTGCGGTGCCCGTCACCTACACGGTGGATGTGGGGCACGCCCTTTACAGACCTCTTTACGGCGATGGTGCGGGGCTAGAACCCTGGTTCCGGGGGCTCGGTGAGCACATCGGCCTCATCCACCTGCAACAGACCGACGGGCAAAGCGACTCGCACTGGGGCTTTACGAAAGAGGGCGTTGTACGGCCCGGAGAGGTGGCGCGGTTCGCTAAGGAGGCTGGCTTAAACGTGCCGCTAGTGCTCGAGGTCTTCTACCCCTTCGAGTTAGACGACAAAGAGGTCTGGGCGGACCTCAAAGAGAGCGTGCGTGTCTGTCAAGAGAGGTTGGGGTCTCTTCGGATACCGTAGCGAGGAAGCTAACCTCTCAATCCCTGCGCTAAAGCGTAATAAAGGTCGTTTTGCCGCAATTCATCCTTGAAGTCTCTAAGCCGCGTGTCGCTGCCGATCACGACGAGTTCGACGCCCGCAATCTCAGCGAAGTCCTCCATGTGCTCCGCTCTAAGTGCGTAGCTGTACACCGTGTGATGCGCTCCGCCTGCGTAAATCCAGGCGGCGAGCGCCGTCTTAAAGTCGGGCTGGCACTCCCAGACCGCGCGGGCAACGGGTAGTTTAGGAAGGTCAGGATGCTCAACTGCCGTCACCTCGTTTAAGACGAGCCGAAAGCGGTTGCCCATATCGATGAGTGACACATTGACGGCGTCACCCGGCGGCGCGTCGAACACCAGGCGCACCGGGTCTTCCTTGCCGCCGATGCCCAAGGGGTGAACCTCGAGCCTCGGTTTACCCTTGGCGATACTCGGACAAACCTCCAACATATGCGAGCCCAAGACCTGCTGCTTGCCCGGCTCTAAGTGATAGGTGTAGTCCTCCATAAACGAAGTCCGCTCCCCGCTCGCCATCACCTTCATCGCACGGAGTAAAACGGCGGTTTTCCAGTCGCCTTCCGCCCCGAAGCCGTAACCGTCCTTCATCAAGCGTTGGACGGCTAAGCCGGGGAGCTGCTTGAGCCCGTACAAATCCTCAAACGTCGTGGTGAAGCCTTTGAAACCGCCCGCTTCTAAAAAGCTGCGGAGTCCTAATTCTTGCCGCGCTCCGTATCTGAGCGATTCGTGTTGCTCACCGCCCTTACGAAGCTCAGGCGTCACCTCATAAGCCGCTTCGTATTCCTCTATTAGGTCATCTACTGCACCCTCAGCGACCGCGTCGACCTCTCCGACTAAATCGCCTACGCCGTAACCGTTGACCGAGCAGCCGAACCTCATCTCGGCGGCGACCTTGTCCCCTTCGGTCACGGCGACTTGGCGCATGTTGTCACCGAAGCGGGCGAACTTGGCACCCTGCAAATCGCTCCAGGCGTGCGCGACCCTCGCCCACACGCCGACCTCCTCTTGCACGTCAGGGTCAGACCAGTGTCCCACCACAACCTTGCGCCCCAAACGCATCCTGGAGTGCAAAAAGCCCGCCTCGCGGTCGCCGTGCGCCGCCTGGTTGAGGTTCATAAAGTCCATGTCAATCTCAGACCAGGGCAGGTCGCGGTTGTATTGGGTATGGAGGTGACAAAAAGGCTTAGTAAGTTGGGAAAGCCCGCCTATCCACATCTTGGCAGGGGAAAAGGTGTGCATCCATAGGATCAGCCCGGCGCAACTTGGGTCGGCGTTCGCGTCTAGCAGCAGCTTGCGAACGTCGTCCGGAGTGGTTAGGAGCGCTTTGTACCTGATGCTTAAAGGGACAGCGTCGCTGTCATTCAGGGCGTTCGCGACCTCTTTGGCGTTCGCCGCGACCTCGTCTAAGGGACCGGGTCCATAGAGGTGCTGCGAGCCGCAGACGAACCAGATCGAGGGGTGCTCGAGGTGCTTCAAGGTGTGGTCTCACTGTTCACGTCACTGCCCGTAGACCTTTTGATAGCGTTCGTAAAGCTTGACGATGTTCTCCTCTTCAATAGGGATGGGCGAGCCGAGGTGCACCGCCAAGTAAGAGGTGCGAGCCACGTCTTCACACATGACGGCAGCTTTCACGGCGTCTTTAGGCGTTTTGCCGAGTGCGAACACGCCGTGGTTTTGCAAGATGAGCGCGGGCGAAAGGTGGTCTTTCAAAACGCGCACGACCTCTTTGCCGATCTCCTCGCCGCCGATGAGCGCAAAGCCGCCGATGGGAATCGGACCGCCGAATTCGTCCGCCATCGCCGTTAAAAAGCAGGGAATCTCTTTACCCACGGCTGCCCACGCCGTGGCGTAGGGGCTGTGCGTATGAACGATACCCCCGACTTCAGGCATGTGTTTGTAGATATAAGCGTGCGTCGCGGTGTCAGACGAAAACTTGTTTTCGCTGCGATTCTCCAAGGTCTCAAGCTCGACTTCGCACATGCTCTCAGGCGTTAAATCTTCAAACATCACACCCGAGGGCTTGATGACCATCGTGCCGCTGTCTAAGCGTCCGCTGATGTTGCCGCTCGTCCAACTCACCAAATTGTTTTCGGGTAGATAGGCGTGGAGTCTGCAGACCTCATGGTACAAGTTTAGGAGATTGAGGTCGGTTGTTCCGAGGGACTTTTTAGGAGGGTTGGCTGAGGTCACGTCTCTACCTCCCGAGCCCCCGCTTCCACTTGTTCTCGAGCCTCCCCCCGGCGCTTTCTCGCTTGACGCCGCACCCTCTTGAGCGTCTTCATGACACCGTTCTCGCCCCGCCCGAAGAGGTCGTAGAGCCGCTTGTACTCTCTGTAAAGCGTATTGTAAGCCTCTTGGTTTTCGGGGATTGGGGAGATGACGTCGTCCTCGAGCTTGCCCATCTTTTCAGCCGCACGCTGAATATCGGGGTAGACCCCGGCGGCGACGGCGGCGTGCATCGCAGAGCCTAGCGCGGGCGCTTGCGACGAGCCCGCCAGCTTGAGCGTTCGTCCGGTTACGTCGGCGTAGATTTGTAGGAGCAGGGCGTTTTTGGGTAAGCCGCCCGCCGCGACAAGCTCTTTGACCTCGACGCCTTCGCGCTCGAACGCTTCGATAATTTCACGTGTACCGTAAGCGGTGCTTTCGATGAGGGCGCGGTAGAGGTCGGGGGCTTCCGTCGCCAAGGTCAGCCCGACGATAAGCCCAGAGAGGTCCGTGTCCACCAAGGTCGAGCGGTTGCCGTTCCACCAGTCGAGGGCAAGTAAACCATGTTCACCGACCTCTTGCTCGGTAGCTTTTTGCTCGAGATACGCATGAAGGTCCAGACCCGCAGCTTCAGCCGCTTTCATGTACTCACTCGGCACCGCGTTCTCCACAAACCACGCGAAGATGTCACCCACGCCCGACTGTCCCGCTTCGTAACCGTAGAGTCCGGGGATGATGCCGCCCTCGACCACCCCGCACATCCCTTCGACGTTGTGGCGCTCGCCCGCCGACATCACGTGGCACGTCGAGGTGCCCATGACCATGACCATCGTACCCGGCGATACAGCGCGAACGGCAGGGGCGGTGACGTGCGCGTCGACGTTGGCGACCGCCACCGCGACGCCCTCTCGTAGACCCGTCGCCTCAGCCCACTCAGCCGTGAGCCCGCCCGCCTTTTCACCCAACTGTGAGAACTCGCGGCTCATCTTGTCGTCCACTACATCCGCAAAGTCGGGGTGGAGGGCGGCGAAGAAGTCTCGAGAGGGATACTCGCCGCCCTGCACCAGCGCCTTGTAGCCCGCCATGCACGCATTTCTTGTCTCGGCGCCGGTGAGTTGCCACACCACCCAATCCGCCGCTTCGATGAGCCTATCCGCTTCTCGGTAAACGTCAGGCGCTTCCTCTAAAATCTGCAAGGCTTTAGAAAAGAACCACTCCGAGGAGTACTTGCCGCCGTAGCGCTTCAGCCACGCCTCCACTCGGTCTTCAGCGACCGCGTTAATCTTGTCGGCTTGGGGTTGCGCCGCGTGGTGTTTCCAGAGCTTGACCCAGGCGTGCGGATTGTCTTGCCACTGATCCAAACTTCGAAGCGGTGTGCCGTCCGCTAGGGTGGGCAGCACTGTGCACGACGTAAAGTCGATGCCCAGACCGACCACCTCTTTGCTGTCAACCCCGCTTTTCTCCAGCACAGCGGGGACGGTTTGCTTGATGACCTCTAAGTAATCCAGCGGGTCTTGTAGCGCCCATTCTGGCGCTAAACGCTCGCCCGAAGTCGGTAACGTTTCATCAACGGCTCCGCTCGGATAGTCGAGGACGGCGCTTGCGACCTCGTCGCCATTCTCCGTATCGACGAGCACAGCGCGCCCTGACAAGGTGCCGAAGTCTAGACCTAAGGTACAACTCATGGGGTCCTCCTAAGGACGCTCTGCCGCTCGATCAACGTCGGATAGAGCACGCGCTGGTGCACGGGCGTCTCGGGCTGGCTCATAAGCGTGAGAAGATAGTCTACACTCTGCTGACCGAGCGCGGTGAAGTCTTGGCTGACCGTCGTTAAGGGCGGCTCGAAAAAAGCCGCTTCGGGGATGTCATCGAACCCGACGATGGAGACGTCTTCGGGTACGCGCAGCCCGTGCGCACGCAGCGCCCGCGCCGCACCTAGTGCGGTTTGGTCGTTCGCCGCGACCAAGCCTGAAAAGCGCTCGCCGCTCGCTAAGAGCTGCTCGGTCGCCCGGAAGCCGCCCGCAGCCGACCAGTCGCCTTCGGCGCTCGGGCCGGGGGTGAGACCCGCCGCCCGCACAGCTTCTACCCAAGCCTCGTGCCGCAGCGCCGCGTCGTGCCAGTTAAGAGGACCACTGATCTCGGCGACGTCTTGGTGTCCCAAATCTATCAGGTGCTGCGCGGCGAGCCTCGAGCCTGCCACCTGGTCTATCACCACCGAGGGCACGTGCGCCCCTTTGGGAACGTCGATCATGACGACGGGAATGTCACCGCATAGGCTTAAGACATCGGCAGGGTCAAGGCCGATAAAGGGGGCCGCCATCACAATCCCGTCTACCTGGTGGTCTCCGAGCGTGTTGATCGCGTTTCGCAACTGCTCAGTTGTAAGCTCGTCGATGCTGTAAAACGTCAGCCCATAACCGCTCGCCCTGACCGCCTTCTCGATCTTAGCGAAGGTCTGCGCGGGACCATAGTAGGTTGTGCCGAAACTGATGATGCCGATTGTGTTCGAGTTGCGCGTGACCAAGCTGCGAGCCATCCGGTTCGGGCGATAGCCCAACGTTTTGATGGAACTCAGCACGCGTTCGCGGGTGCTCTCGGCGACATGTGGGTGTCTATTAACGACACGCGAGACTGTTTGGTTCGACACACCAGAGGCTCTAGCCACGTCGCTGAGGGTGATCTGTTTGTCGGTACTGGTCGCCATCGCTCCTCATTCTAATTCAAACCGCGGCGGATTCACTATCAAAGTCTCGGAGTTTTTTGATAACGATAACAATTTACTATCGCGGCAAATACTTTGTCAATGTACAAGAGAGTTAATATTAAGGGACAGTGTATATACCTTGCATTCGTAAAATCGCCCAGTTTAGATTTCGTTAAGGGCTCTCAACTTGACAAACGCTCGATTATTTGGCTTAATACTGTTAGCGTTATCAATTTGTAGGCATTCGACGAGCTTATAGGTATGTCACCTCTGTCACGCTTTGTCTTAGCAAAGTCTCGTCAACAGAAAGGATGGAGAGTATGCGTCTTATCGTCAGGTGGTCAGCTATTCTTATCGTCGCCCTCAGTGGCTCAGCTGCCGTTCACGCGCAAGAGGAGCTTTCGGGCACCCTCGAGATTTGGGGATGGCAAGCGCCCTTAGAGGCGTTGCAACTCGTCGACGCCGAATTCAACGAGCTTTATCCGAACGTCACGCTGGAATACGTGGCGCGCGATGCGGCAGAAACCTATCAGCAGATTCAGCTCGCCGTCACTGCGGGCAGTGGCGTGCCAGACGTTGCCGTAATCGAGGATTCTAACCTAGCGCAGTTCGCTCAGCTCGGCGTGCTAGCAGACATTACCGACTGGGTTGAGCCCTATGTCTCAGACATCAACGCCTATAAGTGGAATCAAGCGACGGTAGACGGGCGCTACTACGCCATGCCCTGGGACAGCGGTCCGGTCGCCGTTTTCTACCGGCGCGATGTGTTTGAGCAAGCGGGCATAGACCCGGCGGCCATTCAAACCTGGGACGACTACTTTCAGGCGGCTCAAACCATCATGGAGCAGACTGGCGTGTCCATGCTGCAGCACTCAAAAGCGCGCAACAACGCCCGCATGTTCGAGAAACTACTGTGGCAGCGCGGTCTCGGCTACATCGATGAGGAGGGGAACGTTATCCTCGACCAGGACCCGCGCATCTTGGAGACGCTCGAGTATCTCGGCAGCTTCTGGGATGAAGGGTTGACTACAGACGCCGAAGAATGGACGGACGCCTGGTACCGCAACTTTTCTGAAGGTCGCGTGGCGACCCACCCCGGCGCGGTCTGGATGGGCACCTTCTTCAAAGGCTTTATTGCGCCCGAGGCGGCTGGCGAGTGGGGCGTCTTTCGCCTGCCCGCTTGGGGCGACAGCGAGGTTCGGGCTTCGAACGACGGCGGCTCGAACTTGGTCACGTTCACCCAAAGTGATCGGCAGGAACTCGCTTGGGCTTATATCGAGTTTCACTTAACGCGGCAAGAGCAGCAGCTCGAGATTTACCGCGAAACCGACCTCTTTCCGAGCTTGCAAACCACCTACGACGCGCCACTTTTCACCGAGGAAGACCCCTACTTTGGCGGTCAGAGCGTGCGTCAGCTCTTTGCCGACGTCGTTCAAGAAATTCCGACCGCAGGTATTTACAGCCCTGACTATCAGGAGATGAACGGTATCCTTCAGCAAGAGATTCAGCGCTACGCCCTCGGGCAACAGAGCGCCGAACAAACCCTGCAGCGAGCCGCCAGCGCCATCCGCGACAGAACCCGCCGCCGCTAGCGAAAGGAGTCGCTGTTGCAACGCACGAATTCAAACAGGGTGACGGCTGCCAAACAAGGTTCGGACGCGCCTGCACCGCGCCACACCCCCTGGTACCGGGTGGTGTGGCGTCACCGCTGGGCTTACATCTTCGTCTCTCCTTTCTTTATCCTCTTCGCCGTTTTCGCGCTCTACCCCATTCTCTTCTCGCTCTGGTTGAGCTTTCACGAGTGGAACGGATTTACGGCGATGCAGTTCACCGGTTTAGACAACTACCAACAGCTTTTCAGAGATTCCTACTTCTGGAATTCGATGCTCAATACCGTCATCCTCTTTTTTATCTATGTGCCGTTCATGACGTTTTCGGCTATCGTCCTAGCGACGGCGCTGCACAACAACTTCCTCAAGTTTCAGGGGCTGTGGCGGGCGCTGCTCTTCTTGCCGCACCTCACCTCAATGGTTGCAGCGGGTTTTGTCTTCAGGCTGATTCTCGACACGCAAAGTGGCATTGCCAACCAGGTTCTAGGCTGGTTTAGTCTTTCGCCTATCCCTTGGCTTGACGATATTTGGTGGGCGCGTGTCTCGCTCGGGCTACTGATGATCTGGGCGTGGCTCGGTTACAACACCGTTATCATGCTGGCGGGGCTCCAAACGATTTCCAACGAGCTTAACGAGGCGGCGCGTATCGACGGCGCGAACCGCTCGCAGATTTTTTGGAGCATCACTGTACCGCTGCTCAGGCCCGTCATCCTCTTTTCGGTGACGCTCTCCATTATTGGCACCTTTCAGATGTTTACTGAGCCGTTCATCCTCACGCGCGGCGGGCCCATCGGCGCAACGGAAACACCGGTTATGCAGATTTTCTCGACGCTTTTTAACAACATTCGCTACGGCTACGCGGCAGCTATGAGCTACGTGTTCTTTGTCACCATCTTGATCGCCGCCGTGATACAGTCGCGCTTTTTCAGGGGAGGTACCTCATGACGCAGCGAACGCCCAAGCGACGCACCCACGAGCCGCTTGTCAAATTCGCAACCTACTCGGCGCTCGTCCTGATCAGCGCCCTCATGATCTTTCCGTTTGTATGGATGTTAGTGTCATCGCTAAAGCCGTTCGAGGAGATTTTTGCGGGGACGACCTTTTTACCCCAGCAGCCCACCCTAGATAACTACGCTCGGCTGTTTTCGCAAAACGACGCCCTGCTCAAAGTCTGGAACAGCTTTTACATCGCAACCGCGCGCACGGTTCTTTCGGTGTTTTTATGTGCTTTAGGGGGTTACGCCTTCGCTAAGTTCCGCTTCCCCGGTCGCGGCACCCTCTTCGCAATTATGCTTGGCTCAATCACCGTGCCCTTTGCTATTTTACTTGTGCCGCTTTTCGTCATGATGCGCAACGTCTTCGGCTGGATCGATACGCCGTGGCCGCTTATTATCCCTTTTGCCGCCAATGCTTTCGGCATTTTTTTCATGCGGCAGTACATGCTTTCCGTGAGCGACGACATGCTCGACGCCGCCCGTATTGATGGTGCATCGGAGTTTGGCATCTTTTTGCGAGTGGTGCTGCCCACGACGCTGCCCGGACTCGCTAGTTTAGGCATTATCTTTTTCATGCAGTCGTGGAACGACTTCTTGTGGCCGACCGCCGTTTTGCGCTCCGAAGCGATGCAGACCGTGCCGCTCATGCTCAATTCGTTGCAAGGTCCGGCGGGTAGAACCGCCTTTGATGTGCTGATGGCGGGCTCGGTAGTGAGCCTCATCCCGATGCTCATTATCTTTCTGTTCTTGCAGCGGTACTTAGTTGCAGGAATTACGGCGGGTTCTGTAAAAGGTTAAAGGTTTATTCGGTCTCGTCTGCCTACCCATAGAGGAGGAAAGCCAGCATGTATATAGTGAGCATTCGCGCACTGACGGTACTTGTAGTCAACCTTGTTCTGCTAAGCGTGCTCGCTGCTTGTCACATGACAAGCCCTAACGATGAGCTTGCGACTCAAGCAACGCGAATACTTTCGAACGAAACAGTTTGGCACGATACGAACGGCAATAAGATACTCGCGCAGGGCGGTATGGTAACGAAGGTTGGAAGTACGTATTACTGGATTGGAGCAGAATTCCCGTCAGACGACTATCGCTTTTCGGCGATCAAATGTTACGCCTCAAATGACCTCAAAAGCTGGAGTTTTGTCAATGATGTACTTAGCGCACAGCCGAGCGGCGAGCTATCGTCCAACCACTGGGTCGGGCGACCAGACGTTATCTATAACTCTGCTACAAACAACTACGTTATGTACGTGGAGTGGGCTCCCATTGACCCACAGACGACGCGGAACCTTATTGGGGTTGCTATAAGCGATTCGATCTGCGGAGACTATTCCTGGCGAGGTACATCTAAAGTTTTAGGTAGGACGATTGGCTTTTGGTCTGACGCAGATGCTAACCAGTGGCTGAATGTGGACGATGTGGAACTCTATAAAAAGTAACGCCGCTTTGAGATCGGTATACGTTCCGATAAACTCGCTGAAGAGGTAAACTTGTGAACAACTTGATCACCAAACGACCTTTAAGACCCCCCGAGCACCCCTTAACCAGCAACGGCTACACCCTCTCACCAGAGCATCTCGGCGCGTTGGTACCGAGCCATCCCGAGACGTCTATAGAGGATTTAAGAGAGCAGTACCGTGCCCGAGGTTATCTGTGGCTCAAGGGGTTTTTACCTCGAGACGAAGTACTAAACTTTCGCCGCCGTTTCTTCGAGGCGTTCCAAGAGGTCCGTCTTTTACAGCCTGATACCGACCCGGTCGAAGGCATCTTTTCAGGTACAGAGGACAAGCAGCAGACCAACAAAATCTTAATGGAACAAACCCGCACCGCAGCTTATGAGTCGTTCTGCTTGCAACCGCGCCTGTGGCAGTTCTTCGACGCCTTTTTGCGAGGTCCCTCATACCTCCACAAGCGCAAGATCATCCGCCACCTCACACCGGGGAGCGCGTGGACGACACCCGCCCACTACGACCTCATCTACTTGCGGAGCGGCAGCGACAGCGTGGTGTCTTGCTGGATTCCTTTGGGTGATATTCCCCTAGAAATGGGCGGGTTAGTGTATCTCGAGCACTCCGACCGCACAGGACGTGAGCTGGAAGCCGAATTCACAAGGCAAAACGCTACGCTTCCGCCCGAGGAGCGCATCAGCGCCTACAACCAGAACATGAGCGAGGGGGGCTGGGTCGGCAAAGATTTGTCTGCAATGGCAGAAAAATATACCTCGCGCTGGCTCGCCGCCGACTACGAGGCAGGTGACGTAGTGCTGCACAGCGCCTATATGGTCCACGCGGCAACCGATAACGTTGACCAGCAGGGGCACATCCGGCTCTCGACGGATATCCGCTACCAGAACGTGCGCCGTGAGATTGACGCGCGGTGGGCTAACCACTGGTCCTTGGAGGACATGCTGTGAGCTTTCCTTTTGGCGTGGACTACTACCCTGAGCACTGGCCGGAGGAGCGCTGGTCTGAGGACGCGCGGCTCATGGCTGAGATCGGCGTCAACACGGTGCGCTTGGCGGAGTTTGCTTGGTCGCGACTCGAGCCTCAAGAGGGCTGTTTCGACTTCGCCTGGTTGGACCGCGCGATCCATATCTTAGCCGAGAAAAACATCCGCACAATCTTAGGCACGCCCACCGCCTCTGCCCCACCTTGGCTCATGAACAAAGACGAAACGCTCTTCCTCGTGCGCGAGAACGGCGTGCGCCTCCCTTACGGTCATCGCCGCGAATACTGCCCGAGCCATCCGCTCTACTTTGAACACACCAAAGCTATCGTGACCGCGCTGGCGGAGCACTACAAAGATCATCCTAGCGTCGTCGGCTGGCAAATCGACAACGAGTTCGGCGACCGCTGCTACTGCGAGATTTGTCGCGAGAGGTTCCGCGCGTGGTTGCGGGACAAGTACAGCACGTTAGACGCCCTCAACGAAGCGTGGGGGACGATCTTCTGGAGTCACGTTTACAACGACTGGTCGGAGATTCCCGTTCCGCTTAGCCCCGCGCCTTCGCACAACCCCGGCTTGGCACTCGACTTCAAACGTTTCGCGTCGGACGTATACGTGAACTATCAAGACCTTCAACTCAGCGTCCTCCGCGAGCAGTGTCCCGAGCACTTCGTCACCCACAACTTCATGGGCTTCGGCTTCGACCAGCTCAACTACTTCGACCTCGCTAAAGACTTAGACCTCGTCACCTGGGACAACTACCCGCGCGGCTTTTGGGACCTCAAGGCGCAGGTGAACGCGAGTGAGATTGCCCTCGCTCACGCCACCATGCGCGGACTTAAAGAGCAGAACTTCTGGCTGATGGAGCAGCAGTCGGGACCGGGCGGTTGGGACACGTTGAGCGTGACGCCGCGCCCCGGCGAACTCAGACTATGGGCGTATCAGGGGATTGCGCACGGCGCGGACGGGATGATCTTCTTCCGCTGGCGCACGGCGCGTTTCGGCGCGGAGGAGTACTGGCACGGGCTCCTGAACCACGACGGCACCACGGGGCGGCGTTTTGAAGAGATTAAAGAGGTAGGGCTCGAGCTGCAGCGCATCGGCTCCGAAATTCTCACCTCTAAAGTCGAGGCTGAAGTCGCTATGCTCCTCGACTACGACTCGCGCTTCGCCTTTCAAGTACAGGCGAACAACCCGCAGTTTCGCTACCCCGAGCACTTCGCCACCATTTACGGAGCGTTTCACCGTTTGAACATCTCTGTTGACATCGTGCCGCCGGACGCGGACTTGTCGCGCTACAAGCTCGTCATTACGCCCGCGCTCTACGTCCTACCTGAAACGTTAGCTGAACGTCTTAAAACGTTCACCAAAGCGGGCGGCGTGCTCGTCACGACGCTGCGGAGCGGCGTTAAAGACGAGGCAAACGCGGTGGTCGATATGCCGCTGCCAGGACGGCTAGCCGAGCTTTGCGGCGTGACAATTCAGGACTACGACTCGCTACCAGAAGGTGCGGGACAAAAGCTCGAGTTCGCCTCCGACATCCCCTCTAAAAACGAGGCGAAAGCCGATATTTGGTGCGACATCGTGACGCCGCAGAGCGCCGAGGTCGTCGCCCGCTACACCGCGAACTACTACCAAGACGAGGCGGCGGTGACGCGCAACCGCGCTGGGCAGGGTCACGCGGTCTACGTCGGCACAGCGGGTAACCGGGCGCTCTACGACACGCTTGCGCCGTGGCTTTTAGAGCTTGCGGGCGTTTCGGTATCTGCCGGGGAAGCGGGTCCCGAGCTTACCGAGCGCGTTAGAGGTGACACGCGCTTACGCTTCGTGCTGAATCACTCGGACCAAGAGAAGCGCGTCTATGTGCAGGGTCACGACTTACTTTCAGACCGCTATTTGAATGGCGAAGTGACGCTGCCCCCCAAAGAGGTCTTAGTGCTGCGGCTTTCGCAGTAGCGCTCCGGCCTATGATCCACGGAGAATTCAAGCTCTGGCTCTACGCGGCTGAGGAAACTGCGTATGAGCGGCTCGAGCTACCCCAGCGGCGGCTCTCCTGTTGGGTCATCAGCTACCTCGAGCAAGGAAGCGTCACCCTCAACTTACCGAACGAAAAGCGCGTGGTTAGAGCGGGAAGTGTGACGGTGCATCCGCCCAATCAACCGTTTACCGAACGCTCGAGCACGCCAGGTGTTCATACGGAATTGCACGGTTTACTTATCCTTACCGAGAGCGTCAGAGCTTTTCAGCGGCTCAGCCACCGGCTAGCGGGTTTGGGCCGAGTTTACGTCCCATCACAGATGGGCACGGCATAGTTTGCAAGCTATGTCGTGCAACCTCGTATCACCAGTGGCTCCTTTTGGACATCAAAGAGGGTGCAGGCGTCGAACTACTCAGGCGTCATTTGCTGCCGCGCGTTGTAACCCTCGACGCTTCCGGTAGGTTTGAAAGCTGCTTTAGTACACTCTTATACGGATTCCTTATGACCTGCTGAAATGCTGATAGCCCCGTCTGCCTAAAAATTAGCGCCTCCCCTTAAAACGCCTACCGTGATGTAGCCGATATAAACCGCATAAATCGCCAAAACGACGAGCCCCTCAATCCGCGTGAACTTGAGGCGCAACGTTAGAAAAATCGCGACGACAACGCTAACCCCGATCATCGTCCAGAAGTCCGGGCTATAGAACTCAGGCGGCACATTGAGCGGCACGACCATCGAGGTAATGCCGATAATCGAAAGCACGTTAAAGATATTCGAGCCGACCAGATTGCCTAAAATAATGTCGCCCTCTTTTTTCAGCGCAGCCGCGACGCTCGCCGCGAGTTCGGGCAGGCTCGTGCCGACGGCGACTAGCGTAATCCCGATGACGCGCTCACTAACGCCCGCAGCCCGCGCCAAGCCCGTCGCACCGCCAACCAAAAGCTGCGCGCCTGCGACGAGCAGCACCGCGCCAACTGCAGCGAAGATAAGCGGCTTAGCGACGCCCTCATCTTCGACCTCTTCTAACTCGCTCGCCATCTCCTCGATTTCGCTCTGCTCATCGCTGCGCAAAAGGACGACGACGTAGCCGACGAGTAGACCGAACAAGAGGAGACCCTCGAGCCGGTTGATTCGCGCTAGCCCATCCTCGCCTGCGCCAAAGGTCAACACGAGTAGTAGCAAACTCGTCCCGATCATAAAGGGAACTTCGCGCCGCACAAAACTCTTCGTCGTCGCGAGCGGATAGATAAGCGCCGCTACGCCCATGACGAGCGCAAGGTTGGCGATGTTCGAGCCGATGATGTTACCCATGACAAGGTCGTCTGCGTTTTGAAAGGCGGCGGTCAGCGCGGCGGCGAGTTCAGGCGCACTCGTGCCGAACGCTACGACGGTTAAGCCGATAAAAAGCGTGCTGACGCCGAAATGACGCGCCAGTTTCGCCGCGTTATCAATGAGGTAGTCGCCGCCGAAATACAAACAGACGATGCCCGCAATAATGAGCCCGAAGGCGAGGAAGATATTCACGTAAAAGTCCTTTGGTGTAGAGAGTTGAGTAGCGTCTCAGCAGAGAGGTTGAATAGTTTGGCGTATACAGCATTTCAGCCAGTCAGCTTATCAGATTTTTCCTGACCTGCTGACTAGCTGACCGGCTGATTGGTTTTTACAGTACGAATTGCGCTACCTTAGTTCTCACTTAGAGGTGAGGCGTAATCGACGGCATCAGGTTATCAAACGTCCGCCCCGAAGCGTTCTGCCCAATGGCTTGAAACTGCCAGCTATTTCCCTCACGGTAGACTTTCGTCATGATCTGCGCGGTGTGGTTTCCTTGCGCCGAGAGGTCGAAGCGGGCGATTTCCTCGCCCGTGCTCTTGTCCACCAAACGGCAAAACGCATTCTCAATCTGCGAGAAGTTCTCGCCCGTAAAGCTGTTGACGACGAAGACGATGGTCGAGACCTCGCTCGGCACGCCGCTCAAATCTACAATGATTTGCTCATCATCCCCTTCGCCCGCGCCCGTGCGGTTGTCGCCCGTGTGGATAATGCTCCCGTCACGGCTGCGAAGTTGGCGAAACCAGACCTCATCCACCTTCTGCTTCTGCGCGTTGAACAAAACCGCGCTCGCGTCCAGGTCGATATCTTGCTGGCGCTTGCCGAAGCCGAAGAACCCGCCTGTTTCCTTCGCGTCCCAGCCGAGCCCCATCACGACCTCTTTCAAGCCGCTGCCGCCTTTTTCTAGGCTGATTTTTTGTCCCTTGCTTAAACTTACGCTCATGAAGTTCCTTTCGCTGATAATGGTAAGTGCTGATGTATTACGGAGATAAACCGCTTAGTTGAAAGGACTGAGAGAAAAGGACTGAGGACTGAGTAAAACCCTCTTTTCTCTCAGCATTCAGTCCTTTTCTCTTACTTCCTTCCTGCTCTCCAATTAAACCCAAACCCGTAATGCTCATCCGCCTCACGGTGTCCCGCGAAGTAACGCTCCTCTTTCGTAATCAGAACGTCGCCTTGGCGGTTTTCAATCGTGCAGATGGCGCAAAAGGTACGCTTAGGGTCGGGGTTATCCAAATTGATGACGATTTCGCGCCCGTTCGGGTCGGTGAGGCTGAGCCGCGCGTTGACCTCGCCGAAGCCGCGTGCGCCCTCGTAGATAAAGGTGAAGACCATGACCTTGTCGATGAGGTCGGGGCGAAATATCGTCAAGTTCTCGCCGTCTTGTGATGCGCCGCTGCGGTCATCCTTATCCAAAAGGATATAGGGCGACTCGCCCTTTACGCCGAAGTAGCCGCCGACGGGCTGGATGACGTGCGAGTCGCCGTCTTGCATCATGAACATGCAGCCCAAGTCGAGGTCGGGCGCTTTTTGGGCAAACCTGCGCTTTTCGGGACTCTGCCAGTTGAGGTTGACGTGAACTTGATTCGCGCCGCGTTTGCTGAGGTTGACGCGCTGCTGATCGCCGCGTTTCTCCAGAGTGACTTTGCTCAGATTGACGGTAGGAGGAGGCGCAGGCTCCGGTTCAGGCGTCGCGGGTTTGATCTCTTCGCCGCCAAAATGCTCGAGAAGAGCACTCAGACCGCCGTTAAACCCTTGCCCCACCGCTGAAACGCGCCACTCCTCTTTGCGGTAAATCTCGAGCAAAATAATCGCTTTTTCGCTCGAGAAGTCACTCCCCGAAAACTCAAAGCGCATGACCTCTTGGTCGGACGCGCTGAGGCGAACGTAGCCACTATTTAAGCCGTTCATGCTGCCCGTACCGTCGAGCGACACGGTGAGAACGAGCCGTTCAATCGTATTCGGCAGCTTATCCAAGTCAATGCGGAACTGCTCGCGCTCGAGCATGTTCCCACCCAACGACTCTAACGCCCCCTCGGGGCTGCGCTTTTGGTTATAAAAGATAAAGTAGCGGTCGTCGGAGAGCTTGCCGTTCGCGTCCACTCCAAAGAGGCTCACGTCCATATCGCCGGGGACTTGGCTGGATAAGCCGACGCCTAGCTCGAGCCTCTTCTGCGGGGTCAACGCACTTAACTTGCTCTTCTGACCGCGAACGAAGGTTTGAGACACCCTTTACCGACCCCCGCTGATGATGTCGCCTAAGAGCCCCGAACCACCTGCGCCGCGCTGCTCGCCCGTCTGCCGCCTGAGAGCGGACTTTAGCCGGTCGGCGAGTCTCGACAACGGTAAGCTCTGCAAGTAGATACGCCCCGGACCCTTCAAGGTTGCCATAAAGAGACCCTCGCCGCCGAAGAGCGCGTTTTTGAAGCCGCCGATGAACTCGATGTTGTAGTCCACCGTGGGAGCCATGCCGACTAAGCAACCCGTATCTACGCGCAAGGTCTCGCCCGATTTAAGGTCACGCTGGACGATCGCGCCGCCCGCGTGGATAAAGGCGCGTCCGTCCCCCTTAAGCCGCTGGAGGATGAACCCCTCACCGCCGAAAAAGCCCGCGCCGATGCGCTTGGTGAAGGCGACGCTGATGTCTACGCCCTTCGCGGCACATAAAAAAGCGTCCTTTTGACAGAAGAACTCGTTGCCGAATTCGTTCAGGTCAAGCGGAACGATGCGCCCCGGATAGGGCGCGGCGAAGGCGACGTGCCCTTTGCCCTGACCCTGATACACGAACGAGGTGATGAAGAAGCTCTCTCCGCTGATGGCTCGTCGCAGCCCGCCTAAAAGCCCCTGCATGATGCCGCCGTCACCACCGCCCATGCCCGTATTCATTTTGATACCGTCGCCCATGTACATCATCGCGCCGACCTCGGCTTGGACGGATTCGCCGTGGTCGAGTTCGACTTCGACGAGCTGCATGTCGTCACCGAAAATATGATAGTCGATGACGTCGGCGCTACCGCCCTGGTTCATAGTCTGTCCACTGCTCCTCCGAATACTCTCCGCCCCTTGCATCCCTGAGCCCGACATGGCGGCTCTCTGTTGTTGCGTGGATCCTTGTTGGAAACTTGAGCTTCCCGACGAGGAGGTATTAGAGGCACCAGGCGGCATATTCGGCTTCGAAGTCTGCACGCTCGGCATGGGCGGCGTGGTCTGTCCGGTGTACTGTCCGTATTGGGTATTGGTCTGAGGGGGCGGCTGGTAATTAGGGTGCGCTTGCGGCGGCTGGGGTGGAGGGGGCGAGGCGGACTGACCGCCGAAGTGCTCCAAGAGCGCCTCCAACCCTCCCTGAAAGCCTTGCCCTACCGCCGCGAGTCGCCACTCATCCTTGAGGTAAAGCTCCGCGAGGATAAGCGCTTTTTCGCCCGAAAGTTCGGCGGCGGCGGTGCTGTAGGTGGCAAAGCCACCATCTGAGCCCGTCAGCGTGAACTGCGTGTTGCCCGGTCCAGCCTGCTCGCCCGTCACCGTGAAGACGAGCCGCTGCACCTGTGGTGGCAACTTAGCAAGGTCAACATTCACGTTGACCCTGCCGCTGCTCGCCGGACTCGCGACGATGGCTCCTTCGGGCGAGCTTAACTGGTTGTAAAAGATGAAGTAGCGGTCGTCGCTGAGCCGCCCCGCGCCGTCCACCCCGAACACGCTGATGTCAGCGTCACTACGGTCGCTGCTCATCGCCACTTGCAAGTTCGTGCTGCGCGTGATTTCCCCCAGCTTCGTCTTCTGTCCGCGAACGAGGGTGGTCATCTTTAACCTACCCGATTAACCGACGTTGACGCCGAAATTCCGCGCCAACGGTCCTAAGCCGCCGTTATAGCCCTGCCCGACGGCTCTAAACTTCCACTCGTTGTTATGGCGGTAGAGTTCGCCGAAGATCATTGCCGTTTCGGTGCTCGCGTCTTCCGAGAGGTCGTAGCGGGTGATTTCGTTGTTACTTTCAGCGTTCACCACACGGATAAAGGCGTTTTGGACCATGCCGAAGTTCTGCTTACGCGAGTCGGCGTCGTGAATCGTTACAGCCACGACGAGCTTTTGCACGTCATTGGGCACGCTCGGAAGCTGCACTTTAATCGCTTCGTCGTCCCCTTCGCCCTCGCCCGTGCGGTTGTCGCCCGTGTGCTCGACAGAGCCGTCCGAGCTTTTCAGATTGTTATAGAAGATGAAGTCCTGGTCACTGCGAATCTTGCCCGACTCGTTCAGCAAAAAGACGCTCGCGTCGAGGTCGAAGTCCGAGCCGTCCGTGCTGCGCACGTCCCACCCTAAGCCGACCATCGCGCTCTTTAAGTTCGGGTCTTCCTTGCTGAGACTGACGTTGCCACCTTTTTGTAGACTGACTGCCATGTTGTGCTCCTCTCGAGATTTATCTTGATAGTTTATTATGCCAAATGTACGTTAAGAATGCGTCAACATCAGGAGAGCAATGAGTTCCGAGCAATTCCCTTTCGGGGTTACGCAGTTTTCCGAAGGAAACGAACGGTGAGCAATAGGTGAGAGAAAAGGACTGAGGACTGACGACTGAGGTTTGGTCTTTACTTTTCTCTCAGTCCTCAGTCCTTTAACCTTATTTTATCATTGCTCATTGCTGCTTACACCTAAGCGTTCACCCCGTAGGAAGACGCCAGCGGTCCCAGTCCACCATTAAACCCCTGCCCCACCGCGCGAAACTTCCACTCGCCGTTGTGACGGTAAACCTCGCCAAATACCATCGCCGCTTCAGTGCTGGCATCTTCGGAGAGGTCGTAGCGGGCGATTTCGTTGTTACTTTCAGCGTTCACAACACGGATGAAGGCGCTCTGCACCATCCCGAAGTTTTGGCGGCGGCTCTCGGCGTCGTGAATGGTTACGGTGACGACGACTTTTTGCACGTCGTTCGGGACGCCCTCTAAATTCACTGCGACGACTTCGTCATCGCCCTCACCCTCGCCCGTGCGGTTGTCGCCTAAGTGCTCCACTGCGCCGTCACTGCTCTTGGCGTTGTTGTAGAAGATGAAATCCTGGTCGCTACGTACCTTGCCCGACTCGCTGAGCAAAAACGCGCTCGCGTCTAAGTCGAAGTCTGCGCCGTCCGTCGCCCGCAAGTCCCAGCCTAAACCCACGTTAATTTTTTTAAGTCCGGGCTCCGACTTGGTCAGCGAGACGTTGCCGCCTTTTTGCAAGTTGACTGCCATATGTGCCTCCTTTACTTCTTCTATTTACGTTAGCATCAGTTTAGTATAGAGATACCGTTAGAAATGTTACAGGTTATTGGCATCTTAGCTAGTCAGCATTTTAGATAGCCAGGAAAAGCCTCTCGAGCTTCGGCTAACATGCACCCCGACACCGCAGAGAAAGAAGCTCTATATCTCTTTCAACCTCTACATCACGTTCACCGGAACGAACTCGTGATGCAGTTCTTCTGCACCTAAGGGCGTCACCTCGAGCCCGTAATGCGCCGCTCTTTGCACAATCTGCTCCGCCCACTTTCTATGCGTGTTCGGCTCGCAGAGTCGCCCGTTGCGCAAAAAGACGGCGGGCGCGTCCGCTTCTAAAATGGCTTGCGCGCTCTCCCACTCCCGCGGGTTGACCTTGTAGCACGCTTCGATAACCGGGATTTGCTCGGGGTGAATCGCCGTTTTGCCGAAGAGCCCGTGTTGCAAGTCGAGCTTGACCTCTTTGGTTAGCGTTGCGGGGTCGTTCACCGCGTCGTAAACGGGCGCACTGAGGTTGAAACCGAAGGGTTTGAATAGCGTAACGAGGCGGTCAACTACGTGCGAGAGAGGCGTGTCGTAAAGGAGCACGCCGCGCTCGCGCCGCAAGGAGAGCAAATTCAAGAGGTCGTTGCCGCCGATGCGAAGGGATAAGACGCGCCGCCTAATGTGGGGTGAAAGGAGCGTCTCTCTAAGCTGGGTCATGCTCGCTTCGCTAAAGACCTCTTGCGTCTCGAGCGTCAGCATCAGCGAGAGGTGGCTCTCGATAGGCAAGAGCCCCAAGTAGTGCGCCAAGCTCTCCACCGTCACCTTGGGCAAGACTAAACCGTGCAAGGGAGCGGTGTTCATGGCGAGGACGTGGCGCATGACCTCAGCGTTGCGAACGCGCACAAAGCGCATAGGCGCGGCGTCGTCGTCCAAGCTGAGGGTGTTTAGAGCCGTTGCCAGATTATGCAGCGCGTAAGGCAGTTTGGACAATCCTACCGCGTCCTCCGTGCAGTAAATCAGCGAGCGAAGCGGAAACTTCCGACCTCTTCCGATCGCGACGAGGTCGGGGTGTGTAGCGGGAACGTACAGACTTGCGCCGAGGGCGAGGGCGTCATTCGTGTGAACCGTCGAGGTCATACGAGCCGCCGGATGAGGGAGACTGCCTCGTAAGGCGTGGCGCTGTCTTGCTCGGTAGGAACACCTTTCTCCTCTGCCAAAACGCGCAGGTGTTCAGTGTCGGGGTCGGTCATGTCGCGCAAGATGACTAGCGCAGGCGTACGCCGCAAAAGGACGCGGGTCGCCTCGCCGATACCCGGTTTGACGAGGTTTTCGTCCTCTATCTTGTGCTCTGCTTTGAGATGATCTAAGTATTGGCGGCGATTCTTGAAGAGGTCGGGGGTGGGCTCGAGCGTCTTTATATTTGGCGTGAGGGAAGTTGCGACCTCCTCAATCTGTTCGATAAACCAGCGGCTCCGGTCGAAGGGCGAGAGGTCATCCAATAACACGCAGCCGTGAAAGTCATCCTCTTCAATCTGCTCATTCAAAATTGAACGGCTGACGAGCCCGCTCACGACGCCGCCCAAAATCGCACTCGGGATGAGGTAATCTTGACTAGTCGCGCTGTGCGCCGCGCTGCCGCAGAGGTCACTCACGGCGAGAAGCTTAGTAGGAAGGTCCGTGCCGTGCGCAGCGTTGAACGCTGTGATGCTCTGCTGAAGCTCCCTAGCGATCACTCCTTTGCCCGTCCATCCATCCAGAAAATGAATTCGGTCTTCCGGGTGATGATTCAAGATAAAACGAAGGGCGTTCGCGTCAATCCCCCGGTCACGAATGATGCTTACGGAGTAATGCTGCACCGCTCGGTTAAAGCGGCTGCGCAAGAGGCGCGTCAGGGCGACGCCGACGGGCGTTCCCGCTCTCGCCAATGAAACGAGGACGACTTCGCCGCTCGGGGTAACTTCGTCCGAATAAGCCGCCAAGTCCAAGAGGTGCTGAGCAAACCGCGTCAAATTCCGCGCTATCGCCTCGTCAAAGACGCGCCAATACGCCGCGCTCGGGGCGCGTTCACGGCTTATCATCTCGCTGTAATGCTTCGCGCCGCTCTGAATGTAACGCTCTTTTTCAGCTACGGGCGTGGGCTCGAGCCTCAACACTTTGAGCAAAAACGTCACGTCGCTCGGCGCGTAAGACCCGCTTAGTCCCCTTTGCATTTCATTTCTAAAGCCGTCAATGACCTGAGACATAATGTTCCAACCCCTCCTCTCGAATTTGCGAACGGCTGGGCAGGACCGCGTAGTCGCAACCCAGCATATAACCCAGGTCGCTCAGACTGTCGCCCAAGCCCAGCGTCACGACCTCTTCACGCTGTTCAAAACGTTCTTTTAAGTAGGTGACTGCGTTTGCTTTACTTATCGCCTCGGGCAAAACGGCGACGTTGTTGCCGTTGGCGATTACGCGCAACTCGGGCTCGTTCTCGAGCAACTCCTGACAGAGACGGTGCGCCTTTCCTACCGCTTCTAAGTCCGCCCGGGGATGCTTAATGACCAGATAGACCTCTTGCCCGAAGTCCCCGATGAGGCGTACACGTAAGCCTAAAGACTCGCTCTCGCTAAGGTGCTCGAGTTCTTTCACCACCTTGTTCAAGACCTCTTGCGTTTGCGCTAAGACCTCTCCGACGTGCGCCAGCCAACCCTCGTCAGGGCTGCCGTCAGCCTGCAAAACCGTGCCGCCGTGGTTGACGATTGCGCCGTGTGCGAAGCGGCATCCGCTCGGGAGCTTCACGCGAGAGAGCGCCGCCGCGTCGCGCCCCGTCGTTGGGATAACGGTGGTGGTGCTGAGGAGCCACTCGAGTAGGGTCCTCTGCGCAGGCGTCATAAAGGAGAGCGGTTCGCCCGTTTTGCTGATCGCGCCAACTTCAAGTACCGCGTCAGGCGGACACTTGCGCCGGGTTTGAAAGATCGTGTCGTCCAAATCCAAAAAGGTCAGGATGCGCATAAGGTCTCCTGCACCGCTAAAGTAATAGGGATTCCACCCAGTTGTTCGGATAGGTCGTGCTCGGGGTGAATATCTGGTGTGTCGTAGAGAATGAGGACTGTGCCGTATTGACCTCTTGTGACGTTATAAAGGTAGTTAGGCGTCGTACCGTCCACCGGGTCAGCAAACCGTAAGATGCTGCCGATACTCTCCCCTTCTAAAATGGGGGAACGGGTGGTGCTCTGAAAGTAGACGGTGTAGCCGCGCTGCTCGAGGTCCAAAGCGAGGCGGTAAGGTAGATGCAAATGTTCACCTGTGCCTAAAACGAGGATGTTTTCGTCTGGAGATAGGTTCAAGGACTCGAGCATTCTACTTGCATCCACCTCTAAAGCTGCTCGTTTACCCAAGCGCCCATACTCACGGCTCACCTCGACCATCTGACCTCTTGACTCATAGCTCAAATCGGGTGGACGAAACGAGGGGTTCGGCTCAAAGGTGTAGCGCCCTTGCAAGAGGTTGATGCGGGTCAGCGGCGCGGGCATACTGCGCTTCACCTCTCGGGGCTCACTCAACCAATCCGTGAGGCTGACGAGGGTGATATGTTCGACGTTCGGGTTAATCTCGGCGTAGCTTCGCGCAAGGTTCGTCAGGGTCGTTCCGGTGCTTATTTCGTCGTCAACGAGCACGAGACTTCTGGCGCTCTTAAAAATCCGCTGACTTTCCGCGTTATTCGGTCTATAAATAAGGTGTCCCGTCGCGTGTGAGTGAGGTTCCCTAAAGCTGAGGGCGACGCTCGCGTCCTCTAGCTGCGCTCTCGTCGTGTGGATGAAAAGCGCATCGTCTAAACCTCTTTCTAAGCACGCCTCGAAAACGCCTTGCCCTAACCCCGTCGCCGTCTCCGCCATCGCGATAAAGAGGATAGGCTCGGGAAGTTGTAACGCCGCAATCTTTTCTGCGAGTTTCTGGTGAGTCGCCTTCACCGTGCTCGGTGGCACGCTCAAATGCTTACCCAACACCTTGCTGACGAACAAAAAGCCGCGTTTCGGGTTCGCCCGAACTGCGAAGCCGCATAGCTCGTCCAAAGCCCAATCTTGCCGAGAAAGCTCGAGTCTCAAAACCCCACTAGGCAACCTAACCATGTGCGTATCAGCAGGAGAAATGCGGCTCATCCCGCAACCTCTTGTTCAACCTCTCCCAAGGCGAGCGCCGCGCTCCCCATCGCCACGCGCAAGCCCGTGCGCGGCTGCGGCACATCATGAGGTTCACACCTGCCTGTAAGCAGTTGCAGCGCCCAGTGGTAAAAGTTCAAGCCGCTCAGCATCGCCATCGGCAAGCCGCCGGAGGCTCTCGGGTTGATCTCCAAGAGGTAAGGTACGTCCCGCTCATCATCCTTGAACTGAATGTTGTACACCCCCGTGAGCTTCAAAGTTTTTGTCAACGCCGCCGCCATCTCGACAACGTCAGGATTGTCCTCCAACACCTGCGCGGACCCCTCCCCTTTGCGCCGCACTACACACCGGACGAGTTCGCCTTGATGCGCCAAGCAGTCCACGCTACGCTCGTCGCCAGCTAGATATCTCATGACTAAAAACGGGGTAAATTCGCCCGTTTCCATCTCTGCTGCTGACATGAGGTCGCGCAGATGCGCAGGCGAGATGATGAGCGCGTTGCGCAAGAGGTGGCTGAGACGCACCTCGCCCAACACGCGAAAGCCGCTCGCGAAAATGCCCTCTATAGGTTTGATGCAAAGTCTACCGTTTGGGCTGTCAGGTGAATACTCGAGTTCTTCTAGCGCCTCGTCAAGCTCGGCCGCCGTTTTGACGACGCGGTGAAGAGGTATAGGGGCTAAGTCGGGAGGCAAGGCGGCGTAGAGGGCGGCCTTGTTCTCAACGAGTTCCAACACAGCCGGCTCTGCCGCAACGAGTAGGCGCGTTCCCACCTCTTCAAATTTCGTCCGGTTCTTAGCCAGCTCGAGCTTGTGCCGTTCGGGAATCAGCACGTCTATCTGGTGGTTTCGGCGTAGATTCAACGCCCACCGGAGATACCGCTCAACCTCTTCTCTACTTTCGGAAGTTGCGTTAGGCTCGAGCACCCTCTTGTCCGCCGCACTAAGCATCACTGCGTTGGCGCGCTTGTGGCTCGCGGTGATGACGTAGTCGCCTTCAGCTTTAAGATTTTGAATAAGCTGCGCGGTGCTCGAGAAGTTGTGATTAAACCAGATATTCACGTTGCAAACCTCTAGGTGGACGAGTTAAGGAAAGACTCTACCGTAAGCCTTTTTACATTTTCACCACTATAACGCCTTTATTCCCGCTATTCCCGCGAGGATTTCGGTTTCGACTTGCGGGGCGGTTCTCGGAATTGGGTGGTGCGGTAAGGCGCTAAGTCCTCAGCGAGTTGCTGGGCTAGCTCGAGCCTTTTCGGTTTCCCCGTCGTCGTGTAGGGGACCTCTTCGCCGAAAAGGACGACTTTGGGGCATTTTGCAAAGGGAAGTTTCGTCTTTGCGTACGCCAAGACCTCCTCTTCGGTGAGCGTGACCTCTTTTTCAGGCACCACGTAGAGCGCGACCTCTTCGCCGTAATAATTATTCTCGAAGGGAAAGGCGAGCGCAAACGCCACGCCGGGAAGGTCTCTCAGCGCCTCGTCAATCTCCAAGGGCGAGAGGTTGACGCCGCCCCGGATAATGAGTTCTTTCATCCTTCCGCTCAAGAAAAAGAACGCGCGCCCCGACTCGTCTAGTTCATAGAACCCTTGGTCGCCGCTCCAGAACCAACCGTGTTTGAACGCTTTGGCGTTCGCTTCGGAATCGTCCAGATACCCCGCCATCACGCTCTCGCCGCGCACCGCGATTTCACCGGGCTCGCCGTGCGCGGCTTTTTCTCCATTCGGCTTTAGGATGGCGACCTCGTTACAAGGGAGTGCGCAGCCGACGCTCGGAAAGCCGTAGTCCACGTACCAGCGCCGCCGCGCGTCGTCCTCCAAACTCATCGGAAACTGCGTGTTGTACGCTGTCGTCTCGCTCATGCCGAAGCCGTGGCAGATGGGCACGCCGAAGCGTTTCTCAAAGCGGAGGACGGTCTCGCTCAGAAGAGGTCCCGCGCCGCACAAGAGGGTGCGCAAGTGGCTGAGGTCGTAGCGCGAAATATCCTCGTCAGCGGAGAGAAGAAATTCTAAGAGCGTCGGCACGACGGACGCGACTACCGCCTTTTCAGACGCTAAACGCCGCCAAAAGGTTTGAGGGGAAAATTGGCGGTTCAAGATGTTGCGCCCGCCCGCTAAAAAAGAGGTCAAGCCCGTCACGACTGCGCCGTTGACGTGGTGGATGGGCAACACGGTCATCACGCCGTCGCCCGCGCCTAGAGCGTGCCAGTCGGCGGTTGCCTGAGCGTTCGCAAGCAGATTCTGTTGACTGAGCAAGACGCCCTTAGGGTCGCCTGTGGTGCCCGAGGTGTAGACGAGGAAGGCACCTCTTTCGGAGGAGGTGTGGGAGGGCTCGAGCGGCTCCAAAGCGCGAACCTCTGCCAACACATTTCCTATTGGAATCACTTGAACCGGAGCGTCCAGCTCGCCCAACCAAGCTGTCTCAGCCAGCAAGACCTCACACGCCGAGCGGCGCAGGATAAACGCTTTGCGCTCTGCGCTCTCCTCCACATTCACCGGACACGCGCACGCGCCCGTGAGCCAACATGCGAAGTAGCTGAGCAAGACTTCGGGGCGGTTTTTCGACATAATCGCGACGCGCCCACCCTCATTTACACCGCGCTGCTTCAAAAACGCCGCTAAACGTAAAGCGTCCGCCGCAAACTCCCTATAAGACCACGCACTCCGCGTTCCTTCGTCATCGTAAAAGATGAGGTAAGGCGCGTCGCGAAGGCGCGCCACAACGTCTTCAAAGGTCCCTTTGAAGTTCACCTAAGCTACGAGACCAACCGAATCGTCAGCGGATACTCGTACGGCTTGCCCTCGCTCACCCGAATCGTCGCCACGATCGTTAAAACGATCTGCAGGACAAAGAGGACGGGGATGAGCAAAAAGCCGATGAACACAACTGCTAAAAGCGCGGCGACAATGCCGTAGATCGTCAGCGAAATTTGAAAGTTGAGCGCCTCTTTCGCCTGTTGCTCGGCGTAAGGGGACTCGTCCTTTTTGATAAGCCAGACGACGAGCGGTCCTAAAATATTGCCGAAGGGGATGCCCAGGTAGAGCGACAAACCCGAGAGGTGCGCCGCGACTGCCCAATTGCGAGCAGTTTTGTCTGCACCGGTTGCTACATTCGCACTTGTGGTTGGATTCGCCGCTGTACTTGTTGCCGCTGTACTGCCAGACGTATTTCCGTCTCGCGGTGTCTCTCGTGTGCCTTGCGCCGCGCCTTTCGAAAGCGCCACGCCGCTCTCGCTCACTGCGCTTTCGCTCGCTACATTCTGTTTAGAGTCGTTCATGGTTCTAAGGTAGCAGGTTTCTTGATGCGTAGCATCAGACGAAAGTATGAACGGGACCTCGTACAGATGCCTCTTTCAACTCGTACAAATGCCTCTTTCAAACCTAAATTGAGGCGTTATGATACGTTTATGGGGCAGTTGATTAGAATGTGGCAGTATTCATATATTCGTGTGCTTTTCTTCGTCGTCGCTGCAGCTATTCTTTACTTCTTTTTAGCAGCGACCACGGCCGTTTGGGTAAGCTTTTTGATCGCTTATACGCTCGCTTATATCGCCAATCCAGTCGTGAGCAAACTCGAGCGTGTGCGGGTGCCGCGTTGGGCGGGTGTGGCGCTCACGATGCTCTTACTCGCCGCCTTACTGAGCGTCGCGTCATTTGTTTTAGGGCGTATCGGCTTGGAGTTGACGGGCTTTGTCGAAACGTTGCCGGAGACCGCTGCGACCGTCGAGGAGCTACCCGAGCGCATCGAACGCAATTTGTCCAACGAGTGGCAACCTTTCTTTCGGCAGAGCTTTAACACATTAGAAGCTTGGGTTGGGGGTCAGGCGAGCCGGGCGGCGGGGTGGCTCGAGGCCCACAGCAGTGACCTCATCGCGGGCTTCGCTAGCTTAGTCGGCGGCATTTTCCAGTTCTTTATCACCTTGGTCTTGACCACGTATCTGCTCTACAGCTTCCCCGACTTTAGCCATAGCTTCTATAGGCTCTTCCCGCCGAGACACCGCGAAGGCGTCAGAGAAGTCGCCTACAAGCTCGACAACGTCGTGGGAAGTTATGTGCGGGCGCAGCTCCTCGTCGCCGCGCTCGTCGGGCTCTGCGTCTGGCTCGGTCTTTGGGCGTTGGGCGTTCCGCTCCCTCTCGCCATCGGGTTTTTAGCGGGCGTCGGCAACCTCGTTCCCTTTCTAGGACCGATTTTAGCCAGCATCCCCGCGCTGCTGCTCGCCGTAGGCGAAGGTTGGGGACAAACCCTCGGGACGCTCGCCCTCTTTCTCATCGTCAACCAGGTGGACACGCACGTCTTTAGCCCGCTCATCTTGTCAAAAAGTAACCACATCCACCCTGTCACGGTGATTTTAGCGGTGCTTTTAGGGCTCAGCTTGTGGGGTATTTTAGGGGCACTTGTCGCGGTGCCTGTGGCGGCAGTTATCAAGCTCTTATACGAGGAATATTACTTGGAGAGCCGCTGGTACCGAAAGTCTAGGGCGTAATACGAATTCCGATTGATTGCTGCATAAAATCTTGCAGAGTTTCTTCCGTTCCCGACGCTACGCGCTTCTGCGGAGTCAGGAGTACTTCGTGAAACTCACCTGCATCCGTATCTTTTTCAACTTGTTACATCCAGGTCAAATACGAAATGTTTATTTCGTATTTGACCGGAAACCGTATTATCGCGGGGTCTCGAGGGCGCGCAGCAGCACGGTCTCCAACTGCTTCGCCAGGTCGTCGCGGGAGAAGCGCGTCTCGGCGAGGTGCCGCGCCCGCTCGCCCGCGTGCGCTAACCACGCTTGGTCACGCAGCCTCCCTAGTAGCGTCTGCGCCGAACCCGCCACATCGTGAGGGTCTAAAACCAAGCCCGCGCCGTATTCGCTCAGGAGTTCCGCCTGCCAGCCGCCGTAGTTGATGGCGACGGGCGTCCCCGCGGCGAGCGCGTCGAAGAACTTGTTCGCGGAGTTGACCCACATCTCCTCTAAGTCGATGAAGAGCGAGGTCGCCACCGTGGTGGCGGACAGGATGGCGGGCATGTCGGCTTTAGGCACTTTAGGGATCATGAAGAAGCTCCGGTCCAGCACGCCTAACTCGCCCGCTAGCGCGCGGACCTTCGCCTCATCCGGACCGTGACCGATGACCAAGAAGCACACGCCGGGCGCGCGCTCTCTAAGCGCGCCCGCGAGTCGCGCCAGGTAGCCGACGCCGTTGATCGTCCCGAGCGTACCCGCGTAGAGGACGAGCGGTCTGTCCCCTAACCAAGGGTACGCCGCGCGAAACGCCGCGCCCGCCGAGGCGGGCACGCGAAAGAGGTCTAGGTCCGCGCTGTTAGGGATCACGTGAACGCGCGCTGCCGGATAGCCTGCGCGCACTACGCCCTCTTTCATCCCTGGTGAAAGGGCGACGACCTGCGCCGCGTTGCGGTAGGCAAAATTCTCCAGCCAGCGCGCCGCCGCGACGAGCGGCCAGCCTTTAAGCGTGCCCATCGCAACGGGCAGCTCGGGCCAGAGGTCGCGCACCTCGAAAACCATCGGGATGCGTTTGCGTTTGGCGGCGTAAACCGCGGGTAGGGCTACTGTCAGCGGGGTGCTCGTCGCGAAGACGAGGTCGCCCTCTAGCTCCGCCGCCTTACGCGCCGCGCGCCAAGCGAACCTCAAGAACGCCTGAATCCGTCCGTAGGTGCCGAGCATGTTCGAGTAGGGGACAGGAAGCCAATAGACTTGGATGCCCGCTTCTCGGCTTTCGTACGCGCCGCGCGTCGCCTCTCTGTCGGCGGTGATGAGGTGAACCTCGTGACCCCATTCCACGAGACGCCGCGCCATCTCATAGGAGCGGATGCTGCCCGCCACGGCGGGCGTGTGAAAATACTGGTGCAAGTAGATGATACGCATGGTGCCCCGTCCGGTCGCTTCGCTAAGCACGCCCTCTATCTCGAGCCTCGCCGCCGTTCTATAAAGGATGCTTGCCGCCGAGAAGCGCGCGACCAACGCGCGTCGGCGCAGCTAGTGGCGTGGTGGAGACTTCACACCGCCTTCAAACCAACCCGGTCAAGGGGAAGGGTTGGGCATATTCTCGGGCACAGTCTTGCGTTTAACCGCCGAGAAGCGCGCCTGTTTTTCGCCCACGAGCGCGCGCCACGTGTCCTTATAAAAGACCGCGAGCCTGTCGCTGTCGAAGTGGCGCTCCAGGTGTTCGTAGGCCGCTTCGGTCAGCCTCCGAGCGGAGATATCGTCGGCGAATACCTCTGCGATGTGGCGAGCAGCCTCCGCCGCGTCGCCTTGCGCCACCACGAAGCCGTGCTCGCCGTGCACGAGCAACTCTTCGATGCCGGGCGTTCGGGTCGTCACGCAGATGCAGCGGCACCCCATCGCCTCCTTGATGACGTTAGGTAGACGCTCCGCGGTGTGCTGCGACATGAGCAAAAAGACCTCGGCTTGCGCCATCTCCGCGAACACGTCCGCGTGGGCGACGTGACCGCGGAAGGTGACGGCGTGGTCGATGCCGAGCGAACGGCTGAGCGCTTCTAAGCGCTCGCGCTCGGGTCCGTCGCCGAGCACCACCAGAGTCGCGTCGGACCAGCGCTCGAGCGTCCGCTGGAACACCCTCAGCACGTCGTCCATCTTCTTAAACGAGGCGAGCCGACCCGCCGTGACGATGCGCCTCTCTACTTTGCGCTGCCAGTCCACCTGTTCGAAGCGCGCCAGCTTGACGCCTCTATAGGCGACGTGGATGAGACCTTCCTCGACCCCGAGCTGCTTGATCTCTTCGACGTTCGCTTGCGTGTGCGTCCAGACGATGTCGGCTTGGCGGGCTACGGGCGCACTGCCGCCGTAAGCTGTTTTGAGGTCGTACGCACCTAAAAAAACCGAGCTGACGATCTCCGGGTGGTGCGCCTGAACGAGGTACGCGAACATCGCGGGGTAGTGACCCCAAAAGAGGTGAACGACGTCGGGTTTGTCCCGCTCGAGCTGGCCGAAAAGCTGCAGGGAGCGCGGCACGAGCAAGGCGCTCTTGACGAGTTGCTCCAAGCGCTTGTCACGCTCCGCGCTGCCGAGACTACGACGGGCAATCCAAATGAGCAGCCGAAAGGCGAGGCTGGGCTTTCTAAGCATCATCACCAAACCGCCGAGCATGGCCCTTGCACTGCTCTGCGTTATCGGCACGTCCGCCAGGTGCCGCGCGGTCAACTCGGGCGCGGCGGGCTGCGCGAAGCGCAGCGAATGAACGGAGACGTCGACGTCGGCGTCTTTCAGCGTGCGCACGTCGTTGATTGCAAAGGTCTCTGCTAGGATGGGGAAATTCATGGTGACAAACCAAACCTTCATAGTGTCACTCTATCACCCACACGCTGTATCGTAATCCTGCTCTCATGGACCAACTCTCATAACAATTGTCTATTGACTAGCCTAGGCGCAACACTTGCCCCTCTTTGCGGTCTATACTCTAATGTAGCACCACAAGGCTACCGCTATGTGATCATTTTACAACGACCCCCATGAGATAGATACTTCACAAAGCGTGTGCAACCTCAGTGCATATAGAATCTAGTCGTTGACGTGGGGTCTATAATGTGGGGCCTATGACATGGGGCCTAGCTCATCCAATTTGCTACACTGTTAAGAGGTGCGGCTCAGCGCCTCTCTCGAGACGAAATGTGCAAACACTATGACGCCGTTGCCAACGGTTGAACTGAAGGGACTGTAAAGATGGAAAGACGTGACGAAGCAGATCGCGCAGCGCAGAGGAGCGCGCGCCCTTGGCGTTTAAGCGCACGCTGGTTCGCTGTCAGCTTAGCCCTGAGCATGGCGGTTGCGTTCGCACAGATCAGTGCGCCGCTGTCGCAAGAGGCGCGCGCCGCGCTAGACCGCGCTCAAGCGACTGCCGCCGAAGCGCTGCAGACGTACGAGACGTACCGCCCCGACCAGCCGCTCTTTCAGGAGGCGGTGCGCTACGGACGCGAGGCGGCGCAGCTCGCGCCCGGCAGTCCCGAACCGCTCCGCTTTTTGGCGGAGGTCTACAGCGTGACGAACTTTTACGGTCCGGCCTTCCGAAACTGGCAGGCGTACCTAGACGCAGGCGGCACGCTGACGCGCGACATGAGGGAGCAAGCCGTCGAGGTCGGCACGGAACTCGCGTACGAGCGCTATAACCGAGACGACAAAGAGGAGGCGCTACGCCTCTACCAAGAGGTCATCGACCTCGTACCTGACAACCCCGAGGCGTACGTGTGGGCAGGGCGCATCCTTTTGGAGACGGACCGCCCCGATGAGGCCATCGCCTACTGGCAAGAGGTCGCCGACCTTAAACCCGGCGACGAGAGCGCCGAATACTTCTTAGGTCTGGCACAGGAGAGGGCGCGTTACGGCACCGAAGCGGTGACGGCGTTTAGAGAAGGGGTCAGGCTTTACGAAGCGGGCGACCGGCGCGCGGCGCGCGAGCAGTTCGCGCGGGCGACGAGCTTTAATGACCGCTACCCGGCGGCTTGGGCTTATCTAGGGCGCACCGCCTTCGAGACCGGGAACTATACCGCCGCCGAGACCTTCTACCAGAACGCCTCACAGCTCGCGCCAAATAACCAGACCTACCGCTACTTCTATGAGGAGTCGCAGCGGCGGCAGGGCGAGCAAGCGGAGTCTGAAGACGAGCAGGATGCTCAGGGCGAGCGTCCGTTCAGAGAAGAGAGCGGGAATTAGGTCGAGGCTCGAGCTTAGACGCGGAGTAGGGACGGTTCATGAATCGTCCCTGTCTTTTGCCAGCTTCTACACACTACTGTCGGCTCTCCTCGAACCAGACATTAAGCCGCTCACCCTCGAGCCCGTACTCCCGCATCCGGTAGTACGCGAGAAAGCGCGGCAAGACCAGGTGCCTGCGCCGCTTGCCCACGCGGATGAGGAGCGCGTCCCCCATCTGCTCCACCTCGGGGGTGTCTTCTTCGACCCGCCCCACGCCCTGCCACTTAAAGACGGTCAGCAGAAGCTCTCTGACGCTGCCGTGATGCTTTCTCATCGAGTAGTATAGCAAGTATCATTTGGTTTGAGACGCTCTCACGATGTAGAACACCGTGCAGCACGCACATTTGAGAATGATACTTGCGCTATTCCAATCAGTACTTATGTTAATTGCTATACACGTCGAGTTCTTGGGCGAAGAGGTTCGGCTGCACCTCTTCGGGCTCGGGACCGAGCGGTCTCGCTAGGGCGTCGGCTAGGCTGTGTGCGGGGTCCACGGACAAGACGAGGGTCTTGTAGCCCTGCTGCGCGGCTCTTAGCGCGGTGGCGGCGGCAACCGTCGTCTTGCCTACGCCCCCTTTACCCGTGAAGAGGAGTAGCCGGGTGCGCTCAGCCATGACGAAACCTAAGCAGCCTCTGTAAAACGGGCAAGAAAGGCTCGAGTTTCGCAGAAACAGTCTGAAGTTCCCACCGCTTCACGAATACACTGAGCAGGTGGCTAAATGCTCTATCAGTTACAAAATAAGTGATGTCATTCTGAACCCTACAGCGAGCTATAGGATAGACTCCACGAAGTGGAGTGAAAGAATCTCGTCTAGCAATCTCGCTTAGCTGAGAATGCAAAACGAGACCCTCACGCCTCCGGCTCAGGGTGACATTCGCGTTGCAAAACTTGACCGATAGTGTACCAAACTGGTTCAAGAGATAATAACGCAACACACGACCAGTGTGGGACCAAAAGGCGGCGCTGACTGGGGACGGCTTTACACTCGTTTACTTTTGTGACAGCGCCTCTAGGATCGCCTTTTCGAACGCGCGGGGGGCGGTGCCCACCGCGAACGCTTCGGCTCTCGCCGGACCGAGGCTGCTCAGCGCCTTCATCCGCTCGGGGTTACAGAGGAGCGCGTGGACGCCCTGCGCTAGCGCGTCCGGGTTGTCGCTCTCGACGAGCACGCCGTAGCGTCCTCCTTGCAAGACCTCGGCGGGACCGCTCGGGCAGTCGGTGGCGACCACGGGCGTGCCTACCGCCAACGCTTCAGCGATGACGCGGCAAAAGCCCTCGTAGCGCGAACTCGAGACGAACAGCTCCGCCCCGCGAAGCCAGGGATAGGGGTTGTCGATAAAGCCCGGCATGAGGACGTGGTCTCGGACGCCGAGCTGCGCGGCGAGTCTCTCCAGGCGCGTTCTATGCACCCCGTCTCCTAAGATGACGAGCGTGTGCCCAAAGCCCTGCTTCCTAAGCGCCGCGTACGCGCGGATCAGGAGGTCGAAGCCCTTCTGGTGGCTGAGCCGACCGGCCGCGATGATATAAGGCTGCGGCGGCAAGGTCGCGCCTCGCCGCGACGCCGCCCTGATCTGCTCGACCTCGATGAGGTTATATGCCGTCGTCGTCCGCCGCTTTAGGGCGGGCACGAGTTTCTGCAGGCTCTCCCGAACGCCGTCAGATACGGCGACCGCGCCCGTAAGGTGAGGATAGAGCCAACTGACGAGCGTACGGTGAGCGCTCGGCATCTGCCCCAAGTGGTCGGGGAGCGAGTTCTGAATCAGACCTAAGACGGGCTTGCGGGCGAGTTTCGCCGCGAGGATCGCGAAGTACGTCGAGGACGCCTCTTGCGCGCCGACGACGACGTCCGCTCGCCGCGTCGCTCTAAAGAGTTGACGCAACCATAAGGGCGAGTAGTGCGGCCACGTGCGGTAAGGTGCTAAGCCGTGAACCACCCTAACGCCGTCTAGGAGAGGCTGCCAGTAACCCGGCTCGTTAGGGTGTTCTGCCAGAAATAAGACGGGCTCGAAGCGCTCTTTCTCGAGGTGCCTCATGATGCTGAGTACGCTCAGCACCGCGCCATTCTTGTTGAGCTTGGTCAGCACAAAAAGAACGCGCACCTTCCTTGCGGGCGCTGACGGGGGTAAGGTCTCGAGCACGCGGTTAGCTGCGCCGTGACCCGGCGGTAGGATGAATAAAAATCAGCTCAGTCACAATTGGATAGGTCATTTAGATAGGCCATTTGAAGAGGTCGTTAAAGTAATCGCGCCACAACACGCTGAAGCGTTGCGCGACGACTTGCGGGTAGGCTAGCAGAGCGAATCGTTGGAAGGGTGAGCGGAAGAGGTTCCCGCGCACGTACCGTTCAAACGCGAGTATACCAGTGAAAGATACCTGCTAGAGGTGCATATGCCCTCTCTTCTATCTCTAGCAGGTATCATCTGGTCAGAGACACTCTCACTTTGTAAAATGATGTCTAACACGCACTTTAAGGGATGATGCCTGCGCTCAACTGTCTCAGTATGTCATGGGACTGCTATCTACACGCTAACCCATCCCTTTTCGGTACGTCAGCCCGCTCATGGTAGCCCTCTGCGCGTTTTAGCGTGCAGGACGCGGTATAATCTTCCTTTGTGAATGTGAGCGCTGCAACTCTCCAAAAGCTTGACTTTCCTCGCGTGCGAAGGGCGCTAGCGGACCGCGCTGCGTCGTCTCTGGGTGTGGAGCGGGCGCTCAGGCTCGAGCCAACTTTAGACCGCGCCGACACCGAACGCGCCTGGGCGCGGCTCGGCGAAGCGGTCAGCGGCACCGACCTCTCGCTGGGCGGCGTCCACGACGTGCGTCCACTGACCGATAAGGTCAAAGACGGGCGCGTCTTAGAAGGCTTGGAGATTTTAGAGATCGCCTATACGATGGACGCCGCCGGCACCATCAAGCGCGCGATTCTCACCTCGGAGCGTCCGGCGCTCTCCGAACTCGCTGAAGGGCTCGGCTCCTTCGACGGCGCACTCAGACTTGTGCGCGAACAGCTCGACACCGACGGCAGCGTCCGCGACGACGCTACACCCAAACTCCGCGACATCCGCCGCCGCTTGAATCCGCTGCGAGGGCGCATCCGCAGCAAGCTCCAAGAGCTTTTGCAGCGCTACGCCGACAGCGTGCAAGACGCGATCATCACCCTGCGCCGCGACCGCTACGTGATTCCGGTTAAGGCGAGCGCGCAGTCCAAAGTTCCTGGTATCGCCCTAGATTCCTCCGATTCGGGCGCGACGGTCTTCATGGAACCCCAAAGCGTCGTGCCGATGAACAACGAGTTGGCGCTTTTAGAGTTCGAAGAGCGCGACGAGGTGCGGCGGATTCTGCTCTCCTTGGGTCAGCGCCTAGCGTATGAGCCCGGCTTAGAGGAGAGCCTGGAGATTTTAGGCGAACTCGACCTCGTCGCGGCGAGCGCGCGGCTGGCGAAAGATTGGCGTCTGGCGCAGCCTTCGTTCAGCGAGGACGGCGCGATCAGTTTAGAAGATGCGCGCCATCCGCTCATCGAAAACTGCGTGCCGAATTCCATCGCTTTGGACGCCGAACGCCGTTTACTCATCGTCACCGGACCGAACGCAGGCGGCAAGACGGTGCTCCTCAAGACATTAGGGCTCGCCGCTGTCATGGCGCATAGCGGGCTCTTCGTCGCCGCAAAAAATACGGTGAAACCGAGCCTACCCCCTTTCGAGGCGCTTTTAACCGACATCGGCGACGAGCAGAGCATCGAAGCGAGCTTGTCCACGTACGCGGGGCACCTCAAAAACTTGAAAGCGATTGTGGAGCGTGCTGACGACGGTATTCTCGTGCTGATCGACGAACTCGGTTCAGGTACGGACCCCGACGAGGGCGCGGCGCTGTCGCAAGCGGTGCTGGAAAAGGTCTTAGCGAGCGGCGCGCGCGGGCTCATCAACACGCACCTCGCGCCCCTCAAAGTCTTCGCGTCGGAGACCAAAGGCGTGCAGAACGCCGCCATGAGCTTCGACGTGGACGCGCTCCGCCCCAAGTTCGAACTCGTCATCGGACAGCCGGGGCGCTCTTACGCGCTCTCCATCGCCGAGCGGTTGGGCTTGCCGAACGAGATTTTAGGGCGCGCAAGCGAGATTTTAGGACCGGAGGGGGCGGCGCTGGAGTCCCTATTGCAAACGTTAGAGAATCAGCGGGAGAGGCTCGAGCTAGACCAGTTAGAACTCCAAGAGGTCCGCGAAAGAGCCGTGCGTGAAGCGGAGGTGCTGCGCTCGCACATCGACAATTTACGCGCCAAAGAGGACCGGGTCTTAGCCGCCGCCGCCGAACGCGCCGACGAAATGTTGCAAAATACGCTGCAGCAGGCCAAAGAACTCAAGCGCACCGCTACGACGGACAAAGAGGCGCGTTCACAAGCGTTGGATGAGCTGCAAAAACTCCGCCGCAACGCGCAGAAAACGGTTCAGAAGAGCCCGCAGCCTGGGACGCGCACTCAGTCTAAGCCGCAACCCAAACGCCCTAGCTTAGAACCCGGCGCAGTCGTCCACGTCGAGGAATATGGCGCGAAGGGTCCCATCGCCGAAGTGCGCGGCGACGAGGTGGTGGTGCAACTCGGGCTTCTCAAGGTGACGGTGCCCAAGCGCGGCGTCAAACTCGCGGAGCAGCCTAAGCCGAAAGTCAAAGGGGCGTCCGGCGCGTTCGCCGCTCCCGCCCGCTTCGAAGAGGAACTCAACATTCGCGGGGAGCGGGTGGAGCCGGGGTTGGAGAAGGTGCGCGACTTCGTCCTAGAGGCGCACTCGCTCAAGGTGCCCTCGGTGCGGATTTTGCACGGCAAAGGGACGGGCACGCTCCGCGACGCGGTCCGCAGTTACCTCAAGGATGAGAAGAAGGTCGAGCGTTACGAGGACGCCGTGCCATACGAGGGTGGTCACGGGGTGACGGTAGCGTATTTGCGGCGGTGAGGTGGAGAGTTAGCAAGGGGTTGTAACCCCTTGTTCTCAGTAGGCTGTCAACAGGGATAGAGATTGAGCAACGAGGGGTGGGTAATCCCTACGGGGCTTTAGGTAGCGACTGAGATAATCGATAAACGTGACTTTAGGGGAAGCTCGAGCCAACCCCTCATTCGCGCTATGATGAACACGTGACGACCAAAGCGACCTCTCGCCGTACCCAAATCCTCAGCGCCGCCCGCAGTATCCTCGCCGAAAAGGGCTTTGAAGCCACCACCGTCTCTGAGATCGTAGCGAGCGCGGGCGTCGCGCAAGGCACCTTTTACCTCTACTTCCCCTCGAAAGTTTCGCTCGTCGAAGCCCTCTGCGAAGAGATGTTCGCGCAGATTTTGGAGGCGGTTCACGCTGCGATCACCTCGGCGGAGAGTTTCGCGGCGGGGTTGGGGGCGGGCGTCCAGGCTGTTTTCGAGGAGAGTCAGAACTACCAGGACGTGCTCGAAATCATCAACGCGCGGCTCGGCTTTTTGAGCACACCGAGCGAGTTAGCGAAGCTAGACGAGCCCTATTACCAACTCGTCAAAGCGTTTATTGAGCAAGGGCAAACCTCCGGTGAGGTCCGCGTAGACGCCGACCCCGACCTCTCGGCGCGGCTTGTAGTCGGCATGATCGAACGCGCCACCGAAGACTGCTTTCTCTACCGGCCGGAGTTACCAAGTGAACCTTACATCAAAGAGGTAACGCGCTTTATTCTGCGGGCGCTGGAGCCGCCAAGAAGTGAGGAGCAAGAAGTGAGGAGCAAGAAGTAAGGAGGCTCAACCGAAACGCACGGGCGCTCTACAGGTGCTTTCCCGAATCAGCGTTTGTACGTTCTCAAGCTCACATTACTGACCTCGGCAGCCCAACCATACTTGACAAAAAGTGTACGAACGTCTATCTTATCCTTATACATGACTGACAGTCAGTCAGTTCTTCTACTACAACAAAGGAGAGATGATGACGACGCGCCAACATCCGCCCGTCCCTAGAGGAACCCCTTTCGTCGGCTTCCTCAACGAGTACCGTAAGGATACGCTCGGCTTTTTGGAGAGCATGGTGCAAGCGCACGGCGACGTGGTGCACCTGCGCGTCTTGGACTACGACTTCTACCTCGTAGCGCACCCCAAGCTCATCGAAGAGGTCTTGGTCACGAAGTCAACATCGTTCATCAAGAGCAAGGACTACCGTAGCGAGTTGGGGTTTCTGGGCAACGGGCTCATCAATAGCGAGGGCAGCTTCTGGCTGCGGCAGCGGCGGCTCGCGCAGCCCGCCTTTCACCGCAAGCGCATTTCGTCGTACGGCGAGACGATGGTGGACTACGCCGAGCGGCTCCTGAGCGCTTGGCAGGTGTCCGCGGAGCGCGGCGCGGTGCGCGACGTGAACGAGGACATGGTGAAGCTCACGCTGGAAATCGTCGCCAAAACCCTCTTTCACGTGGACATCGCGGACGGCGCGCACGAGATAAGTGACGCGCTCGACGTTTTTATGCACAACACCCGCACCGACAAACCGCTCTGGCAGATGCTCATCCCCAAAGGCGTCCCGACGCCCGCCAACATGCGCTTTAAGCGGGCGAACGAGGAGATGGATAGGCTCGTCTACGACCTTATTGGAGAGCGGCGGCGCGAGTACGAGGCGGGCGGGCCGGAGGGCAGTGGCGACAAGGGCGACTTGATGTCGATGCTGCTGGAAACCGAGGACGCGGACACGGGCGAAAGGATGACCGACAAGCAGCTCCGCGACGAACTCCTGACCATCCTCATGGCGGGTCACGAAACGACGGCGAACGCGCTCTCTTGGACGTGGGTTTTGTTAGCGCAACATAGTCAAGTAGAGGCGAAGCTGCACGCGGAGCTTGACGAAGTCTTAGGTGGACGCGCGCCGACCCTTCAAGACTTGCCGCGCCTGCGCTACACCGAACAGGTCATCAAAGAGTCCATGCGCGTCTATCCGCCTGTATGGGGCGTCGGGCGTGAGGCGACAGAGAACTGCGACATCGGCGGCTACGCGGTACCTAAAGGAATGCAACTCTCCCTCCCGCAGTGGCTCGTTCACCGCGACGAACGCTTCTTCGAGGACGCCAAGACGTTTAGGCCCGAACGCTGGGTAGAGAGCTTCGAGAAAAGCTTGCCCAAATACGCCTATTTTCCGTTCGGCGGCGGACCTAGGCTCTGCATCGGCAACAACTTCGCCATGATGGAAGCCGTTTTGCTGCTCGCTACCTTGGCGCAGGGGTACAGCCTCCAACTGACCCACCCCGAAGAGGTCATCCCCCAACCCGCCATCACGCTGAGACCTAAAAACGGCGTCAAGGTGAGGCTCAAAGCGAGGGTTCCTGCAAAAGTAGAGGTGCCCGCGTGAACCCCTGGCTTATCCTCACGCTCGCTATCGTAGGCGAACTCGTCGGCACCACGGCGCTCAAGCTCTCGGCGGGCTTTACCCGCTTTTTGCCGAGCTTGTTTGTTGTCGCGGGATACGGCGCGGCTATCTGGCTGTTGTCACAGAGTATTCAGCGTATCCCGATAGGCGTCTCTTACGCAGTTTGGTCGGGCGCAGGCGTGGCAGCGGCGGCGCTTATCGGCGTCTTCTTCTTCCGCGAATCTTTGGGTTGGTTTCAAGGGGTATCTATTGGGCTCATTATCGTAGGCGTGGTGGGGTCAACCTCTCGAGCCAACCTCACTAAAATGCTTCTCACTGAAGTCAACCTCGTCCGCTCACTCAAGCCCTTCTTCTTGGTTGTTGACTTAGGCTTCATCCTCTACTGGACGGTGACGCTGCTACACCTCATTCCCGAAGCGTATCTTTTCAAGGACTATGACGATCCCATCTTAGCGGCGTGGAACTGGTCGTTTTTACCCTTGGATTTGCTGATTTCTGCGACAGGACTAACGAGCTTAGCTCTTCTGAGGAGGGAGAACCGCATGTGGCGGAGCCTCGCGCTCATCTCGCTCGTCCTGACCTCTTGCTCCGGTTTGCAAGCCCTCGCCTTTTGGACACTCCGCGCGGACTTTGACCTTGTATGGTGGCTGCCAAACGCTTTTCTACTACTCTACCCGCTCTTCTTCATCCCTGCGCTGCTCAGACCGACCCCTCCAGCCACTTCTCCTTGAGCACCCTAAAGTCGTCCCAGCGCATCAGCAAGGAGGGCGCGGGCACACCCAAAAAGAGCGGAAACGACGCCAGCGCGAACGCGAGGCGCAGCACCGCGCTCATCAGGAGTGCGACGCCCGCGCCGCTGAGCCCAAGGAGCGGCACGAGAAGAAGCAAAAGCGGCACGCTCGCGGCGACGCCGACACTCTGTAGCAAGGTGGCGACGCCCGGTCTATCGGTCGCCATCAGCGCTTGAATCAGCACGACGATGACGCCGTTGATGACCGTCTCGGCGATGAGGAGGCGCATTAGGGTTGCGCCTTCGCTGAATTCGGCGCTGTAGAGCAGCGTGAGGGCGAAGGGTCCCAACGCACCTAGCGTCAACGCTGCCACACACGTTACGGCGGTGCTCACGCGCACCGCTCGCCCTGTCATCTCCATGACCGTCCCCAAGGGTTGCCCCGACGCCCTCGGAAAGAGCACCGTGACGACCGCAAACTGAAAGACGTTGAGCATCCGCGCCAGGCTAAGCGACACGACGAAGAGCCCCATGTTGCTGGGTGTGAGCATCCCGACCACCAAAGCGCGTCCGAGATTTTCGGACAGCGCCGCCGTGAGTTCGTTGCCGTAAGAGCGCAGCCCGTAGGAGAAGAGCTGCGCGAAGGGGCGGCGCAGTGAGCGCCAACTCGGGAAGCGCGCGGGGCGGTAGGCGCGCCAGAGGAAGCTCGAGAGAAACGCCGTAATGGGCAGCGTGGGCGCGATGTACGCGAGCACGGCTAAAGCGGGTGTTAAGGTGCCGAGCAGCGCTAAGGTAACGAGCAACATCAGCGCTGCGACCGGTCGGATGATTCTCACCTTGTTAAAGAGCCTGAATTCATCCCTAGCCAGAAGTGCGGCGACGCACAACTCTTCGGTCAAGATAATCGGGGTGAAGAGCATAAAGACCTGTGCGAGCCGGACGATGTCGACGTCATATTCTGTAAGCCAATAAGGGAGAAAGCTAATCCCTGCGAGCGTCGCCAAAAGACCCGCGGCAGGCGCGGCTAAAAAACCCGCGCTGACGAGCGAGCGAGCCGCACCGGGGTCGCGCCGCAGATGAAACACGAACGCCGAGGGCAGCCCAAGCGTAAACGCGCGCGCTAAAAATACGGGCCACAGCATGAGCGCCTCCTGCTCACCCCGACCTACTGGGCCCAACACCCTAGCGGTGATAACACCCGTCAACACGTTGATGAACAAAACGGCCAGATTGACGCCGAACGTCTGCACGGAGACCGAAAACCCACTTGAATCAGCGCGGCTTAAGCGACCTACAAACCTCTTCAAGCTGGTCATGAATAGCCTGCTAGCGTGGCGCGCATAAAGCCCTCTTCTCAACCGGCTCGGTTGCCGTGGTGCTGAACTCATACCACAAAGCTGAGTTCACAGCATCTAAGCCGACGCTATTCAAGGGCGAACGGAGACGATGAGGTCGCAACCAAGCGCTCTACCCTTTGTGCGTAAGGATAACAAAATCATAGGGCAACCTATTTGCAGGGATAGTTGAAAGGGAACTGCGGCAGTTTTAGCGCGACGCTACAGCAGTTCTGGGCGCTCTGACCTCTTGAGACCCTTCACAACCAAGCTGTAAGAGAAGTCGATGAGCTCCAACACTTTGTGCTCGGGTACGCTGCCGTTTAGCACGACCGTATTCCAATGACGCTTGTTCATGTGATAGCCAGGGGTAATGGCGTCGTACTTTTCGCGCAGCAGCTCGGCAAGCTCCGGCTCGCACTTTAAGTTGACGGACAAGGGGTCATCGTCCACCCTACTTTTCGCTGGGCAGAGGGCGAACATCTTACCCGCGACCTTGAAAACGAGCGTATCGGGACCGAAGGGGAAGTCTTCATATGCGCCCGGTTTGGAGAGACAAACGGCGCGCAAGTCTTTTAGGGTCATGGTTCGAGCGGGGTGTTTAGCTCGAGCAAGTTTCCCTCCGGGTCCCTAAGATGCGCCGTGCGAATCCCCCACGAGGGTCGGTCTTGAATCTCGGTGACAAAGGTTGCACCTCTCTCTTTCAAGCCTCGAACAGCGCTTTCTAAATCGTCAACGTGGAAGATGAGCACAGCGCTGTCCGAATGAGAGGTCAAAGGAGCGATAATACCAGTCATGACTTCGTGGGCGCTAATGGCGATGAGCAACCCGTCTCCCGCTCGAAAGTCGGCGTAGCTGCCCGATTCTCCACCCCAGACGACCTCGAGCATCATCACGTCACGGTAAAAGTGGAAGCAAGCCTTATAGTTGTCAACAAGCAAGCGGGTGTGGGTGAGTTTCACAGCGTGACCTCTTCTATTTTCATAATCATCAACCTAACGAACGCGAAAGACAACGTTGTGTCAGTAGCACGTAGAGGGTCAGTGTTCAACTCGAGATAATAAGGTCATCCAAACCTCTTGGGTATTCCGTCAAAAATTCAGGCTCACCTTCTGTCACCAAAATCGTGTCCGAGTGGCGGAAGCCTCCTAAGTCCGGCACGTAGAGCCCAGGCTCGACGGTGAAGAGCATTCCGGGCTCCATCACGGTGTCGTCGCCGATGTCTAAAAACGGACCTTCGTGATAGCGGATGCCGATGTTATGCCCGGTGTGGTGCCGCCAGTTGTCCATGAGGTCGTGGCGCTTAAAGTAGGCACGCACCGCTTTATCTACGCTGCTGCACGGCTCCCCCGCGCGGCAGAGGTCAATGGCGAGGTCTTGTAAGGCGAGCATGTGCCCGAAGTAGCGCCGCTGCACCTCACTCGGCTCGCCGACGAACATGGTGCGCTCGAGTTCAGAGTAATACCCGAACATCGGACAACTCGCCCCGGTCACGAGCGTGTCCCCCTCCTTAAAGACCGCGTTAATATCTAAGCTGTGCGGCAGGGCGCTGTGCTCGCCGACTTGTCCTCGGTAGGTCGCAAAGGGACCGCTCCGTCCCCAAGCGAGGGCGCGGTATTCGCCTCCGTACTCGGCAAGAAGCTCACGGTTCGCTTCCGCGCTCGCCCTTTCCGAAACCTCGCTCTCGTTCGCGCCGACTTCCGTGTAATCCTGCAGCAGCCGGTGCGCCCGCGCCGCCCACCGCGCCGACTCGCGAATGAGCGCGACCTCTCCTTCGCTTTTAACGTACATCGCCGTGTCTATATCAAAAGGCTCGACTTCAATGTCCAACAACTCGGTGAGTTTCGGTCCCCTATAGCCCATCACCTTGCCGTAGCCGTCTCCGTCTCCGAGGAGTCGCCCCTGTCCCATCTTCAATTCTCGCAAGAGGTCGCTCAGATAATTCATGGGATGCCGCGCGTCCGGGTACTCGGGGTACGCCTCGACGCGGTCCACGAGGGCGTAGGCTCGGGCGTGTTCAAGCTCGAGGCGCGGCGCGAGCAAGACCGCCTCTCCTGCGCGGGAGAGCACGAGGGCGATGGGGCGCTCGGTCGGCACGAAGGAGAAGCCCGAGAGGTAGAAAATGGGGGCGCTCCCCCACCAGACGAAGCCCTTTGCATCCTCCTCGAGGTGACCCAGCAGCGTCTCTCTTCTCTGCGCGTACTCAGCGGCGTGAATTGGAGTAGCAGTCATAGCTTTAGCTTACCCGGCGAAGTGTCTCGAGAGGGCGGTTTGTAGCGTGGGAAGCTCGAGGAGGCGTTGTGAGGTCTTTTTGCTCGAGCGGTGATGCTGCTTAACCCTTTGAATTTCACACAATCATCTTTTTTAGAGAGAGTGCGCGGCGTAGTAGGGGGGATTCATGAATCCCCCCTACATTTGCCTCCTTCTGTGATTTTTCCAGCGTGGTCTACCAATACCTACGAGACCGCAACCCGTACAATGACCCATGCATTTTCGCCGCACCTACACCACCATCGACACGCACACCGCAGGCGAGCCGCTGCGCATCGTCACAGCGGGCATTCCGCGCATCCCCGGCGAGACGATTTTGGAAAAGCGGCGCTGGGTCAGCACCCACATAGACGACGTACGTAAAAGCCTCATGTGGGAGCCGCGCGGACACGCCGACATGTACGGGGCGTACCTCACGGAGCCCGTCACATCCGAGGCGGATTTCGGCGTCATCTTTATGCATAACGAAGGCTACAGCGATATGTGCGGGCACGGCGTCATCGCGCTAGCGACGGTGGCAGTAGCGCAGGGCTTGGTGGAGGTGACGACGCCAGAGACGCGAGTCGGGATGGATACGCCGGCGGGATTCATCGAGGCATTTGTAGCGTGGGATGGACACAAAGTTGGGACGGTCAGATTCAGAAACGTGCCGTCCTTTCTCTACGCTCGAGACCTCCGCGTGAACACGCCTAGCTTCGGCGAAGTCACAGTGGATATCGCCTTCGGCGGCGCGTTTTACGCCTATTTAGACGGAGCACAAGCGGGGCTAGAGGTTAGACCAGAGCGTTACAGCGAACTTATCCAACTAGGCGACGAGGTGAAAAAAGTGGTGATGGCAACCGCGGCGGTGCAGCACCCCCTCATCCCCGAACTGAACACGCTTTACGGCGCGATTATTGGCGGCGAGCCGCAGCATGAGGGCTCGACGCAAGCCAACGTCTGCGTGTTCGCCGACCGAGAGGTGGACCGCTCGCCGACGGGCACGGGTACGGCGGGGCGGGCGGCGCAGCTTTACGCGAGAGGTAAGCTGAGTAAAGATGACGTGCTTGTAAACGAAAGCATTATCGGCACGGTGTTCGAGGGGCGGGTGCTTGAAGAGGTCACGGTGGGCGAATTCGCTGCCGTTATTCCCGAGGTGAGCGGACGCGCCTTCATCACAGGATTTAATCAGTGGGTGGTGGACCCTGATGACCCAGTAGCGAAGGGGTTTTTTCTCCGGTAGACTTGCGTCAAGCTGTTAGCGCTTAGCTGTTAGCAAAACCCGAAAGTCGGTGCCTACAGGCTAAAGGTCGAGCGCTGCAAAAAACAACACTACATCCTCTTCACTGCCAACGATAGGAGACTCCGTGCTCGCCTTTTTAACCCGCCGCGTTTTACTCTCTCTACCTGCACTCTTCGGCGTCGCGCTGGTCGTCTTTTTGCTGATGCGAGCCGTGCCGGGGGACGTGGTGACGAGCCTCGTGGGGCTAGAGGGCAACATCACCCCGGAGCGGCGCGCCGAGATAGAACGCATGTTCGGGCTGGATTTGCCCGTTCATGTGCAGTTCGGACAGTGGCTCGCGGCGGCGGTGCAGGGCGACCTCGGCAGTTCGCTGCGGACGGGGCGACCTGTCGGGGTTGACTTAGCGTTGCGCTTTCCTGTGACCTTGCAACTCACCTTATTCAGCCTGCTCGTCGCGCTCCTCATCGCGGTGCCTGCGGGCATTGCCGCCGCGCTTAAACGCGGGCGCGTGCTGGACTATGCAGTCTCAGTCTTCGCGCTGCTCGGGCTGTCGCTGCCGAGCTTTTTTCTGGGTATTCTGCTCATCTTGCTCTTCTCGCTCCAGTTAGGCTGGCTGCCCCCTGCGGGCTACGTGCCTTTCACCGAAGCGCCTTTAGAGAATCTGCGGCACATGCTCCTCCCGTCCGTCTCGCTCGGGCTGGTGCTCGCCGCCGCGACCACGCGCATCGTTCGCTCCACCATGTTAGAGGTCTTAAACCGAGACTTTGTGCGCACAGCGCGGGCGAAAGGGTTGGGGGAGCCGCGCGTGGTCTACCGTCACGCGCTGCGCAACGCACTCATCCCGGTGGTGACGGTGGTGGGGCTTCAGTTCGGGACGCTCTTAGGCGGCGTGGTCATCATCGAGCAGGTTTTTAGCTTGCCAGGGGTAGGGCGCTTCGCTTTGGAAGGGATTAATCTCCGCGACTACCCGGTGGTACAAGGGGCGGTGCTCCTGATTGCGTCCGCGTTTATCGTCGTGAACCTCTTCGTGGATGTGCTCTATTCGCTCATCGACCCGCGTATTCGCTATGGTTAGGGGAGGCTCGAGCACGACGAAATCCAGCCGATTAAACACTTTGGGAAACTCCCTGGGCAACAACCTCGCGGGCGTTACAGGTGGACTACTCGTCCTCACCGTAACCTTCGCAGCCCTCTTCGCGCCGCTCGTCGCGCCTTACGACCCCATCGCCCTAAACCCGTCGGCGCGGCTGCAAGGACCCACGGTAGAGCACTTCGTCGGCACCGACCAGTACGGACGCGACACCTTCTCGCGCATCCTCTACGGCGGGCGTGTGTCGCTCTTCGTGGCGTTCGCGTCGGTGGCGTTCGCTGCGGTTGTCGGCGGCTTACTGGGACTTCTGAGCGGCTTTTATAGGGGCTGGCTCGACGCGCTTTTGATGCGCGTGACCGACGTGCTCCTCTCCTTCCCTGCCATCCTCTTAGCGATTGCACTCCTAGCTTTCTTCGGCAGCGGCACGACCAACCTAGTTCTCGCCATCGGCATCATCTATACGGGACCCTTCGTGCGGGTGGCGCGGGCGGCGGTCTTCACCGTGCGCGAGGAGCTTTACGTCGAAGCGGGGCGAGCGTTAGGCGCAAACGACGGACGCATCCTCTTCGCCGCTGTGCTCCCCAACGCCGCCGGACCCCTCATCATCGAAGTGACCCTGCGACTCGCCTACGCGATTCTCGCCGAAGCCTCGCTCTCCTTTTTAGGGCTCGGCGTGCAGCCGCCCGCGCCGAGTTGGGGGCAGATGATCGCGGACGGGCGCTCCTTTTTAGCGCTGAGCCCTTGGGCAACCGTCGCGCCAGGGCTCGCCATCATGGTCACGGTACTCGGCTTCAACCTCTTGGGCGACGCGCTGAGAGACGCGCTCGACCCTAGATTGAACAAAAGCAGTTGAAAGCAATGAGCAATGAGTCTAAAGCCTTTCACTCATTGCTCGGCACTCATTGCTGTCCTTCTCCATTAGAATTGCGTTAGAATCATCTTGAGGCTACGTTACAACTCACGGAGGTTTCGCATGAAGAGGTTTTTCGTCGTCTTTCTCGCCCTTTTACCCTTTGCCTTAATGTCACTCGTTGGGGCGCAGCAGCCCGGCGGCACGCTCCGCGTAGGGATGCAGACCGACCCCGTCGGGCTCGACCCGCACACTACCAACGCCACAGCGACGCGCAACATGCTCGAGAACGTCTACGACACCTTAGTCATGTTCGACAGCACCTTACAGATCGTCCCCGGCTTAGCCGAGTCGTGGGAAGCGTCCGAGGACGGGCTCACCTGGACCTTCACCCTACGCCCTGACGTGACCTTTCACAACGGCGACCCGCTCACCGCTCCCGACGTGGTCTTTTCGCTGAACCGCATCACCGACCCAAGCGTCGCCTCGCCCCGCTCGGGTGACTTTGCGGTGATCGAGTCGGTTGAAGCGCCGGACGACGCCACCGTCGTCATCAACCTCTCCGAGCCCTTCAGCCCGCTCTTGTCCAAGCTCGCGCAGAGCCTCAACGTTATTGTCTCAGAAGAGGTGGCGACGGAGAACGACAACGACCTAAATAGCGTCGTTATCGGTACAGGTCCATTCACGTTTGTGGAATACCTGCCGCAGACGCGGCTCGTCTTGGAAAAGTACGAGGACTTTTGGGGCACGGACGACGCGGGTAACGCGCTGCCCTACTTGGACGGCATCACCTTTCAGTTCTACCCGGAGCCTGCCGCTCGCACCACCGCCGTGCAGACGGGCAACGTAGACTGGATCGAGTACGTGCCAGCGGCGGACGTGGCGATCCTCGAGGCGGACCCCAACATCGAAGTCGTCGGCGGGCTCTCGGCGAACTTCAGGAGCATCTACCTCAACGTGACGCGCGAGCCTTTGGGCGACCCGCTCGTGCGCCGCGCCCTCGCTTATGCGATTGACGAACAAGCCGTGGTAGACATCGCGCTCTTCGGGGCGGGCGGCGTGGCGGCGGCAGGCACGACGATTCCGACGGGCAACTTTTACGCGGTGGAAGAGAGCCCCTATACCGGGCGAGACGCGGAGCGAGCCAGAGAACTCTTAGAGGAGGCGGGCTACGGCGACGGCTTCTCCTTCGACCTCTACGTGACGAGCACCTACGACTTTCTGCGCACGCCCGCCGAAATCATCCAAGCCAACCTCGCCGAAATCGGCGTCACCGCCAACATCGTCGCAGAGGATTGGAGCATCTATTTGCCTACCGTGCAAGAATTCGACTTCGACGCGACCATCCTGGGCGAGTCCGGTCAGAGCGACCCCGACGACTTTTTGTACGATGTGTTTCATTCGGAGGGCGGCGGCAACTTCGGCGAGTACAGCAACCCGGAACTCGACGCACTTTTAGAGGAGGGACGCCGCGTGAGCGGTCAAGAGGAGCGTAAAGCAGTCTACGAAGAGGTGCAAGCGCTCATCTTAGAAGAGTCTCCGCATGTATTCCTCTTTCACTCCGCGCAGTATGAGGCGTTGCAGTCTTATGTGCAGGGGTTCGAACACTTTCCGAATACGAGTTATTTAGGATTGCGGACGACGTGGTTGGAGAGGTGAGGAAGGAGCAATGAGTTCCGAGCAATGAGTAAAAGTCTTTCAACTCATTGCTCATTGCTTTCAACTCATTGCTTCTTACCTTTTCGCTACACTGCGCTATGCTTCTCACCCCTCGGCGCATCCTCCACATCGACGCGGACGCCTTTTACGCCAGCGTGGAGCAGCGCGATAAGCCCGAATTAAGAGGTCAACCTGTCGCGGTGGGGTGGTCCGAGCAGGGCGGGGTGGTCTTGACTGCGAGCTACGAGGCGCGGCGCTACGGCGTCCATAGTGCGATGCCGTCTATTCAAGCAAAACGTCTTTGTCCCGAACTCATCTTCGTGCCCGCTCGTATGGCGCTTTACAAAGAACTCAGCCTCGCCATCCGTGAGATTTTTGGACGCTATACCGATGTGCTCGAGCTTGTCTCCATCGACGAGGCGAGGCGTATTTGGACGTGACCCAACCTAAACAGGGTCCGGCGTCGGGCACGCTCGTTGGCAGAGCGATCAAGCAAGAGGTCAAAGAGGAGACGGGGCTCACCGTCTCGGTAGGCGTGGCGGCGGGCAAGTTCTTAGCGAAGCTCGCCAGCGGGATGAACAAGCCCGACGGTCTCACCGTGATTACACCAGAGGACGCCGCCGCGATTTTGATCTCTTTGCCTGTTGCCAAGATTCACGGCGTCGGTCCGGTGACAGCCCAGAGACTGCATGAACGTCATATCTTTACAGGGGGTGACTTGCTGGAATGCTCGTTGGGAGAACTCGAGGCTCACTTCGGCAAGTTCGGCGGTTTTCTCTACCAGATTGTGAGAGGTCAAGACGAGCGTCCGGTTAAAGCGAGAGAGCGCAAGTCGTACGGGGCAGAACGCACCTTTGTAACGCCTTTGCAACGTGAGGAAGAGGTGCTGGGGGTGCTGGGGCCACTTACTGAACACGTTGCGCTTTACCTCGAGAACGCCAACCTCTGCGCCCGCACGCTAACGCTTAAACTTAAAGACAAGCACTATCAGGGCGTCACCCGCTCCGTGACGCCTGCGCAGCCGCTCCAAAACGTCGAGACGATGACCTTGTTTGTTCGGCAACTCCTACGCGCCAACCTTGACCAGCTACCCGTTCGGCTCGCTGGGGTGAGCGTGAGCAATTTGCAAGGACCGAGTAAGGTGGTGCAGCCTGGGCTTTTTCCTGACTTAGATTCTAATTCAGCGTGCGCACAAGCTGAGCGTCAATAATTTTCTGGTCTTGTGTGAGCAGAGTTGCGCCTAAAACCCGCGCTGTTGCAACGATGACGCGGTCCCCAGGATCACGGTGAAAACTGTCGGGGAGGGCAGCGACCTCAGCGGCGATGGCGGGCGTGATGTTGACCTGTCTTACATGCGGAGGCGTAACGGCTCGTTCCAAAAAATCTCTTAGGGGTATCTCGAGTTCGATGCGGTTCAAGCTGTAGAGCGTCGCGATTTCCCAAAGCGTCATATCAGACACGAGGAGAGGTATTCCTGTTTCAAAAGCCGTCTTTATAGCTTCTCGGTGACTCGGCGCGAGTCGAGGGTCTTTGAAAACCCAGTGCAAAAGCACATGAGTGTCGAGTAGCACATTCAAAACTCACCGCGCTCGGCGTCCCAGGCTTCGGGCGGCAGGGGCGGTTCGATAACATCGCCGATAATTCTCCCTGTTCCAGCGAGTGTATCTTGTGGATAGGTCTCTCTCGGTACAGGCGGCACGAGTTGAGCCACAGGTTTACCGCGTTTGAGAATCGTCACCGTCTCACCTGTTTGACCGACTTCATCTAAAATCGCTAGGCACTTCGCTTTGAATTCAGAAGCGTTGATAGTTTTCATATGACCAGTTTAACTGACTAGATCAAAACTTACAACCAACTTGTCAACCTCTAGCGGTTGCCCCAGTAATACGTCTTCACATAATGCGCCCACAGCCCCTGATACCAGCCGTAGCGCTCGGCAAGTTCTCTGGCGCTGCCCTGGCTAATCTCGAGCCCGCTCGTATACACCCCAGAAATAGCAGGCAACAACCCCGTATCCGTCCAGGGCGTCCGCTCATAGCGCCCCAACCCGCGCAGCATAATGAAGTCAATCGACCACGCGCCGATGCCTTTAATTCCCGTGAGCCACTTCGATACCTCGGCGTAAGGTGCAGTGCGCAAGAAGTCTTCATCCGCAGTGGCAAAAACGCGGATGAGGTCTAAAAACCGCTCCGTCTTACGGGTGTTGTTCGTCGCCTCTAAAACTCTTTTTTCGGGATTGTCCAACATCTGCGAGGCTTCGGGAAAGGCGCGGAGCGTCACGCCATTAATTTCTAAACTTTTACCGAACAACTCGGTGAGCCGCTTCATTGTGAGGTGCGCGAAGGAGTTGGGCGTGCGCTGCTGAATGAGCGCCCAGCACGCCGCCTCAAAGGGTGTCAAGACCTTAAACGCATGGTAGCCGTAGAGGTTGCGCACAAGCTCTGAAAAGATGGGGTCACTCTGAGCAAGGGTGTGAAAGGGCGTGAGATCATCGTCCAATGAGAGGAAGAAGCGGATGCGGTCTTGGGTAGCGTTTACAAATTCATCCGATAAAGATTCGGCGTGGAGGGTGCACTCGAGCCCCGGCTCCTCCACCGTCCCCACATCTTTAACGCGAAAAAACACGGGCTCACCACCCACACTCACGACTCTTCGCAGTACACTTCCCTCTATTTGCTCATGCGCGGGGTTGCGTTCGTAGTCTCGAGCGCGAAAGCGGCGCACGAAGTTCAAAGTCTGCTCGAAGTCGAAAGGTGGCGTCGGCGTCAGCGTGAGGGTATGGCACTCCATGCCTTATGAGACAGCGTTCGCGTGTAAAAGACAGGGCGCTGGCTTGCAGGATAAAAGCAGCAACGAGTTCCGAGCAATGCTCCGACCGCAGGGAGACCGCCCGCAATGAGTCAAAAGCAACGAGTCTAAAGCCTTTCACTCACCGTTCGTCCAGCTCGACTGGATTGCTCACCGCTTTTAACTTCTTCCTAACGACCTATCCAAATTATACGCCGCGCTAATCAGCGCCAAGTGCGTAAACGCCTGCGGAAAGTTCCCTAGCGCTTCGCCGTGATGCCCGGTCTCCTCGGCGTAGAGCCCTAAGTGGTTGGCGTAGCCAAGCATCTGTTCGAACATGAGCCTCGCGTCTTCTAGGCGGCTGGTCTCGAGCTGCCCCGCCCGAGTCAGCGCCTCGACGAGCCAAAAGGTGCAGATATTGAAAGTTCCCTCTTCACCGGAAAGCCCGTCTTCACTCTCGCTGATGTTGTAACGGTACACCAAGCTGTTCGAGACGAGCCCGCCCTCTTCGGGCGTCTTGAGCGTCGCGTCTAAGGTGCTGAGCATACGCGGGTCTACGGGCGAGATGAAAAAGACTAAAGGCATGATGAGGTTGGCGGCGTCCAAAGCGGTGCTCTCGTAGTGTTGCACGAACACCTCGCGCTCTTCGCTCCAGCCCTTCGTCATGATCTCCTCGTAAATCTCGTCGCGCACGCTAAGCCAGCGGGCGCGGTCGGCGGGAAACGAGCGCTTGTCCGCTAGGCGCAACCCTCTATCCACCGCCACCCAGCACATCACGTTCGAGTAGACGAACTGCTGCTTGCCGCCGCGCATCTCCCAGACGCCCTCGTCTTTGAGACGCCAGTTGTCGCAGACCCAATTCACGAACTCGCGCACCGAGCACCAGAGGTCGTAGGAAATCGGCGCGCCGTACTTGTTGTATAGGTAGATCGCGTCCATGATTTCGCCGTAGATGTCGAGCTGAAGCTGGTCGTGCGCGGCGTTACCGATGCGCACGGGCTTGGAGTGGCAGTAGCCTTCTAAATGGTCTAAGGTCTCCTCGGTGAGCGTCTTTTCCCCGCCTATGCCGTACATGATCTGCAAGGGGTAGCCGTTGGGGTTGTCCTCTTCGCAGAGCTTTTCCAGATACTTCATGAACGCGCCCGCCTCCTCCGTAAAACCGATGCGCAAAAAGGCGTAGAGCGTAAAGGCGGCGTCGCGAATCCAGGTGTAGCGGTAGTCCCAGTTGCGCTCGCCGCCGATGCCTTCGGGCAGGCTCGTCGTGGGCGCGGCGACGATGGCTCCGGTGGGCTTATAGGTCAGGAGCTTGAGCGCCAGCGCCGAGCGGTGGACGTTCTCGCGCCAGCGTCCGGTGTAGGTGCATTGCGAGAGCCAGCGCCGCCAGTAGTTCACCGTTTCGCGGAAGACCTTGACCGCGCCCTGCTCAGAAAGGACGTCACCGCAGCCCCTAAACTCACCGATTTCGCGCAGCACGAAGGTGGTCGTGTGACCCTCAGAGAGCGCGAATTCGGCGGTGACGGCGCTGCCGTCGTTCTCCAAGGGGACTTCGGCGGAGAGCCCTAAGCTGAGGTGTTCGCTCGAGAAGCAAACCCCGTCCTCGTACACTTCAACCTCATGTGTATCTCTCGCGTAATTAAAGGCGGGCGCACAGGTCATCTTGAAATGCACCGTGCCGCGCACCGCCTTGACGGTCCTGATAATCTGCCGTTTATCGAGGTCATAGGTTTCGTCGCTCACGGGCATGTAGTCCGTGACCTCGCCGACGCCCTCTTCGGACAAAAAGCGCGTGACCAAGATGTTCGTCTCAGGCCAGTAAAACTGCTTGTGGGTGACGGTCTCGGCGACCATCTCGAGCTTAAACCTGCCCCCCTTCTCGTCGTCCAGAATCGCCCCAAAGACCGAAGGCGAGTCGAAGCGGGGCAAGCAGCACCAGTCGATGGAGCCGTCCTCTCCAACGAGCGCCACGGTATGCATGTCGCCGATGAGCCCGTAGTCTTCGATGGGTTGATAGCTAGACTGAGATACGTCGGACATGGGGGTCTCCTTTTAGCTGTAGGTCGAAACGCTTTCGTCAGCCTAACATAGCCTCTTTGAGCGTCCGAGTCTTGAAAAGAGTTGCGCTCAGCGATCCGAGAACAACAGCGCTAGCGACGCTTAGCGGACATAGAATGACGTATGAATCATCAACCCTCTCAAACAGATATAGCGCGCGTCTCCGTCGTCGGCGCGGGCACGATGGGCGGCGGCGTCGCCGCGCTCCTTCTGCTGAACGGGCTCAGCGTTCACCTCTTCGACCCCTCCGAAGGCGCTTTAGAAAGAGCACGGAAACGCATCGCCAAACGCAACGACGAGGCGGCGTTAGAACGTCTTTCCGTCACATCGAACTTAGAAGAGGTGGCGAGGGCGGACTATGTGATTGAAGCGGTGCCGGAGAAGTTGGACCTCAAACGCACCCTCTTCGCGCAGTTGGACGAGGCTGCGCCCGCACACACAATCTTAGCCACCAACACGAGCGAACTCTCCGTTACCGCCATCGCCGCCGCGACGAAACGCCCCGACAAGGTCATCGGGATGCACTGGTTCAACCCGCCCGAGCGCATGAGCCTCATCGAAATTGTGCGGGCGGTGCAGACCTCAGACGAGACGCTAGAGGTGACGCAAGCTTTGTCGGAGAGGTGCGGTAAGACGACGGTTGTCGTACAAGATAGACAGGGATTCGTGACCACGCGGGCGCTAGCCGCCCTTTTAACCGAAGCCATGCGCATGTTAGAAGAGGGCGTGGCGTCGCCCGAGGATATCGACACCGCGATTAAGCTCGGGCTGAATCACCCGATGGGACCCTTGGAGCTTGCCGATTACGTCGGCTTAGACACCATGCTCTTCATCTCCGAGTCGATGACCGAAGGGGTGGGCGAGCGCTTTCGTCCGACGCAGGGGCTTAGAAAGTTGGTAGAGGCGGGACGGTTGGGGCGGAAGAGCGGACACGGATTCTATGAGTATGAAGACTGAACGAAGAGGTTACCAACAGCAGTTCCAAAACATACTGAGACGGATGAGCACAGGTCTCAGTTCGAAGAACTAGCGGGATTTCATCCCTCAAAATGCGTGCTAGACATCGTTTTACAAGGTAAGAGTGTTGCTTCGCATCGCTTCGCGCACTCTGAGCGGATGATACCTGCTACAAGTATAGCGTTCGGTAAATAATAAAACATGTCATTCTGTTCACGAAGTCGGGCGGAGCCTTGCGTCAGCGGAGAGAAAGAATCTCGTTTTTCATTCTCAACTAATAGAGTTTGCAAGACGAGACCCCTCGACTACGCAAAGCTACACTCGAGGTGACATAGTAAGAGGTTGTGTTGCAAAACTCAACTAGCAGTTTGCTAAGAGGTTGAGAAGAGGTCAAAGGTGAAGAGGACAGAAATCAAAAGGTCAATGGTATGAGGCTCGAGTTTCCCAACCTCGTCGGCGCACACTGCTCCTCATCCGCGCTGAGAAGCGTACTCGCCTATGATGGTATAGAGATGTCCGAAGCGCTGACCTTTGGCTTGGGGAGTGGTTTGGGTTTTTTCTATCTGGAAGAACCCAACGGAAGCCCAACCCGCCGCTTCAACGGACGTGCGCCCGACTTGGAGGGCAACTTTTACCGCTTGGTAGGGAATCCTATTCGGTGGGCAGAGGCTTGGCAACCGGACCTTATCACCGAATCGCTAGCAGCAAACCGTCCTGTTTTGGCGCAGACCGATATTCACCCGATTCCCTACTACGACGACGCGCACTTTACGGGGCACGGACTTGTCGTCGTCGGTTTAGAAGGTAAAGAGGTCTTGACGGCAGATATTGCGGCGGAGGGGTTCTCGAGCATGACCCTCAAAAACTTTCGCGCCGCCGTCGCAGAGAGCCGTCCACCTCTGCTCGAGCCCTACCACTACGCCCCTGCGCCTAAAATTCAAGAGGTTGATGTGGCTACACTTGCACCTCTAGCGATTCAAAAGACTGTTGAGTACATGTTGGAGCCTCCCTCGGACCATGAAGGGCTCGCCGGGCTCCGCCGCTTCGCCGCCGACTTGCCCAACTGGACTGAGTTGCCCGACCTTGCCTGGGCAGCGCGGTACGGCTATCAAGGTATTGAAAAACGCGGCACGGGCGGCGGGGGCTTTCGGCTTTTGTACCGCGACTTTTTGGGAGAGGTCTCCCCTGTTTTAGAACTTGGTAAGGACCTCATCACGGGTTTTGAACGTTCGGGAAACCTCTGGACTAGCTTAGCGCAAGAACTCAAGGCCGTTTCGTTCGCTCAAGCGGATGAGCAAGCTGCGCACCTCATTAGGGCGAGTCAGGTCGCAAGGGAGATTGTGGGGCTCGAGAAAGGCCTCTTCACCTCTTTGGGTCGTTTTTGAGTCGTTCTCTAACCCTGTAGAGGTCACGCTCGAGCCTCCTCCCGCTAGTTCCTGAGGACCAGAAAGATACCCTTACGCCAGTACCTATCAGCAGAGAACATCTGCCCTTGTCCCTCACGCTCTTGTGTACGCGCACAAAGGTAGGTATGCTAGGGCTTCATGAGCGTAAGTGTCATCCTCGTCACGAATGTGGGTCAGGGCTTCGGCAGAGCCGTCGCGCTCGCCTACGGGCAAGCCGACTACGACGTGGTTTGCGCCGACAGGGACGTAGACTTAGCCTCTAAAACGGCGGCTGAAATCGAGGAGTTGGGCGGTCAAGCCATCCCCATCCAAGCCGACATGACCAGCCAGATGGACGTCAAAGCCGCCTTCGACAAGGTATTTGAAATCTTTGGGGACCTAACGGGCGTGGTGCATGTGGCGAGTTTCGAGAGCAACACGCGCTTTCGTGACCTGGGCGAAGGGGAGTTCGGCGAGCTGTTGGACGAAAACTTCAAGAGCACTTTTTTAGTCCTTAAAACCGCCGCGCGCATCCTCAATGAGAGTTGGCTCGTCTTGGTTGCGCCGCCCCGCAACGCCGTCGAGCCGCACATGGTGGCGGTGCGCGGCGCGATCACGCGCATGGCGGCGGGCTTCGAGTCGCGCTACGACAACTTGAATGTCAATGTCGTGGTGCCGTCGCGCTCGGCGTCGGACCCCAAACACGACGCGCCCCTGGTGCAAAACGTGCTGTATTTGGGCTCGAGGCAAACGGGCCTCTCCGGTCACAGGCTCTACGTCGAGCTGCCCCCGCCCCCCAAGGTCATCGAATCGCTCCTGCCCGAAGTGCGCGCCGCACTCGACGAAAACGTGCGCCAAGATGACTTAGAGGCGAGTCTGTTCGAAGAGGACGACGATATAGAGGATGATTTGGGAGATGAAACGGGCTACGGCGAAGACGACTTCCAAGACGAGGATTTAGAGGACACTGACGATTTGGAAGAAGATTTAGAGGACACCGACGACATCGAGGACGAAGACCCCGAGATGGAGCGCTACTACTTCTCGCTAGGTACGGAAGAGATATCGTGAGGGACGTGCGATGAGAGAAACCCTGTGAAGTGCCCCTACTGCTCGTCCTTGGAGACGCGCGTCGTCAACTCGCGCCCCTCCGACGAGGGCAACGCCATCCGGCGGCGGCGCGAATGCACAGTCTGTAGCCGCCGCTTCACCACCTACGAACGCGCCCAGTTCGAAGCCCTGATGGTCACCAAGCGCTCCGGGCGGCGTGAGGCGTTTAACCCCGACAAGCTCCTGGACAAACTCCGCATCGCCTGCAACAAGCGCCCCGCCACCGAAAAGCAGCTTAGAGAGTTCGCCTACACCTTCGAAGACACCGTGCAAAGCCCCGAAATCGGCGCGGAAGAGATCGGCGTTCGCGCCCTCAAGTTTCTAAAGAGCTTAGACGACGTCGCTTATATCCGCTTCCTGAGCGTCTACCGCGACTTCGACTCGGTGGATAGGTTTATCGAAGAAATTAAGCAGCTGGAGGGGTTGTCTGTAGAATCTAGCTAATCTGCAACCTCCAACTGCTTGCGGTGATGCGCCATGTGCAAGCTCGCCGCCTGCACCCACTGTAGGGCGTCTAAGTCACCAAAAACAGGATGAAATATCGTGCGCTCATGCCATGTGGACGTTTTGTCCACCTCTTGCAGATGGCGCGCTCTCACCTCTTTCCATTTAGGCAACAGCGCTTCTAAGGGTCGCGGCTCGCCAGGTAAGGCGAACTCGGGCGATTGAATTTTCCCGTTCTCGATGTTGGCGGGTTTTTTGGGCATCTCGGGCAGCGGCGCGTCGCGGCGCAAGAGGTAGAGCACCTTGCTCATCGAGACGTTCGTCTTCAAGACGTGCTCGAAAATCTGCGCGGGGCTCCACGCCTCGGGGCGTAGCGGCACCGTCCAGCGCTCCTGTAAAGAGGTCTGAACCCCTTCAAAGGCGTCGAATTCGTGCACGAGAACCGCCTTCGCCTCTTCGGGGTCCAAACCGAAATGGGATAATGCGTCTTTATTGGGCATGGGGGAGTTTACCGTGAAAAGAGATGAGGTAGCGGCGTTGTTCCAATAAGCAATGAGTGAAAATCTTTAGACTCACCGTTCGTTCCTTCGGCTAGTGGGAGCGTATGCGACTGTACTGCGTAACCAGCTCGACTGGATTGCTTTCAACTCGTTGCTCATTGCTTCATTTTGGGTTAAGCGGTTGACGGTAAAGAGGTCGAAACGCCGCTAAGCTAACGCTATGAGACAGCTCGTTTGTATGATGATTTTCCTTTTAGGAAGCACCTTGGCGCAGAGCACGCTCGAGAGCGCGTTTAGACGCCTCAGTACGAATACAGAACGCGCCAACATCCCCTTAGAAGAGGTCTTGAGCGGTGGTCCTCCCCCGCAGGGCATCCCCGCGCTCGGCTTTGGCGGAGATTGGCAAGAGGTCGCGTCCGCGTCCGAAGCGCCTGCGTTCGTCTCGCAGGACGAGGCGGCGGGGTGGTTGGAGCCCCAAGAGCCCGTCGCCCTACTCTCGTTACGAGACAACGCCAAGATCTACCCGCTACAAATTTTGACCTGGCACGAGATCGTCAACGACACCTTAGGTGATGTGCCCGTCGCCGTGACCTTCTGCCCGCTTTGCAACAGCGCTCTAGCCTTCGACCGCCGCGTTCCGCTGAGTGAAGAGGCGTTAGAGAGGGTTCAGAATCTCAACCCCGAAGCTGAAGTTGCCTCGCTCGAGCCCACCTTCATAGACGCCTACGCCGCGCAAGTCGGTGAAGAGGTCGGAGTCAGTCAGGGTTTGGAAGTCACCTTTGGCGTCTCAGGGCTTTTGTACAACTCCAACTTGCTCATGTTCGATAGCGAGACGAGCACCTTGTGGTCGCAGATTTTAGGCGAGGGCAACGTCGGCACGCTGACCGGCACCGAACTCTTGCGCCTGCCCGCGCAAATCGTCTCGTTCGAGCAGGCACGCGAGGCGTTTCCGGACGCGAGCGTGCTCTCCCAGGACACGGGTTACCGCCGGAACTACGGACAAAACCCCTATGTCGGTTACGACGCGGTGGGCAGCCCCGCCTTTCTCTTTCGGGGCGTGACGGACGGCAGGCTCACGCCCAAAGCGCGCGTGGTGAGCGTGATTCAGGACGAGGAAACAGCGGCGTATCCCTTCGAGATTTTGTCGCAGGAGCACGTGATTAACGACGAACTTAACGGAACACCTCTTGTGGTCTTTTGGCAAGAGGGCACGGCGAGCGCGCTGGACACCCAGAGCATCGCCCAGGGTCAGGATGTTGGCGCAGTCGGCGTTTTCGACAGGCGTTTAGGAGACCGAGACCTCACGTTCGCATGGCGAGAGGGCGCGTTCGTAGACACAGAAACAAACAGCACCTGGAACCTCTTGGGCGAAGCGGTAGCGGGAGAACTCTCCGGTGAACGCCTCTCCCCCATCGTCCACGACAACACGCTCTGGTTTGCGTGGGCAGCGTTTAAGCCGGAAACGCGCATCTATTTGGGCGAGTGAGCTTCCAACAGTCCTACCGCCCTCGTGATGTGGATGGAGCCTTCGTCAGCAATTCGTTTCTCGAGATAGCTCCTAAACGCCTCGAGCCTTTTCGCGACCTCTTCTTTTAGTTGCTCCTTGAAGGCTTCCGACGAATTCATGGAGAGGATAAAAGCGATAAGAGGTTCTGCCTCGGTCACGAAGAGGTCATTGCTTTTCAAAAGATGGAGCGTGACCTCTCCAAAGTGCGTTTTGAACAACCTTTCCCCCTCTTCAAGCTTGAATGGTTGCGAGCCGAAGGTTTCTCTAAAGGCTCGTAAAGACACCTCATCCATGAAATGTGCAGCCAACTCGCTTAGCTCCTGCAGGTGCGCTCTGCTACTCGCCCCGATGTAGACGCGCCCGCCAGGTTTAAGCACACAGCGTATCTCTTGAAGGGCTCGGTTCGCGTCCGGAATGTGGTGGAACACTTGATTCGCCATAACCATGTCGAAGCGGTTATCTTCGAAAGGAATCTCCTGCGCGTCTATCTCTGCAAATTCGAAATGATGAGGAACGCTCTTTAGGCGCTCTTTCGCCTCTTTCAGCATCCCCGCCGAGAGGTCAGAAAGCGTGACGTCCCATCCTTCGGGGATGCGCCCTTCGTTCTCGAGCCAAAATGTACCGGGACCACAGCCTAGCTCTAACACGCGGCTCTTTTCCGGCACGTCGTACCGGTCAAAAAGCCAGCGATGCCAATTCACTGCTCGCTCACCAAAACGCCTGTGCAGCGTGATACGGGCGTCTAAGTTCGAGGCGTCCTTGTACTGCATCTCTCTGAGATAAGTTTGGTCTGTATAGTGCATGAGTCATCATAAACCTCTTTAGGAAATTTCGAACTTTGCAGCGCTCGGACCTCTTCGCCGTGCAAAGCCGAACAGTCAGAGAAAATGCTTTGCTTTATACTGTTGCTTTATGTCCGACGTTGCGACCAAACACCTCCCCGTACTCATCTCCACCCCGCACTCCTCCGGCTTCGTCCCCGACGACATCTTGAGCGAGATGTTGGGCGACAGAGCGAGCGATGAAGGTTTGCGCGAGCGGTTCTTAAAGCGGCTTTTCTTCGAGGGCGACCCCTACACCGACCAGATTTTCCGGGCGGAGGGGGCGCTGCACTTCAACGCGGCGGCGTCGCGCTTTGTGGTGGACTATAACCGGCGGCGCGACGAGAGCGGCGCGAACGGCGTCATCAAGCTCACTGACTTCAGCGCCGAACCGCTTTATCCCGAGGATTATAGGCTCAGTCACGAAGCCGCCGAAGCCCGCTTAGAAACCTATTGGGACCCTTTCCACAAAGCCATCGAACACGCCCTAGAGCGCGAAGACATCCTCTTTTTCGTGGATGGTCACGCGATGGCACCTGTAGGACCCGCCATCGGACCCGACAGCGGCAAGTTGCGCCCGGCGCTCACGCTGATTACGGGTGGCGACAAGGAGGGCAAACCCGCAACACCGGGAGCCTACACCAGCGTAGACGCCGAGACCGCGCACGCGCTCATTGAGAGGCTCGAGCATCGCTTCAAAGGCATTATGAACGTCTGTCCCAACGTGCCGCCGCGCGCCCTTCTCAATTCGCCCTTTATGATGGCGGACATCCAGCGCCGCTACAGCAACCCCGTCTTCGCGCACCATAAACCGGGCTTTTCGCTAGAGGTCAACCGCGCCCTCTACTTGCAAGGTTGTGAGAACGGCTTCGACGAGGCGATACCGGAGCACATCGAGATGCTCAATGCGGCATTCAATAACTTTTTAGAGGACATTATTCCGCTGTTTGAGAAGCGCGGGGGGTAGGCTCGAGGGTTGAATAGTACGTCGAAAGCGGTGCAAAGGTGATTTTGCACCGCTTTTTGTTGATGGGACTTTCAGGTCGGTGTGAGCTGTCGGCTCAATCTCTCTTATTGATGCCGTCCCTTTTATTGATCCCATCTCGTTTGTTGATGCCGTCCCTTTTGTTAATCCCGTCTTGGTCTTTTCCCTCCCCGCCCTTCGAGGGTTCACCCGAGTCTTTTTTCTCTTGCTTGAGAAAATCATTCTTATTTGTGGAATCAGCTTCTCTACTTTGGTCGCTCATGCCCGGTCTCCTTAGTCTGAATTTAGAGCAAAGCTCTTTGGGTCGTGCGAAGGTCTTTCCTTCAGAAGCAGTCTAAACACTTACCTCTGACTGCACCCTGAACGGGTGACTTTTAGGAAGCTGATTCTGATGCTGCTTGATGTTGTCGGGATGTCCGGTGACTTCGAAGAGATACATCGCCTCTTGCCACGCCTCGAAATCTTCGTTTAGCTCTGCAAGGTTAGCGAGTGTCGTCGCAATAACGTAGGAGTCTCCCGCTTTCTGCGCATGTTCGTACGCCTGTAAATACGCCCCTTCCGCCTCACGTAAGTCGTTCATCTTATGGCAGTCGCCCAAATTGTTCCAAGCCACAGCCATCGTCGCAGGGTCACTGACTTCCTCAGCCAAAGCGATAACGCCTCGGTATATCTCTATCGCCCTTTCAAATTCTTTGAGGTTCTCGTACACGCACCCGAGATTGATAAGCACCATCGTACGCAACTCCGGGTTTGTTCCTGCCGCCGCCAACGCCTCCCGGTACGCTTCTTCCGCATCCTCACCTGCACTGCTCTGCGCTACCGCTGCGTTGTTGAGCGCCCCCACCCACCGCGTCTTCTTCCCGACTGCCAGCCACAACGCCGCCGCCCGCCTGAACTGCTTCGCCGCCTCTTCGTACTTACCTTTTGAGAACGCCACGTTCCCCAACACATTCTGCCCCTCCGCCCGCGCCTCGATACTCCCTTTAAGTGCGATTTCCGCCGACCTCTTCGCCTCTTGCGGATGACCCAAGCGGTAGTGAAGCGTCGCTCTAAGCGCCAGCACTTCAGGTGTTTCGGCGAGGTTTTGGATGCAGGCGAACGCTTCTTGATAGCGACCTGAGCGCTCTAAGGCGCGACCTTTCAAAAAGGTCACGGGGCGCGTGTCGGGGGCGTCTTGGAGGGTTTCAAAAGCGCGTTGCGGAAAGCCGCGACGCAAGAGTTCTTCCGCCCAGGCGAGGTACGCACTAACAACATCGGCTTCGTCCTCTTGCGCCCAAAGAGGTCTCGAGCGTTTATAGAGCGGAAACGCCTCGACGCCCGATAAGCAGCGGGCGAGTTGCAGCGACAGGGGACCTAAGCGGGTGGGGTGCGCTTCTAAGAGTTCTAGCGCGACGCGGCGCACGCGCACCTTGCCCGAAGGCTCGACGAGACCGGCGGCGAGCAAGGACTCGAGCGCTTCAGCCATCGCTTTGGCATTGAGGGACAGTGCGCGGCGCACGAGCGCGGTGTCCGGGTCGGCGTCGTCTAAAAGGGCGAGCGTCAAGTAGACCTCTTTGGCGGTGGCGGGCAGGGCGGCGAGTTGGGCTTCCAACGCTTTTTCAGGCGGTTCGCCGCGCAAGAAGGCTTCGACCAAGGCGGGAACGCCTTGGGTGTGTTCCCACGCGCCGGTGTGCTTTTCCAAAGCGCGTTCGGACAAGGGGGACAGCTCGAGCCGCATATCCACCCCGAACGGCGGGTTCTCGCGTGAGGCGATGACGAGGCGGGCTTTCGGGCGGAGGTCATGAAGCTTGCGCAGGAGCGCTTGACTGGCGGTGTCCACGTTCTCCCAGTTGTCGACCAGCCAAAAGCCCTCCAGCTTAGCCAGCGTCTGCAGCACCGCACCCTCGCCCTCTTGGAGTGTCGCGCCTACGAGGGGTTCCAGCGTCGCGTAGGGCAACCCGGAACGTCCGGGCAGGTAGGTTCCTTGCGCACTCTTGAGGAGCGCCGTCTTGCCTATGCCCGCGCCGCCGCAGACCCAGGCGCATTCGCCCCTAGCCAAGGTCAGGAGCCGCGCCGCTTCGCTCTCGCGCCCGACGAGCACGCGCTGGAGCCGCGCCCTCGCGTCGCGCGGAGAGAACACGAGCGTGACGCCGTACCCCTGCGCCTCCGCTTTAAGGTGCGCCGCTAGCGGGTGGTCGCCCGCTTGTAGAAGGAGGTAGAAGCGGCTCAGGTCTTCGGGCTCGCTCTCCGGTGCGCCGGGCAGCGTGAAGGCACGTTCAGCGCGCGCCGCCGCCCCGGTAAAACGTCCTTGGGCGGCGCCATTTTCGGCTAGGCGCAGTGCGGCATGTTGAACCCGCGCCGCGAGGTCCTCTCTCGAGGCGTAGACCCATTCCTCTAGCTCGGGGCTCCAGTCGGAGAGGTAGACGCCCTCTAGGAACGCGCCCGTGTAGAGCGTCAACGCCCGCTCTGCGTCGCCACGCTCTAACGCTCCTAAGAGGTCCGCTACATCCGAGGAGAAGGCGGGCCATACGCGCAATTCGTCCGCTTCCAAGGTGCCCGGCGCACCCTTGCGGAGCCGACTGAGCGCCGCCGAAAGGCTGTTCAGGTGACTGCTCGCGCTAGGCCAGAAGAGTTCGGCTAAGTAGCGCCGCTCCTTTGGACCCTCCAGGGCAAGATACGCCAGCAACAAGAGCGGTTTGACCCGCGAAAAGTCGCCGTCCTCAAAGCGAAGCCCCCCCAAGGTCAAGAGCTTCATGCGCTCACTATAGCGGATTCACGTCCTTTTTTCACGTTTCAAAGGGTGAGCTAAGGCGTTTATCATCCGCTCGAGCCTCTAGCTTGACGAGAGCGAAATGCGTGCCAGCTTTTCTCCCACTTGGTGCACCGTCAAATAAAGCGGAATCCGTGTGAAATCCTCGAGACTCACCGTTCGTCCCCGAAAGGGGATTGCTCGTTCCTCATCGCTCTTCGTTCATCACAACACTATTCGACTTCGCGAACCCGAGTTTTATTTTTTATACGCCCACACCGCGTAGAGCGGGTCGCCCTGCTCGGGCTGGTGGTGTTGGCTATACGTCGAGCCGAACGCGGGCGTTTGCCCGAAGTAGCTCCGCACGAGCCGCACGTGCGAGGCGTCGTCGCCTGCGCGCCACGCGAGCACGGCTTTGGTCGGGAACATGCGGTTGGAGAAGGTCACGATAAAGGGCGCGCCGGGCTTTAAGCTGTGGGCGACCTCAGCGAAGGTGTCGTCGGGGCGGGTCATGTACTGCACGCTCACCGTGCACACCGCGCCGTCAAAACGCTCGCTCTCAAAAGGAAGCGTCTCTGAGCGGTTGAGGTCGAAGACGAGAGGTTCGCTGACTAAAGGGTTGTTCGACAACTCTTCTATGTTGAGACCTAAGCCCGTCACCGCCGCGAATTTGTCCGGCAGGTGCGAGACGTGGCTCGCCATGAGGTCTAAGACGCGACCGCCGGCGGGCAAAAGCTCATCATAGAGGTTATAAGCCGCACCTCTCGCCGCCTCGTCGATGTGCGTGACAAAGCGCGGATGCTGGTAGAAGTAACTGTCGGGACGCTCGTCCTGACGGCGAAAAAATTCAGGAAGAAGCTTGCTCATGACCCTAGCCTGACCCTTTACGAGGCGATTAGCAGCAAGCCACCTCACGATTCTAAAGGTTGAACGTTAAGGTAAAGGAAGAGTGAGAAAATGCATAGGAGATGCCGTCGCTGCTGAATCTCGCACTAGTCCTCGCGCTGAGCACCGCCCTGAGTTGAGACGTCAGCCGCTGAGGTTTAGCTGACGAGCGCTCGAGGTGGGTGGTGCGAATAAAGCGCCGCGAAATACCCCTTAGGAATGGAGACCGGCACCGCAAAAATACCGCTCAGCTTGCCTCGCTTAGTCCCGGCGCCGCGCCCCACGCGAGCTTAGTGCGCAAGATATCGAAGTAGTTGTGCTTGCCCGACGACACGAGAAAGAAGTCGGTGGGCGCGGCCGCCACGGTGAAGCGGTCGCCCTCTTGCAGCTCTAAGCGCTCCTGACCGTCCACCACGAGCGCCACCTCGTTGAGGGGACCTTGCACGCAAAAGGAGACGCGCGAAGACCCCTCTAAAACCATCGGGCGGTTCGTGAGCGAGTGCGGCGCAATCGGCGTGATGACAAAGGCGCGCAGACCCTGCGCCAAGATGGGACCGCCCAGCGAGAGCGAGTACGCAGTCGAACCTACAGGCGTCGAGATGACGAGCCCGTCGGCTCGGTACTGCGAGGCGTGAAAGTTGTCGACTGCCATGTCGATGCTGACAAGGCGCGTCATCACACCCTGCGAGATGATAACGTCATTGAGGGCGTAGCGCGTCGCCTCTTCCGACCTGCCGTTGAGTTGGAGGGCGACCTCGAGCATCATCTTGGGGTCTAAGCGCCAGCCCTCTTCGGAGGTGTCGCCGCTCAGGTACGCCCACAAATCCTCGGCGCTATGCTCCGCCAAAAAGCCCAGCTTGCCCAAGTTCACGCCCATCGTCGGCACAGCCGCGCCGACGAGACGCCGCGCTGTCGAGAGGAGCGTGCCGTCGCCACCGATGGAGATGATGAGGTCGGCGTGGGCGGCGTCTTCGGCTAAGTGGAGCGTACCCTCGGTATCTTCGGTGACCTCCGCGCCCAGCGAGCGCAGTTTTCTCGCCGCCTCTGCAACGAGCTCGTGCGCCTGCGGTTTGTACTTCGAACTCGTGATGACCACGCGCTCTAGCGCGGCGGCAGGCGTGGCGAACGACTCCGAGTTCACGCACGCACCTTGCTTAGAACGGTCTCGACGACGCCCTCGAGCGTCAAATCCTGCGTCTCGATGTGAATAGCGCCGGGCGCGGGCGCAAGTTGCTTCGCGTCGCGCTCGTCGCGCAGCTTCAACGCTCGGGCAACCTCTTGCAAGCTCATATCGCGCTCGCCCACGCGCCGCGCCGCCCGCACCTCAGCCGGGGCGCTCAGGTAGAACTTATGCGCCGCATTCGGAAACACGACCCTGCCCATGTCGCGCCCTTCGATCACGAACGAGCCGCGAATCTCCCTGAGCCGCGCGTTGACCCACGCGCGCACGCCAGGGTGACGAGCGACGGCGGAGACGTTCGCATCTACCGACGTGGTGTGAAGCCGCGCGGAGACGTCCTCGCCGTCGAATAGAACACGGTCGGGCGCACCTCGGCGGGCGATAAGTTCGACGTCGTGTCGGCCTAAAAAGGCGAGCACGGCGGCTTCGTCTTCTGGGTTGACGTTATGCTCCAGGACTATATAGGTTGCGGCGCGGTAAAGGAGACCGCTCGAGACAAAGGGCACGTCCAGCGCCTGCGCCACGCGCCGCGCCACGCTCGACTTGCCCGAGGCAGCAGGACCGTCTAAGGTCACAATCAACCTGCTGCTCTTTTGGTCATCCTCACCGTCCACGCGCCTCACTTCACCAAGTACGTCCATAAAGTGCATTATAACCCGTCACTCCGCGCGCGCTAAGCGCGTCACCTCTTGCATAGGGACGATTTTTAGGATAGCTGCGACGTCGGCTTCATAGTGCCGCGAGCACCTCGAAAAACTCAGGGAACGTTTTGCGCACGCAGCTCGGGTCTCGAATGACGATGCCCGGCACCTTCAAGCCGATCAGCGCAAACGCCATCGCCATGCGGTGGTCGTCGTAGGTGTCGATCTCTACGCGCGAAGAGGGAAAGGTCTCGAGTGGATGGACGACGATGTAATCTTCGCCCTCTTCCACCTCCGCGCCCAGCTTGCTCAGCTCGGTATAGAGCGCTCGCAGCCGGTCAGTTTCCTTGATGCGCAAGTTCCAGATGTTCGTGATGCGCACCGGGCTGTTCGCGAAAAGCGCGACGACGGCGAGCGTCTGCGCCTGGTCGCTCATGTCGTTGAGGTCGAAGGTGCCACCCTTCAACGTTCCTTCGGGCGCGGCGACTTCGCAACGCTCATCGGTCCAGGTCACAGCGCAGCCCATCTCGCCCAAAACGTCAGCCAAGCGCTTATCGCCTTGCGACGAGCGCTTGCCTACATTCTCAACCCGCACGCGCCCTCCAGTGATCGCCGCCGCCGCCCAAAAGTACCCTGCCGCCATCGCGTCCCCTTCGACGCGGTAGGTCTGCGGCTGGTATGTCTGTGGCATGACGGTGAAGCGCTCGTAGCCCTCGCGCTCGACCTCCACGCCGAACTCTTTCATGAGGTCCAAAGTCATGTCGATAAAGGGTTTAGAAGTCAGCTCGCCCTCGACATGTAACGTCACGGCGTCCTCTGCGCAAGGCGCAGCCATGAGGAGCGCGGAGAGGTACTGGGACGAACTGCTCCCCGCAATCCGCGTCTCGCCGCCTGAGAGCCCCGCCGCCTCGACGATGACAGGCGGACACCCCGTCTCGAACTGCGTGCCCACGGTTGCGCCAAGCGGCTCTAGCGCGTTGAGCAAATCCTGAATCGGACGCTGCCGCATCCGCGCGTTGCCGTCTAAGCGGTAGTGACCTCTTCCAAGCGCGACTAAAGCGGTGAGAAAGCGAATCGACGTACCGGAAAGCTTCAAATCTAGCTCTGCCGAGGCGTTAGGTATTTCGCCGCCGCGCCCATGCACCGTGAAGGTCGCGCCGTCCACCTCGACGCCGAAGCCGAGCGCGCGGAGCGCCCTGAGCATCACCTCGGCGTCCTCCGCGACGAGCCCGCCTTCTAAAACAGAGGTGCCGTCCGCTAGCGCCGCGACGACCAAAGCGCGGTTGGTGAGACTTTTGGAACCGGGGACGGAAAGCGTAGCGTCAATGCCGAGTGTAGGAGAAATCTCGAGCACGTCAGGGTAGCGCATCACGCGCCAAGATACCACGAACGTTAGTGTTACAAGCTAAGCCGTGAAACCTCGTATAGAGCAGCTATACGCTCTAAGCTGCACCGACCACTTTCATGAGAAGAAGGTGTTCACACAGCCTTAATTCTGCCGTTTAGCGCTTTTTTTCGTACCTCAGCACACAAAGTTACGAGGGGAGTTACGCTCTTATGGTGAGGACAAAAGCGAGCATATAGCTAATGAGAAACAACCTCGCGCAGGGCTGGTCAGAGCGACGCTCACCACGCTTTTGAGCCGTATGCGTTGAGCAAGGGGGGATAAGAACAGGCCGACTCAACAACACACCGAACTTCACTATGAACTGCATAGCGTACTGTCACGCGGCGCACAGCGCCACAATCCAGAAAGGAAGGCTCCATGTCACCCCAGCCACGACCCAACTTGCAACGTTTCCACCTCATACCCCTTCTCCTTACCCTGCTCCTCTTTACCGCCTGTGGCGACTTGGAGGGCTCCGCCATCACCCAGCCCGACGACAACGTCAGCGAGGACTCGGCTGTTCCAACCGGTGACTTCGGCGTGAGCGAGACCTTCGGCGGTCCCTACCTCAGCGACGCGGACGGCGCGATTACCGACGCCAGCGACGCGCGTGTTGTTTCTGTTGCGCCTGGGGGCTCGTTCTTCGTCCAGGTGGACTACGAAGACCCTAGTGGGATTACTACTATCGCGGTGAATTTGGTCAACAGCAGCCCCGAAGGTTTAGCGGGAACTTTAGACCCGACGCAGAGCTTCTTTACCTTAGGCGAGCCCACAGGTATTAGTGAGCCCAGCGGCTGCGACCTCTCGGCTAATCCCACGAGCGTCACCTGTATCTATGAAGTCCGGGTAGCTGAGGATGCGGTGAACATCTCTGAGCTTGAAGGTGCAGGCGACGAGTTTGCCTATGTGTTCCGTACGCAAGTCACGGATGCTGCTGGCAACACCTCAGATGAGGCGGAGCGGGGCTATGTGGTGGTTACGGGTGGTGATGGGGAGCCTGAACCTACACCCGAGCCGGAGACCTGCACGAACCCGGTAGAGATTCCTGACGAGTTACTGAGAAAAGTCCTTCGTGAAAACCTTCGACTCGGAGAAGATGCCACCATCACCTGCGAAGACTTGGCAAACCTAATTGATTTCAGTTTCGAAGCGAACGACGGCGAGAACCGAGTTATGAGCTTTGAAGGCTTGCAGTACGCAGTCAACCTGAGAACGTTCACCGTTCCTACCCTGTTCGTTGAACCCGAACAACTCGAGCCACTTCGAAACCTTACTCGTCTCGAAGTGCTCACCACAGCGTTTGTTTTTAGGGAAGGCGATAACACGCCCACTTTCTTAGAAAATCTAACGAACTTAAAAGAGCTTTCGGTAAGATCAATAGCGGTCCTTGATCCCGAACCGGCTGTTAAACCCGAATTAAATATAAGCCCGCTGCAAAACCTTACGAAGCTTACCAATCTCCGCCTTTCCTTCTTTGATATCAACGACCTTAGTCCGCTGCAAAACCTCACAAGCCTTACTAGGCTAAACCTCACCTTTGATGATATTAGTGATATTACTCCTTTAGTCAACAACGAGGGGCTAAGCGAAGGGGACACGGTCAACCTCCGCGGCAATTCCCTCGAGACTTGTCCCGACACTGAAGACCGCGCAGATATCAACGCGCTTATCGCTCGCGGTGTTGATGTTCTCTTCGACGAACCCGAGAACTGCGACGCGGATGGCGGAGATGGAGGCGACGGCTTCATCAGAGTCACCACCACCTCGGGCGCAGCCTCTTTAGAGGACGAATGTACCCTGCGAGCGGCGATTACGGCTGCGAATGCCGACGAAGCCGTGGGCGGTTGCCCGGCAGGAAGTGGCGCAGATGCGATTGTTTTGAGCGAAGGCGACCCCTACCTCCTCACCGAAGTCGACAACGAGACCGAGGGTGAAAACGGTCTGCCCGCGATCACTAGCGAGATTGAACTGCTCGGCACCACGGGCGCTGAAATTATAAGAGCTGAAGGCACACCCGGCTTCCGTATCCTCTACGTTGCCGAGGGGGGCAACTTGAGCGTCGTCGAGGTTGTTATCTCGGGCGGCTCGAACTCGGCTAACTCTCCGTTCGGCGGCGGCATCTTCAACGCGGGCACGCTGACGTTAGAGAACGACACTGCCCTTAGAAACAATACAGGCATCGTAGGCGTTGGTCTCTACAACCGAGGTGAAGCCACCGTCCGCAACAGCCTCATCACCGAGAATGAGGGGTCCAACGGCGCTGGCTTCTACAACGCGGGCACGCTCACGATGATCTCCAGTGAAGTGACCTCGAACAGCGACGGTGACGCCACAGGGTTTTACAATGAGGGCACGCTTACTATAGAGGCGAGCCGCATCGAGAATAACGAGACTTCAGCCACGGCAGGCGCGTTCATCAACGCGCCAGAGGGCGTCATCGAGATGACCAGAGTGGACATCATCGGCAACTCGGACGACGGCAGCACTGTTATCAATAGAGGCGAGATGACCCTCACCGAGGTCGTTTACGATGGCAACAGCGACGGCGTCAACAACTTCGAGGGGGGCACCCTAAACCTCATAGACAGCACTGTGAGCAACACAGGTCTGTCCTACGGACCAGGTCTTACGAACTCCGGTACGCTGCGCGTCGAGAACAGCACCTTTACGGGGAACCCCTTGGGCGGCATCGCGAATGCGGATAGCGGCACGGCGGAGATTACTAATAGCGTAGTGCAGGGTAATGGCACCGACGACGATAAAGGCGTCGGTATCAGCAACACCGGCACACTTACCTTGAGCGAGAGCACCGTGAGTAACCACACTGGCGGTGGCATCTTGAACGTCGGTTTAATGGAGATTGACGCGAGCACAATTGAGGACAACGGTCCTTTCGTTGACGGTATTGTCAACACGGAGGAAGGTACTCTCACACTGACGCGGAGCCTCATCGACGGCAACGGCTCATATGGTGTCAGAAACGGCGGCGGGATGACCTTTACCAATAACACCGTGCTCAACAACTTCACGGGCGGCGTCAAAAACTTGGCAACGGGCGAACTCGAGGTCGCGTTTAGCAGCATCTTCGGCTTTGGGTCAGGTTTCATTACGAGCATCAGCAACGAGGCGGACGCAGCGTCGGTCACGGTCTTAGGCACTTTTCTTGACACCGAATTTGATTTCGGTTGTGGACCCAACGACGCGCTCACCTCTAGGGGCTATAACTACTACAATAGTGATGAGGTTTGTAGCTTCACGCAAGAAACCGATATCGTCGGCGAGGCGTTCCCGTTCGGTCTTTTGCAAGATAATGGCGGTCCTACCCTTACGCGGGCGTTGGAAGCGGACAGCGTTGCGGTCGATTACATCCCCGCTGATGTCTGTAACGTTGACACCGACCAGCGCGGCGTCTCGCGTCCGCAAGGCGAAGCGTGCGACATCGGGGCGTTTGAGTTAGAGCAGTGACGCTTTAGGCTAAATCTTCAACCGTCAGTTAGGAGGCTGCCCCGAGAGGCAGCCTCCTTAATGCACTCCCCTTGACGCCCCCTTGAACCGTACCGCTTTATAGTAGAGACATGAGCGTACCCGACCCACTCCAGACCATCGTCAGTAACTTCAGCAGCGCCCCCAAACAACTCCGGCTCCAGATGCTCTTGGAGTATTCCAAAAAAGTCCCGCCCCTCCCGGCTGAGCTAGAAGACAGCCGCGACCAGATGGAAAAGGTCCACGAGTGCCAAACCCCCTTTTTCATCGCCACCGAGTTCCCGGACGATGAGCGCGTCGTCTTCCACTTCGACGCGCCGCCCGAAGCGCCCACCACAAGAGGCTTCGCGGGCATCTTGTCCGAAGGGCTGAGCGGCTTAGCGCCCGAGCAGATTTTAGAGACGCCCGACGACTTCTATCTGCAGATGAAACTCGGCGAGGTTATTTCGCCCTTGAGATTGCGCGGTATGAGCGCAATTATGGGGAGACTCAAAAGGCAAGTCAGCGAGCACGTCCAGGCGGCGTAGAGTCCCAACCTAATTTGTGGGTGCTAGAGATTTCTCGAGCCTACCCGCAAACCCCGCCACCTTCTCTTCGGCGTCCCCGACGAGCGGCGCACCGTGCCCCAGACCTAGCGTTTGGGGCTTTAACATGGCGACCTTCTGAACCGAACGCTTCGCCTCGTCCATATCGGGTGTATAGGCTCCTAAGGGAAGATGCAGCCAGGGCAAGAGGTGCATCATCACGTCACCACCGAGTAGAACGCGCTCTTCGGGGAGCCAGTAGCCGACCTGTCCGGGGCTGTGACCGGGCAGATGAATGGCAAGCAGATTTTTACGCACCGCGCTCAAGATGTCGCCCTCTTCGAGTTCGTTGTGAACGGGAGCAGGCGGTTGCCTCGAGCCTACAAACGCGCCGATAAGTCCGCCTATAGTTTTGTCGAATAGGCTGAGTTTTGACCTATCCGGATAGGGCGGCAGCTCACCTCTTAGGATGTGCGGCGTGTCTAGGCGGTGCGCCCACACCTCCGCGTTCGTCGCGGTTTGCAGCTCTTTAAGCCCGCCGACGTGGTCGACATGCGCGTGCGTCACGAGGATGTGTTTAATGTCTTTAAGTGCAAAACCGCTTTTTAGCAACACTTTTTTGAGCTTGTCTTTGACGCCGTAAACACCAGCGTCCACGAGCGCGAGACCCTCTTTGCCCTCGAGCAAAAACACGTTCGCCTTGCCTGTGTCGATTTGGTAAATGCCTTTCGCCAGCCTTTTCACGGCGCAGATGCCTTCATAAATGCACTTTACTCCTAAGTCTCTGCGAGTTCGCGTAAATTTACCATCACCTCGGGTAAGACCTTCTGAAAGCGTCGCCCTAAAAGAAAGCCGAACAGCGGCGCAAGCGTTCCTGTAAAACTGACCTCATGGGTGAAGGCTGTTCTGGTCTTTGAAAAATAACGGCGCACGTGAAGTTTAGCAAGCGGTAAATTCGTTGTAAAAGTATAGTCTTGCTCAGGGATGAGTTCGGTGACGGTGAAGCTCGTTTTTGGTCCGGTCCTAGGCGTCAGCGTTCCCTTTGCGCCGAGCTTGAATTCGCTGTTTAGAGTTGCGCTTTCAATCTCTGTGTCCCATTCGTGCCACGTTTCGACCTCGAGCCAACGCCGCCACACCTCTTCGGGCGCGTTCGTTTCTAGCGTATGAGAAAAGGTCATCTCGACGCCCTCCGCCAACCTTTCATAGTGTGCCGAATAGGTAGCGAAAAGGCAGGGCAAAGAGCAGAGCAATAACCCAAACTATGAACAAAATGGTCAGGAAGATAAGCCCTACCTCTCTATTTCCACTCGCTAGAGCGGGTAGAGCCGCTGCCGCCAACCACGCTGTCTTATAAAACAGTTGAATCAGCAGGATCACGCTGAATTTTAGGGGTTGGGAGAGCCCGAGTGTCGAAGCGAGACCGAGCGCCAGCCACAACGCGCCGAGGATGCGGAGGTAGACGTCGACCTCGGTTCCGCCCGCGAAGATGTACTGCGACGCCAAACGGGGCGCGAAGAGGGTTGTTAAGCCAACTGCGCCAGCGCCTAAAATAGCGACGGCGTACATGACGCGCATCAGGGAGAGCGAAGAGGTAGAGAGGCTAAGATCAGCAGCGTTTAACATGGTTTATCCTTTCGTTCGTCTTTCAAGTGCGTCAACACGGATTTCGATTGGACGTTTAGGTAAGAGGTTGGCTCGAGCTACTTATTGTCAGCGAAACCGTCAGTTAGAAACTCGAGTATTACCCTATTGACCTCTTCGGGCTTTTCTTGGTGAACGAAGTGACCTGCGTCTAGCATCACCGTCTTGGGTTCCGTCTCCGTCCACTCGTGGTTACGCGCGTGCCCCGAGGCGAGCAAAAACTGGTCTTGTGCACCGTGAATCACGAGCGTGGGCGCTTGCACTTTAGGTAGCGCAGGGTTGACCTCATAAGGCTCGCGCGGATAGTTCACCTCATAGAACGACGACACGGCGCGGTGGTCGGTGCGGGCATCGGCAACGGTGTAGAGGAGCCAGCCGGGTGGGTCGCGCAAGACGCCTAGAGGCCCGACGCGGAAGAGGGCGCGAATATCGGCGTCGCCGCGCTGCATCTTGCGGGCGTACTCGCTCGCTTCGTGCTGCGCGGGGTTCGCGGTGAGTTCTTCGGCAAACGCATTGGGGTGGGGCACGCTCAAGATGGTGAGTTTGTCCGTCATTTCGGGATGCAAGGTGGCGAAGAGCCACGCGACAAGTGCACCGGAGTCGTGTCCAACGATATGTCCACGTTCGTACCCCTCTTGCCGGATGACCGCCGCGACATCTTCAACCACGTGCTGCGTTGCGTAAGCCTCTCGTTCTTCGGGTTTGTCTGAACGGTTGAAGCCGCGCTGGTCAACTGCGACGACGCGAAAGCCCGCAGCCGCGAGAGGTTCAATCTGTTGCCGCCATGAGTACCAGAACTCGGGAATACCGTGAACGAGCACCACCAGCGGACCTCTTCCCAAGCTGACGTAGTGCGTTTTCACGTCGTTATGCTCAGCGAAGTTGTGTTCGATACGTCCTGATATGCCGCCGAATATACGAACTGCGCCACTTGCCACGGCGACCGAAGCCAAAGTAAGACCTAGAAAAGTAAAGATACGTCTTGAACGCATTTTTATGCCTCCTGAGGGGCTCGAGCCGAACCTCTTCTGAAAATAATAGCGAGGGCTGACAGAACAACTACGGCGACGATAGACCCAAATACCCCTATCGTCAAGGCGTCCGGTTGAATGATGGGCTGCGCCTGGAGCGCTTGCCAGGTGACGAGCAGCACAACACCCAAATAACCCGCTGACCCCGTCCACACGAGCGCGGTTTGTTGACCTCGACTCAGCTTGCTCAATCTGCGGCGGCGCGTCACGAACCAGCCCAAAAAGGGAATCACTTGGAGCGCGTGCATCCCGATAAAGTGACCGATGCGCAGGTCGCCCCCTTGGGTGCTCCAGTTGACGAAGGGTAGACCCTCTCCCCCATCCGGCACGCCGACGCTGTGTGCACCGACGATAGTAACGGGCTCACCCGTCTCCCACTGCGCCATCTGCAACGCGGTTGGGTTCGTCATCAGATAGCCCAGACCCATGCCGATGATCGTAATGATGAGCCCTAAGCGGAGCGACCAGGCGAAGGCGGGGTTGTCGAAGCGCTCGAGCAGCAAAAGCCCTGCGATAACGAAGTTGGCAACCCATAAGATCATGATAGAGACCGCCATCAGCCCCCAAAGCGCGGCGTCGAACGTCGAGGAGATGTTGAAGTGACTTGTCGTGCCTCTTGCTGCTTGCGTCACGATACCGACCCACTCAGCGGCAAAGGTCAGCGCCACTGTCCAGCCGAGGATGTTCACGAGCCGTTTGCGCCAGAGTTTCTCCGTGCGGATAAAGCTGAGCAGCCAAAGCAGCGTGAAGGTATAGATGCTCACCGAAATGGCAAATTTGGTCGGCTTGAGCCAAGCGGGGAGACCCGTGATGACACGCTCGTCTAAAAAAATGCCCGCAGTGAAGAAGGCGAGGAGTCCGAGGGTCAGAAAGCCGGAGACGGTCAAGGGGGCGTGGGTGTGCCAGAGGCGGCGGATGAAAGTGGTGGGGTTAGGCGGGTTTAAGGTCATCGTCGTACTCCTTATCGTTTGGCTCTAGCAAATTAGCTTTGACTCAGTGAAGTTTTAGGCGATACGGCTCGAGGCGACTCGCTCACCTGTCTCAGCCAGAAGTTTCTCAGCGTGATGATGTGAATGAGGATGCCGAAGGGCGGTCCGAAGAAGAGTGGAATGAGCGTAATGGGGAACATGGGCACATACCCAGCAGTTTCAAAGTTGAAAATGGCTGCTGACGCGGGCGCAACGATGAGGTCGAGGATGCCGAAGGCAGTCCAGGCGACAAAGAGCCACTTGTAGCGTTCACCACCGCGTAGGACAAGCCAGGCGACGGGCAGCGCGAAGACGCCCGTGAGGATGTCACCGTAGCCTGCAGGATACGCAAAGCCGCGCGTTACTAGCCCTTCTGTCATATAGGGGAAGAGAAAGAGAAAGCCGAGCACGCGGTAGAACTGCAAGGTGATGAGCCAATGCGTAGGAATAGCTCTGATGAGGTCTCCAACAACCTTCGTAAACGAGAGCAGCGTACCCCCAATGATGGGGATAAGCGCGAAGAAAGCGATGTCTCTGAAGTTGAGCGGACCTGCTTGACTGGTCGCTAAAGCAGCACCGAACCAGAGGGCGATCAAGCCGAGCAGATACCAGTGCGCCTGACTGCGCAGGTGGTTTTTAAGCCCTCCTGTGCGCGGTGCTTGTGAGCGCTGCGCCGAAAGCGCGACAGCGTAACCGACGAACGCGCCACACGCCATGAGGACGAAGACGCCGCTACCTATAAGCGTAAATGTAACCAAGAAGTTCTGAGTTCCTGAAAGTGTCATTATTTGTGTGTCCTTCCTGAATTAACTGCGTAGGGTGGAGGGGCGGGCTTGGAGGCTCTGAATGGCTTCGGTTGAGAGCGCTAAGTCAGCAGGCGTGACCTCGCGGCGTAACGTGTCTTTCAAAGTTCCCCGTAAAACCCGCACCACCGCGCTCGGCTTCATCAGGGAGGAGGGCGGCTCCATCATGTTGATCATCCGCTGAAAGGTCGCGCTTAAAAACTCGTCGTGAAGGGCTTGCTTTAAGAAGAGGTCGCCGTAGCGGTGGATGAGGCGTTTGCCCAAACCTGCGTCTGCACCATTGAGTTGGACCCCTTGCCAGCGCAAATCTTCACCCGTCGCCACCATCCAGGGAGCCGCGACGACTTTAGAAACTGCCTGCTGAACGCGCCGCGCGAAGCGTTCGCTCGTCGTATCCGAAGAGGTGCGTAAGACTTTTTGTAAAGCGAGCGCTTCCAAAGCCCGCGTCGTGATGCCCTGCCCATAAATTGGATTAAAGGCGCACACTGCGTCGCCCATAACGATGAAGCCAGCCGGACGCCTCGAGAGCCTTTCAAAGTGACGCAGCCTGTTCGTCGGCGTGCGGTAGCCGCGAATCGGGGTGAGCGGCTCCGCGACGCGAATCGCTTCGTAGAGGCTGGGGTCAGGCAAGTCCTTTGCCCAAGCCATAAAACCGTTTTCGTCCGTCGGGGGAAAGTGACCTGCGAAGCCGCCCACCGTCACGTGCCACACACCGTTCTCAATCGGCAGGATGAGCCCCGCTCTCGGGTTGTGCGGCGGGCGTCCGTTCATCAAAAGACCTGCCCACTCGGAGGGGAAGTTCGCGGGTTTTTTGTAGTAGCGCGAGGCGTAGCCCAAACCGGAGTTGATGACCTCTTCGGGGGGCGCGTCGTAGCCTAAAGATTCCAACCATGTCGGCGCTTTTGAATGCCTACCGCTTACGTCTACAACGAGGTCAGCGTAGAGCGTTTCGACCTCTTGTGAAGCGTCTCGGTAACGCACCTGAGCGCCCATCACGCGGTGCTTATCAGGCGTGGCGATGAGCCCCGTGACTTCGGCTTGGCTGATGAAGGTGACGTTGCTGGTCTCTTTAAGACGCTCTCTGACGTGATGCTCGAGCAAAACCCGACTCGCCCAAACGCCTTCAGTGTCCTCCTCGTAGATAGGCAGCTTGCCCGCTGGCGACACCACCACGATAGGTCCTTGGGTGGTCGCGCCCGCCTCACGCAAATCCTGCATGATGCCAGGGAAAAGCTCCGCGATAATCTCTTGACCCCGCATCAAGATGCCGTGCGCGTGGCGCGACTGCGGGACGCCGTTTCTATGCTCGGGCGTCTCGGGAAAGGTGTCGCGGTCTAGGATGGTGATTTTGTCGAAGCGTTCTGCGAGCACTCGCGCCGCGAGCAGCCCGCCCATGCTTCCGCCGATAATCAGTGCGTGTTTCTGCTGGACTTTTTTCATTATCTACTCCTTTATTGAACTTGAGCGAGAACGGCTTAAATTTACTTAACGGTGTAAACTAGCAGTCAAAAAATTTTAGTCTCACCCCCCTTCGTTCAAAACGCGGTGCATGTTGTTTTTGTAGAGCGCGAAGGACACCTCGGCGTCCTCGCGGGTGTAGTGCGGGTCGTCCACTAAAGCGAGCGAGACGATGCCGTGAATCCCGCTCCAGATGAAGTTCGCTAAGGTTCTCGTATCACCATGCAGATAGCCCGCGTCGATACACTCTTGAACGGTTCTGGCTAGATAACCGAAGCTGTCGTCAGGGGGCATATAGCCCTCGGGCAGTTCCTCCATACGTATGTCGGTGCGCTGCATGAACATGAGGCGGTAGTTTGCAGGGTTCTCTAAACCGAACTTGAAGTACTGCTCGCCTAATGCCTCGAGCCTCTCCCTCGGGTCGTCGCTGCTCTCATACCCTGCGCGGAGCATCGCGCCGAAGGTCTGAAAGCCCTCTAAGCAGACGTGCAAAAGCAGTTCGTCTTTGTCTGCGAAGTAGAGGTAAATCGTCGTGGGCGAGTAGCCGACCTCTTCGGCGACTTGACGCAGGGAGAAGCCCTCGTAGCCGTGCGCTAAAAAGAGGTCTTGCGCGGCAGTGAGAATCGCGCGGCGCAGCTCCTCTTTTTGCTTGGCGCGGCGTTTGGCGCTGCGCGTCTGGATGCGCTCATCTCGAGTCTTAGAGTCTTCAGTCTTAGTCATTACGCTTATACTTTACTTAACGCCGTTAAGTTTGTCAAGAGGTCGGAGAAGTGCCTCCCGCTAGCAAAGGGTTGCAACCCTTCATTCATATTCAGTGAGCATTCCAGAGAAAACTACTTCCGTAAGAGGAGGTGGTAACACTTTCCTCTCTATCTAAATTCAAGCTCTAAAAATGGAAAAGGCTCGGCTAGAACGGTATTTCATAACGTGAACACCGCGTCAGTTTTTTGTCAGAACCTGAGCGCTACACTAGCGCAGTACTCGGGAGGTACCCATGAACAAAATCGCCCAGAAACTCCTCGCCCTCTCCTTTATTGCCCTCCTCCTTAGCGCGTGCGGAACTGCAGGAATCTCAGTAAGCCAGCAACGCGCCGAAAGTCTCCTCGGCGAATGGTCGTTTAGCCACCCCGATGCGTCTCCTAGCAGCCAATCCTACAGCTTCAATATCCTCGAGCAGAACTCAGAGCTTCCCGACAGTTATGCCGTTTACGGCGCGAGTGGTAGTGGCGCGGACGCTTTCGCTATGTACAATCCAGAAAGCACAATAGCAGAAAAGTACATTGTCGGCGAGCCTGGAACATGGGTAAACCATATCTACGTATTCAAGTTCGACCTATCTAACCGTGTTTCTGGATTTTATGGACAGTTAGACGCTGTATCAGGAGAGGTCATCAGCTCGGTCAGCTTCACCGGTGTACGCAGCGGCACTAACGTGCAAATGACCTCGGTTCAGCCCGCTTCTCCTTACGACGTTGAAAAGGTTCTCGAGGCGTATAAGAGCATTCGCTCGAAGTAAGGTCCAAACACATCACAAGCTGGCGCTCAGGCGTCAGCTTTTTTAATATAGCGACTCATAACGTTACGAATTCGGTGAAGATGCTACGCTCCACCTAGTCATGCTCTTCACCCGCGCCAAGCTCGAGAAAGACGAAGCCGCCACGCTCGCGCCTTACGCGGCGCATTCGCGCGGCTCCAAAGGTCGCCTCTACCCCGAGGAAGAGGCGGCGTACCGCACGGCGTATCAAAAAGACCGCGACCGGGTCATCCACACGAGCGCGTTCCGGCGCTTGGAGTACAAAACGCAGGTGTTCGTCAATTACGAAGGCGACTACTACCGCACGCGGCTCACGCATACCTTGGAGGTGGCGCAGGTGGCGAAGAGCATCTCGAGGGCACTGGGGTTGAGCGGCGACCTCACGGAGACGGTGGCGCTCGCCCACGACTTAGGGCACCCTCCCTTCGGACACGCGGGCGAACGCACCCTGAACCGCCTCGCGAAAGAGGAGGGCGGCTTCGACCACAACAAACAGTCCTTGCGCGTCGTGACGGAGTTGGAAAAGCGCTACGCGGACTTTCCAGGGCTCAACCTCACCTGGGAGACCCTGGAGGGCATCATGAAGCACGAAGCGACGCCGCTGCTCGAGATACTGCCCGACACGCTACCGAAAGCCGACTGGGAGCCCGACAAACAGCCGACTTTGGAGGCGCAAGTCGTCAACGTCGCTGACGAACTCGCGTATAACGCGCACGACCTGGACGACGGGCTGCGCTCAGGACACCTTACGGGAGCGCAGATAGAAGAGGTGCCGCTCGTCGGCGAGTTGATGCACTCGTTAAAGATTAACCCACACGCGCTCTCGAACGAGACGCGCTACTTGCTCATCCGCAAGCTTTTAGGACGGATGATCGACGATACGATTCACTGCACGCACGCGCGTTTGGAAGAGGAGGCGGTAGGGTCTTTAGAGGAGGTGCGCAGAGCGTCCCACACGCTGGTCGGCACCTCGCCCGAGATGAACGAGGAACTGCGCGTCCTCAAAGACTTCTTGTTCAAAAACCTCTACCGCCACTACCGCCTGATTCGCATGACGAAAAAAGCGGATAGGATTCTCGAGAGCCTCTTCTGCGCCTATCTGGAAACGCCGACGATGCTGCCCTTTCACCTGCAGGCGAGGGCGGAAGAGAGGGGCGTCGTACGCACGGTCACGGACTATTTGGCAGGGATGACAGACCGCTTCGCGGGCGACGAGTACAAGCGGCTTTTTGATCCACACGCTTTGACGTAAAAGTTTAGCGATGAGTACTCTGTCAAGTAAGAAATGAGTCATGTCATTAGGGCGTACACATGTACGCTAACGGAAGACGCGTTCGGCCCGCCCTCTCTACTCTCGAGAGAGCAGTTGACATCATCTATACCGTTCGGTATAATCTTCGGTGTGGCAGTAGAGACGACCTCTTCGGAACCGCGCTCGCGCCTTCTGCGCTGCGCCCTGGACCTCTTCGCGGAGCACGGCTACGACGCGGTCGGTGTGCAGCGCGTGGTGGCGGCGGCTGGCGTCACCAAGCCGACGCTCTACCATCACTTCGGCAACAAACGCGGGCTTTTAGACGCGCTTTTAAACACGCATTTTGCACCGTTCAACGAGAGGTTGCGAAGAGCATCGGCGTATCATCATGATCTGACGCAGACCTTAGAGGACGTTAGCGCCGCGTACATCGCCGCGTCTTTGGACGAGCCGAACTTCACCAGACTGCGCTTAACCCTTCTGTTCGCGCCACCTGAAAGCGAAGCGTTTCGGGCAGTTGCGCCCTGGTTAGAAGCGCAAGAGCGCCTCCTTGCTGAGCTTTTCGGGCAGGCATCTGAAGATCACGGCAACATGCGTGGGCGGCAGCTCACGCTCGCCTTGAGCTTTTTGGGCGTCCTCAATACCTACGTCGGACTCTCCCTAAACGGCTCCTTGACCCTAGATGACGCGACCCGAAGCCAGATGCTTCGCGGCTTCATGTACGGCATCTTTTCGTGAGCAAATTTTTTTACCCGCAACTATACCGAAAGGTATAAAAGGAGAACAAAGATGAAGCAATCCTTCCAAGACACAACCGTCTATCACATCTATCCGCTCGGACAGCTAGGCGCACCTCAACGCAACGACTTCTCTTCAGAGCCTACGCCGCGCCTAGCGGAGCTTCACGACTGGCTTCCGCATCTGAACGAGTTGGGCGTTAACGCGCTCTATTTAGGACCTTTGTTCGAGTCGAGCGCGCACGGCTACGACACGGCGGATTACTACCACGTGGACAGGCGGTTAGGTACAAACGAAACGTTGCAAACCTTTTCTAAAGACCTCCGCGGACACGGTATCCGTCTCGTGCTGGACGCGGTTTTCAATCACGTCGGGCGGGACTTTTGGGCGTTCAAGGATGTCTTAAAGCACGGCGAGACCTCTTCCTATAAAGACTGGTTTCACCTCGACTTCGGTGTGACGAGCCCGCAGGGTGACCCCTTCGGTTATGAAGGCTGGAGCGGCAACTACGACCTCGTCAAACTCAACCTGAAGCATCCCGATGTGAGAGCGCACCTCTTTGACGCGGTGGCGGCGTGGGTGCGTGACTTTGAGATCAGCGGTTTGCGACTAGACGCGGCGGACGTCATGGATTTCGACTTCTTACATGAGCTTGCCCAGTTCTGCAGAAAGCTCGAGCCGGACTTCTGGCTGATGGGCGAAGTGGTTCACGGCGACTACAGCAAGTGGGTCAACCCCGACATGTTGGACTCCGCGACGAACTACGAACTCTACAAGGGTCTGTGGTCGAGCCACGCGGACAAAAACTACTTCGAATTGGCGCACTCCCTGAAGCGTCAGTTCGGCGAGGGCGGCGTCTATGAAGGGCTCAACCTCTACACCTTTGCGGATAACCACGACGTCAACCGGGTCGCGAGCAGCTTGGAGGAGCCCGCGCACCTCTACCCGCTCTATACGCTTCTCTTTACCGTACCCGGCGTGCCCTCTATCTACGCGGGCAGCGAGTGGGGGCTTTCGGGCAAGCGCACGAATACGAGCGACGAAGCGCTAAGGCCGAGGCTCGAGCTACCTGGAGCTAAGGCGCACGCCCCCCACCCCGACCTCGCCGACCTCATTGCCAAGCTGACCCGCTTACGGCGCGACTCTTCCGCCTTACAGAGGGGCAACTACCAAGAACTTTTGGTAGACCACGAACAGCTAGCCTTTCTGCGCGAAAGCGCCGAAGAGAAAGTTGTCGTGATGACGAACGCTTCTGAAGAAGAGGTCACGCTAGACCTGAAGTTGCCCGCTTCTCACGCTCACGACTTACTAAATAGCGACGAGCACTTTGACATGCGTGAGGGTCAACTCTCGATTCCCGTTTCGCCGAGGTGGGCCAGAGTCTTGCGCCTGTCGTAATTCTTGTCGCGGCGCGGACCACGTTTTCCGGCGGGGGCGGGACCGACGGACTCGAGGTCCACCCCCTCAGGATAGGTGCGCGTCGGCGGCAGCGTATAGGGCGTGCGGCGTGGCGGCAAAGCCAACTGCGCGAGGGCGCGGTGACGCAAGCTTTTGAAGATCACCTTTTCTATCCAGGGTCGCGGCGCTGGCAGCCCGAGAGCGCCTCGCATAGGGGCGTCCATGAGGCTCGCTGCGGCGTCTTTGCCTACCTCGGCAAGAGGTCGGCGCACTGTTTTTGGCAGCCATTTAGGAAGCACCCAGCTCACAAAGAGGTCTAGCGTCGCGTCCGCTAAAAGCTGGTTGTTCGGGCTGTACGCAAAGTGCTCACGCTCGTACGCTACGTTATAGGCCTCAAACGCCTCGTAACTTTCCGGCAGGTCATGGAGTCCCATGCGCCGCCCTACCTCGCGCCAGAAGTAAAAGCCCGCTTGTTTTTCGTGCTCGTGGAGCGGACGCCAGCCGAAGCGGGCGTTCCACCTGATCGGCTCGTAGATAAAGGTGCTCAGCACGTAGAGAAATTCGTCGTTCGGAATCTTGTAGCGCCCGTGGAGCTGGTTCATCCGCCGGATCGCCCGCGCGCCTAAGTCGCTGCTGTAGCCGTGTGAACCGATCGTACTGATTAAGATAACCGTGTCGTCATATCGCTTCTGGGTGCGCTCGGTGAGTTCTCTCGTGGCCACCAGGAGGCGCGAACTGCGCGGCACGCAAAAGGTGCGCACTAGCGCGAGTTCGTAGGCGCGCCTCGTGTCGAAAGGGAAGTCAAAGGCGCTGCTCAAAAAGGCGATGCGCTCGTCGTCCCTCTCGGGGTGGAGGGTTTTGATTTGCTCGAGGATGCGGTAGCGAGACATCAGGTTAAGTCTACGGCGATTTAGCGCGGCCCTAAGTGTCGAAGCTTGAGTAAAGCTCGCGGATAAGGCGTTTTACTGAGGCAAAGAACTCGGACGCAACAGGGTTCACGTTGCCTCTGCGTTTTGTACCTGCGATGAAAATTCCGACTGATCCTGTTATTGCCCGCTACGCGCCGCGCTCCCGCCGCTCCGTCACCGGCTCACCTGCTATACCCCAGTTGTCCGTCTCGACCTCTTCGATGACAACGATGGTCGTCGCTGGATTCTTGCCGAGTACCTCTTGGAGCAGCTTAGTTGCACCCTCAATCAGCTGGGCTTTCTGCGCTTTAGTCGCGCCCTCTTCGGTGATTTTTATGTTGACGTAGGGCATGGGCCTCCTCTCAGATGTTCGCGTTTCTAAACGGCGATACGAGAAAGGGTGAGACTGCTCGCCTCACCCTCATGGTTCATAAGGACGTTCAAACGATTTGGAAGATTATCCCTTTTTCTCCGCCTCTTCGTGCAGGTGCTGTCCTAAGCCCTCGAGCAAGCTCAAGACCGCGTAGAGCCCGCGCCGCACCTCTTTATCGTAGAGCTTGCCTAGGAGCGCGGTGATGCCGGGCGGGTCGTCTTTGAGGCTCTCTTGCGCCTTGGCGAGTCCTTTCTGCGTGCCGTCTAAAAAAGCTTGCGCGCCGTCGGGGTTGGTCACGGTGAGCGTCTTAACGAGCACCATCACGTTATCTACCAAGTTGCGCCCGCCCTGCGAGTCGAGCTGGTCCAGGGCAACCTCCAGAACGCCGTTCTTCTGCGAGATGGCGCTGTTGAGGATGCGGAAGACACCTTCTTGGTGTAGCGTTTGCACGAGTCTGTCGAGGTCGTCTTGCGCTGTATCAACGGGTGGCGGGGAGGGTTCGTACTTGTACTGAATGGCTTTTGCCACTAGAGGTTCCCCCCTTCCGGGCGGCTCTGCGTCGGGTAGACGTAGTCGTCGCGCTCCCACTTGTGCTCGACCTGAACGCCGTACTGCGGCGTCGGGTTGCCGAAGCGTGGGTTGGAACTCGGCAGGGGAGACTTACCCTTCTCGCCCAACTTCTCCATCTTGACGGCGACCTCTTTGTAGGCGGGCGTGTCGCTGACGCGGTCCTTGTCCGAGGAGGTCAAGAGGTTGACGGGCTCGGTGCGCGAGTTCATCGGCATGTAGAGTTCGTTGCCGTGGACCCGGTCCGAGACCAGCGCCTGCACCCGCACCGAGCCGCGCGGCGAGATGAGCCGCACCCAGTCGCCCGTTTCGACGCCGCGCTCGCTCGCTAGCTCCGGACCGACCTCAACAAAGGTGTCGGGTACCTTCTCTGCGATGCCCGACGAGGCGTAGGTCATGTTGCCTGCGTGGAAATGCTCCAGCATCCGCCCGTTGTTGAGGTGCAGGTCGTACTCCTCGTTGGGCTGGTTGGCGGGCTCGATCCACTCCAGCGGAAAGAGCCGCGCCTTGCCGTCGTCAAACTCGAAGCGCTCGGTGTATAAGAGCGGCGTGTCCGTGCCGTCCGCTGCGACGGGCCATTGGAGCGAGTTGTAGCCCTCCAACCGGTCATAGCTCACGCCTGCGAACATCGGCGTCAGGCTGGCGATCTCGTCCATGATTTGGCTAGGGTGCGTGAAGCCCCAGTCCTGGCCCATGCGCTTGGCGAGGTCCACTAACACCTCCCAGTCGGGGCGGGAGTCGCCTAAGGGTTCTAAGGCCTGATAGAGCCGCTGGATGCGCCGCTCAGTGTTGACGACCGTGCCCTCTTTCTCCAAAATCGGGCTGGCAGGCAGCACCACGTCCGCGAACTCCGCCGTGCGGCTCATAAAGAGGTCTTGGACGACGAAGAAGTCGAGCTTAGAGAGCCCGTCCTGCACGTGGTTGGCGTTCGCGTCCACGATGCCCAGGTCCTCGCCGATGACGTACATCGCCTTGACCTTGCCCTCGAAAATCTCGTCGATCATGCCGTAGTTATTGAGCCCAGTCTCGTCGCTCAGCTCGACGCCCCAGCCGCGCTCGAACTTCTCGCGCACCTCGTTGTCCACCACTTTCTGGTAGCCGGGGAAAAAGGTCGTGATCGAGCCGAAGTCCGATGCGCACCTTGCACGTTGTTATGACCTCTTAACGGATAGCCGCCCGTGCCCGTGCGTCCGTAGTTGCCCGTCGCGACGAGCAGGTTGGAAATCGCTGTTGACGTGTCTGAGCCGCCCGTGTGCTGCGTGACGCCCATCGCCCAGAGCCCGCAGACGGAGTCGGCTTTGGCGACCTCTTCTGCGACCTCTTTAAGCGTATCTTGCGAAAGCCCGGTGACGCGCTCGGCGAACTCGAGGGTAAAGGGCTCCAGGCTTTCCTTATATTCCTCAACGTCATTGACCCATTCGTCTAAAAAGGCTTTAGGGCCCATGTCATTGTCCAGGATGTACTTCGTCACCGCTGAAAGCCATACAAGGTCAGTGCCGGGGTTGGGCTGCAAGAAGATGTCCGCCCGCTCCGCCATGGTGTGCTTGCGAAGGTCCGAGACGATGACCTTTTGCCCGTGGAGTTTCTGCGAACTCTTGATGCGCGTGGCGAGTACGGGGTGCGACTCGTCCGTGTTCGAGCCGACGATGAAGACGAGGCTCGCCTTCTCGATATCCTTGATCGAGCCCGCGTCGCCGCCGTAGCCGACCGTGCGCCAGAGGCCCACCGTCGCGGGCGACTGGCAGTAGCGCGAGCAGTTGTCCACGTTGTTCGTGCCGATAACCGCCCGCGCGAACTTCTGCGTGAGGTAGGACTCTTCGTTTGTGCACTTAGACGAGCCGATGACGCCGATGCTGTGCGGCCCGTGCTCTTCCTTGATGCTCCCGAGCTTCTCCGCGACGAGGTCTAGCGCCTCGTCCCACGTCGCCTCACGGAAGTGGTCGCCCTCGCGGATGAGGGGCGTCGTCAGCCGGTCGGGGCTGTTCGTGTAGTCCCAGCCGAACTTGCCCTTGATGCACGTCGAGATGCTATTCGCGGGCGCTTCGAACTGCGGGTCCACCTTGAGGATATTGCGCCCCTTCGTCCAGATATCGAACGAGCACCCGACGCCGCAGTACGTGCAGACCGTTTTGGTCTTCTTGATGTCCGCCTCGCGCATCGCCGCCTCAGCGTCGGAGAGCGCCATGATAGGACCGTAGCCCGTGTAGGGCTCGAACGACTTGACGAGTTCGATGGCGGGGCGGCGCACGCTTTGGGGCACGTCCTTGCCCGTGAAGTGACCCGCCTCGCCGACCATCGACTTCTCCATGAGCGCGTTGCAGGGGCAGACCGTGATGCAGTGTCCGCACGAGACGCACGAGGAGTCGTCGATCGCCGAGCCGCCGTCCCACAGCACGCGGGGGTGCTCGGCGTCCCAGTCGATGGAAAGCGTTTCCGTCACCTGCACGTTTTGGCACGCCTGCACGCAGCGCCCGCAGAGGATGCACTGGTCGGGGTCGTACTGGTAGAAGGGGTTGGAGTCGTCGAGTTCGTAGGGCTTGGGCGTGAACTCGTACTTCTGGTGCTCGATGCTCAGCGATTTTGTCGCGTTATGCACGGCGCAGTCGCCGTTATTGTAGTCGCAGATGGTGCAGTAGAGTTCGTGGTTGCCTAAAATCCGCTGCATCCCCTCCTGCCGCGCGTCCTTGGCGGTCGAGGTCTCCGTGTTGACGCGCAAACCTTCGCTGACTTTAGTCGCGCAAGAGCGCTCTAAGCTCCCGTTCACGTCCACGATGCAGGTGTCGCACGTTTGAATCGGACCGAGCGCCGGGTGATAGCACACGTGCGCGATGTCTTGCCCGGCGCGGTTCAAGACCTCGACTAAGGGCTCGCCCTCTTGCGCTTCGACCCTTTGACCGTTGACGTAAAGCGGAACTTTCTTGCCGTAATCACGAATCACACTGTGACCCCTCTCTCAACATGTTTTGTTTCTCTAAGTCTAGCACTGCGTCCCTAACGGAAGAGCGGCAACGCTTTGATAATCGTAGCGATAAGCCCGTAGGCGAGCGGGATGCCCACCACCGCCCAGGCGACCGCAAGCTGTCCCATCGGTCTGCCCTCGTAGGCCTCACTGGGCGGCGAATCCTCTAACGTGACCCGCCCGGTATCATTCTCAGCGCTACCGCTATCTTTGCCCTTGTCATTACCGTACGCCTCGACTTTAGCCATCTCAGTCTCCTGTCGCTTCCGAGGTTTGGGGGGAGGCGGACGCGCCCTCTTGCGCTTCGACGCTGTACTTCTCGTCCACCGGGGTTACAAAAAAGTTACACACAAAGCCGACGATGAGAAGCCCCGCCATGATGTACATGGTGACGCTGTACGCCTGCGCCGCCGGCACGCCGCTGTTGAGCTGCGCGTTTCTCACCCAGTTGATGATAGTCGGTCCGACCACGCCCGCGAGCGACCAGGCGAGCAGCAGCCGCCCGTGAATCGCGCCGACCTCATAGGTGCCGAAGCGGTCGCGCAAGTACGCCGGAATCGTGGCGAAGCCGCCCCCGTACATCGAGATGATGACGCAAAAGCCCGCGACGAAAAGCAGCACGCTGCCCATGTTGCCGAAGGTCGGGATGAGAAAGTAGAGCACCGCGCCGAGGGCGAAAAAGACGAAGTAGGTATTTTTACGCCCGATGTAGTCCGAGGTAGACGACCAGAAAAAGCGCCCGACCATGTTGAAGATGCTCAGTAGTCCGACGAAGCCGGCGGCGGCGGCGGCGTCCACGGCGGCCGCTTCGCCCACCGAATCGACCGAGAACATCTCCTGAATCATCAGGGACGCCTGCTGCAACACGCCGATGCCCGCCGTCACGTTCAAAAAGAGCACCCCGAAGAGCAGCCAAAACTGCGGCGTGCGAATCGCGGTGTCGGCATCGACGTCGATATTGGCGGCCGCCTCTTTGCCGCCCTCTTCGGGGTTGTAGGCCGAGGGCTTCCAGCCCTTAGCAGGGATGCGCACGATAAATGCGCCAAACATCATGAGGCAGAGGTAGAGGATACCCAGCGTGACAAAGGTCGGCGCGACCCCGACGGAATTCTGCGTGCTGTAGATGCCCAGGAGCGTGTTGGAGAGCGGCGAGGCTAGAAGTGCGCCACCGCCGAAGCCCATGATCGCCATGCCCGTCGCCATGCCGGGGCGGTCGGGGAACCATTTGATAAGGGTCGAGACGGGCGAGATGTAGCCGAGACCTAGCCCGATACCGCCAAGGACCCCGTTGCCTAGGTAAACGAGCCAGATGCTGTGGATAGAGACGCCTATCGCAGCAACGAAAAACCCGCCGCTAAAGCAGAGCGCCGCGACGAACATCGCCATGCGCGGACCGACGCGCTCCAACCACTTCCCGAAGATCGCCGCCGCCGCGCCTAAGACGGCAATCGCCACGCTGAAAATCCACTGGATGGTGAACTGGTCCCAGTCGCCAGGTGCTTGTTCGGAAACGCCAATCAGACGCGACATCGGTCCGTTAAAGACGCTGTAGGCGTAAATTTGACCAATTGAAAGGTGAATGGCTAACGCGGCAGGCGGCACTAGCCAGCGGCTAAAGCCGGGCTGCGCGACGGTGTTTTCGCGGTCTAAGAATGAGAGCATGGGGTGAACCTCCTAAGGGTGGAAGAGGAAAGGTAAGAGATAGAAGCGATGAGCGGTTACTTTTTGCACGTGAACTAAGGGCTAGGCATAACGACCTTCTTGAGACCTGACCAATTCGGGCGTAGATTTGGACTGCTCGATACGCTCCTCACCCGCGTAGATATTAAAGCGCTCCCCGCGCAAAAAGCCGACGAGCGTCATGTCGAACTCCTTCGCCACCGAAACTGCCAAGCTGCTCGGCGCAGACACGGCACAGACCACCTGCACGCCCGCCGCGAGCGACTTCTGTAAAAGCTCAAAACTCGCCCGTCCGCTCAATAAAACGATATGCTCTGACAGGGGAAGTAGATTCTCCAAAAGTGCCCAGCCGAGAAGCTTGTCGAGCGCATTGTGCCGCCCGACATCCTCGCGGAGCGCCCGCAGCTCTCCCTCTTTCGAAAAGAGCGCCGCCGCGTGCAAGCCGCCCGTCGCTTCAAAAAGCCCTTGCGCGTCCCTTAGTTTGTCGGGTAGGGCGGTAATTTGCTCGGGTGTTACGCTGAACGTCTGTGGAGGCGCGGCGCAGCGAACCTCTAACGCCTCTAAACTTGCTTTGCCGCACACACCGCAGGCTGACGAGGTGTAGAAGTGCCGCTCCAAGCTGCGCAGGTCGGGCAACTCGCCGCGCAACGTTACGTTCACAATGTTGTAACGCTGCTCCGCGTCCGCATCCACGCAGTAGGAGATGCGCTCAATGTCGTCTCGAGTCTGCAAGACGCCTTCGCAAAACAAAAAGCCCGAAGCAAGCTCGAAATCACTGCCCGGCGTGCGCATGGTCACGGCGACGCTTTGACGCTCTGCTCTGCTCAGCAGGCGAATCTCTAGGGGCTCTTCCGTCGCCAAAACGTCACGCCGCACCTGCGCTTCGCCCTGCACAACCCTCGCAACAGTAGCTTTCGTCTTGCTCTTAGGGCGCTTCACGCCCGCTCGTCCTCAGACACCCCTTTGGTCCTTTGCCCGCTCCATGCACCCCACCTCTCTCCGGTACTCATTATTCTCCGGTACTCATTATTTCCAATACTGATTGTCCGTCATCTCTACAAGTGCTTCGCACTGCGGACTGATGTCACCAAAGTAGCAGATTAAGGTGCGCATAAAGTAGTGCAAGAACGGTTTTTGGAACACACCTCGCCGAGTGGACGTCAGAATGAGATACTCAAGTTAAGGTGCTACAGATGAAGGGGGCAAATTATGGACGCTCGAGCCTCCTATGCAAGTTTGTAAGACTCGAGCCCCACATCACGTTACCCTCACCAACTTTTGCGTTAGGATGAAATCAATGATGCACGTTCGTTTCAACTTTTTAGGGGACGCGTGAGGTCGCTCGTCGACCAGCACGGGCGCGTCGTGCGCGACCTGCGCATCAGCGTGACGCCTCGGTGCAACTTCAAGTGCTTTTACTGTGACCCGCTCGGGCATGGGCGTAAGGACCCGTTAGGTACGATTAGCGTGACGGACGTGCGCCATGTGCTCTCTGCGGCGGTGAGTTTAGGCGTGGAGTCGGTGCGCTTCACGGGCGGCGAACCCCTTTTGCGCAAAGAACTCCCTGAGATGATCGCGCTTGCCAGAGAACTCGGCGTCCAAGACGTCGCCTTGACCACCAACGCGAGCCTCTTAAAGCGGCGCTTACCCGACCTCTTAGCCGCCGGGCTTGACAGAGTCAACATCTCGCTCGACGCGGTCGACCCCGACGTCTTTCGCCAAGCGACCAAAGGCGGCAACATAGAGCAGGTGTGGGAGGGCATCGAGGCGGTGATGGCGGCGGGGCTGCACCCTGTCAAGCTCAATACCGTGATGATTCGTGGCATCAACGACGGCGAACTCTTGGCGCTGGCGGAACTCTCTAAAGACCTCCCCATCCACGTGCGCTACATCGAATACATGCACCTCAACAACGCCACTTCAGAGGATTACTATGAGGCGTTTATGCCGGGACGCGAGATTCGTGAGCGGATCGAGACGGCGTTCGGTGCGTTAGCGCCCCTCACGACCGACCCGAGTGCGCCCGCTAAGCTCTTCAAGGTTTCAGGTTGGCAGGGTGCGTTAGGCTTTATCAACCCTGTCTCCGAGCCCTTCTGCGGCGCGTGCAGCCGCATGAGGCTCACCAGCGACGCTAAACTGCGCCCTTGTCTGCTGAATGACCGCGAGCTGGATTTGCGCCCCGCTCTAAACGCGGCGGAGCCTGTTGCGGCGATTCAAGAGACTTTTTTAGTCGCCGCGCACCGCAAAGTCGCTTCGGGCGTCACGACGCCTGTAGATAGACCGAGGACGATGGTGGCCATCGGCGGCTGACTGTGTTTCAAATAGTATTCTAGTACTACATTTATAACGTTATACCGTTGACGCCTGCTACGGCCATTTTCTGTCGTCCTCACGAGAGGACCTAGCTTTACCATGTCGTTCTAAAGAGGGTCAAAGCGTATGATTGACCTTACAATTCGTAGGTTTAAGCATGTAAATATGCGGTTGCGACTCGACATTTTGGCTTTAATGCACGAAAGCACGACCATGCAGGTTGGACCGCTAAACTGGTCTAAAACCGCAGCCTGCACCTCTTTTCTTTTGTCTTCGCGCCTGGTAGTGTAGTATTCAAATACATCATAGAGCAAGGAGGTGGAGCGCCGTTTAAGTTTTAGAGCGAAAAGCTCAAGCTAGAAGCCCCGAGCACCACGCAGCTACCCCCCAAGAAGGAGCACATTATGGAGTCTGGACTGCCTGTACTGACTGTAGGACAGTATCAACTAGCCTACAACGCCTTGTCATTTGCGATCGCGGCAATGGTCGCGGGCGCGTTTTTCTTTATTCTAGCGCGTCCCTATGTCGGCGAGAAGTACCGCTCATCACTACTTATCTCTGCTATCGTCGTAATTATCGCGGCGTACCACTATTTCCGCATCTTTAACTCTTGGAGCGACGCCTACGCCTTCGAGGGCGGCGTTTACATGCCGACGGGCGAGCCCTTCAATGACCTCTACCGCTATATCGACTGGCTCCTGACTGTGCCGCTTCTCTTGACCGAGACCGTAGCTGTGCTGGCGCTGCCGCGCGGAAAGTCCGGCTCGCTCATCGCCCGTTTAGCGTTCGCCGCCGTGCTGATGATCGCGCTCGGCTACCCCGGCGAGATTCTGGACCCGCAAAATCAGTTCTGGGCGCGCTTCGGTTGGGGTTTCCTCAGCTCGGTGCCCTTCGCTTATATCCTCTACGTACTCTGGGTGGAACTCGGCAATCAGCTCGAGCAAGAGTCCGATCAGGTCAGAAAGCTCGTGCGCAATTTGCGGCTTCTGCTCCTCGGTACCTGGGGCGTTTACCCTATCGCCTATATGATCCCGATGTTTGGTCTTCAGGGCGCTTGGGCGGAGGTCGGGCTGCAACTCGGTTACACGCTCGCTGACGTGCTCGCCAAGCCCGCCTTCGGTCTGCTCATCTACGCCATCGCGCGCGCTAAAACACGCGAGGACGAGGGCGACGTGGGCGTGGGCTCAGAGGAGGGCTCACAGGCTTCCGCTGCTGCAACGGATTAAGCTAGATCAGAAGTTAGGAGAAGCTCTGCGTGACTGAGGAGCTTCTCCTTCTGTGTTTAAGGCTGCGTTAGAAGCGCTTCGACACGCTCACGCAGCCTCTTAATGTCTAAAGGTTTCTCGAAGAAGTCTGCAACACCCAAAGCCTCGAGTCCAAGCGCTTTGTTCTGCGGGCGCTGCGCACTCATCACAATCTTAGGGAGGTCGGGGCGGTCTTGTAAGTGACCGAGCAGCTCCAACCCGTCCATCTGCGGCATGTTGATGTCCGTAATCAGCAAGTCGATAGGTTGCTGCTCCAGTATGCCTAGCGCCTCTAAGCCGTTCTCGGCAAAGTAGAGGTCGTGACCCGTCCGGCTCAAGATACCTCTTAGAAGAACGCGGATAGAGGGTTGGTCGTCGACAATGAGGATGCTCGCCACAACGCTGAGGGTAGCGCACGGGCTCTTACAAAATTCTTACAAATCTAGTCGAGCACTTCCAAGCGGTGAACCTCATACTCGTTCTCGCAGGGCGGTCCGTCGCTCACGAACATCGTCAAGCTGTTTAGCTCCATAATGATGGACGTGACGGTCGCATATTGGTCGTACGCGGCGTCCGTGGTGTCGGGGTGGCGGCAGATGGAGTTAGGGTGACCCTGATGGTCGCGCAGCCGCGCCTTGACCTCTTCGGCCGTGAAGGTCGGCTGGTCGTGAAGGAGGGCGCTCAGGCGCTTATGACGCTCATAAGACTGCGGGCGGTGCTCGTCTTCGGGTGGCTCGACGACGCCCGCCACGTCCGGATCGACGAAGTGGTTCGCGTGAACGACGACGCCTTCGTCGAGCGCCGGCTTGTAGAGAGTATCCGGAGCAGCTTCGATGTTAACGAGTTTATCCGGCGCTTGCGCGATGACAAAATTCGCTGAGCACGCCCGCTTTTTGCTCGTCACAACCGCCACCGCCGCTTCGAAGGTGCGCTGGCGCAAGATGTTGTAGCAGCGCACGTGAAAGGGCGTGTGAAAGCTCATCCACTCATCCGCTGTGCTCGTCAAGCCGTTGATGGCGAGCCCGAGCCGCGCGCTGTTCGCGCCGATCTTTCCGCCGACGATGCCCGCTTCGGTAAAGCTGAGGGTCTGTAAACCGTCTTCATGTGTCGCGTGAAGTAGCGCGCCTTTGACCTGCGGAATCCAGTCCCAGTTTTGTCCGATGAAAAGCTCGCGCGCCTCGGTACGCTCTGGCGCTAAGGCGAACGAAGTGCAACCGTCCGCGACGCCGAACTCATAGTAGAGAAGCTCGTAGCGGATGTTGAGCGCGGTAATAATGGTGAGGTCCGTGCTGGAGCCCTCCGCGACGCCTCGCATAGCGGCGTAGTAGTCGGGACTGGCGCGCCGGATCACATCTTCGTAAGCGTGAGCGCGCTCCACGACCTCTGTAGGTGACAGCCCGACCTCTTCTTCGAAGCGCTGAAAGTAAACGTTGACGTTATGCTGAATTTCGCCCCTAAGCGCTCCTCCGTGCGCGAGCCCTTGCTCAAAAGGTGAACCGTATAATGGGATCATGGGTAGGCTCAACGTGCCACCTCCGACGTTCAAGTGTTGATTAAAAAACTTGCTTGCAGTAGAACGTGTATATGGTTCGCTGCTTCGCAGCATCTGAATCTCGTAGGTTCAGACAGAAACTCAGTATGACCCACGTTGGCGTAAATGCAAGTAAGGGCGACACCTACTGCGGTGTCGCCCTCTAAGCTCTATCCGGTTTGCTATTTTTACAGGCGTGCTGTTTGTCGCAACGCTCAAGTTTCGCGGGAAGTCTCAGTTTATTTGGGGCTTTACTTTTACGCTTACTGTGCGCGGTAGGTCGAGCATTCCGGTGCGTTTCGCTGAGGCGAGGTAGTTGGCGACGCGCCCGTAGTCTTTGATACCCGCGCTCACGCCCTGCGTGCGCAAGTAGGAGTCGTAGACCTTCGTCTGCACCTTCTTGACCGGCTTGGGCGGGTGATACTTGAGCCGCACCGCTTGTCTCTCGGCGAGGTCGTCTAGGGCGATTTGGGGGAGTAGGTCGTACGCTGCCCTGTAAGCGTCGCCGGGAAGCCTCCAGGCGAAACGCGAGAAGAGGCTTAGCGCCACGCTGTAACGCACGTAGGGGTCGTCCGCCTGCAAACCCGCCATCGCCGCGACGAAGTCCGTCTCGGCCTCGCTGCTGTAGCCCGCGACGTGCGCGAGTTCGTGCAAGCCTACCGCTAAGAAGGCGTAGTCGGGCAGCGCTCCGTCGACGTGCGCCTCGAGCCAAAAGGGTGAGATCACGCCCGTCGCTTGTCCGCCCGATATCAGGAGCCCCGGCGGGGTGGCTTTGACTTTTGAAGGCAGCGTCACCTCCTGCCCTTCAAAGCTGTAGACAACCCTTCTAAGCGACGCTTTTCCGGCTCGGAACGAGGCCGCGAGGTCGGGATTATGCGCGGCGTGAGCATTATCCGCCACGACCTGTGCCAAGCTCAAGGTGAGGTCGGTCATCTCTTCGGTGGTGGCGGGGGCAAGCTCGAGCGCGCTGCGCGCTTGGAGGGGGCTACGGCTATAGTTCGCGCCCCACGTCGCTAAAAAGAGCGCGTAGACGACCAGCGACGCCGCCGCGCCGCGCCAGCACCACATGAGCGCAAAGCGCCGCAGCCCGCTGCGTTTCTTCCAGGAACGAAAGAGGAGCAGCGGTACGCCGACGAGCAGGAGGATAAAGCTCAGCCCCGTCAGCGAAAAGGGTACGGCGTCGCTTATCGGCACGAGCACGGCGGCGATGTGTCTGTAGATACGTCCCGAATACACGCTGTTGACCCACGCGGCTGACGGGGCGAGCAGCGTCCACGCCGCGATGAGTGCGCCGAGTAAGGCGGCGAAACCGTAGAGAAGACCGTAGCGAAGCATAGGTCATGTTAGGCGCTTTGAGGGGGACAGCGTGTTAGAAAGTTAAGGTTTACTGAACCTCATGAAGTATCTGTAAAACTTCTGGCAGACTCGTCGGAGACGGCCGTGAGGGAATTTTAACGCCCTGCGAATAGGGCTTGAATTTCTCACGCAGAAGCGTATTGGCTGATGAGCTAACGCGACTAAACGCTTTAGTTATACTTCGAAAGCTCCTGCGGCGGCTGCGGCTTGCCGAGCAGATACCCTTGCGCCAAGTCGCAGCCTTCGGCTCTCAGCCAGCGCATCTGCGCGTCCGTCTCGACGCCCTCAGCGAGCACCGTGACGCCCAGGTTGTGCGCGAGCGTGACGATGGTGCGCACGATGGCCTCTTTTGCGCGGCTCTTACCGATACCCCATACGAAGCTCTTGTCGATTTTGAGGATGTCGATGGGGAGTTTTTCCAGGTACGATAGCGACGAATATCCCGTGCCGAAGTCGTCTATAGCGACGCGCAGGCCCATCGCTCTCAGGTCGTGGAGGATGTCTAAGCTTGCGGCGGGGTCTATAAAGGCGCTCTCGGTAATCTCCAAGACGACCGCTCTATGGTCTATGGGCGTGGTGCTAAGCAGCTTGATGAGGTACGTAACTAGGGAGCTGTCACGAAACGAGCGGGCTGACACGTTGATCGAGACCCAAGGAGGTACTGGGCTCGCCTCTACGCTCGGGCGAGGCTCGAGCCTCGCGTTAGCGGCTATAGTTTTGAACGCTTTAGCGAGCACCCACTCGTCGATCTCGCGGATGAGCCCGAGTTCTTCGGCGAAGGGGATGAAAGTCGCAGGCGAAGCGACCTCACTGCCCCCATCTTCCCAGCGGAGCAGCGCCTCTGCGCCCACCACGCGGCTCGTCTGCAGGCTCGAGATGGGCTGATAGCAGAGGTGCAACCCCTCTTTGCGCAAGGCGTATCTGAGGCGCTCCTCCAAAGTGAGCAGGTCGCGCCGCCGCGCCCCTTGCGTGTCGCTATAAAAGAGCGAGGTCGTCCGCCCCTCCTTGACGCTGTACATCGCGATGTCCGCACACTTCAGAAGGTCGTCCACGCTCCTACCGTTATAGGGATATATGGCGATACCGACGCTCGCGTCCACGTGAAGGGTGTGTCCTTGTAACGTGAAAGGGTCGCGCAACTCGGCGAGAAGGCGCTCGGCGACCTCTTGCGCCTCCGCCTCGCTGAGTCCGGGTGCGATGATCGCGAATTCGTCACCGCCCAAGCGGGCTAGAAGGTCGCCTTCTTGCACCACGCTTTCCAAGCGTTCGGCGGCTTGAGCGAGCAACTGGTCGCCCGCCGCGTGCCCCAACGTATCGTTGATGTTCTTGAAGCGGTTGAGGTCGAGGTAGAAGAGCACCGCGCGCTGTTCGTTTTCCTCGGCGCGCCTTAGCAGCGCTTCGCCGCGCTCCAAAAGGCCGCGCCGGTTGGTTAGGCCCGTCAGGGCGTCGCTGTACGCCATTCTTTCAACCATGAGGTGGCGCGTCCGCTCTTCGGTGATGTCCTGAACGACCAAAACTTGACCCGAAAAGTCGCCGCGCGGCTCGCGGACCGGGGAGACGCGCAGGCGGTAGTACTTGGGCGCGTCCTCCTTATGACCTGGAACGCTCACCTCTTTGGGCTCGCTGGGCGCTCCGTCAAGCCACGCCTCTAAGCCTGACCAAGTCGGCAGCGCCTGCACGACGCTGCGTCCGATGACCTCATCGGCGGATACATCTAGGAGCGACTGGGCGGCGCGGTTGAGGTCCACCACGCGGTGGCGCGCGTCTAAAACGATCACGCTGTCCGCCATGTTCTCAATGACGACCGCCCGCGCGTTCGGCAAGGGGTCGGGAATGTGGAAGTAGAAAAACCCCAGGGCGACTGCGAGCATCCCGACGCCGAAGCCGTAGGGCGTAAGGTCGATGGGCAAATCCGGGAAAAAGAGGTAGAGGACGTTAAAAGCGAGGGGCATCAATGCGCCCAGGAGGAGGCTCGAGGACTGCTTGCGGTGCAAGTAGAGCGAGCTTGTAAACATCCACACTAAAAGCCCCATCCCCGCGAGTAAGAGCCCGTAAGAATACGCCGTATGAACCCAGAACCAGGGACCATACGTAAGCGCTAAAAGCGTCGTTCCGCCCCAGACCTCGAGCTGTGCGCTGCGCCAGAAGAGCCCGTGCGCCTCGTTCGTGTAGATGAGAAAAAGTGTCGCGGTAGGAACCGCGGCGAGCGCCGCGAGAAGGCGTTTTTTAAGCCAACTCGTCCGGTGGGCGTACTGCAGCATGAGCGCGAACCAAACCACGGGAATAGGTGCGATGCCTATGTACTGGAGCCGCGCCCACCACAGTTTCGCCGTGACACCCTCACCAAGGAGTTCCATGCCGTAGCCCGCCGCCCACAGCGCGAGCAGGAGCGAGAAAGGAACGAAGATAGACGCGGCGGGCACATCCCTGTTGCGCCAAGCGTAGAGGGCGAGCGCTAAGCATTTGCTCGAGACGACAAAGGCAAAAATAATCCAGAACATCGCGCTACGCCGCCGTATCTTCTGGAGCAGAGCGTAGAGGTGCTAGATTGGTCCAGCAGGTCAGCATCACGTAACAGCTTATGATAGACAGCGCCTCACGTCCAAGACGTCAGGCGTAATTGAGGCGCTTCGCGCGCCATATGTTAGATATTTTACATCCACTTCTCGACCTTGCGCTCTATACGACCTGACCCAAAAAGCGCCTGAGCCGCACCGCGAGTTGCGGAAACTCGATCAAGAAGGCGTCGTGACCGTGCGGCGAGGTGATGCGAACGTACTGCGCGTTGGGCAACCCCTCTAACAGCTGCCGCTGCTCCGCTTCGGGGTAGAGCACATCGCTGTTAATGCCCATGACGAGCGCGGGCATCGTCATCTTGCCGAGCACGTGCGAGAGCCTACCGCGCCCGTCTGTGAGGTCGTAGTCGTCCATCGCTTTGGTGAGGTAGAGGTACGTGTTCGCGTCGAAGCGCTGCACCAGCTTGACCCCTTGATAGTCCAGGTACGACTCGATTTCGAAGGATTTACCCAGGAGGTCGCGGGAGTGAGAGACGCGCCCCCGCCCGAACTTCGCGTCCAAGGAGTCTACTGAGCGGTACGAAAGCATCGCCACCGCCCGCGCTAGACCGAGCCCCGTTTCGGGTTGCTTGTCCAGTGGATAGTCCCCGCCGCACCACGCCGCGTCACTCGTAATGGCTCGCCGCGCCACCTCATTTAGACCGATCGCCCACGCCGAATGCCGCGCGGAGGTGCCGATAGGGACGACGCTCCGCACCCGCTCCGGGTACATCGCCGCCCACTCCAAAACCTGCATCCCACCCATGCTGCCGCCGACCACCGCTTTGATCGAGGAGACGCCCAGCGTGTCCATAAGACGCCTTTGCACCTCCACTATGTCGCGCACGGTGTAGCGCGGAAAGTCGAGGCGGTAAGGGTGCCCCGTTTCGGGGTCCAAACTGCTCGGACCTGTCGTGCCGTAGCAGCCGCCCAAAACGTTCGAGCAAATGACGAAATGCTCAGCAGTGTCAACCGGTTTGCCCGGTCCGATGAGCGGGTCCCACCAGCCGGGGACTTGCGCCCGCCCCTGCACCCCCGCCGCGTGCGCCGAGCCCGTGAGCGCGTGGCAGATGAGAATCGCGTTGTCGCCCGCCGCGTTCAGCTCGCCGTAAGTTTCGAAAGTGACGGCGACGTGCTTTAGGGTGCCGCCATACTCGAGCACCAGCGGCTCCTGCGGCGTCGCCACGTCCACCACTTGCGGCGTGACCATCCCGACGCCGCCCGCGTCCGCCTGCGTCCTCGCTAGGAGCGCCGCGTGGTCGCCCCACGTTTCGTGAACGAGCGTGCGGTTCATGGCGAAGCGAGAAGCGGTTGGTGTATGGGTAAGGTGGCGGGCGTGAGGGCTTGCGCGAAGTCAGCTTGAATGTCGGAGAGGTTTTCTAAGCCTACAGACACGCGGATGAGTTCAGGCGTGACGCCTGCTGAAACCCTCGCCTCCTCACCCAACCCCGCGTGCGTCGTTGTCCAGGGGTTGATGACCACGGTTTTGGCGTCACCGATATTCGCGAGGTGTGAGGCGAGCCTGACGCTGTTCAAAAACTTCTGCGTGTCGGCTAAGCTGTGCGTCTCGAAGCTCAAGACCGCACCGAAACCATTTTGCAAGGTTTTTCTAGCAGCTTCGTGGCAAGGGTGTGATTCCAACCCCGGATAACTCACCCGCTTGACCTCTTCTTGCTCCGAAAGCCAACGCGCAAGTTCCAGAGCGGAATCACACGAACGCTGCACACGCAGAGGCAAGGTTTCCAAACCTTGCAAGCCCAAAAATGCCGAATGCGGTGAGAGTGTCATGCCCATTGTGAAAAGACCCAGGTCGTAAGCGCGGAGGGTGAAAGGCGTTTCGCTCCTTGAAACATACGTCCGCCCCCGAGAGTCCAGACTCGTAAACGCGGGAAACTTGCCGTTATCCCAATTGTAGCGTCCTGCCTCCACAATCGCCCCGCCGACGAACGTGCCGTGTCCGCCGATCCACTTGGTTGCGGAGTGAATCACGACATCCGCGCCGAGTTCTAAGGGGCGGCAGAGGTAGCCGCCGCAACCCCAGGTGTTATCCACTAGGAAAGGCACATCAACCTCTTGGCACACCTCCGCAATCGCCGAGAGGTCAGGCACGCCGCAGCTCGGATTGCCAATCGTCTCACACCAGACCGCCACGGTGTTACCTTGAATCGCCTCTGAGACGGCTTCGGGCGTGGGCTCTACGGCGCTGAACGAGCAACCCCAAGGCTCCAAAATCTTCCGCGCCACGCTGAACGTCCCGCCGAAAAGTTGACTGGAGAAGACGATGTGCTTGCCCGGCGCAGCGAGCGTGAGGAGCGCGGCGGTTGTGGCGGCTTGTCCCGAACTCAGGGCGAGCCCGGCGCGTCCGTTCTCGAGCGCCACCAACCGCTCCGTAAACGCCTGAACCGTTGGATTGTGCATCCGCCCGTACTGATTGCCTGCCACTTCGCCCGCGAAGAGTTTGGCGGCGTGGTCGGCGCTCTCGAAGACATAGGAACTCGTCGCGTGAATAGGGACAGCCCGTGCCCCTGTCGTCCCGTCGGGCTCTTGCCCCGCATGGAGCGCGAGCGTCTCAAAACATCGTTCGTCTTGCTTTTTGCTCATGCGGGCACAGGTTCCCTAGACTTAGACAGCGCCTGCGCAAAGTCCTCTTTCAAATCGTCGATATGCTCTAAGCCCGTCGCCACCCGGATGAGCCCCGGCGTAACACCAGCGGCTTGTAACTCGTGTTCGTGAAGTTGGGAGTGCGTAGTCGAAGCGGGATGCGTCACCGACGTTTTCGCGTCACCTAAGTTGACGAGCCTCGAGGCGAGCTGCAAGCTGTTCAGGAACCGCTTACCCGCCTCCGTTCCCCCTTCAATCTCGAACGTCAACACGCCGCCCGCCCCGTTCGGATAATGTGCTTTTGCCCGCCCGTGATGTTTATGTGAGGGTAAGTCAGGATGATTAACGGAGAGAACTTCGGGACGCTCTAAGAGCCACTCCGCGAGCGCGTGCGTGTTCTGCATGTGCCGCTCACCTCTCAGGGAGAGGGTCTCCAAACCCTGCAAAAAGAGCCAAGCATTTTGCGGAGAGAGCGCCGCGCCCACGTCGCGCAAGCCCTCGACCCGCGCCCGAATCGCGAAGGCGATATTCCCGAAAGGACTCCCCGCCCCGAACGTCTCCCAGAACTTCATCCCGTGATAGCTCGGGCTCGGCTCGGTGAAAACAGGGTAGCGCCCGTTGCCCCAATCGAACGTCCCCGCGTCCACGATCAGCCCGCCGACGCTCGTGCCGTGACCGTTGATCCACTTCGTTGCGGAGTGCAACACGACGTCCGCGCCGTGTTCAATCGGACGGTAGAGGTAGCCGCCCATCGCGGTTGTGTTGTCTACCAAGACGGCGACGCCTTGGTCGTGGGCAGCTTTCGCCACTGCGCCGATATCGGGTAGAACCAGCGCGGGGTTGGCGATGGACTCGAGATAAACAGCCTTCGTGTTCTCATCAATCAGCTCGGCATACTCGTCAGGGTCATCCTCCGAACCCACAAAACGCACCTCGATGCCCAAGCGCGGCAGCGTCACTTTGAAGAGGTTGTACGTGCCGCCGTAGAGGTTGGGCGACGCGACGATGTTGTCGCCCGCGCCCGCCAAGGTCGTGAGGGCGATGAATTCCGCCGCGTGACCGGACGCTACAGCGAGCGCGGCTGAGCCCCCTTCCAACGCTGCAATTCGCTTTTCCAGCACGTCGTTCGTCGGGTTCATGATGCGCGTGTAGATGTTGCCGAACTCTTGCAGCGCAAAAAGCCTGGCGGCGTGGTCGGCGTCGTCGAAGTTGTAGGCGGTGGTTTGGTAGATGGGGACGGCTCGAGACTTCGTGGTGGCTTCGACCTCTTGACCGGCGTGGATTTGTAGGGTTTCAAAGCGGTGGGGCATGGGTGACTCCTCGAGGGTGAGAGATGGGTTTGAGTTATAGCGTGAGGGAAGCTAGTCAGCATTTCAGGGTTTTCCTGAAGTCCAGTCAAGCTGACCATGTAATCCAGTCATACCCCATACGGGGCACAGGGCTGGTTACGCAGTCTCCCGCTTACGAAGTTTTCACGAATGCGAAAGGGAACGAACGGTCTTGCGAAGCAAACGAACGGTCTGAGTTACTGGTAAGTCAAGAACAAAGCAGCCCGATTCTGAGTTTTTATACGCTCAGCAATCGAACTGCTCCAAACATTCGTGCAAAATAAACTTGTATGGAACCGCGTTTCAACGTCATCTCCTTATCTCTCTCGAGCCTAACTATCGTAGTTCGCGTCTCGAGTTGGAGGGAGCACCCGCTTACATGAAAGCTGGTTGCTGCAACGTCGCCGGGCCAAATCCCTCGGTTGCTCTGGATAAGTGCCACCTCTTGAAAAGTGGTATGGAAAATTAGAACATACTTGCTTAGGGGTTTGCAAGGGCTTTACGGTTTAGGTTCAGGGCTACCGCAAAGTCAGGAGCTAAGGAGCTTAGGGAGGTAAGCACGGTTCCAGCCTGCACGTAGTCGTTTTGCTTGAACCCCTCGCCGCCAACGCGAACGCCACCATCGTCACCTACAACCTCAAAGACTTTAGAGGAAGCGAGACCTTAGGCATTGATGCTGTAGACCCCGCCGAGCTTATCCGCGCACTTATTAAGAAAGGATGGACCCCATGAGCAGTTTGAACCTGCGTCTACCTGACTACCTCCACGATCATATCCGCGAACTAGCTAAGCGTGAAGGCGTTTCAATCAACCAGCTCATCACGCTGGCAGTAGCGGAGAAGGTCTCGGCGCTGGACGCGGCGACGTATCTACGTGAGCGAGCGAACCGAGCTGATGAGGAGGCCTACAGGGAAGTGTTTGAAGCTGTGCCTGCTGTTCCTACCGATACGCATGACGCCGTACCTGAGGATTTGCAGAGCGTGTTCAGGAAGCTGTGGCGTTTTGAACGTTGGTCGTGAAAGCTTCTACGCTCAGCTTTTTCGCGTAAGTCCTACTCTATTCTCTATAACCGTTTGAAATTTTGATAAATCCCATTTGAACTATTATAATCTGTAGCTTTGCTAAATTTTTCGGTCGTAAAATTTGACAGAAGTATACTGTACATACCTGGCAAGATGGCGCGGCGGTGGTCAAGGTCTTCCCGGCCTCGAGCGGCGGCCCGGGCCACGTCAAAGCGCTCAAGAGCGTTCCGCCAGACGTGCCGTTCGTCCCAACGGGCAGCGTGAACGGGGCGAACTTAGACGCCTTTTGCTGCCGGGGCTGAGTTTGTCGGCGTTGGGAGCGCCCTCCTGCCGCAAGAGCAAAGTGCCTGGGCTAACCGAGAGGTTCTCTCGGCACACTTAGCGCCCTACTTAGACGCGAGAAAGGAACACGCATGACCTATTCAAAAGAAACCATCGAAGCTTTCGGGGGGTCTCGACAGCCTCCGCCGCCGACGTCATCGAACAGGGCGCTAACCGAAAGGGCTACATGCACAGCAGCATAGAGGCGCGCGTCAACGACAGGGAAATTGTCAGCCCCGAGGTGACCGTGGCAGAAGGCCCCGCCGATGAGGCCGTGCCGCCGACTCACGCGCTCGGCCTCATTGATGAGTCGAACGAGGGAGACGTCATCGGCATCGGTGGGGAGAGCGAGGTCGCTGTTTGGGGCGGACTCATGACGGCGGGCGCAGCAGTCAACGGCTTAGCGGGCGCGATTCTAGACGGCGGCGTCCGGGACATCACCGAGATCAAACGCGACCACGACTTCCCGGTTTTCGCCCGCAGCGTCTCGCCGGGCACGACCGTGGGCCGCTTCAAAACGCTCTCGAAAAACGAGCCCGTCACCTGCGGCGACGTCGAGGTCCAGCCGGACGACCTCATCGTGGCCGATACCGCTGGCGTCGTTGTCGTGCCCAAAGACCACGTCGGTGCGGTGCGTAAGGCCGCGCAGGAGAGCGAGCAGAAGGAGGCGGAGCAGGCGAAGTGTATCCGCGAGTCGGGCTCGCTCCGCGGCGGCCTCGCCAAATACCAGCGCATCTGATGCCCGAGTTGCTCTCCTTAGGCGAGCCTATGCTCGAATTCGCGCAGGTCGAGCGTGAGGGTCGCCCTGTCTACCTGCAGGGCTTCGGCGGCGACACCTCGAATATGGCGGTCGCCGCCGCCCGGCAGGGTGCCGACGTCGGTATCATGACGCGGATCGGACAAGACCCCTTCGGCGACGCGTTCATGGGGCTCTGGCAACGCGAAAAGATCGACGTTTCTCGCGTCACACGTGACGCGTCGCACCCCACCGGTGTCTATTTCATTACCTATTCGGGTCAGGGGCACGACTTCACCTACTACCGGCGGGGGTCGGCGGCGAGTCAGCTTCAGCCGGGCGACATCAAAGCTGGGCACCTGGAGGGCGTCAAAGTGCTACATCTTTCAGGGATCAGTCAAGCGATTAGCCAGAGCGCTTGCGACGCGACGTTCAAGGCGCTCGAGCTTGCTAAGGAACACGGCGTTAAGGTGTCCTATGACACCAACCTACGCCTCAAGCTCTGGCCCGTGCACCGAGCCAGGGCAGTGACCTTCGAAACGGTTCGCTACTGCGACTACTGCTTGCCGAGCTTGGAGGACGCGACTACATTGACGGGCGTCAACGACCCAGAGGCGATTGTTGACTTTTTTTTAGACAAGGGTGCGGCGTCTGTGGTGTTGAAGCTAGGCGCGGACGGCGCACTTGTAAGCGACAGCCGCCAGAGAGAACTTATACCCGCTCACAGCGTTGAGGTAGTGGACGCGACGGGCGCAGGGGACACGTTTGACGGTGCGTTCATCGCCGGAGTCCTTCGCGGGCGCACCGTTTTCGACGCGGCTAGGACCGCGAACGCCGCCGCCGCGCTCTCAACGCGTGACCACGGCGCGGTCCACCCGATGCCTACGCGAGACGAGGTCGACAACTTTCTCAAATCGGTTGTCTGAGACGTCCAAATCGAGGGAGAGGTGTCACCAAGCTGAGCGAAATTCCAAACCACCTTTCAAGAATGGGTCGAGGGCACGCTCGGCTGGACCATTGAGAGTGCGCAGCTTACGAAGTTTTGCCTCCGGCAAACGCCTACGCAGGTATCGGGAGCTTCTGGCTCCTCGAAGGGCAAAAATTCACACCTAAGCGGCCATGCTCAAAGGCAACCGCACCTTCAAGGTGTTGCCGAGAAGATGGGTCGTAGAAAGAACGTTTACTTGGATTAGTCGTTATAGACGCCATAGCAAAGACTACGAACGCTTGCCCCGAAGCAGTGAAGCGCTCATCTACGCCGCTATGGTGCGCTCGGTGGTGACAAGGCTCGCAAAATCTAGGGTATACCCAGACACCCTCTGACACTTTTCTGACAGAGTCAGGGTGTTACACTGCGCAAACATAGGGGGTAACACCTCGGTAAAGTGTAGCGGTTTTCAAAGTCACCGAGCTTGTATCACGTAAGTATAATCATCACAAGTGCGTGCTAGGCGATGTTATACATAGTGAGCGTGTTTGTGACTGGAGAAAGTGCCCTAGCCGGGGCATACCTGCTATACGCCTAGAATGATGTGGAGGAGAGAGATGGATATCTACAGAATGATCGGGCGCAACATCGAAGTGACGGACGCCATGCGCAGCTACACCGAGGAGAAGCTCAGCAAGCTCGACCACTTCTCGAACCGTGTAGTAGACGCCAAAGTCGTCATCTCTTACGCGGCGGACGGCGACGCAGCGCAGCCCGCCAAGGTCGAGGTGCAGCTCAATATCCCGCACGGCATCGTGCGCGCTGAGGAGAGCGGGCAGGACGCTTACGCTGCGGTGGATAAGGTCGTGGATAAGCTCGGGCGTCAACTCAGGCGCTTTAAGGAGCGCAAGATCGCCCGCCGCACCGACGCTTCCCCGCCACCGCCCGCCGACCCCGTCGACTTGCCTCCTTTAGACGACGAGGACGAGGTCGAATACGGTCCCAGCATCGCCCGCGTCAAGCGCCACGTGCTCCGCCCCATGTCACCCGAGGACGCCGCCATGCAGATGGAGGCGCTAGGTCACACCTTCTTCATGTTTCGCAACATGGAAACCGAAGAGATCAACGTGATCTACCTGCGGCACGACGGAGACTACGGGCTGATCGAGCCGGGTAATTAAACTGTAGGGGGCATCTATGAATGCCCCTACTCTGTAAGGCGTATAGGGGCGACTCATACGGTAATCTAAATTGCGCCCCTACTCTCTTAGCACCGTGCCGCTCGGCAGCGCGTAGAGCGCCCGTAAGGTCGCTACGTCGCGCTCGGTTATCTCGCCGCTCGGTACGGCGCTGAGCGCGTCTCCTTCGAAGGGGCTGCGCCCGAAAAGACCCAGCGCGTGTCCGACTTGCAGCGCAGCGAAGCGGTAGAGCGCCTCCGGCTCGGTGGTGGGGTCTAGGATGACGCTCGTCGCGCGGTAGTCGTAGCGACCATCTGCCCCGACGCTAAAAGCGTAGCGGTACGATCCCGCGGCGCCCTCTAAAGGCTCCCAGTTCACGACCAACGCGGTCTCGCTCGGCTCCTCTACAAACTCGAAGCTGACGATGTCTGGCGCAGCCTCCTCCCACGCCTCGAACGCGCGACGCACCTCGGCTTGCGCTTGACCTTGTGAAGCCGCCCAAGAGGGCGACGGGATAAAGACCTCGACGGGGAAATCCTCCAGTTGGTAGCGCAGCAACCGTGACTCACCGCGCGTCGTCTCGGGGTCGGTACCGTTTTCGCTCAGGTAGGTTTCCGCTTGAGCGAACGTCGCCGCGCCGAGACTGTGTCCTAATAATAAGAGCGTCAATACCACACGTTTGATCATCGCGACTTTCACATCCTCCGCTGTTCTTCATAATGTCAGCGTGAAGAACGGTTCCCAGTGTAACGAGGTCAGGTGAGAAAGCGCGAAACGCACGCGCAACTTCTCTACAGCGGTGTAACACGTTTTGGACGCGAAGCCCGTAGGCAGAGGGTGCGCTATCTGCGTATAGACCGAGACACCTTCTTACGTGACTGAACGTGCCTCCCTCGAGTCTGTAAGCGCGCGCACCACCAGAGCGCCGAAGACAAACCCGCCCACATGCGCCCACCACGCCACCCCGCTGATCGCCGAGGCGGAGACTAGCGCGCCGCCCACCGCCTGCACGACCTGGATGAGCGCCCAGTAACCCAAGTAGAGCCAGGCGGGGAGCCAAAAGATGAAAAAGGGCGGAATAAAGGTCAGCACGCGCATCCGCGGGAAGAGGATGATGTACGCCCCCAGCACCGCGCTAATCGCCCCCGACGCGCCGATCATCGGCACCTCCGAGCTGGTCATAAAAAGCCCGTGCGCGAGCGTCGCGGCGACCCCGCCTACGAGATAAAACAGCAGAAAGGTCATGTGACCCATGCGGTCTTCGATGTTGTCGCCGAAAACGTACAGAAAAAACATGTTGCCGAGAATGTGCGTGAAGCCGCCGTGTAAAAAGAGGCTGGTCAGCAGGCGGTAGCTTTCGCCTATAGGGTTACTAAAGAAGAGGTCGGGAATGAAGCCGTAAGCGAAGACGAACGCTCTCGCCTCGCCCTGAGAAAAGGTCAAACCGTAGAGAAAGACGAGAATGTTGAGAAGGAGCAGAGTGTAGCCGACATAAGGGGTGCGGTGAACGGGATTGGCGTCGCGGAGCGGAAACATGGTTTAGGCTAACAGAGCACCCAAAAGAGGTCAGTGACGTGGAGATGTGGGGCGGGAGACTCGAGGCATTCTATCCAGCCGACTTACGGGCTCCGTTGCACTACACAACTTGACGGCGCGAGGCTCTCTCTAAGGTCTGCCGCAACTTGACGATACTGTCCGCCGGATACACGCCGCGCAGCATCGCGCCGTTATAGACCGTCGTGCGCGGTCCGATGAGCGTGCCCGGCGCGAGCACCGCGTTGCAACCTACCGAAACGTCATCGCCTAGCGCCGCGCTAAACTTACGCAGTCCCGTGTCCGTCTCGCCGACTTTGACGCTCGCGCCGATCGTCTTGAGGTTGGCGAGCTTAACGCCCGCGCCTAGGTTGGCATTGCGCCCGAGCACCGCGTCACCGACGTAGTTGAAGTGCGGCGCTTTGGCTCCTGCTAAAAAGAGCGAGCGCTTAACCTCGGAAGCGTGACCGACCTTGACGTTCGGACCGAGCACGGTCGTGGCTCTCACGTACGCGGCGTGCCCGACCTCCGCGCCCTCCCCTATCCACGCTGGACCTTGCACGTAAGCGTAGGGGCCGATAACGGCTCCTTCAGCGAGGTAGACCTCGCCCTCCACGACGGCTGACGGATGCACCTCACCACGCAGGTCGCGGCGCACCCCTAGGGCGAAGCGGTCGAGCTGCGCCAAGACTTCCCAAGGGTACTCGGTGTCCAAGAGCGCGAGTAGCGGCGGCGCAACCTCCGTCAGGTCGAAAAGCTCGGCGGTCTTTAACATGCGCTAGTTTACCGCGCGGCGCGTCTCTCGCTAGAGGAGCGCACGGCACAATCTAGGGCTGTGGAGGTCGCCGCGCTCAAGAGGTACAATCGGGTCGCCCGTCATGACGTACCCTATACACCTCATCGTCAACCCGGTCGCTGGACGCGGGCGCAGTTTGCGGCAGCTCGGGCGCGTGCGCGCCGACCTCGAGCGGCAGAGCGTCGCCCATCACGTCCACTTTACCCGCGCGCCCGGCCACGCTTCTCACATCGCCGCCGCCCTACCCGGAGACGCGACGGTGCTCGTTTCGGGCGGCGACGGCACCCTCCACGAGGTCGCTTCGGCGTGTCTTCACACCGAGCGCACGCTGGGTGTCATACCGGGCGGCACCGGTGACGACTTCGCGGCGGCGCTGGGTCTAGGGCGGCGCTCGCTCGAGGAGGCGTTGGCGCACGCCCTCTCGGGTCGCAGTGTGCGAGTCGATACCGCTACGGTCAACGGCGAAGGGTTTATCAACGCGCTCGGCACCGGCTTCGACGCACAAGTTGCCTATAACTTCAGACGCGCTCCCAATCTGCTAAGGTCGCGCGCCGCTTATCTCTACGCCGTCGCCCTCACCCTGCGCACCTTGCAGCGTCAGCAGGTCGAGGTCACCGTAGACGGCTCGTCCTTCTACCGGGGGCCCGCGCTGCTCACCTCGGTCCAGAACGGTCCGCGTACGGGTGGCAGCTTCGTGTTTGCGCCCGACGCGAGCCTCACCGACGGACGCCTAAACGTGGTCGTCGCGGGACGCATCGGGGTTAAAGATGTGCTCGCCCTCTTGCCGAGAGTGTTGCGGGGTGAACGTCTGGACCACCCCGAAGTGTACGAAGTGACGGGCGAGCGCATCACGATTTACTGGGAAGAGGCGACGGTCGCGCACATGGAGGGGCAGCTTCTGCAAGCGCAGAAGCGGTTCGAGGTAGAGGTCGCGCCGCGCTCCCTGCGGGTGCTGCACCGCACGGTCTCCGAGTAAGGCGCGCGTCAGCTTTCTTCGCAAAAGGGTGACGTTGAGTCACGTGTCAGACGCAAAACGAGCCCTTCGTTGGCAGAGAGGTCAAGCTTAGCGAGTTCGACCTCTCCTTGTCGTGACCTGTGGCTCGAGACCGCCACCACCGCTCGAGCATCGTAGCGCGGGAGGGATAGCTCGAGCTGATGCTGATTCCCGCTTAGATTCAGCACGATCAAGAAGCTGTCCGCGTCTTTCGCCGCGCGCACGTAGGCGAATACATCGCCGTCCGCTTCTCCTACCGCCACCTCCTCGTAACCGCCGATACTGAGCGCGGGTTCGCCCCTCCGCAGTTTAGTCAGCGTTGTAAATAGGGAGAGCATCGACGCGTCGTCATCCGTTTGAGCCTCGACGTTATTCTCCTCAAAGTCATCCGCGAGCGGCAACCACGGCTCCGCCTCTTTACCTGTAAACCCTGCGTTCGGCGAAGCGTCCCACTGCATCGGCGTGCGCTCGGGGTCGCGCCCCAAGAGGTGCGCCACCTCGGGCTGGTTCACGGCGGGCGGGTCTTTGACTTTGTCGGCGGGAATCTCGACGTCACGCATCCCGATCTCTTCGCCGTAATAGACAAAGGGCGTGCCGTGCAGCGTGAGGAGCAGCATCTGCGCCACCCTCGCCTGCTCCCTTCCGACCCGCGTCGCCACGCGGTGCTGGTCATGGTTGCCTAAAACGTAGTTGGGCCACGCGCCGGGCGGCAGATACGCTTCGTAACGCTCCACGATGCGGCGCACGGTGGGCGCGTTCCAGTCGTTGTAGATGAAGTTAAAGTTGAACGGCAGATGGCACTCGTCGGCGAGGCCGTAGTATGCCATCAAGGTCTCATCGAACAGAAACATCTCACCGATGAGCACGCGCTCACGACCCGGCGCGCTGTAGCTATCCACCACGCGCCGCATCTTTTTGATGAGCGTATGCACCTCGGGCTGGTTACGCGAATAGATATGGTTCAGCTTGCCGTAAGGCTCGACGCCGTCCCACATCTTGTTCTCAGGTTCGTCGCGGAGATGTGGGTCTTGGAGCATAAACTCGATGACGTCCACCCGAAAGCCGTCTACACCCTTGCCGAGCCAGAACTGCATCGTTTCAAAGAGGGCACTTTCCACCTCGGGGTTGTGATAGTTGAGGTCGGGCTGTCTATATTCGAAGCTGTGGAGGTAGTATTGACCTCTCGCCTCATCAAAGGTCCAAGCGGAGCCGCCGAAGCAGGAGAGCCAGTTGTTAGGCGGACCGCCGTCCGCCCCCCCATCGCGCCAGATGTACCAGTCAGACCGAGCGTTATCCCGACTTTGGCGCGACTCCTGAAACCAGGCATGCTCCGTGGAGGTGTGGTTTGGGACGAGGTCTAAGATCAGCTTGAGCCCCCGTTTATGTACCTCGTCTAAAAGCGCGTCGAAATCCTCCACCGTGCCGAAAAGCGGATGGATGTCCACGTAATCCGCTACGTCGTAGCCGAAGTCGTGCATCGGGGAAGGGTAGATAGGCGAGAGCCAGATGGCGTCTACGCCTAAGGATTGGAGGTAGTCTAATCTACTCTGAATGCCCTTTAAGTCACCCACACCATCGTCATCGCTGTCTTGAAAGGAGCGCGGGTAGATTTGATAGACGATGCCAGTTTGCCACCAGCGGTGGTAGGTCAAATGAGCCATCCCTTTTTGTACCAAAAAAGAAGGGGTGACATACATATCACCCCGGAATTTACCGTTTTTCCTAAGTTGCTAAAATGCTGACTAGCTGAGACGCTTTTTACCCCTTGACCGCCCCCGCCGTGAGCCCGTCAACAATGCGCCCTTGGAAAATCAGTACGAGCGCCACGAGCGGAATGGTTACAATCACCGCCGCCGCCATAATCTCGCCGAAGGGCTCTTGACGTGAGACCTCCCCCGAAAAGAGCGCGATGGCAACGGGTACGGTTCGAGATTCAGGCGCTGTAACAGTAAAGGTCAGCGCGAAGAGGTATTCGTTCCACGCCTGGATAAAGGCTAAAAGCCCCGTCGTCACGAGCGCAGGAGCCGTCAGCGGTAAGAGCACCCGCCAGAAGGTCTGCATCATGTTCGCCCCGTCGACTTGCGCCGCTTGTAAGAGCGAGTCGGGCAGTCCTCTAAAGAACGAGGTCAAGACCCACACCGTGAAGGGCAATGTAAAGAGCATATACGACAAAATCATACTGAAGATCGGCGGCAACGAGAGGAGGCGAATCACCGCGTAAAGCCCCGCCAATACCGCGATTTGCGGAAACATGGTCATTGCCAAGATGACGTACAGAGAGGGCGACTTGCCGCGGAAGCGCATCTTGCCTAAGGCGTAGCCCGCGAAGGAGCCGACCAAAAGGCTCAGCACGGTGACGGAAAAAGCGACGATAGTGCTGTTTAAGAGCCCGCGCAAGAAGTCACCGCTTTGCAACACGGCTTGAAAGTTCTGCAGCGTTGGGTTGTGCGGATAGTACGTGGTGGGCGTGCGAATCAGTTCGCTCTCCGGTTTCAGCGCGGAGATCGTCGCCCAGTAAAAGGGGAACATCAGGTAGACGAAGATAATGAGAATGAGCAGCCAGAAAAAGATGCTGCCAATCACTTTGCGTGTCTCTTTGCTCATGAGTCCTCAACTCCAAACGCGCGGGTATAGGCAATAGCAAAACCGAAGATGATGACGAAGATCACTACGCTCGCCGCCGACGAAAGCCCGACTTGCTGCTGATTGATGAGCACGTCCTGGGCGTAACTCGCCATCGAGTAGCGCTGCCGCCCTAAGACCACCTGGAAAGCGTCGAAGACGCGGAGGGCGTCCAGCGTGCGGAAGATGAGCGCGACGGCTAAAGTCGGCGCTACGAGTGGCAAGGTGATGGAGAAAAACTGCCGAACCGGGCTCGCGCCGTCCACTCTGGCGGCTTCGTAGAGTTCTTTAGGGATGGTCGCGAGACCTGCTAGGAGGAGCAGCGCCATAAAAGGCGTTGTCTTCCATACGTCCATCGCGATCATGCTAGGAATTTGCCAGGTGGCGTCCTGGAAAAAGCCGATGTTACGCTCTGTCCAGCCCATATCTTGAAAAAAGGCGTTGAAAAAACCTGCGCGGGTGGACTGAAGCATCCATTCCCAAATACGCGCCGAGACGACGGTAATAACCGCCCAAGGCACGAGCATCGCCGCTCTCATAATGCCCTGTCCGACAAACTTGACGGATAGTGCGAGCGCGATGATCATCCCTAAGACCGTCTCGAAAAACACTGAACCTACGGTGAACACGATCGTGTCCCACGTAGCGCGGATAAAGGCGGCGTTGGTTGCACCTAACGTATAGCGGTTGCCGAAGAGGTTAAATGCACCTACCGCGTCGTAGCGGCGGTTGGTGTCAAGGCGGCGCAAGAAGATGCGCTCGTTTTGGTACTCGACGTTGCCGTCTTCGTCTCTCACCACGCTGCCGTCGTCGTTCGTTTCGGCAGGGACTTGACGAAAGGTCACGCTTAAGAGATTGCTGTAGTTTTGGAATCCGACGAACTCTCCTTGGGCGCTGTCCCCTGCGGCGAAGCGCTGGTTGGTGAAGCTCGAGACGAACACCTGTCCCAGCGGGTAGATGCCGATGAGGAGCAGCACGATGAAGGTCGGGACCAGGAGCCACATCGCTGTGCGCTCTTCGCGCTTGGCTAACTCTGAGGTTCCGCCCTTAGACTTAGGCTGCTTCACAACCGTTACTTGTTCAGCCACGAAAATACCTCCTTTTTAGATAGCATTCATCTTACCTCTAAAAACAAACCGAACTGAGCATTGCGCCCAGTTCGGTTCTCAAAGCGTTTAGTTTACCACGCCGCACACGCTGTTACTGCGCTGAGCCAGTCTCGGTTTGCGGCTCACCCGTCTCAAACCCTGTGAGGTCTTGCAAGTCGAGCGCGAGCAGCTCTAGCGCTACGTCCGCCTCTTCGTTACCGGTTAAGACGTTATGCACAGCCGTGAAGAACTGGCGCGAGACTTCGTTGTACTGGTCACCCGTGGGAGCCGAAGGACGCGCCACGGCGTTCGTGAAGACGTCTAAGAGGCTACCGAAGAAGGGCACAGCTTCTAAAACTTCTTGGTCTTCGTAGAGCGCAGGAATCGTGGGGTTAAAAGAACCCTCGATCGCGCGAAGCTTCTGCGCCTCTTCTGAGGTGAAGAATTTGGCGACGTCCACAGCGGCCTCGATGTTGGTGCTGTAGCGCGAAACGCCCAAGTTCCAACCGCCTAACGTTGCGGCGGATTGACCGTTCTCACCAGCGGGCAGAGGGGACACGTCGAACTGCCCGGCGATGGGGCTATCGTCCGCGTTCATGATGCTGTAGGCGTAGGGCCAGTTACGCATAAAGACGGCGTTGCCTGCTTGGAAGAAGTTGCGCGCGTCCTCTTCAGCGAAGCCCGTCACGCCTGTAGGGGAGATGGTGCCGACCCACTCGGCGGCGCGGCTAATAATGTCTACAGCAGCGGGGTTGTTGATGGTGATAACCTGATCGGGGCTGATGATCTGCCCGCCACCTACTGACTTAACCCACTCTAAAGCGTCGCAGGTAAGACCTTCATACGAGTTACCTTGCCAAACAAAGGCGCTAAAGTCTTGGTTGTCCTGGCGCTCGCCCTCTTGAATCGTGTTGGACATCTCCTCTAACTCGGTCCAGGTCTGTGGCGGGCCGTCGAAGCCGTACTCTTCTAGGAGGTCTGTGCGGTAGTAGAGAAGACCGGCGTCGGTGAACCAAGGGATCGCGACAAGCTGGTCATCCACCGTGTTCGCCTCGACGATAGCGGGAAAGTGCTGGTCAGCAATCTCCTGCACGCCCTCGTAGTCGTAGAGGTTGACGAGGTGCTCAGCGAGCTGACCGGGCCAGATCACGTCGAGCTGCATCACGTCGATATCGGGCGACTGCGCTTCGAAAATCTGGAGGTACTGCGCGAAGCGGTCATCGGTGGAGTCCGGCGTCTGAATGATCTCCACGGTAACGTCCGGGTTTTGCTCCATATACATCTGTGCGAGCTGGCGGCTGAGTTCTAGCTCTTGACCGACCGAGCCGCCTGCTACGCGAATGGTTTGCGCTTGGGCGGTGCCGAAAAGCAGACCTAGCGAGAGAAGGGCTAACAACACTTTCTTCATCTTTCACCTCTTTCTGTGACTTCAAAGCGACTATAGCAAGCAGACCCCAATGCCGAACGTGGCGTGCTCAGGTACAGCGTTATACGTGTTGGTACACTGCATGTAGACAGTAACCAGCATAGCTGATAGTGAGTTTTGAGCAGGGCGCACGCCTGCTTATCGTCGTTTGATAACAGAAGCGTAACATTTTGCTCATGTTGCTTGCAAGCCGCGAAAGGCGACGATTAAGGGAATTTCACGCGAACTGTAAGGTGTGAGGGTATAGATGAGAAAGCTAAAGATGCCCCTGAGCAGTGTGAAGTGAAGATGAATAGGTCTATCTACACTTTTATTTAGGGGCTCCTACAACGGTGCAAAAAACACCTCGAGCCTTATCCCAGCTCATTACTTCAGACTAGGTAACTCTTAGAGCGTCCAGGCATTTTAGTTAGAAAGACGTCTTCTCTGCAGCGAGCAGAGTGTGAAGTGTTGCACTTGAAAGGTGATTCGAGCTGGTCTATCCAAACTCATCTCAGGCTTACAGCGAGCGTCCTAAGAGGCGCGTGACGGTCTGTTGCAGCTCGAGTTCGGCAAAAGGATTTTCTAAAACCGTCGCTTTAGGGCGGCGTAAACGCTGCATGAATCCGTGCTCTTCCCCGCTCAACACCACGGCGGGTAGATGTTTGAGCCCCGTATGTTGGCGGAGCGCTTTCACGAGCGGCCACGCGCTCGCCGCTTCACCTCTAACGTCGCCCGCGTCATATAAAATGAGCGCTTTCGGGCGGCGCTCTTGCACCGCGACGAGACCGCGCTCGGGGCTCATCGACTGCACAAAATAGGTCTTGAGTGCCACACGGCGCAGCGCCAGACGCATCAGACGCCCCGTCAGATTATCCGCCGAGAAGAGAAGCACCGGGGGCGGCTGCGCTTCGGCTTCGTCAGGGCGAACTGCGCCGCATTCCTCCAACTTATAGAGAAGATGATAAACCTGTCTTTCAGGTAGCTCCACCTCAGCGGCGATACTCGCCGCGCTCCGCTTGCCGTCCACGTAACCGAGCACCTCCCAGTCCCATTCGGAGAGTCCCAACTTCGTCGGGTCGCCCGCCTTGTGGAAGACGGTCTTCTCGCTCACGCGCTCCGTGGTCCAGTCGCCGAGCCGCTTGCTGATCTCCATGAAGAGCTGCATGATGTCAGTGGAATCGGTTGTCAGCACCTGCGAGGCTAAGAGCGAGCGCTCTTCGAAGGAGAACGTACACGACTTCCAGGTAATGAGTTCTATAAAGACCTCGATCATCTGCATCTCCAGGGCGCGTTGCAGTTCAGCGTCCTCTAAAAGCCCGAGCCCTAGCGCGTTGAGCCCCAAGCTGCTGCTACTAATGTCACCCTCATAGCCCTCATACCGCGCCGCACGCTGCACCTCTTGCATCGTGGCGAGGTTCATCCGCACTAAGACCTCACCTAAGTGCACGCCGGGGACGAGGTGCGCGAACTGCACCCGTCCCATTTCAAAATGCACCCGAGCCCTGGCATGAGGCTGTTTAACCGTCAGGATGCCGGACTTCTGCCCCGTCGCGATGAGCTGGCAGACGTCCATCACAGAGCCTTTGGTCAGTTCGCCCTTTATAGCAGGTGTCAAGGTCTGTCTCCCTTTAGTCGGAACTGGTTCAAGTCAAACTCACTCGAGAGACCACAGACGAACGCACAGGCTCGGTGACGATACTTGCGAGGCGCGAGCTTAGTAAAGACGAAGAACCCTCTATCACAGTAGTGTCCAGTTTAGGAGGGTAACAGGTGAAAATGAGCGAGATTTCTCTCTTTGAGCTTAGAAACTCTAGTCTTTAGCCCCAAATGTCCGAATAATCTCTTCGAACCATCATCCTTGCAGGCTTTATTTTATGCCCGCAATCAAACCGCTAACGCAGCCTATTCGTAAAGGTCTTTTCACCCTAATAGGCACAACCCTCCGTCAATCCTTCTCGCCCTCATTCTCATCTGAAGGTTCGTCAAACTCGAATAAGTCGCGTTGGTCGCTCCCGCTGTAAGAGTAGCCGAGATGGTCATAAGCATTCTTCGTGGCGATTCTGCCTCTCGAGGTGCGCTTGATAAACCCGAGCTGAATCAAGAAGGGCTCGTAGACCTCTTCCAAGGTCGCTTGGTCTTCACCAATCGCCGTAGCGAGCGTACCGAGACCTACGGGTCCGCCTGCAAACTTGCAGATCATCGTCTCTAAGATGAGGCGGTCACGCGTATCTAAACCAAGGTCGTCGATGCCGAGTTCATTGAGCGCGTGCTGCGCTCTCGCCAGCGTGACGACCTCTTCGCCCGCCACTTGCGCAAAGTCGCGGACGCGGCGTAAGAGCCTTTTGGCGATGCGCATCGTCCCTCTTGCGCGGCGTCCTATCTCCAACGCGGCAGCAGGCTCTAAAACAAAGCCCATGATTTCGGCGTCCCGCGTCACCCCCTGCGCGAGTTCTTCGGTGGTGTAGTACTCTAAATGCTCCAAAATCCCGAAGCGGCTGCGCATCGGACCCGTGATGAGACCGGGGCGCGTGGTTGCGCCGACTAACGTAAAACGCGGTAAGTCGAGGCGGATGGTGCGAGCGGCGGGACCTTGTCCTAAAATGATATCCACCTTGAAATCTTCCATCGCCGGGTAGAGGTGCTCCTCGGCGACGCGCCCTAAACGGTGAATCTCGTCGATGAAAAGCACGTCGTTTTCGTCGATGGCATTCGTTAAGATAGCAGCTAAGTCGCCGGGTTTCTCAATCGCGGGACCGCTCGTCGTGCGGATGCCCACGCCGAGTTCGTAGGCGATGATGTGCGCCAAGGTCGTTTTGCCGAGCCCAGGGGGACCGTAGAGCAAGACATGGTCCAAGGCTTCGCCGCGATTTTTGGTCGCCTCCAAGTACACCTTCAACTTCTCTTTGAGTTTATCTTGCCCTACGTAATCCGCTAACTTGCGGGGTCTATTCGCGCCGTCGCCGTCCATGCTCATGAGGTTAGATTACCACGAGTCATACAAGTTTCTGGGCGTTCGAGTGACTAAAATACCTTAGATATACCTTAAAATGTGATTTCGAGTAGCGCTTCTGACTACAGCGTTAAATAAAAAATGAGGTATGTCATTCTGAACTAGGTTAGAGCAAAGCTCAGTAGGCTCTTAGCCTTGACCTGTGGAGCGAAGCGGAGCCCTTACAGGATTGGTTTCGCCCGATGAAAGAATCTCTGACGTTGCTGACTCCTCTGACTGAGATTGAAAGGCGAGACCCCTCGACTTCGCTCGGGGTGACAACAGTGATGTAAAACTTACTTAACGCTGTACTGACAAAAGTTCCGAAAGAATATCAACTCAAGATTTGCTGTAAAGAGGTTGCGCGAACGGACATCAATCGTAAGCGGGGGCGACTTGGGCTCGAGGATAAACCCTCACACTAGCTTCAACGCTCTCCTCTTCGTCTAAAACTTCGAAGTCATCTTCGAGAAAGCGGACGCGAACAGTTTTATGCCCCAAGTCGTACCTCACCTCGCCTACGCCTACATGCTCTGTCGCGTTGGGCGTCGCCATAAAGGGGGTACGCACTTCGTTCAGGTAGCGCCACTGCACCTTCTCGGGGAGGGGTTGCAAAACGTCTCGGTAGAGTTTCGTCTTGTGGAGCGCCACGTCCACCCACACGCGGCTGCGCCACCTGACGAACACATAAAGCGCCTGCACCGACGTGCCGATAACCAGTGACCACCACACGCCCTGCACGCCGAAGCCCAACACGATAGCGAGCACATAAGCGAGCGGCACGACCACGAGCCAACGCCCGATAATCGTTCCAACCAAGCCGGGGCGTGTATCTCCTGCGCCGCGCAGCGCGCCGTTGATGACCATCGCGACTGCCAACACAGGTTGAAAAAGCGCATTGATGCGGATGTACGACGCGCCCGCCGAGACCACCGTCGGGTGTGCGCTCGGCTCGAACAAGACGACGAGTTGCGGCGCGAACAGAAAGAGCGGCACCGCCATCCCCGACATGACCAGTGCGCCGAGGAGGAGCGCCAAGTTACCCCTCAGCCTCGCGTCACCAAGCTGCCACGCGCCCAGCGACTGCCCCACTAAACTCGTCGCCGCGACGCTCAGCGCGATGCCCGGCATAAATGCGAACGACTCGACTTGTAAGCCAATCGCTAGCGCCGCCGCGCCGTACGTCCCCGCCGCCGTCGAGGTCACGATGCGCATCACAAAGAGCTGCGCCGCGTTGCGCGCCACTCCTTGCAAGCCTGAAGGGATGCCGATAGCGAGAATGTCCCGAAACATCGAGAGGTCAGGCAGATACGAACCGGGCAGAATCTTGACGACGTTCTTACCTGAATATAAGAGGTAAAGACCGATGCCTACGGCTAACATCCTCGCGAGAATCGTTCCCAACGCCGCCCCGTCGAGCCCAAACGCAGGCAGCGGACCGGGACCGAACATCAACCCGTAGCTGAGCAAAATATTGAACAGGTTCGTGACGCCGCTCAGGTAAAGCGGTGTCACCGTGTCACCCGCGCCTTGCATAAGGCTGTTGATGGCGAAGTTGCCCGTGAGAAAAACAGTGCCGACGAAGAGGATTTGTAGATAACTCGTCCCGAGCGCCACCGCTTCGGGGTTGCCGCCGCTGTTCAAGAAGGTCAGCAGCGGCTCGGCAGCGAAATAGCCGAAAACGCTCAGCGTCAGCGCGAGAATCGTAGTGAGTAAGAGCGACTGCTTAGCGACGAAGGAGAGTTGGGCGGGGTCACGCGAGCCCTTCGCCTGCGCCGCGAGCGCCATCGCGCCCGCCGTGACCGATAAGATACCGATAAAGACGAGCATTCGCAGCGTCGTCGCCATGCCGACCGCCGCCACCGACACCGGACCCAAGCGTCCCGCCATGAAGACGTCTACGATGTTGACGAGGCTCTGCAACAAAAAGGTCAGAATGACAGGTAGGGAAAGCCGCCACACCTGGTTGATAATCGGCAAATAGCGTTGGAAAGAGGTGGGCAGGAACATAGGTTGACCCTAACGCCGCCGCACGGATCGGGATGTGAGCCATAAGGCGTTAGGTTTTTGACTCTCGAGCCTCTTAATCATTCGTCCACCAACGCGAACGGCGTAGGAGAAGATGCGCAAGCGTTCAACGTCACCTGCAGCATATTAAGGGAATGAATTTGGATGAAAATGGCACAGAGAAGTCTTTCTCTCATTTTCGATCTTTTATCTTCTATTCATCCTGGGTTATGCTGATGCGCAGATGCAACTAAGACTCGACCCCTGGGCTGCCGAATACAACACCGCCTATTTCGCCGAAGAGACGACGCCCGAAGAGACCACGCATGTCTACCCACATGTCGAAGCGGACACGTGGCGTCCCATCTCGCCGAAAGCTTCCGAAAGCCTCTATGGAGACCTCTTCTTCACCGACGGCAGCCGCCGCGTAGAGGCAAGGGTTTTGCTCGAGGACGAACGCAAACAGATCGCTTTTGGAGCGATTGGAACCTTTGGTATCGGCGTAGTGAGCTGCTGCTCGAGGCATTCGCGCAAGGCGTGTTTCGTGGATTTGGAGCGAGAGGTCAACGTGCGCGGCGTGCGACGTATTTGCACGCTGAGTGGTGGACATAGCCTGGCGAGCTTCGATGTGGTTTCAGCGCTGAAAGGTCAACTCGGTCAGCTTAACTACACGGTTGTATCAACAGAAGAACGCGACGCCGACGCGGTGGTGCGCCGTATTCAGTTTGAGATGCTGAACGCGGAAAGGGCGTTAGCCTCGAGCCTCACCGACTGCTTTCCCAATGGTCTCATCCTCACCGATGGTCCTAGACCGCGCATCGGCAACGTGCCAAATGTGGTGGGTTACATCAAAACGCACCACACGCTGCCGCTGGAGAATGAGCATCTCGAGGTCGTCCGCAATTTGGAAGAGGGTCAGCGTTCACCGCTTTACCTCATCAGTAGCGGCGATAAGAGCCAAAAGGTCTTCGAGTGGTTTTTGCGCCTCCGCGACCCGCGCCCCTGGCTCTACTCCTTCGCAGGCATCGTCCGCTTGCAAGCCTACGCAGGCTCACACCCCGAAGAAACTCTGGAGCGCGTCTGCCACCTCGCCGACTGGCTCAGCACCCTTTTGCCCCGCTTCGCCACTCGTCAACACCAAGACCCACGTGCGCCGCAGCAGCTTTTGCCCGTGCGGGCGCTCGAGGCCGAACTCGGGCGGCGGATGGGGAATGCGCAGATTGTGAGGCGGCGCATCGCTCAGTACATTAGCCAGCAACAAAGAGCAACGAGTTGAAAGGACTGAGGACTGAGGTGAAAGTGAAAATCTCTTTTCTCTCAGTCCTCAGTCCTTTTCTCTTGCTTTTATCTCAGTCCTTTTCTCTAACTTTGGAGATGGCATGACCTCTAAAAACAACAACGAAACCCCTATCGGCATGGTTTTAGGCACCGAAGACGCCACCCCTCTTCAATTCTGGATTGCTGTCGAGGACGGCGTCAAAATTCAACTCGACGACATCCTCACTGTCAAGGTGCAAGACCCCTCGGACGAGGACGAAGCCGTGACCTTTTACGGCGTGGTGGACGAGGTGCGCCGCCGCTTTGAGGGCGTGCAGTTCGACGGGGACACCGCGCTCGTCACGCAAGGGCTCATGCCCGCCAATATTGCGTATGCGGCGCATATTCTCGTCACCCGCGTCGAACCCGAAGACTTCATCCCACCCGGTCCCGGCGATTTGGTCTACATGGCGACGGATGCGGCGCTAGAAAAAGCCCTCTACCTCGACAACATGGACGCGCCCCTCCCCGCAGGCGTCCTGCGCAACGGCGAGCCCGGTTACCTCAACTACGACTTCATCAGCGGGCAAAAGGGCGCACACATCAACATCTCGGGCATCTCGGGCATCGCCACGAAGACCTCTTACGCGCTCTTTTTGCTCTACAGCATCTTCAACGCCCAGCACCGCGAGCGCGGCGGCAGCCTCCTCACGAACCCGAACGCGACCAAAGCCATCATCTTCAACGTCAAGGGCGAAGACCTGCTCTTTTTGGACAAGGAGAACAAGGACTTTGTCGAGACGGAGCGGAAGTGGCAGGAGAAGCGCAAGAGCGCGGAGACCCGTTTTCAAATCTGTGATTTGCCTGTCGGTCCCTTTCCGAGCGTCGCCCTACACGCGCCCGCGAGGGAGGGGAGCACCCTCCGCGCCGACGTGGAGACCCGCGAGGGCGTCTCTCCATACCTCTGGACCCTGCGCGACTTCGCCGCCGAGCGGATGCTGCCTTTCGTTCTGACAGACCGCGACGCGATGACGAACCTGGGCTTTCTGGTCAGCCACTTGGAGGAAAAGCTCGCCAAGCTCGCCGAAAAGCAGCGTGGACCTTATCTCGAGGTTGCCGACGAAGACACCGGCTACCGCCCTGGTGAAGAACAAATCGGGCGCATCAGCGAAACGGACGCGCTCGGGGCGGAGGACTTCATGACCTCTTCGCATAAACCTCGTTTGACGACCTTTTTGGAGCTGGTGGACTACATCGAGTACAAGCTACTGCTCGAGGGAGCCGAAGACGAGGAGAGCAGCAAAGGCGGCAACCGCGCCTGGACCGCCAACCAAGCCAAAGCGACCCGCGAAGCCTTCATCCGCCGCTTGCGCGGGGCGTCCAAGCATTTGCGCCACCTCATTCGCGGCGACTTGTCCCAAAAAGAGGTCAGCCGCAGCCGCCTCGACATCTTGAACAGTGAAAAACAAGTTCACGTCGTGGACATCCACAACCTCGCGCCCTTAGCGCAGATGTTCGTCGTCGGCGTCCTCTTAAAGCAGGTCTTCGGCGTGCAGGAGTCGCGCAACAGCAAGGGTCAGGTTTTCGTCGTCTTAGACGAACTGAACAAGTACGCGCCCGCCGAGGGGGACAGCCCCATCAAGGACGTGCTCTTAGACATCGCCGAGCGCGGGCGCAGCATGGGCATCGTCCTCATCGGGGCGCAGCAGACCGCCTCCGAAGTGGAGCGCCGCATCGTCGCCAACGCCGCCGTGCGCATCGTCGGACGCCTGGACGCCGCCGAGTCCGAACGCAGTGAATACCGCTTCATGCCCGCCACCTTCCGCCTCCGCTCCACCATTCTCGCCCCCGGCACGATGGTGGTGCACCAGCCCGACGTGCCGAGCCCGATGATGCTCAGTTTTCCTTTTCCGGCGTGGGCGACGCGGAGGAAAGAGGTATTGGAGGAGGTGGGGGATGAGGAGGCGTTGGATGTGTTGGGGTGAAGTAGAAGATGAAAAATTTAGTTTGTGTTGCAGACTTGCTTTGTTAGCAAAATCATGGATTAGTAATTGTCAAGTAGATAAGGCTTCTTTCCATGTTTGAAAATTTTGATTTCAGTTTGTTGGATGATGAAAACTTTAAGGAAGACTCCGTAAGAGAAGAGATTATTGTTCCTATTGTTAAGCGGTTAGGTTATAGCGCATCTGGAGAAAACAAGATTATACGTAGCAAAGCATTATCACACCCTTATTTATCAATAGGTTCACAGCGAAAAAAACTGTCACTTGTTCCTGATTATCTTTTTTTAGTAGATGGGAAGCCTTATTGGGTACTAGATGCTAAATCTCCGAAGGAAAACTTGCTAAAAAGCAAGCACGTTGAGCAAACTTACAGCTATGCTATCCACCCTGAGGTGAGGGCAAGATTCTATGCCTTGTGCAACGGTAAAGAGTTTCTACTGTACGAAATCAACAGGTTCCACCCAGTTTTACATTTTTTAGTTAGCGATATACAAGAGCATTGGGAGCACCTCTTTAGAATTCTCCATCCTAGATATTTAGCACATACAGAAGTGGTTGAGTATCAACCAGATTATGGCTTACATCTACAGAGGTTAGGCTTTGAAACAGGTTTTAGGCTCATGCAAATGCGTATCCACACAGATTTCTTCGGTAAAATTGCTGATAATCAATACACAACTATTACAGCAACTGAATGGGAAGGACAACTTTACGCAGTTTCTTTGGATTTTGACGAGTCCCAACTCAAGCAGCTTATAGAAATACTGCCTGAGAATTTGGCTAAAGACTTAGTGAACGTTCTAATGCGCCAGCCTTTTTATACTACGCCGAACCAAAAAGAATTTCGATTCGGTGCTATTGCTGATCTCGGTAGCTTGATTCATAACAATGCTGAAGAATCTTACAGACCATTTGAGGTTGTTGAATTTTTACCTTACTTGATTGATGAGTCTTAGATGCCTAAGTGTGCGTTATACTATACGCACGTAAATCCTCAACCACACCACAGCCTGTAAGAACCTAGCTAACACCATAGATGAGGTCATAGACGACCACACCCCCTCCTCATCACCAAAGGCAGCGACAAGGCTGTGGTCATGATGAGCTTGGACGACTAGAACGCTTGGCAAGAGACGATGCTCTTGCTGCGCAGCCCCGCCAACGCCGAACGCCTCTTAGAAGCGACTCGAGACTTTGAGAAGAGAAAATCTAACTGAGCTGCATATCGTGGCGTTGCGGTATCACGACTCGAGCTAATGACCTCTTCCGTCTGATGTTTTATGCGCTAGAATACCCACGTGCCTACGGTCTTACGCATCGGACCCTACAGATTTTTCTTCTACGCGAACGAAAATGACGAACCTGCTCATATCCACATTCAGCGAGACCGTGCCCTAGCGAAGTTTTGGCTTAGACCTGTTTCGTATGCTAGCAGTACGGGTTTCTCAGCTCGCGAGTTGTCCAAATTGCGTAAACTTGTAGAGGAGAACCGAACGACCCTCGAGGAGACTTGGAATGACTTCTTTAGCCGCTAATCTTGTCCTTGCTGACGCTGTCGAATGTACAGACGACGAAATTATCGTTTCTTTATCCGATGGGCGTAGCTTGTCTGTTCCTATCGTCTGGTTTCCCCGCTTAGCGAACGCGAGCCCTGCGGAGCGTGCCGATTATGAACTTTTAGGTCGCGGCGAGGGTATCCACTGGGCGCAGGTGGATGAAGATATCTCAGTCGCTGGACTTTTAGCGGGCAAGCCTTCCGTTGAGTTTAGGCAGAGCAACTAGATTTGCCGTGTTCGAGGAGATAAGCTCGCGTACTGTGGCGTTGCGGTATCACGACTCGAGCCGACCTCCGTTCGCAAAAGATGGTGTAGAACACTTTATGGGTTTCTCGAGTAGATAGCAGAAGGTTTCTCGAGCCCCTATAAGTGCGTAACTCTCATCTGCATACGGCGTATTCGAGACTCTTGTAGAATCAAAGAACAGATGGCAACGGTTCTTCTCAACACAAGTACGGCTACCTTGAATGAACTCATCAGCAACGGGCGCGTGTTTAGGGTTCCGCCGTTCCAGCGTGACTACTCTTGGACAGAAGAAGAGTGGGAGGACTTATGGCTTGATATTCTGGAGGTGTCAAGGGAGGAAGAGCCTTTTCACTATATGGGCTATGTGGTTTTGCAAAGCGACGGCAGTCGCAACCTCACGATTATTGATGGACAGCAGCGAATTACAACGCTCAGTATTTTAGTGTTAGCGGTTATCAAATTGTTGGAAGATTGGGCAGAAGAAGGGGTGTTGCCAGAGGAAAATAGGTAGCGCCAAAAGCTTTTGAGAGATAGATTTATCGGTCAAACTGACCCCTCTTCGCTCATCTCTGTCAGCAAACTCTTTCTTAACCGAAACAACGATGACTTCTATAAAAGCCGACTGTTACGCCTGCGCCCACCTAACAATATACGGAAGCTCAAGCCCTCGCAAAAGCTGCTTTGGGGAGCATTCGAGTATTTCTATAGACAGCTTAAAGATAGGTTTAAGGACCAGAAAGATGGTGCTGCGCTCACACGATTTCTGAACGAGACGGTTGCGGATAACCTCTTATTTACTACAATTACGGTTGCCGATGACCTCAACGCTTATAAAGTTTTCGAAACTTTGAATGCCAGGGGTGTACGCCTTTCGACAACAGACCTTCTCAAAAATTTTCTCTTCTCTATTGCCGCTAAAGGGGGCGAAGCAGAGCTTGATGAGGCAGAGAGGCAGTGGCAAAGTATCAATGATAGCCTAAGCGCAAGAGATTTCCCTACATTTTTACGTTACTACTGGAACTCGAAACATTCCTTTCAGCGGAAGCAAACACTTTTTAAGGCTATAAAGTCAACGATTACGACCTCAGAGGGCGTTTTTAGCCTCAACGATTTAGAAGACCTCGTGGAAGTCTACGCCGCGCTATCTCAACCTGCTGATGACCTTTGGGAGAAAGAGCAAGTCAAGTGGATAGACGCGCTTTCTCTTTTCAAGGTTAAGCAGTGCTATCCGCTTCTTCTTGCTGCATATAGAAAGCTTGATGCCCAAGAATTTACTAAACTACTAAGGTTATGCGTTGCTATCTCTTTTCGTTACAATGTTATCAGTGGATTGAATCCAAATACTCTCGAGGATGTCTATCATAGAGCAGCGATTAAGGTAAACTCTGGTCAAGTATCAAATGCTATAGGCGTTTCTACGGAACTTAGAACAATCTATATAGATGACGAGCGATTCAAAAGCGCTTTTTCGCTAAAGACTCTACCTGTACAACGTAACCGGAAGCTTGTGCGTTACATCCTTTTCGAGCTTGAAAATCAGCTTGCTACGGCAGGGTACGACTATAAAGAAGATACTAAAGCGACTATAGAGCATATCTTACCCGAGAATGCTCCCGAAGCGTGGGATACCTTTTTCTCACCAGAAGAGCAAGATAAAGCAACGGAAAGGTTGGGCAACCTCACTCTGCTTGAAGCACAGAAAAACAAGGAATGTGCTGACAAACTCTATGAGCAAAAACTGCCTATTTACGAAACAAGCATCTATAAGCTGACAAGCGAAAGAAGCACTTTTAGCGAATGGACACCAACAACTTTGAAGAGCAGGCAAGAGAGATTAGCTGACTTAGCTGCAACGGTTTGGAAATCTCCCTTCAATACAAGATGAGCGTCCCCATACGAGGGGCTAGGCAAACCCGAAGCGCTCAAACACAACCTCTCCGGCTGGTGGTCACGGCGCATCACAGACGAACACCGGATGGTTTACCGCGTTCAAGGGGATGAATTTCATATCGTGGCGTTGCAGTATCATGACTCGAGCCAACCCTCAAACCTAGCTCGAGTCCACACTTCAAAAGTTTTCAGCCCTATTCGCCCTAAAAGTCGAAGTCTATCTCTTCGCCAGTATCCTCTAAAGACGCTAGAATCTCCGCGCTGACCTCATGACGCTCCCACCATGCCGTAACCTCATCATCTGACATGAGGTCGAAGTTCGGCAAATCTTCAGGGTCGGTGATGACCTTGTGGTGCGTATCGCGGCGGTTGAGAACGTCACTCATTGTTGTCTATTATAGCTGATTCGGTCTTGCTTGAACGCATCGAGTGAGGTCTTGAGGTAGGCTGACCCATCCGATTTGTGGATAACGATAGACCTCAAAAGCCTATCTGTGTAGGTCAGTCCTATATACAAGTAGGTAATCTCTTTCGCCTTACGGTTGCGTTTAACGAGGAAGCGGCGCAGGTTGGGATCATCTAGCGCCTCGCGAACCTCATCAGGTAGAACGCGGTGCTTCGTCCAAATTTTATCTTCAATGCTCGGCGCAATCGTCAGTTCGAACGGCACGGTTTAGACATACCATGTGCTGCGCGGCTCTGACAATCTTGAATGCTTGCTCGAGACCGTCAGGAATTTCCGCTGCTTTGCGCGATTACGACTCGAGCCAATCCCTCCAACCCTCAGTGCTACAATGTCCCTATGCAAAAACCGCTTGACACCCTTACGAGTGACGCGCTAACGCTCCCGGAAGACCAGCGTCTCACGCTTGCCCACCGTTTGCTGAGCAGCCTCGAGCCACAAGAAGCTAAAGAGGTTGAAGCGGCGTGGGACGCTGAGATTAGGCGTCGCACTCGGGCTTACGACGGAGGAGATGTGCAGAGTCTTTCTGCCTCTCAGGTCTTTCAAGAGGTGGATGAACGCTTAGCCAAATGACGCCCCAAGTTCCTAGGCGAAGCGCGAGATGAATTTTTAGAGGCTGCAACCTGTTACGAGGAGAAAGAGGCAGGGCTCGGCGTCCGGTTTCGAGATGAGGTGGTCAGGGTCTGTGCGAGCATCCTCGCAGACCCGCTACTCTGGCGCGAACGTGAAGGCGGTTATCGGCGAGTCAACTGTCCAGTTTTCCCTTTTCATGTCGCTTATTTCATTCGTGAAGAGCGTGTCATCGTCGCCGCTATAGCGCATGGTCATCGCAAGCCGAACTATTGGCGAGAACGGCTTGAGTAAAGATATTGTAGCGTTGCGCTATCATTACTCGAGCTAACTATCAAATCCCTGCGTGCTAAAATTTAATGATGACACGCGAAGAGGTCTACCACACCGACCCTGAGACTTTAGGCGGCACGCCCGTCTTTATAGGGATACGTGTGCCGGTCCAGACCTTGCTCGATTACCTCGAGGGCGGCGACACCCTGGATGATTCTTGGACGGTTTTCCCGGTGTGAGCCGTGAGCAGGCGGTCTCTTTTCTCGAGCTGGCAAAGGACGCTCTCTTAGCGGCGTGAAAGAGATGTTGTAGGGCGAAACTGTAGACCGGAAGACGCAACGCTTGTTTTGGTTTATTTTTCATGGGACAACAGCAAGCATAGAAGCGTGGCGAGACACTTCTTATACGAAATTGCACAGTTTACTTACCCTAGCTGAGGGCGTTAGAGCTTACCATCATAGATGGGCACGGCTTAGTTTTGCAAACTAAGCCGTGCAACCTCGTATTATACCCTTTCCGGTTAAATACGAAATTTATCTCGTATTTAACCCGAGCGAATGCGAGTAGAAACCGCTACGGATTCCGGTGAGTAACGGAAAAATGCGGATGCATTTTGTAGTGGATTCATCCGGAATCCGTATTAGCCGTCAACTTGTAGCGGAGAGCGTTTCCGCACATTAAGGAAGCCCCGCTCGAGCCTCGAGCGGGGCTTCCTGTTACTTGGCTTGTTGCACGCAACTGTTATCTCACAATATGCGTACCGGTCAAGGGTTTGCTCAGTTTAGCGCGTCCATGACCAGGAATACCTCATCTACGCCTCAGAGGTCTCTCTTTCGGCTTCTTCTTGCGAATCCTGCTCGCCTTGCTCTTGCTGCGCCGGACGCCGCCCTTGTCGGAAAGCGGCGGTCAGCATCGCAGCGGCTTCGGCGGCGTCGATAGCGTTCTCGGGGTCTTCGGACTCTCCGGAAGAGGTCTGCTCAGCTTGCGGCGCGGCTTGTTGCGCGGCTTGTTGCGCGGGCTCTTGCGCGGGTTCTTGCGCTTCGGTCTCCTGGGTGTCAGCTTGCGCGGGAACTTGCGCTTCTAATTCCTGCTCGCTCACCTCGGCGACCTCTTCGACCTCGGCGGTCAAGGGTTCACTGCTCGGCTGCGTATCGGGCATGGAGGTCTGCTCTTGTGCCTGCGGACCTTCCTCGCTCTTCTGCTCTTCGGAGCCACCCGTATCCCCTAAGCCAAACTGCGCGAAGAGGTCGGCGTAGACGTCACCCAACTTGGTGGTGGTCTTCGCGCCCGAATCAGAGGCGGCGTAGGAGTAGTCGTAGTCGATGCCCTGGCTGCGGCGGCCGCCCCGGCGACCTTTACGTCCGCCGCCACGGTTGGAAGGTGCGCCCGAGGGTGCGCCCATGCCCATGTCATCGCCTGCGGAGTAGGGTAGGAGGCGCTTGCGCGACAAGGACGCGCGCTGCTCGATGGGGTCGATGTTGAGGATAACGGCGGTGACTTCGTCGCCTCGGCTGAAGTGCTGCGAGACGTCTTCGATGTGCTCGTGGGCTAGCTCGCTGATGTGAACCAAACCTTCGATGCCCTCTTCGATCTCCATGAAGACACCGAACTCGGTCATACCTGTGATGGGTCCGGTGATCTCGGTGCCGGGCGGGAAGCGGTCGGGCAGGCTGCTCCAGGGGTCGGGCTGCGTCTGGCGCAGACCTAAGGAGATGCGCTGCTGGGCGACGTCGATTTTGAGGATCATCGCCTCGACGTCTTGACCTTCTTCCAAAACCTCTTTCGGATGGCGGATGCGCTTCGTCCAGCTCATTTCAGAAACGTGGATAAGCCCCTCTAAGCCAGACTCGATCTCGACAAACGCGCCGAACGGGGTGAGGTTCGTGACCTTACCCTCGACCTTTTGACCGATGCTGAAGTTCGCTAGCACATTCTCCCAGGGGTCGGCGCGGAGGGACTTCATAGACAGGTTAATGCGCTCGCGCTCTAGGTCCATATCTAAAACTTCGACGCGGACCTTCTGACCGACTTCTAAAACCTCTTTAGGGTGGTTGAAGCGTCCGTAGGAGATTTCGCTGCGGTGGACTAAACCGTCGATACCGCCCAGGTTGACGAACGCGCCGAAGTCGGTGATTTCAACGACTTCACCCTCGAGCTTCGCGCCCGGCTCCAACTTGCGGAGCGTCTCCTCTTTTTGCCCCGCGACCTCTTCTTCGATGATGCTGCGGCGCGAGATGATGACGCGGTTGCGCTTGCGGTTGAGTTCGATGATGCGCACTTTGAGGCGCTTGCCGACGTAAGGCGCGAGGTCGTTGACGCGGCGCACATCCACCTGGCTCGCGGGCAAGAACGCGCGCACGCCTAAATTCGCGACCAAACCGCCGCGCACCTTTTCGACGATTTCGACCTCGACGGGCATCCCTTTGTCGTAAATATCTTGCAAGAGGTTCCAGGCGCGTTCTTGGTCGGCGCGTTTCTTGGACAAGATAATCGTGTTGTTCGGAATGTCCACACGAATAGCGTAGACTTGCAGCTCATCACCGGGCTTGAAGTACTTGGCGGCCTCTTCGGCGTTGGCTTCGAATTCGAAGAGCTGATTGTAGGGAACCAGACCCTCGATCTTCGCGCCGACGTCCACGACGAGACCGTCTTGCGACAACATGATGACGGTGCCCGTGGTGAGCGTGCCCCTATGGATGGGCTTGCGGGCGAGCTGCTCGTCACTAGCCGCCATAACCTCTTCCATCGTCATGTTGTTGCCGCTGTCGTCGGCGCTGTCAGCACTGTCCGCCACGCTTGCGATCTGCTCGGTGGCGTCGGCGACCCCTTCAGACGTTTCAGAGGTCACAGCGTTCTCGCCCTCTGCTGAGGTTCGAGGTGCGGCGTCGCTCGTTATCCGAACGCTTCCGGTATCTGCGTCGGCTTGGCGGCTCGTTTCGGCTACATTTTGAGTCGTGTCGTCTTGAGCTGCACTGTCTTGAGCTGCACTGTCTTGAGCTGCACTGTCTTGGGCTGCACTGTCTTGAGCCACATCGCTAGAGGTTTCTACGGGAGCCACTGCCTCGCTTACACCCTGCTCAGCATCCGCAGATGGGGTCTGTTCAGAACGTTCGCTCGTGGCTTGGTCGGTGGTGGAGACGCCTTCTAGGGTGTTGTCTCCAGCCTGGTTTAATTTATCGTCCATTATATGGGGTTTCCTCCTTGCCTGGTAAAGAGCAACACCTTTTTAATTTCGAGCGGGGGTCAACAAATTTTTGCAGGATGATGAAGATGGTTTGCCCAGCCCCGGCGTCGTTGATTAGCACAGTGTTGGCTCGCCCAGGTGAATACCCTCTATTATATACCCTTCAAGTGTTTCTAGTAAAGGGCTCACAGCGCGCCGAGGACAAAGTGTGAGGTGCGCGCGCCGTTTGCGCAGAGGTGACGCGGTGCTGTTCGCAAGGCGAGAGGTCCGTCAAGGTGTATAAAGATGTGTACAAAGAGGGGTTGTGGAGCGGCTCGAGCCCCGCGTTCATACGGAATTGCACAGTTTACTTACCCTAACTGAGGGCGTTAGAGCTTACTGTCACAGATAGGCATGACTTTGTTTTGCAAACAAAGTCATGCAACCTCGTATTGCGCCCAACTTAATCCACTCGTCCCTGCAAAAGCGACACGAGTAGACCACCGTTGCGAAACTTTAAGGTAGACGTGAGCGGAAGCTCTATCCATTCGGGCGCAGGCGTGACGAACGCAACGTGCCAGCCTCCGGCTTGGCGGAGGCGTTCACTCAGCGCCCTATAGAGCTGTTCGACCTCTTGCTCGCTGCCGAGCCGCCTGCCGTAAGGCGGATTGGTGACGAGCAAGGCTCGCCCATGTGCCCCTTTGAGCGCGTTGTAGTCGAGCGTGCGGGCGTCCGCCCCGAAGAAGTCGATATCGCCTAGAACGCCTGCACGTTCGGCGTTCGCTCTCGCCGCCACCAACGCCCTTTGGTCAAGGTCGCAGCCGATGAGCCTTGCGGAGCTTTTGGGGAGGGCGGCATTTAGAGCCTCCGACTTGAACCGCTCCCACTTGCCCCCTTGAAAACTCGGGAAATGTTCAAAAGCAAACCTGCGACGCAGACCGGGCGCGAGGTTGCGTTTCATCAGCGCCGCTTCGACGAGAAACGTCCCTGTACCACACATCGGGTCGAGGATAAGGTCGTAAGTCTCCGCTTTACTCGCTTTCAAAAGGCTCGCCGCGAGGGTTTCGCGTAGCGGCGCTTCACCGACATGGGTGCGGTAGCCGCGCCTATGCAGATGCTCGCCGCTCGTATTCACGCTCAGGGTGCAGCGGTCTCTAAACAGGCGGGCGTACAGCTGGGGCCGCGCCCCATCCGCTAACGCAGGTTGCAATCCCAGCGGCTCCAAAGAGGTTGTAATCGCATCATAGAGGGTCGCCGCAATATTTTTGTGATGTCTCAGCCGCGACCTCTTCGCGCTGACGTTGATACTCAGCGCTTCCGCAAATCCCAAATAAAGCTCCCAAGAAATGCGCCCCGCTCGGTCGAAGAGGACGGGATACGTCTGCGCTAGAAAATCGTCGATTCGCAGGAGAACGCGGTGCGCGGTGCGCAGGTGCAAGTTGGCGTGGTACATCGTCTCGAGAGGTCCGCTAAACAGGGCTCCGCCGCGCACGGTTTCGACCTCTTTAACGTCGGGCAAGGCGCAAACTTCCTCCTCTAAAAAAGCCTCGAACCCAGGCGCACACACCGCTAAAAAGCGCCCCTCCGCTTTGAGGAGATAGCGTTTAAGGCGGCGCTCTAATGCCCTTTGACTCAGCCTAGACACACATCAGCTTAACCCGACACCCTAACAGGCTATAAAATAAAGAGGTGTCCGACCTTGTGGTTACGTCTATGCAACCTGGTGACTGGACGAGGGTCAGCGAAATCTACGAAGAGGGCATCGCAACGAGGTTAGCCACCTTTGAAACCGATGTGCCTTCTTGGGAGCATTGGGACGCGGCGCACCTCTCCGATGCGCGACTCCTCGCTACATTAAACCAAACGATCGTCGGTTGGGCGGCGCTCAGTCCGGTCTCGGCGCGTCCGGTTTATGCGGGCGTGGCTGAGGTGAGCCTCTATGTGGCGGGAGAGGCGCGAGGTCGCGGGGTCGGCAAGAGGTTGTTGAGCGCTCTCATTCGAGAATCCGAAGAACTCGGCTTGTGGACGCTGCAAGCGGTGACGTTCAAAGAAAATACGGGGAGTATCGCGCTCCATAAAGGGTGCGGCTTTCGCGAGGTCGGCGTGCGGGAGAAGATCGCGCGGCTTGACGGGGTGTGGCGGGATACGGTCTTGCTCGAGCGGCGCAGTAAAACAGTTAGCTAGAGTTAGAGCCAAAACAAGCTCAGTCGTGTTCCGCGAACTCCCCAGAATAGGGAATCACCTTGATGACGTCGATCAGCACGCCGTTCGGGTCAGAGGTGATGAAGTGTCGCTGTCTGAAGGGCTCGCTGCGCAGGTCCAAATGGATGGGCAACCCCGCGTCCCTAAACCTTTTGAAGATACCGTCCACCTTTTTAGCTGCCATAACCGTATCTACCTTATCCGACCTTGTGCGGTAACCAAGCGAGTACGTCCAATCGCTTCGAGAAGTGTAGCAGGGGCGGCTCGTCGGGCAAGGTAACGCCAATCTGTTCGGTCACCCCGCTATAAGAGGTCTCTAGGTCAAGCTCGGCGGGCTGCAGTGACCACATCTCATGGTGAATCTCACCGCGCCGCACCTCACCCTCTCTGTTCGCGCTGTAGAGGCAGTAACGCTCGGTCAAGAAGTGCGTGAGGTCATCCGGCTCGACCTCTTTCCCTATCGGCTTATAACGCCCTACAAAATTCGCCGCTTTCGCGCCCTTGTGCGTCCGCTCGCTTTTGTAATGGACCGTCTCCCCTTCTACCTCGCAGGACATGTCGGCGTCGAAGTAGGGCAGATTGAAGGTCGCCCTAGCGAGCCGCACCGCGACAGGGTTATGCGCGTCCAGGCTGAAAAACCACACGCCGGGTTTACGTGCCGCGTCTCGAGAGGTCACGTACGTGCGCAAGTTCAATTCGGGAAAGTTCGACAGCCACGGGACGCTCGGCAAGTAGTGTGGACGCACGCCGCGCATGTCAAAAGGGACGACGCCTAGCCACGCGCTCCCTTCGAACGTGTCTAGCTCGAGCGTGGGCGGTATAAGCGAACGTATCGAATCCGCAGGCACCGCCCAGTGCATAAACAAGAGGTCGTACCATTCCATCGAGAGCGCCCAAGGGTTTTGCTCTAAAGGATAAGGTCGGTGCTCGGTGTGGTTGATAAGAAAAGACGCAGACATCCGCTTAGTTTAAGAGGTCGCTTAAACCATCTCTAGGAGCTGGCTCGCATCTCTTTCACAGGCTCGTAGCGAAAGCAGTCCGCCGTGTGGTCGTTCACCATTCCTACCGCCTGCATGTAGGCGTACATAATCGTGGAGCCCACAAACTTAAAGCCGCGCTTTTTGAGGTCTCTACTTAGCGCGTCGGACTCGAGCGTCGTCGCGGGGACCTCTTCTAAACTTCGCCGTAATTTGACGATCGGCTCGCCCTCCACGAACCGCCAGAGGTAAGCGCTGAAGCTGCCGAATTCCTCTTGCACCTCCAAGAAGTGTTGCGCGTTTGTCACAGTAGACGTAACCTTGAGGCGGTTGCGGACGATGCCCTTATTCTCTAAAAGGTCAGCTAGCTTAGCCTCGCCATAACTTGCCACCTTTTGGGCGTCGAAGTGGTCGAAAGCCTCGCGGTACGCTTCGCGCTTCTTGAGGATAGTCAGCCAGGACAGTCCAGCTTGGGCACCCTCGAGCACCAAAAACTCGAAGAGCGTCCGATCATCAAAGACGGGGACGCCCCACTCGGTGTCGTGATAGTCCAGGTACAAAGGGTCAGCCGTCACCCACGCGCAGCGCGTTCGCCCATCCGGGTCACGCTTCGTCGTCACCGTCAGCCTTAACGCCGTCTTTGCAAAGCTTGAGCGCCGTGTAGATAAAGTCGTTCACGGGCGTGTCCACGCCGAGTTCATCGCCCAACTTGCTCGCGTAGCCGTTCAGCGCATCGAGTTCTAAGGGTCTGCCCTTCACTAAATCTTGCTGCAGCGACGAGCGCATCTCCGGGTCTAGGGAGTTGCGGCTGAATTCCAGGCGCTCTTGGACGATGTCTTCGGGCAAGTCAACCCCTCTAGCTTGAGCGAGCGCGGCGATTTCCTTCATCGCCCTGCGGTAGAGATCAGTCGTGGCTTCGTCCTCTAAAACTCTGCCGATCGGCTGCCGGGTCAGCGCCGTGATCCCGCTGAACGCGCAGATAAAGAGCCACTTCGTCCAGATGACGCGCTGGATGTCGTTCTCCAACTCCGCCTCGACCCCCACCGCCTCGAACGCCTCTAAAAGTTCCTGGGCTTTAGGTGAATTCTCACCGCCAAACGCGCCAAAGGAGACCTTTGCAAACGGGCTTTTATGCGTGATTTCACCCGGCGCGCTGATCAGCGCTTCGATATACGCCACGCCGCCGAGCACCTGCCCGCTCTCTAAAACCTCTTTCAAAACCTCTTCGTTGTCCACGCCATTTTGCAAACTCACGACAACCGTGCTATCTCCGAGTAGGAGCTTAATCTCCTCGGCCGCCTCTCTCGTATCTTGCGACTTGACCGTAAAGAGCACCGCGTCCACCTCGCCGATGTGCTCTGTATCACCCGTGACAGGAATCGCCCGGATGTCAAAGTCACCGAGCGTGCTCTTGACCTTGATCCCCTCTTCGCGCAGCGCCTCTAAATGCTCACCTCTCGCGATGAAGTGAACGTCGTTTTCGCCCTGCGCTAAACGTCCCCCGAAGTATCCACCCACGCCCCCTGTGCCCATGACAGCGATTTTCATAGTTCTCCTCTAAAAAGAAGGTTAAAGGACTGAGGTAAAAGTTTTTATCTTTCCTCTCAGTCCTCAGTCCTTTTCTCTCATTACTCCATACACTTAACGCGTTAGGACATAGGTAAAACGTAGAGCAGCATCAACATGAAGTGCGCCGCGCTGCCCGCTAGCACGAAGAGGTGCCACAGCTCGTGGTAGCCGAACCACTCGGGGTGAAAGTTCGGCTTTTTGAGCCCGTAAATCACCGCGCCCACCGAGTAGAAGAGCCCGCCCAAGACGAGCCAGAACACGCCGCCGATAGGAAGGGCTTGGACAATCGGCACGATGGCGATGAGCGCCAGCCAGCCCATCAAGAGGTAAAGCCCCGTGGAGAGCCAGCGGGGAGCCTCTAACCACACCAGCTTAAAGACCACCCCTAAAAGCGCGATGCCCCACACGATGCCGAAGAGCGTCCAGCCCCACGCCGCGCTGCCCTCTTGCAAGGTCACGAGCGTGATCGGCGTGTAGCTGCCCGCGATGAGCAGGAAGATTGCGGCGTGGTCGAAGAGCTTGAGGTAGCGCCGACCTCTTGGACCTGCCCTTAAACTGTGCAGGAGCGTCGAAGCGGTGTAGAGCAAGATGAGCGTCGCGCCGTAGACCGCGAAGCTCGCAGTGCGCCAGGGTTCGCCCTCGGACATGACGAGCAAGACGATGAGTCCGGCGATAGAGAGCAAGATGCCCGCGAAGTGTGTGAGGCCGTTGACGGGTTCGCGCAAGTAGCGCTTGATACCCTTGGGAAGATGGTCTTCTTTGGTCATGGGTAAGTGTAACAGGGGAATGTGAAAAATAGACGTGCGGGATGAGGGGAGCAGCTTTTCGTTAGAGCAGTCAGCTGACCGTTCTACAAAAAAGCGAGGAACCCCTTAAACTTCTCGAATTTCCTCCGAAAAAGCTCAAAATTGGATTCCGACCAGGGGAAGTATTTTAGTCCCACCTTTGATGCGGAAGGGAATATGGACCTTATGCGTTCACGAGGAGTAAAAGATAGCCAAGTACGACATATACTTCTTAGAGTTTCTTCTATATTGCGAACAAAGGCTTCGGACTAGGACACTTTGGCATGTAGAACATTCCGGAAGAATCTAAAAAGTACGGCGGCTATCACCCAGCAGACTACTACGTCACGACATGTTTTTCGATGCGTTCAGATTTCTCAACCTTCGTGCGGCAGGGTTTGAGGCATGATAATAGCTCTGGCGCCAAGGAGCGGGTCGTGGTCGGACGCCTGGTCCGTAAACTCGCTGTTGACGTGCACCGCGTCGAACTGCGCGACCTCTGCCAGCGACTCGCTGACTAAGATGTGGTCTAAGGACTGCGAGTTGCCCTGGAAGATGTAGGAGTAGCGCTCGTCGGGCTCTAAGGTCTCGGTCAGGTTGACGAGGCTCGTCTCTAGGACCTCCAAGGGCGAGATGAACTCGAACTCGTTGAAGTCGCCTGCGGCTATGACGTCCGCACCGTCGGCTAAGTTGTCGACGTACACCTTGAGCGCGCGCGCTTGGTCGCGCCGCTCGTCTAAGCTTCCGTTGATTTCGGGGTCTTCTTGACCTTCGCCCGGCTGCGCGTTCTCGACGACCGTCCGCTGCAAGGAGCCTAAGAGCGGCTTGCTGCCCCCTTTGGAGGAGAAGTGGTTGCTGATGACGGTGACTTCTTGCGTGTTAAAGGTAAACGTGGCGACGAGCGGCAAGCGGCTGTCGAAGAAGGGGTTCGCTTCGTTCGTCCGCTGGTCTTGCGGGTCGACGACGGTCTGCACCGCGCCCGCGTCGTAATCGTCTAACTGCGGCTCGCCCGCCAAGCTGACCCGCTCGGGGTTGTAGAGAAAGGCGTTGCGGATGTTGCCGCCAGGCTGCCCGCCGCTCGTATTGTTGCCGATGAAGGGGTTGTCGATAAAAGCGTAGGTGGGACCGCCCGCCTGGGCGATGGCGTCCACCAAGATCTGCAGCGTTACGTCTGCCGCCGTGACGGTCGAGTCCTCGGGGTTCGCCGACCCGTCGTTGTCCTGAATCTCTTGCAGCGCGACGATGTCGGGCGCGTTCAAGTTCGTGACGATGTCGTCAGCGATGTCTGCAAACTGACCCTCGGCAACGTCCGCGTCGCCGTCCGCGTCGTTCGGGTCCAAGTTGAGCACGTTGTAGCTCGCGACGCTGAGCTGGTCGTCGCCGCTCTCTAGAGTGCTGACCTCGGGCTCGAGACCAGATTCGCCCTCCACCTCGAAGACGCCAAACGTCTGCGTCGGATAGACCTCGAAGTTGCCGAAGCTGTAGCCGACCACGCCCGTCACGTCGGTGAAGAGCGCGCCGACGTCCACCTGCGGGAAGTCGAGGTCGAAGAGGTCTTCGTCTTCGTCGATCTGGATGCGCTCGGGGTTGAAGTCGTCCGGGCTGATGTTAAGGGTGCCGCGCTCGCTCAAGCCGGTCGCGCCGCTCGCCTCTAAAACAGTGAAGATTTCGCCGAAGCGGGTCGTCGGACCTACCGCCTGAGCGCCCTCCAAGGTCACGCGCATCGCCTCTAAGCTCTCGTAGAAGTCCACGCCGTCTTCAAGAGGTTGATAGTCGCCTTCGCCCGCATTGAGGTCGTACTGCGTTGAACGGTCGTCGTCGATAACTTGGGTGGGCGGCGTCCGTCCGCCCTGAACGAGCAGGACCGGGGTTGGCAGAGGGTTGTCTCGAGACAGCACCTCGTAGCCCGGTCTGAAGATTTGCGTCGTGGCGAGGTTGCCCGTGTCCGCGCCGCCGGGCACGAACTCGCTTACGGGACCTCTGACCTCGACCTCGTCACCGACGCTCACGGTCGGCTCGCTTCTCGGCTCGTCGCCGAGAAAGACGAACAGCGCGTCCGAGGTCGCCTCGTTGCCATCGCCCTCGGCGTCTTGCAGGTAAAAACCGCTCGAGCCAGCCGCCGTGACGATGCCCGTCGTGACGACGCTCTCACCTTCGAAGGGCGAGACGTGACCTTCACCCTGAATGGTGTAGATGGGCACGCTTTGGGGCTCGCCGCCTGAGCCGCCATTCCCGGTGTCGTCTCCGAGGGTGTCCTCGCGGACGCTCAGGTTCTGGATGCGCTCGTCCTCTTCGGTGGGCGTGTCCGCTTGGCTGTAGGGGTCGGTACGCGGGAACGCCTCGAGGTACCCTTGGAGCGCTTCCTGTTCGCCCAGAGGCTCGCCCGCGCCGCCCGTGAGTTCGGTGCGCTCGCCCGCCGGGAAGGGGTAGCCGTCGCCGCCCAAGCCGTTCTCGCGCAGCTCAGCCAAGAAGTTCAGGGTGACGAGGTCGAAGGTGCGCGCCGGGTCGCCTTGCAGCGCGCCGCCCTCCACGACGGTATCCGCGACGTTGCCCTCCGCGCCAAACACGACGAGGCTCCGCACGCGCTCGCCTTCTTGGACCAGCTCGCCCGCTTCGTCGTACTGCAGCGCCTGCTGGTTCGGGTCGAAGGAGAAGGCGAAGCCGCCCACCTGCGGGAACTGACCTGGGGTCGCGCCGGGCTCCGTAGCGGCGACGCCGTGCTCGAGCAGCCGCTTCAGCTCCTCAGCCGTCACCGTGAGCGTGACGAGCGTGTTGTTGAAGCGCAGCGAGTTCTGGATGTCGAGCTGTGAGATGTCGCCGTCTTGGTCGTCCTCGATCAAGGGGTTCTCCTGCGGCGGGACCCGCTCGCCCTCGTCGCCGGGCAAGATGTCGCCTATCGAAGCGCGGATGCCGCCGCCGTTTTTGAGCGACAAGGTGACGCTGCTATTCTGAGCGCGCGCGGCGGAGAGGTTCGCGTCCGCCGTGAGGTTGCCGAGGTTCGTCTCCTGGGTGCGGACCGCCTCGCGGATGCCGTTAAGGAACACCTCGGTCGCGCCGTAGAGCGTGCCGTCAAGGTCGACTAAGGTCGTCTCAACTTCGTTGACCGCCTCGACGACGCCGGGCGCGGGCTCCGTACCGAATTCCACCGCGCCCACGTCGTCCGCCGGGTACGGACCGCTCGCCTCGCCGATACCCGTCAGCACGCCGTCCGCGTCGAACTCGGTCACGAGCCGCCCCACGTAACGGTACTCGCGGTCGGTGTTGACGAGCGCGACGGGCTCGCCCGCCGACGACGTGTAGAGCAGCGGGTAGGGACCCTGCGGCTCTTTGCCGTACTCCTCGCGGATGCGGTCGTCTTCGTTGGCTAGCAGCGTATCCGAGCCGCCCGAAATGATGACGTCGACCCCTTGCAAAAGTCCCGCCAAGTCGATCTCGTTCTGAATCTGCTGCAGGTGCGCGAGCAGGATGACTTTGTTGATCCCTTGACCCATTAAGACGTCAATTTCTGCTTGGACGATGTCGGCTAAAGCCTCCACGTTGTCCGGCTGCGCGGGCAAGACCTGCACCGTGCCGGGCGACGAGATGTTCGGAAGCTGCGGCGTTGTTACGCCGACCACGCCGATACGCTCTCCGCCCACCTCGAACACGACGCTGTCCGTGATGCTGTTGGGCTCGGGCGCTTGCGCCGCCGGAACGACGAACTCGCTCAGTTCGTTCGCGCTAAAGTCCAGGTTGGCGCTCAGGTAAGGGAACTGCGTCCCGGCGTAGGTGACGGTGCCGTCGTCCTCGACTTGCGCGATAAGCCCCGCCAGCGCGTTCGTGCCGAGGTCGAACTCGTGGTTGCCTAAAGCCATCGCCTGAAAGCCGATCGCGTTGGCGATGCGCACGTCTGCCTGACCACCCGTGGCGAAGTAGAACGCGCCGGGGATGATGAGGTCGCCCGAGCCGAGCAGCAACGTGTTGTCCGCGTCGTCCCTGAGCCCGTTGACGATAGCCGAAAAGTTGGGCGCGTTCTCGATAACATCTGGGCTCGCCTCCTGGTCGGCGGCGTGCAGCACTTGGAGCGTATAGGCGGTCGCACCCTCCGAGAAGGTGACGTCAGCGTCGCCTATAAGCGCCCCGTCAGGCTGGTCCACCTCGCCGGACTGCGCCCCGCACGCGGCGATGAGTAGAAGGAGTGCGGCATATACGTAACGTTTCATGTTGACCTCCATGCGTCATGCTTAGGATGACCTTCATCCTAAAGCTTTACGAGTTTCTGTCAAGAGGTTGTCAGCGGTTCATCAGCCCTGCTAACGTCCAAAACGGGCGCGAGCGCTAGCCGCACGCCAACCGCGCGGGCTTGCTCGCGCAGCACCGCCGCCATCTCACCGATACGTTCCGGCTCCCAAGTGCAGCCTAAGCCGATGGGCTGCGGAAAGGTCGTCGCTCCCCAAGCGATCAGCCCCGCCAAACACTCGTCGTGAAAGAGCCCGGGGACGGAGGAAGATTCCAGCACCACGCGCTGAATCTCATTGGTCAGCTCGGCAGTCTCCCGCGGACCACGCCCACTCAGCGCCGCCAGGCGCGTAACCTGACCCATACCACGTGCTAAAACCTCTTGCATCTTCGTCTCGTCAAGCTGCCCGTCCGCCAGCACATCCGTGAGCATCACCGCGCCGAGCTGGGCGATCTTTTCCTCCAGGCTCATCTCCGCGATGAGCGCGTCTAATTCGGTGCTAGTCATCCTTACCTCCTGACTTACCTCCTGAGCCGTAGAGGTTCGCGCTGTAAAGAACTGTAGGGCTGAGGCACGCCTCTAAGCTGAGCGGCTGCTCCATGCGGATGTGCAACTATCAACCGAACGCTTTTGCGCGGGGGCTCGTCACGAACCGCTCGGGCGGCATCGACGTGGTCATTAACGAAATCTCGAGCCCCTACTACAGCGGCGTCGTGCGCGGCACCGAGAGGGTGGTCGAAGCGGCAGGGATGCACCTGATCGTCTCGAGTGGTCACGCGGACGCAGCCTTCGAGCGCAAGGCGGCAGGTCACTTGTTGCAGCGCCGCTCGGACGCGCTCATTTTGCACCTGGAAACCCTGTCCGATGTTGAGCTGTTGCGCTGGCTCGAAGAGAACCTCCCCGCCGAAACCCCCGTGGTCGTCATGGGACGGAACATCGCTGAGTTAGGAAAGCGGTGTATTTATTTAGACAACGAAAAGGGCGGGTTTTTGGCGACGCAGTATCTACTTGTTTAGGCGTGTGGGCACTCATCTTTGAGAGTGTCACGGTCGTGTTGAGCGGCTACGTACTGAGTAAGCGTCCTCGGCAGCTATCGGCTTAACGTCTTTTCCGAACGACCCAGGGTTTAAGAGGTGCGCGTGCGCCTCTTTTTTCATGGGCTGCGTAGGCTCGAGCCCTGGCTATTGCGTACTCGCCCGAACGTAAGCGGCTCTAAAAATACGTTTCAGTAAGAATGCTAAACTCCCCACGTGACATTGCGCCGCCCCGGTACCGTCCCCGAAGCCTTGTGGAACGACCTCGTGAGTATCGGCACGCCCACTCAGGTGGAGATGGGCGAACTCCTTTGGGAACCAGGTGACGCACACGAGGGTGAGAGCTATCTGGTCGTGCGCGGGCTCGTGCGGCTCTACCATCCGAGCCGCAAAGGGGAAGCGGTCACGCTCTTGGTGGTGGGCGCGGGTGGTCTCGTGGGGCATCATCCCACCGATCAATTTGAAGCGAGCCGCCCCCACGCGACGGGCGCTGAGGTGCTCTGCTCGAGTACCCTCCTCGCGCTCCCCGCCGAGCGCATTATGTGCTGGTTGCAGGAAACGGACAAGACCAGTACCACCTTTATACAGTGGTTACGCCACACCGTGGAACAACAGTTAGACGAGACCTATACCCGTTTAGAGCTAGAACACGACACCGCCAAAGCCAAAGTCGCTCACGTTCTCTTGACACTCGACCGACAAGCCCTCTTGGACCGCATGACGCGCCAGCAGATTGCCGACCTCGCCAACTTGACCATTGAGACCCCCGTGCGCACCATCTCGCAGTTTTTACGTGAAGGGGTGCTTAAAGGCTCACGTTTTACGGTGCTGAATGACGCGGAGCGGTTCGCGTTAGCGGCACTTTTGGAGCCGTTCGAACCCGACGAACTACCCTACAGCTAAGTTTCCTCACGCCCTTTTCAGCGGGTAGAGGGTGACGCCTTCGCCGACGAGGTGGTAATGCACGAGCAGCGTCTCACGCAGCGGGTCGGGGAACACTGTCAGGGTAAGCGTGTAGCCCTCCCCCTCGTGCGTCACCGTGGACAGCGGAATAAAGGGCTCGGGCGTGCTGAGCCGGTAGCGGTTCACCCGCTTGACCTTCACCCAGCCGTCCGGCTTAGCGATGATGAACCCTAAGTCGCGGAGTTGCGGCCCGCCCGTCGAGGGGTAGTAGACCTCGTTGACAATGCCGAAACCGAGCGTTGCCTAGAGGCGGCTAGGACCGAGCGCGGTAGTGACGGCGTCCTTGGCGGAAGAGGACCAGGTCGGCGCAATGCCGGGCTGTCCGGGAGCACCTAAAACCGAAGTCGTGTCCATCTCAGCCTCCATGTGCGAAGTCGGGGTAGTCGGTCATGCCGCCGTCCACAAAGACGGTCGTCCCCGTGACGTACCCTGCCACGTCTGAAACGAGCACCACCGCCATGTTCGCCACATCCGCGACCTCACCAATGCGGTTGAGAGGGATTTTCTCCAGCAGGTCTTTCGACATCGCTGGGTCTGACCAGACCGAGCGGTTGATGGACGTTTTGACAGCTCCTGGCGCGAGCGCTAAGACGCGAACCCCGTGCGGCGCAGCCTCTTGTGAAAGCGTGCGCGTCAGCATCGAGACGCCCGCTTTGGCGGCGGTGTAGGCGCTGTAGCCCGTCCAGGGGATGACCTCATGCACCGAACTGAGGTTTAAGATGACGCCGCTTTTTTGCGGCACCATCCTCTTAAGCGCTTCATGCGAGCAGCTAAACGCGCCGAAGAGGTTGACCTCTAGGACTTTGCGCCACGCGGCGAAGTCCGCTTCCCACGCGACTTGGCGTTTGCCGTCGATACCTGCGTTGTTCACTAAGATGTCGAGTCCGCCCCACGTCTTGTCAAGCTGAGCGAACATCGCTTCTACTTCTTTAGGGTCAGCGACATCCGCTTTGAGCGCGAACGCTTCACTCTCCGCTGCTTGCAAGCGTTCGACAACCGCGTCGGCGTCCTCGGGTCTGCTCACGTAGTTCACCGCGACCTTCGCGCCTGCTGCGCTCAAGGCTAACGCTATCGCCTCACCGATACCTGAGTTTGCGCCTGTGACCAGGGCGCGTTTGCCTGCTAGGGAAATGTTCACATTGACCTCGCTTCGAGCGCGGGTATACGGCGCGTTGCGTGGGCGCTCAGAACCACGCGACTTCAAGTCTTGCTATAAAAGCAGCACACCTTTATGACCCTTAGCTTACAGGGTGTCTACTTCCCGCCATACTGACGCAAATCAATTTTAATGAGCGCTTCTCACCCAACTTGATTTGCGTCATTCTTCTCTATCCTTCACAGTCTTAATCTGTCCGAGTAAGGAGGACGAGATAGCAACCATTTCAGAGAACAAGGTGAACAACACCCAACCCCAGGAGGAAAAACGACTCGGCAGCGTTTTTATCCTCTTCCCCCTACTCGCCGCCCTTTTAATCGCCACCATGCTGACGCCCGGCGGCGTCCGGCAGAGCTTAGGCTCCACCCAAATGTACCGCAACTCATCCGTAACTTGCCCGTCCCCGCTCAGGTTCAGCCGCAGCTCGTAGACGCCTACCGCTCGGCGGTAGGGCAGCTCGGCAGCTTGACCTCAGGCCTCTCGAACGGCCTCGAGACCTTCGTCTTGAGGAACACTCTCGTTAGCGACCTCACGACGATCACCAGTAGCCTCATCGACCTCTTCGCCCTCTTGGCGCTGACGAGCTATATGCTGATGCCGCAGGTGACGCGCCTTCTCGTCCGCGTGTTCCCCGAGCCTCATCAGCCCACTGCTAAAGATGTAGTGAGCAAGTTCGAGCACGCCGTCGGCGGCTACTTTCGGGGGCAGCTTCTGATCGCCAGCACCGTCGGGGCGATGGTCGGTCTGGGGCTGTAGTTGCTCGGCGTGCCTTTAGCGCTCTCCTTAGGCTTTCTAGCAGGTCTGTTCAACCTCGTGTCCTATCTGGGCGTGATCATTTCGACGCTGCCCGCCCTGCTTTTAGCGGCGGGCGTCGGGGGGTGGCAGGTGCTGGGCGTGCTGGGCGTGGTGGCGGCGAATCAGCTCGAGACCTACATCCTCTCGCCCATCATCTTGAGCCGCAGCACCCAGCTTCACCCAGCGGCGATCATTATCGCTATCCTGATCGGCGCGAGCTTGAGGGGTATTGTAGGTGCACTCGTTGCGGTGCCCCTAGTCGCCTTTCTCAAACTCCTCTATGAGGACTACTACTAGAAGAGTCATTTTTATGAGAAGGGCTGAGTAACCTATGATCAACCTGCAACAGTTTCTGCTTACCGCGTCTTACCTGGGCATCTTCGCCATGCTCTTCACCGAGACCGGGCTTTTGGTCGGCTTCTTCTTACCCGGTGACAGCTTGCTCGTCACGGCAGGTATCCTGGCAGCTTACGGCACGCTCTCGCTCCCGCTCGTGATGGTCGCGGGCGTAGCGGGGGCGATTGCGGGTGACTCGGTGGGCTACTTCATCGGGGAAAAGACGAGTCCGCGCCTCTTTCACCGCCCTAAGTCGCGCTTTTTCAACCCGGAGAACGTGCGGCGGGCGCAGGACTACTTCGACCAGTACGGCGCGAAGACGCTCATCTTAGCTCGCTTTATTCCAGTGGTGCGCACCTTTGCGCCGATCGTTGCGGGCGTTGCGAAGATGCCCTACGGGCGCTTTCTCAGCTACAACGCGCTGGGCGGAGTTTTGTGGGGCGCAGGCGTGCCACTGGTCAGCTACTTTTTGGGGAGTCTCATCCCGAACTTGGACCAGTACCTCTTGCTCATCATCGGCCTTGTCGTGGTGGTGTCAGTGATTCCGGTGGGGTTGGAGTTGCTGCGAGCCCGCCGCCGTCACGCCTAGGTTGCTTGAAAAACCGAATCACGGAGGTTTCCATGTCCGAACGCTCGTCTATAACCGACGCACCCCGAGAGGATAATCACTCCCTTTCCAGAGCCGACTTGCAGGAGCACTGGCGCGATGAAGCCGAGTCCGCCCACCTCTACGCCGCGCTTGCGCCGCGCATGAAAGACGCCGGGGAGCGCCAGACCTTGGAGCGCTTAGCCCGCGAAGAAACTGCCCATAAAGAGCTTTTTGAGCGATTTCCGTCACCCCTTCGCCCAACTCGTCCAGGATGCGCAGCAAGGTCTCTACCGAAGCGGTGCGGTCGAAAAAGCCCATCTCGAAGTGATCGGGCTCCAAGGGCGTGCGGTCATAGATGGCGGCCGTTGTAGAGCGGTCCGTAGCGCCTATCGGCTGGAACGACGACCTGCCAGACGTTGCGCACGTTGATGAGACCTACCGCCGCCTCGCCACTCAGCTTACGCGCCAAAATCCAGCGCCACACCTTAGCAAAAACACGTTGCCCGGTCAGCACCCTATTCGTCACCGAGTAGGGGTAGAGGGTGACGATTTCGGTGTCGGCGAGGCGTTCCTCGAGCCGCTTCATGAACGTGACTTCATCTGGCGCGAGGAACCGAGATTGGTATGCCACTTTTCGCTGCAATTTTTACGGCAGGCTACCTTCTGGCGGGGCTGGCGTTTGCGACCTCGAGCTGCTCGTGCTCATTGGATGAATTTATCGGTGCGTTCGCCATCACCTGCGACGTGACGGTCATCGCTGCTGGGCTCGCATTAGGGGCGCTCTTCGTGCGCTCGTTGACATTTCTGATGGCGGAGAAGGAACTACTGAAAACTCGGTGTTTCTCAGGCACGGGGCTCACTATACGATTGGCGCGTTAGCGCAGATTATACTCTTAGGAGTGAGCCCAGCGGTGCAGGTGCCAGAAGCAATGACAGGACTCGTCGGGGTGATGCTCATCAGGTTGGCGGCGCTACCGTTGAGGAGGCGCTTGGACGTTGTCGAGGTGGGAAAGAAGCCGATTGAGCACGTTGCAAAGCGTTCTCGTCTCTCGCATTGCAGCCCACGAGGTCTGGTCGGCTCTACTCCCGGTCCACAAGCTTAGGCAACGGATCATAGACAACACGTTCGCAGTGGAGCGGGTTCCCGCTCGAGACCCCCAGGTGTAGATGTGGTGGTGTATCCGCAGCGTTGCCCGTCGTGCCGACGTAGCCGAGCAGCGTGTTGGTTGCGACCTCTTGCCCCTCAAAAAGTCTGTCGGCGTAGCGCTCTAAGTGCGCGTAGTAGTAGCGCAACCCACCCGCGCCTATAACGGTCACGGTCTTACCTCCTAGCCTGCGCTCTGAAATGCGCCAAACGAAGCCGGATGTCGCCGAGTAGATAGGGGTGCCACGCGGCGCGAAGATATCTTGACCCGCATGAATACGCCCACCCCCACGCGGTGCGCTCCAGGTATCGACAACCTGATCGGCGCGCACACCCTCGACGGGCATAACAAGCCTTGCGTCAGCCTCTTCGGGGAGTCTTTGCAAGTAGTCGGGCAGGCGCTCTAAGTACACCTCCCACTCGTCCACCTCACGCTGCCACTCGAGCCTCTGTGCTTCATTCGTAGGCTGCCACGAGGGGAGGCAGCCGGTTTGGGCAAATGAAGATGGAAGTCCGAGGAAAAATCCAACCGCGCATAGAAGCAGACCTCTGATCAGCACCTTGCTCGTTATGTTATCTCCGTCCATATCACGCATCAGCCTCACCCCGTCAGATGATCACGCCAGGAGTGCTTAGGCTCGTAGCCGAGTAGCCTCTTTGCCCTGTCGATGGCGAGTAGGGTGCCGAACTCCGAGAGGTCGTCCTCTACTGTTACGTCAGAGAAAACCTCACTCGTCAGCTCGCGCGAGGGTCGGTTCATCACCGTGTCGGCGGCAGCGATAATGAAGTTCTCCGAACCGGCGATATTCGCTGTGAGCGCTACCCGGCACGCCTGCCCCACATCCCGCTCGTCCACATAGCCCCATAAATTCCATTTGCGCAAGTGTGCGTCAGCCCAGTACTCGGGGAACTGCTGGTAGACCTCTGGGTTCAAGATGTTCGAGAAACGCAAGCCGACGAAGGGGATGCCGCTCCAGCGGTTGAACTGCTCAGCGATGGTCTCGCTTGCAACCTTCGAGAGCGCATAGGACGACTCAGGCAGCGGGTAGTGCGCCTCGTCCACCGGAGCGTAGCGCGGCGGCGTATCGAAAGGTAGACCTAGCGTGGTCTCGCTAGACGCCCACACCACCCGCTGGAGTCCGTGACTAACGGCAGCCGAGAAGACGTTGTAGTTCATGGTGATGTTTTCAGAAAAGGTGCGCCCCGGCGTATAGAGGTCGGGCGCGGGGATGTTCGCCATATGCACGACGGCGTCCGCACCCCTTAGCACCTCGAGCACCTGCCCTAAGTCAGTCAGGTCCGCTTGCAAGCTGGGCGCGTTCAGGTCATCCGGTGCAGCTAGGCGGTCTACTCCGGTGACTGTATACCCGTGAGTGAGCAGTTCTTGGGCGGCGGCGCGACCTGCTTTGCCACTCGAGCCCGTGACGACGATGTGTTGCACCTCGTCCCCCTCAACCGTCCCGCTCGTCGGGCATAGGGGCGGGTTTGTTACCAAGGATGCTTTCGATACGCGCCGTGACCTTAGGCTCGAGCTTATCCACGACATCTAGCGCCTGCATGTTCTGTTCGATCTGTTCGGGCTTGCTGGCTCCGGTGATGACGGTAGATACGTCCGGGTTCTTTAAGCACCAAGCCAGCGCGAGCTGCGCCGTCGTGCAGCCTAAGTCATCGGCGACCTGGGCGAGCTTCTGCACCTTTCCTAACTGGGCTCTGCCGTCCTCGGTCTCGAGCCTCTCTTTAAGCCATTCGTACCCCTCGGTGTCCAAGCGGCTTCCCTCGGGAACGCCACCATTGTATTTGCCCGTCAACAGCCCACTTGCTAACGGGCTCCAGGTGGTCAGACCCAGCGTGTAGTCGCGGTAGAGCGGTCGGTATTCGGTCTCGACGCGCGCACGGTGAAACATGTTGTACTGCGGCTGCTCCATCAAAGGACCGATCAAGTGCTCACGGCGGGCGACTTCAAAGGCTTGGCGGAGCTGCTCAGCGGACCACTCGCTGGTTCCCCAGTAGAAGGCGAGCCCCTGGTCGATGAGGAAGTTCATCGCCCGCACTGTCTCTTCGATGGGCGTATTCGGGTCGGGTCGGTGACAAAACACCAGGTCCACGTAGTCGAGTTGCAACCGCTCCAAGGACGCGCGTGTTCCCTCGATAACGTGCTTGCGTGAGAGACCGAGGTCGTTAGGTCCGTCGCCGCCCCAGAAGATTTTGGTCGACACGACGATGTCGCTGCGCTTCCAGCCGAGCTTCTTGATGACATTGCCCATGACCGTCTCAGCTTTGCCGCTGCCGTACTCTTCGGCGTTGTCGAAGAAGTTGACACCGTGTTCATAGGCGGTTTTCATCAAATCAGTGGCGACGTCTTCACCGATCTGTTCACCGAAGGTGACCCACGCACCGAACGAAAGTGCCGAGACCTTGAGACCTGAGTTGCCGAGGTAGGTGTACTTCATAAGGCTCCTTTCAGAGTGAAGGCTAAGCAGTTCTGGAAGCTATCATAGACTTCGCTTAAGAAATGGGGTGGGGAGCGTGGTTGCCATCAGATCACCGAAAGAGCGCGGCAGAATACGGCGGCTACTGCTGTATTCAGATTTGGCCGCTTGAGGGCTGTGCGCCAGATGCGCGTTACACGTAATAACGCCGCCAGCCTGAAAACTTCGATGTTTTCGCGAAAGAGGGGGCACCACCTACAGCTTCGATACGGAGGCGGGGACGTTAGAGGTCACGCCCTTGGGTCACGCTTTGCTCTTGCTCGAGCTAGGCGACACCGTCATCCACGTTGACCCTTACAGCGAGGTTGCCGACTACAGCCAACAGCCCGACGCGGACTGGGTCTGGATCACCTACGAACACGGCGATCACTTAGACCCAGCCACTCTGCAAGAGGTCGTAATTGAGGGAACGCGCTTTGTGATGGACAGCTACTCAGCCAAACAGTACACCTCGGAAGGTGCGGGAAGTGGAGGCGCAGAGAGCAACATCAACATCATGGCGAACGGCGACAGCTTAGAACTCGATGGCTTCACCTTGCAAGCCGTCCCTTCGTATAACATTGTGCGCGAGCGCGACGGCGGGCAGAAGTATCACCCCGAAGGCTGGTACAACGGGTACGTGCTAGAAATCGGTGATTTTCGGTTGCACATCGGCGGCGACACCGAGTGCGTGGGACGCGCTCGATGTGCAGAGCCACGGTGTAGCGCTCACACCTGACGAGCAAGAGGTGTGGGTGGCGGACAACGGCAACAAATACTTGCACCTCTTCGACGTAAGCGCTCTACCGAAAGAGGCTCCGACATATCTCGAGAGCATTGAGCTGCCGAGCCGACTGGATACAGTTTTCACGCGATGGACGTTTTGCCTACTCGGGAGGCGAGGTGATCGACGCCGCCACACGGCAAGTCGTCGAGAAAACGTCGTCCGCTAAAGTGCGCATCCAAATCGACTTCGTGAACAAAAAGCCTATCCACGCCTATGTGCGTTACGGGCTCAGGTATGAAACTGACTGAGCTGTACAAATATAAAGTGGATTTGGCGTGAGTCTGGCTGTGTGCGGCTCAGTGGCTGGACGATTGCCTTGTTGTCGTGCGGTTTTAGGTCGGAGTAGCGCGCAACTCGCGCAGAAGGTTTATGCCAGTTTTGAGATTTGCACCGTGCTAAACTAGAGCTGTGGACGCCCTCGAACTCCAACTCTCGCCCGACGCGCAAGTTGCTTTAGAAGCGCGCGCAACCGCCCATGCCCGCTCTTTGGAGGAGGAAGCGCGCGCCCTCCTCGAAGCAGCGCTCGCGGTCGAGACGCCCAACGACGTTCAGCTCGAGCAACTCACTGTTTTAGACGACGCTCAACTGTGGCAAGTTGCCAAGCAGCGTGTCGCAGACGAGCAGAGCGAACGGATGCAGGCGCTCGTCGAACGGCGGCAGCGCGAAGGTCTCACGCCCGAGGAAGCTACCGAAGCGCTGCGCTTACAGCGCTACGCCCAACAGGTGATGCGCTTGCGGGCTGAAGCGGCAGCGCTACTTAAGCGCCGGGGGCACGAGGTCGACAGCCTGCTCACCTCTTCTTAACCTCAATAGGTGTCGAAAACCAAGCTATCCCTCGCTCTACGTCGCGAAGTGGCGGCGCATTTCAACTTCCGCTGCGCCTATTGTCAAACCCAGGAAGCGGTAGCAGGGATGCGCTTTATGGTGGATCACATCATCCCAGAGGTTCTCGGAGGCAGCAGCGATACCGCGAACCTCTGCCTCGCCTGCTGGGACTGCAACCTCGCTAAGGGGCAGCGGGTCGCCGCGACCGACCCGAACACAGCTCAGCTCGTCCCGCTCTATCATCCGCGCCAACAAGTATGGCGTGAGCACTTCGAGTGGGTGGAGACAGGGCTGAATATTGCGGGTAAGACAGCGAGCGGCAGGGCAACAGTTGAAGCCTTAACGCTCAACCGTGAGGCCCTGGTGCAAGCGAGGCGGCTCTGGATTGAGGTGGGCTGGCACCCGCCTAACGCGTAGCACTGCTGTGCAGCGAACGCGCGCAACTCGCACAGAAGGCTTTAGGGAAAGGCCCGTTCTGCGACTTAAAATTTTTTTATTCTTTACGCTCATACTTTAAGTGTGCCGCAGCCCGGACAGACCGCCTTCTGGTTCGCTCACAAGCCAGGCGGCATTGAAACACTCCGCTCCGACTCCTTCGACCCAGCCTACCTCAAGCACATGCACATCACCTCGCTGTCGGGGTAGTGGACACGGACGTGGTCGTCAACACCAAGCCGGGGCGAAAAGAGTTGTCTCCCCGCGAACAGCGTGCACTTCTTAAATCACAGCGAGGTCCACAGGGACTACGCGCCCGAAGATGTACTTATCAGCTACTGCCCCTTCTACCCAAGCGAGGCCAAACAGACAGCTCACGTTCACATCACGCTCAGATAACGCCCGCTTTTCTACTTTAGAGATGGCAGAACTTCAAGTAGCTGCCAGAAACGGAGAAAGCGATGAAAAAGCAAGGCGTCACCATCCTAGTGCTCATATTGGCGTGGGGTTCGCTTGCCCTCGCCCAGACCCCCGACGAGGAGATGAGACAAATTAAGGGTGAGTATCGAGCGCTCATCACCGCACAGCAACCTTCTAGCGGCGACCTTAGCGAAGACGAAGAGATGAGAGAGATTAAGCGCGCGTACAGAGCCTTCAGACTCGAGCAGCAGACCGAAGCGCTCTCGAGAACCCTCGAGCTAAGCTTCGTCAACCATTTACAAGCAGGCATGGCCGCCGAACAAGACGTTCACCTCGAGCATGAGGGTGTGGGCGGCGTGTTTCGGGTTACAGCTGAAGACACTGACATGGTCACGATGCTCTACGCCGCTGCTGATGGCAAACACCACGACCCGACCAACCCGGACGCGGTCGGACCCTTCTCCAAAGGCGTTCCTTTGGGCGTAAAGTTGGGTGATTGGCTGGCGGGCAGCGGCGAAGCTGAGGTCACGTGTCGTGACGGCTCGGCCACCATCAGCGCGAGCTTTCAACAGCTGGTTCCTAACGGCGTCTATACGCTCTGGTACTCGTTTATCGCCCTGCCGCCCACCTCACCCCTGAGCGTCATGAACTTGCCTTTAGGCACCCGGGACGGCTCACAGAACGGCTTTGTCGCAGATGAAAACGGCAACGCGGTCTACGCGCTCGAGCTTGCCCCCTGTTTGCAGTTATCCACCGACCAGGTGGGCACGATGCTCGCGCTCAACTACCACAGCGACGGCAGAACCTACGGATTTGACCCCGGACAATTCGGCTACAACGCGCACGTTCAACTCTTTGCGCTGCTCCCGGTTGATGAGGCGGGGGTAGCTGACGTAGAAAAGGACAACGCAAAGAGGAGTAAGCAAAACGAGTCCTACGCTTATTGATACGAGGTTGCACGACATAGTTTGCAAACTATGTCGTGCCCATCTGTGATGGTAAGCTCTGACGCTCTCGGTAAGGAGAAGTAAACCGTGCAATTCCGTATGACTAGGAACTTGCAACGCTTTCTCTACCCTTACATCGGCGGAAACCCCTGAAACGAAGCACTCAAAAACATAGATAAAGCGCCGCTAAAGGAGGATGGCACACTTTCAAACTCACTATGAGTGCTGCAAGGGCTGACCGGACTATCACCGGAAAGAAGTCCTACTCATCCCGTCTTTAATACATTGTTAGCAAAATAATGACCCATGTCATTCTGAGCGTAGCGAAAGAATCTCTGCATTCGCCTCCACTTCTGATAGGGATTGCGAAACGAGACCCTTACGCCTTCGGCTCAGGGTGACATGTAAGAGGTATCAAAACTAAGTTGACAGTGTATTGATCTTGGTAATAGAACTCGTGAAACGGTCTGAAGACCGAAAGGAGTAGGTTATGGACAAACGAGAGGTTTCACGCCGAACGCTATTAAAGGGTGGTGCAGCGCTCGCTGGGTTAAGGTTCTGGCGCGCACCTTGGTTGGCACACGCCTTTCAAGCGCAGCCGGGCGAGGAGGTCATCCCCTGGCTCGACCAGCCCGCTGAAAACCCGGTGCCAGAGGTCGCCGCCAATCTGCTCGAGTGGGAGAAGCTGGACGCTTGGGTTACCCCCAACCGCGACTTTTTCTCGGTGTCACACTTCGGTCGGCAGGTCGTTGACGAGAGCGACTGGCAGTTGGAGGTCACGGGACGGGTCGAGCGTCCCATGAGTCTGACGCTTGACGACCTCAAAGCGCGGCCCCGGCAAGAGGTGGACTTTACCCTCGAGTGTTCAGGCAATACTGGCCTCCCCTTTCTCATCGGCGCGGTCGGCAACGCGAGATGGACCGGCACGCCGCTCGCCCCCTTGCTCGAGGAAGCGGGCGTTCAAGAGGACGGTATCGAGGTGGTGTTTTGGGGCAGCGACGTCGGCGACGTCACCGTGCGCGACATCCCTATGTCGGTCAACTTCGCGCGCAGCATGTCACTTGAGGACGCCATGAGCCCGGACAACCTGCTCGTGTATGAGATGAACGGCGCACCGCTACCCGAGCCCAACGGTTTTCCGCTGAGGCTTATCGCGCCGGGCTGGTACGGCATCGCCAACGTGAAGTGGCTTAAACGCATCGAAGTGCGGCCCAGCCGCTACATGGGTCACTTCATGGCGCGCGAGTATGTGACCATTCGCCAAGAGGAGCAAAAGGGTGAGATGGTCTGGCTCGAGACCTCGGTCGAACGAGCGCTGCTCAAGTCCGTGCCCGCCAAGGTCACGCGCAGTAATAATCAGTACCAGATTATGGGCGCGGCCTGGGGTGCACCTATCCAAAGCGTCGAAGTGCAAATCGACGGCGGACCCTGGCAGCCTGCACAACTTGGTGAGGGGCAGGGCGACGAGTTTACCTGGACGTTCTGGAGTCTGGATTGGGAGGACCCCGCACCAGGGGAGCACGACATCAGCTCGAGGGCGATTGACGCCCAAGGGAATGTTCAACCCGCGATGGACGACCCTTCGATTGCCAATAAGTACACCTATTGGGAGAGCAATGGGCAGGTGACGCGGCGCGTACGTATCGCTTGAGGGGAGCATATGGAGAACCAACGGGCGCATTCGCGCAGAAACCTACGGAGTACTAGGTCACAGTGCCACACCAAGAAAGCAAGGAGGGGTTGCAATGGTGCAAAGAGACAGATTCAGGCGAGCATTGATCCATCTCTGGTAAGAGCTTTTCAAGTGGCAAAAGCGCGCTTAGCAGGTGGCGAAGGCCAATAGACAGCGATACTGTAAATAACGGAGCAAGGTGTATCCTGCCCTCGCTCCAGGGTCTACAATGGAACATGGTGTCCCAGGTCACGCTGCTGGGCCGAGCCGCTATCTTTGCGCAAACAGAGCGGCTCGAGCCCCCTCATGGCAAGCTCACGGCGCTCCTCTATTACCTCGCTTATCAAGGAGATTGGGTCAGCCGGGACGACCTCGTATACTTGTTTTACCCCGACACCTTAGAGCACAAAGCCAAGCAGAACTTGAGAACCTTGCTGACCACGCTGCGGCGGCTCGATTACGCGGCGAGGCTCGAGACAGAGCCGACCCGCCTGCGCTGGAACGTGCAAACGGACGTTCAGGCGTTTAGGGACGCGCTCGAAAAGAACCGCCCTGCGCAAGCGGTCACACTTTACCGAGGGGTGTTGCTGGAAGACTTCAGCCTCGCTACCGCGCCCGAGTTTGAAAGCTGGTTGGCGTTTGAGCGTGCCGAGTTGGGGCGGCGGTGGCGCAGGGCGGCGCTCGAGCTGGCCTCGAGCTTTGAAAGAGACGCGCGTTACCCGCAAGCCGCCGACCTGTTAGAGCGCCTACACCGGGACGATCCTTTCGACGAAGAGGTGTTGAGGCGGTATCTCACGGCGCTGACCTTGGCCGCTCGAGCCTCCGAAGCACTTCAAACCTTCGAAACGTTCACGGCTACCTTGAAACGCGATGTTGAAGGCGACCCCGAGGCGGCCACGCTCCAGCTGATAGAGAGCATCCGTCAGGGACAACGCCCGAGCTTCGCTGCTGAGACGGCGGTGCGAATTAGTGCTAACATGCAGAGGTCACACCTGAAGATACCCAACCCGACAACAGCCTTTATCGGACGCGAAACGGATATCGCTAAGCTTTCTGAAAGGCTTCGAGACCCCGCCTGCCGCCTGCTGAGTATTGTTGCCCCCGGCGGCATGGGCAAAACGCGGCTGGCGCTCGAGGTCGGTAAGCGTCTCGCTCCCGGCTTTTCCAGCGGCGTCTGCTTCGTCCCTTTCGATGCGGTCAGCTCGCCCGAGTTGATGGTGTCCGCCGTCGCTGACGCGCTCTCGTTCACCTTTTTCGGTCCACAACAGCCTGAGGAACAACTACTCGAGTATCTACAAAGTCAGAGCCTGCTGCTGGTACTGGACAACCTCGAGCATCTGCTAAATGATTTGGATTTGGTCACAAAGCTGCTGGAGCGAGCCCCCAAGCTCAAGCTGCTGGTGACCTCGCGCGAACGCCTGAACTTGCACGCCGAATGGCTTTACGACTTAGCAGGCATGAACGTACCCGAGACGGACAACACGGCTCGAGACGGCAACGTTCAAGAAACCGACGCCGTGGCGCTTTTTGTGCAGAGCGCTAAGCAGGCTCGAGCCGATTTCACCCTGGATAGTAACGCCCAAGCCGTCGCCCGCATCTGTCAGTTGGTCGGCGGGATGCCTTTAGCGCTCGAGCTAGCTGCGAGCTGGCTGCGCGTTTTGAGCGCGGACGAAATTGCGGCGGAACTGGATCAAGGTCTTGACCTGCTCGAGTCGTCCCTGCGCGATCTGCCCGCGCGCCATCACGACGTGCGCCGGGTGTTTGAAAGCTCCTGGCAACGCCTCTCGGCGGGTGAGCAAACGGCTTTACGCAAGCTCTCGGTTTTTCAGGGGGGCTTTACCAAAGAGGCCGCTGGGGAGGTTGCCGAGGTGAGCCTGCCGCTCCTGCTCGCTTTGAGCAACAAGTCGTTTGTGCGCCTCGAGGCTTCGGGGCGTTTTACGCAGCATCCTTTGATGTGGCAGTACGTGCGGGAAAAAGCCGAGAGTGAGACTGAGAGCTTTGCGCAAACGCAGGAAGAGCACGCGGGCTACTTCGCCGCCTTTATGTATGAGCGAGAAGCCTTGCACCAAAGTATGGCAGCCAAGTCGGTCCGCGCCGAACTCGAGAAAGATATCGCCAACATTCGAGCAGCGTGGTTTTGGGCTGCCGACCATGCCCGCGAAGACCTATTGAGCCAGATCAGTGAGGGCTTGCTCGAGCTTTACAGCTACACAAGGCGTTACCACGAGGGCGAAGTCTTATTTGCCTACGCTGTCAACCAACTGCAAAGCCGGAGCGTCGTTCACGGGCGCATACTGCGAAACCTGGGCTACTTACACAACTGGCAAACCGATTACCTCAAAGGTGCTGAGATTCTCGAGCAAAGCGCCGCCATCTTCCAAAAGCACCGAGCGACCTTTGATGAGGCGTTGGCGCTCGAATATCTCGCACTCAGCCACGAATACACGTTTAGACCTAGTCACGAAACCGAGGCCGTCTGGCACAGGTGCGTTAAACTTTTTCGGGAGGTCGGAGACACTTACCGTGAAGCCAGGGCGCTCGTAAATATCTCCCTATACTGCCGGGTTCCCCTGGAAAGAGAGACCCATTTGCGGGAAAGTATCCGGCTCTTTCGGGAGGTTGAAAGCTATTTCTTCGGGCTCACCCTCGGCCTCAGCAATTTAGCAGGCTACTTGGCTCAAACGCACGGAGCGTACCAAGACGCCTGCGAACACCTGAGCGAAGCCGTCAGCATCGAACGGGTGCGAGAGATGATGCCCTTTCGTTTGGCGTGGTGGCTCAATTTGCAGGGCAGGGTGCAGAGCTATCGGGGGAACTTTGAGGAAGCGTCGGCGTGTCACCAAGAGGCGCGGAGCATCGGCGAGACGCTCGAGCCGGGCTTTGGCGCGTGGGAACTTGACCACGCGCTTTGGGGGCTAGGGCGGCTGGCGTTCTTGCGTGGTGAACTCGGTGAGGCGGCGCGGTACTTGAACGAGGCGCTCGAGCTAAACCTTCGTCACCCCGACCCGTTCGGTCTGAGAACCGACATCCTGCAAGCACAGGCGGCTATAGCGCTCAAAGAGAACCGCTTTGATAACGCAGCCGAACTGAGCCGAGCAGCTTGGGGGCATTTCAAAGCGCACAAGCGTGAAACCTATGAACACGCTTGGATAGACAGTTTTTGCCGCTGTCAACTCGGCGAGATTGCTTTTGCCAACGGCGACGTGGCGGAGGCTGCCGAGTATTTCCGGCAGGCTTTGAATCTTGTCCAGGAATGGCATTTGCTACCCGCGGCGCTCCACCTGCTCGTGAACTTTGCTGACCTACAGAGGGACGAAGGGCGTGCGGTCCGTCTCCTTCAGCTTGTCGTAAACCATCCCGCCAGTATGTTCGAGACCCGCGAAGCGGCGCGGCGTAGGCTCGAGGGGTTCACTCTGACCGGTTTAGACCAAAGCCTCGAGCCCGTCAGCGTCCCCGTTTTGAATGCGGTGGTTAGGGAAATCCTCTCGAGCACGCGGGGTTAGCCAAGCCGCAGGTCAGGAGGTGGCGGGGTCTCTGGAGGACGGCTTCTTTGTCCAAGTGGACGTCACGCAAGCCGACTCCGTTCAAGCGATGGTAGAAGCCGCTAAGGAACACTACGGACAACTCGGTATCTTAGTCAACAACGCCGGTATCGACGGCGACCAAGCGCCGACCGCCGAGACGTCGTTAGAAAACTGGCACCGCGTCATCGACATCGACCTGCACGGCGTCTTCTACGGCATGAAGTATAGTATCCAAGCGATGAAGGCGCGGGGTGAAGGGGGCGTCGTCATCAACATGGGCTCAACAGCAGGCTTGGTCGGCTTCGAAGCTATTCCCCCCTACACCGCTTCTAAAGCCGCTGTGATTCGCCTCGCCAAGGCTGCCTCGCTCGAGTACGCCAAGGACAACATCCGCTGCTACGCCATCTGCCCCGCTGTTGTCCTCACGCCTCTAGTCGAACACTTTATCGAATCCTCACCCGACCCGGAGGAGCGCCGCGCCATGTTCGAAAACATGAACCCGGTGCCGGGCATGGCTACGCCTGAAGACGTCGCCAACACTGCGCTGTTTCTCGCCAGTGAGGAGGCGCGTTACTTGACCGGCGTCGTCGTGCCTGTGGACGGCGGCTACACCGTGCAGTAAGGTTTCGCGAAATTGTAAGACGTTTGTAAGAGAGCGCGTGCTACCTTGGTCCGATGGAGAGAGAGACGAGACGAAGAGCAGATATCCCTGATACCACCACGGCTGAGCCTACGTCGCCTCACACAACGCTTGCGCCTCACGCGTCACTCGCGGACGACCCCTACCAGGCGACCCTCACCGCTTTGGCGCAGAGCCAGGCTCACCTCAGCGACGTGATCGCTTCGGCGGCCATCGTCCTCTACGCTTTGGACAAGGACGGCATCTTCACCCTTTCCGAGGGCAAAGCGCTCGAGACGCTCGGTCTGCAACCAGGCCAGCTCGTCGGACAATCTGTCTTCGAGGTCTACAAAGACGTCCCTCTCATCCTTCACGACGTACGGCGGGCACTAGCAGGTGAGCGGGTCGTTACGATCACCGAGGTCGCTGGTATTGTCTTCGAGTCGCGCTATTTGCCCTACTTCGACACCGAAGGTCGGGTCGAGCGGATCGTCGGCGTGTCGCTTGATATCACCGAACAGAAGCGGGCACAAGAGGCGCTACAGCGCGCTCACGACGAACTGGAGCAGCGTGTCCAAGCACGCACCGCCGAACTCGCCGCGTTGAACGCTCAGCTTACTTACGAGGCTTTCCACGATTCACTGACCGGTCTGCCGAACCGCGCCCTCTTTGTGGACCGCTTGGAGTACGCTGTGAAGTGCAAGCGACGCGAACGAGTGCCGGGCTACGCCGTGCTCTTTTTAGACCTAGACGACTTCAAAATCGTCAACGACTCGCTGGGTCATGCTGTAGGCGACGCGCTGCTCGTCGAGGTGGGAGGGCGTTTAGAAGCCTGCTTACGCCCCGGCGATACTGTAGCCCGCTTGGGCGGGGACGAGTTCGCTGTGCTGCTCGAGAATGTTACGGACGAAGCGCACCTAAGCCAGATCGCCACGCGGCTCAGACAAACCTTCGGTACGTTTACGGCCCAAGGGCACGACCTCCGCGTCACGCCGAGCATCGGCGTGGTGTCGAGCGAGGGCGGGTACAGCGACGTCGAGGCGCTGCTGCGCGACGCCGACATCGCCATGTACCAAGCCAAAGCGCGAGGCAAAGGCTGCTACGCGCTGTTCGACCCGGCGATGCGGGAGCGGGCGAAGACCCGTCTAACATTAGAAAGTGAACTCCGCGCCGCGTTGACGCACGACCAGTTGTGCGTCCACTATCAGCCCATCGTCGCCGTCCAGACGGGCGAATTGGCCGGCGTTGAGGCGCTCGTGCGCTGGCAGCACCCGGAGCGCGGGATGATTTCGCCGGGTGAGTTCATCCCCTTAGCTGAAGAAACCGGGCTCATCACCCAGCTCGACCGCTTCGTTCTCAAAGAGGCGTGTCAGCAGGTGCGGCAGTGGCAGGAGATGTATGGGCATGATCTCACCTTGAGCGTCAACCTATCGGGTCAGCAGTTTATAGAGTCGGACCTCGCACCTTACGTCGAGTCGGTCTTGCGAGACACTGGCTTTGGCGCAGGGCACCTCCACCTCGAGCTGACCGAGAGCTTGCTCATCGGCGGTTCCAAACAGGTGAGCGAAGCACTCGCGGCGTTGCGGACACTCGGTGTCAAACTCCACTTAGACGACTTCGGCACGGGTTACTCGTCCTTATCCTACTTGCAGCGTTTCTCGGCGCACACCATCAAAATAGACCGTTCGTTTATCCGCAACTTGACCGAGAGTCAGGAGAGCGCGACCTTGGTGCGCACCATCATCCTCATGGCCGACGCTCTAGGGATGCAGGTCGTCGCTGAGGGGGTGGAGACCGAAGCGCAGTTAGCACACCTCAAGACGTTGGGCTGCGACTATATTCAGGGCTACCTCTTCGGCAAGCCGCTGAGTGAGGCGGAAGCCGAAGACTACTTTATGAAATAAGCAAACCTGGCGACCGGCGTGGTGGAAATGGTTGTAGACAGCTACGTCTGAGCTAAGCTTGCTTCAACGCTTCTTGGTTCGTCCACTAAATTCGGCATAGTTCTGAGCACTAAACCTTTGCATTGTTGAAGTACATCAGCGGTTCGCTGCTCTGAAACGAACTTCCAGGACGAATCCTTCTGCGCGAGTTGCGCGCGTCTCTTGCACAACAATCCCAACCCGAGCAGTTTCTCGAATACTGCTTTAGATAAACCGAAGCAGCCAAATGCCTCAGTAGCAAACGCTGAAGCTGTGAATAGCCTATCTTCTCGAGCCTTTTGTCGCTATCCCAGTCACCTTCGACGAAGCGCTTCTACTGAATGTAGCGCGTGAAAGCTTGCCTGAAAACTGGACCGAGCCTGCGGGATTATCCGTCACACAAGCGATTGGGAACGCCTGGGTCAAGCGTAACGCATCAGCACTCCTTGTGGTGCCGAGTCGTGTTATCGCGGCGGAGCAGAACTACCTCTTTAACCCGAACCATCTGGACGTCGAGCAGGTGGAGATCGGTAAGGCGCAGTCCTTCAGCTACGACCCACGTTTACTTAAGCAATAAGTGTCGAGTTACAAGTAATGTCCCTTGGTCTTTGACCGCTGCGGTCATTAGCTTTGTGCAACAGTTGCACAGCAATCCAGTGTACCCATTCCTTTCGGTGCTGAGTTGGATATGCTCACCATCACTTCTTCGGAGAGACAAAGCTTAGAAAAGGCGTATTATGTCCTTTCCATTTGACAACGCAGTGGATTATTGTCTACTCTATAAACTATAAAACCAATACGGGTTTTTTAGTTTATAGGGAGAGGAACGATGGAAAATCAGAAGAAGCTAGACTACTCCGATGTTCTCATTGTCGGCGCAGGACCCACCGGACTCACAACGGCAATAGAACTCGCCCGGCGCGGCGTAAACTTGCGCATCGTCGATAAGCGCGGTAGAGTCGAGCACTCCAACGCTCTGGTCATGCACGCCCGCACCTTGGAGTCACTCGACCTTATAGGCATCGCCGAGAGGTTCGTTAGGCGCGGCTACGAAGCGCCCGGCATCGACTTAGGTTCTGACTCGGAGAAGCCCATCCGCGCCGAGATGCACCGCCTGGACAGCCGCTTCCCTTTTATCTTGGTGATTCCGCAGTCGGAGACGGAGCGGCTTTTGGAGGAATATTTAGCAGAACTCGGCGTGCAGGTCGAGAGGGGCACGGAGTTCTTAGGATACGAGGAGAAAGCAGGCGGGGTCGTCGCAAGGCTCGAGCATCCCGATGAAAGCGAAGAACGGGTCTCAGCACGCTACCTTGTCGGCACCGACGGGGCGCATAGCACCGTGCGCCGCGCCGCCGACATCCCCTTCGAGGGCGAGCCATACGACTACGTCTTCTTTACGGGCGAGGCGAAGGTCAGTGGTGGACTTCCTAAAGGCGGTATCTCACAGTACTCTTCGGAGCGCGGGCTCGCCTTCATCGTGCCCTTCAAGGACGACTACTTCCGCTTCGTGACGGCGGATTGGAAATATCAGGACGAATCCACCGACGAGCCGCTCTCTCAAGAGGTCATGCAGGAATCGGTTGACGCACTGATTCCAACCAAGCCCACACTGATTGAACCGCGCTGGCTCTCGCGGTGGGGCTCAGGGATTCGCCAGGCAAGCCGCTACCGCCGGGGTAACGTCTTTTTAGCAGGCGACGCCGCGCACGTGCACAGTCCGGCGGGCGGGCAAGGCATGAACACGGGCGTACAAGACGGTTTTAACTTGGGTTGGAAGCTTGCCTTTGTAGCGAACGGGCAGGCTCCCGAATCGCTCTTAGATACCTACGAGCAAGAGCGTCACCCTATCGGCAAACGCGCTGTAGAAACGAGCGACAAGATTTTGCGGAGTCTCATCATCCGTAATGACACCTTGCGGAATGCCAGGGAACTCCTGGTCAAAGCCCTCGTACCCCGTCTGCCGGTCCAAAAAGCGCTCTCCGAAGGGCTTTCGGGCGTCAGTATCAGTTACAAGGACGCTGCCAGAGAACGCGGCGAACTCAAGTGGGACTTGCGCGACATCCCGTACCCTGACGCCCTAAGGGTTGGGGACCGCGTGCCGGACCTCGCCCTCGCCGCGCCGGACGGATGGGCTGACGCCGACGACGCGAACCGCGTGCGGCTCTTCGACCTCTTGAGACCTGGCTACACGCTCTTCATCTTTATCGGTACGGAAAGAGCGGACGACGATCTCACGGGGTATCTCGCGGAGATAAGACGCAAGGTGCAAGCCGACGTGGGTGAAGCCGCCAAAGTGTTCGGCATCCTCGGGCAAGGCACGCCTAAAGCGGGAGACGCACCGATTTTCGCTGACTACACGCGCATGTTTAGAGACAAGCTCGGGGCGAGAGACGGTAGTGCGCTTCTGGTTAGACCGGACGGTTACTTGGCGTTTCACCGTAAAGGGTATCAGAGAGGGTTAGAAGAGGTGCAGAAACGCTGGGTGCAGCGTCAGGCTGGAACACCGTCCTCGCAAGGGGTCAGTTCGTCTGCACGCGCATAATCGGGTACATAAGGCTCGAGTCACAAGATAAGAAAGGTCAATTCATGATATGGACACTGAGGCTCTTACAGACGCTGCTAGGTCTGATGTTTCTAGGCTCCGGCGGCTCCAAACTCGTGGGCGCGAATGACATGGTTGACGACTTCGACCGCTTCCGCTATCCACAGTGGTTTCGCGTGGTGACGGGCGCAGTTGAGGTGGGGGGTGCGCTCGGACTTCTTCTGGGCTTTGCCCGTCCTGCGCTTACACCGCTTGCAGGTGCGCTGCTTGGCGCAACCATGATAGGTGCAGTGGCGACTCATGCGAGGGTCGAGGACCCTGCTAGAGAGGTAGCGACGCCTGCGTTTTTACTCGGGCTCTTGGCGTTCGTTGGCATTATGCGCCAGCGCGAACTCGCGAACGGCTCAGAGCGAAAGCGCGCGTCGCGGCCGTAAACTCACTTTTGTTAGACTTGGATACGATGGCGATTGAAACCACGAGCTACGCAGCAAAAGCGCCCCAGGCCGATACCCCGCAGTCCGACACCGCGCAGCGCATCTCAACATTGGCGCTGCGGCGCTTTCTCACCGAGGGCTATAGCAACGTCCCGGTGGACGCACTGAGCCGCGAGCTTCGCATCAGTAAAAAGACGCTCTACGAGCACTTCAGCAGTAAAGAGGCGCTTTTCCAATACGCGCTAGAGCAGTATCTGGAGAGCTTTCAGACGGACATCGAGCGGACTGTTCAGGGTGAGAGAGCATTTCACAGCAAGTTAGAGAGGTTCTTGCAAGATGTGCACGCGCGCTTGGGGTGGCTCGAGGCGTCGGCTTTAGAGGACGTCAGCCGCAACGCGCCGCGGGTGTGGGACTACCTCGTGACGTTCCGGCGTGACACAGTGGGGCGTACGCTCGAAGTGCTTTTGGAGGAGGGCAAGCAGGAAGGTGTGCTGCGCCCGGACTTAGCAGCACCTTTAACCGTTGAACTGTTACTCGCGTCGCTCGAGGCGCTCACACGCCCCGAGCTGCTCCAGGCTCATGCGAAAAGCGCCCCGGAGATGGTGGCGTTCACAGTGCGTACGGTGATCGACGGCTGTACGAAGTGAAGGCTGATAAGCCGCCGCACCTCCACGGCGGCGCTACAATACGGCTTTGACACTCAAGTGGTTATTTTGTGTTGTGCGCCAGACACGCGCAACCGCCGCAGAAAATTTTCTGCGAGGTAGTCTTTAAGCAGAGCACGTTTGGGTAAGCGTAGAACACCTTTTCGGCTACTCAATTAGGGCGTACGTATGCACGCCAATTCTTTGGAAGAAGTCGCTGTGAACCTTTCGAAACGAAAACAGAGTCCGCTCGAAGAGGGTATAAAGCCGAATTCTGTCCCTTGAAAAGCTGTATATCGAATGCGAATAGGACGTCACAAATCTACATGCGTAAGCCATCACCTTGAAGGTGATGGACCAGCACCTGGTGCTTGTGGTAGCATAACAATAAGCATAGGTTATAACACAACTCTAAAAACAGCAGTTTGTTAAAATCAACTCTAAACACAATGAACACGATCAGACAGAACATCCAGGGTCTCCACCACATCACCGTTATAGCGAGCGATCCGCAGCGTAACATCGACTTCTACGCGCGGGTGCTAGGACAACGCTTGGTCAAAACGACGGTGAATTTCGACGACCCCGGCACCTATCACCTCTACTACGGCGACGAGGTCGGCACGCCTGGCACGGTCATGACCTTTTTCCCCTGGTTGCACGCCGTAAGGGGCGAGGTGGGCAACGGGGAGACGGCGGCGGTGGCTTACGGGGTTCCGGCGGGTTCGCTCGAGTACTGGCGAGGCAGACTCCGTGAGCACGAGATTGACTTCAGCAGGATCACGCGCTTCGGCCAGGACGGGCTCAGCTTTGACGACCCAGACGGGCTGAGGCTCGAGCTAGTCGCGCGCGAGGGCGCGGAGGTGCCGCAGTTTTGGTCGAACGGTCCTATTCCGAAAGAGCACGCCCTACGCGGCTTTCACAGCGTGACACTTTGGTTAGGGAAAAAAGACGCCACCGAAGACTTGCTCAATCAGCTCGGTTTTAGCAAGGTCGGTGAAGAGGCTGATGAGGAGGGAACGCGCACCCGTTACAAAGGTGGCGCAGACAGTGATTCAGGCGGCGTCGGGCTCTTCGTGGACATCGTGGAGCGTCCCGGTAAGTTTCCCGGACGCTCTGGCGCGGGCACGGTCCACCACATCGCGCTTCGGACTAAAAACGATGCGGAGCAAAGAGCCTATTTGGATTATCTGCGCGAAAGAGGACAACGCGTGACGCCCGTGCAGGACAGGCAGTACTTCCGCTCCATCTACTTCCGCGAGCCGGGCGGCGTGCTGTTCGAAATCGCCACGGACGCGCCCGGCTTTCCTGACGATGAGCCGGTAGAACGGCTAGGTAGCCAGCTCAAACTACCGGCGGGGCTCGAGCCTCACCGCGCCCAGATCGAAGCCAAGCTGCCGGAGATTCGGAACCCCGAGTACGGCGAGGTGACGCCGTGAGTCAGATTCATGAAAACCAGGAGGTCGTGACGGCGGGCAAGTCTTTGGAAGACGCGGACGCCGCGCTCATCCTCATTCATGGACGCGGCGCAACTGCGCGGAGCATGATTCCGCTGGCGGGAGCCTTAAACGCCGAAACTTTAGCGATTCTCGCGCCGCAAGCGGCGAACTACGCGTGGTATCCGCAACGCTTTACCGCGCCCAAAGCGCAGAACGAACCTCACCTTAGTTCGGCGCTCATCATGCTCACGCAGCTCGTTCAAGAGGTCGAGGACGCAGGCATCTTAAAAGACCGCCTCATCCTCTCCGGTTTTTCACAGGGCGCGTGTCTGACAAGCGAATTCGCGGCGCAAAACCCGGCACGGTACGGCGGGCTGCTCATCTTTAGCGGCGGGCTTATTGGCGGCGAGATGGAGGTGTCCACGGAGATGTATTCGCCCTCGCTAGAAAACACGCCCGTCTTCATCGGTTGCAGCGACCGCGACCCGCATATCCCGCTCTCGCGCGTGCAGGAGACGACGCAGATTCTGACCTCTTTGGGCGCAGAGGTGACAGAAAAAATCTATCCAAATATGGCGCATACGATCAACGAGGATGAGTTGGTGCAGGCTAGGGAAGTCGTCGAGCGGTTAGTGGTGTAGAGAGATTTTTAATATGGTTTTCGGGTAATACGGTTTCCGGGTAGTTCCTACGGGAATGACCCCGAACAAGGAGCCCTCAGCGAAAGGTGCTACCTTTCAATACTGAATTTTTCGCAGCGGTAGGCGCTCGCCTTGCGCTATCTCAGCCGTCATTGCTAGGAAAAGTTCAGCCGTAGCGAGCGCGTCAGCGAGCGCGTCGTGGCTTCTATAACGAGGTAGTTGGTGCTGCTCTCTAAGCGTGTAGAGCCGCAACGCCTCAGGGGTGAAAGGTTGAGCGCGCTGCTCTAAGCGGCGGCGCGCCAGCGCCAGGGTGTCGACCGCGTGGGCGAGGAAGGGCAGCCCGTAAAGGTGGCGGCACGCCGCGTTCAAAAAGCCCAGCTCGATGGGGGCGTGGTGCACGAGCAGCACTCGCCCGGTGAGCGCGTCGAGAACGGCGTCCAGGGCGGCTTTAGGCTCGAGCCCCTCGGCGAGCACGTCGTCAAAGAGCCCGTGAATCGTCGCGCTCTTTTCAACCGCTCGGGGCGTTTTGACGAGACCGTAGTTCGCCTCGCTGAGCCGAATACGCGCGCCCTCCACGGGCAGATAGCCGAACGATAAAATCGCGTCGCGCTTAGGGCTGAGCCCTGTCGTCTCGAAGTCGAGCGCCAAGAAGCGCGCCTCGCGGTAGTCGAGGCGGGGCGAGGGGAAAGGTGTTTCTAGGTAGCGTTTCAGCGCACCCTCGGGCGCTTTGGCTAACAAGGTGCGGCGGCGCAGGTCGGTCCACCACGCTGTCATTCCCACGCAGACCGCCGCGGAGCGAGCATCTAAGCGAGTCGTCCCGCGCCGTAGCGCTCCGAAAGTGCCGCTTGCATCGTGCTTACGATGTGAAAAGCGTCTTTGAGGTGACGGCGTTCGAAAGGGGAGAGGGTGTCGGGCGAGACGGCGTTGTCGGGTGCAGCGCCTGAACGTACCTGCTTAGCCTGGTGACGCAGCCGCACGTGACTGATGAACTCGAGCGCGCCCTTGAGATTCGAGGCACCTTCGCGGCTCAACGCTCCGTATTCAGCTGCGAGCGCTAAACGCGCTTGCGTGTTCGCCTCCGCCACACCCGCCCCGAGCGCGTAAACCCGCGCTAGGTCGGTCACGGGCACGACGCCCCTGAATTTGAGGTTAAAGGTGCGCGTATGCTCACCGCTCGTCTCTAAGACGAACTGGCGAAAGAAGCCGAGCGGGGGCGCGTGCTCGAGTGCGTTTTTCGCCATATAGGCGAGAAATAAACTGTTCCTCTGGGTTTGCTCTAGCACCCCTCGCTGCAACGTCTCGGCGAGCACACCGTCGCCGCAAACGTGGCGCATGTCAAAGAAGATGCTGGCGTTTAAGAGCGCCTCGGGTTCCGGGTGGTCTAGCCACCTGCCGAAGTGTCGCTGCCAGGTGCTGAGCGGCGCGCGCCAGCGCGGGTTGGTCGCCATCACGTCACCGGGGCAGTAGGGGTAGCCGCAACGCGCCAAACCGTCCGACACGAAGCGGGCGAGCGCACCGAAGTAAGCCTCGTGTTCTTCCTCAACCTCATCGGAGAGGACGAGCGCGTGGTCCTGGTCGGAGTGGGCGCTCGCCTCCTGCCGCGCTTGTGAGCCTAAAACGAGCCAACTGTAAGGAACGGGCGGCGGACCCAACTCGCGCTCGGCGAGGTCTAAAAGTCTTACCGTAACGGCGTCTTTAACGCTCGAGAGCATCTTCATCACGTCTTCGGCGGCGACGCCCGCGCCCTCCAGCGTGACGAGAAGCTGCGGCGTGCGCCCGCTTATTCGTCCCAGCCCCGCCACATCCTCCTGCTTAAAAACGTCGCCGACGAGATAGACGGGGCTCGAGGCTTGCAGCCGCAGTAGGTCGGTCGAGGTGACCATGCCGATGAGCTTGCCCTTTTCGGTCACGGGTAGGTGGTGGATATTGCGCCGCGTCATAGTGAGGAGCGCGTCTAAAGCGTGCGCCTCGCCGGGGAGGGTGGCGGGACCTGGCGTCATTACCTCCCCTACGGGCGTACCGAAAGAGAGGCCTTGCGCTACGACCCGGCTCCGCAAATCGCGGTCGGTCAAGATGCCCACCAAACGCTCGCCTTCGGTAATAAGCAGCGATGAGACCCTTACCTGATTCATCTGCGCGGCAGCTTCGCGCAGCGTCATCGTCCGCGTGCCCGTGATGGGCGCTCGAGCCGTGAGGTCTTTTAAGCGCGTCGTTAAGACGGCGTCACTTTGGATATTACCGAGCGCGAGTTGAACCCGTTCGTCTGGCGCACCGAAAAAGTGCTCGAAGCCAGGTTCGCTGCTAATTTTTTGAAAGAGAGGTTCGGGAACGAGGTAGAGCAGCGTGTCTTCGGCGGCGAGCGCACGCCGCGAGGTCGCGCCGACGAAGCTCTCTCCCTCACCGTAACGCTCTAAAAATGCGCCTCGCTCGTCCCTCACTTCGACTGCGCCTGAACGCACGACGAAGAGGGGAACGTCCTCCTCTAAAACCGTACCCCGCCGCGCGTAGGTGATTTCTAATCCCCTTACGACCTCCTTGAGAAGAGGGGCGGGCAGAGCGTCAAAAGGTGCGTGTGCGGTGAGAAAGTCGCGCACTTCGGTAAGTTCAACACTCATGATGCTTCTATCATGCCATAGAGGGAAAACTCGTCACCCTGACAAGAGCTGCAAAAACTGCGCCTGAAAGAACATGACCGTGATTCCGTAGACGGTGTGCCCGATGACGAACGACAAGACGAGCGTAAAGGCGTCGCGGTATTCGGGTACGGGGTGAAAGTCGGTGACGATAAAGCTGGTTATGAGCGAGACGAAGATGCCGTGCCCCATGCCGCCCACTAAGCCTGCCAACGGAAAGAAGAGGTTGATGGGCACAGCCGAGCGCCGAAAGATAGTGTAGTCCGGTGCGCTAAACGCGCCCTCGGTCAGCATGAGGACGAAAAACCCGTAGAAGAAGGCGAAGAGAATCCCGCCCGTGAAGAGCAAAATCGCCCCGATGAGCTGCGCGCGCCGGTCTATACGCTGAGTAAAGATGCCGCCCAAGCCGCCTAACGTGTCGTAGTAGAGCCCGTTCCATAAAGTCGGCAAGTAGAGAAACATGATCATGACCGTGGTGCCGATAAGCCCCGAAGCGACGCTGGATAAAAAAAGCATACGCCCTCCTCACCAAACCCTTGCGCCGGGGATAGGTACGTTGTCTATCATCATGTCCACAAGCGTCGGCCCGTAGGCGATAAGCACCAAAAGCACCGCCACCAAAAACCACGCCCAGAGCGTGTCCAAAAGCCGCAGCATCCCCTGCGAGCGGAGTTCGACGGCTTCGACGAAGGGGATCGGTGGCACGTCACGCTCGGCGAGTGTCTTGCGGCGGAAGATCGTCACGAACAGCACCGTAAAGTAGAGGATCACCGCGACGAGCAAGATCACACCGCTGATGCCCGTGATGAGGCGCGGGACTGCGGCGCTGCTATATACACCCTCCAAGTTCGGTAAGAGGTTCGAGACCTGTGCCCGCCTCGGTACACCTAGGAGCCCTTGCCAGTGCATCCCCAGCGCGAAGACCATCATGCCCACAAACCAGGTCCAACTCGCCCAGAGCGCCAGCCGGTTCGAGAATAAGGGCTTTTTGACGAGGTGCGGGACGAGCCAGAAGGTGATGCCGAAGAAGGTCAGCGTGGTGGCTGTCCCGACTGTGATGTGAAAGTGCCCCGGCACCCAGGTTGTGTTATGGATGAGCGCGTTCATGTTGAAGCTCGCATTGACGATGCCGCCCGCGCCGCCGAAGATAAAAGAGATCATGGCTAAGACCTGCGCGGTAAACGCCGCTTTGCCCCAGGGCAGCTTTTTGATCCAGCCGAGTGCCCCTGTACCCCCGTTCGCTCGCGCCCCCATCTCCATCGAGGCGGCAACCGTAAAGGCGGTGAGCATACTCGGGATGCCCACGAACATCGTCAAGAGCGAGTGCACCATCTTCCAGGCCGCCGGGATGCCAGGGTCGGTGAACTGGTGGTGGAAGCCGACGGGCGTCGAAAAGAGCAAAAAGAGCAAGAAGGCGAGCCGCGCCAACGAGTCCGACAGGAGCTTGCCGCCCGCCTGTTTGGGGATGAGCGCGTACCAGGAGATGTAGGCAGGTAAGAGCCAGAAGTAGACAATCGGATGTCCGGTGTACCAGAAGAGCGTGCGGGCTAAAAGGGGGTCCACCCCTTCGCGGAGCCCGAGCGACCAGGGGATGAGGAGCACGACGACTTCGACCACGATACCCACCGAAGCGAGCAGCCACATGCTCCAGGTGATGACGCTCATGTAGGTGACTAAGGGCGTGACCTCGCCCGGGTTCTCGCGCTTCCAACGCTGCCGCAAGCGGATGACCTCGCTGCCGATCATGAGGCTACCTACCACCACGAGCGCCAAACCGGTATAGAAGCCCCAGTGCCCTTGAAGGGGTGGGTAAAACGTGTACAAAACGGACGAAGTGTTCGCGATGATCGCCGCGCCCGCCATAACGAGCCCGACCATCATGATCCCGTACGCACCCCAGACCCAGGTCATGTTGGGGCGCAGGTCGAGTTCTCTCGCGGGCAGGTAGAGGAGCAAGCCACAGTTGAAAAAGGTCGTGAAGACGAGCGCGTTCAAGACGCCGTGCAGCGTCAGCCCTTGGTAGTACGAGGCGAGAAAGGGCAGGCGGTCGTAAAGGTTGATGCCGGCGTAGTTAAGGGCTTGCAGCGGTCCGATGAGCGCCCCAACTAAAAGCGCGATGAGACCCGTTAAAAGAAAGGCGAAGGTGACGCGCTTCAAGGGGTCAGCGAGCGCGACTCGAGCAATCGGTGAGGTAGCAACAGCCATACAGTGTAGTCTCCAGTCTCTAGCGATGTTTACTGGTATTTATTGAGGAAGCTCGAGCCCCTGACGCAGTTCGTACATTTCATCCGGTGCGAGCCCTTGGTCGCGCAGCGGGGCGACATCCTCTTCGGTGTAGGGGGTAAAGTCTTCTAACAGCGCTTCGTTGTCCCACGCGGTTACGATGTAATTCAAAACTTCGGCGATCTCGTCGTTGCCGAGCTGCCTCCAGGCGGGCATCTGGCCGTTGTAGGACTCGCCTAAGGCGTCAATCTGTCCTTGCAAGCCGTAGAGCAAGAGGTTCGGTAAATAGTCCCTATCCGCGTTGTAGAGCCTTGCGGCGTGCTCGACCATCGGTGGCCAGACGCCCGCCATGCCCGAGCCGTCAGGTTGATGGCACGAGGCGCAGTTCACGCTGTAGACCCCTTCGCCGCTGCTGGTCGTGTCCATGCCGACTTCTACACCACCGCCCTGATTCGCGAGCGCCTCGCTCGTCGCGGCGGCGTACGCAGGTGGCTGTAATACCCGTACGGTCGCCATCATGTTCTGGTGCCCGACGCCGCAATACTGGTTGCACAAAAACCTGTACTCGCCCGGCTCCTCAAAGGTGTAAGAGAAGCTCGAGACTTCGCCCGGCACCACCTCGACGTTGATGTTGGTATCCAAGACCTGAAAGCCGTGGATGACGTCGCGGCTCGTCAGAAAGAAGTCCACGTCTGCGCCGACCGGCAAGATGATCTCTGAGGGCTGAAAGCTGTAGGTGTAAGCGATTACCGACACCTGATACTTGCCGAGCGCCAGCGCGCGCACGCCGGGCTGTTCGAAAAGCGGACTGCTGGTAATCACCTCGGGTTGCGCGCGGGAACTGCGCTGGGCAATATGTGTGCCCTCCACCCAAAGCGAATAGGCGATGAGCATCACAAACATCAGGGACAAAAACCCTGAAACGGCCAGCCAGCGGCGCTCCCAACGTTCGACGCGCGCGTGCACGGCGTGCTCATCTAGGGGGGATTGTTCGGTAGGCGTAGGGTCCGCCACGCTCAACCCCGCGCGAAGTTCAAGAAGTACATCCCGAACCAGGTCACTAAGATCACCGCCGCGAGAAAGGTGGTTACCAAGATAGCCCCGACGGGGCGCGGCGCGCGCTCCTCTCGACGTTCTTTTGGCTTAGTTTCGGCTTGCTCGTCGTTCATATTCTTCTCCTTTACGCTCATTCAGTAGAGTGTCGCCATGCGGCGGAAGGGGACCTACCACTGCGGCTCACTTTCTGAACTCAAGCTGCCGCCCAGCATATGAGGTTTCGCGTCCAGGACGTGTCCGAACTGCTCTGACACGGTGTGGGAAAAAGTCCTACAAACTGGGATTGGGATTATGTCAGCGGGTAGAGTCCTAGGGCAAAAAGAACGAGGTGCGTAGGAGACCCCCGCACCTCTTTTTCTACATTGAGCCATCATCTCATAGACGGCACTTAACTCAACATGTTCTGCTCCAGCGCCCACCTGACTAGCTCCGCCCGCGTCTTGAGCCCGAGCTTCTCCGCCGCCCGCTCGCGGTAGGTCGCCACCGTCTTCTCGCTGATGCCGATAACGTGGGCGATCTCCTTATAGGTGCGCCCGTGCGCGATATGCTCGACGACTTCTAGCTCTCTATGGGTGAGCTTCACGTTGCGGTAGGGGTCGGGTTCCGCCATCTCTTTAGCGAGTTCAGACAGGAGTTTAGCAGGTGCATAGTATTCACCCCGCGATACGGCGGCAATCGCGTCTAAAAGCTGCGTCTCGACCGCGCTTTTAGGCACGTAGCCTGACCCGCCCGCTTCTAAAAAGCCCTGGACGTACTCGGGCTCTTCGTGCATGGAAAGCGCGATAAAGCGCGTTGCGGGAACCTGTGGGCGCAGGGCTCGAGTCGTCTCGATACCGGAAAGCCCCGGCAAGGTCAAGTCACACACGACGATATCGGGTGCGATCTGTGGCACCTTCTCCAACGCTTCCTCGCCGCTCTCCGCCTCACCGACGACCTCGATATTCTTGGACTCCAAGAGCATCCGAATGCCGGAGCGCACCACAGCGTGATCGTCGATTAAGAAGACTTTTAAGTGTTGCATATTAGGGAACTCCTCTGTCCTTACTTTAGGGCAGCATAGCGGATTCACTCGCCGCCTCTGTAGGAGAAAGTCTGACGGGGCGTGTCGGAATGTCGCTGATGATGGCGTCGATGACGCCCTTTCATAAGCCGTCGTCCTCGGCCAGGGCGAGGTCCCAGGTAAAGCGGCTGCCCAGCTCGAGGCCGTCTAAAATGAGGTCGCCCGGTTTATTTTTGCTTTGGTTCATTTCTGTTAGGCGAGCGCAAGTTTATACAAGACGGTACGCGTGACTAAATTTTATGCTCGAGACGAATCTGAGACAGAGGAGGATCGCTATCTGCCCCTCCGAAGGTACCGTGACCCTAGAGCTGACCCCCGGCTTGTCCTTCGCTCGTACGAACCTCTACCTCTCGACAGACGCGAGCGATCCTTTAGCGGCGACGCTCGAAGCGGTCACGCTCGCCCCCGGCTTAGAGGACATCACGGTAGGTCGCGACGACAACGCCTTCTCCGCCGTCGAGCGCATCTTCGTCTTCACAAACGGTCCGACTGGCGGAGACAATCCGCACCGCCAGGGCTTAAATAGCGCGATAGCCGTTTGATTGAAGAGTTTCAGATTTTAGGCTTCGTCGAGCAGGGCTGGATCACGGGTCCGGGCGGCGAGCCTTACGGGTCGGTCGGGATTATCGTGAATCGCCCGATCGTCTTCCGCTTCAAGGCTGTTAGCCATTAACTTTTAGCCACTTCGCTTGCGCCGCATCTTAAAGTTTCGCCTCTTCAGCACGAATACTAAACTAACGGTTTGAGCCCTCCTTTTCGTCTTCGCTTCTGCTAGACTACTTAAGAGGGCTCCTTCTGTCAGCGCAATGAAGTTTAGAATTTGTGTCTTGCTCTCTTTAGCATTTGCAGGTTTCCTTGACACACCTGTCAAGGAAACCCAAGCGGATGCGAGTACCAATAGACCAGTGTGTCAATGACTGATGCAAATGCTGCTTAATGCCGAGAAGGGGACTTGAACCCCTACCTCCTCAACGGAGACTAGCCCCTCAAGCTAGCGCGTCTACCTATTCCGCCACCTCGGCTTGTTTGCGCACTACAAAGCGCAAAAGCGATAATACTTGCTTTTGCAAGGGCGTGTCAAGCGCGAAGAGGTCGGATACCCTAAACGTTGCAGGTCTCAAAATCTTTAGAGTCTCAGTCGCTTCTCAAACCTCTTAAAGCGTTCGCTAAAAACGTGGTTTCGACAGACGACGCTAAATTGCGACTCAAGACGCTCATGTAATCAGGAATGGTCGCCCGCAGCCGCGATTGAACTCGCCGCAAAAATATGCTAAATTAACGGGCGTCACAAAATTCTTGGGAAGGTAACCTTTTTATGACCTCTGTGAGTTATGTAAGGAGCGGTTTGTGGGTCCTTATGGGTACGCTGCTTCTGAGCGGGTGCGGGCTGCTGCGCCCTTTTGTCGGCAGCCGTTCGGCGTCTTTAGAAATTGCGGGCGACAGCCCGACGCTGGTTGTCGCCCAAGCGAGTGAGAGCGGTTTTGCCGCGATTGCTGCTTCAGACATCTCGAGCACCTTCGTTGAGAGCATCCCGCAGCCCATTGGCGAGAGCGTTTTTGTCGAGACAGAAAACCGCGACCGGGCCCCCAGAGGTCTCAAGCCCGTCCGCTTTCAAGAGACGGTCGGTTTCGCGCCCGACGCGACGGTTGCACTTAACCCCGACGCGGTAACGGCGGGCCTGACAACGGACGCGCTGCCCGAGCAGCTCATCCTCACCGACGTCACCCTCGTCATCGCTACCTTCGACGGTGCTTACGACGGTCTCGCCTCGCTGCCACCCATCACCGCACCTGAAAGTTTCTTTCTGCTTTCGTCCTATAGCAGCGACTTCGAGACGCCGCTCACCCTCGAGAAAGGCACCTGCGAGGACGCGACCTGTACGTACAGCTTTAGCGACCCTGAGGCGGCGGCTCGCGCGGTCGAGGTGCGTGTAGATAACACTGAACGTGAGGTCGAGGTGGAGGGCGAAACCCTCGTCATCGAGCCCTTTAATAGCCTTTACGAAATCCGTACGGGCGGTGACGAGACGAATACCAGTAACGTTAACGTGGTGATAAGCGGAGCTGGGCTTGGTGAAGCGTTGGTGGGCGCAGCCGTCACTTTTGAATTCGTCACGAGCGACGGTAAGACGGTGTTGTAGTTAAGCGTCACTAGAGGTAAAGCAGCTCGAGGCTTTATAGACGGGTCTCGAGCTGCTTTTTCACGCCTCGGCTTACAGTACTATTCCACGCCCGCTTTTTCCAACTCCTCGCGCGTCTCGTCGAACTCCTCGCGACCCATCAGCGCGTAGGTGTACTTTTTGCCAAGTTCGACGCCGGGCTGGTTGTAGGTGTTGACGAAGGTGAGTTCGCCCATCAAGGCCGTTTGCCACTCCAAAAACTGCAGGAGCATCCCTAGGTGATGCGCGTCGAGCTTGTCTAGCGTGAGCGTGTAGTTGGGCCGTCCGTGGTCCAAAATCGCGTGGGCGGTGGCGGCTTGCTCCGCGTTGATAAGTTTGTTGAAGGTCTTCTCCGCTAGGTAGGCTAGCTCGTCGAGCTCGGGCTCCGCGTCGGGGATCGTCTCGGTCTGGTCGAAGGTTCCGACGCGCACGAACGTGAAGAGCTTGTTGTTTGGACCCTCGTTAAAAAGCTGAACCTGCGAGTGCTGGTCGGTCGCCCCTAGCGCCGCTAGGGGCGTGCTGCCCTCATGAACCAAGCTGCCGTTGCGGTCCTCGGACTTGCCCAAAGACTCCGCCCAGAGCTGCACGAACCAGTCTGAGAGGTAGCGTAAGCGGGTGCTGTAGGGCATCAAGACGCTGATGGGCTTGCCGCGGCGATACGCCAAGTATTGGATGATAGCGGCTTGCTTGATAGGGTTGTCGGCAATCGGCTTCGACACCATCTCGTTCGCTTCAGCGGCACCTTGTAAAAGTCCGCGCACGTCGAGACCGGCTAGCGCAATGGGTAAAAGCCCTACCGCTGAAAGGACGCTAAAGCGTCCACCAACCGAGGGAGGTACGACGAACGTCGTGTAGCCTTCACGTTCGGCGAGAGGGCGCAAGATGCCTGTCTCGGGGTCAGTGGTGGCGATGATCTGATTTTTGTAGGCGTCACCCACGCCCTCTTTGAGCCACGCCTTAAACGCCAAATACGCCGCCATCGTCTCCGCGGTTGTGCCCGACTTGCTGATGACGTTGACGAGTGTGGTTACAGGGTTTAAGACCTCTAAGAGCCCATGCACCGCGTCCGGGTCTACGTTGTCGACAAAGTGGACGCGCAGCCCGTCGCCGTTCTCCTGCATGTTCCGGTAAGGATGCTGGAGCGCGTTGATCACCGTGATGCCGCCCAAGCTCGAGCCTCCGATCCCCAACACCGCCAGGTCCGTATACTTCGTATCGACGTTCTCGGCGTACTCTAAAATCCGCTCGACTTCTCCGGAGGTCGATTCAGGGCCGCCACTGGGCAGGTCGATCCAGCCGAGCATCTCGTCCGGGTTGTCCTTTTTGCCCACGAGATTGTTGACGAAATTATCTACTGTCTCGCTCCACGCGCCGAATTCGCGCTCTAAGTCCAAGCCGTGCGTGTCCCCTAAGCGTTCGCTGCTTACGTTTTTGGTGTCTATTTTTATCATGAAGGCACTCTACTACAAACCCTTCGAGGGGGTGTTGTCTCGAGTTTGACGAACCGCCAAGCTCAAAGCTGTGTGCCTCGTAGCTGTTGGGCGAATATCCCCAATCCCACTCATTGAAAATTACCTCCCCAATTTCGTCAGGCGACCGGCGCATGACATCTTTGGTTTCGAATTCGTTTAACGCTGTTAGAAGCTCCGAAGTGGGTTCTTTCATAAACGCTTGATTGAGATAAGCTGCTGAGAGAGGTTGAAGCTCGGTGATCTGCGCAGACTGCTCTGCTAACTGCGGCACATCAACTTCCAGACCGACCTCGTTAAGACGAGCCCCTACGTCGCCCGGCGTGTCCGCGCGTGCCTGTCGGCGGCCCTCACCCAAACGGTGCAGTGGCGGCTCTTAGCTCACCCTCTATACGCGCTTCTACGCTCTGGCGCTCGGCTGTGGGCTGCGCCGCGTTGAGCGAGCCATAACCCATTAGACCACACCTAGTAATGGAAAGCCCAATAGATAGAGACCCCACTCAAAAGTGAGTGGGGTCTCTATGGACCGTCTCTGACGTTCTTTTCGTAATGCGCCCGAGAAGATTCGAACTCCTGGCCTTCTGATCCGTAGTTACTCGCAGGCTGTGATTAGGTTCAGTAAGGGCTTTGAAATTTGCGTCCGAGAGGCATGTCCTGTCCGTGCGCCTCTTAAAGTCTCCACAAGTTTACCAAGCTTGCGGGGGGAGCGCGGGGGGAAACTGATCGCCGGCTGCCCGACGCTAGCCGTGTACCGGCAGACCTGCCGGGCTGAGCGACCGTGCTCCCAAAGTGCGGCCGACTTCTCACCAAACGCATACCTCCCGCAGGACGGCATTGAGCGGCCACACCTGGCCGCCGTGCCCCGTTAGGCGAAATGCCTGCCCTCGAGCCTGTAGCGGGGGTGGGCGGCGATGCTCCTGTGGTCCGCCTCCCCGAAGGCCAGCGCGTCCCCGCCCGGGTCCCCGGCCGTCACCCGCCGCCGGTGCTCGCTGAGCGCGACGTATGCCCGGAGGCCGCGCAGGATTTCGCGCCTGACTCCCTTCTCTTTGAGAGTGAGCGCCCCGCCCTGCGGCCGCTTGTAGTTGCGGCGCGGCAGTGCCAGCCGGTCGAGCGTCGTGGCGGGGCAGGCCTCGACCACCACGCGCGACGCCGTGGGCAGGCACCGATATCGGAAGGGCAGGACGGCGGTGCCCGGCGTCCGCAGGAGCGGGGCCAGCACGTCGCGCATGCCGAAGAAGGTCTGGTAGATGACCCGGTAGTGGTAGGGGTCGTGGGGCGCCCTGTGCTCCAGGTCGGTCAGCCGCCGCAGGTGCTTGCGCCCGAAGCCCTCCTCGGACCTGCGCACCAGCTCGAGCCCCAAACCGTAGGCGTCGTCGCCCCACCCTTCTACCAGCTCGAGCTGCTCGCCCCACGCCCCGGCGACCTCCAGCGGGAAGCCGAAGGGGAAGCCCAGCCCCCAGAGGCAGCCGCCGGAGAAGGCGATCATGCCGGTGAGGTACCCGAGGGCCGGGGCGCGCTCCGCCGAGCCGCACAGCCTCCGGAGCGGCCTCAACATCGTCAAGGCGAATGGCGGCCCTCCCCCCGAGGAGGGCTCGAGCCTAGACGTGCGCAGCGCCCGCGCGAGCGACCAGAGCCCAGCAGCAGCGGGTACATCTTCGTCGTTGACGATAACCGCGATGTAAACGTCGTCTTCGACTAGATACGCGACGACTGCATTGAATCCGACGATGCCACCACTATGCTCGAGCATGAGCCCCGGACCTGCCTCTTCGCCGGGCGTGTCGGTCAGTTGAACGCCGCGTCCATAGTACGTCTGGGTGCCGAGCGGGGCTGGAATCAGCGGCTGCATTGGGTACATCTGCGCGAACGCGGCGTGGACGACATCTACAGGCAGCACCTCACCCGCGAGGAGCGCGTGCCAAAAGGTGACGAGGTCTTCGGCTGTCGAGGCGAGCGCCCCGGCAGTGTAGGGGGTTGCGTAATCGAGAGGTGTGTCGAGCAGCGTGTCACTAGGTACGCCGCTAGCGTGTCCCGTCACGACGGTGGGCAGTTCAATGCCTGGCTCCCGCATACGGGTGTGTTCCAACGCGAGCGGGCCCAAGATGCGTTCGGCAAGCACCTCGCGAAAGGGCTCTGCCCCTCGACACGCTCCACGATGCGCCCAAGCATGACGTAGCCGGTGTTGGAGTACGACCAGTAGGTGCCGGGACAGAAGAGGGGCGCGTAGTCAGCAGCGGTATATATGAGCGCTTCAGGTGTACGGTAGCCTAAGCCGAGGCTGCGCCCGTCCGGAAGTGCATTGAAGCTGACCAGACCGCTCGTGTGCTCGACTCCGCGTCCGAATACTCCACCGGACGCTGTCCAAAGGACGCGCCGCTGCCCCGCGCGTCCACTAGCACGAGCGCGTATTCCTGGTTGTTCCAGAAAGAAGCTTCGCTCAGGTTGGGAACCGTCTCTTTGTCTAAAGCGGTGAGCAAACGCTGGAGCGGACCTAGCGCATGAGCACGCCAATAGCGGGTCGTTTTGATGAGCGCAGGTATTCGCTCATCAGCTTGCAAGTCGGCGGGCAGCCACACGTCGGCGGCGAGCCGCGTTCCGCCCCACACCGTGAGATAGTGCGAGCTGTTGCGCGTGTAACCAGCGGGAACGCGCTCGCTGCCCCGCAACGGTCGGGTCGTCAAATAGAGGGCGGCGAGCGCCGCGCCGAGGACGCCTACCCCGCACATCCCCAAACCGATGAGGCGCACGCGCTTTCGCCTCGAGCCCGAGTCACGTCTTGACTTGATATTTCGAATCACCTTCATCCTTTCGTCTGCCCCTAATAAGCATTCGGGTAGAGTAAGGTGAGATGCAAGCGCCTCCCTCACCCGAGCACGTTCATGTCGTCGCGGACGAAGCTGCTGCGCAGGTCCTTCTCGGTGCCGAAGCGCGGCGCTGGTTCGCCCCTTTTTTAGCGCGAACCTCTTCGGTGAGCGCCGCCGCCAAGCTGTTAGGGGAGAAGCCGAACTCGGTGCTCTACCGCGTTAAGCGGTGGCGCGAACTCGGTCTACTCGAGGTGCAGCGTGAAGAAGCGCGTAGAGGGCGCACGCTCAAGCTCTACCGCTCAGTCGCGGACGCCTTTTTCGTTCCTCACGGGGTAAGTTCAAGTGAGACCTTGGTCGAACTACTGCACCACACCAACGCGCCTTATCTCGACACGCTTTACCGCGGTCTCGTGAGCGCTGCGCGCACGTTGTCGCCCGACTGGGGCGTTCAGGTGTTTCGCTCGGGCACAGAGGTGAAGATAGGTGCAGCTTTCAGCGCCAGGCAAAGTTTACGACCCGTGGGACAGCCGGAGTCCCGCTGCGCTCGAGCAGTTCACTCACCTTCAGCTCGACTTCGAGGACGCAAAAGCGTTTCAGCTCGAGCTTCTCGCTCTTTTGGAGAAGTATGGACAAAAGCGAGGTGCTCAGCGCTATTTAAGCTACTTAGCGCTGGCACCGCTGGAGCGATCAAATGAGGCGGTATAGGTGTGCTGTTTGGCTGTTGGTGTGATTCGCTTCTGCGTGAGACGCACGCGTCTGGGGCACAGTGGCTCCTCGTCGCGCGACGACCGCCCGCAATAGGGCTGCGCGTGTGCCTCCGCCTCACTCTTCTCGCGGTGTCCGAAGCTGGCGGCTAGTTCGACCTTCTTACAAGACTTCCGCTCGGGGTCCGCAGGAGCGCCTCGCCCACCTCCTCGCAGCAACCGCTCTTACCGCTCACCTTAGCTCGGTACATCGCCCGGTCCGCTTTGACTAGCAGACCCTCGGCGCTTGTCCCGTCCTGTGGGTAGAGGCTCACGCCGACGCTCGCCGTGACGCTCGCGACGACCCCAGGAAGTTCGAAGGGATCGGTGAGCGCCTTTAAGATCTCCCGGGCTACCTCCCCCGCGTCCTCTTTGTGCCTCAAACCGGGCAGCACCACCGCGAACTCGTCACCGCCCAAACGCGCGAGCGTGTCCTCCCGTCTCACGCAGTTCTTTAGACGCGCCGCCACCGCCACCAAGAGTGCGTCGCCCGCGTGGTGCCCCCAGCGGTCGTTGATCGCCTTGAAGTCGTTCAGGTCGATGAACAACACGCCTATGGGACCGCTCGAGTGCCCCAGGGCGCGCTCGAGCGTCTCGTTCAGGTGCCGACGGTTGGGCAGCTCGGTCAGCGCGTCTATATAGGCGTAGCGCGCCAGGGACTCCGCCCGGAGCCGCTCCTCAGCCTGCCGCTCGAGAAAGGTGGCGAAGGCGTAGAGCCCGGCGAGGTAGGCGAGGCTAGCGAGGTAGAAGTCGCCTAACAGATAGCGCCCGCCGAAGAGCGCGTCCTCAGGTGGGTAGAGGAGAAAGTACGGGAGGCTCAGGAGCAGGGTGCTCAGGTAGAACGCAAACGAGGCGGCGAGACCGCGGCGCTTGCCCAGCGCCAGGAATGACCAGAGGTAGATGAGCGGTCCCCAAAGTCTGAAGATGTTTATGAACTCCTCTCTTACCCCCACTTCACCTGACACGTAGAGCGTGTGCGTTAGGATAAGCGCGTAACCGAGCGTTATGGCGAGGGTGACGCCGCGCTCGACCGTCCTGAGGCTAGGGGGGTGATACCAGAGCCGCGCCGTGAAGCCCGCTAGGGTGAGGAGCAGGAGCGGTGACAGCACCCGGTCGAAGAAGTAACCCTCGGTAAAGAGCAGGAGGCTCGTAAGCCCCGCGAGCACGAGCACGCTGAGCAGAACCAGATAGAAGCGGCACTTGAGAAGCTCGCCCGGGGAGAGAGAAGTGCCTGCGGGGACACGGAGGGAAGGAAAAGCCATGCATCAGCCTAGACGACGCGCTATGACAAGACTCTTACACCGGGTTCGGCTTAGCACGACGCTCTAAGTCGGGGAGCCCAGCATACGTACCGGGCGCGTCGGATGGAGAACAGGCGCTGAGATCGAAGCGAGCGGACTCTCTACGAACCGCGTTCTACCGTACGGATACACGTCAAGTGGATGTGTGCTGTGCGACAAACGCATGCTGTTAGTTGCAGAAGGGTGTGCACTTTATGGTCTATCCATAAGTTCGGATGTCAGCCAAGGCTGAAGTGCGACGCTACCGCACATGGCGCTCCCCCGCGGGCCTGACTACGCTCGAGGCGAAGACGTGAGGGCGGCTGAGTAGGCTCAGCTGTCAGTCGAACGTGTGTTTGTGCGGAAAGGTTATCTGAGTCACCGAAGGACTAGGATAGGCCTATGAAAAGACCATCCGCAGACGTATGGCGAGAAGCGAAGGACCTCCTATGGCGCTACCGGCGAGGCCTAGGTATCGGCTTCGCCCTGATGATCGTGAACCGTCTGGCAGGCTTCGTCCTGCCCGGCAGTTCAAAGTTCCTGATCGACAACGTGATCGGCCAGGGGCAGGCGGGGCTTCTTCTGCCTCTGGTGCTCGCAGTAGGTGCGGCGACCGTGATCCAAGCGGTGACGACCTTCTCGCTCTCACAGGTGGTGAGCGTGGCGGCGCAGGGCGCAATCATGGAGATGCGCCGCCGCGTACAGGAGCAGGTTACCCGGCTGCCCGTCCGCTTCTTCGACGACACTCCGTCGGGCGTTCTCATCTCGCGCATCATGACGGACGCCGAGGGGGTCCGCAACCTCATCGGCACGGGTATCATCCAGCTCGTGGGGGGCGTTCTAACCGCAACCCTGGCGCTCGGCGTGCTCTTCTATCTCAACTGGCTCCTCACCGCGGCCATCCTCGTCTTCTTGCTGCTCTTCGGTGGAGCGATGGCACTGGCTTTCTCGCGTCTGCGCCCCATTTTCCGCGAGCGCGGGCAGATCAATGCGGAGGTCACAGGTAGGCTAGCTGAGACCCTGGGCGGCATCCGCGTGGTCAAGGCCTACCGGATGGAGGCGCGCGAGCAGCGGGTCTTCGGCGAGGGGGTGGCGCGGCTCTTCGCCAACGTCAAACGCTCGATCACCGGCACCTCGGCCGTCACCGCCTTCGCGACCGTGATCGTCGGCGCGGTCGGCGTGCTGATGATCCTCTTCGGCGGGCGGGCCATCCTCTCAGGCGCGATGACGCTGGGTGACCTGGTGATGTACGCAGCCTTCGTCGGCATCCTGGCCGCGCCCGTCGTCCAGATCGCCGCCATCGGCACCCAGGTGAGCGAGGCGTTCGCGGGGCTCGACCGCATCCGCGAGCTTATGAGCATGAGCACCGAGGAGGACGAGGACGAGGGGCGTGAGCCGCTGCCTCGGGTGGAGGGGGAGGTAGTCTTCGAGGACGTCCGCTTCGCCTACGACCCGGGCGTGCCCGTCCTCAAAGGGGTCTCGTTGCGCGCGCCCGCCGGAACGACCACCGCGCTGGTGGGCTCCTCGGGCTCAGGCAAGAGCACCCTGGTGAGCCTCATCATGGCCTTTAACCGCCCCGACGAGGGGCGTGTCACCGTGGACGGGCGCGACCTCGCCCGCGTCAAGCTGGGTGACTACCGCACGCAGCTGGGCGTGGTGCTGCAAGAAAATTTCCTCTTCGGCGGCACGGTGGCCGACAACATCCGCTTCGCCCGCCCCGACGCGACCCCGGAGGAGGTCGAGACGGCGAGCCGCCTCGCCAACGCCGACGTGTTCATCCGTGCCTTTCCGGACGGTTACGACACGGTCGTCGGCGAGCGCGGCGTGAAGCTCTCGGGCGGGCAGCGGCAGCGCGTCGCCATCGCCCGGGCGCTCCTGGCCGACCCACGAATCCTGATCCTGGACGAGGCGACGAGCAGCTTAGACAGCGAGAGCGAGGCGCTCATCCAAGAGGGGCTGCAGCAGCTCAAGCAGGGCCGCACCTCGTTTGTAATCGCGCATAGGCTCTCCACGATCCGCAGCGCCGACCAGATCCTGGTATTGGAAGCCGGCGAGGTCATCGAGCGGGGCACCCATGCGGAACTTTACGCCAAGAACGGGCGCTACCGCGAGCTACACGAGCGGCAGAACGCCTGGGAGGGGAACGCCTTCGTCAACCCCGGCGAGGACTACTTGCCAGCAGTCGGAACCCGAGCTAAACCTTCTAGCTCGCCGCGCTGAGGCGGTTGTGGTTTGCGTAAGCAAGACGACCTTTATGCAACTAACGCGTGCGTCTCGCGCAGAAGCCCTCACACATCTGCCACTTGGTCAGCTGTAGGACAGCGAGGCGAGCAAAGTAGCATTGAATAAGCGCGCAGTGCTACATTGCGGTATTAGAATTGCACACGTTCTAACTCTGGGTCGATAGCCTCATAAGGGAGCGCATCATGACAACCCCCGAGCCCCAGTCCAAAGCTGACATCGTCGCTGCCCTCGACCTCCTGCGTACCGAAGGTTTATCCTTCTGGGCGTCGCTACCGCCCGAGCGCTTCGTCACCCCCTTCGGGGAGTCCTGGTCTTCGGCTGACAACTTGCGCCACCTGATTCGGTCCACGATCCCCCTAGCGCAAGCGTTCGCGCTGCCGGGGGTGATGCTCGAAGCCCGCTTCGGCACTCCACAACGTCCGTCGCGTTCCTTCGGAGCGCTACGCGATGACTACCTCGAGCGGCTCGGGGTCGGGGTCGACGCGGGCGACTACGCCCCGCCGAAAGTAGCACCACCTGCCGACCCAGCTACCTATCAACGTGATCTACTCGTCCGCTCCGGCAAGGTGCTTGCAGACCTAACGGCGGCGGTGACCAGATGGGACGAAGCCAAGCTCGATACCTACCAACTACCCCATCCGCTGCTGGGCGACTTGACGCTGCGCGAGATGCTCTTTTTTACGCTCTACCACTACGCGCATCACCAGCAGAATGTCGCCCGGCGGCTGGCTGCTGTGGGCGGACCAACGAGCTAGCGGGCGCAGCAGGCGCGTAGGTAAAGGTATCTTCGTCTACCGTTAGCGTCATCTGCGGCTAAAGTAGTTTCCCGTAGAGTGAGTTGCAAGGTTACTCGTGAGGTAGTCGCCAAAGCTTATCGGTGAGGTGGCGGGGCGCGGTGCATTTGTGCGCCAGTTGCGCGCGTTCGCCGTAAAAGCTAACCGAGTTGCTTGCAACTAAGCCTAACTCACCTGTTCCTCGCTCAGCCACCCTCTCCTTTGACCGGCGCAATGACCAGTGGAGGCGAGTATAGCAGTTCACATAAGCACTGAGCTTGAATCACGTAAGTGTCATTTCCAAACGTGCGCGCTAGACTGCGTTCCCTCTTCTCGGATTGGCTCAAACCAAATGATATTTGCTATAGAGATCAGATTAGAGCGAAAAGAGCTGCCACCAAAACGCCCACGGCATAAACAGCCCCACGCCACCTAGTAATAGGACAAGCCAGGCGCGCTCAGCTCTCTGTACCAACTGCCGCTTTCAGTACCAGGCAGCGGTAAGTAGAAACGCTGTAAATAGAAATGCTGACGCGAGGAGCTGAAGGAGGAGCCAGCCAACCGGACGTCCGGCGATAACCGTGGTGATGATTATGGTCACGCCTTCGCCGGATGTCGCAGCGACATACCCCGTATAGGCGTACATACTCCAAGGGGTGACCAGACCGAGTACGGCTAGGCACCGGGCACTCCACCCGCCCGGCATCCGCTGCGGCTCGGCGCGGCGAAGATACCCGACACCCGCCGCGACGAGGTATCCGCCAAAGACAAGGTGAAACGAGACGAAGAAGGCGAGCTGCACCTCCCACTGGGCGAAGCCCCGCACAGCTGTTACCGAAGGTCTAGGCGGGTGCTCATTCGCGGGCAGTGCGTCGATATGTGGTCCTGGCGGATTGTTAGCGGTGACGCCCCGAATCCACGAGGTCATCATCTCGATGTAGCCCGGGGCGAGCGCGCCGGTCACCTGATCTCCTACGACTACATGCACATCGTGGTTAGCGTCCGCAATAAAGTGTAAGGCGTAGTGCCGGTTGCCTCCCCGCGCTAACGCTCGCTGCATAGCTCGGGCGCTTGCGGCGGTAGGCATGATGCGGTCCAGCGAACCCCAGATCGCGAGCACGGGTTGACGGAGCTGCTCGAGGACGGGCACCGGGTCATACGTCCCTTCGGCGAAGCGCCGCCCCTCGTTCGTATAGTGAAGGTAGTCGGCGATAGCGGCGTGTTCTACCTCGGCGAAAGCAAACTAACCCTCTAGCATTTTTGCTTCTAAACCACCTAGGCGAACGCCCGTGCACCTGTGGCGTCGCGCTCGGCGCAGAAGGTTGCAGAGTTCAGATGCCGCTGCCTCATAGGAAAGACCCGCAGGGCGGACGTTCGAGATACAGTTGCGCTCGGCGTCGGTGCGACCGACCTTGGGTGTATACGTGACATAAATCCCTAAGCTGTCGGGGGCGCTCAAACCGGGACGTTCGCCGATAAGTACGATGGCGAACTTAGCCTGCAAGACCTCGCCAATTTCGTCGCCGATGGCGACGCGGCCGCCTTCGACTATGGTGAACGGCGCGAGCCGCCACTCGCTTAGCTGAGGGAGCGTCGCGGCTGAAAGAGGTGTGGCGTGGGCTTGCACTGCGGTCGCTGACAAGCCGTCAGCGACGACGAACACAGCGTCAAAGCCCCCTTCGCGCTTCGTTTCGGCGAGCGCGCGCCGTGAGCGCACGTCCAGCCTCCGCCCCAAGTTAGGGCGCATAATGTAGGTTTCTCGGTCGGTTGCAGCGCTACGCACGCGCACGGTCTCGCGGTCCAAAGCGTTGAGTCCTTGCTCGAGCCTATCCAAATCGAGTTCAGCCTTCACCGCGTCCCGAGCGCGGGCGTGGGCGAGTTGAAACTCGAGGCTGGCATTCGTCGGCACACTGCCTCCAGCGCGGCCCAGGGCGACGCGAGCGGGCGTATAGGCTTTGAGCGCGGTCCAGGGTGTCGGCGTCACGATATTTCTTGGATCGGCGTCACGCTTCACGGTAGATTCTCCAAGAGCGCGTGTCCTTCGTTCGTGGGCAAGGGGCGGTTGTGCGTATCAAATACACCCATCTCGGTGAGCCAAGCTTCGAACTCGGGCGCGGGGCGCAGCCCGAGCAGCTCGCGCAAGTAGAGCGCGTCATGAAACGAGGTGCTCTGATACCCAAGCATCACATCGTCCGCGCCAGGCACGCCCATGACGTACGTCACACCCGCCGCGCCGAGCAGGGTGAGGAGCGTGTCGGTGTCATCGCTGTCGGCTTCAGCGTGGTTGGTGTAACACACGTCCACGCCCATCGGCAGCCCGAGTAGCTTGCCGCAAAAGTGATCCTCCAGCCCTGCACGGATGATTTGCTTACCATCGAAGAGGTACTCTGGACCGATAAAGCCGACGAGCGTATTAACGAGGAGCGGCCGGTAACGCCGCGCTACAGCGTAGGCTCGAGCCTCGAGCGTTTGCTGGTCCACGCCGTGATGCGCGTTCGCCGAGAGACCGCTACCCTGACCCGTCTCGAAATACATTACGTTATTTCCCAGCGTGCCCCTGTTAAGACCCAAAGTAGCGCTATGCGCCTCGTCTAGCAGGGCTAAATCGACGCCGAAGCTCCGGTTCGTGCCCTCGCTGCCGCCGATGGACTGGAACATGAGGTCAAGGGGTGCGCCGCGTTCGAGCGCCGCAAGCTGCGTTGTGACATGCCCGAGTACGCACGCTTGCGTGGGGAAGATGGTGCCTGAGTAATTCGCACCGAACGGAACGAGAAGACTACCAAACTCGGGGCTCATCATCTCTTGAACGGAACTGTAGCTATCGCTAGTAACTGATATTTCAGCTATAGCTGAGTCACTACCCGAAGTATTGCTTACCATCAGGGTTACAAAAAAGACTCTTCCCTCTTCAGTAAAGGTTTAACCTTCTTCCCTTTTGCCGTGGTCCCATCACCAAAGTCCCATTCGTACTTGAGTCCTTTGCCCACAGACTCACTCGCGTCAAAAGTCACCTCTAAAGGGGCGATGCCGAAAGGAACATCGTAGCTGAATTTCGCTTCAACGTCTTTCGTATCCTCTTCAGTTTGCAAACTCACCTCACTCAACCTCACCTGAGCACTCTGAGCATCAAGCGACATTCCTAGCTGAGTAGGGTTACTGAGAAGTAGCGCGGTGGTTGCCACGAGTTGCCAGCTCAATCCATCTTCAGATTCATAGGCATAAACACGGTCCTCCTTTCTTTCTAACTTGAGCCAGACCGGTCCTTGCAAGCTGCCCGCTTCACGTGTGAGGGTGCCGTCTTCTCCTTTCACTTCGAAGGTGATGCCCGCAGGCGTCAGCGCAAGCAGGGCGTAAGGTGCGTCTGGCGCTAAGCTGCCGCGCAGCATCAGCCCTGCTTTGCCGTTCTGGTCAATGGTTTCTAGGTCGGTCACACGTGCCACTAGACTACCGTTGCCCTCTAAGGACTGGTAGACGAAATGGTTACTTTGGTTGCCTTCAACGTTCAAGGTGAAGGCTTGGTTAGGAGCGTCGAAGGTAGCGTTACCGGTGCCTTCGCCCAGCGTCTCTTGTTGCCAAGGTGCGGGCAGGCTTGACGGGTCGTCGTGAGCTGCGACGGTAAAGCTCGAGTCAAAAGGCTCGAGAGTTTGTTCCTGATTGTTCTTCGCGGCGTCAGTGATTTGGAGGGCGTAGGTACCGGGCTCGAGCGCAGCATTCGGCGCAAAGCTCACCGTTTGGTCATCTTGCCAGGTGAAGCTGCCCTCGACAGGCGTGCTGCTTCCACACGCACTCGGGTTACTCGCCTTCACTTGCTGCTGCTCGCCGTCCACGAAAAGGCGAGCCGTCTGGCTACCACCTTGGGTGTAGAAGAACACATCGCTGTTCGCAGGCACAATGCCTGCACCTTTTTCCTCTTGTCCAGCGATGTCCCAGGTAAAACGGATGGCTTCGTCGTTCGGGTTACGCACCCGCCAGCGCCCTTCGCACATCGAGGTCAGCTTGAGCGGCTCGAAAGCAGCAGGGTTGGTGAAGCTCGCGTCGTCGGGTGAGGGTGGGGCGACTGTCAAGGGACATTAATCATCCTCCACGAGCGCGTCGAGCGCCGACGAAACACTGTCGTCAAACAGGGGGAGGTTCGGCTTTGTCGGCGGCGTGGGAGGCGGGGAAGCCGCGTCCGCAAGTACCTCGCGGCGCTCGCCGAGCTTCTCCGCCTGCCGGTTCTCGGTGATGCCGCGTACCCGCGCCGCGTTCGACTCGGTGTTCGGCACGGACGCTACGCGGTCCTTAGCCTCCTGGACGATCTGCTCGACCTGCACGTCCGTGTGGATACGCGCCTGCCGCTTGGTCCCTTCCTCGCGGCGGCGGTGAAACTCCTCCAGGGTCTGCTCCAACTGCAGCTCGGCCCAGGGGACGCCGCCCGACGCGCCCGCGCCGGGTATCTCATCTCCTCGCAGCGGATGAGGTCCTTGTGGTCTCTGAGGTGCAGCCATACGTGCCCGCTCGTCCACGGGTCGTAGGCCATGCGCCAGGTGCCGCTTTGACGCGCCTTAGCACGCCACTTCCGCTCCTCGATGTAGGCGCAGGTGTAGTACTGACCGCCGTAGCGGAGGCCGCGCGGGGTCATGGTTGCCTTCGCGCTCGGCAGCATCTTGCGCCGCACCACCTCGGGGGCAAAGTATCTGAGCGTGCCGCTGCGGTGCTCAATGCCCCAGTGCCACAGCTCCAGCGGGTTAGCCCGCACCCGCGACCGCACCATATCGGGGTCTTTGGGGTAGCCCTTGATGAGCGCGTACTGGTTGTGTTCGATGAAGCAGAGGGCGAGGATTTTGCGCAAATCGCCGAGGGTGAGGGCACTCTCCAGGCGGTAGTCCTTGTCGCCGCGCACGGTCCGGCGCACCGCCGCAGGGAGCCAATGGAGAACGCGCTTGTTCGTCAGCCCGAAGTGCCGCTCGACGATCGCCTTCCAGTCCGCGCGGTAGGGCGGCGTGTTCGCGGCGTTGACCCTGAACCCTTGTACCAAGGCGTCCGAGTAGGTGCTCTTCAGCTCGCCGCCGTCGCCCAGCACGGACTCCGGGAAGTGCTCCACCGGCCAGACATCAGGGGTGATGGCGATGTCGAGCGAACGGCAGAAGGCGACCTTGTCCGTCGCGACGTTCTCGAAGGCGAGCACGGCGCTCATCCAGCTCGGACCCTCGAGCCCCGCGGTGAAGCCGACGACGAGGCGGCTGAACTGGTCGATGACGACGTAGATGACGGGCCGCCCGATGATGAGGCGCGGGTCGCGCGAGGACACCAGGTAGACGTCGCCGATGGTCGCGTCGACCTGGTAGACAGCCCCCGGTCGGTCGGCGGTGGCGGAGGAGTCGCTACGCATAGGGCGGTGCTTGAGGTTGTAGGCACGCTCGCCCTCGCGCTTGCGGAGGGCGCGGTCGGGGTCTTTGGCTTTGCCGTACCAGTACCTGAACTGAGCCAAGGTGGGGAGCTGGTCGTCGGGCAGGAGGACGGGGACGCGCACGCCGTTGGGCAAAACGTCGTAGCCGTCACGGAAGTATTTGCTGAGCCCCCGCCGGAACGCTTCTTCCTCAGTGATCCTCTCTTCGTCTTCGTAGAACTCTTCGCCGATCTTCACGAGCAACTCGCGAACGCGCTCATCGACATTGATACCTGTGATCTGCCCGGTCACTTCTTTAATAAGTGTCGGGCGACCGCGCCGCTTGCTGTGGTCAACGTCCTTCGTGCGGTCCTGGCTGTAACCGCCGGACTTCTCGTAGCGCGGGATCAGCGCGTGGAGGGTCTGCCCGCCCTTCCAGTAGCGGTAGAGGAGGGTGTAGACAGTTTCTTTCACTGCGAGTCCGCTCTCGACCACTTGCGCGATGAGCTGACCTCGAGCCTTGCGGTCGTACATGTCCGTCCCGGCTTGGATGATGGGCTCGAGTATATTCCAGGCGCGGTCCCGCCCTTCGCGCTCTGCCTGGGTCAATTCTCCCTCATCGCGCGGCAGGGCGAGCCAAGGGTCGTGTCTGAGTACGCGGATATTTCCACCCTCGAGTTCGGCCCGGAGGCTGGACAGCTCGAGCCGCGCGGGTTGGGCGCGACCCTTGTCTTTGATCTCAATAACGACGATGGAGTCGGCTTCGCTACTCATATAAAGCACGCGCTCAGTGCGCGCCGCGCCGTCGTCGAGGGTTTCGATAAGGACGTTATTGGTGAGGTACACGCAGCCTCCTAACCCTGCTGTAGCGCGAGCGGCTGGGCGGGGTTGATGCGCTGGGACATGTCCACCTGCCACTGCCGGGTCGCGAGCAGATGACGCGCGAGGGCGAGGAAGCTCCCAACCGGCAGGCTGAAGTCGTCGTCGCAGCGGCGGGCAACGCGGGCTAGGGCGTCGGCGCTGGCTCGGACCTCGCCGGTGAGGTAGCGAACGAGAGCGGGTAGGTCTTCCATGTTGAAGTCGAAGCCCTCGAGTGTGAAGTGCGGGTGCAACCACTGGATGTTAGCGACCAAGTCCAGCGGAATATCTCCGGCGATGACGATACCCCAGTCCACACCCCGTTCGAGCCAGTACACGCGCTCGATCTCAAGCTTCTGCAAGACCCGCTCGTCGCCCAGTTCGCTCGCCTCTTTGATCGTGCGCACGACCCAGCGCCTATCGTCAAGGACGATGAGGAAATCGGATGTCATGATCATGTAGTCGCCGCCCGGCGGGGCGGGGTGCTTGAAACCGAGTTCGGCGGCGATGCGCTGAGTCTCCTCCAAAGGCCACAGCGGATACTGCTCGCGGATATCGACGACTTGCGTCGATATCCGCGAGCAAGTAGAAGTAGCGCAATTCGTTCAGACTCAGGAGGTGATGAATCCGTTTCGTCTTCCAACCCAAGGGACGGTTGGACTGGCCCCGCGAAGGGACGTCGCGAACGGTGAGCCAAGGTTAGTAGAATTCGCCTTCGCCCTGACCTCGTCCCTCTTTCCAACGTCTTTGGATAGCTTGCTTGGTGAGACCTCGGTTACGTCTTGCCATACGACCCAACTCCTACAACAAAGAACTGAGCGAGCTTAGGCTCGCTCAGTTTGCTTCGGAGTCGATGTCAGAGATGTCGCTACTACCACGAGTAGCTGCTCTAGACTATTGTAGGAGACTTAAGGGTAAAAGTCCAGAACTTTCCCACCAAAGTCTAGGACTTTTTTATTAGTCCAGAACTTTTTTATTTCTCTACAACAGCGGTAATATTTTTCTTGCACACTTACTCAACTGTCACGCTCTTGGCAAGGTTTCTTGGTTGATCAACATCGCAACCTAGACGCGCCGCCGTTTCGTACGCGAGCAGCTGCATAGCGACGACGTTCACCAGAGGCGAAACAAGCTCATGCGTTTGTGGGGCTCGCATCACAACGTCGGCGTGCTCCTCAATCTGGGTGTCACCGTAGTTGGCAAGGGCGATAACGATGCCGTCTCTAGCTTTGACCTCTTGCAAATTGGAGACCGTTTTATCGTAAAGCCTAGAAGCCGTTGCGACGGCGACGACAGGCATCTGGTCGTCGATGAGCGCAATTGGACCGTGCTTCATCTCGCCTGTGGCGTAGGCTTCGGCGTGAATGTAAGAGATTTCTTTGAGCTTGAGAGCCCCCTCTAACGCGGTAGGAAAGTTGATGCTGCGACCTAAGAAGAGGTAGTCGCTGTAATCTTTGAAACGTTCCGCCACCTGAGCGATGTGTTCGCGTTCTTTGAGGGCGTCCTCAAGTAATCCCGGCGTTTGCCGCAGCGCGTGAATAAGGTTTGCCGCGTCCGCATCATTGAGGGTACCGCGTGCGCGTCCGAGCCAGATGGCGACGAGTTCAAACGCGGCGACCATCGCGGTGTACGCTTTGGTACTTGCGACGCCGATTTCTGGTCCGGCGTGAATGTAGAGCGTGTCGTCAGCCTCGCGGCTAATGGAAGACCCTTTGACGTTAAGGATGGCTAAAGACTTTGCGCCTTGACGCTGCGCTTCGCGGAGCGCTTCTAACGTGTCAATTGTTTCGCCCGACTGCGAAACGACGATGCAGAGCGTACGCTCATCTAATACAGGCTCGCGGTAGCGAAATTCGCTGGCGATTTCAACGTCCACAGGTAAGCGGGCGAGCTTCTCAATCAGGTATTCGCCGACCATGCCCGAGTAGTACGCGGTGCCCGCCGCCGTCACGATAACGCGGTCGAACGCGAGCGGGTCGAGGTTGAGGTCAAGCTGCACGTCCATACCGTTCGCGGCGAAGCGGCTCCCAAACGTATTTTGCAGCACGGCGGGCTGCTCGTAGATTTCTTTAAGCATATAGTGTTCGAAACCCGCTTTTTCGGCAGCTTCCGCGTCCCAATCTACGGTAGACACCTCGCGCTCTAAGGTCTGCCCTGTAAAGTCGGTGACGGTGAAGCTGTCTTCGCTGATGAGCGCCATGTCGCCGTCGTGTAAGAAGACGACTTCTCTGGTATAGGGCAAGAGCGCGGGCACATCGCTCGCCACGAAGTTTTCACCGTCGCCGAGCCCTAAAACCATCGGGCTCGTCGCCCTCGCCGCCACGATGAGGTCGTGCTCGGCGTGCGAGACGACGAGCGCGTAAGCGCCCGTCACCTGGCTTAACGCCGTGCGCACAGCAGCGACGAGGTCGCCCTCGTAATGCTCCTCGATAAGGTGCACCATGACTTCGGTGTCTGTCTCCGAGACGAAGGTGTGCCCCTCTTGAATGAGCTGCTCTCTTAGCGGCACGTAGTTCTCGATAATGCCGTTATGAATCACGGCGAGCTTGCCGTCTTCGGAGAGGTGGGGGTGCGCATTTGTATCGTTAGGTCTGCCGTGCGTCGCCCAACGGGTATGACCCAAACCCAGCGTTCCTTTGAGCGGGCGTGTCTCTAGCGCCTCCTCTAAATTTCTGAGCTTACCTGCCTTTTTCACCACGTTGAGATGCGCGAGCGAAGCGTCGCCCCGTGGCGAAATCACGACCCCAGCAGAATCGTAGCCGCGGTACTCGAGCCTCCTAAGCCCGTCCATAATCACATCCGTTGCTTGACGGTGTCCAACGTAACCCACAATGCCGCACATAGAAACTCCTTAATGGTTAGGTATCATCTAATTCGAGCCGGTCTCAGAGGTTGCAGCGTGTCGCACCCTACGGGGTGATGATACCTAGATAACTCAACCCTTTAGCTCTAAATTGCCTAATTGACCGTCGCTAACCATAGACAAACCTATGCCTAGAGTGTAGACCCAACAGCCAGCAACGCTCCGTGACGCCTAACCTTTCAGCGCCAACGTCTCTTTCTTTGTTTTGTAGAACTCTATTTTGGGGTGAACCCTACGACCTCGAGTGAGGGGTTCGTCTCAGGAGGGGCCCGCAGACTTAATCTCGCGTTTTACAGCAGTACAGCAGGTATCATCTGGTCAGAGACGTTCTCAGTTAATGAAGTACCACTCTTAACATTCACGTTTAGAGATGATACTTACGTGATTCGTTTCTCAACCATCGTGATTGTCACCGCGTATCTGCGTCTATCTCTAGCATCACGTTAATCTCAAAAACTGATAACGAAATCTAGAGCCCTCCACCTCGTCACCTAAGCGAGCTTGCCTCGACTTAGGGCTTGCGCTTCCTCGAGTGTGACGCGCCAACTAACCTCGCTCCCAGGGAGGACGCGCGACTAAAAGTCCGTGCAGACCGCGCAGCACCGCCCGCCGCTCCGGTGAAATGAGACCTTCGCGGTCTAAGAGCGGATATAAGAGAATATCACGTCCTAAGCCAACGAGGTGTGAGCGTTGCAAGGTGGCGCTTAGCGGCACGTTTCTGGGCGGATAGATAATCGCGTCGTTGATGTCGCGTGCGAGCGGCAGCGCGGTCGTCGCGGCGAGGACGAGGGCGCAGCCGAGCACGAAGCCGCCGACGCCGCCCGCGAGCGTGCGCAGGGGCGCGCGCAGCTTCGTTTGCGGCGGCAAGTAGCGGCTGCTAAAGCCCAGCGCTAAGCCAAACGCGAGCGCGAGAACGAGCCCGACGAAAGGGCTGAGTTGCGCGACGAGCAGCAGCGGCTTGAGCAGGAAAACCCCGCCTAAACCGACGAGCAAGCCGACGAGTTTGCGCTGCGCTGCGCAAACCGTCGTGGCGGCGACGACGAGAACGAGCGTGAGGTCAAGAGGGTTCATAGAAGGTCCGACGGGTTGATTCGCGCGAACCAACCCGTCCGAGCGTAGCGAGTGGGACAAGAGGGGCGGATGGAGCGACGTGAGCGATTACCGAAGCTTGTTCTCGGTAGTCGGGAATAGAGCGGAATCCGTGTCATTCGCGAATAGTGTAGCGCTCCTGAGCAAAGGCTGAGATGATATTCGTCATATAGGCGTCCACCTCTTCGTCGCGCAAGGCGCGTTCAGGATGACGAAAGCGCAGGCGCAAGGCGACGCTGCGCGCGCCTGCAGGGACGGGGTCGCCTTCGTAGACGTCGAAGGGGGCGAGGGTCTCGAGCCACTCGCCGCCCGCCGCCTTCGCAAGTTCAGCGAGCCGCTCGTACGTGACCCCTTGCGGTGCGATCACCGCGAGGTCGCGTTCAGCGAAGGGCTGGCGCGGCGGGTCGCGGAAGGTGATGGGACTCGCGGAAAGTGGTAAATCTAACTCGGCAAGGTAGGTCTCGGGCAGGTCGTAGTGCGCCGCGACTTCGGGGTGCACCCGTCCCGCGAAACCAACCCTATGACCGTTCCAGTACACCGCTGCGCTGATGCCGGGATGAAGCGCCGGGTGGGGTTCGGCTTGTAGGTTGACCGCCGCGCCCATCAGCCCTGCGAGCTTTTCTAGCACACCTTTGAAGGTGAAAAAGTCCGTCTCTTGCCCCCGCAGCCAGCCGCCCGCGACCCAGGGACCACGTACGAGCAGAGAGAGACGCTCCTTCTCCTGCTCTTTCGCGCCGAAAACCCGCCCGACTTCAAAGAGCGCCAAGCGCTCCGCCGAACGGTTCGTCCGCGCCGCTGCCAAAAGCCCCGGATAGAGCGCCGTGCGCAGCACACTCCGTTCGGTGCCCTGCGGGTTGAGGAGGCGCACCTCGGCTTCGGGCGCAGCGGCACGCGCGAGTTCGGCGTCGCTCGAGAAGATGTACGTGATCGTCTCCTGTAGCCCCAACCCGACCAGGAGCGAGCGCAAACTCCGCTGGATGTCGTCACGCGGCTCGGGGACGAAATGCATCGCGGGGATGGTCTCGGGGATGTGCTCGTAGCCGTGCAAGCGCGAGACCTCTTCGGTGAGGTCCTCTTCGATAGTCAAGTCGAAGCGCCAGCTCGGAACGGTGACGCGCCACTCGTCCTCGCCTGTGATTTCGACCTCGCAGCCGAGGCGCTCGAGGTAGGCACGCTGCGCCGCCAAAGGAACGTCGAGTGCCATCAAGAAGGCGACCCTGGAGGGGCGGAACGTGACCTCCCTGAGTGGCGCGTCGCCGCCGACGTCAGTCAGCCCCGGATGCAGCGTGCCGCCGCCGAGTTCGGCGATGAGGTGCGCCGCTCTCGCCGAGGCTGAGGGCGGCAGGTTCGGGTCTACGCCGCGCTCGAAGCGGTAGTGGGCATCGGTGGAGAGCCCCAAGCGCTTCGCCGCTTTGCGAATCGTGACGGGGTCGAAGTGTGCGACCTCTAAAGCGACGTTCTGCGTGCTCGGCTTGACGCTGTGGTGCAAGCCGCCGATCACACCCGCGACACCGATGGGCTGCGTGCTCGAGCCCTCCGCTGGCGTCGTGATCAAGAGGTCGTCAGCGGAGAATTCCAACGACGCCTCGTTGAGCGCAATCAAGGTTTCCCCTGCCTCAGCGCGGCGCACGACGATGGTGCCGTCCGTCAGGTCGGCGCAGTCGTAAGCGTGCGAGGGCTGCCCGAGTTCGAAGGTGACGTAGTTCGTTACGTCAACGACGTTGTTGCGCGGCCTTAAACCGAGCGACGCGAGGCGACGCTGCAACCATATAGGGCTCGGCGTGACGCTGAGGTCATCGATGCGGCGCAGGGTGAAGCGTGGGCAGCCCTCTCTATCCTCGACCTCTACCGTGAGTCCGTCGCCTTGTGAGGGGTCGCCGGGTTCCAGACCTTCCGCCGGGTTTTTCAACTCAAGCTCGAGCTTAGCAGCCACATCTCTCGCCACGCCCAAGATGCTGAACGCATCGGCGCGGTTGGGCGTGAGTTCGAGTTCTAAAACCGTTTCAGCCGCCCACAGTTCGGAGAGTTCCACGCCGACGGGCGCGTCCTCACCGAACACGATCAAGCCGCCGCCGTAGTCGTAGAGTCCGAGTTCGCGCGGGCTACAGAGCACCCCTTCGCTCTGCACGCCCGCCATCTCGCGCGCCGACACGGTGAAGCCCGCACCGGGTAGCGCCGTGCCAGATTTCGCCAGCGCCGTGAGCAGCCCGACTTCGGTGTTGGGCGCACCCGTCACGACGCTATACCGTTTCGTCCCGCCATTAACCTCGGCGTGGAGCAAGTGATCGGAACCTTCGACCTTGGAAACACTTTCGATACGGGCGACGACGACCCCCTCAGGTGGTGCCGGCAGTGCGAAGGCACGCTCGACGGCGAGACCGATGCTGTTTAAGAGGTCGGTGAGGGTATCTAAACTGCTATTATCCCCTCGAATTTCGTTCAACTTTTCGGGAAGTTCTGGCAACAGTTCTTCTAACCAACTCAAAGGAACGTTCATAGCCCACTCCGAAACTGCTCTAAGATGCGCAAATCGCTACCGTAGAAATAACGAATATCCGGGACGCCGTAGCTCACCATCGCCAAGCGCTCCAAACCGAAACCGAAGGCGAAGCCCGTCATCCCCTCGTACCCTACCGCTTTGAAGACGTTCGGATGAACCATGCCGCAGCCGCCGAGTTCCAACCACTCCGAGCGACCTGTTTTGGGGCTCGTCCACCAGATGGCGAACTCCGCGCCCGGCTCGACAAAGGGGAAATACGAGGGTTGCAGCTTCGTCTTCGTCCCCTCCCCAAAAAGCGCCGTCGCCATCTGCGTGATGGCTCCTTTAAGGTCGCCCATCGTGATGCGCTCGCCGACCACTAAAGCCTCCAACTGATGAAACTGCGCCTCGTGCGTAGCGTCCACCGCCTCGTTGCGAAAGACTTTGCCGGGGACGACGACCTTGAAAGGCGGCTCGTGGGTTTCCATGTAGCGCACCTGCATCGGGCTCGTGTGGGTGCGCAACACTCTGCCGTCCGTCGTCCAAAAGGTATCTTGCAAGTCCCTAGCTGGGTGCCAACTGGGGGTATTGAGGGCGTCGAAGTTGTGGTATTCGTCCTCCAACTCCGGTCCTGTCACCACGTCGTAGCCCATGCTGTGAAACACGTCGGCGAGGCGGTGCGTGAGGTGGGTTAAGAGGTGCAAACCGCCAACTCCGTAGTCGTAGCCGGGCAGGGTCACGTCCACGCGCTCGCGCGCTAGCGCCCGCTCCAACGTCTCGCGCGTGAGCGCCCCTTTCCGCGCTTCGATAGTCTCCTCGAGCCGCCCTTTAAGTGCATTGATTTCCCTTCCCGCCGCCTTGCGCTCCTCTAGCGGCAACTTGCCTAAACCTTTAAGCTGCTGCGTGAGCAGCCCCTTCTTGCCGAGGTACTTGACGCGCACCTCTTGGAGCGCTTGTGCGTTCGCCGCACTTTCTATCTCTTTTTGTGCCTGCTCGAGCATCTCTCTCCCTCTTTTTCGTTCGTCAACCTTTTGTCAGCCTGCCTTTTGAAGTGCACCTTTTACCCGTGCGCCTTGCCGAAACCAAAAAAAACACCACCCAACTGGGGCAGCGTCAAGGTCGCGCAGATATAGAAATCCGCGCTATTTTGTAAAAGGCGAAGCTAAGTAGCCTCTCATATCACCAAAGTTTAGCGCGGCAGCGAAGGCGATGTCAATCTCGAGCCGCGCTAGGGAGGGTTAGGACGGCTCTAGGGACAAGAACCGCAAGGGGTTCGCCTGCGGCACCTAGCCTCTACATCCGCTTTCATTAAAAATATATGTGAGTTAGATAAAGCTAATTTTTCAAAATACTGATTCGAGTTACAATTTGCTGTCGAAGCATTTTGCAAATCGACTTGTAGGTTCCGCACAAATCAAGCGGCAAGAGTCGAAAGTGGCGTACTACACAGACGTCGGCTATTTTACTCCCGCCACACCTCGCGTGTTGTATAGTGTAGAATAATTAAGGGAAGATTAAGACGTCAAGTTAAGGGGCAGTGAGAAGAGAGGGAGTTATGCTCATCAACGCAGCGCCGCCAGTCAACCATTCACCGCCACCGAACCGTTTGGCGTGCGTGATTGATGAACCGCTGCTGGCGTGGCGCAGGCTCGAGACGACACCCCTTAACGCCGCCTATTACCTCCTTCTAGCGGACGGACGAGAACAGGTTTTGTGGATCAACCAGCGCGACCAGGAGCCCAGGGTCGAGCGCTACGTCGCCGCAATCGACCTCTTGCCCAACCTCACGCCGCCTTTAGTTCGCGCGGACACGAGTGGCGAGCGGCTCGAGTACCCCTACCTCATCACCGAATACCTGCCCGAACCCACCTTAAAAGAGGCGTGGTCAAACCTAGATGCCGCGCAGAAGGAGCAAGCCGCACGTTCTTGGGGACACGCGCTTCGCCTCATCCACCGCGTCCGCTTCGAGTGGGCAGGCGATCTGGCGTACCCGGAAGCGCAGGGGCAACGTTTGGGTGACTATTTAGAGGCTTCGTGGCGGAACCTCTTGCCGAGTGTGTTAGATGATGGCGCAGTGGACGCCGCAGCCTTGATAGAGGTGCTGCAGCGCACACGCGCGCTGCTCGAGGACGCACCCGTCACCCTCTGCCACGGCAACGCCGCCGCTAAAAACGTTCTTTGGTCGGCGGAGCGCTCGCGCATCGTCGCCTCTGTAGACTTCAAGCGGGCTCAGCGCAGCGACCCGATGACCGACCTCGCCGCGCTCTGGGACGAGGTGCACACGCTTGGCTACGAAGACGCCTTTTTGAGAGGCTACGGCGCGCTCTCCCACTGGGAGAAGAGGCGCTTAGAGGTTTATAAGCTCCACCACGCCCTAGCGAGTTACGCGGACGCGCTCGCTTCGGACCCACGCCAAGTTGCGCGGTGGCGGCAGCGCCTAGCGGAAACGGTACAAGAGACTGCGCTTCTCTCCTACTAACCGATCGATGAAGAATCTCGTTTAGCTACTGCCAAAACTCTGTGTGCGTCTCCCGCCTTTGGCAGAAGCCTTTCCGGGAAACCATATGAGCTTGGCTTCGCTGAGACGGAAACTTCGTTAGCTTTTCACGTAAGGACCTGCGAAGCAGGCGCGCAGGTCCTTATACGGATTCCGGGTGAATCCATTACAAAATGCATCCGCATTTTTCCGTTACTCACCGGAATCCGTAGCTGTTTCTACTCGCTACGCTCGGGTTAATTCTTTTAGGAATTAACCGGAAAGGGTATTACTTCGTAGAGCTTCGCGCACCTCAGGGAGAACGTTCACTCTCAATCAGGCGAGAAGGCGGATACAGAGATCCTTCACTTCACGGAGCCTGTCCTGTTCACGAAGTCGCTAGCGGGACGCGCCACGCGGACGCGTAGCCTTGCTTGCCGAAGAGTTCCGTTCAGAATGACAACAGTGTTTGTATGTAACCGAATAGAATAGGCAACTATCACCTCTCTGCATGATAGCGTGACCTCATGATTCATCCCCTGCACGAAAAATACGCCAAACTTTTAGTCGAATACTGCACCAGCGTCCAAGAAGGCGAGAACGTCTCTGTCAACGTAGACACGCCCGCCGAGCCGATGGCGCGGGCTGTCGTCCGTGAAGTTTTACGCGCAGGCGGCAACCCCGTGCTGCACATGAACTACCCGGAGTTGACGGAGGACGTGCTCGAGCTTGCCCCCGACTCTTACTACGACGCCGAGCCGACCCTGGCGCTCAGTGAAATTAAACAAATCGACGCCTTTATCCGCGTGGGCGCACCCATGAATAGCCGCGCTTTGCAAAACGCCGACAAAAGTAAGGTTTCCCGCCTGCAGAAGAAAAACCGCCCCGTCCAAAACATCCGCGTGCGCGAGACCAAGTGGTGCGGCACGCTCTACCCGACGCCTTCGGGCGCACAGGACGCGGGCATGAGCGTGTCCGAGTATGAAAACTTCGTCTACGGCGCGATGTTCTTATTCGACGACGACCCCGTCGCTAAGTGGAAGGAGATTCACGATTTCCAAGCGCACCTCATCGAGCATTTGAGCCGTGCCAAAGAGGTCCATATTAAAGCGGAAGGAACCGACCTCAAACTGAACGTGGGCGGACGCACTTGGATCAACAGCGATGGACACAAGAACATGCCCTCAGGCGAGGTCTTCACAGGTCCGATTGAGGACAGCGCGGACGGGCACATCACCTACACGGTCCCTAGCGCGGTGCGCGGCGTCGAAGTCGAGAATATCCGCGTGACCTTTGAAAACGGTAAAGCCGTGAAAGCCGAAGCGGAGAAGGGCGACGACCTCTTGCAGTCGCAGTTAGATACCGACGAAGGCGCACGCTTCTTGGGCGAACTCGGCATCGGCACGAACTACAACATCCAAATTCCGACCAAGAGCATCCTCTATGACGAGAAAATCGGTGGGACGGTGCACCTGGCGCTCGGGCAGTCGTATCAGGAGACGGGCGGGACGAACGAGTCGGCGATTCACTGGGATATGATTTGTGACCTTAGAAAAGGTGGGGTGATTTATTTGGATGGGGAGTTGTTTCAGGAGGATGGGGAGTTTAAGGTTTAGGGTTTAGGAACTTGTTAGGAGGATAGGCGTTTGAGCAAGTGCATGAAGCACCCTGTCATCACTAATCAGAAAATTGTGGATAAAGTTGTTTCGCGGCGCGGCAGGCTCCACGCTTTTGAAACTATTCGTCCGCGAAGCACGGCTTTAGTAGTTATTGACATGATGCGTGCTTCTACCGAGAACGATGCTTGGTGCCAAGCGATGATTCCTGGTATCAATCAGTTAGCACAAAGACTTCGCGATAAAGGGGGCGCGGTGGCGTGGGTGACCGTTAGAAGCGATCAGGTTTGGAACAACCATGCTGCAGTCTTCGGTGAAGAGATAGCGCGAACCTTTCACGAAAGGGCGCAAGCCGACGACCCGCGTTCACAGCTTCCCGAATCGCTTACTGTGTGCGACACAGATATCCATTCGGCCAAGCTAGGTTTTAGCGCTTTCTTTCCAGGGCGTTCAGATTTGCATGAACAGCTTGTAGAACGAGAGGTTGATACCGTACTCATCTGCGGCACAGTAACTAACATTTGTTGCGAATCATCTGCGCGTGATGCGGTGGAACTTGGCTACCGCGTCATCATGATCTCGGATTTGAACATAGGTCATGGACACGGTTTGCACGAAGCAGCGCTGACAACGTTTTATAGGACGTTTGGCGATGTGCGTCCCTCGCAAGAGGTCAGTCAGTTGCTCGAAAATGAGAGTTGATAGTTAGGCTCGAGCCCCAACCCGCAACTCAGAAGCTCGAGCCCCATGCTAAACTAGACATCTGTAGAAGGTCCACCATCTACTGAGATAGGTGAGCGCAGATTTCACAGCTTTGCTGTAACGGAACTTCATCTCTAAACGTGAGTGTCGGTTGGTGCTTCATGCGGTGAGAGTGTTCGCGACCAGATGATACCTGCTATACATGGAGGTCTAGCAAGATGGCTTCAGAACAGCGAAAAGTTACCGTGACGCTGCCCGAGAGGTTGCTCGAGCGCCTCAACAACACCGTCCCCAACCGTCAGCGTAGCCTTTTTATTAGCGAAGCGATTGAGGAGCACCTTGACCTCATGGAGCAAGCGGCGGCGTTGGAGGAGTCAGCAGGCGCGTGGTCTTTGGAGAATCACCCGACAATGGAAGATGGCGAGGGGATAGACGCTTGGCTTAAAGCGTCTCGGCAAGGCTGGGGTTAGGCTTTGCGCCTACTACTCGACACGGGCTTACTCATCCGTCATCTGCGCGGGCAGAAAAGTACGGTGCAGCTTTTAAGAGGTTTGGCAAAAACGAACCGCCTCTGTATCTCTACTGTGACGAGGCTCGAGGTAAGGGCAAGTGCGCGTCCAGATGAGCAAGCTGTTACACAAAGACTCCTTTCTCGCTTTGTGAACTTAGAGCTGGGCGCTTCGGTTGCCGATAGAGCGGGCGAACTTATCGCTCAAGGCAAGAGGTCAGATAAACCCATCCTTGTTCCTGACGCGATTATTGCGGCAACAGCGTTGGTTCACAACATTACGCTGGTTACGTTCAACGTTCAAGATTTTGAATACGTTGCGAACTTGAGTTTGCATCCACTCTCGAGTTGAGGTCCCCGCACACCGCTCTGCTAAACTACCTTTATGAGCGAAGCCGAACTTCTCCAGCGCATCACCTTAGACCCCGATATATGTCACGGCAAACCTTGTATCAGGGGGCTCAGGTATCCGGTGGAGACAGTGCTCGAGCTGCTCTCGAGTGGGATGACCTTCGAAGAGGTTTTAGAGGACTACGAAGACCTAGAGCCTGAGGATTTGCAAGCCGCTTTAGCCTACGCAACGAGACTCAGCCGCATCAAGCGCATTCTTAGCGCCATTTGACCCGCTACCTCATTGACGCTCAGTTGCCTCGGCGTCTAGCGAGGGTGCTTCAAGCTGCGGGCTGCGACGCTCTGCATACGCTCGATTTACCAAAAGGTAACGCGACGAAAGATACCGAGATTAACCGACTGTCCTTAGAAGGTCGGCGCGTTGTGGTGACGAAAGATGCAGACTTCACGCAGTCTTTTCTATTGCAAGGGCGTCCTTACAAACTTCTGCTTGTCAGTACGGGGAACATCAGTAATAAAGCGTTGATTGCGCTCTTCGAGCGGCGGCTGACACAGTTCGATACGCTATTCGCTGAGAGTGACTTTGTAGAGATAACGAGGGAGTTTCTCGTTGTGCATGGTTAGCTTTAACTTAGAGTCCCAACCCGCAGCTTAGGAGCCCCTGCCTCAACAAATCCTCTATGCTGCTATACTTTTAACTATGGCAGACCCCCGCTTCGTCACCAACGCGCAGGGCGAGCGTGTCGGCGTCCTCTTGGACTTAGAAACTTATGAGCAGATGCTTACAGGCAAGGATAAGCTAGAAGATGACCCGGAGGTCTTGGCGGGCGTAAGCGAGGTTGAGCTTACGGCTTTAGCCGAGAGTGAACTCGCGCCGAGTGCGCAGCGGCAGGTGCAGAGTTTGACGGAGAAAAGTAGTGAGCAGACTCTCTCTGCGGATGAAGCGGAGCATTTGGAGCGCCTCCTCGAGCAGATTGACTACCTCAACATCCTCAAGGCAAGGGCACGCTATACCCTGCAAACTAAAGTACACACAGCACGTGAATGAGCACCCGTTGAATGAGCGCCTACGTTCCGGCAGCCCTTCGCCGCCAAGTTCGCGAGCACTTCAATAACTGCTGCGCGTACTGCCTTAGCGCTGAGCGTTTAACGGTTGTCACCTTTGAGATTGAGCACATCACGCCGCAAGTTGCTGGGGGCGAAACGCGCTTTGAAAATCTTTGTTTAGCGTGTCCGAGTTGTAACCGCCATAAGGGAGCGCGGCAGCAGGCGGTTGATCCGAAGACAAAACAAGAGGTCGCCCTCTATCATCCGCACCGTGATGTTTGGAGTGCGCACTTCTCTTGGCTCAAGGATAACACGGTGCTAAAAGGGCTGACACCAAGAGGTCGCGCGACGATTCAGGCGCTCGAGATGAACCGCGCTCAATCGGTACGTGTAAGGCGGTTGTGGGTTAAGCTAGATGAGCATCCGCCTGACCTGCCAGAACGAAGCTGAAACTCCTGACTGATTCTAATGTTTTAGCCTCGAGCCCCACCCCTCAACTCAGGAACTCGAGCCTTACACTAACCTCTTGACGCTCGAGCTAAAAGCTCAGCGTAGCTTCTCATCGCCAAAAAAAGCGCGCATCGCCTCCTCTGCTTCCTCGTCGCTCAGTCTAGCTTTGTGAAGTCCGAGGGGGCGCGTTTCCGTGCCCGTGGTGGCGGGCTCGAGCCTCACCAGCGCCTTGCCGTCTTTAGTCAGCACCACCTCATCACCTGCTAACGCTTGTTCGACAAGGTTGTCGAGGTTCGTTTTCGCTTCGCGAATGTCAATCTTCATTTTTCCTCCTTAGCTAGGTTCGGTGCAGACCACCCGAAGAGGTGGCTCGTCCGTAAAATTTAATACTTCCGCCCCAAGCTCACCTCTTGAAGCAGGTACACTAACCCACGTGACTGTTATCCAAGCTGCCGCCGTACTTATAACCCTAACCGCCGTATTGGGCTACGTCAACGAACGCTTCATCAAGCTCCCCACCCCCATCGGCGTGATGCTAACCGCTTTAGCCCTCTCGCTCGGGCTGCTCATCTTCGGTACGCAAGAGGTCAGCCAGTGGGCGCAGACGTTTCTGGACAACCTCAACTTCAACAGCTTAGTAATGGACGGGCTGCTGAGCTTCCTGCTCTTCGCAGGGGCACTGACGGTGAATCTGGATGACCTTAATGAGCAAAAGTGGCCCGTCCTGACACTCGCGACGGTGGGCATCTTGGTATCAACTTTTTTAGTCGGCACGCTCACCTACTACGCGCTGATGCTCTTCGGTCTGAACCTCCCGTACATCTACGCCCTCCTCTTCGGCGCACTCATCTCACCGACAGACCCGATTGCGGTTTTGGGCATCTTGAAAAAGCTGAGCGTGCCCAAACGAATTGAGACGCTCATCACGGGTGAGTCGCTTTTTAATGACGGCGTGGGCGTCGTCGTTTTTAGCGTGCTGCTGAGCTTTGTTGAAGAGGGTCAAGCGCAACCTAGCGTGGGCGGCGTCGCGCTGCTTTTTGCAGAAGAGGCGATAGGCGGCATCCTCTTTGGACTGGTGCTCGGCTATATCACCTACAAACTCTTGAAGAGAGTCAATAACTACAGCGTCGAGGTGCTCCTCACTTTAGCGGCGGTGATGGGCGGCTATACCTTAGCACAAGTGATTCATACCTCAGGACCATTAGCAATGGTCGTGGTTGGACTCTTTATCGGCAACCGGGGGCGGCTCTTTGCGATGTCGGAGACGACTCGAGAACACCTCGATACCTTTTGGGAGATGGTGGATGAGGTCTTGAACGCGGTGCTCTTTGCGCTCATCGGGTTGGAGCTTTTAGCGGTGCGTTTTAGCGGACTCAACCTCGCGGCGGCGCTCGTCGCGGTGCCTATCGCGCTGCTGTCGCGCACCGTCAGCGTCGGCGGACCGATGAACCTCTTTCGGCTGCGGCAAAACTACTCCTCTTACACGATTCGGATGATGGTCTGGGGCGGGCTCAAAGGGGGGATTTCGATTGCGCTCGCCCTCTCGTTACCTGAGGGAGACGAGCGCAGTCTGATTGAGGTGATGACTTACGGCGTTGTCGTTTTCACGATTTTGGTGCAAGGCTTAACAGTAGAACGAGTGGCGAAACGGATGATTGAGAAAGCAGAGGAGGCGGACGCTTAGACGCCACCCGTAAAAATCGACTTCGTCTCCATGTATTCAAAAATCCCCTCAGACCCCGTTTCGCGTCCGAAGCCGCTGCCCTTGATGCCGCCGAAGGGCGCTTCGGGTGTCGCTGGCAGCCAATCGTTGATGCAGACCATGCCGTACTCGAGCCCCTCCGACATGCGAATGGAGGTATTGAGGTCATTCGTCAGGACGAAGGCGGCAAGCCCATACTCGGTGTCATTCGCAAGCTGCAAGACCTCTTCCCTATCGCTGAACTCGACAACCGGCATGACGGGACCGAAAATCTCTTCGTCGTAGACGGGAACGCCTGGTTTTGCGCCCGTGACGACGGTAGGTTCGAAGAAGTACCCTCTTCCGTCTCGAGCCTTGCCTCCCGTCAAGACTTCTGCGCCGCTGGATAGGCTCGAGTCCACCAACGCCGCTACCCGCTCGCGCTGTTTGGCGTTGATGAGCGGACCGACCTCCGTACCTCTTTCCAAACCATGACCCACCGTGAGCGCCTTCGCCGCCTCCGCTGCACCCTCCACAAACTCGTCATAGATGGTCTCATGGACAAAAAAGCGTTGCGGCGACACGCAGACCTGCCCGCAGTTGCGCGTCTTCCACGTGACCGCGAGCTTCGCCGTTCGCGCTACGTCCACATCCGGAAAGACGAGCACAGGCGCGTTGCCGCCGAGTTCTAAGGAGAGCCGCGTCATCGTCTGCGAGGCTCCGTCCATTAAGAGTTTGCCGACGCGGGGGGAGCCCGTGAACTGAATCTTGCGAACTCTGGCATCTTGCAGCAAAACCTCGCCCATCCCCTCCGGCTCTCCGTTGATGAGGTTCATCACCCCGGCGGGTGCGCCCCCCTCGTGCAAGGCTTGCGCCAAGAGCATCCCCGTGCGCGGCGTGAACTCGCTCGGACGCCCGACGACGGTGTTGCCTGCCGCGAGCGCCGCTGCCCACACCCGCACGTTGTTGTAAACGGGAAAGTTCCACGCGGTGATGCTACCGACCACGCCCATCGGCCGATGAATCACCTGGATGCGGCGGTTGCTGACCCGTGCGGGGACGGTGCGCCCATACGCGCGGACGCCCTCGCCTGCGAACCACTCAAGATACCCCACCGCGCTCGCCCACTCCGCTTTGGCTTCACCGAGAGGTTTGCCCGACTCCTCTGTTGTGACCCTCGCCAAATCCTCAACGCGCTCCGAAATCCACGCGCCCGCTTTGCGTAAGACCTCGGCACGTTTGTATGGATTCGTTTGTGACCAAGCGGGGAAGGCTTCAGCAGCGGCGTCAACGGCTGCCTGTGCATCCTCACGATTTCCAAAAGGAACCTGCTGAATGACCTCTTCAGTCGCGGGGTCTACGAGGTTCCAGGTGTTGCGGTTGCCCGCGTCCGTCCACTCGCCGCCGATGAGTTGTTTGAAAAAGTAGGCTTCTTTGGTTTGGACTGCCATGTTATCTCCCTAGTATGAAATCCTCTATGCTTGTATAGCGCCGAGTAACTTTTTAGTCCGGTCACTCACGCGGTACCAGTGAAACATGATGATACAAAGCTCTTTAGTTGCCTCTCCCATAAGTGGAGCAAACACAGGAAGATAAGCAACTTCGTTCGTAATGAGCGCGGGACAAATGCCTGTAGCAACTGCGTTTCGAGCCTCTTTACCCGTTTCAGTTGCTAAATACTCAAACCAACCAAAAAGTTCTGATAAACGTTGGTGCGCCTCAGCTGTGTTGTCTTCGGCTAGACGAATGAGAAGCGGAATAACTAAATCTTCAAGGAGAATAATAGCGCCATAATTTGATCTTAGGGACCCATTCATTGTGCCTTGATAGTTTAGACGTATTTCAGGAATGTGATCGATAATTGCCTTTTCCAATTCTGTGTAAGTCATAACAACTCAAACTTTACATGCCAATTTCGAAAACTTCGATTATCCGGTCACAGGCTCTTTCAGCGCCGAGCGCACCGCCTCCCCTAGCACCCCCATCCCCTCATCAATCTCTTCATCCGAGAGATTCAAGGGTGGCAACAAGCGGATGCAGTTGCTGTAGAGCCCCGCTCGCAAGATAATCAGCCCGCGCTTCAAGGCTTCGGCAGTGATGTCTACCACCTCTTGCGCGGTGAGCGGCTTCTTCCCCGCTCTATCCCGCACAAATTCCACCGCCAACATCGGACCTAAGCCGCGCACATCACCGACGGATTCATGCTCATTTTGGAGTCCCCGCAGATGCTCCCGAAAACGTTCCCCGACTTGATTCGCCCTCTCTAAAAACTCCGGCGTATTGATGGTTTTAACCGCTTCAATCGCCGCCGCGCATGTGATGGGATTCCCGCTGTACGTTCCGCCTAGCCCACCCGGATGCGGCGCGTCCATCAGTTCGGCTCTGCCGATGACCGCTGAAATCGGCATTCCTGCCCCTAGAGACTTCGCCGTCGTCAAGAGGTCAGGCGTCACGCCGTAGTGCTCCACCGTAAAGAGCTTGCCTGTGCGCCCCATCCCGCACTGAATCTCGTCGGCAACCATCACCATGCCGTGCTCGGTGCATAACTCGCGGATACGCCTCAAGAACTTGGGCGGCGTCGGCAAAAAGCCGCCTTCGCCCTGGACGGGTTCGATGACCACAGCGGCGACGGCGCCCGGGTCCACCTGGGCGATAAAGGCGTGCTCGAGCTGCTCAACCATAAAATCTACATACTGCTCATCCGTCATGCTCTCCGGGCGGCGGTAGAGGTTCGGGAAAGGTAAACGGTAGACTTCGGGCGCGAAGGGCGCGAAGCCCTTTTTGAAGAGCGCGTACTTGCTCGTCATCGTCAAGGTCAGGTTCGTGCGCCCGTGATACGCGCCCTCGAAGACGACGATGCCGGGGCGTCCCGTGTACGAGCGGGCGATATTGACCGCCGTCTCCACCGCTTCCGCGCCGCTGCTCATAAAGGTCGCTTTGGCGTTCCCTTCGATAGGCGAGATAGAGGTTAAAAGCTCAGCAAGTTCGACCATTGGCTCGGAGGTGGCGACGATGCCGCAGGGATGGATGACCTTGTTGGCTTGAGCTTTGATCGCGGTGACGACGCTCTCAGGCGTATGCCCAACCGCCAACATGCCGATGCCGCCCGCGAAATCCAAAAGGGTATTGCCGTCTGCGTCGGTGACGGCTGCGCCGTGGGCACGTTCGACGGCGATAGAGGTAAGTTTGGCTGCACCTCTCGGTGTTACCGCTTCTCTACGGGCGACAATCTCACGGCTCTTCGGTCCGGGAATCTCGGTGATGAGGTTGATGGTGGGCATCAGATGCGCCCCGGTTCTTTCACAGTCCGCTCGTTCTCCGTGTTACCTGTGTTGAGCGTCGTTTTCGGCTCAATCAACATGACCTCGACCTCTTCCTCGGCATAAGGTTGATGCTCCAACCCTCTCGGGATAACGACGAATTCGCCTTCATGCACCCGCACCTCTTCGCTGCGCAGCCGCATCGTAAAGCTACCTTTGACGACAAAAAAGAGTTCGTCCTCGCGCTCATGGTGATGCCACACGAACGCACCTTGAAACTTGACGAGCTTAACCGCAACGTCGTTGACCTCGCCGACGAGTTTAGGATTCCAGTATTCGTTAAAGGAAGCGAACTTTTCACCGAGGTTGACCTTTTGAATCATAACTCTCCTAACCTCTAAGCCGAGACGGGCGCAGCTTGCTTTAACGCCTCTGCAAAAACCTCTAATGCCGCGTTAATCTGCTCAGCGTTCACCACGAGCGGCGGAATCCAGCGGATGATGTTGCCATACGTCCCGCAAGTTAGCAGCAAGAGGTTTCGCTCGAGGCACGCTTGATGAACGCGCTTGCACGTCTCGGCATCGGGTTGTCCATTCGAAGAGGTAAACTCCGTCCCGACCATGAGCCCGCGTCCGCGCACGTCGCCCAAAACGGGATGGTCGCGTTGCAACTCGAGCAAGCCCCTCATCAACCGCTCGCCCATCTCGGCGGCGTTCTCAGGTAGCTTCTCTTCGACCATCACCTCTACGGTTGCTTTCGCCGCCGCAAGCGGGATGGCGCTGCCGCCGCCGTAGGTGCCGCCGTGTGTGCCCGTTTGCCACCTGCTCATGAGGTCGCGGCTTGCAGCAATCCCCGAAATCGGCAGTCCGCTCCCCAACCCTTTCGCCATCACGACGATGTCAGGGCGCACGTCCGCGTGCTCGAAACAAAACATCTTCCCCGTCCGCCCAAACCCGGTCTGCACCTCATCCATCACCAGCATAATGCCGTACTCGTCGCACACGCGGCGCAGTTCGTGAAGGAAGGGGAGCGGCGCGGGCACGTAGCCCCCTTCGCCCAAAATCGGCTCGATCATGATCGCGGCGGTCTCATCGGGTGCGGTTTGGGATTTCAAGAGGTGCTCCAGCTGCCGTACACAAAACTCTACTGTCGCCTCGTCGTCCCAGCCATAGAAGTAGGAGTAAGGATACGGCGCGACGAAGACGCCGCCCGGCAGAGGTTGATACTGATGGCGGTAAACCGTCTTCGAGGTCGTCATCGCCATCGCCTGCGCGGTGCGCCCGTGAAAGCTGCCCTGAAAGACGATGACATTGGTACGCCCTGTCGCGTGCCGCGCCAGTTTGAGTGCGCCCTCGGTGGCTTCCGCGCCGCTGTTCGAGAAGAAGAAGGAGTCGATGCCCGTGGGCATGAGCGGTGCGAGGGCGTCGGTGAGTTCCAGCGCAGCAGGCGACACGACGATGTTCATCTGTCCGAAGAGGAGCTTTTCGGCTTGGTCTTGAATCGCTTTGACGACTTTTGGATGACAGTGACCTGTATTTGTCACGCCGATGCCCGAGGTGAAGTCGGTGTAGCGGGTGCCGTTTTGTTCGTAGAGGTAGATGCCTTCGGCGCGGGTAGGCTGGATATAGGTGAGGTGGGTCCAGACGGGTGAGAGGTGGTTGAGTGCCATGCTGACCTTCTTTCGCTGAAATAACGACTATTTCTCTACATACTACGCTCTAAATAGACGGTGTCTCCAACCTTGACGTTCCCCAACTTCAAAACCGAGCCGTAAACGCCAGCACACGCTTGCATCGTCCTGGCAACCTCTTTCAAAATTTTTGGGTTGTTTTCGCCGCTTTCAGGCTCGAGCCCAATCATTACACAACGCTTCGTTCGGTGACTGACGTTGATTGTCGCGGGGTCTGAACGGTTGCCGAAGGTAAGGGAAGCGTTTAGCCACCCTGTTTCGGGTTCTTCGTCTATATCCTCAGTTTGAACGATGAGGTTTGCGCGGAAGCGGCGGGGGTCTAAGGGTTCGTCTAAAGTGCGCTGGAGGGTCTCGAGTGTCTCAGTTGTCATCAGCGACACAGGCATAGCGTCGTAAGTGCCCCGGTTCAGATGAAGAAGAGAAATATCTCCGCCGTAGTCAGTGGCTAAGGCTTGTTTTAGCTCGGGGGACTCAAGAGGTAGCGTTTGTCCAGAAGGCGTGTAAACGCAAATATCCGACTTCATGGGTTCATCTGGAGAAGCAAAATGAGGTTCGTACTGTAACAGTTGAGGCAGCTCGCGCCCCGTTAGCCAGGGGAAGCTCGAGTTCGTGTCTGTTCTTACGAAGGCACACTTTCTGTCACCATTTAAGCCGTACCAATAAAGCGTCGCTTCGGAGACAGAAACACCCTGCATAGATTTCACGGGGTAGAGGTTGACCTCTTTGACGATGCCGATAGGTTTCATATGCCTACTTTACGCCTCTAAATCCCGTTTCTCCTTCAACACGGCTTGCTTGCGCTTTTCCACTGACCTCTCTCGAGGCGCGTCCACCTCCGCCGCAATGGGCGCAACCACATCCCCCTCATAGCTCAGCAGCTCGGCGGCGGCGCGTCTGCCGCTCAGCAGTGCGCCGTGGACAGTCGCCGCGCGGTGCTCGGGTTCGGTGGCTTCGCCCGCCCAGTAGAGCGGCGGTGTGGGCGTCGCGAGGCGCTGACGCGCACCTTCGTGACCGGGGAGGACGTAGCTGTAACCCCCTCTCACAAAGGGGTCAGCGCACCAGTTGACGAGTTGCGCGGTCTCTGCTACGAGGTCGGGTCGCTCCAGTTCCTCGCGCAAAGAGGTCAGCGCGTATTCAAGCGCTCCCTCTTCACCCATCGCGAGCAGCTCCGAGGCTTTGTCACCGGAGACGAACGCGGTCCAGATGTTCTCGTCTGTGTCCTGACCGAACGAGGGCGACCACCACATGGGCGGGTTGAGGCGGCTGTAGATCGCCATGACCTCTTCTGAAACGATGGGCTCGCTGAATTTGTAGATGAGCTTAATGACCGGACCCATGCGCAAGCCTGCGAGGGCGGAGCGCTTGAAGTCGGGCAAGCCTGGGCTAAAGGTGAGGTGTCCTTGTAAGACACCTAGAGGTACAGCGATGACGGCGTTGTCCGCGTGGTACCGGCGTCCTGTCGTGGTTTTAACTTCAACGTTACCGCTCGCTGACCAGATGACCTCTTGGACAGGCGTCTCGAGGTGAATCTCCGTTCCCTCCGCCAAGCCTTGAACGAGTTCACCGTAGCCACCCAAAAGCCGGTAGTCTCCTAAGCCGCTCTCTTGCCCTTTATCGCGCAGCATGTCTAAAATCGCCTTCGCGCTCACCATGCGCATCGACTCGCCGCAGGCGTTCGAAAACGAACGCGCCACGTAGCGCAGTTGCTCTCTGGAGAAGCCGATGCGCGTCAGATAGTCATGCCAGCATTCGAAGGGTAGAGGCTCCTCTTCGGGCAGCGCCCACGTCCGGGTCTGGTTGAAGTCGGGATACGTGCTCTTGGCTTCTGCCATCGTCAGCCACGCGCCGTCTTCTAACCTCACCAATGAGTCTTCCGTCTTGCGCCAGTGGAGCGTCTCTAGGTTCAGTTCTCGGATGAGGTCCCACGTCGCCGCGCGGTCGCCGTGGATGAATTCCGCGCCGAGTTCGACGGGAACGTCCGCAAAATCATAAGAGGTGTGCGTGCGTCCGCCGACGCGGTCCTTAGCCTCTAAGACCACCACCTCTTCCCCCGCTTGCATGAGAGCGCGCGCCGCCGCCAACCCTGCCACCCCTGCGCTGATGACGAGCGTGCTCATAAATGCGCGGGTCGAACGCTAGACTTGGCTGCTGGTCTCACTTTCTTATGCTTGGGTGCTTCCCAGACGATGAGCATCCCGGTGTGCGACGCTTGCGCGTCCCAGGCGTAGTTTTCGATGATTCTCACGGGCTTAAAGCCTTTGCGCATCTGCACGCTCACGGTGGGATCGAAGAGTTCGCCGCGCATGACTTTATCCGCATATTCGCGCACCGACATTTCACGTTTATAGTGTTGATACCCCTTGAGCATCCCGCCTGCGTAGATGCCGCAGAGCCGCAAACGCTTGACTAAATCGAACTGCGCCTTGTAGAGCGCCGAGCCGATGCCTATGCCCTGAAAGTCGGGGTGGACCGCCTTTTCGACGCCGTAGAGCCAGCAGCCGCTATCATCGTGGTTGGCGAGCGTAAGGTCGCCGATGACCTCGTCCCAGGGAAGAGGTTTTCCAGTCGGGTCGTAGCTGGTGCGCAGCGACAGCGCGACGCCGATGACTTTTTCTTGCCCGTCTACATCCGCCACCGCGATGAGCTGACCCTCAGCGAAGCGCGTCAAGAGACCCCGCCAATCTTTGAGCCCGAAGACGCCGGAGATATTCATCGCAGGGTCGAAGAGGTTGGCGAAGCAGATGACCTCGTAGACGCCGCGCCCGTGCTTGGGCTCAGCTTGGATAATGCGGTAGTTCGCTTTAGGTTTTTTAGTAGTAACTAGATTCGTAAGACTCGAGGCTTGTTCCATAACGTCTGTTTAAGACAACTGGAACGTTGTAGCAGGTATCAAAGTCTGTCTCACTCCGTTCGGAGCTGGTCACGAGCGCACTCACTTTGTAGAACATCACCTAGCACATACGCTAAATGATACTTACGTGATACAAGCTCAGTGACTTCGAAAAGATACAACTACCTCGGTGCGTAATACAGACGTGCAACGCACCGAAACGCTCATCGTAATGAGTTCGTTACAAATTGGGAAAAACGAAAAGACGATAGGGTGAGTTTGTTGTCCTCAGCTCACACGAAGATAGGCCGGAACACTGCTCGAGTAATTCTCGGTATCTCTTCTCCTGATCGGTTTCTGCTTCTCCACAACCTTCACGCGAGAGGTTTCCTCCCGAAACACAAACGGTTTCATTTGGCTAACTCACACTGCAGGGTTGTCTTGAAACTTTCACGCTCCCTTTAACTCGTCTTAGGTGAGTATAGCACGGGGTTTGCAGTTCTGTGAAGGGGGAGAGCACAGCGGAGCGTTTTAGAGTGAAAAAGTAGCCAGAATTCAGTAGTCAGTAGTTTTTTATGCCGACGACTGACTACTACACTGTTAAGCAAGGAACGCGGCACTGTTGTCACCCTGTTCACGAAGTAGCCAGTGGGAACGCAGTGACGCGAAGCTTCGGCGAAGGCGTAAGGGTCTCGGTTGACTACGTCAAAACTTCGTAACTCGCAATCTCTGTTAGAGGAGTCAGCAAGGTCAGAGATTCTTACGCTCCACGGAGCCTGCCCTGGTGAGGGTTCCGCTCAGAATGACATGGTTCATTTTTTAGTTTACGGTGTACTACCCTCGAGAGAGCAACCCTAGCGAATGCACCACGCTTACCGCTTGCACGTAATAAGATATCCCCTATGAACGAGCGCAAGGGGTTTCGGTTAGCCTTTCCAGGTATCTTCTGGCTCACAGTCTTTTTCATGTTGCCGCTGCTTTTCGTGTTGGCGGCGAGTTTCATGTCGAGCGGTCTAAGCGGTTCGCCGCAACTTCCGCTGACGCTAGAACATTACGTGCGCACCTTCGACACCTTCGGCGTTATCGTGTGGCGGAGCTTGCGCATCGCCCTCTATACGACGCTCTGGTGCTTGGTGCTCGGCTATCCGCTCGCCTTTTTCATCGCCACGCGCAAAAACGCGGCGCTGCGCCTTATGCTCCTCTTTCTCATCCTCTTGCCTTTCTGGACGAACTTCTTAGTGCGCACCTACGCGCTCAAGTCCATCCTCGGACCCGACGGCATCATCAACACGCTGCTAGCGAACCTCTCACTTGTGACACAGCCCTTAGAGTTACTCTTCACGCCCTTCGCCGTCATTCTAGGGCTCGTTTACGGCTACCTCCCTTTTATGGTGCTGCCGGTTTATGCGGCGGTGGAGCGCCTGGACTTCCGCTTCGTCGAAGCGGCTTATGACCTCGGCGCGAACGACTGGCACGCCTTCTGGCGCGTCGTGTTTCCGCTTACACTGCCCGGCGTAGTCGCGGGCTCGATGCTCGTCTTTATCCCGTCTATAGGCTCGTTTATCACGCCCGACCTCTTGGGCGGCACGCGCGGGCTGATGATCGGCAACCTTATCGCGCGGCAGTTCGGCGGGCGCAATAACATCACGCTCGGCTCGGCGATTTCTATCGTGCTCATCGTGTTGGTGCTCATTGGCGTTGTCATCTATATACGTTACGGACAAGAGAGGCAGGGGGAAGGTGGCTGACACTCCACGCGACACCTCTTTAAGCGCGCAGCAATCCGCTGACATGCGCATTGACCAAAGCAAGCTGCGCCGCGACCTCTTCGTGCGCAAGCTCGGCAAAGTCGGGCTTTTCGTCACGCCCCTCGCCGCTTACTTTTTTCTGTGGGCTCCTATCGTCGTCTTAATCGTCTTTTCGTTTAACGACGCGCCCTCGGTCTCGGTCTGGCGCGGTTTCACGCTCAGGTGGTACGAGAATATCTTCGCGGCGGGCTCGGGCGAGGCGAGTTTTACGACGACGAAACTTCTGTCCTCGCTCGGCAACTCGCTCATCGTGGCGTTTAGTGCGTCCCTTATCGCGACCGTCATCGGGACGATGCTGGCACTCGCCATTCACCGCGGCAACTTTCCAGGTAAGAACATTATCGACGCGCTGCTCTACGTCCCCGTGGTCATCCCTGAAATTACACAGGGCGTGTCGCTCGCCATCTTCTTTAGCATCTTGTTCGACTATTTGCAAAATCTGACAGGCGGGGAGCGGCTCTCGCTCGGCTTTGGCACGATTATTATCGCGCACGTGGCGTTCAATATCTCGTACGTCGTTATCGTGGTGCGGGCGCGGCTAGCGACGATGAGTAGCAACTTGGAAGAAGCCGCCAATGACCTCGGTGCGAACAACGTTCAGACGTTCTGGCGTATCACCTTTCCGCTCCTTTTGCCCGGCATCATGGCGGGTGCGCTGCTCGCGCTGACGCTCTCGCTAGACGACTACGTGGTGACCTTCTTTACCAAAGGCATCGGCGACGATACGCTGCCGATTTTCGTTTACGGGCTCCTCAAGCAACGCGTGTCGCCAGAAATCAACGCGATTTCGACCTTAATGATTTTGGTTTCGACGGTGCTGATTGGGATCTCTTTGGCGTTGCAGCGGGGGAACCAGTAGCGTAAAGCGATTCATGAATCGCTTTACGCAGCAGTTCTGCATGTGAATCAACATAAGAGGGCGCTGACGCAGGAGCAAGTTTGATACCCAATCTTCGCTGCATCAGGTCTGCTCGCTATTCACCACGAAATTGACCCTAGGCCTTCAGCGTGAAAAAAGATACGTTTTCCCTTAAACTGTCTCCATGCGTAAATGGTGGCAACCTCCAACCCTGAGTAGAACAGACAGCGAGCGGCGGGCGGGCTGGCTCGAGCTGTTCTACGACCTCGTCTATATCGCAGCCGTCATCGAGTTGGGCTCGTATTTTCATGGCGAACTCACCCCACTCGGCACGCTGCGCTACGTTTTCCTCTTTCTCATCGTCTGGTGGTCGTGGTCGGGGACAACGTACTTCGAGAACCGCTTTATCGCCGACGACGCCCTGCACCGCATCCTCATCTTTTTACAGATTTTCTTCGTCGGCAGTTTGGCGTCGAATATCCCACGCGCGTTCGGCGAGGGCGCGGCGATTTTTGCCTTTTCCTACGCGGCGCTCCGCATCATTCTCATCCTCATGTACGCGCGGGCGTACCGCGCCGTGCCGGACAGCCGGACGCTCATCCGCAACTACACCGCTGGCTTCTCGCTCGGGATTTTATGCTTCATCGTCTCGATGTTTGTGCCCGCGCCCTGGAACTACGCGCTTTGGGGTTTGGGCATCGGCGCGGAGGTTGTGGTGCACATGCTCTTCGGAACGCAGCGGCTCGAGCGCCACTTCCCCTTCAACCTCGCCCACCTGAGCGAACGCTACGCGCTCTTCATCATCATCGTCTTGGGCGACTCGTTCATTAAAGCCATCGGGCGCACCGCCGAAGAGGGCATCAGTCCCAACACGTATATTTTCGGCGCACTAGGCGTACTAATGACAGTGAGCTTGTGGTGGACGTACTTTGACGACGTGGCAGAAGCCGCCCTCCGTCAAGGTTACGCCTCGCTGACCTCTTGGGTCTACGCGCACTTCCCGCTCTCAGTCGCCATCGTCGGCTTCGGTGTGGCGGTGGAGGACGTGACGCAGCTCCAAGTCGGCGTACCGATGGAGCTACCCCTCTTCTGGCTCCTCTACCTCTCGGTGGGCGGCTACCTCTTGGCGACCTCTTGGGTGGACGTCCTGACCGAGACGAGTACGCCGCAGCTCGGCTTGGAGCGCGTTTACATGCGCGTCTTTTCCGGTCTCGCGCTGGTCACCTTTGCGGTTCTCTACGCTTATTTAGGTTGGGAACTCTCCGCGCTCTGGACGGTTGGGCTGGTATCAGGTGTCTGCGCCGCGCAGATTATCTATGACCTCTCGCATAGCCGTGAAAAGAGCGAGGTGCACGCCGAGGTGCACGAGGCGCGAACAGGAGATTGACCTTACACAAAGAGAAAGGCGCGGCAAGGACCGCGCCTTTTTTCGGTAAAGAGGTCAGCGCTTTACGCCCGCGCCTCCTGATTGATGGAGGTTTCCGCAAGCTGCGAGAGTTTGTTGTCCGTTGACTCCTCTTGCTGTTCGATTTCTTCCAAGATGCTCTGCACCTCGTCTAGGTTGAGTTGGCGTGCGTACGTCACCGAGGAACCGTAGCCCGCCATGCCGTAGTGCTGCATCCGCTGGACGGCGGCGACGATGGTGGCGTCTAAGGCTGCGCCTTGCTCGTGCTCGCTGACGTGCTCCTTGCCCTCTTTGATGAGCCCTTCCATGCCGTGGCAGAACTCACCCTCCAAGGAAAAGTCCATAATTTGGCTTATACGCTCCAACTTCTCTAACTGCTGCTTCGTCTCCTCCACGTGCTGATTCAAAGCGTCTTGAAGCTGCGGCGACTCGCTCGCGTTGGCAAGCTCGGGTAGCGCGTTCACTGCCTGGTTGCCTGCGCTATAAAGGTCCTTGAGTTGATGTTTGAGTACGTCTTCTAAGGTTTGTAGTGCCATGTTTTGCCCCTTTCGTTGATCCTTTTGAAGCATAAAACAGAGGCGCAAACAAGACCGTAGACTATGCCAAAATTCTTACGCTTTGCTCCAGAGAGGGGCGTTGTCTTGCATCTCGAGCCTCACCCTCCCGAGGTTCCTTAAATGCGACAGATACGCCATTACCGTGCAGAGGTTGAGGTAGTAGCGCGGCAAGTCAGTCATCGTGATGTGAAGTTCTTTACATGTGCGTTTGAGGACGGTGGCGGTACCTACGCCCGTACAGACCTCTTCAATAACATCCGCCGCCCTTTGAAACGTTTCTACATTCTTCTGAACGAGTTCGTCGACCTCTTCGGTGGGTTCGCCATGACCGGGCAGGATAACCCGAGCACCTAACGTCGCCATCTTTTCGGCGCTCGCAATCTGCCTCACGATGTCTTGACCAAAAGGGAGCGGATATTTCTCTAACGCCTTTTCGCCGAACACCGCGTCCGCCGCGAAGAGCACGTCATCTACCTTGACGGCGTAATGTGTATGCGCGTGACCGGAGGATTCGATAACGTCTAAGGTGAGCCCGGCAAGCTCTAATCTCCCCGGTTCCAAGAGGTGATTGACGGGTGAAGGCTTCGCCAACAACCACTTCGAGGTGAGTTCTCTAGGTGGTTTCGCCCCGCCAAAGAGGTAGACGGGCTCTAAGTAGGGGCTCTGCATGATGCTCGCCTCGAAAGGTGGGGCGTAAACGGGCAAATTCAGATTTCTGACGAGATAGTCGTTACCGCCGTAGTGGTCGGCGTGCGAGTGCGTGTTGACGATGGCGATAGGCGTAATATTCAGCGAATCACACGCCTTGCGGATGCGCCGCCCGGCGTCCTTATCGCCGCCTGTATCTACAAGAACGGCTCTCTTATCCTCCCCGACGAGAATCGCGGAGTTGACACCACCGGGGAGGTAGAAGACGCTCTCGCTGAGTTGGATGGGGTTGGACATGCTCTCAATATACAAGCAGGGCGGCTAGCGGCTAGCGGGAACGCGCCACGCGTGACAGCGCGCGCTTTTCCGCGCGACTTCACGCCGTTATCGGCACGCTGGCTCTATGACCAGATATAGTCGCGTGGTCCCGCTAGACCTGCTGAAGGCTTCCTAAAGAACAGACTTCATTGCTTCTAAGTTGATCAGCTCCGGCTTGTGCCGGGCGTGCCCACACTAAAGCAGGCGGGCTCTTACAAAATTCTGACACCTTTCTTCGTTCAGGGTACCTAATGAACTGAGAAAGACCGTACGTCGAGAGCTGACTTTGTAGGCATATCCGTATGAACTTCCGGAGTCCCCTCAAGGCACCAGGGTTGACGTGATAGCCTAATTTGTGCCGCAAACCTTTCCCTTCAAAACCTACCGCCGGGGTCAGCGCGAGGCGATTGCGCAGGCTAAGGACGCTTTCGGGCGCGGCAAACGCTTTGTCGTGATCGAAGCGCCGACGGGCTCGGGTAAGTCCGCCATTGCCGTAACGCTCGCCCGTGAAGCGCAAAGCGCCTACGTTCTCACCGCGCAAAAACTTTTGCAAGAGCAGTACGTCCGCGACTTTCCCGATATGGCGCTCATGAAAGGGCGCAGCAACTACCCGTGTTTGGTCGCCCCGACCCACGCCGCCGCTGCGCCGTGCATCGCTGGGCGCAAATTTCCCGAGTGCGACGACTGCCCCTACTTCGCGGCGAAAGACGTGGCGATTGCCGCGGATAACGCCATCATGAACTATGCGTATTACCTAGCAGAACTCAACTACTCCGGCGGCTTCGGACCTCGCGATCTGCTCGTTTTAGACGAGGCTCATAACGCCGAAGCTGCCCTGATGGGCTTTATTCAGGTGACGCTCTCGGACGTGGCTTTGCGGCGCGTCGGCATCGCCGAAACGATCCCGAGCGCCTTTGACGACTTGGAGTTTTTCGACTTCGCCGAAGACGTGATGCCCCTCTTAAAAGGTCGGAGCAAAACCCTGGACTCAGAACTCAAAAAGAATCAGCTACCCGCGGACGTTGCTTTAGAGCAGATGCAGCATAAGCAGTGGCTGGACAATCAGTTGGGGCGGCTGCGGCTCCTGACGGACTCGCGCGCCGACAACGATGTGGAGTGGGTCGTCGAACAGAAACGCGGCAGCGAAGGGCAGAGCGTCACCTTTAAGCCCGTGAAAGTCTCCGCGTTTGCCGAGCCCCTGCTCTTCGGCTTCGGCGAGCGCATCTTGATGCTCTCCGCCACCATCCTCGACCCGCCTACCTACTTGCGCAGCTTAGGTATCGCCCCGGAAGAGGCAGAAGTGATCGCGGTCAAGTCCGACTTTCCTCCCCAGAACCGCCCGATCTACCCTAAACCCGTCGCCAAGCTGACGCGGCATCATTTGGAGCGCGACCTGCCCAAGCTCGTCGCTGAGATCGCCGACCTCCTAGAGTCTCATCCTTACGATAAGGGCGTCATCCACGCGCACACCTACAAGATTGCCGCCACCATCGCCCGCAGCCTGCCCAAACGCCACCAGAAACGCCTCGTCACCCACTACGGCGCGGACGGGCGCGACGCGGCGTTAGAGCAGCACCTGCGCAGCCGCGAGCCCACCGTCCTCCTGACGCCTAGCATGACCGAAGGCATCGACCTAGCGGGCGACCTCTCTCGCTGGCAAGTCATCTGCAAGCTGCCCTATCCGTACCTGGGCGACCCGCAGATCGCGCGGCGCAAGGCGCTGGACGCGGCTTGGTACGAGTGGCGCACCTGCTTGACCGTCGTGCAAGCCTACGGGCGGAGCGTGCGGAGCGCCGACGACTTTGCGGTGACGTACGTTTTAGACGCTGACTTCCCTAGTTTTGTAAAGCGGCAGAGGAAGAGGTTGCCGGGGTGGTTTTTGGAGGCGGTGCAAGATTAGAGGGCGTCCGCTCGAGACATCTCTAATACGAATTCCGATTGATTGCTGCATAAACTCCGTTATGAAATTTTGCTTTCAGCAAACGCTTCGTGCTTCGCTATCGTCGGAGTTTCTTCCGTCTCCTTCGGAGGTACTTCGTGAAGCTCATCGGAGTCCGTATCTTTTTCTACTCACTGAAGAGTCTTCAACCGGAGGTAGCGTTATGGGCAGGCCGCCCTGCCGTTGCATCTTCAGATAAACGCTACGGGTGTTGACAACGGCATGATACGCCCGGTTGAAGACTCTTTACTCGGGGTAATTCCCATAGGAATTACCCGGAAACGGTATCATTCCTGTAGGAATGACCCCGAACCCGTACAAGAGGGTTGTAAAGGGGATTGTCAAGGTAGCTGAGCGATGAAACTGCTTTCCTGGTCGTCGTCTCTCAAACACGTCGGCTTGTGTCCTTTACGTCTTCACTTAGCGCGTAAGCGACAGCCCCTTCTAGCCCAAGCTGCAGACCTTCTTTCCAGATCGCAGGGAAGGCGTCACCGAGTTTGTGGCGCGCGTGCTCGATGGTGCGTTGAACGTCGTCTTTTCGGTAGGGCTCGAGCGGCGCACCGACAGATTCACGGATGGTGCGAGCGGCGGCAAAGAGCCTAACACTGCGCGTAAACATCGTTTCTAAAGCCAACAGGGTCGCGTATTCTTCTAGCGTCTCTGCAATTCCGCGTCTATCTTGTATGTCGAGAGATAGCGCTAAGCATTCGTGGAAGAACGTCCGGGCTTTAGCATAGTCACCTTCCTTCGTTGCGCTAAAGCCCAGGTTGTGAAGTGAATCAGCCATCCCACCCTTGTCTCCGATTTCTCGGTGGAGCGACAAGCATCGGGTGAATGTTTCTAAGGCGTGAGTGTAGCGACCCTGATGCGCGGCAATCAACCCCAGGTTGTGAAGTGAGCCGGTGATCCCAGCTCTGTCCCCGACTTCACGCCGCAACGTCAAACTCTCTTCATAAAATGTACGCGCTTCTCCGTCGTCGCCCTGATAAAGCGCAGTATTGCCCAGACTGTTGAGTAGGGCTGCGACCCCGCGCTTATCGCCGATATCTCGTCGCAGCGTCAAACTTTCGTGAAAAAACGTTTGGGCTTCAAAGTAATCGCCTTGGGCGGCGGAGACGTCACCGAGATAAGAGAGCGCACTCGCGACCCCGCGCCTATCGCCCATCTTGCGTAGCAGTGACAAGCATTCTCCCAGCAACGTTCGCGCTCTGGGATAGTCCCCACGGGCGTACGCAAGGTTGCTCAAGCTGAGGAGCGGATACGCCATCGCGGCCTCGTCACCCACCTCTCGCTTCAAAGCGACACTCTCGGTAAAGAAGCGATGCGCCTCGGAATGACGCGCCTGTTCATGCGCGATAAGACCCAGATTGTTGAGTGAGTCAGCCATCCCACTTTTATCACCGACGGCTCGCCTGAGTGCCAAACTCTCGTTGTGGAACTCCAGTGCTTTGGGATATTCACCCTGGTTGTAGGCAACCAGACCCATATTGTTGAGTGAAAGCGCCATCCCCGTCTTGTCACCCAATTTTCTGTGGAGCACGAGGCTTTCTTCAAGGTCGACCTGGGCTTCAGAGACGTCACCTTGAAGGTCTGCTAGACGACCCTTTCTGCTCAGGATTTTCGCTCTCAGATGGAGATGTCCAGCATGAGGATGGCTGAGTAGTTTTTCGTACCAAGCTCGCCCCAACTGATAATGACTCCGAATCTCCCAGAATACGCCCAACGATGCGGCTAACTTTAAGCCTAATTCGGCGTCGTGCTCGAGCGACCACGCGAGCGCGTTCTGAAGGTTCGCGTGTTCCTCTTCCAGGCGTGCCAACCACGACGCTTGCTCGCCACGTTCTACGTAGGGCTCAGCTTCTTCCGCAAGCTCGAGATAATAGTTGGCGTAACGTACCCTCGTGCCCGCGTAGTCTTCCCGCAAAGCTATAAATTTCTCGTGGGTGAACTGATGGAGTAGGTCGTGCCGGTCATAGCGTCCATTAGGACGTACACGCAAGAGCGATTTGTCCGCTAAAGAAGCCAAGATAGGTAGGGTTGCTCCTGCCACACTCTGCGCAGCCTCACGCCTAAAGCCGCCGCGAAAGACGGCCAACTTAGCGAGCGCCCTTCTCTCCCTATCTGAAAGCAGCCGCCACGAATGTTCGAACGTCGCCCGTAGACTTTGGTGCCGTCCAGTCGCGTTCCGAGCCGACGACGCTAAGAAGTCGAGGTTTCGCGCCACCTCCGAGCGGATGTCGGCAAGCGGCATAAGGCGCACCCACGCTGCAGCGAGTTCAATCCCTAGCGGCGACCCTTCTAGCAGCTTGCAGAGTTTAAGCGCCTCGGGTAGCTCGGGCTCTAGGTGGAAATCCAGCCGCGCTTTCTTGGCGCGTTGCGCCAGAAGCTGCACGGCGTCGCTGGCTAGAGCGTCTTCATCGCCCGCGCTCTCATCCGGTGAGGATAACCCCTCGAGTGTGAGGACATGCTCCTCGGTGAGGTTGAGGCGCTCGCGGGAGGTGACCAAAATTTTCGCGTCGGAACAAGCGCGGCAGAGTTCTGAGACGAGCGTCGCCCCCTCCAAGAGCTGCTCGAAATTGTCGAGGACTAACAAGACGCGCTTGTCACCGAGATACGACCCAATCTGCTCCAAGGCGTCACGCTTCCCCTCGAGCGTTAGCTCGAGCGTCGCAGCGATGCTTACAGGTATCTGTTCTGAAGAGGTCAGCGTGTCTAGCGGGACGAAGAACACCCCCTCTCGAAAGGAACCGACCTGCATCTGGTCCCAGGCGATTTGAATCGCCAAGCGAGATTTTCCCACCCCACCGGGACCGTGAAGGGTAAGGATGCGGCAGTGCGGCTCGCGCAGCAGCTTAGCGACCTCGCCGCGCTCATGGTCGCGCCCTACGAACGAACTAGCCTGGGCAGGGAGCGTATAGACGGGCGAGGTTTCCCGGGGTCGCTGAACCGGACCCGCCCGCGTTTCAGGCGCTTCGACCTGAATCCCGTACCCTTCCGCCTCCGCTTTGACCGCAGCAGCTTTCGGACTTTTACCGCGCTTGAGCAATGCGTAGATGCGCGGATAGTCCTCGAGCGCCAACTCCGGCGCACCCGCTAAACTTAGTGCTCGTTCAGCCTGCCGCGCTGCGCAGGGCGCGTCTCCTTGGGCTAGCCGACGCTCACTCAGCGCGAGGTGAGCCTCTCTCACCCGCGCCGCTAAGTATTCGCGAACCGTGAAAACCCATCCCTCTAGTTCTTCACCCAAAATCAGGTCGAGACCCTCTAAGAACGGTCCTCGGTAGCGCAGCAAGACAGCTTCTGGCGGCTCGCTCTCGAGAACGCGCAACAGTTCATTCGTGTCACAAGCGACGCGGGCGGCAATTTTATCTCCGCTGACAATCACGACATTTTCCAGCCGCCTAAGTCGCCTGAGGGTTGTAGACAGGGCGTCTCGCGGGTCCTGCGCGTCTGCGAAAAAAAGCTCTGCTAATACCCGCCTGGACTGCGCACCTTCGACGGCGAGGTAGCAAAGCAGCAGGAGAGGTTTGGACCGGGCAAAATCGCTCCCTTCCAAGTGTAGTCCTCCCAACGTTACGAGCCGCACCGCTCTATTGTAGAGCATCCCTACACATCTCTCATCCACCTTCGGTTTCGTCACGCAGTCTTAGACGTGTCTTGGACGGACGGCGGACGGATACGCTGTTGCATTCTAGGCGTAGCGTCGTAGTTCACCAAAGGATGGAGAGATACATCATGAGCGCGTAGCCCACGGACAGAGGCTCGAGGTTAGAGCGAATAACCGAATTCGTACAGGTTGGCAAAGTCAGATCAAGGAGCGCCGTTTTCGCTAACCGACTAGGCTCGGTCAGACACTGTTCAGGCTCGCTTTCCTATATTTGGAAGAGGTCAACCGCCCGCCCACGAAAAAGGACACAACAGTCACTCGGTCTAAACCATTCCTTCTGTGAGGAGAAGGCAGTATGCAGTGACGTTTTGGCATTGTGTAGCGCGTGTTCGCAGCTGGCATGAACTTAAAAGATTGCTCTCACAAGAGCTTTATCCTGAAAGGAGCAGATCGTGAAACAGGTTTTCAAGTCCCTCATTGGTTTCACACTCGTACTTAGCGTGCTAGGTCTCTTCGCACAAGCACAGGAGCCTATCTTCACTCTTTCGAGCGACGTCGTTTGGGGTGAGTGTCCCCCCTCGCTACCTGCGGGCTGTCAGTTTGTAGTCATCGCAGGCGACCCGAGTGAAGGACCCTTTGTCTTCCGGCTCAAAGTTCCGAGCGGATGGGAGTCTCCGGCTCACACGCATCCGGTGACAGCTAACGTTACTGTCATTTCCGGAACGTTCAACATGGGATTAGGAGAGATTTTAGACCGCGCTCAAGCAACAGCTTTGTCAGCCGGGAACTATCACTTGCTGCCTGTAGGCACACCCCACTTCGCATGGGCAAGCGAGGAAACAGTGGTTCAAGTTCATAGTGACGGTGCTTGGGGTATCGCTTACGTTGATCCGGCTGAAGACCCGAGGAATCAGTAATACGGATTCCGTTTAATTCCCTATCATCGAGAAAAGCGCTCGATGATAGTCCATACACTCCATCCGTATGATTGTTCCTTCTCGCATCCGCTCGCACGTTTCATTGCTACAGCAATGAAACGTGGAAATGCTACTTCATTGGGAAGGCTAGCCAAGCCTCTCAGTTTCACCAGAAAGGAACCGAACGTGAACTTCGAACCCCCAGCAGAACAACAACGCTACCTCTGTCCAGACGAGCACGGGACGTGGTTTGTTCAGCAGGACGCGCTGACGCTCGAGTGGCTGTTGGGGCAGAACCCTCGCCACACCTCTTTCAGAATCGCCGCGCCCGTTCCCATCTGCGCCTTATGTGGCAGCACCTTAGTCGAGGTAGCCACGCTCGAGGCTTGGCTAGACGGGAAGATGACGGCTTGAGGACAGACCTTGACGATGACGCATCGCAGAACGGCGATGTGGCAACAGAATAACATCATTTTCAGGGTCGCAGACCTAGACGATGTTTTCGCCGCGGTGAGGGCGGTGCTGGAAGCTGAAGACGGTACCTGACAGCCGTTTCGCGAAGTCGGGCAAAAAGGACGCTTACCTATCCAGACTGTGCCTTGCGAGACTATTTGTGCTATAACTGTAAGTCACAACTCAATCCACTCTGAAGGGAAGTGAGGCTCATGGACAAGCAGAGTCAGTGGCAAAAGGTCTACGGCTACGTCATGGGGAACCAGGCGACTTGGCTGACCAACATCGGTTTGAGGACGGGTTTGTTCAAGGCAGTTCGCGAAGCAGAAGATGGAATTCATGAGACCGAGCTGGCAGAAAAATTAGGCTTCAAAGAACGCTACGTCCAGGTATGGTGTCGAGGGGCTTACGCCTTTGAGCTGCTCGAGTGGGACGAGGCGACAGGCTACACGCTTGCGCCCCATCTGGACGCTTTACTTTTAGACCCGACGGACCCACAGTTTTTAGGGGGACGTGTCCAGTTCTTCGCAGCGCTTTACGAGGACTACTTAGCGTTTCCGAAGTATCTCGAGACAGGCGAGATTTGGCCTCGCAGTGAACACGACCCCTTTTTAATTGAAGCCTTAAAGAGGTTGACTTTAGCAGATTGCCATATGATTACCGACCACGTTTTGCCGCAAGCAGAAGCAACCTTAGCCAAATTAGAGGAAGGTGGCACGATTCTGGATATCGGCGCGGGTGGAGGTTCGCACACAGTTCACTACGCCAAGCGGTTTCCAAACTCAAAAGTGGTCGGTCTGGAATATGACGAGCCTAGCATCCAGCTAGCGCAAAATACGCTCGCTGAAGCTGGTATTTCTAACGCCGAAATCGTTCACGGCGACGCCAATCAGCTTGAAGACTGGGACGAGTATGACCTCATCACCATGAACATCGCGCTGCATGAAACAGGTGGACCAGAGCAATACTTAGACGTCCTTCAGCGCAGCAAAAAAGCCTTGAAAGAGAACGGCACAGTTGTTGTTTCTGAGTTGCCCTATCCAGATTCCCCTAAAGCCTACCGAGATTCGATGATCTACAAAATTCTCGCTGGCGTGCAACTTCATGAAGCGCTTGTGGGTTGCGGTATGATTACTCAGGGACAACTTAAAGACCTCTTCGAAGCCGCCGAATTCAGCAACATCCGAGTCGCCGAGCAGCCTGTAGCGGCAAGGTTTGTGATGCTCGGTGAACGGTAGAAAGTTTTCCGACAGTGAGTATGTTTAGGCGCGGCAAGGTCCGCGAGAGAAGAAAAACCTTTGCCTCACCGTTATCGGAGGCGAGCTAGGCGTGAAAGTGAAATCTCCGCGGCTCAACCTTGTGCATCAGGACCGCGACCTCTTTTAACCCTAGCGCCTCGTAAAGCGCCCGACGTGCCGTCATCGCACGGCGCGAGCCGAAGACGGGACAATGAAACCACCAGGCGTCTTTCAGCCAAACCAACACCTCCCGCACGAAATCTTCCTCAAAATCGCGCTTCGTACCGCGCCTGAGCCAGTACTCGAGCCGAACGTCGAACCCTAGCAGTCGGGCGGCCGTTGTCTCGTCAACCGCGTAGTCGTCCAGGAAGGGCGCGACTGGGTCGAGGTAGAGCGAACCGATGAGGCGGCTTTCGTCGGGGGTAAAGATGCTGAAGCCGTAGGCTAGGTCACGCCCAAAGTCTTCGATATGTCCGGCAAGGTCCTCAGCGTTCTGCTGAAGGCTGAAGTCGTCCTCAGGCCAGGGGCTGTCGCTCCACGTACGAAGCAGTGCCTTAGACGCCATGACAGCGTCGTAGTCTTTCAGGTTGTCGCCTGGTCGCTGGCGGTGCAGTCGGAAGCTAGGGGTCACGAGGGTGACAGGCACGGGGTTGCGCTCGGGGTTGCGCGTCATAAGACCTCCTCAAAGCTATCAGGTCTAGTTACGTGTGCTCTTTTGGTATCTTATCTATTTGCGCCCACCGCTCGCCCGGTATGAAACGCTTCCATCATACTCCTGGCTGACCGTTGAATAAGCTCGGTCGTTTGGCGAGCGGTGCCCGAGGTTTTGTATGGCAGCTCGCGCGACTAATGCACGAACCGATTTCGCCCAAACCGCAGCCCTGGCGATATGAGCACCTATTAGGGCCGCTCCGCACGCTTCCCCCACCTTCTGAGGGCACCGTTTCCGCTTGCCTCTGACTGTTCGGTTTGGCTCCAGCAAGCCGTTTGAACGCCCCCAGCTTTAACTTCTTGACCTCACCCCACCTCACGCCCCACTGTGAGATGCGCGGGCTAATCTTGCAAAAGGTATAATGTACTAAAAACGTTCATAGACACGTGGTGTTTTGCAAAGTCCTCCGCGCGTAATCACCGTGTAGCGCAAAACCGTCATGGAACCGCTGCACCTGAAGTACTTTCGGGAGGAGTACACTCGAAGCGTGCGCGTGGCAATCATTGCTGACATCCAAGGAAACGCTGTAGCTCTGGAGCAGGTACTCCTTCATATGCGCCGGCTAGACATCGATGAAGTCGTGTGTTTGGGCGACGTCGCCTCCGGTCCCGAGCCGGGCGCGGTGCTCGAGCTTCTCCGTCTACACAGATGCCACACGGTGCTTGGGAACATGGACGCGGTTATCCTCGAGCCAAGGTCTTACACAGACCTTGGCGAAGCGGAACACAAGTACGCCGAGATGGACGTTTGGTGCCACGCGCAGCTCTCGGAAGTGGATAAAGCCTTTATGCACTCGTTCGAACCGACCGTTTCGGTCGAGCTGGGCGGTGAAGTAACACTTCTCTGCTGTCACGGCTCGCCGCTCTCTTTTGACGACGTCATCGAGGTAACGACGTCGGAAGACGAGCTGGCGCAGTACTTCCAGGGCATTGCGGCGCAGCTCCTGGCGACCGGGCATATGCACAATCCCATGCTGCGGCGTTACCGTGACGCAACGCTATTCAACCCTGGCAGCGTGGGCTTTCCCAATCTGCGGGTCGCAGGCGAGAAGCGGCCTCTGGTAGCCTCTTACGTGGTCGTTCAGCGAGAGCGAGGCACGGTAGATGTCGCGTTCTACAGCGTTCCTTACGCTCCTGAGGTGTTCGCGGCGCAGGTCTTGCGAAGCGGCGTGCCCCATGTTGCCTGGTTCTTGAGCGAGTGGAGTCTTGAGTAGAACACCTCCTTCTATGCAAGCAAGACTTAGCGAAACGACAATTATTGGTTCGTCCGGTAAATCATGTGCAGGTTCCGAAATCGAGTTTTCGCGTTGCGAACGCAAGCCAACGGACCAATAAACGGTAGCGAACTTGCCGGAACCAAGTATGTCAAGAGCAAGGCCCTAGGGAAGGAACTGAACCGATTGGAACGCTGTGAACTGGCGAGCTGTCAATTGGCGGGTTCGCAATCTGAGAGGGCGAATCTTCAGGGCTACTACGAGCTTATCGCGGTAGCTTCGTGATTGGCTTGAGCCGTGTGCGGTGAAAGTGTGCGCCGTGGTGCGCATTGAGTGAATTGCCAACGGAGTTGGCCGGGGTTCAGGGCAAACGACCCCGAGGCGGATGCCTAACCTGAGCTCGAAAGGAGGGAGGGGACAAGAGCATGGCATTAAAGCGGAGCGCAAAGGAAGACGTGTACGATGCGGCTCTGCAACGCCTGAATGATAAGGCTAAGACTGGATTGTTTGAACGCCAATAGCCAGCGGTGGTCACGCACACCCGTCGGTAGCACGTCTGTACACCGACGCCATCAGGACATTTGGATTCAAGTTTCGTCCAAATGACGCTCTGCTTGATGGGCGATGAACAATGAGTTCATCCAAGGCTATGAGTGGCGAGCCTAAGTCGTTCTAGCACGTTCCTCAGTGACGAAACACGGGATTGCCTAAGGGACGCGAGTCCTAAGGTAACGGAGGTCTCGTAGTAGTCGTGGGCGTCACGCCCCACCAGGGAGAGCGGGAGAGCCGTTCGCAGGGCGAAGGAGACCAGGTAATCATGATGGAAAGGAACTGTGAGGTACGCGAGATGCGAACCGCCGAAACGGTACTCACCATCCTACGTGAACGCGGCCAGCGTGGCCTGCCGGTTAAAAGGGTGTATCGCCTACTCTACCGGCCTGACCTCTACCTGCGCGCCTACGCCAAGCTCTACAAGAACGAAGGCGCACTGACACCAGGTGCCTCGGACGAAACCGTGGACGGGATGTCCCTAGCGAAAATTGATACCATCATCGAGGCGCTACGCCAAGAGCGGTATCGGTGGACGCCGGTACGACGCCGTTACATTCCCAAAAAGAATGGCAAGATGCGGCCTCTAGGGATGCCTTCCTGGTCGGACAAACTTCTTCAAGAAGTTATCCGCTCCATCCTGGAAGCCTATTATGAACCGCGGTTCAGCGACCGTTCTCACGGCTTTCGACCGAAACGGGGATGCCACACAGCTTTGCGCAAAGTCACCCAAGAGGGTCGAGGTACAAAGTGGTTTATCGAGGGAGATATCTGCTCGTGTTTCGACAAGATTAACTTCGATGTCTTGTTGAACATCTTGCAGAAGAGCTTCCACGACAACCGCTTCCTGCGGCTTATCAAGGGGCTGCTCGAAGCTGGCTACCTGGAGAACTGGACCTTTCACCAGACCTACAGCGGTGTGCCGCAAGGGTCGATTGTCGGTCCAATCCTCACCAACCTGGTTCTGGACAGGCTGGACAAGTTTGTCGAGCACGAACTGATACCAGCTTACACACGCGGCGAACGCCGCAAGACCTACCCCCCGTATGTCGCCATCGCCAAAGCCGCTCACGACGCTCGGAAAGCAGGGAACTGGGAGACCGCGCGGCAACTGAGCCAGCAGGCCCAGACAATGCCGTCGCGCGACCCCGATGACCCGAACTTCCGGCGATTGTGGTACCAAAGGTATGCCGATGACTTTCTGCTGGGGCTGAAAGGGCCAAAAGACGAGGCCGTGGCTATCAAGCAAGAGATTGCCGCCTTCTTACGCGACGAACTCAAGCTTGAGCTTAGCGAGGATAAGACCCTGCTGACCCACGCGCGCACGCAGAAAGCGCGTTTCCTGGGCTATGAGGTCCACATTCTTCACGCTGACGATAAACACGACCACCGGGGACAACGCTGCATCAACGGCAGCGTCGGACTCCGGGTACCGTCGCACGTCATGAAAGCGCACTGCGCCAAGTACATGCGACGCGGCAAGCCCATTCACCTCCCACAAAGGCTCAGCAGCGATGCTTACAGCATCGTCAGCCAATATCAAGCGGAATACCGCGGGGTCGTGCAGTATTACCGCATGGCCTACAACCTCCACACGCTGGGCCGACTCAAGCGCGTCACAGAACTCTCGCTAGTGAAAACGCTGGCGAATAAGTTCAGGACGAGTTGCCAGAAAATCTATCGGCGCTACCGCACCACCATCGACCTCAAGGAGGGCAGCTATAAAGTCCTTCAAGTCAAAGTGGACCGTGGTCCTAAAAAGAAGCCACTCATCACCCACTTTGGCGGCATCCCGTTACGGTGGAACAAATGGGTAGCCTTGGACGACAACCAGAACAGTAAGATTTGGAACGGGCGTAATGAAGTGGTGGACCGCCTTTTAGCGCAAAGCTGTGAGCTTTGTGGGTCGGTGGAGCACGTCGAAGTGCATCACGTCCGAAAACTGGCAGACCTTGAACAAAGAGGGCGTAAGTCACGGCCCGAATGGATGCAAAGGATGTCGGCTCGCCGACGCAAGACGCTGGTGGTCTGCCTCACCTGCCACCAAGACATCCATAAAGGGCACTACCACGGGAAAGGACTTTCATGTTGAGATTACTGGAGAGCCCCGTGACACGGAAAGCGGTCATGCGGGGTTCGGAGGGGGGATGTTGGAAAAGCGCTATCTTTGATAGGCAGCTCGCTGGCATCCTACCCTACCGCACGCACGGCTCTTAGGGGGCGGGAGACCGTCACCGGTCTCCCGCTACCCGACCTTGCGCACAGCCACCCCGTGCGGCGACACGGTAACTTCTATTGCCAATAGGTAAGCTCGTGGTGTGAGTAGACAGAAAGTCAGCCCCGTCCAAACCCTTGTCGCCTCCTTGCTGCGCGGCGCACTCAAGCTCGGCTTTGGTCCGCAGGCGCTTAGCTTAATGAGTCGCTCGATGAGCGCGCCTAAGCTCAAGCGGCGAGCCTTCGCCGACTATACACCGAACGAACACGACGTGGTCGTCTGCACCTACGCCAAGAGCGGCACCAACTGGATGCTCCAGATCGTCACGCAAGTCGCGCACCTAGGCGGGGGCGAATTCGAACACATCCACGACCTGGTTCCTTGGCCCGACCCGCCGATGCCAGGCCTCGTAGACCTTAAAGAGCCCACTTGGGATAGCGCCCCGACGAAGCTTCGGGCCGTCAAGACGCACTGGGAAGCGCCCTTTGTCCCCTACAACCCGGATGCCCGTTACATCATTGTCGTCCGCGATCCTAAAGACGTGCTCGTATCGAGCTACCACTTCGCTGACAGCATCTTCTCGGGCGTGCGCGAGCACGTATCACCTGAGACTTGGACGCACCTATTCGCAAGAGGTCGGTCGCCCTTCGGTTCGTGGGCAGCGCACACAGCCAGCTTCTGGCCCTGGCGGGAGCGAACGAACGCACTTTTTGTCCGCTTCGAGGAGATGAAAGCCGACCTTGAGGGGACGGTGCGGCGTGTTGCCGAGTTCATGGATGTTCCTCTCACGGAAGTACAACTTGGGGAGGTCGTTCGCAAGAGCAGCTTCAACTACATGAAAGCCATCGACCACAAGTTCGCGCCGCCTTCGGCCGCACCAGGGCGCGAACAGGCCGTCATGTTGCGCAGCGGCGAGACGGGGCAGGCGAAAGCGTTCCTGAGCGCGGCGCAGCGGCGGGAGGTAGACCGGGCGATGGCGCGAGAAGTCGAGCTACTCGGCTCGGACTTCCCCTTTGAGCAGTTCTATGGGCGGCAACTTGAGCCGAAACAGGTGGGCGTCACTTAGAGGATTGGTAAGGGGCTAGCGTGTGCAGGTTTTGCAGGCGTTCTGCGAGAGTTGCGCGCAACTCTCGCAAAAGGTGTGATACCGTTTCCGGTTAAACACGAAACTTTACTCCGTTTCGTGTTTAACCCGAGCGGATGCGAGAATAAAGAGCTACGGATTCCGATGATTACGAAATCAACTCCGACTCCGTAGAAGCACGCAGTGTCGGAGTTTATGCAGTAATCAATCGGAATCCGTATGACTCGCTTAAACGCTAATGGCGTTTACGTTGAAGTACGGATTGCCAAACCAATAGGTCGAGGTATAGGCTAGGTACGCGCCCAGTATGTAAATTGCGCCGTGCGCGAAGTTGAGAATGCCCAGCACGCCGAAAATGATACTGAGACCGCCCGCGATGATGAAGAGCAACATATCGACGTCTAAGCTGTTGAGGAGCGCCGCTACAACCGTGCTCATGATGGAGTGCTCATAAGACCGCCTACCCTACTCGAGCGAGCAGCCCGTCTCGGACGGGGCAGGGGTCACTTGGTCGCCGGGGATTTGTTGCAGGGGCTCGAGGGTACGGATGGGCAGGTCTTCACTCACCGCCGTCACGCCCCAAATAGCGGGCAAGATGGCTTGGTGGTCCTCGGGTCGGAAGGTGCGCGTGCCTGCCGGGGTCTCGAGCGTCAGCCCCGAGAGCGCCTCTATGACTGCGTCCGGCTTGGTCGAGCCCGCTTGCTCAATGGCTGCTTTGTAGGCGTAGAGCGTGCTGTACGCGCCCTCCGCGTTGTAGGAGGGCAGCGCGTCGTAGCGCTCTTGGTAGGCGTTCACGAAGTCCTGGTTGACCTGCGCGTCGTTGCCGTCAAACCAGTAGCGCGTCCCGACCCAGATGCCCTCGGGCATCCGATCTTCTAGCGCGTAGAGCACCTCGGTCGCGCCGCCCAAGGTCATCAAGATAAAGCCCAGGTTGCTCGCCTGCCGCACGAAGTTGATGAGGTCGCCGCCCCAGAGCGAGATGAGCACCCCCTCGGGCTGCGCGTCGATGATGCGGGTGATGAAAGGCGCGTAGTCCTGTGCGCCGAAAGGCGGAAAGGCGGTCTCGCTCATGAACTCCGCGCCGCTGATCTCCTCTACGGCGTACTGCCGAAAGAAGTCCCACGACTGCCGCCCGAAGGCGTAGTCAGGACCGATGGTGGTCCAGCGCTCGGCGTCTAGGTTCTCCGCCGCGACCATCGCCGCCGCCCGGATGTTCTGGTTGATGTTTACTTATCTCGCACTTAGGACAACGTCTATCCAGTAAACTCGCTTGGGAGTAGGTTTGGTCTTCCACAACCCATTCTTACCCCTCCTTTTTGCTCAACCGACTTTTCGTACTACCTCCTAGGACGCTTAAAGTTGACAGCGATTTTCAAATGGGTTTTAATGAGGGTTCGCGTTTGATACTTACTCGAAAACGCAGCTGAACCGCGGCGTAGTCCGCGCTAAACCGAATTGAATAAACGCAGCTATCATCCCCGAACGTGCGAGCCAACGTGTATTTACTCCCTTCAGAGCGTTTTTAGTCAGCTCCGAGCGCACGTGAGACAGATTTTGATACCTGCTGTGAAGGCGGTGAAATGCACGCATTAGGTAGACAGATTTTAGTCGAATTTTACGGTTGTGACGAAGCGGTCCTAACCGATACGGCGAACCTTAGAGAGGTCATGTTGGAGGGCACCAGACGCTCGGGCGCAACGATCATCTCCAACGAGTTTCACACCTTCAGCCCGCACGGGGTCTCCGGCGTCATCGTCATCGCCGAGTCGCACGTGACGGTTCATACCTGGCCCGAGTTCGGCTACGCGGCGATTGACATCTTTACTTGCGGTGAAACGATTGACCCCTGGGCGGTCATGCACTACTTAGAGGCGGAGTTTGGGGCGAGTAGCATCTCGAGCATGGAACTCAAGCGCGGCTTGTTCCCCGAGAAGGTGGCGCATAAGGTCGAGGAAGCCGTCGCGAGTGATTAGTCGGATAGCAGGTTCAGAATATACTAGGATAGAGCGGCGCAGATTTCACAGCTTTGCTGTAACGGAACTTCATCTCCGCAATGTGCGTGCTAAATCATTGCGTACTACGCTTAGAGCATCCGTGACCAGCTCCGAGCGTCAGCGAGACAGACTTTGATACCTGCAGAAACCCTCTTTAACTTCCGCTACAGTGAATACTGGATGGGGCGCAGCGGCCTCACCTTCAACGTTGAAAAAGTTTTGTTTCAAGAAACGAGCGACTTTCAAGAGGTCGCGGTATTGCAAACGGACGCCTTCGGCAACCTCTTGACCTTGGACGGCGTCGTGATGTTCACCCAATACGACGAGTTCGTCTACCACGAGATGATGGCGCATCCGGCGTTAGCGCTCTTGGGCAACCCTGAGCGCGTGCTGATTATCGGCGGAGGAGACGGCGGGGTGGCGAGAGAGGTGTTGCGCTACGAGAGCGTTGAGCGCGTAGACCTCGTGGATATCGACGGCATGGTCGTAGAGGTCTCGAAGCGGTTTTTCCCGGAGGTCAGCGTGAGCCTCACCGACTCGCGCCTCGATCTGCATATCGCAGACGGCGTCCAGTTCGTCAAAGAGGTCGAGCCGAATACCTATGACCTCATCGTCGTGGACTCGACTGACCCCATCGGCATCTCGGAGGGGCTTTTCACCAAAGACTTCTACAACGACTGCTTGCGCATCTTGAATGAGCGCGGGCTCATCGTCGTGCAGTCCGAGTCGCCTTTTGACGCTAACAACGCGCACGTCGTGAAAGAGGTCAGGCACTTCTTCGACGAGCTGTTTCCGGTTGCGGCAACCTATCTAGCCTTCATCCCTACCTACGCGATGGGGATGTGGTCGTTTACGCTGGGTTCTAAAAAACTGCATCCATTAGAAGACTTGGACGCTCGAGCGTTACCCTTCGCGGCTGACCTCCGCTACTACACGCCCGAAGTCCACCGCGCCGCCTTCGCACTGCCCGCGTTCGTCCAACGTCTAGTTCAAGCGTCCGGTTGAGGACTCGAGGGCGCATTCGGAATCTCGTTGCCGACGGATTGCACCTGTAAAGTGCGCACCAGGTCGGTCTTGCTCAAAATGCCGGTCATCTTGCCCGCCTCGTCAACCACAATGAGCCGCCCGAGGTCGTTCTGGTTGATGCGCTTAAAGGCTTCTAGCGCGTCCTTATCCTCGGTAATCGTGTTGACCTCTTTGGACATGATCTCGCCCACGGTCGCCTCGTCATCCAGACCTCTCGCGTGCTGGAGCTTGACCATCCCCACAAGCTGTTCGCCGTCCAAAACCGGATAGCCTAAGTGCTTCTTGAAAAACATCAGCTTGATGAGTTGCGCCACAGGCATGTCCGGCTCGACGGACACGACCTCTCTGGTCATCAGGTCGCGCACGCGGATACCCGAAAGTAACTCGGAGACCTGCGCGTACTGCGTCTCGCTCCGCACGGCGCTGTAGATGAAAAAGGCGATGATGACCAGAAAGATGCTGAGGTTAAGCAGCCCGTAGATGCCTAGCAGAATCGCGATGAAGCGGCTCACGCTGGCTGAAATCTGCGTGGCGCGAAGGTAGGGCATCCGCAAGGCGAGGAGCGAGCGGAGCACCCGCCCGCCGTCTAAAGGCAGTGCGGGCAAGAGGTTGAAAATTGCTAAAAATACGTTTTGAAAAGTTAGAAAGGCGAGGACGAACTGAACAGAGTCGGCGCTTCCCGGCGTGATTTGCAGGAGCACCCACGACACGCCCGCCACGAGCAGACTCGTGATCGGTCCCGCGATGCCGACAATCGCCTCCGCCCCGCGCTGACGCGGCATCTCGTTAAACTGCACGACGCCGCCCAGAAACATCAGCGTGATGTCTTTGACCTCCACGCCGTAACGCCGCGCCACCACCGCGTGCCCGAGTTCGTGCACCGCCACGCCCACGAAGAGCCCCAGCGTCGAGAGGAAGCCGAGCCAGTACGGGGTCGCGCCGCCGCCGATCATGCTGAAGTCGATAGAGGTGTTTAGGAGGCTATTAAAGATGCGCGTGAAGACGCCCACCTGGATGCCCACGATCCAGGTGAAGAGCGCCAGGATGAACAAAAAGGAGATGTCCAGGCGAAGGGGTATGCCCAGGAGTTTGAAGGGGAGAGTATAGGAGTTTTTGAACATACCTTAGTGTATGAGGTGAGGTGTGAAAAATCTGTCATACGGGGAGGGGTTAGACCTCATCCACCTTGAAGGTTTCGTCGCCTTTCGGTTTGATGAGCTTCCAGATGACCTCGTCGTAAGGTTTATCGTCCATCATTTTGAAGAGGATGCCAGGATAGGTGCAGGTTTTGAAATACGCGGCAGCCTCTTTGCGTGAGGCGAAGTCACTCTTATACTCGCTTCGGCTTACCTCTTCAATCTCCTCGTACTGCGCCCTCAAATTCCCCTCGACCGCTTTGACCCAAGCATAAAACTCATCGGGGACGCGCTCGAGTATCTCATCCAACGACTTGCCCTCTTTGAGAACTTCCCAAATATGCTTAGGATTAAAGCCCGTAATCAAGCGGTGAAGGCGTACGTACTCCTCCAACTTAACCTTGACGCGCAATCCGCTTTCAAAGAGAACGACGAAACCTTCTGCGTCGTCTCGCTCCATGTTCCGCAAAGCATGATAGTCATCTATGCTGTCAAAGCGCCTGGCGAGTGGAAAACCGAGATGAGCGAAGTCATTCAAATCAAACTCACGCCCCGTTGCTGTTTCACGTACTGCGAGCAAGATGAGGTTGCGCTCTACGCCGTAATCCACCACGATGCGGTTTTCGGGATAGATGATTTCGAAGAGGTAGGTGAGCGCGTCATCAAAAGGGTCAGCGCCTTTCAAATGCTCCCTAAGCATTTGCGTGCCGACTTCCGCTTGAGGGCTGGTGAACGAGCCGCGCGTGGCGAGGTAAGGGACGCCCTCGCGCTTGTAAAGTATGCCGAGAGAACCGTCTAACTTGTCGAAGATTTTGAAGGGTTCATTCGGGAGGTCTTCGGGGTCGTGCTGCTCGAGGTTGAAAAATTTAGGAAAAGGACGCGCAATCACGGTGTCGCTGCTGTTCACAATCAGACCTCGGCACGCCTTCGTTACGGGCGTCCACACGTTGTCGTACTGGCATTTAGCGGTGTAGTTGTAAAGCTTGAGCGTGCCACTCGGATGAATGACTCCGCGGATATGACCTTCGTCGAGGTGTGGTTGCAGTTCAGAACGGTTAAAGGTCCACATATCGTTTAGATTCCTTCCTGTCAAATCATAGAAGGATAGTATAGCGGCTCGAGGAGAATACTCCCAGTTATTTGACCTGTTCTATCAACAGCTTTATGCTTGAATCCGGGACAGGAACTCATCTTTTGAAAGATGGGCTCTTGTACATTTTTCCTCGCTGAAACTATTGAGCCTTGCGAATTATCTTAGGTTGTCACGAAGATTTGTCTCTAAAACCTAAGTCACTGCGCGTTCCGACGAACCAGAACTCACCTCACGCCCGCCACCCACCCGGTACGCCGCTACTACCGCCCCCACTACCAGCAACAAATTCACCCCAAAAATCACCGCAATCCCAAGCTGCTGCCCCCACTGAACCCCTACTGCAAACGCGAGCAGCGCCCCACCCACCCCGGTACTCAGCGCCGAGGTGAACTGGTCGGCAATCTGCAAAGACGCCGACACCGCGCCCTCCTCACCTTCGGGCGCGAACGCAAAGGCTAAGACCGAACTCGTGGAGTGCGACACGCCCATCCCGAGCCCGCAGAGCAGCCAGCCCGAGATGGTGATGAGTAGAGGTACGACGTTCACGAAGAGGGCGAAAAGTTGCACGCCGATGCCAGCGGATAAAAAGAGCGTGCCGAGGACTAAGCGCTGCCTCCGCCTCGAGCCCTTCTCCCCTTCGGGCGAGTGCTCGTCCCAGTAGTCTTGGAGCCACGAGCCCACCGTCCAACTCACTGCGCCCGTGGCAATAGCAACGCCTGTAAGCGAAGACGAAAGCCCGTGCACATCCGTTAGAGCGAGGACCAAAAACGCTTCGGTAGCGACGAAGGCGGCGTACATGAGACCTCTTGTGGCGATGACGGAGCCTAAGCTCGAGCCGAGCGTCAGTGTTCCGCTAGGCAAAAGCGCCCGCAAACTAGGTACTGTGAATGCTACGCCGACGATGACCATTACACTAGCGACCCAGAGGGTCGAAAGCGACAGACCGCTGATGAGGAGCCCTGCGCCCAAGACAAGACTCGCAGCGGGGCGCAGACGGCTCGAGCGCTCCCCTTTGCCCTCCAGCCTGAGAAACGCCCGCGCTGTTAGCAGCGCGACTAACGCCAGCGGCGGCACCATCCCCCAAAAGACCACGCGCCAGCCGAAGAGGTCGGCGACGAAGCCGGCGGCGGTGGGTCCGAGCAAACCGGGCAAGACCCAGGCGCTCGAGACCAGCGCCATCATCCGGGGGCGGAGCGCGTCGGCGTAGGCGAGGTTGATGGCGAGGTAAAAGCAGGTGACAAGTGCGCCGCTGCCCAACCCCTGTACCGCTCTGCCCGCGATGAGAACCGGCATCGTCGGCGCGAAACCGCTGATGAGAAGTCCCGTGCCAAAGAGGACGATGCCCACCAAAAGAGGGAGCCCCGGACCTCTTTTATCGGCTTGCTGTCCGCCCACCGTGATGCCCAAAAGCGAGGAGAGCAAAAACGCGCTGAATATCCAGCCGTAGAGCGCCATGCCGTCTAGCGCTCTGGCGATTTGCGGCGCGACGGTGACGACGGCTAAGGCTTCAAACGCAATGATGGTGACGCCTAAGATGACGCCTATAGTGAGCCCTCGGTGTTGTTTATCGAAGACTTGATTCGGGTTAGCCGCAGGCTTATTCACGTTGCACGGTTCTCTCCTCGAGCCGATGATTGAGCAAGCTCTATCTCAACTTTCCAGGGTAAAGCCAGAACGCTCTAGCAGACTGAGTCTGCACTTCCCATCTCGAGCCCAAGCACGTGACGCATCCGTTTGCCCTCTCTCTTCCGACATGAGACAATACCTCTATGACTACGCTGAGCAGCGCCCAGCACATCCTCTCATCCGTCTACGGCTACAGCGCCTTTCGCGGCCATCAGGCGGAAGTGGTCGAGCACATCGCGGCGGGTGGGGACGCCTTTGTTTTGATGCCGACGGGCGGCGGCAAGTCGCTCTGTTATCAGATTCCTTCAATGGCGCGGCGCGGCGTGGGGATTGTCGTGTCACCTCTTATCGCGCTGATGAAAGACCAGGTGGACGCGCTCTTGCAGCTTGGCGTTAAGGCGGCGTATCTGAACTCGAGCCTCACCTCTTCGGACGCTTACAAAGTTGAGAACCAGCTCCTACGCGGCGAGCTTGACCTCTTGTATGTCGCCCCCGAACGCCTCTTGACGCCGCGCTTTTTAGACCTCTTGGGGCGCAGCCAGATTGCGCTCTTCGCTATTGACGAGGCGCACTGCGTCTCGCAGTGGGGACACGACTTTCGCCCGGAGTATCGCGGCTTGGCGCTCCTTGCTGAACGTTACCCAGAGGTGCCACGTCTAGCGCTTACGGCTACCGCCGACGAGGTCACGCGGCGCGACATCGTGGAGCGGTTGCACCTGACAAAGGCGCGGCAGTTCGTCTCGTCCTTTGATCGCCCGAATATTCGCTATACCGTCGTGGGTAAGAACAACGCGAAGCAGCAGTTTTTGGACTTCTACAAGCGCGAACACATGAACGACGCGGGCATCGTCTACTGCTTGTCGCGCAAGAGCGTGGAGAGGACAGCGGAGTGGCTCATTAAGCGCGGGCTAAAGGCGCTGCCCTATCATGCTGGGCTGACGAGCGAGATGCGCCAGCGGCATCAAGAGCGGTTTTTGTTAGAGGAGGGCGTCGTGATGGTGGCGACGGTGGCATTCGGGATGGGGATTGACAAGCCGGACGTTAGATTTGTGGCGCACCTCGATTTGCCCAAAAGCCTGGAAGGTTACTACCAAGAGACCGGACGCGCCGGGCGCGACGGGCTGCCCTCGAACGCCTTTATGACCTACGGTTTAGCGGATGTGGTGATGCTCCGGCAGATGTTGGCGCAGTCCGAAGCGAGCGAGGAGTTTAAGCGGATTGAGCATCGGAAGCTCGAGGCTTTACTCGGTTACTGCGAGTCCCCTAGATGTCGGCGGCAACTGCTTCTCTCGTATTTTGACGAGACCTTAACGAATTCCTGCGGCAACTGCGACACGTGCTTGAACCCTGTTGAAACCTGGGACGGCACGGTGGCGGCGCAAAAGGCGCTCTCGGCGGTCTACCGCACAGGGCAGCGTTTTGGCGCAGGGCACGTGATTGACGTGCTTTTGGGTAAGAACACGCCGCGCATGAAGAACTTGAAGCACGACGAGTTGAGCACCTTCGGCGTCGGTACGGAGTTGGATGAGAAGCAGTGGCGCTCGGTGCTGCGGCAGCTCGTTTCGTGGGGCTATTTGACGAGTAATGGGGGCGGCTACGGCTCCTTACTCCTCACCCCGCAGAGCGCCGCCGTTCTGAAGGGTCAAGAGACCGTCTCGTTTCGGCGCGACCCGAAACCTGTGAAAGAAGAGCGCGGCGAGCAATAGAGCGGTTGAACTGACAGGGGGGACGCTCGAGTTATTCAACGCCCTACGCGGCTTACGTACCGATCTCGCCAAAGAGCAGAGCGTTCCTCCTTACGTCATCTTTCATGACGCCACGCTTAAACAGATGGCGGAGGTCGTGCCGCAGAGCTTGGGCGCGATGAACGCGATTACTGGGGTAGGGAAGACGAAGTTGGAACGCTACGGCGAAGCGTTTTTAGAGGTCTTGCAGGGATACGCGGACAGCGCACCCGAACCCACCTCAACTGTTACCTCTCTACCTTTGGAACCCACGGACGATGACCTCGACACCTACGAGCAGACCTTACAACTCGTTTTAGCAGGGCGTACGCTCCAAGAGGTGGCGAGCGAGCGCAATCTCAAGGTGCGCACGGTGGAGAACCATCTGGCGGAGTTGGTCTCGAGAGGTCAGCTCACCGCCCAAGAGGCGACGAAGCTGCCGAAAGAGGAGATTGCGAGGATTGAATCTGCCTTTTTCAACCTGCCCGAAGAGGAGAAGCCGTATCTGAGACCTCTTTTTGAGAAGTTAGAGGAGCGCTACGACTACAGCGTGTTGAAATGCGTGCGGGCGGGGCTAGGGTAAGGGGCGCGGTCTTCTACTTGACAAAGCGCCCCGCACCCGTCACATTGGGAGCTATGTCAATGGTCACCGCACGGCTTTAACCGGGTGAATGCCAACTTGAACTGGGCGACTCGAGCGACTTGCTCGAGCGTCCTGTGCTCTAGCTTATGTCATCCCATCTACCTCTAAAAAATTTGCCTCTCACATGCGTGAGACTTTACTCGTGTAGAACGTTATCGGTCTAAAACGCTATTCGCCGGCGACGTGTTCGCGCCGAGTGAGGTCTCGCCGTTTGGACGGTGACCTTTGCTTCACTCTCTTCCAAACCCTTCCGCCTACCGCGTCTACCTGATCTTTTCAGGCGCGTCCGCCCTCTCGTTCACGCTCTTCGGTCTGCTCTCGGCGGTCTACCGCTTCGAGACCGCCGGGCTAGGTCCGCTTCAGCTCATCTTGGTGGGCACGGTGCTCGAGCTTTCGGTCTTTCTGTTCGAAGTGCCTACCGGTGTCGTCGCGGACGTGTACGGACGCCGCCGCAGCGTCATCATCGGGACGGTGCTGATTGGAGCGGGGTTCGTGCTCGAGGGAGCCTTGCCCCTCTTCGCGACGATTCTGCTCGCCCAGGTGATTTGGGGCGTCGGCAACACCTTCGAAAGCGGCGCGTTAGAAGCTTGGATTGCCGATGAAGTTGGGGAGGAGCGGGCAGGTAAAGCGTTTTTGCGCGGCGCACAGGTGGCGCAAGTCACCTCGCTCGTCGCGGTGCCTCTCGGTGTCGTTTTGGGCAGCCTCTATCTGGGGTTACCTATGCTCGTTGCGGGCGGCGGATATGTACTGCTCGCCTCCTTCCTCGCGCTGCGGATGCCCGAACACGCCTTCGTGCCCGAGCAAGACGCTACGCGCGGACCCTTCGGCGCGATGCGGGGAACCTTGGGGCGAGGCTTTGACGTCGCGAGGCGCAAGCCCATCATCCTGACGCTATTCGTCATCACGGCAATTGTCGGCGCGTCCTCCGAGACGTTTGACCGGCTGTGGGAGGCGCACTTCTTGGCGAACGTTGGTTTTCCGGCGCGGTTCACCCCGGTCGTCTGGTTCGGTCTTATCAACGCTGCACTTATGCTCGTAACACTCGCTGTGACGGAGGTCGTACGGCGGCGCGTTGATACAAACACTCATATCGCGGTGGCGCGCTCACTCCTCGTGATCAACGCGCTTTTAACGCTCAGCACGGTGCTCTTCGGGCTCGCCGGTAATTTCTGGCTGGCGCTCGCCTGTTACGGCGCGTCGGTCGTGCTGAGGACGACGCACCGCCCCCTCTTCCGGGCGTGGCTCAATCAGCGGCTCGAGCCCAAAACGAGAGCCACGGTTTTCAGCATGAACGCGCAGATAGACGCGCTCGGTCAGATTGTTGGCGGACCCCTTTTAGGGCTCGTCGCTACCTTTTCTGGCATCCCTACAGCCCTTGTGCTCTCGGGGTTGCTCCTCTTGCCAGCGAGCTACCTCTATCTGCGCACGCTGAGGCGTCCGTCGGCCCGAGAAGGGGCGAGGTAGCGCTTTCTCACCTCTTTGTCGCTACGGAGTAGTGGACGCTTGGTCGTTCGTAATTGACCTGAATGTCTTGGGCACCAGACGACCGAGCGCCTATCATCCCTTTGAAGCTGCAACTGAAACGCGCTCACCCGGTATCTAAAGGCTCCTCTGGGCGCTTGGGACAGATGGAGCTAGTAGCGCAACCGGCTAGAGGTCGCTTAGATGCGCCTTTCTGCACCGCTATGACCGTAAGCGCCCTTCACCTCACCCCTAAGGGTGAGCGTTGAAGGATAGCGTATAAACTACATAGCTTTGCCTAAACAACGTTGTGCGAAACCGCTAGCCTCAATACAGCTTGGCAGACTAGCACTTGCGGGGATATCAACCTATTTCGGCGTGTCTCAAGGTTGCTGAGCGTGGTAAACTCCTCCTCATGCGTACTCTTTTCAGCGTAGTCATAGGTATCGCCTTTACCTTGTCGCTCGCGCTGGCCTATCAGGGCTCGGAGGCTGCGGAGGCGCAGCAAGAGCGCGGCGCAGACCTCTACGCGCTGCGCTGCGCCGTCTGTCACGGCGCAACCGGGCAGGGTCTAGCCGAAGCGCGGCTCGCCTTTCCCGAGGACCACAGGCGCTGCTCGAGCTGCCATAAAAGGGGCAACCCCGCGCTCATGGCGAACCCTTTTATAGACAACAACATGTTCGACGTCGGTGACGCGCCCGCGCTCGTCGGCGAAGGTATGGCGGCGTTTCCCAACGCCGCCGTGCTCTACAGTTATATTCACGCCGCGATGCCGCGCCACGCCCCGAGAACGCTCACGAACCAGGAGTACTGGGACATTACGGCGCACGTGTTGGGGCTAAACCACGCCCTCCCCGAAGGCGTGACCTTAACCGAGCAGAACGCCGCGACGCTTCCCTTGAAAACCTTACCTACCACGTATTGAGGTAGATGAAAGTAAATATCATCCTCTAACATGCGTGCTGGACAATGCTTCGTGAAGTGAGAGCGTTTATGACCAGATGATACCTGCTATCTCACGTCCCACTTCTTGGGTCATTCACATCTCTAAAGGCGTCGCCCAAGAGGTTCCAACCCAGTACGAACAGCACGATGACGATGCCGGGGTAAAATGAAACGTACCAGTAGGCGAAGGGGTCGTTGGGCGGTCCCAAAATCCAATCGCGCGCAAAGGCGATCATCTGCCCCCAGTCCGCGAAGCCGATGGGCGGTCCTAGCCCCAAAAAGCTCAGCGCGGCGGCGGTGATGACCACCGTGCCGATATCCAAGCTCGCGACGATGATGATCGAGCCGATTGAGTTAGGCAGTACGTGTTTGAAGATAATGCCTAAGTTCCCCGCCCCCAACGCCCGCGCCCCGTCCACGTACTCCTGCTCTTTGACCCGCAAGATGTCGCCGCGCAGAAGGCGGGCGTAGGTGGGCCAGCCCACGATGGCGATGGCGAGCATGATGTTGACCAGCGACTGCCCCAAGATCGTTACGATAACGATAGCCATGATTAAGCTAGGCACGGAGATGATCACGTCGGTGAAGCGCATCAAGACGTTGTCGATCCAGCCGCCGAAATAGCCCGCGATGCTGCCGATTAGGAGCCCGATAGATAAACTCACGCCGATGACCAAAAAACCGATAAAAAAAGCCGTGCGCGTGCCCCAGACGAGCCCGTAATAGATGTCGTAGCCGCGACTCGAGGTGCCCAAGATAGACTCGGACGTGGGCGGCTGCGGCACGGGCGAAAAGGTCGTGCGGGGAATCGTGTAGCAAGACGAGAGGGGCGCACCCGGTAAGGGCTGCGCGAACATCAGCCGCCAGAAGGCAGGCCTGAGCGGGTTGTTGACCTCGCCTACCGTGCGAGCGGAGAGCCCCAAGTCGCGCAAGCAGGAGCGCCCCGGCGTGGTGATGAGCGGCGCAGAAATAGCGACAACCACGAAGAAAAGGACGATGAGCGCCCCCGTAATCGCTAGCGGGTTGCGGCGAAAGCGCTTCATCGCTTTAGAGTTCCACCACTTTGCGAGGGCGCTCTGTTCACGCTCCTGCTGGGCGGGCTGTTGCATACTCGAGCTTGCCATCAGTTGTACCGGATGCGCGGGTCGATCACGCCGTAGAGAAGGTCCACCAAGAGGTTCGCCACAACGACGATCATCGCGGTGAAAACAGCGAACCCCAGCACCGCCGCGTAGTCGAGCTGCACAGCGGCGGTCGCACCCCACTGCCCCAAGCCTGGGTAATTAAAAACCGTTTCCGTGATGACCACCCCGTTGAAGAGGCTAAAAAGCACCAAGCCGGAGAGCGTGATGACGGGGATGAGCGCGTTACGGCGGGCGTGCTTATAGTTCACCATGTTTTCTGGTAGCCCTTTTGCCCGCGCCGTACGCACGTAGTCTTGAGACAAGACATCTAACAGCGACGAGCGCATCACCCGTAAAATCTGTGCAGACGAGATGATCGCGAGCGTCGTCACGGGCAAGATCATGTGCAGCACGGCGTTCCAGAAGATATCGAAGCGTCCGTTGAGAAGCGAATCGATGGTGAGCAGCCCGGTAGGACGCTGAAAATCACGGCTCGCCAACTCCACGACGAAGCGCGTCGAGAGTCGCCCCGGCTCCACGCGAAACGCGCCGCCTAAGAACTCGGATAAAAACCCGCCTAGCATCCCGTAGAAGACCACGAGCAGCCAAATCCCCGCCACGAAGCTCGGCAGCGAGTAGCCTACAATCGCAGCGACGCGCGTGACCTGGTCGATGAACTTGTCCCGGTTGAGAGCCGCCGCTGTGCCGAGCCAGATGCCGATGCCGATCACCGGAATGATGGCGTAGAGGGCTAGCTCCAAGGTTGCCGGGAACCTCTTGCGAATCGTCGTCAAGACGGGCTCGTTGGTGACTTTCGAGTAGCCCATGTTGCCCTGCGCGACCTGGCTGAGCCAGCGCCCGTACTGCTGATACCAGGGGTCGTCGAGCCCGTAACGCTCGACGATGGCGGGCAAGTTGCGCGCCTGCTGTGGTGTCTGCGCGTAGGTAGACGCGCGCTGGATAGGGGTTAAAAGCTGCATGAGCAGCACGATGAAGATAGTGACGCCGAAAAATACGACGGGCAAAAAGAGAAGTCGTCTAACGACAAAAGCGAACATCTTTCACCTCCTTAGCGGGTATCATCCGGTCACGAACGCTCACAGTCAATTTTGATTGGGCGCGTAATATTTAGAGATGATACGTGTATCCAACACCGATGAGAAATAAGGAGAGAGGAGCGGTCTAGCGCCGCTCCTCTTGCTCGAGACTTAGCCTAGTTCTTCGAGACGTCTTTCCAGAAGTAGTTGTGGGAGAGCATCGGGTTGTAGTAGACGCCTTGGAGCACCTCGCTCGCGGCGATGAACGCGCCGGGTACGGGCAGCGGGACGACGGGCGCGAGGTCGTAGTGGAGCTGCGTAGCTTGCGCGTAGAGTTCTTCGCGCTCGCTCTGATCTAACGAGCTATTAGCTTGCCTGAGCGCCTGGTCCATCTCTTCGTTGCTAAAGCTCGTGCGTCCGTCCGGGTAGAAGCCGTCGGAGAGGTAGAAGGTGTTGAAGAAGTTTCTCGGGTCGGCGTAGTCCGCGCCCCAACCGAGCACGAACATGGGCGTTAGCCCCTGGTCGCTGCGGCTCAGGAAGTCGGGCCAGGCGAGCGAGCGGATGTTCATCGTGAAGTTCGGGCTCAAAAACTCCAGGTTCTCTTTGATGATCTCTAAAGACGCTTGCCGCGTGGTGTTACCTGCGTTATAGAGCGCGGTGAACTGAAAGCCGGTGTCGAACAGTTGACCGTCAAACGCTTGGCTAAAGGCTTGCTCCGCCGCCTCCAGGTCGAGCGTGCGAATCGGCACGTCGTCGGTGTAGCCGAAGAAGGAGGGGGGCAGCGCCGCCGTGAGCGCCTGACCTTCGCCCTCATAAATCTGCTCGATAAAGGCTTGCTGGTCGAAGAGGTGCGCGAAGCCGATGCGCACGTTCGGGTCGTCGAAGAAGTCAGAGGGGATACCCTGACCGTCTAGCTGACCCGAGCCGACGTCCTCGTTGTTCTCCATCACGATGTCGGTGTTGAAGAAGACCGCCGAGACCGAGGTGGGGTTCCATTCTGGGTCTTCGTATACGGTGACGCCCGGCGCGCCGCGAAGCTGCACGAGCGCCGCGCGGTCGCCCAAGATGGCGCGGTCCGCGTCGCCCTGTTGCAGCGCCAAGATGTTGGTGGACTGCTCTTCGACGTAGTTGTAGACGACGTTGGCGATGGACGGTGCGCCGTCCCAGTAGTCGCTGAAGGCTTGACCAACGAAGGAGTTACCCGTCCACTCGACGAGTTGGTACGCGCCCGTGCCGCTCGCCGCGTTGTGCATGAATTCTTGCGTGAGGTCGCGCCCGATCCAGTCGGTCCAGGTCGCTTCGGTGCCGTCCCACATGCCGTTCTCGATGGCCCACTGGCTGTCCGTCACGCTGAACGCGGTGTACGCGAGAATCGAGAGGAACGCGGGGTCGGGCGCAGTCAGGTTGAGTTGCACGGTTAAACCGTCGTCACCGTCGGGGCACTCGACTGCGCCGTCGATCATGCCCCAGTCGACCTCTTCTTGGTACGCTGCCGCGTCGCTGCCGTCGGTCTGCGTGCCCAAGAACTGGTTGCCGACGAGGTAGCTGACCGCGCCCTCGGGGTGCGCGACGACCATGCCGCGCTCTAAGGAGTACTCCACGTCGCGGCAGGTCATGGTGTTGCCGCTATGGAAAGGCACGCCTTCGCGCAGGGTGAAGGTGTAGGTCGTGCCGTCTTCGGACGTTTGGTAGTCGGTCGCCAAAGCAGGTACGAACTCGTCGATACTCGCGCCGTCGTAGGTGTAGAGGGTTTCGTAAATATTTTCTAAGAGCGAACCCGAAGCGGTGTCGTAAGCCCTGGCAGGGTCTAACGTGACCGCCTCGCCGAAAGCGGAGACGACGTAGGTGTCGGCGGGGGCTTGCGCTGCGCCGGTCGAAAGTAGACCGAGCAGCGCGAGTAGGGATAGAGCTTTTTTCATAGTCCTCCTAAAGTAGAAAGCGTGGTCGTTGGGGCCGTAGATGGTTGCGGTGTGGACGGTTGGGATGTGGAAGCATTATCCACAGGTTATCCACAGGTCAAACTAGGTAATGCGGGGCGCGAAGGCGCTCCTGAAACCCTCCTTTCCCTAAGATCACATCGTCATGACCTCATCAGTCTAACAAACTTGTTCGCTCTTGCGCCGCCCTCTGAATGTAATCTGAAAAACGGATGACTTCATTAAGCCGAAATGGAAAATGAGACATACAGCAACTTTGCGCGCAGATGTGAACATTTATACATCTGTTCTACCTTATCATCAAAAGCATAAATATCTATAGAACATCTATAGGAAAGGGCTTTTTAGCTTTCCCGGCGGCTCTACGCTCAGTTGCGATGAGCAATTCTATGCAAATATAACGTGTAAAGGTGGCGAGATTCGCGGACGTTTGCGCTCGCCCTTTCAGGCGCGTGAGGGTCTATTTTAGCCTCGAGTACACGGTTTCGCCCCCGTCTTGCGGTAAACTTGGGGGAGATGAAACGTATCTTCTTTAGTCTCTCTTTGCTCGCACTGCTGAGCGCTTGTGTGGAACGCTCCGACGCCTTAGCGCCCGTTGTCAACATCACCTCGCCGAAAAGCGGCACCGTGCGCACCGCTGAAAACCTGCAGATTAGCGGCTACGCCCTCGACGACGAGGGCGTCCGCGCGGTTCGCGTCAACGGGCTCGACCTCTTGGGCGAAGCCATCTACGCCGAGCAGCGCGACAAAAAACTCGTGCGCTTCGCCTTTATCCCGCAAGAGGTCGGCGAAGGGCAGTGGGCGTCGACCATCGAGGTCGAAGACGTGGACGGGCGCGTCACCTCGCTCGACTTCCCCCTAGAGATCGACACGACCCCGCCGACGCTGGAGATTACAGGCGTCGAAGGTTTAGCGGACGGGCGCGTGCGCGTCGTGGGCGTCGCGAGGGATAACGACCAGGTCGGTCGCGTCAGCGTGAGCGGCACGGACATCTCGTTTATCCCGGCAGAGCAGGTCTCCTTCTCGTTGGACGTGGCGCGCGAGGGGTTAGAGATTGTCGTCACCGACCAAGCGGGCAACCGGATTGTCGAACAACCCCAATGATATGCCTGTAGGAGATGTAGTCACGTTGCGATGAAAGCGATGAGACCTGCGACGCAACAGGTGGCGTCACGTTCGCCGAGTCTGCCTATCTCGACGCGCGAGGTGCCGAGTTTAGCACCTCGCGCGCTAGCCTTGGAGAAAGCGCACGGCAACGGCGACTTGGTACGCATCATCGAAGCGTTGGGGATCGGCGGACCCTTTGAGGTCTTAAACTCCTGGGAACTCCGGGACGAAAGAGGGCAGCACCTCATCAATGCGGGGGGCTACGCGGCGCTTCCCTTCGGCGAGCGCTATCCCCCTCTCGTAGATTTTATTCACGCCTACTTTCAAACGAGTACCAGCATGAGCTTGCCACAACAGTCGGTGTCGGACTGGCGAGCGGCGCTAGAGACCAACCTCGTCGCCCTGCTCTCGTTCTACGCGCCGAGCCACGGAGACTCGCAAGTTTTTTTTTCCAATAGCGGCGCGGAGGCGGTCGAGACGGCGCTCAAGTTCGCCCGCACTGCGCGCCCGAACGCTGCGCACCTCATCAACTTTACGAAGGGCTATCACGGTAAGACAGCGGGCGCACTCTCCTTGACACCTAACGAGGAGTACCAAGCGCCTTTTAGGCCACTACTCGGAAACGTAGTAACGCTCCCTTACGGCGACGCGCAGGCGCTCACGAACAAGGTGACGGAATTAAGCGCAGATAAAATCGTCGCCGTCGTGTTAGAGCCTATTCAGGGTGAGGGCGGCGTGATCCACCCTCCAGCGGATTTCTTACCTGCTGTAAACGCGCTTAGAGACCGCGGCGTCCTCGTCATCGCCGATGAGATTCAGACCGGCTTAGGACGCTCTGGGCATCTGTTTGCGAGCGTGGCGGGCGGTTTAGACCCCGACATTCTCACCTTAGCTAAGCCGCTCGGCGGCGGGCTCTTGCCGATCGGTGCGACGATTGCGCGCCGCGAGATTTACAGGACGATGCTGGGCGGCTTGCAGAGCAAGCGCCACTCGAACACGTTCGGCGGTGGCTCGCTGGCGATGGCGGTGGGGCTCAAGTCGCTGGAGATCATCGTAGAAGAAAACCTAGTCGAGCGCTCGAGAGTTTTAGGCGAGCACGGTTTAGCAGAGCTTCGGAATTTGCAAGGCGCGTACCCCGACCTCATCGAAGAGGTGCGCGGCGCGGGGATGCTCTTCGCGCTGCAACTGCAACCTGTCGTTTCTCAAAAGGTGCTAGCGGGAGAGTTGCCCGCGCAGTTAGGGAGCGCTCTGGCGCTACGGCTGCTGCACCAAGCGGGCGTGCACGGGTGCTACACGCTGAACTCGAGCGCCACCTTGCGCCTCACGCCGCCGCTCAACATCCCCGAGGAGACCTTCGCAGACCTTCTGGAGCGCGTCGCGCACTTCGCACAATGCACGCCTAAAGCTTGGCAACTCCCCCTTAAAACCCCACCTTCTGTACTGGCGGGTCTAGCGCGTCTCGCCCTTTCGTAGCGCCCCGGTGCGCCTGCTCCACCGTCTCTAAGTCCGCGCCGATAAGGACGTCTTTCGCCACCTCGACGATGAGGTCGGCTTGCTCGGCGAGCGCGCCGTCGAGTCTGGAGTGGTCGTTGAGCGCGCGGAGCACAGTGATGGTTTGCAAGAGGTGCAGCGAGACCATCATGTTGTCGCCGCTAAAGCGGCGCAGCGGTCCGAAGGTATTTTGCACCAGGTCTTTGATGTCCACCTGAGTGTAGATGAGGCGGAGCTTCTCCTCGTCGTCAAAAAAGTAAGGCGAGTGCGGCTTGCGCGAGACGAGCAGGTTAAAGCCTTCGCCGATGCGGTTAATGCACTGGATCGCCGTGACGGGGTCGTTGATGCCCGGCGAGAGCGCCCGGAGCGCCACCTCGGTCAGTTGGTCGAACAAAAAGTCGAAGTCCTGCAAGGGCGTGCGGCGCGGACCGAAGGTGAACGACCCGCGCAACTTTTCCTCCAGTTCCTCAGTGAGACGTTCGCCGGGCCACACTTGCAAGAGCGGTCTGCGTTCGACCAAAAACGTACCGGGTCGGTGCGGCACTTTGACGATCACATCGTGTTCCTTCGCGGCGGCAATGAGTCCTTGTACTCCGACCGTCTGCAGGTAGCTGCTGTGCGCCATCGGCACGTTCCGCGCGTCCTCGTCAAATCTGTCAGGAATAGAGGGCGTTTCGGGCGCTTCATCGTTAAAACCTCTCTCGTGAGAGAGCTGCTCCTCGGGGTAAATCTTTCTGATGAGGTCCTCTAAACTCTGCGCGATATTCGTGATGATACTGGACGCCTGAATCGACTCCGCTGTGTGGTGAATGAAGTAGATAAACACGCCTAAGTTAAAGGCGGCTAGAAGCACCGAGAACGTCACCGCGAGGTGCGGCACGAAGGAGGTCAGCGCGGCCGCTTCGTCCGCGGAGCGAATCGTGCGCAGCACCAAAAGGCAGTAGATGAAGGTGCCGATAAAGCTGCCCAGCACGAATTGGTTGCCCCGGTCGCGCATGAAGTTGCCCAGAAGCCGCGGTCCGTATTGCCCCGAGGTGAGTGACAAGACGACCATTGTGATGGAGAACGCCACGCCCGCCACCCCGATCATGGAGCCCGAAATGGTGGAGAGCAAAGAGCGTGCGCCGTCGGGCTGGTTGAGGTACACGAATTGGATATTGCGCAGCCAGGTAAGCTTGTCGCCTGTGTCGAGCCATACTAGGAGCGACGCGAGCAGCACCGAGCCCAAGGTCATGAGCCCCGGCACAAACCAGTAGCTTGCCAGGAGCGCGTCCCAGGTGCTGGTGAGTTTATTGCGCATAAGGATGAGTTCCGAGTAGCGAGCAATGAGCAATGAGTAGGGCAGGAAGTAAGAAGTAAGGGATAAGGAGTAAAGAGTCGCCTTTCACTTTTAACTCATTGCTCATTGCTTTTAACTCTCTTTCCTTACTCGTTGCTTTTAACTTTAATCTAGTCACTGCCCGCCACCCGCCGCCTGACCCTCTTTCGCGGTCTCTTCCGTGTAGGGCTGATGCAACTTGACGGGCTTAGAGCCGCGAAGCCGCAAGTTGAGCATCTCGACGAAGACCGCAAAACCCATCGAGAAGTAGATGTAGCCTTTAGGGATGTGCTGTCCGAAACTCTCGGCGACTAAAGACACGCCGATGAGAATCAAAAAGGAGAGCGCTAACATCTTCACGGTAGGGTGCTGATCAACAAAGTCGCTGATGGGTCCAGCCGAAATGAGCATGATGCCTACCGCGATCACGACGGCTGTGACCATCACGCCGAGGTCGTCCGCCATGCCGACCGCCGTGATGACCGAGTCGAGCGAGAAGACCACATCCAAAATGAGAATCTGCGCGATCACAGCGGCGAACGAGGGCGCGACTTTAGCGCTCTCGTGCCCCTCTTCGCCCTCCAACTTCTGGTGAATCTCTTGCGTCGCTTTGGCGATCAAGAAAAGCCCGCCCACTAACAAGATGAGGTCGCGCCCCGAAATCTCCTGTTCAAAAATAGTGAAGAGCGGTTCCGTCAAACCGATAATCCAGCTTATCGAGAAGAGCAACAAGATGCGCGTGAACATCGCCAAAAAAAGCCCTACATTGCGCGCTCTGGGCTGCTGCTCTTCGGGCAGTTTAGAGGAAACGATCGAGATAAAAACGATGTTGTCGATGCCTAAAACGATCTCTAAAAGGGTGAGGGTGAGAAGCGCAACCCACGCTTCCGGGCTGCTAACCCACGAAAATAAATCCATAGTTGCCCCTTGGGCGCTCCTAAGAAGATGCAAGCAAACTAGGAGCACGGTGAAGTCGGCGTCTACTATACCCCGCGAAGCTTAGGGAAACTTAGAAGGTCTTTAGAACCGAGAACTTAGCTGACGTAAGCACCTTAGGCGTTTCGGAGCGCGAGAAAAGTGCCTGCAGGCTTGACGCCGCCCCGCTAAACACGCAACAATGGTCTAGTTGAGTTTTGAATGGAGCGTTTCTTAACGCGACTCAGCGCCTCGAGCCCCCTCTCTTAGCGAGCGTAGGTTCGACTCATCCAGAGCAACCGAGGGACCTGACCCGACGACGTTGCAGCAACCCGCTTTCATCCAAGCGGGTGCTCCTTTCAGACCGGCGGGGCGAGGTCACGATGGCTTCACCCTTCTGGACAGATGAGAAGGCTCTTTTTCTGACCCTTCTTTATAAACTGGCTGCATTTTCATTAAGGAGGGTTTGCTATGGCATTTATTTCTATCCCTATGGACACAACTAAAGAGGTGCGTCTGTGAGCTTAGCCTCGAGGCTCGGAAGAGAGTTTATTGTAACAGCGGAGTTAGAGCCCCCCCGCAGCGCCGACCCCAGCAGCGCCTACCGCCAAGCTGCCGAAGCCGAACCTTACGTTCACGCCGTCAATATCTCCGACGCGCCCATGGCGAACTTGCGCATGAGCCCGGTCGCGTTGGCGCACCTTATCCAGTCGCGCTATGAACTCGAGACGGTCTTCCACTTCACCTGCCGTGACCGCAACGTTTTAGCGCTCCAGTCGGAACTTCTGGGCGCAGCCGCGCTAGGGGTTAAGAACGTCTTGACCTTGACGGGCGACCCGCCTACGCGCGGCGATCATCCAGATGCCAAGGGCGTTTACGAGGTAGACGTGCTCGGGCTTATCGGTTTAGTCAAAAATCTCAACCGGGGTAAAACCAGAGGGCGCGACCTGGAAGCGCCGACGAACCTCACGGTTGCCGCCGCCGCGAATCCGGGCGCGAAAGATTTAGAGGTCGAGGTTTCCAAGTTCAACGCTAAGTTAAAAGCAGGTGCGCACTTCTTCCAGACCCAGCCGATCTTTAGCGCCGAGGACGCGGTGAGGTTTCAAGCTGCCTTTGGCGGCAGAGCGCCCGCACCCGTGCTCTACGGCGTCTTACCCGTGCGCAGTGCGAAGATGGCGAAGGGCGTGTCGAAATGGTGCAGCGTGCCGGACGAGCTTATTGAGGGGCTCGAGAGAGACGGACAAGCCGCCGGGCTCCGCTGGGCGCAGCAGCTCGTGGCGGACCTGCGCACGCTCGGCGTGGACGGCGTCCACGTGTATCCGCTCGGGCGAACGGAGCTTTTAGGAGAATTTCTCGAGCCGGTAGAAGAGGTCGTGAGCTATGCGTAGAAAGGCAACAACGAGCAATGAGCAACGAGTTGAAAGTAAAACCCTAAAGATTTGTACTCATTGCTCATTGCTTTTAACTCATTGCTCCAGACGCTCAACCTCATGAGCGGTAGCCCTAAACATCCCATTGAACTCGAGCTAAAAAAACGCATCCTCGTCCTAGACGGCGCGATGGGTACGATGATCCAGCAGCACACGCTCTCCGAGGCGGACTTTCGCGCCGAACGTTTTAAGGGCCATACGCACGCCTTAGCAGGCGCAAACGACCTGCTCTGCTTGACGCAACCTCAGCTCATCGAGGAGATTCATAGGGCGTATTTGGCGGCGGGCGCAGATATCCTCGAGACCAACACCTTCAACGCCACCACCGTTGGTTTAGCGGAGTACGGACTGGATGAGGTCATCTTTGAACTGAACGCCCACGCCGCCAGAATCGCCCGCCGCGCCGCCGACGCCTTCTCCACGCCAGACAAGCCGCGCTTCGTCGCGGGCGCGATCGGTCCGACGAACCGCACCGCGAGCATGTCACCGGATGTGAATAACCCCGGTTTTCGCGCCGTGGACTTTGACGAGTTGGTGGCGGCGTATAGCGAGCAGATTCGCGGGCTTATGGACGGCGGCGCGGACCTCTTGCTGATCGAGACCGTGTTCGACACGCTCAACTGCAAGGCGGCACTCTTCGCCGCTGAAGAGGTCTTCGAAGAGCAGGGTAAGCGTCTACCGCTGATGATTTCGGGGACGATTACCGACGCGAGCGGGCGCACCCTTTCGGGGCAGACCCTAGAGGCGTTCTGGATTTCGGTCTCGCACGCGCCTCTTTTAAGTATCGGGCTCAACTGCGCGCTGGGACCCGAGGCGCTGCGTCCTTACGTGGAAGAGTTGTCCCAACTCGCGCCGATTTACACGAGCGTTCACCCGAACGCAGGACTGCCGAACGCCTTCGGCGAGTACGACGAAACGCCCGAGATGATGGCGGCGACGCTGGAATCTTTTTTGGAGAACGGCTGGCTCAACATCGTCGGCGGGTGCTGCGGTACGACGCCGGAGCACATCGCCGCGTTTACGGAGGTGGCGGCAAAGTACGCGCCTAGAATGCCTCCCGAAATAGAACCCCGTCCCCGCTTCTCCGGCTTAGAACCTTTCGTCATTCGCCCCGAAACGAACTTCGTCAACGTCGGCGAGCGCACGAACGTCACGGGCTCGAAGAAGTTTGCACGGCTTATCACCTCGAATAGTTACGAGGAAGCTTTATCGGTTGCCGCACAGCAAGTCGAGGGCGGCGCGCAGCTCATCGACGTGAACATGGACGAGGGGATGTTGGACAGTGAAGCGGCGATGGTGACATTCTTAAACCTCATCGCCGCCGAGCCGGACATTGCCAAACTTCCCATCATGGTGGACTCTTCGAAGTGGTCGGTCATCGAAGCGGGGCTAAAGCGGCTCCAAGGCAAGGGCGTCGTCAACTCAGTTTCGCTCAAAGAGGGCGCAGAAGCGTTCAAAAGTCAAGCGCGACTCATCCGGCGCTACGGCGCTGCTGTGGTCGTGATGGCGTTCGACGAAGAGGGGCAGGCAGATACGTTTGAACGGCGCATCGAGATTTGCGAACGCGCCTACAAAATTCTCGTGGACGAGGTCGGCTTTCCCCCGCAAGACATCATCTTCGACCCGAATATCTTGGCGATTGCCACGGGCATCGAGGAGCACCGCCGCTACGCGGTGGACTTTACCCAGGCGACGCGCTGGATCAAGGCGAACTTACCGCACGCGCTCGTCTCGGGCGGCGTCTCGAACCTCTCGTTCTCCTTTCGCGGCAACAACGCCGTGCGCGAGGCGATGCACGCGGCGTTTCTCTACCACGCTATAGACGCCGGGATGGACCTGGGCATCGTCAACGCAGGCATGTTAGAGGTCTACGCGGAGATTCCCAAAGACCTCTTAGAACTCGTCGAGGACGTGATTTTTGACCGCCGCGAGGACGCCACGGAGCGCTTAGTAGATTTTGCAGAGACCGTCAAGAGCAAGGGAAAAGTCCAGGTCAAGGACGAAACGTGGCGGCAAGGCAGCGTTCAAGAAAGACTGTCTCACGCGCTCGTCAAGGGAATTACCGACTACACCGAGCAGGACGCTGAGGAGGCGCGCTCGTCCTACACGAAAACTTTGGAGATTATCGAAGGTCCGCTGATGGACGGGATGAATATCGTGGGCGACCTCTTCGGCTCGGGCAAGATGTTCTTGCCGCAGGTCGTCAAGAGTGCGCGGGTGATGAAAAGAGCAGTGGCGTATTTGCAGCCGTACTTAGAGGCTGAAAAGAACTTAGACCCTAACGCGCAAGGCAGCGGTAAAGGAAAAGTCGTGCTCGCAACGGTTAAGGGCGACGTGCACGACATCGGCAAGAACATCGTCGGTGTGGTCTTAGCGTGCAACAACTACGAGATTATCGACTTGGGCGTAATGGTGCCAGCAGCAAAAATTTTGCAAACGGCGAAAGAGGAGAACGCGGACGTGATTGGGCTCTCAGGGCTGATTACACCGTCGCTCGATGAGATGGTCTACGTCGCCAAAGAGATGGAGCGGCAGAACTTCGATGTGCCTCTTCTCATCGGCGGCGCGACGACCTCAAGGGCCCACACCGCCGTCAAAATCTCGCCCTCGTACAGCAACTTGGCGCTGCACGTTTTGGACGCCTCGAGGAGCGTAGGCGTCGTCTCTCGTTTGCTGGATTCGGATGCGAAAGAGGTCCTAGAGGCTGAAACCAGAACTCAATATGACAAGGTGAGAGAGCAGTACGGCTCGAGGGAGAACACGCGTAAGCTACTCCCTTTGTCGCAAGCGAGAGGTCGCAAGTTCGACTGGACACAATCTGATCAAACGGAGCCGAGCATCGCCAAACCTTCTTTTTTAGGGACGAAGGTCTTAGAGGATTATCCTTTAGAAAAACTCGTCCCTTACATTGACTGGTCGCCCTTCTTTATCGCCTGGGAACTCGCAGGACGCTATCCGCAGATTTTGGAGGATGAGGTCGTCGGTGAGGAGGCGATGAACCTCTTCGCGGACGCGCAGAAACTCCTGAATGAGATTGTAGAGAAGAAGTTATTGACAGCGAAAGCGGTCTTCGGCTTCTATCCGGCTGCTAGCGTAGGCGATGACCTCGAGCTTTATACGGACGAGTCTCGAGCGGATGTTCTCACCTCTTTGCACACCCTACGCCAACAGGTCGGCAAACGCGAAGGACAGCCGAATCTAGCGCTCGCCGATTACGTTGCGCCGAAAGACTCAGGTGTCGCGGATTACGTCGGCGGCTTCGCCGTCACCGCGGGTCTCGGCGCGGATGAGCTAGCGCAGGGGTTCGAAGCCGCGCTTGACGACTACAGCGCCATCATGGTCAAGGCGCTCGCTGACAGGCTCGCCGAAGCCTTCGCAGAACACCTCCACGAACGGGTGCGCACCTCTTTTTGGGGCTACGCGCCGGATGAGTCATTAGATAACGACGCCCTCATCCGCGAACGCTACCGGGGCATCCGTCCTGCGCCCGGCTACCCCGCCTGCCCCGACCACACCGAAAAGGGCACGCTCTTCGACCTCTTGAGCGCGGAGCGCATCGGCGTTCGCCTCACCGAGAGCTACGCGATGTACCCCGCCGCGTCGGTCTCGGGTCTCTACTTCGCGCACCCCGAGTCGCGCTACTTTGCGGTTGGCAAGATCGGTCGCGACCAGGTGGAGGACTACGCGGCGCGAAAAGGCGTCAGCGTGCAAGAGGTCGAGAGGTGGCTCGCGCCGAACTTGGGGTATGAGCCGGAGGTTGCGGAACCTGTAAAGGTTTGAGCTTGTATAATGAGGCGTGGCACTGACTCGAGCAACGCGGCAGAGCGAATTAGGCGAACCTCAGAGCGTGCGCTTTACGCTTCAGGACTACTACAAGATGGCCGAGGTAGGCGTCCTCAAAGCGGATAAGCGCTACGAGCTTCTTGATGGGGTGGTGCTGGAAGTGCACCCTATCAGCCCCGCCTACAACTACGCTGTCAAGAGTCTATCCGACCAACTCAGCGCGTGCATAGGGGAAAACGCTACCGTCTTCTCACAGGGTCCGCTCCAATTTGATGAGAGCGAACCTCAGCCCGATGTCATGCTTTTGAAATCTCCGGCTGAACGCTACAGGCAGCGTCACCCTGTGCCCGCAGACGTCCTGCTCATCATTGAAGTGGCCAACGCCACCTTGCAAACAGACCGCACGACTAAGTTGCAACTCTACGCGGGTGCGGGTATACCCGAATACTGGATTTTGAACTTACAAAAACCGCAGCTCGAGGTGCACTGCAATCCTGACAAACAAGAAGCAAGATATCGAGAGGTTAAAACCCTGTTCGCGGAAGAGGTTGCTACGTTTAGTGGGTTTGAGGTGGCGTGGTGGAAATAGGTTTGTTGACTTGGCATTGAGAGATTACGCGGTTCAACTCGAGCGAAGCGCCAAGCGCATCCCTGAACTGAAAGATCACCCACTGAAAACGGACCTCTCAGCACTGGCAGATAATTTTGCGAAGAAAAAGGTTTGAGAGATACCGGGGGAGGTGCGAAACCTCTACCATGTAAAACAAAAGGCGTTCTTGCGGGGTGCTCTCCCGTTACACTGGCTTAATGTCTACCTCTTCCCTCCACCACGGCTTTCTCCCTCTCCTCAACCTTTTATGATCCTCATCATCGGCGCAGGACCCGCCGGGCTCGCCACCGCCTACTACCTCCAGCAGAGAGGTCTCCCCTTTCGCATCCTAGAGAAAGAGGCGGCGGGCGCGACCTGGCGTCACCACTACGACCATCTGCACCTGCACAGCTTAAAAGAGGTCTCGGCGCTGCCGGGGCTGCCGATGCCGGAGGACTATCCGCCCTTTCCTTCCGGGGAGCAGGTCGCGAAGTATTTGGCGGATTACGCGGCGCATTTTGACTTTCCGATCGAGCGCGGCGTCCGGGTAATAGAGGCGCATTACGAGGATAGGTGGCAGCTCACCACAACAACAGGTCGTTTTGAGGCGGACGTGCTCGTCGCCGCGACGGGCATCTGGAGCACGCCGCACCGTCCGCACTTTTCGGGTGAGGAGACGTTCACCGGGCGGATTCTCCACTCGAAGGACTACGAGCGCCCAGGTCCTTTCGGGGGACAGCGCGTGCTCGTCGTGGGCGTGGGTAACTCCGGCTCGGAGGTGGCGGTAGGGCTCGCGAAGCGGGGTGTAGAGACTGACATCGCCGTGCGGAGCGGCGTGCGCATGGTGCCCTATCCACGTTCAGCGAAACTCATGAGGTCCATCGCTTGGCTGCTGCGGTATCTGCCCCGCAGTGTCGGTAACGCCCTTTTGACCCTCGTACAGCCCAACTTCCCAGAGGTCGGCTTACCTCTTCCTGATAAACCGGTGATAGACGTTTACCCGGTTGTCGGCTTTGGACTGGTCGAAGAGGTCAAGGCGGGGCGTATCCAGGTAAGACCAGGGCTCTCACACTTTTCGGAAGAGGGCGTCCACTTTGAGGACGGGCAGAGCGAGGCTTACGACACGGTGATTCTAGCGACGGGTTACAGACCGAGTTTAGAGTTTTTGGAGCGTGAGGTCGAAACGGACGAGCGGGGTTTGCCGAGGCTGGAGGGAACGCGCTCCACCCACAACCCTACCCTCTTCTGTGTCGGCTACCACTACCCCACCAACGAAGCCTGGTTTCAAGCCTTGCCCCGCGTCGCGAAAGCGGCTGCTGAAGAGACCGCACAAGTGCACGCGCAAACTGCCGCAGCCGAGATGAGTGAACCCGTAAGCGCGTAGCCTGACGCTGGGTTTACCTCCCCTCCTCACGGTAGGCTCGGACATATGCTACTTGCGTTTGACTTAGACAACACGATCATCACAGCCGATGACCGCTTGCCGGAAGAGATCGCTGACGCGATTCAGAAAGCTAAGGACCAGGGACATCAAATTTCCGTCTTGACTGGCAGACCGCACAGCTCCGCAATAGCGTTTATCGAACAGCTAGGCGTGAGCCACTACAGCGTGAATAACGGGGCCCTCGTCGTGGCCGGCGGCGAGGTTCTAAACAGCATCGTCATTCCGCGAGACGAGGTGCGCGCTCTCGCCAAGAGGTACGTGGGGGACGAAACGCTCGAGTACGCCTTTATGCTAGGCGACACTATCTACGTCCGTGACCCCGGCGACAAACGCTGGCGCTGGGCGCACACCTCCAACCGCAACGTCGAACCCTTCGGGGCGCACGAGGTGAACGAGGCGGACAAAATCGTCTTCGCGACAGACAGGCGCGGCGCGGCGATGTTAGAGGAGATTAGCGCGGCGCATCCCGAGCTTGTTCTGTACCTCTGGGGCGACGGCTTTTTAGAGGTCACGGGCGCGGGCGCGCATAAGGGAGCCGCACTTAAACGCCTCTCGGAAAGGCTGTGTATCGCGCAGAGCGAGACGGTGGCCTTCGGCGACGGCGTGAACGACGTGACGATGCTCCAATGGGCGGGGCGCAGCGTCGCGGTAGGTCACGCCTACGACGAGGCGAAAAACGCCGCCGATGAGCACATCCCTTCGCCCGAAGAGGGCGGCGTGGCGCGGTGGATCGGGGACAACCTTCTCTAAACTCGCGCGAACAAACGTGTGGTACTGAAGTGTAACCCTGCTGAGTACGGCTACATCTATCTTGTCCCTTAATTCACTTGTTATTTTGACACTCTGCGTGCTAAGGTGCGAGGCGAAAAGCACAGTTTGAGGTAGTGACGCGGCAAGTTCACATAGAGGGGTATAGAATGGACGCGCAGCAGGGATTTAGAGAAGACATCGTTACGGTGACCAAAGCGAAGCGTGCGCTCTCCACTCTGAGCGAATTTCTCCCCTCATACCGCGATGTCTGCGGCAACGCACCCTACTACTACGCGGTCAGCGAAGTGCAGCGTTTAGAGAGTGAGATCGTTAGGGTTTCGAGTTCCGCTGAGGACCTCTTTCACCTGACTCAGAGCATCGTCTTACAAACCCACGGCTTAGCTCAGGCGATTCGCGCCGCCAAAGGGCGTGGCGTCGAGCCGGACGCTTAGCAGCTTCACCAAACTGCCAAAGTACAAAGACTAAAGTATAAAGAGCTGAGCAAGCGTGTTTTCGTAGGCTAGGTCTTCACCAAGATAAAGTCTTTTCACCACAACCTGTTAAACTCCTCTGGTGAGCGGCGATAAGAATTCCTCTTTCAATTCGGCTGGCAAGCGCGTCGTCAGCGTCTCGCTAGGTTCCTCGGCGCGTGACTTTGAGCGGTGTGTAACGCTACTCGGGCGAGAGGTAAGGCTCGAGCGTCGAGGTACAAATGGCGACTTGGAAGACGCCGCCGCCCTCATCCGCGAGCTAGACGGCGCAAAAAATAGAGAGGTGGACGCCATCGGTTTAGGCGGCATCGACCTCTACTTCTACATCGGTGAGCGGCGCTACACCTTGCGCGACGCGGCGCGCCTAGCGCGGGAAGCGAAGACGACGCCCGTGGTGGACGGCTCGGGGCTCAAGCGAAGCTTAGAGAAGCGCGTCGTGGAAGAGCTAGACGGTACCGTGAATTGGCGAGGCAAGCGCGTACTGATGGTTTCCGCACTAGACCGCTACGGCATGGCGTCGTCGCTGGAACGTTTAGGCGCGAAGGTGCTCTACGGCGACGCGATCTTCGGTCTCGGCTTGCCCGTTCCCGTGTACGGCAGCCGAACCTTTCGCACGGCGGCGAAGGCGCTTTTGCCGCTCGTTACCGAACTGCCTATCTCCTGGCTCTATCCAACGGGCAGTAAGCAAGACGCGGACGAAAAGAATACCTTTTCACGCTTTTATGCTTGGGCAGATGTCATCGCAGGCGACTGGCACTTCATCCGCCGCTACTTGCCGGAACGCGTAGACAGCAAAGTGTTTCTGACGAACACAACAACAGCAGGCAACGTCGAACTTTTACGTGAACGCGGCGCTTTGAGACTCATCACGACGACGCCGAGGTTTGATGAACGCAGCGTCGCTACAAACGTGCTAGAAGCGGCGCTGGTCGCGCTTGCAGGCAAGTTCCCACTTAGCCACGCTGAATATAATGCGCTCACCTCTCAGATGGACTTGAAAGTGGAGGTGCTCGAGCTAAATGGGTAAGATGTGTTCTTTTGGCTCATGCGATTTCCTCACCTTTACCGCTCCGGTGTTACACTGTGCAGGATAAAAAGCGGGTACGGCGCACATCAACCCTATTGAAGCTTGAATACTAAGTTTGAATGGCGCAGGCATCATCCTACGATGTGCGGGCTACACAATGTTTTTCACAGTGAGGGCGTTGCTTCGCAAAACTACGTACATTGTGACCAGCTCCGAACGGAGTGAGACAGAATTTGATACCTGCTTGCAACGGAGGCACCATGATCAGCGTAACAGATTTACGAAACGGCACGAAAGTTGAAATGAGCGGCGGACTTTGGGAGTGCTTGGACTACCAGCACCTCAAGATGGGGCGCGGCGGCGCGAAGGTCGTCACGAAGTTTCGCAATATGGAGACGGGCTCCATCATCGAAAAGACCTTTAACGCCACGGAAAAGCTCCAGGACATCTTCATCGACTACCGCAAGATGCAGTACCTCTATACCGACGGCGACATGTACACCTTTATGGACCTAGAGACGTACGAGCAACCCACGCTTTCCAAGGAGCAGTTGGGCGACAACGCGCAGTTTCTCAAAGAGACGATGGAGGTCACGGTGGACTACTTTCGGGACAAGCCGCTCAAGGTCACGCTGCCCAACATCGTCGAGCTGACCATCACCGAAACGGACCCCGGTATGAAAGGAGACACGGTCTCGGGCGGCTCAAAGCCCGCCGTGCTGGAAACGGGCGCAACCGTGAACGTACCGCTCTTTATCGACCAGGGCGAAACGGTCCGGGTGGACACGCGCACGGGCGAGTATTTAGGACGCGCCTGATGGACGTTAAAGATTTGAAGAGGCTTTTAGAAGCGGTTAAAGAGGCGGACGTAGGGGAGCTTACGCTCGAGACCGGCGACTACAAGCTCAGCGTCAAGCGCGGCGGCGAGGTCGTCATGGCGCAGCCTGCGAGCGTCCCCGCGCCCCAAGCGCAACCTTCTCAGCCCCGAGCGCAGCCGCAGCAGAGCCCGCCGACTCAAGAACCGCAGGCACAGCAAGGCGAACAGACGCCCGCCGAGCCCGCGCTAGAGGCGGCGTCAAGCTCGAACCTAGATGAAATCACCGCGCCGATTGTCGGCACCTTCTACGCGGGTCCCTCGCCCGACGCGCCCGACTTCGTCAAGGTCGGCTCCAAGGTCGAGGCGGGCGCGGTCTTGTGCATCATCGAAGCGATGAAGCTGATGAACGAGATCGAGGCGGAGAACGCCGGGACGGTGAAAGAGATTCTCGTCGATAACGAGGAGCCGGTGGAGTATGGGCAGGTCTTGTTTCGGATTGAGCCGGGGTGAGAGGGTGAAAGGGCTAAAGAGCAAGAAGCAAGGAGCAAGAAGCAAGAAGCAGGGATTAGCCCTTCTAACTTCTTGCTCCTTGCTCCTCAGCAGGTATCATCTCACAACGTGCGAACGAAGGGGCGTCTACTCGAGTGGGAGCGTATCTGACCAGATGATACCTACTTATGTTTAAGAAAATCCTCATCGCCAACCGGGGCGAAATCGCCTTGCGGGTGCTCCGCGCGGCTCGAGAACTCGGCATCGAGACGGTGATGGCGTATTCGACCGTGGATGAGAACTCGCTGCCTGTGCTTCTAGCGGACGAGTCCATCTGCATCGGACCTGCGGCGTCGTCCGGCTCCTACCTCAACGTGCCTAACCTACTCTCGGCGGCGCTCGTGGCGGGCGTGGAGGCGATCCATCCGGGGTACGGTTTCTTGTCCGAAAACGCCGAGTTCGCCCAGAAGTGCGAAGAGCACAACATCACCTTTATCGGACCGCGACCCGAGAGCATTCGCGTGATCGGGGACAAAGCGAGCGCGCGCAAGTTGGCGCAAGAGTCGGGCGTGCCCGTGACGCCGGGCTCGGGTGCGCTCAAGGACCTCGAGGCGGCGCGCAAATTTGCCGAAGAGATCGACTATCCCGTTATCCTCAAAGCCTCGGCGGGCGGCGGCGGGCGCGGAATGCGCATCGTGCAGCACCCGGACGAATTGGGGCGGCAGCTCTCCAACGCGCAAGAGGAGGCGAAAGCGGCCTTCGGCAATCCCGAAATGTACATGGAGAAATACTTGGAGGAACCCCGCCACGTCGAGATTCAGGTCTTCGGCGACGGTGAGGGGAAGGTCATCCACTTTTTTGACCGCGACTGCTCGATTCAGCGGCGCTACCAAAAGGTCTTGGAGGAAGCGCCGAGTACCTTGGCGGAGGATTTAAGGCTCGAGATCGCCTCCTCCGCCGTGCGCTTGGCGCAGCACATCAACTACCGGGGCGCAGGCACGTGCGAGTTTTTGGTGGACAGAAACGGCAACTTCTACTTTTCCGAGATGAACACGCGCATCCAGGTCGAGCACCCTGCCACGGAGATGATTACACGCTTTGACCTCGTGCAAGAGCAGTTCCGCGTGGCGGCAGGTGAGGGTCTATCTCTAAACCAAGAGGACGTGCGCGTGGAGGGTCACGCCATCGAGGTGCGCATCAACGCCGAAGACCCCGACCACGACTTTCGCCCGTCCGCGGGAACCATTACCGACTTGCATTGGCCCGGCGGTCCCGGCATCCGCGTGGACTCGCACGTGTACGCGGGCTACCGGATTCCGCCTAACTACGACTCCTTGGTCGCCAAAATCATCGCCTGGGCTCCGAGCCGCGGGGAAGCTATCGCCCGCATGAAACGCGCCCTGCAGGAAACCGTCTTAGACGGCGTCAAAACGACCATCCCCTTTCACCTCAAGGTGCTCGACAATGCCTTCTACCGGCGCGGCGCGATATACACTAACTTTATTCCGAGGAGGATGAGTGAGGGAAGCTGACGAAAGAGCCACGAACGCATCACAGAGCGCAGGTGAGCGAAACACCGATGAGCAAGGACTCGCTAACCGAAACCCTAACCGATCAGGGCGAGACCTCGACATCTCGCAAGACGTCCTCTACGGCATCGCGCAACTCGCTTTGGAGCAGGTGGAGGGGTTGACGCCTGCCGCGCCGCCCGTGCGCATGGGCGAAATCTTGACGGGTCGCCGCGCGAAGGGCATCCGCATCGACCGCTCGGACGAAGCCGTGCGCGTCGCCCTCAACGTGCGCGTAACGTACGGCTTAGAGGTGCCCAAAGTCGCTAGACGAGCGCAGCGGGCGGTGCGCGAGTCAGTCGCGTCGATGACGGGCTTGAACGTCTCTTCGGTCGATGTAACCGTCGAAGCGATTGACCTGCCCGAAGAGGGTGCGCGTGGCTAGGCGCAAAGCGCGCGAACTCGCCTTTCGTACACTTTTCCAAGCCGAACGGGGCGACGAGCCGCTCCTAGAGGTCTGGGCGGACGTCCGCGAAGACTTAGCCGCGCAAGATGTGGAAGACGCTGAAGAGGCTTACGGGGATGTTTTGGATCAAGAGGGCATCCTCTTCGCTGAACGGTTGTTACGAAACTTTGCCGCGAACCGCGAAGAGGTTGATGCGCGCTTAGAGGAGACGCTCGAAGGCTGGACCTTTACTCAGATGGCGCAGACCGACCTGACCGTTTTACGCCTCGCGCTGACCGAATTTCTGTACGAGGAAATCCCTAAAGAGGTCACCATCGAGGTGGCAGTGCGCATCGCCAAGCGCTTTGGCGGCGAGGAGTCGGGGCGGTTTGTAAACGGGGTCTTAGCGAAACTCTATCGGCAGCTAGAAGTCGCGACGTAGAGAAGCCGTTCGCGGTTGACCTTTCACCGGGAGACAGACGTTAGAGCTTATCTGAAATCCGACGGCTTAAATGCTCTAAGTACACCGTTAAGCAAGTTCTGTTACATAGCCTCTTACGTGTCACCCCGAGCTTGTCGAGGGGTCTCGTTTGGCTACGCCAAAAGCCAAAACTTTGTAACTTGCACTCTCCGACAGCGGATTCTTTCAGAAGGCAAGGGCAGAGATTCTTTCACTTCACTACGTTCAGAATGACATGACTTGTTTTTTAGTTGACGCTGTACTAAGAAAGCGTCCGGGAAAGCGTCTCTATGCGAGGTCGGGTCTACGTACTCCCTCGTGTGACAATCCGCAAGCACGCAGAAGCTCACTACGCTAAACTGAACGCATGGAAGCTACTCAAGGAACACGCACGTCAGCAACCCTACTCAACGGACGCGAGGTCTCCGACAGCGTTACGCAGTCCCTCAAAGAGACGCTGCAAACCTTGCCGTATCAGCCGCAACTCGTGGTGGTGCGCGTCGGCGAGGACCCCGCGAGCGTCTCGTACGTGCGCGGCAAAGACCGCACGGCAAAGAAGTTGGGGCTCTCCTCGAGGGTCGAGGTCTTACCCGAAGAGACGCCGCAAGATGAACTCATGGCTTTAATCGCCGAACTCAACGCCGACGAAGAGGTGGACGGCATCTTGGTCCAAGACCCCTTGCCCTCCCACTTGGACATCAAACCCGTGCAAGAAGCGATTGACCCCGCGAAAGATGTAGACGGCTTTCACCCGGTCAACGTTGGGCGTCTGTGGAGCGGGCAAAAAGCGCTCGTTCCCTGTACGCCCGCTGGGATGATTCGCATTATGGACCACTACAACTTGCCCATCGAAGGCAAACACGCTGTCATCATCGGACGCTCGAACTTAGTCGGCAAGCCCGCCGCCGCGCTCTTTTTGCAGCGCCACGCGACGGTGAGTTTGGCGCACTCGAGAACGCAAGACCTACCCAGCCTGGTCAAACAAGCCGACATCGTCGTGGCGGCCGTCGGGCGACAAGCCCTCGTCACGCCCGAGATGGTCAAGCCCGGCGCGGTGGTGCTGGACGTAGGCATTACTAGGGTAGACGGCAAGCTTAGGGGCGACGTTCACCCCGATGTGGCCGACGTCGCGGGCTACCTCACGCCGATGCCCGGCGGCACCGGACCGATGACGGTGGCGATGCTCATGCAAAACACGTTTGACGCGGCGGCGACGCGAAGAGGGAACAAGCAGTAGCCAGGTATCAGTAGTCAGAATTCAGCGTTGCCTTTGCGCTGACAACTGAATTCTGGCTACGGTCTACTGCTTTTTGCCTTACAAGATTGAATGAGGCGCAACCACGACTTCTGGGATAAAGTGAGGGCGTGCTCGAGCTTCTTAGCAACCACGTCCTCTGGGCGGCTGTCGCGGCGATGGGGGTCGCTCAAGCTTTCAAGGTCGTCCTTATCCTCTTGACCGAGCGACGCTTCGCGCCGGGGAGGTTGTTAGAAACCGGCGGGATGCCCTCCTCGCATTCCGCCGCTGTGAGCGCGCTCGCGACGGGGCTCGGCTTCTCCTACGGCTGGGACAGCCCACTTTTTGCGATTGCGGCGATTTTCGGCTCTGTCGTCATCTACGACGCGACGGGCATCCGCCGCGCCGCCGGGATGCAGGCCGAACTCATCAACGACCTCATCCGCGAACTCTCGGACGTGTTCGACGAAGGCTTTCGACCGACGGCGCTTAAAACGCTCCTGGGTCATACCTATCCGCAGGTCGCGGTGGGCGCGCTGCTCGGTATCGCGACGGGCGCTCTCTCGTTTGTTTGACGTTCGCGTGAGCGTTGGAACCTCACGCCGCCACGTCGTCTGGGAAGGCCCGCTCTGCGCCGAACGACGAGTTTAGAAATTCCGGCACAGCGTCACTCTGCAGAGGTTTGGCGAAGAGGTAGCCTTGCGCGTATTCGCAGCCTAGCGCGCGCAGATGCTCCAACTGCTCGACCGTCTCCACGCCTTCCGCCACCACGCGCAGCCCGAGCCCGTGCGCCATCGCCACGATGGTCTGCACCAGGCGGGCGCTCTCGTCGCTTTGGGTCAACTTGTCGATGAAAGAGCGGTCGATTTTAAGGGCGTCAGCGGGGAAACCTTGCAGGTAAGAGAGCGACGAGTAGCCCGTGCCGAAGTCGTCGATGTGCAGCTCGAGCCCGAGCGCCTCGAGCTGCTCTAACGCCGCCATGACCTCCTGTGTGCGGTTGACCAGCGTACTCTCGGTAATTTCTAAATGAAGCTGCGCCGCGCTGAACCCTGTTTCTGTCAAGGTTGCTTGCACCGCCGCCACGAAGTCGGCGTGCTCCAGCTGCTGCGACGAGAGGTTGACATTCAGCGTTAGAGGATGGGCAAACTGCGTCTGCCATACGGCGAGCTGTTCACACGCCCCGCGTAAAACCCAGCGGTCGATGCCGATAATAGCGCCCGTTTCCTCGGCGATAGGGATAAAGTCCAAGGGCGAGATGAGCCCGCGTTGCGGGTGACGCCACCGCACCAGCGCTTCGAAGCCGACCGTTCGGTCGCTTGTGACAGACACAATGGGCTGATAGTGAATTTCCAATTCGCCTTTAGGAACCGCACTGCGTAAGTCGCGCTCGAAGGTCATCGCCTGCACCACCTCTTCTCGCATCTCGGCGCTGAAGAGCTGGTGTCTGGCGCGTCCGCCCACCTTGGCGCGGTACATGGCAATGTCGGCGTCGCGCAAGACCTCTTCGGCGGTGGCGTAGCCCTCCTCCGAGGAGACGATGCCGACGCTCGCCGTCGCATGGACGCTGTGACCCTCCAAGCTAAAAGGGGCTTCTAAGGCGCGTTCGATGCGCTCGGCAACGAGCAGCGCGTCCTCGGGGCTGTTCATCTCTTCTAATAGGACCGTAAACTCGTCGCCGGCGAGCCGCGCCACAGTGTCGCCCGGACGCACGCACCGCAAAAGCCGCTCGCAAAAGGCGACTAAAAGCGCGTCCCCGACTGAGTGACCGAGCGAATCATTGATGCTCTTGAAGCGGTCTAGGTCTAAAAAGACAACGGCAAAGTAGGCGTTCTCGTCGGCTCGCCGCTGCTGAATCGCCCGGTCCACCCGCCTGACGAATAGGGCGCGGTTCGGGACGCCCGTCAAGTCGTCGTGGAACGCGCTGTGAACGAGCTTTTGGCGGCTCGCTCTGATCGCCCGCTCCATCGGGTGGAAGATAAAGAGCGCCTCCAACACCAGCGTCAGGAGCGTAGCACACAGAACCCCTAGCTCGATCCACTTGAGCCGCGCGACCTGCGCGTTCGACTCCTCTTCGTAACGCGTGACCGCCTCGTTGAGCGCGGGCAGGAGCGTGTCGGGCGCGGTCGCTAAAATCGCTTGCAGGTCGGGGTTGTCGGGCGTAAGGTCGCTTTCGGGCGTCTCTAAAAGGCTGCGCACGCGCTCAATATGCGCCGTCACTTGTTCGTCGAGATGGACGGGCGCATCAAAATAGAGCGCGGCGAGGTCGGGTGACGGATCACCGGGTAGCGCTAACGCTTCGTCGCCTCGTATCAGCCCTAAATGCGAGCGCTCCATCAGCGCAATATCTCTAGCCAGAGTTTGCGCGATCGCGTCGCGTTCGCCCGGATTCTGCGCGTACACGAGCCGCTGCGCGTAGAGCGCAGTGCGCTGCGAGAGCATCCGCTGTCGCCCGCTCACGTTGATGATCGCGCCGTAATTCGCCTGCGTCTGGATCACGCTGCTGAGCGAAATATACGCCCCTAAGCTGAGCAAGCCGACGAGCGCCAGCGCCGTGAGGTAGCGCGCTCTCACAGACCAGTTCAGCGCTCGCTGATTCGTTTCGGTAGACGCGGCTCGTCTCGTTTGCATGGGTTGAACGCTCCTTTATTCAGCCCCCGTTTGCCCCGCGGCGAGCGCGTAATATCGCGCTCGCGACTGTCAAATGGTGCGTCAAAGTAAGGGCATGCACCTGTAGAAATAGACTGCGGGCGTTTGCACGAGGGACTTCGACATCAGTCCTTTATTAGTACGTGATTTGTGAGGGGTGAGGCGTGGGTTTCCTTACTCGGACCAGGTTCAAGCGCCTAAGTATGAACAACTTTATTTCCTAATTCCCAACTGTCCAGTTGCTGCAACCTGTAGCACCACTCCCCGCGCAACGCGACACGCCAAAGTGGACCTTTTCGCTTACGTTTAGCGTATGTCCGGGAGCATGAGGCTCGAGTCTTAGCAGTTTTGCAGAAAGCTTCAAGGCCCCATCGAGTTCTTTTTCGTCACGGGCTGTAGAGTCAGCGAGATTGATCAGCGCGACCGCATCGACCTCGACTGATCACACCGGAGGTCGTCCTCGGCAAGGGCAACAAGAAGCGGTCTACTTCGGGGCAAATCACCTCGGCAGCGCTTGACCGGGCGGCTCGTTATACGGTCAGCTATCTAACCGCTTTTCGCGCTCCAGCCTGTCATACTAGAGTATGTTGAGTTCTCTTTCGGGCATCTTGCTCACCGCAGTTGTTTTCATCACTATTATCACCGTGTCGGTGGTTATTCATGAGTTAGCGCACTACTTTAACGCTAGGAGCGTCGGCGTGCCGGTGCGCGCCTTTAGCGTCGGGATGGGTCCGATCATCTGGCGCAAGCAGTGGCGCGGGACGGAGTGGCGGCTGTCGCTCTTACCACTGGGCGGCTACGTCGACCTCAAAGGCTTAGCGCCCGAGCAGGGCGAAGACGGCGAGCTTTACTACCCGGACGAGGGTTTCATGAAGAAGAACTTCTTGCAGAAGTTTTGGGTGCTCATTGGTGGGGTGATCGCGAACTTTATCTTGGCTATTTTGCTCATTTCGGTCGCAGTCACAGCCGCGCCCAACTCGAACGGACGCTATTTCGTCACAGGTGAGACGCCGCAGAGCTGGGGCGTCGCGCTGCAAGAGGTCATGCCAGATTCCCCTGCTGAGCGCTTAGGCATCCAACCGGGCGATATCGTCCTCTCGGTCAACGGCGTGCAGGACCCGAACATGGAGGAGTTTCGTGACGTCGTTCAGAACGCTTCGGAGCTTTCACTCGTGTTACAGCGCGACGGCGAAGAGGTCACAGTGCAGACGCCTTGGCCGCCCGAGGGCGCGGAGAGTCCCCTTCTCGGGGTGGGCTTAATACCGCTCGAGGTGGGCGAGCTTCCCCCTATTTCGTACGGCACCGCCCTAGTCGAAACCACGACCTTCCTCGCCCGCATCGTTCCCGAGTCGATCACGGGTATCGTCGGCGGCTTCGGCTCGGCGCTTTCGGGGCAGCGCAGCGAAAACGTCGCGGGTCCGGTGGGTATCGTTACGATGACGGGGCAAGCGGCGCGTAGCGGTCTCATTCCGGTGCTCTTCTTCGCGGGCATCATCAACTTCTCGCTCGCGCTCTTTAACGCGCTGCCTGTTCCCGGTTTGGACGGCGGGCGCATCCTCCTCTCAGGCGTTGTGGCGCTGCGCGGAAAACCGTTTAAGCCCGGTCAAGAGGAGTTCGTCAACTTCTTGGGCATCGCCTTTCTGATGTTTTTCGTCGTGCTCATCACCTTTGGGGAAGTCGGCGACCTCATCGGTATCGGTCAGTAAGCGTTCAGCAAATTTTAACAAAGCGCGTCAGGTGGAAAGCCTGACGTTTCTTCTTGCAGAAGCGGTTACACTAAGTCTATGTCTTTTAGCACGCGCTCTTGCGGCATCCTCATCCCTGCTCATAATGAAGGGGCGCGGTTGGGGCGCGTGGTCGAAACGGCGCTGAGCGCTGAGCTTGGACCAGTTTTAGTGGTGGACGACGGCTCCACGGACGCCACCGCCGCCGCCGCTACGGAAGCGGGGGCGCAGGTGCTCGAGCTGCCTCAAAACTTGGGTAAGGGCGGCGCGGTTTTCGAAGGCGCGAAGCAGTTGCAGACAGATATTGTCGTCATGGTCGACGCGGACCTTACCGGCTTGACCGAGGCGCACCTGCGCGCGCTCGCCCAACCCGTTTTGGAGGGCAAAGTCGAGATGACCAGAGGAGTTTTTGTAGGCGGGCGCTGGCGCACGACGGCGGCGCAACGTATCGCGCCGCAGCTCAACGGGCAGCGGGGCATCGTCCGGGAGCGGCTTTTAGAGGTGACGGGATTACGGGGAAGCCGCTACGGTCTCGAAATCGCCATCACCGAGCACGCCAGAAGAGCGAGGTGGCGCACCGTTGACGTAGCGATGCCAGGCGTGTCGCAGGTCATGAAAGAGGAGAAACGCGGCGTCCTGCCCGGCTTCGCCATCCGACTCAAGATGTACGGAGAGATTTTGGGAACGTGGTTTCGCAGCCTGACGGGGGAGCGTAACGGGTAGACGGAACTGACGTTCGTAGAGGCTAAAGAGGTTAAACTCTCCTATGCTCTCACTGCAACGCTTGACGGTCGGTCCTCTTCAAGAGAACTGTTACCTGCTGACCGATGATGAAACGAAGAGCGCCGTCCTCGTCGACCCCGGCGACGAAGCGCCCAAACTCATGCAGGCGCTAGAAGGCTACACCCTCCAGGCAATTTGGCTCACCCACGCGCACTTCGACCATGTGGGCGCGTTGGCTGAGTTGCAAGTCTATGACGTGCCGACCTTCCTCCATCCCAACGACGAACCTCTTCTAGCGAACGCGAAGGCGTCGGCGTCGCGTTTTGGTTTGCACTTACGGCAACCGAAAGTCGAATACACACCGTTAGGGGACGCGCACGTCCTCTCGTTCGGGGACCAAGAGGTCCGCTGTCTCTTCACGCCCGGTCACGCGCCGGGGCATATCGCGTTCTATTTTCCGGCTGGAGGGATCGTCTTAGCAGGCGACGCGCTCTTTAGGGGCGGGATCGGGCGCACGGACCTGCCGGGTGGCAACCACGCACAGCTTATAGAGAGCATTCGCACTCAACTGCTCACACTGCCGGAAGAAACCGTTGTCTATCCGGGTCACGGACCGGAAACGACGGTCGGGCACGAAGCGAAGAGCAACCCGTTCCTCGTCTAGTTTTTGCGTCTATAGATCGGTAGTTCCACGCACCGCTGCCACGCTTCTTTGCCAATTTCACAGCTTTGCTGTAACGGAACTTCATCCCTAAACGTACCTGCTAAACTGTGTCTAATCTGAGCGTGTAGTTGACCAGATGAAAGTGCCCTGCTTCAGCGGGTATACCTGCTAATTTAGTAAGCGCTCAGCCACACGGACAGTTCTTTGTTTTGAGGCAGGCTGAATTCACCTCTATAGGACCTGTGACCGGGGGCGTGAACTTCGTAGCTGTACTGCCCGGCGGGTAGGTCGAACGAGGTCAGCGGACCCTCTTGCTCCAGCACCGCCGCGATCGGCGTCGCCTTCGCTTCGTGCACCCACACCGTCGCGTGGGGCGGCTGCACTTCGATGGTGAGTGGATAGTTCGCCTTGTCACCCTGAGCGTTGCCCTCGCAGCCCGCTATCAGAAGAGGGAGGAGACAGGTAAGAAGGAGCTTCGCTAAGTTCATACCTAAGCGTAGAGTAGGTGCGGGAAAGCTCGAGTGACGAATGTCTTAGCGTGTGAAGCCTTTCACAGTAACGTTTCGAACGAGTGCAATTTTTTACGGAAAAAGCCGCGCAGGAGCGCAGCTTCTCTCGCTCTAATACTCTGTCAACTAAAAGATGAGTGATGTCATTCTGAACGCAACGAAGTGGAGTGAAAGAATCTCGTCTTTCATTCCCAACCAGCCGAGATTGCAAAACGAGACCCTTACGCCTTCGCCGGACGGTAGTGGTCGCACCCCGAATGCTATAGTAGGGCATGGTTACGAAGACACTCACCTGTTACCACTGCGACAGCGAGAACATCGTCAAGAACGGCGTAGCGCCGAATGGGAAGCAGAAGTATCGCTGTAAGGACTGTAAAAAGCAGAGCCGTGAGGAGCCGAGTCCGAATGGCTACACTGAGCCGCGCAAAGAGGAGATTTTAAGCGCGTATGAGGAGCGTTCCAGTTTAAGAGGGCTTGAGCGCACCTTCGGGGTGGCGCGTAGCACGGTGAGTCGCTGGCTCAAAAAAAACGAAGAAAACTCCCCGCACTGAAAGACACCCTTGTCAGGTTCGATGTTCCTCAGCGCGTGGAGCTAGAGCTTGATGAGTTGCACTCGTTTGTGCAGAAGAAAGCGAAGAAACGCTGGGTGTGGATCGCTTTATGCAAGCAGACTCGTCAAGTGGTTGCTTGCGTCATAGGTGGGCGCGGCGCAGCCACCTGTAAGCAACTCTGGAAGGGCATTCCTGAAAACTACAAGCAAGGTCTTCGTTACAGCGACTTCTGGGAAGCCTATCAGAGCGTACTGCCAGACGAACACCACCAAGCTGTCAGTAAAGCTACAGGTCTTACTTCCCACGTTGAGCGCTTCAACAACACACTCAGGCAACGTCTTGCTCGCTTCGTGCGCAAGACGTTGGCATTCTCTAAGTCCGAGCATATGCATCTTACCTGTCTACACCGCTTCCTCGTCCGTTACAACCTGGAGATCATTCGGGATTGAACCACTACCCGCCGGACTTCGTCTGACTGCGTGAACAGGGTGATAACAGTATTGCACTCCTTACGGTGTAGTAAGCGTTATGCAGTTTAGTTTGCAGTAAATGTCCTCAACTGAGAGGGTGCAACTATTCGCCCGCCACTGAGCGTAATAAACCGATATCGACGAGCGCAATCTTGCCGTAGCCTGCGCTGATAGCCCCTTGCCTCGAGAGTTCCCCCACGACCTTTGTGACTGTTTCGCGTACCGAGCCTACTGCCGCCGCTAGGTCGTCGTGCGTGATGTGAACGATAGGCTCGTCTTGTCCACCACGACTCGCCAACGCGCTGTCTTGCAAGTCGAGCAGTTCGGCGGCGATACGCGCCTTGAGGCGCTTACCGGAGAGCCGGTAGAGCGAACGGTAGAGCCGCTCGATGGCTTCGACTAGGTGCGTCGTAAGGTTTAGGTTCTCTTCGGGGTTGAGCGTCATCGGGCTCATCACGTCGACGCTCGTCGGGGTCACCGCTTCGGCGAAGTAGCGCCGCGGCAACCCGCAAACCGCCTCTTCACCGAAATAACCGCCCGGCTTGACGTAGCGCAAGGTGAGACCGTTGCCCTCATCGTCGACGGTGTGGATGCGCACCAAACCCTCGTACACGCGGTAGACGTTGCCAGACTCGCCGGGAAAAAGGATGACTTCACCCGGATTGTAGCTTAGCGTATCCGCGTAGTCGCCGGTCTGTTCCTTTGAGGTCGAAGCTGCGACGCTCATACATCCCTCCCCTCAAACCCACGCTCTTGTTTAGCCATCTCTATCACTCTCTAAACTATACGTTTTGCCCCTCTGCTGAATAAAAGTTCACGTTACTAAAATCACGTGCGAAAGTGTAATATTTCTCATACATGCCTTCAGAAAGGCTTCATATACCTTATATACCTTTTGAGTTGAGGGCTTAGCGCGGTCGAAGCGTCACGGTGCGACCCGCCGCGAAAGTGAGAAAGTTACGCCACTGTGCGGACCCAGCGTCCTAGACTTTACGAGTATGAACATCTTACGTATCCTCCTCCTCGCCATTTTGCCCCTAAGCGCCTGCACCGTATCCTATGAGCCTGGTACAGCGACCGTCACCGCGCAACCTACGGGTGCAAAACCGGCTAGCCAGCCTGCTAAGACGCAAGTCAGCGCGAACGGTTACGAGTTGCGGGCTTATCCGAACGCCGCTATGTTCAAGCGTGAGGAGAACCGGGACAAGCTCAAATGGGAGTTCGGCACAGCCGACTCCTTGGAGCGCGTCTACAGACACTTTCATCGGCAGCTAACACAGCAAGGCTGGCGTCGCACCGAACTAGAGCAAAAGGGCGCGGCAACAAAGTTAGAGGCAACCTACGTAAAAAATGGCGGGGAATTAGAACTCAAGCTCGACCAGAAAGGAAAGAGCGGGCGCTATAAGCTCGAGGTCGAAGCTGACGATTAGGGGTCGAAGCTAGTTACGACTGGCTCTATAAAATTCCCGATTCGTAGGAGCATCCAGATAAGGTGACGCTGGTATAGTGAACTGCTCATGCGCGGCGTAGGGGCGATTCGTGAATCACCCCTACTCATGAACGCCGTAGCTCTATGGACTCTCCGGCGCGGCAGGTGCAGTCTCCGCCGGTCTCTCTACCGGGACGACGGACGGTGACGGGAAGCGCGTCCGCAAATCCTCCACGACTTGCGCCATGAAGCGGTCCGCACTTCTAGAGGCGGTGCCGCCAGGTCCAGTGCTCGAGTACACCAACGTCGCCCCTCTCTCCGCTGGGCGCAGCACCGCGCTGACGATCGTACGTTCCGGCTCTCTCGCCGGCACGGGCACGTACACGCGGAAAAAGGGACCGAAGAAGACGCCCTCCTCGCCCTGGTCCTCGTAGCGTCTGCTGCGGAGCGTGACAGTGCTGCGCGGGCTCCGCTCGTTTCTGACCGCTGTGATAAGCCCCGTGTCGCGGTCCGCTTCGACGATGGCAAACGTCAGGCGTGTTCCCCCCGAGCGCACGTACGTGCTCGTCATCTCTTGCAGCGTCGCGTCGAAGAGCGCGTCGTAGCGGGCGCTGAAAAAGAGCGGTTCCTCGGGCGGCAAGGTGCTCGTGACGGGCGCACAAGCGGCGAGGATGACAAGTAGCGCGGAGAAGCTGAGGGCGCGAATTCCTTTCATAACGTTCCTCCTAAACGGATTAGTAGCCCATCATAACGCCGCAAGGAACCACACACGGTGAGGAAATCTCGCACTTTCATGAAGGTTCGGGTGTGAACGTCAGGCGTCCGCGTCCACGGTGCGCGGCACCTTGAAGTAGCCCTCTTCCTCTTCCACAGCGAGCCTCAGCGCGTCGGCTTGCTCCAGGCTAGGGCGCACGACGTCTTCACGAAACACGTTATGACTCGGCGTCGGGCGGACGAGTTCGTCCACGCCGTCCGTGTCGAGTTCGCGTATCTGCTCGAAGTAGTCCAGGATTTTGTTCAGGTCTTCTTTAAGGTGCTGCGTCTCTTCCGGGTCAATTTCTAGGCGAGCGAGCGTTTTGAGGTGCGCCATCTCCTCATCGCTGATGATTGGTTTATTGGACATGAAGTGAGTGTATCACGTGTTATCTCAGACTCTGCAGTCGGTTGGGTGGACGAGAGTACAGAATGAAAAGCGTACGCTTTTCATTCTGTACTAGCAATCTCCTCGAGGACGTTTGCCCTCACCCACTTGGGGTAGACTATCCCTATGAAACGTGGTCTCAGTCTTCTAGCCATCCTTTTTCTACTCCTCGGTTGCAACGCCCCGTCGGAGGGGAGTGCACAAGCTCAAGAGGCGCAGGGCGAGTCGGGGAGCAGCCCCACCGCCGTGCGCACCGAGTTAGAGGGCGAGCCTGCGCTGGGCGCGGCTAAGGTGCTCGTCTATGTCCTCAAAGACAACCAAGGTGTCTCGGGCGCGACCGTTGAAGTGACGGGCGATATGACCCACGCGGGCATGGCTCCGGTCACAGCTACCGCGAAAGAGGTCGGCGCGGGGCTCTACGAGACCGAAGGCTTCGAGTTCACGATGGCGGGCGACTGGCTCCTCACCTCTGAGGTGGTGTACCCTGACGGGACCGAAGTAGAAGATACCACAGCGCTTAGCGTACCTGGACGGTAATTTGACCTGATATGAGACGCCCTTCGCAAGACACCCTGAGAACTGCCTGCCGCGCAGGTAGGGGGGCGTTCTTTGCGTTTCTGCTGACCTCGGCGCTCTTTGCCTCGCCCTTCTTGGCGGCGCAGCAGGATTTCGGGCATACGCACCCCGAGGGCACACCACCGCACGTCCACGGCATCTCGAGCGTTTTAGGTCACACCTTTTTGACGCCTGTTGTTATCTCGGTAGCGGCCAGCTTCGCAATTGTCTTTGTTTTATCCTTAACGTGTCCCTCTTTAGTTCTAGCACCTTTTAGGAACCCCGCGCACGGAGTCCGTGCGCCACCTTTTGCTTAGTGTTTAACAAAGCTTCACACCTCTCTAGGTTTCTACTTGTGGGTTGCTCGAGTCTCTCGAGCGTATCTGTACGTACTGAGTTGACAAGGTGCAAAGCTAGTTCGAGCTTTTCTAAGCTCGGCAATTCTTAAAACAATCTCCCCTTGAAATTTCTAAGCAAAAGGAGACCTATCCGATGAGATTTTCTTTTCTCGCGCTGACTCTGTGCGGCGCAGTATTTGGGGTGGTGTCGGCGCACGCATACCTCGAGACCTCAGACCCCGCGACGGGGGCAACCTTACAAGTGGCACCAGAGCAAATCACCCTGAATTTTAGCGAGCCCTTGGAGCTGCGCTTTAGCACCTTCAGAATTGCCCCTTTAGAGACGGACGCAACCGACCCGCGTGAGGTCCAAGTTGCCGCGCAGGACCTTGTAGCGGAGGTTTTAGGGCAGGGCGATGACCGCCACGGTGACGCTGGCGATGAAGAGCACAGTGATGAGCATGGCGACGAATCCGGTGAGACGAGTGTCGAGGTGCTGACGAGCGAGCGGGCGACCCGAGAGGTTGCGCTCGGGCTAGGCGACCTAGAGCCGGGAACCTACGTCGTCATGTGGCGACTCCTCTCTACCGACACCCACACTTCGGACGACTACATCACGTTCACTATCTCATCCGACGCGAGCACCTCCGCAGGGAATTAGTGCTCGCGCTCGTCAAAGCGAGCTTGCTCTTGGGCGCAGTGCTGCTGATTGGCGCGGGCGTCTTCGGGCGTTTCGTCGCGCCGGAACTGCGCGACGAGGTGCGAACGCCGCTACGTTGGGGCGTTCTGACAGGCGCAGTCGTGCTGCTGATTAGCAGTGTGGTTGACGTGACGCAGACCGTGAATAACGCGCTTGGCAGGTACGACGCTGCATTTTTGCTCGAGTACATGCGCTTCACGCGCCACGGCAACGCGGTGCTCGTGCGGCTCGTGCTTGTCGTCGTCGTCGCGTTTCTCACGCTTAGGTGGACAGCCCCAGACACCGCACCCTCTTTCGCGCGGCGCACGAATCACGCGCTCTACCTCTTCTCGAGCCTCGGTTTACTCTCTACCTTTAGCTGGACGAGTCACGCGGCGACGATGGGCGGCACGCCCCCTTTGCTCGCGGACCTCGCGCACTTCGCGGCGGCGAGTGCGTGGTCCGGCGCGGTGCTCTACTTGGCGCTCGCCCCCGTGTGGGAAGAGGGACGGCGGGCGAAGTTGAACCGGGCACTCGCCAGAGTGTCCGCTCTCGGCTCCGCGTGCGTCACGCTCCTCTTTATTACAGGAGGCTACACCTCTCTAATGCATCTGCAAAACCCCGAACGCTTCGCCGCCTCACCTTACGGTCAGGCGCTCATCTATAAACTGCTGCTCGTCGCCATTATCGTCGGGCTCGCGGCGTACAACCGCTTGTGGCTCTTGCCTGCCTCACTCAAAGGTAAGCTCACGCGGCGCTTTAGGAGGGTAATGAGGCTCGAGGCTCTAACCCTCGTCGCCGTTTTTATCACCACGGGCGTCCTCACCACGAGCGCTATGCCGCACGAGCCCGGCATCCAGCCCACCGCACTAGAAAACCTCACGGCTTTGCTGCGCTACTTAGGCGCACGTTAAAAGGAGAGAATGATGAAGCTAACGTTGATAACTATTTTTTTACTCACGCTCGGCGCGACCTTCGCCCAACAGAGCGTCACTTTAGACTTCGCCGCGACGGTGAACGACCAAGAGGTCAGGTGCGGCGTCATGTATGAGGGCGTCGGCGCGCAGGGGTCAACCGTCGAGTTTCAAGATATGCGCTTTTACGTTTCAGACGTTCGCCTTATCAATGCGGACGGAGAAGAGGTTGTGTTAGAACTCGAGCCCAACCAGTGGCAGCACCAAGATGTCGCTCTCCTAGACTTCGAAGACGGCACCGCCCGCTGCGCCGAGTCGGGCAACGAGGCAATGAATAGCACCGTAACGGGAAGCGTACCCGCGGGAGAGTACACGGGCGTGGTGTTTACGCTCGGCGTCCCCTTCGACCTCAACCACGCGGACGTAGCAACTGCGCCCACGCCCTTAAACGTCTCCTCGATGTGGTGGAGCTGGCAGGGCGGTTACAAGCACGCTCGCATCGACTTGATGAGCCACAGCGCTATGGCGATGGACATGCAGTCGAGCACTCAAGAGAGCCATAACGCTGGAGGACACGGTGAAGGCGGCGAACACGCACAAGCTGAAGCCGAACAAGGTGAACATGCAGGTCACGGCGGCGCAGCCCAAACCGGACTCTGGCCCATCCACATCGGCAGCACGGGCTGCGACTCGAGCGCGAGCGTGATCCCCCCTGCAACACCTTGCGCGAATCCGAACCTAACCGAAGTGCGTTTGAAGAATGTCGACTTGGAGAACGACGTCATCGTCGCAGATGTGAGCGGTTTGCTCAGTGGCGTAGACGTAAGCCAGTCCTTAGAGACGGCCCCTCCAGGCTGCATGTCGGGTCCTGAAGACCCCGACTGCAACGCGCTGTTCACCAACTTGAACCTCGCATCAGACGTGAACACGCAGACCTTCTTCCGCGTCGCGCCGCAAGGTGCAGCCTCTCATGGCGAAACGCAAGCCGATACGCAATACTGAGGCGTGAAACATACGCTCTTCATCACCGGATTTTTGTCGCTCGTCCTCCTCCTTTTGGGGGCGGGCACGCCCGGTTACGTCTGGACCTTGCCGCAAGGGTTCCCCAAGCCGCTCGTGCCCGAAAACAACCCGATGACCGACGCGAAAGTCGAACTCGGGCGGCACCTCTTCTACGACACGCAGCTCTCGGGCAACGGCTCGCAGTCGTGCGCCACGTGTCATCAGCAGGCGCAGGCATTCAGCGACGGCATGAACACCTCGGTGGGCTCGACGGGTGAACCTCATCCGCGCAACTCGCAGTCTCTGACCAACGTTGCCTATAACGCCACCTTGACTTGGGGCAATCCGGTCTTAGAGGAGTTGGAGCAGCAAATCCTCATCCCCATGTTCGGCGAATTCCCGGTTGAACTCGGCATGATGAATAAGGAGGAAGAGGTCTATGCCCGCTTCGAAGAGGACGCGCTTTACAAAAACCTCTTCGCCGCTGCTTATCCGGGTGAAGAGAACCCCGTCAACACGAGAAACATCGCCGACGCGCTCGCCTCCTTTACCCGCACGCTGATCTCGGGCGGCTCGCGCTACGACGAGTTCGTCTACGGCGGCAACAGAGACGCCCTCACCACCTCCGAGCGGCTCGGCATGGACCTCTTCTTTAGTGAAAGGACCGAGTGCCACCACTGTCACGGCGGCTTCAACTTCACGCACTCGGTCAAGCATCAAAACAACGCGCAGTTCGTGGAGAAGTCCTTTCATAACACCGGGCTCTACAACGTGGACGGTCAAGGCGCGTACCCGACGGGCAATACGGGCGTGTTCGAGGTTACGGGTAAGCGCGCGGACATGGGCAAGTTTCGCGCCCCGTCCCTGCGAAACGTCGAACTCACCGCGCCGTACTTCCACGACGGTAGCGCACAGACGTTGGAAGAGGTCGTGCGCTCTTACGAGGCGGGCGGGCGGCTTTTAGAGTCCGGCGATTTTGCAGGGGACGGGCGCGCTGAACCCCAACAAGAGCGGCTTCGTGCGCGGCTTTTCGCTGACCGACGAGGAGCGGCAGGACTTGGTGAACTTTCTGAAAGCGTTGACGGATGAGGAATTTATCACAGACGAGCGCTTTAGTGACCCCTTTGAGGAATAAGGCGTGACGGGGAGATGAGAAGTGGATAATTTTTCTCCTCATCTCCCTCTCCCGAGCGTAGCCACAACTCAAACTCTTTGCCCTAAGGTTCGGTAAGTTATTCCTATGGACACACCCCAGTTTGAAGCATCTGAAACTGCGCCGACGATGAGCTACGCGAGAGCCCGCCTCTACCTGGGTATTAGCTGCGTAGGTATGTGGACGACGCTCTCGGTATTAGCGCTGCTTTTCGGTCTACCCGAGCGTGTTCTATCCGAGAGTACGCTCTGGTCTCTTGCGGACACCACGCAACTCGTAAGCGTCATCCTTCTCTACGCTTTCTTACAGGGAGCCTTTGACCTCTTCGGCGGCTTCGTGTTGCCGAAAGAATACGGACGCTACAAACCTAACTTGTCAGGTTTTCTTCTGCACTGGTTTCGCGGCGCGTTGCTGCACGGTGTGCTCTTGCTCCTCGTTGGTTTAATCCTCCTGGCGAGTGCGCGGCTCGGCGGTATCTGGCTGGCGCTACTCGTCTTTTTGCTTTTGAACGTCGGCTTGATTTATGGACAGGTTCTGTTGGCGCGTCTCATCGGCGGGCTCGGCGTTCGACGCGAAAAAGGTTATATACTCTTAAATGCACCTTATCCCCACCTCACGGGCGGCGTCGCTGGTTTCAAAGCGGTGGTTCTCGTTCCGCAGAGATGGCGCGACGTATTCGATTCTGAAACCTTCGACCTCTTGGTGAAGCGCAAACAGACGCTAGCTGAGAAAGGCTCGAGGCGCTTGGGTCTTTTCGCCGCTCTTCTCTGGAACACGCTCGGGTTCATTCTGGTGTACCTCGCAGCAGGCGGCACGGCGAGCGTCGCTGGGCTCATAAGTTTCAGCCTCTGGTCCACACTCTGGGCATTCTTAGGCGTGCTCGTCTTGCCGACGCTTTCACGGCGGGCGGTGTTTCAGGGGGACGCGCACGCGGTCTCGAGTGGTCAAGAGGTCAGCTTACTTGCCGAAGCTCTCAAGACCCTAGACCGTGACCAAGACGGTGAATTTAGACGCGGGCAAGCCGTCGAAACGGTCTTTCACCCCATCCCCTCAGCCGCGCGGCGCATTGAGAAGTTGGAGACGAGGGACGCACCCCCCAACCTAGCAACCTGGCACGTCGCGAGAACGGCGCTCTACCTCTCGTGGGCGAACCTGAGTTTGCTCTCACGCGCGGTCCACTGCAACATCGGCAGACCGGAAGTGTGGGTATTTCTGCCGAGTGACTAACGGAGTAAAAGCTAGTGCGGGACGTTTGCAACTGGTTCGCCCTGGTGCACAACCCTAAAATTAAGGAAGTAACTATGGACGCGACTCAACGCACGCGCAATCAGCGCACCTCACGGGGACACAAACCGATTGTCGAGCAGCCCAGGGGCTTCGACCTCTTTGCGCTGCCAGGGTTGCGCCGCTTCATCCGCTGGAAATACGCCCGCTTCGTCTTTCAACTCCCGCTGCTGATCCTCGCCGTGTTCGTCATCTGGGACGGCTTCGCCGGGCGGCAGGTCGCCCCGCGCAACATCGCCACGACGACGGTGTGGCTGCACTATAGGGGGCTCGTCGTGATCGCGCTCGCGCTCATCGGCAACGCCTTTTGCGCCGCGTGCCCTTTGATGTTGACGCGAGGTGCGACGAAACGCTTGGAGCGCTTTTTGCCGCGCAAGCTGAGCTTCCCTAAACCGCTCAAAAACAAATATCTCGTTACCGTCCTCCTCCTGTTCTTCTTTTTCTCCTACGAATACTTCGACCTCTGGGCGAGTCCTTGGCTCACTGCCTGGCTCGTCCTCGCGTACTTCGGGGGCGCACTCGCTGTTGACACGCTCTTCCCAGCGGGGACGTTCTGCCGCTACGTGTGCCCCTTGGGAAACTTCAACTTCGCTTACTCGTCGGCGTCGCCTACGCAGATTACGGCGGTAGACCACGACATCTGTAGGAGCTGTGAGCACAAGCCGTGTTTGCACGGGCGCGACACAGACAGTGTTGAGAGAAAAGGACTGAGGACTGAGAGGTCAGAAGTTCCTTCTCAGTCCTCAGTCCTGGGTCCTGGGTCCTCTAACGCCGCCTTCATCCCCCTCGCCGACATCGTCCACGCGAACGGCACCGGACACTTCCCCGGCTGCGAGACGGACCTCTTCGTGCCGACGATGCAATCCAATATGGACTGCACGAACTGCTTCAACTGCGTGCGGGCATGCCCTTACGACAATGTCGCCTTAACCGTGCGGCAACCCGGCTGGGAGTGGACGCGCGCACCTTGGAAGACGCGGGGGCGGCTGCCGCTCATGGTGATGGGCGTGCTCTTAGCCTTCTGGGGACTTTTGAACGCCGTGGCGATGATCGGACCTTACTTCGACCTGTCGCAGTGGGTGGCGAGCACGTTCAACACGCAGAACGAAGCCTTGCTCCTCGGAATTTTCTTCCTGACGACGACCCTTCTAGGACTCTTCGTCACGGGCGGTGTCGCCTACCTCGCGGACCTCTTGGGGCAGGGGAGGGCGAACTTTAGAGACGCCTTTTTGCGCTGGGGGTACGTCAGCGTGGCGCTCGGCTTCGGCTTTTGGGGGGCGCACTACCTCTTTCACTTCATGACGGGGGCGCTAAGCATCGTGCCCGTGTTTCAGAACTTTTTCGAGGCGAGGGGCTTTCCCGTTGACCCTAACTGGCGGCTCGCGCAAATTATCCCGTCCGACTGGCTTTTCCCAGTAGGCGCGGCGATCACGCTCTTTTACAGCTTTCTGGCGGTTTACGTGGTGGTGCGTATCGCGCTTAGAGACTTCGGGCGGCGCGGCGTTTTAGCGATGTGGCCGCCGCTTCTGTTCGTGCTCCTCTTCGCGGCGGTCGCGCTCACGGTTTTGGGGCAGCCGATGGAGATGCGCGGGACGATTCTAGGACCGAGTTTTTAGGCTCGAGGTTCTAACTTAACGGCTGAGCAGGTTAAAACGTTCACGCCGACGTTTCCGCGCGGGTGTCATGCTACTAGGCGTGGCAGACCTGCTTAAAACCGCGCTCTTCGTTGGGCTCATGCTCCTCTTGGGCGCGGGTATTTTCTCGCGTTATGTCGGCGTGGCGTTAGACGGACAGAAGGTACGCTCCAGGCTCCACCTCAGTTTAGCTGTGGGCGGCGCACTCATCCTCATGGCGAGTTTCGGCAGCATTGTTCTCGTCCTGACGCAGCTTGTCGGGCGCGTCTACCTCGACATGTTCGGGGAATACTTGCTCTACACGTCACACGGACGCTGGACGCTCCTGCGCGCCGCGCTCGTGGGCGGGCTCGTCGCGCTCGGCTTAGGGCGCAGGCTTCCTTTCGCCTCGGAGCGCACGCTTCACCTCGCGCTGAGTTTCGCGCTGCTCGTCTCGGTGAGTGCGCTCAGCCACGCGGGGGCGAGCGGCAACCGGCTCTTGCTCTTCGCGGATTTGGGGCACCTCAGCGCGGCGGCGCTCTGGGCGGGCTCGCTCATCGCGCTGGCGCTCTTGCCTGTGTGGTCGAGGGCGCAAACGATGGCGCTCCGGCGGACGATGGCGCGCGTCTCGGCGGCGGGGCTTTTGAGCGTCGGCTTGCTCTTCGTAACCGGGCTTTACGCCTCGAGCGTCCACCTCACCAGTTCAGCCAAACTCCTCCAAACGGACTACGGCTTCGCGCTCTTCTGCAAGGGGCTCCTCGTCACAACCGTGGTCGGGATTGCGGCGGGGAACCGCTGGATGGTGCTGCCGCTGCTCCCGAGAGGAGGCGCGCCCCTGTTGCGGCGGACGGTGCGGCTCGAGGCGCTTCTCCTCGTTGCCATACTCGTCCTTTCGGGCGTTCTCACCTCGAGCGAGCCCGAAGCGCTCCATAGGGAGCATTCACACGGCGCGGCGGGGCTCGAGCCGAACGAAAGCAGCGCCGCCAGTCCGTAGCATAAGCCTCACACCGGGCTGAAAAAGGGATGGCACAGAGTGAAGGCGTGCCCAACGGCATACTTCGTGCACCGAAGTTACGCTCATCAGGTGGGAGCACCCCACAGGGGGTGACGAGCGTTTGAGGATGGCATAGTGTGCCATCCTCAAATCACTTTGGTATTGCTTAACCTCTTTGATCGCACAACGATCTCTCCCGACGAGGGCGTGCGCGGCGTAGGGGAGATTTATGAATCTCCCCTACTGCATTTGCCTCTCTCTGTGACTTTTCTAGCGTGGTCTACCAGTTTTATCTGTAGAGTGAAAGTTGATAGGATGACCGAGTATGGTTCTTCTCGACGCTCAATTTGTCAAATACACACTTTTAGCCTTGGGACTATTCAGCGCGACGCTCTCTCCTCTCGCTGCCGCCCAAAGCCTCCCCGAATGCCGCTACGACGACCTAGAAACGCGCTATCGAGACCTATCTCAGTGGCGCGTCACGCTGCTCGACACGCTCTACAAACTGCCCGAAAGTTACGCGCCCCAAGACCTCGTCTCGGTCGAAGAGGCGGGGCTCGACTCCCAACATCAGGTGCGCGCTTTTGTCATCGACGACCTCCGCGCGCTCCTCCGGGCGGCGGAAGACGCCGGGCATCCCCTCGCGGTGCAGTCGGCGTACCGTTCGTATACGTATCAGATCGGCACGTTCAACTACTGGGTCCAGCAAAGAGGTCGCGAGGAGGCGCTTAAAATCAGCGCGAGGGCGGGGCACTCCGAACATCAACTCGGCACCGCGCTCGACTTCCGCAGCGCGGACGGGCCGGCCGCTTGGGATTTGGAGGACTGGGCGCAGACGCCCGCCGGCGCGTGGCTGGAGGAGAACGCCCCGCGCTACGGCTTCGTGATGAGCTACCCGCAAGGAGAGGAGGAGACGGTCTGCTACACCTACGAGCCCTGGCACTACCGCTACGTGGGGCGCGAGGTGGCTAAGGCGGTGCGTGAAAGCGGCTTGACCCTGCGCGAGTGGTTATGGCGGCAGCAGTGAGGCGGTCGCGGCGCTATTCAATGACGTTATTCAATAAGGTTCTATTCACTGAGCGCGGCGTTATGCTGAACTATGCGTAACCCTAAACCCTATCTTCTCACGCCCATTTTGCTCGTCGGCGCTCTTTTTGTGAGTGCGGTACTCGCCCACGCGACGCTCGTGTTGGGGACGGTCTCGAGCACCCCCGCCACCCCCCAGCTCGGCGAAGACTTCACGCTCAGTCTGACCCTGGAAGACCCTATCGGTGTCGCTGTCGAAGACGCTGTCGTCTACGCCGAGTTTCGTCCGCCTGGTGCCCCTTTGGAGAGCGAGCCTGCGCGCAACGTGCGCTTAGAAGAAATTTCAGCGGGCGCTTACAGTGCGACGCTCAGCTTGCCAAACGCGGGCGAATGGAACCTCTTCTTGCGTGACCAGACCTTTCGCCAAGAGGAGGCGACAGCGAGCCTAGTCTTTGGCGTCGGTGCTCAAACGGCCTCTTCGCAGTCGTTCGTGTTTCCGCCTACTGCAACGGGACCCACGAACATCTGGACGTGGCTGGGTTGGCTCATCGGTCTGCCTGTAATCGCCGCTGTCGTCGTGACTGTGCTCGTACTGACGGGCGGAAAAAAAGAGCCGCAGGGCGTTTCTGCCAATAAATCGTGATATCTCCTTTATGATTCACGTGATCTTCCTATGAGCTTTTTCGAGCAGACCTCCGGCACGATCGTCAACGTCTTGACGGTTCTCGTCGGCTCAGGTTTAGGACTCTTGCTGCGCGGGCGTCTGCCGCAGCGTATCGTCAACGTGGTGATGCAAGCTATTGGCTTGACGACGCTCTTAATCGGCGTCTTAAACGCGGTGGACTTAACCCGCGTGGAGACACCGCCCGGCATTATTATAGGACTGATTGCGCTGGCGCTAGGTGGCGCGTTAGGAGAATGGTGGGGGCTCGAGGAGGCTTTAGAAGGCGTCGGCGAACGCCTCAAAGCGCGGTTCCAAGGACAGGGCCGCTTCACCGAAGGTTTTGTCGCGGCGAGCCTGCTTTTTTGCGTCGGACCGCTAACGCTCATCGGCAGCATTCAGAACGGTCTCGCCGGCGACGCCTCGTTTTTGCTGCTTAAATCCACCCTGGACGGCTTCGCCTCCTTAGCCCTCTCCGCGACTTTTGGCTTTGGCGTCATCTTTTCGGTGGTCGTCATCGCCGTCTATCAGGGTGCACTCTCGCTCGGCGCGGGGCTCTTCGCCAACCTCATCGCGGACCCCAGCACCGACCCGCGTGTGCTGCTTGTGAACGGCGTCGGCGGGCTGATGATCATGGGCTTAGGGTTTGGACTTCTTGAAATCAAGAAGTTGCGCGTGGCGAGCTTGCTGCCTGCGCTGGTGCTGGTCGTAATGCTCTACTACGTGGGGTTGCTTTTTTACTAACGCCCTCACTTCGTCTAGTGGGAGCTTCGTGGTCACATTGTGGCACCCCTTTTTCAGCCTGATATAGCAGGTATCATCTGGTTTGAACCAACCTCACGTTATAGAACATCGTGTAGCACGCACTTCAAGTGATGATACCTGCGCCATTTCGCTCCAATACTTCCGATAACCGCTATATTGGTAGACCACGCTGAAAAAGCCACAGAAAGAGGCAGATGCAGCGGGGGGATTCATGAATCCCCCCGCCCGTTTCGTTTATGTCGCGCACGCCCTCTAAGAAAGATGATCGTGACCTTTCTAGCGTGGTTGAGCAATATACGTCGCGCAATTTCCGTATGACTACACCTCTTCATCCAGCTACTTGCTGCTCTTTAGGCTCCTGAATCAGCTTGATGACGCGCTCCTTGAAGCTCTGCCGGTCGTTGAGGTGGGGGAAGGGTTCATCGTTAGGTACGTCCACCTCCAGGAATTCGCCCAGCGGCTCCCAGCCCTCTTTTACGCTGTAAACGAGAAGTTTTTCGGGCGGCACGGTGCGCTTGACCTCTTCGATGTGGCTGTTAAAGACCTCTATGGCGTACGCCTTGTCCTCGAATCTGCCGTCAAAGGTGTGCTCCCATAGGAGTGACTTCACCATCCTGATAAAGGGTCGCATCGGCGGAGGCAGCGCCCCTTCTTCCATCTGGTTGCTCTGATAAATCGTCTCGCGCGCGCTCGAGTACCAAGATTCGGGGTCACGAGTCGTTAAGAGCACCTTCGCGTCCGGGTAGGCTGCCATAAGTTCTCTATAAAAGGTGCAGCCGGGCCAATCGAGCGTCGCCTTGTAACCGCTGAAAGGTTCGCTCCAGTCGGTAGGCTCGCCTGCGGCTTTGCGTTCCAAAGCGTCCTGCCACAGCGCGGCGTCCTCTGGCGTTTCTATCACCTCGAACATGTGATAGCACTTGCTAAACCCGAGTCTCTCTAACGCCGCCTTGAGCGACGTCGTGCCGGTACGCCCGAGACCTGCTCCGATTACCTCTATCGCCATATCGTCCCCTAACCCCGACTGCCCTTACAGTGTTACGCAGTATGGCAATACTAGATGAGGATTTGAAGAGAGGTGCTCTGAGCCTCTACCGCTCCCCCCACGCCTCCAAAAAGTTCGTCACGAATGCGGCGCTGTTCGCCGCCGCTAGCTCGAAAAAGATAGGCAACTCGTTCGCGCCGCCCCCACCCCCGGCGAGGTCCGAAAGGGAACGAAAGGCGATATACGGAACGCCGTTGGCGTAGGCGACGTGCGCTACCGCCGCCGTCTCCATGTCCAGCGCTTGCGCCTCTAAGGTCTCCCAGACCCAGACGCGGTAGTCGGCGTTGTCCACAAAGGTCGAGCCCGACACGCCGCTCCCGCCAATGATAATATCAGTTGCGTTCTCTAAGCAGATAGCCTCAGAGGTGCAGTCCTCGAGCCCCACCCCCGGCGCGACCTCTTGTGCCACCGCCAACATCGCCGCGTCCACCTCAAACCAGAAGCGCGCTTCCGCCGCGTCCGGCTCGCCCGACGCGCTCGTCACCTCGACGTCTTTAGGAAACATCATGCCGTAGTTGCCGTATTCCTCTTTGTAAAAGCCCGTGTCCCACCCCTCGGCGGTCTCGCGGGCGAAGAACTGCTCCTGATACTGCGCCCAGCGCTCCGGCACGCTCACGTCGCCGACGTTCAAGTCCGGGTTCACGCCGCCCGCGATGCCGCTGAAGATAACCGCGTCGATTTCGAAGGTGTCTAACGCAAGCTGCGTCGTCATCGCCGCGTTGACCATGCTCACGCCGGAGAGGAACAGCACGACCTCGTTGCCCGCTAGGGTGCCGAGGGTAAAGGTGCGCCCGTTGATGATTCTCTGGTCCTCGATGTCGGTTTGGCTGAGCAAGATTTCTAGCTCGGGCGCGAACGCCGAGATAACGGCGACGCGCGGCGTACTCTCTTGGGCGCTCGCGAGCGTGAGCACAGCGGCGAAAAAGATGCTCCAGAGGAGTTTCATGAGGACCTCTTTTCTCAGTGGGTTAAAGGGTGTGTAGGTTCGGGAATGCTGCAAAGAGGTGGAGGGGTTTGTGGTGAGTGACCTCGAGCCGAATCATATCTGCTGTACGGCGCAGATTGCAAGACTGTAACGTTTCGTGTGTACAGTTTACAAAGGGGGCGAACGCGCTGACCCTCCGCGGTCAGTTGACCTCCTTTTGCGCATCTGCTACTTTACGCTATGGCCACCCTTTCGACTTCCGCGTCCGTCCCCGCTCCTAACGCTGCTGCTTTCGATCCTGTCCTCGCCCGCGAGTGGATGGCGGTGGCGCGTTCAGACGAGGTGCAAGCTGACCCGGTACGCGTGCGGGTCTTGGGTGAGCCCGTCGTGGTGTGGCGCAGCAGCGAAGGGATTCACGCTTTCGGCGACCTCTGCATCCACCGGGGCGCGGCGCTCTCGCTCGGGCGGGTCGAGGCGGACACGCTCGTCTGTCCGTATCACGGCTGGCGCTACGGCGGCGACGGGCGCTGCGTCAACATTCCCGCGCAGCCTGAAGGGGCAGGGATTCCCACGAAGGCGCGGGCGTTTCGGTACGGGTGCCGTGAGGCGTATGGGCTTATCTGGGTTGCGTTGGAGCCTTCAGAGAAGGATGTGCCAGAGCATGAGGAGGCGCTGACCTCTTCCTTCCGCACCCTCATCTGCGGACCTTACCTCCTGCAAGCCGAGCCGCCGCGCATCGTCGAGAACTTCTTGGACGTGTCGCACCTCATGTGGGTGCACGAAGGGCTGCTAGGCGACTCGGACCACGCCGAAATCCCTGAGCACCGCGTGCACGAACGTAACGATAAAGCGGGCGGTAAACTCGTCAGCGACCCCATCGACATCTTCCAGCCCGACCCCGACGGACGCGGGCGCGGCGTCACCAACCGCTACGTCTACGAGGTGCTCGCGCCGACCACGGCTCGCTTCCGCAAGACGGATTCGGACTCGGATAACGTCCTAGCGATGATGCTCCACGCCACACCCTTGGGTGAGGGAAAAAGCGTGGTGTACGCGCTACTCTCGCGCAACTACGATTTAGACGTGGAGGATGGAGTCTTTATCGACTTTCAGAACACCTTGATGGAACAAGACCGCCGCATCGTCGAGAGTCAGCGCCCGGAGCGGTTACCGCTCGACTTACAAGCGGAGCTGCACCTCAAGTCGGACCGTTTGGCGATCGCCTACAGGCGCTACCTCGCGGAGCAGGGCGTACAGCTCGGGACGGCTTAGGAGCTTCAGAAATTACGCTGAAACACGTTGCAAGAGGCGAAGTTATTAGTTGCCGGAGTTCAGCAGTTAGCCGATTTACGCTGACCACTGCCAACACCTTTTCATCCTAGCCGACCTGACAAGACTTGGAGAAGTCGGTTGAGCAGAAGAGGTCCAGCGGGAGAGTGTAAACACCTCTTTTCCGTATCCTTCCCCCTGTATTTCCTCTTCTTCAAAAACCTCATCACACTCAACCGACACCTTGTACACATTTACCGCACCTACAGCTAGATAAACGCGCCCGCTCTCTGTTACACTTACTCGTGCACCTCACCTCTTTAACGCTCCAGGGCTTCAAGAGCTTCGCGAACAAGACGACGTTGGAGTTCACCCCCGGCATCACCGCCATCGTCGGGCCGAACGGCTCGGGCAAGTCGAACGTGATCGACGCGCTGCGCTGGGCGTCGGGCGGCGGCAGGGCGAGCGAGTTTCGGGCGGAAGGTAAGACCGACCTTATCTTTCACGGCGCGGCGGGGCAGCGCAGCTTGGGTTACGCGGAGGTCGCGGTCGAGGTCGAACGCGCGGGCAGGAGCGTTCACGTGTCGCGGAGCCTCTTTCGGGACGGGCAGACGAAGCTCAAACTAAGCGGCAAGAACGCGCGGTTTCTGGACGTGGACGAGGCGCTTTCGGGGAGCGGCTTGGCGCGGGGCGGGCTCTCCATCATCGGACAGGGTGAGGTCTCGCAGGTCTTGATGGCGGACCCACCGACGCTCCTGAGCTACGTCGAAGAGGCGGCGGGCGTAGCGAAATTGACCTCGAGGCGCGAACAGACCCTCTCTCGTTTGGAGACTGCGCGGGAGCATTTGGAGCGCTTAGAAGATGTGATGCGCGAGTTGCGCCGTCAACTCGAAACCTTAGAAAGAGAAGCCGAGGAAGCGCAGCGGAGCGCCGCGCTGAGCCGCGAAAGGCTCGCCCTGCGCTGCACGCTCGCGCACCGGCGCGCAGAGGGTTTGCAGCGCGAGATCACCGAATTAGAGGCGCGGCGGCTGAACGTGACGGCGGGTTTAGAACACGGCAAGGCGCAACTCGGCGCGGCGAGGGGGGCGTGGAGCCGTTCGCGTGAGGTGCTCGCCGAAACTGAAGGGGTTTACCGCCGCGCGGTGCAGGAGGCGGAGGCGCGGCGCGGCGACTTGCGTGTAGCGCAGGAGCGGTTAGCGGCGGCGCGTTCGAAGCGTGAGGGGTTAGCGCGTGAGGAGCGCGGCGTCGCCGAGGAGTTAGCGGCGCTCGCCGGAGCACAAGCGCCGACGCCGCCCGAGGGAGACCTCGAGGTACTGGAGCGTGAGTTGGCCACTCGAGATACCGAGTTGACCGCGCAGCGCGAGAGGTTGACAGCGCTGGACGCGGAGCTTGCCACGCTTTCTCAAAACTTAGAGACCGCCCGCCGCACCGCCTTTGCGCAAGCACAAGCGGTGGAGCGTTACGAAGCGCAAAAAGAGAGCTTGGACGCACAACTGCGCGACGTGAAGGAGCGCTTGGTGGGCTTGGACGCGGGCGTTGATATCGCAGCTTTAGAAGCCGAAGTCGCGCGGGCGAGAGCCGCCGCCGACGAACGCGCGTCTCACCTCACTGCGCTCCAAGAACGCCTCGCCACCCTGCAAAACGTCCACGCCAGCGCCCACGCCGAAGCGCAGGCGCGGGGGCGTGCGTTCGAACGGATCAAAGCCGCCTTCGACGCGCGGCGCGGCTACGCGCAGGGTCCCAAAAATGCGCTGACCTCGGGCATTCCCGGCGTCATCGGCTCGGTCGCCGACCTCTTGCGCGTACCTCCCGAATATCAGACCGCCCTCGGCAGCGCCCTCGGGCGGCGCGCGGAACACGTCGTGGTCGAATCCGCCGAGGTCGCTAAGGAGGTCTTAGCGCACGTGCGGCGCTCGGGGGGCTGGGTGACGCTCTTGCCACTCGAGCTGGTCAGAGGCAGACCCGGATATCTCTCCGATGAGCTTCGCAATGAGCCGAGTATGGTCGGGCTCTGCGCCGAACTCGTCGAGGCGGACCCTAGATACGCGGGCATCGTGAACCAACTTCTCGGCACCACCGCGCTCATCACCTCCTTAGACGACGCGGTGACGCTCGCCCGCCGCTACGCCAAAAGACCGCGCTTCGTGACGTTGCAGGGCGACGTGATGGAAGCTTACGGCGCGATGACGGGCGGGCGTCCGCAGGGAAGCGGCGCGGTTTTGGGGCTCGCGGCGGATTTGGAGGAAGCCGAAGTCGCCGCGCGAGAGGCGGCGCGAGACGCAGCGGCGCAAGGGGACGCGGTAGGGCGTCTGCAAACAGAGGTCAAAGAGGGGTTGGAGCAGCGCCGCAACCAGCACGCTACGCTAGAACGCGTCACCGAAGCCTTGCGGGCCGCGCGGGAACAGGCGGCGGCGCGAGGGTCTTTGGAACGCGAGCTGTCTCGGCAGCGGCTCGAGCTAGAGGCGCGCCTAGCCACCCTCACGCCGCCTGAGTCTTCTGAGCGTGCAACGCAAGAGGTCGCAACGTTAGACGCGCGAGCGAACGAGAAGCAAGCCGAGCTTACAGCGTTACGTCAAGCGGTGCGTTCGTCCGAGATGGCGAGAGGAGAGACCGCGCAGACGCTGGCGCTTCTCCGCGAGCGGCAGAAGGACTTTGCACGGGCGCTAGAACGTTTCCAAGCTGGGCAGGCGCGGCTGGCGCAGGTGAAGGCTCGAGCCGAAGCGTTGCGGCGAGAACTCGGGACGGCTTTAGGGGCTGAAAAGGTAGCCGAGGCGAGCGTTTCGGAAGCTGAGGCGCGTGTGCCGCAGAACTTGGACGTACAAGAAAACGCACTCTCAGAGGCTCAGGAACGTGCTCAGCGTGCAGAGGAAACGCTAGGCGAGCTGACCCAGCGCCAAGCGGAGCGCGGGGCGTCGCTCGAAGAGGTCAAGCTGACCTTGGCGCGGCGCGAAACGGCGTTAGAGGTCGCGGAGGAGGAGCGCTCGAGCTTCCCCCCCGGCGTCGAGGTCTTAGAGGGTGGTCTCAAAACGCTCCGTGACCGCCTCAGCACCGTTACCCAAGCCTTGGAGAGTCTAGGTCCCGTCAACCACCGCGCCGCCCAAGAAGCCCAGGTCCAGCGCGAACGCTGGGAGAGCCTCGTCGCTCAATCCAATGAAGCGAACCTCGCCGCCGCCGAACTCACCTCCGTCTTGACCGACATCGAAGGCACGGTGCGCACCCGCCTGGACGCTGCCGTCACGCAGCTCAGGGCAAAGTTCGCCGAGCACATCACCCAACTTTTCGGCGCGGGCGCAGAGGCGAGTATCGATACGGTAACCGAAGAGGGGCGACCCACCGGGCTCAAAATCAGCCTGCAACCTCCTGGCAAGCAGACTCGCTCCCTGAACCTCTTGTCCGTCGGGGAGCGGACGATGGGCGCGATGGCGTTTTTGTTCGCGCTCATGAGCGGCGAAAACGAGACGGGGCTGCCTATCGCGATTTTAGACGAGGTGGACGCGCCTCTAGACGAAGCGAACATTCGACGCTTCTGCGCCTTTTTAGAGCAACTCGCCGCAACGGGCACGCAGTTCGTCCTCATCACGCATCAAAAGGCGACGATGGAGACCGCGCGGACGCTGTGGGGCGTGACGACGGAGCGCGGGGTGAGCCGCGTGTTTAGCATCAGCCGGGCGGAGGCAGACGCGGTTGTGTCTTGAGTGACAACGGTTTCATGTTGCTAAGAGGTGAAGACCTAAAATTTTATGGTTCAAATCTAAATTCGCTCGAGGTCACGTATTCGTCAACATGGTCACAGGCAAGCCAGTGGCGCTGCAACCGTTCTGCAACAGCTCCCGTCGTATTCGAGCCTGCGAACGGGTCTAAGACCATATCGCTCGGTTCGGTGAGTAGCTTAATGAAGAACTCGGGGAGCGGCGCAGGAAAGCGGGCTGGATGAGGTTTGACACCTGCCTCTTTACACCGTTTCGTATAGCGGTCATTGGCAGCGTTGTTGCCAAATTTAAGCATGTCGAACGCTATCTCGTCCGTTCCGTCTACAGCAAGTTCTTCTTCGATGACGTTGGGCGGAATTGACCCGCCTGCTGATATCTCGCTAAAACTGGGTTTAATCGTATAGCCCCCTGGTCTCTTCCGTTGCTTCAACCCTTTTTCATTTAAGCGTTTCATATCCTTGCTGTAAGGGCGCAAAACGTTACGATTGGTGGCTTTAGGCCACTCCGTTTTACTGAACCACCAAACATATTCGACTGAGTCTCTGATACGAATGCGACGAACCGTCACCCACTCCGCAGGAACGGGCATTTTAGCAGGATTGAACCAGAAGCATTCCTGAGCAAGATGCAGACCTATCTCTTCCACAAGTGCGATGAGGAGTTTGAAGTGATAGAGCGAGCGGGTAGGACTACCTTTATTATAGCTACCGCCAATGTTGAGAACAAAGCTACCGTCATCCGTGAGAATGCGCTTAATTTCCTCAGCGAAAGGCAAAAACCATGCAATATAACCTTCTTTAGTCCACTTGAGCTTATCTTCTTTTGATGCGTTTTTGTATTCTTTTTGAAAGTGAAGTGCGTAGGGTGGGGATGTGATAACGGTATTGACAGAACGCTCTGGCAAGCTCTTAAGTAAGCTAAGCGCGTCACAGGTGTAAGCGCTGCCGTAGTTTGTGATATACGTTGGCTCAAGATTAGGTAGGAGCCGCTTAGGGTTTTCCTCCTCGTTGAAAAGGAGCGTGGCCTGTTCAGCTACGTCGGTCAAGAGAACGCCTCACATTCAAGGTACAATGCTGCCGTGCAAACATTGCGTAAGTTTACAATAACGCTACTATATAGAAAATGGGTTCACAATGTCAACCTATTTGTCTAAGGCTGCTCAGCCAGAAGATTGGATTTCGCAAGCGGAAGCGGCAAGGTTGCGGGGTGTAAGTAGGCAAGCCATCGCGAAGCTCGTTCGCAACAAACGTGTGCGCACGCTCGAGATAGGCGGTCATACACTCGTCAGCAAGCATGATATAGAAGCGTACCAGCCGCTACCCGCAGGACGACCTAAAAAAGATGCCTAAACCTTCTTTTGAAGAACTGAGAAAATTAGTTGATGCGCTGTCCCAAGGTGAGAAACAGCGTTTGTACCAATATCTAAGGAGTGAGGTAGACCCTCATCCTTTAGAAATTGAGTGGAATATTGAAAGCGATTATATTCTGAGCGCTATTCAGCGTTCGCCGGATATAACCCGCCGTGGCATACGCGGCATTTTGGCGGAAGCTAAGCTCGGCACGGATATCATCTCTCCCTTGAAACAGCAGGGATGGCGCGAGGTCACGGCGACAACAGACTTACCGCACGACTACTTGATCAAGGACAGTCAGGGAACAGTCCGAATTCAGGTCAAAAACCAAAGGCGGGAAAAGGGTAAGCCGTTAAGCGCTAAAAGCAAATTTAAGCGGGAAGACTACTACATCGTTGAGACGCAGAAGACGCGCAGCGGTAAGAACAAAGATGGCGAAACCACGCGGGCTTATAGATACGACGAGTTCGATATTATCGCGGTTTGTTTGCAACCCTCTACAGGCAGTTGGAACGATTTCCTTTTCACCGTAGCAAATTGGCTTTTGCCTAGCGATAAAAATTCGGCTTGGATAGGTACGTATCAACCCGTACCTCAGACGAAAAATGATGTCTGGACGGACGATCTCGAAGCGGCAATAAGGTGGTTTAGAAGTGGAGCAAGCAAAAGAATTTGGCCGCCACAAGATTCAAATGAGAAGAGGCTGTTTGATTAAAAAGGAAACCATAAAAAAAGCGCGCCGAACCTTCAGCGCGTTCTATTTTTTATATTCTACACCCATATGCACTATTCGTCAAGAGGTTGCACTGAGACCCGGACAAAAGTACGTATAACCCGCCTTGAGGTTTCTAAAGAACGCCGTTTGAGACGAAGAAACTATTCATTTTTAGATCCGCTGTTAGATTTGCCGTGCTGAACGGTGCCAAGTGAGTTTCGTCCGGGTTCCAGGTTGCACCCAAACTCGGACAAAAGTCTGCATAACGCCTTTTGGAGCGAGTAATTCCCTTTCCGGTTAAACACGCGACTTTATCGCGTGTTTAATCCCGAGGAAGAGCCTTCAGCCGCTGCTGGCAAGCTTAACGACAACGCGCGCAGATGTGAAGATGATACCTTCGGCTGAAGACTCCTGAGCGAGTAGAAATAAGTACGGATTCCGTAATTAACCGGAATCCGTATAGAGAGCCTCTTTAGCGACAACACCTTATGTCGCGTCATACGCCCTACATGATACGCTTACGCCGTGCCACTCCCCTTACGCACTAAGCTCGGCTACGGCGTCGCCGATGTAGGCGCGTCACTTTCGTACAACGCGGTAAATTTCTTTTTTCTCTTTTTTTTGGTAGATATAGCCGGGCTCCGCCCCGGTTTAGCGGGCGCGGCGCTTCTCGCGGGGCGACTCATCGACGCCGTGACCGACCCGCTGATGGGAACGCTCAGTGACCGCACGCGCAGCCGCTACGGACGGCGCAAGCCCTATATTTGGGCAGGGTTCATCCCGTTCGGCGTCTCCTTCGCGCTCCTCTGGACGGTTCCTAACGCTTCACAGGGCGCGATATTCACCCTCGCCGCGCTCGCGCTCGCGCTTCACGCGGTCGTCTATACCGCCGTACAAGTTCCTTACATGGCGCTCACGCCTGAGCTTGCGCCGGGCTACGAAGCGCGCACCTCGCTGAGCAGCTACCGCGTCGGCTTCGGCACGCTGGCGTCGCTTATCGCCGCCGCCGCGCCGCCGCTCCTCGTTGCGTCGCTCAATGGCGCGGCGGACCTCGCCGAGACTGCGCAGTTCGGCTGGGTCGGCATGGGTATCATTTTCGGCACCGTCATGAGCGCGTCGTATCTGCTGATGGCGCTCACCGTACAGGAACCCGCGAGGACCCCTTCTCGAGTCACGCCACCGCCGCTCCGCTCCGTGCTCAAGGTCAGAGGCTACCTCGCCCTCATCGCGCTTTTCGTGAGCGTGACGCTCGGGCTCGGCGTCGTCTCTTCGATGTTGCCCTTCTATCTGGCAAGTTTGCAGCTAAACCCGGATGAGCAAACCTTTATTCTAGGGCTTCTCTTTATCGTGGCAATCTTGGCGCTGCCTTTCTGGAACATTCTGGCGGGACGCTCGAGCAAGTCCACCGCTCTGGCGTCTGGGTTAGCCGTTCTCGTCGCCGGGCTGCTATCCATCGTGCTCGTTCCTCCGACGGGGCTTTCACTCCCTCTTGTCGCTTCGGTGGCGCTGGCGGGCGTCGGCACGGGCGCGGCGCTGCTCTTCCCCTGGGCGATGCTGCCCGACGTGGTGGAGTTCGACCTCTTGGCGCACGGAGCGCGGCGCGAAGGGCTACTCTACGCGGTCTTTACCTTCGCGCAGAAGTCGGCGTTCGCGTTCGGGGCGGCGCTGAACGCTTTCGTGCTCGAGCTTGCCCGCTATACCCCCGACGCGCCCTCCGCGTCCGCGCAAAACGCGATCACCTTCATGGTCGGACCTGTCGCCGCGACTGCCTTTTTCGTTGCGCTCCTGCTCGCTTGGCGCTATCCCATTCGCAAGGCGGACCACGACGCGGCGAGAAGCGCCTTGGCTCAAAAGAAGATGTAGAGGGTATAGAACAGAAGCTTTCTTCATTCTGTCTTCTTCTGTGACGAAGTCGCCAAAGGCGAAAGGTATTCGCGCGAACTTTAGCCTCTCCCCTTCTTCACGGCTAGAAAATTTACAACTACGTAGCGCTAGGGGCGCAAGCGGTATACTTGCCTCGGGGTGGCATGTTAGAAAGGTCTGATGCGTGAACTGCTCTACAATGCAGCCAAGCACTTTAAGCGCGGCGAAGCGCTAGCGAACCAGGGAGACGATAGAGACGCGATGGACGCCTTTAGCGACGCCCTACGCGACCTCCACGCGGTCAAACCGCAAAGGATGCGCAACGCGCTCCTGTCGCAGGTCTACCTCTCACGCTACGGGGCTGCTAAGCGCTTAGGCGCGGCGTCGGCGGAGGGCGACTTGCGCATGGGCTATTCCTACGCACGCACGACTAGAGAACCCGCCGTACGCGCCTTGGCTGAAACGCTCTGGCGCGAGCATTTAGCAGCGCGCGCCAGGGAGAACGAAGAAACCGTCGGCTCGGATTGAAGAAGTGAGCATCAAGGTGTGGGAAGTGGACATGTAGGCTGCGTTTTTCCTGCTTTTTACTTAATGTCTTACGAAAGTACAAAACCCTATAACGAACCTACCCCTTTCCTAAAGACCGTTAGCAAAGACGTTTGAGCTAATAGCTAACAGTCCATTAGCTCTCCGTGCAGATGCTGAACAAGAGCAAGGCTCGAGTCTCGTCCGCTCAGCTGACCCCCGATGCAGTCTCATACGATCAGCTGGACGCCCCCACCGACCTCTCGCCTGTTATGGTACAAACATGACCTCCGAACCCAACAAACCCAACCTGAGAGACGCCGCGCACGCGCAAGAGGGAGCCTATTTAGAAACTTTAGAGACTCTGGCAGGCTTCGAATCTCCTACCGGACAAAAAGACGCCGTAGACGCGCTCATCGACCACTTGGAAAACAATTTGAGCACGCGAGGTTGGAACGTGGAGCGCGTCGCGAAGGAGAAGGTGGGCGACCAGCTCGTCGCTCGCAAAGATTTTCCGGGGGAGACCTCATCGCTCCTCTTGACCCACGCTGACACCGTCTGGTCCGTCGGCACGTTGGAGAAGATGCCCGTCAAACGCGAGGGCGATCTCTTCTACGGTCCCGGCACGCTCGACATGAAAGCGGGCATCGCGGCGGGCGTCCACGCGGTGAGGCTCATAGAGGAATTGGATTTGGAGCCGCAGGGTCCGGTCACGCTGCTTATCACCTCGGACGAAGAGGTCGGGAGCAGGCACTCGAGAGAGATCATCGAAACCCTCGCCCGAGAGCACGACCGCGCCTTCGTTTTAGAGCCGGGACGCGACGACGGCGCGCTTAAAATCGGGCGCAAAGGCGTCGGCGCGTTCTACGTCACCTTCGAGGGTCAGAGCGCCCACGCGGGCAACAACCCGAAAGACGGCGCGTCGGCCCTGCGCGAGCTAGCGCACTTTCTCCTCTTCGTAGAATCGCTGAACGACGACGACGCCCAGACGAGCGTCAACCTCACGGTAGCGCGGGGCGGCAGCGTCGGCAACGTCATCCCTGAAGAGGCATTTGCGGAGGTGGATTTGCGCTCGCTCGAGGACGGCGAAGGCAAGCGCGTCGAAAGGGCGGTGTACGGCTACGAACCTAAAGACAGTCGCGTAAAGGTTCATATCACTGGCGGACTCAACCGCCCGCCAATGGAGCCCACCGAGCAGAACATGGCGCTCTTTGAAGAGGCGCAAGAGAAGATGGCGCGTTTGGGGTTCAGTTTAGAGAGCGCCGTCGTCGGCGGCGGCTCCGACGGCAACCTCACCTCCGCGTTGGGCGTCCCCACCTTGGACGGCTTGGGCTCCTCGGGCAGAGGTCCGCACGCCCGCTTTGAACACATCCGCGTCTCGGAAACCTTAGACCGCTTGGCACTCCTGACGGCGCTTTTGACGAAGTAATTGTGTCGGAGACACGCACCACCCTCTGCATGACGGATGACGGCAGCCGCACCCTCTACAGCGAGCGTTACGGCGAAAGCTTCCACTCGCATAAGGGCGCGCTCACCGAGTCGAAGCACGTCTTTTTGCAAGGAACGGGCGTGGTAGCGAGGTTGGAACGCCGCCACCCCACCAACCTCTTAGAAGTCGGCTTCGGCACGGGTCTCAACTTCTTCTTAACGGCAGATATCGCCTTGAAACACGGAACAGAACTCCGCTACGTGGCGCTGGAGAGAGACCTCTTGAGCGCGGAAGCGTTCGCGTCGCTCGGGTACGGAGCGCATTTGGAGCGTCCCGAGGTTCTCGAGCACTTCTTGGTATGGCGACGCTCCGAAACCGGTCAATTCAAGTTTGAGGGAGTGAGTCTCGAGCTTCTCCTAGGCGAAGCCACTCGGCAACCTTTCCCGGAGAACTATTTCCACGCCGTATATCAAGACGCCTTTAGCCCCGCCACCAATCCTGAACTTTGGTCAGAGGTATTTCTGGACCGTCTCCACAAAGCTTTAACTAGGGACGGCGTGCTGAGCACCTACTGCGTCAAAGGAGCCGTGCGGCGGCGGATGCAGGCGTTGGGGTTCGAGGTCGAGAAGCGGGCGGGACCGCCGGGAGGTAAGAGGGAGATGTTGGTGGCGAGGAGGGGTTTAGGGTGACTTCTTCTCGAGTTCATTCGCAGGAGTGAAATGCACTATTTCTTGCAATGATTTTGGCAAGGGATTGGCGGCATTAGGATTAGAGTTAATAAGAAAGGTAGGAATGTATTTTCCTGGTTCCACCTCTTCCTGGGGGCTATAGATGCAGATGCCACTAATAGAGGAGTAGATTGAGTTGGACCATATTCGCTTATTTATGAGTGCAAGTACGTAGTCTACTTCAATTATCTCTGGCGCTACTTTAAGAACAATCAAATAGGGTCTGGAACCTGAATATTGCTTCAACTTCCTCTTTAACGTATTGTCCCCTAAAGACTTCAAAATCAAATCTTCTTGAGCCTCTTCAGTTAATTTGAGTGTAGCGACAACAGCCGAAAAATCCAGCTTATTTTCATAGCAACGATATCCAATAACTGTTTGAACCTTCGCTACAAGAGAATTGTCTTCGAAGTCGTCTCTTCCTAAAATGCGTACTCCTACATTTTGGTTAGAGTCACCTCTACTCACCAACTCATCTGGCAATGGTGCCCAATTTATAACGCCTTCATAATTCTCTTCACCACGTCTAAAACCAAACCTAATCCTTCCAACCGTCTTGGCGATAACTGCTCCGGCGACGTTGTTTACAAGTCCTTTAATCTTACGTTGTGGAATCTCTCTAAAGTTGAAGCCAAGTGGAAATTGCAGATTTAGGAATATCTTTAACTCTGATTCACCTTTTAGCTCGAATATCTGTTCAGCAATACTTCCGTGTAGCTTGCTCATCTCCTTTCCCCACTTGTCCAATACTCCAAAGTAGTAAACTGTAGTCTCTACGTACGTATCGCCATCAGGCATGTTTACTTTTAAGTCTGGCGAGCGAGGAAGCTTTGCAGTACTGTGCTTTGCCGTAATCAAAGGCTCGAGTTCTACTGTATCTGCGATATCAGCAAAATTCTCAGTCACTGTTAGCTCAACTAACATCTCATCATATTGCTTTTCACTCTTTGTGTAGAGAAGTTGTCGCATTTTGGCGACTAATTTAGGAGCTGACTCAGGTACTAAGTTAGCAGCAATTCTATGCAGCGTAAGGCTAAGGCGAAGTAAAGACAAAATGGAAGAAGAACTATCACTCTTCCACCTTCTTCCCATTATTCCAGCAGGCTTATCCAGCCATTCAGAAGAGGCTTCGTCAATCAGTGAGATGAGGTACTCTCTTAACTTCTCTCTATCAGATGTAGGAAGAGGAATTTCTAAACTGCTCAAGTCATAATCTAAGAAGCTCATCTCACCAATGATACCTAGCTTTTAGTCGAAAGTTACGCTGCTACCTTCATCTCAAAAAGGCGACACCGTCGGCCACAATTCACGAATACCCCAAGGAATCGCCAGAAAGACGAGCAGCAAGCCCACCGTATACCCTATCGCCGCGTTGCGAAAGGCGAGACGGTCGGTCGCGGCGCGTTTGGCGCGGGAGTACCCGAGCTGCGCCACCACGAGCGCTATAAGCATCATGGTGATGTGATAGACGCCGAAGAAGATGAGCAGCGCGCGACCTTCGCCCGCCGCGTCTAGCGCAAAGAGCGCCCGCAGTCCCCACGGGCTGATGAAGTAGAGGATGAGCCCGATCACCACCTGGAGCCCGAAAACTGCCGTGAAAAATACGCCCGACGCCTTGTCCACGCCGCTATACGCGCGTTTGCTGAAAAGCCCCGAATACGCGGTGCTGAGCGCCGCCACGCCGCCCAACAGAACGATCCAGCGCGTGACGCTGTGCAGCCATAAAAGAAAAGTGTACATAAAACGAATCTCCTGAATTCTTTAGCAGTTCCACCTATCGTTGCTTGGGCGAAGCCATGCGAAGCAACGCTTCTCCGCAGATTTCACGGCTTTGCCGTAACGGAACTTCATCCCTGAACGTGCGTGCTAGGCGATGTTCTTTTTAGCGAGAGTGTAGCTGACCAGATGACCTGTTTGACGGTTACGAAGTTTTCGCAAACGCGAAAGGTCAAAACTACGTAAGCCCAGCGTCAGCGGGTATACCTGCTACTTTATACTAGTTTGGTGCTCACTGACCGAACGGACAAACGTCCCCATTCACCCTCTCATTATCTCATTATCGGCGGGGGCGTTGCGGGTTGTGCGCTTACCTACGCGCTCAGCATACGCGGCGTCAGCGTCACGCTCGTGGAACGAGGCGAGGTCGGTAGAGCGGGGGCGTCGTCGGTTCCGGTGGCGCTCCTCAATCCGTACCGGGGGCGCAGCGCGCGGGCAAACGACCTCGATCTGGCGGGTTTGGCGGCGACGACGCGGCTCGTGAACGAACTCGAGGAACGAGGATTAGATCACGGCGTCCACCAGCGCGGCGTGCTGCGCGTCGCGTCGAACCAGAAGCAAGCGAAGACGTGGCGCAAGCGTGGCGGCGTGAAGTGGTTGGAACCTGGCGAGATTCCAGGCGTTTATCACGCGCCGTTCGGCGGATTTTTGGTCGAGCGCGGCGGCTGGTTGGAGCCTCTCAAATTTCTTCGCGCTTTAGTAGCGGCGGCGAGGCGTAACGGCGCGAGGGTGCTCGAGCACTGCGACGTCCGAGAGGTCTGTCAACGCGGTTCCTTGCAAGAGGTGAAAACCTCGAGTGGAACGTTCAGCGCCGCAACCGTCATCTACTGCATCGGCGCGAATTCAGAGGTCGAACATAAGCTAGGGATGGGGGGACTAGAGCACGTCGCCGGTGAGGTCATCCGCCTACAGACAGACGCCGAGTTACCTTACGCTTTGGCGGGCGCGGTCTACGGCGCACGACTTGGAGAAGCTATCTACCTCGGCGGCAATCACCGCCCGGCAGGGCAAACCGACGACACCGCGCCGCGGCAACTTCAGCGAGCCGGAGGTTGGTTCGTTCCGGCGCTGAAAGAGGCGGAACTTGACTCGACTTGGACGGGCGTCCGCGCCAAAGCAGCGGACAATGTGCCCGTTATTCAAGAGGTGCGCCCCGGCGTGTGGTTCTTCGGCGGGCTCGCGGGGCGCGGCTTTTTGTGCGCCGCGCACCTCGCGGAAGGTTTGGCTCAGCAACTGACCCGCCGGACCGTTTAGTCGGTGCTGATGGGCTCTTTTGCAGGCTCGACTTGGCGGATGGCGGTGCTGGCTGTAGTACTCGTCGTTGGGCTTCCAACCGAGTGAATTGGCTAAGCGGTTCGTAAAGTTGAACATCGCCGCCACCTGCGCCGCCTCGAAGATGGTCTCGTCGGACAACCCGATATCGCGCAGCGGCGCGAGGTCGCCAGGTGACATTTCGAAGGAGTTGTTGGTGAGTTCGACCGCGAAGTCCAAAAGCGCACGTTCGCGTGTTGACAACTCGGCGCGGCGATAGTTATGCGTAATCACGTCGGCCTTAATGTGGTCATCTACCAACTCGCGTAAGTAGGCGCTGTGTGAGCCCAAGCAGTATTCGCAGCGGTTCTCTACCGAGACGGCTAGGGCAATCATCTCGCGCTCAGCCCTCGAGAGTTCGCTCTCTTCGTTGCGCATCAAGAAGTCGTAGTACTTAAACCACTTCATGAAGTGCGTGGGCGTGAGCGAAAAGACTTTGAAGACGTTCGGGACGAGCCCCATCTTCTCCTCCGCTTTGCTGAAGAGCGTCTGCACGTCGTCGGGCAGAGATTCTCGTTCGGGTACGTTGAGCCAGCTTAGTTTGTCCATAAGGTTATCTTACGCGGCGCAGCCCAGCTAAGGCTGAATTGTACCGGCGCTCGCGCCGGGAAACGTACCGCTGCGGCTTCACGCCTATCGTTTCGTAGCTGTCCTTACCGAACTCGCCAGAATTCCTGTAGGCGGACACGTCCTAAATGGTCTCTGCGCCAGCCAAGCTCCAGGCTTCTTGCCAGCCCTCCAAAGTGGAACGTCCGAGCGACCTCTAGGGATGAAGGGGACGCTTCCGCGTACTCGTCGCTACGCTGGACGCGCTCACCGCGCTCGAGCGGCTCACCGAAAAGGCCTCGTCGCCACGTTCAACGTGGGCGCTCAGTTTCCAGAAGGGGTCAGCGCCCAAGGTCCAGGTCTCACTCCAACCGGGTAAGGCACTAAAGTCGGGGAGGGGATAGCTCAGCTCGGCTTCGCTCGCCGCGTCTAGGAGCCAGGGTGCACTCAGCGCGACCACGTAGCGCGTCTCGCTCGTTTCGCTCGAGTCCTCGAGCGTCAGCGTGTAGCTCGCGTCCGCCGCGTAGGTCCGCCAGATCATCTTGAGACGCGCCTCTTCGGAACGCAGCTCGGCGGCTCCTAAAGGCTCGGGCAAGCTGAGCGTCACATTCTCGGGCGCTGCGAAGGTGCGCCTCAGTGAGCGTGACAAGAGCGCGCCTCCAGCCTCTTCGGAGAAGCTGCCGACCGATAGGTGATAGACCGCGCGGTCAGTCGGCGCGGTGAGGCCAGCGTAGTCGAACGAAAAGGCCGTCTGCGCCGCCTCGGTGACAAACGCGCCCAGCTCGGCGCTCGCGCCGCGTTCTGTGACCAAGGAGACGCTCGAGCTGACCTCGCTCCCGGACGCGACATTGTCAATGGTGACGTTCCGGATAGAGGTTGACACGGCTTGACCGAGGTCTAAATCTAAAACTTTGTCGTTTTGAACCGCAATATCTCTGCGGACGAGCATCTCTTTAGGCGGTGAGAATTCGTCAGGCGTCGCGGAGGCGCGCTGCACGGTAACTAAGAGGTCGTACACGCCCGCCGTAAAGCCCGCTAGGGCGTAAGTATTCTCTGCGGAGGTAACTTTATCCGCCAGAAACTCACCGTAGACGCGCGCCGTTTCACCTTCGGCGAGCCCGCTCAGCGACCCGGAAAGCGTGTAGAAGTCGGCGTCCGCTTCGTCAGAGGGACAGGGGGTGGCGACCGAAGCGCCCTCGGCGAGTGTCGCGTAGCTCAAAACGACGTTGACCTCACCCGCTTCGTCGGCGCAGACGTGCGCGACGCCGTAGCGCGTCTCGGCGTCTTTAAGCTCGAGCGTGTAGCGCTCCTCGTCAGCGCTCTCGGGGCTGCCTCTAAGGACCTGCCACGCCCCTTCGCCGTCCCTATAGGCGACCCACACCGCCCCGCTCGCCTCGACGCTCAGCTTCGCCGCGCCCGTCCCCGGTTGCTCCGGCTGATGAGGCTCCTCGGACGCGCCGCAGCTCGTCAGCCAAACCGTCAGAAAAATCAGCATACCCGTTCTTTGCCGCATGATAACCTCCGCATCTTCGAAGGGTAGGACACGGCTGTGTGGAGGTTTATACGAAACTGCATAAAAGGACGATCATGAGGTTCATCTTTTTCTCATCTTTCGATGTGATCGTCCGGTTTGTCTGCTCGGTGATTGAACTCAGGTGCGAAGCTTTGGCAGAAAAGGCGCGCACTTTAAGATTCCCCTTCGGCAAACCCCGTACAGCGTAAAACAGGAACGTTCGGATATTTGGGCAACTCGGGGTTGGTACACAGCAAGAAGAGGCTCGCCCTGCTACTCTTGACGAGCTTCGCATAATCACACGCGCCGCAGAGCCCGCCCTGCGCCGCTCTGACGAGGTCGCGCCGGGGGCGGCTCGAGTCTTTGCCGTTCACTCCCTTCAGTTCACTTTGCGCCAGTTTCTACCTCGAAAAGCGAATCCGCCAGGTCGAAAAGCCGCTCCTTGGTAAACGGGCGCTTGCCCTCGGTGAGCGCGCCCTTGCTCGGTGCAAACGTGAGCTTGCGGTAGGTGTGCGACTCGAACGGATGTACGATGACCTCTTTGAACACCGTGTGGCGCGGGCTCGCGTTCACCATCAGCACAGGATGTCCGTCGGGGCGCGACAAGCTCGCGCTCATGATCGTCGTGGGCAAGTCGTAAGCACGCTCCATGCGGTAGATGTAGTCGGGAAAGTCCGCCTCTTTTTCGAAGATGGCTTCGTCGCGGCTGTCGGCGTATTCTCGCATCCACGTCAGAACCTCTTGCCACGCCTCGTAAAACGCCCGGTCGCGCTCGGTTTTCTTGTCGGTCTTCGCGTCGGTCTTCTGGGTCATAAGGTTAGTGTACCCCTAGTTGGACCCGTCGCGATATTCTCGGCACCGAAAGCGCAGATTGTAAGGAAGTCTTTATTGCCTACCGCTGCCGTACGTCTACACTAACCCCTGAAAGGGGCAAATCATGAAAAAGGTATTCCCACTTTTACTTGTTTTAGTGCTCGGCTTAGCAGCCTGTGAGGGCGGCGAAGGTGAGGAGGAAAGCGAAGACGAAGGCAACGCGCCTCAGACGCAGAGTTACGCGGCTGCGCCTGCGCCCTTCGACTTTCTCTAAACTTAGCGAGCGCAGCTTAGCGGCTGCGCTTCTCTTCGGCGTACGTTGTAGAATAATCCCTATGAAACGAACCAGACGCATTCTCTCGCTTCTCTTACTCCTCTCTACGCTCGCGCTCGTCGCCTGCGACGACCCTTATGACCGCATCCAGGGCGAGCCCGGCGAAGACGGCACGCAAGACGTAAGTAGCGAGTCCGATCACTAAACCTTTAGCAGGTTACTTCGTAAGCTTCGCGCAATCAAAGTCTGTCTCACTGCGTTCGGTTCACGTTAGTACTCGCATTTGGCGGAGCCAAAACTCACGTAAAACGGTGGTGGTCAGCTAAACGCTCACTAAAGGAACTATCGTTTCCTAACGGAAAACTTCGTAATTAGCACGTACTTTAAGTGACGAAGTTCCGTTACGGCAAAGCTGTGAAATCTGCGGAGAAGTAGTGCAATGATAAATGGAACTGCCTATTAGACTCGTCCGCCCCGGCTACACGCTGGGGCTTTCTAGTTGCGCCCCCAATGATTCCCTAAGCTCGAAGAGGTCAGCAACCCGTGGGACGTTCGCCTCCTCTGCACCGATGTAAACCGCCTTTATGCCAACCTCGAGCGCACCTCTAATGTCAGCTCCTAAATTGTCCCCGACCATCAGCGTCTCTTCGGGTAAAACCTCTAACCGCTCACACGCGAGCCGAAGAATGCGCGCGTCGGGTTTGCGTACCGCGACCTCTTGCGCACCTGAAATGAGGATGGTTCGGAAATAGTCGGCAATCTCGACCTCTTGGATGGCGGCGCGCTGCATGTCTTCGGGACCGTTGGTAATGAGGGCGCAGGAGACACGCCCTTTGAAAAACTCCAGCATCTCTCTTGCCCCCGGCAACAATTCCATCTGCTCCTTATAAGCTTGAACGAATTCCGTGTTGACCTCTTCTAAATTGCAATCAGCGTGCAAGCCTAAGCGCCCTAGTGTCTCAATAAGCGCACTCAAAGAGGTCACTGCGCCATCTTTACGAAGCTGCTGGGTATACTCGGTGAGAACAGCGTCACGTTTTTGAGGGTCTAAACCTAATTTGGCAAATCCCTCATTCAAAAGATCGTCAAAATCCCCGGTGAAGTGCGCTAAGGTTCCGTCGAAGTCGAAGCAAATAGCACGAATCACAAAGAGGTCATTTAGAGCATGAGGAGGGTGGAGACGGGGGGCTCGAGCCCCGGCAACATCTTGACTTGAATCACATCATCTGCCTTGTAAACCTTGTGCTCGCCCTCATCCCACACGTGAATCATCTCCGCGTCTAGGTCGATAATCCAGTAAAGAGGTACGCCGTACTTCTGGTAGAGCTTGCGTTTGACCGTGAAGTCACGTTGGCGAGTGGAGGGTGAGGTCACTTCAATGAGCCAGTCCGGTGCGCCTTCAATACCCCGTTTGCTGACGAGAGAAGATTTTTCTTTAGAGAGGTAGATGAGGTCAGGCTCAGCAATATCGTCGTCTTTTTCGGAGAAAACAACATCTACAGGCGCGACAAACACCTCGCCTAGAGGATTCTCCCGCAAGAAGTCATTGATGAGCACGAGTAGGTTAGCGACGATACGTTGATGTCGAATGTTAGGGGCTGGTGTCACGTAGACCTCTCCATCAATCAACTCCCGCCGCTTGTTGTCATCGGGAAAATGTTGCAAATCTTCGTAGGTAAAGCGCACCGCTTGGGTCATGGGTTATTTTACAGCATTTGTTTTGAGCGCGAATCGTCACCGCGCTTGTATCTAACCTCTTGCTAAACTTTGGGTGAATGCTCCTCTTGCTCCTCGCCATTTTCATCTGCACGTTGGCAACTACCATGTTGTCTCTGAAAATATCCAGTGGCTGGTATCTATTTGTAACTATCCCATCTCTAATTCTTGGCTCAACACCAAACTTTCTAATCGGCGGACTCTTTGTAGTAGAAAATGCTAGGTTTTTCCTTCTCACAGCGTGTTTATTTATCGCACTTGGTACTTACACCTATCAGGACAAAAGGTTTGAGGATGCAGAAAGCAACGTTCGCCAAATTTTCCAGGCTCGCCTATCCGTAGCGGGCGTGTTGATATTTTTCGGTCTTACTGCGCTACCTTTTCTAACCACTGGCATCGAACTTGGTGTGGCTTACGCATTACTCTACCTCTACATGGGTGTTCTCGGCGGCGTCTTATTCTGGCGGACCTGGAGCTTACGAAAGACATAGTCCGGCAAATAGCGTCTTCATCCTGAACGCACCTCTCCCCACCAGCCGCCCCACCTCTTTCACAAACGTTATGATGGCTCAGTGTCTGATACTGCTCCAAACCCAGAAGCAAGCCTAGTACCGCCAGAAACCCAACCTACAGGCGAACATCCCCTCTTAGACGTTCTCAACGAGGAGCAACGCGCCGCCGCCCGCCACTTTCAAGGACCTGCTTTAGTCATCGCGGGCGCAGGCTCGGGTAAGACGCGCACCGTCGTGCACCGCATCGCCTACTTGATGGAGGCGCATGAGGTCTACCCGACGGAAATCTTGGCGGTAACATTCACCAACAAGGCGGCGGGCGAACTCAAAGAGCGCGTGGCGCACCTCATGGGACCCGTCGCCAAAGACCTCTGGGTCAGCACCTTTCACTCGGCGTGCTTGCGCATCCTGCGGCACTACGGCGAACTGATCGACCTTCAGCCGGGCTTTGCCATCTACGACGACACGGACCAGTTAGAGGTCTTGAAGGAGATTTTGGAGTCGGTGCAGGGGTTGGGGGAGGCGAACCCGAGGGTTCTAAGAGCGCTCATCGACCGCGCCAAGTCGAACCTGTGGACGCCGCAGGATTTGGCGCAAGAGGGGGAGCGCTTTTTCGGGGCGATGATTTCGGGGATGCCACTAGAGCTGATTGTGGAGGGGTTTGAGCGGTACGGCTCGAGGCTCCGCCGCGCCAACGCCGTGGACTTTAATGACATCTTAGGGCGCACGGTGGAGCTGTTCGAGTCTTATCCCGAAGTTTTGGATAAGGTGCAGCAGCGGGCAGTCTTCATCCATGTGGACGAGTATCAGGATACGAACACGGCGCAGTACCAACTTACGAGACAGTTAGGGTCGAAATATCGCAATTTGATGGCTGTCGGGGACCCCGATCAATCGATTTACGCCTTCCGCGGAGCCGATGTGCGCAATATTTTGGACTTCCGCAACGACTACGAGGACGCGGAGGTCTACCGCTTAGAACTCAACTACCGCTCCGTGAATAGCGTTTTAGAACTCGCCAACGCCATCATCTCGCACAACGAGGGGCGCTTGGAGAAAGACCTCAAGCCTGTTAAAGGCGAGGGTGACAAGGTCAAGCTCTATAGAGCCACCGACCACCGCGCCGAGGCGGACTTTGTGGCGCGGCAAATCGAGATTTTGCAGGCGGAAAAGGACTTCACGCCGAACGACTTTGCGATTTTGTACCGGATGAATTCACAGTCTAGGGTTTTGGAGGAAGCGCTACGCCGCGCCAGCATTCCCGCTAAAATCGTCGGCGGCGTGGGCTTTTATGAGCGGCGCGAGGTCAAGGACATTTTGAGTTATGCGAGGGCAGCGCTGAATCCTGCCGACGACATCGCCTGGAAGCGCGTCTTAAACCGCCCGAAGCGCGGCATCGGCAAGACGAGCGAGGACAACCTCACGGCCTGGGCGGCGCGGCGGCGCGAGCGCTTCTCGGACGCGCTTAGAAACGCCGAAGAAATTTTGCGCGGCACGCCTGCGGTGAAGCGCATCGCCGACTTTGTCGAGCTGATGGACGACCTCAAGGAAGCCGCCGAGACTTTGCCCGCCGCGCAGTTCCTTAAAGCCGTCTTGGACCAATCGAACTACTTGCAATCTCTCAAGGATGAGAAATCTTTCGAGGCGCAAGGGCGCATCGAGAACTTGGACGAACTTATCAACGCCGTCTCCGAGTGGCAGGAGGAGGCGGGCGGCTCGATTGCTGAGTTTTTAGACGAAGCCTCTTTAATGGCGAGCGTGGACGACCGCGCGGTCAAGGCGGTCAACAAGGGCGACGTGCCCGAAGAGGCGGTCACGCTCATGACGCTGCACAATGCGAAGGGTTTAGAGTTCCCTGTCGTTTTCTTGGTCGGTATGGAAGAGAACCTCATCCCGCACCGCAACTCGACCGGGAGCTTGCAAGAGATTGAGGAGGAACGCCGACTTCTGTACGTCGGCATCACCCGCGCGCAAGAGGCGCTTTATTTAGTCAACTGCGAGTCGCGCATGACCTTTGGGCGCACCGAGTTCAGCCGCCCGAGTCGATTTTTGGAGGACGTGCCTAAGAGTATGCTCCGTGAGATCGACGTGTTGGGGCAAGAATTGCATGACCCCTCGAGGTTAAACAAATACAGCCGACCCACCTGGAGCCCGCCTAAAGTTGAGAAGGAGCCGAAGGGCGAAGGGATGAGCTACCGAGGCGGCGAAAAGGTCGCGCATCCCAAGTTCGGGGAGGGAACGGTCGTGGGCGTTTCGGGTGAGGGTGCACGGGCTGAAATTACGGTATCGTTCAAGAATGCCGGTCTCAAGCGTCTTCTGGTGAAGTACGCGAACCTGAGCACGTCGTCTTAACATTGACCCCTTGAAGTTGACCCGGAGATACTTGATATACTCCCTTATTGCAACCTAACGTCAACATCTTGACCGCGCCGCCAACTATGCCGTAGGGCGCGTGAGGCAGGGAAACGCCGGACAAGTAGCACAGAAACAGGTAGGAGGAACATTTGTGAACGCCAAAGCAATCGTCGTAACTTCGGGTAAGGGCGGGGTCGGCAAGACCACCACCACTGCCAACGTGGGGGCTGCGCTCGCGCAGCAAGGGGAAAGGGTCGTCGTCATCGACACCGACGTAGGGCTTCGCAACTTGGACGTGGTGATGGGCTTAGAGGGGCGCGTCGTCTTCGACCTCATCGACGTGTTCGAAGGGAACTGCAAACTTAAGCAGGCGCTGATTCGTGATAAGCGCGTCGACAACCTCTACCTCTTGGCGGCGTCGCAAACGCGCGACAAGAGCGCCCTGTCCGAAGAGCATATGAAGAACACGGTGGACAAGCTCATCGAAGAGGAGGGCTTCGACCGCATCCTCATCGACTCGCCGGCGGGCATCGAGTCGGGCTTTCAGACCGCCGCTTCCGCCGCGCAAGGGGCGCTCGTCGTGGTCAACCCAGAGGTCTCCTCGGTGCGCGACGCGGACCGCATCATCGGGCTTTTAGAGGCGAAAGAGATCACCGAAGTCAAGTGCATCATCAACCGCTTGCGCCCCGACATGGTCAAGCGCGGCGACATGTTGGAAGTGGACGACGTCTTGGAGATTTTAGGCATTAAGCTCATCGGCATCGTCCCCGAGGACGAGAAGATCATCATTTCGACCAACATCGGCAGCCCGATCAGCCTCAGCGAAGTGAGCAAAAATGGTGCGGGCGACGCTTTTAGGAGCATCGCTAAAAGGCTGCGCGGCGAAGAGGTGCCGCACGCGGCGCTCGAGAGTAGCGGCGGCTTTATGGCGTATATTCGCCGCCTGTTTGGGGCTAGCAATGTTTAACGGGCTGTTCGGCAGAAAAAAGAGCAAGGAGACCGTCAAAGACCGCCTCAAGCTCGTGTTGCAGTACGACCGCGCCAAACTCTCACCGGGCAAGATGGACGAGCTGAAAGCGGAGTTGGTGCAGGTCATCAGCAAGTACTTCCCGGCGGACGAGAGCGGCTACGACGTGAACATCGACCAGCAAGGGGACCGCATGGTGTTGGTCGCCAACTTGCCCGCGAAGGGCGGGCAGGAGAGACAAGCTCGGTAGGCGTTTTTGATTGACGGAGCGTCGCCCTAGCCCCGCCGAGCTTCCCGAACGTCGCCACCCCTTGCCGAATCCCTTGAAACTCACGCTTTATAGTGTGAGGTCTTCCACCCGCGTGATGTGACCTCTGGTCTATCTTTGTAGGGGACAACCTGAGAAGAGGTCACTTATGCCCTACACCCTACTCGTCGCTGACCGCGACCCCCGACAGTTTGAGCTTTTCGACCTGATTTTCCACGGGGACGGTTACGTTTTAGAAACCTTTACAGGCGGCGAGGAGGTGCTCGCCTACTTGCGCGAGCACACGCCCGACGTGGCGATTTTAGAGACCGACTTGCCCTCGGTCGACGGTTTCGACCTCTGCCGCAAGATGAAGAGCGTCAAGCGGCTTAGGGAGGTGCCGATCGTCCTTATTACCTCGAGCCACCCGACGCTGAGCGGCGAAGCGAAAGGTCTGGCGAAGGTGGTCAAAGCGGACCTCATCATCCCTAAGCCTTTGGGCGACAAGAACTTGCGCGAGCGCGTTAAGACCCTCTTGGCAGGGCGCACGCCGCACAAAGCGGAGGGCGAGCCGGAAGAGCATATATCTCGAAACGAACCTCACGTGGGCGAAGTTACCAAAGAACTTCAAGTCTTGGAAGACGAACGTCAGCGCCTACACGCTGCGCTACTACCCACAGACCGGAACCAAGAGCCTAGAGAGATGAAGAAGCTCCGGGCACTCGTTGAACTGCAAGAGGAACAGATCGCGGTATTAGAGGCGCATCGGCGAGAACTAGAGGCGCGTCTAGTGCGCTGTAAAGAGCAGCACAAAGAACCTTCACGCTTGCGCCGCTGGCTCACCTAGTGTGGGTGTAGGTGATGCCAATAAGACCCTCGGACTACGGACCAAATACACAGCTTTGTCTGCTCCCACAGGAAACTCTTGCCATTCAGCCGATAGATATTTAAGTCCATAGCTGGTTAGTAAGGCGCGAAGTGTCTGGTACGCTGCTTCACATAGCAGGTATCATCTGGTTTGAGTGCACGAAGTACGCCGTTAGGCACGCTCACACTGTAAATAGTACCGTCCAACACGCACATTTTAAGATGATGCCTGCGCTTTTCTGTTTCAGTATGTCGTGGAACTGCTGACATATCTCAGAACTCGAAGACTCTATTTTTTGAGGCAGTCGCCGAGTGCACCCTTCGGCGCAAGGTCAGCATCCTCTCTATAGTACAGCCAAGCGACGACTTTTGCTTCTTCCTTGGTTATGTACAGAGTGAGCCCAGAAGGTTCTCCATACACATCAACTTTTCTAGCGTAAAGGTCTTCCGCATCTCTTTCATGCAAGCGAATAGCGGTAAAAACCAGTTGTTCGCAAAGGTCAGCACCTAAATTAGAAGGTAGAGAACGTCCTCAACCTCTTCATCAACATCATGTTTGTAGATATGGGGTAGATCAGTTTCTGAGTCGATGTAAAAACGGATATTCATGACGGTCAATAACGATTATACCGCGCTTTCTGGCTCCAAATACCGCTTCGGGTCAAAGAGGTCAATAGGCAGCGGCGTCTCGCCTCGCAGCGCCAAGTCGCTCATGATTTCCCCCACCACGCTACAAAACTTGTACCCGTGCCCCGAAAAGCCCGCCGCAAAGCTCACGTTGGCGTGCTCGGGGTGCGTGCCGATGATGAAGTGCTCGTCGGGGCTGTTGGTGAACATGCAGGTCTTCATCATCATCGTCGCGCCGTTCGCTTCGGGGAAGTAGTTCGCTACGCAGTCGCGCAAGACCTCTTCATCTGCGGCGTAAACGTTGCGGTCCACCTCGTCGGGGTTCACCTGCTCGTCTAAGTGATGGTAGCGCCCAATTTTGAAGCCGGGCACGCCGTAGACCGGAAAGCCGTAGTAGCGCCCTTCGTCCACCAAGAGGTTAAAAACGGGGAAGCGCCCCGGTGAGAAGAGGTCGGGCTGATGTGGCTGAAACCAGCCCAACGCTTGCCGCTCCGCTTGCGCCCGCTTGCCCAATCCCGGAACGAGGTGCGACGCCCACGCGCCCGCCGTGATGACAAGCGAGCCCGCCTCGTATGTGCCGCGCTCGGTGCGCACGGTGACGTGACCGCTCTTGGCGTCCCAACCTAAGACTTGCTCCCTTGCCCGCACCTCCGCACCTTTTGATAACGCCGCCTCGACATGGTTGACGATGCAGCGCTCTGAGAGGAGAAAGCCACCTTCCTCTTGATATAAAGCGTAGTGACCTTTTGGAAGCTGATAGCCGGGAAAACGGTTGTGGAGTTCGCTGTGGTCTAAGACTTCGTGGGGGATGCCATGCTCGAGACACGACTCGTAAGACCCCTTGAAAACCTCATTATCCTCCGGTCCCGCGTCCACCGAGCCCGTGATGTGTAAAATCTGCTCGCCCGTGTCCGCTTCCAACTCGCGCCAGCGTTCATACGCCCGTTTCATCAGCGGCACGTACGAAGGGTCCTCGTAGTACGCCAAGCGGATGATGCGGTTGACGCCGTGCGAGGAGCCTATGTCGTGGGGGATGTCGAAGCGCTCGAGCCCCAACACCCTCTTCCCACGCTTGGCGAGTTCGTAGACGGTGGCGCTACCCATGCCGCCGATACCGATAACGATGACATCGTAAGGTTGCTGTGACATTACAAATCCCCTCTCTAAGTCAGTCTTTATTCTACTGAGGAATACATAATAGAGAAGGGAGAATACAGAAGTTCGAGTTTTTCTCCGTTCTGTATTCTCCCTTCGACTCTCTTAACTTACAGCGGCAGTCCGCTTCTACCTAACGCCCGCTCCATCTCGTACTCATCCTTGGGCCAATAAAGCTGCTTGAGGAGCGCAAACTCGTCGAACGCCGTCCACTCCTTGATGAACTTACCGTCTTTAATCACCTGATGCGTAATGCCCATGAGCGTGACGCGCTGACCCGTCGGCTCGCCGTACATGCCGGGTCCGTCGTGTGTGCCTTGCAGCGTCCAGCGGGTGGCGACGCGGTAGCCCTCCTCGTCGTTGCCGAGCCAGCAGACGTGGTCGACGCGCATGGCGGCGTCGGGGAAGGCGGCTAGGAGCGCCAAGATATTCGCCTTGAAGTCGCCTAAGCCGTAGAGCGTGCGGTTGGTGGAGGTGTGGCAGAGATAGTTTCTCGAGTAGTATAGCCCCACCCGACCCAAAAGCCGCCAGTTCCAAATCTCGTGGATGCTGCGCTCGACAAAGTCCTCGACGTCGAAGCCGTCGCCCTGCTTGGGCTCCATCCATTCGGGCGGACTTTGTCCCCACAGCCGTTCGACTTCGCCGTGCGCACGCGACTCCGGTCCTTTGATGCCTCTCGCGGCGTCTTGCGCGGCGTTCTTGCGGGCAAGCTCGAATTCGTTGAAGCCGAGCTGCCGTACGAGTGCGAGTTCGTCGCGTGAAATCCACTCTTCGATGATGCGGTTCTCTTTGACGAAGCAGTGCGCGATGCCGCGCCGCACGACCTTGCGTCCGGTGGGCGGACCGTAGATGCTGTAGCCCGTGTTGTGCCCGACCCAGACGATGCGGTGCGAGGAGTGAAAGCCTTCCTCGTCGTTGCCTGACCAGATGACGTCGTCGGCGTAGAGGCGCACGTCGGGAAATGCCGCCATCGTCTTTATAGAGTCGGCGATGACCTTGTCGCGTCCGTAGGTCATGCCGTCTGAGGTGTGAATCAGGACGTTGTGGCGGTAGTGCGTGTAGATGAGCCCAATGCCCTTCTCTTCCCATATCTTATGGGTGCTACGAACAATATAATCCACGATGTCAGTATAGTCTTCGTCAAAGCCTCTAAGAGGGTGCGCCTTACCCTTTTGTGAGCCCGCCATGAATTTGCTGATGTCCGCGCTGCTTATATCGGTTACGGGCTGGACGGACCGCGCGTCGAAAGAAGAGTGCCCATGTTGATGATGCCCATGCTGATGATGCTTATGTTGGTGATGGGGGTCAGGTTGTTTCTGGGTGTCTTCGTCGGCTTTCATGAAATACCACTCCTTGAATATTTATACTTCGGTATTAATCTAGTAGCTTACACTCGGTTTTCTACGTACATTTGTCAGATGCTACGTTGATATTTATTTTTTGTGGAATGTACCGCAAAAGCGAAAGTTGGATTTTCGCCGGTTGTGCGTGATGACTTAGGGAAGAAGTTGCGCAAATAAACTCCACATCGGTTTGTGTCCTTACTGCATTTTAGACTCACACTGTGAGATGAGCGGAAACTCGAGCCCTCGCATCCCTTACAAACCTAGTTCATCTTACGTCACATTTGCAGCGTTGTCTATGAGAATAGTGCTTTAGGTTACTGCAAAGGTAAGTGTAATGATTCACTTGAACCATATGCACTCGTTTTTTGGGGTTGTAATACTCAGCTCCGGCGTGACTGAGGGGCAGGCTCGAGTCCTCTCCCCTACACCCTTCTGCATTTATTCAAGAAATCAACCTCTCGGCGGTCTCCACAACGCGCTACGCAGCCGTTTCGCTCGGCGCTTCGTCCCGGAAGAGCTGCTGCATCACCTCGAACTCGTTAAAGAGCATCCACTCCTGCGTAATCACGCCCTCTTGAATCACGTGCTGCGTGACGCCCCAAAGGTGCACGCGCCGCCCCGTCGGTTTGCCGTAGACGCCGTAGCCCCTGTGCGTGCCGACAACGCTCCATCTTAAAGAGGTCAGGTAGCCCTCGTCGTCGTTGCCCATCCAATAGAGGTCGTCAATTTTGAAGGAGAGGTCGGGGAACATGGCGAGGAGCGAGAGAACAAAGTTTTGGTACGCGCCGCGCCCGTAAAGCTTGCGGTCCGTCGGCCCGAAAAAGCGCATGGTAGGAGAATAAACCTCTTTGATGAAGTCGAGTTTGCGCCAGTTCCAGACCGTGTGGTAGGCGTAGCGGAGAAAGCTGTCCACGTCGAAGGTGCCAGAAGGGGTCTCGAGCTTAGGCGGTTTTCCCTGTCCTAACAGCCGTTCCGGTTCGCCAAACGCCAAATCGTTCAGACCATTGCGCACATCCTCTTGCATCTCGTTGCCAAAGCGCCGCGCCTGCTCGCGCAAGTCTAGCCCGAGTTGAGTCACGAGGCTCGAGTTGTTGTAGATCACCCACTCCTCGACGATTTCGTTCTCTTTCACGGCACAGTCCGCGATGCACCAGACCGCCACCTTGCGTCCCGTCGGCGGACCGTAAACGCTGTAGCCCGTGTTGTGACCCATGATGAGGCAGCGGTGCGAGGTGCGAAAGCCCGTCTCGTCGTCGCCTGCCCACACGATTTCATCGGCGAAGAGGCGCACGTCGGGGAAGGCGCCCAAGGTGTGGAGCGTGTCCGCCACGATTTTGTCGCGCCCATACTGCAAGCCGTAGTCGTCCGTGACTTTCGAGTTGTGAGCGTAGGTATCGTAGATGTAGCCGACGCTCTTCTCCTCCCAGATTTTATGCGTGATGCGGACGATGTAGTCCACGATGTCGATATACGTATCCTCGAAGCCGCGCATACTCTGTTGGCGCTCGCCTTTGGGGTAGAGGAGGTTGTCGGTGCCGCCCTTTGCCGCAAGTGAGATGGAGAAGTCGCTGGGCATCTTGGAGGGCGAGAGGGTCTTTTCGTCCTTCGATACTAAAGTCGAAGAACGGTTCTTCGACTTTTTCTGCGTGTTCTGGTCGCCTTGGTCACTCATGAGGGTCCTCTCTCGGCTCGAGGGCTGGATGTTGACCGCGTTCAAACATCGGTGGTGGAGGCTCCACCACTGAACAAGGGGTTGCAACCCCTTGCTACTTGAGCGGTCGTCCGCCGTCTACATGGATGATGTTGCCTGTTGTGAAAGGTAAGAGGGTGGCGAGTGCGAGCACGGCGTTCGCCACATCCTCCGCTTCGGCGAGGCGGTGAAGCGGGGTGTTGTCGATCTGCGCTTGCCGCCATTCGGGGTCGAGCTTCTGCGCGTAGTCGCCCTCGACGAGTCCGGGCGCTACCGATACGACGCGGATTTTCGGGGCTAGAGCCCGCGCCAACGAGCGCGTCATCGAATCTAAGGCTGCTTTCGACGCGCAGTAGGCGACGTTGCTCCCTTCGCCCGTCGTCCCCGCAATCGAGGAGATGTTGACGACTAAGCCGCCGTCCCCGTTCATCAGCAAGTCCTTAAACGCGCGCACACACGCGAACGCGCCGCGCCAATTGACGCGGAACACTTGGTCGATGAGGTCGTCGTCTAAACCGTCTAAGTCGTCGTGGGCGACGTAGCGGGTCGTGCCTGCGTTGTTGACCAAGAGGTCGAGTCTGCCGTAGCGAGTTTTGACCTCTTCGGCTAAGGCGTTCGCGCTCGAGCTGTCCCCCACGTCAAGAGGTAAGACGGAGTGATTCTCCCCCGGCAACTTCTCAGCCAACGCTTCCGCCTCATCTCGAGAACTCCTGTAGGTCAAAACAACATTGCAACCCGCCTCTGCAAGCCGCTCCGTGATGGACGAGCCGATGCCGCCCGCCGCGCCCGTGACGACGGCGACTCTTCCTTGTAAAGAGGTTGTGTTCATGTCGCCACTCAATATCTCGCTCCGTCTCTTTTTCGCTCCAAGGTCACTGCGCCACCTCGAGCACTTCAGCAGGTTTGACGGGTCTCGAGGATGACCGCTCGATGAGTTGACCTCTTAATAGTTGCGTTTTAGGTGTAGGTTTCTCTAATAACGATAGCGTCGCCTCGATCATCGCCCCCACGGGCTGCCGAACCGTCGTGAGCGAATAGGCAGGACGACGCGCCTCGGCGATGTCGTCAAAGCCGATGACGGCAGCCTCTTCAGGTACGCGCACCTCTTTCGAACGTAAAGCGTCGAGCACACCTAACGCAATAATGTCGTTCGCGCAGAAGATGGCGTCGGGTATTTCCGAGAGTTGCTCGAGCGCCGCATAACCCCAATCGTAGCTGTACGTTCCCTCCACCCATACGCAAGGCGCACCTACCTCTTGCAGTTTCCTCAAAAAGCCGCGCCGCCTGTCCCGGTTCGTTGAGGTGTTGGGCGTACCGCCGATAAAAGCGAAGCGTCCGTGTCCTGCCGCCAAAAAGGTCTCCGCAACGAGCCGCCCACCCGCAACGTTGTCACATGAAACTGAGGGAAGCGGCGCATCTTCCAGCGTGCGGTTGAATAAGAAGATAGGGACTTGGCTCTTCTCTAAGGCTTGGGTAACGTGTGACGTCAACGTCACCGAAGTAACGATCACCGCCTCCACGCGGTACTGGAGGGCTTGCATAAGGGCGTCACCAACCTCTTCTTCGTTTTTGGTCGAAAAGAGAAGCACCTGCCGCCCCTGCTTCTGCAACGCTTCGGAAAAACGCATCAAGACGCTCGGGTAGAAGGGATTCTCGAGGTTGCCCACGATGATGCCGACGATATTGGCTTTTTGCATGACGAGGCTGCGGGCGTAGACGTTGGGCTGGTAGCCTAAGCGTTTGGCAACCTCTAAGACGTGTGTTCTCGTTCGCGCCGCGACTTTGCCGTTGGGATCAAAGGCGCGTGAGACGACGGATTGGGAAACGCCTGCGGCGCGGGCGACGTCGGTTGAGGTGATGCGTTTGGAGAAATGCCTTTTCATGATTATGAGAGAAAAGGACTGAGTGCTGTTACGAAGTTTTCGCAGAGCGGAGGGACTGAGTAAAAATCTCTTTCCTCTCAGTCCTCAGCTTCGCTGGAGGCAAGCCGATCAGTCCTTTTCTCTTTTCTCTACGCTTTCTCGAGCGCCTTCCCGTACCGCTCCACGCGCAACTCCGCTTGCTTCTTATGCCCCTCGAACCCTTCGATTTCGCAGATTTTCGCGCAGTTTTGCCCGATTTCCACGCTCGCTTCGGGCGTGCACTTCTGGTAGGTCACTGTCTTGAGGTACTTGCCGACCCAGAGCCCGCCCGTATAGCGTGCCGCCTTGCCCGTCGGGAGGATGTGGTTCGTGCCGATGGTCTTGTCGCCGTACGCCACGTTCGTCTCCGGTCCCAAGAAGAGCGAGCCGTAGTTGGTCATGTGCTCCAAGAAGTAGTCGGGGTCGCGGGTCAAAATCTCGACGTGCTCCGAAGCGAGGATGTCGGCTTGCTCGACGAGTTCTTCGTCCGAGTCAACGAGGATAATTTGCCCGTAATCCTGCCAGGCTTGTCCGGCGACGTCGGCGGTGGGGAGGGTCTCTAATTGCTTGTCGATCTCCGCCTGGATGCTGTTCGCCAGCTCCTCGCTGCTCGTCAGGAGGACGGCGGGCGAGTTTGTGCCGTGCTCGGCTTGCCCTAAGAGGTCTGTCGCCACCATCTCCGCGTCGGCGGTCTCGTCCGCGACGACTAAGATTTCGGTGGGTCCCGCCAAGAGGTCGATACCCACTTTACCGAAAAGCTGCCGCTTCGCCTCGGCGACGAAGGCGTTGCCGGGTCCGACCAAGAAGTCTACGGGCTCGATGGCTTCCGTGCCGAGTGCCATCGCCGCCATCGCTTGGACACCACCGAGGACGTAGATTTCGTCCGCGCCCGCTAAGGTCATCGTCGCGACGGTTGCGGGGTAAGGCTTGCCGTCTTTCGGCGGCGTACACGCCACCACGCGCTTCACGCCCGCCGCTTTCGCCGTAGCGATGCTCATGATGGCGGAGGCGATCATTGGGTAGCGTCCGCCAGGGACATAGCAACCGACCGCGTTCATCGGGATGTTCTTGTGACCGAGTGTGACGCCGGGTCGCGTTTCGACTTCGATGTCCTTGATGGAGTCTCGCTGGGCTTGGGCGAAGGTGCGGACCTGTTCTAAGGAGAACTTGATGGCGTTCAGCTCCTCCTCTGAAACCTGCGACATCGCCTCGTCGATCTCCTCTTGCGACAAGAGGAAGCTCTCGGGCGTGTAGTTGTCGAACTTGTCTGAGAGTTCGCGTACCGCCTCGTCGCCGCGCTCCTTAACGTCTTTGAGGAGACCCTTGACCTTCTCCTGCACGTCGTCACTGATCGTCTCGCGCTCTTCGACGCTCATGCCTTCTTTGATGTAACGCATACCTTCTCCTTTGATACTAGAAACGTTATGCCGATTCGCTTACGGAAATAGTTAGTAAGGTGCTTGCGTGGTCTCTTGCTTCACGCCTTTAACCTCTTCTGTCACCTTCTTTGCCGCGCCCGATAGGAGCCGAATGTCCGTCTCCACCGTGACGAACTGATAGCCCAGGTCGATCATCTTTTTCGCGTACTGAGTCGAATTATTGTGAAGCCCTGCGACGACGTTATGCTCACGCGCCACCTTGACGATGCGTTCCAACGCCTCCACGACCGGACCCTCTTCAAAGTCCGCGCCGGGTTTACCGCCCAAGCTCTGACTCAAGTCCGCCGGACCCACGTAAACGGCGTCTAAACCGGGGGTTTGGACGATTTCCTCGAGGTTCTCCAACCCCGCCGCCGTCTCGATCATCGCGAAGGTCAAGACCTCTTCATTTGCGTTCGCAGCATAGTCCGACCCTGCGTAAAGTGCTGCCCGCGTCGGTCCATAACTCCGATACCCGTGCGGCGGATAGCGGCACGCACCTACGAACGCTTCCGCTTCCTTTGCGCTGTTGATCATCGGGCAGATGATGCCGTAACAGCCCGCGTCTAAGAGTTTCATGATGATGCCGGGCTCGTTCCAGGGGACGCGAGCGAGCGGGACGGTATCCGTCGTCGAAATCGCTTGAAACATCGGCACGGCGCTCTCGAAGTGGCTGAGCCCGTGCTGCATGTCCACCGTGAGGCTACCGAAGCCTGCGTGCGCCATGACTTCTGCGCTGATAGATGATGGGATGTGGAGCCAGCCGTTAAGGACGCTGTCGCCACGTTCGAACGCTTCTTTTAAGAGGTTGCGTCTCATCTAACCACCCGCATCAGTTCACCAACTCAATTCTCTAGCCAAGCGCGAAGCGCGGCGGTGACGGCGACGGGCTGCTCGAGCGTGCTGTAATGCCCACACTCTTCAACCACGACGAGCGCGGCTTGGAGCATCCTCTCTTTGATCTCTTCGTGGAGTTCTATGGGCGTCGCCGGGTCACTCCGTCCCGCAATCAGCAAAGTAGGACAGGTGATCTCCCCGAGCATCTCGCGGCGGTCTTCGCGGCTCCGTAAGGTATCTAACTGCTTCAAAAACGCCTCCTCCCCGACGCGCTGTCCCATGAGCTTGATGACGGCGTGGAGAAGTGAATTGTCCCGGTGCGTCCAGCCCGCAAGCGCGTTTAGTACTTCTCCGAATTTGCCTGAGCGCGTCATTTCCTCCCACTTGTCCCACGCTTCGAAATTCGCAGGCGTCGAACCTCTTGCGTTACCACTCAAAATGGCGAGCTTAGTCACACGCTCCGGGGCTTGCCTCATGATTTCAAAGGCGATGATTGCGCCCATCGAGTGACCTGCCAAAGCAAATTTATCCGGTGCGTTTTGGAGAACGTCCCTTGCCACGTCCTCAACGGACGAACTCTCGGAGAGGTCGCCAAAGTGCACCTCCGCTACGTCCGCCAAGTGCTTCACCTGATGCGCCCACAGATGCTCATCACAGAGGGTTCCGGGCAGCAACACGAGTTGTTTCGTCTCGCTCAAGCGTTCTCCTGTTCTTCACTGTCCAGCTTTTCGCGCATCTGACGCTCGAGTTCCTCATAATGGTCCGGCTTGATCATCTTACCCGAGTCATCCGCGTCGAAGCCCTTTTCGGCGGCTTGCCGGATGACCTGCGGAGCCCAGTAGGGGTCTTTGCCTGAAAAGACCTTGTGCTCTTCTAAGATGCCCAAAATCCAACCCTCTTCACCGTTGTTATCTAGCACCTCGAAGCCGCGCCAGAGTTTCGGCGGCAGCGAGATGAGGTCCCACTCCTCGATGATGGTGTCGTCGTCCACCTTGTCGGGCTCTTCGCCCCAATAGAAACGCCACCTGCCTTTGAGCGGCATAAAGGCTTCGACGTAGTCGTGTGTATGGTACGCCGGACCGTTGCCCGGTTTCGCCTTGACGATGCCGACTTGGAAGCTGTGCGGTGCAGTAATGAGGGGATCGTAGTGGTCGTTCTCGCTGGCGGTGTCGCCAATCAAGGCGTAGTTCATCCGCTGATGCCCTTCTAAGATGCTGTCGATAAACATGAGCGGTGTGCCGCGCTTTTTGAGGTCGTTAAAACGGGCAATGCGCCCCTCCATCGGGCTGGTTGCTGGGTCTGTTTTTGTGCTGTCCACGTGCGCTCCTTTCGAGCTAGAATACGTATGCAAAGAGGTCTTGACCTTACCTGAATTTCTCGCCGATGTAAAGATGTGGTGGCGTCAGGGCGTAAACACCGCAGCGACGACTCTACGGTTATTCCGCAGCAGTTTTATCTCTTTTTTATCTCTTTGCGTCCACACATCAGACCATGTATCTGAGGTATGTACTTGCGCACCAAATTTTAAGGTATCTCGGGGTGATATAAACGCTTTAGTTTTTCGCTCACGGATAACGTTTAGCACGTCTCTCGCGCGAAAAGAGGTCTGTGAGACAATTGACATAGCAGGCGGCACCGGGGTACTTTAGTGAATGAGATACTTCACAGTCTGCTGCAGTTATTACGAGTCTCGGCGGCGTCATATAGAACTCGAGCGAATCGGCGTAGAGGTCTAACCCGCCCTTCAGACTGTGACCTTTAGGAGGTCTCCGCATGGCACGTTACGCAAGTCGACTCTCTCTAACTGTATTCATGGTGCTTGTCGCTTTGGGGCTAGTCTTTGGACTGGTCGCCGCGCAAGACACGGGCGGCGAGAGCGCCCCCAGCGGACCCGCAACCGCGGCGACCTATGGACTCCAAGAGGGCAAGCCCTTCGAGGGCACCGAGCTGCGCATCCTGAGCTGCTGCCCGACCGCGCCTCAACTCGCCAATATAATCGAGCGCACCGACACTGAATTTCAGGAGTTGACAGGCATCACCGTCGAGTGGGACAGCACGCCTTTCGGCAACTTCCAAGACGAGCTTTTGCTCCAGGGCTCCTCGGGCACGGGTACCTACGACCTCGCCTTTTGGGTGGACTCGTGGGGCGTCGGCTTACAGAACTTCCTCGAGCCCTTAGATGAGTACATGGCGGAGTCGGGTAAGACGATGGAGGACTACCCGCAAGCCTATATCGACTCGAGCCGTATGGGGACCGACACCACCTACGGCTTCCCGCTGCGCGGTCACGCTCAGATGCTCTACTACCGCGCCGACGTGTTTGAAGAGCTGGGGCTAGAGGTGCCGCAGACTTGGCAGCAGATTGTCGAAGCGGGACAGGTCATTCGCGAACAAACCGACCTAGAGCCTATCGCGATGTATTACGGCATCAACGCGGGTCAAAACCTCTTCAACTATTTCTCGATGCTCTGGGGCAACGGCGGCGACATCTTCGACGAGAACTTGCGTCCCACGTTTAATAGCGAAGCGGGCGTCGCGGCGGCGAACTACTACGCGAACTTGGTGCAGGACTTCAACGTGACCAACGACGCTTCGCTCGCTTTTAACGAGCAGGAGGCGAACCAGGAGATGGTGCAGGGTCGCGCCGCGATGTTCGTAGGCTGGTCATGGATGTTCACCCGCTTCAGCTCGGATTCTGCGACGCCCGAAGTGCAAGAGAACGCTGCGTTCGCGGCTGCGCCTGGCTGGGAAGGCGGCGACCGGACCTCGTACGGCTACCTCTGGCCGGTGGGGATGTTTAGCGCGTCGGATAACAAAGAGGCTGCTTACGAGTACCTCCAGTGGATTTCGAGCGCCGAACTCGACCGCGCGGTCGTAACCGACAACGACGAACCGGACCTCAATACGGTGGTCGCGGTGCACCTCTCGGTGCTGCAAGACCCAAACGTTTACGAAGCTGATAACGGTTTGCAGCAGACGATGGCGGAGACGCTCACCGAAGCCCGCTCGACGCCGCTGATTTCAAACTGGCTCGAGGTGCAAAGCATCTTAGAGGTCGCCATCAACGAAATCGCCAACGGCGCGGACGCTCAGGCAACTTTAGACGACGCAGCGGCGAACGTCGAAGAGGCGATGGACCGCGCGGGGTACTACAACGATTGAGGTTGGCGCGTAGCAGATTGCGTGCGTAAGGAAGCTGATTCTTAGCAATGAGTTAAAAGCAATGAGCAACGAGTCTAAAGCCCTTGAATTTCACTCATTGCTCGGTACTCATTGCTAAGTAACAAGATTGGTGGGAGCCATGACACAAGTAAGCCTTGGTGCCGTCCATGCGGCGTAACCCTCTCTCGATTGCAGCGCTGGTCGTCCCAGCGCTGCTCGTCGTTGCGCTAACGACGACCTATCCTCTCATCTCCGCCTTTCTAACGAGCTTCCGCTTCTGGCGGCTCAACCGCTCGACCGAGCCCGGCGAGTGGGTTGGCTTCGAGAATTACCTCCGCGCATTTGAGGATGGGGCGTTCTTAAACAGCATGAGTGTGACCCTCATCTACACGCTCATCTCGGTGGGCTTCTCGCTCGGGTTAGGCTTAGCGTTCGCGCTCCTCTTACAGCGCGAAAACCGCATCAACACTGCGATTCGCGTGCTCCTCATCTTCCCCTACGCGGTGAGCCCCGCCCTCAAAGGCTTCTCCTGGCGCTTCATGCTCAACCCGAACTACGGCGTGTATGACTGGGCGGTAGGCACACTTTTTCCCTTCTTGGACGGTATCATCTGGCTCGCCCAGCCCTTCTGGGCGCTCTTTTGGATGGCGATGTCGGAGGTGTGGGGTTGGGCTCCTCTTATCGCGCTTATGTTCATCGGCGCACTCGGCTCGATCTCTGAAAACCTCTACGAGGCGGCTCGCATCGACGGCGCGAACCGTTTGCAAATCTTTCGCTCGATCACCTTGCCGCTGCTCTTGCCCGTTATCTTGATCGTCGCGCTGCTAAAAACGATCTTCTCCCTAAAGCTCTTTGCTCAGGTCGTCACCATGACGGGCGGCGGTCCGGGTCGCGCCACGCAGACACTCAACTATTATGTCTATCAGAACGCCTTTCGCAACCTCGATATGGGCTACGCCTCGGCGCTCGCCTGGATTCTAGTGGTTGTCATGTCTATTTTCGCGTTCGCCTACGTCTATCTCGTCTTACAGCGGCAGAACTGAGAGGGGCATCATGTCTAAACTTCTCGAGAACGTCGGGCGCGTCCTTATCTTGCTCTATATCATCGTGCCTATCTTCTGGATTACGATAACCGCATTTAAGAGGGAGCAAGACGTCTTCTCGCTCAGGGTCTTTTTCCAGCCCACCTTGCAAAACTTCGTCGAAATCTTCTCCGACCCCTTCAACTTCGGGCCGCTTCTGCGCAACAGCTTTATCATCTCGCTTGGGACGATCATCATCGCCATCCCCTTGGCGGTGGCGGCTTCCTACGTCTTCTCGCGCTACAGCTTTCGCTTCAGCACCTTTTTACTCGTTTGGGTGCTCGCCACGCAGTTCGTGCCGCCCGTGGTCGTAGGGATTCCCTTTTTCACCCTCTTTCGCAACGTCAACTTGCTCGACACGCCCTGGGCGCTCATCATCGTCAACCTCTCACTGGTGCTTCCCTACGCGATCTGGCTTATCAAAGGCTTCGTGGACGCGCAACCTGTGGAGATCGAGGAGGCGGCGACGGTGGACGGGTGCAACATCTTCCAGATTTTGCAGTACGTGACCTTTCCGCTCATCGCGCCTGGCGTCATCGTGGCGGCAGCGTTCTCCTTCATCCTTGCCTGGAACGAGTTTTTGTTCGCGCTCATCATGACGAACAGCGACAACGCCGAAACGCTGCAAGTCGGGCTCTTGGCGACGCAGACGTCGCAAGGCGTCGAGTGGGAGCTGATGTCGGCGACAGGGCTGCTGATCATGGTGCCGATTTTCGTCCTGTCGCTCTTCATCCGGCGGCACTTTATCAGCGGGATTACGATGGGCGCGGTGAAGTAGGGCTCGAGCTAGACCGCATTCAGTGCGGTCGACCTTTCTAACGGCAGGGTAACTTATGCGAAATAGTGTTGCGAAAATTCTAGCTTTCCTCTTCCTCGCTACGTCGGGTCTCGCCTCCGCTCAGCCCGGAGAAGGCGCTGAGCCCCCTGCCGAACTCCTTACCTGGCTGCGCGAACACGCGCGACCTCTTCAGTCTGCGGTTCCTACAGATAGCAACGAAGACCTTCTACCGCTTAAAGAGATGATTGGCGACGCCCGCATCGTCGCGCTAGGTGAAGCGACGCACGGCACAAGCGAGTTTTTCACCATCAAGCACCGCATCGTCCAGTTCTTAGCCGAAGAGATGGACTTCACGGTCTTTTCCATCGAGGCGAACATGCCCGAGGCGTACCGGCTAAACGAGTATATACTGACGGGCGAGGGCAACCCGAGAGACCTCCTTAAAGGCATGTACTTCTGGACGTGGAACACGCAAGAGGTCTTGGACATGATTTTGTGGATGCGTGAGTTCAACGCTTCGGGGCAGGGGGTGATGCAATTTACGGGATTTGACATGCAATTCCCCACTGTTCCAGCGGAAGAGGTGAGGACGTTTGTGGCTCAGCACGACCCCGGCTACTTGGCTACCCTCGATGAAGCCTACGGCACTGTTATGAAAGCTCGTGAAGACAGTCGAGAGGTGCGCCCGAAAAGCATAGAAGAGATAGAGACCACACGTAGTGTGTGGCGGAGTGAGGCTGAGCGTGTTTTAAGCGATCTAACAGAGCGGCAGAACACCTACAAAGATGCCACAGCTAGTGAGGTTGCCTGGGCAATTCAGAATGCGCGTATTATCGTTCAAGGGATGAACAAGGAGCTATCTGGGGAACGCGGCATTCGTGACTCAAGTATGGCTGCTAACGTCGAGTGGATTGTAGAGCAGAATCCGGGCGCTAAGGTTATTCTGTGGGCACATAACGCGCATGTTGCAGAAGCGTTGCTTCCTTACAACTACACTGTCGCAATGGGCGACGCGCTCGTTAGCCGTTATGGAGAGGACTACCTGTCTATCGGATTCAATTTCTACTCGGGTCAATACACGGCTGTCCGTCCTGGTGAAGGTCTTGGTATTCAGGTGACTGAACCTGCTCGCGCCGGGAGTATAGGTAGTGTCTTTCACGCTCTGAATTTACCTTTGTTTATGCTCGACCTGCGCACAGCCAAGGAGGACGCGCGGGCATCGTGGCTCGTTCGACCTCATGATGTGCGGGAGCTTGGTGCATTGGCGATAGAAGAGAGCCAAGCTTATCATTCGACAGTTCTTACAGATAAGTACGACGCCGTCATCTTCGTTGACCAGATGACGCCTACAGACCTCTTCGAGTGAGTGGCTTCGGCGTCAAAAGAGAGTAATGACGCCGCCACTCGGGTTCTCGAGCAGCGCTTGAATATCTCCGTAGTGCTTCCTCAACATTGCCTCGACATCCGCTACTTTGCAGTTGCCACGCCTTATCCAGATGACGTAAGGCGGGAAGCCGAGCAGCAAACAGAGGTCGCTGAAGTCGGCGTCTTTGGTGACAATGAGGTAGTCCTCTCGCTGAGCATAATCCCGCACCTCTTCGTCGTCAGCTCTATCCAAACCTACTAGGTAGACGTGGTTCGAGCCGGGATAGAGGTCGGCTAGACGGTCGACTAAGCGCGGTGATAAATTCTGGTCGAAAAGCAGATTCACGGCTGTACGAGCATGAGGTGCTTCTCTCTATCTGCGGCAAAGCTCAAGCACGCCAAAATATCCTCTTCGGTGAGGTAGGGGAAGTCTTCTAAAATTTCTTCGTGGGTCATGCCTGAGGCGAGGTATTCAAGCACATCATAGACTGTGATGCGCATCCCCCTGATGCAGGGCTTCCCGCTGCGCTTGCCCGGTTCGATGGTGATAATGTTGCGATAGTCCATAAGACTTATGTTACCTCAACCTATCTATACCAATTCTCGTGTGACCTCCTTCACTCGTCAGCCAAACTAACGGATAACTTAATCTCCCGTGCTAAATTAGAGTGTTTATGCAGGAGTTGTCTGCGCTATGTTTTCCTATTTCTTCCCTTAGACAACTCTGCTTCTTTACTTAGAGTCATAAGGAAGGTCACATACATGCTGTCTTTTTTCCAAAAGATGTTCGACAACAACGAACGCGACGTCAAGCGGATTGAGCGGAGCGTGGTGGAGGCGGTCAACGCGCTCGAGCCCACCGCTAAGGATATAGAGCACCTCCCCACCGAGTACGCCAAACTCCGCGAGCGTTACCAGGAAGGCGAAAATCTAGACGACCTCTTACCTGAGTGCTTCGCGCTGGTGCGCGAGTCGGCGCGGCGCAACTTAGGCTTGCGCCACTACGACGTGCAGCTTATCGGCGGCGCAGCCTTGCACCAGGGCAAGATGGCGGAGATGAAAACGGGTGAAGGTAAAACGCTCGTCGCGACGCTTGCACTTGCCCTTAACGCCATTCCCGGCAAGGGCACGCACCTCGTCACCACGAACGACTACTTGGTGCAGACGGGTGCGGAGTGGATGGGTCCCATCTATCGCGGGCTAGGGCTTACCGTAGGCGCGATTCAGCACAGCCTCAAACCCGAACAGCGCCGCGCCGCCTACGGCTGCGACGTGACCTACATGACGAACTCTGAGCTGGGCTTCGACTATTTGCGCGACAACATGGCGTTTCGCCCCGAACAGCTTGTGTTGCGCGAGCAAACCCCGCTGCACTACGCTATCATCGACGAGGTGGACTCGATTCTCATCGACGAGGCGCGGACGCCTTTAATCATCTCCGGTCCGGCTGAGGTTGCCACCGATAAATACTACACGATGGCGAAGCTCGTGAAGGGCATGGAGCGCGGCGAACCTGCCGAGGGTGAGGAAAAACCCGCTACGGGCGACTACTCCGCCGACGAAAAGACCAAAGACATTCACTTAACCGAGCAGGGCATCGAAAAAGCGGAGAAGATGCTAGGTATTGAAGACATCTTCAGCGCCAAAAACATGGAACTCGGTCACATGGTCCGCCAGGCGTTACGCGCCAAAGAGCACTACCACCGCGACAAGCAGTACGTGAAAGACGACAACGGACAAATTCTCATCGTTGACGAGTTCACAGGTCGCCTCATGCCGGGGCGTCGCTTCGGCGAAGGCTTGCACCAAGCCATTGAAGCGAAAGAGGGCGTCAAGATCGAGCGCGAGAACCAGACGCTCGCCACGGTCACGTACCAGAACTTCTTCAAGCTCTACGACAAGATCGCGGGGATGACGGGTACGGCGAAAACCGAAGAGAAGGAATTTCAGGAGATTTACTCCACCGACGTGCTCATTATCCCCACCAACAAGCCCGTCATCCGCGCCGACCACGACGACATCGTCTACCGCACCGAGCAGGGCAAGTTCGACGCCGTCGTCGCCGAAATCGAAGAGATTCACAAGACGGGGCAGCCGATTTTGGTCGGTAGCGTGACCATCGACGCCTCGGAGCGCTTATCCTCGATGCTCAAGAAGAAGGGCGTCAAGCACCAGGTCCTGAACGCGAAGTATCACGAGAAGGAGGCGGAGATCGTCGCGCAGGCCGGGCGCAGCGGAGCCGTCACCATCTCGACAAACATGGCAGGTCGCGGTACGGACATCGTCTTGGGGGGCAACCCCGAAGCGTTAGCGGGACAGCTTTTAGAGCGCGAAGGCTTCAGCCGCTACGAGCGCAAAACCGAGCTATTTATCAAAGCCGTGATGCTCCGCAAAGAGGACGAAATCCGCAAACTTGCCTCTGAGATTGAGGACTTACCGCACGACATCATCCCACGCCTGGAGACGATTCGCGACCAAGCCCAAGCGGACCACGAAAAGGTTGTAGAGTTGGGCGGACTCCACATCATCGGCACAGAGCGCCACGAGTCGCGCCGCATTGACAACCAGTTGCGCGGACGTGCGGGGCGTCAAGGGGACCCAGGCTCGAGCCGCTTCTACGTCTCCTTCGACGACGACCTCATGCGGCTCTTTGCGTCTGAGCGCGTCTTAGGCATGATGGACCGCTTAGGCATGGACGACGAGCAGCCCATCGAAGCGGGCATGGTCACGGGCGCGATCGAGCGGGCGCAAAAGCGCGTCGAGGACCGCAACTTCGGCATCCGCAAGCAGCTTTTAGAGTTCGATAACGTGATGAGCAAGCAGCGCGAGGTCATCTACGCGCAGCGCCGCGACATTCTCTTGGGTAACGACATCTCCGACGACGTGCAGGACATGATCGCGGAGTACGTGGACGCGCAGGTGCAGAACTACCTGAATATGGAGTTGGAGCCCGAAGAGCAGGAGATCGACCAACTTCGCACTGCCGTCATTGATGCGGTGCCTGCTTTAGAGGATTTCGACTTCGAAGCCTTGCGCGGTCAAGAGCCGGACGAGGCGACGGACAAGCTCGTCCCGGAAATCGAAGCGACGTATAAAGCCCGCGAAGAGGAACTCGGCGAGAGCCTCATGCGCGAGTTGGAGCGCTTTATCGTCCTGCAAGTTGTAGACAATCACTGGAAAGAGCAGCTTCACAACATGGACGTGCTGCGCCAGGGCATCGGCCTTGCGCGGTTACGGTCAGCGCAACCCCTTGCAGGAATACGCTTTCGAAGGCTTCAATCTGTTCGAAGAGATGAAGCAGGGCATCCGCTTGCAGGTCGCGAGACTTCTCTTTCGCGTGCAGGTGCAGACCGAGCAGCCCTTACAGCGTGAGGAAAAGCAACCTGCTGCTAAAAAGATGGACTACCTCACCGACCAGCCGCAGATTGGCAACAACGTCGGGCAGCGGGCGGCGCAAGGTGGACCGACCCGCCCGATTCAGAATGACGAAAAGGTCGGGCGTAACGACCCCTGCCCTTGCGGAAGCGGCAAGAAGTACAAGCACTGCCACGGTCGCGGCGGCGGCACCGGGGTGAGTGCGCCGAGTCAACCGTCGGCATAGATAAACGCATCCAAGAAAGAGCCGCGAAGCTAACTTCGCGGCTCTTTCCGTTTTGAGACACGCCTATTCGTTGACGACAAGGATGTTGGTTTGGGCGGTGTCGGCGCGCATGGCGGGTGGGGGCTCGAGCGGGCGCACCGTCACGCGGCCGTAGACCTCTTCGTCGCCCCATTCGGTGTCGACGGTACTCGTGCGCAGGCGGCGGTTCAGCTGTACCCTCTCGGTAGCGCTGTTTACACGAAAGTTTCGAGCCACGGGGGAGCTAAGGCTATCGTCCCACACGTTGTCGTCTTCTCTCATCTGAAGTCTAAGCTGCCACAGTGAGCCGACCTCGTGCGGCGCAAAACGAATGGTTGTGTCCGTAAAGAACGTGATGACGCTACCATTTTTGGTGCTCGTGAGCGTTGAGCGGGTGATTTCTGCCATTGTTTTCTTCCTTTCTCGTTGCTTGTGGGCTCGAGCCATCGTTACCGTAGCTTAGGAGGGCTGAACGCAGCCTGACCGCCTAGACTTGCTACACTTGGCGTTATGAATCCTTTCGCTGTCCGCCTCTTTGAGCGCATCCGCAAGGTGAATTCGAGGGTCTGTCTCGGCATCGACCCCCGCCCCGAGGCGCACCCTTTATCCCATCCGAACAGATTCAAAAACGACCCTGCCCAGGTTGCCAAAGCCGCCCTTTACTACTTCCAAGCTATCGTCCAAGCGACGGAGCACGCAGTGGCGTGTTACAAGCTCCAATCTGCCTTTTTCGAAGTGCTAGGGATTCCTGGTCTCATCAGCATGGCGCAGCTTACCGCAGACATCAAGTCGAGAGGTATTCCGGTCATCTTAGACGCCAAGCGCGGCGATATCGGTCCGACGGCGGAGGCGTACGCGAGCGCGTATCTGGGTGACGGCGTCTTCTCCGCCGACGCGCTCACGGTCAATCCGTACTTAGGCGTCGAAAGCTTAGCGCCCTTTCTCGCTCAGGCGGTGAGCGAAGCGCGCGGCGTGTTCGTTTTGGTCAAAACTTCGAACCTCGGCAGCGCGGATTTTCAAGACGTCCATACCGAGGGCGGACGCAAGCTCTACGAGCGCGTCGCCGACAGCCTGACGGAACTGGCGAAGGAGCACCTCGTCGGGCAGTATTCACCGGTTGGGGCAGTCGTGGGTGCGACCTATCCGGGAGAACTCAAAGCACTCCGTCAGCGACTACCTCACAGCGTGTTGCTCGTCCCCGGTTACGGCGCGCAAGGCGCGGCGGCGGCGGATGTGGTGGGGGCGTTCGACGAGGATGGGTTCGGGGCGGTGGTCAGCTCGAGCCGCGCGCTGACCTACATTACCCAAGAGGACGACTTTTCGGTGCGGGCGCAAGGTGCCGCCGAAGCGATGAGAGACGAGATTAACGCGGCACTTCGAGGCTAGATGTTTAGAGAAAAGCTTCTAGCGCTCTGTACACGTCGCTCGGCGAGTTGACGTGTACCGCTTTCATTCCGGTTGCTCTAGCGGCTGAAACGTTCGGCTCAGTATCGTCGAAGAACATGATCTCTCCAGGGTGAAGTCCTATAGCAGGTATCATCTGGTTTGAGCCAGTCTCACGAGATAAAACATCGTTCAGCACGCACTTTAGGGGATGATACCTGCGTGATTCAAACTCAGTACTTCTGATAACCACTATATTTCCGAGATGACGTAAAGGAAAGCGTCCGGCTCGGGTTTCCGCTTACCCATGTCGGAGGAGACAAAGATTCGCTCGAACGGCGTGAGCGCGTCCGCGTAACGCTGAGACCAGAACGATTGATGGGTCGCGTTAGTGTTGCTAAAGGCGTAGAGAGGTAGCCTACCCTCCAACTGACGGATAAGTTGCACCGTCGGCGCAATTTCACCCAAGAAAATAGCGTTCCAGCCCTCTTCGAACTGCGCGTTTGATATCGCTATCCCTAGCGTCGTGCGGAGCGAAGTGTAGTATGTCTCCGCGTCTATCTCCCCGCGCTCATGCTGTTCGTACGCCTCGTCTAGCGTGAAGCGCGACCGGAGCGTCTCGAGGTTCGCGCTTGCATGAGCGCTCCACCGCTCGAGCACCTTATCGAAACTGACGTCGATAATGACACCACCCAGGTCGAACAACAAAGCCTTAATTTGGGTCAAACCAACACCTCTTCCGCTCGAGGCTCTCTCAATTCAGTACCCTATTCCCCCCGAGGAGCGTCTTCACAATTCGCCTTTAGTAACTGCGCCAAAAGCACGTTCCAACCGTCCCGAAAGCGAGCGCACATAACTCGCCGTGAGATGGTTATAGTCTCTGAACAAAATGCGCTCCTCGGTTTGGACGACACACACGCCTTCGGGACAGATAACGTCCGTCAAGTCGAGCAGGTGGACGTTGCGAAACTCCCTCGCCGCTTCCTGCTGCGCCTCGAACACCTCTACGCTTTTCCAATTGCGCGCAGGGAAGTCGCACGAGCGTTCCCCTACGTCAAGCCCGAGGGTGCGTCGCCACGTCTTTCGCGAGAGGCACGCCGGGACGTCGCCCTCGGGTAGAGGCGAGTCTCGTAGGACCACCACGCTTTCAGCAATAGCTGCTAGGTCCGCAAAAATCGCCTCGCTGCCCACACGCCAGTCCTGCGAGTCGAGCACCCCGTAGTGGCTGAACGACGACATCACGACTAGGTCGGGGCGGACCTCTTTCATTCTCTCGAGGGCCGCCTCGCGCCACACGTCGCACTCGGTGTAGTCGCGCCCTAAGCTCTGCGCGAAGAGCATAATGTCGATACCCGGACACCCGACCTTCAAAAAGTATAGCAGCCGCCAACCCCGCCTCGAGGCAGCTTCTTGAAGTGCTGGTGCCCACTGCGCGGCGTGGCTGTCGCCGTAGAGCGCCACGGTGAAGGTCGCGTCCGCTGGACCTTCGTTGCAGTCTGCTAAGCGGGTCTCGAGCCGCTGAACGGTGCAGCGCCAGTTGGACACGGTGGGTTTGTCCTCCTGCGCCGCGATATACCGTCGTTGCTCGGGGCTGCGCGACTGCGCCGCCGCCACGCCCCACCACGACGCGCTCAGGCTGATAGACAAGAGGGCGAGCGCGCCTAGAAGTGTCGCGCCGTACACCGTGCGCCCTAGCGTGCGGCTGCGGCGCGCAGGATTCTCCACGAAGCGGTACGACAGCGCCGCCAAGCCAAGGGAAAGGGTAAGGACAGCGAGTGTTTGTAAGGGCGTGAGGTCGCCGTACTCCCTCGCAAAGACCAGCGCGGGCCAGTGCCAGAGGTACCACGAGTACGAGAGGCGTCCGAAAAAGCGTAAGGGAGACCAGGAGAGGACTAGGGCCAACCCCCTATCAGCCCCCTTTTTAACCTCAGCGGTACCCGCGCGCAAGACAAAAACCGTGCCGAGTACGGGTAGCAGCGCGGTCCAGCCCGGAAACGGCGTGCGGGCGGTGTAGAGGCTACCCGCAAGGATAACCGCGGCGAGCCCGAGCCAGCCTAAGACGTGTGCGAAGCTGCGCCTTCCTAGCTCGAGACTCGGAACGAGCGCGGCGAGCCCGCCGAGCGCAAACTCCCACACGCGCGTTGGCGACGAGAAGAACGCCCAGTGCGTCCACCCCACCCCATTGAGAAGGAGCGTGAGCGCGAACGACGCCGTCGCCACCGCTACGATTCCCCAGACGAGGCGTCGGCGGTTTAAGGTTGGCGTACGTCGAGGTTTGCGAAAGCTGAGCCCTACCAGCAACCCTAGAACGAGCGCGGGCCAAAAGAGGTAAAACTGCTCCTCGACCGAGAGCGACCACATGTGGAGCAGGGGGTTCGTCTCCGCGTCCACCGCCAGATAATCCGTCGCCCTCAATCCGAAAAAGAGGTTCGATACATAAGCCGCCGACGCGAGCGCCGTTTTCGCTAGGTCGATCTGCGCCAGCGGCGCATAATAGACGAACGCGAACGCGCCCACGCACGCGAGGAGCAGCGCCGCCGCGGGCAGCAAGCGGCGGGCGCGGCGGGCGTAAAACCGCAAGAGGTCGACCCTACCTGTCTCCTCGACCTCTTTAACCAAGATGCCCGTGATGAGATAGCCCGACAGGACGAAAAACACGTCCACCCCGACGTAGCCCCCGGAGAAGCCCGGCACCTCGGCGTGGTAGAGCACGACCAAGAGAACGGCGATTCCGCGCAACCCTTCGATGTCGGTGCGCCAAGCGAGTGTGGACGGTGGGGGTGAAGTGAGGTCTTTCAGAAAGTAAATTTTACACGACAACGCTCTAAGAAGTGGTGGGAGCTTGACTTAGTGGTCGACACACGTAGTTTGGAGGGGAAGAGCCTAATGGTTGAGGAACCCGAAGCGCGCTCCCACCTGTACCACCCAAGAGGATGACCTTTTACCAAACCTCTTTGCCGACAGTGTATTCGGTCTATCGCTTCATGAATATGCCCGTCGTTGAGTTCGTACTTTTCCTCCATAGAGACCTCATCTCATGTCACCAGACTACGCACTACCAAATCTCATTCCCGACAGGTTCGCTTGTATCCACTTCGGCGTGGCGGTTTTCGTCAGTGATGCCTGCTACAAGCTGCTCGAGCGAACGCTACTGTTTCAGCGCTATTTTTACCTTGACCAAGGCTGTATTAGGAAGCCTGCTTGAGAAAAGTGTCTGTCAAACGCTAGTGCTATTTGAATGGTTTGCTTTTCCGTAACGACAAAAGAAATACAGTCGGTAAGCGAGTACGCTTTATCCTCATGTTCTTGGAAATATCGCCAGCCCTTCTGAAAAAGTGCGTCATCTACAAAAACTACCTGAAGGGATGAACTAAGCAAGAGGCGATTTCCCACCTCGACAGCTTTAGCATGAAATCCGCGACTGTTGAAGAATGTGACGACCTCATCAAACACGTAAGAGGTCGTAACAATAGTAGGCAAATCGGTTTTTAGATCGTTCCAGTGAGCGAGTGCGGCTCGGTGGTTCTGGTCGTTTGCCAGCTCCAAAGCCAACACCCGTATCCATAAAGACGGTGGGCATTGGTACAAGTGGCTGTCGTGTTTCTGTGAAGCGTCGCTGACCTCGTCCTCAAGAGGTTGACTGCCGAGACCTAAGATAGGGTCAGCTAGAGGCACAACGAGAATCGTGTCGCCCTCCTTGCGAATTTCTACGGCGTCAATGCCCTCGAGCAAAGCCTTAGGGATGAGCACGCCATCGTTCGTAACTTGAGCTTTCATAGCAGTATTATACTCGAGGTGAGTGAGCAGGCTCGAGCGACCTCTTGAGGATGAGAATGCTACTTCTCGAGACCCTCCAAATCGAGCAAGTCCTGTGGTCTCCCTGATGCCCGCTTCGCCTTTATAAGATCAACTTTGGAGATGAAGTGCATCTCTTCTCCGGCGAGAAGCACAGTTTCTCGGTTTCGCCACGCTTCTGCGAAGTCAACGCCTGGGATGGACATAAGCACGTCAACTCGTAGTGGCGGAGCGCCCATCTGGTAGAAGTAACCTTCTTCAGCAAAATCTTGCGGTGTGAGGTTTTCAAGAGGTGCGCCGAACTCGGTAAGCGCGGCGTAAATCGCCCTAGCGTTTTTGTCATCAACTGCAATGAGTAAGTCTAAATCCTTTGTAAACCTCGGCTCGCTGTAGCGCATCACTGCGTAGCCGCCGACGATCAGATAGCGAACCTCATAGCTTCCCAAAAGTCTCAAGAGTTCTCTGAAGTCGGGGCTCGTCAGCATAGCCTTCCTTTAGAAGAAGATAGTCTTTGATGAGTTGCGTGGCGGCCTCGAAGAGAACTTCGGGGGGTTGGCTCTGCCAAAAGGCGATGTCAAAGTCATCCTCTTCGCCTAGTTTGCCGTAGTTTTCTCTGATGGGCATAGTGATAGTTTACTTCAGAAGAGGGGAGTGTGGGGCTCGAGTGATTAAGAAAATAGCAGAGGCTCGAGCCTGTCCAAGACCTCTTCAACAACTTCCGTTGGCAAACTTGCAATGAAGTCAACTTGACGAACACGCCAGTCCAAACTTTTGATTTGGTTGACGAGAACTACGCCTGAAACCGCTTCGCCTTTCGGAATTAAGACTTCAAACGGATAGCCCTTGATCTGGCTGGTGATTGGACAAAAAAGGGCTAAGCCGCTTCTGCGATTATATAAAGAGGGTGATAGAACTAGAGCAGGACGCCTACCTGCTTGCTCGTGTCCTCTCTGCGGATTGAAGTCGAGCCACACAGCGTCGCCGCGTTCAGGCACGTAAACCACTTGTTACCAAACCTCATTCCCTACAGGTTCGCCTGTGTCTATTTCAGCGTGCGTGTTTTCCTCGGTGATGCCCTCTACAAGCTGCTCGAGCGAATACTTCGACCTTTTCCTCTTAGTAACAGGCGTGACGACAAGCTTGCCCTCGACTAAGCTCAGATCAACTTCTGTGTCGGGCTCGAGCTGTGTCTCTGCGGCAAATGATTTAGGGATGCGTAAGGCTAGACTGTTGCCCCACTTTTGAACTTTGGTTTTCATAAAACCTCCAAGTAGATACAAAGAGTATACAATATTTTGGAGGTGAGTTTGGGGCTCGAGATTTCGCAGTAGAATCAATCTTCATGCGTTGAGTTCCAGCCTGGAGAAAGCGTAGGTAAGGACCAGTTATCAGAAGGTCGCCAAGCTAGCAAACTTCCGTCAAAGGGTGCAACTTTCCTCTTGATAAGGTCGAAGATTTCTTGTTTAGCCTCTTCGATTCCTGAAATTTGGTTGGATGTGATAATGCCGCGTCTAATACCCTCGTAGTATTCACCAGCGTCTTTCCAGTGGAGAGATAAGTCTGGTTTGATGATGAGGTCAAGTTCTAGGTCGAGCGTGTCGAAACCTACATGGCTGCGTGTGAAGGGTAATTCGAAGTTGACGTACCAGCCGAGAAACTTTCCGGTATCGTGCTGCCAACAGAGTTGGATAGAGTAGTATTGACCGGGTTGCAGAAGGATTAGAAAGCGCTTCTCTCGCCAAATTCGGTCTACAAGTTGCCAGTCTACAGTTTCTTGTTCGTCCCAGCGGCTTTGCATCATGTCTTTAGACTCGCTACTGTATCTCCGAGCCACAAGCCCAGCCGAGAATTTACAGAGCGTTCCAGGTACAAGAAGGAGTTTGGTGCATATTAGCGTATCCTCAACGACTCTTACGGGACGAGCAATCCAAACTTTGCCTCTGTAGATGCCTCGGTGAACGACAGCGTCGCCACTCTTGAAATAGTCAATGCTCATACGCTGTTCCGATTATGAATGCAATCTCATTGCAAAATGCAAGAGGGCAGAGACGCAACGCTTCTCGCCCCTGCCACTCCTCTCAAGCTCCTAAAACCGCTCAATCACCGTCTTCATCTCCAAAAACAGCCGCAAATAATCCGGTCCCCCCGCCTTCGAGTTCGTCCCCGAAAGCTTATAGCCACCGAAGGGCTGAACGCCAACGAGTGCCCCGGTAATCCCCCGGTTAAAGTAGAGGTTGCCGACCTGAAACTCGCGCCGCGCCCGCTCTAAGCCGTGCTCTATTCTTGCTGTGAACGCCGCCCGTGAGCCCGAAAACCGTCGCGTTGGCAATCTCTAGGGCGTGGTCGAAGTCGCGCGCTTTCATCACCGAGACGACGGGACCAAAAATCTCTTCGCAGGCAATCGTCGCGCTTTGGGGCACGTCGGCGAAGACGGTGGGCTGGATGAAGTGTCCTTCGTCGCCCGCGCGTTCGCCGCCCGCTACGAGCTTCGCTTCGGTTTTGCCGTTGTCGATATAGCCCATGATCTTATCGACCGCTTTTTGGTTGATGACCGCCGCAACGTCGGGGTTCTCTTCGGCGGGACCGACTTTGAGGGCTTTGACGCGCTCAGTGAACTTCTCCACCATCTCGTCGTAGACCTCCTCAACGACGATAAGGCGGCTCATCGCGGAGCACTTTTGACCCTGGAAGCCGTAGCCGCTCGCCGCCGCCATCTCTGCAGCGTAGTCCAAGTCGGCGGTTTCGTCCACGATGAGGGCGTCTTTGCCGCCCATCTCCAGGTAGACCTTTTTGATCCACTTCTGACCGGGCTGCACCTTCGCGGCGCGTTCGTTGATGCGTAAGCCCGTCGCCATCGAGCCAGTGAAGTTGATGAAGCGCGTGCGCGGGTGGTCTACGAGCGCGTCGCCGAGTTCGGCGTCGTCGCCCGTCAAGAGGTTGATGACGCCGGGCGGAAAGCCCGCCTCTTCGACGCACTCCATGAATTTCTGCGCGATGATGACGGTATCGGGTGAGGGCTTTAAGATGACCGTGTTGCCAACCGCGACGGGTCCGATGGTCGTGCCCGTTAGAGATGGCGAGCAAGAAGTTCCAGGGCGGGATGACGACGCCGACGCCCATCGGGATGTAGAACGAGGTGTTCTCTTCGCCGGGGTAGTCGTAGGTGGGCAGAGGTCCCTCGAGCTTCAGTGATTCGCGCGCGTAGTACTCGACGAAGTCGATGGCTTCGGCCACGTCCGCTTCGGCTTCCCGGTAGTTCTTCGCCGCTTCGAACGTTTCCCAAGCGGAGAGTTCGAACTTGCGGCGGCGCATGATGGCGGCGAGTTTCATCAAGGTTCTAGCGCGGTGCGCCATCGGTAGCCCTGACCAACTCTCAAACGCTTCCCACGCGGTGTCCATCGCCTTCTCGAGCTGCTTTTTCGTGCCCTTGGCGGTGCGCCCGACGACCTCTTCTTTGCTGCTCGGGTTGGTCGAGGCGAGCCACTCGCCTGTGTCTATTTTCTCGCCGCCGATCACGAGCGGATAGTCCTGCCCAAGCTGGTTGCGCACCTCGGCGAGCGCCTTGTGGTAGCTCTCGATCACCTCGGGCTGACTGAAGTCCGAGTAGGGCTCGTTGCTGTACGGCTCGAAAAGCTCGTTCGACTGTTTCTCCATCGTCGCTCCTCCATAGAATCAATAGAATGAATCAGCAGTTCCGCAATATATTGAGACAAAGTGTCGCTTACGAAGTTTTGCCGACGCTTCGCGCTTTGATAGAGCCGGCAAGGGTCTCATCACTGAACGCGCGTGCTAGTTACAAAGTTTTCGCGAAGCGAAACGTTACTTTACATAGTGAGAGTGTTGCTTCGCAGAACTTCGTACACTCAAACCAGATGATACCTGCTAAATCATGCAAAAAGGTGTCAATTGCGGCTTGCAACGACACCTTAACAGGGATAAGAGGTTAGGCGCTAGGGGATAGAAGCTGTAAAAAAGCAGTAGTCAGAATTCAGTAGTCAGCTTGAAACCCATGCTGAACTTTGACTCCTGATCCCTGACTACTGCTTTTGATACCTGACCACTGCCTTTCTTACCCTAATAGTCCCCTCGCAATAAAAAGCATATTCGCCGGACGTTCCGCCAGGCGGCGGCTAAAGTAGCCGTACCAGTCTTCGCCGTAAGGGATGTAGATTCGGACCACGTGACCACGCTCGACCAAAGCTTTTTGTAAGTTTGGTTTGACGCCATAGAGAAACTGATACTCGTAGCTTTCCGGTCCCAACCCCGCGCCGCGAACGTACGCTTCGCTCTCGCGGACGATCGCCTCGTCGTGGGTAGCGATGCCGATTTTTGCGCCGCCTTCAAGCCCCACGTAGATCATCTCGCGGAGCTGGTCGTCGACGTCGGCTTTGTCCTGGTAGGCGACGTCGTCGCCCTCTAAGTATGCGCCCTTGACCACGCGGATGGTGGGCTTGGGGTCTAGCTCGAGCAAGGACTTGAGGTCGTCCAACGTCCTATAGAGGTAGCTCTGCAGCACGGTCGAGACGTGATGATAGCCCTCACTATGGAGCGCGCGGTAGAGGTCCAAGGTGCCATCTACAAAGGGCACGTTCTCCATGTCTAAACAGATGTCGGCGTCGATTTCGCGCGCGCGTTCGGCAACGCGGCGAGCGTTTTCAATGGCTAAGTCCAAGCTCACGCCCAGTCCGAGTTGGGTCGGCTTGACGCTCATGTAGCGCTCGACCTCCCGCTCGGCGAGCCCGTCTAACGTGGAGAGAATCTCTTTTGTCATCGCCTCCGCGCCCTCTTCGGTATCGACGAACTCGCCCAAGAGGTCGAGGATGGCGGCTAGGTCTCTCTGCTCTAGCTCCTGTACGGATTTCATCACTTCGGGCAGCGATTCCCCGGCGACGAAGCGCCCCACGCCGAGTCGCCAGCCCTGTTTTTTGATAAAGTTCGATATAGGCGGCGCGTCAGCGACGCCTAGCACGCTGCTTTTATACAGTGAGGCGAAACTCACAGTGAGCCCCGGTCGCCCTGAGGGTTGCATAAACGGCGCATATCTGTTAAACCTATAAGAATCATGCACTATTGTAGCGGATACGAGACCCTTTAACAAGCTTAACTCGTGGTGCGTTTCGAGTACGCGCGTACCCAGCAAAGTTAAACTTCGCATAGTCCCGTCCGAAAAGTGTTGATAAGCTCAGGTATGATTGGAACGCCAACCCATGTCTATACGTTCTCTAAAGCGGGTGCCCTACTGAGCCCCCTACACTCCGGAGAGGTCGTGTGAAACTCTTTTTTATTCGTCACGGCGAGACAGACTGGCACGCCCTAGAAGCGCGGGGTATCCGCGGCTGGGCGCGCTCGTTTGCGCCGCTGACACAGCTCGGGCGGATGCAGATCAGCGTGATCGCCAACGACTACCGCTTAGAGGAAGCCGAGGGCATTCTCTGCTCGTCCTACGCGCGCGCGCTAGAGTCCGCGGGTATCTTGAGCCGCTCGCTCAACCAGCCCTTTTACGTCGAATACGACCTGCACGAATGGCTGCCGCAAAAAGACCCTTTAGGCGACGTCGACGAGCAGATTCAGCAAGAGGCGAACAAGCAGCTCAGCTACTACACGGGCTTTATCCCCTTCGCGGACAGGCGCATGAATAGAGATTCGGGCAGCGCGCCCGCTGTGGACCGCCGCACGCCCGTGCGCGAGCGCGAAGTGCCGCCCCCCGACGCCCGCAGTTGGGAGAGCGTCGAAGAGGTGCGCGAGCGCGTCCTAGGCGTACTGAGCCGCTATCAACACATGGAGACCTTGATCGTCGTGTCGCACGCGGTGGTGATCACCAGCATGTTAGGTCAGCAGCGCCAGATCGAGCACGCCGAAATCGTACCCATGCACGTGGACTTCAGCGCGCCGACGCCCGTGATTACCGAGCCGCGGGAGCGGGTAGGGTAAAGCAGAGAAAAGGTGAAAGGACTGAGGACTGAGTAGAAAAACCACTCAGTCCTCAGTCCTTTTCTCTTTAACCTGTTTTAGACTAGCCCATGATCTCACATCCGCTCGTTTTAGAAGGTCGCGTCGTCCGCTTAGAGCCCCTAGCCGAAGCGCACATTCCCGCGCTCATGGATATCGCCAAAGCGACGCCCGAGCTTTTCAAATACACCTCCACGCCTGTCACTGACGAGCAAGCTGAAGACTACTTCGCTAGGGCCTTTGAGGAGCGGGGCGAGGGGCGGGCGTATCCCTTCACTCTCTTTCATAAACTGGGGGACAACTCGGAGGGCAAGATCGTTGGGACGAGCCGCTTCGCGGATATCGTGCCGCGTCACCGCAACGCCGAACTCGGCTTTACCTGGCTGACGCCTAAAGTGCAGGGCACGAGCGTCAACGTAGAGAGCAAATACCTGATGCTTAGGCACGCCTTCGAGGTGCTCGACCTCTTGCGCGTTCACATCATCACCGACACGCGCAACGCGCGCTCGCAGCGGGCGATCCGCGCCCTCGGTGCACAGTACGAAGGAACCCTGCGGGCGCACCACGTCGCCAAAGGGGACTACGTCCGCGACACGATGGTCTTTTCGATCATCTATAGCGACTGGCCGAGCGTCAAGGCGCACTTAGAGGCGCGAATGGAGGCGAAGCGCGCCTGAAAGGTCGGGGCGCGTTAGAGAGGGTCGAGCTGTACCCACAAGCCGTTTTTAGGGTGGACGGTGTTGCCGGTTTCTTCTACGGGCGAGGTCCAAGCGGCCCGGACGTCGTAGCGCTGCAGCAGCCTGATAAGGCTCACTTTGAGGATCATAGAAGCGAGCGACGCGCCGATGCAGTAGCGCGAGCCGCCGCCGAAAGGGAGATAGGCGAAAGGTGGCGGCTTGTCGACCTCTTCGCTCTCGGCGTTCCAGCGTTCGGGATTGAAGCGCAAGGGGTCGCGGTAGGGCACCAGGCGGTGGGTGAGGTGGGGCGAAAATGCCACTAGGCTTCCCTTTTTGAGCCTGTAGCCGCCGTATTCCAACTCCCTGTCCGCTTGCCGCAAGCCCGCCGGGGCGGGCGGGTAGAGCCGCAACGTCTCCTTGACGACGCGCTCCAAGTAGGGGAGCGCGAGGGAGGTGAGCGTCAGTTCTCCTAGCGCGCCGACCTCTTCGCGTAGGCGGACCAGAGTCGCTGGGTTCGCGAGCAGCGCGTACACCGCCCAACAGAGCGCGGCGCTCGTGGTGTCGAAGCCCGCCGAGACGAGGCTCACGGCTTGGTCGCGCACCTCTCTATCAGAAAGACCCTCGCCCGTTTCGTCCTTCGCCTCTAGCAGCATTCCGATAACGTCGTCTGCGGGCTCACCCTTGCGCCGCCGCGCGATCTCGCCGAAGAGCAGGGCGTCCGTTTGACGCCTCGAGCTGAGAAAGCGCTGCCAGGGCGTTCCCGGCAGCGGGACCTTGAGCTGCTGCGCCAAAAAGGGCAGGTTCGCGAAGCGCATCATCGCGCCGACGTGCGTCACAAGCTCGGGCGTACGCGAGAGCGTCTCGCGCCCTAAGAGCGTCTCGCAGATGATGCTCAAGATGCTCGGGCGGACCGCGCTGTAGAGGTCGAAGGGTCGCCCTAGAGGAAGCGCCGTGAAGAGGTCGTTTAAGCGTCTGTCTATCGCCCGGACCAGCCCCGTGAGGCGCTGGCGGTGGAAGGCGGGTTGCACCAACCGGCGGCGGCGCAGGTGCGCGGGCTCGTCGCTGGTGATAAGCGCGTAGTCGCCTGTGATGGGACGCAAAAAGCGGTACGCGCGGCGCAGGGTGAAGTGCGCCGCTTCGTCTTGCAACACGAAGCGGTTAGCGTCCGCGCCGATGAGCCAAGTGAAGCGCAGCGCGCCGAAGCCGAAGGCGAACACGGGGCCGTAACGTTCGAAGAGCGTCGTCACGGCGGCGTTGGGATACGACGCGGCGCGTTCCATGACGCGCAGGTGGTCTAAGCCTGCTGGTGCGGGGGGGTTAGCGGACGCCGTGCAAAATCTCCTCGAGCCCCTCTGGATCGTCGATGAACACTTCGCGCGGCTTCGTGCTGATGACCGACTCGCCCTCCAGCGCTTTAAGCGCCCGCGTCACCGTCTCGCGGCTCGTCCCCGCTAGGCTCGCCAGCTCCTGGTGGGTGAGCCGCAAAAGGGCGGTCCCTTCGTCGGCGAAGTCGATGAGGCCGCCCCTGTAGAGCCGCAGCAGCACGTAAGCCACGCGCCCTTGCGCGTCCTTATAGGACAAGACCTGCGCCTCGTCGCCCATGCCGCGCAGCCTTTGCGCTAGCGTGTAGGTGACGTTCAGGTTGATGCTCGGGTACTCGCTGATGAGCTTGTTGAAGTCGTCTTTGAAGAGCATGTAGACGAGCGTCTCGCGGATGGAGATGGCGGCGGCGCTGCGCCCCTGCTCGCCCAAAAGCGCCATCTCGCCGAAGAACTCGGGCGGTTTCAACACCGCTAAGGTCTTTTCGTGACCTTCTAGGTCGATCTTGTAGAGCTTGACCATGCCTTCAGCGAGGATGTAGAGCACCTCGCCCAGGTCGCCCTCGCGGAACAAGATGTCGTCTTTGCCGACGCGCTTAGGTTGCAAAGACTCGGCGGCGATATCCAGAGCGCGCTCAGGCGCGCCCCTAAAGAGCGGAACCCGCGAAAGAAAGTGGGTGAATTGAGACGCCATCAACCGTTCACTTTCGCGAGGTGCTGCGCGTCTACACGCCGCGCCATGTTTTCCTTTAAGGGATTGGTGAAGAGAACAGACGCGACTATCCCGCTCCGCCCTGTACACCCCGATTGATCACTTCTAGAACTCGTCATTAGCACCTAGCCTAGCATAGCGCTGTGCGCGGTTACAGGGGTTTGGGGCTACTGTGGTTATATTAACGTCCGTGATGCCAAGCCGAGCCCGAGACGCCGACCGCCCCCCCCTACGCTGCGCCGAGGTAAGCCGCACGTTCGACACGCCGGAGGCGCGCTTAGAGATTCTTAAAGAGGTCAACCTGACCCTGCACCCTGCCCAAGTCGTCGCTATCTTAGGACCCTCGGGCTCGGGCAAGAGCACGCTCTTGCACCTCTTGGGCGGTTTGGATAGACCCACGTCAGGTGAAATCTACTGGGGCGAGCGCTCCGTCCACGACCTGGACCAGCGCGTGCTCGCACGCTTACGCACCCGTGAGATAGGGCTCATCTTTCAGCAGCACTACCTCTTGGAAGACTTGAGCGTGCTCGAGAACGTGACGCTGCCGGGGCGCATCGGCGGCGAGGTAGACGCGGCGAGAGGTCGGGACTTGCTCCGCCGGGTGGGGCTCTCGGAGCGCACGAGCTTCTTGCCCAAAAAGCTCTCGGGCGGCGAGCGGCAGCGCGTGGCGGTGGCGCGGGCGCTCTACAACCGCCCCGGCGTCGTCTTGGCGGACGAGCCGACCGGGAGTTTAGACCGTAAAAGCGCCAAAGCGGTGTATGAACTCCTCGTCGAGCTGGCGCGCGACGAGGGGAGCGCGGTCCTGATGGTCACGCACGACGAAGGCTTGGTGGAGCAGGTGGACGCCCGCTACCACTTGGATGAGGGCGTGCTCGTGCCGGAGGTTGGAGCTGTGCGTGAGGGTTGAGGTCTATAGGCTGATGGATGCTAGATGTTTTTGCTCGAGTCTTCTCCAACGGTAAACGGTTTAGCGTAGTAGCTTTCTCTGGAATGACACCGATATCAAAGCCAGGGATTGAAACCCCTTGTTCATCACATATTGTTTGTTCATCACATAGAGACGGCAGAAGGAGTACATGGCGGCATTCAACCTAGAACCACGACCCGGTTTAGATACAAAGAGGCGTCTAGGCGTCGCGCTCGGCGGCGGTACGGCTAGAGCCTACGCGCACGTGGGAGCCCTCCAGGTTTTAGAGGTCCACACTCCCGGTGTGCTCGCGGGGACGAGCTACGGGGCGCTCATCGCAGCGCTCTACGCGCTAGAGCCGGACGCGAAGAGAATCGCGCGGTGGGCGAGTGGACAGGACATGCTCACGTGGTGGTCGCGCAACCTGGACGCGGGCTTTTCCAGGGCGAGTTTGGTCGCTGGGGAGAAGATCGAGCGCTGGTTAGACGAGCTTTTCGGCGGCGCGACCTTCGCGGATACGCGCCTCCCGCTCCTCATCGCCTGCACGGACGTGGACACGGGCGAGCTGGTCCTCTTGCGAGAGGGCTCCCTCGCGCGGGCGGTGCGAGCGAGTTGCGCCCTACCAGGGCTCTACGCCGTGCCCGAGGTGGCGGGGCGGCGGCTCGTCGACGGCGGCTTCGTGATGCCCGTGCCCGCCGCGCCTCTTTTGGACTTGAGCGAGGTCGTCGTCGGGCTACACGCCGGTGTCGAGGTCGAACGCGCCGCGTCCATCCGCCTACTGAAGAGGTGGCAGGGCTCGAACCTCGGTCAAGCCTTCTACGCCCGCGTCACGCATTCAAAACGCCGAAACGCTTGGAGCGCCCTCGGTAAAGGACTCGCCCACGCCGCCGCCTCGTACAGCCGCGCCGCCCCCGTCCCGAGCGACTGTCTGCTCGTCAAGACCGCGCCGCCGGTAGCCTGGTGGGACTTTCACAAGTCGGATATGGCAGTGGCGGCGGGCGAGCGGGCGATGCGCGCGGCGCTGCCGGAGTTAGAACGGCGTTTAGGCGGTAAGCTAGCCTGATATGCCAGACATGTACGTGTTTCGCGACCTCGCCCAGACCTCTTGGTTCATTGCCTTGCAACGCCTCCAGAGCGCCCTCGAGACGAAAGACACTGAAGCGGTTAAGGGCGCTTACGCCTCGCTCTACGCGGCGCTGACGGACGCCAACGCACCCGATTTGACGAGCGCGGCGGTTCAAGATTTGCTCTATTTGGACTCGAGCCTCGCCCGCACGGTGATGTCTTTAGGCGTAGCGTCTTCAGAAGTTATTGAGGAGATTTCCGTTGGATTGCTGCATGGTAGTTATCACGACCTTCGCACCCTTCTCGCCTTGCTAAAACGCGACTGGTACCAAGAGGTCTGTGAGCGAGTAGGGGAGAGTCTGCCGCCCCTGGTCGAGCTTGCGCCCGACGAGAAGCCTCGAGCGCTGCCCGACCTGAGCCGACGAGACGCCGAAGAGGTCCTGGCTGAACTCACCGCGCACTATCAGCAGCACGGCTCGGGGCTGCTCGCCCGCTACCACGCTTTTCGCTGGACGGGAGGGCGCTTAGAGGGTGTCGCGCATCCCGCTCGCCCTGCGCTGTCGCGGCTCGTCGGTTTAGAGAGACCGCTCGCCCAACTAGTCCAAAACACCGAAGCTTTTTTAGCGCGTAAGCCCGCCCAGCACACGCTCCTCTACGGACCGCGCGGCAGCGGCAAGTCCAGCGCTGTGAAGAGCCTGCTGCCGCGCTACGCCGAACGCGGCTTGCGCCTCGTCGAGCTGCCCGCCGCGCACGTCGACCTGCTCAGCGTCACCGAGCGCTTACGCGGACGCCCGCACCGCTACCTCCTCTTCGTGGATGACCTCAGCTTCGGCGAGGGTGACACGGGCTACGCACCTCTTAAAACGCTCCTGGAGGGCTCGCTGACGGAGCGCCCCGACAACGTCCTCGTCTACGCGACGAGCAACCGCCGCCACCTCGTCACGGAGCGTTTCTCGGACCGACCCGACCTCTTGAACGACGACGTTCACGCCTGGGACACGCAGCACGAGCGCCTCGCCTTGGCGGACCGCTTCGGCTTGACGCTGACTTTTCCCAACGCCACGCAGTCGCGCTATTTAGAAATCATGCGAGGTCTCGCGGCGCGAGAGGGTTTGGTTACAGACGACTTAGACGCCAGGGCGATCCGCTTTGCCGAGTGGGGCAACGGCTATTCGGGGCGCACGGCGCAGCAGTTTGTAGATCAACAGCTCGCGGAGTGAGTACAGCGTTAATTTAATTAAGTTTCGCAACGCTGTTGTCACCCCGAGCGGAGCCCTTGACAGGATAGACTCCGCCCTACGGTGAACGTAGGATAGACTCCGTCGAGGGGTCTCGCCTCGCACTCTCTCGCTAAGGAGAAGGCAAATGCAGAGATTCTTTCGCGGAGTCTATCCTATAGCTTGCTGTAGGGCTCAGAATGACATGGTTCATTATTTGGTTGACAGAGTAGTGAGTGGGCATTTCGCTTAAAAAGCGTTCACTAAACCTCAATGAAGGTCACATAGGTCCCTTGAGGTACGTTCAAAAAGTCAAGAGGTAGTTAGGCTGGACCCACACTGCTCATACGGCGCTCTAATAGACTCGAGTCCACGACCACGCCGGGTAGTCATACGTACGGGTGGTTGCACGTAATACACATAAAGGTGACAAGATGGCTAGAATACCCCTCGCACTCCTCCTCTTACTCTTAGCCGCGTGCAGCTTCGCACCGCTCCGCTATACGGTCAACTTGCTCGACCAGCTACCCAACCAGACCTCGGGCAGCTTCACGCTGGACACTTCGGCTTCGGCGCTCGACCTCTTGCCGCTTTTAGCGAGCCGAACGGGGCGTTTTAGCCAGAGCTTGCCCGCGGGGAGCGTGGACGTTCCGCTCAACGTTACGCTGCCGAGTGCGGCGGGGCAGCCTATCGATTTGAGTAATGAGCCGCTGCCGGTGACGCTCAAGGGCGCAACCGTACGCTACACCCTAGACCTAACCAGCGAAAACCTGTCGGGCACCTTGGAGGTGCAGCCTTATTTAGCTCCGGCTGGAAGCGACGCGGTGAACCGTTCTGCGTACGCGCTCGGCGACGCGCAGCGCGTGACCTTGGGGGAGACGACCACGCTGCAAGCGGACGTGACCTTAAACGAGGCGCAACTCGCGGGCATCAACGACAGGAGCCTGCGCTTGGCGCTCGGCGTGTCGGGTGAGGCGGGCGTGGCGTCGGCGGGCGAGGTCGTGTTGGGTTACGAGTTTTCGGAGTTGTCCGTGGACGTAGGTGCGGTGGGCGCGGCGACCAACGCGCGACTGCCGGACGCGGACGGTCAGTTTCTCGACTTCACCGGGGTGGACGTGCCGGGTCCGGGTCGGCTCATCGGCGCGAAGCTCAACTACGATTTGACGCTCAGCCATGACGCCGACTCGAGCGGCACCCTGAGCGCCCAGGTCTACGTCGCCCCGCCAGGCGACGACCTCTTGTGGCAGGCAAAGTACCTCTTCGACGAGCGCAGCGTCATGACCTCTCAGCAGCAGATTAACGTAGCGGGGCAGGCGAGCCTAGGCGACGCGCAACGCCCCATTTTGAGCGAGCAACAGCTCCGCATCGGTGTTCGCATCTTCGGTGACGCCACTGCGGAGGTCGGCGAAGCGATTACGGTGACGTACGAAATGGACCGGCTCGACTTGAGGGTGAGCTACGCGCTTTAACTCTCTTTCGCCGCGTTCAGCCAGCCCTCCAGCCACGTCTCGGCGTGCGGCATCCCGCTCTCCCGCGCAGCCTGAAGCAGCGGCGTCACGTCGTAGGGGACGCGCCGGAAAGTGAGGCTCGGCTGACCCTGAACGGCGTCAAGGAGCGCGTACTCCGCCCAATGCGGGTTCACCGCGCCCTCGGCTCCCCTGAAGTAAGCGAAGGGCAAACCGACGCTGCCGGGGTTGACGAGAAAGCCCTCCTTGTAGCGGCGCAAGAGCTGCGTGTGCGTGTGACCGCCCGCCATGACTTGCGCGTGTTCGCCCGCAAAGAGGTCGTCTAACGTTTCCTCCGGCGTCGTCGCAATGATGACGTCGTCGAAGGACTTGGGCGAGCCGTGAAAGCAGAGGAGAGAGGTTCCGTCCACGTCCACATTCAGCGTCGGCTCGAACGTGCGCACGAACGCGGCGTCCTCCTCCGTCATCTGCTCGGCGCACCAGCTTTCGATGTCGAAAATGAGCTGGGCGTCGTCGCCTGTGACCTCTTCGCGTTGACGTGGCTCGAGCAGTGACGCATCGGTGTTGCCCATGACGACCGGGCACCCCAACGCCTTCACGCCCGCTAGCGCCTCGCGCAGCTGCGGACCGAAGTTCGCCACGTCTCCCAAGCAGACGATTCTCTCCGTACCCGTCTGCTCGATATCTCTAAGAACTGCCTCCAAACCGGGCAAATTCCCGTGAATGTCGGCGATGAGCGCGATCATTCGTCACCTCCCACGCTGCCAAGTTCATCTTCAGGCTGATTCGAACGCAACTGCGCCACCCACGCGGCGAGCGCGTACGCCTCACCTCTTGTTAGCGTGTCTTGGTCTGAAAACCTCTCCGCTGAGAACCCGTAGCGGCTCCAACTCGGCTCGGCGCAGAGCCCGACCTCACACGCGGCACGGGCGGTCATCTCGAGCGCCAGTCCAGGCGTCAGCGCACCCGAGGCGTCGCCGAACGTCGCGATGAGCGTCTGCCCTAACGCCCGATTCCCCAAAAAACGCTGCCCCACGTTCGAGAGCAGGTAGAGGTAGCCCCGCGCCGACATCTCCGCGCTCAAGTTGGGCTCGTTCTCGTAACCGCCTAGCGCGAGCCCGCGACCTCTCAAGAGGCGGTAAGCGCCGAAAAACTCGTGTGAGGTCGGACCGGAAGGGGCGCGCGCTTTGACCTCAGCTAAGTATGCGCCGCGCGCCTCTAAGCGTTCGCGGAGCGCTTGAACCGCGCCCTCGTCGTCGGCGAATGCAGCGGGCGAAACACCCCGCTCAGCCGCCCGCGCCGCCGCTACGCCTACCGCCTCGCCGAGCGCCATGCCGAAGGGGACGACCCGCGCCGAGGACGCCGCCAAGGGGTCGTAGCCCGCTGCCTTGCCGACGACCCACAGGTTGTCAGGACCGAGGGGCACCGCCACGCAGAGCCGCGCTCCGTAGACTTCGGGCGTGCCGTAGACGTAACCGCTGTCAAAGGGCGTCAGCGTCTGCACGTCTAACGGGTAGCCGCCCGCCACCACGTCCTCGTCGGTGACGACGTTGCCGAGCACGTCGTCCACGGAGAGCGTGCAGCGCGTTTCAACGTGCCGCGTCTCGCGGATGTAGAGCCTCTCCGCCACGCCGCCGAAGCGCGCGTTTTCGAACCCCGGCAGCTCCGCTTTGAGGTAGTCGATGATGCGCGGAGCCTCGAGCCGCGCCCGCTCGTAGCCGTCCGCTACGCTCGCGGGGTCGAAGGGGTCTACATCGTAAATGAGGAGCGCGTTGACCAAAACGGAGCCGTCCGCCTGCTTGCCCAAGTTGAGCCCGCGCAGCCTGAGTCCCGCTCCCTGCGGCGCGTAAGCGGCCGGGTACCCGCCGAAGTGACCCCAGGCGACGCTGTCGTCCACCACGGCGTAGGCTTTGCCCCTCGAGCGAACCCCCCGCTTGAGCGCTTCCCAATCCACTCCGTCGATGCGAAAGACCAGCGTGTCCGCCATGCGCTCGTCCAGACCGAGCGACGAAAAGCCGAGCGAGTAGGGTGCGCCCGCTCGAGCGGCTAAGTCCGCCTCGGCGGTGGCGTCGATCACTTGAGGCGCGCCGAGCGTGTCGCCGTCAGCGGTGACGCCCGTGACGCGCCCCGCCGCCAGCACAGGCTCCACGTCGGCGTCGAGCCTCAAGGAGACACCCGCTTCGCCCAGCATCGCCACGAACGCGCTTTCCGCCTCTCGTACGTCGAACGACGCGCCCCGCCCCACGCGCGCCCACCAGTCCAGAAAGAGCCCCTGCTGATAGAGCGTGGGCTGCGTGCGCAGGTCGAGCGAGTTCATCTGACCCAACACGAAGAGCCCGCCCACCTTGGTGTCCTCAGTGACCAGCAGCGTGCGCGCGCCCTCTTGCGCAGCCGCCACCGCCGCCGTGACCCCTTCGGGCTCGCTGCCGACGACGATCACGTCATAATCGGCACTTGCCGCGCCGTTCTCACCCTGCACGTCAGCCTCACTCTGGGCGTGTCCTAAAGCGAGGCTGGCGCAAAGAAGGATAAGTAGAGAGAGGCGCGAGGCGCGAAGCGGACGAAGGCGGAGCCAGGCGTGGGGCTGGAACGAAGCGCGTAGCATCACCGTCAATCTACCAAGCCGACCTTTCGGCGATATGTGAGGTTCTTCCCTGATGTTTCGACCTCTTTCGTGCGTTTAGGGCCGTCCCTTTAAGGGGATGTTTACCTGAGGCTCATAGCCTCCTCTTACGAGGGTGATAGCATACCGCATGAAAGAAACGTCAACGACCATCCTCTACACCCTCATTGACGAGACTGATGAAACTAAGGAGACCTCATGCGTTATCTAGCTCTACTACTCGCGCTGCTACTTTCCAGTTGCCTGCCCGAAACCGAAGAGGGGCTCAGCTTGCACGACGTGTCGCTCTACGGCGACGCGAGCCCCGCGACGCTCTACGGCTACTTCTACGGTCAGCCCGTCCAAGTCAACGCGGGCGGGCGCACCCTGACCCTGAGCGAAGGGCGCGCGGACGACCCACTCGCGGTGCCGAACGCGCTCCTGGTCAACGGCGAGCCAACCCTGAGCCAGCGTATCGCGCCCTTGGACGGCGTTCCCCTAACGGTAGCGCGCACGCCCCTCTCCACCGACCTCGTCCTGCAGACGAACGAGGACGTAGGGACCGTCGCATACTACGACGGCGACCTGTGGTTCACGCTCGCCGAAGACGTCGAGGCGAACGAAACGCGCCGCGTCGTGCCGCGCGAACGTGTGAGCGGCTTGTTCGGCTTGGGCGAACTGACCAGAGAGGAAGCGAGAGCCTTCGAGCGGCTGCTCACGGAGCGCGGTCCCGTCGTGGTCGCCACGCTCCCCGAGCGCAGAACGCAGCCGCGCAACGTCGGCGGGCTCAGCGAGTACCGCCGCACCGCGCTCGTGGTGCAAGAGGGACTGGAGACCGAGATGAGCAGCGCAGACGCGGAGGACACGGCAGCTTCAGAGACGCAAGGGGAAACCGGGCTCACCTGGGAAGAACTCGCTAAGGGCAGCCAAGCCAGCGGCGGCGAGAGCCCGCGCTTTTTCGTGGCGACCAGCCAAGCGGAGCTAGAAAACGTGTGGGGCTTAGCCTACGGCAACCTCCTCACCCCGCCCGACTTGCCCGAAGTCGATTTCAGCCGCGAGAGCGTCGCCGGAATGTTTCTAGGTCAGCAGCCCACAGGCGGTTACAGCGTGAGCGTGCAAGACGTGACCCTAGAAGACGGCGAAGTCTACTTGCAAGTGAACGTCACCGAGCCCGCCCAAGGCGCAATCACCACCCAAGCGCTTACGAATCCTTGGGTCATGGTACGCGTCAGCCAACCCAACCTCAGCAACGCTTGGTTTAGAGAGGTGGGTTCGGGGGAGCTGCTTGGGGTGGCGAGAGCGGGGAAGTAGTAGCGTTTGCAAAAAAGGTTGAAACGTTTTCAACCTTTTTTGAGCGGAAGAGCTTTCAGCCAGAGGTAGCATCTTTGAATCTACGCACGTAGATAATGGCATGATACGCCCAGGCTAAAAGCTTCTTAGCGGTTACCAATCGACGCTGTGATACGGATTCCGATTGATTACTGCATAAACTCCGTTACGAATTGCCTTTCGCATTCGCGAAAACGCTGTAACCGGCAAACGCTTCGCGCTTCTACGGTGTCGGAGTTTTTTCCGGTTTCTGCGGAAGTACTGACGTGAAGCTCATCGGAATCCGTATTTTTTCTCGCACCCGCTCGGGTTAAATACGAAATAAACATTTCGTATTTAACCCGAAATGGTATGAGATGTTGCAATAAATTCTGCAAACGCTGACAGAAACTGACGGTGTACTGACGCCCTGACCTGCTGGAACGCGGCTTAAACCGCCACCGCGTCAGGCGCGAGCACGAAACGCCGAATCGCGGCGGCAACGACGCCGTCGTCGCAGTGCGGACCGACCCAAGTAGCGGCGGCTCTGACCCTTGCTGAGGCGTTAGCGGGCGCGACGCCGATGCCTAAAGGAAACATCGTCGCGTCCGCAGGTGAGTCGCCGAGCGCGAGCACGGGCGCGCCGTCTAACCCTAAGTAGTGCTGGACCCAGCGCGCCGCCTCGCCTTTGCTGGTGCGTTCAGAAATCAAGCTCATCGCCTCGCGCGGGTCGTACGAACTCGGCGCGTAGAACGAGGGGGCGAGCCCCAGCGCCGTCCAGTCGTGCGCGGCGTAGAAAGGGGCGACCTCTTCACCGAAGAGGCTGAGCGAGGCGATGTCGGTGAAGTCACCGAAGTGCGAGTGGTCATCGACGGGTCTATAGTAGCGCCGGTTATCGAAAGGGGAGCGGCTCGTGTCGAAAGCGGGGTGCAAGTAGGCGGTCGCGCCGCGCCGCACGGACCAGTGGTGCGTCGTCTCAGCGAAGAGGTGGAAGATGTCTCTCGCCGTCGCGCGCTCGATGCTTTCGGTGTGGAGCACGCGCCCGTCCGGGTCTTGTACCAAGGTGCCGTTAGAGACGATGAGCGGCGTATCCAAGCCTAGCGCCTCATGAATGGGCAGCGCCCCGATGTAGCTCCTGGCGGTGGCGAGCACGACCGTCGCGCCTCTCTCCTGGGCTTCCGCTAGCGCCGCGACGTTCTCGGGCAGAAGCTGCCCTGCGTCATTCAGGAGCGTGTGGTCGATGTCGGAGATGATGAGGTAAGGGGCAAACGCAAAGTGGGACATAGGAAAACCTTTTTTTGGATTAGGAGGCGCGCGCTAACCCCTCTAAGAGTGAGCGAAAGAGCGGCAGGCCGTCCTCGGAGCCTAAGAGCGCGTTGGCGGCGCGTTCGGGGTGGGGCATCATGCCTAAGACGTTGCCGCGCCCGTTCACGATACCGGCGATGTTGTTAAGGCTCCCGTTCGGGCTCGCCGCTTCGTCTATCTCTCCGCTGGGGGTGCAGTACCGAAAGACGACGCGGTTTTGCCCCTCGAGTTCCTCGAGTGTGCGCATATCCGCATAGTATCGCCCCTCATTATGTGCCACGGGTACGTTCAGCACTTGAGAATCTTCATACTTCCCTGTGAAGAGCGTGTCGGTGCGTTCAACGCGCAAAAGGACGCTTTTGCAGACGAAGTGCAGCGCAGGGTTGCGCGTCAGCGCGCCGGGCAAAAGCCTCGCCTCGGTCAAAATCTGAAAGCCGTTGCAGATGCCCAAAACTGGACCGCCGCGCGCCGCAAATGCCCTCACCGCATCCATGATCGGGCTCTTCGCCGCCACCGCTCCGCTCCTCAAGTAGTCGCCGTACGAGAAGCCGCCGGGGATAACCACAGCGTCCGTGTTCTCCAAACGGTCTTCTAAATGCCAAACCATGCGCACGTCTGCGCCTAGTCGCGCCAAAGCGTAGCGCGTGTCGTCGTCGCAGTTCGAGCCGGGAAAGCGGATGACGGAGAGGTTCATAGCGTTACTTTAGCAGGTATACCCGCTGACGCCGGGCTTACGTAGTTTTGACCTTTCGCGTTTGCGAAAACTTCGTAACCGTCAAACAGGTCATCTAGTCAGAAACACTCTCACTGAAAAGAACATCGCCTAGCACGCACGTTCAGGGATGAAGTTCCATTAGCTCTGCGAGCTGAAATCTGCGGAGAAGTGTTGCTTCGCCCAGCGGGAGCGCGCCACGCGACTTGGCTTCGCCCAAGCAACGATAAGTGGAACTGTTACTTATAACGTCTGCGACCTCGCTTTGTACAGTTCGCGCGGCGTTCGTCTAAGCGCTAGGTCGAGGCGAGACGCCCGGACCTGTCTACTGAGCTAAGATCACGTTCCTTAGGTTAGCGTCCGACCTGGGCGCATAAAATGCACGTGTTGCCTAAACGTCTCTCCCCAGTAGGATAAAGGGTACGATAGGCAACTATGATGCGCACGAACGGCTGCAACCGTTGCGCTGACCTAATTTTTATGCATGAGTTAGTCACTCGGTGCGCACGTCTGCTCTAACATCACGGTGCAAGGCGCAATAGCACCTTAGCGCTGTCTTTGGAGTGTGGCGCGTATGTTAGAGTGACGCACTTGTAGTGTGGGGCAGGATGTGAGTTGGAGGGTCCTTTGTCAGACGCTGTGGATAACATACTGAATACGAGTGCGAAGCGCTCGGCGCGCAGCAGTGTTTTAGAGCCGCGCGCGGCGCAAGCCGAGGCGAAACCGCAGACCGCCGATATTTTCAGCAAAGCGTATAACTTTACCCGCGCTGACGAGGCCGCCGAGATGGGGATGCACCCCTACTTCAAGGCGATCGCGTCGCAGCGTGGTGGCATGGTCGTCGTGAACGGGCGCGAGATGGTCATCACCGGCTCAAACGACTACCTGGGGCTAACGCAAGACGCGCGGCTTAAAGAGGCGGCGAAAGAGGCGCTCGGCGACTTCGGCACGAGCTGTACGGGCTCACGCTTTCTCACCGGCACCCTGACGCTGCACGAGGAGTTAGAGCGCCAGCTCGCCGACTTCTTCAAGGTGGACGCCGCCCTGACTTTTAGCGCCGGCTATTTGGGCTCGCTCGCCGTGCTGAGCGCAGTGACCGGTCGCCAAGACATCCTCTACTTCGACCGCGAAAACCACGCCTGCTTGTACGACGGGGCGCGGCTCTCCTTCGGCACGCTGCGCAAATACGAGCACAACAACTTAGAAGACTTAGAGCGCCTCCTCAAGAAAGACGCCGACAAACCGGGCGGCCGCATGATCGTCACCGACGGCGTCTTCTCGATGAGCGGTCACATCGCCGACTTGCCGGGTCTCGTCAAGCTAGCCAAAAAGTACGGGGCGCGCATCGTCGTGGACGACGCCCACGCGACGGGCGTGCTGGGCGCGAACGGGCGCGGCACGGCGGAGCACTTCGGCTTGGAAGACGAAGTCGACCTCATCATCGGCACGTTCTCGAAGTCGTTCGCCTCGGTAGGCGGCTTCATGACAGGACCGCGCGAGGTCGTCAACTGGGTCAAGCACAAGGCGCGCCCCTTTATCTTCACGGCGGCGCTGCCCGCCATGCAGATGGCCGCGGCGCTGCAAGCGCTACACATCATGCGCGACGAGCCGCAGCACCGCGACAAACTCTGGCATAATGTCGAGCGTTTGCGGCGCGGCATGGACACGCTCGGCTTCGACACGATGGGCTCGCAGACGCCCATCGTGCCCGTTCTCATCGGCGAAGATGACCTGACGATGATGTTCTGGAAAGGGCTGTGGGAAGAGGGCGTCTACACGACGCCCGCACTCCCGCCCGGCGTCCCCGCCGGGCAGAGCATCATCCGCACCTCGGTCAACGCGAACCACACCGAGGAACAGCTGGACAAGCTTTTAGAGGCGTTCTCAGTTGTTGGCAAACGCTTAGGCGTCATCGTTTAGTACTCTGTCAACTAAATTCTGCGATACTGTTGTCACCCTGAGCCGAAGGCGTGAGGGTCTCGTTTTTCAATCTCTGCGAGAGGAGTCAGCAAGGTCAGAGATTCTTTCACTCCACTTCGTTGCAGCGGCTACGCCCAACTTCGTGAACAGAATGACATAACTCATTTTTCACTTAACGCTGTATTTAGATCGATCTTGACATAAAATACAAACGTGCAGGGAGGAAGCTCGAGCCTCCTCCCTATTTTCGCGCCTAGCACAGCGTGTAACGCGCCCGACCTCATGCGGTATGCTACGCCAACATGACCCACATCGTTCACGTTAGCTCGAGGCGCGATCTGCGCCGCTTCATCGACTATCCCTATCAAAAATATAAAGACGACCCCCACTGGGTTCCCCCGCTGCGCATGAGCGAGGCGGAGAGGCTCAACCCTAAAAAGAACCCCTTCTTCGAGCACGCCCACATCGACCTCTTTCTAGCGGAGCGTGGCGGCGAAGTCGTCGGGCGCATCGCGGCGATTGACGACGACTTGCATAACCAAACGCACGGCGATAACGTGGCGTTTTTCGGCTTTTTCGAGGCGGCGGACGAAGCGGTCGCGCGTGCCCTCTTAGAACGGGTTGAAACTTGGGCGCAGGAGCGCGGCAGGGCGGCGCTGCGCGGCCCGATGAACCCCTCCATGAACGAGACGTTCGGCTTGCAAGTCGATGCGTTCGATCAGCCGCCCTACACTATGATGCCCTATAATCCGCCCGAATACCTGGCGTATTTAGAAGGCGCAGGCTACACAAAGGTGAAAGACGTCTATGCGTGGCTTTTCGAGAGCGGCAAGGGGATGGGCGAGCGCTTGGCGCGTCTCGCGGCGCGCGTCGAAAAGCGCTACCAGCCCGACATCCGCTCCCTCGACATGAAGCGTTTGGACGACGAGGTCACGCTGCTTAAAGACCTCTATGACCGCACCTGGGAGCAGAATTGGGGCTTCGTCAAGTACACCGACGCCGAGATTCGCCACCTCATCAGCGAACTCAAACCCATCGCCGACCCCAATCTCATCCTCTTTATCTACGTGGGGGGCGAGGTCGCGGGCATGACGATTTCGCTGCCGAACGTCAACCAGGTCTTTGCGCGGATGAACGGGCGACTCTTTCCCTTCGGGTTTATCCAGCTCTTGCGGCGCAAACAGATCATCGACCAGGCGCGGGTCTGGGCGCTCGGGCTGGTGCCGGAGTACCGCTATAAGGGACTCGAGCTGGTCCTCATCAACGAACTTTACCAGCGCAACCACCAGACGTACAGGAACACCGAACTTTCTTGGGTTTTAGAGGACAACGACGCGATGAACCGGGGCATCGAAGCGGCGGGCGCGACGCGCTCGAAGACGTACCGGCTCCTCCAAAAAAGCCTCTGATGGGGAGCTTGCGGCTTCTCTTCGCCGACCTCGCCGCGCTTTTTAGGAGCAAGCTCGCGCTCTACTTGTTGATGGCGGCGCTTTTGCAGATCGCTTACTGGTACCTCGGCAGCCCCGGTCCGCAGCTCCTCAGAGATACGCCGCGCGTCCTGAGCGCCGCGCTTTTCAACATCAGCACGGCGCTCGTCTTTTTGCTCCTGTTACCCGCCGGGCTGATGCTCGCTCTGGGCGACTCGCTCAGGAGCGTCGGTTGGGGGCTCGGCGACTGGCGCTTCGGCGTGAGCGTGACGCTCACCGCGTCGCTCGTTGCGGTCGTCGTGATGGCGCTCGGCAGCGCCGACCCGTCGCTGCAACTGACCTACCCCTGGGCGGGCGAGTGGGTCGGCGCGTCGCCTCTCAACCTCCTCCTCTGGGTATTTCTTTACGGGCTCTACTACGTGTCGTTCGAGTTCTTCTACCGGGGCTTCATGCTCCGCGTGGTCGAGCCCGCGTGGGGGCTCTCCGCCGCCATCTGGACGCAGGCGCTCGCCTCCACACTCCTTCACCTAGGTAAACCGCCCGCCGAGACCTTCGCCGCACTACCCGCCGGACTGCTCTTCGCCGTTTTAGCCGTGAGAGGTCGCTCGCTCCTCTACCCTGTCGTCCTCCACCTCGTCATCGGGCTCAGCACCGACGTGTTCATCCTCGCCCGGCAGGGGGTGCTCTTTCCGTGAGGGCGCTCGTCACGGGGGCGCACGGGTTTATCGGCAGCCATCTCACCGAGCGGCTGCTGCGGGAGGGCTGGACTGTACGCGCACTAGTGAGCCCGTGGGGAAGGCTGGACAACTTAGCGGCAGTAGTAGCACATCCTCAGCTCCAGGTGACCAGGGCCGACCTCACCCAACGCGACACGCTCGAAGCGGTCTGCAAAGAGGTCGAGGTCGTGTTCCACGCCGCCGCCAGAGTCGCGGATTGGGGCGCGTGGGAGGGGTTTTACGGGACGAACGTTTTAGGAACAGCGCACCTAATGAGGGAGGCGGAACGCGCCGGGGTCAGGCGGGTGGTGTTGGTCTCGAGCGTCGCCGTCCACCCCTACACCGGCTTTCGCGACGCGGACACGCGCGCCTTGCCGAGAGACGGACGCATAAACGCCTACGCCCGCTCAAAAGTTTTAGCGGAAGACGCCGTTATGAAGGCGGCTTTAGAAACGGTCATCGTGCGCCCCGGACTCATGCCTTTTGGGACGAGAGACCCAAATTTTTTGAGGGTCGTTCGGGAGGTCAAGCGCGGTACACTACCGCTCGTAGACGGCGGAACGTCGGTTTTCAATACCGCGTATATCGAGAATCTGGTGCAAGGACTTTTTCTAGCGGGAACCATTTCCGAAGCCGCCGGGCGAGCCTACCTCATCGCGGACGAAGGAGCCCCGAGTTGGCGCGCGCTGTTCGCTGAACTAGCCGACCTCTTGAATGCGCCCAAGCCGCGCCTCAACTTGCCGGGGAGCGTAGTCGAGCCTCTTTCTAGCGCGGTCGAAAGGCTCTACGCGAAGATAGCGCCACAAACGGAGCCGCCGCTCACGCGCTACCGGGCGCGGCTCATGCGGCAAGATATTCATTTTTCTATCGGGGACGCGAAGCGAGAACTCGGGTACAGCCCAAAAGTGTCGTGGCAAGAAGGTCTAAGGCGGACGCTCGGCGTTTAGGGACCGCGCGCCTTCTTGCCACCGCCGCGCCAACTCGAGCCCGAGCTTCCTTCGGCGATTCCCCTGAAGCTTAATGAACGATAAGAGGCTCTTCCCCCTGCTCCGTCACCTCTCCAATCACCGCGGCTTTTGGGAAGTTCGGACGGATAGTCTCTAAGACCTCATCCACCTTCTCGCGGTCTACGCTCAGCAGTAACCCGCCGCTCGTCTGCGGGTCCACGAGCGTCCACCACTGCGTCTGGGTTAGAGCGCCGCGTCCTCGCACGTGAGGTTCGACATATGCTGTGTTGCTCTTGTGTGCTTTGGTAAGGATGTTTTTCCCTAACGTTTCTTCGGCGTGTTCTAAAAGAGGTACCGCGTCCGCGTCTATGTTGAGGGTGAGGCTCGAGCCCTGTGCGATATGTAAAGCGTGACCGAGCACGCCGAAGCCCGTCACGTCGGTAGCGGCGTGAACCGCGGCGTGCAAGTCGTCCGAGAGGTTCAACTTATTAAGTGCTTTCATAGACGTAATCGCCTCGCCGATTTGCTCATAAGAAAGCTCATCGTTTTTCAGTGCGCCCGTAAGCGTGCCCGTGCCGACAGCTTTGGTAAGAATGAGTGCGTCACCCACCTGAGCACGGCGGTTCGCCCAGAGCTTCGCGGGTTGCGTCAAACCTGTGACGCTAAAGCCGAGTTTCAAAGTATCATCGTCAATAGAGTGTCCGCCGACCAACAGCGCACCCGACTCGTTGATCTTTTCGGTCGCACCTGCCATCAGCTCGCGCAAGACCTCTTGCGGCAATACGTCTAAAGGATACGCCAAAATGGTCAGCGCCGTCGTCGGCGTCGCGCCCATTGCGAACACGTCACTGAGTGCATTCGCCGCCGCCACCGCGCCGAAGTCATAAGGGTCGTCTAAAATCGGCGTGAAGAAGTCCAGCGTTTGCACCATCACCTGGTTGTGATTGACCTGCCAGACAGCAGCGTCGTCTAAAAAGTCCGTACCGACAAGCAGACTCGGGTGCTCCTGCCGCGGGAGCGACTTGAGCAAATTCGAGAGCGTTCCCGCTGCAATCTTAGCAGCGCAGCCTCCCTTTTTGACAGTCTGTGTAAGCCTTATCGGTTGGTCAGTGACTGGATTATCCACGCTTTACACTCCTCACGGCTACCTTGAAAGATGACGGGTCGGTTCATGGCGCTAAGACTCTTGCGGTACAAGGGGTCGTAATACTCGGTTAAAAGCGGGGCGATCCAAGTGTGCGCGGCGGGGTCGCACCACGCGCCACACGCAGAAGCCTCCTCTAAATTTTTCGCGCCGCGCTCCACCACGTCATTGCTGAGGCGCTTTCTAAGTTTGAGCAGACTTTCTTGTAAGTACGCTTTCGTCGCCTCTACGCCGTGAGTATCACTTAGGGAGAGAACGTAGTCGCGGTGGATTTGCACCGCGCGGCTCGCTACAGACTCTTCAACAAGGATAAGAGGCCCCTTCTCGATCTCCCTATAGATAGGCTCGGGCAGTTGCCGCTTGCCGATATTACGCGACTCGTCCTCTAAAAGCAGCACGTTTGCCGAACTGAGCAGCAACTTCGTCGCCAGATTGTTCTCGAAGGTCGCTTGGGCGCTCTGCGGTTCTAAAAGACTCCCGAACGCGCTGCCCCGGTGTTTCGCTTCGCCCTCCAAGTCGAGGGCGAGCAGGTCTGGGTGCTCGTCAAGCTCGTGCAAGAGCGCCGTCTTCCCCGAGCCCGTCATGCCGCCGATGACATAGGTTTCTCTTTTCGCTAAAGAGGTCCCCAATTCGCTCATAACGTAATTGCGGAGCGCCTTGTAGCCGCCGCGCACCCTCGGCACGTCTTCACGCCCGATAAACTGAGCCGCCAGCTTGCTGCGCATCCCGCCGCGCCAGCACATCACCGCGGTTGGTCCTGCGTTACATACCTCCCGCCACGCGGCAACGCGCTTAGGCATCACCGCGTCCGTGAGATCATAACCCAGCGCTACCGCTGCCTCTTGCCCAACTCGCTTGTAACAAATCCCGACCTGATGGCGCTCCTCATCGGTGAGAATCGGCGCGTGTACTGAAAAAGGCATCGCGCCCCGCGCCACCTCGACGCTCGCACGCACGTCTAAAAGACGAAACGCAGGCACGCCAGCGCCTGCGGGGTAAAGAGTATGAGGTTCGATAAGCACGTTTATAGCTTACCAAGTCTGTCATCGGGGATAAGCGGTGGGGTTACTTACAAGAAGCAACGAGCAATGAGTGAAAGGCTTTAGACTCATTGCTCGTTGCTTCTTGAAGATGGTTTGCCACCCTGCAACTCTAAACGCTAGTTCGCCTGGCTCGAGACCTCCTCCAGCTGATACACCATCTCGTCACCCTTCCAATTCCGGTTGATGAACCGGTCGCGCCCGGAGTTCTGGCGGTAGAAGGAGTAGCTGAGCGAGTTCTTCTTGTAGTAGTCCTGGTGGTACTCCTCAGCAGGGTAGAACGTGCCGCCATCCGCAATCACAGTGGCGATATCTTTTCTGAACTTATCCGAGTTTTCTAGCGCCTCTTTCGAGCCCTCCGCTAAACGCTTTTGCTCCTCGTTCGCGTAGTAGATCGCGGAGGTGTAGGACTCGCCTCTGTCCACAAAGGAGCCACCTGCATCGGTGGGGTCGTGCATCCGCCAGAAGGCGTCTAGGAGTTCTTGGTAAGAGATGACGGAGGGGTCGTAGTTCACCTCGACGGTCTCGCGGTGTCCGGTGTTGTTTCTCGAGACCTCTTTGTAGGTCGGGTTCTCCGTCTCGCCACCCATATAGCCCGAAATCGCCTCGGAGACGCCCTCCAACTTCTCAAAGTCCGCCTCGGTGCACCAGAAGCAGCCGCCCGCGAAGTAGGCAACCGCCCCCTCTTGCGTGTCGTTTTGTGCAAAGGTGATGAAGCTGGCTAAGAACAGCGCTAAAAACAGCAGTCTTTTTGTCATGAAGGTCTTCCTTTCTTACCCTCCATCATGACGTAAAAGTCGCCTTACTCCCGTATAACAGTTACTATTTTTAGCGAGTTTAGCCTTCACATATCGAGACGCAGAGGGGCTAAAGAGGTAGCGATGTGCGTAGTGTGCACGTCGAAATCAACTGTGGGCTAGGTGTCTCGCAGCAAAGCGAAGAAGACGATAAGGTACTGAAAGACACACAACTTTCGGAGACCCTATGGAACGCCTTAACTTCTTCAATCCGTTCAAGCATAAAGAGATGGGACAAGAAGACCCACTCACCCGCGCCCTGCTCATCCTCTTGCGCTATGAGCCCATCACACAAGCGCTCTTTCTCGACCTTATCAGCGAGGCGCTTCCCGCTCACGATGTACCATCTCTTTCACGCATGAATGCGCCTTTGGAAGTTCGCACGCAGGTCAGAAACTTGAGATACGCAAGCGGCACGCTCCTCTCTGTGCTGATAACTGACCAACCTATCAGCTTGCCGGAGGTGCGTTGGTCAGACCGGACAGCAGTCTATGACGGCGTTCTCAACTTTGGCGATTGGACGTTCATCATCGAATCAAAGCCGGACGCGGCGGACGTGTGGACGGAGCAACTGAGTCCGGCGCGGACGTCCGTGCCAGAGGAGCACGAGTTGACGCTGCTGCCGCACGCCGCTTGCCTGACCTGGCAAGACCTCTTCAAACGGCTTATCGAACTCGAGGCGAAAGACCTCATCTCTGCAACGGGTAAGCTTTTGGTGCAAGACTTTCTAGCGTTAGTCGATGAGTTCTATCCGAAGCTAGCACCCTACCGCGAATTCGCGCTGTGCGGCGACCATCCGCTGCGCCTAACGAAGCGTTGCCAGATGCTCTTAGAACAGCTTGCGGCAGGAACGAGTGTCCAGGTCGGCAACCGACCCGGACGCCCCCCTTACCTCGCGTTAGACGGCGACATTGCAACTGAAGCGCATCTTCTCATTGAGGACCCAAAAAGAGGTGGAGCGTGGGAGGTACGCCTCGACCTCTGGCCCGCCGACTCCGTAACGCAAGCAAGAACGTTCTTTAGCACAGTCGATAAAGCGACCCTCTTTGGGCTCCGAGACCGAGGCTGGGAGGTGCGTCCAAACCTTCACTTCTCCTTTTTCAGCACCCACCTCGTTTGGGCGACGACCTCTTTGGAGGCGGAAGCGTACTTCGACCTGTGTATGCAAGGGCGCTTGAAAGCAGGACAAGTATCTGCTGAAGGAGGTGCGTTTAAGCGTGTTGTGAGCGAACTTTATGAACTCGAGCTAATAAGCGACCGAGACTGGCACCTGCTCGAGGAGAAGTTTTTGAACACAGCGAGGAGCAAGGTGAACGTGATTCCTGGCTTTAATGTACTTTACTGCTGGTCTCGTGAAGAGGCTATAACACTCGACGCGCAGGGTCAATTCAGCGAGCAGCTTCTCACGAGAATTCAGGAGGCGTTGCAGTCTTGGAAGCAGCCTTTTCTCAGCTTCACCCTCTGACATGGAAGCAGAGACCTCTTACAGCGCTCCCAAAAACCTCTCCGCCTGCGGCTTCAAAAGCGGCTTCGCGAACAAAAACCCCTGCGCCTGCGGACAGCCGAGTTCGCGGAGCGCCGTGAGTTGCCCCTCGGTCTCCACCCCTTCCGCCACGACTTGCAACCCCAAATTCTGCGCCATGCTGATAATGGTGCGCACGAGTTCGGCGCTCGAGGCGTTCTGCATCATGTTCTCGACGAAGGAGCGGTCGATTTTAAGCGCGTCTACGGGGAAGCGTTGCAAATAGGCTAGAGACGAGTAGCCCGTGCCGAAGTCGTCCAAGTAGAGCTTCACGCCCAGCGCTTTAAGGTCAGCGACGGTAGTTTTCACGAAATCAGACGAGTCGATGAGGACGCCCTCGGTGATTTCTAAGATGAGGTGCGCAGGGTCGAAACCCGTCTCTTGCAAGAGGTTGCCTAGGTCCTCGGCTAAGTCAGCGTGGAGAAACTGCTGGTGCGAGAGGTTCAAAGAGAGCGTGAGAGGTCGGGCAGTCTCCTCTTGCCAACGCTTCACCTGAGCACACGCGCTGCGCCAGACCCAGAAGTCAAGCTCGCGAATCAGCCCGGCTTCTTCGGCTAAACCTAAGAAGTGGCTGGGCTCTAAAAGTCCCCGCTCCGGGTGCTGCCAGCGCACGAGAGCCTCGAAGCCTAAAAGCTCGCCCGAAACCGCGAGAATGGGGTGATAAGCGACGCGGAGTTCGTCATCATATAAAGCGGCGCGGAATTCGCGCTCGAGTTGCAAAGCCGCCACCGCGTGCGCGTGCATCGCGCTACTAAAGACCTTGTAGCCACCGCGCCCTTGCGCCTTGGCGCGGTACATGGCGATGTCGGCGTCGCGCACGACCTCTTCAGCGTGGGCGTAGGGCGTCGTCGAGGTGACGATGCCAATCGACGCCGAGGTGTGCAACTCGTGACCCTCAACCATCAACGGGCTTAAAAAGGCGTCTTGGATGCGCTTGGCAACTCTGATAACCTCCGAGGCCTTAGCGACGGTTTCCAACAAAACCACAAACTCGTCACCGCCGAGCCGCGCCACCGAATCTGAGGGGCGGACGCAACTTTTAAGGCGCTCCGCAATCGCTCTTAGCATCGCGTCGCCTAGCGCGTGACCGAGCGAGTCGTTGACGACCTTGAAGCGGTCAAAGTCCATGTAGAGGAGCGCGGCGGTGTGCTCTTGATGGCGCACTTGCCGCTTCAAGACCCTCTCTAGGCGCTCGTGTAAGAGGAGCCGGTTGGGAAGTCCAGTCAGCGAATCGTGGAAGGCGTCGTAGTAGAGCCGCGCGTTAGCCCGCTCCAACTCAGCGACCTGACCTCGCACCTGGTACTGCCGCGCCCGCGCCCTGAGCGCCATCTTGAGGGTACTGATGAGGGTGTTCATGCGCACGGGGCGCTCGAGCAAAATCACGTTGCCTAGAAGCTCCAACGCGCGGAGCGCCAGCATAGAGTCCGAGCCGCTCTTCGTGAGGAGCAAAACGGGCAAGTCCGACCAGTTGGGCTGCGCGTGGAGCGCGTCGATGAGCTTTTGAGTGTCTTGGAGTAAAAGGGCTTCTTCGGTTAAGACGAGCGCACCCGCGCTCTCCTCCAACTTCGCCAGCAAGTCCGCAAAGGTCGTCACGCTCTCGGCGTGAAGCTCAGCGCGAGCTAAGACCTCTTGGCTGAGAGCAGCGTCGAATCCGGTGGGGGCTAAGATGAGGACGCGGTACTCGAGGGTTGGGTCGGCGTCCGCAGATTCCTCTTTGTCGTCTTCTGCTTGCATGTTGGCCGTTTGGGGAGTCGCACTCGAGGCGTTCTCCCTCTGAGCGTCCCTCTCTTCACGGCTCACTTCGTCCCCATCTGCTTTACATTCTACCCTATCGCCTGCCACCTTCGTCCCGTCCATCCGCGCTAAACTTCGCCTATCTCTCCAGGCTCAGACAGCACCGGCGTGCCGCGCAAGATGCCTTCAAGCCCCTCTAACACCTCGCCGATACGCAGCCGCTCGGACGCCTCGCCTAGATGAAGCTCGCGAATGTCGCGCTGATGCGGTCCGTTGCGCTTTTTAAGCACGCTAATCGCTTTGCGGATGCACCCGCTTCGCTCGAAGTAGCGCAGCATAATCACCGAGTCCACCAAGTAGCTCGCGTTCACGGGCGTGGTGATGCTCTCGCCAATAAGCCCAGGCTGCGTCACGATTAGGAGCGTCGTCACCCCTTTGCGCCCTAAAAAGGTGAATAACTCATGGAACTGGATGAGCAGCGACGCTTCGCTCGGCATGGCGTGGAGGTAGCCGTTCAAACTGTCGATGACGAGGACGCGCACGCCCTCCTCGACCATCGTGCGAACCGTGTGCTCGAAACCGCCAGGCGAGAGTTGCGCCGGGTCTACTTGCTGAATGGTGAGCGTCCCCTTCTCTACAAGCGACGCCAAGTCTAAACCTATCCCCTTCGCCCGGTTGAGATACGTGCCGCGCCGCTCATCAAAGGTGAAGACGACGGTTTTGTCACCCCGCTTGGCAGCGGCGGCGGCAAAGTGCGCACTGATGGTGGATTTGCCCGCGCCCGTGGGTCCTATCAGCATCGTGCCCGTGCCGCGCTCCAAGCCGCCCCCCAACATCTCGTCTAAGGTCTCGACGCCGCTCGTAACCGCGCCACCAGAGTGCGTGTCGCTATGCTCAGCCGCGACGAGGCGCGGAAAGACCGCTAAGCCACCCGGTTCGATGTTGAAGTCGTGATAGCCCGGACGGTAGGTGCGCCCGCGCATCTTGATGACGCGCAAGCGCCGGTGGTCCACGCCGTATTCGCGCGACAGGTGCTCCAAGTAGATGACGCCGTGCGCCGCGCTGTGCAGGCTGCGGTGCTCGCTGTCCACCACAGAATCGTCTAAGAGGAGCGCCGTACAGTTGTGTTTGGAAAAAAAGTGCTTGAGCGCTAAGACCTGCCGCCGGTAGCGCAGCGGGTCTTGCGCCAACATGCGGATTTCGGCGAGCGAGTCGAACACGACGCGCTTAGGTTTGAGCCTTTCGACCTCCGCTAAAACGGTCTGCGTCGTCTTGCTCAGCTCGACCTCGGAGGGGTGGAACATGGTGTACTGCACGTCCACGCCCAAGTTCTCCTCGGAGACGTTGAGTTCGGAGACTTTGAGCTTGTCGTCGTCTAGTGACCAACCGTGCGAAGCGGCGACGCCGCGCAGTTCCTCTGCGGTTTCGGATAAGGTGATGTAGAGCCCTCTCTCGCCTTGCGCGACGCCCGTGAGCAAAAATTGGAGCGCCAGCGTCGTCTTACCTGCGCCCGGCGTGCCCTGGACAAGATAGAGCCGCTCCGCCGTGAGCCCGCCGTGGAGGACGTTGTCCAAGCCGGTGATGCCCGTAACAGCTAATTCACCTGTATAGACTGCGTCAAGCATAAACTGAGGTGAGCCTGAGCGTCGCTCGTTCAATTGTCTGTTCTTGAAATGTTCTCTGAAAAAAAGCCAAATTCTGCTCCCTAAGACCGTGTTTTAGCTCGTCTTATAGTGGGAGTCTAACAGGCTGCGTATGGGTGAGGCTCGAGGTGTAAGAAAGTTCACCGACTTAGCCAACACTCAGCTTTTACACCGCCGAGCTTTACGTTGACTCGGCAACTTGAAGCTTCTCAGCTAACTCGGTATGACCGTGACTTTGAGCAAGTTGAGACGCCGTGAGACCTCTTGCATCTACCACATCCAGTTCAGCGCCCCTAGCCATCAACAGTTCGGCAATCTCCCGTTGATTGAACATCGCCGTAAACATGAGCGCCGTCGCGCCTGCGCCGTTACAAACGTTGGGGTCTGCACCTCTCTCCAAAAGCTGCTCGGCGACGTCCGCGTAGCCCTTAAAACACGTCCCCATAAGCGGTGTATTGCCCATCGGGTCGGGTCGGTTAGGGTCTGCACCGCGTTCCAAAAGTAGGTCAACCATCTCCTTTTGCTGGTTATACGCCGCAATCATCAAGAGGCTGTAGCCTTGTTCATTCAAGAGGTCGGGCTCTAAACCCGCCTGTAAAAATGCCGCCAGCACCTCCGTGTCCCCACGACGAACGATTTCGTGGAAGTCTACGTTGCTGATATCTATGGGGTCGGACATGGGGTTCCTTTGGGGCTCGAGGTTCTGATAGCGAGTCAGCATTTCAGCAGTTTAGGAAAACCTCGAGACTGACTTATGAGTTCATTTGGGAGATAAACGCTTGACAAATAGAAACATCCACCGCATCTCATTCACGCGGCGGATGTCAAGACCGAACTTAGAACCTCTTAGCTGAGGACTGCTTCGCCATCAGGAACGTCGTCGTTGACGCCGAGTTCGCTGTGACTGGGGGACTGCTTCAAAAACGCCCGCACGCGGCGACCGTAGTCCTCGTCCGCACGGTCGAAGTGCGGCAGTTGACGGTCGATAATCTCCTGCTTGCAGCCGCCCAAGGTCGAGGCGATCGCTTGCGCGAGTCGGTCCTTTTGCCCCTCGTCGAACATCCGATATAAGTTGCCCGCTTGGGTGTAGTCGTCGTGGTCCTCGCGCGAGTTAAAGCGGTCCACGGTCACGTCGCCCAAGTGCCACGCGGGTTCGGCGTAAGCAGGGTCAGGGCGCGGCGCACCCTCCACGCTGTTCGGGTAGTAGTTCGGGTGCCCGGTGCCCGCGCCCATGTACATGCCGCCGTCGCGCTGGTAGTACGAGACTTCCGCCTTGGGCTGATTGACCGGGAGCTGGCGGTAGTTCGTGCCGATGCGGTAGAGGTGCGTGTCCTGGTAGCTCATGAGCCGCGCCTGGAGCATCTTGTCGGGGCTCGGACCGATGCCGGGGACGAGCGAGCTGGGGTTAAAGGCGGACTGCTCAATATCCCGGTGATAGTTCTCGGGGTTGCGGTTGAGTTCCATCACGCCGACTTCGATTAAGGGGTAGTCCGCATGCGGCCACACCTTCGTTAAATCGAAGGGGTTCCACTCGAACTGTTCCGCTTGTTCCTGCGTCATCACTTGGATATAGACCTTCCACTGCGGGAAGTCGCCCTGCTCGATAGAACGGAAGAGGTCGCGCTGGTGGCTCTCGCGGTCCTGCGCGATGAGAGTCGCGGCTTCGTCGTTCGTCAGCGTTTCGTGCCCCTGCTCCGTCTTGAAGTGGAACTTGCACCAGACGCGCTCGCCCTCATCATTGATGAGCGAGAAGGTGTGCGAGCCGTAGCCGTTCATGTGGCGGTACGTTTTGGGAATCCCTCTATCTGAGAAGAGGATGGTCACTTGGTGCAAGCTCTCCGGGCAGAGGCTCCAGAAGTCCCACTGCATGTTGCCGTCGCGCAGGTTGGTTTGCGGATGGCGCTTTTGCGAGTGGATGAACATCTGAAACTTGTAGGGGTCGCGCACGAAGAAGATGGGCGTGTTGTTGCCGACCATGTCCCAGTTGCCCTCTTCGGTGTAGAACTTCACCGCGAAGCCGCGCGGGTCGCGCTCGGCGTCGGCTGCGCCGCGCTCACCCGCGACGGTGGAGAAGCGTGCAACGAGTTCGGTCTTCTTGCCGACTTCGGAGAAGAGCGCGGCGCGGGTGTATTTCGTGATGTCGTTCGTAACGGTAAAGGTACCGAACGCGCCCGAACCTTTTGCGTGCACGACGCGCTCGGGGATGCGCTCGCGGTTAAAGCGCTGCATCTGCTCTTGCAGTTGCACGTCCTGCATTAAGAGGGGTCCGCGTGGACCTGCCGAGAGCGCGTTTTCAGTGTCCGCGATGGGCGCGCCGTCCGCCGTAGTAAGAAGTTTTTTGTCCGCCATAATTCCTCCCTAAAACTTGTTTCAGTAAGGTTGCGCCGTAAGATTGTAGTGGTGTTGTAAGAACATTGGACCGACGTCCTACTCTACCCAACCGAGATGAGGATAGACAGTTTTTCAAGAGACGTTTTGGCACTCATGTTAGGTAGGGGTTGAGCGATCACAGTTCAGACATTTCGAACGCCTCGGAGATGAGGTTGACAAAGGCTACCTGCGACATTTCAACGAGTAACCTCGAGTCCTTGCAGCGTGGGTCAAACCCTCAGCATCAAAATCGGCGTATTAGATAAACACCTACCAAGAGCAGCGCCGCACCTAAAAGACGTTGCCAGCTAAGCGTATGCTGCGCGAAGTTGAGCCAGCCGAAGTGGTCAATAAGCAGAGCGAGTAAAAGTTGACCTGCAATGATAAGCCCTATCAACGTTGCCGCGCCGAGCCTAGGCGCGGCGATGATAGTGCCTACTTGATACAAAATTGCCAAGCCCGCTGCTGACCACGCCCACCACGGGACAGAGGGGAAAATAGACATACTCGGTGCGGGCGCACGGATGGCAAGAGCAAGAATAATAGAAAGCACCAACCCCTGCGCGAAGATAACGACAGAGACCCAGAACGGATGCCCTAGAAAGTTGCGAAGCTCCGTGTTCGCGGCGATCTGTAAAGGAATTGAGGCTCCGATGGAGAGCGCTAAAACGACAAATATCCACATACCGCTATCCTAGCGGATGATGTCGCTGTGGGCTTGGTCCAAAAGCCGGTCTAGCTCGAGCCGACTCACCACCGGCTGGTCGCCATATTGACTCAGCGAGAGCGCCGCGCAGAGCACGCCGTAGTGCAGACCCGTCTTGAAGTCATCCTGCAAAATTCCGTGCAGCACGCCCGCTACCATCGAATCGCCTGCGCCGATGCGGTCTAGGATGACGACATGCCGGGCGGGTACATGGGTGTAGCGTTCGCCATCCCAACCCATCAAACCCTCACTCGACATGGACATGATAATTTTGCGAGCACGAGTATGCTCCGCGAGCTGCGCGATCATCTCCTCAGTCTTACCTCGGCAACCGAATACGGTTTGCGCGTCGCCGCGTCCGCAAAAGAGGATGTCGAGGTCGCGCAGGAGCGGCAGCACGGCTTTTTTCGCCGCTTCGGGCGTCCACAGGCGGCTACGGTAATTCATATCGAAACTCACGGGTATACCCGCCGCCTTCGCCCGCGACGCCGCTTCTTTCAAGACCGCTTCGCTGTTGCCGCACAGCCCAACGGTTATCCCTGAGAGGTGCAGGAGGCGCGTATCTAAAACATAATCCCAGTCGATGTCGTCGGGCGTGAGCTGCGTAAAACACGTTCCCCTACGGTCATAGTAGACCTGCGTGGAGCGCGGCGGCACGGCGTACTCGACGTAGTAGGTGGCGAGGCGGTGGTCTTGGGACCAGATGACGGCGGAGAGGTCGAGCCCAGAGAAGCGGTAGTCGCCTGCGACGCGGCGACCCAAAGGCGTATCGGGCAAGGCGCTCACCCAACCGCAGGACCAGCCCAAACGCGAGAGCGTACACGCAACGTTACCCTCTGTGCCCGAAACGTGCACGTCGAACTGTTTGGCTTGCTCGAGCATCATCCCCGCAGGCACGCACAAGCGGAGTTGCCCCTCCCCTATCGTCGTCACGTCGAAGCGCGGCATCGCCCTGCCCTCCTCAAGATTTAGCTCATCCGTTAGCCCTCACTCTACTAAAATGTAGTCGAGACTGCAATAGCATCTACTCGCCTCTTGAACACATGTGCAAACTAAAGGCTTTTACAGAGACCGCAAGAGGTCGAGCGAAAACTCGTTTAGTGACCCCAACACTGCGTCGGCTCGAGCCAACACCTCTTCGTCCACCGGAAACCTCTCGTCGGGAATAGCGATGACTTTCATGCCCGCATTCAAACCGGAGAGGATGCCGTTTTTAGAGTCCTCCAAGCACACGCATCTCTCCGGGTCAACGCCTAAACGCTTCGCTGTTTCTAAATAAACGTCAGGGTACGGCTTACCTCTTTCCACTTGGTCAGCGGACAAGATGACTTCTAGCTTACCGCCCAATTCGGGTGATGCGGTCACAAGGTCGATCAAGCTGCGCTCCGAACCCGAAGCGAGCGCGGTTCGGTAGTGCGCCGCTGCCAAATCCACCGCCTCGACTGCACCTTCGCGAAAGGGGATTTGCTCGTTGTAGATGCCCCGCATCCGCTCAACAACCTCTTGGATGATGTCGTTTAGTGAGGACTCGAGCCCCCACCTGTCGCGCATATACCGCGCCCACTCCTCCGTCGAAACCCCCATCACGGCGGCGTGGTCGTCCTCGTTCCAAGGTTTACCTAAGCGAGCCGCCATATCCGCCCGCGCCTGGTCCCACTTGGGCTCCGAGTCGATGAGAAGCCCGTCCATGTCGAAAATGACTGCGCTGAGCAAAATGCTACCTCCAAGTAGAGAGAATGCGGTGCGTATTCCTTAGCGACTCAGCACTTCAGCTTGTCAGGTTTTTGGGTTTCCCTGACTCGCTGACATAGGTTAGAGCGAAGCTCAAAGGCTTTTACAGGTTACGGCGTAAAGCCGGTCGCTTTCAGCGATCACCTGTGCCTTCACCTATGCTGACTAGCTTCTAGCCTTTTACCGCCCCCGCCGTCATCCCCTGAATAATCTGCTTCGCGGCGAAAAAGGTGATGATGAGGGGTGGAATCGCGATGAGGCTCCCCACCGCCATCATCTCGCCCCACAGCACGCCGCTGTCGCGGATGAATTCGGAGGCGAAGACGGGCAGCGTTTTGGTGTAGCGACTCGTCAGAAAGAGCGCCAAGATAAACTCGTTCCAGGCGATGCGAAAGGTGAAAATGGCGGAGACCGCGAAGCCGCCGCCCATGAGCGGGAAAATGACGCGGAATAAAACTTGCAAGAGGTTCGCGCCGTCTACGATGGCGGCTTCCTCGAGTTCCACCGGAATCTGCTGGATAAAGCCGAACAGGAGCCATACGGAGAAAGGTAGATTGAGCGCAGTATAAAAGAGCATCAAGCCGAGTTGCGAACCGTCCAAGAGGTCGCCGCGTCCGAGACCGTTCGGCAGATTAAAGCGCACCCCCTCCACCGCGTCCCCGATGCCCCACGAAATCCAAAAGCCGATGACCGCCACCGCGATGACCGCAGGCGGAATCATGCGAATCACGAGCGTCGTCTGCGCGATGATGCCGCGCCCCGGAAAGCGCATTCGAGCGAGCGCGAACGCCGCCATGCCCGCCGTGAGGAGCGTAAAAAAGGTCGAGCCGAGCGCGATAACCAGCGACGAGATGAGGTAGGGGATCATGCGGTAGGTCGTGATGACTTCCGTATAGTTGCTGACCGTCGGCATGAAAATCCAGCGGGGAACCCTGGACTGAATCTCCACGGGGAGCTTCAAAGAGGTCGCGAACATGACGAAAATCGGCGCGAGCGTGACGAGCGCGAGTGTCACGAGTGCGATGTAGCGCCACACGTCGCCACTTTTGGGGCTCGAGCGTTTCGCCCTGCGCTCCCGCTGTTCCAGACCTCTTTCTACCGTCCGCTGCACCTTAAATCTCCCTGTCCTTGAGAGGATTGTTGTAGAGCATCAGCAAGATACTGAGGACGATTAAAATCACGCTGAGGAGTACCGCAATTGTCGCGGCGTAGCCCAAGTCTTGAGAGGTAAAGGCAGTTTGAAAGAGGAGGAGCGACAAAACCCGTGTCGAACTCCCCGGTCCGCCGTTCGTCATAATGTAGATGACCTCTAAAGCCCTAAATACATCAATAATCCGCATCAGCAACGCGATCAACAAGATATTGCGCATCATCGGCAGCTTGATACGCCAGGTCATCTGGAGCCAGTTCGCGCCGTCGATTTTGGAGGCTTCAATGATGTTCGAAGGTAAGCCTTGTAAACCCGCCAGCGCAATCATGAAGATGAAGGGCGTCCACTGCCACACGTCGCTAATGACGATGGAGAACATCGCCAGCGCGGGGTCGGCGAGCCATTCTTGGCGGTCAAAGCCTAAGGTTTGTAAAAAGGGCAGGACGTCGCCGATGGACTCGAGGTAATAGTTAATCACGCCGTTACGGGCGTCGAGTAGATAACGCCAGATGAGTCCGACAACGATAGGCGCAATCATAAGCGGCAAGACAAAAATCGTGCGGAAGAACGACGCACCTCTTACGGGTTGCTCTAAGAGCAGCGCCAAGCCGACGCCGATGATCATCTCGAGCAACACCACCCAGAACCCAAAGATAAACGTCACCCTGACCGCGCCCCATACGGTGGGGTCCGTCAAGAGGCGGCGGAAGTTCTGCCAGCCTAGATAGTCCTTCGCCGCCCACGCCTCACCGAAGTTCCAGTCGTAAAAGCTCAGCACGAGCGAGTTGTATAAGGGAACCATCAACCCAAGCGCCAGGATGGTCACAGCGGGGAGGAGAAACAAATAGGGGACGAAGCGGTTTGTTCTCATAAAGTTTTCTCGTGGGTTCTTCCATTAGCAGGTATCATCTGGTTTGAGACACTCTCACTATGCAAAGCGGTGTCTAGTACGCACATTCGGAGATGATATCTGCGCTCATCCGTCTCAGTATGTCTTGGAACTGCTACGTGTGAAATTCTGTGTTTATGGAGCATTGGGAACCTTAAATATTTGGGGAATTTCTTTTGGTGTAGGCTCGAGGGACGAGGCGGGCAGCGCGTAGGGGCACGCCTATAGATAACTGTATGAATCGCCCCTACGGAGCGGTGCGTTTCCATCAGTATGAGAATTGTTGGCGATGTAGGGGCGGGTTTGAAACCCGCCCCTACGAAGCGAGGCATTATAAGTCAGTATGCACCGTGCCGCTACTGGTCCGTCCAGCTATAGTAACCCTCACGCGCTAACAGCTCACGGATACGCTCGTTCGCGCTGGTCATCGCTTCGGCAATGGACTTCTGTCCGGTCAACGCAGCCGAAATCTCCTCGCCTAAAATCGGCGCGTTCATGGCGGGCCACTCGGGGATGAGGGGACGCCAGTCGGGGTCGGCGCACTCGAGCTGCTCCAAGACAACCGGAAACTCGGGGCGCATCGCTTGAAGCTCTTCGTTGGCGAGCGTAGACATCCGCATCGGGTTGCCGCCCGCTTCGACCACCATTTGGTCGCCCATCTTGCTCGTGAACCACTGGATGAAGAGCCACGCGGCTTCTTTGTTCTGCGAATTCGAGGGAATCCCCATTGCGAAGCCGCCCGTTTCCGAGCCGCACTCGGCGGCGGTGGGGTGGAGCGCGTAGCCGACGTTGCCGACGATCGTAGAGGTCTCGGGGTTGTCCGCCATCGGCGCAATCGCCATGCGGTCTAGGTAAATCGCGGCGTCACCTTGCAAAAAGGCGGCGTCTTGTTCGCCTGCACCGTTAGCCTCTGCGCCTGGGGGGGCGTTCTCGAGGATCGTCTTGAGCACCTGCGCCGCCTCAATCGCCTCGGGGCTATTCACTACGGGGTTGAAGTTGTCGTCCAAGACCGTCCCACCCAAAGGCGAGAGGTGGAGGAGCCAAGCGTGCACCACCTGGTGTCCCGCCGAGCCGCGCGTCGTTATGCCGTAGACATCGGGGACGTTTTCGGTGATGAACGCAGCCGTTTCTAACAGCTCATCGTAAGTCGTGGGTACCTCTAGGTCGTACTCCTCGAAGATGTCCGTACGGTACGCTAAGATGCTCGTCTCGGGGCTAAAGGGGATGCCGTAAAGCGATGCGCCGGGTCCGTCCAAGTACCCTTTACGCCCACCCACCTTGCCGCCGTTCGTGAGGTACGCTGGGACGATATCCTCGATGTCGTAGTCGGGCATGGAAAGACGTGGATCGTTCAAAAAGGGCGCGAGCGGCGTGAGCCAGCCGTTGTCCACGTACTCGTTTTTGGTGAAGACCACCCAAGAGACGACATCTAAATCGCCCGAGTTGGGCTTGGAAATCTCGGTGATTTGGCGGTCTTTCATGTTGAGGTACTGAGTCAAATCGAGTTCGACTTCGATGCCCGTCTCCTCGGTGAACTGCGGAATGAGGGTCGCGGCGTTTTCGAAGTGTGCCAGCGCGGGCCAGCTCACCACGATGGTCGTGCCGTCAAACTCCTCGTAAGGTTGGGCGAAGCTAAAGCCCGATAAAGAGATCAGTCCCGCCACTAACAAGAGAACGAATTTGCGGACGTGCGTCATCTTTTCTCCTTTACTGCCGTGCAGCTATTCGCGCACCGCATGTACTACCTAATTTTTGTGTGCCCAACGTAGTATAAGTTATCTTTTTCACTACCAACGTAGTCCCTGTCTACGATTAGCCTGACCGCTTCCCATCTCTCTACAAAAGCGCCTTAAAGGGCAGATCGGGCTCTTCACTAAACGCATCCTCGAAGCCGCGCCGGTAGTTGAACACGAGCCGGTCTTTGTCCAGTGGATGCGTATATCTGCCGCCGACTTGCCATATAAAGGGCTTGAAACCGTACTGATGACGCTCGCGGCGCATCTTCCAGAGCGTCAAAATCTCGTCTGTGTCCGCCTGAAAGTTCGTCCAGATGTCGTGATGTACTGGGATAACGACCTCTGCGTCCAGCCCTTCCGCCATCTTCAAGAGGTCGATGGCGGTCATCTTGTCGGTCATGCCGCGCGGATTATCGCCAAAAGAACCGAGCGCCACGTCAATATGGTGGTCGTTGCCGTGCTTCGTGTAGTAGTTCGAATAGTGCGAGTCGCCACTGTGATAGAGGTTGCCGCCCGGCGTTTTAACGAGATAGTTGACCGCACGCTCGTCCATCTCCAAAACGGGCTGGTCTTTGAGAGTCACGTCAGCGGTTGTCGTGACGAGTTCGGTGCGGTCAAAAGATTCGAGCACAACAAGTTCCAAATCTTTAACCTGCAACGTATCGCCCGGCTTCACCACCACACACCGCGCTTCGGGCACGCCCCAATCTAGCCACTTGTCTACGCAGGTGTGCGGTCCGATGAACTGCACGGAAGGGTCACAGTTTTGCATTACGGCGGCGGCGACGTTTGGGTCGATGTGGTCGCTGTGGTCGTGGGTGGCTATCACGGCATCAATCTCGCGGATGGCGAAGGGGTCTAAGACGCAAACTGAGTTGCGTAAGTTCGGCTGGATGAGCTTCGCGCCGATGGCGCGGCGGTGCTGATGCCCTTCGCGCATCGTCTTGACCTTTTGCGTGCGCTTACCGCTGCCTACCCAGAGGTCGAAACAGAGGTTCGCGTTTCCCTCAGTTTTCAGCCAAATCCCCGTGCAACCGAGCCACCACATCGCGAAGGTACCGGGGTCAACCTCAGTTTGCTCGATCTCTTCATTGAGCCACGTGCCCCACTCGGGGAAGGTGTCTAAAATCCAAGACTCTCTGGTGATTTCGTCTACTTTGCTCAAACTTCACCTCTTGCTGTCTGCGTCTATAAATCTGCCGCTAGAGAAGGCGTTTCTCTTGAATAGGACGCTCGAGTTTGTTCTTTAATTAATTAAAAAATGAATGATGTCATTCTGTTCACGAAGTTGGGCGTAGCCGCTGTAACGAAGTGAAGTGTAAGAATCTCTGACCTTGCTGACACCTCTTGCTGAGAGTGCGAGTTACAAAGTTTTGGCATAGCCAAACGAGACCCTTACGCCTTCGGCTCAGGGTGACATGCTAATAAGTATCAACACTTAGTCTACGGCGTATTTATATATTCACAAATAGAATAGCGGCTCGAAATCAGCACGTCAACACATCTACCTACATTTTTGCACATATGCTCAATCGTTCAACAGCTCAGCGTGAGATACACCTCTTGGGTCTCGAGACAATTTTCATCTTGATATTTCGGCTAGACTTCTATGCTGGGGCAACTATGAATAGACCTATCGACAATCCTCCCAACTTAAACCACTTTCGGGGCACTCGGCGCAGCATCCTGACGCTCGTCTGCGGCGTCGCAATCGGCTTCGCGGCGAGTTCCGACACCCCTCTTCTCTTAGGCGTCGCCTGGCTCTTCGCCGCGTTCGCCTATGCTGAAAAAAGCTACCTCGATGAGCAGTACTCGAGGGCTATCATGCTGTGGACGTTCGGCGTGGCTGGCTTAGCAGGGACGCTCCTTGTGCAGCAGCAATATCTGGCGGGAGCCGTACTTGGCGCGTTAGCAGCGGGCTACGCGGTGCAGGCGTGGTGGGCTAGGGCACGGGCTTAGCTCGAGCTTCACAATACGACGCTCAATCTTAATGAAGATTGTGGTGCTTGACACCTTATGTGAGGTTTGCTACACTTCTAATTCGCGGACCGAAGAGACTTCGTTACCTGACTTTCCCTCAGACCTAACCCGAAGTCTCACCACTCGTCCGCTAATTTCCAAGAAAGGGAGACACTCACCGCTTTGTGAGGTCGTGGACGCTATGAATAAACATTTTATACAACCCGAACACGGCTCCATCCTGAGCGCCGAGCCCACCTGGTTTTTCCAGCGTGCCACCTGGTTTTTCCAGCGTGCCACCTGGTTTTTCCAGCGTGATAGTCGGCGAGCGTAAGGATATTAAGGTGAGTTGGACCCCTCGAATATTTTTAACCCCCAAAAACTGAATAGTACTCACCTTAATTTGGAGCTATAGACGGGCCGAAGACGTTTCGTTATCTGGATCATCGTGTTGCGGGTTCGAATCCCGTCTAGCGTCAGCTAGTAGCTCAAACGGTTAGAGCATATGATGGAGCCTAGCTCCTACCGAAATGTCGTCTCTTGCCCGTTTTCAAAGAAGAGTTGTCCGCAAGGGCTAACTCACAGGTCTTTATACCCCTCTGAGGCTATTCGCTCTGATGGACTGACGCAGTTTGGTTATCTGGATTCACAAGTTCGACTCTTGACCTAGCGCAAGCTAGCATCCAAACTACGTTCCTTGTCCATCTCTACTAGACCTGGTGCCATCGTCTAGCGGTCTAGGACTCGAGCCTTTCACGTTCGCAACAGGGGTTCAAATCCCCTTGGCATCACCAACCTAATTTACGATGTGGGCCGAAGCGTGTCCGTTATCGACTTCTAATCGGCAGGTCGCGGGTTCGACTCCCGCCCAGCACCCCCAACATGGTGCTGGTAGCTCAGTGGCAGAGCAGCTCGAGCACCACTTGGTTTGGTAGAACCCCAGTGCTCGTTCGGACATTCACCCCTTGCCTACATCTTTTCAGCGCCATCGTCTAACGGCAAGATTCCTGGTTCTTACCCAGGGGATGAAGGTTCAAATCCTTCTGGCGCTACCACAACTAAGCCGAAGGGCGTTCGTTATCGGTCAGAGCCCCTGAAAAGGGAGGACGCTGGTTCAACTCCAGCCTAGCCGCAAGGCTCAGTAGCTCAGGGAAACAACGCGAATGTCCACCCCTTGCCTAGTTTTATCTCTATCATAGGCGAGCCGATTGGGTTCCGTTATCAGCCTGTCACGCTGGCGGTGCAGGTTCGATTCCTGCCTAGCCCTCGGGTCAGTCGTCTAAACGGTTAGGACACCAAGTCGGAAGCGATTCCGACATACCGAAGCCCGCCCACTTGCTCGCTTTATCTTACGCGGATAGGTCGCTGAGTTCTTCTCAAATCCTTTCACCTGTCTGCTTTATCGACGCAAGCTCCAGCTCTTCTGAGCTTGTATCACGCAGATATCATCCCTGAACGTGCGTGCTAGAGATTGCTTCTTCGGCTGAGCGCGTTTGTGACCAGATGCTACCTGCTTGAAGGAGGTGCTCGAAATGCAAAAGTTCCACAAGCTCTTCTCACCCACTAAAACGGCGCAAAACCGCCCGCTGGATAAATCGCAAATCAAGAACAGTGCGGGCGGATACGTCTGGGCGCTGGACCCGTGGAAGAGACTCGAGCGCTTCCTCATCTTGGGGACGGAGGGCGGCACGTTTTACGTCCGCGAAGCGCCCCTTACAGTGGAGAACGCCGAAAACGTCGTTAAGCTCCTCACAGAAGACGGCGTCCGTGTCGTCAACCGAGTTGCGGAGGTCAGCATGCAAGGTCGCGCTCACAAGAATGACCCAGCGCTCTTCGTCCTGGCGCTCGCATTCACGGTAGGTGACGTGGACACAAAGCGTGCAGCGGAAGCGGCGCTGCCTAAGGTCGCGCGTACTGGCACGCACCTCTTCACCTTCATGACCTACGTGAGCGAGATGCGCGGCTGGGGTCGTGTGCTGCGCCGTGCGGTAGCGGGTTGGTACGCGAGCAAAGATGTATCGGCGCTCGCTTATGGAGTCACTAAGTACGCCCAGCGCGGCGGCTGGACGCACCGCGACGCCCTACGTTTGGCGCACCCTAAGACGAATGACGCCGAGCGCGACGCGCTGTACCGTTACGTTACGGGGCATAGCGACAAGTTGAAGGAGGTGAGCGGCGAATGGGTTGACTACTTAAAGGCAGTCGAAGCGGTAAAGGTCGAAACGAACGTGCAAGCGGTCGTGGACGCCATCACGCGCTATAACCTGCCGAGAGAGGTCATCCCTACCGAAATGCTTCGCAACAGTCAAGTCTGGGCGGCACTCCTAGCGCGTATGCCTATGACCGCGACGATTCGCAACCTCGCGACGATGACGCGCGTCGGCTTGCTGACACCTATGAGTGAAGCGTCAGAGGTCATCGCGGAACGCATCAAGAACGAAAAGGCGCTCCGCAAGGCTCGCGTCCACCCCATCGCCATCCTCGCCGCGCTGATGACCTACAGCGCAGGGCGCGGCGCAAGAGGTAAGGGTGTGTGGGAACCCGTGCAAGAGGTCGTGAACGCACTCGACACTGCGTTTTACCGCGCGTTCGAGAACGTCGTGCCGACGAACAAGCGCATCCTCATGGGGCTGGACGTATCCGGCTCGATGACCTGGGGTGAGGTGGGCGGCGTCCCTGGACTCACGCCCCGCGTCGCAAGTGCGGCACTCGCACTCGTCACGGCTTGGGCGGAGCCCAAGCACACGTTCATGGCGTTCTCGCACGAACTCGTGCCGGTCAAGATTTCGCCGCGTCAACGGCTGGACGACGTGGTGAAGCGCCTGGACGCTCTACCCTTCGGCGGGACGGACACCTCGCTGCCGATGCGTTACGCGGCGCAAAAGGGACTCGAGGTTGACGCCTTCGTCGTCCTGACCGACAACGAGACTTGGTACGGCAAGCAGCACCCCGCCGAAGCGTTGCGCGAGTACCGCCGCAAGACGGGTATCCCCGCCAAGCTCATCGTGGTCGGGATGCTCGGCAACCGCTTCACGATTGCGGACCCAAACGACGCTGGCATGTTAGATGTGGTCGGGTTCAGCACGGATACGCCGACGGTTATCGCGGATTTCATTCGCGAGTGAAACTCTAAGTTCTACACTGAGGCGCATAGGTTCAATGCCCCTCACTTCTGGAGAATCATGGAATTGACGAAAAACATTTTCGGTCAACACGATGAAAAGACCTTGAAGCAGCTCGAGGACGTAGCGACGAGGGCTGATAGAGTCGCCCTCATGTCAGACGGACACTTGGGCTACGTGATGCCCATCGGCGGCGTTGCTGCTTATGACAATAAAGTATCTGTCGCAGGCGTCGGCTTCGATATTGCGTGCGGGAACGCAGCCATCAAGACGAACTTGACCTTGGAACAACTCGAGCCCAACCTCACCACCCTCGCTGACGAAATCGCCGAGATCATCTCGTTTGGCGTTGGACGCAAAAACACCTCGGACGACGCGCCTGTGAATGACCCGCTCTTTGAGGACGCCGCTTGGGAAGTTGTCCCCACCAAAAAGGGCGTGCGCCAGCGTCTTTTAGACAAAGCGCGTAACCAGCTTGGCACGGTGGGCTCGGGCAATCACTACGTGGACGTCTTCGCGGACGAGAAGGGCGTGATTTGGGTCGGGGTGCATTTTGGCTCTCGCGGTTTCGGTCACACCGTCGCCTCCACCTTCATGGCGCTCCATCAGGGCGGCAAGTGGGGCGATAAGGGTAAGGAGAGCGAGGCACTTCTCAGCTTAGACGACGAGTTGGGCAAGGACTACTGGGCACTCATGACGCTCGCGGGGCGCTACGCCTACGTCGGGCGCGAGTGGGTCGCGCGTAAAGTCGTGGAGATTTTTGGGGGGACAGAGCAGGAACTCGTCCACAACCACCACAACTACGCCTGGAAAGAGGTGCATGACGGGCGTGAACTCGTCGTCGTGCGTAAAGGGGCGACGCCCGCTTTCCCTAGTCAAAAAGGCTTCGTCGGCGGCAGCATGGGCGACAACGCCGTCATTTTACAAGGTCGTGCGGATGCGGACGACGCAACCAAAGAACAACAAGCGTCAGCGCTCTACTCCACCGTTCACGGCGCAGGTCGCGTGATGAGCCGCACGCAGGCGGCGGGTAAGTGGGACTATAAGCGCAAAGTCCGCAAGACTGAGGGGCTAATTTCAACAGAGATGATGCACGATTGGCTCGCCGAGAAAGGGGTCATCTTGCGCGGCGGCGGCTTGGACGAAGCGCCGCAGGCGTACCGCAGGTTGCCGGGCGTGTTGGCGTCGCAAGGCGCAACGGTTGAGGTCTTGCATACGCTCACGCCGCTTATCGTGGTGATGGCAGGGGCGAACGAGTTTGATCCGTATAAGGATTGATTTGCCGCGTCTCCCTTCCTCTTCTGAAGCCTTGGATTTTCAGCGAACAGAGTTTGTCAGCTTGTCAAGTTCCTGACAAGCTGATCCGCTCGAGCCCACCCCAAAGCGCCCAAGCTGTGACGACGGTGGCGTGAAACGCCACCGCGGTCCACAAGGAGCCGCTGCGCACGTAGAGCACCAGGCAGAGGAGCCCTAAGAGCGCAGTGAGCAGCAAAAAGGTCGGTGAGGTGAATGCAGCTAGGGCGTCCGGTCTGAAGAGGTAGGCACTAAGCGGATGCGCGCCCACGTAGAGCGCGAGCGAGGCCGCGCCCCAGCCGAGCCGCGCACGCCTTAACGCCCATCCCGGAGGCGGGTTCAAGAGCCCCCTGAAGAGAAGCTCTTCGGTCAACGCGGGCGTGACGAAAACGCGAGCGAAGAGGAGGAGCGCCGAGCCCAGACCCGGCCACCTAAGCGCCGCGATGAGGTCCGCCCACCCCGCGAGCGGGTAGGCGACGAGGGCAAAGGAGCCCGCTACTAACATCGTCTCGCCCCAGGCGCGCGGCGTAGGGCGACGGGTTAGGAGTGCGAGACGGCGCTGGAGCCACTTGGGAGGCATACGCCCACCTTATTACGAAGAAGGACGAAAGGCGACAAAGGAACCGGGATGCGCGGCGCGATCTGCTACACTGCGGCGCGTGAGCCTTTGAGCGATGACCCACATAGAAGCTAAAGACCTCATCCGCAGGGAAGTGCCGCGTACGGGTGGCACCTGGGCTGACCTTGGGGCGGGCTCGGGCGTGTTCACCCGAGCGCTCGCCGATTTGCTCGGACCTGCGGGGACGGTTTACGCGCTAGACCGACAGCCTGCCCGCGCGCCGCTCGCCATTTCAGGTGGGTCGACTATTATTCCTATGCAGGCGGACTTCACGAAGCCCCTCGAGCTGCCTCCCCTAGACGGGCTGCTGATGGCGAACGCGCTGCACTTCGCGCGCCGCCACGAGCGAGTGCTTACGCAGCTCGTAGGTCACCTCCGACCGGGCGGCACCTTCCTGTTGGTCGAGTACGACCTGAAGAGGGGCAGCCCTTGGATTCCTTTTCCGGTTCCCTTCACGGCGTTCGGGCGGCTCGCTGCTCGGGTCGGGCTGAGTGAGCCCGAAGAGGTGGGACGCCGTCCCTCACGCTACGGACCGCGCGAACTATATGCCGCCGCCGCAGTAAAGACTTGAATCTAGGAAGGTGTCTGAAAGGAGCGTACTCCTTGGATTGGCGCGGCTTGTCGACACAGGGCACACCGTAGCGGCTTAGGTCAGCGCTTCACTACTTAGGATACAAAGCACCGTAGAGATAGCGGGCGCTCTAAGCTGCTACTTCGTGTAGCCATCAAGCAAGCTGGGCTCGAGCTGACGGACGCTTTCGCCGACATGCTGCGCGTGCGTTAAGCGAAGCAGGTTTTCAAGTACCCTAGCTCGAGCCCTCTTTGTCTCTTCATGTTGGTTCAAAGCGCCTAAACGTTCTGCGCTGTTGCGCTAATATGGACCATGCTGGACACGACCGAGAACGCCAAGGTGCGCTCCAATAAATCTACATAAACCTCTCGAGGAGGCCGTTACTTGTGACCGAGGCTGGACCATCCACGCGGCAAGCTGAACCGCATTCTACGCAACGTGCGGCTCAGCCGTCCGAACAACACTTCGGCGTCGTCATCGTCGGCGCAGGGCTCTCGGGAATCGGCGCGGCGTGTTATGTGCAGCAGCGTCTCCCGGACAAGACGTTCACCCTTTTAGAAGCGCGGGGCAACTTAGGCGGCACCTGGGACCTGTTCCGCTACCCTGGCGTGCGCTCCGACTCCGATATGCAAACGCTCGGTTTTAGCTTCCGCCCCTGGACGAGCGACAGGTCCATCGCCGACCGGTCCGACATCTTTAGCTACATCAAGGAGACCGCCGAAGCGTACGATATCGAGCGGCACATCAAATACCATCACGCGCTCCACAAAGCCTTATGGTGTTCTGAAAGGGCGCAGTGGCGGCTCGAGGTCGCTAGAGAAGGCGAACCGGTCTCAGTCACCTGCGACTTTCTCTACATGTGCAGCGGCTACTACGATTACGACGCGGGCTACACCCCGCAGTGGCAGGACATGGCGGCGTACGGGGGGAAACTCGTCCACCCGCAAGCGTGGCCCGAAGACCTCTCTGTAGAGGGAAAGCGCGTTGTCGTCATCGGCAGCGGCGCAACGGCCGTGACGCTCGTGCCCGAACTCGCCAAAGAAGCCGCGCACGTCACCATGCTGCAACGTTCGCCCTCCTACATCGCCGCGCTGCCCGCCGAAGACGAACTCGCGAAAGGGCTCCACCGTTTCTTGCCGAGTCGCTTCGCACACCGCTTGGTGCGCTGGAAGAACCTGCTGCAAGGGATGTACATCTACGGGCTGTCGCGCTGGAAACCGGAGCTGGTCAAACGCTCGCTCATCAAAGAGGTGCAAAAAGAACTCGGACCCGACTACGACGTCGCGACGCACTTCACGCCGCGCTACAACCCCTGGGACCAACGCCTATGCCTCGCGCCCGACGGCGACTTTTTCGAAGCGCTCAAGTCCGGGAGCGCGTCTATCGTTACCGACGAGATCGCCTCGTTCACGGAGACGGGCTTGCGGCTCGCTTCGGGCGAGCATCTGGAGGCGGACGTCATCGTGAGCGCGACCGGGCTCAAGCTCAAGATGGTCGGCGGCGTGCAGCTTTTCGTGGACAGCGCGCCTGTCGACGTCGCCAACACGCTCTCCTACAAAGGTGCGATGTATAGCGGCGTCCCCAACTTCGCCTCGGCGCTCGGGTACACGAACGCCTCGTGGACGCTCAAATGTGAACTGATTTCTAAGTTCGTCTGCCGCGTGCTCGCCTACATGGACGCGCGCGCTTACGACACCTGTACGCCCCGCTTGCCGGATGAGGCGATGCCGACGCAGCCTGCCGTCGGTCTAACCTCGGGGTACATCAAGCGCTCGGAGCATCTCCTGCCCAAGCAGGGTGAAAAGAAGCCCTGGAAGATTTATCAGAACTATTTCCAGGATGTCGCGGCGCTCGGCTTCGGCAGCTTGGAGGATGGGACACTCGAGTTTGAAAGAAGGTCTCACGCGGCTTCTCCTGTACACGGTTCAGGCTGATCGGGTCCCAAAAATTTCTCTTCGCTCCGTTTGTCCTCCCAGTAGACTGCGTTCATGCAGTGGACGAGCGAGCGAGTTCTAGCCCTCGCGCCTGACAGCAGTTCGGTCAAGGCGGTTAAAAAGCTCTCAACGCTAAGCAAGTGGTCGAATCTAGGCGACAACGCGCGAGCGCTCTGGGGCGAATGCAAGGGCAGCGGCAGCAAGCCCTACTTAACCCAGATCGACTTAGAAGGCGGTCCTTCCTTCAAGTGCTCGTGTCCGAGCCGTAAATTCCCCTGCAAACACGGTCTCGCGCTCTTTTTGCTGCGCGTTGACCAAGCGGGCGCGTTCGGCAGCGGCGAACCGCCCGACTGGGTCAGTGAGTGGTTGGAGGAGCGCAGCAAACGCGACGAGACCCAAGCCAAACGCGCCGAAACCAAGGCGAAAAAAGACGCCGACCCCGAAGCCACCGCGAAGCGCGCGGAAAAACGCGAAGCCAACATTCAGGCGGGCGTTCGCGACTTGGAGCGGTGGCTGTGCGACCTCGTGCGCCGGGGTCTCGCCAGCGTTCAGAGGGAACCTTACGCCTTTTGGGACGAGATGGCGAGCCGCATGGTGGACGCGCAAGCGCCGGGGTTAGCCAACCGCTTGCGCGTGCTCGGTGGTCTGGCGGTGCGGGGCGAAGCGCAGGTGGACGTGCTACTCGAGCACCTCGGGCTTTTACACCTCTTGCTCGAGGGCTACAGCCGCATAGACACGTTAGCGCAGGCGCTGCAAGCGGATATCAGAACGCAACTCGGTTTGACACAGGACCAGAACGCGCTGCTGCAACAACCAGGCATCAGAGACCGCTGGCAAGTCTTAGGTCAGGCGAGCGAGAACGAGAACAACCTTACGGCGCGGCGTTCGTGGCTGCGCGGCGAGCGGAGCGGGCGCACGGTGTTCGTCCTCGACTTTGCCTACGGCGGGGCGTTTACCGACGAGTCTTTGCTCGTGAACACCGCCTTCGAGGGCGAACTCGTTCTCTTCGAGGGTCACGCGCCGCAGCGGGCGCTCGTCAAAACATGGGAGGAGAGCGAAGTGCTGAGCAGCTTCAGCGCCGAAATGGACATTTTGAACGGCACGGCGCACTACGCGCAGGCGCTCGCCGCCCAGCCGTGGCTGACGCGCTATCCGCTCGCCCTCGAGGAGGTCCAACTCATACCGACATGTGGTGAGAAGAGCGAGACCTGGCTCCTCACGGACGCCTCGCATCAGCTTCCCGTCCACCCCGACTTCGCTCAGGGCTGGACGCTCCCCGCGGTGAGCGGCGGGCAGCCGCTGACGCTCTTCGGCGAGTGGGACGGACGCGCCTTTTTACCCCTCGCGGCGAGCTTGACGGACAAGACGGTGAGACTGCATGGTTAGGGCGGTTGCGGTGGCGCGGCGTCGCAACGCCAGTTTGACGGAGGAACGCCCGTGAGTTGGGACGCGCTCCAAAAGGGTGCGCTCTTAGGAACCGAGCGGCAAGCATACGAAGGCACGCTGCTCGCTGCAAGCCCTGAAGCGCAACTCCTGAGCGACGCGGCGGCGCTTACGTTGCAGCGTAAGGCGGGGCGTGTGCCCGCCGCGCGCAACCCCGACGACGCTCCTGCGCCCTGCCCAGAAGACGCGCAGCCCGCCGCCACTTACACCGCGACCTTACGAACGCTGCTCGAGACCCGCACCCACAGCCCCCTGCTTGCGCAGTGGTTGGACTGCGCCCAACGTGCCGACTTGCGCGCGCCCGAGCAGAGCCTGCCCGATTTGCTCGAGTACGGCAGACACGCCGCCGAGCTGCGCCCCGCTATCCGCGCCGTGCTAGGCGAAAGAGGTCGCTGGCTCGCGCGTTTGAATCGGGCGTGGGGCTGGGCGCTCAGACCTGAGGGGTGGATAGTCAATGGCGAAGTCATCCCCGAGGTGCGCCGCCGCGAGCCAGCACGCGCCCGCTCGCTCACCGAACAGGTATGGCAAGAGATGAGCGCACAGACGCGCACCGAGGTGGTCGATTGCCTCAGCGTCAACCTCAGCCTGGCGGACGAACCCTTTTTGGAACGCGCGTTGACTGACCGCAGCAAGAGCGTCCGTAGGAGCGCCTCAAGGCTCCTCACCCTTTTGCCCGGTTCCGCACTGAGCCGCCGCATGGCTAGGCGTGCCGATGCGCTTTTGAGCCTCGTGCCACAAGGCTCTAAAAAGGTCGTGACCTTAAACCTCCTCGCCCAAGCCGACGACGCCCTCTTGCCTGGCGGTATCGAACCGGAGAAAACGCGCGACGAGGGCGAGCGGGCGAGCCTGACGCGGCAGGTGCTAGAGGGCGTGCCGCTCGAGCATCTCACAGAACGCTTCGGTGAGCAGCCAAGCGTCCTCATCGACGCTGCTCTCGAAAATAAGGAGTGGGGCGCACTTATCTTGGCAGCGTGGACCGTGCGCACCGTGCGGGCGCAAAACACAGCGTGGGCACGAGCCTTCTTCGAGAAGCGCTCGAAGCTCATAAATATTACCTATACGGCGCTGCCCGACCTCTTTCGCCTGAGCATCCCCGCAGAGGAGCGCGACGCCTACCTCTTGGCTGAGGTCCGCCGCCACAAGCCGCCCTTGTATAAACATGGTGACTTAGCAGCGCTTCTCCACGCTCACGAACGCGCGTGGTCGCCCGCGCTGACGGCGGCGGTGCTGGCGGGTTTACCCGCCGACCTGAGCAGCGCCAAACACTACCGCCCCAACCTGCAAAGTTTCTACACCGCGTGCGCGCACTCCATGCACCCGGCGACGCTACAAGAGGTTCTCCAGACGCTTACCTTGCCCGAAAGTGCAAACTGGATAGATACCCTACTCGCCTATCTGCGCGACGTGGCCAACCTGCGCCGCGCCATCCTCGAGGAGTTCAGGTAATCGACCCATGACAGACCTAACCGCACTCAAACGAGAAGCCCGCAACAAGAAGACCCGCCCCGAACGCCTGCGCCAACTCGCGGCGCTGGACGAGGCGCTTTCACGCGCCGTCGCCAAGAGCAAAAACACGCCCCCCGAAGTGCTCGCCGACCTCGCCCGCAGCGGCGATATGCCCACGCGCCGAAGAGTGGCGGCGAACCCAACTACTCCGGTTGACCTCTTGGAACAACTTGCGAACGATAACCAGTGGACGGTGCTCAAAGCCGTTGCGCTCAATCCGAACGCGACTCCTCAACTTTTAGACGACCTATCTCAGCATCCGCGTTGGAGCGTTCGGGAGACGGTCGCACGGCTTCGCCCGCTGCCACAAACCACAATCGAGCGGCTCGCTAATGACAGTCACGCAAGGGTGCGGGCACAACTCGCCTTGTCAACCTTACCGCCAGACCTCTTGGAGAAGTTACAGAGCGATTCGGACGCCTTGGTCCGCCGCCATGTCGCGCTCAACCATCAGCTTTCTGCCGCCGCCTTGACCGAGCTTTCGAACGATTCAGCAGAAATCGTCAGGGCTGCTGTGGCGATAAATAATGCGACACCCCGAGAAATCGTCAGAAAACTGTCGCATGACTCTGCGGCGACCGTAAGAGAGCTTTCAATCATAAGCGGTCGAGGCTTTTTCAACATTGAGGATTTCGAAAGGCTTGCGCTAGACGAAGCTGCGAATGTTCGTTTTCAGACTCTACAAGACCACGATGCGGCTCAAGCCCTACTCATCAAGCTTGTTGGTGACGAAGACTGGAGGATTAGAGTGCAAGTTGCCTATAGAGTGGCTGACGCTACCGCACTCGAGACGTTATCCCATGACCCCGTGGACAGGGTGCGCCAAGAGGTCGCAAGCAACCATTTCACGTCTCAGAAAACGCTATTGCGGCTAGCCTCTGACACCAGTGCAAAAGTCAGGGAAGCGATTACTTACAACACAGATGCAGCGGAGGAGGTTTTGCTAAAACTTGCTCTTGACCCTAATGAGAAGGTCGCGGGGAGCTAGCGCTTCGTAGGATGTCACTCGCTATGAATCCCTATGACGAGGCGGAGCGAGAAGAGGCGGGATACAGCTACGCGCCGCTCGAGGCGCTGCGTACTCTTTTTGAAGACGATGACGAGAACGTCCGCTACTGGGCGAAAGAAACACTCGTATTTCATCACCCCAATTGCCCCTTAGAACTTCTCTTAAAGTTTTGCAGAGATGAGAACGTTTTTACTTCCTTCCGCGCTAAAGCGCGTCTTTGCGAGCAAACAGATACGCCTACCCACATGTTAGAGCAGCTCGCTACCGATGAAGAGCAAGTCATTGCTGAGCGAGCCCAGGCACGCCTTCACGCGCTATCCCAAGAAAGTGAGACCTGAGTCATGTCCGAGAACAATGTGCGCCCCGCCGCATCTCAAACCATCCTCCGCCAACACGCCGAACAAGCGTACGCCCACGAACTCGCCGAACTCGCCCAAGCGGATAAACGCCCGCGCCCTCCCAACTGGCACCTCTCGCCCTGGGCGGTGCGAACGTATCTGTTAGGCGGCACGTTGGAGAACGGCTTCGAGGTCTCCGCTAAGTATATCGGTGGGGCTCGAGTGGTCGAAATCGCCGTGGCGACGCTCGCCACCGACCGCGCCTTGCTGCTTATCGGCGTCCCTGGCACCGCGAAGACATGGGTGTCCGAGCATTTAGCCGCCGCGATTTCGGGCGATTCGACGCTGCTGATTCAAGGCACGGCAGGGCTCAGCGAGGAGGCGGTGCGCTACGGCTGGAACTACGCGCAGCTTCTCGCGAAGGGACCGAGTTTGGAGGCGGTGGTGGAGAGCCCCCTCATGCGGGCGATGAAAAGGGGCAAGGTCGCCCGCGTCGAGGAGCTGACGCGCATCCCGAGTGAGGTGCAAGACACGCTCATCACGGTTTTGTCCGAGAAAACGCTGCCTATCCCTGAACTGAATAGCGAGGTGCAAGCGGAGAGGGGCTTTAACGTCATCGCCACCGCGAACGACCGCGACAAGGGGGTGAACGACCTCTCGAGCGCCCTCAAGCGCCGCTTCAACACCGTCGTGCTGCCCCTACCTGCCAGCGCCGACGAAGAGGTCCGCATCGTGCAGCAGCGCGTGGCGAGCTTGGGCCGGGCGCTCGAGCTGCCCGCCGAGCCGCCCGTATTAGAGGAAATCCGCCGCGTCGTGACGGTCTTCCGCGAACTCAGAAGCGGCGTGACCGAGGACGGCAAGACCAAGCTCAAGTCGCCCAGCAGCGTGCTCTCCACCGCCGAAGCTATCGCCGTGGTCAACCAGGGGATGTCTTTAGCGGGTCACTTCGGCGACGGCAGCCTCGGGGCGAGCGACTTAGCGGGCGGGCTGCTCGGCGCGGTCGTCAAAGACCGCGTGCAGGACAGCCCGATCTGGCGCGAGTATTTGGAGACCGTCGTCAAGGAGCGCGAGGGCTGGAGCGACCTCTACCGCGCCTGCCGCGACATCAGCTAGCGCGTGGTTCACCTCTACGGCATCCGGCATCACGGTCCCGGCTCGGCTCGGGCGCTGCGCCGCGCGTTGGAAAGGTTGGGTCCCGACCTCGTCCTCGTCGAGGGTCCGCCCGACGCGGATTCGGTCATCGGCTTCGCCGCGCAGGAGGCGATGCAGCCGCCCGTCGCGCTCATGGTCTACGCGCTCGACAGACCGGAACACGCTGCGTTCTACCCCTTCGCGACGTTCTCCCCGGAGTGGCAAGCGCTGCGGTTTGCCCTCTCAAGAAACGTACCCGTGCGTTTTATGGACTTGCCGCAAGCACAACGGCTGGCGTTGACTGACTCCGCCCGAGAGAAAGAGGTCGAATCAGCAGATGAGACGGGAGAAGCTGACGAAGCCGGTGGAGCAGATGACGCAGGACTCGAGCCCGCCACCGCGCCTCACCCTCGCCACGACCCCTTAGGACAACTCGCCGCCGCCGCTGGCTACGCGGACGGCGAACGCTGGTGGGACCAGGTGGTGGAGTCGCGGCGTGAAGACGAGGGGATGTTTGAGGCGATTCAGGAGGCGATGGTGGCGCTGCGTGAGGAAGTGCCGTCTTTGAGAGACACATTTGAGGACAGGCTCGAGGCGCGAATTGAAACGCTGCGCGAAGCCGCTATGCGCGAGACGATTCGCCGCGCTGAGCGGGAGGGCTTTGAGCGCATCGCGGTGGTGTGCGGCGCGTGGCACGTGCCCGCCCTCTTAGAGCGGTCGAACGCAAAAGCGGACGAGGTGCTTCTCAAAGGGCTGCCTAAAATCAAGGTGAGCGCCACCTGGACGCCCTGGACCTACGGACGCTTGACGCAGCGCAGCGGCTACGGCGCGGGCATCCTCTCGCCGGGTTGGTACGACCACCTCTGGCACGTCCGCAGCCGCGATGATAGTAGAGGCGACGATCAAGTCAGCGCCCGCTGGCTCACGCAGGTTGCGATCCTCTTCCGCGAGCAGGACCTGAGTGCTTCGTCCGCGCACATCATCGAAGGGGTGCGTTTAGCGGACAGTTTGGCGGCGCTGCGCGGAAAGTCGGCGGCAGGCTTGGAGGAGCTGAACGAGGCGGTGCAGGCGGTCTTCTGTGGCGGACGCACCCAGCCGCTGCGCCTCGTCGAAGAGAAGCTCATCGTCGGCGAGCGGCTGGGCGCGGTCCCTGAAGACGCGCCGATGCTCCCCTTACAGCAAGACCTCACGCGCTTGCAGAAGTCGCTACGGATGCAGCCTAAAGCGAGTGAAGTGGGGCTCGAGCTAGACCTCCGCAAAGAGGTGCACCTAAAGCGCAGCCACCTCCTTCACCGCTTGCGCCTCCTCCACATCCCGTGGGGCGAGCCGCGTTCCGCCTACGGCAAAAAGGGAAGCTTTCACGAGCACTGGCTCTTGCGCTGGCAGCCTGAGTTCGCGGTTCGGCTCGTCGAGGTGGCGGTGTGGGGCAACACGGTCGAACGCGCGGCGAGCGCCTTTATTCAGCACGAAGCGGCGCACGCGCCCCACCTGCCCGCGCTCACTGCGCTGCTCGAGGACACGCTCCTCGCTGACCTCCCAGACGCGGTCGCGGCGCTGACGAGCGCTTTAGAGGACAAAGCCGCCCTCACGAGCGACGTGACGCACCTCATGGCGGCGCTCCCGCCCTTGGTGCAGGTGCTGCGCTACGGCAACGTCCGCAAGACGGACGCGGGTCAGGTCGCGCAAGTTTTGAGCGGGCTCGCGCCGCGCCTCTGCATCGGCTTGCCGGGAGCGTGCAATTCGCTAGACGACGACGCGGCGAACGCGATGTTTGAGCGCATCATGCGGACGCACAGCGCCCTCCGAACCCTCGCCGACGAGCGCTACAGCGCGATGTGGACGGACGCGCTGCGCGCTTCTCTGGAACACCCGAACACCCACGCGCTCGTAGCGGGACGCGCCGCGCGGCTCCTCTTCGACACGGGCGACCTGAGCAGCGAGGCGGCGGCGCGGCGGGTGAGCATAGCACTCTCACGTGCGAGTGAACCCGCCGACGCTGCCGCTTGGATCGAGGGTTTTTTACGAGATAGCGGCGCGATTTTGCTCCACGACGAAGTGTTGTGGCGCGTGCTGGACGGTTGGTTGCAAAGCTTACGCGAAGAGACCTTCGTGCAGCTCGTCCCCCTTTTGCGGCGCACCTTTTCGACCTTCGCCGCGCCCGAGCGCAGGCAGATGGGCGAGCGGGTCAGACGTGGGGTCGGGGACCCTAGTTCCGACGAAAACTTGGACGAAGCGCGGGCGCAGGCGGTCATGCCTACCGTCCGGCAGCTTTTAGGTATTGGCGAAGACCTTGCGGAGGTGCCATGAAGGATATGAGCAATGACCTCGAGTCGGAGATTCACGAAAGCGAACGCGAGCGCCGCTGGCGGCTCGTTCTAGGCACTGAAGCCTCGGACAGCATCGGCGTGTCGCTTTCCGCCGCCGACGCGGGTATGGACGCCGCCCTCGCCGCGCTCTACGACACAGAAGGCCGGCGCGGCGGGCTCGGCGCGTCCGCACCCAAGGTGGCACGCTGGCTCGGCGATATTCGCGGCTACTTTCCAAGCAGCGTGGTGAGGGTGATGCAGCGAGACGCTTTAGAGCGCCTCAACCTGCGGCAGATGCTCCTAGAGCCTGAGATGCTCGAGGTAGCCGAAGCCGATGTGCATCTAGTCGCCAATCTAGTCTCGCTAAGCAGCGTCATCCCCGAAACGACCAAGGATACGGCGCGTCAAGTCGTGCGTCAGGTCGTGGACGAACTGCTCCGCAAGCTCGCCGGTCCCACCGAACAGGCGGTCAAGGGCGCGCTGAACCGCGCCGCGCGCAACCCCCGTCCGCGCTATAACGAAATCGACTGGCCGCGCACCATCCGCGCCAACCTCAAGCACTATCAGCCTGAGTACAAAACCGTTATTCCCGAAAAGCGCATCGGCTATGGGCGCAAGCGCGCGTCCCTGCGCGACGTGATCCTCTGCCTCGACCAGAGCGGGTCGATGGCGACGTCGGTGGTCTATTCGGGGATTTTCGGCGCGGTGCTCGCCTCGCTCCCTGCGCTCAAAACGCGCCTCGTCGCCTTCGACACGAACGTCGCCGACTTGAGCGAAGACCTGCGAGACCCCGTGGACCTCCTCTTCGGCGTGCAGCTCGGCGGCGGCACCGATATCAACCGCGCTCTCGGCTACTGCCAGACGCGAATTACGCGCCCCCAAGACACTATTTTGGTCCTTATCAGCGACCTCTTCGAGGGCGGCAACGCAGAGGAGATGCTGAAACGCGCCGCCGCTTTAGTGGATTCTGGCGTGCAGATGATCGCGCTTTTGGCGCTCAGCGACGACGGCGCGCCGAGCTACGACCACCGCGTCGCTGAAGCGTTCGCGAGCCTGGGTATCGTGTCGTTCGCCTGCACGCCGGAGCTGTTTCCAGAGCTGATGGCGGCGGCTATCAACCGTCAGGATTTAGAGCAGTGGGCGGCGAAGCGTGACATCGTGGTGGCGCGTTAGTGCTCGAGACGCAAGAGGTCGCGCAAACTCACCGAGGAGCGTCCGCTACTGAACGACCACGCGGTAGACGAACGCCTCTTCTTGGGCGGGCTCCATCGGCACGAGGAGCGTCCAACGGACGGCGGTGTAGTCGCTCGGGGTGACGCTCTCTCCTGAGCCGCCCGTGGTGCTTTCGCCTGAACCGGAGAGGGGCGGCTCGCTGTAGGTTTGACCGTCCGCCGTGAACTCGGTTAAGACCCGCTCGGAGGTCGGCGTGGCGGAGCCGTCAACGTAGCGCGTGCTTTCGGGGACGGGTCCGGTGATGACGACCGTGCCGGCAGGCAGCGTCGTGTCCTCCTGATTTCTAGCAATCAGGCGGTATTCGACGACCTGCCCCGGCCGTGCGGTCGAGGCGGCGCTAAAGCGCTCTTGCACGTTGCCGTCGTCGCCCGTCACCTCGCTGACGACGAACGCTTCGACGCCTACGGAAACGGGCTCCGAACCGCTTTCGCCGCCCGTCTGCGCCCACGCGGTTGTCGCGGTAAGAAGGATTAAAAAGAGAACTTTGAGCACGGTTGCCTCCAGAGAGTTTAGTACAACTTCCGACTGTTTCCTTTACCAGGCCGAGCGAAGCGAGTAAGAACAGGTATTTGCGTAGGTTTGCTGTAAGCGAAACGGATAGCGCGGTAGGGACATGTCCCCAAACGCTCGTCTCGGTGATAGGAAATATAGCAAAATCCATGTGATGCGGTACCTTTTACTTGCTCCATCCTTGTTTTATCGTGCCTGACTCTACCTTCAAATATATGAGAGAAACGTTAAAACGCGCTAGAAACGGCTCGAGCCGTGCGCCATCCGAACGAATTACATTACCCCGATGATACCCGCCGCGCGTCCCAACGCCGTTCCTCCGCGACCCCTCTGCTAACGACTTGCGGCACGCTGCCTACCCCGAGCCCTAAAAGCGCCCAGACGAGCGGGTCGACGTTTTGCGTCGCGAACCAAAACATGCCGTAGAGGAGATAGGTCGCAAGCGCGAACAGCGTCGCGAGGGCTAAGGGGGTGCGCGCCTGATAGAGCAGCTTCGCGCAGGAGAGCAAAAAACCCATAAAGAGGAGCAGCGCAGGCACACCGCTCGCAAAGGCGATATCTAAAAAGTAGTTGTGGACGCCGTACGGGTTCATCGCAGTGAGGGTGAGGGTGCCTGTGTCGGGGTGCGTATAGATGGCGAGCTTGCCGACGCGCAGCGCGTCTTTAGCGATAGGGGCGGGCAGAAATTCGTACATGAGCGTGTCAGCCTGTTCGGGCGTGGCGAGCGGCCACACGACGTTGGCGAGTGCGTACGCGCCGTGACCCGTCAACGGGCGCTCTAGGGTGGCTTTCGCGGCTACGCGCCAGAGGATCATGCGGTGCGAAACGTTGGGGTCCTCGCCCTGCACCGCCGCGCCGATGCGCCCCACGCGAAACTGCGCATGAGACGAGGTCTGCAGAACGCCCAAGCCCGCCGCAAGCGCGAGCATGCCGAGGAGCAAAACGCGCTTTCGGTATAGTTTCTTATAGAAGATATAGCCGCTGAGAACGCCGAGCACGAGAACGGCGGCGAGCAGCCCGGCGCGTCCGCCGCTGGCGACCAGGGCGGCAGCCAACACCGCCACAAGCACCCCGTCGATGAACCTGAGTCGCGCCTCGAGCGAACGCCACGCGAACCAGAACACGAGCGCGACGCCCACAAACGCCGAGACGTACGCCTGGTGCCCCATCGACGCCAAGAGGTTCGGGCGCAGCGCCGTCTGCGGGTCGAGCAGCGACAGCGGCTCGAAGCCGTGCGCCTCGCTGAGCGTCCAAAGACCGACGAGCGCCGCGCCGCCTATCATCATAGCGAGAGGGATACGTAGCGGCAGTACGCGGCTCGAGGCGAGCACCGCCGCGATTAGGGCGAGGCTGTACCAGGCGCTCTCGAGCAGCTTGATCACGACGCTCTCCGCTTGACTGCTCAATAAGGGCAAGCCGAAATTGAGATTTGCGGGGCTAAAGAGACTGGCGACGATAAGCGCCGCGACGAACGCGCCGAGCCATAAAAACGTGGTCTGCGCTTGCGGCGGCACGAGGTGAGCGAGCAGGTGAGCAAAGGGCACGCCGCGCCGCCGCAACCGCTCAGCCCGCCACACTACCAGCGCGACCCCGAGCACCCAGAGCAGCACGAAGGTGATGACCTTAGGGACGAGCGTCTCGATCTGCTCCTCCTCGCGAAAGTCGGCAACTGAAGTAGGAAACGCCCGCATGAGCGCGTCAGGCAAGCGCCCTAGCGGAAACACGACGAAGATGAGCGACCAAAAAAGGAGATGATAGGTGCGTTCTGTAACATTAAACATGGAGGGAAAAGGGGCGCTTTCTAAAGGGTTTTTATCTGGTTACCTCGAGCCCATAACCAAAGCCGAGGTTCGTTAGTTCCAGCTTATACCACTAGACTACATTAGAGAGGTGCAAAGGACGCTTTTCAGTTTTTTCCAGGCAGCAGTACTGTGGCGGATCGGGGCAAATAAACGCATATTTCAGCTCACAAGTACCCCTACAAAATGAGTTTCAACTGCTCCGAAAGATTACGCGAACAGCGCTGCTTCGTAGGGGTGGGTTTGAAACCCACCTCTACCACGCCAAAACGTTCTCTGTCATCCATAAGCAGCACCGAGATTCATAACTTTGACAGACGTTATTTCTTACTTGATGCTGTAAGTACTGTGCTGGACTGAAACAGATAAACGCATAGTTCAGACTTATTCGTCTCTTGACCCTTGCACGCTACCCTTTTAGGTCGCGCTGCTACCACTCACTTCTACCTCTTACTTTAGCTGAGGAGCTTGTCCAACTCGCTGGCGATGTGCGCGTGCTGAAAGACGAACCCCTCCGCTTGCAGTCTGGCGGGCATGACTTTGGCGCTCGGCAAGAGGAGCGCGTCAGCGACTTCGCCAAGTGCTAGGCGCAACAGCGGGGCGGGCGTCGGGAAGATAGCGGGTCGACCTAAGCGCCGCGCCGCCCTCTCGATAAGGTCGATCTGACGCACGGGCTCCGGCGCGGTAAGGTTGTAAGCGCCTTCACTTTCATCGTTCTCCACAAGAAAGAGCATCGCCCGCGCGAGGTCGTCCGCGTCGACCCACGGGTACCACTGCTCCCCGTCGCCGAAGCGTCCGCCTACAAAGAGCTTGACGGGCAAGAGCATCTTTTGCCAAGCGGGTGCGTCTTTCGCGAGAACGAGCCCAATGCGGCCGATCACGAGGCGTGCGCCGTTCGCGTCCTCGGCGGCCGCTTCCCACGCCTTACATACGTCCGCGAGAAAGAAACCCTCGGCGGGCGGCGCGTCCTCGGTCAGCTCGACCTCGCCCGCGTCGCCGTAGTAGCCCGTCGCCGAGCCTTGCAGCCAGACGCCCGGCGGCGCAGGGCTGCGTTTATGCGCCGCCAAGAGCGTCGCTGTGCTGTCGACACGGCTCTCCAACACGCGGCGCTTGTGGTCTTCGTCCAGCCTACCGTCCGCGATGGACGCGCCCGCGAGGTTGACGAGCGCCGCCGCGCCCGAGAGCGCCTCGCCGACCCTGAGGAGAGCCGCCTCATCCTCCTCTTTCGCCGCGGTCGGGTTCCACGTCACGGCGGTGACGCCCGCGGGCGTTTGAACGTTGCTGCGGCGCGTCAAAATACGGACGTCGTAGCGTCCTAGCGCCTGACGGACGAGGTGCGTACCGACCACGCCGGACGCGCCCGCGATGACCAAAGTAGGACGTGCTTGCTGGTGTTCCATAACTCACCATAGCGGACGCTTTGGGGAAGGAGTAGGCGCTGCGGAACGAAAGAGCTTTTTATACACTCGCGCAGGCAGGACCATCTGAAGCGTCATGCCGCCCCCTTCCAAGTTCCCGCTGAGCTGTACGAGCATCGCTTTTTTGAACTTTAAGCTGACCTCCCAAGCGTCCCCCGTCAAGAGGTAAGAGGTCAGCTCGCTCAGATGGGGCTCGTGACCGACGAGCGCGATGTGGACGTCGTTTGTAGCTTCATCTCCCGAGTTATCCACAGCCTTATCCACAAGCTGCGCGAGGAGCTGCGGATAGCGCGAAGAGGTCAGTTCGACGAGCGTTTCTATCTCCCCGTCGGAATGTGCGCTAAGCGGCGCAGCCGTTTCTAGCGCCCTAGTATAAGGACTCGAGAACAGCCTGCCGAACCTTATGTCTAAAACGCTCAGCGCCTTCGCCAGCGCTTTCGCCTGTTTGTGACCCTTGGCGACGAGCGGGCGCACGCTGTCGTCGGGATACCGGGGACCGCGCGCGTCGGCTTGCGCGTGGCGGATGAGGTAGAGCGTCACGTCCACGCTTTTAGGTCCATGTGCCTAAACTGAGCAAGGCCAAGGAGCGCTCGAGCTTATTCACGCCGCTAGGGGTGAGCGCGACGAGCCCGTCCAGGACCTCCGCGACGCGCTCCAGGTCGGCGTCTGCGCGCAGCGCCTCGATCTCCAGCTCTGAAAAATGCACGCTCACCTCACCGCCTCGCTGCCTCGCCACGACGCTGTCGAAGGAAAGCTCCGCGAAGGGGTCGCCGCGTCGTCCTACCAGATAGCGCGTGCGCTCCGTGCTCAGCGCCAGCACGGGCTGCAACATGGTGAGCGGCGCGACCTCCGCGACCTTCATGCGAACCTCTTGCGGCCAAGCCTCGCCCTCCAATGGAAGCTCGAGTTCGTCTCTCGTGTGCAACGCGCCCCGCGCCGTTCCCGCCGCCTTGAGCGTCGCGAGTGGCGCGCCGCCGTCGATGACGCGCCGCCTCAGCGCTAAGCCCGCCCGCTTCAGATGCTCCCTTCTCGTGTCGAAATAGAGATCGTCGTGCCTTTCCACGCGCTGAGGTCCGAGGCTGAAACCTTCCTCCGCTAAACTGAGCCGCAGCGCCTCGGTCTCGGGCGGCTCATCCATGAGAGAAAACTTGAGTTCGCGCTCTGTCTGGAAGTCCATAGAACAGTGTAGCGCACACGAAAAGAGGGTGGCTCGAGGTGTAGCGCTACCATCCTTTAGCCCACCTCCCTTCAGCCCAACTCGCCACACTCGAGAGGTCACGTCTCGCGCTTCTGAATTTCTTTTGAGAAGACTCAGTGCAGCGTTAAGTAAAAAACAACATATGCTATTCTGTTCACGAAGTCTGACGTTAAGCCTTGCGGAGCGTAGCGGAGAGAAAGAATCTCGTCCCCTATTCTCGACTAGCTGAGATTGCGAGTTACAAAGTTTTGGCAGTGGTCAAACGAGACCCTTCGACAACCGGGCTTCGCCATACTTCGTGAACAAGGTGACAACAGTGTCGCACTCCTTGCTTAACGGTGTACTTAGCGCAGTAATGACGGTGCAAAAGCCACCTGAGCGGTGACGCCTAACTACCAGTACAGGTCGTAGCGTGTATTTTTACTCCTTACTTCAGCGCTGGGAGTTCTCTCGCCTAGTACGGGAGCACTCCGCGGACGCTTCACCACGACGCGCTTTTTAGCGCACGTCAAGGCGCTGTTCAGCAGCGTGTGCGCGTCCGCATCGTCCCCTACGAGGTCTCGGAAGAGACGCATCTCTTTTTTCTGCAGCGCGGACCCCTTGCCGTGTGGGTACATCGGGTCTAAGTAGACGACGTCGGGGCGTTCGGCGTCCGTAAGGGCGCGCATAACGTGCGCCGCCTGTCCGACGCTCAGCGACATGCGCGCAACGATATAAGAGACTTCAGACTCGGGCCCGGCCCGCCTCAACCCGTCCTCTAAAAGCGCCCCGATGATGGGCGAGCGCTCCACGAGGTGAACCGTACAGCCGAGCGTCGCCAGCACGAAAGCGTCTCGACCGAGCCCCGCGGTGGCGTCCAGGACGTGCGGCGCGTTCTGTCCTTTCAGACCTACCGCCCTCGCTAGCGGCTGCTTTCTGCCCCCACCGAACCGCCGCCGGTGCGCCGCTTTGCCCCCCACGAAGTCCACGTAAACGGACCCTGTAGACGCGCCGACTTCGCGCAGCTCGAGCCGCTCCCGCGTCCAAACGAGCAAGAGGTCGGCGTCAGGGTCCTCGAGCGGGACGAGGGGCAGACCCAACGCTCGAGCGAGGTTCTCCGCCCGCTCAGTGAGCAGTGGAGAAGAGGTCGTGACAGCGACGCGCATGGCGTTCATTCTAAGAGGTGGAGCACTTAGTACATCGTTAAGTAAGTATTGATACTTATTACTGATGTCACCCTGAGCCGAAGGCGTAAGGGTCTCGCCTTTCGTTCTCTGTCAGAGGAGTCAGCAAGGGCAGAGATTCGTTCACTCCGCTGTCGCTGCGTTCAGAATGACATGCTTCACTTTTTAGCTAACAGAGCACTTAGAGGAGTGTTACCAAAGAGGTGCAAAACGGAGCGCCCCGGCGATTGTAGTTGAGACTGGTATCTGAGCGAGATCAATTTGTTACCTTAAATATTAAGGTATTTTATGAATCTTTAGGAGGTTCACATGGCAGTTGACGATTTGAGGCAGAACAGGATGATGACGCATTTATTAGAGGCGCTCGAGGACGGCAAAGACATCGGTCACTACGGGCGTTTGGTCTTTACGATGGTGGCGCGGCACTTCGTGGACAACGAAGAACTCGTCGACCTCTTGGCGCAGGATAAGGACGAGGATAAAGATGAGGCGAGAGGTTTGGTGCAGCAAGTCGAGGACGCCGACTACAGCCCGCCTAGCCGCGACACGATCCTGGGCTACCATAAGCAGCAGGATTTCCCTATCCTACCCGACGCCGACGACCCGGATGTCGGCAACGTCTATCAAGATTTGACCTTTCCCGACCACGTGTACGAGAGCATCGCCGAGTACCGTGAGCAGAAGGCGACTTAGGGTATTACTGTTAGAACCGGGTTGCGATAGGTCGCAATAGTTTTAGGTAGAGGAGGAGAACCGCGAAGGTCCTCCTCCTCTGTCTTTGGGTCGGTCACGGCTCTGCTTAGACGATGCAATATCGAATGGTGCGAGGTTACGTTGCAACCCGCTGTAGCAGAGCGCCTTAGCCGGTCTGCGTAGAGACGTTCGACCTGGCGCTGCAGCCGAAGCGACATCGGCGAAACGGTTGCGTGAAGGAAACGTTAAAACTTTGCGCCCTAGACACCCTATATGTCACAGTCAAACCTCTTGAAATGCTATAAGTTGGGTTTATGTAACACGCGCTGACTGTCTGCTCAGACTTGTCTGGGTTGTTCACTACTATCAGCACGACGCACATTACGTCATAGAATTGCTTTATAAGGGGTCATGATCATGCCGAATACCGCAACGCTTAAAAAAGAGCTTCCTGTACGGACGACACCTTTTGCGCCGTGGCCCCACTTCGAAGAGGATGAGATGGGGGCTGTGCTCGAGGTCATGCGTTCGGGGCAGGTCAACTACTGGACGGGCGAGCAAGGACGCCTGTTCGAGCAGGAATTCGCCGACTATACGGGCTGCAACTACGCGATCGCCCTCGCCAACGGGACGGTGGCGCTCGAGCTAGCCCTCTACGCCTTAGGCGTCGGCGCGGGCGACGAAGTGATCACCACGACCCGCACTTTTATCGCCTCCGCGAGCGCCGCCGTGATGCGCGGCGCGACGCCCGTCATTGCCGACGTGGACCCCGAGAGCCAAAACATCACCGCCGAGACGATCGAGGCGGTTATCACGCCCCGCACAAAAGCGATCATCGCCGTTCACTTAGCGGGCTGGCCCTGCGACATGGACGCGATCATGGCGCTCGCTGAGAAATACGACATCAAGGTCATTGAGGATTGCGCGCAGGCGCACGGCGCGACCTATAAGGGTCGTCCGGTCGGCTCGCTCGGTAACGTGGCCGCGTTCTCCTTCTGCCAGGACAAGATCATGACGACGGGCGGCGAAGGGGGTCTGCTCACCACCAACGACAAGGACATTTGGGAGAAGGCGTGGTCTTACAAAGATCACGGCAAGAGCTACGACGCCGTCTATAACCGCGACCATCCGCCAGGCTTTCGTTGGCTTCACGAGTCTTTCGGCACCAACTGGCGACTCACCGAGATGCAGTCCGCTATCGGCAGGCTCCAACTGCGCAAGCTTCCGGCTTGGCACGAGGCGCGTCAGCGTCACGCGGCTATCCTGACAGAGCGTTTCTCTAGAATCGAATCCCTTCGCGTTGCCAAGCCGCCCGCAGACATCGAGCACGCCTACTACAAGTACTACGTCTTCGTGCGTCCCGAACGGCTGCGCGCGGGCTGGAGCCGCGATCACGTCATGCAAGCGGTCAGCCATGAGGGTATCCCTTGCTTTAGCGGTAGCTGCAGCGAAATATATTTAGAGAAGGCGTTCGTCGAGGCGAGCTTAGGTCCAGCGAGACCGCTGAGCGTCGCTAGAGAGTTAGGCGAGACCTCACTGATGTTCCTCGTTCATCCAACGCTCTCAGAGAGGGACATGGAAGACACTTGTGACGCCGTAGAGAAGGTTATAGCGTACGCCACGTACTAAAAAATTGGGCCGCAAGATGTCAAAGGTAAGCGTCCAACTGTAGCAGCGAGCTAAAGAATTCTTTAGCTCGCTGCTACAGTTGGACATCCCTACGAACTGCACGCTTCCCAACGATGGGGTGAAATATTCGAGGTGCAGAAGCAGACGGCCTCATGGTGTACACTCATTTACGTGTTAAAGTGCACAAAACTACCCTGCCGAGAGGCGCGAAACATCCCAAAAAGACACAACAGGAAGCGCTACGCCCAGCTTATTACACCTGCACCCATCACTTTACTCATTCCACTTTGGAACATCATAAGCAGCGTTGAATGGGATAAGCCTTGACCCCTTCATCAACCCTTAAAGAAGCTGATCCCCTCTATCAAAAGTGTGACGTGTCTGCGATTATAGAGTGTGACTTGCCTATAAGGTAAGTAGGTAGAACCAGAGAGACGATACGTACGGTGACGGAATTATACGTGACATGAAGACATTAGCCTCAACACCGCGCTCAGCTAACGTTGAACGCATCTCCACCCCACGTCTAAGCTGTGCGAACACCGCGCGCCGTTTAGGATCGTCACTCTGCCAAACTAGCACATGGCTCAGCGGAGCACCGCTCGAGCCGCAGCCACAGCGTAAACTATAACAACGTCAGGATGGGGGCATGGTGCAATCTAACCTCGAACACACTCGCTCATTTAGGAATCAACTCATAAACCTCGATATTCGACGTCGCCGTAAGCTTACAAAGTTCGCTATCGACCTAACGATATGGTCTTTGGCACCGCTGCTCGCTTTCTTTGTTCGCTACGACGGCTCGGTGCCCGCGCAAAGCGCTAACGGCATAGTCACCATCACGGCGCTGCTTGTTCTACTCAAGATCGCCGCTACGGTTCCTTTCGGATTTTACCAGCGAAGCTGGAGCAAAGTTGCGTTTAGAGATGTTGGCAACGTTGTCAAAGTTATTGTAGGTACAGCGTTCGTCGCTAGCGTCTTGCTGCTTTGGCTCGGCCCACTCTTGCAGATACCGAGGTCTATCGCTGTCATCGACGGGTTTATTGCGCTCCTCGCGATGAGCGGCGTGCGGGCGTCGTTTCGCTATCTGCATGAAAGCCGCTTGGAGCGGGCTGCGAGCGACCAAAAGCGCAAAGCCGTTCTCATCATCGGCGCAGGCGAAGCGGGCTCGCTCATCGTGCGTGAGATGTTGCGCCATCCAGAAACCGGGCTCCAGCCGGTCGGTTTTCTCGACGACGACCAGCAGAAGATCGGCTACCGCATCGCCACGGTGCCCGTACTCGGCACAGTTGACGAGCTTAGCACTGTGGTTAGAGAGCACCACGTTGACGAGGTGCTTATTGCGCTCCCCTCCACCGACGGTAAAACGGTGCGTAAGGTCGTCGAGCGTATTGAGCGCGCACGAGCAGACCTCAAGTATAGAATCATTCCCGGCGTTTACGAGCTTTTAAGCGGCGAGGTCGATATCAGCCGCATCCGTGAGGTCGAAATCGAAGACCTCTTGCGCAGACCGCCCATCGAACTCGATACGGACACGATCAGCAGCTACATCACCGGCAAAACGGTGATGGTCACGGGCGCGGGCGGCTCGATCGGCTCCGAGTTGGTGCGGCAAATCTGCCGCTTCGAGCCTAAAGAGTTGATCTTATTTGGGCACGGCGAAAATAGCATCTACAAGCTCGAGCGCGAACTCGACCGCGACTGGCCCGGCATCCCCTATCACAGCGTGATCGCCGCCGTCCAGAATGTCGTGCGCTTAGACTATATTTTCCAGTACTACAGCCCGCAAGTCGTCTTCCATACGGCGGCGCATAAGCATGTCCCCTTGATGGAACTTAACCCTGAAGAGGCGATTTTCAACAACATCATTGGCAGCAAAAACCTCGTCACCTTAGCGCTCAAGTACGGCGTGTCACACTTCGTCAACATCTCGACCGACAAAGCGGTCAACCCCACCTCGATCATGGGCGCATCTAAATGGATGGTCGAGCGCGTCGTGCAGGCGGCGGCGCGGCAGGCGAGCAAGGACCAGGTCTTCGCCTCGGTTCGCTTCGGCAACGTGCTAGGAAGCCGTGGCAGCGTGATACCCGTATTCAAGCAGCAGATTCGCGCAGGGGGTCCCGTCACCGTGACGCACCCCGACATGACCCGCTACTTCATGACCATCCCAGAGGCGACGCAACTCGTGCTACAAGCCGCAGGTCAGGGCAAGAACGGGGAGATTTATATTCTGGACATGGGCGAGCCCGTCAGGATTTTCGACCTAGCGCGCGACCTCATCAAGCTCTCCGGCTTCGAACCCGACGTGGATATTCCCATCGTTTTCTCCGGTAAAAGACCCGGCGAAAAACTCTACGAGGAGCTGATGACACAAGAGGAGCGGGGCGCGTCGACCGCGCACAAGAAAATCTTCGCCGCCAAACCCTCCCGCTTGGACCTCGAAGCGTTGGAATATACCGTTAGAGAGTTGCAAGAAGCCGCGCTCAACTCGGATCACGACAAGATTCGGCAACAACTCTCTGAATATATCCAGGGCTGTAACTTTGAAAGCTTGAAAGCTTAGGCGCTCGTTGTAACGAGCTAAGCCCCTCAACCTCACGAGGTTGAGGGGCTTTTCACATGGGGACAATTGTCTATTAAGAGACGGCGCACTTATGACGTAGACTGAATACTGAAATGATGAGAGTTACGCCGTGACGCCAACCCTGCCCCTCGCGTTCTTTGCGGGCGTTCTGTCGTTCTTGTCGCCCTGTGTGCTGCCGCTCGTGCCCTCCTATTTAGCCTATGTCGGCGGAAGTTCGGCGGGCGGAGAAGCACCCAGAAACCTCCTCATCCGCAACAGCTTGTTTTTTATCCTCGGTTTCTCCCTCATCTTCATAGGACTTGGCGCGTCCGCAAGCCTCATCGGAAGCGTGTTGCAAGAGAACCGCCGTATCCTTACGCTCGTCGGCGGCGTCCTTATCGTTTCATTTGGTTTAGTTATGCTGGGCGTGATCAAGCTGCCCTTTTTGTACCGCGATACCCGCCAACAGTTCAGTGGCGACAGCAGCACACCCGTCGGTGCGGTGCTGCTAGGCATGGCGTTTGCTGCGGGTTGGACACCCTGCATCGGTCCCGTGTTGGGCGGCGTGCTCACGCTCGCGGGGGCGTCGGGCACGCTCGGCTTCGGCGTCATCCTCTTAGCGAGCTACGCGCTCGGGCTAGCGGTGCCTTTTTTGCTTTCAGCCCTGGCGATAGGCTCGTTTACGCGCTTCTCGCACCGCTTCCGCAATTACCTCCCCTGGGTCGAGCGCGTCTCGGGCGGCATTTTACTGATTGCCGGTATCATGCTCCTCACCGGAACCTACACCGAACTCAACACCTATCTCATCCGCTTTACGCCCGAATGGTTGTGGAGTCGCCTATGACGCAAGGTGTAAAGGCGATCGAACTACGCAACCTCTCGAGGCGTTACGGCGCAGTCTATGTGCTGCGGGACATCAGTTTAACGGTGTCAGCGGGCAAAACGGTCGTGCTGCGCGGCGGCAATGGCGCGGGCAAGACGACCTTTTTGCGCGTGCTCTCGAGCAAGCTCCGCCCAAGTCGTGGTGACGGCAAGGTTTTCGGTCACGACCTCATCAAAGAGGCAGCGCAGGTGCGGCAGCAGATTGCCTACTTGACCGTCTTAGGTGGAAGCTACGGGACACTTTCGGCGCTGGAGAATTTGGAGTTTGCTGCGAAACTTTACGGGAAGAGGTTGGGCAAGGAGGAACTGGAGGGGATGCTCGAGCGTGTCGGACTCCTCGAGGCGAAGGATAAACTCGTGAGGACGTTCTCGAGCGGCATGAAAAAACGCTTAGGCGTCGCTCGGCTTCTTTTGTCGGACGCGAACCTCTGGCTTTTAGACGAACCTTACGCCGCGCTCGACGAGGGCGGTAAGACGCTGATTGACGACCTCTTGGTTCAGGCGAAGACGCAAGGTAAAACCGTCATGATGGCGTCCCACGATCTGGCGCGGAGTGCGCAGTTTGCCGATAGCGTGTTGGAACTGAGGCAGGGTCAGCTCTTTGCGGCTTCGGCTTCGGTGGAAGAGGTGGCGCGAACGAATCTTGATGTGCCTACGGATACGCCGAAGGTCAAGCTCGAGGCTGCCCATGTCTGAATTCGTGACAACGTTCGCCCTAGCGCGAAAAGACCTTTTACAAGAGGTCAGGAGCAAAGCGGTCACGGTGGCGACGCTCTTCTTCTCCGGCTTGGTGCTCGTCATCCTCGCCTTCGCCATCGGTCCGAGCGACGCCGCTTTAGCTAACGCTGCCCCCGGCGTGCTCTGGGTGGCACTCGCCTTTGCTGGCGTCATCTCGGCGGCGCAGAGTTATCAGACGGAGCTTGAAGAGGGAGCCTTAGAGCAACTCCTCCTCTACCCTGTGCCGAGAGCGGTTATCTTTCTAGGTAAGCTGGCTGCGAACTGGCTCTTTATGAGCCTCTTGGGGTTCATCCTCTTACCACTCAGCGCAACCCTTTTTGGCGCGTCTTTAACAGAGAACCGGGCGTGGCTCCTGCTTACCATCTTGCTCGGCACATTAGGCTTTTCGCTCATCGCGACCTTCTACGCGGCGCTCACCGCGAACCTGCGTGCGAGAGAGTCCCTGCTCCCCGTTCTGATGTTTCCCGTCGTCGTTCCGGTGCTGCTCGCAGCGGTACGTTCTACAGGTGAAATCACGCGTTCAGGCAACCTCCAAATCGCCCAAGACTGGTTACAATTACTAGCAGGATTCGACCTCATCTATCTGGTGGTCTGCACCGCTATTTTCCCTTTTGTTGTTGAAGAGTAGAGTGAACGTGAAATATTTCTATAGACCTTCCCCATCGCGGTCAGTAGACACACTGATGACCTTAAAGTCAGAGGAGCACGCATGACATCACCATCCATGAAGCGCCCGCAAAAACGTCCACAGAAACGTCCTATGTGGCTCAACCTCTTCGGGCTAAGCGTCCTCGCCCTTCTCGGCATTGGGATGTTCATGGCGCTCGTCACCTCACCCGCGGACGTGAACCAAGGAGACTTGATTCGCATCATGTACGCGCACGTCTCGGTTGCGTGGATTAGCTTTGTGGCGATTATCGCCACGGCGATTTTCGGCTCGCTTTTCTTATGGCGCAGCAAAAAAACGGACGACATTCTGGCAGTCGCGAGCGCGGAGATGGCGGTCTTATACGCAGGGCTTACGCTCATCGGCGGCATGACCTACAGCAAACCGACCTTGAACACCTGGTGGACGTGGGACGCGAAGCTCACGCTGACCGCGCTCATGTTCGCGCTTTTAGTCGGCTACTTCATCGTGCGCGGGCTCATCGACGACCCCGAGCGGCGCGGGCGAGTGAGCGCGGTGGTGAGCATCATCACGGCGGTGAGTTTGCCCTTCAACTACCTTGCCTCAGAATGGTTTCGCACGCTGCACCCCGCGAAGAGCGTCAACTTGGATGGCAGCGGCGTAACGATGGAACCGGCGATGCTGCAGACGCTTCTCTTCAACGTCGCTGTAGCGGGACTTATCTACGTGTACTTTATGGTTGAGCGCGTGCGCATCGGTCGGCTCGAGGCGAAGCTCAGCGAAGCGGAGGAGCACGAGCGTGCGCCGCGCGGGGAGGTCGTTCATGTTTGAGTCTCTAAGTGCGTGGGGCTGGGTCGCCTTTGCGTGGGCACAACTCTTTGTCGCTTACGGTGGATACTTAGGGTATTTACGTTGGCGCGAGAAGCGTTTAGAGCGGGAGGGAGAGCGAACATCAAACGAGTAGTGTACAGCGCAGCGGGCGTGGCGATTCTGGGCGTGGCGAGCTTCTTCATCTACCAGGCGCTCTCCTCGAGCCTCGTCTACTTCATCTTGCCGAGTGAATACGCCGCCAACCCGAGCGAATACGACGGACAACTCATCCGCTTAGGCGGCATGGTCGCCGAGGACAGCGTGAACTACGACAGCGATAACGTGACGCTCACCTTTCACGTGACGGACAGTATCGAGGCGTATCCGGTGAGCTACCCCGCTTCGCCCCCCGAGTTGTTCAAAGAGAATACAGGCGTCGTGATTGAGGGCAGCTTCGATGGCGATACGTTTATCGGCGACAACCTTTTGATTAAACACAGCGAGAACTATCAAGCCACCCAAGGCGAAGAGGTTGATCTCGAGCTACTAAAGGACAGTTTGCAATGACGGAACTTTATAATGGATAACTTCTTTACACTCAGTTTAGGGCAGTTGGGCGGCTCGAGCGTCCTCCTAGCGGTTGGTGTCATTATTTACGCGATCGTTACGGGTATTTTAGGGGCAGTGCGCCAGGATGCGCGGCTCCAAACTTCGGCGCGTTTCGCCGCCGTTGCCGCTTTTCTCGCGACGACGACTGCTGTTTTGGTGATGGAAGCCGCGCTCCTCACGGACGACTTCAGCGTGAAGTACGTAGCGGAACACTCGAGCCGCCTATCGCCGCTGTGGGTCAAAATCGTGACGCTCTGGGCGGCGTTAGAAGGCTCGGTGCTCCTCTGGGCGTGGCTCTTGACGGCGTACACCGCCGTTCTCGCCATGACCGCGCCGAACAACGCTTTGCGCCCTTGGGCGCTCGTCACCATGCAGGTCGTTCAGCTCTTCTTCGTGGGCATCGTCGCGACGATTGCGAATCCCTTTATCGTGCTTGCCAATCCGCCGCTAGATGGACCTGGACCCAACCCGCTCCTGCAAAACCATTGGATGATGGCGGTGCACCCCTTCTTGATGTACTTGGGCTTCGTCGGCTTGACCGTACCCTTCGCTTTTGCCATGTCCGCGCTCATCACCAGACGCCCCGGCTCGGAGTGGATGAGCCAGACGCGGACGTGGACCTTGACGGGCTGGGGTTTCCTAAGCGCCGCTATCATCGCGGGCGGCTGGTGGAGCTACGAGATTTTGGGCTGGGGCGGCTACTGGGCGTGGGACCCGGTGGAGAACGTCTCGTTCTTGCCGTGGCTTACAGCGACAGCGTTCATCCACAGCGTCCAGGTGCAAGAGCGGCGGCGGATGCTCAAAGCGTGGAACATCTTGCTCATCACGCTGACCTTCGCGCTTACGATTTTAGGGACGTTCCTGACGCGCTCGGGCGTCGTCTCGTCAGTTCATGCCTTTGGGGACGGACCCGTCGGACCCGCCTTTTTCGTCTTCTTTATCCTCACTGTGCTTATTTCGTTCGGACTTTTAGCGCTCAGGTGGGACCAGGTGCAAGACCGGGCGGAACTCGATTCGCCGGTATCACGCGAAGGCAGCTTCTTGTTCGGCAATGTGCTCTTCTTGGCGATGGCGTTCACTATATTGCTCGGCACGCTCTTTCCCCTCATTGTCGAGGCGACGACGGGCAACAAGGTCACGGTGGGCGCGCCCTTCTTCGATCAGGTGAGCATCCCGATTTGGCTCGTCGTGTTCGCGCTGATGGGCGTCGGACCGCTCTTGCCCTGGCGCAAAGCGGACAATCAATCTCTCCTAGTCAATCTCGCGTGGCTCGTCGGGGGCGGCGTTCTGACTGGGCTCGTCGCGTACCTCTTGGGCGTGCAGAAGCTCTACCCTCTGCTAACCGTTGCGCTCGCGGGTTACAACCTGGTCAGCGTCGGGCTACTGTTGAGTGGTGCGATTCGTCCTAGAGTTCGCGCCACCAAACGGAGCGTTGCGTCCGTTTTCGGACAGTACGCCTTGGAGAACCGCCGCCGCTTCGGGTCGATTATCACGCATCTAGGCGTCATCGTGATTGCGCTAGGCATTGCAGGCAGTGGCGGCTACCGCGTGGACGAACAGGTGCGCATCAACATCGGCGAGAGTGCGATGTTTAGAGGCTACGAACTCTTCGCGCAAGATATCTTCATGGAACGGACGCCCGCACGCATCAGCTCAGGTGGCGTCGTGGAGGTGCGGCGGGACGGCGAACTCGTGACGACGATGCGCCCTCAAAACAACCTCTTCGCAGGCTCGCAGCAGCTCGTACCCACGCCCGACGTATACTACACGCCCCTTCACGACCTCTACCTCAACGTAAGTACGGTGCGACCCGGTCAAGACCACCTCATCTTGCGCGTGGTGCAGAGCCCCTTAGTCACCTGGATTTGGGTAGGCGGCTTTATCCTCGCGTTCGGCACGGTTTACAGCCTTATTCCGCAGCGCGAGCGCAGACCGCGCACAGAGAGTAGGGCGGTGACGGCGTGAGTGACCAGACGAATAAGGCTGTCAATAATAGCGTCAGCAGCGGTGCAGTGGACGGCTCTAGTGGAGCAAACGCAAACGGCCTAAAACGCCTTCTCATCGTCGTGATCGTCGTGTCGCTGCTCGGCGCACTTTTCGCCTACGGGCTCCTCACCGACCAGCGGGACCGCAGCGACATCGGCTCGCCGCTCATCGGCAAAGAGTTGCCCGGATTCACCATGCCCCTCTTTAGCCGCTACGAACCCGAGTACGGCGAGACCTTCGCCTACGCGAATTACGCCGGGCAGAGGCCGATGGTCGTCAACTTCTGGGCGTCGTGGTGCGCGCCCTGCTTCGCGGAAGCGCCCGAGTTGCAAGCAGCAGCGGAGGAGTACGGAGACGACGTGCTCTTTGTCGGCATCAACACGCAAGACAGCAACGAAGAGAATGCTCGAGACTTCCTGAACCGCTTCAACTTAACCTTCCCCAACGGACGCGACGCGCAAAGCCGCGTGAGCGTAGAGTACGGCATCTTTGGGCTGCCCGAGACCTTCTTCATCAACGCGGACGGGACGCTTAACTATAAGCACGCCGGACCGCTGACCCCTGAGATTCTCGCGGAGCAGACGCAAGCTCTGATTCAATAGTGGTTTTTAATGACTAGATTTTTTATCTTCCTTCTTCTCTCTTTGCTCGCCTTTTTTGTAGGGGCGCAAGAGGTCCAGCTCGAGGCGCAAGTCTTCGATATCGCCCGCGAACTGCGCTGCCCTGTCTGTCAAGCTGAATCGGTAGCCGATTCAAATTCAGCAACGAGCATCGAGATGCGCAACATCATCAACGAACGCTTGCAAGCAGGCGACAGCCGCGCAGAGGTGCTCGACTATTTTAGAGCGCGCTACGGCGACTGGATTTTACTCTCGCCGCCTAAGCGCGGGCTCCATCTCTTTGTTTGGGTCGTGCCTATCTTAGCGGGACTTCTGCTCGTCGCGGGGCTCGTCTACTATCTGCGCCGCTGGACGCGCAACGCGGAAAAACCCATCGAGGCGGACGAGGCGGAGTTGGAGCGGGTGAGGCTCGAGCTAAACCGCCAAAACCAAAGAGGGAGCGAAGCGTAGATGGGCATCGTCGTTATCGTCCTCCTCGCCGCCATGATTTTCGCCTACCTCGCTATCCCACTTCTCCTACCGAGCCAAGCGGACCCGCTGCCGAATCTGCGGGACCCCATTACGCAAGACTTGGAAGAGGAGCGCGACGCCCTCTTCCGGGCGATCCGCGAACTCGATGCCCGTGAAGACCTCCCCGAAAAACGCCGCGCCGAACTCCACGCCCGCTACGAGGCGAAAGCAGCCAAAGTTCTGCGTGCGCTAGACGAACGCCAAGCCAAACTGAGCGGACAGCCAACGGTGAAGCGTCCCACTACCCCGCGCCGCGTGCCTTACGCCGCGCTCAGCTTGCTCGGCATCATGGTCGTGAGCGCGTCGCTCTTGGGGGGCAACCTCGCCGCGCGAGTTGGTGAAGATGCGACGGTGACGACCTCGGATGAGGGGCAGCTCGAGGCAGGACGTCAACTCTTAGAACTCCAAAACGCCGTCCGCCGCGACCCTACTGAAGAGACGCTCCTCTCTTTAGCCGACGCCTACTGGCGCTTAAATGACGCCGATCAAGCCGAGGCTACGTATCAGCGCGTCATCGCCGAGGTTGACCCGACGCCCGCCGTCGCCTACCGCCGCTTAGGATTTTTGACTTTGCAAGAGGACACGCAGGCTGCATTAGGTTATCTGGAGCGGGCGAGAAACGCCGACCCGCAGGACTTAGAGACCCTCTTCGCGTTAGGTGAACTCTACTTTGCGATGGGCAACGTCCAGGCGGCTGAGGAAACCTGGGAGAGCTACTTAGCTGCGCCCGGCGGAGCCGAGGACCAGGAGGTTCAGGCGCGGCTGCAAACCGTTCGCGAACTCGCGCCGCTGGTGCAAGCTGCTACCGATAATCCGTCTGAGGCGAACCTCATCGCCTTAGCCGACGCCTACTGGCAACGCGAGGAGCGCGAGAGCGCCTCGAGCGTCTACTTGCGCGTTTTATCTGAAGTCAACCCCAACAACGCTCAAGCCATGAGCCGCATCGGGCAGATGCTCTTCTTTAGCGGGCGTAACGAAGACGCGGTTGCCGCGTTAGAAAGAGCGCGAACCGCCAATCCTGAAAACCTTCAGACCCTCCTCTTCTTAGGCAACGCGCACTTCAGCTTAGGGCAGTTTCAAGCCGCGATTGACGTGTGGGAGTCCTACGTCGAGGTGGCGGGCGGACCCGAGCGGGCGGGGCGTGTGCCGAGCTTGATTCAGGGTGCGAAGGACAGGCTGAGTAACGCGCCGCAAAACAGCCAGGACGACGGGACCTCTTAACACTGAGTATGTCAGATACGCCATCCGACAAGGAGGAAGAGGTGAGAGAGGAAACCCGAGCCTCTTCCTCCGAGCCTCCCACGAGTGAAGAGCGCCGCGCCGTCATCAAATGGCTCTGGCGTGTGCCCGTTTTAGCTACGCTCGCCGCCGCAGGTTGGGGCGTCAGAGAGGCCTATCAAGTCCACTTCAACAAGGCGCGTCCCGACGAAAACCCGGCTTTCACTCCAAAGGTTCCTCAGCGCGTCGCCGCTTTATCTGAATTTGGAGAGGTCTGGAGCGCGCTCCCCTTCGTTTTAGAGGGAACGCCCGCGCTCACCTTGCGTCTACCTGAACCTATTTCAGGGGGGCTCGAGGCAAATGGCAACCACTACGCCGCCTTTAGTCAGGTCTGCACGCACCTGGGCTGTTTAGTCAATCTGAACGACAACCTCGAGGCCATCAACTTCGCCTTCAACTACCGCACCGAGCACCCCGCGCTGGTTTGCCCCTGTCATTTGAGCGTATTCGCGCCCTTGGAGTCAGGCAGAGCGGTGAGCGGTCCGGCGGTGGAGCCGCTGCCGAGGGTGCAGCTTAAGGTAGAAGGGGATGCGCTCTTTGCGGTAGGGCTGGAAGAGGGTTAGGGGAGATTCTCAAGTTTAACAACCTCAAAAACTCTTTGAAGCCCTTCGGTAGTCGGATCGTAGCCATAATTCACCTGACGCATAAGCTCAGCGGCTTCTAAACGTTCTGCTGGCGTGCGGCTTAGCCAATACGCTTTATCGTCGCTCTCCTCGTGTAAAGACGCAACCGAAAAGGCTGTTTTATCGAGTTTAATAGAGGGAACGTCGCTCATCACTCACCATTATAAACTAAAGCAATTAACATAAACACTGAGCTTGAATCACGCAAGTATCATTCCTTAAAATGCGTGCTAAACCGCGTTCTCTCTTCTCAGATTGGCTCAAACCAAATGATACTTGCTATAATCGTCGCACCACCCAGCACCTCAGCCTCTTTACTTCTTGCTAAACTACGCTATGACCCAGGCTGCACCCAAACCCGCGCCCCACGTACTTACGGTTCGCCCGGCAACGGCTCACGACGTGCCCGACATCTTCAACCTCATCGGCACGTGGGCAGCGCAGGGCAAGATGCTGGTGCGACCCATGCCCAATATCTTCGAGAACTTGCGCGACTTTTACGTGGCAGAAGTCCAGGGCGAGAACGGTCCAGAGTTCGCAGGTAGCGCCGCCTTGCACATTCTCTGGGGCGACATCGCCGAGGTGCGCGGGCTCGCGGTGAAGCCCGAGATCACGGGCGGCGGCATCGGCAAAAAGCTCGTCGCGGCGTGCGAGGGTGAAGCGCGGCGCATCGGCATTCCGACACTCTTCGCCTGGACGTACTCGGTTGAGTTTTTCGAGCGGTGCGGCTTTCACCTCATCGACAAGAGTAGAGACCTCCATCCGAGGGTGTGGTCTGAATGTCTGCGCTGTCCCTTTTTCGTGGGTTGCAACGAGAACGGGATGATGAAGCGCTTAGAAGGGGTACCTGTCCCCAAAGATTTGCCCGTGCCACCGCCGACGCAAGTGCCGCCGGGGATAGTTTGAGCAATGAGTTGAAAGCGTAGGTTAGAGCGAAGCTCAAAGGCTTTTAGCCTTCACCTAGTGAGCAATGAGTCTAAAACCTTTCACTCATTGCTCGGTACTCGTTGCCTTATCCCTTTATACTCCTGCACCAACAGGAGACCAGGACCCACCTATTCATGTAAAATCACAGCGTTACAGAACAGTCTTTACCGCGCCCTCTGCGGTAGCCTATTTTATGATCGACATTACCGGAAGCATCTACGTTTGCTATCACCGCGACGACCAAGAACACGTGGACACGTTCTTACAGGACTTCGACCATCTCTACGGGCTCGCTGTGCGGCGTGAGGAAGATGAACTCGCTGAGGACATCCTGCGCGACAACGACAAACACAGTGTGATTCACAAAATCCGCGAGCGTTACCTAGCTGACTCCGTTATTACGGTTGTGCTCATAGGACCTTGCACCTATACGCGCCGCGCGGTGGACCTAGAACTCATGGCGTCGCTCCATCACGGCGGCGATGAGATGGCGGACCCGGACGAGGCAGACAGGTTGCCGAACGGTCTTCTAGGTATCATGCTCCCCAACTACAACAACGGGGGCTTTCCCGATAGGTTAAACGAGAACTTGCAGGTTCCCGATAGGGGCACCCGGTCTTACGCCGAGGTCATCCCCTACCCGCAGAGTAAAGATGACCTCGCCGAAGCGCTCTCCGAGGTCGCGCGTGCCCGCACCGAGCGGCGCGACCTAGTCAACAACTCGCCCCACATGTTCAGCGAGAACAGGGCGTGCATCCCGCCCGAACCAGGGGAACAGTTCGCGACGAAGGAATAAGTCGCAGTACAAGTTTGCATTGAAAGAGGCTCGAGCTTGTCTTTTGAGAACGCTCGAGCCTCTTCACTTTGCAACCGCCACCTCCCAAACGATCTTCTCACGCCCGTACCGAAATGTCGTCCGCTCTGCCATATCCAGCACGGTCCAGCCTGAGAGAAGCGCTGCTAAGTCCTCTTCGCCAAAGAAGCGCCGGGGAAGTCCGTCTACGAGATAGTAATTCTCCTCCAACCTCTTGCCCATAGTTCGACTTGCCAGACCTCTTACCGAGTTGAAACGAGCGAGCAAAAGACCATTCGGTTGCAAACAGCGGCGCACCTCTTGTGCAATCTCGAGCGTCACATCCCACGAGAAATAGTGAAGCGAAAGCCCCGCTACGACGACGCTAAAAGAGGCGTTCGCGAATGGAAAGGGTGTTGAGAGGTCAAGCGGTTGCACCTCAGCTTTAGGTGCGGTGCGCCTCGTCAGACGTAACGCTTCTTTCGACAAGTCGGTAGCGAGAACGCGAAAGCCGCGCTCTGTCAGGAAACGAGCGTCTTGCCCCGCGCCGCAGCCAAGCTCCAAGACCTTCCCCTCACGCCTCACTTCTAAAAGACCCAGATAACGCGCTAACCAGGGATCGGCTCGGGTTAAATCCGCTTTGGCTCGAGCGTAAACCTCATCCCACCTTTGCACCTTCACCCCTTTACAACGTGAGCATAGCCCCCTTACTTTCGACTACAATGATTGCACACTCCGTTCAGGGCAGCGCGAAAAGGAGACGCACATGATTTCGGTCAGGCAACTCTTAGACAAAAAGGGCTACGACGTCCTCTCGGTCCTCCCAAGCAACACCGTTTTTGAAACGATCACCAAGATGGCGGAGCGCGGCGTCGGCGCACTGCTCGTCATCCGCGAGGAAAAGCTCGTCGGCATCGTGTCTGAGCGCGACTACGCCCGCAAGGTCATCTTGCAGGGGCGGCGCTCGCAGGAGACTACCGCCGAGGAAATCATGACGCCCGAGCCCTTCACGGTGACGCCTTCACAAACCGTCACCGAATGTATGGAACTCATGACCGAAAAGCGCATCCGCCACCTGCCCGTCGTCTCTGAGGGCAAGGTGATAGGCATCATCTCGATTGGCGACGTGGTGAAGTCGGTGATTTCGAATCAAGCGGCGATGATCGAGCAGTTGGAGACGTACATCACAAGAGGTTAAAGCAGGCCTGAGAGAGAAGGACTGAGAGAAAAGGACTGAGTGCTGAGTAAAATCCTCTACTTTTCCCTCAGTCCTCAGCTTCGCTGCTAGCGGGAGCGCCACGCGCGACAGCTAACGCGATCAGCACTCAGTCCTCCCATCCTTTCCAATAACCAGACACGACTCACCCATAAAAGCAGTACCATACCCTATGGAATACACTCACCTCACCTTGGCGCGGCGCTTTTCGGACGAGAAGATGCAAAAAGTTCCGGTCTTCGAGACGCCTAAGATGTTTTTTGACCAGTACTGTTTGCTGCCGGGGCAGTCGCAAAAGGTGCATAGCCATGAGGGTGAGGACAAGGTCTATCTCGTCTTGGAGGGTGAGGCGGTGTTCGACATCGGCGGCGAGCAGGAGATGCTGACCGAGGGAACCGCTGTGATTGCCCGCGCAGGCGTACCGCACGGCGTCCGCAACGACTCGGGCACGAAGCTCGTCTTGCTCGTAACGATGGCTCCAAGACCGCAATAAAGATGGATGAGCCGGAGCTACAAGGCTTGCCCATTGACCACCTCGGCATTGCTGTCAAAGATTTAGAAGCGGCGAGCCGCCCCTATCGGCTACTCGGACTTCCGGTTGAGGGCGAAGACGAACATGTCAGATCGCAAGAGGTCAAGGTGCGAGCGCTTATAGCGCAGGGGAGTTTGTTGGAACTACTCGAGCCCACCTCCAGTGACAGCCCCATCGCCAAGTTTATCGAGAGACGCGGCGAAGGGCTTCACCACGTCGCCCTTAGAGTGGATGACTTGGAAGAAGAGGTGGCGCGGCTCAGCGCGGAGGGCGCGCGCTTCATCAGTACCGAGCCCAGAGCGGGCAGAGCAAATACTCGGGTAGTTTTCTTACACCCCAAGTGGGCGAATAGTGTACTGATAGAACTCGTAGAGCACCTTTAGAATAGCTGAGTGACCAAGTCGCCAACCTCTTATCTTCGCTATATCCCTGTCATCCTCTGGATGGCTCTGACGTTTTGGCTCTCGAGTTCTCCCGACATCCAGGGCGCGTCAGGTTGGATTGACCTGCGCCCGCCTCTCGATAAGGTCGCGCACGCGGTGAGCTTCGGGATACTCGCGCTGCTTTTCTACTTTGCGACGGGACGCGCCCTGCTCTCCGTCTTGTTAGCTTCGCTCTACGGTGTCACGGACGAATTTCACCAGAGCCTCGTGCCAGAGCGCGACGCGGACCTTTTCGACTGGTTGGCGGATACATTGGGCGCGGCGTTGGCGGTGAGCGCCCTTTTGCTTCTAAACCGTTGGCGTCCCCTCTGGACGAAGAGGTGGACGAAAAAGCTACAATAGCGCGTGACCTCCTTTAATAACTTCTTACTGAGTACACCGTCAGCCAAGTTTTGCAACACTGTTGTCACCCCGAGCTTGTCGAAGAATCTCGTCTTCCAATCTCGACTAGTCGAGATTGGAAGACGAGATTCTTCGACCCCACTTTGTGGAGTCTATCCTATAGCTCGCTGTAGGGCTCAGAATGACATGTTTCATTTTTTAGCTGACAGAGTACTAAACTGGAGAATTCTATGAAACTCGCCATCGTCGGTGCAGGAAAAATGGGCGGCGCGGTGCTTACAGGAGCGCTTAGAGCGGGCGTCTTGGAATCTCAAGATGTCGGCATCTACCACCCCGATGACGCTAGGCGAGACGCCTTAGCCGCCCAGTACGGCGTCTCGCCCCTCAGCGACGACGCCATTCACCACGCCGAGCGCGTCCTCGTCGCCGTCAAGCCGCAATCTTTCGACGCCGTCGCCCCGCTCATCGCTCAGCGCAACGCCTCGTACATCTCGCTGATGGCGGGCGTCTCGGCGGAGACGATTGCCAAGCGCGTCGGCAGCAGCCGCGTGGTGCGGGCGATGCCGAACATGGGCGCGCGGGTCGGTCTCAGCGCGACGGCGCTCGCCGCGCTGCCGCAAGCAACGGGCGAAGACATCGAGATGGCGGAGAGGCTTTTTAACGCAGTCGGTACGGTTCATCAGATTCCAGAAAGACTTTTCGACGCTTTCACAGGTTTAGCGGGCTCCGGTCCAGCCTTCGCCGCCGTGTTCGCCGAAGCGCTGTCCGACGGCGGCGTGCGCGTCGGCTTCAGCCGCGATGTGGCGAGAGATTTAGCACGTCAAGTGATGGCGGCAACCGCTAAACTCTTAGAGGAAACCCCTCCCGCGAACCTCAAAGACGAGGTCTCGAGCCCCGGGGGAACCGCCATCACAGGCGTCACCGCTTTAGAAAAACACGGGCTGCGCTACGCCGCCATCCGCGCAGTAGAGGAGGCGAGCGCGAGAGCCCAAGCTCTCAGTAAGGAGAACTGATCATGCTTACGCGCACGCTTTTCGTTTTAGCGCTACTCGTTACTAGCACCACTTTCGCCCAGAGCTACTTCCCGCACCGCGACGGCATGTCTTGGACGTACAGCAACGGCGAAACCCAGACCCTCAACGGTCCTGTAGAAATTGCAGGCGAAAAGGTCATGGTCTTGACGCACCTCTTAAACGGCAACGTCATCTCCAAGGACTACCTCGCCTACGACGACATCGGCGTCTTTTCCTACGGCACCGAAACGGGCGGACAAACCCTCCTCTACGACCCGCCCCTCACGCTCTACGCAGGCGACAGCTTGCGAGTCGGGCAGAGCTGGCAAAGTGCCACGAGCGTTGCGGGCTTCGATATCACCCTCGCTGCTGAAGTGCTCGGGATGCGCGGCGTGCGTACCGACTTGGGGCGCTTCAACGCTTTGCAAGTGCGTCAGCGCACCTTTACGAACACGGGCGCGCAAACGACGCTTGACCTCTACGTCGTACCGGGCGTGGGCGTCGTACGCTTTGAGACAGGAGACGGTACGGTAGTTGACTTGGTGGAGAAGAATTTCTGACCTCTTGGTCGTTAGGGAGTTTTGGGAGGCTCGAGTCAGACTCGAGCCCTTTCTTTTAGAAAATTCCGCCCCCCACTGATAAACGCAACACTGCTAAGACCAGCGCAAAGATGCTCACATTGCGCCCGTTAGTGCGGTCACTGAGCAGTCCGAACACCACACCGATAACCGCGATTCCTCCACCGATCCAGGCGAACACCGCGCCCACAATGGGGATGATAGCGGTTAGGACGATAAGGATGATGGCGATAATTCCGAAGATAATAGCAACAACGTTCATACCTAGTTTTACCGCATCGGGATGAACGTTTGGGTTATAAAGGGTGCAGATAAGTGCCCACACTTCTTTAAGTTAAACCAGAAGAGCGACTTAAACACTGCGCAAGACCGTAGAATCAGCAGCTCGAGCGCTCTAAGGCAGTTAAAACTAATTAGGTGCGAGTACTTAATGCGGGAAAGACTTATGAGCTTTTACCTCTCGAGGCGAAAATTTTGAGTTTACGTAGCTTACTTGATTAACCCTAGCCCCACAATCCGCAAGCGAACACCCAATACCCGTTCATTAAGATGGTTTATATTGAATGAGTCCAGACCTGGCAAGACTTTTCTCAGGAGCGCGACCGCTCCAGAAGGAGACACCTATGAGACTCATTAGCTTAATCGCTCTTCTAAGCCTTTCGCTCAGCTTTGCGCAAGACACCACCGGCGGAGATATGACCGGCGGAGATATGACGGGTGGCGCGATGAGCGGAGACGCAGCCACCGTAGAGGTCACGGAAGGTGACACGTTAGGCGAATTCTTGGTGGACGCAGAGGGAATGACTCTGTACCTCTTCACCAACGATAGCGAAGGGACCAGCAACTGCTACGACGGCTGCGCCGCAAGCTGGCCGCCCCTCCTTACCGACGGCGAGCCCGAGGCGGGCGACGGGGTAGACGCGGCGCTTCTAGGCACCACCGAGCGCACCGACGGCACCACCCAAGTCACCTACAACGGTCTGCCGCTCTACTTCTTCGCGAGTGATCAGAGCGCCGGGGATACGAGCGGTCAAGGGGTTGGCGATGTTTGGTACGTCGTTTCGCCGGAAGGTGAGGCGGTTGAGTAGGACTAAACAGTAGCTGCCGCAGTTTATAGAGGGCGAAGGGAGACGGATGTTTTCCTTCGCTCTTTTCTTTTTTGAGGCTCGAGGCGAGAGAGATTGTGAGACTCGAGGACAAAGGTGACTCGAATAGAAAGAGCGCGTGTAACTGACACCGCTGAACAACAGGTCATGACGACTGAAAGGCGCTGGGTGCAAGCCCACCGAGACCTCAACACTGCCGATATCGAGTTCCTTTTAGACGAGGACTATAAGCGCGTCGAAGGGTCTAAGGTCGTGAGCAAGGGAAACGTTGTGGCGTCTTACAAATCGGGTCACAGACGTTGGGAAGTTGCCGAAGGAAGCGACTACTCGGTTCAGGTATTTGATGGCTTCGCAGTCGTCGTAGGCGTGTGGCGCGGAGTCGGCGTCAACCACGACGAGCGGTTCGATTACCGCGCACGCTTTTTAAGCCTCTACGTCAAGCGCCAAGAGGGTTGGAAACTCTACCGAGACGAAGTGTTTGAACTCTGATTGAGATGGGGGAGGTTTTGGGGCTCGAGTGCGAGAGCTTTGCCGAGAAAAAGAACTAAAAAGGAATGAATACCCTCGGTTTCCTCGAACTCATAAGTTTTTAGAATATCAACTATAGCAGGTATCATCTGGTTTGAGCCAATCTCACGTGGTAGAACACCCTCTAGCACGCACATTCGGTGATGATATCTGCGTGATTCAAGCTCAGTAGTTGTGATAATTGCTCAACTCGAGGTAACGGCATGTTATTAGATGATATTAGACTCTCGCCAACGGCTCCAACCACGCCCGCTTCATCTCCCCAAACCTCTCCTCTCTCAAACTCTCTCTAATCTCCTCGCAGAGCCGCGCCATAAAGCGCAGGTTGTGAATGCTGGCGAGGCGGCGGGCTAAGAGTTCTTCGGCTTTGAAGAGGTGGCGGAGGTAGGCACGGGAGAAACGCACGCAGGTGTAGCAGTCGCACTCGGGGTCAAGAGGTCGCGTGTCGTTGGCGAAGCGGGCGTTCAGGATGTTGATGCGGAATTTGGGGAGGGGCGTACCGTCGTCGTCGAAGCGCTTCAGAATGCCGCCGTTGCGAGCGTTGCGCGTCGGCGCGACGCAGTCGAAGGTGTCGCAGCCGTGCTCGACGGCGTCTAGGATGCCCGGCACGTCGCCGATGCCTAAGAGGTGGCGGGGTTTTTCTCTGGTAAGCAGCGGCGTCGTCCACGCTAAGACCTGACGCATTTCCGCTTTCGTCCTGCCTAAATTCCCGCCGATGGCGATACCACCGAAGTCCATCTGTGAAATGACTTCGGCGCTCCTCTTGCGCACCTCTTCAAACGCGCCGCCTTGCACGATGCCGTACAAAGCTTGCGCGTAGCCGTGCTGAGGCTCGCTCTCTCGGAAGTAATCTAAGCTCCGCCGCGCCCAGCGGTGCGTACGTTCGGCGCTTTTCGCGGTATAGGCTTCATCATGGAGGGGTGAGGTGCATTCGTCGAAGGCTAGGATGATATCTGCGCCTAGCGCACGCTGAATCGCTACGGATTTCTCCGGGGTGAAGATGTGCTCCGAGCCGTCGATGTGGCTCTTGAAGCGCACCTCTTCTTCGCTCACGGTGACAAAGGACTTGCCGCCCTCGGTACGCTTTGTGGTCAGCACGCCGCCCTCTTCGCCGGGGAAGATGTTCGCGACTTTGCCCACGCCGTGTTCGATGCTCGCGCCGAGCGAGAAGACTTGAAAGCCGCCCGAGTCGGTCATAATAGGACCGTTCCAGCCCATAAACTTGTGGAGCCCGCCGAAAGTCGCGACAAGCTCTTCGCCGGGGCGCAAGTAGAGGTGGTAGGTATTGGAAAAAAGCACCTGCGTACCTGCTGCGCGGACCTCTTCGGGCGTCAAGGTTTTAACCGTCGCTTGCGTGCCTACCGCGACGAAGTTGGGCGTTTCAATCGTGCCGTGCGGCGTGTGAAGCTTGCCTAGCCTCGCCGCGCCGACCTCTTTATCTATTTCGAAGTTGAAGCCTGATTGATTCACCTGAGCATCATAACGTTCAAGTAAGCAATGAGTACCGAGCAATGAGCAATCCAGTCGAGCTGGACGAACGGTGAGTGAAAACCTTTAGACTCGTTGCTTTGAACTCACCGTTCGTTCCTTCGGCTAGTGGGAGCGTATGCGACTGTACTGCGTAACCAGCTCAACTGAATTGCTCATCGCTGTCTTTACCTAATCGCTCAACTATAGAAGGCTCAGAGAGATTTTCATTATTCACTATAACTGTCGCGTACTCCTTCGGCTTACACGCCCGCAGATACAACGTTTGTCCCTCTACATAGCGGCGATTTTCAGGCGCGTGCGGGTCAGGCGAGCCTTCACCTCTTTGCGCACCTCTCGGGATAGACGTTGCAAAGTCAACCTCCAAAAAGATGGAGAAGTCCCAGTAATCCCTAAGCTCAGGGCGGTGCAAGAAGATACCGTCTACGATGAGGATGGCGTTGGGCGCGGCTCGCTCCTCCGGCATCTCAACCGGTAAGTCTGAGCGGTGGTCAAAAACGGCGGTGCGGTAGCGCCCCATGCCCCCCGGACTGAGCGGGTCTAGGAGGGCAGCTTTGAGTGCAGGATAGTCGTAAGAATCGCGGAAGAAACCTTCGGGTGAGTCTTTTCCGAGACGGTAGCGTGTAGATTTGGGATGGTGAAAGCCGTCCACTGAAGCGGTGATAAGAGGTCTACCGGATGCGCTCAAAACCTGCGCTAGCTCTCCACTAAAGGTCGTCTTACCCGCGCCGTCCACACCGTCGATGCCGATTTTGAGGGTGCGATCTGTAGGCAACGCTAAAATTCTAGCGGCGAGACTCTGAAGAAGGTCTGAGCGTGTTGAGGCGGGGTTGGCTCGAGCGTTCATCACCTCAAGCTTATCAAGCTTTACCACTTCCGCGTCTAAGAAACCTATTCTTCGTCACTTAATCTAGGCGGCGAAGCGTGATATTTTTGGAGTGGAGGCTAACGTGACCTTACGTACAATTTTGAGGTGCGTCGCGCTCGGTACGATCATCGGCGCGGGCGTAACTGCCTTTCAACCTGCTAAAGAGCTTGACATCGTACCAAAGGCAACCGTCAAGGTGAAACGATTTGTTAAACTTCATATGTCCCCTCGAGCGACCCTCAGGGATGAACCGCGCAGCTACACCTTCGAGCGGCACGGTCCTCCCGTGAAGCCGAGCTTCGTGCTGCGGGCGACAGGGTATAATTCGCTCGAGTCGCAAACCGACGACACGCCTTTTATCACCGCTATAGGCTCACGAACGCGCCCCGGCATCATCGCGATTAGCCGCGACCTCTTGGCGGGCAGCATCCCGTACGGTTCGCTCGTGCGCCTCAAAGATTTGGGCGGCTACTACGGCGGCGGCTACGGCAAGTTTCAAGACAAGCTGGACGCACAAGGGCTTTTTGTCGTCGAGGACACGCTCCATAGGCGCAAAACGCAACAAGTCGACGTGTGGTTCGAGTCGTACTACGAAGCGTTGCAGTGGGGTATCCGCAAGGTGGAAGTCGAACTCGTGCGGCATGGTTGGGACGGCGCAACGCTCGACCATCCCGAGGTAGCGGCGATTTCGGTCGTTCCGGTGCTAAAAAATAGCAGGTCAGCAGGTCAGCAGGTCAGCCAGTTTCATTCTGAAGACTCCGTGACAGGTTTCTAGTCTTTCCTGACCCGCTGAGATGCTGACTGGCTGACTAGCTCTAAAAAATCCGCACGATAAACTGAACTGTGTTCCGCTTCGTTTCCTTTCTAGCCTACCGCCACATCCGCCGCCGCCCGTTGCAAAGCCTCCTTACAGTACTCGGTGTGGCGGTCGGCGTGATGGTTTTAGTCACGGCCCTCTCCCTCACGAACGGCTTTATCGACGAACTCATCCGCAGCACGCTCAAGGCGACGCCGCATGTGACGCTTCAAAGCTATGACGGCGAGCGTTTGCCCGACGACCCCGCTGTTTTAGAGGCCATCGGTGAATTCGACAACGTCGAAGCGGTCAGCCCCTTCCTCTACACGCAGGCGCTCATCGCGCGGCGGGCGGACGCGCAACTCGGCATAAGCGGGCGAAACGGTTACACACAGATTTTAGGCATCGACCCCGAGTTGGAGCAAGAGGTCTTAGATTTGGAGTCGTTGGAGGAGCAAGCGGCCGCCCTCTCGAGCGATGGCATCGTCCTAGGCGAAACGTTGGCGCGTCAGTTAGGCGTGTTCGCGGGCGATGAGGTGCAGATCGTCAACATCGATAGGAGCCGTCAAGCCTTCGACGTCGCAGGCACCTTCCGCGTCAACAACGAACTCATCGACAGCGTGACCTCGTTCGCGTCCATCCCCAACTTGCAAGATTATCTGCGAGCGGAAGGCGAAATCACGGGCTACCACGTGCGCGTGACCGACCCCGAAGCCGCCACCGAGATAGGTCAAGCTTTAAGCCGCGAGACAGGGCTCCTTGCGGTACCTTGGCAGAACCTCTTCGGCGGTCTGATCGACCAGCTCAACTTACAAAAAGCGCTCATCGGTGTGGTCGTCTTTCTCATCGTCATCGTCGCGGCGATGGGGATTGCGAATATCCTCATCTTGACGGTTTCTGAAAAGACTGAGGAAATTGCGATTTTGCGGGCGCTCGGCGCGTCACAGCGGCAGATCGTCTCGGTGTTCACCTTAGAGGGTCTTCTCTTGGGCGGCGGTGGCACGCTCCTCGGGGCGCTTTTGGGCTTAGGTTTGTCACTCTACTTCAAGTTTCAGCCCTACCCGCTACCCGGCGACCTCTACTTCATCACGCAGCTACCCGTCGAGTTACAAGCCTGGGACTTTATCTGGGTCTGTGCGCTCTCTATTGCGACGAGCGTGATGGCGGGGGTGATTCCGGCGCGGCGGGCGAGTGGGCTGGACCCGGCGGAGGTGTTGCGCTAGTCCTCTTCGGGAATCTCGTTGGCGGGAATCCACACGGCTTTTCCGCCCCGCCATACGACGATAGGGTTGCCTGCTTGTTTGTGCTTGCGCCGGGCGTCTTTAGCAGCCTCGAGAAGTGCTTGCTCGAGAATCTTTGAGCGCTCATCACTACTTAGAATTTCGTTCGTCTTATTCATAGTTCTCCACTATCTTACTCCATAACAACATTTGACTAGCCACACCGCCAGATTCACTCGAAGCAATGAGCTTAGAATTTGCCCCCGCACTGTTGTAGAAATCCCAGCTATCAGCAAGAGGTTGGTACAGCCTGAAGAAGTTGCGCAGCCCGTACGCTAAGTTTAGCACCCGTTTTGTAAACTGTAGAGATGAACAAGCGCCTACGCAAAAAGCTCCATAAGGGTGAGTTTAAGGAACTCGCCGTTGAATTCATTATCATCTTTCGAGGTGACTTATTCACGCCAGAATATGAATCCTGTATGGATGACCTCTTCGGCTTCGCAAAAGCTCTTGGTGTGGAATTGGGCGGGAGCGAGTATCCAGAGGAGAAGCGGGTTGACCTCATAGGAAGTGCGCTCAAGGAGCGTGGTAGCGTCTCTCTAAAACAGCGCGAGAAGATACTGAACTGGCTCGAGGCTCATGAAGAAGTCATCGAGGCAAGAGGTAGCCAGCTCTTCGACCTCTACTATCTGCCCAAGACCATTCCTTACTAAACCGCTCGAGGTCAACCCACCTAGTACCTAGTACAAGACTGAAATCATCTGTCCGCTAAAACCGCGCTAGGAACGCCTCGATGACCTCTTGGTCCGCCTCATCCAACCCGTAGACCTCATACACTAAGCTGTTGAGGTCTGCCTCGAGCTTTACAATCTCCCCACGCAACCTCTCAACCTCTTGTCGCCACTCGGACAGCGCCGCCACATAAGCCCGCTGCTCACGCTCTTTCTCGGGCACGTCAAGCGCCTCTAAATCCTCGCTCGCCAGCTTGCCCCGCACCGCCAAGACCTCTTCCACAAACGCCGCCAACGCAGGCGACAAGGTCATGCGTCCCTTTCCCACCTTGAGCACGACTTGTCCCGCCAAGTCGTGCTCGCTCGTTACCTTGTTTGCGCGAACCTCTTTAGGTAAGCCCGCTAATAGTCCCAACTGAGAAAGCGCCTCCAAGCCCGGCACGCTCCCCTCGCCTTGACGCACCTCCGTGAACGACGCCGGAAACGCCTCAATCTGCGCCTCCAGACCCCGCAGCCGCGCTGTTTTGTCGGTGAGGGTCTGGGCAAGGTCGGCGATGGTGGTTTGTTGGGTATCGGTGGCGGGTGGGATGGGGAGGTCTTTAATGAACTGGTCGCCGTAGGAGTAGAAGCCACCTGAGAAAACTGAAGCAGCGTGCTTGACGAAGAAGTCAGAGGCTTTCGAGGAGAAGACACCTGCGAAGAAGTAGGGATTGAGTTGGTCAACGAGCGAAAGACCGTAAGCGTTATGCGTTCCGCTACCCGCAAAAATTACTCCCAGATTATCTACTGTAATTTCGGGAGCCTTGGACGCTGTTTGGAGAAGTAACTTACCAACCTGTGTTGCCGAATCAAGATTCTGAGGTCTCGCTAAGTCGTACCACCGCCACTCCTCTCGCTTCTTTTTCTTATACCTTCCATTCTCACGCCTACGAAGGGAAGATTCCGAAACTTTGGTCGTAAGATACGACCAAAGTTTCGGAAATTTTTTTTCAATCCTCGGACTATCCTCTGGATAGCCTTGGAAAACGCGGTAGTTCTTGTTACCACGTGTCAGTTCGAAATCCCAATAGTCGGTACTCGGCATAAAGCGGTGAGCGCCCTCTTTTTTATCGAAAAAGTACGGAAAGATGACCCACCATCCTTGCCAGCCGACGTACCAGCGTTCTACGTCTTTACCGAAAAGAAAGGGGCGGAGGGCTTCCTTTTCTACCCAGAATGGCTCGCCTCCTCCTCGAGGTTCGACGTAGAGTAAGCCTTTTTCTTCATCCTCCTCGAGTTGTTTAAGTACAAGAACGCCGTCAAGACCTGTGGCAATGCCCTGGAATCCTCCACTTTCCGTCGCCGTATAGTTCTTTAACCTCCTCTTCTTTTCTTCCGGCAACTTCGCCTTAATCGCCTCGTCTTGCGTCTCGCCTACCTTTTCCAGTTTCTCGAACACCTCACGCTCAGCGTCCGGCATTAAGTACCAGCCGTCTGGCGCTAGGGTGCGGCTCGGTTGGGTGAACACGTCAGCGTATTCGTGTTGCGCGGCGCAGAGGCGAGCGTGGTCTGCGCCGTTTGCGTATTCGCGGCGGAGCGCTTTGATGGCGGCAGCGGGGTGAACGGGGGCGGCTTTCGGGTAAAAGCGGGCGGTTCTAAAGGTATAGGGCTGCCCTTTAGGAGCATTCCTTTCGGCGACGAGGATAGCGGGATAGACCATCGCCTCTTTGAACAAACGGCTGGCTTGGTCCTCTTCGGGTGGGGCGAAGGTGGCGGCTTTGAAGTCGGTGATCGAGAGGACGCGGGCGACTCTGGGCAGCCCTTCGCGCAAACTAGCGGCGTAGTTGGTGTTGAGAAATCTGTTCGGCACGATGTAGCCGAGTTTGCCCCCTTGCTCTAGCCAGGGTCTGTCACCGTAGAGCACGCGCTCGATGAAGGGAATGAAGATGTCGAAGTTACCCTTCGCCCAGATGTACTTGTCTGCCCAGTACTGCTTTTGAATCTCTGGGATGTTTTGCACCCGCACATAGGGCGGATTGCCGACTACCACGTCATACTTGAGGTAGTTCTTTAACACCAATCCGAGCGTGAGGTCTTCTAAGGTCTTCAAGAACCTGCCGTCGCCGTATTCGTCTTTGAGTATCTGGAGCTTGTCCCACACACCCTGGGTGTAGGGCGTAAGGTACTCGCTCAGCGCGTCCGGTGCGGGCTCGAAGAGGGCGAGTTCGTCGCGCAAAGAGGTGGCGAGGTCGGGCAGCGCGTCGCCACGGCGTCCGGCGTCGTAGGCTTGCGAGCGCTTTTCGACCGCTGCGAAGACGGATTGGAGGGCTAAGAGCCAGAGGCGTTCATTTTTAATCTTGCCGTTTTGTTTAGCGGCGTCCAAGCTCGGAAAGGTCACGCCGACGCGGAGCGGCTGACCTTTTTTGGCGGGGTCTTTGATGGGCAGTTCGACGTAAGCGGTAATCTCTTCGCTGCCGAAGTTGAAGCCGACCTCTTGGCTGGTTCCCCGCAGGTTCTGCTTGACGCCTCTTTGCTGCTGCTCCCCCTCGACCACCTCTTGCCGCAGCGAATCGGTGCGCACAATCGGCAAGCGGCGCAGCACCAGTTCGGGGTTTTGCTGCACGGCTTTGGCGTAGAGCGGTACGAGCAGCGCGGCGGCGTTGATCTGCGCCATCATCACCGCGAAGGGGTTAATGTCGAAAGCGACCAGGCGAAACTCTTTGGTGATGCCGTCTAGCGTTTCGACGGGGTCGCGCTGCGCGTTCGCCTGCAAGTAGCGCTTGAGGGCGGTAATCAGAAAGGTGCCGCTGCCCGTCGCGGGGTCTAAGAGGCGTGTATTTTTGTCACCCGTGTAGCCGACCTCGTCCAAGATGAATTCCACGACCTCGGGCGGCGTGTAGAACTCGCCTAGCGCCTTGCGCGTCTCGGGGTCGAAGTAGCTCTGGTAGAGTTCACCTAAGAGGTCGCTCTCTAAACTCGCGAAGTCGAAGCGCAAGAGGCTCAGCACGGCGCGGCTCACGGCTAGGGCAAAGGTGCGTTGCGCCGTCTCGGATGCTCTGCCAAAGTCGCGCCACCAGTCGAAGAGGTCTTGGGCGTAGATGGAGGTGAAGAGCGAGGTAGCGTAGCGGTTAAAGAGGTTTTCCGTAACCGTGAGGTAGGCGGTCGGCGGAAGCTGTCCGGTGCGCTCACTCGCCCTACTGTCGAGGTCGCTGATGAACCTGTCGGCAATGTGCTTTGAGGAGATGCGTCCGTCCCGGTCGTGATCTTGAATCGCCTTGGCGAGAATGAGGCGGGCGGTGAGCAGGTAAGAGGTCTCGAGCGCGAAGGTAAAGCGGTAGACGGTTTCCTTTTGCGTGTTCGGCAAAAAATCGCGCCAGATTTTGGGCACGTCGCCGCCACTTAGCTCGCGGGCGTAGGTCTTCTTCCAAAAGTCATACGCACCGTCTACGAAGGGGCTCGAGCCTATGAGGTCGCCTAGCAGCGTTTGAGTGGTTCGTACCAGCTCACCGAACGGGCTTTCCGGGTTGAGGTCGAAGGCGTTTAGGAACTGTTCGGCAGGGAGGCTGCCAATGTCGGTGAGTTCTAGCCCCTCCTGCTTCGCCTCTTCCAAGCGGGTTTTGACCTGCGCGAAATCTGTAGCGTCGAGAATCTCTTTGCGGAAAGGCTCGAGGACGGCGGCGTCCTCCGATAAATCTTGAGAGGTCGCCTTAGCGATGAGGTCAAGCGCTTTACCGTTACGTTTATAAAGCCACACATTCACACCGTTGCTCAGCAGCCCGTAGCGGGCTTTGAGGTCGCGGACGTAGCGGAAGAGCTGGTCTTCGTGGTCGGCGAGGTTCTCGTCCGGTTTTTTGAGTTCGACAACGACTTGGATGCTCTCATCACTGTTTATGAGGCGCACGTCGGGGATACCACTCCTACCCTTGCGCTTGCCGAGGATGTCCTTAGCCACCTGGGTATAGCCGAGCGCGATGTAAACCTCTTGGAACAGCCGCTCGATGTCATCCTCGTTCATGTTGCTGCGCAGGGCGGCGTGCATGGAGGCGAAGGCAGCTTGAAGCGCTTTACTCACGAACTATCCCGATTTGGAACATGCGACATGCTAACAGATACGTACACTTGCGGCGCGAAAAGTGAATTATCTACGTTATTCTGCTGATAAATCAAGCGAAATCCGCCGCTCAAGCATTTGACAAGAAACCGCCCCTTCAACCACACTTAGTCCTGTTCAGCCAAAGCTCGCCGCGCTTCTGCAACTTCATCCCAAGGAATGACCTCATCTTTGCGCTCCAAGGTCGCTTCGTGACCTTTGCCTGCTAAAAGAATGAGGTCGCCAGGTCGCGCCCCTTCGACAGCTTGGCGGATCGCTTTCTGGCGGTCGGGCTCGAGCCTCACCTCTCCCCCACCGACCTCTTGAGCACCCCTCATCATCTCCGCCAAAATTTCCTCAATCTCTTCGGAGCGCGAGTCCTCTTCGGTAAAAATCGCTATGTCGGCGTGTTGCGCGGCGGCGCGTCCGAGCGGCGCACGCTTGCCGGGGTCGCGCTCGCCCGCCGCACCGATCACGACGATGAGCCGCCCTTTCGTTTGCGGGCGAACCGCCTGTAGCGCTTTTTCTAAGGCGGGCGCGGTATGGGCGAAGTCTGCGACGACGGCGAAAGGCTGACTCTGAACGAGCTGCATCCGTCCGGGGACGCCGGGAAACGTCGCCAACCTCTCGAGCAACTCCTCCATCTCAATACCCGTTTGCTCTGCCGCCGCTAATGCTGCCAGCGCATTATGAACGTTGTAACGCCCGATCATTGGCAAGGTAGCGTCGTACCTCTTCCCCTTTGTCTCGAGCCTCCACCTCAGTCTCCCGGTTTCTTCTCGAACATTTGCCGCTCGGTAATCCGCTTCAGCTTCTATCTTGTAGCTTATGACCTCTTTGGATTCACCTGTGAAATACGAAAACTCGGGATCGTCCGCGTTCAAGATGCTTACCTTCGCGCGGCGCATCAAGGTGGCTTTGGCGTCGCGGTAAGCCTCGAACGTCTTGTGGTAGTCGAGATGTTCCGGTGAGAGGTTCGTCCACACGCCGAGGTTGTAACTGACCTCATCCAAGCGGTGCATCGCGAACCCGTGCGAACTCGACTCGATGACGGCGTGCGAGCAGCCGCCACTACGAAACTGCGCGAGGAAACGCTGGACTTGCGGCGCTTCGGGCGTGGTGAAGTGACCGGATAGCTCGAGCCGCTTCTCCCCCAGCCTCACCCCAGCCGTAGACAGAAGTCCTGTTTTGTACTCCCCCGACAAGAGGTGATGGAGCAGATAAGAGGTCGTCGTCTTGCCGTCCGTGCCCGTGATGCCCAGTGTGAAAAGGGACTCAGACGGACGCCCATAAAACGCCGCCGCGAGCTTCGCCACCGCGATTTTGTCGTTCTGAACGTGGATGTGGGGGACTTTTTCAGACCAAGAATAAGACTTGACCTCTTCATCCAACGCTTCTCCGACTACGGCAACCGCGCCTAATTCAACCGCTTTTTCCACGAACTGATACCCGTCAAATGCCGCGCCGCGCCGCGCGATGAATACGAAACCGGGTTGACTTACGTCCCTAGTGTCTTGGACGATGCCGCTTACTTCAAGATTCAAACTTCGCGAATCGGGTACAGCTAAGCCTGCTTCTCGTAAGAGATCGCTGAGGTTCACCCCTCTACTTTACGGCAAGATGGGAGCGGTCAAGCCGTAAGGCTCCAACCTCTTCATCACCGCTTGCAAATCCTCTTCTCTATTTACAAAGTCGAGGTGGTCGGCGTCTAGGGTGAGTTTGGGCGAGAGGTCGTAAAACTCAATCCACTCGTCGTAGAGGCGGTTGAGTTGTTCCAAGTAGCTCGCCTGAATAGTTGCCTCGTAGTCGCGTCCGCGTTGGGCGATGCGTGTTTGCAAGGTAAGGACGCTCGAGCGCAGATAAACAAGCAAATCGGGCGGCTTTAGGGTGCGGCGGATGGCGTGGTACATGGCGCGGTAACTGCTGTAGTCGCGGGCGTCCATGATGCCTTCTTCAAAGAGGTTGCGGGCGAACACAGCGGCGTCTTCGTAAATCGTACGGTCCTGAATGACGCGGCTACCCGGATTGACCTGCGCTAAGTGCTGCTCTAGGCGGCGGGATAAAAAGAAAACTTGCGAGTGAAAGGCGTAGCGCTTCATGTCTTTGTAGAAGTCTTCTAAGTATGGATTCTCGTCCACCGCTTCGTAAACGGGCTCCAAGGCGTAACGTTTTGCCAAAAGCGCCGTGAGGCTCGACTTGCCGACGCCGATGTTGCCTGCAATAGCCAAAAACATGTCTAACTAAACCGCCTCTGCTAACCGCAAAATATCCGCCACCAACCGCTCGCGGTCGGGTTCTCGCTCGACAAAGTCGTACTCCGCCGCCTCGACGGTGTGGAGTGGCGCGCCGTAGTGCTCGAAAAGGTCGTCATACGCTCCCCCTAGGGCGCGGAGGTAGCTCGCCTGGATGTCTCTCTCGAAAGGACGACCTCTTTTAGCGATACGCTGCAAAAGCGTGTCCGGCGCGGCGCGGAGGTAGACGGTCAAGTCGGGCTGCGGGAGCTTAGGTCTGAGCTGCTGGTAAAGCTCCCTGTAGAGCGTCCACTCGTCGCCCTTTAAGTTCAGGGAGGCGAAGATGAAGTCTTTGTCGAAGAGGTAGTCGCTCACGGTGTGCTCGAAAAAGAGTGCGCCTTGTGCGAGGTCTTGGAGCTGCTTGTAGCGAGACAGGAGGAAGAAGGTTTGAACGCTAAAGGCGTAGCGCTCGGGATGTTCGTAAAAGGGCGCGAGAAAGGGGTTCTCTTCGACGACTTCTAAAACGAGCCGCGCTTGGAGCTGTTCTGCAAGCAGACGCGCTAAGCTCGTTTTGCCTACGCCGATAGGACCCTCGATCACGATATATGCCACGCTCGACCTCCCGCTCTCGGAAAGCGTAACATGTGCGCCTGGAGGTTTAGGCGGCGTCTTACGTGGTGCCCAGGAGAAGCTGCCGCACGCTCTGAGCGTGCTGCTCCACCTCGGCTGCTCGCTCATTAAACTGCGCGGTGGCGTAGCCTCGCCCCCGCGTTCTTTCATCTCGAGCCATCTCACGGAGCATGTTGGCGCGCTCTTCAAGGATGCGTAGCGCGATCCACAGGGCTTTCTCAGTGGCGTCGGACTGGTCGGCTAGGAGCGCCTCGGCGGTGTAGGCGTGCCCGACGTGGCAGCGGTAGCGTTTCACCGCCCTGTCGTCCATTTCCCGTAAGGGACCGCCGCATTCGGGGCACCCGAGCGCCGTATGCTGACCTATCGCCTCTTCTTTAGGTATATCGCTCATCACACGCTCGGCGATGTCCACCTCGAGCGCAATATCGTGGGGCACGAGCGGTCCTGCCGAGACCTCCTCTCTCGAGAGCTTGGTGAGTAGTTCGGGCATCTCTGCTAAGGTTAAGCAGTGGTCCACCCCGCCTACGTCCTGCAGCGCTTGCAGCGCGTGGCGCGGCATCTCTGGAAAGGCGGCGTCGTCGGGATGCTGAACTAGGGCGAGCCCGCCGCACCGCTTGATCGCCGCTAGACCGGCGCTGCCGTCATTCTGTAGTCCCGTTAGCACGACGCCAATTACCCGAGCGCCGTACGTCACCGCTGCCGAACGAAAGAGCGGGTCGAGCGCCGGGCGCACGCGGTTCTCGCGGGGACCCCGCACGACGCGGAGCTTTCCCTGTTTGAGGAGCAAGTGGCGGTCGGGGGGCGCGACGTAGACCTGACCGGGGCGGAAGGGCTCGCCGTCTCGGGCGTTCGTCACGGGCAGCGCACAGCGGCGACCTAGCACATCTGCTAGAAACCCCGGCGAACTAGGTGAGGTGTGCTGCACGACGCAGAGCCCGGCGCTGAAGTCGCTAGGGAGTCGGCTGAGCAGGGTTGTAAGCGCCTCGGTGCCACCCATCGACGCACCTAAAACGATGACATCGCGGTTCATAGTTTATGTTACAAGGTTTGTGTAGACACAAAGGAGTCGTTCACTCTAATTATTCTATACGCCGACCGGCGGCGTTGCCGCTATTTACTCCTAGCATGTTTACATCGCGTGCGTTGCCGCATTCCCGCTCGCCCTCACATCAATCCTCGACACCTCTTTTAGGCGACATAGCATCACATTACCTTCATGATCGAGGGTCTGTAATAGTTGCTTGCGGCTGACCTTTAAGAAACTGCTAAAATTTTCATGCTCGAGGGTGGCACAATAAGAACCGCTGCACGTGACCAACCACCTTGCACCACTTCGTCAATCCAGGAGAACACCATGTATTCACCGCGCTTAATCCACCTCAGGTCTTGTCTGGTCTTATTCGCCGTTGTAGGGCTGCTGAGCGCTTGCAGCCGGGGTGAGCTGACCGGCGGACAGCTCGAGCTTCGTAACCTCACTGCCGACGTCGGCGGCGAAACGCCCCCCGGCTTCTTCGACGACTGGTTGACGATGAGCCGCGTCGCGAGCGTGCCGGGCACGGAAGAAGGGGGCAACCACCCCGAATGGCGCAACCTCGAGGTCCGAGATACCGCGGCGCTACGCATCGCGAATCCTGATGCCGAGGAGCCGCTCTACCTCACACGCTTGACACTCGACACGGCGGCGTTCACCCTGCCGCAGCGCCCCGAGCTTCCCCTAGAAATTGCCCCCGGCGGCTCGTTCGACCTCACGGTGCAATTCGTCGCGGCGCAGGGCGAGCGGGGGGTGCGCCTGGGCGTCCTAGAGATAGGCTCGAGTGATAGCACCGCCCAGGTTCAACTCGCGGGCGTGTTTATGGAGCAACCCGAGGGCAACAGTGAAGTCAACCTCCAGCAGATCGTGGACGCTTTCGGCTACACCACCGACATTGGTTTAGAAGGCGAAAGGCTCTCAGAAGCCCCCGACACCGCGCTCGCAGGGGACGAGGTGCGCGCTAGCTTCTGGACCAGAGCGAACCCGGACGAACCCATCTACGTGCGCCAGCTCGCCGCCTATCACGGCTGCTGCAACGAGGAGAACTTCATCGAGCTACTAAGTCGTAGCGGCGAGAGCTTGGGGGCGTTCTTTCATGCGGCGAGCTACGGGCAGTCGGTGTTGCCCCTTATCGCCGGCGAGACGGGACCCGCCGAGATGGTCTTGCCACCAGCGATGCAACCAGCGATGCAACCCACCGACGCCTTCGAGATCATTGTAGGCGCAGTGGGCGATACCTACAGCACAAACACAGATGGCAACTTGGGCGTGCGACTTTGGCCGGTCGTGGGCAGAGACGGTGAGGTCATCGCGGGCGCTTACATCGTCGCGGAGGATTACGTTCAGGAGGGTTGCGGCGAGGGCTTCGCCAACTGCGACTACCAGGACAACGTCTTTTTGATGACCAACGTCGAGCCCGTCACCGAGCCAGCAGAATAATCAGCGTCGTCAAGCTCGGACGCTCGTTCAGTGGGCCTCGAGTAGCCGCGTCAGCCCCGTCACCGCGTCCTCCCTGACGGACAGGTGCGCCAGAGGGCTCAGCGGCGTCTCCTCCGGGTTGACTTCGATAACGTACGCGCCGTTTCGCGCCGCCAGACGCCCCAAACTTGCGGCGGGCTCGACGACAGCTGAGGTGCCGATCAACGAGCGCGACTTCGGCGCGCTCAAAAGCACTTATCGCGCTTTGAAAGGGTTCGGCGGGCAGCGTCTCGCCGAACCACACCACGTTAGGGCGAGCCCTCGAGCCGCACGAAGAGCAGCGCGGTGGGATGGGGAAGTCGAGCGGGAGCGCGTCTAGGTTGCCGCAGCGTTCGCAGCAGCTTTTCGTCAAGTTACCGTGGAGTTCTCTAACGTTTTCAGACCCGGCGCGTTCGTGGAGACCGTCCACGTTCTGCGTCACGAGGGTGAAAGTAGGCGTCTGCGTTTCGAGCCGCACCAAGAGGTCGTGCGCGGGGTTCGGCTCCGCGCTCATGACCTTGTGAAAACGCATGGCGTACCATTCCCAGACGATTTGGGGGTCTCGCGCGTAAGCTTGCGGCGTCGCCAAATCCTGGGCGCGGAAATTGCGCCACAGTCCACCCTGACCGCGAAAGGTCGCGATGCCGGACGCGGCGCTGACGCCTGAGCCGGTCAAAACCGCGATTTTATCGGCGCTCTGTATACGTTCGCGTGCGTCTTGAAGGTTCATATCACCTCGACCGGGTGTAGTTTAGCGCTCTTTACGTTCCATGTCGCCTCGAGAGTGAAACGCCGTCCCCCTTCAGCCGGAGCCTTAGCTGCTAGGGAGGTTCTCTCCTACGTCTGTCACTTCCACAGATTCGACCTCAACGGGTGACGCGAAGGTCGAGATGATGCGGCGCTCGTCCGCCTCCTCGACGATGAACTGATAGTCGTTGAAGTCGTACGTCTCGCCGGGTTGCGGAATGTACCCGAAGCGGCTGATCAGAAAGCCCGCGAGCGTATCGTACTCGCCATCGTCGTCGAAGACCAAGTCGAGTTCGACGCCGACATCTTCTAGGTGCGCCGAGCCTTGGATGCGGTAGTGACCCTCCTCCAAGGGGAGAATCTCCTCGTCCTCTTCGACGTCGGTCTCGTCGTAGATTTCGCCCGTGACCTCTTCGATGATGTCTTCTAAGGTCACCAAGCCCGCCGTGCCGCCAAACTCGTCTACGACGATGGCCATGTGGTTTTTACGGCTGCGCATGTCTTTTAAGAGGTTCAAGATCGAGAGCGTCTCGGGAATGTACTGCGGCGCGTTCATGATGTCGGCAGCTCTCGTCGTGGCGAGCTGTTCGGGGTGACCCAAGTAGGCTAAGAGGTCGCGTGCGTAAACTTGCCCGCGCACGTTGTCGATCGTCTCGGCGTAGACGGGCAGGCGGCTGTAGCCGTGCTCGGTGACGAGCGCCAGGATGTCCTCCAAGGTGCTCTCTTCGTTGACCGCGACCACGTCCACGCGGGGCGTCATCACCTCGCGCACGACGGTCTCCTCTAAGTCGATGATGCCGCGGATCATCTCCTGCTCTTGCGCCTCGATGACGCCCGACTCCTCGGCGCTGCGGAGCATCAAGCGGAGTTCGTTTTCGGTAATGAGGGGACCCTCGACGGGCTCGAGCCGCAAAAGCCTCAGCACCGTGTTCGCCAAAAAGGTAAAGAAAATCCCGACCGGATAAAAGAACACCGAGAGGTAGTAAACCGGGCGGATCACCCAGCGCGACATCGACACGGAATGATGCACCGCAAACGATTTGGGCGTAATCTCGCCAAAAATCAGCACTAACAACGTCATCAGTCCAGTTGCGTAAGCAATAGCTAGAGATTCAGCAGTGCCGAGTGAGGCGGCGAGCTTGAGGGCGATTTGCGTCACCAGCGCAGTCGCAGCGATGTTGACCAAGTTGTTGGCGATGAGAAGCGTGGTGATAAAGCGAGGTCTGTCGCGCTCTAAGAGCGCAAAAACGCCGCTGGGGTCCTCGCCGTCCTCGCGAATCTGGCGAATTTTCCACTGCCCCACCGCCGTGAGCGCCGTCTCCGAACCCGACATCAGCCCGGAAAGCGCTAACAGCACCACGAGCAGCCCGACCTGTTGACCCGACACGGCACCGAGAAAACCGAGACCTAAAACGCTCAGAAACGCAGTTCCTTGAGCGAGGGCGCTAGGCAGCAGGAGAAAGAGGGTGAGGAGGAACGTATAACGACGCGATCGCGTAGGCGGATCGTCTAAAGGAAGATCACTCATTCTTAGTTGCGAGTTTAGCACAGCTTGGGGGTGGGTTGGGTATCTAATTACGTTTCTCGAGCCGCCCGAACGCTTTTGTCCGTGTCGTACAGCTGCTATGCTCATAACAAGCAGTAACTCGAGCATGAAGCGCACCATAGGGGACAGTTAGCGCAGTATTTGCGGCAGAACGACCTCACACCGCCCAAATTTTGAGCTTGGTTTAGAGGCGTTGTGGCGGCTTAGAAAGCGAAATAAACCACAAGGGGTTCCGTACAATGTGTTTTCGTGGCAGTTTAGTGTAAACTAGTCGCTGTGAACCCCGCATTACCCCGCTTAATGACCTCGACCCGACACGTCCGCAAAGCTTGGCATACGCTCACCAAACCGCTCTACTGGTTTTACGAGCGCTCTCTCCTAAGAGCGATTAGCGGCGCGGCGCTGCCCCGACACATCGGCATCATCATGGACGGCAACCGCCGCTTCGCCCGGACGGTCGGCCTAGACGTCAAAACAGGCCACAACTACGGCGCGGGCAAGGCGCGCGAGGTGCTCGACTGGTGCTTGGATTTGGGCATCAAGCACGTCACCATCTGGGGCTTCAGCACCGAGAACCACTCCCGCAAGCCCGAAGAGGTCGCGCATCTGCACAGCCTCTTCGCGCAGCAAGCCAAGGACCTGATCGGCGACACGCGCCTCCACGACAACCGCGTGCGCGTGCGCGTTATAGGCGATATCGACAACTTCCCCGACGATACGAAAGAGGCTTTGCGGCGCATGGAAGAAGCCACCGAAGCCTACAGCGGGATGCATCTGAACGTGGCGCTCGGCTACGGCGGACGCGAGGAGATTGTCTCGGCGGTGCGCAAACTGTTGCTCGAGCGCTCCGAAGAGGTCTCCACACCGGACGAACTCGCCCACCACATCAGCGCCGAAGGCATCAGCCGCCACCTCTACACCGCAGGCGTCCCCGACCCCGACTTCGTCATTCGCACCTCGGGTGAGGTGCGGCTTTCGGGCTTTTTGCTCTGGCAGACCGCCTACAGCGAATTCTACTTCTGCGACGCCTTCTGGCCCAGCTTCCGCAAGGTGGACTTCTTGCGGGCGGTGCGCTCCTTTCAAGCGCGCGAGCGGCGCTTCGGCAAATAACCAGCAAACTAAAAAATTATCGGGTAAGGTATGGGGATGAAATACGCCAAAATCGTCTCTTTTGAAGAACTCAACGAAATCCGCGACTCGCTCGGTAAGATTGTGTGTACCTCGGGCGGTTACGACCCGATTCACCCCGGACACGCGACCTGCCTCATCGAGTCGAAGAGGTACGGCGACACGCTTGTCGCGATCGTCAACGGCGATTCGTTTTTACGGGCGAAGAAGGGCAAGCCTTTTATGGATTTGGATACGCGCTGCGGCATCGTCGCCTGCATCCGCGAGGTGGATTACGTTGTGCCGTTCGAGATCGAAGGCGACTCGACGGTCTGCGAAGCCCTGCGCCAACTTCGTCCGCACGTCTTTACTAAGGGCGGCGACCGCACCGACTACACGAACATCCCCGAGTGGGACGTGTGCCAAGACCTAGACATCGAGTTGGTGCCGCAAGTCGGGCGGGATAAGATTTGGAGCAGTTCGGACTTTTTGGCGGAGTGGGGCGCGTTTGCGGTGGAGCGCTCGAAGGTTGAGGGGGAGTAGGGGCTCGAGAAAAACTAGGTTGCATGGCTTTATCAAACAAATCATCACGAAAAATTGTCGTAAATGATTCAGCCTATCATTGGGCACTATCTCAAGACTCCGGCTACTATGTTTTAGTAGTTCAGAATGAATCGGGACAAGGTAAAAAGCTCGAAATTGTTATATCTTGGAATGAGCAAAAAATAAGAGAAAGCGATTTGACAATCGGATCGAATAGTAAAGATCAAGCTATCATCACACCTGCGATAGTTGCTGAGCTTATCTCTTTGGCGCGTCGTTATGGATGGAATCCTTACGAGAAAGGTGCACCCGCAGAAATGTCTCTCAACAATGGTAATCTCGAAATTCGTAGAGGTTTAGAGGTCGCTAGCCAGCAACCTAATTAGGCGATGCAAGGGACGGCGACTCGTTCTACTGCAAATCCAGGATGGAGTTAAAGTGGTTTTCGAATATTTCGTTGAGGCGTTGCCGTCCCTGAGTTTGGGTTATTCAGCGCAAACAACTTTAGCTTCGCCAGGAGAAGGAATCTCTTGAAGAAAACCTACCGCATCAGTCTCTGGTCCGTCGTCGGCTTAGCGCTCCTCATAGGCGGGCTCTCCTTCTTCGCCTTTTACGCCTGGAGCCGCGTCGGGCAAATCAACCAGGCGAGTACAGAAATCGAGCGCAACTGGCTCCCTAGCACGCAGCTCCTCGGGCAGATGGAGGTGGAGACGCTGGCGTACCGGGTCGCCGCCATGCAACACGTGCTCTCCTTGCAAGATGAGGATATGCGCAGCTACGAGGTCGAGATGGACGCGGCACTCGCTTCGCTCAGTCAGGCGAGGGAGCGCTACGAACCGCTCATCGTTTCTGAGGAAGAGAGAGGTCTGTACGAGTCTTTTGAGAACGCCTGGGCGCTCCACTTAGAGGCGAGCCAAGAAGCGCTGGCACTCTCGAGAGAGAATCAAAACCAGGAGGCTGTCGCGTTGCTCCGGCAGAGACCGCAGCGACTCTTTGACGAGGCCAATGGACTTTTATCAGACCTTGTCGTGCTAAACGTCGACACGGCTACGTCCATATCGCAAGAGGGAGATGAGATTCTTGGGCAATTCCAGCTCGCCCTCATTATGTTACTGATTTTAGGCGGAGCGCTTCTTCTACTTATCCTCACCGATTTGTTCGGCAAGAAGTCAAACGTGGGTCATCTGCCCTGAGTCGAACACCTCAAAAAGCGTTGTGCCCCGTGATCTCGCGCCCCAGCGCTAGGGTGTGAACGCTATCGGTCCCCTCATAAGTCGAGACCGTCTCCAAGTTCAACATGTGCCGGATGCTGCCGTACTCTATCGTGATGCCGTTGCCGCCCAAAATATCCCTGGCGCTCCGCGCCGTTTGCAAGGCTGCGCGCACGTTGTCGCGTTTGGCTAGGGAGACCCGAGCGGGCGTGTCCTCGCCGCGCTCCTTGAGACGACCTAAGTGATACGCCAAGAGGCTTCCTTTGGTGAGGTCCGCGAGCATGTCAGCGAGTTCGGCTTGGACGAGCTGTTTGCTCGAGAGAGGTACGCCGAACATCTCCCGCTCCCCTGCGTACGCCGCCGCCTCTTCGAAGCAGAAAAAGCCCGCGCCTAATGCGCCGTACGAGATGCCGAAACGCGCTTGATTGAGGCAGGACAAAGGACCACGTAAGCCTTCAACTTCAAGTTTGTTTCCAACAGGCACGACGACCTCTTTTAAGTGAAGCTCCGCACTGATCGATGCCCGCATGGAGGCTTTCTGGCCGATTTCGGTCGCGCGGAAGCCGGGCGTGCCGGTGTCTACGACGAAGCCCGCGACCTTACCCGTCTCCTCATCTTGCGCCCAGACGACCGCCACGTCCGCGATGAGCCCGCTCGTCGCCCATCGTTTGTGACCGTTCAAGACGTACTCGTTGCCGACGCGCTTCGCCGTCGTTTTCATGTTCGCGGGGTCGCTGCCTCCGTGGGGCTCGGTCAAGCTAAAGCAGCCCACCGCCTCGCCACTGGAGAGTCTCGGCAACCATTCTCGCCGCAACGCTTCGGAGGCGTAGCGGTAGAGGGGATAAATCACCAAGCTCGACTGTACACTGACAAACGAGCGCATCCCCGAGTCGCCGTATTCGATCTCTCGGTTCACGAGTCCGTACGCCGTCGCGGACGCCTCTGCGCCGCCGTACTTCTTCGGCAGCGTCACGCCTAAAAGCCCACGCTCGCCGAACTGACGGGGCAGCGTTTTAGGGAAGTGCCCCTCTTGCCACCACGCGCCGATATGCGGCAGAATCTCCTCACCGACAAACGCTCGCGCTTCGTCGCGAAGGCGCTTCTCCTCGCTCGTATAAAGAGGCTCCAAATCGTAAAAATCTTGTAGGTGGGGCGTTTCTCGGACAGGTTTCGGGGCGGTGGTCATGGGTTTACCTCATATTCATTATGACAGTAGCGTTTAGATGCATGACGGTTGGTTCAACGTGACAATTTTGTAGTTTAGCTTAGCAGACGCGCCTCCACCGGACGCTCTTTGTACCCGCTACGAAACTAGAGCCAAGAAAGTCCCGTCAGAGACAACATGTATTGTCTCTGACGGGACTGAAAATTCTCCGCTTTAGCGTTTAGTTCTTCTTGTTGTCCTTGTTCTGATTACCCTTACTTTGACTGCCTTTATCTTGGTCTTTCTTGTTATTATTCGAGCTACCCGAGCTCGAGCTACCCGAGCTTGAACCCTTCGCCTGGCTGCCCTTGCCGCTGCTCGAGCCTCCGCTCCCCGACGCGCTGCTCCCCTGCCCCTTGGAGCCCGCCGCGCCACCTTCGTCCTTGTTCTGAGCCCAGTTTCTCTCGTTACCTGCATCTTCATCTTTGGGCGCTTGGCTTACTGCGCTGTCATCTGAAGCGCCTCCAGACGCGCTCTTATCTGAAGAGCCGCCCGAGTCGTCTTTATCGGTCTTCACGCCTCCGCCCCCTTGACCCTTTGACGCGCCACTCGTCTTAAAGGTCACGCTTTCGTCGGACTGAGCGTCGCTCGACGCGCTGCTAGGCGACGAGCCGGACGTACTGCTCGAACTACCTGACGACGCACCGCCCCCCGTAGCGCTAGACGAACCACTGCTCGAGCCGGCACCACTTGTACCGCCGCTTTTGCTGGCCGAAGCGCCACTCGTCGTGCTACTAGAGTCACCGCTCGATTTCTCCGCGCTCGAGCTGCTCGATGTATCCGACGCGCCGCTACTGCTCGACTGACTTGAAGTCGTGCTCGAGCTGCTGCTCTTAGACTCCTCGACCGGCTCCGCTTGGACGACTTCGACCGGCTTGTCCGAGGGTTGGCTCGTGGACTTGGATTCTTCGACCGGCTCCGCTTCGACAGGTTGTGCGGGCGAAGTGGGCGCTGCCGCCGCGCTGCTACTCGCGCCACTCCCTGTAGACGAACCTGTAGCCGAAAAGGTGCTCACCGAAGGCGAAGACGTGCCTGAAGAGGGGCTACCAGCTCCGACCGTGACCGCGCTGCTTTGACTCTGCTGCCGCTGGATCAGCTTGACGAGCGCATAGACCGCGCCGACGATGACCACGACGGGAATGATGTACTTGAGCAAGAACCAGAGCAGCGCCGCGATCAGCTTAAAGAGCACGCCCACCCAGACGATGATTTGCCCGAAGACCCACAAGAGACCCGTGGCGACGACAACGGCGATAAGACCAAAGACGACCAACTCGACAATTTCCTGTAGAGAACGTTTCATATTGCTGCGCAGTATAACAGGAAATTTCACACGTGTTGAGGGGGCGCAAGGGGTGAACTGTAACCTAGGCAAATTTCATGGGTGAAGTGAGCGTTTTCTAAGTCGTCAAAGGGCGAGCCTCAGCGCGTTAGACTTAGCCGTGATGACATTATGAGTGAAAGAGCGCGTGAACGCTTGAGGCTCGAGCGGATGGTCCACGGCGGCGCAGCTTTGACGCATCTGGCGGACGGGCAGGTGGCGCTCGTGCGCGGCGGGCTGCCAGGTGAGCACGTCGAAGCGGTTTTAGAAAGGCGCTCCGGCGTGTTGCAGGGTGAAGTGACGCGCGTATTAGAAGCGAGCCCTGAGCGCGTCCCGGCGAGCCCGCACCCCGGTCTCGACTACAGTTTCGCCACCTATGAGCGTCAACTCAGGTTAAAGCGAGAGGTGACGGAGGACGCCCTAGCGCGCAGCCTGAAACGGGAGGTCGAGGTTCCCGGCGTCATCCCTGCGCCCTCGACTTGGCACTACCGCCACACGGTCCAGCCTGCGGCGACGAAAAGAGGTCTCGGGTATAGGCGACCGGGCGAGCAGGAGGTGGTGACGCTCCCCGCCGATCCCGTAGCCCACGAGAATATCAACCGTGTTTGGAGAGGGTGGCAAGCCGCACCAAAGGGCGTTCCTAAAGGCGTCCGCGAGATCGTCTTTCGCTGCAACGACGCGGGCGAGGTGCTCGTGGCACTCGTCGCGAGCGCGTCGCCTAAAAACTACCTCCCCTTCGCGTACGACCTCTTGAGGAGGGACCTCGGCGTCGTCGGCGTGTGCTACGCCCCTTACGACCCACGCGGCAGGTTTCGCAGCGGTTTTGAACGACTAGCCGGGGAGCGCACCTTGACGCAGCGCTACGGTGACTTCGAAGTGAGCGTGTCGGCGACGAGCTTCGCGCAGCCGAATCCGGCTGCGGCGAGCCTCCTCTACGCCGAGCTAAAACGTTGGGCAGGCTCGGGCAAGGCGGCTTCGGACCTCTACGCCGGAACGGGCGTTATCGGGCTTCATTTAACGGAGCAGTTCGAGCAGGTAACGGCGTTAGAGGTGGACAAGAGCAGCGTCGTGCGCGGTGAACGCGACGCGGAGCGGTTAGGCGTCGATAACCTGAGCTTCATCCGCGCCGACGCGAAAAAGCTCGGACCGCTCCCCTACGCTGAGCTTATCGTCGTGGACCCGCCCAGAGCAGGCCTCGCCAAAGGCGTGCGCGAGACCATCTTAGCCTCCTCTGCAGAGCGACTTCTCTACGTCTCTTGTGACGTGGCGACGTGGGCTAGAGATGTGGCGCATTTCGGCGCGCAAGGGTTGAGGTTGAAACGCTTCCAACCGTTCGACTTCTACCCGCAGACGCATCATGTCGAGATGTTGTCGCTTCTGGAGCGTTAGGCGGACGCTGGCGCACCTCGAGGCGGCTTGATAAAAAGCGCGGCCACCGCCACACCAAGAGGTAGTAGGGCGCAGAGGAGGAGGGTAGGAACGTAACTACCGAGCACCTCTAGCCCCACTGCGAACAGAAACGGTCCGAACGCCGTCCCTGCGACCGAGAGCGTCGTGACGAACCCTTTAATCGAACCGATGTGCTCGCGCCCGAAGTAATGCGCGTAGACGCTCCCCTGAATCGCCCCCTGCATTCCCTGCAAAAGTCCGAACAGGCTCCCGTACATGAGCATGGTCTGAGGTCCGCCGACCTGCGGCGCGAGGGCGAGCGCGCCGCATAGGAGGAGCAACATGGCGCTCAGCAAGAATCTAGGGCGCAAACGGTCCACGAGCACGCCCGTGACGAGGTTCGAGCCCGCCATCACCAAGCCAAAAGGCACGAACATCGTCGCGGCGACGACCCGCGTGATGTCCCGAGCTGCCATGATGTCGTAGTGATGAAAGATGAGCCCCGTGCCGAGCGCCGACACGCAGACCGAGCCGAGCGCAAAGAGCCAAAAGGTCAGCGTCTTGCGCGCTTCGGCTAAGGCGTAGCTGACCTCGGCGGGGGCGTCGTCCGGCTGCAAGATACCATCCGGCTGCAAGCCGAAGCGCTCCGGGTGCGCCCGGAAGAGCCACGCGCCGACGGGCAAAATCGTGAGCGCGACGAGCCCGCCGAGCATCATGTAGGCGGTGCGCCAGCCGAACTGCGCGAGCAAAAATTCGATGAGGAGCGGAAAGAAGCTCGTTGCGAGCGCCATGCCGAGTCCTGAAAGCCCAATCGCGAGCCCGCGCCGCCGCACGAACCAGATATTGATGACATATAGACTGACGAGCCCTAGTGCCCCCTGCCCAAGCCCACGGATCAAGATAAAGCCGATGAGCAGCGTGACGAGCCCGTTCACAAAACCCATCCACACACACGCTAGCGCGAAGAGCGACGCGATGAGGATAACGGCCAAGCGCGGACCGCGGCGGTCGATGAAGCGCCCGACGAAGGGCAGCGAGAAGGAACCAATCAGCGTACCGACTGTATAGAGCAGCGAGACCGTCGCCCTCGGCAAACCTAGGTCGGCGATGATCTTATCTAAAAAGACCGAGACGCCTACCGTCTGCCCCGGCGTCGTCATCATAATGCCGAAGGTCCCGGCGAGCAAGATAATCCAGCCGTAGTAAAAGGGCGCGTGTGCGATAACCCAACTGCGCTGCGGTTCGGTTGGGCGCGTCCGCTCGGTTGGCGCAGCTTCAGCCAAAGGGCGTGCGGGGTTCGTTTTCATTCGTAAAACCTCTTGTGACGTTCAACTTTAGGCAACTTTGGGGAAAGCCTCGAGCCAGCAGCCTCCCTAACCTGTGCTAGATCGGAGGCTCAGAAAGCGTGCGTTGAAGAGATATACAGCGTGGACGTGCGGTGCGGCGGCGGGGTGCCGAGACGTACAAACGGTGCAGTATAACCAGTAACTTACGTTAGACTTGTCTGGTGAAACGCCCCCTTGATCTCGCCCTACAAAGTGCGCTGCTCGGTACAGCGGGCTTCACCGCCGCGCGCATGGTCCAAAACGCTTACCGCTTCGAGGTCACGCACCAGCGCCGCACGCTGCGCAAGTTAGAAAAGCCACTTCGCGTGGTGCAACTCAGCGACCTTCACACGGGACCTTTCATTGGCTACTCAGCCGTGCAGGAATGGGTGAACGCAGCGAACGCTCAGAACCCCGACCTCACCGTCATCACAGGCGACTTTGTAGATCAGTGGTTTGGGCGCGACACGGAGAGGTTGGGAGAGGTTCTTCTGCAGTTGCGCGCGCCGCTCGGCGTGTGGGGCGTGTGGGGCAACCACGACCACGCGCGCTTTGCAGATTTGCAGCGGCTCGAGTCTCCCTTGAACCGCGCCGGCATCTGCATCTTGAATAATCGCGGTGTTAGGCTCAGGGGCGACCTCTATCTGGCGGGCGTAGATGACATGCAAAGAGGTACGCCCGACATCTCGCTCGCCCTTCGCAACAAACCCACTGACGCCGCTTGTCTCCTCCTCGCCCACAACCCCGACTTCATCCCGCACGTCCCGCGTGAGGTCGACCTCACGCTCTGCGGACACACCCACGGCGGGCAGATTCGCTTGCCCGGCTGGGGTCCGGTCTTCACCTCGTCGGAGCACGGCCAGCGGTTCGCGTCGGGGTGGGTGGAGGAACCGGCGCGGGCGTATATCTCGAGAGGTCTAGGAACCGTGATTTTCCCGGCAAGGCTCAACTGCCCGGCGGAACTAGCGGTCTTTGACCTCTCGCCTGCGCCGCGCTCATTTTGAACGCGGCGCGGATAGCAACTTGAAAGCTGGTCAGGATGTCAGCACTTTAGGCCTTCCTGATATTACACCGTCAACTAAGTATTGATACCTTCTTACTGGTGTCACCCTGAGCGCATGCGTAAGGGTCTCGTCTTCCATTCCCGGCTAGTTGGGAATGGAAGTTACAGAGTTTTGGCAGAGCCAAACGAGATTCTTCGACTCCGCTTTGCTCCGCAAGGCTTAACGCCAGACTTCGTGAACAGAATGACATGATTCATTATTTAGTTGATAGTGTAATACGCTGACTAGCTGAAGTCCAGTCAAGCTGGATGAATGATGCTGACCAGCTTCTCCTTGTGACCTACGCGCGCACGCTGAGCACACTATCTCGAGTAAACTAAGCAGTATCTTATGAACTATTTTAGCGCGAAATACGGATGGATAGGCGCGGTTTTGCTCCTTCTGAGCCTCGCCTCGGCGCATGACGAAATCACCTTCGAGGACGGCGGTATCGCGGTCAACTTGGGCGCGCCGCTCGTGCCGACGAGCGATCTCAGCTTTGACGTGGTGAGTGACGGTCCGCAAGGCGCGTGGAGGGGTCAACTCAAGCTCGTCGGGCGCGGCGAGCGCGTGCGCGCGAACGCCACGACGGACGTCTGGGTTCACGACGATTACGCCTACATCGGCACGTTTGCAAACCCTTGCGGTGACGGTGAGGTCGGCGACGCGGGCGTGCAAGTCTTCGACGTGCGCGACCCGCAACAGATTGAGCGCGTCGGCTCGCTGCCGTCCGTTTCGGGGAGCCGCGTCAACGACGTGAAAGTGGCGGCGATGAACGGCGGCGACATCCTCGTTCACTCCAACGAACGCTGTCAGCGTGACGGCGCAGGCGGTTTCGAAATTTACAACGTGGACGACCCCTTAAACCCCGTTCACCTCGCGCACGTGCAGACCGACACGGTCAACAAGACCTTGCAGCGAGACTCTGAGCATCAGGACGAGGGCGTGCACAACCTCTACCTCTTCTCGCGTGACGGGCGCGACTACGTCGCCGCGCAGGTCTACACCTTTATTGGGAACTTCCAGATTTTCGACATCACCGAGCCCGAAAACGCGCGACTTGTAAGTTCGTTCGGACCGGAGATGCTCGAGTTTCCCAGCGTCGATTGGGTTAACGAGACCGACGAAGACCGCTTCAACGAGGCGCGCGCTTATCTCTCGGACGGCTTCGGTCAGTCCGCCAGCCGCTACCTGCACGACCACTACATTACGGATGACGGCATGAGCGCCTATCTCGCCCACTGGGACGCGGGGCTCATCCGGCTCGACCTCGCCGATATCGCCAACCCTAAAGTCGTGAGCGTGGCACTCGAGCCCCTAAGCGAAGACGGCGAAGTCAACAGCCACTCGGTCTGGACGACGGAGGATGGCGCGACTGTAGTCGAGGGTGAAGAGGATTTCGACCCCTACAGCACGACTGTTCGAACAGAGAACAGCACCTTCATGAGCGTGGAGGGTCCGATCCTTACGCCCGTCGCGGTGCTGCCCGGCGAGACGCTTTCGGGTCCCACCATCTATGTAGGGCAGGGCTGCGAGGGGATGCCCGAAGCGACCTCCGACGACCAGCTCGCCCTCATCTTGCGCGGCGGCTGCACCTTTACCTTCAAAACGACGATGGCGCGGCAGGCGGGCTACGCGGGCGTCATCGTCTTCAACACCGAGGCGGGCGGCGACGCGCTCGTGCATATGGGGGGCGACGCGCCCACCGACATCTCTGGTGCGTTCGTGGGGCATAGCGCAGGGCTCGAGCTAGCGCAAGTTGCGTCAGTGGGTGAGCTAGAGGTTGGGATGACAGGTCAAGAGGTCACAGTAGGGACGACAGCAAGCGGTTGGAGCGGCCTGCGCATTTGGGACTACAGCGACCCGGCGAACCCTGTGTTGGCGTCTACCTTTAACACCCGCTGCAGCGCCTATCCAGATGAGGAAAGCTGCGATAGTCGAGGGATTTACTCGAGCCATAACCTCGTCATCGAAGGCGATAAAGCTTACGTCTCCTGGTACGCCGAGGGCGTGCTGGTCATCGACATCAGCGACCCCTACAACCCGGTTGAAATCGCGCGGTTTAAGGGCGCGGATGAAGCGTTTGAGGCGAACAATGGCGGTGTGCAGGACGTGTGGGGTATCCACAAGCTCCCCGGCGACCCCTTCATCTACGCCTCGGACCGCAACGGTGGGCTCTACGTCTTAGAGGACACCTCATCAGAAACGAGTAAGATGACCTCTACGGAGGTAACGAGTGAGCGACAACCCTAACCCGTCCGAGCAGAGCGAGAAACTTGCCGACCACACGGATAAGACCTCGCAAGAGGTCGAGGTCACGCACGACGAAGAGAACAAGCGCTTTGAGGTACAAGTCGAGGGAAAAACCGCCGTACTGGAATATATGAAGGTCGGCAACACGTACATCTTTACGCACACCGAAGTCCCTGAAAGCTTAGAGGGCAGGGGCATCGGCGGGGCGCTAGCGAAGGCGGGGCTCGAGTACGTCCGCGACAACGATGTGACGACCGCGCCCCTTTGCCCCTTCGTCAAGGCGTACATTCAGCGCCATCCCGAATACAAGCCGCTCGTGAAGATGGGCGGCTGATATAGGCAAAAGGAAGGGCTCGCTTTACGCAAGCCCTTTTGCCTCTCCTAAAACACCCGACTACGCTCCCGGTGGTTCTCTTATACTAAGCGCGACCCTTCTGAGAAGATAGGTACGGCTATACCACTAACAAAAATGTGATATATTTTACGTTCTAATACCTCTACTAAAATGAGGTACTATAATTCGCATTAAGTTACAGTTCTTACTCTTTATGTGTTATATACACAAGTGAGGGTAGTTGTTCGTTCATGAGTCCGAGTTGTGAACAGGTCACGGCGTTGCTAATCAGCGCCGACGTTTCGGAGGTTTCTCTTGCGCTTTGCACAACGTCTTGTACTGCGTTTTATATCGCTTAAAATCTCCGCTTCTGCCCTTATCTTTCTCTACCTCTTCGTCACCTTTGCAGCCGTGCAAAACACATTACAAGTCACCATGACCGCCTACTCCTCTACCGAAGCCCAGACCGACGGCACGCCGACAATCACGGCGACGGGCGCAGAGGTGCGCGAAGGCATCGTCGCGGTGAGCCGCGACCTCTTAGAGACCCAACTCCCCTACGGCACGAAAGTTGAGGTCATCAATTTGCAGACCGAGGAGAACGGCTGCGGCGGCTTCGATACGGGCGTTTTAGAGGTGCAGGACACGATGAGCGCCGAGAAAACGAACCAAGTTGACGTGTGGTTGCCGACGACGGAGCAGGCGCTCGAGTGGGGCAAGTGCGTAGCGACGCTCAGAGTTGTCTCTTACGAGTAGAACGGTTGAACCTATTTCATCTAGGCCTCTAAATCTCACCGCAAAGTAGGAGCAATCCGTGTCCAGCAAGTGCTGAAGCGCGCTAACATACGAACTCGAAACCTCAAACTTGAGTACGGGAGCGCTTTGATGTCACAACCGCAACAAATGATGATTCGTAGGGTTAAGCAGCTCTGCCAGGATGATGAACGTCTGCTCGCCGCGCTGATGTACGGCTCGTTCACCCAGGGTGAAGGGGACGCCTTCTCCGATATCGAATTCCACCTCTTCTTCCGAAAGGATGAGCTAAGCACGCGAGACCAAGCGGTCTGGGTCTCGCAAGTCGCACCCTTATCGGTCTTCTTTACCAACGAATTCGGCACAAAGGTCGCCATCTTCGACAACCTAGTGCGCGGCGAGTTTCATTTTGAGTCCGCCGCCGATATGAAAGAGGTGCGCGACTGGCCGATTAAGGGCGAAGCGTTGAATACGGCAAAAATGCTGATTCTAGACCGAACGGGAGAGCTTAGTGAACACCTCGAGGCGCTAAAAAACGCGGAATTGGAACGTATCTCGCCCGAACAGCTACAAACACACTGCTACACGTTCATCAACTGGTGGCTTTTAGGCTCCAACGTACTTACGCGGGGCGAACGGGCACGGGCACTTGACGCGCTCGGTCATGTTCACCGCTCGCTGCTCCACCTCGCTAGAGCGGTTGAAGATAAAATGGACGAGCATTGGCTCACGCCGTCGAAGCGGCTCGAGTCCGACCTCTCAAACGCCGCCTACGCGCGTTTCGCGGCGTGTACAGGCGACCTCTCGTCGTTAGAGGGAGCCTACAAAACTGCCTGGATATGGGGCAAAGGACTCATGCACACTCTGGGAGCGTCTTACGACTTCCCTTTACCCGACGCGCTTTTGCAGCGCTTAGATAAGCGCTCGGCAGCCGCATCAGCTACAAATAAAAAGGACTAGGCGCGGCTGCCGAGCGGTGCAGATTTACGCGGCTTGCCGGAAAGCAACATTTTGTTGGGCAAGGTTAATAACGGGTAGCGGCTTTTAGGGCGCGGATACATCAAGGTTGCCGTTTCTGTTAGCTAACAGGCTGACGAGCTGAACTGCTCTTGACGTAGTTAAAGGTAAAAATCGAGTTTCAGAGAGTGATGATAAAAACCTGACTCCGTAACGGGTCCGCCAAACAAAGGCTTTGAAAATGGGTAGAATGCTGTGGCTTTGAGAGACCGCGTAGAGCGACCGGCTTTCGGCTGTAACCGGCACGCTAACCTGCGTTCTGACTTTTAGGGTTAGTCGAGTATTCGCGCCTCGTCACGACCAACCGACACCCACCTTCTCAGCCGCCTGCATCTTTCAGACATCAAGCTCGGACTACGTACCGACTCACGGAGAAAAGAGATGAAACCAACGATATCGGTTGTCACGCCAACGTTCAACGCGGCGGCCTTCCTCCCTGCCTGCTTAGCGTCCGTTCACGCTCAGCGTAGTGAGCGCTACACCGTGGAGCATGTCGTTGTCGACGGCGGCAGTGTGGACGCCACAGTTGAGCTTGCCGAAGCTTACGGCTGTGTAGTGCTGCAGGGCAAGGATAAGGGCATCTTCGACGCGCTCAACAAGGGCAGTCACGCTTCTTCGGGCGACCTGCTCGGCTTTCTCGGGGCGGACGACACGCTTCTTCCGGGTGCGTTAGAGCGCGTATCCACCTGGTTCGCCGCCCGGACCTCCGACTGGGTCATCGGCGGGCTCAGGTGGGCGGACGGCGACAACAGCGCCTTGGGCGACATCAGCCCGCCGCCCGCCTGGATGACCCAGAGCATCTACGCCTCGTTGGGGTGGAGCTGTGTTCACCACATGTCGACGTACATGACGCGCGACTTTTACCACCGGGTCGGCGACTTCGATATCGAGCTTAGGTACTCGTCCGACTACGACTTCTTCGCCCGAGCGCTCGCTACAGCGCCGCCTGACCACATAGACGAGACGCTCGCGATTTTTAGGCGTCACGGGCAGAACCTCAGCATGTCGCCGGACGAGCGCGTCGCGGCTGAGAACCGCTTCGTCGCGGAGAAATTTGCGCCCGCCTCTTCGCTACAACGCTTCTTTTACCGGCAACTTTTGCGCGTTTGGCTCAACGGAACCAACCCGCGGTGGTTCGTGGGCAAGAAAGCGCCGGTGCTGCTCGAGTATTTCAGAGAAACCGATACCCCGACGCTTAGGTAGTTCGGTGCAGTCTGTGAATAAGTTTAGCGGCGCACGCCCTCGTAGATAGCCATGAGCTGGCGGTAGTTCTCTTCCGCCGTGTAGTTTTCCGTGTAGTCGCGTCGCGCTTCCTTTTTCATGCTCGCTAGCTCGAGCGGATGAGACAACGCCCAAGTAACCTGCCGCGCCAAGTCGTCCGGGTCGCCGGGCTGAAAGTGCAAGCCCGTTTTGCCGTCCTGGATCATCGACGTGGCGACCCCGACCGCGGAGGCGATCACGGGCACGCCGCACGCGAGCGCTTCCGCCGCGACCAAACCAAAGGTTTCGTAGAACCCTCTGGAGGGCCACAGCAAGAAGTAGGCACCTTTGAGTAACGCGATCAGCTCTTCGTCGGACAGCCGCCCCACAAACTCGATGTCGAGCCCTTCGCGGTGAGCCGCCGCCTTTAGCTCGGGTAGAAGCTGACCCTCGCCCCGAATCTTGAGCGTCAGCGCGACCCCGCTATGCTTGAGCTGTCGCCAAGCCTGGAGCAAGGTCTGGACGCCCTTTTCCGGGTCGAGTCGCCCGATGTAAAGGGCGTACCTTGGCGTCTCGTCCGACATGCCGGGGTCGGGGTACAGGAAGTGCGGCTTGAGCGCTATTTTATCCGCCGGAAGCCCGCCCTGGATGAAGAGGCGCTTGTAGAACTCCGTAAAGACGATGTACCTGTCGACAGCCTCCGACCAGGTCCCTTTCAGCCGGTGAAACGCAGTCATGCTGGCGACGCCTAACGAGTGCACGGCGGAGTCGTGGTAACAGCGGTGCAAGACGCCGGGCCAGGCGAACCCCTTGCCGAGACAGCGCGTGCAGAGCTGACCGGAACGGTAGAAATTCGCCGAAGGGCAGAGAAGGCGCGGGTTGTGGAGCGACTGAACTACGGGCACGTTCTCAGCTTTCGATGCGTGGTAAACCGAGGGAGAGATGAGGGGGAAAGTGTTATGGACGTGGACCACGTGAGGTTTGGTGCGGCGCAAAAGGGTCCGCACCTCTTCGTAACGCTCGGCGTTCCAAATCGTCTTTTTCGCCAAGCTCACTTTAGAGAGCCGCTCCGCGTCGTCGTTATGCGCCGTGTAGCGCCAGACGGTGTGACCGTGGCGCTCTAAGAGCTTGCCTTCGGCTTCGAACACGCGGTCTTCCCCGCCGGGCTGTTGGTAGTAGTTGTGAACGAGGAGAACCTTCACCGCGCGCTTGCACCCACTCGTTGTTTCCGCCGCCCCGCAGGTGCGCCTCCTGCCTTAGCTTCCTGGCGCTGCTGCATCAGCACAGCGACGCCGAAGCCGAACAGACTCCAGAAGCAGATGCCCCCTTGGGGTCCCTCGAGGTACACGTCGAACGTCGCGTTGACCATGAACGCCGTCCAGTAGGCGAGAATCCAGAGGTCGAGCCGCGCCCAGAAAAGCTGACCCGAACGGCGCGCGCGCAGGTGCGCCCTCAGTAAACTGAGTGCGAAGGCACCCTGTAAAAGGAACCACGCCGCCAACCCCGGCACGCCGCCTCGAGCGAGAATCGTCAGGTGCGCGTTGTGGGGACTTCGCAGGGAGCCGTCCGCTTCGACCTGGTAGCCGTCGGAGTCCGCGAGGTTGACGCCGTACCCTTTGCCCGTCCAGAAGTAGTCGCCGAACAGGGTGTAGTTGACGATGTCGCCCCACCACCTCAGCCGCCAGCTCCGCGTCCCGTCGAAGTCGCCCTCGTCGGTACTCACCACGATGCTTTTGAGGGCGACGAAGATGTCGCTCGTCGAGACCGTCCGCCCGCCGACATCGACGCTCACGTTGGCAACAGATAGGGCGAGCACGAGGAGCGTGCCCATCAGGAACGGCCGCGCCCAACGGCTCGAGGGAACGAGCGCGACGACGAGCGTGATCGCCATGATTATAGACAGCAGCCCGCCGCGCGAGGTCGAGATGGTGACCGCGCCGAGCATCCAGAGCAGCCACCAGGGCCACTCCCTAGCCCAGTAACCGGTATGGGAGCGTGAAGAGGCGCGGTGCAAGCCGAGCATCAAAAAGGTCGCCGCGCCCGCTAGATGCACCGCCGTGTCCCCCGACTTAAGGAAGAGGACCGGTACGCCGCCGGGGGGCAAGGCTGGGAGAAGGTGCCCCGCGAGCTGAGACACCATCACGAGGACCGGGATCAGCAGGAGCAACCACGGCAGCCCGCGCGTATACAGCGCCACGACTTTACGCACCCATTCAGCCTTGAGTAAAAAGGCAGCGACGACGACCGCGTAGGTGCCGTAGCCCCAGATGACGGCGTCCCTAAGCGCATCGAACTCGTAGGTGGAGAGATAGGGAAACGTGTCGGCCGCGCCGACCACCATGAAACCGACGAGCAGCCAGATGAGCGGGGAGCGAAAAACCCGGCCGAGCCCACCCGCGAGCAGAACAGCGAGCACGCCGAGCGCAAGCACCATCTCGCCTATAAAGAGAGGCGGCACACCGACGTAGGCGAACCCTCGCCCTAACAGGGTATAGCCGACGAGACAGAATCCTACCAAGCCGAGGACGAGTTGGGGCAACCTCGGGCGAAGGTAGAGCGCGCTCGTCAAGACGAAAAAGGCGGCGGAAGCGCTCGCCGCGAGCATGGGATTCCATAGCGCGACGACGGTAACGGGTAACACCAGACTATATAGAAGTCCTTGCTTCACTGTGCCCATTATGACCGACCTCTCGTCAGCATAGATGCGTCAACGCTCTCTATTCTTAGTACACCATCAAGTAGAAACTGAGTTATGTCATTCTGAACGTAGTGAAGAATCTCTACATTCGCTTTCTCCTCCTGAGCATGCGAATCACGAAGTTTAGGCGTAGCCAAGTACGAAGTTTTGGCGTAGCCAAACGAGACCCGTAGGCGTTGCGAGGTTTAACGCGCCACTTCAAATCGCGTTGCCCCCACTAGTCCACCGGCGACTGCGTGAACGAGGTGACAGGTAAGAGGTTACGTAGCGGTCGATGAACAGCGTACTCAGTTCCCCTTGACGCGTGGGCGTTTGATGGTTTCTAAATAGGGGTAGCGCTCCAGCATCTGCCAGTAACTCTGAAAGAGGTCAACGGCCTCCTCATCGCTGCGGGGCAGCGCGCCGATGCGAAAGTACGACACGTGCCCGTTCGGGAAACAGAAGGTCGGCGTGCCGAAGATATCCAACGCGGCGGCGCGGTGATGTTCGTGCGCCAGGGTCGTGCGGCATTCGGGGTCGGAGAGGTCGTTCTCGAACTTAGGGACGTGTAACCCTACTTTCCCGGCAACCTCTTTAAGTGTCGAGAGCGTATAGGGTTTGTGCTCGCGGTAACGCGCGCGCATCAGCGCCATGCGAAACTGGCTATGCAGCTCTTTTCCTTGCCGACGCGCGGCGCAAGACGCCAGAAAGGGCAAGAGACCCTTGCTGCCGTTGTCACTCTCGGGCTCGATGCGGTCGTTCCAGAGTTGCCAACCGTTGCCGCCCCCGTTCTCACCCCTGTAGTTGCTCTGATAGAGGCTAAAGTGCCGCCACTCAAAGCTCAGCTCGAGCTCGCGCTCGACGACATGCGCGACTTCCGCGCCGCGCCAGGCAAAGGGACAGAGATAATCGAAGTAGACAACCACATCAGACATAGCTTTATTAAAGCTTGCTAAGAGGCTGATGCGGGTAAGCCGAATAACAGCGGCGCGTTCGGCGGCGTTAGGGGAAGGCGGCGTCCCTCGAATATCGCTACCCCAGCCGCCAGTGCTCAGAAGGCTCACTTGTTGACTCTACCTCAAAAAAACTGAATACCTCCCGTTCGGCTTGAACGCACTTCATCTATGGCATATTGGAGGATGGAGGCTTCACTCATGGCGATATTCGACAAACTCCTCGAGTCCAACCAACACTACGCTCAAGACTTTAGTAGCGGTGAGCTGAACGCTCCGCCCAAACGCAAGGTCGCCGTCGTCACCTGCATGGACGCGCGCCTTCACCCCGAAACATTTCTAGGTTTAGAGCTGGGCGACGCCCACGTCATCCGCAACGCGGGCGGCAGAGTCACCGACGACGCGCTCCGCTCGCTCGTGATTTCTCAGCGGATGCTCGGGACTGAAGAGGTCGTCGTCATCCAGCACACCGACTGCGGCATGATGGGCGCGTCTGATGAAGACATCGCCGCAAAGGTCAAAGAGGACCTCGGGGTGGACACGAGCATGGAGTTCTTGACCTTTACCGACCTGCGAGAGAGCGTGCGCCACGACGTGAATAGGCTCCGCAACACCTCGCTCATCCCTGACAATGTACCGATCGTCGGCGCGATTTACGACGTGAAGAGCGGCAAGGTGGAAGAGGTAACGAGAGTTTAGGGATTAAAAGTAGCGTTTGCAAGGGGTTGATATACAGCCCCTCAAACCACACTCATCCCTCCGTCCACCACCACGACCTGCCCCGTCATAAACGCCGACGCGTCCGAGGCTAAAAGCACCGCCACCCCTTTTAAGTCTTCGGGTCCGCCCACGCGCCCGAGAGGTGTCGCCCTTTCGATGAGGTCCTGCCCCGCTTCTAACGTCCCTTTGGTCATCTTCGTGGGAAAGAACCCAGGCGCGACGGCGTTCACCGTAATTCCGTACTTCGCCCACTCCGCCGCGAGCGCACGGGTCAGGTTGACGAGCCCGCCTTTCGAAGCGTTGTAGGCCGCTGTGCCGACCATTTTAGGGTGATTCCCCCGCAAACCCGCCACCGACGCAATGTTGACGATGCGCCCCCTTTTACGCGGGATCATCGAGGCATTAGCGGCGGCTTGGCTGAGCGCAAAGGCGGCGGTGAGGTTGAGATTCAAGACTTTATGCCAAGCGTCTAAAGGGTGCTCTTCGGCGGGCGCGCCCCAGGTCGTGCCTGCGTTGTTGACGAGGATGTCGATCTGTCCCCACTCGTTCATGATTTGCTGGACGAGCTTCTCAGGCGCGTCCGGTTGCGAGAGGTCAGAAGGAAGAGGTAGAACCTCCGCGCCCTGCTGCCGCAACGTTTCGGCGCTCTCCTCTAGCTGCTCGGCTTTTCGGGCGGTAAGGACGAGCTTCGCGCCCTGCTCGGCGTAAGCTTCGGCGATTTGCAAGCCTAAGCCCCTCGAGCCCCCCGTAATCAGCGCGACACGTCCGGTGAGGTCGAAAAGTTGTTGGATGCTCATAAGATTCCTTTCAGAAAAGAGCAGTGAGTTGAAAGCAATCCAGTCAAGCTGGTTACGCAGTCTCCGAAGGAACGAACGGTGAGCAATGAGTGAAAACTTTTAGACTCATTGCTCGATACTCATTGCTCTTTTTGAAACCCCTTCTCCTCTTCCGCCAACCCCTTCAAAAGTGGCGCAGGCTCCCACAGTTTCCCGTGGACCTCATGGAAATGCTGAATATCGATGACGACCTCTTTCAGCCCGACTTGGTCCGCGTAGAACATCGGTCCGCCTTTATGCGCAGGAAAGCCGTAGCCGTAGACGTAGATCACGTCGATATCGCTAGAACGTTGCGCGATACCCTCTTCTAAAATCTTCGCGCCCTCGTTGACGAGTTGGTACACGAGGCGCCTCAAAATCTCCTCGTCACTGATGTCACGGCGCTCTATGCCTATCTCTTTTGAATGCTGGATGATGAGGTCTTCAATTTCGGGGTCACGGATGGGGGTGCGGCTGCCCTCCTCGTAGCGGTAAAAGCCCGCGCCTGTCTTCTGTCCTAAGCGTCCTAAATTGTGGACCTTGTCCGACACTTCGGAGTAGCGCTCGTCGGGGTCGCGCGTTTCCGCTTGCCTTTGGCGGATGCGGTAGCCTACGTCGAGCCCGGCAAGGTCACCCATCGCAAAGGGTCCCATCGCCATGCCGAAGGCTTTCATCACGTCGTCCACTCTATGCGGGAGCGCCCCCTCTTCGACCAAGAAGTTCGCCTCGCGCGTGTACTTGTGAATCATCCGGTTGCCGACGAACCCGTCGCAGACGCCCACCACTACGGGTACTTTGCGCATCTTTTTGGCGAGCGACAACGCGGTGGCGAGGGCTTCGTCGGAGGTTTCGTCGGCGCGCACGACCTCTAAAAGCTTCATGACGTTGGCAGGGCTGAAGAAGTGCGTACCGAGGACCGCGCCGGAACGAGAGGTCGCTCGGGCGATATCGTTGACGTCTAGCGTCGAGGTGTTTGTGGCGAGGACGGTATCACCCTGGGTCACGCGCTCCAACGCTCCGAACACCTCTTTTTTCACGTCCATGTCTTCAAAGACCGCCTCGATGACCATGTCAGCGTCGCCGAGTGCGCCGTAGTCCACGACGCCTTCGATGAGGTTGAGTCTCTCGTCCATGTCCTCTTGCGACAAACGTCCCTTATCCACCGTGCGTTGGTAATTTTTCCGTACGGTGCTCATACCGCGCTCTAAGTTGTCTGAAGAGGTCTCGAGCACCTTCACCTTCACCCCGGCGTTGGCGAAGTTCATGGCGATGCCGCCCCCCATCGTGCCCGCGCCGATGACGGCGGCTTGTTCGACCTCTTTGGGTTCGACCCCCTCAAGTCCAGGAACTTTCGCCGCTTCACGCTCGGCGAAGAAGATGTGGCGCAGCGCTTTCGATTGCTCCGAGTCTAGCGCCTCCATAAACAGCTCGCGCTCGCGCCTGAGTCCCTCGTCGAACGGCAGCGTGACGGCGGCCTGCACCGCGTCGATGCACCGCAAGGGCGCTTCTAATCCTCTCGCTTTTTTTGCCGCTCGCGTGCGCTCTCCGGTGAAAAACGGACCAAAGGGAACGGAGAGTTTAGGCTCCATCTCGCTGACCTTGCGCAACCTTGCGCCGCTTCGAACGACCTCTTCGGCGTAGGCGAGGGCTTCTTCTAAGAGGTCGCCTTGAATGACATGGTCGATGAGACCGAGTTCCCGCGCTTCCTCGGCTTTTACAGGACTGCCCGTTGAGATCATCTCGAGTGCTTTTTGCGCGTCGATGAGCCTAGGCAGCCGCTGGGTTCCGCCCGCGCCGGGCAGGAGTCCTAACTTCACCTCGGGAAACCCTAAGCGCGCGTCGGGTGCGGCGACGCGGTAGTGACACCCTAGCGCGACCTCTAAACCGCCGCCTAACGCGCTCCCGTGCATCGCCGCGACGATAGGTTTGGGCGTGCTCGCGACGCCCGCGACGAGCTTAGGGATGTCGGGAACTTGGTTCCTAGGCAGCGTGAACGTCTTTATGTCCGCGCCCGCGATGAAGCTGCGCCCCGCGCCGATAAGCACGAACGCCTTGACCTCTTCGTCTTGACTACCTCGCCCCAACCCTTCGATGATTCCTTCGGGCACGCCGGGGCTCAGTACGTTTACGGGTGGGTTGTCGACGGTTAAAGCGGCAATCGGACCGTGGCGGTCATAGGCAACTTTCACGGGAAAACCTTCATGATGAGCATCCTCTCTCGTTTGTTACTCATACCGTTTCCGGGTAATTCCCATAGGAATTACCCCGAGCGAAGAGCCTTCAGCAGCAGGTATTGACTGGTCATAGACGCGCGTCGATAACGGGATGCTACCCCCTACTGAAAGCTCCTTAGCGAGTAGAAAAAGTACGGATTCCGTAATCAATCAGAATCCGTATCACTCGCAGTGTCTTCATTGAGTGTAGCTTACCTAGAGAGAGGTCGAAAGGTGCGCTTTGTTCTCCATCGTCCCTTCAAGGAGTCAGCCTCACACGTTTCCTAACCTTGCTGACTACGCTGTCAGTAAAAAGATGAGTCATGTCCTGAGCCCTACGGCGAGCTATAGGATAGACTCCACCCTACGGCGAGCGTAGGATAGACTCCGTGGAGAGAAAGAATCTCTGACCTCCTTCTCCTTGGTGAGAGAGTGCAAGGCAAGACCCGCAGGCGGCGCGTCACTGCGTTCCCACTAGCGACTTACGTGAACGGGGTGACAACAGTGTTGCAAAACTTAGCTGACAGAGTACTTGGTACGTTCACGTTAAAGGCGGGGCCTAGCAGAACCTAAGCTCAGTGGCGATATCAGAACCCTTCACGCCGCCACTCTCTTAAGCCATATCTCCCGCCAATAGGGGTAGATGCTCCTCTGACAAAAGCGGTTGTAGTCGCCGCAGCAGATGACGCCCTCGAGCATGAGGCAGTCCCCTTTAATCGTCAGCATCTTGCCCGTTTTCTCGTCGATGATCTTGTCTACGCGCTTGAGAACGCGGGCGCGGCGGCCCGTATATTTGACCATCTCCGCGTCGAAAGACAGACCGCGGTTCCGGCTCTCCTGGTCGAGCGTCGCGACGATCTCGTCTAAGCTCTTGATCTCGACGACCTCGCCGGGCTGAAGGTTCAGAACGTCGCGCGGCGTCCTCTCGAGCTGCCCTTGCGTAAAGGGGTAGTGCTGCCCGCCCCGGATGAGGCGCGACTCCGGAAGCACCCTTTTACTCGCGCTCTGAAACTTGTTAAAGATGATGACGGCTAGCCCGTGCGCGAGCGAACCGAAACCGATATTTCTGGAGGTCAGGTCTCGAGCGTACTGCCTTACGTTCCACCAGCGTAGCGGCGAGGTCGCCTCCGGGAGCGCCGTCGCTTGACACATGTAGACCCGCTCGCCCGACCTTTCCTCGGACGTATGTGCAAACAGCTTTTCACGTCCAGATGAGGGTGCCGCTGACGCCGGCTGGACTTGGCTAGGACGGCGCGACCCGTCAGGCGGGATATCGGTTTCCTCCCCAGCAGTGTCTACCTCTTTGAGCCACGCCTCTTTCCAAAAAAGGAGGCATAGCGCTTGGCAGCCGCCGTGAGCTTGACCGTCACAGCGCAAGCCCTCGAGGTGGACGGTATTTAGGTTACGCACGCTCCTCAGCCGCGTCGGTTGCTCGGCGGTGGCGGTGTCGCACGTTTTATCGGCTCGCTTGTAGATGCCGAAACGCTTCCCGCAGTACTTGAGCATTTCCGGCATAAAGGGGAGCCCCTCGAGTCGCCCCTGGTCGTCGAGCGTCGCGAGGATTTCCGCCTCGCTCCGCACTTCAACAATGTCACCCGCTTTGAGCATCAGATACCTTTCAGACCATATCTACTTTAGAGAATAAACGTTACGAATAGCGCTAAGCTTCCCGGCTGATCTCGCTAAGCTGGATTCGGCGTACGTTTCTTTAAGCTTAACGTATCTCAAGCCACTTCGGTAACGACGAGGGTGCTAAAGCTTCAGTATTAAGGTTTTATCAACCGGACCTCGCCGACCAGGAGGACGCGCCGACGCGCGTACGCTCTACAGATTCTATGCGGGCTCTTTTCGGAGCCGCTTTCGCGTGGAGGGCGACGGCACCTAGGTTGCTCGCGTCCGCTTCCCGCAACCGCTCCGTCGCCTCTCGCAGGGCGGGGCGCTCTACGTGTCCGAGTCCGACGACCAACAGGGTGTCGGTGCACGCCGAAGCGACCACCAGGGTATCCGCCCCGGCGAGCACTGGCGGGGCGCTGATCACAATGACGTCGTAGCGCTCTTGTAGTCCCTGCAGCGCTTGAGAGACGCCGCGCCCTATCCGCCCCGCCGCCCCGCGGTCCGCTTCGTAAGCAGGCAAGACCGCCAGACGCTTGTCCGAGCCGAGTTCTACCTCGGCGAGCAGACGGTCGCTGGGGCTCACGAGGTATTCGCTCACGCCGAGCCCGGCGTTGCTCCTAAAGTTGTAGAGGGTCGCTAGCGTCGGGTGCGCCAGGTCGAGGTCGATGAGCAGCGTTCGGTAGTCGCTGGCGGCGAAACTCTCCGCTAACTCGGCGGCTAGCCACGCCTTTGTGGTGGTGAACTCGGGGCTCGTGACGAGGAGCGTCTTGGACGCGCTGTTCGAACTAGACAGGACGCTCGCGCGGAGGAGGTCCATAGCGGCGTATACCTCCTCTCCGCGCGCCTTTTCCAGAACGGCTAGCACGGGCAAGCCGCCCACAGCGCGGACGTCTTCTGCGGTTCGGACGCGCGTGTCGATCAGCTTGAGCAGGAGTAGACACCCCAGCACGAGGAGGAGCGCGCTGACAAATGCTAGGGCGGCGTAACGTAGCGGGCGAGGCGCGACCGGTCCTAGAGGCGGGATCGCCGGCTGAACGGTCGAGACAAGCCCGGAGGCGGAGCTTATCAGGGCGCGCGCGTAGAGAAAGTTTTGCTGCTGCTGAGCGCGCAACACCTGAAGGCTCGCCAAGTCCTCCTGGCTCAGCGGGTCGTCCGCTTGACTGAGCGAGGCGATATTCTCGTCCAAAACGCGAATCTGCTGCTCCAAGGTGCGAACCGAGCGCTCGACGCTCCCCTGCACGCGCGCCTCGTCCCAGCTTATGAGTACGGAGGCTAAAGCGTTGGCCGTCTCCGCCGCGGTGGTGGGCGACGGGCTCGTGTAGGAGATAGAGAGCAGCGTCGCCGAGGGGAAGTCGGTGTCTCTCGTGTCCTCGGTTACGCCCATGATGACGCGCTCTCGTGTCCGCTCGAGACGTGACTGGTCGATCTCTGCGACGCCTAGGGCGTTTAGCGCGCCGACCAGCGTCTGGTCGCTCAGCAAGATGGCGCGGTAGGCGTCCGCGCTGAGCGGCGAGGGTGGACCCGGGATGGTCTCAGCCGAGCTTGCGCCGAGCGCCTGCGTGATGAGGAGCGTCGTGGTCGCCTCGTAAGCGGGCTCGAGCCGCTGGGCGAGAAAATAGGTCAGGACAGCGGCGAGTAGCGCGGCGGGCAGCGCGATTAAAAGCGCACGCAGCACGAAGCGCAGGGTGCTGCCGATGTCAAAATTGTCTTGCTCCACGTCCAAGCCTCCCACAGGATGATCATGACGAGCGCCGAAGACCTGTGGCTCCGCCGTTAGCGCATTCTACCACTAATCGCGTGTATCCTCTTCTTGAGGTGTTGCGGTGACCGCCCCTTAACATCATTAGTTACCGAACCTGCAACTGCACGTCAGGGGAGATACGCGCTACACTAAAAGTCGGGGAAAACGGGTCATGACTCAGTTCGAATTGTATTTGCGCCGTGTCCGCTCTATACGGGGTGTTGCCACGAGCGAGTGTACGCCGATCACGAAGTTCCGCTGGAAAAGGTGTTAAAAGTGAAACCAGCTCGAACTGGGTAGAAGTACCCGCACGGGGTGTACCCGCCCATAATTGGCGGTGTACCAGGTTTTGTGTAAAGCGTTTTGTATAGAGGCGAAGCTCGTGAGGGAGGTTATCTAGCATCCGCATACACACAAAACGGGACACCTTCCCTAATCCCTTACATGGTTGGGCGAGAAGAGGAAAGAGATGGCTAAACGAATTTTGGTAACGGGCGGCGCGGGCTTTTTAGGCAGCCACCTGTGCGAACGGCTGCTCGCAGGCGGACACGACGTCCTCTGCGCCGACAACTTCTACACGGGTCGCAAGGAGAACATCGCGCACCTTATGAATAACCCCTACTTCGAAGTGCTGCGGCACGACGTGACCTTCCCCCTCTACGTCGAGGTGGACGAAATCTACAACCTCGCCTGCCCCGCGAGCCCGATCCACTACCAGCGCGACCCGGTCCAAACGACCAAGACCGCGGTACATGGAGCCATCAACATGTTGGGTCTCGCCAAGCGGACACACGCCAAGATTTTGCAGGCAAGCACCAGCGAGATTTACGGCGATCCCGAAATTCATCCGCAGCGCGAGAGCTACTGGGGCAACGTCAACCCGATCGGGCCCAGGTCGTGCTACGACGAGGGCAAGCGCTGCGCCGAGACCCTGTTCTTCGACTACCACCGCCAACACAGGCTAAGAATTAAGGTGGCGCGCATTTTCAACACCTACGGCCCTAGGATGCAGATGGACGACGGCAGGGTCATCAGCAACTTCGTCGTGCAGGCCCTCCGGGGGGAGCCGCTCACCATCTTCGGCGACGGCGCGCAGACGCGCTCGTTCTGCTTCGTCACGGACCTCGTCGAAGCCCTGATGCGTCTAATGAATACCCCAGATGAGGTCATAGGACCCATCAACCTCGGCAACCCCACCGAATTCACCATGTTAGCGCTGGCCGAAAAGGTCGTCGCGCTGACCGGCTCGGACTCGGAGATCGTCTTCCGGGCGCTGCCGCAAGACGATCCGAAGAAGCGTAGACCGGACATCAGCTTGGCCGAGGCGCAGCTCGGCTGGCGGCCGGAGGTCCAGCTCGAGCAGGGCTTGATATCGACCATCGCTCACTTCCGGGGGCGGCTCGAGCAGCGTGCGCTTTCCGTGTAGAGGGCGGCCGTAACACCAGGAGCGGCTCAGGCAGAACCGTTCGCGCAAAAACTGAACGCGAGCGGCGCGACGTTTAGGGATGCGACCTGCAGCGACTCGGCCGCCTGAGTTGGACTTGAGGTCTAGGTTAGACTTGAGTCTGAGCCGCCCCACCTAACTTTTGCTTTATCTTGAGGAGACAAGAGCACCTTGGCGCTGAGACAATTTTTGAACTGGGCCTCGAGCCACCGCGTCTTGCGTCACCGCCTCAACAAACGGGGTTTGGTGAATTGGGGGGGGCGAGGGTTCTGGGCCGTGATGGACCAGGGGCTTTTCGCCGCGTCCAACTTCGCGCTCAATATTCTCTTAGCGCGCTGGCTCAGCCCGCAAGACTACGGCGCTTTCTCCGTCGCCTACGCGGTTTTTCTGCTCTTTAGCACCTTTCACATGTCGCTCCTAAGCGATCCGCTTTCGGTCTTCGGCCCTAGAAAGTACGAAAACCGAATAGGCAGATACCTCAACGTCCTGCTACAAGGTCACCTGATTCTTACGGCGGTCATAGGTCTCATACTGGGTCTTATCGGGCTCGTCTCGCTAACACGTCAGGGTAATTCTCTCTCGCCCGCACTGTTCGGGGTTGCACTGGCGAGTCCTTTTATCCTCCTACAGTGGCTTATGCGCCGCGCTTGCTACGCGCTTCTCATCCCGAGAATGGCGGCTTCGGCCGGCGCACTCTATATGGGGTTTATGCTCATCGGCACTTACGTGCTGTTTCACTACGGGTGGCTCAGCGCCACAACTGCTCTAGGCGTGATCGCAGCCGCGAGCCTCGTGTCGGGCGGCTGGCTGATGGTTCGTCTTAAAGTAAGCTTCGTGAGTCGGGACAGGACACTTGCACGCACCGTGCTGAAAGACCACTGGCGCTACGGACGTTGGGTCGCAGGCACGGCGCTGTCGAACTGGATTTCCAGCAGCGTTTACTACCTCCTCTTTCCGTTTTGGGGCGGGCTCGAGGCTGCTGGCGCGTTTCGCGCCCTGACAAACCTGTTTCAGCCAGCGATACACTTCAATACGGCACTAGGAACCGTACTCTTACCCCTCTTGGCGCACATCAAAGAGGCGCAGAGGTTCACCTCTGTCGTCCGCTACGCGCTCCTTTTGCTGCCCCTTGGCGCGGCTACTTACGGGGTCTTAGTCGCTGCTTTCGGGGAACCGCTCACCGAGTTTCTCTATGGCGGACAGTACGAAAACCTCGCCAGTGTCATGTGGCTCTTCGGCGCTATCCCCGTCGTTCTGGGAGTCGCCATCGTCGTCGCGAATGCACTCAACGCTCTGGAGCTGCCGAATAAGGTGTTCGTCGCTTACATGTACTCTATGGCGACGTCGCTCACTTTAGGGCTGCTGCTTATGTTTTACTTGGGGACAACCGGGGCGATCCTCGGCTGGCTCGCGGCTTACGTCGTCGCCGCCGGGGTGATGCTGCGGCTTTACGCGAGGGCTGGGGACGTCCGCAATGCCGACAATACTACAAACGCCGACAACACATTTGACGAGAGAGGGAACGTGGACGTAGAGTGAGGGGAAACGGAACGAGTATGTTATTACTTTACGCGGTACCCGCTCACCTTACGTCATCTCATCTACGGAGCCGCCCGTGAGAGTAGAACGTTGCACCGCCCCTGCAAAGTACGTCAAGTTTCGCGAAGGGACTCGCTTTGCCTTCTTTCAGAGAAAGGTTGAACGCGGGGCTTCGCATCTAGCCTGCGAGCAATCACGGCGATGACCCGCTCGGCGCTACCTCCTGTCTGCATCGCGATACCTGTTTATAACGGCGCGCGCTATCTCCGTGAGGCTGTCCGCAGCGCCCTAGCGCAGAGCTATCAAAACGTGCGGGTCATCGTCGTGGACAACGCCTCGACGGACCAAACAGGGGCGATCCTCGCCTCGGTCCAAGACGACCGGTTCACCCCCTTTTACTTCAGCGACCACGTCCCCGTTGACGAGAGTTGGGACCGCGCCGCGAAGTTGGCGTCAAAACGCGGAGACTACGTTTTGATGCTCCCCGCCGACGACACGCTGATGCCAGACGCGGTGGAGAGGCTCGTGTCTGCGTTTCTCGAGCACCCTGAGTGCGGCGTCGCTTATGGTCAGGTCGAGATTTTGAAAGAGGGCACTGGGAAGCGCGTTTTCGGTCAGGCGCTCCTCCCGCCTAAAGTAGGTCACATAAGAGACCTGGAGCGACGCCTGCTGCTATTCGGCAGCACCATATTCATTACCGCGACACTCTTTAGGTGCCGAGACCGAGAGCTTAGCTTCCGCGCGGGCAGCGTCCACGCCTGCGACATCGACCTTCTGCTTAGCCTCGGGAAAGAGGGCGTTCAGGCTGTCGGCATCGGCGCTCCGGTCGCCATCTACCGCGAACACGGCGCGGCCCTCTCCAGTGAACGGGAGGCGGCCTGGTCTTATATGCTGGAGGTGCTCACCTACCACGCCGCGACCTCTAAGCGCCGCGCTCTATACCGCTACCGCATCAGCCGAATCATGCTCTGGGTCGTGGTGTATCTCGTCGAGGTCGGCAGGCGGGACAGGGCCCGCCACTACCTGCAGACGTACCAACCCTACTTGGGTTGGACCACGCGCTTTATGCTCGAGAGCATCGTCGCAGTGCCCGCGCTGAGACTCTTTCCCAAACTGCTCAGGTCGTGGCTCGCGCAGCTCGTGAGGTTGAGAGAGCGGGCTTAGCCGCCCAGGAGGTCACACCGGATGAGTCAAACTACCGTCAACCCTACCTGTAGGCGTTATCCCAAGGACATAGAACGCCGCACCGTTTCTACCGCCGCATCGTGACCGAGCACCGCTACATCCTCGGGATGCGCGTCGACGCGACCAGCTACGAAGACGCGGCCGCTCGAGTTTTGCGCTGGTCGGAGGAGAGGTCCGGTCGTTACGTCTGCGTGGCTACCGTACATATGGTCATGGAAAGCCACGACTCGCCTGAGTTCAAGCGCATAGTGAACGGCGCTGACCTCGTCACATCGGATGGTATGCCGCTCGTGTGGATGCTCAACAGGCTAGGCGTAGAGAATCAGACGCGGGTCTACGGTCCGACGCTCACCCTAGAAATTTGCAAAGAGGCGGAGCAGGCTGCTGTGCCCGTCGGGTTTTACGGCGCAAGCCCCGCTACGTTAGGCGCGCTCACGCAGAACCTTCAGGCGTCCTTCCCGAATTTGAACATCAGCTACGCCTATTCGCCGCCCTTCAGACCGCTCACCCCGGCGGAAGATGAGCAGATCGTTGCCGATATCAAAGCGTCCGGGGCGAGAATCCTCTTTGTCGGTCTAGGCTGCCCCAGGCAAGAGCGGTGGATGGTCGAACACGCCGAGCGGCTTCCCGTGGTGATGCTCGGGGTCGGCGCGGCGTTCGACTTCCACGCCGGCAGCGTCAAGCAAGCGCCCGCCTGGATGCAGGGCCGCGGACTCGAGTGGCTCTTTAGGCTCGCGGTCGAACCGAGACGCCTCTGGCGGCGCTACTTCAAACACAATCCTCGCTTTCTCGCCCTAGCCGCCCTGCAGCTTTGGCGTCACCGAAGGAGCCGCGCCTAAAGCTAGCTGAGTGACACTAGAGGGACGCCCCCCTATATCAACCTCCAGAAACAACCGACTGAGGTGCCTTAATACGTTGTGATCCGCCCTTACCCTTTCACACAACCTTAATTAAAGGCGCGGTATACTTTAATCCTGTTAGAAAGTTACCTCCTTACAGGACTGTAACAGCTAATCCAGATCGCGATTATCTGAAATAAGCTGAGTTAGCAGCGCAACGGTGTAGACACTTGGCGGTGCGCCGCCTTCAATCCAACGCCACGTCAGTGGCGTCGTCTTCTATAGTCAGGTTAGGCCGAAATCTTTTGGGAAAGAGGGTGAGCGTGTGGAGTATAGGACCCGTAGGTATACAACTAGGTTTATAAAAGTCGAGTATATTAGATTTATGTCCCTTTTGATGGTGCTTTGTGCCCTGATCGCTTGCAGCGGTTTGGACGCATCTCTGACTGAGGATGAGGCTCATACGCAGACTCGTAATGGGCTCGTGACGCTCGAGGCGGAAGCGTTCCACGCCAACACCTCGCCGGGTCTTCATACGTGGCGACCTCTCCTTGACGGCGACGCCTCGGGCGGCGAAGTCATGCAGGCCCTGCCCAACGAGGGTGAGAACCGCGAGCAGGACTACACCTCGAGCAGCCCCCGCTTGGACTACACCGTCGACTTCAACCGCGCGGGCGTGCATTACGTGTGGGTGCGCGGCAAGGCGGCGGGTGAACCGGCGGAGAGCGACTCCGTTCACGTGGGCTTAGACGCCGCGGCGCAGCGCGGCGCTGAGCACGTCAGCGGTTTTGGCGCGGACTTCACGTGGGAAAAAGGAACAGCGGACGAACCCGCCGCCCAAATCAGCGTTCCTTCGGCGGGACGGCATACCCTTAACGTATGGATGCGCGAGGACGGCTTCGTCCTCGATAAGGTCATCTTAACCCCCGACGCGAACTTCACGCCGCACGCTGTAGCGGAGGACGGTGGAGAGGATGCTGTCACGAAAATTTCTTTCAGCGCTCCTCTCGTCATCTCAGAGGGCGGTACCTATAGTGGGAACTGGGAGAGCCAAGACCCGGACGAACCCGCCGTAGTTATCAAGACTTCCGAGCCCGTTGTGATAGAAGATGCGACCATACGCAGTCGCGGACATCTCATCTATACCGAACACGGCCGCAACGCCGATGTGACCGTGCGCAACGTCAAGGGGTACGGACTCAATCCCGACCGCTCCGGTCAGCACGCGGGCAGGTTCTTGGTCGCGGACACCTACGCCTTTGTGCGCGTCGAGAACTCGTATTTAGAGGGCACGTCCGGCATCTGGCTGCACCACTCGCGGCCTAGAGCGACCGTTAAAATCTTGCGTAACAGCGCGCTGAATATAGACGGCCGGCTGAGCGACGGCGCGGGGGGCTGGCGAGGCGGCAACGACTCCAAGGTTCAGTTCGTCCAGTTCGATAAGGGTGTCAACCTCGTCGACACCGAGGTCGCCTGGAACCAGATTATCAACGAGCCCTATAAGAGTCGAGTCGAGGATGTCATCAACATATACCGGACCAACGGTACGGCGTCTAGCCCTATTCGCATTCACAACAACTACATCCAAGGCGCGTATCCAGCGAACCCCGCGAAAGATGACTTCAGCGGCGGCGGCATCTTGTTGGGCGACGCGGGCGGCGCGCACCTCCACGCCTTCAACAACCAAGTTGTCTCGACCGCGAACTACGGCGTCGCTATCGCGGGGGGGAAAAACAACAAGATTTACAATAACCGGGTCCTCTCTTCAGGGCGGCTCGCTGACGGCACCCCTATCGCCTCGCAAAACGTCGGCATCTACATCTGGAACCAGCACTCGGCTGACTACGGCAAAAATGTCGGCTACGGCAACCTGAGCGGTTGGGTTAAAGAGGAGTACACCTGGAACGGCGGGCGAAACGACTGGTGGGTGCCCGACGCTTCGCAGTGGAAGGACAACGAACACTGGCGCGGAAAGATAACGCGGCAAACAGAAACTGAAGAGTTTAGACGCTTCCGAGTCAAGCTCACCCAGGCGGATATCGTGGTCGGACTCGTCGACGAAGAATCCTTAGCGCAGCAGTGAGGTTCGTCCGGGTATTCGCTTATAGGCTCAAAATCAGCGAGGGGTGGACGATGTCCACCCCTCGCTTTCTCTAAGGCTACGTTGTTTCACTCAAACTCAACACAGGTGAGCTTAATTACAGTGTTAAGTAAAAAACGACTTATGTCATTCTGAACGCAACGAAGTGGAGTGAAAGAATCTCTGCATTTGCCTTCTTGTCTGACAGAGAAGGAAAGACGAGACCCTTACGCCCCTATCGTTCTCACTTCGTTCGGACCCGCCGGACTTCGTCTGACTGCGTGAACAGGGTGACATGCTAATAGGTAGCAAAACTTGCTCAACGCTGTACTTAACGGATAAGCTTAGTACAGCGGAAACGACTGTCGCCGCAACCGCTTAGGCTAAGCGAGTTCTCTTTGGGTGTTTTTGACCTGCTGCTCGATCCAGCGGTAGGTGCGCTCCAGACCTTCGGCGAGCGGTTTCGACGGAGACCAGCCGAGGGTCTCGCGGATAAGGGTGTTGTCCGAGTTTCTTCCCTTGACCCCTAAAGGACCGCTGATGTGTCTGATTTCTAGGTCTTTGTCCGCTATCTGCATGGCGAGTTCGGCTAAGCGGTTGATGGACACCATCTCTTCCGAGCCTAGGTTAAGGGGTCCAGGAAAATCCGCCTCCATAATCCGTTTCATACCTTCCAAGCACTCTTCGACGTGTAAAAATGAGCGCGTCTGGGTTCCGTCGCCCCAAATCTCTACGGTGCCGCCTGGCTCGGCCTCGGCTACCTTCCGGCAGATCGCGGCAGGGGCCTTTTCGCGTCCGCCCGTCCAGGTACCTTCTTCACCGAAGATGTTGTGAAAGCGGACCACCCGAACGTCGATATCGTGGTTGCGCGCGTAGGTGAAGTAGAGCCGCTCGCTGAAGAGTTTTTCCCAGCCGTATTCGCTGTCGGGCGCAGCGGGGTAGGCTGAGTCCTCGGCTGTCACGGGTTGGTCGGGGTTCATCTGGTTCCGCTCGGGGTAGATGCACGCGGAAGAGGAGTAGAACACCTTGCCCACGCCGTGCGTGCGCAGCATCTCGAGCATGTTGAGGTTGATCATCGCCGAGTTGTGCATGATGGCGGCGTCGTTGTCGCCGGTAAAAACAAAGCCCGCCCCGCCCATGTCGGCGGCGAGCTGATAGACCTCGTCGAAACGTCCGTCGCAGACGCTTTGACATACGCGGGGGTCGCGGAGGTCGCCAACAACGAAGTCATCGGCGTGCGTCTCACTGAATTCCGGTTTTTTCAGGTCGACGCCGCGCACCCAAGCGCCTTCAGCTTTCAGCCGCTTGACCAAATGACTCCCGATAAAACCGCCCGCCCCACAAACTAATACCTTTTTCACCGTGTCCTCCTGACCCTGGGTACCTTACATCACTTTCACACTTCAGCTCAAGGGCGCTCTAAGCTACTCGCTACGTTTCAGAAGCTCACTATTTAGAGGCTTACTGCCGCAGTGATCCCTCGAGTCAGCCTAGAAACACCCGGAGCGATTGAAGCGTCTCTTCGCCTCGCGTGCACTTTATTTAGTGTAGAGGCTTTTTACGGTCGCGGGGTTGGCTACGCTAACAGGAAGTTCACCCAACCTTAATAGATGATGAGTTGGTGAACGAAACGCCTTTAAGTGTTGTGAAAAATGTTATAGCATATGAGATGTGAATTTGCTAAGCGAAACAGCTTGTGACGCGGCAATTTCACAACACTCTAGGGGAGAAGGATATAAGCGTTACCGCACTTTGGTCACCGGGCAGCTTATTCTACACGAAGTGCGCCGTTCTACCAGACTTCATGCATTCAAATTATGCATTCAAATAAGGTGCTACCTGCGCACGGTACTCAGCGCGCACCGGTAAGTTCACGCTTACCTTCGTGCGTGAAATACACCCTTTAGAGCATTCGGCGGAGAATGAGCACGTAGACCGCCCGGTCTCTATTCGTGAAGGAGCGCCTGACAGACCGACAAGCCCACTTTTCGTTGGACGGAGCTAACATCATGCAGTTGTCACGCAATTTACTCTCTCAGGCTCGCAACTTTCAGCGCTTGGGGGTCTATACGCCACTAAGCTACGCCATTTCAGACCTCGCCATGCTGGTCTTAGCCGCCTGGCTCGGCGGTCAACTTTGGTCGCTCGTCAACAGCCAAGTCGACCCCAGGGTCCTCTACCAGTTGTGGCCCCTTCTATTTATCTTCCCCTTCGCCTTCGCCCGCGCCGACCTCTATAGCGGCGGGGTCAGTCCCGTAGTCGAATTTGCCCGGCTCGGGAATCTCACGACGATCGTCTATCTCACTGCACTCTTAGTAAGCTTTCTTATCGAAAACATCAGCCTCGACTCCAGGGGCGTTTTTCTGACGAGTTGGGGTTTGACCCTTCTGCTTTTGCCTACAGGTCGAAGCGTGCTCCGCGACCTCTTCGCTGACAGGGCGTGGTGGGGCACGCCGACCGTCATCCTCGGCTCCGGCAGCGCCGCCGCCTCGGTGTGCGAACAGCTTATAGGCAAACCCGGCAGCGGCTTTAAGCCGGTCGCTTGCTTCGGTCAGGGCTACGACAGCGCCACCGAACTGTACGGCGTGCCCGTGATCGGGCCCATCACCTCGGCGACGGCTTGGGCCAAGCAGCGCGGCGTCAACCACGCCATCGTCGCCATGCCCGAAGTGCAGAGCGACGAACTGCTCGACATCATCCACCGCCACACCGAAGCGTTTCCTCACCTCATCTTCGTGTCGCAACTCTTCGGTCAGGTCGGGCTGTCGGTGTCGCGGCAAGAACTCGGGCAAACCCTAGGACTTCAGATTCAGCGCAACTTATTGCTGCCGGGAAACCGCCTTCTCAAGCGCGCGGTGGACCTGCTCATCACGGTGCCGCTCTGCGTCTTAGCGCTACCCATCGTGGCGCTCGCCGCGCTCGCCATCATGTGGGTAAGCCCAGGCTCGCCCTTCTATTTTCAGCTTCGCGAGGGCTATAGGGGACGCAAAGTGCGCGTTTGGAAGCTGCGCACGATGTACCTCGACGCCGAAACGCGGCTCGAGGAAACGCTCGCCAAGGACCCTGCGCTGCGCGCCGAGTGGGAGCGCTTCTATAAGATTAAGGACGACCCCCGCGTGCTGCCCGTCGTCGGCGACGTGCTGCGCAAGCTGAGCCTCGACGAGTTGCCGCAGCTCTACAACGTGCTCATCGGCGAGATGAGCCTAGTGGGACCGCGCCCCTTTCCTTACTACCACCTCGAGCAGTTCGGCGCGGACTTCCGCTCGCTGCGGCGCGAAGCCCTGCCCGGCATCACCGGGCTGTGGCAGGTTTCGGAGCGCAGCGACGGCGACCTAGCAGTTCAGGAGAAGCTCGACAGCTACTACATCCGCGACTGGTCCATCTGGTTCGACCTCTATCTGCTCGCCCGCACGCCCATCGCCGTGTTCTTCGGCAAGGGAGCCTATTAGGGTGTGTTAGCGTTAGGTAACTAAAAGGTCGCGATTTAATAGGAGAAGGTTCAGCGAGGTCGGTCTGCTCGTCCGGCTGGCTCGCCCTCTCCCAGAGGGCGCATTCACAACGACCGTTACGGAGGGTTATGAAAGTTTTAGTCACAGGTACAGAGGGTTATCTGGGGTCGCTGTTGCCGCCGCTCCTCGTGGAGGCGGGACACGAGGTGATCGGCGTTGACACGGGCTTCTACAAGGGGGGCTGGCTCTATAACGGTACGACGCTCAGTGCTCAGACGCTGTGTAAAGACATTCGCCACCTGACGCGCAGGGACCTTGAAGGGGTCGGGGCTGTGGTGCACATGGCGGAGCTTTCGAACGATCCCCTCGGGCAACTCGCCCCGGACATCACGCTCGAGATCAACCACGAAGCGTCGCTCCGGCTCGCGCAACTCGCGAAGGAGGCGGGCGCGGCGCGCTTTATCTACACCTCGTCGTGCAGCGTCTACGGCGTCGCCGAGGAAGAGGTCGTGGACGAGCGTTCCCCGGTCAACCCGCAGACGACCTACGCGCTCTGCAAAACGTTGGTGGAAAGGGACGTGGCGGCGCTGGCGGACGAGGCGTTTTCGCCGACCTTCTTGCGCAACGCCACCGCCTTCGGCGCGTCCCCGCGGATGCGCTTCGACATCGTGCTCAACAATCTGTCGGGCTGGGCCTGGACGACGGGCGAGATCAAGATGACGAGCGACGGGTCGCCGTGGCGTCCCCTCGTCCACGCGCTCGACATCTGCAACGCCGTCCTCTGCACGCTGCGCGCGCCGCGCGAGCGGGTCCACAACCAAATCCTCAACGTCGGCGACAGCCGCTTCAACTACCGCGTTAGGGACATAGCGGAGATCGTCGCGGACGTCTTTCCGGGCTGCAGCCTCAGCTTGGGAGAGCGGGGCGGGGACAACCGCAGCTACCGCGTCTCGTTCGACAAAATTCACGACGTCTTACCCGACTTCCGCTGCGCCTGGGACGCTGAGCGCGGCGCTCGGCAGCTCCGCGACGTCTTCGCGCACATCGAGATGAGGCGCGAGGACTTCGAGCTGCCCGCTTTTACCCGTTTGAGGCAGCTCGAGCATCTGCTCAACACGAAGCAGCTCGACGAGCGCTTCTTCTGGCGGCAGCCGGGTAGCGCGGAGGTAAGCGAAGCTGACAGCCCACCTAGCGTAGAAGGCGTGGCTTCTCAGTGAACCCCGACGCAACGCTCTCCACCTCCCCTGCGGTTTCGGAAACAGCGCCTGATCTGCTCTGCCGCTTCTGCGGCGCGACGCTGGCACACCGCTTTGCCGACTTAGGCGCACAACCGCTCTGCGAAAGCTACCTCAGCGCCGCCGCCCTGCATGCGCCCGAGCCCTTCTATCCCCTCACCGCTTACGTGTGCGCCGAGTGCCTGCTCGTACAGGTCGAGGCGTTCGAGAGTCCCGAGGCTATTTTCAGCGACTACGCCTACTTCTCCTCCTACTCGACGAGTTGGCTCGAGCACGCTAAGCGCTACGCCGAGAGGGTCACGGACCGCTTCGGGCTCGGTCAGGAAAGTTTAGTCGTCGAGCTTGCCAGCAACGACGGATATCTGCTCAAAAACTTCGTAGAGCGTGGCATTCCCGCCCTCGGCATCGACCCGGCGGCGAACGTTGCTGAGGTCGCCGAGTCACGCGGCGTGCCTACGCTGGTCGCGTTTTTCGGCAGCGAGGTCGCCCGCAAGCTCGCCCGAGAGGGCAAAAGAGCGGACCTCATCGTCGCGAACAACGTCCTAGCGCACACGCCCCACCTCAACGACTTCGTCGCCGGCATCAAGCTGCTGCTCAAACCGGACGGCGCGGCGACGCTCGAGTTCCCCCACCTCCTCACGCTCATCCGGGAGAACCAGTTCGACACCATCTACCACGAGCACTTCTCCTACCTCTCGCTGCTGAGCGTCGAGCGAATCTTCGCGGCGCACGGCCTAGCGCTCTTCGACGCCGAAGAACTTCCGACGCACGGCGGCTCGCTGCGCATCTACGTTCGGCACGTAGAGTCGGAAGCGTTAGAGACCGCCTCGAGCCTAGAGGCGCTCCGAGAGAAGGAGCGAGCGGCGCACCTGGACACGCTCGCGCCTTATCTGGCCTTCAACGAGCAAGCCGCGAAAACCAAGCATAAGCTTCTGAGCCTCCTCATCGAGCTTAAAGGGACGGGCGCGAGCATCGCGGGCTACGGCGCGCCCGGCAAGGGCAACACGCTCCTCAACTACTGCGGCGTCCGGGGCGACTTCCTCGACTACACGGTCGACCGCAACCCCTACAAGCAGGGTCTCTTCTTGCCCGGCACCCACATCCCCATCCACGCGCCGGAGAAAATCTACGAGACGAAACCCGACTTCGTGCTAATCCTCCCCTGGAACCTCAAGGATGAGATCATGGACCAGATGGCGTCGATTCGCGACTGGGGCGGGAGGTTCATCGTGCCTATCCCGGAGGCGAGCATCGTACCGTGAAGTTTTCCGAAACGCCGATTGCGGGAGCTTTCGTCATTGACCTCGAGCCGCACCGAGACGAGCGCGGCTCCTTCGCTCGCGCGTTCTGCCAGCAGGAATTCGCGGCGCACGGACTCAATCCGGCGGTGGCGCAGTGCAACCTCTCTCATAACGCAAAGCGGGGCACGCTGCGCGGCCTGCACTACCAAGCCGCGCCGCACGGCGAAGCCAAGCTGGTGCGCTGTATCCGAGGTGCGATCTACGACGTCATCGTCGACTTGCGCCCCGACTCGCCCTCGTTCAAAACGCACGTGAGCGCCGAACTCTCCGAGCGCAACGGCCGCGCCCTCTACGTCCCGGAGGGGGTAGCGCACGGCTTTCTGACGCTCGAGGACGACAGTGACATCTTCTACCAGATGTCGACGCCGTACCACCCTGAAGCGGCGCGCGGCGTACGCTGGGACGACCCCACTTTCGGCGTCCCCTGGCCTGAAAGCGTCCGCGTCATCTCCGAACGCGACGCGACCTACCCGGACACGGTGCTTTAGAATGGGTGCTTTAGGGTGAACCTGTCGAGCGTCGCTAAGGGGCTCAGCGCGGAGCAGGGCGAAGCGATGATGGCGCTCGTCCGCGACCTGTACCCTCTCTGCCGCAGCATCACAGGGGACGGATTGAGGGCGACGCTCCGCCTGCTTCAGCAGCACGTTCCCTTGGAGATACGCGAAGTGCCGAGCGGCACGCCGGTCTTCGACTGGACGGTGCCGAACGAGTGGAATATCCGCGACGCCTACATCGAAGACGCACAGGGAGCGCGCGTCGTCGACTTTAGGGCGCACAATCTGCACGTGGTGAATTACAGCGTGCCCGTGCGCGAGCGCCTGACCCTGGAGGCGCTTCGCCCCCACCTGCACACCCTGCCCGAGCACCCCGACTGGATTCCCTACCGCACGAGCTACTACCGCGAAACGTGGGGGTTTTGCCTCCGCCATAGCACCCTTCTGTCCTTGGAGGAAGGGGAGTACGAGGTCGTTATCGACAGCTCGCTCGAGCCGGGAAGCCTCAGCTTCGGGGAGCTTGTTCTACCTGGCAAAAGTGGCGATGAGGTCCTCTTCTCCGCTCACTGCTGCCACCCCTCGCTCGCCAACGACAACCTCTCAGGTATCGCCGTCGCGATACTATTGGCTCAGCTTCTCGCAGGGACTGGGTCCCACCACTACACCTACCGCTTCCTCTTCGTGCCCGCGACCATCGGGACGATTGCCTGGCTGAGCCTCAATGAGGCGCATCTCTCCCACATAGAACACGGTCTCGTCCTCGCGGGCGTAGGCGACGGTGGACCGCTCCATTTCAAGCGGAGTAGACGCGGCGACAGCGAGCTTGACCGAGCGGCGGCGCACGTCCTCTCGCAGCGAGCGGACACCTATACGTTGCCCTTCTCCCCCGACGGTTACGATGAACGGCAGTACGGCTCGCCCGGCATCAACCTGCCCGTGGGGAGGCTCTCCCGAACCCCTTATGGCACGTATCCCGAATACCACACCTCGGCTGACAACCCGAGCTTCATCAGCGAAGCATCGCTCGTAGAGACGTTGGCGTGGTGCCTAGAGCTGGTTGACGTGCTCGAGCACAACGGGCGCTACCGCAACCTCGCGCCCAAGGGCGAACCGCAACTAGGCAAGCGGGGGCTATATACCCACCCGGACGGACGCCCTACGGACATGCCGGCCCTCCTGTGGGTGCTCAACTTGAGCGACGGTAAACACACGCTGCTCGAGGTTGCGGAGCGTTCCGGTTTAGCGTTCGGGCGCGTTAAAGAGGCGGCGGACCTCTTGTTGCGTCACGACTTGCTGCAGCGAGTGGACTGATGCCGACGCTCTTTATTTAGTGCACTGTCAGGTAAAAAATGAGTGATGTCATTCTGAACTAGGTTAGAGCACCGTTCGTCCAGCTTGACTGGAAAGCTCAGTAGGCATAGGTCAGAGCGAAGCTCAAAGGCTTTCAGCCTTCACCTGCTTAGCCTTGACCTGTGAAGCGACAGCGGAGCCCTTTACAGGATAGGCTTCGCCTGATGAAAGAATCTTGTCTTCCAGTCTCGGCTAGTTGGGAATAGAAGACGAGACCCTTACGCCTTCGCCGAAGCTTCGCTCTACTTCGTGAACAGGGTGACATCAGCGAAGGTGTCAACACGTAGTTTATGGTGTATTTAGTCTGCCTCTGCAAAGCGTGGATGACTTCGGTTCACGTAGCATCTCACTAAAGACACTTTTACTTCGCGCCGTCCTTTTTCCAGGTTAGTATAGAAGCCTTGAACGGAACTGAACAGTTAGAGACCCTGAACTTGTCGGGGCGCACCGTGCTACTCACCGGCGCGAGCGGCTTTATCGGCGCGCGCCTGAGCGAAGTTTTGCGTGAGGCTGACGCTAAGGTGTGGGGCGTGTCACGGCAGCCGCAAGAGGAAGGGGCGGGGTGCGACCGCTGGTTCCAAGGCGACGTGACTGAACTCAGCGCGGTCCGCGCCGCCTTTGCCGCTGCGGAGCCAGATGTCATCTTTCACCTCGCGGGTCAGGTCACGGGTACGCGCGACTTGAAGGCGGTGGTGCCGACACTGCGCGGCAACCTGCTGAGCGCGGTCAACCTCATGAGCGTGGCGACCGAGCGCGGCTGCGAGCGGCTCGTGCTCGCGGGCTCGTTGGAGGAACCTGAGGGCACGTCGGTTCCGGCTTCGCCCTACGCGGCGGCGAAAGGAGCAGTGGGTCAATACGCCCAGATGTTTCACGCCCTCTACGGAACACCCGTTACGTTGGCGCGCATCTTCATGGTGTACGGTCCCGGCGACAGGAACGTTCACAGGCTCGTCCCCTACGTGAGCACGTCGCTGCTCCGGGGCGAGACCCCTAAGCTCACCAGCGGCGTCAGAGAGGTCGACTGGGTTTACGTAGACGACGTCGTGCGTGGGCTCGTCGCGCTTGCCCGAGTTCCTGCTAGCGGGCAGAGGCTCGACCTCGGGTCGGGACAACTCGTGATGGTGCGCCGCGTCGCCGAAGAACTCGTTTCGCTTACGGGCTCGGCAACTCGCCCTCACTACGGCGCAATCGCCGACCGAGCGATGGAGCAGGTGCGTAGGGCGGACGTCGCGGCAACGTTCGACGCCACAGGGTGGAAGCCTACCGTCCCCCTCCGCGAAGGGTTAGCCCGCACGGTCTCTTGGTACAGAGCGTTTCTCGAGACGCAGTCGGGAACGTAAAAACGGTTTCCGAGCAGGACTACCCGAAAACCGCATCACAAGACAAATTTACGGGCGTAAAACCCTTCGGCGAAACGGCTCGGCGCGTTCGCCTCTACGCCGCGTAAGCGCATAAGGCTCGAGAAGGTGTCCGCGTCGAACCACTGCTTGTGCCGCTGGCTCGCGAAGCATCTCATCAAAAGCTCGAGCTTGCGCTGAGCGATGGTCTCCGGCAGACGAACAAAGGCGTTGGGGTTGCCTAGGTCGCCGTCGTACTTGGCGATTTCGTACTCGAGGATCAGGTGGTTGCGGAACGTGTTCCAGGTGAGGTCAGAAACCACGCGGTGGTCCTGATGCCGGTCGTCGCGCGCGTGAGTGAAGATGAGGTCGGGGGTGTCTACCCGCTTGAGCGTCTCGAAGAAGTCCTTGATCTGCGACCCCTGAAAGGGGAAGTGCCCGTCGCGAAAGGCTTGCGTGATGACCTCCTTTCGGGCTGCGCCCTCTAAAAAGAGGTCGGCGCTGGCGCTCGCCTCCTCGAGGCGTGGACCTGCGGCGCTCAACACCACCCACGTCACGCTTACTTGCGCGCTAGTCTCCAAGAGCTTGAGCAACGTTCCGCCGCAGCCGATCTCGATGTCGTCGCTGTGCGCGCCTAAGCAGAGGAGGTGAATAGGTTTATCAGCGGGCAGGGCGAACTCCAGCACTCTTACACGTCCCCCGCTTCCTCCGACTTCCACACCTGCCACGGCGCGTTCCCCGCCGCGTAGAGCCCCTCTAAGTACTGCTGGTCCTTGAAGGTATCGAGCGCGGCCCAAAACCCCCCATAGGGAGAGGCGCTCAGGGCTCGCTTTTGGATAAGCCGCTCGAGGGGTTCTTCGACCAGTTCTTCCCCAGGTTCCAGGTAGTCGAAAATCTGCTGCCTGAAGATAAAGAAGCCGCCGTTGATTAAAATATTGGTGCTCGTGATGCTGGTGATGTCCCCGACCAGGTTATCCTCGCCCAGTTTCACGCTGTGCAGGCTCAAGTTAGGTTTGACGCATATGAAATCCCCTATCACGTCGTCACGCTTCCTGAACGCTTCGATCCTGCGGTCGAGGGGCGCGTCGGTCAAGCCGTCGCTGTAGTTGGCTAGGAACACCTCTTCGCCCTCGAGATAGGGCCTGACCTTCCTGAGACGCTCGCCGATGTTGGCGTGAAGCCCCGTGTCCACAAAGGTGATGCGCCAATCCTGGATGTCGCGGTGCAGCAGCTCCGGCGCGTCGCCGTCGCCCGAGAGCACGAAGTCGTTGGTGAGCCACTCCTTATATTCCAAGAAGTAGCGCTTGATAAAGTCCGCCCTGTAACCCAAGCAGAGGATGAAGTCTTTGTGCCCGAAGTGAGCGTAGTACTTCATGACGTGCCACAGGATAGGCCTGTAACCGATCGTCACCATTGGCTTAGGGACATCCTCCGCATAGTTTCTCAGCCTCAGTCCTAAGCCGCCACAAAAAAGAACAACTTTCATTACTCACACCGCCGTAAAGAGATATCGTCAAAATAGGAAACGCGGATTCCTAAGTGTATGCACGCGCAGGGCACGAGTGTCAAGGCTACGGCGCTTTCATGAACTTCACGGAAAGTCGTTGGGTGGGGTACTTTGCCGGGAGAATATCGCGCCGACGTCTTTACAGAGCACAGAACTAGTCCGCTCCGACGCTTCGACCCTACGTGCCCGTAACTACAGAGCGCGGTTAAATGGAGATGAAGCAGAGCAGGACGACTCCGCAACTGTTCAGCAAAAGTGGGCGGCGGAAATACCCGCCGCCCACTCCCAAGAGAAGTTTACGCTACTTCGCTGCTTGCATCAGACTCTCGCGTGGTCCGACCGTGACGTTTTTCTGGGCGAGTTTCGTGCGGAAGCGGTTCAATTCGGCGGCTTCTGCTTGCCGGTCAACCTTACCGCTCCAGTTCTTGTTGCCGCGCCACTGCGCGGCGTCGGGTGCCCACCAGTCGTTCCGGTAATTCGCCCAAGCGTAGTTCTGACCTCGGTTCACCCAGCCGCTCAGGTTATTGTAGCCGACGTTGTTGCCGAACGCTGCGGGCTTGGAGTTGTTCCAGATGTAGAGCCCGACGTTCTGCGAGGCGATGGGGGTGCCGTCGGCGAGGCGACCGCTTGAGATGACCCGGTTGTTGTAGAACCGGTTGTGCTGACCGCCTGCGATGGCGACGCCATAGTTCGCGGTCGAGACAACTTGGTTATCAAAGGCGTGGAGGTGCGCGCCGCCCGCGTCGCCCAGCATGATGCCGCCGCCGCTAAAGCCGTCTTTCGCGGGGTTCGCCGGATACGCGCCCTGGATATAGTTGTTGTGGATGCGGACCGGGCTACTTGACGTGCCGCTCGTTGCATAGAAGTTGATGACGTCTTCAACCCGGCTCTTGTAGGGCTCGTTGATGATCTCGTTCCAGGCGACCTCAGTGTTTTTGAGGCGCTCGCCCTTGTCGAACTGGGCGAACTGAACGAGTGTAACGTCGTCGCCGCGCCAGCCCCCTCTGCCGTTGGAGCGCCGCCCGTCGATGTTCTTCGCGCGGTTGCGCAGAATTTTGACAGTCGCGCCGGGGCGCGAGCGGTGCAACCAGATGCCCGAGGTGCTTTCCATATACGAGTTTTCGACGCGCACGAAAGCGTAGGTATCCGCGACTAAGAATCGACCCGGAGTCCGACCGACGACGTTCGGATTGAGCCCGTAGCCGACCACGTTGCGCACGGTCACGTTAGCGTTATAGCCGGGTTCGGCGTGGATGAGGTGACCTTTGGAGCGGATGGTCGCGTTCTCGATGGTGACGGGTTGGCTCGTGCGGATGCGCACGGCGGGCGTACGCGCGTCCTTGCTCTCCCAGTTCCCGCTGTAGATGCCGCCCTTCGTGATGACGAGGGGGGAGCTGTACACCGGCGCGGGTTTCTCTCCAGGCTTAGATTTTTCGATCGGCGTCGCGGTGGCACCGGGGACGAAGTTCGCATCGGGAGTCAGGATAATCTTGTCGAAGGCGAAGCCATCCTCACGCATCCACACGTTGAGGGTGTGAACGCCTTTGGGCAGCTTGAGTTTCGCCCTGGAGCCGTCCATCGTGCCTTTTTCCCAGCCGAAATCTGTGCCGAAGCCGCTGATGCGGTCCGCGCTAGAGACAGCTTTACCGCTGAGCCCTACATGGACCGAGTTGCTGCTGCTCTTTCTCCCACTTACAGCTTTGCCCCGCACCCACACGTAGTACGTGCCCGCTCGCGCGACGTCGAGCCTGTAGTCCAAACGGGGGCTCCTGGACACAAAGTTCGTGTTGCGGTTCGTGCCGATGTCGGGCAGCGCTTGCAGCGCCCCTTTCTGCCCCTTCCAGGCGTGCTTGCCCCCGTCCGCCTTTGCATGGAACGCTTCTGCTTCCAAGGCGAAGTTGCCGCCCTCTGGTGCGAAAGCGGCTGCGGGCTTCTCGTCGCTCGGGACGAACTTGGGGTCGGGCGACAGCGCGAGCTTATCGAAGGCGAAGCCGTCCTCGCGCATCCACACGTTAAGGGTGTGCTGACCCGCCGAAGGAACGTCGATGCGCGCGACGGCTCCGCTCATCGTGCTCTTGAGCCACGCGAAGTCCGTGCCGAAGTTGCCCATGTCCTTAGCGCTGCGCTGCGCTTTTCCGTTCAGGCCAACGTGGACCGAGTTGCTGCTGCTTCTCTTTCCGCTGATGGCTTTGCCCCGCACCCACACGTAGTGCGTACCCGAGCGGCTGAAGTCGACGACGAAGTCTAAGCGGGGGCTCTGGGTCGTGTAGTTTTTGTAGTTGTTGGTGCCCCTATCGGGGAGCGCTTGCAGCGCCCCCTTACCCGACGCTTCAGCGGCGGTGACGCGCTTCCACGCATGAGCACCTTGCGCGGTGTTTTTGTTAAACGCTTCGGCCTCGAGTTCCACGAGCCCGTTTTTGCCCTGTTTGAAAGCGTCGGTTTCTGCAAGAGGCGACAGCGGCTCGGTCGTCACGCTGCTACACGCCGCTAAAATCCACAGCGCTGCTAGAAGAAATGCCGCTTTGATGCCCTTGAGTGTTACAACCATGTGTTCGATACCTTCTCTCCCTGGAGTTGGCGACCGGCCGAGCTAGCGCTGCAGCACCAGGTTAGAAGTCATACGAGACCTCCTCAGCCGGTTGCGCCACTGGCTCGGTCTGTTCCTAGCGCCCAAATGATGGAACAGACTTCGTCGCCGCTGAGGAGGGTTCTCCTCAATCAAAGTGAAGTATAGAACCGCTCTAGGTTAAGGAAACGTGAAGAATTTTGGAAAAGGGAGGGAACTGTGAAACTTTCAATATTAGGTCGCTGCAAGAGCTTGGCGCACCGTCGCGGTGCGTACGGTTACGCTGTTCAAGGCAGACGCGCTCCGGGCTCAGGTGGATTTAGGGTAACGACGTTTTCCGTAACCTGCGCGCACCTATTGACTTAGTTAAGGGTGCTCGAGCTGTAACCCCAGACTGGGGCGTTTTTATTCTTTGTACTGAGATTGGCGGCGCAAGAAGGTGGACAAGGCAAGGCTCGAGACCAGCAGCCCCGCCGACGCTAGCAGATACCACACGTTGAGCTGAACGCCGTCGGTGACGAACTCGCCCTCGAGCGACGCGCCCGCTAACACCCCAATTAGTAATCCTGGAATACCACCAATCAGCGTCGCGAGCATAAAGCCTACGAAAGAGATGCGCAACGCGCCAGAAGCGTAGTTGACTAGATCGCCCGGCAAGAGGAGAAAACGGCTCAGCAGAACACTCTCAAAAGCTCTGGTGCGCAGCCGCTCCACCCAACGCGCACTCATCCCTGGAATATCTTCCGACCTGTCTCCCGCAAGATAAAAACCTAAGAGGTACGAAAGCCCCGTGGAGACCAGCGACGCGATAAGCGCATACACGAAACCCCACACCGCGCCGAATAAAAACCCCGACGCAACCGTTAAAAGTGTGATGGGCACGAGCAAAAGGGGGCGGATAAGGTATATAATAAAAAAGATAAGCGGACCCCAAACGCCGTTTCTAATGAGCATTAGCCAACCCCGAAACAGCTCAATCAAACTCGCCTCTTGGCGCTGTACGTAGAGCCAAAAGACAGCCAAAACGACCAACCAGAGCGCGAGCACTACTTTTGACCAGGAAGAACGCTTCGGTGTCACGTCTGAAGTATGGCATAGGAGCTGTGCGCCACAAGTAAATTTCGAACTCGCCGCTCTGCCCGGCTCGAGCGAGAAACCGCGACCTCTCCCCGTAAACTCGAATACCGCAATTTTACGCCCGTCCTGTCATCATCACTATAAGGAGTTTTGATTATGAAATTAAGACTGTTCGCACCCCTTTTCCTAGTTTTAGCCGGACTGCTCATCGCCGTGCCTTACGCCCTTTCGCAGGACAACGCCGAAACGACACAAGCGACTCAAGAGGTCAGAGGTGTCGCACCCTTAGGCTTTGACGCCACTAGCTTCACCAAGCCGAGCGACGAAGTGTTGCGCCAAGAACTTACCGACATCCAGTACCGCGTCACGCAAAAAGACGCCACCGAGCGCCCCTTCGACAACCCCTACTGGGACAACAAGGAGCCCGGCATCTACGTGGACATCGTCTCGGGCGAGCCGCTCTTCTCCTCCACAGATAAGTACGTCTCCGGGACGGGCTGGCCCTCCTTTACGAAGCCTTTGGAGCCCGCTAACATTGTCGAGAAACCCGACCGTAAGCTCTTCATCGTACGCACCGAGATTCGCAGCAAGCACGCGGACTCGCACGTAGGGCACGTCTTTGAAGACGGACCTGAGCCCACCGGACTTCGCTACTGCATGAACTCGGCGGCGCTGCGTTTTGTGCCCGCGGCTGAGCTAGAAGCGCAAGGGTACGGGGAGTACATGACGCTTTTTGAGGGGACGCAGAACGCCTCGAACTAGACAGATTCACATGTTAGTGGAGCCTCGAGTCAACACTCGAGGCTCCTTCTTTTGGTTCAGGTTCTTAGTCCCTCTAAAACCTGCTTTAGCACCCCCTTGACCTCTTCCAGTTTCTGTTCAGGCTGAGGTGACTGTGCGACCCATAGCGCGGCTTGATTCATCGCGCCGTTCAAGAGGTGAAGCAATGCTCCTTCAGATTTAACGTTCATCAGCTTAGCTGCTACAAGCTCCTCAATCCCTTCCTGAAGGAGCCTCGAGCCGTGTTCGGTGTCTAACCGTGACCACCCCTCCCAACCCAAAACAGCGGGCGCGTCAATTAGGAGAATCTGCTGTGCGGCGCGGTTTGTTACGGCGTGCAACCAGGTGAAACAACCTCCTGTTATCTTTACGGAGAAGGTGGTCGAATCCAAGGCGTTCTATCTCGAGCATTTTCCCCTCGAGCTAACCTTTGATTCGGATTGGTACGTGAGCCTCAAATCTACCGGGGAGAGAGCTTTCGAACTCGCACTTTTAGATTTTCGCCACGAAACAATACCCGAAGCGTATAGACAACCCTTTTCAAGTGGACTGATCATCAATTTTGAGGTCGAAGAGGTTGACAGCGTCTTCGAGCAGTTTAGAGAAGCGGGGCCACCTATCTACCTGGAGCTTCGCAGTGAACCGTTCGGACAGCGGCATTTCATCACCTCTGACCCGAACGGCATATTGATTGATGTCATCAAAGTTATCCCTTATTCGGATGAATTTTTGCAGAGCGTACAAAACTAACTGGGTAAAGCTAAGAGCTTATGTCCGCCACTTTTCGGGGAACCGCGTCCTCGGAAAAATCTCCTTCGCCTCCGCCAAGAGCGTCCCCCACCCCTGCGCCTGGTAACGGTCCGAGACGTGGATCAGCACAAGCTCACCGACCTCCGCTCGCGCCGCTAACTTTGCCACCTGCACCGAGGTCAGGTGGTAACGCTGCGTCGCCAACACTAAGTCCTCATGGCGGTAGTGGCTCTCACAGATGAGCATCGTACAACCCCGCAAGAACTCAGTCAACCTGTCTTCCGCATCTCCTACCATGCCGAAATCGGTCAAATACGCCACTGACTCGCCCGGCGTCTCGGTGAGGAGTTCGGCTCGGAGTCGCTCCGGACTCACACCTTCTGGTCCACGCCGCGCCGCCTCGTCCAAGCGTCCTTCTTTAAGGTCTTGGAGCCAGGGTCCAGGCGGCAAGCCCGACGCCTTGAGCTTCGCTTTGTCGAGGTTGAGGCGGGGTTTCTCGCGTACTAAGTACCCCACAGAGGGCGTGTGATGGTCTAAATGAACCCCTTCGACGCTAAAGTGTTCGGTCTCGAGCACAGTTCCCGTAAAAGGCCGCGTGACGACCTCTTGTACGCACTCGAAACCGTCTCTCGTCGCAAGGCGAATCTGCTCGACCTCTTTTTGGTGAATATCGCCAACCCACCACGTCCCTTTCTGCCCCTTGTAGTTCCACATAAACCCCTGCGTCCGGTGATGGATGATGCGCCCCGTCTCGGGCGGTCCCCACACGTAAACGGGCTCGCGGCGGTTGAAGTTCAGGCGGAAAAACCCGTCGAAGCCGCTCACGTGGTCCATGTGCAGGTGCGAAAAGAAGAGGTGCTCTGTCGCGCGGAGTTCGGAGGTATCGGCAAAACGGAGGCAGTCGCCGCAGTCGAACAAGAGGCGGTACGTTTCTTGTCCGCTCTCTACTTTGACGAAAAGCGCGTTGTCGTCGCCGGGGATGCCTAAAACTTGAGGCTTAATCACCCCTTAGTTTAAGCGGAAATGCGCCAAAATAACGTCAACCGTTTCGGAGACGCTCAACGCCCCAGAATCTAAAACCAGCCAGTTCGCAGCTTTATAGGCTTCTAAATCGTGCGCCTTATAGACCGACGCAATAACACGGTACAGAACAGCCGTATGGAACGGTTTGTTCTTTCGGTTAGTATTGCGCCTCTGCGCAACCTCGATGTCGGGGCGGAGCAGCACTTTACACACAGGCGTAGACAGGTTCTGCTCAAGCTTCGCAGCATTTTCAGGGTCAATCACATCATCAATTGCAACAGTAAACCCCGCTTGAGCATAGATACCTGCAAGTTGCGCGGCTGAACGGCGTGCGAGCGCGAACTGACGTTCTGATTCAGGGGTCAACTCGGGCACAGGATGCGCGATACCCGACACAACCCATTCGCGTAAATCGTCAACGGGCACGTGCAATCCGAAGTCGAAGCGCTTGCATTAGGGCTTTTGCAACAGTAGATTTGCCGCTACCTGGTGTGCCAGATAGGATGAACACGGGTATACTCACCGCTTGATGCTAAATAGTGCGGGCAAGTTTAGATTGAGCCAGATTACGACTGTAAGCGCGACTGCGCCTTGGCGCAGCGGACGCTACCGTACGAACAGTAGACGCAGCATTCCCAGCTTTGGGGCTCTAAAACGGCGTCACACTCGGTGCAGGTGTAACTCAGTTTGACGGTGTGTTTGGGGATGGACTCGAGCTTGCTACACCCACAGCTTGGACAAGTAACAATCGACCATAACGACACGTTCGGCGCGACCTTCGGCGCACGTCTGAGTTCGATGCGCTTTCGGCTTCTCGCCGTCAAGCGCTTGACCGCTGGAAATAAGGTGCTTAGGGTCATAGAATATGATACTTCACGGCGCTCATAGGTGTGGGCGTGGTCGTCACGTTTTGGGGACACAGAAGCAGGACTGAGGTGAAAGGACTGAGTACTGAGTGAAAAGCAAAACTCAGTACTCAGTCCTTTTCTCTTTCAACTCTTTGGGAAACACAATTCCATCCCCTCTCCCTTTAGACTTGCGTCATGACTCAACCGACAAGCCCCTTAGGGGTCAAAATGTTCGACGCGCATATCGGCAACACGCCCATCGTCAAACTCGCAAAAGTGGTAGGTCCGGAGATGGCGGAGGTGTGGATCAAGTTGGAGGGACAAAACCCCGCTGGCTCCATCAAAGACCGCACCGCGCTCGGGATGATTCAGGACGCCGAGGAAAGAGGCATCTTGACGCCCGGCAGCGGTCAGACCATCATCGAGCCAACCAGCGGCAATACGGGCATCGGGCTAGCCTTTTTATCCGCTGTGCGCGGCTACCGCTGCATCATCGTCCTGCCCGACTCGATGAGCATGGAGCGGCAGAAAACCTTAGAGGCGTACGGCGCAGAGCTGGAATTCACCCCCGGCGAGGAGCGGATGCAAGGGGCGATTCCCCGCGCTCAAGAACTCGCCGAGGAGATGGGCGCGTGGATGCCCTCACAGTTCGACAACCCCGCCAACCCGCGCTACCACCACCGCGTCACCGGACCGGAGATGTGGCGGCAGATGCAGGGGCGCATCGACGCCTTCGTGTGGGCGTCGGGGACGGGCGGCTCGATCAGCGGCGTCGGGCGTTACCTCAAGGAGCAAAACCCGAACATCAAGGTCTACGCCGTCGAACCTGCGCGGAGCGCGGTCATCAACGGTCATGAGAAAGGTTCGCACAAGTTTCAGGGGATGGGACCGGGCTTTATTCCCGGCAACTTGGACGTGGACCTCTTGGACGGAGCCATCATGGTGTACGAAGAGGACGCCTTTCCGCTGGCGCGGCGGCTTGCACGCGAAGAGGGCATCTTCATCGGCATGTCATCGGGCGCGACGGTCTGGGCGGCGCTAGAGGTTGCGAAGGACTTAGGACCGGGCAAAGTCGTAGTGTGCATCGCGGCGGATACAGCGGCGCGGTACGTGAGCACAGAACTCTTCAGAGATGAAGAAGAGGCGGAAGAGGTGAGTCGTCCGGCGGGGCTGGCGTAAATTACATAGACCGCAAGACTACGTCGTTCTGAAGGAAGTCTTTTAAGGGAGCAATGAGTGAAACCCTTTAGATCCATTGCTCACCGTTCGTCCAGCTTGACTGGATTGCTCATTGCTCCGCACACCCGAACCGAAACTCGTAGTCAACCTCTCCTCACATCCCCTCAAATATTAGCCCCCGTCCCTTTTCACAAAGTCGCCTAAGCGAGTAGAGTACGGGTGAATAGACCTGTAGAGGAAGTAGACGCATGGCGGGACCTGCTCCTATGCGCTTTTGTGGGTCTTTGGCAGAAGGGACTAAACCTGTGACGATAACTGTAAATGAACGTTACGAGCGCGTTAAAGAGACCCTAGAAACCCACGACCAAACGCACCTCTTGACCTTTTATGGCGAGTTGAATCAAGAGGAGCAGGCGTCGCTCTTGGAGCAAATCGAAGCGCACGACTGGGACGAAATCGCCGAGCTGATTCAGAGTCACGTCTTAAACGAGCCCGACGACGGCATTCCTGACGTGGACGACATCGAGCCGCCCCCTTACTATCCTTTAGCGCCAAATGACGAACTCAAGAGTAAGTACGAAGAGGCGTACAAAAAAGGTGAAGACCTCTTGAGAGAGGGTAAAGTTGCCGCCTTCACCGTCGCAGGCGGACAAGGTACACGCCTCGGTTGGGACGGTCCCAAAGGCACCTTTCCCGCCACGCCAGTGAACGGCAAACCGCTCTTTCAGGTCTTTGCAGAATATATTCAGAAGGTGCAAAAGGATTACGACACCACGGTGCCTTGGTACGTGATGACGAGTCCCATCAACGACGAGGCGACTCGAGAGTTCTTCCAAGAGCACGACTTTTTCGGGTTGGATAAGGCGAACGTCACCTTCTTTTCGCAAGGGACGATGACGAGTATTGGGCGGGACGGCAAGGTGCTCCTAGCGGGCAAAGGTACGCTCGCAGAGAACCCCGATGGACACGGCGGCAGCTTAAAAGCGCTCTACAAGAGTGGCGCGGTGGACGATATGGAAGAGCGCGGCGTCACGCAAATCAGCTACTTTCAGGTGGACAACCCCAATGTGAAGTGTTTAGACCCGCTCTTCATCGGACTGCACGCGCTAGACGGCGCGGGCATGTCCTCGAAGATGTTGGAAAAAGTCGGACCTAAGGAGAAAGTCGGTAACTTCGTGCAGGTGGACGGGCGCATCCAGATTATCGAATACTCGGACATCCCCGATGAACTCGCTGAGGCTCGAGATGAGGACGGCTCACTGCAATTCAACGCGGGCTCGATCGCCATTCACGTCATTTCGGTAGATTTCGTGAAGCAGCTCAACGAGGGAGAAGGCGGCTTCGCGCTGCCCTTTCACCGGGCGGATAAGGCGGTGCCGCACCTCGATTTAGAGACGGGCGAGCGCACCGAGCCGGACGAGCCCAACGCGGTCAAGCTCGAGATGTTCGTCTTCGACGCCCTGCCCCTAGCCGAGACGAGCATCATCCTAGAAACCGACCGCGTGGAGGAATTCGCGCCCATTAAAAACGCCGAAGGCGACGACTCGCCCGCCACGAGCCGCCAGTTGCAGAGCCAGCGGGCGGGGCGATGGCTGCGTCAGCACGGGGTTGAGATTCCGCTTAACGAAGATGACAATGTGGACGCAACCATTGAGCTGAGCCCCTTGACGGCGATTAGACCGAGTGACCTGGAGAACGCCGACTTACCGAAAGAGGTCAGGCAAGGAGAAGAGGTAGCGCTGTAGGGCTCGAGACCCTTCAAATTATAAGAACAAAGAAGAGGTCGAGCCGCGCGGCTCGACCTCTTCCTATTGCGTACTTTAGCTAAACCGCTGACGCTTACTCGATTGTAGCGACGTTGAACTTGGCGGTTCTCGAGCGGGTATCGTAATCGTTCGTTTCTGTCCCTACGTACTGCTTGCCGTCGGTCAAAACGACCGAAACCGAAGCGATGTCTGAAAAAGCGACACCCTCCTCGAGGTTAAGCTCCTCCGACGACGCGGAGAATGTAAGCGTATTTGCGTTACCGTCCGTGAAGAACGCTTCGCCAGCGTTGAGCTTTGCCATGACTGCGCCTGTCTCGTAGTTTCTAAGGACATCAGCGTAGCCGATCCAGTCTCCAGCTTCGTTATAGAACCAGAGCCAACCGCTGTAGATGGTGGCGTCGTCGACTAAAAACTCGACATCTAAAGTTGACGCTTGAGAGTCGAGCGTTGCGTTTGTAATCGTAGCTCGCTTCGGCAGAGCGACGTAGTTACTGGGTGAATTCGCCGCGCCACTATAGTCTTCTGTGTACGCGAACTCATAGCCCTCCGTCGTCCTTGACCCCGGCGCAGGTACAAAAAGCGTTTTTCTCGCTGTGTTACCGTTTTTCAGGGTGACTTCGACGGTGTAGTTGCCGAGTTCGACAGATGCGCCGCTATCTAAGCTTGTAGAGTACATATTGCCCATGGGGTACCAGTTCTCTTCGCTATCGTACCATTTCACGAAATCGCTAGCTTCGTCCGACCAGGTTCGACCTGTTGGGCTCGTTATCCGAATAGACGCGAAGTCCGTAGCTTCTAAGCCCGTATCAGCAAAAGTAACCGAAGCCCACAGGAACGCGCTCACACCATTGGCGTCTTGACTGGGGTCGTCATTTTTAATAACCCAGCCGAACTTCTCTATATCGACCTGTTTTTTGGGAGCGTCTGCTCCGCCACACGCTACGAGAAGGACCGCAAGTGCGAGCGCAGCGATGACGATGATTTTCTTACGCATTAACATAGACGAAGTACCCTCCAAAAGTACGTCTATCACGATAAGTGAGACCTTTTGCTTCAGGTATAAAAAATCCCGCAGGTATTCAAGGTGGAAAATGAGGTGAGAGATTTGTCACAGGTTTGTTACTTGGCAGCGCCCTATCTCTCACCTAAAAGGTCTATCTTGTTTGCAGGAGGACACCATGAAACTAGGCATCATCGGCGCGGGCAATATCGGCGCGACCTTGGCGGGACTGTTTGCTAAGGCAGGTCATGAGGTGGCTCTAAGTAACTCTCGAGGTCCCGAAACCCTACAAGATTTAGTCGCGGACCTGAATAAAAACGCCGAGGGTGAGGTGCAAGCGATGACGGCTGAGGACGCGGCGGCGTCCGGTGATATCGTGATTGAAGCCATCCCTTTCGGGCACTACCGAGACTTACCCAAAGAGGAACTGGAGGGTAAAACCCTCATCAGCGCCTCGAACTACTATCCAGGGCGTGACGGCGAGATGGAGTTTAACGGGCACACCCAGACTGGGCTTATCGCGTCGTATTTATCTGGTACTTCTGTGGTTAAAGCGTTTAACACGATCTACTGGGAGCATCTGCGCGACCAGGGCGATACGTCTAAACCTATAGACGAGCGGCGCGTCATCTTCCTAGCGGGGGACGACGCAGCGGCGAAGCGAGAGGTTGCTGACCTTGTTAAAGAGGTCGGCTTTGGTCCATTTAACACGGGCGCGTTGAGCGAGAGCGGCGTGCAAGAGCCGGGCGCGGATATTTACAATACGGATATGACGGTGGCGGAGGCGAGAGAGAGGCTCGAGTAGAATCTGAGAGATTGGCAGTGACGCTATCTGGAATGACGTTGATGTCAAAGCAAGGGGTTTCAACCCCTTGTTCACCACATAGAGGTAGCAGCAGGAGCACATAGCAGCGTTCGACTTAGAACCACTACCCTGAGAGGTCCGCGCCACGTAAGCGTGCTTGCAGACGCGCAGCATGTCTTTAGAAAATGCTTGAAGTAATCTGCTATCATTCCGCAACGAACCCAACAGCGTAGGAGGACAAAAGGTGGCGAGCAAACCCGTCATATTGACCGTAGACGACGACCCCCAAGTGCTGGGCGCGGTGGCCAGGGACCTGCGCCGCCGCTACAGCGACGACTACCGCGTCGTGCGCTCCGACTCGGGGCAAGGTGCGTTAGACGCCGTGCAGGAGTTCAAAACGAGGGGCACACCCGTCGCTTTACTCCTAGCGGACCAGCGGATGCCGCAGATGGACGGCGTGGCGTTCCTAAGCGAAGCGATGAAACTTTTCCCCGACGCCAAACGCGCTCTTTTGACCGCTTACGCCGACACCGACGCGGCGATCAGCGCGATCAACCAGAGCAAAATTCACCACTACCTCTTGAAACCGTGGGACCCGCCCCAGGAGAAGCTCTACCCGGTCTTAGACGACCTTTTAAGCGACTGGCAGGCGGGCTACCGTCCGCCCTTTACGGGCATCCGCATCGTCGGCGACAGGTGGTCGCCCGACGGACACACGCTCCGCGACTTTTTAGCGCGCAACCAGGTGCCGTACCGCTGGCTGGACGTCGAGACGGACGACGAGGCGAAGACGCTCGTCGAAGGCGAGCACATCGAGCCAGAAAGACTCCCGCTCGTCATCTTTGAGGACGGGGAGAGGTTGGAAAAGCCGACGCCCTTAGAACTCGCCCGCAAAGCCGGGCTCAACACGGAGGCGGCGAACGAGTTCTACGACCTCATCATCGTGGGCGCGGGTCCGGCGGGCTTAGCGTCGGGCGTGTACGGCGCGTCCGAAGGGCTTAAAGTTGCCGTTTTGGACAGCGAAGCGCCAGGGGGTCAAGCGGGCACGTCGAGCCGCATCGAGAACTATTTAGGCTTTCCCGTCGGGCTTTCGGGGGGTGACTTGGCGCGGCGCGGCGTCGCGCAAGCGCGTAAATTCGGCGCGGAATTCATCACGCCGCAGCAAGTCGTCGAAGTCGGGCTGAAAGACAACTACAAGCTCGTCAAGTTGGACAGCGGCGCTGAAATCACCGCGCACGCGCTCGTCGTGGCGACGGGCGTGCAGTACCGTAAGCTAGACGCGCCCGGTATGGACACGCTCACGGGCGCGGGCGTTTACTACGGCTCCTCGATTGCCGAAGCCGTGGCGTGCGAAGGCGAAGACGTCTATATCGTCGGCGCGGGCAACTCGGCGGGGCAAGCGGCGCTCTACTTGGCAGGCTTCGCGAGGAGCGTGACGCTTCTGGTGCGTGGGGGCGACTTGGAGTCCAAAATGTCGAACTACCTCGTTACGCGCATCTACGACGCGGAGACGATTCATGTGTCGCTCAACACCGAAGTCGAGGCGGTGCACGGCGACTCGAGGTTAGAAGCCATCACCGTGAATTGCAACGGCAACAAGGTCAAGAAACCGACCTCCGCGCTGTTCATCTTCATCGGCGCGTCGCCCTCGACGGACTGGCTGGGCGACAAGGTCAAGCGCGACGCGAAGGGCTTTGTTTACACCGGACCCGACGTAATGGAGGACGGCAAACCGCCCGCGGACTGGCTTTTAGAGCGTGATCCCTTTCTCCTAGAGACGAACGTGCCGGGCATCTTCGCCTCGGGTGACGTACGGCACGGCTCGGTTAAGCGCGTCGCCTCGGCGGTGGGCGAGGGCTCCATTGCGGTGCAGTTTATCCATCAGTATTTAGCGGACGTGGGCGCATGATGGACGCTAGCACGCTAGAGGTCATTACAGATTTTCAGGATGTGCCGCATGGGGAACTCGAGTGGCTCTCCGAGCACTTGGGGCTGCGCCACCTAGACGCAGGCGAACGCTTCTACACCCAGGGCGACCCGGCGGACGCCTTGCACCTCATTCTGTCCGGTAGCCTCCAGCTCGTGCGGCGCGAGGCGGGACAAGAGGTCAACTCGTTCCTGGCGGAGCCCGGCGAAATCAGCGGCGTCTTGCCCTTTTCTCGCATGAAATACTACGGCGCGTCGGCGGTGGCTTTGCGCGAAACCGAGGTGGCAGAACTCAAGGCGAAACACTTCCCCGAGTTGCATAAATGCGCCCCCGTCCTCCTAGAAACGCTCGTTCACGAGATGCTCGACCGCACCCAGGAGTACACCCGCGTCGGGGCGCAGCGCGAGAAGCTCATGTCTCTAGGTACGATGTCGGCGGGGCTCGCCCACGAACTCAACAACCCCGCCTCGGCTGCCAAACGCGCCGCGCAGAACCTGCGCGAGACGCTGCAAGCCTTCGACGAGCACTCCTCACAGATGCTGAGCCCGGTCATCTTTCAGAACTACGAGGGCGGCGACCCCTTTGCGCCGCTCTACGACGAGATGACCCTGGACGGCGACACACTGAGCGCCCTAGAACGCAGCGACCTAGAGGACGAGTTAGGCGACTGGTTGGACGAGCAGGGCGTCGAGCATCCCTGGGAGGTCGCGGCGACGCTCGTGACGGGCGGGCTCTCTAAAGAACCGATGGTGGAAGTCGCAAACGCCCTAAAACCCGAACAGGTACGAAACTTCCTCGAGTGGGTCCCCAAAGGCGTCGAGATGCGCCTCTTAGCGCAAGAACTCATCGAGAGCACCGCACGCATCTCTGACCTCGTAGGCGCGATGAAGGCGTACACGTACATGGACCAGGGGCTGGAAAAGCAAGAGGTCGACCTCAAAGAGGGTATCGTCAACACGCTCATCATCTTGAAGCACAAGTGGCAGAAGAAGTCGGTTCAGCTCGAGAAGTCCTTCGCCGATCTGCCCAAAATCCCCGCCTACGGCAGCGAACTCAACCAGGTCTGGACGAACCTCTTGTCCAACGCGATTGACGCCGTGGACGAGGGGGGCACGATAGAGATTCAAACCACGCTCGACGCTTCCGCCGAGGTCGCCTGCGTGGATATTATCGACGACGGCGGCGGCGTGCCCGAAAAGATTCAAGGGCGCATCTTCGAGCCGTTTTTTACCACTAAAGGCGTTGGCGAAGGAACGGGCATGGGCTTAGACATCGCCAACCGCATCGTACGGCAGCGGCACAGGGGAACGTTGCAGCTAGAGTCGCGCCCCGGTCGGACGAGATTTCGGGTGCGGTTGCCGCTTAGGGAGGCTTAACAGCCTGGAGATTTTGAACCTTTGGCGACGCGGAGTGGCTCGCTCTGGCAGTTCAGAAAAACGTTAAGATTTTGTACGAGGGGTGTCGCTTTTTATCCCAACTGGAAGTACAACTGGCAGATTTCTGAGCTGCCCTTCAAGCTTCCAATCTTTAGGCTTTAGCTTTGGACAGAACCACTTTGCACCACTGGAGAGCCAATTTTTGCGGTAACGAATAAGTGCGGACTCCGAACTGTCTTCGTATCCGTACTCAATACCACAGCATTCACAGATGTCCCATAGGGGTGTTTTACCGTCTTCGCCCCAGGGCAGGAAGTCGCCTATCGGCAAACCGCAGCAGTGACAGTAGTTCTCACTCATCCAAGGACCATTGTACTGCGTTTCGCAATACGATTTCTCTAACGTGCACGTTGCGCTTCGTAACTGTAGTCTTCGTTGTCATCAATCGTCCCGGAGAGGACCGTGGCAGGAGAGATAGGCTCGACCTCTTTGCAGAGCGCGGTATCAACTATGTACCTAAAGAAATTAGCGAAAAGTATGACAAGATTTATGCAGTTTCACGCATCTTCAACCTGGCGTGACGCCTGAGAAAAGAGGTGGGCTTGATCTCGATAATGATAGGTGAGCGGTTCCAGCAACGAAATAGCACCTCGCTCTCGGAAATCGGCCAGTGCGCCTCTATATCTTCGGTTGAATACCACACGCCGAGACGCCTCTTGCTCACCACGCGGAGGTCTTCTGAAAGCAGCAGAAATTCGTAGTTTTCTTCGAAGGGGCAGTCCCAAGAGGTCACGAGTAGGTAATAGTCTTTGTAGCGGTACTGCGCGTCAATCACGAAGCCGGGGACAAACCTCTGCGTTCGCTCGCCGTTCTTGAGCAGGTGCGTTTTGAGGGGCCACGTTTCGTAGGGTCCGCTATGCTGCTCGAGCGTAAAGAGAGAAACTTCAAGCATACGCTTCATCTTAGCTCAGGCGGGGAGTTTGGTCTTTGGCTCGACCACATCGTAGCCTAATTCTGATGCAGCCTCCACAAAAACGCCTCTCAATGTTCCGCTCAAATCCTCTTGGCTGAAGAGAGAAAGCGTCACAGAATCGTGATACGGGAGCGGTCCGCCGATGAGCGAGTAGAGTTCCGTCTCTACGTACAAGACGGCCTCTTCGCCCTGCTCGAGCCTAAACCTCGCAGGAAAGTCGGCTCCCTCTCCCTGCGCTTCTTGAGATGAAAGAGGTTGCCAGGGTCTTTCGGATAGCTTAACGTCTCTTGACTTTGTAAAGATGAAGCCCCATTCTCGGCGCTCCCAATGCTCCTCGACTATGTTGTGTGCGCCCAACGCGGAAGCCATCTCAGGGAACGCCCGAGCAACTAAGTCCCAAGGGTCAACCTGGCTGCCGTCTTCCCCCAACCAAGTGAGCACAGCGAAGCGGTAGGGGTGTCCCGGAGGAGGGGTCGGGCTGTAAACGTCCGTCCCCTTCACGAAAGCGACGCGCCCTGTGACCATCAGCTCACCCGCTCACGAGCGACGTCCGCGCACGACGTAGTAAAGGCGAGGAGCCAGAGCGCCCCTAGTGCCGTGATGAGTAGGCCAGCGCTCCCGATTCTCGAGGCGATAGAGAGTTGAGCGTTGTACTCAGCCTGCATCGCGGGTGTTGGGTCTTGGTACGGAATACTGACAAAGATAACGCCGTACATAAAGCCCGCGAAAAGCGTGCCCAAACCCAAGATCAAAGGTGCGGTTGCTACCAGCCATTTCATTACTCACCTATTTGCCCTAAAGATTCGCGCTACCCCATCAACTAGAACTCGTTTTTTGTAACAACGCCTACTTCGTCGGCTGTTCTACCTCGAGTATCTTCCGCGCCACCTCCAATAAGTCATCCCCCACCACATCCGGCTCGGGCGCGAGCGGGTCCAAGACCTTACCCGGACGCGCGACAAACGCGCCCGCGCAGCCGGAGCGCATCGCCCCCGCAAGGTCCCAAGCGTGCGCCGCCACGAGCCGCATCTCGGAGGTTTCGACGCCGAGAGATTCCGCAGCCTTTTTGTAAACCTCGGGGGCGGGTTTAAGCTGCTCGGCAGTGTCCGCCGAAAGAATCTGCTCGAAAAACCCGGCTAAGCCTGCCTGCGTGAGTTGTGACTGCGCCACCTCCAAAGTCGAGTTGGTCAGCGCCGCGAGGCGCAAGCCGCCCTCTTGCAGCGTCTCTAGCGCCTCTCTCACCTCGGGATGCGGCGGCAGTTTGCGCACACCCATCAGAATGGCGTTTTTATCCTTGTCCGAGAGGTCAACCTCTTCTCGAGCCGCAACCATCTCCAAAGCCCCCTGCGCCACCTCGCCAAAGTCGGCATATGCACCCGTGATCACGCCGACCATCGCCGTTTGAATCATCTGCGTGAACCACGCGCCGCGCACCTCTTTGCTGCCAAAAGCACGTTCGAAGTAGGGGTCTAAATCGCTCAAATCTAGCAAGGTTTCGTTGACGTCAAAGACGATGATTCGGGCCATAGCGTTCTCCTCAATCTCTAGTCTTATGCATTCCAAAAGGGATACGCCACGCGCTCCGCCGCCCCCGCCGCGACCTCTTCGCCGTAAAACTCGCGCAGCAACTCCAGCCCCACATCTAACCCCGCCGACGCGCCGCCCGCGCACCACACGCGCTCATTTTTCACCACCCTCGCCTCAACCACTTCCCCCACCTCATAATCTAAAAGCCGCTCGCGCAGCGGCAACCACGTCGTCGCCCTGAGGTCGCGTAAGAACCCAAGTTCGCCTAAGAGAAACGCCCCCGTACTGACGCTCACGAGGAGACGCGCGCCCGCCGCTTTATCTTTTAAGTAAGAGGTCAGCGCCTTGTCCCGGCTCGCCGCGTCCACGCCTGCGCCGCCCGGCACGACGAGCACGTCCGGCTCCGGTGCGCTCATAAAAGCCCACTGCGGCGTAACGGTCAAGCCGCCGGAGGTCTGCACCGAGTTGCGCGACTTCGCCGTGGTGAAGAGGTTAGGCTCATCTTCGGCATTCAGCCCAGCACGCACCGCGCTATAGGTGCCGACCACATCCAACTCGTGAACCTCGTGATAGAGCACTAGGGCGATATTCATTCACGTATCTTATCAGGGCTGCACGCTTTCATGAAGGCGCGATTCGGAGCCCTATCTTGACGCAGCTTACAGCCTCTTCGGGGAGAGGTTCGTTAAACTTTAGGATATGAAGCGACTTCTAATTTTGAGCGTCCTCCTGACCTCTTTCAGCTTCGCCCAGCCCACCTGCGAAACGCTGGTGAGCGACCTAGAAACCGCTTTCGACGAAGCCGAAAGCCTCTTGTCCGAAGTTGAAGTCGTCGCTAACGGGCGCGAGATGGGCTACCAGAAGGCGCGTCTCTACCGGGATGATACAGGCGAGTTGCAAAGTGAGGTGTTGGAGGAGCGCGGGCAGCGTCCGCCGGAGGACGAAGGCGAAGGCGAGAGTGACGAGGAGTTTAGCTTTAGCTGCGAGGGCAACGAGATCGAGCTTCTAGGCAGCGACGGTTCGTACCGCTTGACGTTGCAGGAGGATGACGAGGACATCCCGGTAGACGAGTATCGGCTCGAGTTCTTCCCCCAGGGCGAGCGTTATCTGCCGCGCTCGATCATCGCCAACTTCAATACGACCTTCGTGCTGATTCCGGTGAGAGGGACGTTCACGACGAACTTGAGCGAGTGGACCTTTCCTGAGTAAGCGAGTCAGCACCTCAGCCAGTCAGCAATTCAGAAAAAGCAAGGGACAACTTGACGTTATCTGGAAAAACTACGGCGCTGTCTAAAGATTTTTACGCGAGAGACGCCGAGACCGTCGCCAAAGCGCTTCTCGGCACAACACTCGTTCATCATCTCGGCGGTGCAATTCAGCGCTCCCGCATCGTCGAAACCGAAGCTTACGTCGGCACCCATGATCTCGCCTCGCACGCCTCCAAAGGCAGAACGAAACGCACCGAGGTGATGTTCGGTCCACCCGGACGCGCTTACGTCTACCTTATCTACGGCATGTACGACATGCTCAACATCGTAACCGGACAAGACGGGGACGCCCAAGCGGTGCTGATTCGAGCCGTTGAACCTCTCGAGAATGTCTCGGGCAAAACGGATGGTCCGGGCAAATTGACGCGGGCGCTAGGAATTACGCGAGAACTCAATCGACACGACCTCTCGGAAGAACCGCTCTGGTTGGGGCCCGGCACGCCTCCAGAAGAGGTCGTTACCACTACGCGCATCGGCATCGACTACGCGGGCGTGTGGAGAGACGCGCCGCTCAGGTTTTATGACGCGGGGAGCGGGTTTGTCTCTAAGAAGTAGCAAGAGAAAAGGACTGAGATCAAAGGTTTAGCCTTCACCTTTCTCTCAGTCCTCAGTCCTTTAACCTTATTTTATCGTTGCTCGGTACTCATTGCTCTTTACCCTCAGCACCCCGTTACAATACCCTCATGCTCGACACCCGAACTTTCAGAAGCATTATCGAAGACCTCATCCCGATGAACCGTTTTTTAGGGCTCAAGCTAGACCACTTCGACATGGAGACCGGCGACGTAACCACACGTTTAGCGATGCGCCCCGAATACCTGGGCAACGCCCGCCGCGCCATGCCGCACGGCGGTCTCATCTCCTTCTTAATCGACGCCACAGCGGGCGCGTCCGCCGCCCTTTCGCTGGACGACTATTCTCTTATCGACCGCGTCGCCACCATCGACATGCGCGTGGACTACCTCAAACCCGCTAAGGGAGAGGTGCTCCTGACCTCTTCGACGGTCATGCGCCCCGGCAACCGCATCATCAATGTGCGGAGTGAACTGCACGACGACGTAGGCACGCTCGTCGCGCTCGGCTCGAATACGTTCAACGTGGCGAGGTGACGCGGTGGACATGCAGCGCTTAGCCACCTCGACGCTCCTTTTTACCGTCGCCATGCTCGGCTTTAACACGCTCGGCTCGGAGCGGACGCTCACCGAGGCGATCCCGCTTAGCCTCTTTCAAGGGGTCATCTTCGCCTCGTTCGTCTACGCTTGGGAGTGGTACCGCAACCGGAAGAAATGACCAGAAGAGGTGCCCGGAAAAGATTCCCGGAAGAGATGAAGGCTGAACTTAGCGCGGCTGAACTAGAGACCCTGAGCCACCTTTACGGCTGGAGAAACGCGACCTCTTCGCCTATCCATAAGGGAGAAAACGCGACGTTTCTTGTTGCGGCTAAAGAGGTAAGGTGCGCCCTGCGCAAATACCGCCAGCGCGACCTCTCCCCTATCCGCGCCGAACTCGCCTGGATGTCGGAACTCTCACAAGAGGTCTCTGTACCTTTTGTTCTTCCTACCCGGCACAACGACCTCTTCGCGCAGATAGACGGAGAGGTTTACGCGGCGTTCGAGTACCTCGAGGGTCACTTCGTAGAAGAAAACACCACCGCCAACCTCTTTCGTCTAGGACGGCTTTTCAGTACACTTCACGCCGCTTCGGAAGAGGTCGCTGAGCGGATGCCGAACGATTGGATAGGCTGGCAGCGTCCCACCTTTGACGACCAAGAGGTCGTTGAAAAGCCGCTCGAGCACCTCTTGAGCGCCGCCTTCTTGACCTCAGAGGACAAAAAGAGGTGTGAGCGTGTCGCAGAAGAACTCGGCAAGAGGTTTCGACCTCTTTTAGAAGGGACCTTCGTTCACGCGGATTTGCATTTCGGAAACGTTTTAGAGCAAGACGGCGCGTGGTTCTGTCTGGACTTTGACGAGTGCGGCTTTGGCTCGAGACTTTTTGACTTAGGCGTCGTCAAGTTTCACCTGATGGCGGAGGATGACCTCCACGTTCTTCCCCATTTTATAAGCGGTTACGGCGCACCTCTTTCAGATGGAGCCCTCAGCCTCGGCACGGCGGCGCGCATCTTTTACACGGCGGGCAAAATCCCGCTGCGCTTAGATATTCCCGACTTGGCGAGAAATCCTAGGGGAGCCGTTCAGCGTTATTTAGGGTATCTCGAGGCGGAGCTTAAAGGGATTGTGTAAGCGTCACGCCATACGGATTCCGGTCAATTCCCGTAAGAATTAACCCGGGCAGAGCGATTAGTCGCAGTTAGCCGCGCAAGAATTCGCTAGGCTGCTCGCTCAGAGGGGGCAAATCGTCTAGGGAGTGGAGCCCGAACTCCAGCAAAAACCGCTCCGTCGTGCCGTAGAGTAGCGGTTTGCCGATGACGTCCTTGCGCCCGAGCACCTTGATGAGTTCGCGCTCTTGCAGCGTGTCTAATGTCGAAGCGCACGACGCGCCCCGCGCCGCCTCTAGCTCGCCGCGCGTCACGGGCTGCTGATACGCGACGAGGGCGAGCGTCTCCACGGCGGCTTTCGAGAGCTGCGGGAGGGGCGGCGGCGAGAGCAGCGCCGCGAGGTCGCCGGTGAGCGTCGGACTAACGATTAAGCGGACGCCGCCCGCGACCTCTTCGACGACGAGACCGAGATGATGTTCTTTGAGAGTTCTCTGCAAGTCGCGCACGACCTCCGCGACCTCTTCGGGCTTGATCTGTAAAAGCGTGCCGAGGTCGCCGTCACTGAGCGGGCGTCCGGCGGCGAGGAGCGCGGAGCAGAGGAGGGCGCGGTGGTGAGGTGGCATGTAGGGGTAGTTTACCGCAAACCTTGCAGGGTCACTTCTTATACGAATTCCGATCGATTACTGCATAAACTCTTTCAGAATTTCTTCCGTTATCATCGGAATCCGTACTTTTTCTACTCGCAATAGAGTCCTCAGCCAGAGGTTCCTTCGGAAGCTTCGCGCAATCGTCTTTGAAGCTATGCGCGTCGTCGTTAAGCTTACCAGCCCCGGCTGATGGCTCTTCCGCTCGGGGTAATTCCTACGGGAATTACCCGGAAATCGTACTACATTCTCCTCTCTCCCCCATTCAGGGGTAAATTCCGCCTTACATACCTTTTAAGCTAAATGAGTCGCTCAGCACCTAACGTACACGTTTCAGTTTGGTGAGACCTGCACTGTGCTGTCCGAGCTTCGAGATGACCGATTTGAAATAACTGATTTGAGATGACCGAGGGGAATACGAAGTGTATACGGGAAACCATCAACAGGGAATCGCCCTCGTGGTCGTTCTCCTTTCAGCGATGACGCTCCTAGTGACGATGCTGGCGATCACGGCGACATTGGCGCTCTCGAGCCAGCGGACGCTCACCGACGGGCGCGCCACGCTACAAGCGCAGTACGCCGCCGAATCCGGGTTGAGCCTCGCGCGCAGTCGTCAGCGCGACGCGGAAGAGGTCCTTAGTAACCTGCACGTACCCACTAATGTGGACGCGGCAACGATTGCGGCGCACGCCAAAAACTTCTGCGGTGCAGATACTCTGTATGACCCTGGCGCGGTGACGAGTTGGACGCCCGAACAGCGCAGGGAGGGCGTTCTCCTCTGCGAAGCTGCGCCCGTGGACGAGAGCGACGAGACTCGCTTCTCACTCTTTACGACCTATATCCCTCAAAACGTCTACCCGAGGGACGTCGCGCCTCGCTCCTATTGGCGCGAAGCGTTCGGGAGCGGCGGGGTCCTAGTAGACGCACGTATCGCGGTGGACGCGGAGCGCGGCGCAGAGACCTGGTACCGCGCCTCGTTCGGGCTCGTTCCAGAAGCCGTGCGGCTCATGGGGACCGACAACTACCGCTTCGACTTCTCGCTCGCTCCGGTCACGTCCACGGGCGAGGTGCGCGCAGGCGGAGAGGTCGTCGCGACGCGAACAGTAGGGCTCGAGACCCCAGGTCGCTTCGAGGTGAGCGTCGCTAAACCCAACCTGAACAGCTACGTCCTCTTGCGCAACAACACGCGCGCTCAGACGGGCGCTCAGCTTTACTTCGCAGGCGGCGAGCGTTACGACGGTCCCGTTCACACGAACGGCGCGCCGGGCTTTGCTAGGCAGGGCGAAGAAGCGCCCAAATTCTTCTCCACCTTTACAACGTCAGCGCGACGCGTAAAGCATAAGGGCGTGACCGAGGGAGACTACCCGGACATCTTCGCGGGCGACACTCTGGACAACTCGGAACGTTTCGGCGCTGACGCGCTTTCCTTACCGACGAGCAGCACCTCTCAACTCCGCGCCTCGTTCGGTGACGTAGAGGGGCACAGTGGACATGGCGATGTTCAGGGGGACGAGCTAGCCTCAGCCTGGGGCGTCGCCAGTATGGAGCGCGGCGTTTATTACAGTCGCGGCGACGGCGCGGAGGCGAACCAGACGAACCGCTGGCTCGGCGGTCTCTACATTCGCGGCGATGTGAGCGACCTGACCTTTACGACGAAGCAGGGGCAGCAAGTTATTCAGATCACGCACACGCCTACCGCTACTCAAGAGGTCGTTACGACGTTTCAGCAGGAGCGTGGCGGGTCCTGGACGGTGAGCGAAGGGGGGATCACCGAAACGCTCTCGGGCGACTTTAGCGGCGTGGTTTACGTGGACGGCGCGGTCGAAAGTTTGGGCGGGGACGGCACGAACGCCGCCGACCTCGCGCCCGAAAGCCAACTCATCTTAACGGCGACGGGCGACGTCACCATCCGGCGGAGCCTTACCTACGCCGCCGACCCGCGCCAGGATGAGGCGGCGCTCAATGTGCTCGGCATCTATACAGACAGGGGCAACGTTTTTGTCGATGGACCTCGTAACCGAGACCTCAGCGTACACGCTGCCGTGCTCGTTTCAGGGGAAAGCAAAGGGTTAGGGCTCGGTTCGGCGGGTCAAAGAGCCCGCTTCGTCCTCCTAGGCAGCCTCGCCGAGGACCAGCCGCAGCGCACCCGCACCCGCGGGGCGAACGCGGGCGGTTACGAGGTTCACCACATCTACGACCCGCGTTTCGCAGACGGTTTCGCGCCGCCCTTCTTTCCGGCTCTGACCAAGTGGAGCAGCAAGGTCGAGCGGTTCAGCCGCGAGCAAGGTCTTTGGGACGTGAGGTCTCGGTGATGCGACATGCACAGGGTTTTACGCTGCTCGAGCTGCTCTTCGTTTTGGTCATCCTAGGCGTGCTCGCCTCGTTGGGCTTCAGCACCTTGATGGAGGCGCGGGGAAGGGCGCAGCTCGAGGAGGCGACGGTGCAGTTTGCCGCCGACGTGCAGCGGGCGAGGAGCACAGCGCAACGTCACAACAGGAGCGCCAGCATCGCGCTAGGCGAGGAACTAGGACGCTATACGCTCACCCTAAATGATGTCACACACGAGCGGAGACTTCCCCATGACGCTCAGGTAAGCGTAGAGCACGGCAGCGGCAGCGTGACCTACAGCGCCCCTTTCGGCGAGGTCAATGCGCTGAGTAGACGCTTCACCATCGCCTCGGCGCGAACGGAGCGCGTGCGCTACGTCAAGGTGATCGGCGTGACGGGCAAGGTGATCATCAGTGACTTCTAAACGCGGTCTCACCATCGTCGAACTGCTCATCGCCACGGCGCTGCTCGGCTTGCTCATCACGGTCGTCGTCGCGCCGCTGACCGACCTCTTTCAGATGACCGGGCGCAGCACCCGGACGCTCAGCGGAACGACCCGAGCGCAAGAGACCATAGAGGATATTCAGGGTCAGTGGCGCGCGTATCCTGCCGTTCGCGACCCGCTCAACCCGACCCCGCAAGAAACGCGCAACGAGGCGGCGTATAGGCGGAGCAAGGCGCGCTACGCCCGGACGTGCCTGGCGGATTTTCCTGCTGCGCCCGAGGGTTTAGAGGTAGAGGTCCGCGTGTGGGAACTAGGTAGGAATGCGGACGCAGGCGCAGAGCTGAGCGTCAAACGCGGGCAGACGTGCGGCGGCGGACCTCTGCCCGACCCACCTCCTATGAAGCGCGTCACCGTTACCGTCACGGCGGACAACGACGGCGACGCCGAAACCGTCTCCCTCACCGTGGACATTCCTCGACCATGAACCGACAACACACGCGCCAAACCGGACTAACGCTCCTAGAGCTTCTCATCGCGGTCGCTATTTTAGGCGTGCTCATGCTCGCCTTTACGCAACTCTTCGGCGGCTCGCTCCGCGCCTCGTCGGATATAGGTGCCCGCAACGAACTCCTGAGCGAAGGGCAGATCGCGCAGCAGCTCATCGTCTCGAGGATCAAAAGTGCCTCGCACGTCTATCCACCAGGGACGAGCTTCACCATGACCAACACGGTGCGGACGCGCAACACGGTACGCGGCACCCAGCGCTGGACCGTGGGAACCGACCCCGTCCTCGCGATGATCGTGCCGCCGGAGGGCTCGAGTCACCCCGGTATCACCACCTGCAACAACAGCACGCAGGCAAACAAAGACATGTGCTTTATGTTTTACGCTTACTTTCCGGTTCGGCGCGGCGTTTTTATAGAAGAGGTCAACCCCAAGTACGCCCCTAACCCGGACCCCGCCAACGACGACGTGTGGCTCTTGATGGAGTACCGCCAACACATCTACGACAAGGTGAACCGCCGAGGCAACCGCCTTGCGAGTCCACCGGACGCGGACGCAGCACTCGCCGATTTAGGCGGAAGTACGGCGCAGATTTTGGCGGACTACGTGCAGCCGGTAGCGGACGCTGAAAGCCGACTCTTCGAGATTCGTCCGGACGGCGCGGTCGAAATCACCTTGCGGATGGGGCGTGAGCAGAGAGGTAAGAGGCTCGAGCTGCCCCCACTGCGCGTGCGCGCCTACGCGCGTAACGCGCCCTAAATTCTTCACAGCGTCGCGCGGCTCTGCCGACTTTTTCACAAACACCCTTCATAAAACCTTAAAAAATGCGTCCCTCACCCGCTTGGGGGTGACGAGACAGAGCCTCAACGCTCTACACTTTTCCTACATTGACCCGCCCTCTCACCTGAGCGGGCGAAAGGAGAAACGTGCACAAGAATAGAGGCTTTACGCTCATCGAACTCCTCGTCGTATTAGGTGTGGCGGGGATCGTGATGGGCATCGCGGCGGTCAACCTCAGACCGCTCTCCGGCGACTTGCAAGCCGCCGCCAACGAGGTCGCCGGCACCTTCAAGCAGGCGAGGGCGCGGGCGATGGTAACGACCTCGGCGCACCGCGTCGTGCCGAGCGCCGCAGGCGACAGGCTCATCGTCCAGTTCGCCCCGCGCTGCAACTCACTCAACTGGACGACCAACGACAAGCTCACCCGCACTCTACGCGAGAAGGTCACCCTCACTGCCACAAATTGGGATGTCTGCTTCGACGCGCGCGGGCTCGCTGAACTCGGACAGAACTTCGGCTTGAGAGACAAGGATGGTAAGACCGTCAACATCCGAGTATTCCTCGGGGGAACGGTGGAAATCAACAATGACTAGGCGCAGGAACAACCGCATTAACAAAAGACCTACGGGTCACGCGGGCTTTAGCATCATCGAGATGCTCGTCGCGCTCGTGATCTTGGGCGTTGCGCTCACGAGCATTTTGCCCGTTTTCATCAACTACGCCAGCGTCAACAGGAGCACCGAAATTCGCGCCGAAGCGGTCAGCGCCGCCGAGCAGGTGATGGACGGCTTGCGCCAGCGCAACTTCGGTCAGTGGAACGCTTTCGAGGCGCAGGTCGAGGCGAGCGGCATTCTGGTCGCGACGGGCGAAGCGGACGACACCACAGACGACGGTCGTACCTACGACATCGCGATCGACCGGTGCGACGAAGATTTAGGTCTCGGTCTTTGCAGCGGCACTCAGCAGCAGCACGTACGCGTCACCGTGCGCTTCAACGGGGAAGAGCAGTACAACGTGACGACGGTCTTTACGAACGTGCAGAACAACCAGCAAGCCGGACAGGGCAACCAACAAGGTAATCAACAAACGAATCAACAGGGTAGTCAAGCCGGGCAAAATAACCAAAGCGGTAGCACCAGTGGAACTAGTGGTGAGGACAGTAACGCAAAGGGTAAGGACAAGGATAAAGGCAAAGACAAGGGTAAGGATAAAGGCAAGGGTAAGGGCAAGGACAAAGGCAACAAAAAGGGTAAGAGATAATGACAGCTCGAGCACACCGCGCAGGAGTGACCATCGTCGAACTGCTGATCACTATAACGATCGGCGTCGTCATCTTAGGACTCACCTTTACCATCGTCATGGCGAACCGCAACCTCATGACGGTCGACCAGGTCAACACCGAACTCAAACAGAATTTGCGCATCGGCGCGGACATCTTAGGCGACGACTTGCGCGTCGCCGGGCAGGGCATCCTCGTTCCTTCGGGCGCTCGAATGCCCCTCACGATTGCGAACAATGTCATCACGATCCGGAACGAAGTGCGCGAGGAGGATGGTGGCGTCTTGATTGATGTCGTTTACCTGCGGCGCTACTGGCTCGACAACGACATCCTTTGGTTGCGCGTTTTGAGGTCCACAGACGGCGGCGCGAACTTTGTCAATAACAGAGGAGACCAGGGCGTAATCAACAAGGTTTCAACGATGAACGTGCAGGCTGTCTACCAAGGTGGAGCCAGTCTGCCGACGCTCACCTCGCCGAACAACTGGAACAACCTGAGCGCCGTCCAAGTCCAGCTTATCGGTCAGACCGATGTTCGCGGCGAAACCTATACGAGAGAACTCACCTCGAGCTTCTTCCCCCGCAACGTCCTCTCCCAGTAGTCTTTTTCAGCAACGAAAGGAACAGGTATGAACAGACATCCCTCACGCAAGCGTCACCAGGGCGGCTTCGCGCTCATCACCGTGATGCTCCTCTTGGCGGTCTTGGCGGTCATGGTCACCGCGTACTTCATGCTCACGCAGATCGAGATGACCACCGCCGCCTCCTCGCAAAACAGCACCTCGGGCTTCTACGCAGCCGAGGCGGGGCTCAACATCCGCGGGCAGGAACTGCGCAACACCTTTGTGGGCTTCGAGCAGCCCGGGGGTTTATCCCCGAGGAACGACCGCAACGAAGAAATTCGGGCGTGTCAAGCCTTTTCGGAGGACGGCGCGGTTGTCGAAAACGAAGGCGAAGGGCATTTCGCGTGCGCCTTCCACGATAACATCACCGCCACACGCAGCGTCGTCACCTACGTCACCGAACCCGGCGCGACCCCAGGCACGCCGCAGGAGCCGCAGACGACGCGGCTCACAGCGGGGCTCTTTCAAGGTCTCAACGCGCAGGAGTTCGTCTACGACGTTCACTCGGAGTCTTACCGCGTCGGCGAAGACCTCCCCGAGGCTAAGCTGCAGACGACCTTCCGCTCCCAAGTCGTCCCGCTCTTCCAGTTCGCCGCTTTTTACGACCAAGACCTGGAAATTGCGCCGGGTGCTGATATGACGCTGGAAGGCCGCGTCCACAGCAACGGGGACCTCTTCATGACGGGCAACCCGCTCAATATCAACGGCAACGTCACCTCGGCGGGTCGAATTTATGGAGGCAGTAAAGTCGGCAGGGGGTGCGATGAAGACTTCGCGGTGTGGGGCGAAAGCATCTCCTGCTCGAACGGTGAGATTGACAATGAAACCCCAGGCTATACCGAGTCGGAACTCGAGGCGGTCTGGCAAAGCAACGAGGTCAAGCAGGGCGTCAACCAAGTTCAGGTTCCCGAGCCCGAGTTTCTCGACCGCGACCCCGAGAACGAGCAAAAAGAGGACTACTGGGAGAAGGCGGACTTGCGCGTCGTCTTGAAAGCTTACAAGGTGGGGACAAGCACGCTTCATCTACCCGAAGTTCAAGACGTCAAGGGCAATAAGATGACGGGGGCGACGAGCTTGATCCGAGGCGGGTGCGCCAACGAGACTATCGGGACTTCGGACACCTTCTTCAACAACCGTGAGGGCAAAGACATCCGTATGCTCGAGGTGGACATGGACGCGCTACTCACATGCATCGACCAGCACTCCGGCGCTACCGAATTCGATATCGACGGCGGCTTGCGCAACGACAGCAACGGCGGCTTGGTCTTCCACTTCAGCGTCGACGACTCCGCGCTGGGCAACGAGAGCAAAGAGAAAAGTGGCAGCAACAACTACGGCGTGCGCGTGAAAAACGGCGCGGTGTTGAACCAAAAGATCGAGGGCTTGACCGTCGCGACCAACCAAGCGATGTACGTCCAGGGCGACTATAACGCGGACGACAGGAAGAAGAAACCCGCCTCTTTCCTAGCCGACTCGCTCAACATCTTGTCCAACGACTGGAAAGACTTGACGGATAGCGAAGGCAATGAATGCTCCAGCCGAAGGAAGAACAAGTGTTTCGACGCCGAAGGTCGTAACCTCGCTAAAACCCGCAAAGCCTCGGACACGACGATCAACGCGGCGTTCCTTGCGGGCGTAGACAAATCGGACGCTGAAAAGAACAAGTATAACGGCGGACTCGAAAACTACCCCCGGATGCACGAGAACTGGTCGGGACGAGACCTCAACCTGCTCGGCTCGTTCGTGAGCTTGGGCGAACCCAAGCACGTCAAGGGCGGGTGGAAGTACGGCAACCCTCAATACACCGCCCCTAGCCGCAACTGGAACTACGACACGGACTTCAACAACGCGGCAAATCTACCGCCGCTCAGCCCTCGCTTCGTCAACCTCGTGCAGCAGCTTTTCACGCGCAGTTTCGAAAGCGACGACTGGCAGTTGACGAACCCAGACCTCTCTCAAGAGCAGACAACGCCAAACTCTTACTAACGTCATACTCTTGACTAAAACCAACGCCGCCCCAGTTGAGGCGGCGTTATTTCTATTTTGCAGACATCTCGTTCAAACTGCCTACGGGTTAAACGCCAATACAATCTGCCCGTCGATAAACATACGCAGCTCCGCCTCGCCGTACACCTCGACCGAGTCGTTGATGGCTTCGTCGGCGGGCATCGAGCGGCTGATGACGGTGCGCTCGCCCTCCGCGTCGGTCACGTCTAGGCGGAATTCGTAGGGCTTGCCGCGCAGAAAGGAACCGTAGATCGCAGGGTCGAAGTTGACGGGGATGGTGCGTCCATCGCCTCGTTGGGGGTTGTTCACGCCCGCGTTCTGGTCTCCTTCGTTAGCCCTAGCGTCGCCCCCACCGGGATTATTAGGCCTGGACCCGTCAGGTCGAAATGCCCCCGCCGAGCCGTTGACGCGCAGGGCGACGGGCGTGCCGCGCAGCGTGTGACCGCTCGGATTGACCTCTAAAACGCCCGGAGGTTGGGCAGGGTCATAAGGTTCCTCATTGACCCACACGACGCGCAGCCCGGCGGAGCGGAGCGCTTGCTCGGCGCGTTCTATGGGCAAGCCTCTCACGTTGGGCACGCGCACCACTCGTCCGCCGCTCAGTGAGTAGTAGAGCGTGACGGGCGCGCTGACCTGGGCGCGCTGACCTGGGCGCGGGTTCTGCGCGTTGACGCCCGCGCGACCTAAGCGCGTCGGCACCTCCTCGATGCGGCGAAAGCCGAGACCCTCCAAGCGCCTCCGCGCCTCCTCCACGGGGAGACCGACCAGGTCGGGCAGGTCCACCTCGCGCTCCTCTTGCCCGCGGCTGACGGTGATGTTCACGCCGCTGCCCGCCCCGAGCAGTTCGCCCGCCTGGGGCGACTGACCGATGATCTGTCCCTCGGGCTCGGGGCTGTACTGGTAAGTGACCTCACCGAGTTGGAGACCCCGGTCGGAGAGCTGCGCGGCGATGTCGTTTTGAGTGAGACCGACTAAGCTCGGCGCACGCGTGTCGCCGGGTGGCGCGTGCACGCCCACGCTGACGCTGCGGCCGCGGCGCACCACCACGCCCGCCGCGGGGTTTTGCGAGGTGACGCTGTCAACGCGCGCCCCCGGCACGTTCTCGGTGTAGGGCGCAGCTTGCAGACCGACCTCTCTAAGCGCGGCTCTGGCAGCCTCAAAGTCAGTGCCGATAACCGCAGGTACGCGCACCTCGGCGACCTGGAGGTAACGGCTCCCCAACACGACGATAAAGCCTGCCAGCGCCAGCAGCAAAAGGACGAGGAGGATAAGGCGCAACCCTTTGCCGTAGCCCCCTCTATTCGTAGTGTCCGCGCGTCCGTCGCGGCGTGATCGAGTCAACACAGAGTGTAGTCTAGCATTCGGAACTTCTCTAAGGTGAAACGTGGCGACGCCGCGCTCACGCTTCGGCTCGGCAGCGCGTTCAAACCGTTTATAAGGGCGAAAGAGGTCTCCTCCTACGCTTAGAATCCAAGCCAAAGGAGTACGCCCGAACGCGCATTTGCCGCTACGCATTTATTGTTATGATGCCCAAATATGGCATCTCCAACCCTCGTTACGTTAGCCTCGACCCCGCAGCTCGAGTCCGAACTCGCCGCCCTGCAAAGGCTGAGCGACGCCGGTCTCACCCTCGCGCCGCTGCGCGTCGTTCCAGCCGAGGTCGAAGAGACCTTCTACCGCACGAACAACTTGCCCACGCAACTGAGCGCCCTCTTTAGCGGGCTCGACCTCAGCGACCCCGACGAAGATGATATCGAAGAACTCGCGCCCGAAGCGCAGGACCTGCTCAAGGCACACTTTTTGCTGGACGAAACCATCGACCTCTTCTATGAAGGGCTATCCTCCTTGCCGAGCCGCGTGCGGGTGCGCCGCCCCGACTCAGCAAACGCCCAAGAACCGGGACGCACCGCCACGCGCGGACGCCCAGCGCTCATCGCACTCAAAAACACCTGGGTGGACGACTGGTCGTTCGAGTCACTCATGAAACGCTTAGAGAAGAACCACAGCGTCGCGCTGCAGGCGCGTCCAGTTATCATCAGCGCGAGCGGCTTAGAAAACGCACCCGACCTCAGCGAACGCGCCGCCGAGATTCTAGGGAAGCAAGTCAGCGTGCTGCGTGAACCCGACATGGGTATTACAGGTGTGCGCTTTCAAGGCTCGACTAGCGGATAGGTCCACCGGCTGACCTTCCTTTGTTCTCATGCGTCGGCTAAGCTACGCGCGTTCGTATCTCTAGGACGCTAAGCTAAACGTGTGCCCTGGCTCATTCCCCGCTCTATACCTCCCTCCGCCGACAAGACCCTCGTCCACTTCATCGGCGGGCTCGCCGAGCAGCTTGACGACCCCGGTTTGGACCGCAACGACGTCGTGCGTGACGTTCTCGCGCAGGTCATGTACGCTAAACCTTACGCGGAGTTAGAGGCGGTCTCCCCTATCGCCGCGCTCGCATTGGACCCGCGCAACGTCACCTTCGAGGCGGAGCACTACATCGCCACCGACCAGGCGAAGTTCGCCCGCGTCAAACCGCTTCTGTGGCTCTGGAAGAGCTTGGACGGGACGCCGCTAGGACAGTCGATCGAAAGCGGCGTGCGCATCCGGCAAATGCTGGCTGAGCGCATCTTCGCTCGAGCGGGTAAAAACTTGAAAATATTCCAAAACGTCGAGGTCTCGGTGGGTTACAACATCGAAGCGGGCGACGACGTGACGATTCACCGCCACGTGTTCATCGACGATATCGGCGGGGTTAAGCTCTTCGATAACTCGAGCCTCTCTGACTACGTCAACGTTTACAGCCACACACACAGCATTTTAGACGTGCCCGACGTAACGCTCAAAGAAACGGTTATCGGTAAAGGCGTGCGCGTCGCCTACCACGCGACGGTTTTAGCGGGTACGGTTTTGAGCGACGACAGCATGATGGGCGCGTTCGCGCTCGCCACGCGCGACTTCGAGCCGCACGTGGTAGGTTTGGGCATCCCTGCTAAGCCGCGCGTGTGGAAAGAGCGTGGGGGCGACGCGCGCTTTTCAGAGCTAGAGGTTGACGCGGCGGCGTATCCGCGTAAGTCTGAGGTAAGAGCGAACCCCGATTATGCTGAGAAAGAAAATACCGATAAAGAGGCTGTATCTGAAAAAGAATCCGCTTAGACGTTCCTCGAGGTCAATCTTTGTCGGATAGACGCAGCAGTCCCGCCGAGGTCATTTGAAATCCACAACGGGCGTAGAAACCCTCCAAGTGTGGCTCGTAATCGACGTGCAGCCAACTTACGCCTCTAGCCTTTGCGACCTCGACCGCTTTCGCAACGAGCGCTGTACCGACGCCGCGCCGCTGCATCTCGGGGTGAACGGTTGTATTGAGCAAAAAAGCGTGAACGCCGCTGTCCCAAGCGAGATTGACAAAGCCGACGAGTCGCCCTGTTGAGTAGGCGCAAACGTACGCCAAGCTCTGCTGCAGAATAGGCGAGAAGTTCCGCTCCTCGTGATTGGACCACGACGCTGCAAAGAGCGCGTTGAGCGTACCGTTGGACACTTCAGGGCTAACCAGTAGCGCAATATCCTTCATCGTCTGCCCAGTGTAGCGCCCCCAGACCAAACAAAAAGACCGAAGCAGAACTTCGGTCTTTTTATTTGCGCGATTGAATAAGTTTAGCTACGCTTCTCCAACCACTCGGTGATAAGTGGAGGTAGATTTTTCTGCACTTTACCGCTCACGTACATGCCGATGTGACCAACGGGGAAGGCGTGCTCCTCGAAGTCGTCCGTGCCGATGTACTCACCCAACACTTGTGATGAGGTCGGTGGAACGAGGTGGTCTTGCTCGGCGTAAACGTTGAGAACGGGCACCTTCACGTCTTTCAAGTTGACCTTTTTGCCGCCCAGCTCGACCTCGCCTTTAATGAACTTGTTGTCCTGGTAGAAGTCTTTAATGAACTGGCGGAACGCCTCGCCTGCCTGGTCGGGCGAGTCGAAAATCCACTTCTCCATGCGGAGGAAGTTCTCCAACTTGTCCTCGTCGTCCATGAGGTTAATCATGCCGACGTATTTGCCAAGACCCAGCGAGAAGGGGCGGAGCATCAGGTAGCCGAAATTCATAAAGCTGCCGCCGACGTTGCCCAGCGTGTCCACCATCAGGTCGACGTCCATCGCCTCTTTACCGAAACCTTCCGCGCCGGACCATTTGTTGAGGAGCCCTTCTTTGGCGTGAAAGTCCACGGGCGTGACCATCGTGATGAGGTTTTTGACCTTGTCGGGGTGGAGCGCGGCGTAGCAGAGGCTAAAGGCTCCCCCTTGGCAAATGCCCATGATGTTGATGGCGTCTAGCTCGTGGCGCTCGCGCACGGCGTCTACGAAGGTGTCCAAGTAGTCGTTGATATAGTCATCCAGCGTGCGGAAGCGGTCGCCGCGACGGGGGTAGCCCCAGTCGATGAGGTAGACGTCCACGCCGCGCTCCAAGAGGTTGCGCACCAAGGAGCGGTCCGGCTGCAAATCCACCATGTACGGGCGGTTCACCAGCGCGTAGGAGATGAGCAGCGGGACAGGGTGCGGGTTCTCGACCATCGGCGTGTAGCGGTACAAGGTCATGTTTTCAATGCGCATGACCTCTTCTTTAGGCGTCTCACCTACCTTGATGTCTTCTTCGTTCAACTTGCCTAAGTTCTCTAGGCCCTGCAAGAACTTCTTGTTGACCTGCGCGAACTCGCGGGTCATCTCGGCGGGATCGAAAGGGGCGGGACTATAGGGCGCGGGATCGGGCATCTGCGCCTCCTTCCTCGTTACTAGGCGCGTCACTATTCAGATACTCGAGGATGTTCTTCGCGCGGCTAGGTCCAATACCGTTGAGCGCGACGAGTTCTTCTTCTGCGGTCGGCACAGCCTCGAACGTGGCGACGCCTGCCGCGAGTAAAAAGTCACGCTCGGGCATGTCGTCGGGCAGAGGCGTACTGTTGTCACCGGTAGGTGCGTCTGCAGGGGCGTCCGTAAGCGCAGGTTGCGTAAGAAAAGCGTTCACTTCGCGGAGCTGCCGCTTTACGGCGCGCAACTCCTTGCGGAGTTCGTAGATATTCTGGTGCGCTTCGTCCACTTCGGTGCGCGTGGGCAGGCCGCGCGACTCTAAAAACGCCTCTTGCAGCGCCTCTTCGCGCTTGCGGTACAGCATCGTCGCGCTCAGCAATTTGCCTTGCGTGCGGATGTACTCGGGCGAGCGGAACTCCTCGACGAAGACTTTGTCCGCGACGGTGATCCACTTCTGGATGAGCGCTTGATAGCTAGAGACGCTCTCGCCCTTTTGCGAAAGCGCAAGCATCTCGTCCATGATGGCGCTAAAGGCTTTGCCGGAAATCGTCGCGAGTTGGGCGCTGTAGTCCACGCTGCTGCGCTGCACATCCACCCAAGCGTCAAAGCTTTGCAAGAGCCTCTGGTTGGTCTCGCGGGTATAGCCTAGGGTCGGGCTCGAGGCGTAGCGCCCCACGGTTTTCTCAAAGGCGTCCCAGAAGACGTTGCTGAGCCCCATCATATTACCGCTCATCACGTTCTCTAGCGACATAGAAGGCATCTCTTTGAAGGGCTCTATCCAGAGCTGCATGACGTTCTGGCTCTCCTCTAGGTAGGCTTGCCACAGCTCCATGACGCTCTGCGATTCCTGAAAACCGCTCGCGGCGGCGTCCAGCCACTGCGACTGCACCTCTTGGGTGTACTGCGCGAGGGCGTCGGACCAGTTACCCGACGCCATCTGCGGCGCGAGGTCCTGCCACGCCTTCGAGGTCATCTCCAAAAGTTGCAGCATCATGTTCTGACCGGCAATTGCGCCTTCAGCAGTGCTCCGGGCGGTGCCGTTCGCGCTCGCCGCGTCACCTGATACGCTGCTCGACCAAGCTTGTAAGCTCTGCTCGGTCAGCTCGCGCCACTTTTCAGTCGCCTCGAGGTAGGGGTTCATGTACGGGTTGGATGCGGACATCGTCTTCGCCGCGTCCATCCAACCGTCCCACAGGTTCTTCTGCATCTCGACTTGCATCTGGGTCCAGGCGTCCAACATACCGCCTTGACCGTTTACTACCGGATTCGTAGGAATTCTAGTCGCCATGTTACTTCGCGGCTTTGGCCGTTTTTTGACCCGCTTCGGTCGCCTGTTGCGCCATGTCCTTCTGGGCATCACTCACCTGTTTCGCGGCATCTTGCCAGGTCTCCATCATGCGCTGACCCTGATCCTGCCAGCTCTCCATGCCCGCGCCGCTGCCGTAGTTGCGCGCCATCTCGAAGTACATGTGCGCGAGGTTCTTCTGCGAGGCGGTCGCGTTCATGACGATCTCTTGGAGCTGCTTTGCGCCCTCGTTCATAGGCTCGGGCAGGCGCATCATGTTCGTCATGTTCTGCATGTACATGCGCGTCATCTCGGCTTGAAAGTCGAAACCTTTCGCGACGGAGTCTTCCATGATGTCGAGCGCTTTTTTGCGGTCGCCCTCTAACTCAGATGCGCTGCTCTTCGTGCCCATGCCCATCATCGTTTGCATAATCTGCGTGTAGTTGTCGAGCATCTGCTTCTGGGTGTCCATCCAGGTTTTCGTGAGCTGCTCGCCCTGCTTCATCGCTTCTTGTGCTTGTCTGTTAAAATCGCTCATCAAGAGTCTCCTTTTAGGTTTTACTGTTTGGGTTGACTGGTGTGTTTTTAGGGTATTCCGATCGATTAGCAATGAGTCGGTAATAAAAAATATCACCTGCTTTCTAGCATAACGATTTTTTCACACAATGCAAGTAGCTGAGATGCAATTTCAGCGGTAAGGGGGACCAAAAGAGCCTAAACGCTCGTCTTTTCGTGCTGTAAGGCATCTTTAGCGGTCTCAAAAAGCAGACTTAAATCCTTTTATCTAATTTAGCGCTCATCTTCTCCGTCTTCTTCCCTACCGACTTCTCCTTGACCCGGTTGACCCAGCCGCGACCACGACCTCCACCACGCACTCTGCGCTTCGAGCGTCTTCTGAACCGTGTCCTCCCACGTTTTAAGCACCTCTTTGGTCTGCTCGCTGCTCATCGCCTGACCCGTGCGGAGCGCCTGCACGGTGCGCTCGGACTCCTTGAACTTCTCCAGGAGTTCTTCGTACTTCGCCTCTAAAGCGTCGTAGCGCGACTTAGGCACCATCCCAAAGGACGCCAACCACGCCTCGGTCATCTGGTTGAACACCTCGGGCTGACCGGACAGATTCGCAGGTAAGTTGGCAGGCGAATAAAACTGCGTCATCATCTCGGCGAAATTTGGCGGCGCACCTCCGTCCTTAGTCTGGGCACTGCCCCTCGTCGTCTGCTGGAACATCTCATTCGCGCTGCTGCTCGCCTTGGTCGCCTCTGCCATGAACCGGAACCACGCTTCTAAAAGTTTGGGGTCATACGGGTTAGAGGTCATGGACTTAGTTTATAGGTTTATCTCTATAAAGACTGGGCGTCGAAGCTGAGTAAAAACACAAGGTTGAGGTGAAGAGGTCTCAGGAAAAGCAGCAAAGTCTCGAGCAGGCTCTTTTAGAGGTAAAATGAGCTACTATGGTCATTTATCTCTTTACTAGAGAGGGCTAATCTACATGTTCGATAACTTAGCAGCTTACTTCTACGAAAATTTAGCTGGCTCTTACACGGCGTATCTCGAGGTTCGCAATAACGAATCCTATGGTATGAGCAAAGACCTTCGTGCAGGAATCAGTGCAGCCACCGCCCTCTACCACGCGAGAGAGCATCTCCCTAAACAAAATCAGAAAACTAGACAACAGATTGCTAAGGAGTGCCCGGAATACGGTCTTCTCGGTGATATTACAAACGTAGCTAAACACAAGAGGGTTGATCGGAACAACCCACAGATAACCAGCGCCGAACAGATTGCCGAAGTACTCGTGTCAACTCTCTACGAAGACGAAGAAGGATTGTATCAAGATGTATACAAAGAAGTGACGCTAATACTAGATGATGGAACGCGCCACTACCTATCGGATTTGCTGACGGAAGTCATCAACTATTGGGGAGATGAATTCGTTCGACTTGGCATTATAGAAAGCTACAAACCATTCCCGCCCGTGTCGCATTCTGGTAATCAATACGTTAGTCGTGAAGATGCGAAAGGCACGAACGATATTGAAATGATGGGCGGAGTACGCTTTCAGCAAACCATCTTATTTCTTAGGTATAACGCGAAATTGGAAAAGGCAGAACCAATTCTAGCTGAAGATATTAAACGCATGCGTGTCGTTTTCTACAAGCCATCTCATGCAGCCACTCTCACTCTTGACCTAAAACTCAGCTCTGGTGAAGAGTATTCCATATCGCTCGACTCAACAGCAGAAGAGTCAGAGAAATGGCGCTCACTAAAAACTGACGAGGAGCGCCAAGAGTTTGTAGACAATCTTTTTGGAGAAAGAGCTGAGGAAATAGACCAACTTCTCGCCGAAGCAATTGAGAACAAGAGTGATAAATCTGTTAATAGTAAAGAGCTGAGGAATGCCGCCATCGTAGCATCAGGAAAGGTTAAGAGCGTTTAACGGCTTGCTTCCTTTCCCAACCAAATATATCGTCGTAAGCACCTCTGGAAACTTTCGCAACAACGCTTATAGCCGTGAAGATTTCATCACAGCGAGAGCCATATGGGGAGTGCTAAGGTAGGCAGGTTGATATGTCTTTATCTATGATCATCAAACGCCTCATCGACATCGTCGGAGCCGCCTCGGTGCTGCTCGTTCTCTCCCCGCTTCTCATCGCGACGGTGATTTGTATCGTGTTGGAGGACGGCTTCCCTATCTTCTTCACGCAAAAGCGGGCGGGACAAGGTGAAAAAGAGTTCGACATCTTAAAGTTCCGCAGCATGAGGGTCAACACCGAAGCCGCCGAGACGATGGGCACGGTGACAGGGACGCACCCTCTGGTCACGCGCACGGGCCGCTTCATCCGCCGCTTCAAAATCGACGAGTTGCCGCAGATCATCAACGTCTTAAAGGGCGACCTCAGTCTGGTGGGTCCGCGCCCGACGCTGCTCGCGCAAGTAAAAGAGTACAGCGACTTCGAGCGCCGCCGCATGGAAATGAAACCGGGCATGACGGGCTGGGCGCAGGTGAATGGCAACATCAACCTGCCCTGGGAAGAGCGCATCGCGTTAGACGTATGGTACGTCGAGAACTGGTCACTTATTTTGGATTTCAAGATTTTACTGCGAACGGTGGGGGTCGTTCTCTTCGGCGAGACGCCTAACCCCCACGCCTTGGAGGAGGCTCACGCCCATGCAAGCCAATATGCAAACTGCCTTAAAAACCGTCCTCATCGGAGCGGTTGAGAGCACTGAAACTGCCCTGAAATGCTTAGCCGAGCGCGGCACCCCGCCCGCTGCGCTGGTCACGCTGCCTTTAGAAAAAGCCTTTCGCCATTCTGACTTTGTGGACTTGCGTCCGCTAGCAGAAAAGCACGGTGTTAAAGTCATCGAGGCGGCGAACGTCAATAAGCCCGACATTTTAGAGCAACTTCACGAGGTCGCCCCGGACTACATCCTCGTCATCGGCTGGTCACAGATTCTTAAAGAGGAGCTCTTCGCCGCTGCTAAAGAGGATTTAATCGGCTATCACCCCGCGGTGATTCCCGAGAATAGAGGACGCGCGGTGATTCCCTGGACGATTTTGCAGCGCAAGCGCACAGCGGGCGCGACGCTCTTCTGGCTCGACCAGGGAATGGACACGGGCGATATCTTGGTGCAGGAGTCGTTTCCGATTGACGAAGACGAAACCGCTTACACGCTCTACTACAAGCAGTTGGGGCTCTTGGAGAAGATGCTCCACGACGCCTTGTGCCACATCGAAGCGGGCGACCCGCCGCGCATCAAACAGGACCATAGCCAAGCGACCTACTGCGCTAAGCGTACTAAAAACGACGGACTTATCGACTGGAACAAGAGCGCCGAAGAGGTCTGGACGCTCATCCGCGCCGTGACTCGCCCGTATCCGGGCGCGTTCACGTTTGACGGCGACATGCGGTTGACGATTTGGAACGCCGAATTTGTCGGCGAAGTACCCTACTGGGGTAAGCCTGGACAGGTGCAAGCTTTCACGGACGAGGGCGCGCTGATTCAGTGCGGGGACGGCGAGCATATTTTAGTGACCGAGATGCAGGCGGACGAGGACGCGCCCAAGCATCCGCAGGAAATACTCAAGATGCACGCGACGCTAGGGATTGACGTGCTTAAACTTTATACCCAACTTCAAAAGTTACAAGAGGTACGCAGTGAATAACCCTGTGAGTGATACCGCTCTGATTTTAGCGCCGCATCCGGATGATGAGGTCTTGGGCTGCGGCGGCACGATGGCAAAGCTGGCGCAAGAGGGCTGGGACGTCGTCGTCCTCATTCCGACGAGAGGTGCAAAGCAGCTTTACAGCGATGAACAGGTGGCGACGGTGCGCCGCGAAGCGAAAGAGGTGCACGACTTTTTAGGCGTCGCGGATACGATTTTCTTGGACGACTTCCCGGCAGCGTACCTCGATACCGTGCCGCAAGCGGAGGTCAACATTGCGCTTTCCAAAATCGTGCAAGAGGTCAAGCCGAACGCGCTTTACCTGCCCTTTTTAGGCGACATCCACGACGACCACCAGCGCTTTTTTCATGCGGGGATGGTCGCGTCGCGTCCGAATGGCAACTACGCCCCTGAGCGCATCTACGCTTACGAAACCCTTTCTGAAACGAATTGGAACGCGCCGCTGCTCACGCCCGGCTTCATCCCGAACTCGTTTTACGACATTTCTGAAACGCTCGAGAAAAAACTGGACGCCATGAAGATGTACGGCAGCCAAGTCCGCCCCTTTCCCAACGAGAGGTCATTGGAATCTTTACGCGCCCTAGCCATGCTGCGCGGCTCGACGGTGGGCTTTCACGCGGCGGAGGCGTTCGTCATGGTGAGGGAGACGAGAGGGTAGGTACGGCACGGCTCTCATTCGGCACACCTCAGTTTTCTCATAAAAGTGAAGTTTGTATGAACGGAGACGGCTAAATATCACATCGCAACCCTGCGCGCTAGGCCTACAATGAAGTACCATGAAAATAGCCGAGTTCGAGACACACTCTTCCTACGTCAACCAAACGCTCGCTGATTCGGTTCAAATGCTCCAGGCAGAGATCGACCAAACGATGGATAGGAGTGTGGGCTTGTACCTTACCGCCTACATTGCTATAGGCGTGGTCATCATAGCGTCTTTGCAGTGGACGCTGAATTTACCTCCTTTCGCCATGCTCGCGCTTACCCTCCTCTACCTAGCAGGTATTTTCGGGTTCTCCCTTCTTAAACTCTACCGGGCTATTCGAAAAGCTGAGTGCCTCAGTAGCGTTCTTAATGCTCAGTAGCGGTCATGTGAGGCTGGCTATTTGAAGCCTTCTTTCGAAAGGTTCTAAAGCAGCTTAAAACCGCTAAACTGATCTCATGGCGAAATCGTTCGTACCACTGGTGCATCTCGAGCATTCACCGAGCGAGATGAAGCGCCGCGCCGCGCGCTTTTACGAAGAGGTCAAGGCGCGGCGCTCCGTGCGCGACTTTTCGGACAGACCCGTACCTAAAGAGGTCATCGAGCATTGCCTTTTAGCTGCGGGCACTGCGCCCAACGGCGCAAATTTACAACCGTGGCACTTCGTCGCGGTGAGTAACGGGGCGGTTAAGCGGCGAATTCGCGCGGCGGCAGAAGCCGAAGAGCGCGAGTTCTACGCGCGCCGCGCTCCCGACGAGTGGTTGGACGCGCTCGCGCCGCTCGGGACGGACGCGAACAAACCTTTTCTGGAGCGCGCGCCCGTTCTCATCGCCGTCTTCGCGCAGCGCTACGGGCTAGAAAACGGCAACAAGGTCAAGCACTATTACGTGTCAGAATCCGTAGGCATCGCCTGCGGCGTTCTTGTCACGGCGCTCCACCACGCGGGGCTCGCCTGCTTGACACATACGCCGAGCCCGATGAGGTTTCTAAGCGAAATTTTAGAACGCCCCAAGCGCGAGCAAGCGTACCTCTTGCTCGTCGTGGGCTACCCGGCCGAGGGCGCGGAGGTGCCTGAGATCGAGAAGAAACCGCTCGCAGAAATTGCGACGTTCCTCGAGTAACCTTTCCAACTAAGAATCCGCCACGCCCGCCTCCGCAAAGGTCGCCATATCCGCGAGAACGGCGGCGGCGCTCTCCAGTATTCCAAACGCTAAAACCGCGCCCGAGCCCTCCCCCAAACGCATGTCGAACGCGAAGAGCGGCGCTAAACCGAGGTGTTTCAGCTGCCTTTTGTGTCCGGGCTCTTGCGACAGGTGCGACGCGAAGAGGTAGTCTTTGACGTTCGGATTTAGCGCGGTCGCAACGAGCGCGGCGGAGGTCGCGATAAAGCCGTCCAAAACTACAGGAACACGCCGCGCGGCCGCACCGAGATAAAAGCCCGTGAGCGCGGCGATTTCTAAGCCGCCGACCTTTGCTAAGACCTCTAAAGGTCTCGAGGCGTCGGGCTGATGCTTAGCGAGCACACGTTGAATCACGCCGATCTTATGGGTTAGGCGCTCGTCGTCTATGCCCGTCCCGCGTCCCGTCACCTCTCGGACCTCGCTCGATGTGAAAACAGCGGTCAGCGCTGCTGCCGCTGTCGTGTTGCCGATGCCCATTTCGCCTCCCGCGAGGAGCGTCGCGCCCCCCTGGATGAGCGTGTCGGCGACTTCGGTGCCGACCTCGCACGCCCGTTCGACCTCCCCCGATGTCATCGCGGGCTCGTCCGCCATGTTCTTCGTGCCCGGCGCGACTTTGCGGTTCAGGAGTGCGGGGTGAGGCTCCACGTCCGTCGCGACGCCGACATCCACGATGAGGAACGAGGCGTCTGCGACCTCCGCGAGCGCGTTCACCGCCGCGCCGCCTCGCAAGAAGTTCACGACCATCTGCGCCGTGACCTCTTGCGGAAACGCCGACACGCCCGCCGCCGTGACGCCGTGGTCGGCGGCGAAAACGGCGACGCCTTTGCCCTTCACGCGAGGTTTGGGCGTGCCGTAAATCGAGGCGAGACGAATACCTAGGGGCTCAAGCTGACCCAAACTCCCCGGCGGCTTGGTGAGCTGGTCATGCCGCGCCCTCGCTCGCTCCGCGACCCCTCGGTCTGCGCCGCCGATGTTTTCCACGGCCTCTCTAAGCGTCAACTGTGACCTCCGGCGGCGTTCCTTTGAGCACCTGCGGGATGCCGACGCTCATGAGGACGACCGCGTCGGCGGCTCGAGCGACCCTCGCGTTCGCCGCCCCGAGCGCGTCCCTGAACCAGCGCCCTAACGGATACGCCGGGACGACACCGCTGCCGACCTCGTTACTGACGATGATAACGGTCTTTTGGGAGGTTCGAACCGCTTCTACGACCTCTTCGACCGCGTCCGAAATCGCTTGCGCCGCCGCGACCTCGCCCCTATCCTCGTGCTCCAACAAGAGGTTCGACACAAACCCCGATAGACAGTCGAGGAGGACGATGTCTGCTTCCACTTGAGAGATTGCCTCAGCCACCTCCAAGCGAGTCTCGAGCGTGCGCCAGCCCGCAGGTCGCCGCGCCCTATGCTGCGCGACGCGGCGCGTCATCTCGTCGTCGGAAGCGTCCAAGGTGGCGATATACGCGACTTCACCCCCGAAGTGCGCTTCATAGTGCGCTGCCAAAACCTCCGCGTAGCGCGACTTGCCCGAACGCGCCCCGCCCGTGACGAAAACCTTCAATCAGGTACCGTCTGCAAATCGCCCAGGTGCGACGTGTCGTTCACCTTGCTGACGATGATGCCCATGTCGCCGATGACGAGCCGAGTCACGCTACCCAGGTCCACCTGGAAGCGCCAGGTCTGAGCGTGCGGCAAGCCCGTCACATGGTAGAGCGCGCTGCGAATCGTGCCGCCGTGCGTAAAAGCGACCGCGCGCCCCGACTTAGGGAGTTCGCCCAGCCACTCGCGCACGCGCCCCAAGAGGTCTTCGTACGACTCGCCCTCGGGGGCGCGGTTGCGGTAGGGGTCTTTGAACCAGGCATCTAAGGCGCGCTTGTCCGCGCCCTCCATCTCGCGCCAATACTTGCCCTCCCACGCGCCGAAGTCGATCTCGCGCAGCCGAGGCTCCAACTGCACATCCGCCGCTGGCAAGACCAGCCGAGAGGTGTAGCGCGTGCGAGAGAGGTCCGAGGCATAGACCGCGTCGAAACGCAGGTGCCCGATGCGCTTAGCCAAGCATTCCGCCTGCTGAATGCCGAGTTCATTTAAGGGCGGGTCGCTCTGACCCAACGCGCGCCCCTCGCGGTTCCACAGCGTTTCGCCGTGGCGCACGAGCCAGAGTTCCAAGACGTTGTTAGGCATGATGCTCCTCTAGTTCCGCTTCTAAGTGTGACACGTCCCCTACCGTTTCGATGAGCGTCAGTTCCTCCTCTAAGCGCAACTTGGTCACGCTCGTATTTCCGAACAGAAAGTGCCAGTCCAGCGAGTGAGGCGGCTTTATAATGGAAAGTATAGAGGCGCGAATCGTGCCGCCATGCGAAAACGCAACGATGCGCCCTTCGGGAGGCAACGACCCTAACCACGCCCTCACCCTCGTCTGCAAATCCGTCCAAGATTCGCCCTGTGGTAGAGCAACGTTGTAAGGGTCAGCGCGGTGCGCCTCATAAGCGTAGCGCTCATCCTCGGTAAATTTTGCGTGCGTTTTGCCCTCCAACGTACCAAAGCTTATCTCACGCAGCCGCTTGTCCAGACAGATATCGCGTTTACCGACGACGATTTTCGCTGTATGATGCGCTCTCTTCGAGTCCGAAGCATAAACCCTATCAAAGCGCTGAGAGGTCAAGCGTTCAGCCAACCTTTTCGCCTGCTGCACACCTAAAGCGTTGAGAGGCACGTCCGTTTGCCCCTGGATGCGGCGCTCTCTATTCCAGTCGGTTTCGCCGTGTCGTATGAGCCATAGGTCTAACACGTTTGTTACTGTATCAGCTACAGGATAGTGTAATGTTTACCTGAATTTGAAGAAGCTCGTCAGCGCTTCAGCATTTCAGGTTTTCCTGACGAGCTGATACGCTGAAGTGCTACCCTAGCCTCATGAACCTCCGTCCTCTCGGCAAAACGGACCTCAGGGTCTCCCCGCTCGGTTTAGGGCTCGCGGCGCTAGGCAGACCGGGCTACATCAACTTGGGACATGCAGAAGACCTGGAGCGCGACTACGACGTGGACGCGGTGAGAGAGCACGCGCACAGGGTGCTGGATACCGCTTACAAGAACGGCGTCCGCTACTTCGACGCGGCGCGTTCTTACGGCCGCGCTGAGGCGTTTTTGGGAAGCTGGCTCGAGTCGAGACGTTTTGACGGTTGCGTTGTAGGCTCTAAATGGGGCTACACCTACACGGCAGCTTGGCAGGTGGACGCGGACGAGCATGAGGTCAAGGAGCATTCGCGGACCAAGCTGGATGAGCAGTGGCAGGAGAGCCGAGCCCTGTTGGGGAAGCACCTCAACCTCTATCAGATTCATTCGGCCAAGCTCGAGACCGGCGTTTTGAACAACACAGATGTTTTAGAAGGACTTGCAAAGATTAAGGCGTCGGGCGTTCATGTCGGTTTGTCGCTTAGCGGTCCGTCACAAGCGCAAACGTTGGAAAAAGCGTCAGAGGTCGAAGTTGACGGCGAAAAGCTCTTCAGCACCGTGCAGGCGACGTGGAACGTGCTCGAGCCCTCCGCAGGTGACCTACTCGAGATTGCCCATGGCGAAGGGTTGGGCGTCATCATCAAAGAAGGCTTAGCGAACGGGCGGCTCACCCGCCGCAACGACGCGCCTGGGTTTGCCGATAAGCTGAAGGTTCTTAAAGAACAAGCTGAGAGGTTGGAGACGACGGTCGAGAGCTTGGCGCTGGCAGCAATTTTGCAGCAACCCTGGGTGGGTATCGTCCTGAGCGGGGCGGCGCGAGAAGAGCACCTGCTCGAGAACCTAAACGCGACCCGTGTTTCTTTAGACGAAGAAGCAGCGCGCGCACTCGCGCAACTCGCCGAGCCGCCCGAAGCGTATTGGCAGACGCGCTCGAGCCTCGCTTGGACGTAACGAATATCGGTAGCTTCGGCACCTGCTATGAAGCCTTGACTCTTCCGTAACAGTAGACTTCACACTAGGCTAAAGGAGACACACATGGACCAACCTTCAGCCACACGTTCACCTCTCACACGCCGAACCTTCTTGAGACGCACAGGCGCAGGTATGCTCGTCCTTGCTGCAGGCGGCACCTACCGCGCCGTGGACCAGGGCGTCTTCGCGTCAGGTCAAGGTGAAGCGTATGAACCCTGGCGCGAGTGGCGCACCCAACCGGAGCTGGGACCCCTGCGCCTCGTCCAATCCGCCATCTTAGCGGCGAACCCGCACAACACGCAGCCCTGGCTCTTCCGCGTTCGGGAGGGCAGCGTCGAGCTTTTCGCAAACACCTCGAGACATCTAGGCGCGATGGACCCCTTTTTACGCGAGATGCACCTTGGGCTCGGCTGTGCGCTAGAAAATATGATGCTCACGGCGAGAGCGGAGGGGTATGAGGTGGATTTGAGGCTCGAGCCCGGCACCCTTAGCGGACCCTCTGAGGCAGAGTTCATCAAGGTTGCGACGCTCAACCTCTCGCCCGCCGAGAAGGAAACCTCCCCTCTTTACGCCGCCGTCCCGGAGCGACACACGGACCGCTCGAGCTACGCGCCACAAGAGGTCGAAGCGGAGAAGTTGGAGGAGATGAGGGCGCTTACCGGAGCGGACACCAGACTCTTTCTCTTCCAAGCGGGGACTGCATTTAATACCTTTGCTGAGGAGACGATTAAAGCAACAGAAACGATTATTGCCGATAAGATCATGTCTCGAGACTCCCACGCCTGGTTCGATAAGAACTGGCAAGAGGTCCAGCAGGGCAAGGACGGACCGTATATCGACACCTCGGGCGTCTCGCCGCTGCTTCGCGCCGCCGTAAAGATGTTGCCGCCCACCTCGGACAAGATGCTTGATGACGGGTGGCTCAGTGGCACCAAAACAACCTTACCCGCTACGCCCGTGCTCGGCCTACTCGCCGTTCGTGACCTCTACAACAAGCCACAAACCTTGAATGCAGGGCGCGTGTGGCAGCGGCTCCACTTATGGATGAGCGCGAACGGGCTCGCAGCGCAACCTGTGAATCAGATGCTCGAGGTCGTAGACCGTCAGCGTCAGCTAGGGCAGAGAGCGCGGATGGCGAACGTCGTTGACGAACTTACAGGCGGTCCCGCCTGGCGTCCCACCTTCGCCTTTCGCTTGGGCTATCCGAATACAGGTGTGCTGCCGAGTGCCCGCCGCCCTGTGAGTGAGGTACTTGTTTGATTCCAGTATGAGCGTTTGCGACTAAGAACTCGCAAGCTTGATTATTCGGATGAGCAAAAACTATGCTTTAGTCGCACAACTCTAAGACAGGTCAAAACTTCACCAAACTACTTCTTGAGGGGCGACAGCTTATTGCGTCGTCCTCTTCTTTGCTGAACCATGCCTTTTATGTTCAGATAGAGGTTCTTTCCAGTTTAGGTTACTTCGGTGCACCTGCTTGCATGTGAAATATCTACACAAAAAATTAACATAAAAAGCATATTCTATAAACGTTTAGGAATGTTAAATCTTTCCTAAAGGTTTTTACAACGCGCTGTCACAAGGTCCTAATTTAGACGATTTATAGTGAGGGTCAAGAGAGCGTAAAAATCACGTCTACGACACAATTTTCGCCTTCTTAAAACACGCTAGCCCCTCTTGACATGCCTTAATATATAAGGTAAAATCATTAACAGATAGAGGCATATTCCTCCTACTCAGGTAGAGCGCTGAAAAACCACCTGAGCTAACCCCTTCAAATTTTTCTTCATACCCTTCCTTAAAAGCTCTAACCCTTACACCCTACATTCAAGAAAGGTCTACACCTATGCTAGACACCCATACTACAGACCTAGGCTTCTCCCCCAACGTCGTCCCAAATACCTTGGCGCTTCCTACCCGTACCCTCGAGATCGACGATGTTTTGTACGAAGAAGGACGCGACGCCAGCTCGCTCTATATCGTCAATAGCGGCGTTTTGAAAGCTGTCGTCCCGACCTCAGTTGGCAAAGAGCGCATCGCCGACCTCTACGGTCCCGGTGACGTCATCGGTACCGCCGCTTTGGACGGTGGTCAGCACGCCGAGACCGTCGTCGCTGTGCACGACGCCGACCTCACCCCCGTCGACCCACAGCAAGCGATGGGCGACCGCCGGTTGCGCGACTACATCATGCGCAGCCTAGCGCGGCAACTGCGCAGCAGCCGCGAAGCGATCGACGACGCCGAGCTGCCCGTCGGTGCTCGCGTCACCCGCGCCTTCTTGCGCTTAGCCGAGCGTTTCGGTCAGGGCGCGGACGGTCAAGAGGGCGTCAAACTCCCGCTCGCGCTGACGCACGAAGATTTGGCGTCGCTGACGGGTTCCTCTCGCGTGACTATCACCCGCATCTTAGGTGAGCTTCGCAACGACGGTGCGCTCACCGGCACGCGCGGCGTGTACGTCGCTAACCCGAAAGGTTTAGAAGCCGCGACTGATCACTACGTGATGCAAGTTCTCTAAAGTCTGAACTTCAAAGCGAAAGACCCCGCCAAGTGCGGGGTCTTTCGCTTTATACAGGTCGTACTACAGTGTCAAGTAAAAATGAATCGTGTCATTCTGAACGTAGCGATAACGGAGTGAAAGAATCTCTGACCTTGCCTTCTCCACTGTCGGAGAGTGCGAAACGAGACCCCTCGACTTCGCAAGGCTTAACGCCCGACTGCGTGAACGGGGTGACAACGATGTTGTAAAACTTAATTGACAGTGTAGTACTCGCTTATCCGTAAACACTACACTGCACTTGTTCATCTCCGGCTGAGAAGATAGGTGCGAATAGCTGTTTTCCGCTCCAACTTCTACCTGAGAAACAAGCTTCGAGCCCTCCACAAAGCCCTTAGCTCAAGGCCCTATCGCAAACTCCAGCGCCCCCCGAAACCCATTCTTCCAATTCACCCAGTTATGCCCCGCGTGCCGCGTCTCGAACGTGTGCTCGTAGCCCTTTTCGTCCATCGCCTCAGCGACCTCTTTGTTGACGTCGGTGAGCCATTCTAACGTCCCCACGTCGTTATAGAAGCGAATCGGCTTGACCTCCTCGCTTTTGAGCGCGTCTAAAACCCACGAGTTTTCGTCCCAGAAGAAATCTCTCGACTCAGGCGTGCCCAAGTAGGCTCCTGAAAAGGCGACGACGGTGCCGAACACGTCCGGCTTGTCCCACGCTAAAAGCGTGCTCGCCAGACCGCCCAAACTCGCGCCCATCGCGACGCGCTCACCTGTTACCTCGAGCTTATCTTCGGCTAAAGGGATGACCTCTTCAAACACGAAGCGGCGGTAGGTTTCGTTGTAGCCATACTCTTTCGCGCGGTCCTTCGGCTCGATAAAGACGAGGTGCGCGGGGCGGATGAGGTCGTCTTTGATCAGCTTCTCCAAAGTCAGATGGAGCTTGGCAAAGCGGTAAAAGGCGGTGCCGTCCTGGACGTAGACGACGGGAAGCGGTTTATCTTCGTACCCGCTAGGCGTGTAGAGGCTCAGGCGGCGGGTTTGACCTAAGAGGTCGGAGTCGATTCGTTCCCGTTTCGTCTCGCCCACCTCCACCTCGTCCTCCTCAACGTCTGCGTACGGCTCGGCTTCGTACTCAGGACCGTAGACCGCGCTCACCTCGGGATACCAGATATTATGCCCGCGTACTTCGTTCTCGGGGTCAGCCTTCATGTCGCCCTCAGCGTCCAAAAAAGCATATTCGAAGTACACGTCGTCGGGGAGGTTCAAGGAGAAGCTCGCGACCTTCTCCTTATTCACCTCATGCGGGTTCCTGTCCATATCGGTCAGGTCGGAAACGACGTGCGTCGCCCAGTCGGGAATCTGTATCTCTAGCTTCATGGTGGACAGTTTACCGAACTGTTATGTTAGGGGATGGCACATCCTTTTGACCAGCTCGACAAAGAGACCTTACAAAAGAAGAACTGCATGAAGTGGCAGCGCTACGGGAGCGACGTGCTCCCCCTGTGGGTGGCGGACATGGACTTCCCCATCGCGGAGCCGATTCGCGAGTCGCTCTTAGAGTATGCGCAGGGTGACAACTTCGGCTATCCGAAACCGGAGGGTCTGCCGGGGCTTAAAGAGGCGGTGCAGACGAGACTAGCGGAGCGCTATGGCTGGAGCGTCGAACCGGACGACATTCACCTCATTAATGGCATCGTGCCGGGGCTCTACTTAGGCGCATTAGGGTGCGCGAGCGCGGGCGAAGAGGTCATGATTCATACGCCCATCTATCCGCCTTTCATGTTGGCGATTAAGGACATGGGGCGAACACCCGTCTACAGTCAGCTCATCTTCACAGGCGATGACTGGACGGTCGACTTCGACAAGATGGAGGAGCAGATTACGCCCGCCACGCGCCTCATGATGCTCTGCAACCCGCACAACCCCACCGGGCGCGTCTTTCGCCGTGAGGAGTTGGAGCGCCTGGCTGACTTCGCCCTGCGCCACCGTTTGTGGGTCGTCTCGGACGAACTCCACAGCGACCTCGCCTACGAGGAGCACGAGCACATTCCCTTCGCCTCGCTGAGCGAAGAGGTCGCAGAGCGCACGGTGACGCTCTACGGTCCCACGAAGACCTTCAACATCGCCGGACTCAAAATCGGCTTTTTGATTTCACAAAATCAGCAGCTCTTAAAGCGCATGAAAGAGGTCGCGGGCTACTTGGTCGCGCCGCCCAACGTGATGGCGCAAACCGCGACGATTGCGGCGTACGAGCGTTCGCAGGAATGGTTTGAAAGTACGATGAACTATCTGGACGACAACCGCCACTTCGTCCACAACTTCCTAAACGAATACTTGCCACAGGTCAGGCACCTGATGCCCGAGGGGACATACCTCAGTTTTATGGACTTCAGCGCATTGGACATTGGCAAGGATTTGTATGACTTCTTGTTGGAGGACTGCAAAGTCGGCTTGAACAAGGGTCCGGCGTACGGTCCGGGCGGCGAGGGCTTCACGCGGCTGAACTTCGCCACCTCTCGCTCGATTGTAGAGGAGGCGCTAGAGCGGATTAAGCGCGGCGTCGAGCAGCGGGTGTAAGCCTTGGATTTCAAGCGATATATCAGAGAGATGGTGGGGCGAAACCGTTACGACTTCACGCCTCTTTTTGCGGACGCCTTCGTGTTCGAGCAGGCGACGAAGGCTTTGACTGAGCCGTTCTTAAACAGCAGCGTTGAGAAAGTCGCCGCGCTCGATGCGCTCGGCTTTACGCTAGGCGGCAGCGTCGCCTCTAAGCTCGAGGCTGGTCTCGTTCTCGTTCGCAAAGAGGGCAAGATTCCTTGGAACACTGTGAGCACGAAAATTACAGACTACAGCGGTGAGGTGAAGGGGCTCGAGCTTGCCGAAGACGCAGTACAACCAGGCGAGCGCGTCCTTATCGTAGATGACTGGTCAGAAACGGGCGCGCAGCTTAGGGCAGCGGTTGAACTCATTAGAAGTTTAAGAGGTCACGTAATTGGTGTTGCACTCATTGGTTGTGATGAAGAGGTCAAAGAACTCCCGGAGCTAAGCGCACTTCAGTTCAACTCTTTAGTCTTCGACTGAAAGCTCACTGATAAGTGGCAGAATAAGGACATCGCTAAAACCAAACGCATCATTGAAAAGTTGGGGCGCAAACTCTCAGGAGGTGACAGATGAAGCCGGTACTCGAGGAACTAGAGAAGTCGATTGCGAAATTCCAAGATGAGCTTCTTGAAGATGCCGATACGTTCAGAGCGTCGTTAGAGGCGTTTAGAGAAACAGAGGTGGAGCGCGGCAGCGACGAATACTACACGCTATATGGCAACATGTACGCAAACCTCACGCAACTGAAGAATTCCGCTGAAACCGTGCAGGAATACATGGATCAAGCGGACGATTTAGCAGATATGATCGAGAATCTGCCTAGAGATAAGGTCGCGTAGCATCCTTATCATCCACATTCTGAGCGCACGCTGATGTTTGATCCTTTTCCTGAAGACCTCGAGCACTGCACCCGCTGCCCCAGACTCGCCGAATACCGTCAAGAGGTCGCGCAGAAAAAGCGTCGCGCTTATCAGGGTGAGGACTATTGGGGCAAACCCGTGCCCGGCTTCGGCGACGAGGACGCGCACATCCTCCTCTTAGGGCTCGCGCCGGGCGCGCACGGCAGCAACCGCACCGGGCGGATGTTTACGGGCGACGGCAGCGGTAACTTCCTCTTTCCGGCGCTTTTCCGCACAGGCTTTGCGAATCGGCCGGACTCGAGGCGTAGAGGGGATGGTTTGACGCTCCGAGACATGTGGATTAGCGCGGCGTGCCGCTGTGTGCCGCCCGGTAATAAACCCGCGCGGCAAGAGGTGCTGAACTGCCAGGGGTGGCTGGAACATGACTTTGACGGGCTGAGGAACTTACAACTCGTCTTAGCCCTCGGGTCTATCGCGCATGACAGCTATTTGGAACTGCTCAAGGCTGAGGGAAAAGAGATTACTAAAGCCCGCTACAGGTTTGCGCACGGCGCACTTCACGAGATAGAGGGTGCGTTACCCATGCTGGACAGCTATCACGTCAGCATTCAAAATACGAACACGGGCAAACTCACGCCGAAAATGTTCGACGCGGTGTTGGAGCGGGCTAAGGCGTTCGTCACCTCTTTAGGGTAGCGCATAAAGAAGCAGAGCGACCCCGCCGGACGATAGCTCAACCGCTTTCGCCGGGGGGTAGTAGCGGCTAAGCTATCTCTACCGCCGAGCACCGCCCTGCACTAAGGAGTATAGGAAATACAGTTTCTCTAAACTCACTCTCGCGCCACAGAACGTGCGCAGCGAACTCCTTTCTAACGGTGCTGAGCCGACGCGCTCTCAACATAGGAAACGCTTATTTGCGGGTATAATTCTGAGTACTATGATACGCGAACCGCGAGCTTATCTCGCCCTATTCATCTTTTTTACCCTTCTTACCGTTGGTCCGCCCAGCCAGGCGCAGAACGCCAACGCGGTGTGGGTGGTCCCCATCGAGGGACAAATCACGCCCGCGACCACGCAGTTTGTCGCCTCGCGCATCGAGGAGGCGAACGACGTGCTTCCGCTCGCGCTGGTGTTTCTCATCGATACGCCGGGGAGGCCGTGTAGACGCGGCGCAAGACATCTCGGACAGCATCCTCAACGCGGCGCAGGTGCCGACTATTGCGGTGGTACAAGACGCCTTTAGTGCGGGCGCACTCATCGCCATGAGCGCGCAGGATTTGGCGATTTTGCCGGGCGCGTCTATCGGCGCGGCGACGGCTATAAACGGGCTCACGGGCGAGCAAGCCTCGGAAAAGATTCAGTCCGCATGGCGCAGCGAGTTTCGCTCGGTGGCGCAAGCGAGAGGGCGCAACGAGGACGTGGCGGCGGGGATGGTCTCGGAGCGCATCGAGGTGCCAGGGCTCTCCTCAAACGAGGAACTCATCACTTTGACGGCGGCGCAGGCGGTGGAATATAACATCGCAGATTTGCAAGCGAGCAGCTTACAAGATGCGCTCGAGCAGCTCGGCTACAGCGCGAACGTCCCGGTTGAGCGGCTCGAGCCTACCCTCACCGAGCGCGTCGCGGGCGGACTCACGAGCCCGCTCGTCGCGGCGGCGCTTCTAGCTATCGGCATTTTAGGCATCATCATCGAACTCTTTTCGCCGGGCGTCGGGCTGCCGGGCGGGATTGGCGCGTTGGCACTCCTGCTCTTTTTTAGCGGCGCGTTTATCGCCACGCCTGCGGGTCCTTTCGACCTCGTGGTGCTCTTGGCGGGCATTTTGCTCATCGCCGCTGAGGTCTTCGTGATTCCCGGTTTTGGCGTCGCGGGTATTCTGGGCGCGGGCGCGATCATCTTCGCGGTCTTTCGTATCTTTCAGGGGAACACCATCGAGGTGCTCGGCTACACGACGCTCTTCGGCGGCGTGCTCTTGGGCTTAGCGCTCTGGCTCTTGCCGAATACCCGCTTGGGCGGCGTGTTCACGCTTACGACAAGGCTAGGCGACAGCGACTCGCCTCAGAGCGTCGACAAGCCCAACAAGGGCAAGCTCGTCAGCGACCTCAACCACTTGAACGGCGAGCGCGGCGTCGCCATCACCGACTTGCGCCCGGCGGGGACGGCGCGCTTCGACTTAGAGCGCGTCGACGTCGTGACCGAAGGGGGTTACGTCGGTCGGGGCAGCGAGATCGAGGTCTTGCGGGTCGAGGGGAGCCGCGTTACGGTGCGCGAGGTGGAGAGCTGACGTTGAGTCAATAGGAGAGAAATGCTTCATGTGGGGGCTCGAGTCGCAAAGTTTACCTCCGATTATCCCTGCACCTTCTAAGGTAAGGGGGTACCCTCGCGGCTGCCCTGCTATAATGGTCTAAGCAAGGCTTGGGAGAGCTAGGTAAACGAGGGCAGGTTAGGACGTGGTGCGTGAACGTTTATCGGGGCTTGAAAATTCTCTTTGTAGCGTGGGTCGCTCTAGTGCGCAGCGCTAGGCTCAGCCCAAGCGTCGGCCGAGCCGACGTCGCCTGCGGTTGCGCCCTCGGACCTCTCCATTACGTTACCTATCTACAACGAGCGCGGCTTAGAACTCGTCCTCTCCTCGCAGACCGAGTTCCACCTCCTCTTACAGCCAGGTGACACCTTCATGCTCGTCTCTGGTAACACGAGGGGCGAGGTGGACCTCGCTTGGGTCAACAGCGCAGCGGAGGCCCTGACGGCGCGCCTATCCGCAAGTGTCCATCGTCGCCGCGACGAGCGGTCTGAGCAACGTCGCCGCCGCGACGCTCGGCGCAGAGCCTCCCGTGGAGGCGGTTATCTACGTTTACGAGCCGAACTTCCCCAATCTACCCGAATTCACCTGGGACTTCTACGCGACGTTGGAGCACCTCTCCGAAGCGAGCGCCTGGGCACAAGCGAGCGAGCTGCGTTTGGGTGCTAAACCTACGGGGCGTCCACTTTTGCAGCGCAACCTGCTGCGTTACAACTGGAATTACGGTCAGCTCAGCGAAGCCTTCGACGAACTGTTCATTCAGACGCAGACATACTGTAAGGAGGGCACGAGGTCGTTTGAGCGAGCGTTAGAGCGCGTGCTCAGGCAGGTCGCGCTGGTCAACCCCGAACTTCCTTGGTATCCGCAAGTTACCGTCGACCCGAAAGCGCCCAACGGCACGACGGTTGAGCGAGCTGTTGACTGCGCGCGTGTCGCACAGTTCAAGGGTCTGAGCGGTGTGTTGCTCTGGTGGTCGCCCAAATATCCGGGACAAGCGCTCAACTTTTTGAGACAATTACGCGCTCCGAGCGCGGCGCAGCAGCCAGCGGCTGCGCGGTAGGTCCGAGCGGCAGGGTGAAGAGCGAGTCGAGGCTCAAGTAGGCGCGCAGGAGCCGAAAGCCCAAGTAGGCGGGGATGTAAGGGAGCAGCTGCCAGCGCCGGTACACCACTAGAACGCCGAGCGAGATGAGCAGCGACGAGCCCGCTAAGATCGCGACGACGGTCGCGCCCGAGCGCAAGTAGAGCGCGGAGGGCTCGAGCGCCGCGACCACCACCGCGTAGAGTAGAATAGGCACCATCATCGAACGCCGCGCGCTCTGCACGAGCGCCCAGGGCAACGTGAAGCTGCCGCGCACCCCTTGGCGCATCATTATCGCCGAGCGGTTGCGCGACGCCACGTGGTAAATGCTGCGAAACCAGCGCATGCGCTGTTCGCGCAGGTGGCCCAAGGTCGCGGGCACCTCCGAATAGACCTGCAAGCGCGGGTCGTTGACGAGCGTGTAGCCGAGCCGCCCGGTGCGCAGCACGATGTCGGTATCCTCGCCGTTGATCCCTTCGGCGAAGCCGCCTAGCTCAATGAGGCAGCTCCGCCGATACGCTGAAAAGATACCGGGCATGCTGAGAAGACCGTCCACGGCGCACAGACCGAGCCGCCCGAAGCCCTGATTGAGATAGACTTCGACCGCGCGCATTTTGGACAGGAGCGAGGCCGATTCGCGGGGCAGCGGTAGCCCGCTAACCGCGCCCACCACGGGCTTGGCGAAGTGAGGGATGGCCCAGGAGAGGATGCTGGGCGAGACGAGCGTGTCGGCGTCTACGCGCACGACGATGTCCTCTTTGATGTGACGCAGCCCCGCGTTGAGCGCTTTCGATTTGCCCGGCTCCAAACAGCTCAGCACCTGACCCTTGAGCGCTTTACAGTCGTTCAGGGCGGCTTGCGCGATCCGCTCGGTCTCGTCCCTCGAGCCGTTATCCACCACGTAGAGCTGGCAGAGCCGCCCGTAATGCTGCGCCGCCCTGTCCAAGCTTTGGATGCACGCGGCGATATCCTCCGCCTCGTTAAAGGCGGGCACCAAGAAGGCGATGGAGTAGCGGATGTCGCCCGTGCTGCGGCGCAGCGAGACGATCTCGTAAACCGCTAAAAAGGCGAAACAGAGCGGAAAAAAGAGGACGATGCCGGGACCCAAGCCGCCCAGGAGACCCACCGAGCGCAGCCCCTCGAGCACCCCACCCATGAACCGGCTCACCAGCGTCGTGATAAGCGCACTCGACGCGCCCGCTAGCGCTAGAAGCAGGAGGTAGCGGCGCGGACGCGCCAAGCGCGTCTCGACCCGTTCGTCCGTAGGCAGGTGCCCTTGCCAGAGAAGCGTCGCCGCGAGGATCATGAGCGCCGCGAAGCCGATGGCGACGTTCGCGACCACGGCGATGAACCTCGGGCTGACGAAGGGCGTCGCGCTGAGTAGCAGCGTGTCGAGCAGGAGCGTCGCTAGCAGGTAGGAGAGCAGTAGCGTTGTCACGAGCTTGAGCCGCTGCCACAGCGAGCCCGACGCGAAGAGGCCGAACGAGAGGAAGAAAACGAAGAAGAAGGGTCGCAACCTCAGCGCGTAGGTCGGCTCGGGAAAACGCAGCCCGCCTGTCACGCGGCGGAGCAGCTCGCTGTAGAAGGGCTCGACCGCGGGGAGCACCGTGAGCGAAAGCGCCGAGAGCAGGGCGAAGGTGAGCAAAAACAGCGCGACGTACCAGGGCGGACGCGGCACCGAAAACTCGGGGGGCGCGCTGTCGATAGAGACGTAATCGGTCTTGTGCTCGACCCGAGGCGAGCGCCTGCGGCGCGTTATACGACGCGACATGGAAGTGAATACGGAACGTATGAAGAGCGTTTGAGTTGAAGCAACACTGCGTACCCGCCTATCTAAGTAGCATTTTGAAAAGACGTTCAGCCGCCCCGCGCAGACTGTGTTAGAAACCCCACCCGACTTCACCCGTAAGACCCTACCTAAAAGACTTTTCCCGAGAAACCGGGTGAGCGGCCTCGAGCCGTGCTCAGGCTAGAACGGTGGGGCGCGTCAGGCACGGGACGAACCTGGAGAGAATATACCGCGTTTTTTCTTAAGAAAACACCCACCGTGTACGCAGCGTCTCACGAGCACACAGTTACGCCGTCAGACACAGGATTTTCACACTTTAACCAGTTCTTAATATTGAGTTTTGACACGTTACAGCAGCTTACTCAACCGGCCTTTAGAGGTGAGTCTGACGGTGAGCGTGAGCGGTGGGAGAAGGTGGGGCGCGAAATATGTTTAGATACCTCTTATGACTCCAACCATCGTGCTTCATGGCGGCGCAGGGACCATCCGCGCTGAGGACAGAGAGAACTACGTGGCGGGGCTTTTGGAGGCTCGAGACGCAGCCTTCGCGGCGCTCAAAGAGGGCGAGGACGCGCTCTCGGCGGTGCTCAGCGCCGTCACCATCATGGAAGATAACGACAGGGCGTTCAATGCGGGCACGGGCGGCTCGCCGAACCGCGACGGCGTCGTCGAATGTGACGCGGCGGTGATGGCGGGTCCGGACAGGAGCGTGGGCGCGGTCGCGGCGGTGACGAACGCGAAAAATCCGATTCTATTAGCCGACAAGGTGCGTTTGACCTCTCCCCACGTCTTTTTGGTCGGCGCAGGCGCGGAATCCCTGGTGGATAACCCTGTCGACAATCAGACCCTACTGACCGAGCGAACTAGGGCGGCGCTCGGCGAATGGCGCGAGAAAAAGCTCGCACCCGCCAATTCAGCGACGGTGGGCGCGGTCGCGTTGGACCGAAACGGACGCCTCGCCGCCGCTACGAGCACGGGCGGCGTGCTCGGCAAGTGGCCGGGGCGCGTCGGCGACTCGCCGCTCATTGGCGCAGGTACCTACGCGGACGCGCACATCGCGGTGTCTTGTACGGGCAAAGGGGAAGCGTTTACGAGAGCGGTCACGGCAAAGAGCTTAGCGACGCGGCTCCATTATGAGCGGGATTTAGGCAGCGCGGTCGAGGCTGCGTTAGAAGAGGTCAAGACGCTAGAAGGAACGGGCGGGCTCATCAGTCTGACGGCGGATGGGCGGGTCTGCATCGGGTTCAACACGCCGCACATGGCGTACGCTTGGCGGAGCGACCGGGCGCAAGAGGTGCAGGTGGGGCTCGAGGCTGGACTCTACCACCCGTAAAGGGGGTAGCCTCGCGCATCTGAGCGGAACGAGTTTATGGTGCTCGCCTTTTGCTCAGCTCACCGGCGGAGTTTAGCTCGAGCCGATCACCTCTTCAACGTTAGAAAATCCGTCTCGCTCCATCCTCTTCAACACGCCCTCATTCAACCTTTTAAGGAGCAGCGGTCCTTCATAGACCAAGCTCGTGTAGAGCTGAACGGAGCACGCGCCCGCACGGAGCCTGTCAAACACGTCATCGGCGGAAAAGACGCCGCCTACGGAGATGAGAGGTAAAGACGAGCCGACCTGAGCCCGAAGATAGTTTAGAATCTCTAAAGAACGCGCCCGTACGGGTCGCCCTGACAGTCCGCCCGCTTCACCGATGTCAGTTCGCAACCCCTCACGCGACACCGTTGTATTCGTGGCGATAAGACCGCTAAGTTCGTGCTCTAAAACGAGCGTGACGATTTCGTCAATCTGAGAATAGGTGAGGTCGGGGGCGATTTTTAAGAGAATCGGTTTGCGAACCTCTTGCGCTGCGGCGTACGCTGTGACGGTTGCTAAGAGGGTCTCGAGCCTGCCTTTATCTTGCAATTCCCGCAGCCCCGGCGTGTTCGGCGAACTCACGTTGATGACGAAGTAGTCCGCGCGTGACCAGAGGTGCGCTAAAGAGGTCAGGTAGTCATCCGGCGCGTCGTCTAAGGGCGTCACTTTGGATTTGCCTAAGTTGATACCCAAAGGGACGCTCGTGGGTCGTATCATTCTGAGCTGCTCGAGCCGCTTCGCCATCACCGCCGCCCCGTCGTTATTGAAGCCCATTCGGTTGATGAGCGCCTCATCCTCCAGCAACCGGAACAAGCGAGGTTTGGGGTTGCCCGGCTGTGCGTGCGCCGTGACGCTGCCCACCTCAGCGTGTCCAAAACCGAGCGCCGCCCAAGTCGGCACGGCGCGGGCGTTCTTGTCAAAGCCTGCGGCGAGCCCGATTGGGTTAGGAAAGGTGAGCCCGAAGCGTTTCACCTCTAAGCGTTTATCCTCGACTTGGCAGAGACGCGAAACAAGCTTGAGCCCACCCGGATGCCGGCTCGTCCAGGTAAGCGCCGCCATGACTTGTTCGTGAATCCTTTCAGGGTCGGCGCGGAAGAGGAGCGGTTTGAGGCGCTGGTACATGAGGTTAGTGTATCTGACCTCAGGTACGAAATGCACCTCTCTAAGTCGCACACGTACCATGTCGTGTGTACTGTAGCAACAAGTATAAATGTATCTAGCACAACACTTGAAATGACGTTACACTAGCTTCATTCATCCACCGGGGGGACCGCGTGGAGCAATCCGAAACTCGCTAAGGCAGCTTAGCGAGTTTTTCTTTTGCTTGACGTTGCAGCGTCCAAAGCGCCGCACGCCGCAATAGGTCGAGGCGCGCCGCCGGTGACGCGTCACCGCCGACGACAACAGTCTCAATTCCTTGTTCAGTGAGCACGCCGACAGGAGGCGGCTCGAGCCTCAGGAGTTCACGAGGCTCATCCAATTCTGCAAGTAGTACGTCAGATGCGAGTAGAGGTTGAGGTTCGCGCTGCCACGCCGCTTCGATACCTTCGGTAAGTTCAGCGGTTGCCTCGCCTGTGAATTTAGGGATAATGGTAGCCTCGAGCCAACCGCATTCGCGCACTAATTTAGCGTAGGTTGTCCAGTTATCCGTATCCACAAACCAAGGACCGGAGCCTAGCTCGAGCCTCTCCACGCGCCCCTCGTACCTCTTTAGAACACCTCTTGCGCCCTTATCCCCCTTGACCTCTAAAAGCTCACTCAAGAGGTCAGGACTGAAAATCACGGGGTTGCGCTGCTCGCCGTGCTCAGCCGCTGCAACTGCGACGGTGTTTTTACTTCGTTCCCGGAACGTTTGGACGAGGTTGCGTGCTCGCGTCACATCAAAAGCAGGTTGGTCTGCTAGAAGAATCATCAATCCTGAAGCTGGCTCGCGCTTCAAGACCTCTTGCACGCCGCACCGCAGCGAGGTGCTAAGACCTCTTTCGTAGTGCAGGTTTTCGGTTGTGCTAACCCTGGTTTGATACTGCGGATACTCCTGCAAAAACCTCTCAATTTCCGTCTTACAAAGCGCCGCGTCACGACCCAAAACGACGATGACGTGACCGTCTACCGATTCCAAAGCGGTGTGGAGGACTCTCGAGAGGAGCGCGTGCCCCTCTCCAGCGGGTAGGAGGACTTTAGGAACGCCCATCCGGGAGGCGCGTCCGGCGGCGAGGATGAGCGCATCAACGGGACGCATTATGACTGACCCGGCATTAACTTCGGCATTGACGTAGCGTAACACTTGCGCATGTTGACCAACTTGTTTAGACTAAAAAGATGAAAACTCTCCAACTGCATGAAGCTAAGGCGCGTCTTTCTGAACTCATCGAGGCTGTCATGAAAGGTGAAGAGGTTGTGATTTCTCGCTACGGCAAACCTGTTGCTAAGCTCGTCGGTTTGACGGAGCCCAAAGAGCGCGAGCTAGGGTTTTACCCTATCGACTTTCAAAGTGACTTACTAGAGCCTACCGATAAAGAGATTATAAATGCGTTTTACGGTACCGATTACAGTGCCGAGTAGACTATGCGTTGTCTGCTCGATACGCACACCTTAGCTTGGACGGTGGGCGACCCTACCCTGCTGAGCGAAACTGCGAAGAGGTACCTGCGTGACCCTAAAAACGAACTCTTGGTTAGCCCTGCGAGCATCTGGGAGATAAGTATCAAGCATCATGCAGGCAAGTGGTCGGAGGTCGCGCCCTTCATGGACGAGGCGCGTTACGCTGAATTTAGTCAACGCTTGAACCTGCAAGAACTCCTCATCCGCACCTCGCATACGCGCTTAGCGGGGCAGTTCAAGGTTGAGCATAAAGACCCTTTCGACCGCTTGCTCGCAGCGCAAGCGCTACTGGAGGGCGTCACGCTCATAAGCAAGGATGAGGTATTCGAGCAGTTTCCTGTGGCTAGGGTATGGTGAGGCTTAGTACTGAATTAAACCGAAACTTTTGAACGAAACGCATGAATCCGCCCCGAGCGCTCCCGTAAGAAGCCGCCCGCATACCCATTTCGCACCGCCAAAATCTCGCTCATGATGCTGTGCGCAATCTCGGCGGGCGTCTCTGCGCCGATGTCTAAGCCGACGGGGTTATGAACTCTGTCCTGCTGTGTTTTTTCTTGTGCTTCATCCGGCTCGAGTCCCTCTTCCGACAACGCTTCGACCATCTCTTCAAACCTCGAGCGCGGTCCCAACACGCCGATATAGGGCGCGTCAGATTTCAGCGCAAACGCGAGGCTCCCCTTGTCCCGCTCCAAGTGATGGTTCATCACCACAATGAAGCTGCGCGGCGTAATTTTCACGCGCTCCTCGAACCGTGAGGGGTGCGAAATGACCAGCTTGTTGACGTTGGGGAAGCGCTCTTCGGTTGTAAACGCAGGACGGGCGTCCACGACGGTTACATTGAAGCCGAGGCTATGCGCTTGTGCCGCGAGCGGCATCGCGTCGTGTCCTGCACCGAAAATAACAAGCTCGGGCGGCGGTAGGCTCACGTCGATAAAGACCTCGACTTCGCCGTTCTCGAGTTCGAAACGGCGCATCTCGGAACGTTGGGCTAGAGAGGTGAGTTTTCGCTGCGCGACCTCTTGCACCTCTTCCCTAAGGCGTTCGTCGTTCAAGTCGCCGACGGTTTCGCTCTCTGAAATAAACATGCGAGAGGTTGTAGGAACCTTGTCAATCGACGAGGTCATCACCGTTGCTAAAACGCTGCCTTGCTGCGCTTTAACTGCCTCTTGCCACGCGGTGAAGGCGGGGGTGCTTTGGCTGGGCTCGAGGTAGACCTCGACCGCCCCGCCACAGCCGAGCCCGAGTCCCCACAAGACCTCTTCGCTCAGGTCGAAAAAGTGCGTCTGCGGCGTTCCGTTCGCCATGACCTCTTTCGCGATTTCGCCGATTTCTGCCTCTAAGCAGCCGCCTGAAATCATGCAGACTTGCTCGCCCGCGCTGTCTACGAGCATCTTCGTGCCTTCGCGCCGATACGCCGAGCCCACCACGCGCACGACGGTGGCGATGACGGCGTCCTTGCCCGCTGCCTTTGCCGCTTGAATTGCCTCTAAAAGTTTGTCTTCTTCGCGCATGTTTCTACTGCCTACTTTCGTACCTGTTCATTTTCCGCACTCATTTTCTCAGGTGAATCTCGTCCGCCAACGCTCGAAATGAAGCTGCGTCTCGTGCGTTCGTTAAGGTGTCCACATAGGGTAACGCGGTGAGCATACCACGCGCGGTCGGTGTATAACCTTTTGTCTCGAGCAGTGGATTAAGCCACACCACCCCCGCCGAGCGGCGGTGCAGCTCGCGCATGGCGCGTTCTAGGGGCGTTTGGTCGTCCGTTGTATCGAGTCCGTCGCTGGCGATGATAACGAGTGTGTCTTTTGTAAGTCTCGCGCTGTGCCGCCGCGCAAACGTCTCCAAACTTTCGCCCAAGCGCGTACCGCCACCCCAAGCTTCGCCTAAGTCTTGTAATGAATTTCCTTGCCTGAGTGCCTGTCTAAGTTCCGCGCTGATACGGCGTAACTGGGTGGAGAAGACGAAGGCTTCAACCCTCGAGGCGCGTCTCGTCAACGCCTGCGCAAACTGCAGCAGCACGCCGCTATGCGCCGCCATCGAGCGGCTTCCGTCCAAGAGGAGCACGAAGCGCGGTTTGCGCGGCGGGTGGGTGAGCCAGAGGGGTATCACGGCTTCGCCGCCCGTTTGCAAAGAGTGACGGAGCGTGCGCCGCACGTCGAAACGTTGACCATGCTTTGAACTGCGCCAGCGGCGGCTCTTGCCGAGGCGCAGGCGCGTGGCGAGGTGTTTGGCGGCGGCAAGCATTTTGTCCATGTCCTCTTGAGGTAGCGTCATAGGGCGTTCAGCTTGCGCGGCGGCGTAGCTGAACCAAGCGCGGAGCAGCGGGTTATGACCTCTTTCGCCTTCGCTTTCACCCACTTGAAGCTCCGCGGAGGTGGCGTCGCGCTCCCTCTCCACTTCACGTTCTGATAATTCATCCTCTCGCGCTTCGCTGTCCTTGTCCACCTCTTCGTGGGGCTCGGCGTCCCGCGTGCTCCCTTTCGCCTCCAACCTCTTGTCCAAAAAGAAGGCGTAAAAGAGCGTGTCGAACTGCGCGGCGTCCTCCAACCGGGTGCAGAGCACGAGCTTGAGGGCGGTGCGAAACTTCGTCCGGTCCGCGACGCCGACAGTTTCCGTCGCACGGAGAGCGTCGCTGACCTCTTGCGGACCGATGGTGAAGCCTTTAGCGCGGAGGCGTTCGCAGAAAGCTGAGAGGTTGCGTGGCAAATCGCCGTGCGGGAATTTTTGAAGGAAAGGATGGGGTAGAGGCTGGCTCATAAGGATTTAGGTACGCTCGAGCACCCGCTCCAACTCCCCCTTACGCGCCTCGACGGTCTCCCAATCCTCGAAATCCTTGACGATGCAGCCCAAGGTTTTCTCGAGAACGTGTGGCGCCAATTTTTCATGGTGGAGCGACATCAACGCCGTGCCCCAATCCAGGCTCTCCGCTACGCCGGGAAGTTTATTGAGAGGAAGCCCGCGCAAATACGTCATCACGCGCCCGATTTGCTCCGCTAGACGCTCGTCAATACCGGGCAGCCTTGCGCGCAAAATCTGCACCTCTTTATCGAAACTTGGATAGGGCTGCCAGAGGTACAAGCAGCGCCGCCTAAGCGCATCGGAGAGGTCGCGGATGCGGTTGGAGGTGAGAATCACGAAGGGTTTGTGCTGCGCCTTGATGGTGCCGAGTTCGGGGATGGTGACTTGGAATTCGCCTAGCAGCTCCAACAAAAACGCCTCAAACTCTTCGTCGGCGCGGTCGATTTCGTCAATTAAAAGGACGGGGGATTGTTCAGGTTCAGAAATCGCCTCGAGAAGAGGTCGGCGCAAGAGAAAATTAGGACCGAAGATTTCGGCTTCGCGCTGTTTGACGCTCGCGCCCTCATTCTCCGTCAACCGGATGTGGAGCATCTGCTTGGGGTAGTTCCACTCGTATAAAGAGGTCGCCGCGTCTAGTCCCTCGTAACACTGCAAGCGGATGAGTTTCGTATGGAGCATCTCCGCTAAGACTTTCGCGCTCTCCGTTTTACCGACGCCCGCCGGACCTTCCACGAGAAGGGGTTTGTGCATCGCCGTGACGAGTTCTAAGGCAGTTGCTAAAGCGTCATCTGCGAGATAACCTTTTGTCTCTAAACGACTCTGGATCGTCTCGGCAGTTAAGTCCGTCATGCTGCTTGTAAGTACCGCTCGGGGTCGTGGTCGAAGCGGCGTTTGCAGTTCGGGCAGCAGAAGTAGTAGGTTGCGCCGTCTAACTCACTTGTATGACGCGCGTGCGCCATATCGACGCTCATACCGCAGACGGGATCAACAGCCTCTTCGGTTGTTTTCGTTGGTCCCATTTTCGACGCGTTGACCTCTTGCTGTTTCGCGGTCTGATAAACTTGCACCATTTCCGCAAAGATCGAAAGTGCGACTTCGGCGGGGCTTTTGGCGTTGATGTCGAGCCCAGCGGGGCTACTGACGCGCCCAAAGTCGCTCACGCCCATCGTATCCAGCACGTCCTTAACAGTAGCGGCGCGTTTGCGACTGGCGACTAAAGCGAGGTAGTGAGGCTGCGCGGGGATAAGGTGTGCCAACGCTTCCTCATCGTAATGACCCATCGAGGCGACGACGGCAGCGAGTTTACCTCTTTGCGTGCTCGAGAGTGACCCCAACCAGTGTTCCAAATGCCGCACCTCAAAGAGCTTGACCATCGCCGTGCCCAAGTCCATCTCCACGGCGGAGCGTTCCCCTTTGTCGTAGGCGAGTGTGACCTCATAACCCAAGAAGTCGCCCTGCTTGGCGAGGGCAATCGCGATGGGCGACGTACCGACAACTAAAAGGCGCTTCTTTTCCAGGTGAGGTTCTAAATACACGTCCACCGCCCCTTCGCTCGAGCACGACATCGGCACCCATACCTCGTCGCGTCCGGCGGCTTCATCCTTCGCTGGAAGAGGGTCGGGGGTGATGCGCACTAGGCGGGGTTGCTCGAGTTTGAGTGCCGAGAGCGCCTGCTTGCGGATGATGTCGCGCGAGCACGCGCCGCCGATGAAGCCCTCCATGTGACCGTTCTCTAAGATGACGGCTTTATCGCCTAAGTGTGAAGAGACGGGGGGTTGTCTCGAGACCACCGTCGCCAATACAAAGCGTTGCTCCTCGTTTTTCAGTTCTAAAATGCGTTCTAAATCCATTATCCCTCGTCAATTTGGCAGGTCGAAGTCCCATTGCTCCAGTGTGTTGTAGGGGCGGGTTTGGAACCCGCCCCTACGCCGCGCAAACGGAATGGGTGATGGAGCGAGCGGCGTAGGGGCGATTCATGAATCGCCCCTACATCAGCGCCGTCTAAACGTCCAGCCGAAACAGCGCCGCCCTATCCCCGAACGCCCGCGTCCCTAAGTGCCTTCCACACCTTTTCACGCTTTAGGGGCATGTCGAGGTGACGCACGCCGAGCGGTGAAAGCGCGTCCACGACAGCGTTTACGAACGCCGCAGGCGAGCCCACGTTGGGCGACTCGCCCACGCCCTTCGCGCCAATAGGGTGGTGCGGTGACGGGGTGACGGTGTTGTCCGTCTCCCAACTAGGCGTCTCATACGAGGTCGGCAAGAGGTAGTCCAAGAAGTTCGTGTTCTGGTTGTGTCCGTCCTCGTCGTAGGTGATTTCTTGCATAAAGGCGATCGCGAAGCCCTCAGTCAGCCCCCCGTGAATCTGCCCCTCGACGATCATCGGGTTAATCACCGTGCCGCAGTCATCCACCGCCAAGAAGCGGCGCACTTTGACCTCGCCCGTCGCTTTGTCCACGTCTACGACGCAGATATACGCGCCGTGCGGGAAGGTCATGTTGGGCGGGTCGTAGTAGTAAGTGGCTTCTAAGCCGGGCTCTAAACCTTCGGGCGGATTCGTGTAGGCGGCGAACGCCACCTCTTGCATCGTGACGCTCTTTTCGGGTACGCCCTTCACCTGAAACTTGTAATCCTCCCACTCGACATCCTGCTCGCCCGCTTCCAAAAGGTGCGCCGCGATCTTCTTCGCCTTCTCGCGGATGCGCCGCGCCCCGAGTGCGAGTGCGCCCCCGGCGACGGGCGTGCTGCGGCTGGCGTACGTGCCGAGCCCATAGGGAGCCGTATCCGTGTCGCCCTCTTCGACGGTGATGTTGGCGATGTCCAAGCCGAGTTCTTCCGCTACAATCTGCGCCCAGGTCGTCTCGTGTCCTTGCCCCTGCGACTTCGTGCCCGCGCGGACGATGGCGCTACCCGTCGGGTGGATGCGGATTTCAGAGGAGTCGAACATCTTGATGCCCAAGATGTCGAACTGCTTACCGGGTCCTGCACCGACGATCTCTGTAAAGGTCGAGATGCCAATGCCCATGTACTCGCCGCGCTCGCGCTTTTCGGCTTGCTCTTTTAAGAGGTCTTGGTAGCCGATGCCGTCCAATGCCTTTTGAAAGGTCGTGTGGTAGTCGCCACTGTCGTAGGTCCAATTGAGCGCGGACGGGTACGGGAACTGCTCTTTTTTGATGAAGTTTTTGAAACGGAGGTCGGCGGCGTCCATCTCCAGTTCATCAGCGAGCACGTCCATCGTCCGCTCGATGAGGTACGCCGCTTCGGTCACGCGGAACGAGCAGCGGTAGGCGATGCCGCCGGGCGTCTTGTTGGTGTAGTAGGCGTCCACCTGGGCGTAAGCAACCGGGAAGTCGTACGAGCCCGTGCAGACACCGAAGAGCCCCGCAGGAAACTTCGAAGGGTCCGCCGCCGCGTCGAACGCACCGTGATCTGCGATGGTCGAGACTTTGAGCGCGGTGACTTTGCCCTCTTTGGTCGCGCCGATTTTGGCTTCCATGTGGTAGTCACGGGCGAACGCCGAGGTCGTGAGGTTCTCCGTGCGTGTCTCCACCCACTTCACGGGCACGCCGAGCGTCAAGGAGGCGACGATGGCGCACACGTAACCGGGATACACAGGCACTTTGTTGCCAAAGCCGCCGCCGATGTCGGGCGAGACCACGCGGATGTTGTTCTCGGGGATGCCCGATACGAGCGAGAAGACCGTGCGGTGCGCGTGCGGCGCTTGCGAGGTCATGTAGAAGGTCAACTTGTTCGTCGCGGGGTTCATATCGGCGACGCAGCCGCAGGGCTCGATAGGTGCGGGGTGGCAACGCTGGTAGGTCATCTTCTGGGTGACGACGACTTCGGACTCGGCGAGCGCCCTATCCGTGCCGTCTTCGTCACCAACATTCCAGGTGAAGATGTGGTTGTTGCGTTGCTCGCGGTCATCGCGCAGGACGGGGGCGTCGGGCTCAGCAGCTTGGTACGGGTCCACCACGACGGGCAGCGGCTCATACGTAACTTCGACAGCGGCTGCGCCGTCGGCAGCCGCTTCGCGCGTTTCGGCGACGACGGCGGCAACCTCTTGGTAGTGGTACATCACCTTGCCGATGCCCAAGACCATCTGCTTGTCGCCTGCGAGGGTCGGAATCCAGGAAAGCCCGGCGGCATCTAAGTCTTCACCTGTAATGACCGCCTTGACGCCCGGCACTTCCAGCGCTTTAGTCGTGTCGATGCTGACGATTTTGGCGTGAGCGTGCGGGCTGTGGACTAAGGACATGTAGAGCATTCCAGGGAGGACGTGGTCGTCTAAGTAGTTGCCTCTACCCTGAATGAAGCGCGGGTCTTCTTTGCGTTTGACGCTCTGACCCACCGAACGGCATTTTTTAGTTGCAGTAACGCTCATGTGTCTCCTAATCCGCTGCCTGGGCAGGCTCTGAGAGGGCCTCGGCGGCTTGCTTCACAGCTTTAACGATGTTGTTGTAGCCGGTGCAGCGGCACAAGTTGCCCGATATCGCGAAGCGAATCTCCTCTTCGCTCGGGGTCGGGTTGTCCTGCAACAGCGCGTGCGAGGTCAGGATCATGCCGGGGGTGCAGTAGCCGCACTGGAGCCCGTGCTGGTCCCAGAAGGCTTGCTGCAAGGGGTGGAGGTTCGCGCCGCCGCCCATGCCCTCGATGGTGGTGACGTCTGCGCCTTCGGCTTGTACCGCGAACATGGTGCAGGACTTGACGGGGACGCCGTCTACCAAGACCGTGCACGCGCCGCAACTCGTCGAGTCGCAGCCGACGTGCGTGCCGGTGAGACCCGCGTCGCGGATGGCGTAGGCTAAGAGGGTGCGGGGTTCGACGTCTAGCGCAACCTGTTTTCCGTTGACGTTGACTTCGACGGTTTGCTTTTTAACTTCACTCACGCTACTTCGACTCCTAAACGTGCGGCGGCGCGGTATAGGCCCCTCGAGACCAACACCCGCACCATATCTCTCTTGTATTCGGCTGAGCCCCGCGTGTCGCTCTTGGGCTCCGCCACCTTCATCGCCGCTTCGGAGGCGGCTTCAATCGACTCTTCCGTGAGGTAGTAGCCGCGCAAAATCTCTTCGGCTTCCTCCGCCCGGCGCGGCTCCGGCGCGACCGCCGCCATGCTGATGCCGACTTCACGAATAGAGTTATTCTCACCCAAGGTCACTTGAACGGCAGCGGACGCCGTCGCCCAGTCGCCGATTTTGCGCTTGACCTTTTCGTATGCGCCTGCCGTATAACGGTCTAACGTAGGAAAGCGCACTTCGGTCAGCATTTCGCCCTCTTGCAACGAGGTTTGGTAGTGTCCGGTCAAGAAGTCGTCGATATCCTGCGTGCGCGTACCGTTTTGCCCGCGAATGACAACTTCCGCCCTCGACGCTAGCGCCGCTGACCCCCAGTCGCCCGAGGGGTCGTTATACGCGAGGCTGCCCGCGACGGTGCCGCGTCTACGGACGATAGGGTCCGCGACGGTGCGCGACACGTCCGCGAGCAGGTGATACCTCTCGTTGATGAGCCCGGACGACTCCACATCCGAGCTGCGCGTGAGCGCGCCTAAACTGAGCGTTCCATTTTCGTTAAGGTAGCCCAAACCCTCAATTTTGTTGATATCGACTAAAACGCCCGGCTGTATCAAGCGGTAGCGCATGTCTGGGATGAGGCTCTGACCGCCCGCTAACAGTTTGGCGTCCGCGCCGTGCTGGGCTAAGAGGTCTAAAGCCTCTTCAACCGACATCGCGCGGTGATACTCGAAGCTTGCTGGAAACATGGTTGAACCTGTTATCGTGACCACCCTCTTGAGAGCGCCCAAATGTGGGCGCTGGACCGTGTCAAGGTTTGATGCAGAGTCGTTCTGCTCCTTGCTATAAAATTCACCTGTAAGAGCATAACAGAGAAAGAGGGTGTAAGTAAAAAAGACTGTGCTGTAAGAGGGATTTTTTACATCTAATTAAGAAAAGATGAAGGTGCTCGGCACAGATTTGTAGGTGTCCCGTTTTGTGTTTAACTACACTGTCAATTAAGATTTGCGACACTGTTGTCACCCCGAGCTTGTCGAGGGGTCTCGCCTTCCAATCCCAACTAGTCGAGATTGGAAGACGAGATTCTTTCGCGGAGTCTATCCTATGCTCGCGTAGGGCTCAGAATGACATGACTCACTTTTTAGTTGACGGTGTACTGACTCGCGTCTTTTACGGACATGATGTCGCTGTGCACGCGAAGCGTGGTACACCGCCTAAATTTTAGGAGGGCTCGAGTGACTCGAGCCCTCTCAATTCCCAAGAAGTTTGATTCAGAGATAGCGTTTCAAATAAGCGACAACTGCGTCCACATCCGCCAAACGCTCTTGCGCTTTTGTCTCGCCTTGTCCGACTTTGACGCTCAGTCCTGCATCTAAATCCGCTAAAACCTCGAACGCTTCCTCATCGGTCGTATCGTCGCCGATGAAGATGGGTTCTTTGTCCGAATGCTCTTGGACCAGCCGCTCGACCGCCCGCCCCTTGCTGTACCCCTCAGGACGCAACTCCAAGACGTTCTTGCCCCACAAGCGGCTCAAATTTTCGGGTTGTTGTTGCGCCCAAGACTCGAGCCTCTCTCTACCCTCAGCCGAGACCTCTCTGTAGTGAAAGGCAATCGCTGACCCCTTATCCTCCACCTTCAACCCTTCAAGTTCAGGGAAGTCCTGCCGCACTTCGTCCAACGTCTCTAAATCCTCTTGAGAAACCGCCGGCGCGACCTCTCCCCCCAGCACGCCCTCTTCCATCCCGTGCACGCCGATAACGCGCAGACCCTCGACGTGTAAGAGGCTGCTTAGGTCATCGGCGGCGCGTCCCGTGACGATGTAAACCGGATGCGCTTCGTTCAGCCTTGTGAGCAGGTCCGGCACCTCTTCGTGCGGATGCGCCTCATCTGGATTATCGACGACTTCTGCTAGCGTACCGTCGTAATCGAGCATCAGGAGTGGATTTTGAACGGTGGGAACATCGCTCATGAGGATGCGTTACGTCCCTCTAAAGAATTTAGGAAACCTTCCGCCCAGCCGTGCACGTCGAGCGACTTGACCTGCTCTCTAAGTTTGGCGGCGCGTTCTCTTCGCTTCTCCTCTGGCGTGGTCAGCGCCTCTTTAATCGCGGCGCTGACCTCTTCGATGTCGAAGGGGTTGACGCGCAAGGTCTCGGTCAGTACGTTGGCGGCTCCGGTCAAGTTCGACAAGATGAGCGTGCCTTTTTCGGTGATGAGCGAGAACTCCTGCGCCACCACGTTCATCCCGTCGCGGATGGGCGTGATCAGCGCGGCGTCGGCGGCTAAGTAGACGCTCGCCAACTCCTCCTGGGGAAACGAGCGGTAGAGGTAGCGCACCGGCACCCAGTCGCCCTGCATGTACGCGCCGTTGATGCGCCCCGCGATTTCGTCCACGGTGCGCTTGAGTTCTTGATACGACTCGACCCTCGTGCGGCTCGGCGAGGCGACTTGGTAGAGCGTGACCTTGCCCTGGTAGTCGGGGTTGTGCTCTAAAAAGTGCTCGAAGGCTAAGAGGCGTTCGGGCAAGCCCTTCGTGTAGTCGAGCCGGTCCACGCCCACGATAATGTGTTCGCTATGGATACTCGCTTTTAGCTCCTCGGCTCCCTTTTGTACGCTCTCTTTGTCAGCGAATCCCTCAAAACGCGCCGTGTCGATGCCGATGGGGTGCGCCTCTGCGCGAATCGTGCGCCCTTCATAATAGACGCAGTTGCCCTCGACGGTTGCGCCCACGTCCTTGGCAGCCTCTAAAAAATTGCCCGCATACGCCTCGTTGTGAAAGCCCAAGAGGTCTGCGCCCAAGAGTCCTTTGGTCAATTCTTTCGCCCAGGGCAGCGTACGCCACACCTCGACGGCGGGCCACGGGATGTGGAAGAAAAAGCCGATGCGGGCGTCCGGTTGTTGCTCGCGCACAAAGCCGGGCGCTAAGAGCAGGTGATAGTCCTGAATCCACACCGCGTCGCCTTCTGAATACGTTTCCGCGACGGCGTCCGCGAAGCGCCGGTTGACCTCGGCGTAGTCGTCGAAAAACTCTTGTCGAAGGTCCATCTGTTCGATAAAATAGTGGCAGACGGGCCAAAGAACGCGGTTGGCGAGCCCGTAGTAGTAGTTGCCGACCTCTTCATCGCTGAGCTTGAGGCGTTTGACCTCTAAGATGGGGTCGTCTTCGGGATACTGAATACTCGGGACTTCGTCCGCCTTCTCTTCGCCCCAGGCGACCCAGACGCCGCCGCGCTTCTCTAAAACGGGCAAGAGCGCCGTGGTGAGACCGCCCACCGAGGGTTGCCAACTGCCGTTCTCCTCTTGCAGTGGTTCGCGGTTGGAGACGATTATGAGTGACATAGCTGTCCTTCAAAAATAGTTCTGAACTTCAAACCCTGTTTCATGCTCAACCTCAGTTCCACTAGATAGTTCCCTGTAACGTCCGACACAGTGTTGTGCCGTTTCGATCTGATCACGACCGTCCCCCTCGCTGCAGCGTACATCAATGCTGGTGGCGCTGCACGCACGATTTAGCTTCACGCTGAGCGTGTTACAATCGTCTGCCGCCTCTAGTATAGCGGCGCGATCAGCCTAGCATTCTCGCGTCAGAGAACTTTGTCATCGTTCTTGACACTTTCTAATCTTTTCGGCTGTGAAACTGGCGCGTGTACCATTCTTACGCCGCTCAAACGCTTCGAAAAAACTGTTTCGTGCCCTTTTTGACAAAGCTGCGCTACAAGCATACAATGGAACGCGAATTTTAGAGCGAACGTTCGTTAGGCAGAACGCGAGGAGATACGAAACCGCTTTGCAAGCACAGATTAAGCGGAGGCGCGCTTTCGTCGGACGACTTCTAACTCTCCGGTGAGGTCTGTAACGTGGCGCGTCCTAGAGCGGGAGGTGCAAAAGGACCGACGCCGCGCATTACGGATACGCACGCCAAAAATATAGGACGAGGTGAACGGTGAGCAGTCATAGAGATATCGAAAGGGACAAAGAGGCGACAAAGCGGCAGCTCGAGCGGCCACAGCCCGCCCAAAACGGCAAGAATTGGTTGGGACACGCAGCAGGCAGCCGCGCCGCCAAAATCGACGCGATGCTCCTTAGGGGCGAGCCTTTGGGTAAGATGGCGGCGGCTTTCGACGCGGAGCAGCGCCGCGAGGTGGTCAGGAGGAGCATCTTAAAGCACTTCAAGCACCTGGAGAAAGAACACGGCTTGAGCGTGGTCAAAGAGGGGGCGGCGTATAGGTTTGGGCTCGGGGAAAACAGTCGTCGGGCGCGGTAGCACTTACCCTGACACCTGACTACCTTACCTACTCCCCGCCTAGCGCCGTGACAGGGGAAAGCTTCGCGGCGCGGCGGGCAGGCAGAAGCGAGGCTAGAAGCCCGACCACGGGCGAACTTAGCAGCGCTAGGGCGATGAGACGCCAAGGGTAGACGGGCGTGATGCGGTAGCCCGTAAGTGCATTGGCACCCGCCGTAATCACCGTCGAGAGCAGCACGCCGCTGGCGATTCCCAAAACCGTACCGACGACGATGATGACCACCCCTTCCGCCGAGATGAGCCGCCGCACGCCGCGCCGCGTGAGCCCCAAGGTGCGCAAAACCGCGATCTCGTGCTGGCGGCTACTTAAGTTCATGCCGAGCGTGTTGGCGACGCCTAGTGCGGCGATAAAGACCGCCAAAATGAGCAAGCCGTTCGTGGTCGCGAAAGTCTGCTGCGTTAGGGTAAGGATGCGCTCGCGGTAGGACTGGTTCAAGGTGATGTCTAAATAGAGTTCTGGAAACGCTCCTATGAGTGACTCGCGCACCGCTTGCGGGTCCGCGCCCTCTTGCAGGGTCATCACGAAGAGGTCGGGCGTGCCGCCGCCGAAGAGGTCTGCGTCTTTTAAGCTGCCGACAAAGGCTTCGCCGCCGCCTGTGAAGTCCACGATAACACCGCCTACCTCGAAGCCTTGAAAGCCCTCGTTCGTGCGGAGCTGCACCTCGTCGCCCTGCTCGACGCCGAAGCGGTCTAAAATCGTGTTCGCCGCTAAGACCTGACCGCCACTGCGCAGTGTCTCGTAGGCGGCTCTCGCGTCGCCTTGTCCCTCGATAAACTGGAACGTGCCGAAGCCGCCGTCGGGATTAAAGCGTTCAGGGTCCACCAGGACGAGCGCGACGCTGCGCCCTCTCGCCCCCTCTTCGGCTTCAAAGCGCACCACGCGCACGCCGACGCCGCTGACGACGTCCAGTTCTGGCACACGCTGCGCCGCCGCCTGCTCGAAGCCTTCGGGGAAGCTCACGGGCGTCGTGACAAAGAGGTCGCCGACGATAGTCGTGTCCACCCAAGCGCGGATCGACTGGTTGATGCCCGCGACCATCGCGCCGACGCCGATGGTCAAACCCATGCCGACGATGACCGCGCCTATAGCCACGCCGTTACGCTCCGCGTTGCGCAGGGTAAAAGACGCGCCCAGCTTGCCCGCCACACCGTAAACGCGCGTGAAGATAGGGCGCAAGAGGGTAAGTACGGGGGGCAACAGTAGCGGCGTGATGAGGGTGATGCCTAAAAAGAGCAGGCCCATCGCCAACGCGCTGCCGAAGAGCGCCCAACCGCCCTGCCACGGGCTGAGCGCCGCAGCGACGCCGCCGATGAGGAAGGGCCAACCCAGGTGCGGGTTGCGCGAGGGGGCTTCTTCGGTCTGCCTCGAGGCGGCGATGGGGCGCGTCTGCGAGGCAGCCTGAGCCGGCAAGATACCCGCTAAGAGCGAGACCAGCACGCCGACCGTGCTCGCCAAGAGAACGTTGTTGACGGGGATCACCAGCGTGCGAAACTCGAAGCCTAAACTCTGCGCCTGAAGCTGCGTAATGCCCAGCGAGAGAAGCACCCCGAGCGTGAGCCCGAGCGCGACCCCGAGCAAGCTCACGAGCGCCGCTTCGACCAAGGCTAAGCGCTGCACCTGCGCCCGCGTGAAACAGATCGTGCGCAGGAGCGCGTACTCGCGGGTACGCTCGACCACGCCCGCCGCGAAGGTGTTGTACGCCATAAAGCCGCCCAGCGCGATGAGCGTCGCGGCGAGTACGCGTAGACCCGCTTGGATCGTGTCCACCACACCCGTCGCCAGGTTGCCGCTGCCTGCGGGCAGGGTGACGGTATACGCGCTTCCTAAGGTAGACTCGAGCCGCCTTTGCACCTCCGCCGCCGCGCTGCCGTCCGCGACCAAGACCTCTAAGAAAGACGCCCGACCCGAAAGCCGAAACGCCTCCTGCACGTCGCTAAGGTTCGCAATCCCGACCCGTCCGCCGTTGGTGCTCGGTAAGCCGATGGAGTCGTCCAAGAGTCCGGTGACGGTGAAGGGCACGTCGCCGAAGCGCGAGGCGAAGGCGATCTCCTGACCGACCTCGTAACCGCGCGTGCGAGCGAAGCCAGACGCGAGCGCGACGCCTCTCGAGCCCGCCTCTGGGAGTGTGCCCTCTTCAAGCTCCGCCGGCAAGTCTTCGGGCATCTGCGTCTCGCGCCCCGAAAGCTGAAAGCCCGAGTCCACGCCCGGAATCACCGAGTCGGAAAAGCCCTGAATGTCGCGCACGGGCTCGGCGCGTTCGTTTAGAACTGGGTGCACGCGTAAGACGCCAGGCGTGTTCTCGACCTGGTCTAAGATATCGTCAACCGAAAAGACCGCCCGACCCTGTGCGCCAGGGGTGACGAGCAAGTCTGCCTTGCCCGCCGCGGCGTCCAGCGTGCTTCTGACGTTGGCTTCGACGTTGTCACCCACGGATAGTGTGGCGAGCACCGCCGCGATGCCGAGCGCGACCCCGAGAGTGGTCGCCACGCTGCGCCAAGGGTGGCGCAGCAGATTACGAAAGGCTAAGCGCAATAACATGGGCTGAGTGTAACAGAGCCTAGCGGCGCGCTGCGCATTCTGGTGAGCCTTTTTCGCTCGCTCCTAGAGGTGTGATGGACCTTACAACATTCGAGCGCAAGCCTGCGCCGCAGTTGACGCCGCAGCGAAAAAGAGAGAACCGCACCTCGGTCAAGCGAAGGGGGCTTGCCCGGAAACGGTATTCGCACGAACGTATCTGTTACGGACTAAAGCGCGCGACGCTCAAATGTACGTGGCATTTCTCACATCGGCTGCTACACTGGAAGACGGAACCTCTCTATGCACTCATTTTCTTCCTCCGATAATGCGACGGCGTCCGACCAGGCTGACTTAGTGAGCTATAGGGGAGCGGCGCAAGAGAGCGAAATGCTCAACCAGTTGCGCTGGCGGGCTTCACAGCTCGTGCTCGTGATCAGCTCGCTCGCGATGGCGCTGCAGTCCCTCCTTTTCATCTTTGTAACGGGAACCATGAGCTACGGCGCAGCGGCGCTCCTAGCGGGGAGCCTCTGGTTCGCGCTGGGCGCGGTTGTTCAAGGGCTCGTGCGCCGCGTCTCCCCGCCCGTGGAGCGCCTAGGATACTTGGGCGCGCTCGCGCTCTTTTTAGGGTTCTACACGCGCACGATGGTCGGTATTTTCGCGTCTTCGCGTTCGCCGGGCGAGATGGGCGAAATTTTCCCCTGGTTCGCGACGGTCTTTATCGTGGCCTTTATCATCTATAGCGGGAGGATCGCCTTGCTGCTCTGCGGCGGCGTCGTGCTCTACACCTCGGGGTTGAGCGGCTACCTCATCCTGCGCGCGGCGCTACAGGGCGCGGAGGTTATGGCGCTCGAGGCGTCTTTAGACCTCTTCGCCGCCAACGTCATCTCGCTCCTCATGCTCTACGTGCTCAGGCGCACGACCGAGGCGTGGGCGAGAACGCAAGTCCGGGCGGAAGCGTTCGCCCAGCTCGCGAACGAGGACGCGCTCACAGGGCTCTATAACCGCCGCTATCTTAATGGGGCGCTCAAAGAGGAGCTAGAACGCGCCCGCCGCTACGACCACCCGCTGAGCGCCGCGCTCTGCGACATCGACGAGTTTAAGCGCGTCAACGACCGCTTTTCGCACGGCGTCGGCGACCAGGTCCTCCAAGAGGTGGCGCGAATCATGGAGGGAAGCGTGCGCCGCGTCGATACGGTGGCGCGTTACGGCGGCGAGGAGTTCGTCCTCGTCTTCCCCGAGACCGAGGCGGCGCAGGCGCGTATCGTCTGTGAAAAGATTCGTAAAGAGGTGGAGCGCCACACCTGGACGCACCTCCACCCCGAGCTCAGCGTCACGCTCAGCGTCGGCGTAGCGAGCGGCAACCAGAGAACCCCGGAGCAGCTTCTTAGCGCCGCCGACCACAAGCTCTACGAGGCGAAGCGCGCGGGGCGAAACCGGGTGCGGCTCTAAGCGCCGCGCTTACCCAAACTCACGAAGAGCAGCGCCCAGCCGACGAGCTGCAATACGCCGCCGATAGGCGTAACTGCGCCGAGCCAAGAAACGCCGCTCAACACAAGGATGTAGAGGCTTCCTGAAAAGACGAGGCTGCCAACGAAGATGAAGAGCGCGGCGCGGCGCGCTTTCACAGGTAACGCGCCGATCGCTAAGAGCGCGAGCGCGTGATACATCTGGTAGCGCACACCCGTCTCGAAGGTCTCTAGGCGTTCCGGCGTGAGGACGCCCTCCAAACTGTGCGCCCCAAAGGCGCCTAAGCCAACCCCGATAAACGCCAACACCGCCCCAAGTCGCGCGGGCTGAACTTCAAACCCTCTTGCCCCTTGCATCTCTCTACTTGCCATCATCCAAACCTTTCCGCTCAAACCTTTCCGTTATGCGGCGACCTCTTCTCTCGTTTCGGCAGGCGTGCGCTCACCTTTAAGGACGCCGTCCGCAAGTTCTAACACGACGTCCACCTTCTCCGCCAAACGGGGGTCATGCGTCACGACGATCACCGTGCGCCCCTCTTCGGCAACTTCTCGCAAGGTCTGCAACACGACCGCGCCACTTTTTGAGTCTAAATTTCCGGTGGGCTCATCAGCGAAGACGACAGACGGGTTGTTCGCCAACGCCCGCGCCACGCTGACCCGCTGCCGCTCGCCCCCTGAAAGCTTGTAAGGAAGATGGTTCGCCCGCTCAGCGAGCCCGAACCGCGCCAACAGAGCGAGCGCTCTCTCCTTGCGTGCCGCCGCGTCTACGCCCGCGAGTCCCATAGGAAAGGCAACGTTTTGCTGCGCGTTTAAGACGGCGACTAAGTTATAAGACTGAAAGACGAAGCCGAACTCGCGTAACCGCAACTCAGAGCGCCTGTTTTCGCCCAAGCTGCTAACCTCTTTGCTATCTAGGATGACGCTGCCGCGAGAGGGCACGTCCAAACCTGCTAAAAGGTTGAGAAGCGTAGACTTCCCCGAGCCCGACGGGCCCATGATGGCAGTGACTTTGCCCGCCCGAAAGGCGTAGCTGAAACCCGCTAAAGCGGTCACATCGCCGGAGGGGTCTTTATACACTTTGCTGAGGTCAGAAGCGCTGAGCACGCTTTAGAGCATAACGCGCACGGCGTGAACCGTTTGCAAGCTGCCTTGCGTAAAGTTTCACGTTTGAAAAGTAGTTGAAAGCAACCCAGTCGAGCTGGGCGAACGGTGAGCAATAAGTTGAAAGTAAAAGACTTTTATCTTCACTCATTGCGGGCGGTCTCCCTGCGGTCGGAGCATTGCTCGGAACTCATTGCTATCTTAGACTCGCCGACAGCCGTTGTAGTAATATTAGTCGTCCCCCTCTACCTCTTCGGAACTGCTAGCGACCTCTTCAGAGGGCGGTTCAGGCTGGCGTAAATCCAGCCCGTTCGTCCGGTTCGTCGCCCTCGCCAACCCCTCATTCAGCATCAGCTCGATCCCGTCCGCTGCGCGGCGAACGACCTCTTCGAAAAGCTCACGCTCATCCTCGCGAAAGCGGCTCAAGACCCAGTTTTCCACCTTCCAGCCCTCGGGCGGACGACTGACGCCCACCTTGAGCCGGTGAAAGTCCGCGCCGACTCGGTTTTTAATGTCCGCCACGCCGCGCTGACCGCCCGCGCCGCCCCCGGTCTTAAAGCGGAGGCGACCGAGGGGCATGTCCAGGTCGTCGTGGACGACGAGCACCTCTCCCGGTGCGAGCCCCTGTTTGGTCATAGTCGACTGCACCGCGCTTCCCGAAGCGTTCATAAAGGTGAGCGGCTTGATGAGGCGCAGCGCACCCCACCGGACCTCTTCCGCTTGTTTCCCTTTGCGAAAGCTGAGCGCGTGCCGCCGCGTAAGTTCGTCCAGCACAAGAAACCCGGCGTTGTGCCGGGTGTTCTGGTAGCGCGGTCCGGGGTTGCCTAAACCGACGATGAGTTTGATGTCAGACATTATTCAGCAGAGGTGTCTTCCTCTGACTCCTCTGAGATTTCGTCATCTTGACCGATAACTTCAGGCTGCGTGACCTCTTCCTCGGCAGGTTCCTCTTCAACGGCGCGCGGCGCTAAGACCGTGATAAGCGTGCGCTCAGGCTCGTCTAAGATTTCCGCTTCCGAGGGCAGCATCGGAATAACATCCGAGATGTGGATGGAGTCGCCGATTTCCAAGTCGCTTACGTCTACCTCTAAGTTGTTGGGGATGAGGCGCGGCAAGATATTGATGCGCACGTCGCGGCGCTGGATGTCCACCTGACCGCCCTGCTTAGCTCCTGCGGGCGTGCCCACGAAGTCGACGACAACGGCCACCTCGACGACTTGACCCGCGGTGACCGCGTAAAAGTCCACGTGGATGGGCTCGCGGCGGCGCTTATTCATCTGCACGGCGCGGACCAGCACGTCGTGGCTCTCGCCGTCGATTTCCAAGTCGATGATGTTCGAGGTGCCCTGCGAGCGAAACGCCTTGTCGAACGCTCTCGTCTCGATGCTCACGGGAATGTTGGTCTCTTTGTTGTAGACCACGCCGGGCAGGTGCCCCGTTTTGCGGACGGCGCTCGCCTCTCCGGGCGTACGTTTTTCTGCGACTAACTTCATGCTTCCTCCTTCTAATGTCTAACTCGTAATCCTTGTCTTTTGGTGTTGGGGATGACGGGTATACCCGCTTGGTTCTATATTAACGTGCGTTCGAATCTCTTCAACTCGTTTTCTGAGCGTAGCGCCCAGCAACAAGCGGTGATGATACCACTAAATGCCCCAAGCTAATGCTGCCTACGAAATTTCCCTTACAGACCTCTTTGCTCGAGGCTCGTGAGATCTGCTCAAACCTTCGAACCTCATTAGACCTCCTGCAAAAGTCCCTCTCGCTCCGCCTGTTGCGTTGCTTCGCATCACTTCGTGCACTGCTCATATTCGTAAGGCTGACGCCCGACCGCGTGAACTGCTCGGCGAAAGCGTGAGCCGGGCATTCGCCCGGCTCACGCTTTCGCAAGAGGTCTATTACTTAGAGCGATTTTCAAAGTTACTGAGGAGGTGTCATGCAGATATCATCTTTGAATGTGCGGGCTGAAGTGATACTTTAGCCCCTGAGCGCGTTTGTGACCAGATGACATCCCGCTAGCCTCACGGCTGAGTGCGCGAAGCTTCCGAAGGAACCTGCTATCACGTCTGAAAAAGCTGACTCACCGAGTCGTTCTCGTGGACGTTGTGGATGGCTTTGGCTAAGAGCGGCGCGACCGAGAGCACCTTGATATGCTCGTGCTGTCCCTCGATCGGCACGGTATCGGTCACGAACACCTCGCTGATCGCGTCGTGGCTGAGCCGCTCCAGGGCGGGCGGCGTAAACACGGGATGTGTCGCCGCGACGCGCACGTCGGGCTGCGCGCCTAAGTCTAAAAGTGCTTCGACCGCTCTCGTGATCGTTCCAGCAGTTGAAATCATATCGTCCGCAATGATGGGGCGTTTGCCCTCGACCTCACCGATGACGTGGGTCACGCTCGTCTCGGTAGGGCTGCTGCGGCGCTTATACAAAATAGAGAGAGGTAGCCCCAAGTGGTTCGCGAGCCGCCGCGCTTCGGTCGCCCTGCCCACGTCGGGCGAGACGACGACGCTGTCTTGGAGGTCCGCCTTCTCTAAGTGACCACCCAAGATACCGAGCGCCGTCAGGTGATCTACTGGCACGTCGAAGAAACCCTGAATCTGCCCCGCGTGCAGGTCCACCGTGATGACCCTGTTCACGCCCGCCGTCTGCAAGATATTCGCCACGAGTTTCGCCGTGATCGGCTCTCTCGCTTGCACCTTCTTATCTTGCCGCGCGTAGCCGAAGTACGGCACTACCGCGTTGATGCGCCAAGCCGAGGCGCGGCGTAAGGCGTCCGCGAAGACGAGGAGTTCCATGAGGTTGTGGTTCACGGGCGAACAGGTGGACTGGACGATGTAGCAGTCCGCGCCGCGTACCGACTCCTCGATCTGCACCCGGCTTTCGCCGTCTGGAAACTGTGCGACCCAACCCTTCGACAGTTCACGCCCTAAGTGTTTCGCAACCGAGGTCGCGAGTTCGGGGGTCGCGCTGCCGCAAAAGATTTTAACTTCGTCGCCAGTATTCATGACGCGACCTGGCAAGTTAGGGCGCTCATTTGGATGGTAGACAAGGGAAACCTCACTCAAGCGTTTTGGACGAGATCGTGGCTTGACAAAACGTCAAAATGCCAAAGGTGAGTATACACAGAAAAATGCGCAGGCGCAAAAGAGGGCTCACGGGTTGTGAAACTTTATACCCTATTGCCATAACACCGCTCGGCCTGCTAAGCTATCTCTTCGGAGCGCTCAGCTTCATTAGTTTTATAATAAGCTGAGATGGATGGACGCAGATATCATCTTTCAACGTGCATGTTGAGCTTTGCTTAACTAGGCTGAGCGCGTTTTTAGTCAGATGATACCTGCTAGTCTTGCCGAGGTGGCGGAACCGGTAGACGCGCTAGATTCAGGTTCTAGTCCTCTTTGGAGGGTGAGAGTTCAAGTCTCTTCCTCGGCATTACACCGAAACATGAGTCGTCCCGAATTCTAGGATGACGGAGCCGAACTCCTCTCGCTAGGGGAGGAAACGGACCTACTCACCCGACTTAAGGATTTGCGCGTCGAAGCGAGAAGCGTGTTTGACGGCGGTGCAGTTTTTACAGTCACGTTCTCGGTGACGCTCGACCAGACTTTGCGCCGTCGGCTAGATGTAAAAAGCGGTGAGTACGTCTCGGCGTGTTTCGGAACTGCTGCAATAGCTAAACTTCGTAAGCGGCGTAATTGACCCCCCTCGAGATTCGCGCTATACTTCTACTCATACCCACCCCCCTAGGGGTGGTGCAGGGTTAATTCGAAAGGATATCGGTATGCGTACCGTTCAGATCGGCATAGAGGGGATGACCTGCGCGAGCTGTGTGGCGCGGGTCGAACGCAGTTTAGGCAAAGTCGAAGGCGTTGAAGAGGTAGGCGTCAACTTAGCCACGGAAAAAGCAAATATCAGCTATAACCCAGAGCAGGTCGGTTTGGGAGAGTTGCTTGGCTCCATCGAGAAGTCCGGTTACGAACCGCTCAGCGCCGAAACGAGCTTTGGTGTTACCGGGATGACCTGCGCCAACTGCGTCAGCCGCGTCGAGCGTAAGCTCAGTAAAACAGAAGGTGTACGAGACGCGAGCGTCAACCTCGCCACCGAACGCGCCACCGTGCGCTACTTGCCTGACGTTGTGAGCGAGCGCGAGCTTCATGAGGTCGTAGAAGGTACGGGCTACGGCGTTTTACAAGTCGGCAAAAATCGCACCGATACGGAGCGCGGAGCGCGGGAAGAAGAGCGGCGCACGCTGCGGCGTGACCTCTCAGTCGCCGCTCTTTTCGCCGCACCTCTCGTCACCCTCACCATGCTTCACATGTTCGTCCCGGCAGTGGACGACTGGCTGATGTCTTCGCTGGGAATGCAGGGCTTTTTCATCCTCTCGTTCGTCTTAGCGAGTGTCGTGCAGTTTGGTCCCGGTCTGCGCTTCTACAAGCCCGGCTGGAAGAGTTTGAGACACGGCTCGCCCGATATGAATAGTTTGGTCATGATCGGCACCTCGGCGGCGTACGGCTACTCGCTCGTGGCAACCTTTATCCCCCAAGTCTTACCCGCAGGGACGGTCAACGTCTACTACGAAGCCTCGGCTGCGATTATCACCCTTATTTTGGTGGGCAAGTATTTAGAAGCGGTTGCCAAAGGGCGCACGAGCGAAGCTATCAAGAAGCTGATGAGCTTGCAGGCTAAGACGGCAAAGGTGATAAGAAACGGTGAAGAACTCGAGCTGACTACCGAAGAGGTCGTGCTAGGCGACGCAGTCTTGGTACGTCCCGGTGAGAAAGTACCTCTTGACGGGGCAGTGCTCGAGGGTTCCTCCTACGTGGATGAATCTATGGTTACAGGCGAGAGCGTCCCCGTGCGAAAAGCGAAGGGGGATGAGGTCGTCGGCGGCACCCTCAATAAGACGGGGGCATTTCGTTTCGAAGCGACCAAAGTCGGGGCGGATACGGTGCTCTCGCAGATCATCAAGATGGTCGAAGACGCGCAGGGGAGCAAGCCGCGCATTCAAGCCCTCGCCGACAGGGTTGTCAGCGTTTTCGTCCCCGCTGTTCTAGGTCTCGCCGCGCTCACCTTTCTCCTCTGGATGGTCTTCGGCCCCGAGCCCGCCTTGACCTTTGCGCTGGTCAACACGGTCGCCGTTCTCATCATCGCCTGCCCCTGCGCGATGGGTCTCGCCACGCCGACCTCGGTCATGGTCGGGACGGGCAAAGCGGCGGAGCTAGGCGTGCTCTTCCGCAAGGGTGACGCTCTGCAGAGTCTACAAGAAGCTAAGGTCATCGCTTTGGATAAGACGGGGACGCTCACAAAAGGTCAGCCGGAACTTACGGACTTCGTCGTTCAAGAAGGATTCGAGCGCGAAGCGGTCTTGGCGCTCGTCGCCGCTGCTGAAGCCAACTCAGAACACCCCATCGCAGAAGCCATCGTCCAGGCCGCAAAACGTGAGGGGCTCGAGCTTGCAAACACAGAAACGTTCAACGCCGCACCCGGCTTCGGGATCGAGGCAGAGGTTAGCGGTCACAAGGTCAACGTCGGCGCGGACCGTTTTATGGAGCAGTTGGGGATAGAAACCGGCTTCACCCAAGAGGCAAACCGCTTAGCCGACGAGGGCAAAACACCCCTTTACGCCGCGATCGACGGAGAGCTCGCCGCCGTTATCGCCGTAGCTGATCCCATCAAAGAGGCGACGCCCGTTGCGATCCAAACCCTACATAAGCTAGGGCTTAGAGTCGCCATGATCACAGGCGATAACGCCCGAACTGCCCGAGCTACTGCGAAGCAGCTCGGTATCGACGAGGTGTTGGCGGAGGTCTTACCAGAGGGCAAGGTGGACGCGGTCAAAAAGTTACAAGCCGAGGGTGGCAAAGTCGCTTTCGTCGGTGACGGCATCAACGACGCGCCCGCGTTGGCACAGGCGGATGTGGGGCTCGCTATCGGTACAGGCACAGATATCGCCACCGAGTCTGCTGATGTCGTGCTCATGTCGGGCGACCTGCGCGGTATCCCGAACGCCTTAGCGCTTTCCCGCGCGACCTTGAACAACATCAAGCAAAACCTTTTCTGGGCGTTTATCTACAACGCCATCCTCATCCCGGTGGCAGCGGGTGCGCTCTACCCAGCCTTCGGCACCTTGCTCTCGCCAATTTTAGCAGCAGCGGCGATGGGGTTGTCCTCGGTCTTCGTGCTAACCAACGCGCTAAGGCTCAGGCGCTTTGCACCGCCGATGGCGTCTCGAGGGGAGCGAGAGCCAGCCGCCTCGGGTCAGTTAGTGACAGCGTAAGGAATGATGAGGTTATACCGTTTTCGGGCAATTCCCGTAGGAATTATACGGAATTGCACAGCTTACTTATCCTTACGGAGGGCGTTAGAGCTTTTCAGCGGAGCGCCGAGTTTACGTCATACTTAGCTCGAGACCCCCACCACCTCCGACAACCTCTCACCGCTTCGCGTATGCCGAAACCACGACCACGCGGTTCGCGGCGCACGTCCGTCCACGTTCGGCGCGGCGCGGTTTGCCGTAACGTCGTCCGAGTTGACGGTTCTCGTTTCGACGCTAAAACGGGCCGCGCCGGAGGTATTGGGCACGCTCGCGTGCAGGTGTGCGCCCGAAAAGGCTAAGAGGTCGCCGGGCTCCAAGAGGATTCTTAGTTCGTTCTCTGCCGTCTCCAAAGGCTCCGGCACGAGCGGCAAGCTCGGCGGCTCGCCCGCGCGTCTCTCTGCGCGGATGACCTCTAAGTCCCAAATGTCAGTACTGTTCTGAACCGGTTTATCCCAATAGGAGGGAAAAAAGGTGATAGTGCGCTCCGCCGTAAGCGGGTAAATAGGAGCCCACCAGTTCACAGCCTGATAGACGTTTGAGCCCCAGGTGTCGCGGTGGGCTTTGAGGGCTCTGGGGTTGTCCCCTGTATAGTCGCTGCCGTGCGGCGACACGCGGAAGAAGAGTTTGTCCCAATAGGTTTGTTCTACGTCAACGCCGACTTGAGCGAGCGCTTCCAAGAAAGTCTCTCTCGCTCCGGGATGTTTCGCCACTGTTTTTTGTAACGTATCCACTTTACCGCTAAACGTCGCTTCATCAAGGTCGAACTGGGCGGTGGTAGGCTCGAGCCCGCCAAAGACCTCTTGCGCCAGCTCGTCCACTAGATCACAGAAGTCGTACACCGCCGGAACCGCCTTAAAGATGAGGAGTGCGCCGCCGAAAAGCTGCTCGCTGAGCGAGCGCTGTGACGTGGCTTTCGTGAGAACTTGCAAAGACGGGGGCATATGGACCTCCTCTTTTGCTTTTTATTTTATCCTACTGGCACGAAGGAGGCTCGAGCCTCATGGACTCGAGCCTCTCTGTAAAGCTCAGGTCAGCCTCCCAACTCAATCGGTTGGCGCGGCTGCCTCCTGCGACGTGTCGGGCAAGACCTCTTCCCTAAACTCCGTCTGCAAACCTTTATAGAGACTGATACACATGAGCAGGACCACCACGGCGAAGGGCAAACCGAGCGTAATCGCGGCGGTCTGCAAGGCGGAGAGCCCGCCGCCGATAAGGAGCACCGCCGCCACCGTTCCCTCCGTCACCGCCCAGAAAATCCTCTGGGTGACGGGCGCGTCCTCTTTGCCGCCAGCCGTGATGCTGTCGATGACCAGTGAGCCCGAGTCCGACGAGGTGATAAAAAAGGTCATGACCAGCAGGATGCCTAAAAGCGAGGCGACGCGCCCGAAAGGAAGCTGGTCGAACATGACGAAGAGCGCCGTGGAGATGTCCGCGTTGACCGCCCCGACGATGTCGCCGACGCCGCCCAGCGCCTGAGAGAGCGCCGTGCCGCCGAAGGCGGAAAACCAGAAGAAGGAGACGATGCTCGGCACGATCAAAACGCCCAGCATAAACTGCTTGACGGTGCGCCCCTTCGAGACGCGGGCGATGAACATACCCACGAAAGGCGACCAGGAAATCCACCACGCCCAGTAGAAGACCGTCCAGCTATTCTGCCAACTGCCGCCCTCGTACGCCTCGCCCCAGGTACTCATAAAGGCTAAGTTCTGCAAGTAGAACCCGACGTTTTGGATGAACCCGTTGAGGATAAAGAGCGTCGGACCCGCGATCACCACGAACGCTAAAAGCACCACGGCGATGTTGATATTCAGCTCGCTGAGCCGCCGGACGCCGCCGTCGAGTCCTGCGACAACAGAAAGCGTCGCGATACCCGTGATGATGGCGATGAGGATGACCTGCGTCGTGACCGAGTCGGGGATGCCGAAGAGGTAGTTCATCCCCGCGTTGGCTTGCCCGACGCCCAAGCCGAGCGACGTCGCCAGGCCGAAGAGCGTCGCTAACACCGCCAAGGTGTCGATAACGTCGCCGGGCCAGCTATAGATGCGCTCCCCTAAGAGGGGATAGAAGGCTGAGCGCACCGTAAGGGGCAGCCCCCAGTTGTAGGCGAAAAAGGCGAGCGCCAAACCCACGACCGCATAGATCGCCCACGCATGGATGCCCCAGTGAAAAAACGTGACCGCCGTCGCGACTTGCGCCGCGTCCGGTGTGCCCGCTTCGGCTAGAAAGGGCGGCGTAGAGAAGTGCAAGACGGGCTCCGCCACGCCGTAGAACATGATGCCGATGCCCATGCCCGCGCTGAAGAGCATGGCGAACCACGCCCACAGGGTGAATTCCGGCTCCGCGTCCTGCCCGCCGATGCGCACCTTTCCGAAGCGGCTGAACGCCAGAAAGAAGGCGAATAGAACGAAGATATTCGCCGCGATGATGAGCAGCCAGCCGAACTTGTTCGCGATAAAGGCTTGCATGGCGCTGAAGACGCTCGCCGCTTGATCTTGATAGGCGAGCGTCAAAACGACCATGACGATGATGAGCGCGCTCGAGACGAAAAACACCGGGTTATGTACGTCGAAGCCCGCAAACTGAACGTTTCTCGCGCCGATGTCGTGGTCTGCCTCCTTGCCCGTTTTGTTGCCTTCTTTCAGTGCCATAAAGCTCCTTTCGCCACTCCCCCGAACTGTCAAACGTGGAACCGACCTCTTCATTGCTGATGAACACGTCGCTAAGAGAAAAGACGATAACGCTGTGTGGACGGGCGTACAGAGCAGTATAGCACCAAGGTGTGGAACGACAAATTTTATAGATAATTAGGGCAGGCAGTCAGGATAGACCGACTATTTCTCCCCTCTCATCAATATCGATGCGTTCAGCGGCGGGCGTTTTGGATAACCCCGGCATGGTGCGCATGTCGCCACACAGGGGGTAGATAAAACCCGCACCTACTGAAGCGCGAACTTCACGCACGGGCATCGTCCAGAGCGTCGGTGCGCCCTTCAGGGACGGGTCAGAGGAGATGGAGAGGTGCGTTTTGGCGATGCAGACGGGCAGGTGTCCGAAGCCTTGGCGCTCGTAGGTCTCGAGTTGCCGCGCCGCTTTAAGGTCGTACTCCACGTTCGCCGCGCCGTAGACTTTCGTCGCCACCGCTTCAATTTTCTCGCGCAAGCTCGCCTCGTCGGGGTAGAGAAACTTAAAGTCGCTCGGTTCGTTCGCCGCCTCGGCAACGGCTTCGGCGAGTTCTGCCGCGCCTTTGCCGCCGTCAGAAAAGTGGTTGGAGACCGCCACTTTTGCGCCCATCGCCTCAGCAACTTCGCGGATGGCGGCGTGTTCGCTCGAGTAATCCGTCGGAAAAGCGTTGACGGCAACAACGGGTGAGACGCCGTGCACGCGGATATTCTCAATCTGTTTGCGCAGGTTCGCCGCACCTGCATGGACGTCGTCCGGGTTTTCCTCCAGCATCCCTGGCGGTAATGCTCTCCCCGCCACGACCTTGTAGCGCCCCGAATGTGCCTTGAGCGCCCGCACGGTTGCCACGAGCACGGCGGCGTCCGGCACTAAACCGGAGGTGCGGCACTTGATATTGAAAAAGCGCTCCGCGCCCATGTCCGCCCCGAAGCCCGCCTCGGTCACGAGAAAGTCGCCCGAGCGGACGCCGATGAGGTCGGCGACCACCGACGAGTTGCCGTGTGCGATGTTGCCGAAGGGTCCGGCGTGGACCAAAACAGGCGTGTTCTCCACCGTCTGCATGAGGTTGGGCATGAGGGCGTCTTTCATCATCACGGTCATCGCGCCCGCCGCCTTGAGGCTTTCGGCGGTGACGGGCTCGCCGTCCATGCTCTGCCCGACGACGATGCGCCCCATGCGCTCACGCATATCCTTGAGAGAGGTCGAGAGCGCGAGAATCGCCATGACTTCCGACGCGGCGGTGATGTCGAAGCCCGTCTCGCGGATAACGCCGTCCGCGCGGTTGCCCAGCCCCACGATGATGTTGCGCAGGGCGCGGTCGTTCACGTCCAGTACGCGTCGCCACGTAATCGAATGACGGTCGAGGTGGAAAAAGTCGTCGTTTTGGTGGACGTGATTATCGATCATCGCAGCGAGCAGGTTGTGGGCGCTCGTCACCGCGTGCATGTCACCCGTGAGGTGCAAATTCAGCCGCTCCATCGGCACGACCTGGCTGTAGCCGCCCCCCGCCGCGCCCCCTTTGATGCCAAAGGTCGGACCCATCGAAGGCTGACGAATCGCCACGGTTGCGCGTTTGCCGATGTGACTGAAGGCTTGACCTAGTCCGACGGTCGTGGTGGTTTTGCCCTCGCCGAGAGGGGTTGGCGTAATCGCGGAGACGACGACGTATTTGGCTTTAGGTCGGTCTTTAAGTTTCTCGGTGGCGTCTAGGTGGATTTTGGCGACGTCCTTGCCGTACAGCTCGAGCCACCCCTCCTCGAGCCCCATCCCCGCCGCAATCTCATGAAGCGGTTTGAGCTTAGCGTTACGGGCAATCTCTAGGTCGCTCGGAAACTTCGTCGATGTTGTCATGCTTCCCCCAGCCAAGTCTGCCGCCACGCCTCGGTGCGCTCGACGTTGTTAAAGGTGTAGATGTGAAAACCTGTGATGCCATAAGCGGGATCAGCGAAAGCGCCCTCCAACTCACGCAAGAGGTCGTCCGGTTTATACCCGCTCATCAGCTTGAAAACCGTGCCCGCGTGCTTGCTGAGGTAGCGCAGCGAGTCGCCCACGCCGATGCGCGACGAAATCTGCATCAGCTTGACCATGTCGATGGCTCCGGCGACGCCGAGTTGGACAGGCAGGGTGACGCCCAACTGCCTGACCTCTTGCAACCAGGTTTGAATCGTCTTCGCGTCGAAACAGAGCTGCGTTGCCATGAAGTTGACAAACGCTTGTTTCTCCAAGAGGTCATTTTGCAAAACCTCTTTGGAAATCGAGGGGTGCCCTTCGGGATAAGCGGTGACGCCTAAACGGATGTCGGTGTCCATCTCGCGGACGGCGCGAATTAGCTCGAGCGAATTTCCGAAGGGTCCCGCTGGCGTTTCGCTGTCGCCGCCGACGACGAAAAGCTCTTGCACGCCCATGTTACGAACGCGGTTGAGGATGGACTCTAAAGGTGCATGTCCTTCAACCAACCGCGCCGAGAGGTGCGGCGTAATCTGCGCGGCAGGGATGGTCTTTGCAAGCTGCTCCGTTAGCTCGAGCGTCGCCTCTATCCCCTTCGTAGGCGACACGGTGATGCTTACGCTCGCCCCCTTTGGAATAGAGGTGAACGTCTTCTCCACCCCTTTCATCGGGATGAGTTCGTATTTGGGGTGCCGCAAAAGTGCCGCCGCGCCTGCGCGACTCGGTGTGTTTAAGGTGTCCACAGATACCTCACGCCTTTAAGTAGGGGCGATTCATGGATCGCCCCTACGTTAGCGCTGCTCGACATTGAATTCACTGACCCTAGAGCTTCTTGCCCATCGTGCGTAAGCCCGTACCGGCGTCATAGGGCTTCTTGAAGGGCGTCTCTGCCACCTCTGCCCAGACGGGCTCTTCGGCGTAGCGATCCTCGAGCTTCACCTCGAGCTTCGTCCCGACTTCCGTTAAGCCCACGGGCAGCATCGCGTAACCGATGTTGCACCCCTGCGTCGGCGAATAGAACCCCGAGGTGATGTAACCGACGACTTCACCGTCCTGGTAGACGTGATAGAAGTCCGCCGGATACCACTCGATAGGCTCCCCGCCCATGCGCACGCCCGCGAGCTTGTGCGTCACGCCTTCCTCTTTAATCTTGGCGAGCGCCTCTTTGCCGATAAAGTTCTCTTTCGAGAGGTCCACCTGCCAGTTCAGCCCACACTGGTAGGGGTTCGTCTCCACGTCCATGTCCTGACCCCAAGAGAGGATGCCCGCTTCGATGCGGCGGATGTGTCCGGGAGCGATCACGCGGAGGTTGAATTCTTCGCCCGCCTCGAGCACGGCGTTCCACATCTTCTCCGCGTTTAGAGTCGCGTCGTGAAGGTAAATCTCGTAGCCTGCTTCCGCCGAGAAGCCCGAGCGCGAAATCGTCACATCGCAGCCGCCGACTTGGACGTTTTGCATCAAACCGTAGTACGGCACGTCGTCGATGCCTTCGCCGACGAGCGCTTTCATAAGCGCGGGCGCTTTCGGTCCCTGAATCTGCACGGGGCACACGTCAATTTCGTTGACCTCAACATCGTAGTCCGTCACGGCGGCGACGCCCTGCAAGTAAATCCCGATGTCCGAATCCGCTAATGAGAACCAGAACTCGTCCTCGGCGGGGCGCAGCAAGACGGGGTCGTTCAAGATGCCGCCGTACTGGTTGCAGAGGATGACGTAGCGGGCCTTGCCCGGCTGAATCTTGTCCACCGAGCGCGTGATGACCAAATCCGTAAACTTCGCCGCGTCGGGTCCCTTAACTTGAATCTGCCGCTCCACCGCGACGTTCCACATGGTCACGTCCTCGGTCAGCGACTTGTACTCCGTCATCAGACCGCCCTCATCTAAAGGGACGTACGCCCGAGGGTGATACACGCGGTTGTAGACCGTAAAGCACCAGCAGCCCGCCGCTTGCGAGAGGTGGTGATAGGGCGACTTGCGCACGCGCTGCGAGAGGAGCATCTTCGCGTCGAAGTCGCCGCTGTTGCGCAGATTGACGGGCACGTGGCGCTTGCCTTTAAGCGCGGTGATTTCGTTCGAGGAGACGGGCGCGGATTCGGTGGTGGTTCTGTCTTTAATCATGTAACTGACCTCTTAATGAATGGATTGGGTAGGGAAAGGCGGTTGTGTAGGATTAAACGTGTGGTTTGCTAGCCTCACCTCCCTTAAAGTGCCGTTCACCGCTGAGCCGAAAAAGAGACAAGACGTTGCGTCTCTGGAAAGGGTTTGTTAGAAGAGTTTGCGAAGCGGTGCTCGACCTCTCGAGACTCGAGCACCAAAGTCCTAAATCAAGAGGTCGAACAAAGAAGACAAAGTCGGTGACTACCGCGTGCGTCACGCCGTCACCGCGACATCGCTTTCTAGGTTGCTTTTTGCCTCTTCCACGCTCTTCGCCCGCATCCGTTTCATCTCGGGGTCGAAGAGCGGCTCCGCTTGCACGGTGGCTGAGAAGCGTTCGCCGAAGTATTCAATCTGCAAAGAGGTTCCTTCTTTGGCAAGCTGCGGTGGCAACCAAGCGTAAGCAATACCTCTTCCAACCGTGTAGCCATATGCCGCGCTCGTCACGTAGCCAATCGCTTCATCTCCGCCATAAACGGGCTCACTGCCCATCACAACTTTAGAAGCGTCATCCAGCGTGAGACAGGTTAAAACTTGACGCGGACCCTCTTCTTTTCGCTCGAGCAAAGCCTCTTTGCCGATAAAGTCCTCTTTATCCATCTTCACGGCGAAGCCTAAACCTGCCTCGAAGGGGTCGTGCTCGGTGTGCATGTCTTTGCCCCACGAGCGGTAGCCTTTCTCGAGCCTCAACCCGTCAAACGCCCCGCGTCCACCCGCGATGATGCCGTACGCTTGCCCCGCCTCCCACAAGAGGTTCCAGAGGCGGTAGCCGTACTCGTAAGAGGTGTAGAGTTCGTAGCCCAACTCGCCAACGTAAGAAAGCCGCAAGGCGCGTACCGGAACCTCACGGATAAAAACCTCTTTCGCCTTGAAAAACCCGTGACCTTCGTGCGAGAAGTCGCTTTCGGAGAGGGACTGCATCACATCTCTCGCATACGGTCCCCAAATGCCGATACAGCAGAGCTTGGAGGTTGCGTCCTCCACGTGAACTTCGCCCATCTGCGCGGCGTGCTCTTGCAAGTGCGTAACGTCCATCCCGCTGTTAATGCCGAGCTGGTAGAGGTTTTTGTCCAGTCGCGCCACCGTCACGTCGCTTTTAACGCCGCCCGCTTCGTCCAGCACGAGCGTATACGTCACGTTGCCGACGCGCATGTTCATCTTGCCCGTGGTGAGCTTGTTCAGTAACGCTGTTGCGTTTTTGCCGCTCACCTCGACCTTTTTCAAAGAGGTCATGTCAAAGAGGGCGACGCGCTCCCTGGTCGTTCTATGCTCTGCTCCAACGATGGGCGACCAAAATTTGGCGGACCAGTTGTCGCGCTTAGGAACGAAGCTTGAATCTAACCTCTTATTCACTTCAAACCACTGCGGACGCTCCCAGCCGGAGGACTCGAGGAAAAACGCCCCCAATTCCTTCTGCTGACCATAAAAAGGCGATACCCGAAGCGGTCGCGGCTCCTCCACCGGTTGCAGCGGATGGATGATGTCGTAAACTTCGATAAAGTTCTGCGAGCCGCGCTGACGGATATAAGAGGGGCTCTTGCCGTGCGCCTCGAAGCGGTCGATGTGGTGTTCGCGCAAACCAATCGGAGACTTACCCGTCATGATCCACTCCGCCACGCACTCGCCCGCGCCGCCCGCGTGCGTGACCCAGACCGCCTCGGCTGCCCAGAACCCTTTGACCTTGGAAGACTCGCCGAAGACGCTCATGCCGTCTTGGGTGAAGGAGAAGAGCCCGTTCATGCCCCAATCGATTTCAGCCTGCTCGAGCGGTGGCAAGAGGTCTTTCGCATCATTCCAAGGACCTTCGAAATCTTCAGGCGTAAAGGGGTTCACCGAAGGCATGACCGGGGCTTGGCTTAAAGACTGAATATTCTCAGCGGCAACAGGCATGGCGCGGTGCTGGTACGAGCCGACACCGTAGGTGTCGTAAAACTGCTTGAAATACATGCTGCTGTCTTGGTGGCGCAAAATGGGCTGGGCGGTCTCGTCGTCCTTGAAGTGGCTCAGCGCTTCGAGCGGTTTGGTGTACGCCATCTGGTGCTCTAAGGGCTGTAGCGGCAGCGTAAGCCCCACCATCTTGCCGATCTTCGGTCCCCAGATGCCCGCGCAGCAGACGACAACATCAGCCTCGAAGCGTCCTTTGCTCGTGACGACAGCTTGCACGCGCCCGTCACTGACCTCTATATCTAAAACTTCTGCGTTTCCGTGAAAGACCGCGCCACGCTCTTGCGCTTTTTGTCCCAACGCTGCGCCGATGCGCACCGCCTTGCCAATGCCATCGCTCGGAACGAAATAGCCGCCGTAAATTTTCCCTTGGTCGAGTTGCGGAATCATTTCGGCGCATTCTTCGGGCGAGAGAAGTTTTGCGCCCTCTAACCCATACGACGCGGCGAAGCCTAGCTTTCTTTTAAGTTCTTGTAAGCGTTCGGGTGTATACGCCACCTCGACGCTGCCGGTCTCGATGTAGCACGGTCCGTCCTCATGCGTCAGCGAGCTGTACTTTTCCACCGAGCGCATCGCCAGTTTCGTCATCGAGCGCGAGCTGTTGGTTTGAAACATCAGCCCGGGCGCGTGCGAGCTGCTGCCGCCCGTTTCGAAGAGCGGACCCTTCTCGGTAACCGTAACATCGGTTGCGCCGAGCTTCATTAGGTGTTCCGTAAGCACACAGCCCACGATACCTGCGCCGATAACGACGATCTTCCCCCGACTCATGCTCTGCTCGTAACCGTCTGACCCATGCTTGCGCTCCTAACTACGGTACTCACACCTAATGTACAACTGGTTTACATTCAACAGAACGCTCGAGGTTTGTTGCAAATAAAACAACAAGAGGATAAATGGCGCAACAACGAGTTGGATAATTGTACATAGTGAGTAGAGTGAGGTCAAGAAGGAGCGAGCCTATCGGAGCCAAATCCGCCGAGCTTGAGCGCCTCAGCCTTCTGTAGCGCAGCCACCCTAAGTGCGACACGTCAGAAAGTCTGCTTTAGGACGCTCGCAGCGACTATTCCCGCAGAAACACTGTGTCACAACTGTTCCCTACAACATTACAAACGTGATTTTTGTTACAGTAAACTCGAGCTTGACGTGAACTACAACTCCATCTTTGGGGGCTTTTATGAAGTGGGAAAATAGAGGCAGAAGTCGCAATTTAGAGAACCGTCGGAGCGGCAAAAGTGTAGGTATTCCTCTCGGCATCGGCGGAACGCTAGTCTTGCTCGTGCTCAGCTTGCTCTTAGGCGTAGACCTCTTCAGCGTGTTGGGGATCACCTCGCCGCAAGCAGGCATGTCGAGCCGTCCTCCTTTGGAATCCAACCCCGCCGAGGAGGAACTCACCGACTTCATGTCGTTCTTGATTGACGACACCCAAGAGGTGTGGAGCGCTATGTTCGAGGAGAGCGGGATCACCTATAGAGAGGCGACGCTCGTCCTCTTCCGTGACAGGGTGGAGTCGGCATGTGGGGTTGCGCCCTCGTCGGTCGGACCGTTTTACTGCCCGCTCGACAGCACTATCTACCTCGACTTCGCCTTCTATGACACCTTGCGTGGACGTTACGGCGCACCGGGCGACTTCGCGCAGGCGTACGTGGTAGCGCACGAGGTCGGGCACCACATCCAAAACCTGCTCGGCACGGCGTCCGAGGTGCGTCAAGCGCAGCAGGCGCGTCCGGGTGAAGCGAACGCACTCTCCGTCGCTTTAGAACTCCAAGCGGACTGCTACGCAGGCATCTACGGCGCGAGCGCACAGGCGCGCGGGCTTTTAGAGCGCGGTGACTTGGAGGAAGGGCTCCGCGCGGCGGCGGCCGTGGGCGACGACCGTCTGCAGCGTCAAAGGGTGGGGCGCGTCAACACCGAGACCTTCACGCACGGCAGCTCGGAGCAGCGCATGAGCTAGTTTGCTCGCGGCTTCGAGACGGGCGACCCGAACGCCTGCAACACCTTCAGTCGTGCGTCACTGCCCTAGGTGTTTTCCGGTGTGGATAGCTCCGAGGTTTACAAGAAGCGTTTAATAGCAGTTTCACTTATCCTTGCTTGAGTGCAACTATGCAAAGTAACGCTTCTCCGCAGATTTCACAGCTTTGCTGTAACGGAACATCACTTAAAGTGCGTGTTAGACGACGATCTTTCTAGTGAGAGTATAACTGACCAGATGAAAGTGCAGTCGCGTGGCGCGCAGTCGCGAAGCTCCCACTGGCCCGCTAGCTGCTTTAGCGGGTATACCTGCTATAAGAATCTGGCAATGAGTTACGTTGTGGACGTGCATTTTGCGCTACGCTAGAGCGTAGATATTCAAAAATCGACTGCTGAGAATATAAAACTTGACGAGACCTCAAAAGAGAAGAATGGTTCAAGGAAAGAGGGTGGAGGATGGCGCAGAACGTCACACAAAAACTCATCGAAAGTCACCTCGTAGACGGGGAGATGACCGCGGGCAAGGAGATCGGTCTCAAGATGGACCAGACCCTGACCCAAGACGCGACGGGCACGCTGGTGATGCTCGAGTTCGAAGCTCTAGGTCTCCCCAGGGTCAAGACCGAACTCTCCGCACAGTACGTGGACCATAACCTCATCCAAGCCGACCACAAGAACCCCGACGACCACCTCTTCTTGCAGAGCGCCTGCGAGAAGTTCGGCGTTTACTTCTCGCGCCCCGGTAACGGCATCTCGCACGCCGTTCACATGGAGCGCTTTGGCATCCCCGGCAAAACGCTCGTCGGCTCGGATTCGCACACGCCCGCCGCGGGCTCGATGGGCATGTTGGCCATCGGTGCGGGCGGCTTAGAGGTCTGCCTGGCGATGGCGGGCGAGCCTCTATACATCAAAATGCCGAAAGTTTTAGGTGTGAAGCTCACGGGCGAACTGCAAGACTGGGTGAGCGCGAAAGACGTCGTTTTGGAGATGCTGCGCCGCTTCGACGTGGACGGCGCGAAGGGCTACGTCATCGAGTACTTCGGTCCCGGACTGGACAACCTCTCGGCGATGGACCGCCACGTGATCGCGAATATGGGTACGGAGATGGGCGCGACCAGCACGGTCTTCCCGTCCGACGGCGAGGTCAAGCGCTTTCTCAAATCGCAAGGACGCGAGGACGACTGGACGGAGCTTGTCGCGGACGAGGGCGCAGAGTACGACAAGGTCGACGAGTTGGACCTCTCCACGGTCGAGCCGATGATCGCGCTGCCGAGTTCTCCGGGCAACGTCGTGCCGGTGAGCGAAGTCGCGGGCAAGAAGATTTACCAAGCCTACATCGGCTCGTCGGCGAACCCCGGTATGCGCGACTTCGCGGTGCCCGCGATGATGGTCGAAGATAAGCAAGTTCATACGGACGTGTCCTTCGACATCAACCCCAGCTCGAGGCAAATCCTAGAGAACTTGACCGAAGACGGGCACTTAGCCTCGCTGATTCGCAGCGGCGGACGCCTCCACCAAGCGGGCTGTAACGGCTGCATCGGCATGGGGCAAGCGCCCGCGACGGGGCGCATCAGCTTGCGCACCGTGCCGCGCAACTTTCCGGGACGGAGCGGCACCGAAGAGGACGCCGTTTACCTCTGCAGCCCTGAAACGGCGACCGCCTCGGCGCTTACGGGCGTCATCACCGACCCGCGCACCTTGGATATGCCCTATCCGCAGTACAAAGAGCCCGACGACATCACCATCAACGCCCGCATGATCCACGAGCCGCCCCAAGACGGCGAAGACGTCGAGATCATCAAGGGGCCGAACGTCCAGGACTTACCGCCTTTCGAGCCGCTGCCCGACACGTTAGAACTGCCCGTCTTGCTCAAAGTCGGCGACGACGTCTCCACGGACGAGATCATGCCCGCCGGCTCGAACGTGCTGCCGTACCGCTCTAACGTTCCCGAAATTAGCAAGTTCGTCTACTACCAGGTGGACAACACCTATACGGACCGCGCGTTAGAGGCGAAAGAGGAGGGCGGCTCGATGATTGTGGGCGGCGACAACTACGGGCAGGGCTCGAGCCGCGAACACGCCGCGATCGCCCCGCGCTACTTGGGCGTCAAGGCGGTGCTTGCCAAGAGCTTCGCCCGCATCCACTGGCAAAACCTCAACAACTTCGGCATCTTGCCCCTGACGTTTGCCGACCCCGATGATTTTGAGCGGATCGAGCAGGGCGACGTGCTTAAACTCGAGGGGGTCCGCGACGCCCTCGAAGGCAGCGCGACCGTCTCCGTCGTCAACGAGGCCAAAGGGGAGAGCTACAAAGCGGAGCACGAGATGAGCGAGCGCCAGGTGGACATGATTCTGGCTGGGAGCCTCATCAACCAAGTGCGCGAGCGTCTAGGTGCAGCGGGGCAATAAGAGACAGACAACCGAGCAGAGACCTCTTTTGCAGAGGTCTCTGCTAGTACTGCGCCCTACTTATGGTGTTCGAGCCTCTTACGGGTAGGCGCTGGGCGAAGGCCTATAGCCAAAAGGCACTATCAAGTTCGTAAAACTTAGTTGACGGTGTACTGACTCCAGCGTCAAGTAAAAAATGAGTCATGTCATTCTGAGCGGAGCGCCAGCCCTACGGTAAACCATAGGATAGACTCCGAGAAAGAATCCCTGACCTTGCTGACTCCTCTGACAGAGAACGAAAGACGAGACCCTTCACGCCTTCGGCTCAGGGTGACAACAATGGCGCAGAATTTACTTAACGGTGTAGTAAGTTAGAATCTTTGTATTGGCTCGAGCATGAAAGTATGTTCTGAACGCTTCTCTCTAAATACCGCGATTTTTAGTACAATAGGGTATCTTGTAGTTAAGGAGCGTTCGTGCCTTCATTCGATTTCGGCACTCAAATTTTTGCAACGCTGCGTTTCGCTGACCTTATCGATATGGCCCTTGTCGCCGTGCTTCTCTTCGGGCTGCTCAACTGGCTGCGGCAGAGCACCTCACCGACCGCCTCGCGGCGTTTAGCGCTGACGCTGCTCATCTTCGGCGTTATCTACCTCTTGGCGAACACCTTCGAGCTTTTTTTGGTCGAGCGTTTCTTGAGCGTGCTCTTTCTCGCCTCGTTGGTCGCTGTCGTGGTCATTTTTCAGGCGGAAATCCGCCGCATGTTCACGCACCTCAGCACCTTTAATCCCTTCGCTTCGTCGGTCGACCTAGACGAGACCACCCTCGACCAGCTCGCCGAAGCCTCCATCTATCTGGCTGAGGCTAAAGTGGGCGCGCTCATCGCCCTTAGAGGCGAAGAGGCGTGGGATGACCTCGTGCAAGGGGGCGTGCCCCTAAACGGTTTGGTCAGTCAGCCGCTGCTCTATAGCCTCTTCAACCCAGATACCTCCGGACACGACGGGGCTGTGCTTATAGAAGGAAGGCGTGTAACTCGTTTCGCGGCGCACCTGCCCCTCGCCACAGAGCTTCCCGAGGAGAGTCGCTACGGCGGTACTCGTCACGCGGCGGCACTCGGGCTGAGCGAACACTGCGACGCGCTCGTCATCGTAGTATCCGAAGAGCGCGGCGTCGTCAGCGTCGCCCAAGGGAGCGCGCTCGACGAACTCCGCTCAGCGGGCGACCTTAAAGCGTACCTGCAGGAGTTTTGGCAGCGGCATCACGCGCACTCGAAGCGCCAGCCGCGCCGCTGGATTCCTCACCTGCCGACGGCGTCGCTCTCGCTCGTCTTCGCCTGCTTGCTCTGGCTGCTCTTCGCCTACAGCCCCGAGACGGTCTCCCGGATCGTCAACGTCCCCGTCGAGTTGCGCAACTTGCCCGACGACTGGGAGCTTGTCGGTATCTCACCCAGGTCGGTCCAGGTGACGTTAGCAGGTTCCGAACAAGCGTTTTCACAACTTGACGGGAACGCGCTCTCCGTCTCGTTCGACCTCTCGAACCCGCAGAGAGGACCGCAGAAGCTCGTGATCCGTGAGGACCAGCTCAAGCTGCCCTCGAGCTTACGCCTCAACAACCTCGAGCCCGAGCAAGTGCAAGTCACCGCCCGGCCGCTCGCGGCGACCGAGCGACCCTGAAAAAGCTTCGGTGGCAGGTATCGTTGTGTTTAAGTCAGCCTCACTTTTAGGAATATCATCCAGTGCGTCCGGTGGTGATACTTGCGCGGTATAAGCTCGACTTCGAAAAGCTTTTAGTCGTAGAGAACCTACGAACCCGTATCTTTTCTCGAGACTGTAAGGTAAGAGGTCAAGAAAACGCGCCTCAAACGGTACACTAAGGTCTGTTTTTGGCGCTTCGCAAGCCTACTCACGAAACGGTTATCACCTTGTTACAAACTGCGAAAGAAACTCAATCCAAACGTCTTTTAGGTCTACCTGCGGTCGCCCGGCTCGCCCTCTTCGCCCGTACCGAGGGGCCCGCGGTGCTCATCACCACAGCGGAAAGACTTCCTCTTTTTCGCGACACGGGTCTCTTTGGTACGCTTAGCAGCACCAATCCTGACTTAACCGACTGGCAGGACAAGCGCGAGAAGGTCGCCCTGGATTTAGAGACGGCGCTACGCCCCTTTCCGAACGACCCTGAACAGTACGCCCTCACTTTAGAGGTCGGCAGGGAGTATCCCCGAGATGACCTCTTGGAACAGCTCGTCTCGTTCGGCTATGAGCGCGACGGGATGCCCGGCGTGGTCGTGCGCGGCGACACGCTTTCGGTTTACCTAGACGAAGAGGACGAGGAGAGGGTCTTGCGGCTCGAGTTCTTCGGCGACGAGTTGGACACGGTGCAAGTCGCAGGAGAAACGGTAGAACGCTACGTTTTAGCCCCTTTAGAAAGTGCGGAGATTGACGAAGAGGCGTGGTCATCGACCCTCTTAGAACAACTTGGCGGAACGGTCTATCTCGATTCGTCGGAGCTTTTTGCGGGCGAGCTTGATGACGCGGGGAGAATGGAAACGTTCTGGCAGTACTTGGAGACTCGAGAGATCATCTCCTTCGGACGCGACCCCTTAGAGATATCGGACGAAAAGAGCGACCTGGAGCCTTTAGGCTACTACCGGGGCAAGCTCTCCGACTTCGCAAACGATGTAGAGGGTTGGTTGGGGGGCGGTTACAGCGTTACGCTGCTTTTGAAGTTCGAACGTACCGGACGCTATTTGAAGGAAAAGGTGTTGGGGGAAAGCCAGTCCAAGTGGACTCAGCGCGTCGAGAAGCATCCCGGCGTGCTCGGGCTCGCGGTTGGCTCGGATATCGACGCAGCTTCACGCGGCGGCTACCGCGACCCGCAAGCCAAAGAGGTCATCCTCACTGAAGACCTCTTATATGGCTACCAGGGCACGCGCAAACACAGCAAATTACCGGGGCGCAAAGTCCACGACGCCGTGCAACTCGCTGTCGGCGACTACCTCATCCACCCCGACCACGGCATCGGGCGCTTTATGGGTTTAGAGCCGCGTCAGGTGGTGGGCGTGACTCGCGATTACCTCATCTTGCGCTACGCAGGTGAGGGCAAGCTCTATCTGCCCGTGGAGCAACTGCCAATGTTGCGCCGTCACCCCGGCACAACGGACGACCCGCCCCGGCTCTCGACCCTCGGCACGAACGAGTGGGCGCGGGCACGGGAAAAAGCGAGGGTCAATGCGCAGGTCTTGGCGCAGAAGCTCATCCGCACTTACGCCGAGCGGCAGGTTTCGAAGGGTGTCTCCCTCGGCGAAGTGCCCGATTGGGACCCCCTCATCGAGGAGAACTGCCCCTTCACCCTCACCAATGACCAGCGTAAAGCCGTCAGTTTGACGCTCCGCGACATGGCGAAAGAGACGCCGATGGACCGGCTCATCTCGGGCGACGTGGGTTTCGGCAAGACGGAAGTGGCGATTCGCGCCGCGCACCGAGCGGTGGGCAACGGCACACAGGTGGTCATGCTCGTACCGACGACGGTCTTGGCGCAGCAGCATTACGAGACCTTTAAGGAGCGCTTCGAAGGGTTGCCTGTGACGGTAGAGGGCTTATCCAGATTCTCTTCCGATAAAGAAGCGCGCGCCATCCTCAAAGGGCTCAAAGAGGGCACGGTGGACATCGTCGTCGGTACGCATCGCCTCTTGTCCGACAATGTGAAGTTCAAAAACGTCGGGCTCCTCATTATCGACGAGGAGCACCGCTTCGGCGTGAGCCAGAAGGAGAAGATGAAGGCGTTCAAGGCGAACTTGGACATCTTGTCGCTCTCCGCGACGCCGATTCCCAGAACGCTCTACATGAGCTTGGTCGGACTGCGCGACGTGTCGCAAATTATGACGCCGCCCGCTGGACGTAAGCCGATTCAGACCGTGCTGCAACCCTATGACCGGCAAGTCGTACGCGACGCGCTGATGTTCGAACTCGAGCGCGGCGGTAAGGTCTTCTATATTCACGACCGCATCGGCTCGATGGGCTCGAGAGCCATGTACCTCCAGAGCCTCGTCCCCGAAGCCCGCATCGGCGTGGCGCATGGGCGCATGGGCGGCGATGAACTAGAAGAGATCATGCTCCGCTTCGAAGAGGGCGCGTTCGATGTTCTCCTCAGCACCACCATCGTCGAGTCCGGCTTGGACATCGCAGGGGCGAACACCCTCATCATCGAACGCGCGGACCGCCTCGGCTTGGCGCAGCTCTACCAGCTTCGCGGACGGGTCGGGCGGCGCAGCACCGAAGCGTGGGCGTACCTCCTCTACCCCGGGCGCCTAACGGAGCAGGCCCAGCGCAGACTCTACGCGATGGCGGAACTCAACGACTTGGGCTCAGGACACCTCTTAGCCGAAAAAGACATGGAGATTCGCGGCATCGGCAACCTCTTGGGACCGGAGCAGCACGGGCACATCAGCGCGGTTTCTTTAGAGGTCTATACCGAGATGCTGGCTGAAGAGATCGCGAAGCTCAAAGGTGAGCAGACCGAAGCGCGTAAACCCGTCTCGATTGATTTAGGCTTGGACGCGCGGCTCAGCCCGTCGTACATCGTGGACGACGACGAGCGCATCGGCTTTTACGGACGCTTATCTGAAACGGACAGCTTAGCGGAAATAGGACGCATTCAGCGCGAGATGCGGGAGCGCTACGGACCCATGCCCGAAGAGGTCAAGACCTTCACCGACATCGTCAAGGTGCGCCTTTTAGCGTCGCAAAAAGGTGTCGCCACCATCACCGAGCACATGACCGACGTGCAGCTCTCCTTTGAACAAGAGTCGATTGACTATGACTCAAAAGCATTAAAGGCGCTACCTTATAGCGTGGAGCCGACGCGCTACCCGCCGGGGTTCAGCATCAAGAAGCGGGGGCTTAAAGGTAAAGGTCTCGAAGCAATCAGCGACGTACTTTACCTCTGCGGCTAAGTACACTGTAAACTAAGTATTGACACCTTCGCTGATGTCACCCTGAGCCGAAGGCGTAAGGGTCTCGCCTTTCGTTCTCTGTCAGAGGAGTCAGCAAGGGCAGAGATTCTTTCACTCCGCTGCGCTCTGTTCAGAATGACATCACTCATCTTTTAATTAACGCTCTACTTAGTTAGCATAGTAGGTGAGGTTGCGTAGTTTCACGCAACCTCGCTACTCTGCACTTAACTTCTAGCTAAAACCATCTGTGTAATCGGCGCGTAGGCTTCGGCGGTGTGCTCCAAATTGCCTTCGGCGTCGTACTTATAGATGAGCTGCTCGCCGCGCTGCGCCGCGTAGAGGTAGCCCGCCTCGTCCACGGCGAGGTCTAAGAGGGCTTCGGGCGTAGCCTGGAGCGGCTTGACCGCGAACGACGCGGCGATGGCTCCGTCGGGTGTGACCTTGCGCACCTTGCCGCTCGAGCTTTCCGCGATGTAGAGGTTGCCCGCTTGGTCGGGGGCGAGGCCGCTCAGCGTGCGCATCCCTTCGGCTTCCATCTTGAACGCCCAGCGGGTTTGATAGTTGCCCTCGGCGTCAAAGCGCTGAATCTGGCAGTTGCCATAATCGAGCACGTAGACGCCGCTCTCGTCGGCGAGAATCGTTTTGGGGTCGTTGAAGCGCCCGTGCCCGTCGCCGCGACCGCCGAAACTCTTCAGGTACGACCCGTCCGTGCTGTAGCACTGGACGTGACAGGTCTCCGCGTCGAGCACGTAGACCGTCTCGCCCGCGCCGTCACCCGGACCGACCGCCACCGAGGTCGGGTAGAGGAGTTCGCCGGGCTTCACGCCGTAGGGTCCGAAGGAGAGGAGGCGCTCGCCAAAGGGACCCAGCTTGTGGACCATCGGGCAGCTCGCCTGACCGACGCGGTACTCGAAGATCGCCACGTAGAAATTGCCGTCACGGTCCAGCGCGACGGACTGCGGCGCGGCGGAGAAGCCGTCGCTGCTCGCGTTGACGTTGCCGAAAGAGGTGCATAGGTTGCCGTTGGTATCGAGCACGCGCAGCACCCCTTCGCGGGCGCTCACCGCGACGACCAAGCGCTCCGCCGAGGTCGCCTCGCTCACGCCGCTCAACGTGTCTAAGTTGCCCTCTAAAAGCGCCGCGACCTCTTCAAGTTCCGGGCGTTCGTCGGGGTCTTTGGCGACCATGCGCATGATAAGGGCGTCGACCGCTTGCGGGATGGCTAGGTTGAGCTGCCTGGGCGGGGGCGGCATCTGAAAAATCTGCTGGTGGACGATCACCTCGTAGCCGCCCTTAAATGCCGTTTCGCCCGTGAGCATCTCGTAGAAGACGAGCCCTAAGCTGTAGATATCGCTGCGGTGGTCGATCTTGAGCCCTCTCGCCTGCTCGGGCGACATGTAGATGGGCGTGCCGATGCGCGCGCCGGTCATGGTGAGACGCGAGAGAATTTTGCCGCCGGCGATGCCAAAATCCATGAGTTTAACTGCGTCGGGGGCGACGTAAGGGTCGTCCCACTCGTCGCCCTCGTTGATGCCACCTTTAATGATCATGATGTTGGCCGGTTTGATATCGCGGTGGATGATGCCCGCCGCGTGGATATGCTGGAGCGCGTCCGCCACGCGGCGCATGATCTGGATGCTCGAGTCCGTACTCAGCTCTTCGCGCTCGATGTAGCTCTCCAGGGAGCGCCCGTCGACAAACTCCATCGCCATGAAGTGCTTCGCGCCCAAGCTGCCGTGCTCGAAGGTGCGCACGATGTTGACGTGGTCCAGGCGCTGCGCCACCTCCGCCTCGCGGTGAAAGCGGCGGATGAACTTCGCGTCGGCGACGTACTGCTCCATCGGGATTTTGAGCGCCACAGTCTTGCCGTCACGCTTGCGGCGCGCCCTATACACGCTCGCCATGCCCCCCGAGCCGACCTTTTCCAACACGTCGTAGCCAGGAATGTCCGAGATGTCGAACGGCGAAGAGGTGTCTTCGTCCTCGCGTACCCGCGCTCGCCGCTGCGGAGGCGCGACCCGCGCCGTGCGCGCGGCGCGTGCGCCTGCTGGCACGAAAAAGCCCAGCGCGAAGGCGTGCAGCAAAACAGGCGCGAGCGCCCGCTCCGGTCCGGAGATGACCATCAGCCCGGCGCTCAGCAAAAAGGAGAGCGCGAAAAGCCCCGTACCGACCCAGCGCGGCGCGCGGAGGAGCGCAAAGGTAGCGAGAAGCGCGAGCCCGAGCAGCCAGAGCATCAGCCGACCTCGGCAATCACTAAGGTGATGTTGTCGGGACCGCCGCGCTCGTTGGCTAAGTCGATGAGGTACTCTACCGAAGCTTGACGGCTCGAGCGCCTGCGAATCTCCCCTAAAATCTCGTCGGACTGGATGAGCCCGTGCAGTCCGTCAGTAGAGATCACGAACACATCACCCTGCTGCACCTCGATCTGTGCGATGTCCGGCACCACTTGGGGGCGCGTGCCGAGCGCTCTCGTGATGAGGTTGCGCCAGGCGTGGTTTTGCGCCTGCTCTTCGTTCAAGAGACCCTGCTCGAGCTGCTCCTCGACCCAGGAGTGGTCTTTGGTCAACTGGTAAATTTGTTCGCCGCGTATCAGGTAGGCGCGCGAGTCGCCAACGTGCCCCAAATACGCTCTGTGGTTGCTGACCGCCACGAGCGTCAGCGTCGTGCCCATGCCTTGCCGCCCCGTATTCGAGTTGGCGGCTTCGAAGACGCGGCGGTTCGCTAGGCGCAGCGCCTTTTCAGTCAACTTGTCGATGCCAACCACAGGTTGACCCTGCTGAAGCGCGCCCACGTAACGGCTAAACGCCTCGTCGATGACCTCCATCGCGAGCTTGCTCGCCACTTCGCCCGCCGCCGCGCCGCCCATGCCGTCCGCGACGGCTAAGAGCGCCAGCCCCTCCGCGCAGGGGAACTGCCATACCCGGTGATAGTCCTCGTTGAGAGACCTCACCCTTCCGACATCTGAACCGTGACCTATCTGCCCTAATCGCACTCCGCTAGTTTAACGCGCTCTTTTCACCGCGCGACCTGATAAAGTCCACATTGCCGGGCCGTTCGCGCGTGTATACGAATATCGAGGAGCAACTATCACAATCTTCACACGTCCGGGCTACCTTTAGCGTAGAGAGCTGCCAAAGAGGTCGCGCTTCGCTAGGGTGACGCCAACTTTTCTCGGCACTGAACGCAGTACACCTGCTTAGGCACGCGCTCGCGGCAATGTGGACAGGTCACGCTGCCGCGCACCACCGACTTCACACCCATCGCGTCAAGCTCCGAGGCGATGAGAATCGCGTCCTCTTCCGACACGTCCGAAATGGTGAGTTCGATGTCGTCAGCTAGAGCGGAGACCATGAAGGTACCGTTCGCGTAGGGTTGGGAGCCGCGCCCTTGGTTGGCGGCGTTGACGGCGGCGCGGACCTCTCTAAAGTAGGTCCATAAGGGATGCTTAGCGTCCATAGCTTAGGGTAGCAGCTTAAAGGCACGCTGCTTCGTGACCTCGTACTGCGCGCCCTTCATTAACTCGCCACCCCGTTACGCTTCGCCCACACCATCAGTTCGGCCCTCGAATGCACGCCTAACTTCTTGTACAAACTCGCCACGTAGTTGCGCACCGTGTTTTTTGCGACGCCTAGCTCTTTAGCGACCGCGTCGTTGTCCAGACCTCTGGCGGAGAGCGTGAAGGTCTGCTGCTCGCGCTTGGTAAGTTGGGCGAGCTTGGTCTTCGCCTCGGACGAGACCCTGCCGCGCGCGTCCATGATCTTTTGCGCCACCGACGCGCTGAACCAGCTTGGATCGCCCATGACTTGCTCGACCGCGTCGATGAGTTCCGCCTCGGTTCGCTTCCAGTCGGACACGTCGTGGAACATGCGCAGCACGCACGCCCGTTCGTCAATCATGAGCGTTTCAGCGGAAACCTGTACGGCGTACTCGCTGCCCTCTTTAGTATTTAGGGTGACCTCTAAGGCTTGGTAGCTGCGACGCTGCTCCATCGCCGTCGCCATTACCTCCTCGGTCTCTTTTGGCCACAGCCTCAGCTCGGCTCCGGTACGCCCCATCACGTCCTCGTCGCCGTAGCCCGTGAGCTTTCTAAAGGCTCTATTCACATCCAAAAAGCGGTCCTCGCCCAAAAAGCTGAGGGCGGCGGCGACGGGCGCGGCGTTGAACGTTTTAGAGAAGCGCTCCTCGCTCTGCCTGAGCGCGTTCTCCGTGCGCTTACGTTCGTCGATGTCGGTGAACGTCAGGAGCATACAGGGCTCGTCATTGATCTCTAAAGGCTGACCGCCCACGATGACGAACTTCTTGTTGCCGCCCTGCGCCGTGAGGTAAGACTCGACGGGCTTGATCATCTCGCCGTTATGGAAGCGCTCGAGCAACCGGTCGCGACCCTCAGCACCTGCAAACGCGTCGAACTCATAGGCGGTGCGCCCGATGATCTCCTCGCGCTTAAAGCCCGTCATCTCCAAAAAACTCTTGTCCGCCTTGATATAGCGCAAGTCGGACAAGCGGCTGATTAAAGCGGGCGCAGGGTTCGAGGAGAACGCACGCTCGAAGCGCCGCTCGGCGTCGTGCTTGGCGGTGGTATCTTGAATCAAGAGAATCGCGTAAGGCTGGTCTCCACTTAGTGGGACGCCGTGGTAGCTGTGGACCCACGCTCTTTGTGTAGCGTCAGCTGAGTTTGATGCGTTATCCGAGTCGTCCGAACGGTCGGGGAAGACGTTGACCTCGAGTCCCTCTAAGCCCTCCCCGCGCAGGAGCCTATCCGCCGGGTAGCCACCTGGGGGTAGCGGGATGTCCTCTAAATCTATGAGCTTAAATCTCTCGCGGTAGCCCGCCGCGTTGCCGCCTAGGTCATCCAACGTGTCGGCGTTATGCATGGCGAGCGCAGCGCGGTTGGCGTAATGAAACGCGCCCTCTCGCGTGAGGGTCAAAACACCTTCGCTCAGGCTGTCGACGAGCGTGTTGAGGTAATCGTCCTCAAAATTACTCTCGGACGTGTTGGGTATGTTAGGTAGAATCATTCGTTGGGTCGCCTCCTAGCTCGAAAGCGTTGCAGTAGAGTAGCGCAGAGACTAGGTTGGACTACTTAGCTCAACCACGCCGTATAACTTCATCCTACAATTTTTTCGGGACATACTTGACTCACACCCTTGAATTTCAGTGAAAGTGATAAAACCTAGTTTAGTAGGAGGAGAAACTAGTCTTTTTTTACCGAATGAAACCTTACAATTTTCTACTCTTAGCCTATGGCATAGTTTGAAGTGAGGCACGAAGTCACATAGTAAATGTAGCGAATGGTGTATTGGGCACTAAAGCGAGCGCTAAAGCAGATACCAAGTATACGCTCTAAAGGGGGCACTATGGCAGACGATCCGAAAAAGCCAAAAGTCGGCGTCTACGACGACGCTACGAAAACGAGTACAACGACGACGCGCACGTCCGGCGAACCCGCTACCGAGGAGAAGAGCGGCGGGATACCGAGCTGGGTTATCGGGCTTATTATTCTAGCCGTCATCATCATCGCGCTTATTCTCATCTTTTAGTACGTCTTTTCTAGGTCGTGAAGGGGGTAGGCGTGGACTTCGTGACACTCACCGATTTGGAGGGTCGCCGCGCGCGAGCAGAACTGCTTTCGCAGCGTGAGGGACAGAGGTTCATCCGCTTAGAGGATGGTCAGACGTTCTCTTTGTCTGAAGACGCGCTCGTCAAGCAGCACACCGGCGACTACTATCTGCTCCTTAAACTCAGCGAATTGGAAGCTTCAGCTGACGCGCCGAGCGGTTCAGATGGCTCGCCTCAACGCTTAGACGAAGCGGTCATCCCCGTCGCCGAGGAGCAACTCAAGGTTCGTAAGCGCCGCGTCGACGGAGCCACGGTGCGCGTTACGAAAGAGGTTCACGAAGAAGAGAGAGTGGTCGACGAACCGCTCTTCAGCGAAGAGGTCGACGTGCAGCGCGTCCGGGTGGACAGAGTTGTGGACGCGCCCGAATCCATCCGCTCCGAGGGCGACAAGACGATCATCCCGCTTTACGAAGAGGTGCTCGTTGTCGAGAAGCGCCTCGTACTTACTGAAGAACTGCATGTAACCAAGCAGCGCGTAGAGAGACGGGAGCCGCAGCGCGTGACGCTGCGCCGCGAAAGCGCCACCGTCGAGCGCTTGGAACCTAACGAGGGGGTGAGGCGCAAGGAGAGCTAGGACGAATCAGCAAGACAGCACTGACGAACGTTTGTTATTAAGAGACATCTTCAAGGAGGCAGTATGGCAAATACAGTCATTGGACTTTACAACGACACAAGCACCGCCGAGCGCGTGATTGACGACTTGACTGATAGCGGTTTTAACCGCAGCACCATCGACATGCACCGCGAGAGCGACGCTTCGGGCTTGCATGACGAGCTTACCAGCGAGGGCATTCCCCGTGATGACGCTGACTACTATGTCGAGGGGCTGCGTGACGGCGGCGTTCTGGTGAGCGTCCAAGCAGACGACGGCGACACAGACAAAGCCGTAGACATCATGAACCGCTACGCGGACGACGGCGGCTACGAAGATAAGCGCGACCTTGACGGCGATGTTGACAGAAATATCAGCGGCGGTACCGACAGGGACGCCAACTTGAGCGCTGACACGCGCACGACGGGCTCGAGCACGGCGGGCTCAAGCACGGCGGACGATGACACCATCGAAGTCGCTGAGGAGCGGCTACGCGTCGGCAAGCGCCGCGTCGAACGTGGCGGCGTGCGCGTTCGCAGCCGCGTCGTCGAGGAAGAGGTCTCCGAAGACGTGACCCTGCGCGACGAAGAGGTCAACGTCGAGCGCGAGCGCGTGGACCGTAAGGTGGATGGCGCGGACGGCGACCTGTTCCAAGAGCGCACCATCGAAGTGACCGAGACCGACGAAGAGGCGGTGGTGGAAAAAGAGGCGCGCGTCACCGAAGAGATTCGCGTTGGCAAAGAGGTCACCGAGCACACCGAGACCGTACGCGACACCGTGCGCCGCACCGAGGTCGACGTCGAAGAGGTCGGCGCAGACCGGAGCCGCGACGACGACTTCCGCTCGTACGATTCGGACTTTAGGGATCACTTCAAGAACGCCTCAGCGGACGACGGCACCTATGAGCAAGCCGAGCCCGCCTACCGCTACGGCTATACGTCTGCGAACGATTCGCGCTACGAGGGGCGCGAATTTAGCGAGGTCGAGGACGACTTGCGCCGCGACTGGGAAGCGCGCAACGAAGGGTCTTGGGACAACTACCGCGACTCCATCCGCTACTCGTACAACCAAACTCGCCGCTAAACGCCTTTAGACAGTTGGACTGGAGGAGAGGTTCCTCCAGTCCAACTCATGTAGAAACCAAGAACTAGAATTCGGGGGACTTTATGGCAGATAACAAACGCAACACTGAACGTGTCATCGTTGAATCTGACTCAAACGGTGTAGACAGAGATAGAACCTACGACCGAGACCGCGTTACGGAAAGCCGCACGGTCAGAAGCGACTACGACAGAAACGATTATGACAGACATGATTACGATGGCAGACCCGTCAGACGTATCTCGTGGGGCGCAATTTTCGCAGGCGCACTCACCGCCCTGCTCACGCTTTTGCTACTCAACTTGCTCTTCTACGGTATCGGCATCTCAACGATCAACCCAGCAAGTGAGCAAAACGCTCTTTCTGGTCTCGGCACGGGTGCGCTCATCGCAACGGTCATCAGCAACTTAGTCGCGCTCTTTTTAGGCGGCTACGTCGCGGGTAAGCTCGCGGGCACGCCGCGCCGCTTTCCGAGCCTTATGCACGGCGTTCTTACTTGGGCGCTGCTCACCCTCTTCACGATCTACTTGGGCAGCACCGCTATCGGCAGTTTGGTCAGCGGGGTCACGGGCGCGGTCGGTTCTGCGTTCAGCGCCGCGACTTCGGGTATTAGCAGCGCCGCTAGCGCCATTCCTGGCAGCGCTGTTCCTAACTCACCGCAGGGTGCAGCGGGCGCGGTCAATCAAATCCCCGGTATCAGCAATGTGCAGCAGCAGATCGACCAGCTCCTCAACCGGGCGGGCGTACAAAATCCGCAGCAGGCCAGCCAGCAACTCGCACGGGTTGCCGTAAACCGTGTTCAAGCCGGCGACAGTTTGACCTCAGACCAGGCGCAACAACAATTTTCGGATATCATCGGGCAAAATTCTGAGCTGTCCGACCAAGAGGTGGAGCAGCAGGTGCAGCAGTTCACGCAGAACGCGCAGCAGCAAGTCGACCAGGCGCAACAGCAAGCTGCTGAAACAGCCCAGACAGCCGCGAACGCGGTGGGAACAGTCTCGATCATCGCCTTTTTCGTCCTGCTGGTTGGAGCAGGGGTTGCCGCGGCGGGTAGCGCGTTCGGGAGCCCTAAGGACGAAAGGGACGCGCATAGGGTAAGCTAGTTCTTATGGACCTCGTCAAGATTATTTTCGCCATCATCCTGCCGCCTTTAGGTGTCTTTCTGGAAGTCGGTTTGGGCAAGCACTTCTGGATCAACATTCTGCTGACGCTCCTGGGCTTCGTGCCTGGCATCGTTCACGCGGTTTGGGTCATTGCTAGAAAGTAGATCAAAATCTAAGTAAGCGTGAGAGAGGTGACCTAGCCACCTCTCTCATTTTTGTTATAGCGAGACTAGGTAAACTCTCCTTTAAGCGGGAGTAAAAAATTTCACAACTGGGGCCGAAGGGGAAGTGATGCAGAAACTCTACTGTTACGTCGTCTTTATACTTCTTTTTATCAGCTTAGGAGGGCTCGGCAGCGCGCAGACCGTGTCGACGCTCGAGGTGCGCGACAACCCCCACAACGTCCTCTCAGCGCTCGTCTCCTTAGAGGTGCTCGGCGCGTCTGAGGGCGCAGAGGTTGTGGTGCGCTACGAAACCGAAGGTGAGCCCACGGGCGAAACGCCCGCCTATTCAGTTGGGGAGGGCACGCAAGAGGTCACGGTACTCGGTCTATTACCCGAGACGACCTACGACGTTACCGCCTTTGTTAGCGGCGCAGGGGCTGAGGCGCAGTCCATCACCGAAACGTTCACGACCGGTAGCCTTCCCGAGCCTCTACAGAACCTCACTATTGAAACGACGGGCGAGAGCCCGGATGGGTACACCCTCATCGAGACCTTTTTAGGACCTAAATTCGCCTTTGCCTTCGACGGCGAGGGGCGCATCCGCTGGTACAAAAGCTTTGAAGGCGAACCCGCTCACTTCGAAACGAAGCTGCATCCGCACGGCAACTACACGACGTTTGTGGGAACCTCCTACGGCTTTCAGCCGACGGACGGTCAGTTCGTCGAGTACACCCCGAGCGGCGAAGAGGTCGCCACGTACCAAGCTAACGGTCCCCTCTACACCGACTCGCACGAAATTCTCCTAACAACCGATGAGAGCGGCGAGGTCGAATATGCGCACTTCTTTTCTTACGACCTGCGCCGCGTCACCGAAGTGCCGCCCGTCGGTGGCGAAGTCGGCACGAGAACGGCGGGGCATCAGCTCTTGCGCCAGACGCCGGAGGGCAAGATTGACTTTTACTGGAACGCTTGGGACCACTTCGAGCTGGCGGACTGGACCCAGCCCAGGGGTGACCCCAACTACCAAGACTTCGACCACCCCAACTCGTTGGATTTCGACCTGGACGGTCACTACATCGTCTCGATGCGCTCTTTCGGGGCAGTCTTAAAGCTCAACGCGAAGACGGGCGCGCTCATGTGGCAGCTCGGCGGGCGAGGCAATCAATTTGAAATTTTGGATGACCCCTTGAACGGCTTTAGCGCGCAACACACCGCTTACATCACCGACGAGGGCAACTTGCTCATCTTCGACAACGGCATGACGCATGACCCGCCTCAGAGCCGCGCCGTGGAGTATGAACTCGACTTAGAGGCGATGACCGCCAGGATGGTTTGGGAGTTTCGCCCTGAACCCAACGACGAGGTTTACTCGCACATCGTCAGCTCGGCGGAGCGCTTTCAAAACGGTCACACGCTCGTCGGCTTCGGCGTCAAAGGGCGCATCTTCGAGGTGGACGCGCAGGGTGAACCCGTGTGGGAAGCGTCGATCACGCGCCCTGACGATGAGGGTGAGCCGCAAGGCGTCCTCTTCTACCGGGCGAACCGTCTGCCATCTCTGCACGAGTTTAGAGAGCCGTAACCGTTAAAGAGACTCAGTACACTGTTAGCTAGAAAACGAGGTATGTCATTCTGAGCCCTACAGCGAGCTATAGGATAGACTCCACGTAGCGGAGAGAAAGAACCTCGTCCCCTATTCTCGACTAGCTGAGATTGCGAGTTACGGAGTTTTGGCAGAGCCAAACGAGACCCTTCGACAAGCTCAGAGTGACAGCAGTGTCGCATTCCTTGCTTAACAGTTTACTCAACTTGCACCATAGTTCTGAGGTGCGATGTTCTCGAGAGGTTGACGAATTCGTCAACCTCTTCTCATGCCCACGGTAGCGTAGTCAAATTAGCCTCTGTAACCTTTTTAGCATTGACGTCTCGCTTTTAGCGTGAGACACTGGTAAGGCTAAGGAATGGTGGGGTTCGATGTTCAGGGGAATAGTCAGACTAGTAGTAAGCAGACAGACAGTTAGACGCACGGTATGAGACAACTTATCTTCCGCGTGCCCAGGGGCGAGGGCGAGCGGGTCGTCGCGGCGGCGGGGCGAACTTGAGCGGGCTCGAGGCGAAAAAGGGCGGGCTCGCTTTAGACCTCGTTTTCGTCTACGTCTCCAACCGCGAAGTCGAAGGGCTCCTGCGCGACCTCAAGTCGGTTGCGGACCTGCACATCGTTTTGCAGCCCTCCGGTACGCTGCCCTTGCATCCACCTACAGGCAGAGCCGCGCAGCAAGTTTTGGACATCCAGCCGCTCAGCCCCATTGAGGTCTTTTTGTCGGGCTTGCAGAGCATCGGCGCGTGGACGGGCTTTATCGGCTACGCCGTCACCGCCGCCGTGATCGCCTGGATCGGGCTCTATACCAACACGCCCTACTTGCTCGTCGCCGCCATGCTGATCGCGCCTTTAGCCGGACCCGCAACGAACACAGCGCTGGCGACGGCGCGGGGTGACCTGCACCTCTTCCGGCGGAGCTTGCTGCGCTATGTGATTGCTCTTTTCATCATCGCGGGCGCGGCGGCGCTTTTAAACCTCATCTTTGGTCAGCAAGCCGTGACGAGTCAGATGGTCGATATCAGCTCGGTCTCAGTCTTAGCAATTTTGTTGCCGCTCATCGCAGGGGGCGCGGGGGCGCTAAGCTTGATGCAGTCGGACAACAGCAGCTTGGTTTCGGGCGCGGCGGTGGGGATGCTCGTCGCCGCGTCGCTCGCGCCGCCCACCGCTGTGATGGGGATGTCGGCGGCGCTGGGGCGCTGGGAGATGGTCCTGGGCGGGCTCTTCGTCGTGACGCTGCAACTGTTCGGCATCAACTTAGCGGGTTCGCTCGTCTTCCGGCTCTTCGAAATCTCGGTAGAGGAGCCCTACTTTCAGCGGGGCAACACGCTGCTCTTCCCGATCAATCTGGGCGTTTCTGCGTTGGCGGTTGGCGCACTGTTTGCCTTTCAACTCACCAGCTCGCCTGAGCTGGTGCGCTCGAGCTTAGCCCAGCGCGTCGCCTATCAAATGGGTCAAGCGGTGGACTCGAGCGGCGTCGCTCGGTCGGTCGACGTGAGCGCGAGCTTTACCCGCGCCAACATACCCGGTCAAGAGACGCTCTTGGGCATTATCTACGCGCAGCGACGTTCAGGCGTGTCAGGCGAAAGTGAGATGTTGGAGGCGCAACTCGAGGAGAGCGTCGGACAGCACCTGCAAACGGAATTTTCCGACTTCACTCCGCTCATCAGCGTCGAACTACTCGAGCCGCCAGAATAGGTGAAACAAGGTTTATGCAAATTTTATTAGGTATCTTAGGTGTTGTTATCGTGCTCGCAACGCTACTAGACGTGATCCAAAACACCCTCTTGCCGCGCGGCGGCGGGCTCTTCTCGGGGCGGATTTCTAACTTTATCTGGCGCGGCGCGCTGTGGCTGCACCGCCGCCGTCCATCCCATCAGGTGCTCTCGAGGATGGGTGTGGTGGTCTTGCTCAGCGTGGTCGTCTCCTGGGCCGTGCTCCTCTTGCTCGGCTGGACGCTGATTTTTAGCGCCAGCTTGCCCGCCGTCGTGGAGAGCCCGGTCGGGACGCCCGCCGACCTCTGGGCGCGGATTTACTTCACGGGCTACACGCTCATCACGCTGGGTCTGGGCGACTACAAGCCGCAGGGTGCCTTGTGGCAAGTGCTCACGGTCGTCGCCTCCTCGACGGGTTTCTTTTTAGCGACGCTCGCCATCACCTACCTGCTCTCGGTGATTTCGGCGGCGGTGCAAGACCGGGGGATGGCTCTGTACATCTCGAGCCTCGGCAAATCCCCCCACGACATCTTGAAGCGAACTTGGAACGGTGAGGATTGTAGCGATCTGACCGAGCATCTCGCCAGCTTGATGGAACTCATCGGCACGAGCAGCCAGCAGCACCTGGCGTACCCTATCGTCCACTACTTCCACTCGACGAGCCGCAGCACCTCATCTTCGTTGCAGATCGCCTCGCTCGACCAGGCGCTAGGCTATCTGGAGCACGGCTTAACGGGCGGCTGCGAGGACGCCGCGAGGAAGATGCGCCCCCTGCAAGAGACGATCAGCGAGTATCTGGAGACGCTCGAGGTCGCCTTTATCGACGCCGCCGAGAACGCGCCCGACGTTCCCCCGGTTGGAGAACTGCGCGAGCACGGTTTTCAAACGGTGGACGAGGGGGAGTTCAGCGAGGCGTTAGAACGCTTTTCGGGGCGGCGCAGACTGCTCCTGTCACTCGTCGAGAAGGACGGCTGGATGTGGGATGAGGTGTGGGAGGAGAGCGACAAAGATTCGCCGCCCGACGACGAGGTTGACGACAACGAGGACATTAAAAAGGATATTGATGACTAAAGTGCTGAGGGTATTTTTTGGATTGTTCGGACTTCTTGTATGGAGCGGCGCAGCGGCGCAAGGGGTTTTGTCCCTCACGCAGAGGGCACCCCTCGAGCTGGAGGCTTTTTCCGCAACAACAAACGGCGCGAGCGTCGAGATTGCCGTTGCTCTAACGAATACGAGTGACGAGAACCGAGTTGTGGGGGTGGCGGTAGGTGTCGTGATGGTTGACGCCTTTAACGACGTGATCGCGGTGGAGTACGGGCGTTGGACGGATGATCTGAGCACGCTAGCACCAGGAGAAAGTGCAGAGGTGACGGACAGCTTTGTCGAAACGCGGGCGGATGAGCTGTTCTCGAGCGCCCCTTTCGTCTACGCCGCGCGCTTCGAAGATGGTCAGGTCTGGAAGCAGGACTTGAGCGGTATAGCGACGGAGCTGCTGGGCCGCTTTGAGGTTGCGGTGTCCTCAGAAACCCTGCAGCCGTGACTGTTAGCACGTCTAAAATAGACTAAGTCGGAGTGCCGCAGATTTCAGCTCGCAGACCGGTCCCGCTCTCAGGTAAAACCTAGCGGGACAGCTTCGCTTGAGAACGGAACCTCATCTCCAAATGTACGTGCTAGTTATCGTTCATCCGTCCCTTCGGGAAACTTCGTAACGAAAGGGGACGAAGTTTTCGCAGGGCGAAACAGTGTTCTTTATAGTGAGAGCGTTGCTTCCAGTCAAGCTGGTACACGCTAGTTCTTGTGAAGCAAACGAACGGTCGCAGAACTCCGTACACCGTGACCAGATGCTACCTGCTATATCATTGTGACCAGATGCTACCTGCTATATCATTAAGAATGAGAGGTTCGGCTTGTGTGCTCGCCCCTAGTATCTCTAAGTAAAGTTTGCTTCCATAATTGCAACGATGTGTGCCTAGTCACACACAATATTCTAACTGAAGAGTTACATCGCCTACACCGTCACCGAGAAAGAGGGGGTCACAGATGAAAGCAACTTGGAACCTACTCACCCAGACTGCGTCGGAGTGGAGCGACGACAAGGCGTCGATGCTCGCCGCCGCGCTCGCGTACTACACGATCTTCGCGCTCGCGCCGCTGCTCGTGCTGGTCATCTCGATCGCGAGCCTCGTCTTTAGCGGGGCGGAAGCGCAGCAGACGCTTTTGACCCAAATCGAGCAGACCGTCGGACCGCAGGCGGCAGGCATCGTACAGACGATGATCAGCAACCAGGGCGGGCAAAGCTCGGGCATCATCGCCACCATCATCGGCTTTGCGACGCTGGCGGTTGGTGCGACGGGCGTCTTCGCGCAGCTTCAGAGCGCCCTGAACCAAATCTGGGAAGTCGAGCCGAAACCCGACACAGGCATTTTACACATGGTCAAGATTCGGGCGACGGCGCTCGGTCTGGTGTTGGTCATCGGCTTTTTGCTGCTCGTCTCGCTCGTGCTCAGCTCGCTACTCAATGCGTTCGGCGGCTTTTTGAGCAGCACCTTGCCGGGCGGGGCGGTCCTCTGGCAGATTCTCAATTTCGCGCTCTCGCTCTTTGTCATCGCGCTGCTGTTTGCGCTGATCTTCAAATACCTGCCCGATGTAAAGGTGGCGTGGGGCGACGTGTGGGTGGGCGCGTTCGTGACTGCGCTGCTGTTCGGACTCGGCAGGTTCGCCATCAGTTTTTACATCAGTAGCAGCTCGACCGCTTCGACGTACGGCGCGGCGGGCTCCTTGATCGTGTTGCTCCTCTGGATTTACTACTCAGCGCAAATTTTGCTCTTCGGCGCGGAGTTCACACAGGTCTACGGGCGGCGCTTCGGCTCGGGCATCAAGCCGGACGAACACGCCATGCGTCCTTCGGAGGCGTAAAAAGATAGCAATCCAGTCAAGCTGGTTACGCAGTCGCCCGCAGGGAACGAACGGTCTTGCGAAGCAAACGGTACGGTGAGCAATGAATGAAACCCTTTAGACTCATTGCTCGTTGCTTTTTAACTCATTGCTCTTAATCAACCGCCCTCGAGACCTAACCACGTTATTTCGTAGGGCATAATCAACTTATGAAAACTGTCTGGAGCCTTCTCAAGCAGACCGTCACCGAGTGGAACGAAGATCAGGCGACGGTCTTGGCGGCGGCGCTCGCGTACTACACTATCTTCGCCCTCGCGCCTACGCTCATCATCGTCGTGGCGGTGGCGGGGCTCGTGTTCGGGCAAGGGGAGGCGCAACAAGCGCTTTTAGACCAGGTGACGGAGGCGGTAGGGAGCGATGTGGCGGGGGTGCTGGGTACGCTGCTCCAAAACACCGCGCAGTCGGGCTCGGGCATCCTCGCGACGGTGATCGGCGTGGCGCTCCTCGTCTTCGGGGCGACCGGGCTTTTCGCGCAGCTTCAAAACGCGCTCAACAGGGTGTGGGGTGTGAAGCCCAACCCGTCGGCAGGCATCATGAACATCCTTAGAACGCGCGTTCTCTCGCTCGGGATGGTTCTGGTGATCGGCTTTTTGCTCCTCGTCTCGCTGCTGCTGAGCGCCGCACTCAACGTGGTCAACAATTATTTCAGCGATCTACTTCTGCTCCCCGGCGAAGAAACCTTCTGGCAAGTCATGAACTTCGCGCTCTCCACCGCCGTGATCACCCTTCTCTTCGCGATGATCTTCAAGTACCTGCCCGACGTACAGATCGCGTGGCGCGATGTGTGGGTAGGGGCGCTCGTCACCTCTCTGCTCTTTTCGCTCGGTAAGTTCTTGATCAGCTACTACATCGGCACGAGTTCGGCAGCCTCCACGTATGGCGCGGCGGGCTCGCTTATCGTCCTCCTCTTGTGGATTTACTACTCCGCGCAAATTCTGCTCTTCGGCGCGGAGTTCACACAGGTGTACGGGCGGCGTTTCGGCTCGGGCATCAAGCCTGCCGAGTACGCGGTGCGCTCGGTGGCAGCTAGTGGGAAGAGTAAGGAGGAGCGAGAAACGAGCAATGAGCAATGAGTCTTTGGATTCATTGCTCTGGCTCAACCTCTTCAACACACAATCAACCTTCTTAGGCGAGAGAGTGCACGGCGTAGTAGGGGCAATTCATGAATTGCCCCTACTGCATTTGCCTTCTTCTGTGACTTTTCCAGCGAGGTCTACCACTATTAGTAGACCTCTTATTAGTAGAACTCTCGAGACACAATCTTACAGTTTCATGAAGCGTCAGCATCAAGTCGCGTGACGCAGTTCCGCCGTTCTATCCGCGTCATACTGAACGTATGGAATTCAAAACAGTCGTGGTTGGCGCGGGCATCGCAGGGTTGACGGCAGCGAGGGCTTTAGAGGAAGCAGGTCAAGAGGTCCTCGTTCTGGAGAAAAGTCGCGGTTTGAGCGGACGCGCCGCTACACGCAGGTTGCATCATCACGGAGTAGAGCACAAGGTGGACCACGGCGCACAGTACTTCACCGTTCGGGACGAGCGCTTTCAAACGCAGGCGGATAGGTGGTTGGGGCAAGGTCACGCGGCGATCTGGTCAGAGGGCTTTCACGCGCTTACGAGTGAGGGGTTGGAGGCTCCTTCAAGCGGGCACCCGCGCTATATTTTTCCTGACGGGATGAACTCGGTAGGTAAGCTATTGGGGGAGGAACTCGAGATACGTACCGAAACCCGAGTTGAACGTCTGCTAAGAGGTGATAGGGGGTGGCGGCTCGAGCTAACTACCGGCGAAACTTTAGACGCCGAGCGCGTTTTAGTCAACGTCCCTGCTCCCCAAGCCTTGGAGCTGTGCCGCGACGCTGAGCTGTCCTCGGAGACAACGAACGCGCTACAAGAGGTCAAGTTTGCGCCTTGCTGGACGCTGATGGCAGGGTATCCAAAGCGTGACCTCTCGTGGCGCGGCGTCATGATCAAAGACGAAGAGGTCTCCCGAACGCTTGCGATAGTCGTCCGTAACAGCAGTAAACGGGGTGCTGAGGGTGACGAGACGGTGCTCGTCATCAACGGCAGTCCCGACTTTTCAGCCGAACATTTAGAAGACAGTCAAGAGGTCGTTAAAGAAAAGATGCTCGCAGCAGCGACGGCGTTAGGCGACTGGCTCGCCAACCCTAACTGGACGGACATGCAGCGCTGGCGCTACTCGATGGTGACAGAACCCTACGAGGAACGCTATCTGAAAGAGGACGACTCGCTCCTTTTCTGTGGCGACTGGTGCGGCGGGGCGAAAGTGGAGGCGGCGTATCTGTCGGGGCTCGAGCTGGGTCAGGCGCTGACTTGACAGTGAAGGCGAACGAGAGGGTGGGTGTTCTTGGAGGTGTCCCGTTTTGTGTGTACGCGAAGAGCGTCTCTCACGGCTCTTGCGTTACTGCGTGCACAAAACGTGGTACACCGCCTGGAGGATGCATCCAACCTCTCTCTCCCTGCGTATCTTCTGATAACACGCTTTAACACCTCCCTACACACCCACTTAGAGCGTGGTACCCCGCTCCCTACTTCCTAGCGACCTCTTCCGCAACGTCTTACGTCTATCTGGAGCGGGGTTTTCTATGTTTTGCCACGGACTTCCTGATGACCTCTTCTCCGCTGATGCGATCCGAACATTTTGCGGCTCGTCCGTCGCGAAAACTCCCTTTTGCACCTCTCTAACGCCCTATACTAAGAAGTATGGACGCACTTATTTGGACCTATTCAGCTCAGGTGAACGGTGCTTGACGCGCTCTTTAACGTGACTACGCGCCCGGTCAGCTTCTTTCGTGAACTGGCAGAAGGCGAAAAGGTGGGCGGTGCGATTTGGACCGTGCTGCTCGTGTCGCTTGTGTCGGCGGCGGCGAGTTACTTTCTCGGGCTGCCCTTTCAGGAGGCGCTCGCTAGCGCACCTTTCGCCGCGCTGACACCAATTATCACGGCGGTAGCAGGCTTCTTCACACCTCTTATCACGTGGCTCTTTTATGGGCTCTTGGTGCGCATCGGCGCGGGAATGGAGGCGAAGCCGTGGGCGGTGGCGGGCTACGCGCTCGCGCCCCAACTCGTACTCAGCGCGTTGCTTTTAATCATCGTCATCATGTTTCCGATCGAAATTACACCTATCGACATCGACGTGAGTGACGAGGTGGCATCTGAAGCGGCGAACGCGCGGGTGCAGCAGGAGATCGCCTCGAGCGTCGCCGGACGCGCCGGGCAGCTCATCGGCTACGTGGGCACGCTCTGGTGGATCGTCCTCATCTTTTTGGGCGTGCGCGAGACAGCCAATCAGCAGCAAGCGATTCGGGCGACGTTTCTCGTCGGGATGGTGGCGGTCAGCTTCGCAGTCGGCTCGTTTATCTTCGCGCCTTCTTCATAATGTTGCCGCATAATTGTGAGCCATGCTGAATGAGACGGTTGCTGTGCTCGCACTGCTGATATCCCCTATGAGCGTGTTCGGATTTGCGGCGGCGCAGACCTCATCCGCGGAAGCGGCACAGACGCTGAGTTTAGTGGATGTGACGGAGATCGCTCCCGAACTGGACGCCGACGTGATCACGGCGCGCGCCGACTTAGCGGCTGCCGAGCGCGAACTGAGGCGCGTGATAGGAGACCCGCTCGCCTTGCGCTTGTCGCGTTTGGAGGCGGAGCAGCGGGTGGCGAGTGAGCAAGCTGACCTGACCTCAGCGCGGTCAGGCGCGGAGCGAGACGCTGCGGGTCGCTATTTTGACGCACTCGAGGCGGACGACGCCTTAGACCTCGCGAGGGCGCGACGTGGCATCGCCCGAACGACGGCGCAAGCGACGCGAATCCGCTTCGACGCAGGGCAACTCGGACAGCTCGAGCTGTCCCGCGCCCAGAACGACCTCTCCGCCGCCGAGCGCGAGGTGGCGAGCGCCGAGCAGAGGCGGACGTTCGCGTACGGCGAGTTGGCGAGCTTGCTGGGGCGAGAGGTCGACGCGTTGCGGCTCCTCGCGCCTTTCGCGCCGCCGCCCATCCCACCTTTAGAAGAGGTGCTAGGACGTCTGGACGAGAACGCGGCGTTGCAGCGCGCGGAGCAAGCGGTGGAGGTGGCGGAGGTGAGGCTCGAGCTAGCGGACAGTGCCTACAGCCCCCAACGCGACATCGAAGCGGCGGAGGACGCGCTCGCGAGCGCCCGGACGCAGCGCCGCGAGTTGCGCCGCAGCTTAAACCTCTCGGTGCGCGGCGCGTACAACGCGGCGTTAGCGGCTCGAGATGCCTATCAGAACGCCCAGGCAGCGTTGCAGAGCGCGGAGGATGAGTTGGAGGCACAGAGGTTTCGCTTCGAGGCAGGCGACGTGTCCCGCCTGACCTTAGCCGAGTCGGAGCGGAGCGTCGCGGAAAGCGCGGCGGCGCGGCGAAGTGCGCAGTATGCGCTCACTGAGGCGGTGACGCAACTAGACTTAGTCGTGCAGGGAAGCGTGAGCAGTGAGGTGCAGAGTGAGTAATCGCGTGGTGATAGCATTTCCAAAACGTACTGAGACAAAGGGGCGCAGATATCATCTCAAAATGTGCGTGCTGCTTACGCAGTTTTCCAATTACGAAGTTTCCCGCAGGGAAGGAAACGATGTTCTAAAAAGCGAGAGTATTTCAAACCAGATGATGCCTGCTATAAGTAGTCATGCGAAGAGGAATGAACGATGGCAGACGCAGTAAGTACATCCACCGGAGACACAACCCCAAAGCCTCGCCGCCGCTGGGGACGCTGGCTCATTCTCATTGTCCTCGTCGTAGCGGGCGCGGCGGGCGTCTACGGCTTTTTGCAACGCGGCGACGGCGCGACAGGTCAGCGCACGTTGGTCGAGCGTGTAGAACGCGACGCCTTCGTGCGCGATGTATCGGGGACGGGCACCGTCGAGGCGGCGCAGACGCGCACACTCACTTTCGGATCAGTCGGTACAGTGGCAGAACTGAACGTCTCCGAGGGGGACGAAGTGGAGGCGGGCGCAGTGCTCGCCCGCTTGGACACGGCGGCCTTGGAGCGCGACTTAGCCTCGAGCCAAGCCAACCTCCAGAGCGCCCAAGCGGAAGCGCAGCGCGTGACGGCGCAAGAGGAGGCGGACAGGCTGGACGCCTCGAGCGGTACCGCGAGCGCCCAGGACACCCTCGCTAACGCCGAGCAAACCCTGCGCAACGCGCAGCAAAAGCTCGTCACGACGGAGCGTTTAGCGGAGACGGGGGCGGTCTCGAGCAACGAACTTCAGGCTGATAGGGACGCCGTCGCTCAAGCAGAGCGCGCTGTAAGCCAAGCGCAAATTGCCCTCCAATCCGCCGAGTCGCGGCAGGGCAACTTTGACCAGCTCGCCGCCGCGCAGCGTGCGAGCAGCTTGGCGAACGTGGCGTCTTTGGAGACTGGCGTCGCCAACTTGCAGTCGCAACTGGATGAGGCGCAACTCACCGCACCCTTCGCGGGCACAGTCAGCCGCATCGACTTTGACGCGGGCGACCAGGTGGCGGCAGGTCAGGGTGGCGTCCAGATGGTGGACACCTCGTCGCTCTTCGTCGAGGCGCGTTTTGACGAAAACCGCGCGTTGGAACTGCAACGCGGTCAAAGCGCCACCATCGCCCCCGACGCCGACCCCGAAAGTCGCATCCCTGCCACCGTCGTGCGCGTCAACCCCGTTGCCACCCGCGACGAAGTGGTGGGGCAGAGCACGGGGCAGGGCACCGCTCAAGTCGTCGCCCGGCTCGAGTTCGCCGACGAGACGAGTGACCTCTTGGCGCGCGGGCTCATTCGCCCCGGCTACACGGTGACGGCTCGCGTGGACGTCAACCGCCTCGAGGACGCGCTGCTCATCCCTTTAGAAGCCATTAGCGAGGACGAGGGCGAGCGATACGTCTACAAGGTCAACCAGAGCGAAGAGGGGCAGGGGACGGCGCAGCGTGCGGTCATCGACGTGTTAGACAGCAACGCGACGGTCGCGGCGGCAGAGAGTAATAACTTACAAGAGAACGACCTCATCGCGCTCACCAATTTAGAGGACATCGAAGACGAAGGCGCGGTGCAGTACGACCCGTTGGAGGATGAGCGGTGAGCGGCACGGTAAGCGATGTTGCCATCTCTAGAGATAACGTTAAGTCCTCGAGGCTCGAGCCCAAAACAACCAAGACGGGCGGCGCGGACAACGTCATCGAGGCGAAGGACCTGCGCAAAATTTACACGCTCGAGGGCGGCTTAGAGGTCCACGCCCTACGCGGCTTAGACCTCACCATTCCGAGAGGTCAGTACGCCGCCGTCATGGGACCGTCGGGCTCGGGCAAGTCCACACTCTTGCAGATTTTAGGCTGTTTGGATACGCCCTCGAGCGGCTCGTACCGCCTCGCGAACCAAGAGGTCTCGGATTTGTCCGAAGACGAACTCTCGACGATTCGCAATAGGCGCATCGGCTTCATTTTTCAGGCATACAACCTCTTGCCCCGTGCGAACGCCTTACAAAACGTCGCGCTGCCGCTCATGTATAGGGGCACCTCCGCCAGCCAGCGCACCCTAGCCGCCAGACAAGCCCTCAGCCGCGTCGGTCTCGGCGACCGCTTGGACCACCGCCCGAACCAGCTCTCCGGCGGACAGAAGCAGCGCGTCGCCATCGCCCGCGCGTTAGCCACCGACCCCGACATCCTCTTAGCGGACGAGCCCACCGGCAACTTAGACAGCAAAACGGGCGAGGAAATCTTAGGACTCTTCAGCGAACTCCACGCCGAAGGGCGCACCGTCGTGATGGTCACGCACGAACAAGAGGTGGCGGAACACTGCGAGGTCATCGTGCGAATTTTGGACGGCAAAGTGGAGCGCGTGGAAAGGGTGGAGAACCGCCGCCACGCGGTCTTTACAGGGGAGATTCCGTGATAGCGCGTCGAATCTCAAGAGGTGTTACAAGAAGGCTGTTAGATGCGAATCGTCTGAGCCAGCCAAGTTACCGTGTCACCCCGAACGGATGTGAGGGGTCTCGTCCCACAATCTCAATCAGAGAAGAAAGCGAATGCAGAGATTCTTCGCTGCACTTCGTTCCGCTCAGAATGACAAATTCGTGTAAGGGTGAGCGTTAATGCTCCTAGAAAACATCCGCACCGCCTTCGAAGCCCTCCAAGGCAACCGCCTCCGCTCGGTCTTGACGCTTTTAGGCGTCGTCATCGGCGTCTTCGCCGTCACCACGACGATCAGCATGGGCGCGATTGCGACGGCAGGTATTACGAATGAGTTGCAGAGCTTCGGGGCGCAGTCGCTCTTTGTCGTAGTGGAGCAGGACAACCCGCAGGCAGAACCCCTTACGGATGACGATATCGAAGCGTTGTCGAGGCTGCCCATCGACATCTTGCAGACGCAGGGCGTCTTCGGCGTCGGGCGCTACGGGGATGAGGAGACCTCCCTAACGGTCAACGGCACGACGCCTAACGCCGTAGAGGTGGACCGCAGCTTAGAACTCGCTCGCGGACGCTACTTCAGCGCCACCGAAGCGAGACGCGCCGCGCCCGTCATCGTCCTCTCGGCGGACGCAGGCGAGGCGTTTTTCGAGAACGGCGTGGACCCCATCGGCAAAGAGATCAGCGTCACGGTGGACGGCTCGCGCAGCTTTTACACGGTTATCGGGATCAAGGAGCGCATTAGCGGGACCTTGGGCAGTTTCGCGAACGACACGAGCGGCGATATTCCTTTAGAGACGCTGTACGTCAACTACCCCTCAGTCGAGCGCGGCGAGTACGAGTTCTTGCCCATCACGATTTCGTTAGACCGCAACGCCGACGACATCGAGCAGCAAGTTCGCTCTATCTTGGACCGGCGGCGGGACGCGGACACCTACAGCATTCAGACCATCGAGGGGGCGCTAGGGCTGTTCAACACCATCACCGTAATTCTGCAAGCCGTTTTAGGCGGCATCGGCGCGGTGAGCCTCTTGGTAGGCGGCATCGGTATCCTGAACATCATGCTCGTCTCGGTGACGGAACGCACCCGCGAAATCGGGTTGCGCAAAGCGCTAGGCGCGAAGAAGAACACCATTTTGCAGCAGTTTTTGATTGAAGCCATCGTTTTGACCGTCGTAGGTGGCGTGATCGGGCTCGTACTGGCGGTGGGGAGTCTTTACCTCATCGTCGCGCTCGTGCCTTTTTTGGAAGAGGTTGTGATCAGCCCCTGGACTATCATCCTCGCCTTTCTGGTGAGCGTGGCAACGGGCGTCATTTTCGGCGTGTGGCCCGCGAACCGCGCGGCGAACTTGAGTCCGATTGAGGCGCTTAGGTATGAGTGAGGCGGCGCGGACGGCGTAGGGGCAATTCATGAATTGCCCCTACAGAGCGCTACCATACCCCTCGAGCCCGCGCGGTAAAAACTGTCTTTTTCTCGAGCCTGAGCGCAGGTTAAGCTAACGTTTATGTGGGAGGGCAGTTTAGCTATGTCAACAAGCATCTATCTAGTCGGTTACTTCATCCTCGTCGTCGGCTTGGCGCTCGGCGCGAATCTGCTCGGTGTGCCGACCTCTTGGATTATCGTCGGGGTCATCATCATGGTGGGCATTGGCATCATGAGCGTTGCTAACCGTTTGCGGAGCTGAGGTCAAGTTTAGGTTTGACACGCTTCCGGGGTTGTGTCTGCTACATTAGCAGAGACTCAAACTTTGGAGGTTAGAGATGAAATATCTGTTTATTCTTGCCGCGCTGCTTTTCCCTTTCGTATTCGCGCAAACGGGCGGCGAAGCGACGGGCGGCGGGGCGAGCAGTGTTGACGGGCTCGTCACCGTACAGAGCGCCTACAGCGTCGAGGAGACGCTCGCCAACTTAGAGACTGCCTTAGAAGAGAACGGGCTTATCACGGTGGCGGTGGTGGACCACAGTGCGAACGCCCAGAACGCGGGGCTCGAGCTGCCCCCCACCCGCTTGGTCATCTTCGGCAATCCGAACGTCGGCACGCCTTTGATGCAGTCGGCTCGCACCGTCGCGATTGACTTGCCGCAAAAGATGCTCATCTACGAGGACGAAGCGGGCGACGTATACGCCGCTTACAACGATCCGCAGTATCTAGCGGAAAGACACGGTTTAGCGGATATGGACGAGCAGTTGACGACGGTCTCGAACGCGCTCAGCAACCTCGCAAATGTGGCAACTGGGCAGTAAATGATGTTATAAGGTGCACGACTTTGCTCGTAAAACGAAGTCGTGCACCTTGTGATAATAAGCTCAAGGAACGAAGTTCTGCGACCGTTCGTCCAGCTTGACTGGAAGCAACGCGCTAGGCGGGGGCGGGCCTAAATGGACTTAATCCGCTCCACCCGAATCAGGTTTGTCGTGCCGCGCATTCCGAACGGCACGCCCGCCGTAATCACGAAGCGGTCTCCTACCTGAATATCTACAGCTTCCTTGATCATACTCATGATCTTTTTGTTGGCAACTTCCACCATTTCATCCGTAGAGTGAATCTCGTCGCTACGCGCCGGCACGACGCCCCATACGACACTCATCTGACGGTAGGCGCGGTCCGTTGGCGTGAGCGCCAAGATGGGCGCGGCGGGGCGATTATGGGCGACGCGCTGGGCGGTGTTGCCCGAAGAGGTAAAGGTCACGATGATCTTCGCGGATAAGTTGTACGCCATCTGGCACGCACCGAGTGAGACCGAGTCGGCGGTAGTGTCCTCGGGCTCGGGCGTGTGCTCGCGCATGTCGGTCTGGTATTCGGGGTCCGCCTCGACGGACAAAGCGATGCGGTCCATCATCTTGACCGCTTCGACGGGGTAGCTACCCACAGCGGTTTCAGCGGAGAGCATCACGGCGTCGGTGCCGTCATAGATCGCATTCGCTACGTCGCTCGCTTCGGCGCGAGTCGGCGTCGGGTTGGAAATCATCGACTCCAACATCTGCGTCGCCGTGACGACGGGTTTGCCCGCTTCGACGCAGGCGCGAATCAACCTCTTTTGAATCAGCGGCACGCGCTCAGGTGGCATCTCCACACCCAAGTCACCTCTCGCCACCATGATGCCGTCCACCTCGCGCAAGATTTCATTAAATCTATCCACCGCGCCCGGTTTCTCGATCTTCGCCATGAGTTTGGCTCTCGAGCCCGCCCTCGCCAGATAGTGCCGCGCAAGAAGCAAATCATCCCGGTTGCGCACGAAGCTCATCGCCACCCAGTCCACATCGAGTTCCGCGCCGTAGAGCAAATCTTCTACGTCTTTATCGGTCAACGCAGGAATCGAGAGGTCCGCGTCGGGGATGTTGATGCCTTTGTTGTTCGATAAGGTCCCGCCGAGCGTCACCTCAGTCTGAATCGTCTCACCCTTGACGGACCTTACGCGGAGCGCCAGACGCCCATCATCCAAGAGGAGCGCGTCGCCCCCTTTCACATCATTGTAGAGGTTCGTGTAGGTGACGCCAACGCGCTCATCATCGCCGGGGCTGTCGTCGTCACAGGTGAGGTTGAACTGCTGCCCTTTTTTGAGTTCGGCGCTGCCATCCTCAAACTTACCCGTGCGAATCTTTGGACCTTGCAAGTCTTGGAGCACCCCAACCGGACGCCCGAGCCGCTCGCTCTCACTGCGGATAAGGTCGATATTCTTCTTATGCACATCTTTCGAGCCGTGCGAGAAGTTGAGGCGGAAGACGTTCACGCCCGCCTCCATCAGCGCGACAATCATCTCTTCCGAAGAGGTCGCGGGTCCTAACGTGGAGACGATTTTGGTACGGCGCAGCCTCTTCATCGGTCAAACGCCTTTCTGCCTAAGAAACGAGCGTTAGAGGAGAGTTCTTGCTCGATGGTCAAAAGGCGGTTGTACTTCGCCAAGCGGTCACTGCGGCTCGCGGAACCTGTTTTAATCTGTCCAGCGTTGACCGCCACGGCGAGGTCCGCGATAAAGGCGTCCTCCGTTTCACCACTCCGGTGCGAAATCATATTGCGGTAGCCTGCAGACTTAGCAAGTTCGATAGCGTCCATCGCCTCGGTCAGCGTACCGATTTGATTCACTTTAACGAGAATCGCGTTGCCGACGCCCTCGTCGATGCCGCGCTGCAAACGCTCGGTATTCGTCACGAAGAGGTCATCACCGACGAGCTGACACTTATCGCCTACCTCTCTAGTTAGGTTCGCCCACGCCTCCCAGTCGTCCTCGGCTAAGCCGTCCTCGATGGTGATGATGGGGTAGTCGCCCACCCAATCCGCCCAATAGGAGACCATCTCATCGCTCGAGAGCACCCTATCCTCCGCTTTAAGATGGTACTTCCCGTCCTCGTAAAACTCCGTCGAAGCGGGGTCGAGCCCGATGGAAATCTGCTCGCCCGGCGTGTAGCCCGCCTGCTCAATCGCCGTGAGAATCACTTCAATCGCCTCTTGGTTGCTCTTCAAGTTGGGCGCAAAGCCGCCCTCGTCACCGACGTTGGTGTTATAGCCTTTGCCCGACAAGACTTTTTTGAGCGCGTGAAAGGTCTCGACGCCGGCGCGTAGAGACTCCGCGAACGTGTCGAAGCCGATTGGCGCGAGCATGAATTCTTGCATGTCCACATTGTTGTCCGCGTGCTCGCCGCCGTTGATGACGTTCATCATCGGCACGGGCAGCGTTTTGCCGTTGACGCCACCTAAGTAGCGGTATAAGGGCATATCGAGCGTCGCGGCAACGGCCCGAGCACACGCCAACGACACCGCTAAAATCGCGTTCGCCCCCAACTTCTCCTTGTTCGAGGTGCCGTCAAGCTCGAGCATCACTCTATCTAACCCCGCCTGGTTCGCCGCATCGAAGCCGGTGAGTTCGGGGGCAATCGTCTCATTGACGTTCTCCACCGCCTTGGTCACACCCTTGCCGCCGTAGCGCTCTCCCCCGTCACGCATCTCTACCGCTTCGTGAACGCCCGTAGACGCGCCCGAGGGCACGGCGGCACTTCCGTACAGACCACTCGTAAGGTGCACGGTTGCGCCGACGGTGGGGTTGCCCCTCGAGTCTAAAAGCTCGAGTGCGCGAATCGATTCAATTTCGGTCATGTCGTCTCCTCTACTGGTCGTGTTTGCTCATGTTGATGTAAGCCCCTAAAGAGCTTCTTTACCCTCTTATATACCTCATTTTTCAGGGGAATACCTGGAGGCGTTGCGAAGTTTAGCTTTAGCACTCGATTGGTGACGCGATGAAGTCACCGTTTAGCAAGGAACTTCTCAGCCAAAATTTTGATTACTCCGTAACCGTAAGTGGAAAATACGGGAAGCTCCTGAACCTGCTGCTGATTCGCCTTTTCGTGTAGCTGAGTAAAACCTCTCTGTAAATATCGCGTTCTACCTGCGCTTGTAGTCAAGAAAAGCCACGGTTCAATTCCGTCTTCTTCTAACGCTCTAAATCCTAGTATCTCGCCCTGATTTTCGCGAATTGTTTTGATATGAACTGCACCTTGCTTTAGCGTTTTTCTTCTGGCTATACTCTCTGAGGTGGGCGGTTTACAATCTATCCAGTCCATCAGCCCAGCAAGATAGATACCCGTATCTATCTTGCCACTCTCTAAGTGCTTTAGCTGGATTACGCGACCACAAGCAAAGTTGCCATTATCAAGGGGTATTGACCAAAAATGACCTGGCTTCAAGTATGCAGTTGATTTCGGAATAAACGGATAGCTTATCTTCGTCATGGTTATGTGTCGCTACTCCGATGAAAAATAGCTTTCCAAATCCATCCCGCCATAGAGCACATTAAAGATGTCCACACCTCCAGCCCGTTTGCGGTAGATAATCATGTAACGCTTGTAGGGCAGCGCAAGTGTGTCCGCAGGGAGATAACTGCGAGGCAAGCCGAGACCGGGAAAATCAGCTAACCTTTGAAAGAGACGGAACAAGTTATCAAAAAGCTGTGTCACATTGTCTTCTGTGCCGCCTCGCTCCAAATAACCGTCCCATAATTTGGCGAGGTCAGCGGCGGCAGGGTCGGTAATGAAGAAGTCCATCAGCGCGTTTTGCGTTCACGCTCAGCCCGTAACTCCCTCCCACGTTTAATGACCTTTTGCTTGAACGCCTCAGCTTCTTCAGGTGTGCTAATTAGCGTGCCGCGTCCAGCGTCAGCCGCGTCAATACCCTCTTGCACTCTGGCACAAATCTCGGCGGTGCGTTCTTGATACCGTTGCCATAAATTCAATGCGTGAGCCAATACTTCACTTTCGTCTGAGTATTCTCCCGTCTCGAGCTGCTCGTCCACGAAGCGCCGCTGCTCAGGGGTAAGTTCTATCGTCATAGTTTAAGGATAGGCGTTTTTTGAAGAGGTTGCAACGAGATGCTCAGCTTTGTGGTTCCAAATGCGTAAGTTCCGTCCAATTTAGCGGAACAGTGGACACCATAAACGCCTCTTCCGTCTCGGTGAAAAGCGGATTGAGTTCTGCGCGTCTATATTCTTGCGCCTTCACTGAGTCAGGGTCAGCGCGAACGTTGGCTTGAATCGCCTCGTACTGCTCGAGGTCATCATACGCCCACAACGCCACAATTCGTTTGCCGTCCTCAGCCTGCCACCTGCCGACTAAACGAGCGCCATACCGTTTCTGAACAGGCAGCAGTTCACTAAAGAAGGCGTTGAAAACGTCTATCTTACCCGGTGCTACTTTGTATTGCCGCAGTCTGAACATCATGAAATGTCCACCTAGCCGGTACGAAGCGGCACCACCATCGCCAAATAACTCGTATCTTTAAGGCTCGCCAGCACACTCGGGCTCGTCGGACCGGAAAACGAAAAGCGCACGTCTCCCTCTACAGGTCTTAGCGCACTCGCCAAGTAATCCGCGTTGTAGGCAAGCGCAATCTCCGACTCGGTCCCCTCTTGCGAGACCTCTAGCGCCTCCTGAGAGCGCCCGTACGCCCCCTCCGCAGTAATCTGTAGACTTCCGTCCTTGATAAAGAGGTCTACGCGGTTGTTCGCCGTTTTGTCCGCCATGACCGCCACGCGCGAAACCGTTTCTAAGAGCCTAGAAGCATCCAGCAATATGCTCACCGGAAATTGCGAGGGAATGACGCGCTCGTAGTCGGGGAACGTCCCTTCCATCAGTTTGATGTTGAGCTTAAAGGGACCGCTTTGCACCGAGAGTTGAGAGTCGGCAAGCTCGAGCTTCGCCTCCCCGCCCCCTAAAAGCCTACTGAGTTCGTCCACGCTCCGCGCCGGGATGACGATGTCGCCATCGAGCCCGCTCGCGTTTTCCATATGGTAATACGCCAAGCGAAACCCATCCGTCGCCACCGCCCGCGTCTTCTTATCGTTGAATTCGACCTTGACCCCGCGAAAAATCGCCTGATACTCTGCCACCGCCGCCGCATACCTCACGTGATTGAGTGCGTCCGCGAGTTGTGAGCCGTCGAAACGCCCGGCGTACCCCTCTGGGAACGTGACCTCTGGAACCGTCGCGGCGTCCGCGAGTTGCAGTTTCGTGGCGTAGCTGCCGGAGCTTATCTCGAGTTCCTTATCGTCAAACGCGAGTTCGACCAGCTCACCCGGAAGAGAGCGCACCACCTGTCCAAAGACATGCGCAGGCAGCGCGGCGTGTCCACCCCCCGACACGTCAGCTTGCACGGTTGCTTGGATGTCGATATCCATATTGCTGCCGCTAAAGGTGATCCCCTTCTCCCCCATCGTCATGCTGATGAGGCTCAAACCCGGATTGCTGCTGCGACTAGGAATGATGCGCTCGATGTTGCCGAGCACCTCGGCGAGTTGTTTGCGCGGAACCTGTACGTTCATAGAGGTGAGCATACCGAAAATTGGCGTAGGGAAAAAGCGGCTCGAGAGGAAACTAGGGAGAACGTGAAGCGGAAGAGGTTTTAAGAGGTGTAAGAAGTAGAGAGGTCAATTTGGAAAGCGAGATTTTTCTCAGTGCTCTCAAGGCTGACAAGTTAGCTTTTTAGAGAAGAGGTTGGAGCGTCTTTCAAAAAGTCTTTTGGTTTTGAAAGTTCCTTGAAGTTGACCTCTTGGTTGCTCTCTTTTCAACTCCTCTTTTTTCGTTGGATCATGAGAACGCACGTTTTCCCTAAGACTTTACGGTTGACGAAACGAAAATTTTTCAAAGGTTCTAATACTCTATAGTAGGGCCTGTGGATAGTGTGGATAACTATGCTTTGTCCCGTCCAGGACGACAAAGTGCCTGTGGATAATTTTGTGGATAACTCGCCTTTGCCTGTGGATAACTACCCGAGTTATCCACAGCTATCCACAGGCTGTGAAAAACCCCTAGTTATCCACAGTTTATCAACAGGATATCCACAGCTTATCCACAGAGTTTTCCACAGGTGTATGTGAGTAATCTATTTGTTTTATGATAGATACACGCGCAAATTTAATGAAATTTTAGTGTGTTACTGAAGATTTCAGTACTACTTCAAGTGCATAAATTCTGATTTTTAGAAGATAAACTTGGAAGAGCCACCAAGAAGTATTTGCTTAGCGATCCTCTCGAGTTCTGAAAGTTGAAGGGTGTACTAAGAGAACCTCTTCAGTCCTACGATGACCTCTTTTTAACCTCTTGTTTTTTGGTTTCCTCGGTTGGGATTAAATAGACTCGAGCTGTTTGGCAATAGATTTACTGAGCTTAGCGTTATAAATAAGCTATGATCTCTCAGCAAGGGGTTGATCAACTTCTTCTATAGCAAGGATGTCCTCGAGAACATCACCGACCAAGTTGTATTCAGAGAAGATCAGCCTTAATCGCCAAAATCCGCTCTTCGAGTTCCCTATCCTTCGCCATCTGCTCCGTCACCTTCTGCACCGCATACATCACCGTCGAGTGGTCGCGCCCAGTGAAAAACTGTCCGATTTCCGGGTACGAGTGCGGCGTGAACTCGCGGATGAGGTACATGGCAACTTGACGCGGCACGACGAGTTCGTGGCGTCTCCCCTTCGAGCGCAAGTCGCTTGCTTCGACTTCGAAGTGATGCGCTGCCGCCTTAACGATTTCGTCCATCGTAAGGTTGAGTTCGCTCGGCGCGAACACGTCAGAGAGAGCACTCACAGCGGTCTGGCGGCTCAGCTCGGTCTGGTTCATGCTGGCGAAAACGATAACGCGCACCAACGCGCCTTCAAGCTCCCGAATGTTCGAGGTCACTTGCCGCGCGATATAGTCGATGACGTCGGGTGGAATCTTGACGCCGCGATATTCAGCGTTCATCTTGAGGATGGCGATGCGGGTCTCTAACTCCGGCGCTTGAATGTCGGTAATGAGCCCCCATTCGAAGCGGCTGCGCAGGCGGTTCTCGAGGGTGGGAATATCTTTCGGCGGTCTATCGGATGAGAGGATAATTTGCTTACCCGACTCGTAGAGCGCATTAAAAGTGTGGAAAAATTCCTCTTGCGTGCGCTCTTTCCCGGCGATGAACTGCACGTCGTCCACCAATAAGAGGTCGATGCTGCGGTAGCGGTCCCGAAACGCGGTCATTTTGTCTTCGCGAATCGCGTTGATGAGGTCATTGGTGAAGGCTTCGGTGGTGACGTATTCGACGTGGAGCTTGGCGAAGCGGTCTGCCACCGCGTGACCGACAGCGTGCATGAGGTGCGTTTTGCCCAAACCGGAGTCGCCATAAACGAAGAGCGGGTTATAGGCGCGTCCGGGCGCTTCGGCGACGGCGATAGCGGCGGCGTGCGAGAGGTTGTTGTTCGGGCCGACGACGAAGTTGGCGAAGTTGTATTTCGGGTTGAGCCTCGGCTTATTAACGGTTGGCGCGGCATCTTCCGAAGTAGGAGGCGCGGAGTTGAACATATCTTGCTGCTCAGAAGGCTTCGCGGCGATAACTTGGAAGCCCACACGAGGACTCGGCGCACCAAAGTGTCTAAGCGCCTCTTCGATCACGCCGCTGTAGTGATTTTTAAGCCAATCTTTTGCAAAGGAGTGCGGGACACCCAGCATGAAGGTCCCGTTCTCGATGCCGAGCGGCTGCACCTGCGTAAACCAGGTCCGAAACTCGACCTCGGGGATTCTCTGCTTGACGAACTCTAAAATATCGTCCCAGATGGGATCACTTCGTGATGTTGTGGGTGCTTTCATCCCTACCTGACCTCTATTCGCTCGCCACTTGTCTTTAATTCTCGGTTACCATTGCTGAAAGTATAGAGAGCTAGTTTAACAGATTTGCGGTGAGTAGCGGCTGACAGCAAAATGTAATATGTATTACAAAAAAGAAGAGGACTGAGCGGCTCGAGCCTGCTACGCTCTCTACCAAGAAGTATGCTAAAGTAATGTCTTACTCGAGGTTTAGCTGCAATTTGCGAGAACCTCCTAGATGGAATAATAGACCTAACCTAACGGAGAAGTGATGTACGACGTTATTGTAGTGGGCGGCGGTCACGCTGGCATCGAAGCGGCGCACGCGGCGGCGAAGCTCGGCGCGGCGGTGGCGCTCGCGATTCCTGACCCCAACAAAATCGGCTTGATGCCCTGTAACCCGGCGATCGGCGGACCGGGCAAGTCGCAGCTCGTCTTCGAGCTTCACGCGCTTGGCGGCGTGATGGGCACCTTAGCGGACGAGACCGCGATTCACGCCCGCACGCTCAACGCAAGCAAAGGTCCGGCAGTGCAGTCGCTCCGCGTGCAGAATGAGCGCGACGGTTACGCAACGGCGGCGCGGCAGCTCATCGAGAATACGAGAGGTATCGACATCGTACGGGGCGAGGTCGCCTCTTTACTCGTTGAGAATAGTGTACTCAAAGGTGTCTCGCTAACGGACGGGCGTGAGGTACATGCGCCCAGTGTCGTTCTCTGCACGGGAACGTTTCTCAAGGGCGTCGTTTGGTACGGCAAACAGCAGCGCGAAGCAGGAAGACAAGGAGAAGCGCCCGCGCGTCACCTCTCGGATAGTCTCACCCTGACAGGTCACGACCTCTTACGCTTCAAGACGGGAACGCCGCCGCGTATTCGCTCAGATTCGGTGGATTTCTCTGTTTTGGAAGTTGTTCCTGCCGACAACCCCGTCGCCTCGTTTACGGGTCAACCTGGCGCAAAGACGACGAGTAGCCCGACCTGGCTCACACATACAACACCGCAGACGCATAGACTGATCAACGAGAATCTGGAGCACTCCGCCATGTACGGCGGCGTCATCGAAGGGCAAGGTCCGCGTTACTGCCCCTCCATCGAGGATAAAGTGGTGCGCTTTTCGGACAAGGATAGACACCTTTTATTTGTTGAGCCAGATGGCACCGAAACGAGCGAGGTGTACTTGCAGGGGTTCTCGAGTTCCATGCCCCCCTACTTGCAAGACGACATGATCCGTACACTGCCCGGTTTTCAGAATGCGGTGATTCAGCGCTACGCCTACGCTGTCGAATACGACGCGCTCGACCCGACGCAGCTCGACATCACCTTAATGTCGAAGAAGCTACCTGGTCTCTTTAGTGCAGGTCAAATCAACGGGACGAGTGGCTACGAAGAGGCGGCGACGCAAGGGTTCATTGCGGGTGTAAATGCGACACGTTTTGCGAACTACCAAGAACCTGTGAGCATTCGGCGCGATCAAGGGTACATCGGCGTGATGTTGGATGACCTAGTGCGGTGGGGTATCAACGAGCCGTATCGGATGCTGACCTCTCGCAATGAGTACCGTCTGCTGCACCGGCAGGATAATGCACTAGAGCGCCTCTCCCCTATCGGTCACGCTTGGGGTTTAATCAGTGACGAAAAACTTGCTGAAGTCAAAGCGAGTGAGGCTCGAGTCACTCACGAAGTCGAACGTTTAGGTAAGATGCGCTATAAAGGAACGTTAGCGAGCAAAATTATCTGCCGTCCCGGAATAACGTATACGGATGTCGTTGAACTTATCGGGGAAAGCTCGGAGGATTTAACGGCTGAAGAGAAGAAAAAAGCAGAAATTCTCGTTAAATACGCCGCGTATATCGAACGCAGCCAGAAAGAACTCGAGGCGCGTAAGGATTACGAGTCGCTGAGCTTGCGAGAGCTGGATTTCGAGCGGGTGGCGAGCCTTTCTAAAGAGGGTGGCGAGATGCTCAAACGCCATCAGCCTGCGACGCTCGGTATGGCTCAGCGTATTCGTGGCGTGAGAGACAGTGATGTGACTGCGCTCCTTATTTATGCGAAGACACACCGAAATGTTGCTCAAAGTGCTGCAAATGTTTCACGTGAAACAGCAACAGACTGAGCAACTTAACAAATACGCCGACCTCATACGGCGCTATCACAGAACGCTCGACCTTATGTCGAGCGTTGCTGTTGAAGGGTTAGAGGAAAAACTTGCTGATAGCTTTGCGTATGCGGAATTTATGCAAGAGAGGCTCGAGCCCCGTCACCGTATCCTCGACGTAGGCTCGGGGGTTGGATTGCCTGGTATTCCTTTAGCGATTCAGTTTCCGAACCATCCCATTACGCTTGTGGAGAGGCGACAAAAGCGAGCGAGTTTTCTGAAGATCGTTACCAGTCAGCTCGGGCTCGAGAACGCAACTGTCGTAGCTGAAGATGTAACGGCGTGGCAGCAACCCCTTGTTACCTGGGTGACAGCACAAGCAGTAGGGCGGTTTCTTGAGCTTTACTGTTTAACACGACATCTTCATGCTGAGAATATCTTTTTACTCTCTCGAAAAGGTGAAGCCTATAGTGACGAGGTCGCCGAACTACAAGAAAGATTAGACACTTCTAGCCTTAACCTCTCCCCCGCTGTTTCACGTGAAACAGCTATTTCGACTGTTCCACTAAAACCGCATGGTACGCTAGTCGCAATCAGCCTTTCTGGAGGATTGCGTTGCCGACCATCGGAGTAATTAATCAAAAGGGCGGCGTCGGGAAAACGACGAGCGCCATCAACCTTGCCGCTGCGCTAGCGGAAAAACGCCGCACGCTCCTCGTCGACTTAGACCCACAGGGAAACGCCAGCAGCGGCGTCGGCATAAGGAGCCCCGAGCGCACCATCTACGACGTTCTTATCGGTGAGATGTCAGCACGGCGAGTTATTGCGGACACCGAGTTCGGTAAGCTCAAAATCATGCCAGCCTCCTCTGACCTCTCGGGGGCTGCTGTTGAACTCGACGCGACGACGGAGAATTTCAAGCTCCTCGCGAAAGCGCTCATTGGCGTGCGTCCAAACTTCGACTTTATCGTGCTGGACGCGCCTCCTTCGATCGGCGCGCTGACGCTCAACGGCTTAGTCGCGGCGGATCAGCTTATTATCCCGTTGCAGACTGAGTATTACGCCCTCGAGGGCATTGCGGGTATGATGGATACCGTCGAACGGATGCAAGACTCTCTCAACCCGAACTTACAAGTCTTAGGTATCCTCTTGACGATGTTCGACAGCCGTACCCGCCTTTCCCAAGAGGTCGAAGAGAACGTCCGCGAGCATTTCGGAGACTTGGTGTTCAAAGCAGTGATTCCGCGCAATGTCCGCCTCGCTGAAGCTCCATCCTATGGTCAACCGATTTATTCCTATGCACCGACCTCATCGGGTGCACTCGCCTACCGCCAACTTGCTGAAGAGGTGATTGAACGTGCCAGCCAAGCGTAGCAGCTTGGGCAGAGGATTAGACGCCCTGCTGCCGAAAAACGAAAAAGAGAAGAGCAAAGACAAGGGTGTTGATCAACTCCCCGTAGACGCGCTCTCCGTCTCGAGTTATCAGCCCCGCAAATATATCGACCCTGAAGCAATCGCGGAACTTGCGAGTTCGGTCTCGCAAAAGGGAATTCTCCAACCGCTACTGGTCCGTCCGCTAGAAGAAGGCTACGAAATCGTCGCAGGGGAGAGGCGCTTTCGGGCGGCGCAGCAGGTAGGACTTAAAACGGTTCCTGCCATTATCCGTGATTTAACGGATAGAGAAACGCTCGAGATCGCCATCATCGAGAACGTTCAGCGTGAAAATCTTAATTCGGTAGAGGAAGCGCGGGCATTTAAGCAACTCATGGACTTCGGTATGAATCAAGAAGAGGTTGCCAAGGCGGTAGGGAAGAGCCGCAGCGCAGTAGCGAACACCTTGCGACTGCTTCAATTAGGCGACGCGGCGTTATTGGCGTTGGAAAAGCGTACTATCAGTGCGGGACATGCAAGGGCGATTCTTGCTCAGCCGGAAAGCGATAGAACCTGGGCGCTAGGGCGCATCCTCGAGAACAACCTCTCGGTACGCGAAGCTGAGGGTCTGAAGCGGCAAGTTGTTACCTCTTCATCCCGGGACAGTAAGAAAGACACCTCTGATGGACGGTACGCGCACATCGAAATGGATTTGGCGCGGCAAATCGGTACAAGGGTAAAGGTCTTAGGCGGCAATAAAGGCAAGATCGAGCTTCACTTCCACTCACAGGATGAGCTGCAACGGTTGCTCGAGCTGCTTCACTACCAAGCTTAGTGTTTCACGTGAAACGTTCTCATCTGTAAACTGCTCACTGAACATCGAAATGTCGAGTCGCTCTGAATTCTATCTAACGGGTTTTTAGAGCGACTCACCTTGTCTGGTTCAGTGGTAAGGTTGTTGCAAGCGAGTTTGTACTTGTTAGATTTAACCCTACAGTCCTACTTTTTCGCGGTGTTAGGATGAGCGAGCCAATTGGCGAAGGTAGTATCAGATCACTTTAGGGAGGAAACGATGAAACAACCTGCACGTGTCGCTGTCACTGGCGCAGCTGGTCAGATCGGCTACGCACTGCTCTTCCGCATCGCCTCGGGCGATATGTTAGGTAAAGATCAGCCCGTTATCTTGCAACTCTTAGAGATCACACCCGCTTTAGACGCACTTCAAGGTGTCGTCATGGAACTCAACGACGGTGCGTTTCCGCTCCTACACGGCACGACAACTTCAGATGACCCGAACGAAGCCTTCAAAGAGGTTGATTACGCTTTACTCGTAGGTTCTAAACCTCGTAGCAAAGGTGAAGAACGCGCCGCGCTCCTAGAAGCTAACGGCAAAATCTTCACGGGGCAGGGGAAAGCCTTAAACGATAACGCCAGCCGCGATGTCAAGGTGCTCGTCGTCGGCAACCCCGCCAACACGAACGCGCTCATCGCCATGAAAAACGCGCCCGACCTCAATCCTAAACAGTTCACTGCAATGACTCGCTTAGACCACAACCGCGCCCTGAGCCAACTCGCAACGAAGACAGGTTCGCTAGTCAGCAACCTCAAGAAGATGATCGTGTGGGGCAACCACTCGAGCACCCAAGTCCCCGACCTCAGCCACGCCACCGTAGACGGTAAAGCGGCGACTGAGTTAGTCGATAAGTCTTGGGTAAAGGATGACTTCATTCCTACTGTGCAGAAGCGCGGCGCGGCGATTATCGAAGCGAGGGGAGCCTCGAGCGCCGCCTCCGCCGCCTCCGCTGCCGTCGACCACATGCGCGACTGGGCACACGGCACGCCCGAAGATGACTGGGTCAGCATGTCCATCCCGAGCGACGGTTCTTACGGCGTCGAAGAGGGCATCATTTACTCGTTTCCCGTAACGGTTAAAAATGGTTCCTACGAAGTTGTGCAAGGACTGGACAACAGTGAGTTTGTGCAGGAGAAGATGAAGGCGACGGAAGAGGAGCTAGTGGGGGAGAGGGACGCGGTTGAACATTTGATTTAGGTTTTACTGGAAAAATAAAAGAGCGAGCGGGAAGTACCGTTTGCTCTTTTTCTACTTTCTGCTTTTCAAAGTTTTGTAGACGATGTTTCTGGTTCATCGAAGATTCCAAATGGCGGAGTTCCGTAAGCGGTACGCCATTGTCCTCGCAAAACAGCTCGTGGATTCGATGCTGTTGCTGCTTCCATAATAGCTTGCGTTACTTCTTTCTGATTCTTTAAGAAAGAGGTGAAAAGCGTAGTGTGTCGCCTCTGTCCTTCAACTACAAGGGCGACGTTGTAGCCTCCAAAGTAATTCATGAGTATCCAAACCTCTTCGACTTGATGCCACTCTACACGCTTCTCGTTCCATGAACTCTTTCTTCGAAAACCAGTCAGATTCACTAAGTATTGAGATGTAAACAAAGAAAAAGGCAGATATAACGCCCAGATAGAAAAAGGGAGCATTAAGGCATGGGGTAAAACTTCAAAAGTTCTCAAGTATAAGCTCTCAAAGATCATGTACAACCCACCTATACCCATTGCGAACATGAGGGCTAGCTGTAGAGATTTGAAAGCACCTTTCTTCGATGTTACAGTTTTCATTGAAGCTTGACCTTTCCTCGCTCTTACAATGCTTTCTATTCTGAAGGCTTTTTACGTAACTCGAGATAACCAATTTCTCACGCAACTTCGGAGTTATTCCGATAAAGCGGGTTTTGTGTTATGCTTAAAGGTAGTAAGGTATCGCAATACCATCAAGCGACATGAAGCGGTACATGGATTGCAGCACGTCGAGGAAGGCATTTCGAGTATGAGCGACAAGGAGCAGATTAGAAATACCCTAAAAACTCACGGGCTACGTTACAGCAAGCCCAGGGAGGTCATCTTGAGCTTGTTCGGTGAGCGCGACATGCATATCAGCGCGGAGCAGCTCTACCTAGAACTCAAGCAACGCGGCGAAGACCTGAGCTTGTCTACGGTCTACCTCAACTTGGGTGTACTGCGCGGCGCAGGGCTGATTCGTGAGTTTAGTGGCGTCGGCGGGGAAGCGCTCTATGACAGCAACGTTGGACCACACCATCACCTCATCTGTAAGCAGTGCGGTGACATTTTGGACTTGCCCGAGGTGATGATTCAAGAGGTGTCGCCTAAGCAATTCTTACGTGACAGTGCTGAAAAGGTCTCAGGGTGGCGGGTGGATGAGCCATCGTTGGATTTGCAGGGGCTTTGCCCGGACTGTCAGTAGATTCTAATTTTGTAGTTGTATGTCTGTTTTCATTAGACCCGCATCAGTAGAAGATGCAGTCGCTCTCAAAGAACTTGATACAGTTGTGCCGTATGATGCTACTCGAGCCATCTATCTTGATGAGTGGCTTGAGAAAGATAAGGTACTAATCGCAGAGCTTGATGACAAGATCGCAGGATACGGTGTTCTGAATCATGCTTTCTTCCGACAAAGTCAGGTTGACATGCTTATGGTTGGTGCAGACTACCGAGGACAGCGCATAGGAGAGCATTTACTCTTGGCGCTTGAAGAACTTTGTGACACACCTAAATTTTGGGTAACGACGAACCTATCGAATCACCGTATGCAAAAGTTACTTACGCGCCTCGGCTATAAACCTTGCGGCTATATTGACGAGCTAGACCCTGGCGACCCTGAGCTGATCTTCGTCAAGCGCGTGTCTACTGGCTGAACGCCACTTTCATCCCACGTGGCTTAGCAAGGCATAGTGGTTATACGTAGCCCACTTCTGAACGAGATCGGTCTGCTATAACCTCTGCGAGTAGAGGATCGTACGAGAGGTAATCTGCCAATGCTAATTTAATATCTGGATGCGCCTTCTGCGCCGTCTCGATCGCTTCTGGCAAGTCGTCTGCGACGTGTCCACCGAACTGTAAGAAGTAGGGCACAGCTACGATTTGAGCCACCTTCTTCTCTGCGAGCATCTGAACGCCTTCAGCGATGTTAGGCTCGTTGATCTCCATGAAACTCACCTGAACCGCTCTGTAAGTTGAGCGCTCGCGGATAGCTTCGGCGACTCTGTAAATGGGCGCGTTCGCCTCGGCGTGGGGCGTGCCGTGCGCCATAAGGAGCAAAGCGCAGTCGTCTTCAGTGCGCGTCGCCGCTGAACGGTCCAGGACCATCTGGACGAGCGCGGGGTGGTACTCGAAAGCGTCCGCAATACTAAACGTGAGCGTTGGATGAGCAATTCTAGCCTCTTCGATGAGTTTGGGTAGGATACGTTTAACGTAAAACCCTGAAATCAGGAAGTAAGGCTGAACCGCGATATGTGTCGCGCCTTTGCGGACGCAGCGCTCAACCGCGTCCGCTACGGTGGGCCTACTGAAATTCAAAAAGCCTGCTGTAGCGATCGGCGCGACGCCCTGCTTGCGTAAAAGCGCCGCCAAGCGAATCATCGACGCCCCCGACGCTTGGCGGAGGCTGCCGTGTCCGACTAAAACGACCGCGTTCATAGCGCGGCGCTAAGAAGGTCTGACGCAAGCTCTGCGCTTTCCGCAACGCCTAAATCAACGTCTAAATCGAACCAGCGCAGTTCGGAGCGCAGCCGCACGACGTCGCCGACGACGAGCGTGGCGGGCGCTCTGAGTCCAGCTTCGCGGACGTTCGCAGCGATGGTCTCTAAGGTCCCCTCCACCGTCTCCTGCTGAGGCGTCGTTCCCCAGCGCACCATCGCTGCGGGCGTGCTAGGCGAGCGACCCGCTTTGATGAGTTCTTCGGTGATCGCCCCTATCCTCCCCACCCCCATCAAAATAACGAGCGTGTCCACCCCCGCTAGCGCCCGCCAGTCATGCCCCGATTCTCCTTTAGCCGGGTCTTCGTGTCCCGCCACAATCGCCACCGACGCTGCTATGTTGCGGTGCGTGACCGGAATCCCGGCGTACGCGGGCGCAGCCACTGCTGACGAGATGCCCGGTACGATTTCAAAAGGGATGTTCGCCTCGCAGAGCGCGAACGCCTCTTCGCCGCCGCGCCCGAAGATGAAGGGGTCGCCGCCCTTGAGCCGCACCACATTGCGCCCGAGTGTCGCCCGCTGTACCAGGAGCGTATTGATGGCGTCTTGCGAGTACGACGGCTGAACACCGTGCTTGCCCACGTAGATAAGTTCGGCGTCGGCGCGGCATTCTTGCAGCAGCTTAGGATTGACGAGGCGGTCATAAGCGACGACGTCGGCGTTTTGCAAGCGGCGCAAGCCCTTGACGGTCATAAGCTCGGGGTCGCCCGGACCTGCGCCGACGAGCGAGACGAAGCCTACTGGTGAGTTGGCTGGAGGGGGGTAAGACATGTCCTCCTTTATACTCCAAAAGTTTACAAAAGATGTCAGCTATGTACTTGACATAAATTGTCACTTACCTGTAGCCTCGGAGTCATTGAAGAGGTCACCTCGCACGTAGACTTGAAAGCGCTGCGGGAGTTGCAGGAGCACGAAGGGAAGCGTGGATGAAGAAACTCGTTTTAGTAGACAACAGCGTATCGGCGGTAGCCCGGACCTTCTCCTGTTGTCGCTCCCTCTGCTGTTCCTGATTGCTGATTTTTAGCTCTCAACCTATCCAGACTGACCCAACCCCAGACTGACCCAACCTAAGCAAACAAACCTCTTAATCTTTAGGGATGCTCTATGCCTGACACCAAATCCACTAAGCCCACTAAACCTAAGCGCACGCACAAGCCCAGCGTCGAAGAGATTAAAGTTGCCAGCCGCTTTTTGAGCCAGGGCGTACAAGAGCAGCTCGACGCCCCTACTGACAACGTGGACGAAACCGGCTACCAGCTCCTCAAGTTCTCGGGTATCTATCAGCAAGACGACCGCGACCAGCGCAAGCAACGTCGTAAAGAGGGCAAGGACCGCGCTTACTCCTTCATGGTGCGCTCGAAAGCGCCTGCGGGCATCCTCTCCGCGGAGCAGTACTTGGTCCACGACAGGCTCTGCGACTCGCACGGCAACGGTACGATGCGCTTCACCACGCGCCAGGGTATCCAGCTTCATGGTGTCGTCAAGGGCGACCTCAAACCGCTCATCCAAGAACTCAACCACGCTTTAGTCACGACGCTCGCCGCCTGCGGTGATGTGAACCGCAATGTCATGGGCTGCCCCGCGCCCGAGAAAGACCGCGAGCACGCGCTGATCGATCAGGTGTGCCGCGAGATCGAGGCGCACCTCTTACCGCGTAGCACGGCGTATTACGACCTCTGGATCGACGGCGAAAAGCAGCAAATCCCGGTTGCACCCGCCGTCTCGGAGGCGTCCCTCTCAGGCGACGAAGAGGAGCCGATTTACGGCAAGACCTACCTGCCGCGCAAGTTCAAAATCGGGGTGGCGTTTCCGCACGACAACTGCGTGGACGTGTTCACCCAAGACATCGGCATCGTGCCGGTTTTAGAGGGTGACACGCTCAGGGGCTACAATATCCTAGTGGGCGGCGGCATGGGCATGAGCCACACCGATGACACGACCTTCCCGCGTCTCGCGGAGCCTCTAGGCTTCGTTGCGCCGAACGCGCTCATCACTACCCTCGAAGCCATCGTCACTGTCCAGCGCGATTTCGGCAACCGCGAGAACCGCAAGCGGGCGCGGATGAAATATTTGGTGGACGAGTGGGGCATCGAGAAGTTTCGCGCTACCGTCCAGGAGCGCCTCAGCCACGAGATTCAACCTTGGGCCCAAGTCGGCGAATTCAGCGTAGACGACCACCTAGGCTGGCGCGAGCAGGGCGACGGGCGCTACTACTTTGGCGTCCCGGTGGAGAACGGGCGCATCAAGGACGAGGGCGAGATGCGGCTGCGCTCCGGCTTGCGTGCCATTATCGAGCGTTTCCGCTGCGAAGTGCGCATCACGGCGCAGCACAACCTCTTGCTCACGAATTTGAAGGCGGAGGACGAGGAGACGCTGCGGACGATGCTACGTGAGTATGGCATCCGCACAAAAGAAGACATTACCAAAGCGCGGCGCTACGCTATCGCGTGCCCGGCGCTGCCGACGTGCAGCTTGGCGCTAGCCGAATCCGAGCGGGTCATGCCCTCAGTCATTGACGGGCTCGAGTCTCAACTCGACACTTTAGGCTTAGGAGGCGAAGACATCGTCATCCGCATGACCGGCTGCCCCAACGGGTGCGCCCGCCCCCACACCGCCGAACTCGCCTTTATCGGGCGTTCGCCGGGTAAGTATAAGCTCTACGTGGGCGGCGCGTTTAACGGCACGCGCTTAGCGCAGGAGTACGCTGACTTAGTCGACCAAGACGACATCCTGCCGACCGTCACGCCACTTTTCAAGCTCTGGAAAGAGCAGCGCGAGCCGGATGAGCACTTCGGGGACTTCTGCTACCGTCAAGGGGTGTCTACCCTGCAAGCAGCAACTCAGTCAGAGGCTCGAGAGGTCTCCCTGAGCCATGACTAACGCCTTGAACGTCACCGACCCTAAAGAGGTCGTCGCCTGGGCGCTAGAACGCTACCCCAACGCGATGATGACGAGCGGCTTTAACCTCAACGGTACGGTTCTGCTCGACTTCGCGGTGCGCGCAGGCTTTCGGGGCGAAGTCGTCTTTATCGACACCCTCTCGCACTTTCCCGAAACCCTGGCAACCCGCAACGCCATCGCCGCACGCTACCCCGAAATCACCTTGACAACGCTTCAGCCTGCGCTACCTAAGAGCGCCCTACCTGCGTGCGGCACCGCGGACTGCTGCCAGGTCCGCAAGTTAGAGCCTCTACGCCTCTATCTCGCCGAAAAACAGCCGAGCGCGCTCCTCAGCGCCCGCAGCCGCTTTCAGAGCGAGACGAGAGCGCAGCTCAACACGGTAGAGGACAGCGGCGACTACGTCAAGGTGAATCCGCTGGCGCACCTCTCACGTGAAGATTTAGAGGCTTACGCCCGCGAAAACGACCTCCCCGTCAATCCGCTTTACTGGCAGGGCTTCTTGAGCATCGGCTGCGCACCCATGACGCGGGCGGTGCGCGAGGGCGAAGACATGCGAGCGGGGCGCTGGGAAGGGCAGGAGAAGACGGAGTGCGGGCTGTGGTACGGGGATAAAGCGCTCTAGCCTCAAAAGAATAAAAAATAGAAGAGGTCGCGGTAAAGTGAAAAGGTGGAAGCTCCTCACATCACGATTCGCGACCTCTCTAGTATTGACGACCTGAGCCTTTGTGAAGAGGTTCAGCGCTCGGTGTGGGGCTTCTCTGACCTCGAGGTCCTGGCGGCGTCGCACCTGAGTGCGGCGGTTCACGCGGGCGGCTTGATGGCGGGTGCGTTTTGCAGGGGCGCGCATGAAGAGGTGAACCGAAGGGACAAGGAGACGCTCTGCGGCTTCATTTTTGGCTTCCCCTCTTACGAAGATGGTTCGGTCGGCCTCCACTCGCATATGATGGCGGTCTTGCCCGACTATCGCGGGTTGGGCATCGGTCAGCGGCTCAAGTGGTTCCAGCGTAGCTGGTGTTTAGAGCGAGGATTAGACTGGGTCACGTGGACCTTCGACCCCTTGCAAGCCAAAAATGCGAAGCTCAACTTGGAGCATTTGGGCGGGACGGCGTCGGAGTATCTCGTCAACCCTTACGGTGAGTTGGGAGGCGACCTCAACGGCGAGCTGCCCAGTGACAGGCTCGTCATCCGCTGGGACTTGCTGTGTAAGGAGGTGAAAAGGCTTGAGGCCGGCTCACCGCAAACCCCGCTCGCCCTGGACTCGCTCCAGGACGCGCCGCACGCCTACGCCCTTCGCGCCAACGTACTAATGCCTAATTTCACGGATGAACCTCTTCTTTACGTGGCGACGCCGGAAGATATCAACGCTCTGAGGTCCGCCAACCCGGACAAAGCGCTGGCTTGGCGACTCGCTCAGCGCGAGGTGTTTTTAGAGCTTTTCGGCAGAGGCTACAGCGTGACACGGTTTGTGAACGGCTGTTACGTGCTCGAGCGCCAAGTTAGCGTGCAAGGGTAGTCTCGAGAAGTCAGCGCGAATGTAGGGACGGGTTTCAAACCCGCCCCTACGGAGCAAGCGTGGGAATCTCTAAAACTCGAGCCTTACGACAATCGCCTATCCAACTCGAACGCCGCGCTGATGAGCCCTAAGTGCGTGAACGCCTGCGGAAAATTGCCGAGCTGCTGCCCGTACGGCCCGATCTCTTCAGAGAAGAGCCCGACGTGGTTGGCGTAGCCCAAAAACTTCTCGAATAGGAGCCGCGCTTTGGCGACCTCGCCCGCCCTCGCCAAGCATTCGATGTACCAAAACGAGCAGATATTAAAGGTGCCTTCCTTGCCACGCAAACCGTCGTCAGTTTTATCGTTGTGGTAGCGGTAGACCAAAGATTCATCGACCAACTCGTCCTCGATGACCTTTAAGGTCGAGAGCCATTTGGGGTCGTTCGGCGAGACGAATTTGACCAAGGGCATCAAGAGGCTCGAGGCGTCCACCGCGCGGGAGCCCTTAAACTGCACGAACGCCCCTCTATCCTCATCCCAGAAGTTTTCAAAGATGTCGTAGTAAATCTCGTCTCTGACCTTGTGCCAGCGCTCCAAGGGAGCCGGGAAGGAGCGCTTATGCGCCAAGCGAAAACCTCTGTCCACCGCGACCCAACACATGAGCCGGGAGTATAAGAACTCCTGCTTACCGCTCCGCACCTCCCAGATGCCGTGGTCCTTGCGCCGCCAGTTCTCGCAGACCCAGTCGATCATGGTGATGAGGTGCTGCCACAAGTCGAACGAAATCGGCTCGCCGTACTTGTTGTACAGATAGACCGAGTCCATGAGCGTGCCGTACACGTCGAGCTGGAGTTGGTCGTAGGCGCTGTTGCCTAAGCGCACGGGCGCGGAGCCTTTGTAACCCTCTAAGTGCGTCAGGTTCTCCTCGGGGATTTCGCGCTCACCGTCGATGCCGTAGAGCGCTTGGAGGAGACCCCCATCTTCTAGCGCCTCGCCCGGTTCGGTGGATTCCGCCGCCCGCGCCGAAATCCACGCCATAAAGTCCGCCATCTCGTCCGTGTAGCCGAGCCTCGAGAGCCCGTAGACGGTGAACGACGCATCCCGAATCCAGGTGTAGCGGTAGTCCCAGTTGCGCTCGCCGCCCTCCTCTTCGGGCAGCCCCATCGTCGCGGCGGCGACGATGGAGCCCTCGGGCGCGTAGGTGAGGAGTTTTAGAGCGAGCGCCGAGCGGCGCATCTCTTCGCGCCAGCGCCCCCCGTAGGTCGAGAGGTTCACCCAGTTCTGCCAAAAGTTGAGCGTCTCCTTGAACGATTCCGAGGGGAACGCTTCTGCCGCGGCGGGCGAGTTCTCGCATTCCTCTTCTAACACGAACGACGCGGTTTCCCCTGCACGCAGAGTGAATTCAGCGACGGCATCCCCGTCTTCCACCGCTAAGTCGACCTCGGAACGCAACACTAAGGTCAAGTCCTCCGACGAAAACCGCGCGCCCTCGTCGCACGTTTCAGCAGTGTGCTCCGCTCTCGCGTAGTCGAAGCGCGGCGCGCAGAGGAGGCGAAAGCGCATCTCGCCGCGGATGATCTTGACGCGCCGCACGACGCGGTGGTTGTGACCCTCTTTGATCGGCATAAAGTCCGAGAGTTCCGCCACGCCCTCTTCGGATAGAAAGCGCGTCAAGAGGATGTTCGAATCCGGCAGGTAGAGCTGCTTGCGCGTGACCTTCTGCTCCTCCTCTTGCGATAAGAGGGGCTCGAGCCAAAAACACCCGCCCTTATCCGCGTCTAGGAGCGCCGCAAAAATCGTCGGCGAGTCGAAGCGCGGAAAGGTCATGTAGTCGATCGCGCCGCCCTTGCTGACTAAAGCCACCGTATGCAAGTCACCGATGACCGCGTAATCCTCAATCGGTCTATACCTCACGCTGCCACCTCATCAAATAATGCAATTTTATAGACGCTCATCCTCTATAATAACGCACGCCCAGCCCTATAATGCCCATATGAACATTCTTGTCTTAGGCGGTACGAACTTTATCGGCGCACACGCGGTGCGGCGGCTCGCCTCGCCCAGTTCTACGTCACCGGGTCATGAGGTTACGGTGTTTCACCGGGGTGAAACGGAAGCTGAATTGCCCGAAAGCGTGGAGCATATCTACGGTGACAGAAAGAGGTTACGCGAGTACCAAGAGGTGTTTGCGGGGCTCGAGCCTGATATTGTCTTGGATACCCTAGCGATGACCGAAGTGGACGCGAACGCTGTTGTAGAAACTTTTCAAGGACTCGCGAAGCGCTTGGTTGTGCTGAGCAGCGGCGACGTGTACCGCGCATATGGGCGACTTATCAAGCAAGACCCCGGTCCACCCGACCCTACCCCTCTTACTGAGGAATCACCTCTTAGAGATAAGCTCTATCCTTACCGAGACTATGCGGACGGTCCTGACGACTTCGAATACAGCTACGACAAAATTTTAGTCGAGCGCGCAGTGATGGCGCAGCCTGACGAATTGCCCGCAACCATATTACGTCTGCCGATGGTATTTGGCCCCGGTGACTATCAGCACCGCTTGTTCCCTTACCTCAAAAGGATGGACGACGAACGCCCCTTTATTCTGCTCGCTGAGGATTGGGCGAGCGCAAGGGCTCTGCGCGGTTACGTTGAAGATATGGCGGAGGCAATTGCTTTATGTGTGACGAAAGAGGAAGCGGCGAACCGTGTCTATCACGTGGCGTATCAGGAAAACTATATGGAAGAGGTCTGGTTGGACGCGGTCGCTGAAACTGTTGGCTGGAAGGGCGACGTTATCAAAATCCTGAACGGTGAGCTTCCTGAGAGTTTGCAACATCACATGGACATGAGGCAGGACTGGTCGGTGGACTCGAGGCGCATCCGCACCGAACTCGGCTACGAAGAGATCGTGCCGCTCGAGGAAGCGTTGCGCCGTACGGTCGCGTGGGAGCGCGAACACCCGCCCGAAGAGGTTGACGTGAAAAAGTTTGACTACGAAGCTGAGGATGAGGTCGTCGGGCGTATAAGCTGAGCGGTCTGAATATGTTCTAAACTTCACATTTTGGTGCTCTTATACATTTTGTGAATCTGTGTAAGGTTTTTGTATGAGCCAAGAGGTCATACTAACGATAGCGTTTTCGAAGCTACTAAGCTTGCACCACGCTTATGAAATTTCGGTGGAGCCGAGGGTCTCAGGCGAAGCCCGGCGGGATTTCATTCCGCAGTGTGAATGCTAGTCGATACTTTAGAGGGATATCTACAAACGATACCTGCTATACCTGGAGGAACCGTGAGAGAAGCTATTCGTAAAGCGATTCAAGATACTGCCGACGAACTCAGCCTAGACGTTGCGTTTTCGCTCGGCAGACGGCAGACGGATATTTTGGTCATGCACCTTAAAGGCAAGCGCAAGCGCACCTTAGCCTTGCCGACCTATATCTTAGACATCTTCCCCGACGTGGACATCGAATTTATCCGCTCGGGCAGTAACGGCAGCGATCATACGCTGACCGCCGTGGTGACGCAGAAGCTCTCGGAGCAGTCCGTGGAGGTGCAAGAGCGCCGCGCCAAACTCCGTTTACTCCTCACGCAGACGCCGGAGATGCCCTCGCTCAACGCCGACTAGTCACCGAGTACACGAACGCTAGACCCTCACCTTCCTGTTATAACGAACGCAGGAAGGTGATTTTTATGCCTCACAGCATAGAACAGAACAGCGCAGAACAGAATACGCGGATTTTACTCTCAAGCCGTCCCCAAGGCTGGGTCACGCAGGAGAACTTCGACACGGTTCAAACGTCCGTCCCAGAAGCCGAAGAGGGACAGATGCTCGTGCGCAACCTCTGGCTCTCTTTGGACCCCTACATGCGCGGGCGGATGAACGACGCCGAGTCGTACGTGCCGCCTTTCCAGGTTGGCGAAGCCTTGCAGGGTCAAGCGGTGGCGGAAGTCGTGGCGTCGAAACACGAAAAATTCAGCGAGGGCGACTTGGTCACGGGCATGTTCGGCTGGGAAGAGTATTCGCTTTCCGGTGGCGAAGGCGTGCGTAAAGTTGAGCGGAGCGGCGTTCCCCTCTCCTACTATTTGAGCATCCTGGGCGTCACCGGGCTCACGGCGTATCTCGGACTGTTCGATGTCGGCGGCTTGAGAGAGGGCGAGACGCTCTTCGTCTCGGCGGCGGCGGGCGCAGTCGGCAGCGCGGCGGGGCAGATGGCGAAGCTCAAAGGCTGCCGCGTGGTCGGCACGGCGGGCTCGGATGAGAAGGTCGACTACTTGACGAACGAGCTAGGCTTCGACGCGGCGTTCAACTATAAAACCTCCAAACTGAGCCAGGCACTAAAAGAGACCTGCCCGGACGGAATCGACCTCAACTTCGAGAACGTGGGGGGAGACATCTTAGAGGCGGTCCTACCCCGCATGAACAACTTCGGGCGCATCACGGTCTGCGGCATGATCGCGCACTACAACGACGAGACGCCGCGCCCCGGTCCGCGCACCTTGCCGCTCGTCATCAGCAAGCGGCTCAAGTTGCAAGGCTTCATCGTTTCGGACCACTTGGACCGGATGAAGCCCTTTGTTCAAGAGATGAGCGGTTGGATAGCCGAGGGTAAAGTTAAGCAGCGTGAGACAGTCGCTGAGGGAATCGAGAGTGCGCCGGGGGCGTTTATCAAGATGCTGGAGGGAGACAAAGTCGGCAAGCAACTTGTGAAGGTCGGCGAGGAGCCGAGCGCATAGGGACGCCTACTCCTCAGGGGCGATTCATACAGTGATGAATATGTGCCCCTACACAGCGCCGCATCACCTTTTGGTCTTTAGCTGAATCACCCAGCCTCTTTTCGAAAAGGCTCGAGCCAAAACACGACCCCCTCAACCTCTTCTCCGCGCTTCATTCGCGTCCTCAACCTCTTTTCACAGGTACACCGTAGTAACCCCCACAACTCGTGATAGACTTGCGCGTGCAGTCAAATCTGCAACATCGCTGTCGGACAGAAAGAGGGGCTTTGTGGCAAGCTTGCGGAAATACTGCTGCAAAGGTTCGCAGATATCATCTCGTAATATATGCGCTAGTCACCACCTTTTTGACTGAGCGCGTTCGTGACCGGATGATGCCTGCTGCTTTTGTCTGACGATTTCTTAGTGGAGGGTCTATGAGGTTTTTGATTATCCTGATTCCGCTCTGCGCCGTAGGTGCGCTTGTAGCGGCAGCTTACTTTGCGCAGCGCATCCTCGCCGCCGAGACCGGCAACGCGCGCATGGTCGAGATTTCGGACGCCGTCAAGCAGGGTGCGATGGCGTACATGAGCCGCCAGACGCAAACCATCGCGGTGGTCGCGGCGATCATTACCGCGCTCTTCGCCGTCGTCGCGCTCACGCAGAGCGGCTTCCAAGCGACGCTCTGGTGGTGGACCACGGCGGGCTTCGTCGTCGGGGCGCTCTTTTCGGCGATCAGCGGCTATATCGGTATGAATATCGCGGTGCGCACGAACGTGCGCGTGGCGCAGTCCGCGCGGAGTGGGCTTTTAGGGGCGCTGGAAATCGCCTTTAATGGCGGCGCGGTCGCGGGTCTCGCGGTAGCAGGCTTGGCACTTTTAGGCGTGAGCGGTTTCTTCTTTTTGTTCTATTCGGTCTTCAGCCTAGAGAACCCCGTTGAACCTCTTGTCGGCTTCGCCTTCGGCGCGAGTCTGATCAGCCTCTTCGCCCGCGTAGGCGGCGGCATCTACACGAAAGCGGCGGACGTTGGCGCGGACTTAGTGGGTAAGGTCGAGGCGGGCATCCCCGAGGACGACCCGCGTAACCCAGCCGTTATCGCGGACAACGTCGGCGATAACGTCGGTGACTGCGCAGGCATGGGCGCGGACCTCTTCGAGACCTACGCGGTCACAGCCATCGGTGCGGTCTTTTTAGGCTACCTGCTCCCTGGCACGGGCGAGATTACGGCGCTCGTTATCTATCCTTTAGTCCTCGGCGCGATCGCCATTTTAGCGAGCGTCGCAGGCGTTTTCTTTGTCAAGCTGGACGACGACCTAAACATCATGAAGGCGCTCTACAAAGGTGTCTTCGTGAGCGCGGGCATCAGCGTGGTGGGCTTTTTCCTCGTCTCGATCATCGCCTTCGCTCGCTTCGACTTCTCAGCGGTCGGGCTCGTCTCAGAACTCACCGGGCTCAGCACCTTCCCGCCCACGACGAACTGGTTCACGGTCTTTTTAGCCTCTGTGGTCGGCATGGGCGTCGTGCTCCTCCTGATGTTCATCACCGAGTACTACACCTCGACTCGTTACGCGCCTGTGCAACGTGTGGCGCGTGCGTCGGAGACGGGTAGCGCGACGAACATCATCAGCGGCTTGGCGGTCGGGATGCAGAGCACCGCGGTTCCCGTGGTTATCCTCGCGTTTGCGATTTTCTTCTCCTATCAGCTCGCCGGGCTCTACGGCATCGGCGTCGCGGCGGTCGCGATGCTCTCGGTGACGGGCATGATCGTCGCGATGGACACTTACGGACCGATTACCGACAACGCGGGCGGCATCGCTGAGATGAGCGAATTGCCCGAAGAGGTCAGGGAAGTGACCGACGCGCTCGACGCGGTGGGCAACACGACGAAAGCGGTCACGAAAGGCTACGCCATCGGCTCGGCGGCATTGGCGGCGTTGGTTCTCTTCGCGGACTACACCTACCGCTTGAATCAGGGCACGGATGAGTTCGTGTTCCGTTTAGACGATCCCATCGTGCTCGTCGGGCTCTTCCTCGGCGCGATGTTGCCCTTTCTCTTCTCGGCGTTCCTCATGGAGTCGGTAGGTAAAGCGGCGGGTAGCGTCATCGAAGAGGTGCGCAGGCAGTTCCGCGACATTCCGGGCATTATGGAAGGTACCGCCAAGCCCGAGTACGGCAAAGCCGTAGACATCGTGACCCGCGCAGCCCTCCGCGAGATGGCGCTACCCGGTATCCTTGCCGTTGCTGCGCCCCTCCTCGTCGGCTTCTTGTTCGGACCGCTCGCGCTCGGCGGGCTGCTCATCGGCGTGATCGGCAGTGGTCTAATGATGGCTTTGATGATGTCCAATGGGGGCGGCGCGTGGGACAACGCGAAGAAGTACATCGAAGACGGCAACCACGGCGGCAAGAACAGCGAGGCCCACGCGGCGTCGGTTGTGGGGGACACCGTTGGCGACCCCTACAAGGACACAGCGGGTCCATCCATTAACCCGCTCATCAAAGTTATCAACACTGTGGCGCTGATTTTCGCAGGGATTATCGCGAGCGTCGGTGGGATTTTGATGTAGCGTTACGGTTCCGCTGAGTTTTAAGCGTAGTATCCCCTTCACTCGAGGGGGATTTCATTTACGCCGCACCGCCACGATAATGTGCGTCCCGCCGTCCAAGTTCCCCGGCTCCGCGCACAGCTTTCGCTCCCACTCGAGCAGCCTCGCCCACACCTCCGGCTCCTGCTCGTATCTCGCGACCTCTTCGCTGTGAGAGGTCGTCAGATGGTTGGCGGCAGACGCGGTCAAAATCTCGCAGGCGTGACGCTCGAGCAAGTCCTTTAGCTCAGCCCACGTGTACATCTTCATGACGTGACCTCTTGCGAAGTCTTTAGACAACACGCCCGTTTCGATGACCTCTTCGGCAGCGTCCAAACCGTGTAAGCGGAGAAAGTCCAAAACGCCTGGCAAAAAGATGCGCGTCGCGCCGACTTTGGACATGACGCTGAGGAGGAGCACGCCGCCCGGCTTCGTCACGCGGAGCAGCTCGGTGAGGGCGTCGTCGGCTCGTTCCATCACGTAGCTGAGCGGACCGCCATAGCAGAGGGTGGCGTCAAACGTGGCATTCTCAAAACGGGACAAGTCGGTGATGTCGAGTTGATGCCTGGAGACGACCGCCCCTTCGAGCCCTGCTTCTCTCACCCGCTTGCGGTTCTGCGCCAACTGTTCCTTAGAGATGTCGCCTACCGTCACCCTTGCGCCAACCTTGGCAAGTTCAAGGGTGAAGCGTCCTGGTCCCGCGCCTGCATCCAAAACAGCCATTCCTGGTTGGATAAACTTCTTCAGGTAGTGCGTATGTAGATGCAAACTCACGCGGTCTAAAGGTGCACTAAAGCGCTCCCACTCGCGCTCGCCGTAAGCGTCGAAGAAGTGGGCGATGTGCGTAGGATCGTACGCACCGTGTTTGGACTCGCCGGACACGCCTTAGTTTACAGGTTGTCCTTGACGGTGAACGCCGCAACGGTCGTTTTTTGAGTTCGCTTAGTGAATGGACGGGTGGGCTGTTCTGCGCCTCTAGCGCCCCTCACCTGCGACCATACGAACGCCACGATAAGGCTCAGCGCGAGCATCTCGCCGCCGTCCTCCGTCACTGCCACGCCACGCACCGACGTGTGGAGAAGGGCGCTATGCGCGAGGTCTAAACCGAGCCCGAAAAAGGCGAGAAACGCGAAGCGGTAGAAGAGGTGCCTCGAGAACCGTTTGACGCCAGGCGCGGCGCGAAGATAGGTGAAGAGCAGCGCGGCGAACACGACGACCCCCACCGCGCCCCAAACGGTGAACTCACCGAGGTCCCTAGCGCCCAACCCGAACGCGGGCACGAGCCCGAACCACCCTATAGCCTCGCCGCCCAGCCTTTCGTGGATGCGCAGCGCGTCGTCGAGGAGCGCGAAGGTGAAGATTCCCGCCCAGACGCCGTAAGTCCAAGCCTTGTGGCGGGTAAAGAGAACAAGAAGCCCACTTGTAATAAACATGAACTTCAGGTACTGAAAGACTTCTGGTGCGCTGCCGTCCGTGTCAACGCTGAGCCACCAGAAGGCGTCACCGGATGCGAGCAGGACGCGCAGAACATGCGCCAAAATAAAGAGCGCGTCGAGGCTTAGGAGTAAAAGCAGCAGCTTAGAAAAATGTAGATGACGCAGTACCTGGAGCATGATGACCTTTCTCGAGACGTTGCAGAGCGTCGGCATGAAGCAGCCGCGGCCCTGCCTGACACTCATCTGACAATTGACCATCAGTGTAGCTGTGAAATTATCAACATCGCCGGGCAACCGACACGTCTTCACCTTTAGGTTTTCTTAACCTTGTGCTCTGCGAACGTGCTACAAACCTGCGCAAGCTTGCTTACGGCTCCGTATGCTCAGTCGCAAAAAAGCGTACGGAGCACCCCGCCCTTCCCCCGCAGCCCGTTCATCCCTTATGATGGCGCATGGACAATCTCCACGACGAAGTAGCCAGCGCAGACTCGAACGAAACGCCCACCGCCAAGATGGAGCCCTCGACCCTGGGCGGCGTACCGGGCGTCGGTACGCTGCAGGTGGTCAGGGGTCAGAGGCGCGGTGACATTTTAGAAGTGTTGGGGACGTGGCGGCTCAAAGAGGACGACGAGCAGGACGTGAGCGAGCTGAAAGAGAGGCTCGAGTCCGGCAAAACCGTCACCTACAAGGGCAAGCTCGACGACCCCGACGAGCCCGAAAAGGACGAGATCGAGGTCGAGGTCAAGATTCTTTCCATCGAGACCTACACGTACGAGGGCGAGGAAGAGGACGACGCGGGACCGGAGCGGACGCTCTACAACTACCGCTTGTCAGGCTCGCTTCCTTACATGGATGAAGAGGAGGACGCGCGGGGGAGTAAGCTTTAAGGTAGCCGGCCGCGTCTTCATTCCCAACCCACCGAGAGAAGCTTTCCTAGTAAATCTCTGGCACGAACGTCTGGTCGCTCACCGGCGGGCGGATATAAGAGGTGTTCTCCTGCCTCGGCGGTAACTCTATCGGCTCGGGCGTGAGGTCTTCGTAGTCGATCACGCTCAAGAGGTGCGAGATGCAGTTGAGCCGCGCCCGCCGCTTCACGTCGGCGTCTACGACGTACCAGGGCGCTTGCTTGATGTCGGTATAGGCGAACATGGTGTCTTTCGCTCTGGAGTACTCCACCCACTTCTCTCTGGACTCCAAGTCCATCGGCGAGAGCTTCCAGCGTTTGGTGGGGTCTTTGATGCGGGACTGAAAGCGTTTCTCCTGCTCCTCGGGACTGACCGAGAACCAGTATTTGATGAGGATGATGCCGCTACGCACTAACATACGCTCGAACTCGGGGCAGGAGCGCAGAAACTCCTGATACTCCTCTTCGGTACAAAAGCCCATCACCCGCTCCACGCCCGCGCGGTTATACCAGCTCCGGTCGAATAACACCATCTCACCCGCCGCCGGGAGTTCTTCGACGTAACGTTGAAAGTACCACTGCGTCTTCTCGCGCTCTGTCGGCGTGCCCAAAGCGACGACGCGGCAAATACGCGGATTCAAGCTCTCCGTAATCCGCTTGATGACGCCGCCCTTGCCCGCCGCGTCGCGCCCCTCAAAGACCACCACGACTTTAAGTCTTTGCGCCCTAATCCACTCCTGCAACTTGACGAGTTCGATCTGTAAGCGCTCGAGTTCCTTCTCGTAGACCTTCTTGCTTGGTTTGGATTTAGCTGCGCCGCTGCTTTTAGACTTCTTGGACTTCGCCACCTGTGCCTCCTCAGAGCCGAGTTATTAGACGTGATTTGTTAAAGTCTAACATTTTGGTATTTCGGGAGGGATTCAGCGCAGAACCGGCTGCAGGTTTGGTCTGACGCTAGACCTCTTCGTCTTTCGCACCACGACTTCTAAAAAGTTGGTCCTTAGCGGAGGCTCGAGCGTAGCGTTTAGGACTTTTTCGGCGTGGCAAAGGCACCTAAATGTGCTCCGTAAGTCGACCGTAAGTCCGACCAGTTCGAGTCAGCTAGACCGCCTCGGGACGGCGACTCGGCGTGACGTAGACCGTCTTTTGCTGCGTGAAATTCACCGCGCCAGCGGGCGCGCCTTTGGGTTTCCAGACGTTCTTTTTGAGGGTATAGTCCACGGGCACGTTGTCGGACCCTCCCGCTTTGGAGTACGCGGCGGCGAGCTGGGCGGCGTAGAGAATCGTCTCGAAGGGAACCTCTTTATTCTCCGCCTGGACGATGACGTGCGAGCCCGTGTAGCCCTGCACGTGCAGCCATACGTCGCGGCTGCGCGCCAAGCGGAAGGTGATGGTATCGTTGTCGCGAGCGTTGCGCCCGACGAGGACGCTATAACCCTGCGGGCTCCTGTAGCGGATGCCGGGTTGCGCCCTCACTTGCTTCTTAGGTTTGACGACGTAGGTTTCGCTCAGTTCGTCTAAACGGGTAGGGGAGAGGGACCCTAGTTCTCCCAAGAGCCCCTCCACTTTTTCTAGCTCCGTGAAGAGATCGTCCTCTCTCGTTTCGGCTTGCGCGCGGCGCTGTTCGCGCTTCTTAGCGCGCCCGTAGAGCGTTTGGGCGTTGCCGATGGCGTCTAGGCGGGGCTCGAGCGTCACGGTCAGCGGCTCGCCCGAGAAGCCCGTGAGCGTCACCTCGCCCACGTTCGGCGGAACCTGCTTTTGAAACGCCATGAGCACGTCCGCCTGGGCGCGCAGCGCGTTCGCTTCAGCGGCGGCGCTGCGCGCCTTTTCTATGTCGTCCAAGCGTTTCTCCAGAAGCTGCCGCTGCTTCTCTAGCGCGCCTCTGAGCCGCTGGAGCGTAAGTTCACGCGCCTCTGTCTCGCGCACCGTCTCGATGTCGGGGAGACTTACGACTTCGCGCATCACGCGGCTCGGTTCTCGGGCGAGGCGGCGCAGGGCGGCGAGGAGCGTATCCACGTCCGCGCCCTCCACCTTGTGATCTTTCGCGAAACCCGTTTGCAGGCTGAGCGCCCGCGTCAAATTCGGTCCGACGCCGTCCACGACCTTGCGGACACTGTTCAATGTGCGACCTTCCAGCGCGTCTTGGAGCGCTTTACTAGGCGCGGTTCGCGGGTCTAACTTCTCATATGGGGGCGGCGGCTGATAGCGCAGCCCCGCCCGGAGTTGGCGAAAGCGGTTGATCTCAGAGGTGACCTCTCTGGCGACGCCCAAAATCAGCCCGTCCGTGTCGGTCAAGATGAGGTTGCAGTTGCGCCCGGTCAGCTCGGCGATGAGCACCACGGGCGGCGTGCTGACAAAGCCCTCGGCGGCGGCGAAGTGGAGCGATAAGGCGCGGTCGAGTTTGGGCTGAGTCACCTCGACAAGGTCGCCCGAAGCCCTCGCCACCAATAAATCTTGGAAGCCTGTGTGAGCGCCCGTTGCAGGGGGTAACTCGCTCCTAAACGCCGCTCGCGGGTTCGGCGGTTTGTTGTAGAGCCAGAGTGCGTCCTTTGAAAGAGGTAAAACGAACGTGTAAGGGTCGGGGAAACGCCAAGCGTAGTGTGGGGCGGGAAGCTGGGCCCTGAGCGTCCTAAGCTGCTCGGCAATGAGAAGACCTTCCATGCCTCTAGTCTAAGCTGTAAACACACCGTTCTAAGCGGGGCAGGCGCACAACGCAAAAGGTTCTCAGGTGACCTGCTACGAACTACAAAGAAGCAGAACGCTTTACGTCGCAGGGAGGAAACTCAGTTGAGCATCCGCTGATGCCCGCTCAAAAGCGTTTTTGCGTGCGCGATGTAGCCCTGTAGCAGCAGCGTCCACTCGTTAAAGGGGGGCAGGTGGCGCAGCGCAGCTTCGGCGTGGTGGATGATTCTGTCGGGGTGCTTGTAGCCTTGCTGCACAAAGCTGTCCACGAGCATCTCTTTGGCGAACACCCACTCGTAGTGACCCTCTACGCTCGCGCTCGCCGCCTTCTCGAACCAGACGATCGCCTCGTCGAAGCGGTAGTACTCATGGGCGACGCTGCCGAGCGTCAAGCAGGCGGGCGCGGTTGCGCCTAGATCGAGGGCGCGGTGCGCGAGGTCGCTCGCGGCGCGCAAATCGCCGAGCTTGAGTTCGACGTCGGCTAAGTCGGCGTAGACCTCGGCGTGGTAGTCGTAGTGCTCGTCGCTCGAGGCTTGCGCGAGCAAATCTTTAGCGCGCTCCAAGTCGTCTGCCTCCAACATCACCAGCGCGTATTCGTGGAGCGCCAGGGCGCGTTGCCGCTTGGAGGCGAGCGTGACCGCTTCGCGGTAGCACGCCTCAGCGCGGCGCGTCTTGCCGAGCAGGCTGTAGGTCTGACCGAGCGCGAGCTGTAAGCTGAACGAAGGGTCGCTGACGGCGCTCTCTAAAACGCTCGCCTCTAAAAAGAGGTTCAGGGCGGTGTTCGGGTTGCCGAGGGAGAGGTGGGCGCGTCCGGTCAGGTAGCGCTGCACCGCTCCGTCGGACGCGTTTTCGGGGGGCGCGGCGCGTTGCGCGCGCTCCAAGGCCTCTAGCGCTCCGATAGGTTGATGCGCCTCTAGGCGGTTCGCCGCTAGATTAAGCAGTTCACCAAACTTGTCCGCGCCCTGGCTCAGCGCGGCGGACCTCTCGAAAGCGTCCGCCGCTTCCTCATAGCGCCCCCCCGCCTCGTAGCTTCGTCCCAACAGGGACCAGTAGCGCCACTTGAGGTAGTCGGGCAGCGTACGGGCGTCAATCCCTAAAAGGACCTGCGCGGCGCGCCTAAAGGCGTGAATCGCGGCGAGGGCGCTCGCGGCGTGATAGGACGCGACGCCCTCGCCCGCGGCGGCCGCGGCGGCTGCGCCCCGCTTCACGTCGCCCGCCGCTTCGCCCCGGTACGCGGCGAACTCCCAGTAGAGCGCCCGGTAGAGCGGGGTGTGAGTGGCGGCTGCGTCCGCTTCGGCTGCGTCTGCGAGGTGCTCGAGCCCGCCCTCTAAACCGTCCTCCCCGTAAAGCGCATACGTCGCCGCGATATGAAGTTTGAGCTGCGCCTGAGCGCTGCGCTGCCGCTGCCGCTTCGCCGCGCCCTCCAAGAGCGCTAACGCCGCCTCATAGCGCCCTTCAGCCAGCGCCCGGTGAGCAGGCTCGATTTCAGCGGAGGGGGAGCGGCGGAAGAACATAATCAAGCCTAGCACGCCTTCTTCATGAGGCTGCAAGGAGTTTCATTTGTGAAGACAAATGCGAAGGCGAGTGAGGTGTTTCACAGAGGAGAAAGTGGCCACGAGCAATGAGTCTAAAGGTTTTCACTCATTGCTCTCTTACAACCAAGCCACCGTCCGCGGACCCTCCCCTTCAGGATAGCTAGGCTGGGCGCGGTGAAAGGATTCAACTAGGAGGCGGCGCGGGAAGGAGCGCATAAAGGTCAGGACGCTCCGCGCCTGCGTCTCGTGCTGCCCCATCGCCCGCAGTTTGTTCTCTACAAAGGGGCTCGCGTCGAAGAAGTGTGTAGGCGGTAAGTGCGAGGCGCGAATCTCTTTCGGGCTCAAAAAACCCTCTCGCGGCGCGGCGCTGTAAGGTTTTTCTGCGGCGAAGTAGTAGAGAGACTCGACTTTATGCTCGGCGCTCTCCAAAGCGCTCAGCACAAAGCGGTTCGTGACCACATGGTCAGGATGACCGTTCGCGCCATTTGGCGGAAAGGTGATGAGCGCCCTCGGCTTATGGGTTTCCAAAAGTGAAACAAGGCGCGGGACGACCTCTTCCTCGCTTTCGCCGGCGAGCCCTCTGTTCGTCGCCATGCCTCTATCCGCCGCCGGGACGAAGTCGGGATAGTCGAAGATATGCACGTCGCTCACGCCCAAAATATCCAACGACGCGCGAAGCTCTGCCTCGCGCACATTCGGTAGTTCGGCTTGCGGGCACATCCCTAGCGTGCGTCCCGCGCCGCCCCTTGTAAGCGTTACCGTGGCAACACGCCCGCCCGCGTCCGCCATCTTGGTGAAAATTCCGCCGCAGCTAAAAACCTCGTCGTCGGGATGAGGGACGATGAGCATGAGGTCGACGTGTTCGGAGGAGGCGTGAGGTGGCGCGGCGTTTGAAAGAGACATCTTTAAGGTTTAACACAGGTCGTTTTGGAGAAAGGTTGCGGACGTGAGGAGATAGCGTGATGGAAAAGAAGGGGAGAATATCCCTCGCTTTTCCTCCGCAGCCTCTTAATTGTCTCACCACAGGGAGAGTATAAACCCCCGACTTTCAGTCCAGTCGAGCTGGATGAACGATCGGCGGCTTGGAGCATAAGCTACACCGCCCTGCCTGCTTTCTCAGCCGAGGACTGACCAGCCGCGCTCCGGGGTCGGGCAGGCGAGTTCAACCAGGTGGGCGGAAGGTGTGAACACGCTTCGGGAAACCTCATGGCTTGATAGTCGAGTGCAGACAGGACGCTTCAGCGTCCCCTTCATTCCACCTGCTTTAGCTGGTAGTCAGTTGAAATGACGGTAACGACAACGAAAGAACTTACCTATTACCGCCGAGCCAGCGGATGGCCAGGCGCGAACTCGAGCAAATCCCACAGGTTTCCGTACAAATCCTTGAATACAGCCACCGTGCCATATTCGGCCTCTTTGGGTTCTCTTACGAATTCAACACCTCTTGAGACCATCTCGTTAAAGTCGCGCCAAAAGTTATCGGTGCTGAGAAAGAGAAAGACCCTGCCGCCGGACTGGTTGCCGATGAAGGGTTCTTGCTCGGGCTTGGAAGCCCTGGCTAAAAGTAAGTTTGTCCCAGTGGAGCCTGGAGGCGTTACCACTACCCAGCGCTTATCTTGCTCGCTCTGGTAGGAGTCCTCGAGCAGTGTAAAGTGGAGCGTCTCGGTGTAGAACGCGATGGCTTCGTCGTAGTCTCTGACGACGAGTGCGACATGAGCGATAGACTGCTTCATGCGCCTCAGCGTAAAGCTGAAGAGGTCGCGCTTTCAACTCCCTGCGGTATTTTATAGAGAGCTATAGGCGGGGACGTATTCCCACAGCACGGGCGTCGGCGCGAAAAAAGGGTCGAAGACGAGGTGGAGTTCGTCCAGTGCGGCGCTGGTCAGCTCCGGGCTGAAAACTGCCCAGCCGAGCCCTTCACGCGCTCCTTCGTTGCCTTTCTCGAAACCGTAGTCGAGCAAGTCGCCGTGGCGAGCGTGCCAGACGGCTAAGGCTTTGAGTAAAAAGAGGTGTGCACCCTCTTTGATGTCGACGGCGACGAGGATGTGCTCGTCTAAGTAGCTGGGCGGTGAAACGTTCATGGTCCGAGTGTAGAGGACGGTATCTGACAGAAGTCTGACAAAATTCTCAAGGGGGCTTAACTTGAGAGAATCGTCACAGGCATCTGACTCAATGTTTTTGGTAGGTTCGGTGCTATACTGCTTGTTTAGACGTGCGGGTGGCACGTAAAATCTCTACACCCAGCTAGGTGCACATCATGACCCAGGTACGTAACTTTTTCTCTTGGCTCTTCACCGAGCTGCGCGACTCTTTGGTGGAGACCTTCGGGCTCTTTGACCCGGAGACTACAACAAGAGGTGTGCTCGCCGACGCGCTCAACCAACTGCTCGTTTCCACGCTCCTCGTTCTACTTTTCGTAGGCGTCTATATCGCACTCCGTTCAGGGCTGCGCTTCGTCTTAAAACGTACCAACCTGAGCAGCAGCATCACGGGACCGGTCACGGTGGCGCTACGCTACATGATGATCGTGCTCGGAGGCTTAGCGGTGATGTCGCAACTCGGCGTGCCCAACCAGTTTTCCGCGAACGCGGCGCGCGCCGCTGTAGTTGCGTTCCTCTTCTATTTAGGCTGGATCATCTCGCAAAAACTGCTTAGCAACGTGACGGGGCGCTACAGCCTCGATCAGTCTATCTTGCAGCTTCTACGCAACGTCGTCTCGGTGGTACTCGTCGCGTTCGGCGTCGCCGCAGTCCTTTCGCAGTTCGGGGTAGACATCGTGGCGGCGGTAGGGGCTCTAGGCATCGCGGGCATCGCGGTGGGCTTCGCGGCGCAAGACACGCTGTCGAACTTTATCTCGGGCGTGACCCTTCTTGTCGAGCGACCCTTTCGCATCGGTGATTGGGTCGAAATCAATGGGCAGGTCGGCAAGGTCAAAGAGATCACGCTGCGCAACACGCTCCTCGTAACCCGCGACAACATCGTGACGCATATCCCCAACGCGAGCGTCGGCTCCTCGGATATCATCAACTTCAGCGCAGGGGGACCGCTCCGTATCAACGTGCCGATTGGCATCGCCTACAAAGAATCTGCAAAACACGCCCGCAAGGTCATCATGCCGATTCTTCAAGCGGACGAGCGCGTAATGCGTCTGCCCGCGCCGAGCGTCCGGCTGGTCGAACTCGGCGACTCGTCCGTAAACCTTATGATGGTCTACTGGATCGAGCCGAGCAACATCGCCATCGAGCCGAAGATCAGCGCAGACATTTTAGAGGCGAGTAAAGAGGCGCTAGACGAAGCGGGCATCGAGATTCCCTTCCCGCATCTGCAGCTCTTCATCGATGGAGCCAGCGGGCTCAAGCCCGTAATGGAGCCGCTTTACTCGGTGGAGCAGCCGCGGCAGGTTGCAAATTCAGCGAGTCAGCTCAGCAAGTAACTTGCTATTCCTCTACATATCAGAAGAAAAGGCTCAGCACAAACACCGTTGTCATCCCCGTCACCCCCGCTATCGCCGAGCCCACCGTCTGCAAGCGGTACGCCTGCGACACGTCCATCCCTGAAAATTGACTCACCACCCAGAAGAAGCTGTCGTTCGCGTGCGAGACCGTCATCGCGCCCGCGCCGATGGCTAGCGTGGTTAGCGCCAAGCCGACGCCAGACCCTAACCCAATCGTGCCCACAAGCGGCGCGACGATGGCGGCGGTGGTCACGATGGCAACCGTCGAGGAGCCTTGGGCCGTTTTGAGGGCTGCGGCGAGCAAAAAGGGCAGAAAGATACCGAGGCTGGCGAGAGCTAAGTTTTGCTCCAAAAAGTCCGTGATCGGCGTACTTCTAAGCACGCTCCCTAACGCCCCGCCTGCCCCAGTAATCAGGATAATCGGTCCGGCGATGCGCAGCGACCTCATGACCGCGTCTTGCGTCAACTCTTCTCCGCGCACCTGCGCCGTGACGAAAAACGCGACGAACACGCCGATGAGAAGCGCCGTATTGGGGTCGCCTAAGAACCTGAGCAGCGCGGCGAACGCGCCGTCGCCGAAGGGTGCAGCGGGCAGCGACGCGACCGAATTAAGCGCGATGAGAACGATCGGCAAGAGAATCGGCAGGAAGGCGCGCCACGCTGCGGGCGGATTTTCCGAGCGCGATTTGGCAGTCTTCTCAGCTTGCGCTTCCCCTTCAGGTGTCGCGGTATCCGGGTCGATAAAGATGCGTTCGCCCATCCAGCGGGCAAAGAGGTAGGTCGTGAGCAAAACAGGTACAGTCGTGACGAGACCTAGGATAATGACGAGCCCAACGTCCGCGTTGAGCGTGCCCGCCGCCGCAATCGGACCCGGCGTCGGCGGCACAAAGACGTGCGTGGTGTAGAGCCCCATACTAAGCGCTACGGCGTACACCGCCATCGAACGCTCCGCTTTGCTCGCGAGTGAGCGGGCGAGCGGCGCGAGGATGACGAAGCCGGAGTCGCAGAACACAGGAATCGAAACGACCGAGCCCGTGATGCTCATCGCTAGCACCGAGCGAGCTTGACCGACCCAGCCGATGATCGTATCCGCCATGACCTGTGCGCCGCCGCTACGCTCCAGCACCACCCCGATGATCGTCCCTGCCGCGATGATAATGCCAATGGAGCCAATCGTCCCGCCGAACCCATCCGTAATCGCGGTGAGAACCTCGCCGGGCGGAAGGCCTGCGAGTAGCCCCAAGCCGTACGCCGTCACAAGGAGAACGAGAAAGGGGTGGAGCCTGAACTGGGCTGTCGCAAAGACGATAAAGACGATCGCGGCGATGAGGAGTACAATCAGGAACCAACCGGACATAAGCGCCTCCTTTTGGTCATGCACCTTTTATCCACGTAACTTTTCATCCACGCAATTCTGTAGAGACGCTCATCATTAAGCAACGCCGCCACACGAATAGTAGCGCCATTTACAGAGATAGCCCTTTACGGATATGTCGGTGAGCGTGACTTGTTTTACTACCTTATCCTTACTCGAGCTTCTCAAACTCTTCATCAAGCTCCGCATAGATAGTTTCAGCGAGGCGCTGCGCTTGCGGTGTTCCTTGAATAGAAACCCTCGTCCGCCTTTCCCCCGCTTCGCTCAGCCGGACGTCAATTTCATGCACGTCCGGCTCCGCATTGGAACCCAAAAACCCCGACGCGCTCGATTCGGCTTGCGCGGAGACGCTCTGCGGGGGGCTGCTCGAGGTAATCACCCAAGGTCCAGAGGGTGCACGTTCGTAACCGTCTAACCCACCAGGATTGTAAGTAGGCACGCCGGGCGAGGCGGAGATTGTTCGTAAGACGGTCTCGTAGACTTCCTCTTGTGCCCCTCGGTAAGTCACAGGCACAGGCACGACAGGTAGTTGTTCGGTTGCAGGGACGCAGCTTGTGAGGATGAGTAAACCGAAAATAACGGAGAGGTTAAGGCGCTTCATGGTGTTTAGAGTTTAACAGAGCTTGTCAGCTAGTCAGCATTTCAGCCAGTCAAGTTTTCCTGATTAGCTGAAACGCTGACTAGCTGAAATGCTCCTCTACCTTAACCGCGGAACCTTTTGCGCCACTCTCAGACTGTGACGCCTTACCCCTTTGTCCCCTCTCCTCTACTTCTTCACGAAGCTTGGCGTTAGACTGTAGCATTATGATCGAGAAGCTAGAAAACCTTAGAGGTGAGTTTGCGGCGCTCGAGCAGTCACTAGGCGATCCCGACTTGCTCAGCGACCAGACGCGCTACCGTGAGGCGATGCAGCGCTACAGCGAGTTGCAGAGCATCGTCAAAGTGTATACCGAATATAGAGATGTGCTCTCAGGGATAGAAAACGCGAGAGAAGCCTTGTCTGACCCTGAATTAGAGGAGATGGCGCGGGAGGAGTTGGAGAGCTTAGAGGCGCAGAAAGTGGTGCTCGAGGATCGGCTCGAGACCCTCCTCTTACCCAAAGACCCCTTCGACGACAAAAATGTCATCATCGAAATACGCGCCGCTGCGGGCGGCGACGAAGCGTCCCTCTTCGCCGCTGAAGTCTTGGGCATGTACCAGCGCTACGCCGAGGCGCTAGGGTTCAAAACGGAAGTCATCGACTCGTACGCCAACAGCGTCGGCGGGCTCAGCAAGGTCAACTTTGAGATCACGGGGCGCGGCGCGTACAGCAAGTTCAAGTTCGAATCGGGCGTGCATAGGGTCCAGCGCGTGCCCGAAACCGAGACGCAAGGGCGCATTCATACGAGTACGGTCACCGTTGCAGTCTTGCCCGAAGCCGAAGACGTGGACGTGAACCTCTCGCCGAGCGACTACCGCGTGGATGTCTACCGCTCGTCGGGACCGGGCGGGCAGTCGGTCAACACGACGGATTCAGCGGTGCGCATCACCTATAAGCCCGGCACCTCCGATGAAATCGTCGTGACCTGTCAAGACGGTAAGAGTCAGATAAAAAACAAGGAGAAAGCGCTGACCGTTCTCCGGGCGCGGCTTTTGGAGCGCGAGCGCGAGCGGGCGGCGTCGGAGGCGAGGGAGGCGCGGCTCGTGCAGATCGGCACGGGCGAGCGCAGCGAGAAGATTCGCACGTACAACTTCCCGCAGTCTCGCGTGACAGACCACCGCATCGGCTACACCACGCATAATCTTAATGACATCATGACGGGCAAGGTGAACGAACTCACCGAAGTCTTGAGCGAGGCGGAGCAGGCGCAGCGTTTAGATGAGATGGGCAGTAATCAAGGTAGTGAGACCAGCCATGTGAGCCGTGGCGCGGCGTGAGTTCGTCGTTGCCGCCGCAATCTTGCTCGACCCGAGGGGTCGGGTGCTTTTGGTCGGCAACGACTGGCAGGGCTACGGGCACGTCCGCTACACCTTGCCAGGGGGCGTGGTCGAGCGCGGCGAGTCCACGATTGACGCACTTTCCAGAGAGGTGATGGAAGAGACAGGACTGAGAGTGACGCACATCAAACACTTGGCGTACTCAGTTCATGTCGAGGACATGCGGCGCAACGACCGGGCGATTTCGTTCGCATTTGTCGCGGCGTATGACGGACTTTTGAACCCGCGCGACCCCGACGGCTTCATCGTCGAGGCGCGGTTCTTTCCGGTGGAAGAGGTCGAGACGCTGATTCCTATTCCGCCGCTACGTGAGCCACTTGCAAACTACCTGCGAGATGGTAAAACAGGGAGATTCTACACCTATGCAGGGTGGGACGGACGAGGGGGAAAACGAGTATGAGCGACTATTACAACAACGATAACACCAGCGGAAACTACGGCTCCTACGACTACGGCAATGAGAAGTCCTTTCAGCGCGACCTCAACGAGATGCGCCGCCTAGCCGAACTCTTAGACGAGGCGATCAAAATTCCCGTTGTCAACTACCGTGTCGGCTTGGACGCACTTCTAGGGCTCGTGCCCGTGATCGGCGACTTTAGCGGCTTCGCGATTTCTAGCTACATCATCTTCAAGGCGCACAACATGGGCGTGCCGCGCGAGAAGGTCTCGCGAATGGTTTTTAACTCCTTAGTAGACGTGCTCGTCGGCAGCATCCCCTTAGTCGGCGATATTTTCGACCTCTTCTGGAAGTCGAACAAGCGCAACTTGCGCATCGTCGAGCGGCACTTCGCGTCGTACTCGGCGACCTAACTCGGGGACGCAACGTAGGAGCAGCGGCGGAGCTGCTCCTTTTTTACACGCTTTCTACACATGACGTTATCTCACAACGAAACCGTGATGACCTATGCCTAGAAACATGCCTAAAAACACGCGCAAAAATACAACCGTAGATTCAGCTAAGAAGAGAGAGAAGCTCGAGACCTTAAAACAGCTCCGCAGCTTAACGCACACGCTGGATAACGCCTTTGAAATTCCGGGCACCGGCTACCGCGTGGGTTGGGACGCGATTGTCGGGCTCATTCCCGGTGTCGGCGACGCGATTATGCTCGTGCCGTCGGGTTATATCGTCTACCAAGCGTATCGCCTCGGCGCGCCGAGAAGCACGCTGGTACGGATGGTTTTTAACTTGGGTCTGGAAACGCTCGTAGGGAGCGTTCCCCTCATCGGCGACCTCTTCGACGCGACGTGGAAATCCAACATGAGGAACCTCTACCTCTTGGAACAGCACCTGGGACCGTCCGATGAGGTGATGTTCAAGAAGCCCTCGAGTAAAGGTCCGGTTCTCCTCTTGCTAGGCGCATTGGCGGTTTTAGGTGGCGGCATCGTACTCGTCGTTTGGCTTTTAGTGTGGCTTTTTCAGCGGATCAACTTTCCCTCAGCGTAAACTAGTCGCTCGCCACCCAACCCTGCGCCCATATTCCTCGGTTTTGCTGCCGCGCTAGGCGCGCCGCTTCGGTATAGAACTCGGCGTATTTGACGTTTGGCGGAACCGTCAAGGGGTCCGCCCAGCCCGCCTCGACTAGTTCTAGGTTGACCTGTTCGAAGTTCTCGTTCTCAAAGGTCCAGTCGCCGCCCGGCTCTAAGGTATACACATAGGCCAACAACCTCCCGTAGCGGTCCCTCTCTTCGGCGTCAAGCTCGAGGTAAACGTCTTGCCCTTCCATCAAATCCTTCGCATACGCCGTCGCCTCCTTGCCGAGCGAGCGCATCTCTTCACGGTTCAAGGGCGACGCTTCTACGTCGCGGTCGAGTTTAGAACTCGCAAAGGTCTCGGGCGTGTCGATGCCCGTAAGTCGCACCTTCTCCTCGCGCCCGCCAAGCATCACCGCGATGGTGTCACCGTCAGACACGCGCGTTACTTCCGCCGGACCCTGTAAGCCTGTGACACTCGGACCGCCACCTAAAAACTCGTCGAAGAGGTCGGCGATTTCACCCAGAAGGGGTACGTCGTCACCAAAAAGCCCCGCTAGGACGAAAACGACGACGGCGAGCAGGAGAACGGCGGGTGACTTTTTTGCCGTATCTCTATTCATGGTGAGAAGAGGATACCTCGAGCCCCGCCAGCTTACTTGGTTTAAGAGGTCACGACGAGTTCAACCCACCGCTTTATGCCCACCACTGAACAGGCTCGTCACCAAAAGACAAAGGTGCAACCTCCTGACCCTCTGAGTATGTCGCTAAAGAGGTGTAGCGCTCGTTCTGCGGGTTCCTGTAAACCTCTAACTGACTGTCTACAAGGTTGTGAATCCACACTTCTAAAATCCCTGCTCTTGCGTAAATTGGGAGTTTCTTGGCGCGGTCGTACTCTAAGGTGCTTTTGGAAACTTCGATGAGGAGCAAGACATCTTCCCCTATCGGTAAGCGAGACTGGTATTGCTCTTTCGGCGGCTTGAGCAGCACAATGTCGGGTTCAGGTTCGCCATCAGGGGGTAGATGAAGAGGGCTTTGTGCCGCAAGTACTGCACGTCCACTGAACCTAAGAACTAACTGCTCAATAAACTGCATGACTGAAAGGCTATGCTCTGGTCCAATGGGTGCCATGGGAAAGACCTCGCCATCAAGAAGTTCCACCCGTCTATCGTCCCAAACACCAGTACGCGCTGTTTGCTCATACTCTTCAATGCTAAAGCGGTAGGGTTTCGGTTGAATCATAGTGAGATTATAGCAAAGGCACACTTAAATACACCTGCCCCAATATGCTTACTTACGTCCACCACTGAACAAGCTCATCACTAAACGACGAGGGCGCAACCTCTTGACCCTCTTCGTACGTTGATAAAGAGGTGTAGCGCTCGTTCTGCGGGTTCTTGTAAACCTCTAACTGATTATCCACAAGGTTGTGAATCCACACTTCGGGAATTTCTGCTCTCGCGTAAATCGGGAGTTTTTTTGTGCGGTCATACTCGAGGGTGCTTTTGGAGACTTCAACGAGCAGGAGGACATCTTCTCCTGTCGGCAAACGAGACTGGTACTGCTCCCTAGGTAGCTCGAGCAGAACAACATCGGGTTCCGGTTCACCGTCCGGCGGCAGATGGAGCGAGCTTTGCGAGACAACCATCGCACGTTTGCCAAACTGAAGAACGAATCGCTCGACAAAGCGTGCAACTGAAAAATTGTGTTCTGGACCCATCGGAGTCATCGTATAGATTTCGCCATCAAGAAGCTCGACCCTTTCGCCTTCACGCCACAGGCATTTCGCCAAGCCTTCGTATTCTTCGATGCTAAAGCGGTAGGGTTTAGGCTGAATCATTCTGTAATTATAGCAATGAGCAATGAGCAACGAGTCTAAATTTCACTCGTTGCTCATTGCTTTCAACTCATTGCTAATTCCTACATATTCTCAATCAGCGCGTCCCCAAACTCGCTTGTCTTGAGCAGTTCTGCCCCTTCCATCTGCCGCTCGAAGTCATAGGTCACGCGCTTTTGCTCAATCGTCTTACCCATCGCTTCAATAATGAGCGCGGCGGCTTCGTCCCAACCGAGATGCCGAAACATCATCTCGCCTGAGAGGATGAGAGACGACGGGTTGACCTTGTCTTGGTCGGCGTACTTAGGCGCGGTGCCGTGCGTCGCTTCGAACACCGCGTGACCCGAGTCGTAGTTGATGTTCGCGCCCGGCGCGATGCCGATGCCGCCGACTTGCGCCGCGAGCGCGTCCGAGATGTAGTCGCCGTTCAAGTTCAAGGTCGCGATGCAGTTGTACTCGGCGGGGCGCAGGATGATCTGCTGGAGCATGGCGTCGGCGATCACATCTTTTACCGTGATTTCGGTGCCTGTATTCGGATTGTCGAAGGTGAGCCAGGGTCCGCCGTCGAGTTCGGTTGCGCCGAACTCCTCTTTCGCCACCGCGTAGCCCCAATCGCGGAAGGCACCCTCGGTGAACTTCATGATGTTGCCTTTATGGACGAGCGTGACCGTGGGCAGGTCGTTGTCGATGGCGTAGTTGATCGCGCCGCGCACCAAACGCGCCGTGCCCTCCTTCGAGACGGGTTTGAGGCCAATGCCCGAGGAGTCTGGAAAGCGAATCTTCCCGTACGACTCGGAGAAGTTCTCCTCTAAGAGGTTGAGAAACTTTTTCGCCTCATCCGAGCCCTCTTTGTACTCGATGCCCGCGTAAATATCTTCAGTGTTCTCGCGGAAAATCGTCATGTTGACCTCTTCGGGCTTTTTCATCGGGCTGGGCACGCCGTCGAAGTACTGTACGGGGCGCACGCAGGCGTAGAGGTCTAGGCGCTGGCGAATCGCCACGTTGATCGAGCGGATGCCGCCGCCGACGGGCGTGGTGAGAGGTCCTTTGATGGCGACGAGATACTCTTTGAGGACATCCACCGTCTCTTCGGGCAGCCATAAGGTCTCGCCGTACACGTCGTTCGCTTTGTCGCCCGCATAGACCTCCATCCAGGCGATTTCGCGCTCGCCGCCATACGCTTTTTCTACCGCGGCGTCGAAGACGCGCTTCGAGGCTCGCCAGATGTCGGGACCGGTGCCGTCCCCTTCGATAAAGGCGACGATCGGTTTGTTGCTGACCTGCAGTTCGCCATTTTTGAGTGTAATCTTATCGCCCTCGGGAACGTCGACTTTTTGATAGCTCGTGCTGGTTGTCATGATAGTTCTCCTTAATCTCTAGTATGAAAAATTTACGTGACGCAGCTTTGAGTCTAGCATGACTCTTCGGGACTGCTAAAGTGAGGCTGTGAACCAAAACTACAAAAGCCAAATTAGTGTAGATGAAGCGCTAGATAGTCTAAGAGCGAACGCTGAGCCGTTAGAGAGCGAAGAGGTTGACCTCTTGAACGCACTTGGAAGAACGCTCGCTGAGGACCTAACAAGCAAAGTGGACCACCCGAGCTGCGATAACTCTGCTCTGGACGGCTACGCCTGCCGCGAAGAAGATACGCTAGACGCCGCTAAGCACAGTCCGGTCAAGCTCAGTCTTGTCGGAGATATTCCAGCAGGTAGCACCTTTTCGGGAGAGGTCGGCGCGGGCGAAGCGGTAGGCATCTATACGGGCGCACCCGTGCCGAGCGGAGCGAACGCGATTATCGGGGTGGAGTATACGGAGCAACGTTCGGGGCAAAGAGGTGAAGAGGTCTGGCTCAAGAAGCCAGCGAGTAAAGGAGATATCCGCCCGAGAGCGCAAGACTTGAAAAAAGGTCAGGTCTACTTGCAGAAAGGAACGCGCCTGACGCCTTCCTCAGTCGGCATCGCGGCTTCGATGGGCTATCCGACATTCAAGGTCACGAGAAAACCTAGAGTCGGCATCCTAGCGACAGGCGATGAGGTCATCGATCCTGGCGAGCCGATCCGGGACGGGCAGGTCTACAACTCGAACGCTTACTCGGTAGCGAGCCTTATAGAACAAGTGGGCAGCGTTCCTGTACTCCTACCGAAAGTCGAAGATAACCCTGAAAAACTCAAGGGCGCGTTGGAGGCTCTAGGCGGCGTAGACCTCTTGATTACCTCGGGCGGCGTCTCGATGGGCAAGTATGACTTCGTGCGCGACTTGCTCTTTGACGAGGGCACGGTGCACTTCTGGAAAGTTGCGATGAAACCGGGCGGGCCGGCGATGTTCGGCGAGTGGCGCGGCTTGCCGGTCTTTGGGCTGCCTGGAAATCCGGTCTCGAGCATGGTCGTCTTTTCCTTACTCACGAAGGTGTGGCTCGACACGGCGCTCGGCTCCACCGAACCGCCACTTTTTCACAAACGCATCACCGCCACTGCCGCCACACCCTTCAAGGGAACAAACCGCAAAGTCACCCTCAACCGCGCCGCGCTGAGTTTTGAACCCCAAAGAGGCTATCTCGCGCACAGCACGGGGAGCCAGAGTTCGGGCGTGCTGACCTCGATGTTGAATGCAGATGTGCTCGTCGTAGTGCCGCCTGATAGAAGGGTTGAGGAGGGGGATAGGCTCGAGGTCATCCCCCTACCTTGATTCTGGGTTCTCCCAGACGATGAGCGTCGCCCAGTTGTCAGAGGCCTCATCCTCCAAATACCCCTCCAAGAGCCCCTTGACCTCGAAGCCATTTTTAAGCTGAAACGTGAGCGTCGGGTCGGTAAGCTCACCTGCGACAACCTTTTCGACGTATTCAGGCACGCTCAGCTCGCCTTTATGCGCCGCGTAACCAGGCAGCACGCCGCCCGCAACGATGCCTTTAAGCCCTCTTTCTACGACCAGATTCTTCCGCGCTTCGTAGAGCATCTTGCCGATACCGTGACCCCTATAGTTCGGGTGAACGCTGATGTCGCCGCCGTAATACCAGTCGCCCTTCGGGTCGTGATGCGTGTAGTAGCCGCCCGCGATGATCTCCTGAAAGGTGTGATTAGGGGTGTCAAAGTCAAAGTCGATGAGAAAACCTGAGCCTAAACCGACCACGCACTCGCCCTCCGAGGTATCTAACGCGATAATATCGCCCTCGGGGAAAATGCGGCAGTGGCTCAAAAAATGCTCTTTTGTCATCAGTTCGTGGCGCGCTAGCGTGGGGAAGCACTCGAGCTGAAGTTGCTCTAACGCTTCGGCGTATTCGGGTTGAATCGTCGTGAGGCGAATTGTCGGTTGATTCATTCAGAATACCTAAGCTACCCAATACTTTTGCTTCCTACTTCTCGCTTCTTGCTCTTCCAATCGGCTGCTTACACATCCGCACTCACTAACTCAGCAGCGTCGCATTCTCGTTCTGCCAGGAGACGCGCACCTTGTCGCCCTCTTTGAGCATCGAGCCGAAGCCGTGATGCAGGTTTTGCACGCGCACGGACAAGTCCACGTCGCTGCCGGAAACGACGCGGTAGCGCGTGTCGGTACCGATGTAGAGGGCTTCGGCGATTTCAGCCTCGAGCATCGTCATGTTGTCTGCCGTGCTAGCCGTTCTTTCACCAGGCGCTGAACCGTTGAGAGACTCTAAAGCAATCTTCTCAGGGCGCACCGCTACGCTGACGCGCTCGCCCACCTCCGCGTCCAGCGCGTGACCTTTGAGCCGCCCCTCTAAGCGCCGCCCGTCGGACAGCTCGAGCACGCCCGAGTCGCCGTTTTTCTGTTGCAGTTTGCCCTCGATAAAGTTCGTCTCGCCGATGAAGTCCGCGACGAAGCGGTCGGCGGGGGCTTCGTAAATCTCGTCGGCACGCCCCACTTGCAGCACGCGCCCCCCCTTCATCACCGCGATGCGGTCCGCCATCGTCATCGCCTCCTCTTGGTCGTGCGTGACGAACACGAAGGTAACGCCCACCTCGCGCTGCATAGTTTTAAGCTCCAACTGCATCTGTTGGCGGAGTTTGAGGTCGAGTGCGCCTAGTGGTTCATCCAAAAGGAGTACAGCAGGCTTGTTGACGAGCGCCCGCGCCAACGCGACGCGCTGCTGCTGCCCGCCAGAGAGTTGACTGGGTTTGCGGCTCGCGGTATGAGGGAGCTGGACCAACTCCAAAACCTCCATCGCCCGCTCTTTCGCGTCTTTTTTGGCGACTTTTGCCATGCGCAAGCCGAACATCACGTTGTCTAAGACGCTCATGTGTGGGAAAAGTGCGTAGTCCTGAAATACGGTGTTAACGGGGCGGTGAAAAGGCGGAATCCCCTGCACCGCCTCGCCGCGAATCAAGACCTCGCCCGAGGTCGGTTGCTCAAAGCCTGCAATGGTGCGCAGCGTCGTCGTTTTACCGCAGCCCGAGGGTCCTAACAGGGCGAAAAACTCGCCGTCGGCAATTTGCAGCGAGACCTCATCGACCGCAGTGACTGACCCCTGCTGCGGGTCGCGGAAGGTTTTAGTGACCTCGATCAGTTCAACGGAGGGCGTAGACATAGCTGAGCATACCAATAGTAAGCGCGTGAGGAGTCGACGCACTAGGAGCCTGCGGCGAGCATTCCTTAGAATTCTTCGGCGCACCCGCGACGGCTCGCAACCAATTGTAGGTGGCTGCTACAGCTTAAAAAACTGCTGATGCACTTCGCTAATTTGATAGACGAACAGTAGGATTACGCTTCATTTTCAACCTGTCCGACTGACGGCGCAGGGACAATGCCCGCGTTATACTGCGTGATGCGTATTCTTGTTTCCAACGACGACGGCATCTATAGCCCCGGCATCCGCGCCCTCGCTGAGGTCGCCGCTGACTTCGGTGAGGTGCGTATCGTCGCGCCCGCCGCCGAGCAGTCAGGGGTGGGTCACGCCATTACCATCTTGCGTCCGCTGCACTACCAAACCACGCCCATCGGTCCGTTCGAAGGCTACCGCATTGACGGCACGCCTGCAGACTGCGTGGCGCTAGGCGCGTATCAGTGGGACGCGGTGGATTTGGTGCTTTCGGGCATCAATCTCGGCACGAATTTGGGTAACGGCATCTGGCATTCGGGTACGGTAGCCGCCGCCAAGCAAGCGGCTTTTTTGAACATCCCGTCGGTCGCGTTTAGCGCCCCTTTTGACGGCGCGACGCCTGACTACGATACGCTCAAACCTTACGTGGCGGAGGTCTTAGAGCTATTTCTCGCCGACGCCTCGCTCAGCCTCGTCAACGTCAACTTACCCGCCTCACCACGCGGCTTGCGCTGGACGCGCCAATCGGTGCGGCACTACGAGGGCGATGTGGTGCCCGGCGAAGACCCGATGGGGCGCAGTCACTTCTGGTTCGCCGCTAAGCCGCTTACGGGAGCCGAAGAGGGAACGGACCGCTGGGCGTTCGAGCAGGGCTTCGTGTCGCTTACACCTCTACGCTTAAACCTTACCGACGAAGAGCAGTTAGCCGCGCGAAAGGCGTCGCTCACCGCGTAGACGGCTACGTAGACCTCTGTGCGAAGAGGTCACAGGACCGTCGCCCGTTCGCGCTCATACAAGAGAAGACCCCGGTCATGCCGGGGTTCTAAGCGGCGATGCCACCCAGCAAAGCCTTGCTAAGAGTGTAGCAAAGAGGAATAGTTCACACAGCGCGGCGGAAGCCTGTGTCATGACACAGGGTCAAGATGCTGTGTACGAACGCTCGAGAAATACTCCATAATTTCCAACTGTACTGGATGATTCCAACAATCTGTCAATCTCGCTACTCCTGAAGTTCCGCCTCCTCCAATAGCTCTTCCGCTCTCTCCAGAAGCGCCTCCACCTCCTGCACCTTCTCGACCGCTTCGGTAGACGCGCCTTCTAACGCTTTCAGTTGCGAGGTGCGAAGCTGGACGTGCGCGATAAGGCTCTGCATCCTTTTGACTTCGTGGTCGAACTCCTCTTGCGTGGCTTTCCCGGTTTCTGTTTGCTCAGGCGTGTCTGACGCAGGTGACTTAGTCATCATCAAAGGATAGGAGACGAGCGAACGTCCTCTTTGTAGTGGAGACTAAAAAGACCCCCGCTCATTGAAGGGCCGGGGGAGAGAGGAGAGGCAGGGCGTAGATGAGGGTGCACGGTGCTATTTAGGTCGGTTCACGACGTTGCCCTGCCTGAACGCACTTTAGAGCAACCCTTCTGACAGGATTCTTACAGTCAGCGAACGTTCACCGTACGCTCTACCGTAATTACTCCTCCCTCAGGTTCGCTTCGCCCGCGAATAATAACAGTCGCCGTCCCTGTCCGCTCGAAACGCACTGACCCTACATGCTCATGAAACAATATTATTGTGTTACAGGTAGTTCGTACACCTGTCTCCTCGTAATCGTAAGGTGTAATTGTAGCCTCCAAATTATTCGTATCTACGTTGGTTTCTCCTTTTTCTGTACATCCACCCCCATAGGTCGTCACGCTCACCTGGAACTCCTGACCTCGTTCTACCTCCTTAGGAACTTGCACCTGCACTGGCTCACCAGAAAGTTCAATGAGCCCAATGCTCCGGCTCCGGCCCTTAAACAAGCTACAAGCACTGAGCAAAATGAGAAGGATGCCTAATACGATTACTAACTTAGTAGAAACTATAGCTTTAGACCTCATCTTTTTTCTCCTTCACTTACGCGAATGACCTCAGAACTGAGTTTCATGATTTGAGTTCTAAAAGCCTTATCGAGGATATCGTCCTACTGATTCATTCGAGATAACAATAAGTAGTAATGAGCTTGTGCTCTACCCTCCTTTATACTCGCGGCAGACCACTGCACTGGGTACCTGCTTATCAGTAACTCAATTCGATGCTCCACCAGGTTAGGTAGCCTATTCCTTGGCAGCCTGCAGAGGAAGCCATCGTCAATCTACATCAAGGTTCCCTAGATCAGCCTCTACACCTTCGAAGGAGCTGAAGGTAAAGTAGATTCTTTTACCTGTAACAGTTGGTCTGACGTACCTTGCCCAATTGATGCCGTAAAGTGTATCGATGTCTCCAACGGACGAGGTTCTTAATACAGGTGAGCCACTGTCTCCACGTTCTGTATTGGCTCGGACGCGAGTTTGGCAGAGGAGGATGACATTTGAATTATCACGCCCAAAGTTAGCACAAGAGTTGGCAACAGCACCCTCAGTGTCACCAGTCGTTTGACCTACCTCATGTAGTCTAACGCCTACCCAATTTGAGTCTGGTAAACCGCTCTTACTGCTATCTATTTATTCGGTGCGGTATATCTCGAGCGGGTCCGAAGTCGAAATTTCTGCCTTTTGCTTTGTAATAGCGTACCTTCTCGAGTTGCTGATCGAAGGCCGATACCGCACGAAGATACTGTCACTGTAGCGGCAGCGACTACCAGAGGAACAGCTTCCGCCCGTAAAGCCACTGTAATCCCTAGCTTCATCACCTATATAGTCACCACCCTGATAGAACCGAGTATTATCGTTTGCATCAGTACTACTACAATGCGAATTCGTAACAAAGCCGCTGGCGTTTAGACCGTAGTGATAAGCATTGAAACCTAACGTACATGACCCAACATTACTGGATATTCTTACACCGCCTACTGTCGGGCGTACTCTATCATCTAAAGTAAGAACAGGCTCAATCTTACCTTCTTCGAAAGTTACCGCCTCGCTAGGTATGTCAAGTTGGTCAAGTTTTTTTAATTTTGACAGCTACATCTTTACTCTCTACCCCGATCAAAACTCGGTTGTTTTGCTCATCAACGTCCGTAAAAATGACACTAGGGAACGAGAAGACATAGTTGTCGGCTTTCTGCCGCCACTGCGTAAGGCTCGAGAAATCGTATTTGCCCTGAAGCACCTTAATCTCACCTTCGGGAAGTTTTGGATGATTATTAGAAAAAATTCGTGTCGTATTTGTGAGATTTTTTACACTTCATCTTAATTATTATTTCACATTAGGTTGCGGGTGGTTAGGTTGCGCTTTGACTGCTATTTTGCGTCAACGGTATCTGCGAACTTGGGCTATGCTTCTAAGTCTTTGTAGCACCCAAAGCAACAGCTATTAGTCAGAAGAACTTAGGAAAGACCGTGATGCCAATCGCGATGACGATGAAGATTTTGGCGAACACCCCACCGAGTGTGCCGACGAACGCGCCCAAGCCTGAGCGGAGCGCCTCTTTGAAGGTCCGCTTGGTGAGGAGTTCTGCGCCCACCGCGCCAACGACCGCGCCAATCAAAAACCCGAAGGGCGGAAGGAAAAAGATACCCACCACCGAGCCGATGATGCTGCCCCACACGCCCGCCTGACTCGCCCCGTAGCGCCGCGCCCCAATCACGCCCGCGACGTACTCGATAATTTGCGCGAGCACGGCGAACGCAGTGACGATGACGACGGAGGAGACTGGAATCTGCTCGAACCCCGTCATCCACCCCGCCAAAAGTGCGCCGAGCGCCGCGAGGGGAATCCCCGGCACAACAGGCAGAATGATGCCGACGATACTTACCAGATAGAAGAGGATGAAGACGAGCGCTGCGAGGATATCCATACGCTCAGCATGGCAGATGTAGCGCTCAGGTGTCTACTAGAAAGAAGAGGTGAAGTGGAGTACACCGTTAAGTAAGTTTTGCAACACTGTTGTCACCCTGTTCACGCAGTTAGACGAAGTCCGGCGGGTCCGAATGGAGTGAGAACAATAATGGCGTAAGGGTCTCGTTTAGCTACGCTAAAACTCCATAATTGGCTACTGCCAAAACCTTGTAACTCGCAATCTCGGCTGGTTGGGAATGGAAGACGAGATTCTTTCATCAGGCGAAGCCTATCCTGTAAAGGGCTCCGCTTCGCTACGTTCAGAATGACATCACTCGTTTTTTGATTAACAGTGTATGGGGAATCTTTTTGAAAAGTAGCGAGCGGTAATAAGAAAAGAAGCAATGAGTTGAAAGCAATGAGCAATCCAGTCAAGCTGGTTACGCAGTCTCCCGAAGGGAACGAACGGTGAGTCTAAAGCCTTTCACTCATTGCTCATTGCTCGTTACTCATTGCTCGTTAGTGCCAATCCTGCGGCGCACTCAGCTCGCCGCGCTTATTCCCTTTGATGAGGTCGACGGCGTGCGGCAAGATGTCGATAATGGCTTCCAAGGACTCCTGCGCCCCTTTGGGGCTACCTGGCAAGTTGACGATCAAGGTGCCACGTCGGACGCCCGCGACGCCGCGAGAGAGCGCCGCCTTGCGGTTTTGCTGCATTCCCGTAAGGCGCATCAGTTCGGGCAACCCTGGCACTTCGCGCTCGATGACCTCTAAGGTAGCGTCCGGCGTGCGGTCACGGAGCGCTAAGCCTGTGCCGCCTGTGGTCAACACGAGGTCGACGGCGTCCGACTCCGACCAGACGCGCAGTTTCGAGCGGATGACGGCTTGCTCGTCGGGGACGACTTGATAGTCCACTTCGGTGAAAGGTCCGGTGGCTAAAAGCTGGCGAATTTCCAAAGCGGAGGTGTCGGCGCGTTCGCCTTTTGCGCCCTTGTCGCTGGCGGTTAAAATAGCGGTTCGAATCATGGGCTTAGCATACAGGGGTCTTCGACTTTTTGTCATTGTAAAAAACCATATCGGGAAGCTCGAGTTTCACGCTGACATAGAGTGCAAGGATATATGCGCAGTACCGGGCTTTTAGTGATTAGCTTTTAGGTTTTAGCTAACGGCTAAAAGCTAAGAGCCTTTGCGCTGAGGGATGCGTTCACAAAAACTCGAGTCAAGAGATGGACGTAGAATCTCCTCTTTTGTACGTCCCCGTCCGCAACGTTTTACTACACGCCCGTCAGCGCGGTAGGCTAGAGCGTTTGTTAAGGTCATCTTTACGCATCCAACGATAAGGAGAACGAACGTTGAACATTCACGAATATCAAGCCAAAGAGCTGATGAAGGCGCGCGGCATCGCCGTGCCTGAAGGACAGGTCGCCGCCTCCCCCAACGAAGCCGTATCAGCGGTGCGTCCCCTCATCGAAAACAGCGGCAATAAGGTTGTCGTGGTCAAGTCGCAGATTCATGCGGGCGGACGCGGCAAGGGTCGCTTCAAAGAGCACGAGGACGTGGCGGGCGTCAACGTGGTGACGGACGGGTTAGGCGGTGGCGTCAAGGCGGCCGAAGAGAAGGTGCGCGAGCTAGCCAAGAAGATGCTCGGCTCGACGCTCGTCACCGTGCAGACGGGCGAAGAGGGCAAAGAGGTCAGTAGGCTCTATATCGAGCAGGGCATCGACATCGAGAAGGAACTCTACCTCTCTATCGTCTTGGACCGCGCTCACGCCCGCAACGTCGTGATGGTCTCGACGGAGGGCGGCACCGAAATCGAAGAGGTCGCCGAGAAGACGCCCGAGAAGATTCAGCGCGTGGTGATTGACCCGGCGGTGGGGCTGACGGATTTTCAGGCGCGAGAGCTTGCCTTTGCCCTGGAGCTTTCCGGCGACGCCTTTAAGAACGGCGTCAAGTTCATGAAAGCGGTGACGAAGGCGGCTAGGGAATTAGACACCGACATGCTCGAGATCAACCCGCTCGTCGTCACCAAACAGGGTCAAGTGATGGCTTTAGACGGCAAGATGAGCTTCGACAGCAACGCGCTCTTCCGCCACAAGGACGTGTTGGAGATGCGCGACAAGTCCGAGGAGGACCCCGCTGAGGTCGAGGCGGACAAGTACGGCTTGTCCTTCATCAAACTAGACGGCAACATCGGCTGCTTGGTCAACGGCGCAGGTTTAGCCATGTCCACGATGGACATCATCAAGCACGAGGGCGGCGAGCCCGCGAACTTCTTGGACGTAGGCGGCGGCGCGACCACGGAAAACGTGACGGCGGCGTTTAAGATCATCACCCGTGACCCCAGCGTCAAAGGCATCTTCGTGAATATCTTCGGCGGCATCATGCGCTGCGACACGATTGCGAACGGCGTCGTCGAGGCGGTTAAAGAGGTCGGTTTGGAGGTGCCTTTAGTCGTGCGTTTAGAAGGCACGAACGTCGAGCTAGGCAAAGAGATCATTCAAAACGCGGGCATCGAGGGTGTGGTCAGCGCCGACGATATGAAGGACGGCGCACGTAAGATTGTGGAGTTGGCGCAGTGAGCATTTTAGTTGATAAAAATACGAAGGTCATTATTCAAGGTTTAGGCAACACGGGTAAATTTCATACGGACAAAGCAATCGCCTACGGTACGAACATGGTCGGCGCGGTTCACCCCGGTCGCGGTGGTGAAACGGAACGTTTCGAGGGCGAGACGGACCATAGCGGTGTAACCGGACGAGATGACACCTACAGCGTGGATGTGCCAATTTTCAATACCGTGAAGGAGGCGGTTGAGGAGACAGGCGCGAACGCTTCAGTCATCTACGTCCCCCCGCCCTTCGCCGCTGACGCTATCATGGAAGCCGCGAGCGCCGACATCCCACTTATCATCACCATCACCGAGGGTATCCCCATCGAGGATATGGTTAAAGCGCGGCGCTACATGGAGGGCAGACCCTCGCGTCTGGTCGGTCCGAATTGCCCCGGCGTCATCACGCCGCATGAATGCAAAATTGGCATTATGCCTGGCTACATCCACAAGGGCGGCAAGATCGGCGTCGTGAGCCGCTCCGGGACGCTCACCTATGAGGCGGTGCATCAGCTTACGAATAACGGTTTAGGACAGACGACGGCGGTGGGCATCGGCGGCGACCCTGTACACGGCACGAATTTCTTGGACGTGTTGAAGCTCTTCAACGACGACCCCGAGACCGAAGGCGTCATTATGATTGGCGAAATCGGCGGCACGGCGGAAGAGGAGGCGGCGGCGTGGGTCAAGGACAACATGACCAAGCCCGTCGCGGGCTTTATCGCTGGGACGACCGCGCCGCCAGGCAAGCGCATGGGGCACGCGGGGGCGATTATCTCCGGGGGTAAGGGGACAGCAGAGGATAAGATCGCCGCTTTGGAAGACGCGGGTGTGGTGGTCGCGCCGACGCCTACGGACATGGGCTCGGCGATGATGGAGGCGATGGAGAAGGCGGGGGTAGAGGCTTAGGGCTTTGGCTCGAGCCTCCAACTATCCCGAACATCAAGAGGTCAATGACGGTTTTTCAACGCGCCACCCAATTTTTCTCAAGTACATTAGATAAATGAGCGACCTGCATATCTACGGGCTACTGCGTGACTGACATGCTAATAAGTAGCAATACTTGCTTAACGGTGCACTTAGTTTTATACGTTAAGAGGTGAATATGCCTATTAAGGAATATTTCTATATTTTTCTTAGCGGTATTTACGAGCAAGCCGCGCCGCGCCAAGCCGATCACGTGTGTTCACGCGCGGCTTGGCGGTGACGTGCTAGATGTGCAGCAGCTCGAGCCGCTTCTTAACTTCCAGGCGTTCGAGTCTCTTTTAGCGCGTCCTGGTCCCTGGACGATGGGCATCGACGCGCCTTTCGCGCAGCCGCGGCGCTTGGTCGAAGTGCTGGGTTGGTCTCCTAGCTGGGACGACTATGTCGAAGAGGTCGCGGTGCTCGGCAAGGGAGGGTTTGAGCGGACCTTAAAGGACTATATCGCCGCCCAGCCTGGAGGCGACAAGCTCCACCGCCGCCGGGTGGACGAACGCGCGAAAGCCGTAAGCCCGATGTCGCTCGCTTACGTTCCTGTAGGCAAGATGTTTTATGAGCTTGCGCCGCGGCTGCTGCGCACGAACCTCAACCTCCCGCTGCTCCGCGAAACGGCGGAGGATAGAACCGCTTTAGAGGTTTATCCCGCGCTCATCGTCAGGCAGCTTATCGGCAAGCGGAAGTATAAGAGCGACACCAAGCAGCAGCAGACCGAGGGGATGAGGGAGGTGCGGCGCGAGGTGATCGAAACGCTGCGCTCGGGGGTGTACGGAATGAGGCTCGAGCTTGGCGGCGTGCTGAGCGCGTACCTCTTGGACGACGCGACGGGGGACGCGCTCGACGCGACCCTCTGCGCGGTGCAAGCGGCGTGGGCAGCGAGGCAAGAGAATTACGGAATACCGGACGGAGTGGACAGGCTCGAGGGGTGGATTGTCGATCCGACACTTAAAAGCCCTTTACGTTTGGATCAGTTCAACGCAAGACTATCAGGAAAAAAGCGGCGTGAGCACCTAGAGGGCACCTTTCTATTTGCTGAGTACGCTTTGCCTGACGCAACTCGCCATGTTTGTTGACTGGGCTCGAGCTATACCCTACCGAACTACTCAAGATTTCTGTTATAGTAAAACCGTGAAAGACGTCGTGCCCGCCGCTTCTCTTAGGTCCAGCACCGAACCTCTTGCAAGCTACCCTGCGGAACCTGCGGCGCTGACGCTTCACGCCCTCACCAAAAGCTATCAAGACCCCAAGCATCCGGCGGTCGCCGACTTCAACTTAGAGGTCAAGAAGGGCGAGATTTTGGCGCTCTTGGGGCCGTCAGGCTGCGGCAAAACGACGCTCTTGCGCCTTATCGCGGGCTTCGAAGTTCCGGACAAAGGTCACATCGAGGTCGCGGGCACCCAGGTCGCAGGACCGGACACGTGGCTCCAACCCGAGCGGCGCAACATCGGCTTCGTCTTTCAGGATTACGCGCTCTTTCCGCACCTAGACGTGCTGCAAAACGTCGCGTTCGGACTGGCGGGGCTACCCCGAAAGAAACGTATCGAGCGGGCGAAGGCGGTCTTGGACTTAGTCGGCCTCACCATCTTTAGCCGCCGCTATCCGCACCAGCTTTCGGGCGGTCAGCAGCAGCGTGTGGCGTTGGCGCGGGCGTTAGCGCCTGAGCCCGAGGTCATCCTTTTAGACGAGCCCTTTAGCAACCTAGACGCCGCCCTGCGCGGCTCGACGCGGCGCGAGGTGCGGCGCATCTTAGAAGCGTCCGGGGCGACGACGATCCTAGTCACCCACGATCAAGAGGAAGCGATGACCTTTGCCGACAGGCTCGCCGTGATGCGCGCGGGGCACCTTGAACAGGTGGGCGTGCCGGAGCGTGTCTACTTGCGCCCGCGCACGGCGTTCGTCGCCAACTTCTTAGGGACGACCAACCTCATTCGCGGGACGGGTCGCGAACACGTCGCCGATACGCTTTTGGGCACGCTTCAAGTCGCGCAGCCCGTGATGGGGTCGGCGCTGCTCTCGTTGCGCCCCGAAGACCTGACCTTCGGCGAGAGGGGTGTGAGCGTGAGCGTCTTGAACCGCGACTTTAAGGGACACGACCTGACCTACACCTGCCGCGTGATCGCCGAGCCCGACCAGGTAGGGCAGACCTTTGTGGTGCAGACTGGACCGGAATGCACGGTGCAAGTTGGCGACGTCACGCGCCTCTCGAGCCGGGGCGTCGCGGTGCCCCTTGAAGGCAGCACGAGCAAGCCTCTCTGAAAAATTAGTGAACGACGAGGAGAACCTCGGCTCGAGATTAAAACTATCTAAACGAATCGGGCGCGCGAAGTGCTTTGCTCGTAAGCAAGCCGCCACCACAAGGAGAAACCGATTCACTCTTTTGGTCACTGCGTGAAGGCACTGTCATCTTTTTATCAGATAGAAGAGGTTGTGCAGGCATAAGATATAGATAGTGAATTACGAATGTACATCCAGCACACTCCAAACACAACGCAACGCAACCTCAACAGGAGAATTGCTATGTCACCATTAAGGTATTCCCTCAGCATGTTGTTAGGACTTTTGCTCGTGACCTTCAGCCTCGCCGCAAGTCAAAACGACCGAGATGGGGAAAATTTCTACGACTCGGGCTCGGCCCAAGGTTGGACGCGCGAGTTCTCCGCAGGGCGCTCCTACAGCGTCAAAAGCGTGAGCGCACCGACGCGGCGTGGCGGCAGGGCGCTGCGCATGGAAACGCGCTACGGCGACCGAGAAAACAGCTACCATTCGGAGTTGGAGATGCACGGCGCGGGCGAGCCCGGCGAGCGCGCGTGGTACGGCTTTAGCACGTACGTCCCGACCTCTTGGGTTGATAGCGAGCAAACTGTGATCACCGCACAGTGGTGGAGCCATAGCCGCGCGAGCCCCCCGCTCGGCATCGAAATCGAGGGCGACGAGTGGGTCGTCTTTCAGCGCTGGGACGAGGGGGACGAGGGTCTCTCTAAGCGCGCCGTAGGCACCGTGCGCAAAGGGGAATGGACCGACTGGGTCGTCGAAGCGTATTGGTCGGACCGAAGGAACGGTTACGTAAAAGTCTGGCGTAACGGCGAGGTCGTTTACGAGCGCGAGGGGCCGAGCGTCTATAGAAAAACGGAGCGTCTGCGCTTCAAGTTAGGGGTCTACGCCTGGCCCTGGAAGTACGACCGCCCCTCGCCCAGGAGGAGCAGCCCGCGCGTCATCTATCACGACGAAATTCGCATCGGCGGCGAGAACTCGAGCTACAACGCCGTGAGCCCGAGAGACTAGCGCAAAACGAGCGGCAACCGCACTTCGCGTAAGGTGCCGGCCTCGTCAACGCAGAGTTCCCACACCGCAAGCTCGGGGCGCAATTCGTAGGCTCGCAGCTCGAGCTGCCGCCAAAACTCCGCGTCCCACAGGTGCCGATGTTCGATGAGGTGCTCTAAAAAGCGCGGCGGCGAGGAGCCCCCGAGTGTGAAGTCGAGCACCTCGAGTAGATCACGTTTATTCATCTTGCTGCATCATACCGCGCCGCCATCTCCAACGTTGTTTCGGAAGGCGCGGTAGGCAGAGTTCACCTGTTGAGTAGGAAACCGAAATTAAGTACATCGTTAAGCAAGGAATGCGGCACGGTTGTCACCCCGTTCACGAAGTACGGCGAAGCACGGTTGTCGAAGGGTCCCGTTTGGCTATGCCAAAACTCCGTAATTAGCTGTGCTAAAACTTCATAACTTGCAATCTCAGCTAGAGGAGAAGGCGAATGCAGAGATTCTTTCACGGAATCCTACGTTCATCGTAGGGCGGAGTCTATCCTACACTCGCCATAGGGTGGAGTCTATCCTATAGCTCGCTGTAGGGTTCAGAATGACATACTTCATTTTTTAGCTGACAGTGTGCTCACTCCGCTTCCAACGACAACTCATACGCCAAATTGCGAGGCGCACCAAAGGTCATCAAGGCTTTTCTGAGGTCGCGCCCGCTGAGCCCTTCGGCGGCGAGTTCCTTGGCTTTCGCTGCGAAGTCGGTTTCTTCGGGCTGAGGATTTGGCGACACGACCACGACGACTTCACCGCGCACCTCACCCTGGGAAAGCTGCGCCTGAACCTTTTGCAGGGTTCCCCGGTAGGTCGTCTCAAAGCGTTTGGAAAGCTCGCGGCTGACGCTGACTCGTCTCGTCTCACCACAGACCTCTCCTAAATCTCTAAGCGTGGCGAGCAACCTTTTGGGCGACTCGTAAAAAGCGAGCGTCACCTCGCTCTTGGCAATCTGAGAGAGAACCTCGCGCCGCGCCGAACCTTTGCGCGGCAGAAAGCCTAAAAAGGTGAAGCTTCCGAGCGGCAAGCCGGAAAGGACGAGCGCGGGAATTAGGGCGGTAGGACCGGGCAGAACCTCTACCGTATCGCCGCGCTTGAGTGCGATTTGCAAGAGGTCCGCGCCGGGGTCAGACAGTCCAGGTGTACCCGCGTCGGTGACAAAAGCGACACGCCCATGCTCGCTCAAGACGCCTTCGCCCCTTGTTGGAATCGTGTGCGCGTCTAGGCGCACGAGCGGCTTGTCTATCTCGAAGTGGTTGAGCAGCGTGCGGCTGTGGCGGGTGTCCTCGGCGGCGATGAGGTCAGCCTCGCGGAGCGCCCGGAGCGCCCGCAGCGTGATGTCCTCTAAGTTGCCAATGGGCGTAGGGACGAGGACGAGGTGGGCCATAGCGGAGGGTGAGAAAATTCTGAAGAAGTTAGACGCCGACCATGTCGGGCGCGGTTCGTCCTCGGCTGCGGCGGCGGGCGTTGCGCTTTAGAGCAGCGCGCATCTTTGCCCGCAGCATCTCCACCTCGCCTACAGTGACGGTAACTTCCGCGCCTTCGGGCAGCGTCACGCCCTCGGGTAAGATAATCACGCCTCTTTCTACCAGTCCTTTATAAGCTCGCATTCTGTTCCTCCTCAGCTAGCTCGAGCCGCAGCGCGGCGATCACTGTCTCGGTGGCTTCCGTGTCCTGTCCCGCTCTCCCTAACACACGTCTGTAAGACTCGAAAACGCGCAGGGCTTCGCGGGGGCGTCCGACTTCGATGAGCAAGTCGCCTAGATGCTCACCGTAGGAGAGAAAAGCGGCGGGGTCGCCCGCCCTAACGCGGCGTTTCGCTTGAATGGCGGCGATGCGCTCCTCTAAAATCTGGCGGCGCTCCACGCGGCTGCGCACCACGCCCCACGCGACAAGAAAAATCGCCGCCGCTACGGTTGTTATTATACTAAACCCTCTAGGCACCCCTAGCTCTTCGGCCAAGTTCACTAGGAAGGGAAAGGTAAAAGCGAGCGCCGCCAAAAGCGCGATGAGCGCGGCGTAGTTCATCTAAAATCCAGAGGTCAGTTTGACCGCGCTACTCGTGTTCATCTGGTCCACGACGCTACTTTCTTCCATCCCCTCATCTTAACGCGTTTTTGACCCCGTCATATCTTCATTTCGTCGGGTGCGTGCTAAAATAGCCGGAATGTGAAGTCGGCGCAGCCAACCCCACCCACCGTACCTAGTGTGGAGAAGCCGGGGTCAACCCCCGAGCCCGCCGAAGTGCGCCGCGTACCCATGAGTTACGAGGCGTACCTGAGCTATGAGAATGAAAGCGTCCGTAGCGAATGGGTGGACGGAGAGGTCGTCGTCTATGTGCCGCCGAAAGCCGAGCACCAACGTATTCTTGCTTTTCTCGAGCGTCTTCTCGCCCTCTTTGTCAATCTAAAAGGTTTAGGTGAGGTCAATATCGCGCCTTTCGAGGTCAAGCTGTGGGAGGAGGGTCCCTCGAGAGAGCCCGATATCTTCTTCGTCAGCCAGGCGTCGCGCTCCAGATTCAGCCCCGAGCGCTTTAGCGGCGCACCCGAACTCGTCACAGAGATTATCTCACCGAGCAGCCTCCATATCGACCGAAACACGAAACCCCGCGAGTACGAGCGGGCGGGCGTGAAGGAGTACTGGGTCATCGACTCGAGACCCGACAAGGCGCGCGCGGACTTCTTCAAATTAGATGACACGAACCGCTATGACCTCTTCGCTACTGAGACCGATGAGACGGTCACGTCCGAGGTCGTAGAGGGCTTTTGGTTGCGCCCTGAGTGGCTCTGGCAACCTGACCTTAATTCCCTAAAAGCGCTTGCAGAAATCGTCGGCAAAGAGGCGCTGATCGAGGCGTTGCAGAGTGATATGGAGGAGGGCTCAAGCGAACCCTCCTAATTCCCGACAAGGAGTTGCAACCTACTTTTTCCGTTATCGGGTGCGCGTACGTAGAACCTCGAGCCGACCGTTTCACGCTGAACGTGCTCAGATACCCCAGTGGGATATAATGAGATAAATTGCAGAGCGGAGGGCGTTTCATGGCACAGGCTGAGTTAGAGAAACAGGAAAAAGGCGGTTCGGCGGCGCAGAAGACGAAGGTATTGAACCGGCTGCGGCGGCTCGAGGGGCAGGTGCGCGGCTTACAAAAGATGGTGGACGACGAGCGGAGTTGTCAAGAGGTTTTGACGCTGCTCGCGGGCGTGCGTAGCGCGCTAAACGCCACCGCCGATGTGATCTTGGAAAGTTACCTAGATAAATGCCAGGCGGACTTCAAGGGTGGCGAGGGCGATGTGTCCGAACTGCTCCGCGCCGTCAAACTCGCCAGAGGTTGAGCGTCAAGAGGTCAAGCAAAAGTGCGGTAAAAGGCGGCTTTGTGCCGCTCACCCATCTGCTGATAAGCAGTCACTAACTTCGCCGCAAAAAAGCGCACCGCCCGCTCGTCACGCGCGCCGCGCGCCTCTTCAAAGCAGTACAAACAGTGCTGCACGACGATATGCCACTGCGCACCCTGCTCGGCGAGCACAGCGCGTAAATAAGCTTGTCGAACGTCGATGATAGGAGAACGTAAACTCATCGTATAACCTTTAGAGACGGTAGCACGGCGTACACTTTTCAAAGGGGACATATCTCACCAAGAGCTGATATTAGCGTCTTTTTTCTCTTTTGACTAGGGGCGAACGTAGATGCAATGCGGTATGGTGGCACTAGTACTGAGCAATGAGCAACCCAGTCAAGCTGGTTACGCGGTCTCCCGAAGGGAACGAACGGCGAGCGACGAGCAACGAGTCGAAGAGCGCTGCCATTGACCTCTTAGCTCGAGCTAAAAGGTGTTCCGTCCTACGCGCACACGCTTAGGCTCCGCGTAGCTTTGCGCACAAAATGTGGATACGCTAGTCATTTAGGAGGCAACGATGTTTCAAGAGGGTTTGCTTAAAGATAAGGTCGTGTTGGTCACGGGGGGCGGCACGGGCTTAGGTCGTTCGATGTGTGAGCGGTTTTTGGCGCTCGGGGCGCGGATTGCCATCTCGAGCCGCCGTCAAGAGGTCTTGGACCAGGCCGCGCAGGAGATGATGGACGCTACAGGTGGCGAGGTCTTCACCACCACCGTAGACGTGCGCGATCCCGAACAGGTGAAGGGGATGATGGACGCCGTCGAGGGTCACTTCGGGCGAATCGACGTGCTCCTCAACAATGCCGCCGGTAACTTCATCTCGCCTACCGAACGCTTATCTCACCGTGCGGTTGACGCTGTACTCAATATCGTTCTCCACGGAACCTTTTACTGCACCTTAGACCTCGGCAAGCGCTGGATCGAAAAGAAGCAGCCGGGCGTCGTGCTGAATATCGCCACGACCTACGCTATGACCGGCTCGGGCTACGTCGCGCCCTCTGCTGCCGCTAAAGCGGGCGTCGTGAGCCTTACCAAATCGCTCGCGGCGGAGTGGGGCAAGTACAATATCCGCCTCAACGCCATCGCCCCCGGACCCTTCCCCACCGAGGGCGCGTGGAGCCGCCTCATGCCCACCGATGAGATTCAAGAACTCTTTGAAAAGCGCATTCCGCTAGGGCGCGTCGGGCGACACGAAGAACTCGCCAACCTCGCCTCATACCTCATCTCGGACGCTTCGGGGTTTATTACCGGCGACCTCATTCACATTGATGGGGGCGAGACGACGTGGGGGGCGGGGGAGTTTAATATTTTGGATGAGGTGACGAGCGAGCAGTGGGATAAGTTGGCGGAGATGAGGAAGGGGTAGCCCTGAGATTCACATCTGACTTCAGATTGGTAGTGGTCGCACCCCGAATGCTATAGTAGGGCATGGTTACGAAGACACTCACCTGTTACCACTGCGACAGCGAGAACATCGTCAAGAACGGCGTAGCGCCGAATGGGAAGCAGAAGTATCGCTGTAAGGACTGTAAAAAGCAGAGCCGTGAGGAGCCGAGTCCGAATGGCTACACTGAGCCGCGCAAAGAGGAGATTTTAAGCGCGTATGAGGAGCGTTCCAGTTTAAGAGGGCTTGAGCGCACCTTCGGGGTGGCGCGTAGCACGGTGAGTCGCTGGCTCAAAAAAAACGAAGAAAACTCCCCGCACTGAAAGACACCCTTGTCAGGTTCGATGTTCCTCAGCGCGTGGAGCTAGAGCTTGATGAGTTGCACTCGTTTGTGCAGAAGAAAGCGAAGAAACGCTGGGTGTGGATCGCTTTATGCAAGCAGACTCGTCAAGTGGTTGCTTGCGTCATAGGTGGGCGCGGCGCAGCCACCTGTAAGCAACTCTGGAAGGGCATTCCTGAAAACTACAAGCAAGGTCTTCGTTACAGCGACTTCTGGGAAGCCTATCAGAGCGTACTGCCAGACGAACACCACCAAGCTGTCAGTAAAGCTACAGGTCTTACTTCCCACGTTGAGCGCTTCAACAACACACTCAGGCAACGTCTTGCTCGCTTCGTGCGCAAGACGTTGGCATTCTCTAAGTCCGAGCATATGCATCTTACCTGTCTACACCGCTTCCTCGTCCGTTACAACCTGGAGATCATTCGGGATTGAACCACTACCTTCAGATTTACAAAAGCTAAAATTGCTGTTCCTGACGCAGTACTGCAATGTACGGTTGGCTCTAAGAAAGCACCTTATATTGCTCTATACTGTGTATACTGTTAGGGTACTAACAGTTAAAAGAATGTGTGGGCTCCGTAAACTGCTGATAAGGGAAAGGAGTAGGGCAAGTTATAGATGGATGAAGCCTCGAGTCAGCCCACGCGCCTTGAAGAAGCATTTGACTTTGACACATCCGAGGTTCTTCCTTGGGAGAAAGAAGCGATACAACAAGCCATCTCATCACGTAAACTTCTGATCAACCAGAAGTGGCACGCTGGACAACGAGCGTTACAGCGCGAGTTTACCGTGAAGGACATTATCAACTGTATTGCACATGGGAGAGCAAAAAGTAAAGACCCTATTCCTTGGGACCCCGAAGAAAAGGGAGTAAGAAAGGCGGGAATTAACTATGATGGAGTTTCTTCGAAAGGAGTAGGGATGCGTGTAAAGGTTGGTTGGACAAAGTACGGTTATACCGTAGTGACAGTGCACAAACGTAAACGATGATTGAACTAGAAAACGATAAAACGACTGTTACTCATACTCAGCATATTGACAATGGCTCGGTTGTCGTTATTACCGATGTGCCCGCCTATGTTTGGGAAGAAGATGGTGAAGAGCAAACTGTATATGACATGGATGTTGCATTAAAAATTGACGATTTCGTAGCAAGTATTTTTGAAGAAAGCTCAGAACCCAATAGCGTTCTTACTTACTCCTTTCAATATTTAGATGCAAGCTTATATGCTGATGCGCAAATTAGAATGACTGGCTCGAGTCGTGTCAGCTTTGGTAGCGCTACAACAAAAGAGTGGAAAGATAGCATTGACGCTATCCATAGAAGCATCTTATTTTTGAAAGATGCACTTAAATCTGTATATAAGAGCGCTACTATAGAGGACCCTGTTTTAGTTCCTGCGCCTGGCAGTCTTTTATTCAACTTACAAACGGCTGAGCCTACAAGGGCGACTCAGAATTCAATATTACCTGTTCCAAATCGCTTAGAGATACAAATTCTCGAACTACTAATGGATGGCTATAATTTTGCGGTTGATGATGATGTGCGTAACGCACTTATAGAAGAGTATCCTCAATTTAAGATTGCAACACTAAAAGCTATTGAGCGTCTATCACCTCATAAAAGTTCCGAGATAGAAAAAGTCGAAATTATTCCTTTGAGTGAGTCTCTAAAAGAGTTTGAACCTATTACCTTAACGAAAACAACGCGCGAAATAGCTAGAAATAAGCGTTCTTGGTTGGAATCGGGCTCTGAAAAATCTGATGTAAGAGAAGTTATCATTATTGGTCAAGTTGCGCAACTCGCTAGGGATTCAACCTTTACAATTTCGGATATTGAATACAACTATCCCGAAGGTAGAAAGTACCGCACCAAAGCGCTTTACTATTCAAGAATTTTTAAGCAGTTGGGAGAGCTATTTCTGAACAAGAAACGAGTCGTCTTCCGAGGTATTGAGTATAGAATCAATGGCAAATGGAGCAGTATTCCGAACATTAGAGAGGTTAAAGAGTTTAATGGGGAAGTTCCGTCAGATAACAAACCTATTCCCAAACATCTTTGACTCTCCTTTCCCGAGACTCCAAGCATTACCCACACCATGCCCTGAACCCATCTCAACATAAGCTCTCCAAGTGAGCACTCAAACTTTTACGCGCACTCGCTTCACCTGGCTCGCCTACGGGATGCTGGCGTACTTCGCCCTCTCGCAGTCGGTGTTCGCGCCCATCATGCCTTTTTTGCGCCGCGAGCTGAGCCTTAGTTATACGGTTGGCGGGTTTCACCCTAGCGCCTTCGCCCTCGGCATGGTCCTCATCGGTCTTTTTGGCGACGGGGCTATAGAGAGGCTCGGGCAGCGCCGCGCTTTTTGGGGCGGCGGCGCAGGTATGGCGGTCGGGACGCTGCTCTTAGCGACGGGACAAAATGCTTATATGACCATCACTGGCGCTCTGATTATGGGCACGCTCGGCACGTTGCTGTTCGTCATCATTCAAGCGACGCTCGCGAATGCGCATCAGTATTTTCGCCCCGTCGCCTTTATGGAGGCGAACCTCGCGGCGGCGGTGAGCGTGAGTTTTTTGCCGCTGCTGGTGGGTGGCTTCGAAGAGGTTGGTCTCGGTTGGCGCGTCGCGCTCTTCCTCGTCGTAACGCTATGGCTGGCGATGGTATTTAGCTTGCGCGAGACGCCCTTTCCGCGACCTCTTCGAGATGAGGATGAAACAAAAGAGAGGCTACCCCGTATCTTCTGGCTCTACTGGACGATTATCTTTTTAGGCGTGTCGGCGGAGTGGTGCGTGGCGCTCTGGAGCGCGGACTTTTTGATCTCGAGCCTCACCCTCACCGAGAGCCGCGCCGCCTCGCTCATCTTTGTCTTTGTCGGTGCGGGTGCACTAGGGCGTTTGGTCGGGAGTCGGTTGGCGAGGAGGTCGAGCAGCCGAAACCTCTTACTCATCTACCTCTTTATCCTCTTGGGCGGCTTTCCGCTCTTTTGGTTAGGAACAACTTTAACGCTTAAAATGATCGGGCTTACCATCGTCGGCTTCGGTGCGGCGGGGCTTTTCCCGCTCGGTTTAGCTACCGCGACGGACGCTTTGCCGACCTACGCCGACCTCATCAGCGCCCGCAGTTCGTTTGCAAGCGGTTTAGCCATCTTGGTCAACCCGCAGCTTTTGGGGATGAGCGCGGACCTCTTCGGCATCGGGCGGGCGTTTAGTTTGGTGCTGTTGCTCGGCGGATTGGCGGTGGTGCTTACAATTATTGCGGGGAGAATCGAACGTTAAAGCTGATCGCCCGTCGGCAGTTCCAAGCGGAAGGTGCCCGAGGCGTCCTCTAAGATCAACCTTACGCGGTAGATTCCCTGACCTCTTTTAAGCATCTGCGAGAGGTTGACCTCTTCGCCCTCCCCGTAAATCTGTCTGAACAGGACGCGCTCAGGCTCGCCCGCTTTACCGGTCTGAAAGCTGCTCGGTTTTTCGTATGTTCCCTCGACGGTGAGCAGGCCGCGTCTGACTTCGCCGTTCAGCTCCAAGGGAAACCCGTCCGCCGAAGAGACGCGCCGCACGTAAGAGGCGTCCGTCGTCGTTTTGTAGGCAAAAATAGGCGTCTGCGGCGGAATACCTACGTACCAGCCGCGCCACTCGCCCACGCCGAAGAAAACCACGGCGCAGAAGACGAGAAAGACGAGAAAGTCGCGCATAGCCCAACTATAGAGCGCTGCTCTAACGCACGCTCGTAAATTTTTCGCTAACGCTAGGGCGCGTAAACGAGGTGTGACGCGCGCCACGCCGCGGTGATAGAGGATGCATCTCATCTTCCTAAAACTTCGCTAAGCTCGCGCGCTAAACCCCACGTTAAGCTGCGTGTGAAGTATTACATAGAGGCGCAGCCAAGATACGCTATACAAAGGAAAGACAGCCTCGAGACCCTGTCAAAACACCCTGTAGAAAGCTCTATATGCCGAAATTAGGTGAGACTCGCCCGAAGCGGCTCGAAAGGAAAAGAGATGCGTAATATTACCCTTAGCCCTGGTACGTCAGCGAGCGATTCCTCGAACGGCAGCGTGAGCGAAGGTCGCCTTCCTGACTTCGTCATTATCGGCGCGATGAAGTGCGGCACGACGAGCCTCTACGACTACCTGAACTTGCACCCTGAAGTCTCGATGTCGCACCCTAAAGAACTCAACTTCTTCACCCAGCATCAGCGCTGGAGGTTAGGGGTCGACTGGTACAAAGACCGTTTTGCCCCTAAAGATGAGGCGTGCGCGGCGCGTGTGAGGGGCGAAGCGTCGCCCAATTACACCCGCCATCCGCTCTTTCCCGGCGTGCCCGAGCGGATGTGTCAGGTTGTGCCGAACGCTAAACTTATCTACTGCGTGCGCGACCCGGTTTCGCGCGCCATGTCACACTACGTCCACGACTACTCGATAGGCGAGCAAGACAGACCCTTCGCCGAAGCGGTGCTCGACGAGAAAGAGGCGTACCTCTGGTGTAGTCGCTACTTTCATCAGCTAGAGCAGTACTTAAAGGTTTACGATGCGTCGCAGATCAAGGTCGTCGTGTTGGAGGATATGAAAGAAAAGCCGTATGAGACGCTGGGTGAGGTGTTCGCGTTTTTGGGCGTGGACCCGAGCTACCGAGACGAGCGTTTTAGGTCGTCCTCCGGCACGATGCCGAGCGCGAAGGCGCGGCGGCGCAACTTCGTTAAGAGCTGGATGCGGCGCAACGGTGTGCGCGGTATGTATTGGCTCGAGCGCAACCTCCCGTGGGTTCTCGGCCGCCCCATCAAGCAGCCTGAAATCAACGAGGAACTCCACCGAAAGCTGCTCGGGGCGCTAGAGGACGACACCCAAGCCTTTCGCGCATTGACGGGGCTCGAGCTTCCGTGCTGGCGCTGGGTTCCGCCCCGGTGAGCGGGCGCTCGGATTTACTCAGGCTCGAGCGTACAGGTTATAAGGCGTCGCTAAAATTCGTCGGGGAAGTTGAACCCGCCCGCCGGACGTACAGGTTCCCTTTCGGAGTCTGAGCGGCTATCCTCTTGCCAGTCGCGACTTGCAAACGCGGCGACCTTTTCGCGGCGTTCGCGCTGCGCCTCTTGCGCTTGGCGCTCCTGCCAAGAGCGCTCGCGCAGCCTGCTGACGTGGGCGCTCGCGAGTTGCCGAAAAGGGGTCAGGGTTTGACCCAAGGGTGAGACTTTGTAGCGGGCATCCCAGGGTTCGAATTCGAAGCTCGCTTGCAGCGAGACGTAGCGTTTGCTGCTCCCCGAGAGGTAGAAGTAGAGCGTGAGCTTGCCCTCTTCGCCGTCGAACTGTGGCAGGGTCTCTTTAACCACCACCGACGCCTCGGGACCGACGATTTGCGCGGTTTCCAAGGTGAGCGGCACGTCCATGTCGGGCGTTTTTAGGGCGACCTCTAAGAGTTGAACGGGGTACATGTTGAGGTTGCTGACCGTCATGCGCAGGGCGTGACTGACAGGGCGCATAAGTGCGTTGCCGCGCCCCTTCTCGTCTTGTTCGACGTAGTCCTCGAGCACGCGGATTTCGCCTAGCGACACCAGCAGTTCGGGTTTGCTCGGCGCGGGCTCTTCAGGACGGCGGCGGCGCAGAAGCATCGAGAGAAGTAGAAGGATGAGGAGCCCGACAGCGACCATGCCCCACGTCAGCGGGTCTAAACGCTGCAAGGTAGACTGTGCCGTGGGCGACAAGAGGGTCCAGAGGTTGGAGAAAAATGACGTGACGCTGTTCCACATCATCTCGAGCGTGCGTACCATACCCTAGCTTATACCGCACAGAGGTGAAAGAGGCGTAAGTGCGGGGCAAATCCCCTCTTTTTTAAGGTTCTATGAAGTTTTTCACCGCCGTAGCAGGTATGATTTGGTCATAAACGCGCTCAGAAGACATCCTTTCGCACGTGCGTTCAGGGACGATGTCCGCGCGATGTGAACTCAGTAAGGTTGAAAGACCTTTTATTGATTCCAATTCTCAGCGAATGTATAGCCGAGCATATTCAACGCTCGAGTTTAGGCCACGTACCGGGCTTAGCGTGTTCGGGTCGCCAGTCGTGCGGAACGCGGTGCTCCGCCGCCGCGACTAAGCGGCGTTCTTTCGTCCCTTGCTCGACTCGCCAACGCGCCGCCTCGGAGCGCTGCATCTCCCTAAGCAAAGGTGCGATGAGGTCTTCGGGTGCTAACTCGAACACGTGCGCGCTGTAGTCTCTGAACCAGGGGCTCGAGCCCAGATACTCCGCCACCTCGCCCTCCAAAAGTCCGTCATTGAGCATCAGGGCGTAGGCGAAGATGCGCTTCATGCCGTGCCAAGCGACGCGTTCAGGCTCCCGCGTCCACCGCTCGTAGCGCTGCAGCGCCGCCCTAAGTGCCACGTTCGGCTCCGTCATCGGCGCGCCGTGCCCCGAGCACGCCCAGCGTGCCCGCAGCCGTAAAAGCCGCTCCAGAGAGTCCATCGCCCGCTCGACCGCGCCGACGCCCTCCCGGAACGGGTTGAGCCACGCCACGTCGTCACCGTGCACCGCGTCGCCGCAGATCAGGGTTTTTTCGCGCTCCTCGAAGAGTGAAATATGTCCGAGCGTATGCCCCGGTGTATGGAGCACACGCAGCATCACGCCGCCCGCTGAAATCTCGTCGCCATCGGTGAGAAACCGGTTCACCGTGTAAGGTTCGATGGGTTGACGCAGCCACCTCGCGCCGCACGCCTCTTTGTCGCGGTTATTCACAACGCCCGCTTCCCAGCGGTGCGCGGCGATGGGCAGGCTGTAGCGCGTCTGCAAATCGAAGTTGCCGCCCGCGTGGTCGCTGTGATAGTGCGTGTTTACGATCAGCGCTAGGCGTTCGGCAGGCACGCCCGCGCTGTAGAGCAGCGCCCGCGTCTGCGCGGCGTCGCTACCGAAACCCGTGTCGATGAGCACAGGGGTCTCGCCTCTGACCAAGACCATGTTCGCGCTCAGGAAGGTGCGCTCGAAGAGGTGGAGCCAGGCGGGTTGAGCCATGCCTTAGTGTAACGCCTTTAGCCGACGGGGGTTTTGGTGTCCGTCCTCGAGACCTGCTCTTTTCCACGCAGAGCTACTAATTTAGCCGCCCTCACGCTCGAGAGTTCATGTGAAGTAAAAGCCCGGTGAGCGCTAGACCGTCCGTTATCTCGCGCTTTCGTATCCGTTCCCTAAGCTCGTTTAGCCTAAACCACCGCACGCCCTGTATCTCGTTCTCGTCAATAGCGCCGCCTTTCTGCCCTGCTCTGCACCTCACGATGTGGACGGTCATGTTCGATATACCGTTGAGCGGGTTGTAGGTGTAGAGATGTTCGAAATCATGAGTGTCGTAACCCGTCTCTTCACGGACCTCCCTAACCGCCGCGTCTACAACAGTCTCGCCCTCTTCTACGCCACCTGCAGGCAACTCCCAGCGGCTCTGGGTCGGATAATGCGCGACGCGCTCCACAAGGATGTGTCCCTCGCTGTCTTCGACGATCACCGCGACTGCGCCGCGCTCAAAGTCTAAGAGGTGATAATGCTCAATGAGGTGTCCGTTAGGCATCGCCACCTTGTCCCGGTAAAGATTCACCCACGGACTTTCGTAGATGACGACTCTGCTAAGACGCTTCGGCAATGGTTCGCTAGAAGAACTCATCTAAACGTTGCGGACCTTACCGCGCTTCGGCTAAGCGCTTCGCCTCTAACCAGTCGTGCACCGCGTCTACATTGTCGGGCGTGGTGACGATGAAGAGGTGGTCGCCGTGCTGGATTTTCGTCTCGCCGTCGGGGATAAACACGTCGTTTTTGCGCAGCACTGCCCCGATGAGGCTGTCGGGGGGTGCGCCTAGGTCGCGGATGCGCCCGGTTTCGCATTGGTAGGGATACGAGACCTCCATCACTTCGGCGCGGTCTTCGATGCTGGCTAAGTGGTCGACGGCGTCCGCCTCTAACCAGTTCAAGACCTCTTGTACGGCGGCGGTGCGCGGCGCTAAAGAGGTGTCGATGCCGACGCGCTCGAAGAGGCGGCGGTTGCGCGCCCTGGCGACGCGCGTAATGACTTTGGGGATGCCTAACTGCTTGCCCAAAAGCGAGGTGAGCAGGTTTTTGCTGTCGTCGTTCGTGACCGCGACGAGCACGTCGGCGTCCTCGACGCGCTCCTGCTCTAAAAGCTCTAAGTCGGTGCCGTCGCCGCGCAGTACGAGCACTTTGGGCAGAAACCGCGCCAAATCCTCGCTGCGTTTTTCGTCCATTTCGATGACGGTGATGCGGGCTTGGCTCTCCTGGAGCTTCTCCGCCACCATAAAGCCGACGTTGCCGCCGCCGACGATGGTCACGTTCGGGCGGCGTTTGCGCGGCGCGAAGCGCGACTCGACCTCCCTCATGCTCGGCACGGTGCCCATAAAGATAACCTTATCGTCGGGGCAGAGCACCGTCTTACCCGAGGGAATAATAAAGGACTCGCCGCGAATCGAACCGACGATAAGCGCGCTTTTTGGTAGCTTGATGTCGCTCAAGGGTTTGCCTGTAAAGGGGTCTCCCTCTTCTAATTTGTACTCCAAAAGCTGAATCTTTTTGCCCGCGAAAAAGGTGCTGTCCACGGCTCTAGGCACCTGCACGATGTCCACGATTTGATTCGCCAAGATGCGTTGGGGCCAGAGCATCCGGTCGATCATCAGCCCGACGCCCTCCATCATGCCCGCCTCGGCGAACGCCTCGACGTAGCGCTTGCGCGTCACGAACGCCATCGTCTCCTTTGCGCCTAAGCCCTTCGCGGCTAAGCACGCGAGCACGTTGATGTCGTCATTCACCGTGCACGCGATAAAGGCGTCCGCCTTATCCGCGCCTGCGACGCGCAGGTCTTTGGGGTCTGCGCCGTTACCCTGGATAAAACGCACGTCAATCGTTTCGAAGGCGTTCGAGCGCTCTCCATTTGTGTCAATTACCGTCACGCTATGCGCGTGTTGCAGCGCCTCTGCAACCTGCGAGCCGATTTCACCACCACCAACAAGCACGACATTCATGGGCTAAGCATACACGATGACGGGAGGGTCCGCCGGGTTATGTGCGTCATGCTGAGTAGATTCAAGAAGAAAGAATACAGAAGGCAGAATAGAAGCGCCTTCCCCTTCTTTATGTTGTATCTTCTCTACACTCGGCTGACTTTCGGAACATTACCCACTAAGAATTCAGAGTTTTACTCGAGGCCCGAAACTCCATCACAACTGCGCTATAGAACCCGTACAATCTGCTCTAAGTAGCTGTTTGGCGAGGAAAATGTTACCGAGAGGTTGCTCGAGCTAAGGCTTGCGCGAACGTCTCCGAGCCGACAGGTGATAAGCTGCGAGCTGTGCGGCGCACTCCTTTAGACCACATCACTCGGCGGACCATTTCATGAGCGGGCGTCCGACCCGCAGAACCCTCTCGCCTGCTACGGTTATCGCGCTTTCGTTCGGCATCACCGGGCTTATCGGTACGCTCCTCTTGTGGCTGCCCTGGTCGCACGCGCCGGGCGAAGATTTGACGCTCCTGGACGCGCTTTTTACCGCCTCGAGCGCGCTGTGTGTCACCGGGCTCATCGTCGTAGATACGGGCACCGCCTGGAGCCCCTTTGGTCAGAGCGTCATCATGATCTTGATTCAACTGGGCGGTTTGGGGCTCATCACCTTCGGCACGCTCTTCGCGCTGGCGCTGGGGCGGCGCGTCGGCTTTGGCGAAAGGATGCGCGTCGCGGAGCAGGTCAAAGCTTTTCAGGTGGGCGGCGTGGTGCAGTTGGTACGCAACATCGTCCTGCTCTCGCTGGGCGTGGAATTCGTCGGCGCGCTGCTCCTCTACCCCGCGTTCGCCGCCGAGGAGGGCGCGGGCGCAGGCGCGTTCTACGCCCTCTTTCACAGCGTCAGCGCCTCGAACAACGCGGGCTTCGCCTTTTACGGCGACTCCTTGTCGCGCTTCGTCGGCGATCCGCTCGTAAACATCGTGATCACTGGGCTTTTTATTTTAGGTGGGCTCGGCTTCATCGTGCAGGTGAATTTGATCGGCTACGCGCGAAATAGGCGGCAGAACCGCCTGACGCTGCACACCAAGATCGTCCTAGTCGTGACGGCGGTGCTCTGCTTGCTGGGCTTTGGGGTGGTGGCGGCGCTCGAGTGGAACAACCCCGCCACGCTAGGCGAGTTGCCCTCAGGCGCAAAGCTTTGGGGCGCGTTCTTTCAGGGCGTGACCCCACGCACGGCGGGGTTTAATACGGTCGACATCGGCTCGATGGAGAACCCCACCCTCATCTTCACCATGCTGCTGATGTTCATCGGCGGCTCGCCGGGCTCGACGGCGGGCGGCATCAAAACGGCGACGTTCTTCGTGCTCGCAGCGAGCGCCTGGAGCATGGTGCGTGGTTACGGCGAGCTGACGATCTTCGGGCGGCGCGTCAGCTCGCAGACTGCGATGAAAGCCGACACCGTCGTCCTGCTGAGCAGCGGCATCGTCATCGCGGCGCTTTTTCTTCTAAGCATCACCGAGAGCGTCGAACTCCTGCCCCTCGCCTTCGAGACGATGTCCGCCTTCGGCACGGTAGGGCTTTCGATGGGCTCGACGGGCGAGTTGAGTGTGGTCGGTCAGCTTGTCGTCATCGCGCTGATGTATCTGGGGCGCGTCGGTCCTCTGACGTTCGCGCTCGCGATCGTGCAAGAGCCGCGCGGAGGTGACATCAAGCATCCGGAGGAAGAGGTGCTTATCAGTTAGAAGAAGCAATGAGTACCGAGCAACGAGCAATGAGTGAACCTCAGAAGCTTTTCACTTTCAACTCACCGTTCGTCCAGCTCGACTGGATTGCTCGTTGCTCATTGCTAAAATACTTCTGAATGTGAAGCATAAGGAAAGGTCTCGAGGTATCTACAATCATGAAAACGAAACAGTTTCTCGTTATCGGCGCGGGCCGCTTCGGCTCGGCGCTCGCGACTACTCTCTACGATTTAGGACACGAGGTCGTCGTTGTGGACTCCCGTGAAGACGCCGTCGAGACGATCATGAACGGTGTGACGCACGCCGCTATCTTGGACGCGACGGATGAAGAGGCGCTTACGAAGCTCGGCTTAGACACCTTTGACCAGGTCATCGTCGCTATAGGCAACAACTTTGAAGCGAACATCCTCGCCACCGTCGCCGCGAAGAATCAGGGCGCGAAGCGCGTCGTGAGCAAGGCGACGAGCAATATGGCTGCGAAGGTCCTTTCGCAAGTCGGCGCAGACGAGGTCATTCGCCCGGAGCACGATATGGGCGTGCGGCTCGCCAAGCAGCTCGCCACACCGGGCATCGTGGACGCCTTTAACTTAGGCGATGACCATGAAGTTATCGAGTTCGAAGCGCAGAGCAAGCTCTGCGGACGCTTAGATCAACTCAAGCTCACCAACCGCTTCGGCGTGCAAGTCGTCGCGGTCAACCGGGACGGTAAGTTGGAGGTGAGCCCACGGGCTGACTTTGAAATTCGCCCGAAAGACCGCGTTGTGCTTATTGGCGAGTCCGATTCTATTGAGAGCTTGCGCAACTATCTCGAGTAAGGCAGCAATGAGGAACGAGCAATGAGTGAAAATCTTTAGACTCATTGCTCACCGTTCGTTCCTTTCGCATTCGCGAAAACTACGTAAGCGGAAGCTAAAGCCACCAGCTTGACTGGATTGCTTTCAACTCATTGCTTCTTTTTTCACCACCTGCAAAACGCCGAATCCAAGCGCAAAGATGGCGAGTAGGATGATAAGTACGTCGCCGAAACGCACGTAAAGCGTCTCGCCTTCACGTAAGCGGTAGTTTACCAGCAAGGTGTCTTGCACGCCCCTTGGGAGCCGCGCCTCTACTTCCCCGAAAGGGTTGACGAGCGCTGTAATCCCGTCGTTGCCCGCCCGCAAGAGGTAGCGCCGCGTCTCAATTGCCCTCATGTTGCCCATCTCGAAGTGCTGCCGCGCCCCCTGCCCGCGCCCGAACCAGGCGTCGTTGGAGATGTTGACCAAAACTTCCGCCCCTTGCGTCACCATCTGCCGCGTGACGTGCGGAAAGACCGACTCGTAGCAGATGTAGACGGCGGCGTCCGTATTGGGCAGTCTCAAAGAGGTCACTTCGTCACCGGGCGGGCGGCTGCTCAAAAGGGGTAGACCGAGCTGCGCGAAGATAAAGCTGTAAAGAGGTTCTAAAGGACCGATGAAGGGGAAGACCTCGCCGAAAGGGACAAGGTAGACTTTGTCGTAGCGGTCCATGACCTCGCCGTCCGCGATGCTAAAGGCGCTATTGTAGGAGCTGAACTGCGGTCTGGGGTCCCTCGCTCCACCCCCCGCGATAACGTTCGCTTGAAGCGCACTCCGCTGTATCTGCGCGGCGGCGGCAAGGTCTTGTGAGAGGTCAACCTCGAGCGCCGCCCCCTCAGGCCACACCACCAAGTCGGGAACGTTTTCTGCTTCTCTTATCCCTCCTTGCGTCAGGCTTTCGTAAAGCGCTACTTCACCCCCAGGTGTCGTGACGCGGCTCAGAGGGTCAGTGTTGCCCTGGACGAGTAACGCGCTCTGGTTCGTGGGGGGGAGGGGACTCTGTCTAGCTAGGCCATAAATTAATCCGGTAGTGAGGAGTAGCGCTGCACCCGCAGGCGGAAGCCAACGAATCACCCGTGACACCTCGGGACGCATCAAAAAAGGAACCGCGAGCAGCGACGCGGCGCACGTCGTCAGTAAGCTCAACCCATAAACGCCCGCGATATCGGCAAGCTGCGCCAGCGGCGTATCTGCCCAGATATACCCAAGTGTCCCCCAAGGAAAGGCGAAAAGCCCCTGCGAGCGTGCCCACTCCATCAGCACCCATAGGGCGGGAAGCATGACGAGCGTGCCCGCACCTCTTCGTCCAACCCACCGACTCAAGCCCGTGACGATGCCCCAAAAGCAACCCAGGATGGTGAGCAAAAAGGGATAGAGTAGCCAGAAGAAGGGACCGTAGAGGTCTGCGAAGCTCTGCGGCAGCCAGATGATGTGCAGCGCAAAACAGGCAACGCCGAAAAAGAAGCCGTAACCGAACGCCGCCCTGACGCGGCGACTATGCGCCACCAAAATAAAGAGCGGCGTGAGCATGGTAAAGAAAATCCAGAGGTTCGGCGTCGGCAGCGCCACGCTGAGGAGCGCGCCGCAGCCTACGCAAACGAGGACGCGCTGCCAGAACATGCCCTCTCTCTCGCCTTCCGCTCGAGGGTCAGCCGCTATTCCTGGTTTATCTTGAGACTGAGTAAAGGCGTGAAACCACCTGGAAAGACTGCTGAACACGTCGCCAATTTATCACGCGCTAGGGTGAGAAGCGCGGTGATTTGAGACGTTTTACATCTAGTAGCGGTCATCAAGACGAGAGAGGTTGATCCAGCTTTGGAAGGTAGCAACATTCGAAGTTGGCTGGATGAGCTAGGCTCGAGTCCGTTGCGCTCATTCAAAAGGTGGGCGCTAGGAGGTCGAGATGTCGCTTGCGTGGGTGTGGTTGCTACTAGCGGGGCTGCTCGAGGTCACGTGGGCGCTCTCGCTCAAATATTCAGAGGGCTTCACGCGCTTCGTCCCGAGCGTGGTGACGCTCACGGCGCTTGCGCTCAGTATGGTGCTGCTGAGCGTAGCGGTTCGCACATTGCCGATTGGAACGGCGTACGGGGTGTGGGTCGGTATCGGAGCGTTGGGGGCGGCGGTGCTGGGTGTGGTGCTTTTCGACGAGCCGCTGTCGGCGGCTCGAGTTTTCTTTCTCGCTCTTCTTCTGGTCGCAATTATCGGGCTGAGGTTGACGAGCCGGGCTTAGAGGGCTGAGCCAAAATGTTGTGAAGTCGCTCTTGATCGTACAAACGAGACCCAAGACACCTTCTTCGTGCACACACGCTCCCCATAGGGTAATCTAGTGCGTGCGCGGACGCTTTGCTCCTTACATCGTCGGTTTCGGTCTCTTGGGTTTAGCGGCTATCATGCTCTTCTTCTGCGTCTACGCCGCACTTTTGGGCGAAAGTATCGTAGGCTTCGCGGTTACATTAGGCCTATGTACCGCGCTCGGGGGCACGCTCATCTGGCTCGGCACGAGTGAGGCGGAACCCACGCGGCGCGAAGCGTTAATTGGCGTTTTGCTGCTCTGGTTTAGCGTGCCGATGTTCGGCGCAGTTCCCTACGTGATTATGGGCGGCTTCTCGCCGCTCAACGCGATGTTCGAATCCATGAGCGGCTTTACCACCACTGGGGCGACGGTGCTGCGTAACTTTGATGAGTTCCCTATCAGCCTCTTCATGTGGCGAGCGCTGACGCAGTGGATCGGCGGCGTGGGCATTATCGTCCTCTTCATCGCGGTTTTTCCGCAGCTCGCCATCGCGGGGCGGCAGCTCTTCTTCGCAGAAGCGCCCGGTCCTACCGAGGAACGCCTTACGCCGCGCTTGCGCAACACAGCGAGTGCGGTACTTATCGTCTACGTGGGGCTCACCGTTCTCTGCGGGCTCGCCTACTGGCTCGCCGGGATGACGCCCTACAATGCGGTGGCGCACACCTTCACGACGCTTGCCGCAGGCGGGTTTAGCCCCAATGGACTCTCTTTTGATGGGTTTAACAGCCCCGCTATCGACTGGGTCGCGATCGTTTTCATGACCTTTGCGGGCGCGAACTTCTCGTTGCAATACCAAGCGGTTGTCGGACGTCCTAAAGACCTCTTTCGTGACGCCGAAGTCCGCGCCTACCTCACGATTCTCCTAATCGCCGCAGGGTTCCTCGCGGTAACGTTGTGGGGCGATTACGGAGCTGTTGAGGCGGTGCGTCACGCCCTCTTCCAAGTCATCAGCATCCTGACCACGACGGGCTACGCTTCGGTGGATTTTATCGAATGGTCGCAGCAAGGGCAGATGATCTTGCTGGTCCTTATGTTCGTCGGCGGCAGCGCGGGCAGCGCGGCGGGCGGTATTAAGGTCATCCGCTGGCTTATCATCACGCGCAACATGGCGCGGGAGGTGCGCCGCGCCCTCCACCCAAAAGCGGTCTTGCCCGTGCGCGTGGGTAGCCGCCCAATTGGAGAGGAGGTGCTTAGGGCGGTCGCCGCCTTTTTAACGCTCTATTTGAGTCTCTTCGCCGTCACCGCGGCGGTCGTCATTTGGCTGGGCGCGGACATCATCACGGGAACAACCGCCGCGATCGCTTGCATCGGCAACATCGGTCCCGGACTCGGCGAGGTCGGACCGATGCTCAACTTTGCAGACTTGCATCCCGTCAGCCGTGGGCTACTTATCTTTGCGATGTACGCAGGGCGCTTGGAGGTTGTCACGGTCTTCATCGTCTTCAACCGTGACTTCTGGCGACTTCCCAAAAGGGGCGCGTTTCAGCGGCGTTCTCTGTAGAGCCGGTCAGTATTTCAGCACAGGTTAGAGCGACGTTCGGTGATGAAAATCCGACTTCGCATCAAAAGGTGCGTCACCTCCTTCTCATCTACGGTAGTCTAGTGCGTGCGCGGACGCTTTGCTCCCTACATCGTCGGGCTCGGTCTCTTAGGACTCGCCGTTATCACGCTTTTTTTCTGTGTCTACGCCTTTTTGCTCAGTGAGAGTGTTGTCGGCTTCGCAGCGACTTGTGTTCTCTCCGCCGCGCTAGGCGCACCTCTCGTTTGGATAGGAACGAGCAACGCTGGACCGACGCGCCGGGAAGCGTTAGTCGGTGTATTGCTGCTCTGGTTCGTTTTGCCAATTGTTGGCATGATTCCTTACGTGGAGTCAGGGGCGTTTTCGCCGCTCAACGCGCTTTTCGAGTCGACGAGCGGCTTTACCGCTACAGGCGCGACGGCGCTGCGCAACTTTTCAGAGGTCTCGGATAGCCTCTTTATGTACCGCGCCTTGTCGCAGTGGCTCGGCGGCATCGGCATCATCGTTCTCTTTATCGCGGTTTTTCCGCAACTTGCCATCGCGGGGCGGCAGCTCTTCTTCGCCGAAGCGCCCGGTCCTTCCGAGGAAAAACTCACGCCTAGATTGCGCAACACGGCGGGCGCTGTTTTGCTCGTCTACGTGGGGCTCAGCCTCCTCTGCGGGCTCGCCTACTGGCTCGCCGGCATGACGCCTTATAACGCGGTAGCGCACACCTTTACGACGCTCGCCGCGAGCGGCTTTAGCCCGGACCCGCTCTCCTTCGCGGGCTTCGACAACCTTGCAATTGACCTGGTTGCGATTTTGTTCATGACCTTTGCAGGGGTGAGCTTCGCGCTGCAATATCAGGCGGTCATGGGGCGTCCTAAAGACCTCTTGCGTGACACCGAAGTTCGCGCGTATCTCGCGATTCTTTTGGTCGCGGCGGCGCTCCTCACCTTTGCCCTGAGAGATACGTATGCGCCCCTCGAGGCGGTGCGCCACGCCACTTTCCAAGCGGTCAGCATCATGACAACGACGGGCTACGCCTCCGCCAACTTCGCGGAGTGGTCACAGCAAGCCCAAGTCGTGCTCTTAGTCCTTATGTTCATCGGCGGCAGCGCGGGCAGCGCGGCGGGCGGTGTCAAGGTGATCCGCTGGCTCATCGTCGCGCAGAACATGGCGCGCGAAGTGCGCCGCGCCCTCCACCCTAAGGCGGTCTTGCCCGTGCGCGTCGGCAACCACTTAGTCGAAGAGGAGGTGCTCCGGGCGGTGGCGGCGTTTCTGACGCTCTACTTGAGCCTCTTCGCTGTGATTGCGGGCGTCGTCATCTGGCTGGGGGCGGATATCGTTACCGGACTCACGGCGTCGATTGCCTGCCTCGGTAACGTCGGTCCTGGGCTCGGCGAGGTTGGACCGATGCTGAGCTTCGCGGACTTGCACCCGGTGAGCCGCGCGCTGCTTATCTTTGCGATGTACGCGGGGAGGCTGGAAGTCGTCACGGTCTTTATCGTCTTCAACCGTGACTTTTGGTACCTGCCCAAAAGGAGGACGTTTCAGCGGGGGTTTCGCTAGCTGCTTCCCGGCAACTCGGTCTCGTCCCCTAACGTGTCTTGAACGTAGAGTATCTTGACGAGGACGAGGAGGACCGCGACGAGGGGCGATCAGCACGCCTACAAAGCTGAACAGCGTGCCCATCAAGAAGATGGCGAAGAGCAGCAGCGCGGGCGGCAGCTGGATCATGCGCTGCTGCACGAGCGGCAAGAGCACGTTGCCCTCTAAAAGCTCTAAAGCGATGAACAAAATAGCCACCCAAAGTGCCGCCGAGCCGCCCTGCGTCAGCGCGACGAGCACCGCCGGGATGCCCGCCAGCCAAGGACCGATGGTCGGAATGAACTCGAACAAAAAGGCGATAAAGCCGAGCCCGAATGCGAAAGGTACCCCTAGCAACCAGAGCCCTAGCCCAATCAGCGTGCCGACGCCAAAGGATGGGCGTAGGCTTGACGGTGGCGAAGGGCTTGGTCGAGGCGATGGGTGGGACCATAGGGATGGAGAGCACGCCGGGAGAGGGGAGCGCCTTCTTTTTCACGCTGCCTAGAGCGACGTAGTTTCAGTGCGAAGCGAGCGCGAGCCGCACCTGAGCGCGCCCGCGCTTTAAGGTACAGTTGAGGATGGTCGTCCTTAGACGCATTCTCCTCGCGCTGTTCGCGGTCGTCGCTTTCCTGCTTGTGTGGTCACTCGCCGAGCCCTACGTCATCGACGAAGAGCAGTTGAGCGTTTCCCTAGCTAATCTTCCCGAAGCGTGGGAGGGCGAGCGCGTCGCGGTGCTCGCTGACTTTCAAGTGGGGATGTGGCTGGATAATACCTGGACGATTAGGCGCATCGTAAACCGACTTATTGAAGACCGTCCCGCCGCCGTACTCATCGCAGGCGACTTCGTTTACCATCCCAGCACGAGCGAGAACAACGAATCAGCGAAAGCGGCTGAATTTCTTAGACCTTTAGTAGACGCGGGCATACCGGTCTACGCCGTTTTAGGCAACCACGACTACGGAATGCCTACCGCCAAAGCGCGCAAGGACGAGGCGTTGGCTGAGGATGTGCGTACGGCGTTAGAAGGCGTAGGGGTGCGAGTTCTCCAGAATGAGGCAGTGGCGCTATCCCCTACAGGCAACGCTTCGTCCCCTCTTTACCTCATCGGCGTCGGACCTCACATCGCGGACGAGAGCAACCCCGAAGCGGCGCTTTCACAACTGCCCGAAGGCGCACCTCGCCTCGCCCTGATGCACCACCCCGCCTCGTTCACGCAGTTTCCAGCGGGCACTGCGCCTCTGGCGTTCGGGGCGCACACGCACGGCGGGCAGCTCAGCTTGCCCTTTACGCCTTCTTGGAGCTACATGGCGTATATCGAGGAAGACACCGTCCACGCGGACGGTTGGGTCAATAACTACGGCGCGGCGAACAACCGTCTTTACGTAAACCGGGGCATCGGCTTTAGTGTCATCCCTATGAGGTTCAACGCAGCACCAGAACTTACGCTCGTCACGCTAAAACGTGAAGGTGTGACAAACTAAAGAGGTGGATGAAAGGTGCGTAGAGAGCACAAAACGTTTTACTATATAGCTATCTATGACTCAGGCAACCCTCACTAAGGAAGACAGGTCTGTTAGCGTCACCTTGGAGCGCGGTGACTTCATGTACTACACCTGGACGTCGGCGTTAGAGCGCCCCATCCTCCCCTTTTTCATCTACACCTTTACGGCGCTCGTCTTGGTGAGCCTCACTGGGCTCTGGCCTACAGGCAGCCTCTACGCCTTCGCTGTGATGATTCCCCTCGTAGGCTACACGCTCTTCGTCTGGCTGAGCGCCTGGCTGACGTGGCGGCGCTTTCCGATGATTCGCGAGCCTAAGCGCTACGTTTTCAAGGAGAAGTCGTACCTTTTAGAAGAGAGCGGCAAAAAGACGCCCGTTGCCTACGAAGAGGTAGACGTGCTCACCTCTCGTCGCGGAATTTACCTCTTGCGGCGCACGGGGAGTGCGGACCTCTTGCCGAAGCGAAGCGTGGAGGATATAGAGAGGTTATTGGCGTTTTTGGAGCAAAAAACAGGCGAGGCGAGAACGTCAAACTTCCTTTAAGGTTCTACTTCCGCACCTTCGACCTCTTCACAGACCATCTTGAAAAACGGAAGCGATTGGCTCAACGTCTTTTTGCACTGCAAGTTGCCTAGTGTCACGTCTGCTGAGGCTTCACCCGCTTGAACGCTGATGTCCGTTTGAACGTTATCGGTGACGGCGAAAATGAGGGCGACGACGAGCCACACCGTAAGGACGAGGGCAGCTAACCCTAGCATCATGCGGCGTTTGCGGGGTGCCATCTTGTTTCACTATAAACCTTGCGCCTGTAGGCTTCGCGTTTGTATCGGGGGCTCGAGCCGAACAAGAAAAGAGGAGCCAGCTTGTAGCTAACTCCTCGGTGGATTCAACAAGGGGTTTCAACCCCTTACTTTAACCTAGTCGTGCGCGGTTGCCGACACCGAACCTCTCGGATAGCGGATATCTTCCACGAATTCCTGAATGTCAGCGGGCGGCTCCGCTGTCGCCCTAGACACCACGTACATCACGATGAAGCTGATAATCATCCCGACCGCGCCGATGCCCTGCGCGGTGATGCCGAACAAGAAGGGGTCGATATCAAGCATCCGGTCGGCGGTCAAGACGATGTAGGTGCCCGTAAAGATGAGCCCAACTGCCATCCCCGCAATCGCCCCCTCTTTGTTCGCACGTTTGTCGAAAATCCCCATGACGATAACGGGGAAGAAACTTGCCGCCGCTAAGCCGAAGGCAAAGGCGACCACCTCCGCGACGTAGCCGCCCGGATTGACGCCGAAGTAGCCCGCGATAAAGACCGCTACGAGCACCGAGACCCTCGCGACGACCAACTCGTGTTGCTCCGAGGCGTCGGGTTTGATAAGGCGTTTATAGATGTCGTGCGAGAACGACGAGCCTACCACCAAGAGAAGCCCCGACGCCGTCGAAAGCGCCGCCGCTAACCCCCCCGCCGCGACGATGCCCACAACCCAGGCGGGCAAGCCCGCAATTTCGGGATTCGCAAGCACCAAGATGTCAGGGCTAATCGTGACTTCGTTGTCTTCACCGTTGGTGTATTGGGCAATACCGTCATTGTTGAGGTCATTGACGGAGAAAAGCGTCGCGTCGGACTCGCCCCAAGTCTGCGTCCAGGAGGGAAGCTCGGCGATGGGCACGCCGTTGACGCCCTCGATGAGGTTGGTTTTGGCGAACACCGCTACTGCGGGCGCGGTCGTGTAGAGAAGCCCGATGCAGACCAGCGCCCAGAAGCCCGTCCAGCGCGCGCCCTTAACCGACTTGGCCGTGTAGAAGCGGACGATCACGTGAGGTAAGCCGGCTGTGCCGCACATGAGCGTCATCGCGATCAAAAAGACGTTGAGACCACTTATGTTGGTAAAAGGTGAAGTGTAGACGCCGAAGCCCAACTCCTCTTGAATGCCGTTGAGCCGCGTCGCCACTTCGCCGAAGGCGAGCTGCGGCACGGGGTTACCTGTGAGCGCCGCCGCAATCGCAATCGCGGGAATCGCGTAGGCGATCATCAGCACGACGTACTGGGCGACCTGCGTGTAAGTGATGCCCTTCATGCCGCCTAAAATGGCGTAAATCGCGACGATGACCATGCCGATGATGATGCCAATAGTGATATCCACCTGCAAAAAGCGGCTAAAGGCGATGCCGACGCCGCGCATCTGCCCAGCGACGTAGGTGAGTGAAACCGTCACGGCGCACGCCGCCGCGACGATACGCGCCGTGCGCGAGTAGTACCTGTCGCCGACGAACTCGGGCACGGTGTACTTGCCGAACTTGCGTAAATAGGGCGCTAAAAGGAGCGCCAAGAGGACGTAACCGCCCGTCCAGCCGAGCAGGTAGATCGCGCCGTCGAAGCCGTTGAGGGCGATAAGCCCCGCCATCGAGATGAAGGACGCCGCGCTCATCCAGTCCGCGCCGACCGCCATGCCGTTTAAGACCGAGGGGACGCCCTGACCCGCGACGTAGAAACCCGCCGTCGACGAAACCCGCGCCCATACCGCAATGCCGATATACAAGCTGAAGGTGCCAACGACGAAGATGAGCGTCCAGAGAAAAATGGGGTCCATTCAGTTGCCGTCCTGTTCTTCCACGCCGAACTCTTCGTCCAGCTTGTTCATGCGTAGCGCGTAAATGAGAATCAGCAGCACGAAGACGTAAATCGCGCCGTTTTGCGCCATCCAGAAGCCCAGAGGCGCACCTAAAAAGGTGAAGTTGTTGAGCCAGGGCGCGAGAATAATCGAGATGATGTAGCCGACCACGAACCAAACTGCTAAAAGGCTTAGCGTCAAGCTGATGTTGCGCTTCCAGTAGTTTTGGAGCATCTCCTTGTTTTCGCTGCTGAACGAGCCCGTTTTACTTGCCTCGTTGCCGTCCTTGTCTCCACCGCCGCGCTGAACGCTGACGACGCCCTCTTTTCTCTTTTTCTTGCCTTTTGTACTCACCATACCTCCTAAGTGCGAAACCACCTTCGCGTTGCGTATGTTTTTAACGTTTTACGCTTTTAATGTTGACGTGCCGCTAGGGTTTTGCCCTAACACCCGAGCTTTAAGAAGTCGGCGCACTGCCGCTTCGTGTTTTAGGGAGTCCGTCTACAAAGGTCACCTCCGCTAGCGTTGCAACCGGACCATGCTCGAGGTGAACATGGCGGAAAAGGTTTTGGGTAATCTCAACATCTTTACGCAGCACCACTTCACGCAGCACCACGGCTCGAGTCGCCTCGCCCTCACTTTCGCCTAACGCAACAGGTGCCGACTCGAGAAGGGTTGGACCGACGTGGCGTCGGGCTCCACTGAATAAGGCTTCACCTCGAGAGGTGCGCCGCATAAACCCTTCAACCTCCCGAAACGCCTCTTTCCTTTCGGTAGAGCAGCAGACCGCCTCATATTCTTGCAAAGCGGCACATGCTTTAACCTCGCTAGACGGTCTAAAAATGACTTGCTCTTGTAAACGTGCATCTTGCCCCACGCGCTCACCGCCTCATTTCTTGCTCGCAACCGCTCGAGAGGAAAGATACAAACAACGTTTCTCTCCTCAGATAGACCGAACAAAGATAGGTATAAAAACTGAACTTAGAGGTAATCTTATCGCTTCACTTTGCAGCACGTCAAGGACGCCTAAGCACCGAAGAGTACTCAGACACCTTGTTTGGATGTGCCACGTTATGCTAGCTTTTACATCGTCAATATAAAGTTTCATGTTTTGGAGGCAAATTATGTCCGATAACATCGAGTCCAACTTACAGGAGCAGCGCACCTTTAGCCCGCCCGAGGGTTTTCAGAAGGAGGCGAAGATCAGCGATAAGGGCGAGTACGAGCGCCTGTACCGCCAGTCTCTGGACGACCCCGATACTTTCTGGAGCGACGTTGCCAACGAACTTCACTGGTTCAAAACCTGGGACACGGTCATGGAGTGGAACGAGCCCTTCGTCAAGTGGTTCGTAGGCGGCAAGACGAACATCGCCTACAACTGTCTGGACTATCAAGTCGAACAGGGAAGGGGCGATAAGAACGCCATCCTCTGGGAAGGTGAGCCGGGCGACGAACGCAAGCTGACCTACAGCGAGCTGCTGGGAGAGGTCTCGAAGTTCGCCAACGTCCTTAAAGATAGAGGTGTCTCCAAGGGCGACAAAGTCGCCATCTACATGCCGATGATCCCCGAAGCGGCGGTGGCGATGCTCGCGTGCGCCCGCATCGGCGCGGTGCATTCGGTGGTCTTTGCGGGCTTTAGCGCGGGCGCACTCGCGAGCCGCATCAACGACGCCAGTGCGAAAGTGCTCATCACCGCCGACGGCAACAACCGTAAGGGCGACGCCTTGCCCGTCAAGGACAACGCTGACGAAGCCCTGCAAGACACCTCGACGATCGAAACCGTCATCGTCGTGAAGCGCACGGGCAATGAGGTCACCATGCAAGACGGGCGCGACGTCTGGTATCACGAGGTCATCGAAGGTGCCTCCGACGAGTGCCCCGCCGAAGAGATGGACGCCGAAGACCCCTTGTTCATCCTCTACACCTCCGGCTCGACGGGCACGCCCAAAGGCGTCTTGCATACCACCGGCGGCTACCAGACCTACACCTATCTGACGAGCAAATACGTCTTCGACCTCAAAGAAGACGACGTCTTCTGGTGCACCGCCGACGTAGGCTGGATTACCGGGCACTCGTATATCGTCTACGGTCCGATGCTGAACGGCGTCACGCAAATCATCTACGAAGGTGCGCCGACCTACCCTAAGCCCGACCGCATGTGGGAGATGGTGGAGAAGTATAAAGCGACGGTTTTCTACACCGCGCCGACCGCGATTCGCGCCTTTGTCAAGGCGGGCAGAGAGCACCCTGACAAGCACGATCTTTCCTCACTGCGCCTTTTAGGGACGGTAGGCGAGCCCATTAACCCCGACGCCTACACCTGGTACCGCGAGGTTATCGGCGGCGACCGCTGCCCCATCGTGGACACCTGGTGGCAGACCGAGACGGGCGGTATCATGATCACGACGCTGCCGGGCGCGCACGACGCTAAGCCCGGCGCGGCTGGTAAGCCCTTCTTCGGCATCGAGTCCGCCATTTTAGACATCGAAGGAAACGAGCAACCCGCTGACCAAGGCGGCTATCTCGTCGTGAAGCGCCCGTGGCCCTCCATGCTCCGCACGGTTTACGGCGACGACGACCGCTACCGCGCCGAATACTGGACGGAGATTCCACACGTTTACTTCGCAGGGGACGGCGCGCGCACCGACAAAGACGGCTACTTCTGGATTATGGGGCGCGTGGACGACGTGGTGAACGTTTCAGGGCACCGCTTGGGCACGATGGAAGTCGAGTCGGCGCTCGTCGCGCACGAAGCGGTGGCGGAGGCGGCTGTCGTCGGACGCCCGGACGAGGACAAGGGGCAAGCGATCGTGGCGTTCGTGATGTTAGAGGGCAACCGCGAAGGCTCCGACGAGCTGAGCGACGAACTGCGTAAACAAGTCGTGAACGAGATCGGCGCGATTGCCAAACCGCAAGAGGTCCGCTTCGCTGAAGAGCTGCCCAAAACCCGCTCGGGTAAGATCATGCGCCGCTTGCTGCGCGATATCGCCGCAGGCGAGGCGACGAGTGGGGATATTAGCACCTTAGAGAACAAGGAAGCGGTTGAGAAGCTTATGCAGAAGGGTACGTAGGTTGGTGGTGTCTTTATCTGGAACGGCGCGGACGCCAAAGCAAGGGGTTTCAACCCCTTGTTCACTCCCCTGTTCAGTATGTAGAGATAGCAGAGGGAGCGCGTAGCAGCGCTCGACTCAGAACCGCTACCGCGGTGTTGCTCAAGCCCCCCGTAAGTTCTGCACTCCAAACAAAGCGTATAGGTCAGAGGATGGTCAAGCGATCCTCTGACCTTCTTTTTGACCAGCCTGAGGTTGAGCCGACTTCCACCGCACCTCGCTTATCAGCATCGCAACGACGATGAGCGCGCCGCCCAACCAACCTAATAGCCCGAGCGTCTCACCGCGCACGAAGTAGGCAAAAATCGCCGCGAAAACAGGCTCTAAAACGAAGATGAGCGCGGCGAGATAGGCAGGCACGACCCGCTGCGCCGACACCTGCAACACCGAGATGAGTGCTGTGGCAACGACGGCGAGATAGAGAATCGCGCTATACGTCCCTAGTGGGACCGAAGCGAGCGTACCGATTTGCGGCAGCGCCCAGACCCACGCGAGCGCCGCCATGAGCCAGAGCTGCACCGCGCTGAGCGCCCACACGCTGTGCTGCGCTGCGACCTCTCCCAAATAGACAATATAGAGTGCGTACGCCAGCGCCGTGCCGAGTACCCAGATATCTCCCGTGGTGACGCCTACCGGTCCTGTCAACGTCATTAAACCTAGACCTGCGAGCGCAACGCAGGCAGCGAGAAAAGCTTTCGGCGGTACGCGGTTGCCGAACCACGCCGCGCTGACTATAGGGGTAAGCACGACGCTCAGCCCAGTGATAAAGGCGGCTTTCGAAGCTGTCGTGCTCACCAGCCCGAGCGTCTGCGTCGCGAAGCCCGCGAAGGTGAGTAGCCCTAAGATTAGACCCGGTACGAGCGTTTGACGCGGCGGTCTCACCCAGCTAAAGAGCAGCCCCGCCGCGCTGAAACGCAGCGCGAGTAACAGCGCAGGGGAGAGGGTCTCCAAGGCGTCTTTAACGACGACGAACGTCGTTCCCCAAACCAAGGTGATAAAAACGAGCGTGAGGATACCGAGCGCGGGAGACATAGAGAGAATTGTGGCACGTTCGTACGGGGGCTGTCGCTTCACGGTGAACGTTCGGTCATGCCGTAAAATAGACCTATGAATTTTCGTATCGGTTTTGGCGAAGACGCGCACAGGTTAGCCGCAGGGCGTCCTCTTGTGGTTGGCGGGGTGGAGATTGAAAGCGAACGCGGTGCGGTGGCGCATAGTGATGGGGACGTACTTTTACACGCGCTGGCGGACGCGCTACTCTCGAGCCTCTCCCTAGGCGACATCGGTCTCTACTTTCCCCCATCCAACCCCGAGTTTAAGGATTTAGATAGCACTAGTATCGTGCGGCGTGTGCTAGACCTTTTGCGAGAACGTGGACCTCTTGCGATAGGCAACGTTGCCGTTGTCGTCACCCTCGACAAACCCAAGCTCGGCGCTTATCGGGAGCGGATTCAACAGAACGTTGCGGACCTCTTGGGTGTAAACCCGCGAGATGTCGGCGTTGGTTTCAAGACGAGCGAAGGACTCGCGCCGGGGCATATTCAAGCAAGGGCAACCGTTCTCCTTCATCCACCGTCGTAAACTCAGCTAGGAGGTTTACCCATGAGTGTAACGGTTGGAGAAAAAGCGCCGGACTTCACGCTGAAGTCCACCTTGGACAAAGAGGTCAGTTTGGAGGACTACCGGGGAGAAAAGAACGTCGTGCTGGTCTTCTACCCGCTCGATTTCTCACCGACGTGCAGTATGCAACTCCCCGAATATTCGGGGCGCAAGGACGACTTCGCGGAGATGGACGCGGAGGTTGTCGGCGTGAACCGTGACAGCGTCTATACGCACAAGGCGTGGTCTAAGGAGTTCAACATCGAGATTCCGCTGCTGGCAGATATGACGGGCGACGCAGCAAAAGCGTACAACGTTTATATGCCCGAGCGCGGCATTAGCAAGAGAGCGGTTTTTATCATCGACAAAGAGGGCGGGCTGCGCTTTAAGCACGTCGAGGAGACGCCGGGGGACTTTACGCTTCACGCAGACGATATTTTGGCGGAGTTGCAGAAGCTCTAGACGAACCGGCACAAAAAAATAAAAAGAAGACCCTCGAGCCTAAGCTCGAGGGTCTTCCCCTGCTAATCTTCTGTTAGCTTTGCTTAGAAGCGGTAGTTGAGACCTGCTGCAACGGTCGGGTAGATGTCTTCGTAGTCATCGGTTCCGTCAAGCTCGGGGTCATCGAGGTAGTAGTCGACCATACCTTCGACGAAGATGCCGATTTTACCGAAGAGCGCATATTCAGCGCCTAAGAGACCACTGATGAAAAGCGCATCTGCCGTGTCGGTGTCGAAGATGAGGTTCTCGAACTGGTAGCCTGCACCTGCGCCGACATACGCGCGGATGTTCGGACCGCCGAGCGTGTAGGTCAGGTGACCTATCGCCGCAAACGTGCCCTCATCGAGCGGCGTCTGGCGGGCGTAGTCCGCTGTGGCGCGAAGACCGATGCCGCCGAAGATTTTGTCGATGCCGAGAACTGCGCGCACACCGAAATCTTCGCTCAACTCATTGAGACCGCCGAGGCCGAAATAGAGACCGCCGCCGCCGCCGGCGCTAGGCGCTTCGACTTCTGCGGGCTGAACCTCGGTGACTTCGGGTTGAGGGGTGACTTCGGCCGTACCAGGTTCACCTGGAGGACCCTGCGGACCTTCCGGACCCTGCGGACCTTCCGGACCCTGCGGACCTTCCGGACCTTGGAGCGCACCGGAGTCGATCTGGGCGCGGAGCGATTCTAATTCTGCGCTCAGCTGGTCGACTTGCTGCTGAAGCTCTTCGCTACCTCCCGCTTGCACGCTCTCTTCGAGCGAAGAGACGCGGCTGCTGAGCGAATCGAGGTCGGACGAGACTTCTTGTACGGCGTTGCGCAGTGAAGCGATGTCCTCTTCGCTGCCCGCTCCCGCTTGCGCGTAGTTCTCGTCGATGTAGTCGAGCACGCGGCTGATGACGAGCGCGGCTTGGTAGCGTGTGAAGCTCTCATTACCGCCGAAGGTGCCGTCAGGGAAACCTAGAATGATGCCTAGGTCCGAAAGGCGCGCTACGGCGTCCTCAGCGTAAGAGCCCGCGGGAACGTCCGGGAAGGGCGTGGAGCCGCCCGTCGTTTGAGCGTACGACCCGCTCGCAAAGGCCATGATAAGCATGGTTAGTAACAGTTTCTTCATATCATCCTCTCTCGTTGAACTTAGGTTGAAATACGTCTGTTTGAGCTTGCTGAGGCTCATCAACCCCCTTTCAAGGCGTCTGCATGAAGTGCAAACTCGCACGGTAGTCTTACACAGTTACTCAAACATGTGATGAAGAGATGGTGAGAGTCATGCCCTGCAGAGGGATTATGTAGACCAGCGTACTCAGATTTGCCACCGCTTTAGAAATCGTTGAAACAGTGGACTATATCCCTGTCAAACCTAACAACCGTGCACTGGCGCAACACTAAGCTACCCTACAAAGGAATGACGGTGTCGCTTTGATGCGGGTAGCCTTGGAAGAGATGAGTGAAATAGCTCACAGCGGATGAACGCTGAGTTGCGACCCAACAGTAGGTTGAAAACGACGTGTCGCGTTCAGTTCTCCTGATAATCAATGAAGACTTTGCTGTCTTCAACCCTCGTTTGATAAAGCCGTACCTTTTTCACAGCGGGCATCGTCGGGCGTCCATTTTTAAGGTTGAACTTCGCGCCGTGCCGCTCGCACTTCACCGCGCCCTCCAGAAGTTCACCGTCATGTAAGATGCCGTTATCGTGCGTACAGCGGTCCTCTAAGGCGTAAAATTCACCCTTTTGGTGGACGAGCAAGACAGGCTTACCCCCTATTTGGAAAGGGTGCATGGAGTTGTCGGGGAAGTCGGCGACGCTGCCGACCTCTAAGCTGGCTGTGGTCATAAAATCCTTTCGGGTTAAAAGAGAAAAGGACTGAGCGTTTCTACTTTCACCTCAGTCCTCAGTCCTTTCACCTCGTTACAACTGAATCCAACATCTCAAAGTTTTTCTTCGACCCCTGGAACTCCCAACTTCGCCTGCACAACCCGCTCCACGTATTCCGCTACCTTGGGCAGCGTCACGCGGCTCGTGACCTCATGCAAGAAGCCTGTAACGAGCACGTGCTCGGCGACCTCGGGCTTGAGACCGCGACTCATAAGGTAAAAGCGCTGGTCTTCGGGAACAGGGGAGACCGTCGAGCCGTGCGAACAGCGCACGTCATTCGCGGCGATTTCTAGCTGCGGGATCGAGACCGCTTCGCTCTCTTCATCTAGGAGCAAGTTGCGGTTCGTCTGGTAGGCGTCGGTCTTCTGCGCGTTTTCGTCCACTACAATATTGCCAGAGTAGACCGCCTCTGAGGAATCGCGCAGTGCGCCCTTAAATAAGAGGTCACTAAACGCATGGTCCGAGGCGTGGTGCTGCAAGGTGTACTGGTTGTAGTGCTGACCCTTATCCGCAAAGTAGAGCCCTAGCATCTCGGACTCGGAGCCTGGACCGGACAAGACGGACTCGACTTCAGCGCGCGCCGCGTCCGCGCCGAGCGAGACGGTCAGCGATTCTAAGCGGCTGTTGCGTCCAACTTTGGCGCGAATCTTGTTCAGGTGAACGACGCTGCGGCTCCAGTTTTGCAAGCTCACGTAGCGGAGCTTCGCGCCGTCGCCTAAGACGATCTCCGCGCCGCCCGAGACGAACAGCCGCTCGCCGAACTCCTCCGAAGTGTACTCGTCGATAAAGGTGGCTTTGGCGTTCGCCTCCAAGATGATCAGCGTGCGCGGCGCGGTGATGCCGCCCGCGTCGGCTGAGTTGAACGCGCCTAGCGGCAAGCTCACCTCGACGTTACGAGGGACATACACGAACGTGCCGTTCTCCCAAAAGGCTGAGTTGAGCGCCGTGTATTTCGTCTGCTGCGCGTTGATGACGCTGAAGAGGTGCGCTTTGACGAGGTCTTCGTGCTCGCGCAGCGCGGTGCGGAGGTCCGTAAAAATGACGCCCGCTTCGCTGATCTTGCTGTTGCGGTAGACGATTTCGTTGCCCTTATGGACCAAGATGCCCTCTGCGTCCGAGTCTTCAATCCTCATCTGGATGCGCTCGGAGACGTTGCGGTCTTTGGGTGCGCCAACGGGCTCGAGCCCCTCTAACGAAAACCGCTCGAGCTGCGTGTAGCGCCACACCTCATCGCGGCGGGTAGGAAAGGGCGTCGCCTCATAGGTGCGAAACGCCGCGCGGCGCTCTTCGGCAAGCCAGGCGGGTTCACTATGCTTTTGGATTAAAGCTTCGACGGTATCGGCGGATAGGGTGGGGTTTGCGACTAAGTCTGCCATAATGCTTCGCAAGAGAAAAGGACTGAGGACTGAGGTCAAAGACTTTTCTCTCAGTCCTCAGTCCTTTTACCTGCTTTTACCCCACGCTCCCTTCCATCTCGAGTTCGATCAAGCGGTTTAACTCGACGGCGTACTCGAGCGGCAACTCTTTCGCCACAGGCTCTAAAAATCCACGCACGATCAGCGCGGCGGCTTCAGCTTCTTCTAAACCGCGCGACTGCAGGTAGAAAATCTGCTCGTCGTTGAGCTTCGAAACCGTCGCCTCGTGACCGACGTGCGCGGTCTTTTCGTTAATTTGGATGTACGGATAGGTGTCGGTCTTGGCGCTGTCATCCAGGAGGAGCGCGTCACACTCGACGTTGGAGCGTGCGTTTCTCGCGCCTTCATGGATGTCCACCAGACCGCGGTACGAGGAGCGCCCGCCGTCTTTCGAGATGGACTTCGACACCACCGAGGAAGAGGTATGCGGCGCAGCGTGGACCATCTTCGCGCCTGCGTCCTGATGCTGCCCTTCGCCCGCAAAGGCGATGGACAAGACTTCGCCCCGTGCGCCCTCGTCTAAGAGGTAGCAAGACGGGTACTTCATCGTGACTTTCGAGCCTAAGTTGCCGTCCAACCAGCCCATCGAAGCGTCCTTGTAAACTAGGGCACGCTGCGTGACGAGGTTGTAGACGTTGTGTGACCAGTTCTGAATCGTCGAGTAGCGCACGTCCGAGTTGTCGTTACAGATGATCTCGATGACGCCGCTGTGGAACGAGTCCGAGTTATAGGTCGGCGCGGTGCAGCCCTCGATGTAGTGAAACTTCGAGCCCTCTTCGCCGATGATGAGCGTCCGCTCGAACTGCCCCATGCTCTGCGCGTTGATAAGGAAGTAGGCTTGCAGCGGTACTTCGATTTCGACGCCAGCCGGCACGTAGACGAACGAGCCACCCGACCACGCCGCCGAGTTCACCGCCGCGAAGTAGTTGTCCTCGGGTGGTACGACGGTCGCGAAGTACTCGCGGAACAGCTCGGGGTGCTCTTGGAGACCCGTATCGGTATCCATGAAGATGACGCCCTGCTTCTCCCACTCCTCTTTGAGCGAGTGGTAGACCATCTCCGACTCGTACTGCGCGCCGACGCCCGCCAAGGCCTTCTGCTCCGCCTCGGGGATTCCCAAACGGCGGTAGGTCTCGCGGACCTCTTCGGGCACGTCGTCCCAGGAGTTGGTGCCCTTCTTGTCCTGCGGGCGGATGTAGAAGTAGATGTCGTCGAAGTTGAGGCTGTTAAGGTCCGGTCCCCACTTGGGGCGACCTTTCTTCTCGGCGATCTCGAGCGCCTTGAGGCGAAACGCGAGCATCCACTCCGGCTCGTTTTTGTGATACGAAATCTGCTCGATGACGCGGCGCGTCAAGCCCTTTTCCGAGCGGAAGAAGTACTCTTCGGGTAGGCTGAACTGGTACTGCTTTTCGTGCTGCATCCCTTGCAGGTTGGTTGCGTCAGACATGAAGTGTTCCTTTCCTAGTCTGGATAAGCATGATAGTTGATTGAATCTAAGGACTGAGCAGTCAGTAGACAGAATTCAGCATTACTACTGACTACTGAATTTTGTCTATTGAACCTACACCGCCACCTCTTCGCGCAACCAGTCATAGCCCTTCTGGTCAAGCTCCATCGCCAACTCCTTCGGACCCTCTTTGATGACTTTGCCCTTATACATCACGTGGACTTTGTCCGGGATGATGTAGTTGAGCAGGCGCTGATAGTGCGTGATGACGAGCGCCCCGAAATTCTCACCTCTCGCGGCGTTCACGCCCTGCGAGACGGTTTTAAGCGCGTCCACATCCAGACCCGAATCGGTCTCGTCGAGGATGGCGTACTTGGGCTCTAAAACTAAAAGCTGCAAGACCTCACTGCGCTTCTTCTCGCCGCCCGAGAAGCCCTCGTGCAAATTGCGCTCGATGATGGAGTCGTCCCAGTTAAGCGCTTTAACCGCACTCTGGAGCTTGTTGTAGAACTCCATCACGCCGATTTCGTCGTCGTCCTCGCGGCGGGCGTTCACGGCTAAGCGCAAGAAGTTGGCGATCGAGACGCCAGGGACTTCGACGGGATACTGAAACGCCAAGTAGAGACCGGCGCGCGCCCTTTCGTCGGGCTCCATCTCCATGACGTTTTCGCCGTCTACTAAGATTTCACCTTCCGTGACTTCGTAGGCGGGGTCACCTGCGATGACCTTGGCGAGCGTGGATTTGCCTGAGCCGTTGGGGCCCATCAGCGCGTGGACTTCACCCGTTGGTACGACTAAATCTATACCGCGTAAAATAGGCTCGCCGTTGATTTCGGCGTGCAGGTTGCGGATTTCTAGCTGATTACTCATGGACACCTCTTACTTGTGAATGGCTTGTAAAGAGAGAAAATGGGGCTCCCCTAGCCTCAACCGAGTGAGGCGAGGGTGAGCTTTTTAGGACTCATTCCGAGTTTTAGTATACACGCCTAGAGGGGTAAAGTCGAGTATTCCACTCAGCATTTCAGAGCGTCGGATAGGGTCTCATACGGATTCCGCTTCATTCTCTATCACTGAGAGAAGCTTCGGGGAAACGTCTATACGTTCTATCCGTCTCTTCTTTTCTATTCACGCGGTTCCCGGGTAATTCTCGTAGGAATTACTTCGAGATGGTCTAAATAGGACGTGGCGGGCTACTTCTTGCGCTTAAACCAGCCAAACAGCCCCGACTTCTCATCGGCTATATCTTTGGGGGCTGCGGGCGCGGCGTCGCTCTGTGTCTGTTTCACGCGGCTCGCCCGCCCGATTTGCGGCGGCATCTGCACCGTCTCGGCGCTGAGCCCGGCCGCTCGACTAAACACACTGATAAAGTCGCGCACGGTCTTAAAGCGCTTCGCCTGGTCGCGCGACATCGCCGTTTTAACGACGCTGTTGACCGTGGCGCTCAGCTCGGGTCGGTGGTGGCGCAAATTTTTGGGTAGCCCTGAGAGGTGCGCCATCATCAAATCTTGCTGCGTGCTGCCCGTGAAAGGACGCTCGCCCGCGAGGACTTCATAGGCGAGAATACCCAGACTGTACACGTCACTTTGAACCGTGGCGTTATGACCTTGGAAAATTTCGGGAGCCATATAAAAGGCGGTGCCGACGCGCTCGTTGGACTTTTCGGTGAGGTAGAGCCCCGTGCCGAAGTCGCCCAGTTTCGCCTTGTCCTCGCGGATCAAAAAGACGTTGGCGGGTTTCACGTCGCGGTGGAGGATTTGGCGGGTGTGGGCGTGTTCTAACCCCCGCGCCACATCTAAAATGAGCTTGTAAGCGAGGTCCAAAGGAAGCTGCCCGCGCTCTAAGAGCCGCTGGTCTAAGGTTCCGCCGGGGCACAGCTCGAGCGCCAAAAATGCGTGAGCGCCCGTGGGGTGCCCGTCCAACGCCCTTACGATGCTCGAGTGTTTAAGCTTCAAGGTGAACTGCACCTCGTTCTCGAACATGCGCCGCAAGACGGGTTGCTTGTGCAACTCCGGTCTCGGCAGCTTGAGCGCCACCTCCCCCAAATCCTCGTGCTCGGCCCTATAGACGTGAGAAGTCTGCCCGGAGCCTAAGAGCCGAGATACTTGGTAATCGGGGGGAGTGTAAGTGGGTTCCATAAAAAGGGGTCCTTAAAGCTCGGTGCTCTCTCCAGGGGATAAAACGGTGCACCTGCTGTTCGTCTGGCTCTCGACAGATGACTTGAACGCTCCCGCGTCTTGCTGGATGACCTCGAAGGTGTTGTAGTGAACGGGGATGACCTCTTTGGGCTGAGTCATCTTAACCGCTTCTAGCGCGTCGTCCGGTCCCATCGTGAAGTTGTCGCCAATCGGCAAGATGGCGAGGTCGATGCCGCCTCTGGTGATGAGCTTCATGTCGCTAAAGAGCGCCGTGTCGCCCGCGTGATAGATGCGCTTGCCTTCGATCTCCAAGATGATGCCCATCGGCATTCCCCCGTAGGTGCCGTCAGGAAAGGAACTCGAGTGCCACGCCGGGGTGAAGGTCACCTTGCCGAAGTCGAAGGTGCGGCTGCCGCCGGGGTTCATCGGGTGCGCCTGAATGTCCTTTTCACCCACGTAGTTAGCGATCTCGAAGCTCGAGACGACCGTCGCCCCGCTCCTTTTGGCGATGTCTTCGGTGTCGCCGTAGTGATCGCCGTGCGCGTGGGTCAGCAGGATGTGCGAGGGCGAAAACTCGTCCGGGCTATTTACTGCAAGCTCGTTGCCCGACATGAAGGGGTCGATCAAGATGCTGTGACCGTTTATCTCGATGTGAAAGCCGGACTGTCCTAAAAAAGTAATCTTCATAGCGCCTCCTACAGCTTACCGTACGCGAATCCCTTAGGGTTGTGAAAGTATTCTAACATTCACGCGAAAAGGTTTTTTTCCGTTTTTGCTTCGCAAGTTGTGTGGGTGGCTGTCTATCCGATCCCGACAAGACATCTAGCTCACCTCTTGCTCCGGCGGCTGCGGCTCGGCTCGCGCGGCTACTTGCGGATAGGTGACGCGCCCGGTGATCAGCAGGTCCCGCTCGATGAAGTCCGTCGCGAGGTCGCTCAGCTCGATCGCTTCGTCCATCTCGGTCACGCCGAGTCCGCTCAGGGGACTCGCGCCGCCTCCACCTAGAAGCTTAGGACCGATGAAGGTGGCGATCTTGTCGACAGCGCGCTTTTCGAAAAAGGACCAGGCGAGGGTGCCGCCGCCCTCGAGCAGCAAACTCGTGACTTCTAGCTCGTAGAGTTTCTCCAGAGCGGCGCGGAGGTCGGCGCGCCCGCGCGTCTCGGGAAGGCTGAAAACCTGTGCGCCCTTCTCCTCCAAAGCTGCGACCCTCGCCTCCGGCGCTTTCTCCGTCACGAAGAGGATGACTTTCGCGTCTTGCCCTTGCGGGTCTCGGCCAAAAAGCTTGGCGTCCACGGGCGTACGCGCGACCGAATCGAAGACCACTTTAATAGGGGTTTGCCCGCGCTCGAGGCGCGAGGTTAGGAGCGGATCGTCGAGCAAGACGGTGTTGATGCCGACCGCCACCGCGTCTAGCTCATTGCGCCACACCTGCACCAAGTCCCGCGCCGCTTTGCCCGTAATCCAGCGCGACTGTCCGGTGCGTGTAGCGATCTTCCCGTCCAGCGTCATCGCGGTTTTGTAGAGCACGAAAGGGCGCTGGTGACGCTGCACCGTAAGGAAAACCTCGTTTTGCCGTTCAGCCTGATCCTGAAGCACGCCGGTGACGACCTCGATACCCGCGTTTTGTAGCGCTTCGACGCCGTTCACTTTCGGATTGGGGTCCTCCGCACCGATGACGACGCGGCGCACGCCCGCGCGGATGAGCGCGTCGGTGCAAGGCGGGGTGCGTCCGTGATGGCTACAGGGCTCGAGCGTCACGTAAACTGTCGCCCCTTCCACGCTCTCCTGCGCATTTTCGGCGTCCCTAAGCGCGTTCACCTCAGCGTGAGGCTCGCCCGCGCGTTCGTGCCACCCCCTGCCGATGACCTCACCGTCTTTGACGATGACACAGCCGACGAGCGGGTTGGGCGAGGTGCGCCCGCGCCCCTTTTCGGCGAGTTCTAAGGCCTGCGCCATAAAGCGCTCGTGTTCGGCGAGCGGCTCGCTGCTGCCTGCGCTCACCGCTCCCTCCACGTAAGTACTACGTTCGACTTCATAATGTTGAGGCTAGATGCCCGTGCGCCTAGCCGTACCTCCCCGCTTAGTATACGGCTCGAGCGACCGGCGCAAATTGCGTCGCACCTCTATTCGGCATTTCCGCTCGTCACTACCGCACCACGAGTAGCGAAGGACCTAAGTGAAAGGCTTCGCTGCAGTTCTATAGACCTTGTTGCTACGCTCACGTATGGCGTTTCGGAGTCGGCTAAACCTGTACTACACGGGCGTTAGCTTTTGAAGTTTGGGTTAGTCGTTACTCCTACGAGAGCGCTTAATGACCAGAAAATACTCTCTATACAGGAGGATTAAATGTTCAGATCGTTTTTAGCCCTAATTTTGCTCTTTGCTCTAGCCGCGTGTACGCCGGGGACGAAAGGGAGCAGCGCCTCGAGCGCATTCGATGTAAGAGAAGGACCCATCATGATTTCCGACGCGGGCGGCTACTACGCTTCTTACCAGGTCGTGCCGCAAGCGTTCGGACTTGACCCCGACGACTTCGCCACAGCGGTTGTGAAAAATCCTAGAAAGGGTAAAAAAACCTCGGCGAATATCACCAACCGCTTCAGCGTTGCAAATACCTCCATGCCAGAAGACTGGGAGGTTATGCTCAGCTCGGCCAAACTCATTAAAGAGGTTGCGGAGGTGGGTAGCCGTTCGGTGAGCTACTACTACTGGCTCGACCTCACGTTCAAAATCGACGTACCAGAGGGTGCGGAGCCCGGTGTCTATGGCGAGAGTGTGCGCGTCAAGGCGAGAAGCGGAGTAGAGCAAGCGGTTCCGATAAACTTCATTCTAGCGTCGAGCTAGAGGGTTTTGCCGCGTGAAGTGCCACGCGCAGACAATGTCTTGCAGGAAGAGGAGGGTTTCGCCCTCCTCTTCCTTCTGTAACGTCAGCTCGAGAGTTCCGCCTCTTTCGCCCTACGCTGCGCCATGTGCGTATCTGAGACGAGCTTCTCGGTGCGGTCGGCAATTTCGGCGGGGGAGGGCTGCATGTCGGTGATGAGCCGCGCGTGGCGGTCGAAGGTGAGGTAGCCGTACGCCCAGTTCATAAAGGCGTTGACGCGGTTTTGATAGCCGGGCAAGTAGACGAGGTGCAAGAGTAGCCAGGAGAGCCAGCCCATGAAACCCCGGAAGTTGAAGCCGCCGAACTCCTCGGAAAGCTCGGCGATGCCCGCGTTGCGTCCGATAATCGCCATGATGCCTTTGTCAAAGTAGTTGAACGCTTCGGTCTCTCGCGCTTCGAGGTGCCGCTGAACCTGCTTCGCGGCGTGCTTACCGCCCTGAATCGCGACCTGCGCGACCTGCGGGTGCATGTTTCCCTCTTCGTCTTTGCTGCCGGCGGAGTCGCCGACAACAAAAGCGTAAGAATGACCCGGGACGCTCAAGTCTTTCTCGACCTTGACGCGGTAGCCGCGCTCGAGTTCTACGTCCATCGCTTCGACCACCGGGCTCGCGCGGATGCCCGCCGCCCACAGAAGCGTCTGCGTCGGGATGACCTCGCCGCTGTCGAGTTCGACCTCGTCTTCGCGCACTTCGGAGACAGCAGTCCCCAAACGAATATCCACACCGCGCCGCCGCAGCACACGCTCCGTATATTTCTGCGATTCCTCTTCGAAGGGCGCGAGTAAATTGTCCAACATCTCGACCAGGACGATGCGGGCTCTTGTCGTATCGAGGTCAGGAAAATCCTTGGGCAACACGCGGTCGAACAGCTCCGAGAGAGCGCCCGCCATCTCCACGCCGGTCGGACCGCCGCCGACCAGCACGAAGTTAAGAATGCCCTCGTCGATCAGGCTCGGGTCCGCGTTGGCGCGCTCGAACTGGCGCAGCACGTGTGAGCGGATGTTGACCGCCTCGGTCAAGCTCTTGAGCATAAAGCCGTGCTTTTTCACGCCGGGGATGCCGAAGTCGTTGTAAACCGCGCCCGTCGCCACGATGAGGTAATCGAAGGCTATGTTCTCATCGTCGGCTAGGCTGACCTCTTTCTTGTCCCAGTCCACGCCGTCGACTGTGCCTTGGCGAAAGCGGAAGTTCTTTTGGTGGCGGAAGATGGCGCGCACCGTATGCGCGACCTCGTCGGGCTCTAAGCCTGCAGTGGCGACCTGATAGATGAGCGGTTGAAAGGTGTGGTAATTGTTCTGGTCGATCATCAAAACTTCGACGGGCGCTCTCTTGAGCGCTTTGGCGGCGTAGAGCCCGCCGAACCCTGCGCCAACGACGACCACGCGCGGCTGCCGACCTGTTGTAAATTCGTGGGTCACGCTTGAACCTCCTCTGGTGATGTTGCGCAGCGACGCCGCCTTGTGCAACGTCTAAGGGTGAATCTAAATACAAGTATAACGCGCAACCCGTCATGGTTGTTCATAAAGGAGTTATCGCTGGATAGTGAAGAGGCCCGAGCTTGACCCGCAAAGCTATCAAATAGCTATTGAACAGTTACCCCGCAACTACCCTACATCTACCCTTACACCACCATAGCGTTAAAGCAGGTGCAAATTTGTATTCAGTTGCGCCAAGGCGGTTTACCCTTGCGACATTTTAAGCGCGATGGTGCGACCTGTCGGCGTGTCCGCAACGCCGCCTTCGCCCGTCTCGCGCAGTTCCGGCGGCAAGCTGCGCCCGACAGACGCCATCGCTGAGACGACCTCGTCGGGCGGGATGAAAGACTCCAAACCTGCCAGCGCGAGCTGCGCCGACGAGACCGCGTGAACGCTGAAGAAGGCGTTGCGGCTCACACAAGGCACCTCAACGTAGCCGCCCACCGGGTCACAGACTAAACCAATCGTGTTCATCAACGCCATCGTAGCCGCGTGGACGCTTCTACGCGCGTTGCCGCCCAAAAGCTCACAGACCGCCGCCGCCGCCATCGCTGCTGAGGAGCCTATCTCCGCCTGACAACCGCCCGTCGAACCGGCGATGAACATCTGTTGCGAGATGATCTCGCCGACGCCCGCCGCGAGCGCGACGGGGCGCACGAGCCTTTCGTCCTCTAAGCCCAGATGGTCCGCCACGCCTAAGAGCGCGCCGGGCAAGGTGCCCGCGCTGCCCGCTGTGGGCGCAGCGACGATGCGTCCCATGCGGGCGTTTTCTTCGTTCACCGCCATCGCGTAGGCTTGTACGCGCTTCAAGAGCGGTGCATTAAGCTTATCGTCCTCTTCAAAGAGCGTCTTCGCGTTCCAGCCGACCATCCCGGTGCGGCTCTTCTTGTCTGAAGCCAGACCTCTTCGCACTGAGTCGCGCATCTCTTTAACTCGAGACCGTAACGCCCCTAAAAATTCCTCCTTAGCTGCGTCGTCATTCTCAAACGAGTCCGCGAGAACCGCGTCAGAGGCTAGACCCTCAACTTCGGAAAGTTCGGTTAAGTTCACGCTTGACCTCGCATCACTTCGGGCAAAAAGCGCAGCCAGTGGATATAGGGCACGTGCGTCAGGTAGTCCAGCACGTATTGAGAGAGCTGCCGGTCCACCTCAACGGACATCATGGCGAAGCCGCCGCGCTTGCGCCGCGCGCAGTGCAGCGTAGCGATGTTGACCTCGTCGTCGGCGATAACCCGCGCCACGCGCGCGATCACGCCCGGTTTGTCCTCGTGCTCTAAGAGGAGGGTGTGATGTGCGCCCGAAACGTTGACGCCGAAGCCGTTGACCTTAAAAACGCGTACCAGACCGCCGCCCAAGCTCGAGCCCACCACCTCGACCTCTTCGCTAGAATTTGAAAGTCGAATGCCGACGGTGTTCGGATGGACGTCGCCTAAGTCTTTAGTCGCGAAGGTAATCTCTAAGCCCTGCGCCTGGGCAAGTTCTAAAGCGTTTTGAATGCGCGCGTCATCAGGATAGCAGCCCATCAGCCCCGCCGCTAGCGCGAGGTCTGTGCCGTGTCCCTTGGCGGTTTTCGCAAACGAGCCGTGTAGCGTGAGCGTCGCCTCCTCGGGTTCGCGGATGAGCGTGTGCCGCGCGAGTAAGGCGAGGCGGCACGCACCAGCGGTGTGGCTACTCGAGGGACCCACCATCACCGGACCAATGACATCTAAGAGGCTCATGCTGCTATCAGTTTAGCGAGCGTGACCCCCCTCGTTTCGCCCCGGTTTCATCACGAAGTACAAAATGATGGCGATAAGCGGGAAGACGACCGCGCCTAGTCCCCACATAATTTTCTGCGGACGAGTCAGCGCGTCGCGCTTCGAGGTCTGGTTGGCAACGAAGATAACGATCGCTGCCCACACTGCAATCGCGACGAGCAAAAGAAACACTTCGGTGCTCGTCGCCGGAAAACTGAGCCCGACGGTGCCTAAAACGGTTGTGTGGCTGATAGTGTAAGACATAAGTATCCCCCAATAAGCTCGAGGATACAAAGAAGAATCAAGTTTTTCTGCCGTCAGCGTTGCAGTTATAGAAGCTAGAAGCAATGAGCAATGAGCCTAAAGCAATGAGCCTAAAGGGTTTCACTCATTGCTCGTTGCTCTTGACTCATTACTCCCTACTTAACAGACTCCTTGAGCGATTTGCCGGGCTTAAACGCCGGATATTTGCTCGCCGGGATGTCAATTTTGTCGGTCGTACCGGGTTTGACGCCCGTGCGGGCGCGGCGCTCGCGCACCTCGAAGGTGCCAAAACCTGTGAGTTGCACCTTGTACTCTTGGTCTAAGTGGTTGCCGATCTGCTCGATCATGGCGTCCATGACGGACTTGACATCTTTTTTCTTCATGCCTGTCTCGTCCGAGACTTTGTCCACGAGGTCAGCCTTAGACACGGTTTTCGCCTTCGCCATTGTTCATGCCTCCTTTGAATTGTAACTTGGGGCGTACTTTAGCACGAGAAATCGTAAGAAAGCAAGTCCCTCACGGGACACACGAGTTTGGCGCGTCAGGGACGAGCTTTTCGACGCCTCTTCGCCCGAGCGCATCCAAGTAAATACGATAAACGTTGTCCTGGACGCAACTTTAGAGCAAGGTCAGGAAAATGTCAAGAGGTATTAGTTGCACCGGCTCGAGTGATGCAACTGTACGGTTCTGTATTGAGTGGATGCGTCAACGTAGTTTAAACCGATAAGTTGAGGCGTTTGAGGCTACTCGAGCTATAGTCCTTACCTACAATTCAAGGTAGTGGCTCCCTCTGGAATGCTCATGGAGTATGAAAACAAGGGGTTGCAACCCCTTGTTTTCTAGCGGGAATTGGACCCACTCACGAGGCGCGTCATTCGATCTTGACCCACTACCCGATGCGATTGCACGTCAGCCCGATTCCTCCGCGTTCTCAGGCAAAAGCGCTTCGATACGCGCCATGAGTTCTTGGGTCAGGGCGCTCATCTCTTCTCTCGAGCGTCCTTGAGGTGCAATCGGCTCACCGAAGGAGACACGAAAGTTATGCCCTTCGCGCCATATGGCAGCGGGTAGGAGCGGCACGCCTGCGCGTTGCGCTAAAAACGCCGCGCCGCCGTGCGCGTCCTTATTCGCGGCTTTGCGTGTCCCCTGCGGGAAAATGCCCACTGCCAGACCCTCTTTAAGATAGCGCAGCGCCTCTTTGATCGCCCGCATGTCGCTCTTACTCCGGTCCACCGGAAAGGCCATGAGGTGCTCGGCGAGCCAGCGCATCGGCTGCGACTCGAACAGCTCTTTTTTCGCCATGAAGTGAACCTCGCGCGGTATGAGCGAGCCGATAACGGGCGGGTCGAAGTGCGAGAAGTGGTTGCTCGCGACGACCAGACCGGGCGTTTTCGGAATGTTCTCAGCGCCGTAGACCCTGAGCCCTAAAAAGAGCCGCGCGTAGTTGCGCACGGTAAAGGCGGCGAGGTAGTAAAACCAGTGCGTGCGCAGGCGCTCAGGTGAGGTGAGGACGTTGGCTTTTCCTGCTTCTGTTTGTGTTTTCATCCGCGTTTGCGTGCTCATCGTTTCTGCCTATCCAAATAAAGTGCGCCTAAAACACCGACTAGGGCAGTGAGCCCGTGGACGCTAAGCCAAACTGCAGGCGTGGGGTCCCAGGGGAGGTCAACCGAGAAGAGCCGCCGCTGCGAGAGTTGCCATACGATCACCTGCGGAGTGACATAAAGCGCCGGGGAGACGACCACGGCGGCGTAGCGCCAGGAGAATTCCAAACCTAACATGGCGAGGAGGCTCGAGCTTAGAACGACGGGTAACATCACCAACCACGCCGTCGTGCCGCTGATGAGCCCGATCGCGGGCGTGAGCAGCGCGGTGGCGTAGGCGAAGGGCATCCCGGCAAACGCGAACGCGGCGTACGAAGAAAGCAGAATGCCCAAGCTCCGGTAGAGAATCGGAATGGGCGCAACCGCGCAGACTGCTGCCAAAAGAAACAGAAAGACGCCGACGAAAAAGGTGCGGGCGGGCGGTGCGTTGCGCGTCATAAGGTGAATATAACAGGGCGGCTCATGGAGGGTGAGTTATGCAAGGGCGACCTCGAGCCTGTTCGCGATCGCCGGAATGCCGCGCAGATACGAGCCCGTCGAAGAGGTCTCGTGCGCCGCTACCGTCTCCGGCGTCCCTGCTGCAACCACCATGCCGCCGCGCACGCCGCCATCTGGTCCTAGATCCACAATCCAGTCCGACGTCTTGATCACGTCCATATTGTGCTCGATCACCACGAGCGTGTTGCCGCCGTCTACGAGGCGGTGCAAAACACCCAAGAGCTTCGACACGTCCTCGAAGTGCAAACCTGTGGTGGGTTCGTCCAAAATGTAGAGCGTCTTACCTGTCGAACGCTTGCCGAGTTCCGAGGCGAGCTTCACGCGCTGCGCTTCGCCGCCGGAGAGGGTCGGGGAGGGTTGCCCGATCTTGATATAGCCAAGCCCGACATCCTGCATGAGCTGGAGCTTGCGGGCGATGTTCGGGATGTTTTCGAAGAACTCCGCGCCCTCGTCTACCGTCATCGCGAGTACGTCCGAGATGGACTTGCCGCGAATTTTAACCTCCAAGGTCTCACGGTTGTAGCGCGCGCCCTTACAGACCTCGCAGGGCACGTAGATATCAGGCAAGAAGTACATCTCGACCTTGACTGTGCCGTCGCCTTTACACGCTTCACAGCGCCCGCCCTTCACGTTGAAGGAGAAGCGCCCCGGCTTGTAGCCGCGCTTGCGCGCTTCGGGCGCGCGGGTGTAGAGGTCGCGGATGTCCGTGAAGATGCCCGTATAGGTCGCGGGGTTGCTACGCGGCGTGCGCCCGATGGGGCTCTGGTCGATTTCGATGACCTTATCCACGTGCTCGGTGCCCTGGATGCTCCTATGTGCGCCCGGTATCTCTTTGGCGCGGTAGAGCTGTTTAGCGAGCGAAGCGTGCAAGATGCGGTGCACGAGCGTGGACTTGCCCGAGCCGGATGCGCCCGTGATGCAAGTGAGCGTGCCTAAAGGAATCTCTACGTCCACATTCTGCAAGTTGTGCTCGGTCGCGCCGACGATTTTAAGCGTTTTGCCGTTGCCGTTTCTGCGCGACTCCGGCACGTCTATTTTACGCTCGCCGCGCAAGTACGCCGCCGTCAGCGAGGATTTGTCCTTCATGAGCTTGTTAGGCGTGTCCGACGCGACGACGTGACCGCCGTGGACGCCCGCACCCGGTCCCAAGTCCACGATGTAGTCCGAGGCGCGCATCGTCTCCTCGTCGTGCTCGACGACGATAAGCGTGTTGCCTAAGTCGCGCAGCGAGAGGAGCGTTTTGAGGAGCCTCGAGTTATCCCGAGGGTGCAGCCCAATCGAAGGCTCGTCCAGCACGTAGAGTACGCCCGTTAAACCGCTGCCGACTTGTGTTGCCAGACGAATCCGCTGCGCCTCACCGCCTGAAAGCGTATTCGCGCTCCGGTCTAACGTGAGGTAGTCCAGCCCGACGTTCTCCAAAAAGCCTAAACGAGAGCCCACCTCACGCATGATGGGCGCGGCAATCGCGCCGCCTGGTCCCTCTAAGTCCAACGTCCTAAAGAAGTCCCCAGCCTCCAGTACCGTCATCCCTGACAAGTCCGCGACGTTTTTGCCCGCCACCGTCACCGCTAAGACTTCCGGCTTGTAGCGCGTGCCGCCGCACTTGGGACAAGGAACTAGAGACATAAACGCTTCGATCTTTTCCCGCGCGTAGTCCGAGGTGGACTCTTTGTAGCGACGCTCGAGGTTCGGAATGACTCCCTCGAACTCCGCGTTGAAGCGCATCGTCTCTTTGCCGCCGCGCTTGTAGACGACCTCGATGGCGTCATCGGAGCCGTTCAGGACCGTTTTCTGCGCCTTTTTGGGCAGGTCTTCCCAAGGCGTCGTGAGGTCGAAGTCCATATGTTCCGAGAGCGCCTTGAGGCGGTCCCAGTAGAAGACCTTGGAACCATCGTTTTTGCCCTGGCTCCAGGCGGCGATGGCACCTTTGCCGATCGAGAGCGTTTCGTCCGGCACGATAAGTTTAGGGTCGAACTCCTGCTTGAAGCCTAAGCCCGTGCAGTGTCCGCACGCTCCGTAGGGGCTGTTGAAGGAGAAGGCGCGGGGCTCGAGTTCTTCTAACGCCGTGCCGTGCTCCGGGCAAGCGAAGCGCTCGCTGAAGAGTTCGTCGTTATTCTTGTCGGGTAAAAAGACGCGCATCAACCCTTCGCCCTTTTGCAGCGCCAACTCGACGGACTCCGCCATCCTCGAGCGGTCCTCAGAGCTTACCTTGATGCGGTCCACCACCACGTCGATGTCGTGCTTCTCGTACTTCTCCAAGCTGAGCTTGAGCGCCTCATCCAGCGTCTGCACGTCGTCGTCCACACGAACCCGCGCGAAGCCCTCCTTTTTAAGTCCTTCGAAGAGCTTTTTGTATTCACCCTTACGTCCGCGCACAAGAGGCGCAAGGATGAGCGCCCGCTCGCCCTCAAAACGCTCTAAAAGTCTGTCCACAATCTCTGTGGCGGATTGCTTCTCGATGGGACGTCCGCAGACCGGGCAGTGGGGTTTGCCCGCCCTCGCGAACAAAAGGCGCAAGTAGTCGTGAATCTCCGTGACCGTACCGACCGTCGAGCGCGGGTTGTGACTCGTCGTCTTCTGGTCGATGCTGATCGCGGGCGACAAGCCCTCGATGGAGTCCACGTCGGGCTTGTCCATCAGTCCTAAGAACTGCCGCGCATACGCCGATAAGCTCTCGACGTAGCGCCGCTGCCCTTCGGCGTAGATGGTGTCAAACGCTAAGGTGGACTTACCCGAGCCCGACACGCCCGTAAAGACGATAAAGGCGTTGCGGGGGAGTTCGATGTGGACATCTTTGAGGTTGTGCTCTCTTGCGCCGCGAACGATGAGGTTTTGCAAGGTTTCTCCCTAGGTGGTTATGTTAGCGTGTCTTTCTATCTTGCTCGAAGTAATTGCTTGAACGAGGCGTCTTTTGAACATAGAGCTGCTAGAGGCTGCGCCAAAACGCGCCCTGAGTGAATAGCGTAGCGAAGGTCAGTCTGGATCATAGCTGTCTGAGTCGTAACGTGGGCTGGGCACGTGGGCTCTAACAAATATAGAAGTATACCAGAGCGCGGCGGGGTAGGGGTAGTCTGCCTAGCGCAAAGGCGCTGAGTTCGCTATGAAAAACTCAACATGAAATAGCAGGTTACTTCGTAAGCTTCGCGCAATCAAAGTCTGTCTCGCAAAGCTCGGTTCACGAAGTTTCTGCGTAGCAGCGGTGGTCAGAGTGTACGAAGTCCTTCCCGGTTACACCGTTTTCGCGAATGCGAAAGGAAAACTTCGTTTGCGTAGCCCTTACTTCGTAACACTGCGCACACCTTCGGGAGAAGCGAAGCAACGCTCTTACTGTAGAAAACACAGTTCAGCACGAACGTTCAGGGATGAAGTTCCGTTACAGCAAAGTTGTGAAATCTGCGCTCATCTATCTCAGTATATCTTGGAGGCGCTAAAAAACCGACATTCGCTCTATAGAATGTCAGTTGGGGCTCGAGCCCGACTCGGTTATGTTCTTAGTGTGGCTTCGGCGAGTCTTCCTTCGCAATCACGAACTCGTATTTGAGCAAAAGTGCGCCGATGAACGCGATGATGACAAGCGGCGCTGCTACCATGACGAGAACGAGAACAACGAGCCCGGCGAGCAGCAGCGGCGTGCTGAGGCGCGTTTCGCCCTCTTTGTCCTTGACGATAAAAAGCCTGCGCTCCGTGCCCAGGCGCGCGTAGATTTGCTTCTCAGCGTCCCTGGCTAAAACGCTCGTACGCTCCCATATCCTTTTGACTTCGTCCATAAAGACAATCTACTCGCTAAACGGCTGTCGGGCTGTCGTGTGAAGAGTTAGAGGGCGCTTTGTCCAAAAGCTTATCGGACGCCGAGGAGGTCTCCGCCATCTTGAAGTCCTCTATGCGCCGCTCTACAGACAGCGTCAAGTTCGCCGCGAGCGCCGCAATCGCGCCGACGCCCGCCCATACGGGTAGAAGCAGCGTACCGACGACGCCCGCCGTCAGCGGAATCTCGATGAGCGTTTTGCCCTCGTCGTTCTTGAGGATGATGCGGCGCACGTTGCCCTCGCGCAAAAGTTCGCGGATTTTTACCGTGAGCGTCTCACCACTCATGTGAAACTCTTCGGTGACGGTTTTTCTATCCTCATTTTGACCTGCCTCGTGATAGTTGCTGTTCTCGTCCATTTTATCCTCCTTTATTTCCCGGAGTATAGACCTGGAGTAGAGGGGGTGTCATCACACTAAAGGTGGAGGATAGAAGGAGGAGAAAAGTTGAAAAGGACTGAGTACTGAGTTCTCTACACTCAGTCCCTCGGTCCTGCGGAAAACGTAACGGTCCTATTAAGCATTTTGAAGCTGCTCGGCGACCGCGTCCCTTACCGCTTCATAGAGGTGCGCCCGGTCCTTTCGCCGGGGCGCGCGCCGCCACCACGTTATCGTCGCCGAAGCGTTGCAGGGCGAGCACGCTCGTTTCCGAGGCGATAAGGAGTTCTTGTAACTTGCCGCCTGCAGGCTCGCTGTAGCCTGAGAAGAGCGCCTTAACTTCTCTGAAAAGCGTGTCCGAGTCGCCATAGCCTTGGCTGGGGCTGCCGCCCATCAAGTAGCCTGTCGTTACGGCGCTCACGCTCGGGCAGGCGTCGCGCACCGCGTCTATGAGGTCCTGATAGCGCCGCTGCTCGTCGGCTAAGCGGGCGGCTTCGGTCATCGCGGTGGTGACGGGCAGGTTAATGGTCGGGCGTGAGGGCGACGTGAAGGGCTGCACCTGAAACTCGGTGTTTTCCAAGATGAGGACGAGCGCGAGCGCGGGCAGTCCGCTCAGCGCGTTCTGTCCCTGTTTCGCTTCGGCGTGCGCCAGGATGCCGTTATTGACGTAAACCCGCGCGGTATCGTCGCCGAAAGAGAGGAGGGCGCTCTGTTTGGCGATGCCCATCATCTCCAGAATGTCGGCAATCGCTACAAGCGAGGTGTTGCCCGAGAGCATGGAGGTGGTGAAGCGCTTATCGGGTTGCGCCGCGTCAGGCGCGCTCAGCACGTCTTGACCGGGTTTGGGAAGCTGGTCAAGCTTGAGGGGATAGTCCAGTACTGCGCTGGGCTGCTCGCCGCGCAACGTGCCGTCGCTGCCGGGCGCACGGACGAGGTAGAAGGGCACGCCTTCGGCTAAGCGCTTCGTCCAGGCTAAGAAGCCCGACGCGCTCGCGCCGCGCAGGTCCTCGTCGCAGAAGACGGCGTCGTAGAGCTTGGTGCGCAGGTTCTCCACGGCGGCCTTGGGGTCTTGTGCAACGTCGAGGTGCCAGTCAACGGTCTCGAGCGCCTTCTGAATATGAGTAAGACGACTGTACGTCGTCGCGATAACAAGTGCCTGCACGAGAAATTCCTCCGAAGATATTACGTAAAGATACGCGAAGATACGCAAAAATCTTTTCCATTGTAGAGGAGAGGCGCAGACGACGACGTGGGATTCTAGGCTTTATGGCAGGTGTCACATTCCACCCTGGTTTCTGCCGTCCAGACGTCGTTTTGAGGCACGTCGACTCGAGTATTGAGCTGCAAGAGAAGTGCCGCCAAGTTTACCCTTCTTCGCCCCACCGAGAAAGTCATAGACTGTGCTCGCGAGCTGCCCTTAGGGACGAGCACTTTGGCAGGGATAAATGTGCAAGATTCGAAGGAGTTCACAAGAATTCCGATTGATTTGCTGTCATTCGCACTTGCGAAACGAATAGAGCGTCTAGAATATCATCGAGAAAAACGTTCGATGATATGGAGTTAAGCGGAATTCGTGCGAGTGGTTTTGTCAAAGCTCCGGGTCGCGCGGCTTTTACTGCCATGTACGCTTCCACTAACTGAAGTGGCGCGACTGCCACGTAGCTGCGGCTTGTAGTGCTAGCTCAAGCCGCGACTAGCAAAACCTGACTCAGCGCGTCTAGCATCTCTTCTGCGCAGCTATAGCGTTCGCAGGGACCGTGCGAAAGCGCTTTTTTGATAAGAGGTTCTAAGGGTGCAGCTTCGCTAGGCAGGGGTTCCAGTTCGACCGACGGGTCGTTCATAAGAAAACGAAAGACGTTCTTGCCGTAGGGGGGACCGCCCGTTACCATGTGATAGAGCACCGCGCCCACGGCGTAGAGGTCGCTTCTGGGGTCGTGCCGCTCGCCGGCGAACTGCTCGGGCGGCATGTAGTTCGGCGTACCTAGAGACACACCCTGCTGCGTGATCGCCGCGAGCGCCAAATCTTTGGCGAAGCCAAAGTCGGTTAGGAGCGCCTTCTCGCCGTTGATGAGGATATTGGAGGGCTTGACGTCGCAGTGGATGACGTCGTTTTTGTGGGCGTAGGCGAGAGCGTGAAGCACGTCGGTGGCGATTTTGATACTGCGCTCTAAGCTGAGCGTGCCCTTATCTAGCGCTCCCTCTAACGTAATGCCGGGGCAGTACGAAAAGATGAGGCTCATATCCTGCACAGCTAAAAGAGGTACGATATTATCATGTTCCAAAAAGGTGACGACGGCAGCTTCGCGTCCTAGACGGTTGGCGAGCGAAGGCGAGCCGCCTTTAAGTTCCTTGACGACCACGAGCTTATCTTGCCAGCGGGCCAACTCGACCCTCATCGGTCCGTTGTCAGATAGTACGCGGATGGGTGTAAACATTGCCATAAGATTATCATGTTTCACATCTTAATAATCTTCATAGACGACGTAAAATTTCTTACTTTAAGGCGTGAGGCGCAAGCGTATTGCCCCTTCGTGGTGCGTTTGCGAGACGCTAGTACCGTGAGCGTGAAGTTTCTCTAAAACACCTGTGTGCGGATGCCCGTAGCCGTTTCGTCCGTAGGAAAGAACCGCCCGCTCGGGTCGCGCTGCGTGAAGTAGCGCTTCGGAAGTCGAGTGCTTCGAGCCGTGGTGCGCCACCATTAAGATATCGACGTCGGGGACAAATAGCTCTTTTTCGACTCCGCTCGAGAGGTCGCCCAGGAAGAGCGCTTTCGTCCCCCGAACGTTCAGCACGAAGGCGACCGAGTTGTCGTTGTCTTTCTCGTAGGGTATGGGGGGCGGGTTGAGTATCTCGAGCTTCGCCTCACCTACGCTCAGCCTCTCGCCTCGCGTCACCTGCATCACTTGAGTCCCTTGGCGCGCCGCCGCCGCCATGAGCGCATCGAAAACAGGCTTTCCCGGCGTCGGCACGCCGATGAGGAGCGTCTGCACAGGCACCGCCTCCAACACGCTGACGAGCCCTTCGATGTGGTCCGTGTCGGGGTGCGAGGCGACGACGAGTTCTAGCTCGTCCACCCCTTGCGCTCTGAGCGCGGGGAGTACCGTCCTTGCGCCCACGTCGAAGTCGCTGAAAGGCGTCCCGCCCCCGTCCACCAAAATCTCTACGCGCCCCGGCAACCGCACGAGCACGCTGTCGCCTTGTCCCACGTCGAGGAAAACTAACTCTGGCACCTCACCATCAGCGGTCACGGCTGAGCTGAGTACCACTACCGTGACGACGAGCAGCCCGCGCCAGGGGCGCAGGTATCCCCTTACGGCGAGCACAAAGGCGAACGCGCCGACCGCGTAGAAGGCGTAGCCGAGCGGCGCGATTTCGCCCCAGATGAGCACGGGAAGCCCCGCCGCTGCGTCCGCCAAGCGCAGGAGGGCGCTGGCCAAAAAACCCGTGATGAGGTTGAGCGCGCCTGCGAGCGAGAGGGAGACCAGACCGAGCAGACCCGCCAAGAACCCGAGCGGCACGAGCAGCGTGGCTAGGGGAATCGCGACGACGTTGACGAGCGGGCTGAAGAGCGGCACGACGCCGAAGGTGCTCGCCACTAGCGGCAGGCTCAGCGCTTGCGCGGCGACGCTGACGATGACGCTACCCAGCAGGAGGACCCTAGGACGCCACCACTCGAGCCCCTCCCCCAGCAAACGCTTCGTCAAGGGTTCGGTGAGCAGCAAGATACCGGTGACCGCCAGATAGGAGAGCTGAAACGAGAGGTCGAAGAGCCAAGCGGGATGCCATAAAAGCGTGATGAGCGCCGCCAACGAGAGCGAAGACCAGGGCTCGATGCGCCCGCTCCCTAGCCAGAGCGACGCGAGCACCGCCCCGACCATCAAGCTCGCCCGCAGCACGCTCGGGCTCGAGCCGACGAGCAGCACGAACCCGACGAGCATCACCATCATGACCGGATAGCGCCGCTGCCCCAGCGGACGGAGCGACCAGCCGACCGCGCCGACCAAGATGCCCACGTGCAATCCCGAAAGCGCCAGGATATGCGCCAGACCGCTTCGCGCGAAGACCTCTCGCAGCTCGCCTAGCCCGTCACGGATGCCCAGCGTCATCGCTTGCATGAGGGCGGCGGGGCGTTCGTCCAAACCTGCGATGACGCCGCGCTGCAGTCTCCCTTTCAGCGTTCGGGTCGGCGCGGCGTCCACGACCTCTTCGATATAGAGCTGCCCTTTAATATTGCGCCTCGTCAGATAGGCGCGGTAGTCGAAGCCGCCGGGATTGCGCTTGCCCGCCGCCTCTTGCAAGGTGCCCTGTACCGTCACGCGGCCCGCCGAGACGGTGCCGGAAGGGGACAGGGCGACCCTCACGCCCCTGACGCTTGCGGGTTGCTCGAGCCGCAAGTACCGCCCGTCGCTCACCCCCGAAAAGGTCATCTCCTCGCCCAGCAAGGGCGTAAGTGGGTTGGGCTGCGCCTCCCACGCGCTGTAACGGACGCCGCCGAGCGGCGCGAGAAACACGAGGACCACAAGAAGCACCTGACCTCTTGTGTATGCGAATGCCGCCAAGAGGCTCGAGCCGACGAGCGTCAACCAAAGAGGGACATTCAAGCCCGCCAACACGACGCCTACAGCGAGGCAGAGCGCCGCCGGAACCGACCAGGGCGCGAAAGCTCCAACCTCTGCCGATTCCTCTAGCTGCCCGTCTAACGTTGCTGGCGCGGTGCTCATAACTTGACGAGTGGACGCAGCTTCTCCAACGTCACCGCGCCGATGCCCGGAACGTTCAAGAGGTCTTCGACGCTCGAGAAAGGCCGCCTCGCCACGATGCGCTCCGCCAGCGCCGGACCGATGCCGGGCAGGCGGTCTAAGTCTCCTTCACTCGCCGAGTTGAGGCTGATACGCGCTTCGCCCGCCGCCGTTTGCTGGCTCGGGACGAAGACCGCGCCTCCCGCTGTAAGGGGCGCGGCGGGGTTGATGAGGGTCGTTTCTGCCTCCGACGAGAGCCCGCCCGCTGCTGCGATGAGGTCTTGCAGCCTCGAGCCCCAGGCGAGTGTGTAGACCCCCGGCGAACGCACCGCACCTGAAATCGACACCGTAATGTCGGGCTGCACCCGCTCAATCTCGACGCGCTGAACGGTGAGCCGAGGGGCTAAGTTGAGACCGACGAGCAAGGCGCAAACCGCCACGAGGCTCCAGGTGATGAGGTTTTCTCGGCGCGACGTCACCTGAGAAGTTTACGGCGCTAGAACACGCCGAGCCGCGAAAAATTTGGGTTAAGACTCCGTGAGGTGCTCGAGTGAAGTTGCCGACACTTAGAGGTGGGAGGCTCGAGCACCGAATTTAGGATTTGATATGGCGATAACTGAGTACACCGTAAACTAAGTATTGATACTTTTTACCGATGTCACCCTGTTCACGAAGTCGGGCGTAAGCCTTGCGAATGCGTAAGGGTCTCGTCTCTCAATCTCGGCTAGACAAGAAAGCGAATTCAGAGATTCTTACGCTCCACTGCGTTTCGCTCAGAATGACATCACTCATTCTTTAGTTGACAGTACAGTGTAGTTGTATCCGGTCATCTCTATAAATAACAAAGAAGGCTCAAGTAACTGTCTCGAGCCTTCAGTGCGAGTATTTAGGGCTTACTTAGCCGCTTCGTAGTACTCCGCAACTTTATCCCAATTCACTACGTTCCAGAAATTACTGACGTACTCCGGGCGCTTATTCTGGTACTTGAGGTAGTAGGCGTGCTCCCACACGTCGAGACCTAGAATCGGGGTTTTGCCGTCCATGAGAGGGCTGTCCTGGTTGGGGGTGCTCATGACCTCTAACTTGCCCGCGTTCACAACGAGCCACGCCCAGCCTGAGCCGAAGCGACCCGTCGCAGCGCTTTCGAACTGCTCTTTGAACGAATCGAACGAGCTGAAGTCGCGTTCGATGGCTTCGCTCAAGTCACCACTGGGGCTGCCGCCGCCGTTCGGTCCCATGACCTCCCAAAAGAGGTTGTGGTTCGCGTAGCCGCCGCCGTTGTTGCGCACCGCCGTAGAGAGTTTATCCACGCCCTGCGCCAAAATCTCCTCGATGCTCATGTTTTCCATCTCGGTGCCTTCGACGGCGTTATTGAGCTTGGTCGTGTAGCCCTGATGGTGCTTGTCGTGGTGAATTTCCATCGTGGTGGCGTCGATGGTGGGCTCTAAGGCGTCTTTATCATAGGGTAAGTCGGGTAGGGTAAAAGCCATTAGGTAACTCCTCTCGAGAGTAAAGAACTTCACTTCGTGTACACCCAGAGTGTAGCAAAGGTGTTGGATGTAACCTTTTCTGAGCTTACACTTAGGGACTGTACCTGATATTAAACGCGGCTTAGCGCTTAATCAAACAGCAGGATAGCCCTTCCTCGAGCCTCCAACCTCAGCCCCTCGCCCTACCTCATTCTAAGCCCAAAGTCCTACGAACATCAGCGGATTGCCAAGCGAGACCTTATCGTCCTAAGCACGTCACGGAGTAAGTTTTACGGCACTGTTGTCACCCTGAGCCCGCCGAAGGGTTTCGTTCCTCAGCGTCAGGGCGATACAGAAAAGCGCCAGCAGCCTATCTAAGTGGCTGTGTGAAAATAACCTAAACTGAGAAGATTGATAAAGTATGTCCTACGGGGGAAAACCTCTTCAGAATAGTTGAGGTTATTTAGACTGGAGTACTTATCAACTTTTAGGAGGCGACGCGAAGCGCGTTCGCGCGTACATCATCAGCTCCTGCGGTAACTTAGGCAGCGTCTCAAAGGTAAAGGCGTCCGCCGCTTTTTTTATCCCTTCGGAGAGCGTTGGGTACGGGAAGACGACCCCGCCTAGCTTGTAGAGCGAAATCCCCTGAACCATCGCCAGCGTCAGCATGGAGATCATCTCGGAGGCTTTAGGCGCGACGATAGTGGCGCTCAGGATGCGCCCGGTTAAGCGAACGGCGTGGATGCGGACGAAACCGTCCTCCAATCCCTGCGTGTACCCCTTATCCGTCTCTTTAAGCTCCACGTGCAGCGTCTTGATGAGGTCGGGGTGGTACTTCTTGTGAAGGTCTTCCAAGCTAGGACCGACCATCGCAATCTCGGGGTCGCTAAAGGTCGCGCTTGGGTAGGCGGGCTCTTTGCCGAAGGTCGGCAGCCAGGGCAGCACGAGCCGCCGCACCACGCGCCGCCCCTGGGCGTTGGCGGAGTGCGTGAAGTTCGAGGCGGGGTTCACGTCGCCGATGGCGAAGAGGCTTTCGACGTTAGTCGCGCCGAAGGGTCCGGTGGGGACGCCCTTCTTCTCGTCGTAGTGGAGCCCTGTGTGCTCTAAGCCCAACCCCGCCACGTTCGGCGTGCGCCCCGCCGCCATCAGCACGCGGTCTACGCCGTCTAACGCGACCTCTTGACCGTTTTGGTTCACAAAGAGTGTCTTCTCATTTTCGTCGTAACGCGAGGCTTGCGCGTTCAAGTAAACCTCGACGCACGTCTCTTTGAGGCTCTTCTCGATGACTTCGGAGACCTCTGGGTCGCCCACCGAATAGACCCGCCCGCCCCGGTTGATGAGGCTTACGCGGCTGCCGAGCTTGCGGAAAGCGAACGCCATCTCCAAGCCGATGGGTCCTGCGCCAATTACCGCGAGATGCTCGGGTTTATGCGGCTGCTCGAAGAGGGTCTCGTTGGTGAGGGTGCGCTCGCCCGGGAGCCCGTCAACCTCTAAGTGGCGCGGTTTGCCGCCCGTCGCCAGGACGATATTTTTGGTGTCGAGGGTTTGGGTATCGCCGTTACCCAAGCTCACCTTGACTTGCATTTCTCCTGTTAGCTTCGCAGTGCCGTGAAAAACTGAGACGTTCTCAACGGTGTGAATCCAATCGGTCTCCTCGTCGCGGAGGTGGTTGCGCTTGTCGCGCACGTGCTGTAAGACTGCGTCCGCGTCGTCAAAAGGATGCTCCACCGAATGAATGAGCGTCTTCGACGGCACGCAGCCGACGTTCGTGCAGTCGCCGCCGATGGGTCCGCGCTCAACGAGCGCGACCTGTTTGCCGAACTTCGCTAACCCTACCGCCACCGTGAGCCCGCCCGCGCCCGCGCCGATGACAACCGTGTGATACGCCATTTAAGCCTCCACCCCTTTGCGGCGCTTGAGCAGCCTAGAAAGCCCCAAACTCGCCACGAAAATAACGACGGACGCGACCAACACCCAAGGGTTGAAGCCTCCCCCTTCGGCGTTCAAACCCGTTGACGCGCCCAGCAGCACGAACGAGAGCGTGCCGGGTAGCGAGCCGAGAATCGTCGCCAAGATAAACGCCCAGTAGTTGATGCGCAAAAAGCCTGCCAGGTAGTTGACCAAGTCGTAGGGCAAGAAGATAAAGCGCATCGTCAGAACGGTTTCGAACGAATTGCTGCGCATCTTGCCTATCCAGCGCTGCAACCTGCCGGTGTCCTCATCCTCCGCCTCGAGCGCGTTCTGCCCGAAGAAGTACCCGATAAAGTACGCGAGCGTCGCGCCCAAGTTCGCGCCGATAACCGTGTAGACGACGCCCCAAACCGCGCCGAAGAGCGCCCCACCCGCGAGCGTCAACAGCACCGCCGAAAAGAGCACGATAGGGCGCAGCGTGTAGAGCCCGATAAAGATAAGGGGCGCTAAGGGGTTGTCACGTATGAAGTTGACGAGTTGCCGAACCGTCTGCTGAAGCGCCTCATCTAAAGGTAAGCCGAGGCTGAAAATATAAACTGCAAACGCGCTGAGCAAGGCGAGCCAGAACCCACCCGCTACGAGTTTCTGCCAGTGCTTCGCGAAAAACGAGGGTTGTTGCCTAGGGGTCGATACTTGAGCCATCCTTAAAGCCTCCTTAACGCGAAGCGGACGCGCTGACCCACCGAAAAGAGAACGAGCAGCGCCATAAGAGAGAAGAGAAAGGTGAGCGCACCGGGAAAAATTAGGAACAAGCAGTAGAAGAGAATCGTCTCGCCCCCTTCAATCAAACCACTCGGCATGGTCACGCTCGTCTGCTCACCCTGACTCGACGCCCCTTGCTTGCGCTTCTCTAAAATAGCTGAGAGATAGAGCCACGAGACGGCGTTGAGGTAGAAGCTCGAGAGTAGAAACGCCAAACTCAACCAGACCGCAGGGGAGGCTTGCGCCCAGGCTAGCGCAACGGGCAAGAGGGCGTAGATCGCGGTGTCTAAGAGCATGTCCAGATAGCCACCCAGGTCACTCTGCTTGGCGCTACTTCTGGCGATGCTACCGTCTAATCCGTCCAGCACGCGTCCCGCGAGCCACAGCGCCAACGCCCAGCCGTAGAGTTCAAACGCCGCCGCGCCCACCGCCAGCAGCCCGACGCCAAACGCCGTCAAGGTCACGGCGAGCGGGGGGATATCCAAACGTTTGGCGACGGGCTCTAAAAGTCGCTCTTTTGGAAGCCTCAAGTATCTGTCTATCATCGTTGGAGAGCGCCACTACCTTTCTAACTCGCAGGTCTATCTCGAGAGGCGAAGCTGTTACAACTATAAAACGCTCGACTGTTCTTTATTGCAGCCAAGTGAACATCTTCACCATAACGAATGAACGCCGTCCCGTTCGTCAAACACTGTACGGAGACCGCGCCACATTTCGCCCAAGCTGACGGAGGAGCTGCACCCGACACTCCAACGCGAAGCGATTTGATGTAGGCTAAAAGAGATGTCCAAATCTGGGGCGACGGTTCCGAGCAGGCGCGCGGCGAGCGGGCACGTAGCGACAAGCCTGCGCGCAAGGAGGTTCTCTTGACGCTACCCCGAAACGCATCTCCGAAACCTTATGTTATTAAAAACACCGGCTTTGCTCAGCGGCTCAGCGAGCGCGACATGGCGGTTTTTCGGCGCGTCTGTCCCGACAAGATGTACCGCAAAGGCGAGACGATTTTCTACGCGGGCGACCCCGCCACGGATTTGCACGTCATCGCCAAAGGGCAAGTCAAGCTCGTCACGCAGGACGCGAGCGGCAGCGAGCGTATTTTGGTCGTGTGCGGCGTGAACGACTTTATCGGCGAGGCGTTCCTGACTGAAACCTCGAGCTATTACGTGGACGCCGTCGCCCTGACCGACGTCGTAACGTGCCCGGTGAGCCGCCCACAGTTTTTACAGATGGCGCTGCACGCTCCGCACTTCACGCTGACTTTTACAGAAATTTTGGCGAGCCACCTCTTTCACTGCCGCGAGCAACTTGGTCATTCGTATGCGCCCGTCAAAACGCGCCTCATCAAGACCTTTTTGGAGCAAGCGGAGCGCTTCGGTGAGCCGGAGCAAAGTGGCTGGGTCAAGCTCGAGACCGAACTCAAACACGAAGAACTCGCCTCGATGATTTCCGCCACGCGGGTGAGCGTCTCGATGGCGATTGCGGAGCTGCGTGAGGCGCAACTGCTCGAGGGGACGAGAGGCAACTACCGGATCGACGTGGAGGCGCTGAGTAGTTATCTCTGAGTTTTTCGCGCTTGTCTCCGAGCAACGCCGCGCCGTAGACTGCCCAGGTGCCTCTATCGTTCAAAACTGGCGAAGGGCGCTTTACCTACCGCGTCGCGGGCATCGCGCTCCGGGATGACTACGTCCTACTCGGTACAGAGGCGCACATCGACTTCTGGTATCTGCCGGGAGGACGCCCCGAGTTCGGTGAAACGCTTCAAGGTGCGCTCGAGAGGGAGATGTATGAGGAACTCGGCGCAGAGGTCGAGGTCAGGCGACTGGCGCTGGTGATCGAGAACTTCTTCAACCACGCTTCTGAAAAACATCACGGTATCGGGCTTTACTTCTTGATGACGTTACCAGAAGTTCTGACGAATAGGGAAGAGGTTTATAAGGGGCTCGAGCATGACGCGGACGCAATTAGAGATTCGGGTGAAGAGGGAGCGCTCGAGCTGTCCTTCCGCTGGTTTCACCTGAGTCAAATAGAAACGCTCGACGTGCGCCCTAAGTGCTTGCAGAAAGCGCTCGTCAACCTCTCCGAAGAGGTGCAGCACCTCATTAACGTCGGTTAGTCTTAACTTAAGGCGGAGACGCACCTATTGACAGAAACAATTTTTAGTGAGAATAATTTCTACGATTAGCCTCAAAATTGTACTACCTCAGTCATCAATCGCTCGTAATCGTCCCTCAGCCACAGGAAAGAGAAATTGCGTTGATTGTCGTACCGACTGACGTATGTCTCGCCTTCATACATTTCGTCAATATACTCGAGAACAAAGTCGGGATCAACGTCGAGTATCTGCGAAAACACCACGCTCTTGTAATCGTCATGTTGCCTTGCCTTGCAAACCGAGAGATAAGCCCTTTTCAGTATCTCGATATCGTCCTCGAACATAGATAAGAGGCTTTCGTCTGTTCCCAAGTGATCATTGACGACCTGCATCAAAGCAGAAGCAGGAGCATAGCCTAGCTCGATTTTCGCAGAAATGATTTCAACAACTTTAGGGATGACCCGCTTGTCAACCTCTCGGTATTTCAGCAGGTAGTCAAGGCGGTCAAACATATCTTGCGCTTCGGCTTCGCGGTATAGGGCGTACAACTCCTCTAAGCGCCGCTCATTGATCTGCTCAGGCGTCAAACCCATGTAGAAGCTAAACAGCCATCTCCGCTTCGTCGAATAATCGAATTTTTTTAGCAGAGCTAGAGCGTCTTCGGCACCGAGGGCTTGAATAAGATGCCAAACGACTTTCGGAATCCAATTCAGCCTCAAAGGGTCGCCGAGTTGCAGGTAATGACCTAAGACAGCCGCGAAAAGTTCCGAGTCGCGCTTCGCCAAATCTTCGAAAACGTTCTCGACCCCGGTCATCAACTGGTGGGGGTTGATGCCCGCCAGATTACCTTGCATTTCAAGCGCTTGCTCAAAGAACCGTCTGAAATCATCGAGATTGAACGGTTCGAAATGCGCTCTTATGCGCTCTTGTTTATAAGCTTCGAACTCGTGAAAGTCCAGCTCGAGTTCCTTCCTGCTAAACGTGTCGTGTAAGAAGAGTCTGGATAGCTTATAGATTTCACTCGAGAAGTGTTCTCGCAAATCGGGGTCAAACGAAATCTGATGCCTCTCGAGGAGGTCTAAGAACTTACAGGCAATGATGCAATGACTGTAGCGCTCAGGCTCGAGGTTCTCGGAGAGGAAAGGTAGCACCGATGCCGCGTCAACCTCGATGATCTCTTTCGTATTGATTCGTTACCCTTCATTGCTGTAGGCGTAGATAGCACTGAGAATGCCGTCTTGGAATCTCGGGTTGTCGTAAAGTTGAAAAACCTGCTCCCAAAGCTGCCGTCTCAGCTCAAACAGCTTGGGAGTAGCGGGAAGCTCAAAGCGGATTACGTTTAAGATATCCCCTTTGAATTTTGTCGTCTCAAAAGAGATGTGCAGATACTTCTCAGCTAAAGCGATGAATAGCCTCGGGAAGAGTTCGTCATCGTCTCCTACCCGCCGCCGCAATTCATCGACGACGACGCTTTGCATCAAGGACCCGCTGCTGAAAGAGGTAGGCTTAAACCCGAAGTCCTTAACGAGAATGTGGAGCACTTTAGGTAGATTTTCGGGCTGCTTCTCCAGATAATCAAAGAGAAGATTGAGCGCTATGCGGAAGTTGTCCGGGCTCGAGTACACAAACGCACTTAGTATGCTTAAAATTGATGGTCTGGGGATGCTCGAGTCGGGCTTAAACTCTAAATTCGAGAGGTCTACATCTTCTGTTTCTAAGCCCTCAATATAGGCTTGAGCAAAAAGCAATGTCTCAGTTTTCTTCACGAACCAGAAGGTGTTCATGAGGTAAAATAAACCGTTTCTGAGAGAGGCAAAAAAGGCGGGCCACGATATCTCGCGGAGCTTTCACCTGACTCATCGGGCGACTCTACCTCTCATTCATCTCCCGACCCCCCTCATAGATGAACGCTCACTCCTCACGCTTAAAGCGCAGCGACGCGCTGAAATCGCTGGTGCCGAAGAACCACTCCCTCCAGCTCAGCCTCGAGCCCATCTCACGAAAGGGCGACTCGCCGACCTGCGCGTAGTTAAGAACTGCGACGAAGAAAACGCCGCCTAGTATGTTGCCGAGGAGCACCGGCAGTGTGAAGGTCCATAGGAAAGACAGCTCGGCGTGGGCGGTGAACGCCAGGTAGAAGACCTCGACCGAACTCGTGATGATGTGGTAGAAGTGGGCCGCGCCAATGAAGTACATCAGGATCCAAATAATGAAGATACGCGAGATGGTGTCTCTAGAACCGTGAATGAGCCAGACCATGCTGGCGACCAGCCAGCCGGCGATAACCGACTTCCAGAACGCCTCGCCCCAGCTCGCCTTGAGGGTCTCTTCGCCCATCTTGAAGGCGACACTACTGGTCTCCTCATCAAAAACACTGGTGGTCGCTAGGAGCAGCGAGATAGCGACCGCGCCCAGCATGTTGGCGAAAAAGACGATTCCCCAGAGCCGCATAAGCTCGCGCAGGCTCGCCAATCGCGTGAGCACCAACGCCATTGGCGTCAGCGTGTTCTCGGTGAAGAGCTGGTAGCGCCCTAACACGATCAGCACGAAGCCGACGGGGTAGAAGATGTTACCTAGCAGCCCGGCAGACTCGCCCGGCGTCTGCTCGGTGAAAATGACGCGCGCGATGAAGGTGAGTCCCAAGGCTAGCCCCGCCGCCAAGCCGCTCCAGAAGAGGAGCGAGGGCGCTTTGGAGAGTTCGTCGTCGGCAGTAGCTAGGACGCGCTCGAAGATTTCGTGGGTCGAGAAGAAGTCGCGGATAATGTTGCCGTCTGAGGGCGCGGTGGTGGCACGGTCGCGCTCGGCGGCGGTCTCTGGCGACATGCCGTCTTGCTGGTAGTTATCTCGCTTATGCTTGTGCTGATCCTCGTCTTCGCTCATGGTCCCTCCGGAGAATGTTGGTCGTCTGGCAATTATCCTTTGTCCTGCGCTATACAAAGGGAAGACGGCTCACAAAGCGCCTCCGGGTGCTGCTTAGGCGTAGCGCGTGTCGATCAGCATGGAGGCGTTGATAAGAGGCGTTGATAAGTCGTAAACCAGCTCAAGGGGAAAGCCGTCCGATCAATTCAGGTCTGACGGCTTTCCCAAAATTCCCCTGGCGGAGAGCTTTAGTTATAAAGGTCATCAGATCAGCTCGCGCCGGACAGATGCGTTTGGGTGCGTCCAAGAAATAGGGGCGAGCCGAAGAATGGGCTAAGATAGGGGATGAACCAAAGAAAAGCTAACCTGAAAGCGGAATTGCTCGCTATAGCGTAGCTTTAGATATCCTTCTCGAAGAGAGCGAAAAGCTAGAGGATTTTGCTGAGTTAGAAGAGGCAGTAAGTCAGCTTGCGGAGCGAACCTTGCCGCAGACACTGAGCGCCTTGCAAGCGAGTAAGGCTTTTTCCCCCTGGTGTCCAGACTGCCAGCAAAGCCCGCGAAGTAAAGGCTACACTCAGCGCACGGTTGTAACGCGTTGGGGTAAAGCTGCGGTGCGGGTGCTGGTAAGCCGTGTCAACGCCACGGACATAGCAGTTCACTAGGGCTGGACGGCAGCGGCTTGAGTCCTGGGGTGCTTGCGAGCGTGGTGTACTTGGGCACGCATTTAAGCTACCGAGAAACGCAAGCGGCGTTAGCCTTGCAGCGCATTACATTGAGCTTAGGTCAGTGCGAGCAGAAGCATCAGGCTTACGCAAGCAGCTACGAAACGAAGTGTAAAGACCACCTGCGCACCCAGGCAGAGCAAGCACTAGGCTCAGGCGAGACTCAGAGCTGGGTTACCGAAGCGGACGGCATGTTCGTTATAGAACACCTTGTCCAGGACAGTGTGAAGGGCGCGAAGTTAAACAGGCTGTCTTGTTTCCTCTCCACCCCGCTGCTGAGCTACCTCGTGCTGCGCTGGGGACACGCGCTCGTATGGGTCCTGTTGGCGCTCTCGTTCCTGCTTCGTGGCACAAGGTGGGGTGGAACGGGCGTGGCCGACATTGTGGCGGGGCTAGCGTTGGGGGTTTAGCCAAGAAAAGTTTACAAGGCGCTGCGGCGCAACTGGCGGCTTCACATGAGGTGACGGTTGAGGGCGTGGCGGCAGCGGCGCACCTGTCACGCCGTCAGCTCGAGCGCCGCTTCGCCGCCGAGGCCGGCACGTCACCCAAGGCGCTGGCGGTAAGAGCGCGTTTTGAACATGTAAAGGACGCGCTCGCTTACCCGGTAAAGCCCAACTTGGCTGACCTGGCGTTGGAGTTTGGCTTTAGCGACCAGGCGCACCTGACCCGCGACTTTAGGCGTTTCAGTGGCAGAACCCCCCAAAGATTTGCCGCCGAGATGCAGGCCACCCGCGAGCTGTTGGCGGGCTACCATGACGCATTTTTACAAGACGCGGAGTCCTCCTAGGACCTAAGCTAAACAGCGTCGGGCAAGGTCCCGGTAGCCACTTGTAAGGGAGCAAAACATGAACCACCCCAGCCTGGGCAACATCAACTTGTTCGTGCGCGACGTAGCCGCAGCGAAACGGTTTTATAAAGATGTCATGAGTCTGCTCGAGGACGAGGCGCGCTCGCAACCGCCCTCGTTCGCACTTTTCAAGGCGGGCGGCTGCAGCCTGACACTGCAAGACGGTACGGTCCAGGGTGCCGCCTTGGGTGAAGCGGCGAGCGTGGAACTCGGCTTTGTCACCGACGATGTCGACGCGGTGCGGCAGCGGCTGTTAGCGGCGGGCGCGGAGGTCGGTGAGGTGCAGCAGATGGGCTGGGGCGGCGGTTTTGACGCCAGAGACCTCAACGGTCATAGACTTACGGTTTATAAGACGCGAGAGGACGGCTAACGCGTTCGTGCGCGTGTTGTCCTAAGCCCACACTTTGTCCTACAGGGGCGCGGGAGACGTTAGCCAAGCCTTGGGCGCGTAGCTGTGGCCGAACATCGGGGCTCCTCGAGCCTCACCCGACGCCTCTACTCCAGACGTCGGCTCAAATCTTTCAGGATCAAGCTGGCAAAGTCGCGCGCGGTAGAGATGCGCTTCATGTTGCTTTTGCTACTCGACTTGGGGTCGTAAAGGTCCTTAACCTGTTGCACGATGCAGATGGCGAGCGCCTCGTGAACGTTGACCGCCTCGTCATCCTCACCCGCCAGACGCTCGAACTGCTTGAGGATATGACCGTCGGGAAATGCGGTATTCACTTCCTCGATAATGTCGCGCAGACTCCAGGTCACCACACTCTTCTCTCCAGCTCCATCATGAAAGATAGAGCCTGGGAATGAAGGTAAGATTCGTCACAAACATGCCGAGGCTCGAGCCCTGCTGCTTGGACGCTGCTCGATCGGGCGTCAGGTGACTGCGCACCGCCCAAGCCAGCCTGCTCGAGCGTTGACGCTGTTTTTAAGACTTTTATCCACCTTGAGGAAATAAAGGATGACGAGCCATCAGGTCTATACTTGCGTCAATATGGCTCATTCGATTGCCGCAGTCATAGTCCACACAGCCGACGTCGAGCGTGGGCTCACCTGGTACCAGCAGGCATTCCCCACGGCCGGGCGGGTGCTCGCGCCCGGCACGGACTTCGAGTGCCTGCACCTTGGCGAGCTGCAGCTCGAGCTGGTGTTAGCGGACGACAAGGTGGCTTCGGGGCCGGCGGGCGCGGTCGTCTACTGGCGCGTCGCTGACCTCGACGAAACGTTGACCCACTTAACCTCGCTGGGGGCGACGTTGTACCGGGGTCCCCTACGGCTGCCAGGCGGGTTGGGCATGTGCCAGGTCAGAGGGGGCAACCTTCTCGGTTTGCGGGGGGTGTACACCGGGGCTGAGGCTCGGGAAACCGCATGACCCCTTTGCTATGCTCAGACGGGCTCGGGTGAAGTGTTTCTTGCGGATGGCGGCTGCTAAGCGACGCTAAAGAAAGGCTCGTGGTGAGGAGCATCTCGAGCGACAGGCTCTGCACAATGTTCAGTTAGCCAAAAGGCTTCTCTCAAATGGCCGAGCCAATTCTTAGGAGGAAATCATGCTGGACGCCAGAGGACAACTAACCCCTAACGCTTTAGAAGGCTACGCGCGGTCCACCGGGTACGCCTTGGCTTGCCTCGAAAAAGAACGCGAGCGCACTCATGAAACCGTCGCCGACCTGTCTACCGAAGATTTGGACGCTCACGCAGAAGGCTTCCCGAACAGCATCGGCAGCTTGCTCTACCACATCGTCCTTATCGAGCTCGACTGGCTCTACTGCGAAATTTTGGAGCGAGATATTCCTGAAGACTACCGGTCTCTTTTCCCCGTCGACGCGAGAGACGAAAACGGTAACTTAGCGGTCATGACGGGCGTCGGGCCCTCCGAACACCTGCACAAGCTGGCTTCGGTCCGAAACGACGTACTCGAGAAGCTCAAAGGAATGAACGAGGACGAGTTTTACCGGCTGAGGCGTTTGGAGAGCTACGACGTGAACCCCGCTCGGGTTTTGTATCACTTGCTCGAGCACGAAGCCAAGCATGGTGAGCAGATGGCGCACATACGCCGCATCATCAAATAGGGTTGTGACTTGAGGCGCTTCGGTTTCTAAGTGCTCGCACAAATTTAAGTTAAACCAAAAGAGCATCGTTAAAGCTGCGTAATACCGTACAGCATTTCCACACTTCGCTGCACCAACTGATTGCGTCTGTTTCTTCTCGCATCCGCTCGCACGTTTCTTTGCTACAGCAAAGAAACGTGGAAATGCTAGTAGAATCAGCAGTTCGAACGCTCTAGGATAGTTAAAACTAATTAGGTACGGGTACTTATGACGCTGGTTTTTATCGGTTCGTCCGGTTAACCTCTCATCACTCTCGCAGTTGTTTAATCTCGCCAGTAGCGCAAAAAACGTAAAAGATGATCTGCAACAGATTAGCGGATGAACCATTATGCAACAGACGCGCGCGTCCGTCGCACAGCGGCTCCCATACCCCTCAGTACGAGTAAGCACTCTTCATCTTACTTAGCTCAACTATCTTGAAAGTGTGTCTTCCAATTCCACAGTTTTACAAGACCCTCTCATCTTTAGGTTGCAGTTCACACCTTCTTATCAACCTCACCACGTGATAGATCGCACAGCCTGTAGGATTACTTACTCCTTAAGATAGGTAGCGTGACATTTACTACTCCTACTCACTCCTTCGCTGTCGCCTCTAGCGTTTCTCTCCCAAATTTGTTGAGTCGCATCTGCGTCCGCCCTCCTTACTTCGCGCTAAGCGACTTTAGACTCGAGGGGCGCTACTTGCGCGCGTCAGCCATTGCGGAAGCACCTCCTTTTTTGGAGCGAGCCCCGATGACATCCGCCGAGCTAGGCCGCCACGCCGCTATCGCCGGTTCGTGCCACGCCGCCCTCTCCCAAACAGACGACAAGCGGCGTTTTTACCTCGCCAATCATGCGACCTGCCACTACACTGCGAATAGCGTTCCTTACGGTACACCTGTGGAGTTCACCACCGAGGTCTCGTCGTTGACGCGCCGGGCGCTGCAGGTACGGGCTTGGGCGCTGGCTGCCGGGCGTCCTCTCGCGGAGTTCACCCTTTCTTACACCGTTCTAACAGAGCCTACCTTTTACCGACTCTTCCAGCAGCATCACCTACCGACTCACGAACAGACCAACCCATACCGGAATCTTCTACAAACCTCCTATAAGCGTGGACCTGGCTGGGCCGAGCAGGAGATACCGAGCCTCCCCACTGAGGCGTGCGCGGGTCACTTTGAGTCGTATCCGGCTTTACCCGTGGCGGTGCTGATGGGGCAACTTTCATACCTTGCTGGACAGGTCGTAGCGGACGAGCCGACACCCTTTCGAGTGGTTAAAGGGATAGTGGAAGCTGATACCCTTTTGTGGGCGCGAGAGCCTATCCGCTTCCGAGCCGATCGCGTCGAAGTAAACGGCGCGTTGCAGCATTACCGGTGCGCGGCATTCTCCCGCGACAAGCAGGTGGCTGGGATGGACCTATGGCTCGAGCTAGTTGACGAGCGCGTGTAGCAGTTTAACGGGCTCGGCTTGGGGTCGAAAAAGGTGTGCGAGCGCCTCGGCAGGGAGCGGCTTAGCGAAGAAGTACCCCTGACCTACATGGCAGCCGAGGTGTCGGAGGAGGTCGCGCTGCTCTTCGGTCTCAATACCCTCGGCAACGACCTGCAGGTCGAGGTGAACCGCGAGGCTCATGATGGCTTCGATAAGAGCCAGCGCGAACTGCGGGCCGACACGCGCTGCGCAGAGGTCTTTAACGAATGAGCGGTCGATCTTCACCGTATCGATGGGAAGGTCTTTGAGGTAGGCTAACGATGAATAGCCGGTGCCGAAGTCGTCGATCGCTAGGCTGACGCCCAGACGTTGGAGCTTGTCGAGTGTTGTAGCCACGCACCGTACACCTTGCATAACCGCGCTCTCGGTCAGCTCCAGCTCGAGAAAACCGGCCGGGAGCTGGTGCCGCTCCAGCGCCTCCACCACAGTAGTGTAGAAGTCAGGCTGAGCGAACTGAAGCGGTGACACGTTGACACTAACTCTAAAGTCAGCGAAGCCCTGCTGCGACCACACCTTAGCCTGGTGACACGCCTCGTCGAGTACCCAGCTGCCTATCTCGATGATAGCGCCGCTGCGCTCAGCACTAGGGATGAAGTCGGCTGGGGACACCCGCCCGAGTTGAGGGTGGTGCCAGCGGAGAAGGGCTTCGAGTTTGATTAGCCGACCGGAGGTCAGGTCATAGAGAGGCTGGTACTCTAAGTGAAGCTGGCGTTTCTGCACTGCCGACCGAAGATATCGCTCGATCTCACGCTGCTTCTCGAACTGCCCGTCTAAGTCGCCGAAGAACTGGGCGACCCCGGCCTTGCCTAAGCGCTTCACCCGGTACATCGCACTGTCAGCATGTCGCAGCAGGGTAGCGCCATCTTGTCCGTGATCGGGAAATAAGCTCACGCCGATGCTGGCGGTGACATTCAGGTGCTGCCCACCGCAGTAGAATGGCTCGGCTAGCGTGCCTAGAAGTTTATGGGCGATTTGCTCAGCATGTTGGCGCTCACCGCTATATTCGACGATGCAGACGAACTCATCGCCGCTGATCCGAACGAGCAGGTCGCCGCGTCTCACTTCTCCTCGGAGCCTCTCGGCAACTTGCTTGAGCAACTCATCTCCGGCTTCGTGACCTAACGTATCGTTGATGAGTTTGAATCCGTCGAGGTCGATGAAGAGCACAGCGGCTCTCATGCTATCGCGGCGCACACAAATGTCCTCGAGCCGTTCTTGTAACGTTTGCCTGTTGGGTAGTCCGGTCAGCGCATCCGTTCGCGCGAGCAGCTCAGCTGCCTCTACCCGAGTGTAGGCGCGGGTATAGTCCTCTTTGAAGTTGATGAAAGCTATGGTGAGCGCCAGCAACACAGAGTTCGCCAGGTTCATCTGCATGAGTGCGTAGAGGATACCCCACCAAGCCGTAGTCACGTATGCGCCGCTGAGCAGATGTGCCCCAGTATAGGCAGTGCACAGTGCAAGTACGGAAGTGGTAAAGATGACGGCTACCCGCCGCCCCAACTGCTGTCCGGGTAAGATAAATGAAAGCAGGTAAACGACGGGTACCCAATAAAACGTCTCGGTGAGCTGAGCTTGGAGATCGACAGACCCATTGAGAAAAAAAAGAAGCGCGGCAAGTTTCACGAGAAAGAAAAGGCTTGCGCCCGAGATAATACTGAGCACCACAAAGTGTAGAGAACGTTTGAGAAAAGCCAATACCCCTTCCAGCACGATTAGGACTCCCGCCATGAGAGCGTACCCCACGATATCGAGAGCCGTCGCCTGGTTGCTCGGATGCTCTAACACCAAGCCGATGAGGAAAGCCGCCGCTCCGAACGGGATGGCAATGAGAAGCGCTTTGCGCCACCTCTGTTGGTACAGTCTGTCGCCTGGCGTGTAATCGTGCAGTGCCTGAAACATCACAGAGTTACTATAGAGAACCGCTTCTTACAGAAGTCTTACTCGAGCTCTGTGCAATGAGCTGAAGAGAACTTACGCCAAAAGCCGACGCGCATATGGTTGTTGTTATTTGGTGAATGTTTAGGGGTTGGCAGCAGCCACTTAACAGTACCCATTCGGTGCATAGCCGCCGCAAGCTTTAACGTAAAAAGCGCTGCCTTATCTCTCCCGATTTTTCAAAACGGCTGCGCGACGAACGCGCGCGTTTCACGCAGAAGCTGTAAGCCGCGCCGTCCCGCGTGAACGCCCTACAAAGGTTCTAAACCCAGCGCCAGGCGTCCGCTCAGGCGCTGCTGCTGCTTCTCGGGCAGCGGGTGGAACTGCGCGCCGTGCACGTCGCGCAAGAGGCGCTCCAGGCCCAGGTCGCGGTAGTAGCCCCGGCCGCCGACCGCCTCGAGCGCCTTCTCGACTGTAGACACGCAGGCTCTAGCCGCGACCGTCTTGCGGACGAGCGCCTTGCTCGCGTTCTCGGTGGTCGGCTCGAAGTCGTAGTCGTTGGTCGTGACGATCATGTCCCCTAGCGCCAGCTGCGCCGTGACGAGGAGGGTCTCCATCTCGCCGAGGAGGTAGGGGAGGTCGGGATCGCCCTGTCGCTTGCGCGCTTCGCGTTTAGCTATCTCGGCGGCGGCCTCGGCTGTCCCCACATAGGCCGACATGATGAGCGGCAGCGCGACACTCAGGATCACGTTCCAGACCCTGTGCCATTCCCCTGCGGGGCGCTTAAGCACGATGGCGTCGTCGGGAACGAAGACATCGTCGAGAATGACCGTATGCGAGCCCGTGCCGCGCATCCCCAGCACGCGCCAGTCTTCGCGGACGGTGACGCCCTCGGCTTTTAGAGAAACCGGGAAGTGCAGCACGCTGACGCCGTCCTCCGGGTCGTCATGGGGGGCGCTCGTTACCAGCACGTCTCCGGCTTGACAGCCGCTCGCGAACGCTTTGGTTGCGCTTACGCGGTAGCCCCCTTCGGTCCTCGTCACCTCGCCGTTCGAGGCGAGCCAGTCCCTGGCTCCGGTACTCACGAGCACGAGTTCTTGTTCAGCGACCCGCCTGAGCGTCCTCTCGCCCGGCTGCCCGCGTCGATACTTCCACACGTTAGCCGCGACCAGATGTTGGTGCATGGACAGCGCGAGCGCGGTCGAGGGGCAGTAACGCGCGAGGTTGCGCAACGCGGCGCACAGTTCGGCGTGCGACGCGCCGCCGCCCCCGAGTTCTTTGGGAACACCCGCCGAGAAGAATCTGTGCGCTTTCAGCTCGGCGTAGTTGTCTGCAACGAAGGTGTCGTTCTTGTCGTGGACGTCGGCCCTGGCTGCGAAGGTTGGCCCAAGCTCATGGACGGCGGCGAGCCAGTCGTATCGAGCTCCGTCGCTCCGGGCTCGTGGGGACTCGGTCACGGATGTATTCATGGTGCCTCCTCAGTGGCTAAAGGGTGAGCGGGCGGACGCGCTCATGGGTCGCGTGTCGCGGTCGCCCTCGTGTCGGGCTGTCACTGAGCACTCTAGCGAAGCTTGACCTGTACGCCTAGTTCAGCAATAGAACTGGTCATTTGCGAAGCGGAACATTATAGTGCGTAGAAAGAGGTGAAACCATGACCAAATACGGCCAGTTCTGCCCGGTCACACGGGCGCTAGAGCTGCTCGGCGAGCGCTGGACGCTGCTGATCCTCCGCGATCTCCTACACGACGTGCATCACTTCAACGAGTTGTCGCGGGGGTTACCGCGGCTGTCGCGGGGCCTTTTAGCCAAGCGGCTGCGTCAGCTGGAGGAGGCGGGGCTGCTCGAACGCGAGGGCGACGGCAACCAGACCGAGTACCACCTGACGGAGGCGGGCGAGGCGACGCGCCCTATCGTCCACGCCTTACTGATCTGGGGCGCTGAGCACGCGCTCGAGCAGCCTATGCCCGACGAGCTCGACCCGGTGCTGCTGATGTGGTGGCTGCGGCGGCGCGTCCGCGCGGAAGCCCTGCCGCCGGAGCGCACCGTGGTACAGTTCGACTTTCGGGGCGACCCGAGGAGCTACTGGCTTATCCTAGATCAACGTGACGTATCGGTGTGCTTTGACCCGCCTGACTTCGCGGTAGACGTGTGGGTCGAAGCTGACCTGTCAGCCTTTTACCAGGTGTGGCTCGGGCAGGTTCCGTTTGAAATAGCCTCAGAAAAAGGGCTTGTCGAGGTGTGGGCGCTACCCGCTTTGGAGCGCGCGTTCCCCAGTTGGTTCGCCTGGAGCCCGGCAGCAGAGGCGGTGCGGGCCGTGACGCACGCTGGCTCGTCCTACCCGGCGGGGGTCGGCTAGGCTACGTAATGGATTGGCGGAGCTGTAACTCTAACCTTGTTATTGGTTCGTCTCGAAAGTCCGTTGCGAAGTGTGCTCGGTGCTTTTCGCGTTTCTGAAACAATCGAATGGTTATGAAAGTGACGAGAGATTTAGCGGATGAACCATTATTGGGTCATCCAGTTAATCCTTCACCACTCTCGCAACTGCTTAATCTCGCTAGCGACGAAAAAAGCGCGTCAGATGATTTGCAACGAACTTGCTGGATGAACCATCATGGGAGTTGCGCGCGCGTTTGTTGCAGAAAGCCTCAGATGTCTCCCGCAGCGTGACCGGGGTTGTTCAACGGCTCCCGAGCCAGGGGCGTTGGAAGCCTCTCGCACTGGGCGCGCAATAATCGTAGAGAGATTAAGATGTCAAAGGAGCACGTCCGTGCTTAGCGGCCCTGAGGAGTTCTGTTGATGCTTAACCCTGAACGCAACCCCGTTCCCGCCACCTTGGTGACCCCTGGTTTCCGACTGCACCGTCAGCGACCGGGCGACAACTTGAAAGACTACGGCGCTATCATAGCGTCCAAGGCGCTGCTACACGTCTGGAGCGACAGCCCCTGGCCTGAGGACGACTTCAGCCTTCAGAACGCTGAGGACCTTGCCGGACATATCGAAGACTTCGAGCGCGACTTGGCCTACGGCTTCAGCATCTTCACCTTGGGCGAGCGTCAACTGCTCGCGCTCTACTTCGACCCCGTCGCGCCCTTTTTGGACGACTACGCCGTTGACGAGGCAACAGCCGCCCGACTGTCCCAGTTCGACGTTCGGCTCGAGCACTGGCTCAGGCGCGGTACGAAGCGCGATTTTGAGGAAGATTTTGTGCAGGAGGTATTGGCTTGGCTAGAGAACGCCTGGTGGTTCCGCCGTCCCGTTTTCGGGTCGCGCCGTGCGATGAGGGCTCGCCGGGCGCTTTATGAAGCGCTAGGGTTAAGGGAAGTCGCCGTCCTTGACCACAGAGATGAGCCGCGGCGCTTTCACTTCCACGCCTAGCCGGGCGCGTCATTCTGTAGGAGGAAAGCCCGAAGGAGAGCGTCTGCCGGACAGTGCACCACTCGACCCCCCTTATGTAGGCAGCGGTTCTTGGTCTTTTCGCGCTTGACCTTGTTGTGCGACAGATGCGCGCGTTAGTTACAGTAAACCGGCTTACGCATAAGAATTTTGAATACGTCCCTGTAGCTCTATAGAGCCTTCGGCTCATAATCTGGCGACTGATGGCGAAAATACGTATTGTAAAGCTCTGCGTAGTGGCCGCCTTGCGCCAAAAGCCCCTCGTGCGTTCCCTCTTCGATCACGTCACCCTTTCGCAAGACGAGGATGCGGTCGGCAGTACGAATCGTCGAGAGGCGATGCGCGATGACGATAGCGGTGCGCTCGCGTAGAACAAGCTCCAACCCCTCTTGAATCTGCGCCTCGGTGAGTGGGTCCACGCTGGCAGTGGCCTCGTCTAAGATCAAGATGCGCGGGTCTTGGAGCAGCACTCGCGCCAAGACCACGAGTTGCCTCTGTCCCATCGAAATGCCACGTCCCCCCTCACCCACGTCGGTGTCCAAGCTTTGCGGCAGTGCCGCCAACCAGTCGCCCCCGCCGATGCGCTCGGCTACCGCGATGACGGCCTCGTCACTCGCCGAGGGGACACCGTAGCGGATGTTGTCACGCACCGTGCCACCGAACAGAAAGGGTGTTTGCTGAACAATTCCCAAGCAGCGGCGGTAGCTCGGGAGGTCGAAGCTGCGAATGTCGCGCCCACCGATAAGGAGCTGTCCACCTTGAAACTCATAAAAGCGTGCCACGAGTTTGCCGAGGCTCGACTTACCCGCGCCGGTATGACCCACGAGCGCTACCGTTTCGCCCGCCCGAATGGTCATGTCGAAGTTCTGCAACACCTGCTCCTGAACAGTATAGCGAAAGTCCACCCCGCGAAATTCGATGTGTCCAGCGAGGTTAGTTACTTTGACCGCGCCTGTCTGCTTCACTCTCGGTTCTGCGTCTACCAGGGCAAAAACGCGCTCGCTCGCCGCGAGCCCTTGCTGGAACTGGCTCCAGAACGAGGCGATGCTCGTTAAAGGAAACCAGAAGAGCGCTACCGCCTCGACGAATAAAAACCACTGACCCGGCGTGACTGCGCCCGCTAAGACGCTCTGCCCACCGAAGTAGACAATTAGCGCCGTGCCGACCCCAGCAATCGTCCCAAGGATCGGGAAGATAGCGCTGAAGACCAAGCCCTGCCTCAAGGAGAGCGCGTACGACTGCGCGTTGACGCGGCTGAATTCGTCGTAGATGGTGCGCTCGCGCCGAAACGCCTTCGCCACCGAGATGCCCGTGACCGACTCCTGCACGTTCGCATTGACCTCCGCAACGACTCGCCGTGCTTGCTGCGTGGTTGAGCGGGCGACGTGGCGAAAGGCGAGCGCCGCCGCGACGATGAAAGGCGCGATAATGAGCGCGATCAGTGCGAGGCGCACGTTGATGTAAAAGAGGACGCCGACGATGATTACCACTTGCAAAAGTTGACTCATCAGGTTAAGCGTAAGCGTTACGACCGTAGCGAAGTCCTGGGTGTCCGAGGTGACGCGGCTCACCACGCGCCCGGTGGAGAATTCGTCGTAGAAGGACATGTCGCGCTCTAAAATGGCGTCGAAGGCATCCTTGCGCAAGTTCAGCACCACATTGCCGACGGCTTTGGCGGTGTACCACTGCCGCAAAAAGTTGAAAGTCCAGGCGAATACGCCCGCCAGCAAGACCGCCACGAGCAGCCAGCCCGTCTGCCGCCATAGCCCTGTACCGAGGCTAGTGGGGTCCGTCCCGAGCGCGTCCAGGCTTCTCGCTAAGAGAACGGGCAACAGTGCGCCCATGAGCGCATCTAAAAAGATCATCGCTGAGACGAAGACCATCAGCCCGGTGTAGGGTCTGAAGTAACGGAGGATGCGGCGCAGCAGTTGTGCGTCCGAGTACTCGCGGTCGTACGCCTCCGCTGCAACGCCGTCCATCAAAAATCCCATCAGGTGACCTCCCTAATCATCGTGGTCCAGCCACCGCGCCTCAGTCATAACGCGCAAAAATCCTCCCGTACAGCTCACAGCGTTCTAGCAGCTCACCGTGTGTGCCCTGGTCAATCAGCCGCCCTTTGTCAAAGACGAGGATGAGGTCGGCGCGGCGAATCTGTGAGAGGCGGTGGGTGATCATCAGCGTGGTGCGCCCCTCCAAGACGCGGTTGATAGCGCGTTGGATGGCGTCTTCGGTGGCGCTGTCGGTGGCGCTCGTCGAGTCGTCCAGGATGAGGATGCGTGGGTCGGTCAAGAGGGCGCGGGCGATGGCGAGGCGTTGGCGCTGTCCGCCCGAGAGCGTCACACCGCGCTCGCCGATGACAGTGTCATAACCGTCTGCGAAACCTGTGATGAAATCGTGGGCTTGGGCGGCTTTCGCCGCTTTGATAATGGCGTCCCTGTCCGCCTTGCCCACGCCGAAGGCGATGTTGTCGGCAACGGACCTCGAGAACAAAAACACGTCCTGCTCGATAACCGAAATCTGCTGGCGCAGTCCGCTTAGTTGCCAACCGCGCACGTCCACCCCATCGATGAAGATGTGCCCCGCCGTCACATCATAGGTACGGTTCACGAGCTTGGTGAGCGTGCTCTTGCCCGAGCCGGTCTGCCCGACGATCGCCACCGTCGTTCCCGGTGGGGCGCGAAACGACACCTCACTGAGCGCCTCTTTGCCGCCCACGCCCGCGTAGGCAAAGCTCACCTCTTCAAAAACGATGTCGCCGAGGACGTCCGCGTCGTATCCGTCCACGTTTTCATCCAACTCCGTCTCGGCTCGCATCAATGCTAGGATGCGCTCCGCCCCAGCAAGTCCAAGCTGTACGAGCGAAAAGGTGAAGACCGAGATGAACGCCGTGAAACGCATCGCGCCGACCAGACCCATGTAGGCGACCACGTCACCAATGGAGAGTTGACCTCTCGAAAGCAGCCACAGCCCGTGCGCGAACGCCGCGGCGAACGCGACGCCGAAGAGCAAAATAGGCAGATAGCGCGCCTGCACCTGACCCTGCTTGACGAAGTGGTCGCGGTAGAGGGATGCATCCTGGACGAACTTACGCCGCTCCTGCGCCTCTTGCACGACCGACTTGACAACCTCGATGCCTGCGATCGTCTCGTTGAGCCCCGCGTTCATCACCCCATACTGCGCCCGCATTGCGCCTGAAACCGGGTTGAGCTGCCGCATATAGCGGCGCAGGGCGAAGACGAACACCACCACGAAGGCGACGGGCGCGGCGAGTAGCCGCAGGTCGATGAAGGCGATGAAGATAAGCGGCACCGCCGTACTGATGATTGACTCCGAGATAAGCGCCACGCCGGGGTTCATCATCGGGTTGAGCTGCCGCACGTCGCCTGTAGCCCGCGCCATGATGTCACCGACGCGCTGCCGGTTGTGAAAGGTCTGGCTCTTACCGAGCAAGCTCACATAGAGTTCGTCCCTCGCGCCCCGCTCCAAGCGCTGTCCGAGCGTCTCGATGGAGAAGCTATTGATGAGGTCGAGCACGCCCCGCACGAGCACCGTGCCGAGGATGACGAGCGATAAGGTGAGCAAACGCTGCGCGCTCGGTTCGGGTTGCACCACCTCATCGAAGGCGAGCCCGGTCAAGCGCGGCACGGCGGAAAAGAGGACGTTAGTGAGCGTGACCGAGAGAAGAAAACTAGCGAGCAGAAGTTTGTAGCGCGTGAGGTGTGAGAGTACCCAGCGTACCGGTCCCGCACGGTTGTATGTTGCCGCGCCCGCAATACTGAACTCACTATTGGCCGCTTTTTGCACGCGCGCTCCTTCTGAATTCTCGATTCTGCCTAATCCTCAACCGCATATACCTTAATTATTAAGGTGACTAGCGATACTATAAACTATCTTGTTTCGATTTGCAATGCTCGCTGCTGAAAAGCGGTTCCACATACCGACAATAGAAGGTGTTGCGCAAACTTCTTGGCTCGTTCAGCAAGTTCGCTCTAGATCGCTGATAGGCTAAATCGTGCTCGCAACACGAAAATTCGCCTTCAAATACTATGCGAGATTTACCGGATGATCCAAAAGGTACAGTTGCGCGCGACTGGCGCAGAAGCGCAAGGGCACCCGCTGACCTCTGTGCTCCGCCGCACGCGCCGCTTGCCGCCCTCGCCTGCCTAGGAAACCGAGGTAATGGCAAACTCAGTGGCTATACAGCTTTGTAGTCGCTTTAGCCGCCTCCGCGACCCGCTTACGCAGGGCTAGAGGCTCTATCACCTCGACCTCCGGACCGAAGGAGAGTAGGTACTCGCACGCCTCCCACGCCACCTCGAAGAGGATCTCCAAGGTTAGCCAGCCCCGAGCGTCGAGTGGGTCGCACGGCTCTACGCTCAGCACCCGCGCGTACCTACCCGAGGTGCGCATCCTCTTTACGAGCCCAGGCGCGGCACGGACCTTAGCCGGATACCGCGGCAAGGCCGCCTTGAACGCGACCTTCGACGTTTCCCAGTAGCGAACCAGATCGAACCCATCCGGACGGCGACAGGGCTCATCCGTGACCTCGGCGCTCTGGACACGTGAGATACGGTAGGTCCGCGCTTCGCCCTCGCTGGCGGCAACAAGGTACCAGGTACTGCCACGCGCCACCAGACCTAAGGGGTCCGCTAGCCGCTCGACTATCCTCCCGTCTCCACGCGCGTAGACGAAGCGTAGCTTGCGCTCCTGCCACACGGCCTCCTGGAGGGTGAGCAGATGAGGGACGGCGTCCCTATGTTCTTGCCAGCCGGTCGTATCGACGTGGAGGCGCTGCCGCGCGTGCCTAGCGTCCGGGCGTTGCCTCTCGGGGAGGGCAGCGGTCAGCTTGACGAGGGCAGCCTCGGCTGTTCGCGACAGACCGAGATCATGCAGTAGCGCTCGGGGCGTGCCGACGAAGAGCGCCCTGGCCTCCGCTTCGCTGAGCCCGGTAAGTTGCGTGCGGTAGTCCCCGAGTAGTGCCACACCCCCGCTCGGTCCCGGCGCGCCGTAGACCGGCACCCCAGCGGCGGTCAGCGCGTCCAAATCGCGGTAGATAGTGCGCCGAGAGACCTCGAGTCGCCGTGCCAACTCCTCAGCTTTGACCTTCCCTTCGGTCTGGAGTATCAAGAGCAGGCTCAGCAAGCGGTCGGCGCGCACGGTTCTTCCTCCTAAGTTCTTCCTCATCTGACCCTACAGCGAATCCTTGACAGGAGGTGTCATGAACCCCTTTTACACTCGCCTTGGAGGTCATGATGCAGACACTAACAGGCAGAGTGGCGGTGGTCGCGGGAGCGACACGTGGGGCAGGACGGGGCATCGCGGTCGAACTCGGGGCGGCAGGTGCAACGGTCTACTGCACAGGGCGCAGCGTCCGCGGGCAGCCCTCCGACCTGGACCGGCCCGAGACGATCGAAGAGACCGCCGAGCTGGTGACGGCGGCGGGCGGTCACGGTATCGCGGTGCGCACCGACCATACCAAGGAGGAGGAGGTCAAGCGGCTGTTCGAATATATCAGCGCGGAGCAGAACGAACGACTTGACATCTTAGTCAACGACGTCTGGGGCGGCGACTCGCTCATCCGCTGGGGGCACCCGTTCTGGGAGCAAGATTCAAACGTGGTGGCCAAACTCATCGAGCGAGCCGTGTTCAGCCATATCCTCACCAGCCGCTACGGGGTGCCGCTGATGGTGGCCCGGGGGCGCGGGCTGATCGTCGAGATCACCGACGGGGACACCCTGAACTACCGCGGCAACTTCCTCTACGACCTCGTCAAAACCTCAGTGATCCGCCTGGCTGTGGGGATGGCAGCTGACCTGAAGGCGCACGCGGCTAGGCGGAGGTCAGAAATCACCGCGCTGGCGCTAACGCCGGGATTCTTACGCTCTGAAGAGATGTTGGACCACTTCGGCGTCACCGAGGCTAACTGGCAAGATGGCGCGAAAAAAGACCCGAACTTCATCGCGTCTGAGACGCCGCACTTCATCGGGCGGGCGGTGGCGGCGCTCTCGGCGGACCCCGGCGTACATGAGAAGGCGGGCAAGGTGTTCTCGAGCTGGGGGCTTTCGGACGAATACGGTTTCACTGACCTGGGCGGGGCGAGGCCGCACTGGGGGCGGCACTACAACGAGGCTGGGCTGGGGGAATGAGGATGCCGGAGGCACTCGCCTTCCCCTTCGTCTACCCGTTTCAAGAGGAGTGGTGCTGCGATGATGACCCGCTCTTTTGCGTAAGTAGCGCGCAACTCACGCTCTATTTTCGAGATTAGTTATCCCGCTATACCTCGACGGTTTGGAGGTAGATTTCGAAGCCAGGCCTAAGCAAGCCGTTGATGCGCCGTGTCTGCTTGTATTGGTAGGTTAGGCGACCGGCGGCATTAGCTCCCGCACGCGAGCACTTTCGTGTACGCTTGAGACGCTCACTACCGTCTAATCCCTATCAACAGAGGTCCAATCAGCGCGCTTTAGAGCACTTCTGACGGGAATGCTCAGTTTCGTCCAGACTACTTCGTGATGACTACCATTGAGGTCGTCGAAGCTGAAGATGAGGATGGACCCCGCGTCGGTCACCTCACCGTCACTCGCGCCTTCAGCAACGACGCGGCGGCAGTTCGCGGAGGGTCGCTGCGCACACGGCGTTAAAGGCGAAGTAATCTAGGCGTCCGCGCTGGAACATCGGCTGAGGATCAGGAGGCTGGACGCCAGGTACTACGAAAGAATGCAGCAGAGTGCGGGGACCCATCTTGATGAAGGCGTAACGCACACCCTCATCGTTCTGATCGAGCACCAGCTCGGCGTACGCCGAGCAGCCAAGGCGCGACCACTGCGTGGGGGCAGTCGGTCTCCCAAGTTCCCCCTCCGGCGGGCTCTACGACGCCTCGGGGGGTGACAGTACACGCACCACACGCGTAAGCGCTTCCTCTATACCCAAGCGGAGCCGCACCCCCTTAGCGTGAATCTTCTCGGTGTAGGTGTGGGTCTCGCGGCGGTGGCGCTGTCGCGGGCGAAACGCCCCTAGAAGTCGTTATAATTCTCTAGCGCATGAGAAGGTTATCCCGAACCCGGAGCCCATCTTTAGCGCCGCAGCTTCAAGAGACTTTCAGTAAGAGGGGGCGCGATGAATAAGACCAAAGCGGCAAAGACATCTATAGACCGGGTGACCGGAGAGAAACGTTCACTCCAGAGGCTTACACAGGACATTACCTACTTGCGTACGCGCATCGTCAATCTCTACTTCGTAGGCGAACCCAGAGCTCAGAGCGGCGAATGGGTGCTCGTCGACGCCGGTTTGCCCTGGTCTGCCGGAAGGATAGTAGGGGTGGCCGAAGAACTCTTTGGGCGCGGCAGCCGACCTGCGGCCATCGTGCTCACCCACGGACACTTCGACCACGTCGGCGCGCTGCCCGAACTCGCCCGGCGGTGGGAGGTGCCGGTCTGGGTGCACCCCCTCGAGCTCCCCTACCTCACGGGCCGCTCGAGCTACCCGCCCGCTGACCCCGGCGTTGGGGGCGGTTTGATGGCGCGCCTCGCCCCGCTCTACCCGCGCCACCCTATCGACCTGAGGGGGTATGTGCGATCCCTACCGGCCGACGGGACAGTGCCGCCGCTTCCCGGCTGGCGCGCCCTTCACACGCCCGGTCACAGCCCCGGTCACATCTCCTTGTTCCGCGAGTCGGACCGGGTGCTCCTTGCCGGTGATGCGTTCACTACCGTTAAGCAGGAGTCGGCCCTGGCAGTGCTGAGACAGCGCCAACAGGTCCACGGCCCGCCCGCCTACTTCACCATCGACTGGCAGAAGTCTCGGGAGTCGGTGGTACGGCTCGCCGCGCTAAAGCCGTCGCTGGCGGCGACCGGGCACGGCCTGCCGATGAGCGGCGAGCGGCTGTCGCGTGAACTCGAGGGGCTGGCACAGAAATTCGACCGGTCTGCAGTGCCCGCACGTGGACGTTACGTTCGCCGCCCGGTCCTCACAGATGAGCGCGGCGTGGTCGCGGTGCCGCCCCCTAGAGGGACTTCCTACGTCTCCTTGGGTCTCAAGATGGTGCTCCTCGGGGTTGCGCTCGCCGCCGTACGCAGGCGTGTTCATTTTTGAGCCGCGCTGGACGTCCGGGGTTTATGACCGCCGCAGGTCGTAAATAGAAGCCGGACCTCGCGAGAAGAGGCGGCTGGGAAGCGCGCCGACCAGCCCGTAGCGTGCCGCAGCCCGTGGTTTGTGGGTAAGGGAGAGGTAGAACGCTCAAAGTAGCGGCGACGGTGAACTCGTCGCCAAAGAGCCAAGGCGAAACCGCTATAACCCCCCCGACTAGGTCAGTCTCAGAGGCTACTTCGGGACGTCAGGTCCAGAGCCGTCACTTGGGTGTTACCCTTGGTACGAGGGGGAATAAGTATGAACGTTAGAACAGAAACGGTTGCGCTGGGCGTCGTGCGCGTGCCTATAGTCTTCGTCAACGCTTATCTGATTGATGCGCCGCAAGGGAGTTGGGTCTTGGTCGATACGGGGCTGCCCAACTCGAGCCGCTACCTCCGCGAGGCGGCTGAAGAGCGCTACAAAGAGAAGAGACCAGAAGCGATTATCCTCACCCACGGACACTTCGACCACGCGGGCACGGCGCTCGAGTTAGCCGAAACTTGGAGCGTGCCCATCTACGCGCACCCGCTCGAGCTGCCCTACTTAACGGGCGCATCGGACTACCCGCCACAAGACCCAACCGTAGGCGGTGCAATCGCGATGATGTCTCGAGCCTTCCCGCACCGCGGCTACGATTTCGGTGCTCGGGTGCAGCCCCTCCCGGCGGACGGCAGCGTGCCGGGGCTACCGGGGTGGCGCACGCTGCACACGCCGGGTCATACACCCGGTCATGTGTCCTTGTGGCGCGAGTCGGACCGGACCCTCATCGCGGGCGACGCGCTCGCCACGATGGACCTAGATTCGTGGACCTCTCAGCTTACACACAGGCGGGAGCTGAGTCGCCCGCCTACGCCCTTTACACCTGACTGGGGCGCGGCGGAGCGTTCGCTTTCGAGGCTTGCAGAACTCGGACCCCTCGCCCTCGCCGCAGGTCACGGCAGGTCGCTCTCCGGGTCTGACTTGGCGGCTCAGTTGCGACGCTTCACCGACGACTTCTCGCCGCCGCAGCGAGGACGTTATGCCCAGAGTCCAGCCCGCACCGATGAACGGGGGGTCGTGGCGCTGCCGCCGCCTGTACACGACCCGCTACCGAAGCGGATTGCTTGGGGGGCGCTGGCGACCGCATTAGGGGTAGCTGCAGCAGCGGCCATTAGAGCAGCGCGGCGTTCGCCGGATAGTGCACGTTATACCGAAGGAACCGCCCTCGCCGAACGAACTGCTTTAGTCGGTGATATTAGGATGCGCTGGCTCGAGCACGGGCAGGGTCAGCCGGTGGTGTTCGTGCACGGCATCCCGACCTCCCCCGAGCTGTGGCGAGAGGTGATGCCGCGCCTCGGTGCCCGCACTTTAGCGTGGGAAATGGTCGGTTACGGAAAATCTATACCCGAGGGGAGCGGTCGCGACATTTCGGTCGCGAAGCAGGCGGACTACCTCACCGCCTGGCTGGACCACCTCAATATAGAACGCGCTGTACTGGTCGGACACGACTTGGGCGGGGGTGTAGTCCAAAACCTGGCTGTTCGCCACTCGGAGCGGTGCGTAGGGCTCTTGCTCACCAACGCCATCGGCTACGACTCGTGGCCCATCCCGGAGGTGGAGGCTATCCGGGCTCTAGGCGGTCTCATTCGCCGTCTACCGAACTCCGTTGTCAAACTGATACACCGACTACTCTTCAGCCTCGGACACGACGAGGCGACGGAGGCGCGGGAGGCGCTCGCAGTTCACTGGCAGCATTACGTACACCAGGGTGCGGGAGAGGCATTTATACGTCAGGTCCGTTCACTCAACGTACAGGACACTTTGGACGTGCAAAGCACGCTGCCTCACCTAAATGTACCCGCCAGAATTGTGTGGGGCGCAGCCGACCAGTTCCAGAAGGTCCGCTACGGCGAGCGGTTCGCGCGCGACCTGGGAACGACCCTCCAGCGCATCGAGGGAGGCAAACACTTTACGCCCGAAGACTATCCCGAGGTGCTCGCTGAGGCGCTGAGCAGTCTCCTCTTAGAGATTCAGGAAATTTCTACGGCGCGGCGAAGTGAGTAGCGTTTACGTTTCTAAGGCGGGAGGTAGAGGGTCTAGTCGTGAAAGGGGTAAGCAGTGAGCGTAAAACTAAAGAAGCTAGAAGGTCAAGTAATCGTCATCACGGGCGCGTCCTCGGGCATCGGGCTGGTAACGGCGCGGCTCGCGGCGGGGCGGGGCGCGCGGCTGGTGCTGGCGGCGCGGAGCGAGGCGGCGCTCCGGCAGCTGACCGAAGAGCTGAACCGAAGCGGCGCTCAAGCCGTCTACGTCGTTTGTGATGTGAGTAAGCGCGACGACGTGCGCGAAGTCGCGCGGACCGCTCAGGCGACCTTCGGCGGCTTCGACACCTGGGTGAATAACGCGGGCGCGTTCATCTTCGGCAAGCTCGAGGAGGTGCCCGTAGAGGACATGCGTAAGCTCTTCGAGACGAACGTCTGGGGACTTGTCTACGGCTCGCTCGAGGCTGTGAAACACCTTAAAAGGCGCGACAAAGAATATGGTGGCGCTCTAATCAACATCGGCAGCGTCTTGTCTGAGCGCGCCATCTTGCTGCAGGGCGCTTACAGCGCGTCCAAGCACGCCGTCAAGGGCTTTACCGACGCGCTGCGCATGGAGCTGGAGAACGAGGGTGCGCCCGTGTCCGTCACGCTGGTCAAGCCGAGCGCCGTCGACACGCCCTACCCGCACCACGCGAAGAACTACATGGACGCGGCGGCGGAGGTGCCGCCGCCCGTCTACGCGCCGGAAACCGTCGCCCGCACCATCTTGTATTGCGCGGAGCACCCGAGGCGTGACGCCTACGTCGGCTCGGGCGGCAAGAACCTGGCCGCGCTCAGCCACTATGCGCCGAGCTTTTTGGACAAGGTGATGGAGACGGTGTTTGTGAAGCAGGAGCGCAAAGACCAGCCGCCCCTCCCCCTGGAACAAAACAGCTTGGATAGACCAGCAGGCAAGCTGGAGGAGCGCGGCGGCTACGAGGGGTTAGTCATCGGCTCGAGCCCCTACACCGCCGCCTCGCTACGTCCGGGGCTCGCCGGGATTTTGCTCGCCGGTGCGGGGCTCGCTGCCGCGCTATGGTACGCGGTGCGGCGGTAAATGGAGGCTGCTACTAATAGCATTTGCAGGGGTCTTTGACAGGTGTGTCAAAGACCCCCGAGCGGATGCGTTCACGAAGTCGCCAGTGGGAACGCAGTGACGCGAAGCCTTGTACCAATGAACGCTCTCAGTGTGTCAATAACTGATGCAAATGCTGTCAAGAGGCGAAAGGCAAGGAGCGCTGCTGAAGCCTGCTGCACCGCGTAACGAAACTGCACAACAAAGAGGCGACTAAACGCTCGCCGCCGCATAAGGACCGCTCGACGCTGTGAATAAAGGAGACGCGATGAACCCAACGCAACTCAGCCGCGAACTGCGCAACCACAAAACTCCCGACTTGACCCGCCGCCGCTGGATCGTCGGCTTAAACCTCTTGGGTGTCTCGATGGGCCAGCTCGTCTCGGCCTACCAGACGGGCCTCATCCCCCGCCTGCCCGACCCGCCCGGCAAGCTCGGTGAGGTTTTTAATGCGACCAAGGTGGACGCTTCGGACTACGCCTACAAGCGCTACCGCAGCCCCGACGGGGTGGCGATGGTGACGACCTACGCCGTCACGACCTGGCTCGCGGGCGCGGGCGGCGAAGACCGGGCGAACGAGACACCGCTGCTGCCCATCGCGATGGGCGCGAAGCTCCTCTACGACGTAGGCACGACCTTGCAGCTGGCCCGCGAGGAGTGGGAGGAGAACGGGGCGTTTTGCCAGTACTGCCAGGTGGCGACGCTCGCCTCGGTCGTCTCTGCTGCGCTCGCTGCGCCCGAAGTGTGGCGGGCGGTGAAGGCGCTGCGTGACAAGTCCGGTCAGTCGTCGTAAGCAACCTCGAGTTTTAGAGGAGACGTTGGGCTAGGTAGACGAGCGGTTCCGGGTGAACGTGGAGGGCGTGACGAACCTCTGTAAGCTCTTCTCCTGGCCCGAAGGACTACCGAGCCACTTGCGCCCCTTCACGTCGGGGCAGATTCAAGAAGGGGGCGAACTCGGCTACAGCCTCTCGCACGCTTACGGCGCAGCCTTCGACAACTCCGAGCTGATCGTGGCGTGCGTGGTGGGTGACGGCGAGGCGGAGGCGGGGCCCTTGGCGGCCGCGTGGCACTCGAACAAGTTCCTAAACCCGGCTAGGGACGGCGCGGTTTTGCCCATCCTGCACCTTGACGAGCATAAGATAGGCGGCTTGATCCTCTTCGGGCGGATGAATCATGGGGAGCTGCAGAACCTCTTCACGGGCTACGGCCACCGCGTGCACTTCGTGGCGGGCGACGAGCCGGAGGCTGTTCACAGGTCGCTTTGGGGAACGCTGAATCGATGTTATGAAGAGGTCGAAGCGGCGCGAAAGGAAGCTAGGTCCAATCCAGACTCTAAACCCACCTTGCCGCTGATCGTCTTGCGCACGCCGAAAGGGTGGACCGGTCCTAAGACACTGGCGGGTCAATCCGTCGAAGGGACCTTCCGCTCGCACGGCACGCCGCTGTCTGACCCTAAAGACGACGAGGAGTTTGAGACGCTCAAGACGTGGCTCGAGAGCTACGACCCTGCGTCGTTCAACGAGGTGGGAGAGCCAGACGAGGCAGTGCGGTCTCTATTGCCCGAATCTGACAAGAGGTTAGGCCGCAATCCGCACGCGAACGACGGTGCGCTCCTAGTCCCTCTGGACCGCGAGCCAGTCTTGGCTGTTCTGGCTGGCGGTGACTTCGGCGTAGGTGTAGTTGCTTGCGCCTAAAACAGCTACGAAGACTTGTCCCTGTTGCACCTCACCACTTTGAGGATCGGTGATCGGTAACGTGACCCCGGCGTAGTCAACGAACAGTTTCTCGCCTGCAGTATGGGACTGCCGCATGATGACGCCTTGCTCGCCCAGCTAGACTCTGTAGCAAACGGTGAACGTCGAATACTCGTACCCCGTAGGATGCTGCACTTTATATTCCTGCCACAAGAGCAGCAGGGTGACCCCTTTGCGCTGCTTTTCCTTATGGACGTATTCCCAATCGGGTTCAGGACGTGACGCTTCGCCTTTCACGGCAAACAGCCTGGCTTCTAATGCCGCATCATCCCACTCAGCACTGAGTGGCCACGACAGCCCAGCGGCTTCGGCGCGGCGCAGATAATTGCTGACGCTGCCCTTGCTGAGCGCACAACTCTGAGCAATCTGCCGCTCGCTCAGCTCGCACGCATATCTCAACCTTAGAATCTCTCGGACCTTCCTCAAAAGAGTCCTCAACAGCAGGTAGCATCTGGTCATAAACACAGCGGCTCAGTAACGGCATGATACGCCCTGTTGAAGACTCTTTGACGCTCGCTTTCTCGACATGCTCTATCTTGCCGGGCATGTCTCGGGAGTGTCTCGCGTCGCTACGCTGAGGTGGTCAAGGTTGCTAAAACACTGGTCAATTTATGTAAATTGACCGCCCACGTATCGTAAAGTCAATGGTCAAATTGGGCTGAAATACGCAAACGCTGACAAGTAAAGGAGAGGTCCAGGTACGGGTGTACAAACGCGCCCTTATTCTGCTGCTAGCAGATGAGGGACTAAAAGACGCTGAGATCACCTCACGAGTAGGCGTGAGCCGAGTAACGGTGAGCCGCATTCGGCAGCGCTACGAAGTGGAGGGTTTGGGGGCGGTAGCGGAAAGGGCGAGACCGGGGCGTCCGAGTATCTTCAGTGGAGAGACGATCGAAATTGAGTTCTCCGCCCTCGCTAGGCAATGTCTCAATAGACGTATCCCTTGTCAAAAGCAACTAGGGCGTGAAGTCTTGGCTTGGGTCGACGCTCGTAATGCTGAATGCATCTCCGTCACCTGGCAGTTCTCTATCCAGAGTGCGCGTGACACTTAGGTGTAGCGGGAAGCTCAAAGCGGATTACGTTTAAGATATCCCCTTTGAATTTTGTCGTCTCAAAAGAGATGTGCAGATACTTCTCAGCTAAAGCGATGAATAGCCTCGGGAAGAGTTCGTCATCGTCTCCTACCCGCCGCCGCAATTCATCGACGACGACGCTTTGCATCAAGGACCCGCTGCTGAAAGAGGTAGGCTTAAACCCGAAGTCCTTAACGAGAATGTGGAGCACTTTAGGTAGATTTTCGGGCTGCTTCTCCAGATAATCAAAGAGAAGATTGAGCGCTATGCGGAAGTTGTCCGGGCTCGAGTACACAAACGCACTTAGTATGCTTAAAATTGATGGTCTGGGGATGCTCGAGTCAGGTTTTGTTTTCAAGCTCGAGAGGTCTATGCCTTTCGGTTCCAAGCGGTCGATGTAGGCTTGAGCAAAAAGCAATGTCTCAGTTTTCTTCACGAACCAGAAGGTATTTACGAGGTACAGCAAACCTTCCTGATCGTTAGCTTCCTCAAATGCCTTCCACGCCTCATCCACGCATGGACGCATCACCTCCACAACAGCTTCGGCATCGAAAGCGTTGAGGATAGGGTTGATCATATCGATCAGCTTGCGCTCCTGCTCGGGGAAAAAGTGAGTCAGAAGCGCCGAGAAGTCGAGCGTCCGCTCTTTGAAGAAAGCGAGATAGGTGATGTACGTGGCGAGCACCTGGTCTGAGAACCGGAGCACCTCGTTTTCGTACATATCCATCACCTCTAACTCGTGAAGGCGTTGAGCCGTGCTCCAGAACGCTTCCGGTGTGATGCCGAAGGCTGCGACGATACTATGCATCTGTTCCGCATTTGCCCTGTCAACGTATCTGAAGAAACCGACAATGCCAGCGACTCTCAGTAAGTCTCGGTTCCCTAAGCTCTCAAGGTCCTTACGGATGGAGCTGAAATATTCGTCGTAGAGTGCGGACACGTCGAGGATGCTTTGGAGGGTGTTCTCACGTTTCGCTACTTGCGCCGCCATGACGGCTAGGCGCGGGTTGTCCTGCGCTATGTTGATGATGTGATCAAGATATGAAGGGTGAGTAATTTCAAACTCGTCTTCCAGTAGTTGCCTTATCTATGTATCGTCGAAGGGTCCAAGTCCGACCTCCGTCCGCTCACCGTAAATCTTTACAGCTTCGCGCACTTTCTCTAATGCGTAATCGCGAACAGTGACCACGACCTTGAATTTCTGATCTACCCTTTGAGTATGGAGAAGTTGGAGCACGTAGTCAAAGCCGCTCACGCGGTTCGCGTCATCGACGAAGATGAGGTACTCCCCCGAGTCGGAGAAATGAACCCGTAAATCTTCGAAAAGGTCCGCCCCTCGGTTATAAATACAACGCACGTCGTAGCTCGAGTAACTCCCCACAAATTTACGACAAGCTTCCAGAGCAAGGCTTGACTTCCCTATGCCTGCAGAGCCAGAGATGATAACGATGTCGGTATGCACAAGCGCGTTTAGAACTCGCTGCAACTCCTCGTCCCGGAAGAGAAAATCGGTGTCGAGTGGCGTGGCAAGCGTATTTCTATTGTAGGCGCTGACGAACTCATCCGATTCGACAATCTGACCGGTATCGACTTGAACGCCCAAGAAGTCTCTGGCAAGACCGGGGAAGTTCTGGTAGAGATCAAAAGCGATGCGCTCAAGGTTAAAGAAGTTTACATTGACGCCTTCGTCTGGTACTGCTCCAAAAATTTCTTCAAGCGGCTAAGCGAGGGTTTGCCGCTCCAATAAGTGTAGCCCAGGGGGTGGTGTAGTCCAAAGCTGAATGCCGCCGCTTGCGGTTATACCAGCAGTGAAAGTCAGGTAGAGCCTGTTGAACTTCGGCGAGTGATCGCCAGTCATGCCTAAAAGCGAACGAGTATTTGTAGGTGCGGTTGAGCCTTTCAAGGATGCCCATACCGCCTTTTTGGCTGACTTTGCATCTGACCCACGCACCGTGGCGCAAGCAAGCATTTTGAAACACCTCGCCGGTGAAGTCCGAGCCGTCGTCGCTCTGGACGAGGATAGCGCTGCGGATACTCTGCGAGCGCAACACGGCAATGCCTTCGTCGAGGGCTGCTTTGGCTAAGTGCATCGACAGACCCCTAACGGCTTTGCTCGCTAGCACGGTACGCGGTTGCACGTCCAACACGTGATAGACCCAGCACACCCCATCAGCGAGCGATAAACGGGTAGCGTCAATCTGCACCCGTCTCCCAGCAGGCCACTCGGGAGGCGGCACGACCTGCGGCGAGGGGTTTCTCGTCTTGCGCGGTTGTGGTGGGTTTAGCTCGAGGTCTCCAAGTAGCTGGCGCACACGGTGCAGACCTATTTGCTCCCCTTGATCCCGCAACTCCTGATAGAGAAATCTGTAGCCATAAGTCGGGTGTTGCAGCGCTACGTGCTTGACGGCTTCGCGCAATTTGTCCCCTTCTTCTTCGCGAGCACGCCTTGTAGCACTGCTTTTTTCAAAGTCACGTAGCTGCCGGTATCCCGGCATACTGGGCAAAGCGTCTTAAACTCAGCTCCGGTCGGCTCTGACGTAGCGCTAACAGCTCAGCCATACTCAGAGCCGCCGCACTTTTCGCGAAATATCTAGCTCCAACTCTTTCTCAGCCAAAATGCGCTTCAAGCGGTCATTCTCGCGCTCTAAGGTTACCTGTCCGTTATCCGGCTTGTTCCCAGCGAGCCTGGCACGCCCGCCTTCGAGAAAGTTTGCCTTCCAGGTGTGAATCTGGCTCTTATTGACCCCATGCTGTCTGGCTGCCTCAGCCACGCTGACCTCGCCTCGCAGCACCGATAACACGGTGGTCTCTTTGACCTCTAGGCTCCAGGACTTTCGTTGCTTGCCCATCTTCTTCCTCCAAGTTCTTCTACCCTCGCATAATTCGGGTTGAGTTTGGAAGAAATCGCTGGAGCACTACCGGTACACCTGTCCTCGCCACGTCAGCGACGTTCCGGGTGACGAGCGTCAGATTATGCGTGTGTGCTGTTGCTGCTAAGAGGCTGTCTATGACAGGTAAAGGGTCGGGTGCGTTGAAGCTGCCCCAGGTCTCTGCTACTTCAACCGTGATCAGCAGGATTTGGTCGCGGTAGTCGCGTTTGAGCGTCCCAAGCCACGCATCATAAACAGCAGCCTGAGCTGGATCGCGCTGCCTGAGTCGCTCGACCCCCTGTCGTATTTCGCCGACGACCAGCACGCTCAAGAAGAGTTCGTCGCTGCGAACGGAGGCAAACCAGGCCTTCACTCCCTCGTCGCCCCGAGGCTTACGCACTTCGGAGAGGATGTTCGTGTCCAGCAGATAGCTCAAAACTCGATCACACGACTGCGCTCGTCGGAGCGTTCGATTTCTAAGGTACTGAGGTCAGGTCCGCTCGTGAGGAAGCTTTTGAAATCCTCCTTGCTGCCGCTCAGCTTGCGATACGCCTCAGCCGATACGACGACGGCGACCTCCTCGCCGTGGCGCGTGGCGACCTGCGGACCCTCGTCCTGGGCCTGTTTGATAAGCTGACTTAATTTCTGTTTCGCCTCTTGCAGTTGCCACACCATACTGACCTCCTACCTAGTCTGTCTAGATTATAGCAGAAGCATCTGACAATACCTTGGGCTTCTGCAAAAGACGCGCGCGTCTTACGCATAATGGTGCATCCGTGAAATTCCGTATAGTTTCCAAAGTCCGTCCTCGGTGTTCCCAGCGCAAATCACTGCGTCGGCGATTTGTAACGAACTTTGTGGACGAACCAATAAGGTTCGTGCCCAATAAGGGCCGATTTTTGCCGAAACGTAAAAGCAAGAGCGGGTTGCGTTAAGTGCCGCGCTGCCCTCTCCGATTGACCTTTGGAGTACCATAATGGACAGATAGAACATAAGAGGATGACCTAAGGCTAGCTGCTCACCTCTTCCCCTTTAAGGGGGCGCGTCGCCAGGAGTTCTTTATGTCTCAGCTTCTCAGTCCGCTACCCGCTCAAGGTAGCCTTGTCACGCTAGGCGACCTAACGCTTAAAGGGAGCAGCTTCGACCGAACAAAACCGCTCTTGCTCCTGTGCTATTTGTGTTTAGAAGGACCCAAGGAACGCCGCCACTTGGCCGAACTTTTCTGGCCGGGGGCTGCAGACCCACTGGCGAGCCTTGCTACTGAACTTTCGAGGCTCAAGCGTCACCTCGGTGACGTCGTCGATACCGACGCAAGCCACACTAAAGCGCTCCTGCAAACCGACGTCCAGGTTTTCTTGCGCTCGCTCGAGCGGCAAGACCTAAGCCAAGCTGCGGCTGTCTACAAAGGTGATTTTCTCAAAGGAGTAGCGTTAAAGAACGTCTCGCAAGAACTCGAGGCGTGGGTCTACGGCACACGCGAATTCTTGGCGGGGCGAGCCCGCGACGTGTTGCTCGGCTTGGGCGAGGCGGCCGCCCGCCGTGACGACTATACCGAGGCGGCCGGGCGCGCTCACGAAGCCTACGCACAGGTGCAGACCGCCGCGTTAGAACCCGAGCAGTTGCGGAGGGCGTACACCCTTCTGGTCGCGGACGACCACCCTTGGGCAGCGACGCTCAGAGAGGAAGCGCGCGACTTGGGAATGTCCCTGGACGTTAGCAAGGTCGAAGCGCGCAAGCGTTTACGCCCGGCGCAGGGTGACGCTCTCCCGGGCGACGCGACGAGCTTTGTGGGGCGCGGCGCGGAGGTTCGCGACGTGGTGGCCTTGCTGCGGGGCGAGGCCCGGCTCGTCTCGGTCGTCGGGCTGGCCGGCACGGGCAAGTCCAGGTTAGCCGCCGAGGTGGTGAGGAACCTGCAGGCCGAGGGGGTCTTTCCTGACGGCGTCCATCCTGTGTGGCTCGTCGCCCTGACTCGTCCCGACGACGTGCCGACGGCCTTTGCAAACGCGCTCGGGCTGGTTGAAGAGAAAGAGGGCCCCCTCGAGGGGGTCGCCCGTCACATAGAGGACAGGCGCACCCTCGTCTACTTCGACAACTACGAGCACGTCATCGAGGGTGCATCCTTTCTGTCCGAGCTGCTCACGCGCTGCCCGAAGCTGAAAATTTTAGTCACCTCGCGCGAACGCCTCAACCTAGAGGAGGAGTGGACCTTTTGGCTCGAGGGCCTGAGCGTTGCGGCGGAGCCGCACCTTCTGTCCGATGCGGCCGAGCTTTTCATCGCGCGGGCCAAGCGTATGGACGTCACTTTCGCGGTTCCGGAGAACTTAGAGGCCATCGACGACCTTTGCGCCTTGGTCGAAGGCTCACCGCTGGCGCTAGAGCTGGCGGCCTCTTGGGTCCGAGTGATGTCCTGCGCCGAGGTAAAGGCGCAATTTGAACAAGACCTCGGCGCGTTGAGCACGCGGCTTAAGAACACCCCCGAAAGACACAGGAGCTTAGAGGTGGCCTTTGGCTACTCCTGGGACCTTCTCTCCGGCGAGGAGCGGCGGGTGTTGCGCGAGCTGTCGGTGTTCCGGGGAGGCTTCAGCCTCGAGGGGGCTAGGAGGGTGGCGGGCGCGGGGCTCTCAACCCTGGTATCGCTCACGGACAAGTCGCTTCTCAAACAAGCGGGGGGGCGCTACGGGCGGCACCCGCTGCTCTACAACTTTACGCAGCACAAGCTTGCCGAGCACCCCGAAGTGGAAGCAGCGGCGCGACATCGACACGCAGCTTTCTACACCGCCTGGGCTGAGGAAGCCGCTCCGCACCTGTCCGGGGGGGAGCAAGCGACCTGGCTGGAGCGCGTCGCGCGCGACCTTAGCAACGTCCAAGTCGCGGCGCGCTGGGCCGTGGCGCATGGCGAGGTGGAACTGGGTTTACGTGTCTTAACAGCTTTGGAAACATTCTGGTATGTGCGTGACGTACGCGCAGGCAAAATCCTCTTAGAAGAGACCTTGGCCTCAGCGGAGCTTGACCCTACCAATGCCTGCCGCGCCGACGCTTCAAGGGTGCTCGGCGTGCTCCGCTGGCGCGAAAACGACCTCGGTGGCGCAGGGGCGGCTTATGAGGACAGCCTCGCCGCCTACCGCGCCAACGGCGACGAGCAGGGCGTTGCCAAGCTCCTCAACAACCTGGGGATTCTTGCCTCGCTCCGCGGCGAGTTCGGCGAGGCGCAGGGGCTCTACGAGGAAAGTCTGACCATCAAGCGCCGCCTGGGTGACAAACGCGGCGTCGCCGCGTCACTTAACAATTTAGGCATCGCCGCGCGCCACCGCGGCGACAACGTGGCGGCCTACGCGTTCTACCGGGAGAGCTTGGCGCTCGAGCAAGAGCTGAACAACGCACACGGCTTGATCGCCTCGCTCAACAACTTGGGCAAGGTGTCCCTTACCCTCGGCCGCGAGGGTCAGGCGCACAAACACCTGGCCGAGGCGCTGCGGTTGGAGCGTGAGCTGAGCGACATGATGTACCTTCTCGACACGCTCAACGTGTTGGCGGCCGTCGAAGCAACAGCCGACCGCTTTGAACACGCCGCCACGCTGCTGAGCGCTGAGAAGGCGCTACGCGGACATTTCGGCGTTGGGTTTCGACCTGAAGAGAGAGCGGAATTCGAAAAAGACGTCAGCTTGGCGCGCACCAAGCTGAGTGAGGTTGATTTCGGCGCGGGGTGGACGAAAGGGTGTGAGATGGACAAGAACAGTGCCATCGCCTACGCGCTCGAGATTTGTCGTTGAGTTGCGTGTACCAAACGAGGGTCAGGTCAGACGGTGAAGCGTTTCTAATCCCAACGCTACCCGCTGCCCCAAGTTGAACTGAATCACCCGCTGACCCACCGCCTCGAGCGCCTCTTTGTCCCCCAACGCCTGCGCCTTTTTGAGCACGTAAAAGGACACAGGAGCGCCCGCCCCGCCAGGAATAAGCGCGTTTCGCAGCGGCTCGGACACGAGTTGCACGATATGCCCGTTACGTTTGCCCCCCTTTTGCAACTGCCCCGTACTGTGCAAATAGTGCGGCCCAAACGCGCAGGTGACCGCGCACCCAAAACGCTCGCGCAGGGCCGCGCGAAGCCGGCCCAACTCCGCGCTCACCTCAACAGAGGGGGGCAAGTAGGCTTGCAACGCGATGTAGTCGCCCGGTTTCACCTTGGCAAGAAACCTTAGCAAAGCCTCGGCAGAGACGGCGGACGCCCCATCCGGCAAGCTATGAACCGCGTCGTAGTGCGCCATAAACTCTCTTGTACGGGCATCGGCGGTTGCCACGTCCGGCTGGGCGAAGGGGTTGACGCCGAGGTGATAGGCGGCGACCGCCGCCCCGAACTGCCACACGAAGAGCTGTTCGGCCACGCTGTAGCCGTCGGGTAGCGCTACGTGCATGACAGGCTGCCCCACGGCCTCCAGCACTGCAAGAGGGGGCTCAAAAGAGGTGTCGTCGCCAAGCTGTAAGTGAACGAACACGCGGTCGCCGCCGTAAAGCTCGGGCGTGCCCAGCGGCTCCCCCAGCACCGGCACGAGGCCCACGCCCGCCTTGCCGGTAGCTTCAGCCAAGAGGCGCTCGAGCCACGCGCCCAGCCCCGCGAGCGCGTCGGGCAGCACGAACGTCACCTTGTCGCGCCCCGCTTTCGCCAAGGTGCCCAGCACGGCCCCGAGCCACACGCCAGCGTTGTTGGGCGTGAGGTCGGCGGCGCAGGCGGCGGCCCCGGCGAGCGCGTAGGTGCGCAGCTTCGGCAAGTCCACCCCGGCGAGCGCCGCCGGGAGGAGTCCGCAGAGCGACAGCGCCGCGTAGCAGCCGGGGACGTTAGCGTCGTTCAAAAAGGCTGCCCGGAAGCGGTGCTGCTCAGCGAGCGCCGCCAGCGGGTCGCCGGGGTTGCAAATAGCGACAAAGCGGTTTCCCGCTCCCGTACCCAGCTCGGCCACAACGCGGTTGTAAAAAAACTTGAAAAGCGCGTGCGTCTCTGTTGCTCCGCCTGACTTGTCTGCAACGATGATGAGTGTGGTCGGGTCGAGGTCACGCGCCCGCGCCATTACCGCGTCCGCGTCGGTACTCGCCAACGCGTCAAGCTGCAAGTAACCCTCGGCTGAGCCGAAGGTGGTGCTGACGAGCTCGAGCGCCAGGTAGGGCGCGCCCACCCCAAGGAGCAGCGCGCGCCCAAAGCCGCCTGCGCGCACCTCGTCGGCGAAGGTTGTCAGAGGCGCGGAGGCGGCGTTCATCCCTTCGGGCGCGTCCAGCCACCCGAGGTTTGCGGGTTGGGTGACGCCGGGCCACAGCGTCACGTCACGGTCCCAGATACGCCGCGCCACCTCGTCTTTTGCAGCCTTCTCGAGCGCCGCCGCTACCCGTGGAGCGTAGCGACCGAGCGCAGCGCGGTAGCGCGGTATCTCCTCAGAAGCTTTTTCTCGCTTAAACTCCACCGATGTACCTTTCTTAGCCACCGCAGTCCTTAGCTACCAAAGCCGCCGCACTGGAAGCGCGTATCCTGCACCTTAGAACGTGTAAAGTGGGGCGTCTTGAATGTTCTTGCGAAGTTACGCCCGGTAAGTCGGAGGTCTGTGGGCCGTGGTCGGGTCATCGCTGTGTCTGCAGAGCGTCTGCCTCAGCTTGATGCGAACCTTGTGGAAGGTAAAATAAAGCTATGCAGCCCTCTAAACCTGAAGCAGCGTCGCGGCCCGAACAACTCCTGACGTGGCTAGGACATGACTAACGACGTCACCGGGGACGTGCGTCTGCGCACGCTCGGCGGTCTCGCGCTCGAGGGCTGCGACTTCGGGCGCACTAAGCCGCTCCTTTTGCTCAGCTACTTGTGCCTCGAGGGGAAAAAGAAGCGACGGCACCTCTCAGAGCTGTTCTGGCCGAACGCGAAGGACCCTCTGGCGAGCCTCTCGACGGACCTTTCGCGGCTGCGTAAAAGTTGCGCAGAGGTGGTCGGGGCCGACGACGCTTACGTTTGGACCACACTAGCAACTGACGCGGGCGCGCTGCTCGCGGCGTCGGAGCGCGGCGACTTTGCGCGGGCAGTCGAAGCTTACGAGGGACCGTTCTTAAGTGGTGCTCACCTGAACGATTGGCCCGTGGAGCTAGAAACGTGGCTTTACAACACCCGCGAGTTTTTGGCCGAGCGCGTCTGCGAAGCGCACGTGCAGCTCGGCGAGGCGGCGACCAAGGCGGGCGACTTTAGGGAGGGCGCGCGGCACGCCGAGCGGGCCTGCACGGTGCCGGGCCTTGGCGGGCTCGCGCCAGAAATCATGCCGCGCGTCCACGCGCTCCTCGTCGCGGGCAGTCACCCTCACGCCAAAGACTTAAGGCGACTCGCCTTAGACTTCGGCGTCACCTTGACGCTCGAGCCCGCCGAGGCCAGGAAACGCCTGCGCCCCGCCTCTCGCTTGCTACCCAGCCAAGGCACCTCGTTCGTCGGGCGGGAGGCGGAACTGGAGAGAATAGAAGAGGTGCTCGGCAGGGGTCGGGAACGCCTGTTGAGCCTTGTCGGGCTGGCCGGGATGGGCAAAACGCGCCTCGCGGTCGAGGCGGCCAACCGGATGATTGGGCAGGGACTTTTTCGGGACGGCATCCATTGGGTCGCGCTCGAGTCGCTCGCTTCGGCTACGGGGCTTCCTTACCACGTCGCCGACACTGTCGGTGCCGAACTCAAAGGAAACGCTGCCCCTGCCCAGGTCATCGCCGAAAGAATCGGCGACGGGCGGGTCCTGCTCGTTCTCGACAACTTTGAACACCTCATGGACGCGGCCCTACTCTTGCCCGAGCTGCTTGGCCGTTGCCCCAACCTCAAGCTGCTGGTCACCTCGCGGGAGCGCCTAAACCTCGCCGAGGAGTTTGTCTTGTGGCTCGAGGGCTTGCCTTTCGAAGCAGGGTCGCGTCACTCGGACGCCCTCACCCTGTTCTTGGAGCGGGCTAGGCGTCACCGGCAGAGGTTTGAACCCTCATCTTTAGAGGCCGTCACCCGTATCTGCCGCGCGGTAGGGGGCTCACCGTTCGCCACGGAACTCGCGGCGGCCCTCGTCAACACGCTGTCCTGTGAGCAGATTGCCGCGTACCTCGAGCGAGACTTGCTCTCGCTCAGCAGCCGCGCGCGCAACCTGCCCGAACGCTTGAGGAGCGTTCAGGCGGCGCTCGAGTCGACCTGGCGTTTACTCACGGAGGGCGAACGGCGGGCCGTTAAGCAGCTCTCGGTGTTCCGTGGTGGGTTCACCAGAGACGCGGCCTTGCAGGTGGCGGGCGTGGGCCTGTCCCTGCTGGTGACGCTGAGCGACAAAGCGCTCCTGCGCCCGCAGCCGCATGGGCGTTTTGACCGCCACCCGCTCGTGTACGAGTTTACGAAGCAGAAACTTTCGGAGCAGCCTGAGCTGGCTGAGGCCAAGCGGCAGGACCACGCGGGCTACTATACGACCTTTTTAGAAGCGCGTCTCAAACCCGTCCGAGGTGAACAATCCAAGGCTATCCTTCAAGAAATTTCTAGCGACATGGACAACATCCGCGACGCTTGGGCTATTCTGCTCGAGCGGAGCCAAGCTGGCGAACTAGCCAGAAGCGTCTTCACCCTCGCTTACTTCTTCGAGTTTACCGGCCGCTGTGAGGAGGGGCTGGACCTCTTTTCGAACACGGTCCGGCGTCTCGACGCCCTACCTGACGTGGTGCCCGACGCGCTCCTCGCCCTCGGCAAGCTGCACTACGCCTCCTCGTGGATGTTTGACCACTTAGGCCAAACGCACCGGGCGCTGCAAGCTGCCGAGGTGGCGCTCGGGCACTACCGCGCGCACGGCGACCCAACACTCATCGCACACGGGCTCAACAACCTCGCCGGATTTGTCGCAGACCGTAAAGGCGATTATCAAGAGGCCGTGCGGCTGCTCGAGGAAGCCCGCGGGCTGGTCAATCAGGATGACCCCTACTACGAAGCTGTACTCCTCACCAACCTCGGCATCATGTACCTTTTCGCTGGGGACTATGCAGCCTCGGAGGGCTATCTAAACCGAGGTGAACATCTCCACCGAAAAGTGGATAACCAGATGGGCGTAGCGGTTTGCCTACAAAACCGAGGAGACCTTTTTACAAACCTGGGAAGGTCCAGCGAAGCGGCGTCTGTTTTAAAAGAGGGTTTGACGCTCTGTGAAGCGCTCGGCCTCGAGCACTTTGAGCCGTTTTTTCACTGCAGCCTTGCGCGAACCAAAAGGTTGATGGGTGAGGTTGACGAGGCATTTGAGCACATAGCGTCAGCTCTGGAGCTTGCTCAAGAAATCGACCACCTGCAGGCAATGCCGAACATTTTGGTCGAGTACGCCCGTGTTGCGCTCTCCCGTCAGGACGTAAAGGGCGCCGTTGGCTCTTTAAGTTGGGCCTTAGCGACCGCCCAACAGGGCGGTATGTTGGCTAAAACGCTGCACGTCTTGACCGGCTTCAGCGAGCACTACTCAGCGCAAAGGGAAAACGCCCTGGCGCTCGAGCTTGCCTGGTACGTCACGCGGCAGGGGGCGGCGCACGCTTCAGACCGCAGCCTGGCGCAAGCTGTTCTCGACAAGGCCGTGGCTCGCGGGGCGGAGATGCCCGTACAACCCGAATACGTTTCTCTCGAGGAGCTAATAAACACCCTCCCTATGGCTCAGTCCTGAGCGCTCCATACTGCCCCGGCGTCACCCCGACATAGCGCTTAAAGGTCCGCGTGAAGTGCGCCTGGTCCGCAAAGCCGAGGTCGATAGCGACGTGGGCGATGGGCTCACGCAGCAGCAAACTTTTCGCCTCGCGGACGCGCAGCGACATCCCGAACACAGCTGGCGTGACGCCGACGACCTCCTTAAAAGTCCGGCTCAGGTGAAACTTGCTCATGTTCACGAGTTCGGCGATTTGGTCGAGGGACAAGGGAGTGGAAAAGTGCTCCGTCAGGTGCGCCTTGACCGCCTCGACCGCGCGCATGGTTCTGGGCGTCACGGTTTGCGGGTGCGGTGGCCGGTCCTGGTGCCTCGCCAAGACCCGCACCACGGCAACAAGCTTTGCCTCGCTCTCGAGGCTGGGCGCGCCCCGCGCGAGGCTCGAGAACGCGTCTGTAAAAAGTTCGCCGAGCTTGTGGTTTATCGCCGCGTCCGGGGAGATGGGGACTGTAAAGGGCAGCCGCTCGACACGAGCCGCCCCGGCGAGGTCTAGCATCAGGTCGGGGCTGACGCGCAGCGTCTGGTAGCCCCAACGCTCGCCCTTTTGGGGCGCGGCGACCAAGGCCTCGCCCGCCCCGAAGCTCTGGAAGGTACCCCCTTTAAGCGCGTGCTTCTCTCTCCGGTACTGCACGCTCGCGGGTCCCCGCAAACAGAGTGACAGGCAGTAGTCGCCCAGCAGTTGTGGGGCCACCGGCCGCGCCGTGCGGGGGGTGCGCTCGAGCTCGAGACCGCCAAACCCCTCGGGGTGCCAAAAGGTCGTCTCTGGGGTTTGCGCAGTAGCTCCCGTCATGGTCCGTCTCCTCCCGGAAACAGTCTTGACCGGAGGGGTTTACCGGGGCCTTACACGCCTCTTACACGAGCGTTACTTGGGCGTTGGTTTGGTGTAACGGCGCGCCAGCCTCACCTGCTAAACCTTTCTAGCCCCCTCTCGAGCCCGCCACGACCTCCGCCTGCCTCCTCACCTAAGCGCATAAAAAGGTTGTTCAGCGACTCATTGTAGGTCGGGTGGGCGAAAACACCGTCGCGCTGGACCGTGTAGGGGGCCCCGCACTGCATCGCCAGCTGCACCAGCGACATCACCTCGCCGCCTTCGGTGCCGAGTATGGCGCAGCCCAAAATTTGCTCCGTGTCGGCGTCCACCACCGCTTTCATAAAACCGCGCGTGTCGCCCGTCTCGACCGCGCGGGCGATACTCTCGCCGGGAAGCTTGGCGACCCTCACGCGGTAGCCCTTGGCGCGCGCCTCCCCCTCGGTGAGATTCACCCGACCGAGTTGCGGGTCGGTAAAGACCGCGTAGGGCACCACGCGCCCTTCGTTCTTGAGCGCCGCGCCGCCGAGCAGGTTGGCTTTGAGGATGCGGAAGTCGTCGTACGAAACGTGTGTAAAGGCGGGGCCGCCCTTCACGTCGCCTAGAGCATAGACGCCGGGCGCGCTCGTTTCCAGGCGCGCGTTGACTTCTATAAAGCCGCGCGCGTCCGTCCGCACTCCGGTGCTCTGCAACTCGAGCGCTTCGGTATCGGGCACCCGCCCGGTGGCGACGAGCAGGTGCGAGCCGCGCAAAACCGCCTCGCCGTGCGAGTCGCAGACGTGGAGGTCGAGCCCCACTTCGTCGCGTCGGGCGTGAAGGGCTTGGCTGTGTAGGCGCACGTCGACGCCTTCGTCCATAAGAATCTGGGTCAGCGCGTGAGACACGTCGGGGTCTTCTCGCTCCAAAAGCCGCTCGCCGTGGTGGACAAGCGTGACTTGTGCGCCAAAGCGCCGGAACATCTGCGCGAACTCCACGCCGACCACCCCGCCGCCTAGCACGATGAGGTGAGCGGGCAGCTCGGATAGCTCCATGATGCTCGTCGAGTCGAGTGCCCCGACCTCGCTCAACCCTTCGACGGGCGGCACGCGCGGGCGCAGGCCGGTGTTGATAAAACTACGCTCGGCCTCCAAAGTCAAACCGCCCCCATCATCAAGCGCGACCTCGAGCCGCCGTTCGCCGCTGAACTGTGCCGTGCCGCGGAGAAAGTCTAGGTTTGGTGTCTCTTCAACCCAGCCCTCGACCCTTGTGCGCGAGTGCGCTACCACCGCCTCCTTGCGCTCGCGGACGCGTGCCAAGTCGACCTTGACAGGGCCTGTCTCCACCCCGTAGCGGGCCGCCTGTCGCGTGAGGTAGGCGACGCGGGCGCTCGCCACCATTGTTTTGGTGGGGGTGCAACCGTCGTTGACGCAGGTGCCGCCCAGGGCGCGGCGCTCGACGAGCGCCACCCGCCAGCCCGCGTCTGCGAGCGCAATGGCGAGGGGAAGCCCCGCTTGCCCCGCGCCGACGACCACGGCGTCGTACCGTCGTTCGTTCATCGTTTCCTCCTGTTTCATGAGCACAAGATTGACCCGTTTCAGCTGCGACGCGGGCGAGCCGCCGTCAAAAAGCGGTTTCCAAACTTGCCGTACTAAACACCACGTGAAAGGGTTTGCAGTAGATGACCACGCTCCGCACGCTCGAGAGGTCAGTACCGCCCGGAACCTCGTAGTTCTGGTTGCCGACGTTGCCTTTTAGGTTTCCCAAGTCAAGATACGCGCCCGAATTCACCTCCTCTTGGTCTGCTGGGTCCGGGTGCGAGGAGAGGATGACGTGCAGGTCGGGGCCGTTGGTGACCGTAAAGTTCTCGAGCCGCAAGAAGAGGCGACCGTCGTCCAGAAGGTAGAGGGTCACCTTGCCGCTGCCCCTATGGAAATCGTCGGCGTCCCGGAACTCCCCCGCGAGAAGCGGAACCGCGTCGGCCTGCACGAAAATTGGCCCCGGTTTCGGTCGCTCGGTGGGGAAGGGCTCATCTACCGTCCTGTTCAAGAAAAGGGGTGAGCCGAGCCACCAGGCGAGGGCGAGAAGGACTATCGCCACAACTGCGATGAGGACACGACGCATCATTCGTCTGGACATTGTTCACCTCCCGTTACCTGTTTCAAAATACGCAGGGGCGTTCAGCACGCGCTGCGCCACACACTCACCCTGCGCCATGCCGTTCTCGGCTGAGACGCGGTAATGCACGCCGCCGTAGAGCCGCGACAGGGCGTTTTCCTGAGCGGCGTGGTGAAACGACTCAAAGGAGCGGGTCATGGCCTCTTGGTCGTGCGCCGCAAAAGCGCCACGCGGATTTTTCACGCCGTAGGCGTCGCTAAAAGAAATTTCACCAAAAAAGTGTGTCAACACTTCAGCGGCGGCAGCCCCGACGACGGCGTGTCCTGACGGGTACTCGGGGAAGTTCGGGGTTTGTAAAAGAGGCCGCCAGTCGGGGTCGAGCGTCTCGCGGAGAAGCGTTTCGGGCCGCACCAGCATCACTTTGTACTTCGACCACCACGCCGAAACGAAGGCGTCGTGCAGCGCGGTGCCGAGCACGGCGTAAAAGGTGGCGGCGTCACGTAGACTCAACGCTTGCCTCTCGACCATCATCGTGCCGAGCATGAGAAAATGCCCGCCGATGGTGCCCGTTTCGACGGGCTCGTCATCCCAAAAGTAGGCCGTGTCGCGTTCGGCTTCGCTCAAGGTCTGCGAGGTCTCGTAGACCTCTAAGAGCTGCGTGTGAAAGGCGGAGCCGGGGGTGAGGTCGAAGGGGATGCCCAGGGGCACGTGGCAGGCGTCAGGTGCGGCCAAGCTCAGCGGCGCAATCTGTCCCCAAAACGGTTGAATCGGGGTGCGCCCCGCACCGCGCGAGACCCACAGCGAAGCGTCCTCGGCGCGGGCGGCGACGAGGGCGGCGGCGGTGGCGTACATGGCGTCGCGGGCCTCGGCAAACCCGTCCGTCTCGGCCCAGGCGAGCACGGCCCGCCCGATGTTCATGCCCAGCTCGAGCGACGCCGACACGACCTCAGCACTCACGCTTTGCTCTCTCACCGCAACTTGTTCGGCGTGTAGGGCGGACAGGGCGCGTTTGGTTTCGAGGACGCTTACCGCAAAAGGCTGCCACATGTCGCTGTTCTCTCGCAGCAGCCCCGTTGTCACCGTGTGGAGCGCAGCGCTCAGGACGGTGAGGGTGTCGTAGGTCGCGTCACCCGCTTGGGGAACGTTAAGCCCCCCCCTTATTCCCTCCGCCAGCGACGCCGTGTCGCCGAGTACGGCGAGCGTTTCGTTCATGGTGATACCCGTGTAGGCAAATATCCGGGCGGCCACCGGCGGCGTGACGCTCTCACCTTTGACGCGGGCGTAAAGCAGCGTCATCCAGTCGTTGGCAAAGGCGGCGTCCTGGGCGTGTCCAGAGGACAGGGCGCAAGATAAGGTAAGCAGGGTCAAAAGGACGCGTATCCTTCTCGCAGGTCGGTTCATCACGTCTCCTTGTAAAAACAAACACCCCAGAAACCAAGTTCCAGGGTGTTGAGAGGTTCGTAAGACCTAGAGGAAGCGGAAGACGATGGGACAGTTGACGATGATGCCGACCGAGCCGTAGGGCTCGCCGCCCGGCCCCGTCAGCCAGCCCTGCTCGGCGAAGCCCAGAATCTGGAACTCCTCGATAAGCCGACTCCGGTAGCCCGCGTCAATCGCCTCTTGCGTCCACTCGCCCAAGTTCATGTCCCACAGCGGACTGTAGTCGGTAGCGATGGTGGGAATGCCGCCCAGGACGTTAAGCGAACCCCTACCGTCGAGAATGGCGCTGTTCAACCCCTGACGTTGCGGGTTGTCCGCGCCGGTAGGACCGTTGGTAAAGACGAAAATGCGCTCAACCGCGCTCGTGAAGGAGTCGTCGCGGCCTACGGTGATGTCGTCTAAACCCGGCGCGAGTGTGACCGCTTCCAGAGTAGCCGCCAGCGGATTGTTCGAGTCCAGACTCAGGTAGAGGTTGGGGCGGGCGAATGAGAAGCCGGGGGTGAGCGCAAGGGTCACCGTCTGCTCCTGGGGGCAGATACGCACCACTTTGTCATGCACCACACTGTGGTCGGCGTCGGCATTGCAGAAAAGATTCAGTTCTTCGGCGGGCACGTCAAACGCGATGATGGGCGCGTTGTAGATGTAACCCCCGGCGTTTTCTATCATCACCAGCGGGCTGTAGTTGTCGTCACCGACCGAGCCGGGTTGAAACTCGGCGGGCGGGAAAGCGTTGGGGGCCTCGCCGGGGGTGAGCATCCGCTCTGGCGAAAAGTCCACCGTGCCCTGCATAAAGGTTAAAGAGGCGTCGGGCTCGAGTCGCGCCGTCCGCGCCCCACGCCCGACGTTGGCGTAGGTGAGTTTGGGCGAGAAGTTGAGCCCCAGTTGCGCGGCGTTGCCCTCGTCGTCGGTATCGGTCACGACGTACCAAACGTTTTCACCCGATTCCATCTGGCCGCGGTACAGGGGCAGGGTGACGGTGCCCGCCTCTTGGTCCACGGTGCCCGCCTTGAGCAGGTGATACGGCCCGATGAGTTCGCGCTGCACCTGCGAGGGGGCCGGGCCAAAGTAGGTCAAGGGAACATCCGCGCCGATGCTTGCAGGCGCGGGGGCGACGTCGTCGTCCGCGCCGCCCTCTTCCTGAGCAAAGGCGATACCGGCAAGGAAAACGAAGCTGAGGACTAGAAGGGTAAGGCGTTTTAAGGCTAAACTCATGGTGCTGACTCCTGTTCGCGTAGGGGCGGCGTGGGCGGTAACCGACAAGCGATGGCACTCGCTGTTGTAGGGTGCCGCCTTTGTTATGGACACAGATAAGGTAAACCTCCTTTGGTCATCACGAGCAGTTTAGTCACTCGAGCTTGTGGGTTCTTGAATAATCTTGCGCGCGTTTGTAACAGCGCCCAGCAAAAAACGCACGGCCGACGCCGCGCGCTTCCTTTCCTTTTTACAAACTCAAGACTCTAAGCTGTCCCGCCTAAAGCGCCCCGGCGTCGTCTACGTGTACGCCTTGAAGGTGCGGGTAAAGTGCGCCTGGTCGCTGAAGTTAAGCTCGAGCGCCACGTCTACAAGCTCCGCGCCCTGCACCAACCTGTCTTTGGCCCGGTTGACGCGCAAGCCCGTCTGGTACTTGTGCGGGCTGACGCCCACGTCGCGCTGGAACACACGCGTGAGGTGGTATTTGCTGAGGTTCGTTACACTACCCAAATCGTCCAGGGTGACGTCCAGCTCGGGGTGCGCGTGTAAAACCTCTTTGACGAGTGAGACGGCCTTGTGCTCCCGACCCAACTTCACCTCGGGAGGTGGGCTGTCAGGGCAGTGTTTGAGGACGGCGTGGAGGAAACCCAAGAGTTTACATTCGCGCTCAAGATGTGTGGCGGCTTTATCGAAGGACCGAATAGTATCAGTAAGCAACTTGGCGAGTGGATCATTGAGCACTTCAGGCGTGCACATATCGGGGATGTAAACCGGGTCCCTGATTCCTACACCGGAAGCAAAACCCATCATCGTTTCAGGTTGTAGGCGTAAAGTCCACGCTGTTGTCAGCATATCGCTCGAGGCGTGAACGGTACAAACCTCTCCGGGATATTGGGCAAGAACAAGACCCTCAGCCCTGACGTATTCAACGACCTGTTTACCGTAGCGTGTCCAACCACTGCCCCAACCCACTGTTATCTCATAGCTTTGGAATATAGAGGGCGTTAATTCGAAGTCTTGTACGTTCTCGAAGATGTCAACCTCCACCCCCGCAAACCCCTGCGGCCTCCAAACTTTCACCCTTGGTTCAGGCGCGTTCCCGCTCTCCATACTCACCTCACTGTTCGTCCTGAGTTGTCATGCCCGGTCTCGTTAAGGGTAGCACGCAGCTTGAGTCGTTGTTTTGAATAAAGTTGCGCTTTTGCACACGCCCCTCAAATATTCGCTCCTGCCATAACATCTGGCAGTGCCTTGTACGCCACCTACATTTGAACTTCCTCAGGACGGCTGCGAAACGCCACACCCGTCAGCCCAGGAGCGAGTTGCGAGGTCCTGACGAGGTAACGGCCTCTCGAGCCCAGCAAGCACCCTTCGCTGCGCAGTTGCTTAAACACACAGGTGACCGTCACACGGGTGACGTTGACCATAATCGCCACGTCGTCGTGGGTCAGGGCCAGCGCAAGTTCGGCCCAGCCACCCGGATGCGGGACACCGAAGCGCGCGACCAGCCAGTCTAAAAGCCACGCGACCCGCGTTTCGGCGGGGTAGGTCGAAAACACTACCCGCATTTCTGCGTAAGACAGCTGCTGCGCTACCTGACGAAAGAGGTCCAGGGGTACACCCTTTGAAAACGCGGCGCGCGGCGTGTAGGTGAGGGCAGCGTTTGGGGCGACGCAAACCGCGTCCGCTGTGTGATGTGCCTCAGGCGTCAAAAAGTTCGGCTCGAGGACGTCGCCAGGTCCTGCCAGACGTACGGTAATCTCGCGCCCCTGCTCAGTCAGGTGCGTCAACCGCACCAGGCCGGACGCAACCGTCTGAAGCCCTGTCACGCGGTCCCCACAGTGAAAGATGAGGTCGCCCTTGACGTAGTCGGTGACGAGGCCGGGGGCAACGTAGGCAACCGTGAACGGTGAGGGAGTAAAGTCTTGATTAGACGGCGTCAAAGTGTTCACAAGCGTACCTCCTTGGCCTCGAGGCTAGGTGTTGAGCCAGGCTGCCGTCTTGAAAAATCTTGCGCCGCAAAAAGGTGAGTCGTGCCCGTCCTCAAAACCGCCGAATCAGCGTCACGCCGCCCAACAAGAGCACAGCGCCCAAAACGCGCTGCCAGTTGAGGCGGTGCAACTCAAAGTTGAGGAGCCCGTAATGGTCAATAACGAGTGCCGCGACGAGCTGCCCCGTGATGATGAGCCCGATAAGGATGGCGGCTCCCAAGCGTGGCCCAGCGACGATGGTGCCGACCTGGTACAAAATCGCCAGCAACGCTGCGCTCCAGGCCCACAGCGGTACGGCGGGGAGGTCGGTAACACGGGGCGCAGGCGAGCGTACGCCCAGCGCGAGCCCCAACGACAGCGCGAGGCCGAGCGCGAAAATAGCGACCGACACCCAAAAGGGATGCCCGAGAAAGCCGCGCAGGGTCGTGTTGGCGGCGACCTGCACGGGGATGGACGCGCCGATGAGCAGGGCGAGTAAGATGAAAGGCACCATAGCTGACCTCCTTGAACCCGCACAGTTACAGGTAAAGGGTAAAAGACGGTGCCCCAACCGTCTTTACCGATGTTCAATACGCGTTCGGCTCGAGCTAGTTTACAGGGGTGACGCTCACCCTGACCCACGACTTGTTGAGCGGGTAGATATAGCCGTCTTTCACGACGCGCACCACCCCGGTTTCGGTCTCACCCGTGTCGGGCCCGCTTTGGCGGGGGGCTTGGTTGGGGCCGCTCGGACCCTCGTTGACCTCGGTATCCGCGTCCCAAAGAATAAGGTACGAGGTGATGTCGCCCGAGAGCGGGGTGCCGTCCGGGGCGAAGAGCGGGACGCCTTGCTCGGTCGGCGCGAAGAAGAGGTCGTTCGAGTCGCCAAACATCGTCGCCAGGGATAAGAGGTCGCCGGGCTCCGCCTGGAAGGAGAATGCGAAGCCGTCGCCGGGCAGCGCCGCCCCTGGCTCACCGGTGCTGTTCAGCGCGGTGAACGCCGCAGCCGACTTGACCGCGCCGCCCATGCGCGACTCCATCGCGGCGACGAGCGCGGCCAACGCGTCGCCCAGCTCCGCCGCGAAGCCGTCCTCGGCCACCGCTTCTAAGCCCTCACCGTAGTCGGGCTCTTCGTTTTTGAACAGAGGCGCGGGCGAGGTATGGACGACCCACACGCCGGGGGACAAGGCGGGGATAACGTCTCGACCGGAGACTTGGATCATGTCAGAAGGCGAGATGTTCTCAACGGAGACGTTGAAGGTCGTTTGGGCGAGGCTTAGGCTGAGCAAGACGGTTGTCAAGAGTGTTAAGAGGTATTTCATACCTTTCTCCTTTTTCTTTGCTGAGTGCGTACGTTTAGGTCAAAGCCCTGTCTTCCCTAGCTTTAAGTATCGGGTCGCGTCGTCTCAGCAGACGATGATGGTCTTGTTCTCCCTCTCGACCTAAAGGATGAGAAGGTGCCTGGGCCGGTAGCGCTTGCCTTGATAAGTGATGCAGGAGGCGTTCCTTGCTTACGTCCCGCCAATAAAGGCGCACATGTAGACACTGCCTCACCCCAATTCGGAAAAGGGAAATTCAAAGCTCAAATGCCCCTAAACGGCTGAGTTGGTAAGCGAGCAAGGTGGTGTAAACGTGCAGGATGCAGCCCACCGTCGAGCGGTAGGGTCTGTCAGAGAGTCCAAGTCTATCCAAGGACGAGAAGACCGACTCAACGATGCGGTGTCCTTGGTAAAGCCTCTGCTCACGCTTGGGCGGGGGTAGCTGGTTGCTGCGGCGCGGGGTTATAAGGTCAACCGCTTGGGAGGCAACGTCGGCTTTAAGCTCGGAGCTGATATAGCCTTTATCGGCGGTTACAATGGCGTAAGTGAGTTTGTCTAGTAGGCGAGGCGCGACCTTAACATCATGTTCGTTCGCGCCTCGCAGCAGTACCTCACAGAGTCTGCCTGTATCGTCCACACGCGCATGAAGCCGAAAGCCATAGAAGGTGGTGTTATGGACGTGGTCACGCCCATAACTGCCCGCAAGCTTGGTCCTTTTAGCACGGGCAAAATCTACTACTTCTAGTTTCTTCGAGTCGAGGTGCTGTTTCGTCGTGTTATGCCCGGTGCAAAGCTGTTTAACCGCGAGAATAATCTGTCCTATCAGGAGGCGCTTACGCTCACAAAACGTTGAGGGTACAGGTACGTCCACGCCGAACGATGCAGCAACTTCAAGCATCTTCCGGCTATAGCGAAAACTCGACAGCTTCTGATAGACCGCTAAGGCGATGATGAACGAGTCTGGAAAAACAGGAGCACGTCCTTGAGGGGCTTTTCTACGCTTCTTGAGGGGTAAACGTTCGACGGCTTGTATAATCTCTTCGAGGGTTGGGATTTTGCGCATACATCATTGCAACCCTCACTTCTCCCGCTGTCAAATCTTTTCCGAATTGGCGTTGCCTCGTCATCTCTCACGTGTCCAGATGCCATATGTATTTGTTAGGGCTCGAGCGGCAGCGTATAGACCGCCGTGCCTGCCGTGATGAAGAGCGTCCGTCCATCCGGCCCGCCAAAGGCGACGTTCGTGCCGACCTGTGGCAGCGGGACGGTGACCAGAACCTCGGCCTCGGGCGAGAGAACGACCAGGCCGCCGGGTGCGGTAGCGAAAAGGTTGCCTGCGCCGTCCACTTTGAGCCCGTCCGCGTTGCCTTCTAAAGAAGAGTCGAACTGATGGAACATGTGGCCGTTTAAAAGCGTCCCTTCCTCAGCAACGTCATAAACGTACAGGGCCTGCGTCGCCGTGTCGCTGACGTAGAGCAACGACGCGTCGGGTGAAAAGGCGAGGCCGTTCGGCGCGGCCAAATCGTCAGCCAAGAGGGTCACGTTGCCGTCCTCCTCGAGCCGGTAAACGCCGGAGAAGTCGAGCTCGGCCTCCTGCCCTTCGAGGCCGAGGGGCGGACCCAGCAGACCGAAGGTCGGGTCTGTGAAGTAGACCCGACCCGAGCAACTCACCACGAGGTCGTTCGGGCTGTTGAGCTTGTCGCCCTCGTAGCCATTCGCCAGGACGTTGAGAGTCTCGCCGTCAACCTTGGACACCGCGCGGTCGTGCTGAGCGACGATGATGTCGCCCTCTTCAGTCTGGACGAGGCCGTTCGCGTGACCCGAGGGCTCGAGCCAGACCTCGGCGTTCCCTTCCGAGACCTCGTAGATGGCGTTCGCGTAGATGTCGCTCACGAGCAAGCCGTCGCCCGTCCACAGCGGGTCTTCGGTAAACTCAAAACCGTCGGCGTAGAGGACCGGCGTCGCACCTTCGGCCACAGGCGACGGCCTCTGCTCGAGCAACGCCGCCACCGGCACCCCAACCAGCTCGAAGGGCAGCTCGGGCGGCGTATTTAACGCGCCGTTCTCGTCGTCGATGATGTGGTCGAGCTGGCTGTTGACCGTCCAGAGTCGCCCGTCAAGGACAGCCGACGAGGTCGGGCGGTTGTAGACCTCTTCAAAGGCGTCGTGAGAGGTCAGCTCGGTGCTCGAGTAATCCTCGGCGAACACAGCGCTGACGACGGACGCGGGCGGCGTCACGTTGACCATCAGCAGGCTGTCTCCGTGAAAGAACATCCCGTCCGAGCCGCCAAAGGTTTCTACCGCGTCGCCCGAAAGTTCAACGTCCGTGACCTCTTTCGTCTCCAGGTCAACGCGCACCAAGCGCCCGCCGCCTTGGTTGATGCGGTCCATCACCGAGGCGATGAGATAATCTCCGCCGGGCGTGAGCGCCAGGCCGTTCAGTCCAAAGGCCCGCTCCGGGTCGGGGTTCATCAAGAGGTCATCCTGCACGAAGACCTCGACCCCTTGTAGCTCCGGGGCCGCCGTCCAGATGACGGGCGCGGCCGTGTCCGAGACGTAAACGCGCCCATCATCGGCAATCGCGATCTCGTTAAAAAAGTGCGGGCTGTCGTCCGGGTCGGCCAAAGAGGCGAGAGGTTCGCCCGAAATGAGGTCATACACCTTGAGATCGCTCGTAAACCCGTCAAAGGAAAAGTTGGCGACCCACAGACGGCTTCTGGTCTCGTCCGCGGCCAAGCCGACCGCGCTCGAGAGCCCATCCTCGCCTGGCTCCTTGAAGCTCTCGACCTCGCCGCCTGCAACTTTCAAGATGGAGCCGTTGCCGAAGCCGGTGATGAACATGTCGCCGTTCTCCAGCGCCACGATGCCTTCCGGGTAGAGTGCCTCGCCGGGCAGAGCCAGTGTGGCGACCTCCTGCGCCCTTGCACCCGCCGCTAGCATGAGCACCGTCAGCGCGAGCAGCGCCACCAAGCCCGGAAGACCGCGACGAGCCGCAGCCCCCAATCCTTTTCGCCTCATGTCGTCACTCCTTTCGGCGCCGGTGCTTCGCCTCGAGGGTGCGCCAGCGCGTATCGAGCCTAGAAGCTTTTGGACCATGAAGTCTTGAAGAATCTTGCGAGACGATGCGGCGTGACGGGTTCCGGGCTCAATCGTGACTAGCGGGTTGTGCATTCCCGCCTCACGCCTTCGCCCACCTTCCGCGTTCGCCACGCTTCGGGGAGATTGTTAAAGCGCAGCTCGAGCGCTTCAGGAAGTGGAGCTTGAACACGCCATAGTCATGCTCGTGCCCGAAACGTCCCCCGTCTGCGCGCACCAGCGTCCTCACCCCGGCGAGCAACAACCTCGAGGAGGGGCAAGATGACCTGCGCGTTCGCGGCGGGCGGACTGGGTCGCCACCGGGTTCGTTAGCGCGGCGTCGCCGACCTCTGACACCTCGGCTAAAGCCAGAAGATGTGACGGGCAGCCCGTCTTTATTAACCTTAGTCAGGTCATGCGGGCGGTTTGTAAACCCCGGTGTATGCAGAATGCCCGTTAAACACTTCGGAGGAGAAACGAATGCGTTTGTGTGGCTATGTCAAAACAGCCACGTGAACTGATGTTGAAGAAATTATGGGGAAAGGTGCAGAAGTTCTTATTGGCTCATCCAGTTAATTCGACTCAGGACTAAGCTGAGGACCTCACTTTAAGGAGGTCGGTGATGCGTCCTTGCGCCCGTGTTCGTCAGCTAACCGAGGAAGAGTATAGGAACTCAAGCGTTGGGAACGCTCACGGACGATGGGGCTAGTTCACGGCGGGCACGCACCGTGCTGCAGTCGAACCTAGGGTTGTCGGTACATGAGGTGGGCGAGAAGCTCGAGCTACACCACCAGACGGTGCGCAAGTGGGTGAACCGCTTCACGAAGCTGGGTATTCCTGGTTTAGAAGAAAGCCCGCGTCACGGGCGACCTCACATCTACAAAAGCGAGCATGTCGGCACTGTTATTCAAACGGCTTTAACGAAACCTGATGAGCTAGGTTTACCTTTTGGCGCTTGGACCCTCGACAGGCTGGTCGTCTACCTCAGTGAAGAGAAGGGCATCATGATGGGACGCAGTCGTATGAGCGAAATCTTCAGGAACGAGGGGCTGAGGTGGCGACAACAAGGAGGGTGGTATGGACAAAAGGTGGACCCCGAGTTCGCTGAAAAAAAGGGTGCCACCCTACAGCTCTACACCGACCCACCAGAGAACAGCGTCGTCCTCTGCATAGACGAGATGGGACCGCTCGCCTCAAGAACATATGAAGGTAAGGAGCTGACCAAAATTCGTGGACCCCCCGCCGGACGCGCGAAAGTCGCGCTTGACTATACACATCGCCCGAAAGGTGGTTTCGTCTTCGGCGCATTAGAACCCGCCTCAGGCGCAGTATTCACTGAGATGGTCCCGCGCCGCATCGGCGGGCACTATACCGAGTTTCTGGGAAAGGTCGAGCAGTGGGTCCCGCCCGAGGTCAAGCACATCTACGCCATCATCGACAATCTCTACATGCACAGCTCTTACGACGTGCTCCTTTTTAGTCTGGCTCACCCCAGGTGGGAGTTCGTCTTCCAGCCCAAGTACGCTAGGTTACCGACAATACCCGCTTCGCAGGGCACAGGACCGGATTCGCCTAGCGGCGATCACCTAGGGGTATCTCAACCTCACCGAGCCCTGGTGGAAGACGTTACGCTCTTTAGCTCTCAAAGGCAGGCGCTTCGAGGTCTGGACCGAGATGGTTGAGCCCATTCGAAGAGCCACTGCCTACTGGAATGACCACAAGCACCCTTACGTTTGGGGCAGAAGAAGACGCCACCGCACGCCGCGTAAGTTTGGCGTCGCCGCCCTCCCTACCGTGAGCGCTTTTTAATGGACGAACCATTATTGGTGCATCTTTTAAGTCCGCTGCAAGGTGTTTTCTCAGTGGTTTGCGCTGGCAATACGGAAAGCCACTTCCGAAGCGTGCGCGAGATTAACCGGATGCACCATTATGCAACGAACCGGGCCGTTCGCGATCTAAAACCTTGTGCGTGAGATGCGCGCGTCTCTTGCAGAAGACTTCAGCTATCTGGTCGCCGTAAATATGGTCCGCGCTGCTGAGCAACCGGCCTGACTCGAGCAGGTGCTCCGCCTTCAGCTACGTACTTGGCGTAGTTTTTGCTCACATAGACGATGTTTTTAAGTTCACACGGTGCAAGTAGCGTCACATCGGAGAGCATCACGGTAAGACCGCTGCGTTCAACCAGCAAATTTGTTAGAAGATAGACGGTGCTACCCTTCAATTCTCACCAATCCACGCCGTTTTCGTTAACATCAGGTTTCTTCGTCTATAAAAAGTACATCGCGCACGAGACTGCGGCTGTCCGCCTGACCGCCAAGCGAACCCGCCAGGGTGCCGAACGCGGAGACGAACAGGCTCAGCTTGATATGGTCGAGCGTTCGCACCGCCGGGTCTACGGTCGGCCACGTCTCCATAAGTTGGCGCGGAAAAATCGTAGCGACGCCCAAGTAGACGAGCGCGGCGAAGGCGGCAAAAATAAACAGCGTCGTCAGCGTAAGACTGAGCAGGATAGCCGCCCCGGTGACGACGCTCGACTCGGCTAAACGTCGGCCCCTGCGCCGGGGTGCGCCGAAAGCGAAGGCGCGGTAGAGCGCAAACGTTCCCACCGCTACGGACACACCCGCAAACAAGATGAGTTGGTACAGCTCGACGGTGCTTGCTACGTCCCACATCTCCGGGCTGAAAAACACGACGATGATAACCGACAGCGCTGCGGTAATCAGGGTAGGCAGGCGCGTCGCCAAACGCAGCGGGTTCGCCCTGGCTACAGCGTGAGCGATACTACGCCAGTCGCTCCGAAGCGTGCGCAGCACGAAACCCCAGCGGTTGCCCTGGCTCGTGCGCTCGTGCGCTTCACGCGGCAGGGCTAGGCGCACGTGGTTCCGCTGCTCGGGCGTCAGCGTCGCCATCGCGCCCAAATCGTCTACGCTTTCAAAATCGTACATCGCGTTGTGCGCCTCGTCCGAGTGCGGCAAGTTGAGAAGATGACCGAGCGTATGCAGCAGGAGGTGATTTAGGCGCTGCACGGTGAGCGCCTCGTCCGCTTCTTCCCCCCAAAAAGCGGGCTCGAGCCGCTTCGTCGAGATGACGCCGATGTTGGTCAGCTGACTCGGCAGGGCGAGGGTGTAAGAAAGTGTGGTGGCGGCGAGGTCGACTTCAGTGACGATGAGGAGAAAGTCGGCGTTACGCTCGAGTTTTTCGCTCACGCCGAGGCGCAGAAAGTCGAGCGGCGCGTAGGCTCCGGCGGTCGGGGTGAGGTGCGGTCCGTCGAAACGGAGTAGGTCAACACGCAGCCCTAGTTCGGTGCCAAGCGCCTTGTCAAACGCCGTCACCGCCTCGTTCGCCAGCCTCTCGAAACGCTCCGAGTGCTTGCCCTCCACGTCTATCGTCATCACACCGACGACGTACTCACGGCTCGAGGGGGTCTTAGACATGGTTGCTCACTAAGCTGAGTATACGTGACGCGCCTGTGCCAATTCGGGACAGTTCCCTCAATCAGAAAATTTCTTACGCTAAGGCAAGCTGCCCCGTTTACAGCATTCGGTTCGTTTTGATCAGTTGTGTCGGGAACGTTCTACTTGTGAACTAGACACTCAAACCGTCCGAAGAGCAAAGACAGGGCAGCTACGCTTAGTGCAGCAAAGCTTATTCAGGACTCAACTTATTCGCTTACCGTTAATTTTTTCCAAGCAGGGAACTACCCCTATTTGCGGTGTCCCTACGCGGAGAGATGTTCACCGAGAACTTGATACGGTGATGGAGCTACAACACGCTTGGCTGAATGGCGAGCAAGGGCACCGGATTAGCGGTTCAAGGACCACTAGCGCCCTTTTGCTTACTCAAGCTGCATAAGTCCTTCTGCGAGAGACGCGCGCGTCTCTCGCATACCGCTTATGCAACCCTCGGTCCGTAGTCCTACCTTGTAGATTTCAATCACTCAGCCTGCTGTCGGCTTGGGAACCGCTGCTCGGCGACCTTACGCAAAAGACGGTGCAGCGTCTCCCGCTCGGTCCCGCTCAAACACCCGTAGGTATCACTATCCGCCGCGTCGATAATGCTCCTACTCTCTTTGAGAACGCGCTCACCCCGAGCGGTCAGTACCAGCTCGTAATAGCGTCGGTCATGGGTGCTCTTCACGCGCTGCACGTAACCGAGCGCTTCTAAGTCGTCTACAAGGCGCACCACGTGGGTGCGGTCCAAGCCTAGGTTCTGACTGATGGCGACCTGTGAGCGATGCTCGCTCTCGGCGATGAGCTTCATCACGCCAAGCTGACGCGCGTCGATGTGAAGCGGCTCCAACATCTCCTCCAGGACGAGCTGCGCCATCTGCGCGACGTAGCTCAGTACGTACCCCGTCTCCGACGCCAGCGTCTCGGAGAGGTCGTGAGAGTTGAAGTAGAGGGGCGGCGCGGGCACGCGATTCCGTTTAGGGACTGCTCGAGCATCTTTTGAAGCCTCAGACATGGGCTAGTCTACACGTCGTGCGCCGAACCACTCTCATGTGGGTAGCCCTGCGCAGGTACGCGAGCAAGCGGTGCTGCATTTCAAAGGTCTCCAAAAGCACGTCTCGAAAACCCTTGTCCGTTACCTCGTCGTCGCGGAAATGTCGGATGGTCAGGTACTGGTTGAGCCGCAGCAGGTGAATCGCGGGGTGGTCAGTGCTGTAGCCGCGCGGCGCGTTTTTAAGGCTGTCCTCATCGTCTAGAACGTCAGAAAACACCTTGCGAAAGGCGTCGTTGTCAACGAGCTGCTCGAGTTCCTCCGGCTTGTCATGGATGCACTCGCGAATGGTACTTAGCACCTCGCGCTTAGGCGAATGAAGCCCGCCGCCAGCGACGCTCCCGCCGGGCGTGATGTTGAGGTAGTACCCCGGTTCGACCTCCCCTAGAGGCGCAATGACCGCCATGATGTACGTTTTGAGCGGCGCGGCGTTGTCAGGGTGAAAGCGCGTATCGCGGTAGATGCGGGGCAAGCTCACGACGCTGCCGCCTCCTAAATCCTTGCGCAGGCGTTCGTCGAAGGGGGCGATGTCGACTGCGACACCCTTGATACTCTGCTCGAAGGCAACTTTCATCGCCTTATAGTCGTCTTTACGCTCGTTGAACCAGTCCTTGGTGTTGTTTTGCTCGAGCTGGCGGAAGAACTCGAGCAAGGTCGGGTCGATCATGCTGCCTCTATCATATTGCGCCTCGGTCGGTATCTCCCCCGCGTAAGTTCAGCATCTTGTCCATAATGACCTCCCCGCGACCAGGTTCACTCCAAGGGCAGACCTCGATACAGATCGCGCAGCTCTCGTTGGCGACGAAGTAAGGTGCGCAGCGGTCGAAGTTGATAAACCACCGCTCCTCACCTCGGACCATCTGTTTGGTTTCGAAGATGGCTTGCGGCGGGCAGTTGGTCGTGCAAATCTGGCAGGACATGCAGAAATCGTCCACGCCTATGTCGATAGGTACATCGGGTTCCAGGGGCATGTCCGTAAGTACCGTCGCTAGCCGCACGTTAGAGCCGTAGTCCTTGGTGATCATCGAGTTGTGCTTGCCGAGCTGCCCTAAGCCCGCTGCAATCGCGATGGGCACGTGTTGCACTTCAGACGTACCGGGCGCGATGTTCGTACACGCTATCGCCGGATAACCCCGACTGCGGATGTATTCGGCAAGACGGATCGCTGCCAAGCCGACCTTACGGTAAATGCGAAAGACCTCGGCATGCGTGCGTATCTGGGTCGGGTAGCGCATCTCCTCGCGGTCCATCGGCACAGCGATAGAAATGGCGTACTTAAACGAAGGCTCGAAACCGTCGAAGAACCACTCATCTTGAGGCTCGGTGATGCCGACTAGAGCCGCGCCGTGCTCCTTGGCAACCGCTTTGACTCGTCCGCTCATCGCTTTGGGGCTCGTCACCGTCTCCCGCCGCCTCGCGACCGCCCCGACGCGCCGCCGGTCATCCCAGAACAGACGTACAATGACACGGGTAATTCGCCAAGATGTGAGCGTGAGGAGTACCTGGTGCAAGCCGCCCCAAGCGTAGCTAAAATCGAAGAAGAGGTAGTAGGGCCGACGCTTTTCTGTTTCGTCCAGACCGCTTATGACCATACCCGAGACGGGCGGTTTGCGGTAGGCAAAAGGATAGCTGGGCTCCGGGTAGGACGGAAGGGCGACGTCGGGGGACTTGCGGGGCGGCAAGTCAGTTTTGGGCGACAGGTCCGCGCTGATGTTCGGCAGTGTGTCAAACTGCTGCGTCTCCGCGTCTGGCGGCTTTGGGAGGTCTTCGATCCAGATGGTCTCTCCCCTCGAGATTTTCCGCCTGAACTGCCACTTTTGCCACTCACCGACCGTCCAATAGGCGAGTGTTGCCCCGGCGGCAAGCCCGACGCTTCTCAGCATCCTCCCCGCTATACGGACGTGCTGAGCGAGCTGTTCGGTACAGGTTCGGGGACGTTCAATCTTGACTGCCATCCACATCTCCTCTAGGTTGGGGCTTTTTACAAAAAGTCAATACATCTTCGTTACGGTAATGTGACAGGAAAGTCACCTTCACGTTTCGGCACTCCCGCGGCGGCTGAGCATCTTGTCCATGATGACGTTGCCGCGCCCCGGTTCACTCCACGGGCAGACCTCGATGCAGATGCCGCACCCCTGGTTGGCTGAGAAATAGGGGACGCACTGATCGAAATTGATGAACCACCGCTCTTCACCCCGCACCATCTGCTTGGTCTCGAAAATGGCTTGCGGCGGGCAGTTTGTCGTGCAGACCTGGCAGGACATGCAGAAGTCGTCCACACCGATGTCCACGAGCTGGTCAATTTCCAAAGGCAGATCAGTCAAGACCGTCGCGAGCCGCACGTTCGCGCCGTAATCCTTTGTGATGATCGAGCCGTGTTTGCCAAGCTGCCCCAACCCGGCTTCAACCGCAAGGGGAATGTGTAGCACCTCCGTCGTGCCAGGAGAGATGTTCGTGCTAGCCCTGGCGGGATAGCCTAGGCTGCGGATGTGTTCGGCGAGGCGGATGGCGACGCGCCCCACGTCCTCGTAAATGCGAAAAACCTCCACCATCGCACGCTCGCTCGGCGTGTAGCGCATCTCCTCGCGGTCCATTGGCACGGCGACGGAGATGGCATATTTGAATGAGGGCTCGAAGCCCTCGAAGTACCACTCGTCGCGCGGCTCGGTAATACCGACTAAAACCGCGCCGCACTCCTTCGCGACCTCTTTGATTCGTGCACTCATCGCCGCTGTATCAGTAACCGGCTGCTGGTCTTTCCAGACCGCCCCGTCACGCCGCGCGTTATCCCGGAAGATGCGCACGACCGATCGCACGACGCTGAGTGGGATCAGAGTAAAAAACACTTGCGTCAAGCCGCCCCAGGCGTAGCTAAAGTCGAAGAAGAGGGGGCGAGGTCGGCGCTTCTTTGCCTCGTCTAAGCCGCTGATGACCATGCCCGACACGGGCGGCTGCCGGTAGGCGAAGGGATAGCGGGGTTCGGGGTAGGACGGCAGGGCGACGTCGGAGGACTTGCGGGGCGACAGGTCGGTTCTCGGTGATAAATCAGCCTGAATATTCGGTAATTCGCCGAACCGCTGCGTCTCGGCGGAGGGGGGCTTGGGCAGGTCCTCGATCCAGACGGTTTCGCCGCGGGCGCTCGAGCGCGTCAGGTGCCGCTCCTGCCAACGTTTGAGCGTTCGGCTGGCGAGCGTCACGCCTAGGGCTAAGCTCGTGTTCACTAGCTTGTGCCGCGCGGCGCGAATGCGCTGGGAGAGGTGCTCGGCGCGGGTTTTCGGATGGTCATTTTTGGGAAGAGTCATGGTAGTTTGCGACGGTTACGCCGCTCGAGCCTCGCGCTTCACCATGCTAGGCTCGACCTCCGCCGCCTCCAACATCGCCTCGACGGATGCGAACTTCGTGCGCCACCGCCTGTTCTGCAAACCCCCTGCACGTCGCTCCGCCCGGTCGATGCGCCGCCAGTCCTCCTTAGTCACGTAGCGCACATCCTTCTCCTCTAAGAGCCGGTTCACCGCCTCAGGTTCGGGGTTTTGTGCACGGGGCAGGCTCGGCAAGTCTTCGAGAAGATGCCGCACGGTCTCCTCGGCGTCGGTTTTGTTCGTACCGATGACGCCCGAAGGTCCGCGCCGCACCCAGCCGGAGGTGTATTCACCCGGTACGACCTCACCATCTGAAGTCGTCACACGCCCACCCTCGTTCGGGATGACGCCGCGCTTATCGTCGAAGGGCACGTCCGGAAGAGGCTGGCTGCGGTAGCCGACCGAACGCAGCAGCAGACCGGTATCCAAGTGCTCAAGCTCACCCGTGCTAACAGCCGAGAGGCGGTCGCCCTTGGGCTCGAGCCGGTTCTTTTCCAACTTGAGCCCTTGTACCCGCCCCTCTCCTAGCACTTCAACCGGCGACCTGAAGAAGTGAATATGGACGCGCTTCTCTGCGCCGGGCTTGCGCTGATCTGCGTATTCGGTAAACAGCGCCACGTTTCGCCGGGTCTTCTTCGCTTCTAATTCATTTTTGAACGTGTCCTCTTGGTCGGACTCGAGGTCCGCTGGGTCCACAACCATATCTACATCAGGCAGTTCACCCACTTCGCGCAGCTCTTTGGGCGTAAAATTCGCCTGCGAGGGTCCGCGCCGCCCTAAGATGTGAACGTCGGTGATGCTCGAGCGTCTAAGCGCGTCCACCGCATAGCCCGCCATGTCGCTCTCGGCGAGCGCGTCCGGGTCCTTGAGGAGTGCCCGCGTCACGTCCAGCGCGACGTTGCCCATGCCGATGATGGCGGCGTGCTGCGCATCTAGGGGCGGATTCAACCCTGCGTGGTCCGGGTGCGCGTTGTACCACGCGACGAACTCGGTGGCGGAGAGGCTGCCGGGGAGGTCTTCGCCAGGGATGCCCAAGGACTTATCGCTGCTCGCGCCGACCGTATAGATGACCGCGTCATAGTGCCGCTTTAGCTCGCCATGCGTGATGTCCTGACCGAACGTGACGTTGCCGAAGTAGCGCACCGCCTCGTGCTTCAAGATGAGGTCGAAGGTGACCGACTTGGACTTCACTACGGGGTGGTCGGGCGCGACGCCGTAGCGAACTAGCCCGTACGGACTCGGCAGGCGTTCGAAGAGGTCCACGGACACCTTGCCCCCATTTTTCAGTAGGGCGTGCGTCGCGTAGAAGCCTGCCGGACCTGCGCCGATGATCGCGACGCGCAAAAGGCGTGAGGAATGTTTAGACATGGAAACTCTCTTTCATCTAAATTTGCTTCTGAGATACGAGTAATTGCGAAGCGCCACGGTTGTCTCCTCGAGTTGACAAACAGCAATTCCATTACTCGTTGCTACACCACTGATTGCGTCCATTTCTATTCGCATCCGCTCACACTTTTGCTTGCTACAGCAAGCAAAAGTGGAAATGCTAAAACAAGTGAAAGGGCGAAAAGGCTTCTTCATCTAAACTAAGTATATTAGGTGATTATTTCATCTATAGGTATCTTCACTTACATTGTGATAGTGCTTTTGTGAATCCTCCATTTTTGCCTATCGCACAAAGCTCTGGACGTAGCGTCCTTAAACACCTTTGTTGGTTCATCCAGCAAGTTCATCGTAATTTTTTAGCTCAAGAGTCCTGTTCACAACGTAAAAAGTGATTAGCAAACCTACACGAAATTTAGTGGACGATCCATTGTGCGGCAGACGCGCGCGTTCGCCGCGTAAAACTTTGCCGTAGTTGAGCCGAAGTACCAAAGAGGAGGTACCTGTTTTAGCAGGTGTCCACGCCCTACCTGATCCCTCACACCCTTGCCACGTCGCGGCTATAGTGTTCTAAGCAGCCCGCTTAACGCGCCTGAAAGGAGAGGTGAGACGCGCTTGGTCAAGCATCGCAGTTCTTACACGCGTCAATACAACTTTTTTGGAGACACCACGTTGACTCAAGGTGTTTTCAAGAACTACTTATGAAAGCCGTCGTATACACAGAGTACGGACCCCCCGAAGTTCTGCACCTCAAAGACGTCCCCAAACCCAAGGCGCGCGGTAACGAGGTGTTGGTCAAAGTTCACGCAACCACCGTCACCGTTGGCGACACCATTATGCGCAGCCTCGACATCCCTGGTCCGCTTTGGCAGCGGCTTCTGGCGCGGCTCTACCTGGGCATTCGCAAACCCCAGCGGCAGGTTCTAGGGATGGAACTGGCTGGGGAAATCGAAGCCGTAGGCAAGAAGGTGACCCGCTTCAAGCCCGGCGAGGCAGTTTTTGCCTCTACTTTTGCCATCAACTTTGGCGGTTACGCCGAATACAAGTGCTTGCCTGAAAGTGGCATACTGGCGCACAAACCGACCAACCTCACCTTCGAACAAGCCGCCGCGGTCCCTGGTGCAGGGATGACAGCTTTGCACTGTCTCAGGAAAGGGAACATCCAACCCGGACAGAACGTGCTAATTTATGGCGCGTCCGGCGCGGTCGGCACGAACGCGGTGCAGCTCGCCAGCCGTTACTTCGGGGCGGACGTGACCGGGGTGTGCAGCGCCGCCAACCTGGAACTGGTTAAATCCCTGGGCGCAGTCAAAGTCATCGACTACACCCGCAAAGACTTTACCCAAAGTGGCGAGCGCTATGATGTCACTTTTGACGTGGTGGGCAAGCTTTCACCCGCGCAGGCGGAAAAGGCGCGTCAACAGGCGGGTACCTACCTTGACGTCCACGCCGACTCGAACGGCGGCGACAAAGTTGAAAATCTGCTCTTGCTTAGAGAGATTATCGAGGCGGGCAAGCTAACGCCAGTCATTGACCGCGTGTATCCGCTGGAACAGATTACCGAGGCGCACCGGTATGTAGATCAGGGGCACAAAAAGGGAAATGTAGTTGTAACTGTGTGAGCGGTAAAAAAGTTTAACAACGGATCACAAGCGGCGTTGCTCCGCTGCGCTCTGCGACTGCCTGAACTCAACCGTTAGGAGAGACAGACGTGCGCTTCTCTCGGACATTGTTCTACTTGCACCTGGCGCTGGTTGAGCCAGACCCCTATAGTGGGGCAGGGGCAACGAGGAGATCACGATGCGACATGCCTACGGTCTGGACATCCCGCAAACTCTCGAGGAGACGCTCGACCCCCAACGTACCGCCCTCATCGTCTACGACATGCAGGTCGGCATTCTGCAACAACTCGCTCACGGCGCGGAGGTCCTCGAAAAGGTACGGCAGGTGTTAGGAGCCGCCCGCGCGGCCTCCATGCGCATCTTTTTCATGCGGCACATGTCCTTGCCCAAAGAAGCCGGCGGCGTATTCGGGCTCCACATGGCGATGCGCTGGCAGCACGTGACAAGTGTAGAGGATGTGCAGCCTTGGTTCCTGCGTAACTCGCCGGGCTTTCACATCACCCCGGAACTCGAGCCCCGAGCGAGGTCGTCTTCGACAAGATCACGATGTCTGCCTTCGAGGGTACCCCGCTCGACATCGCCCTGCGCGACTGCGGCATCAACAGCTTCGCCATCGTAGGCGTCGCCACCGAGATAGGCATTGACCCTACGGTGAGGCACGGCGCGGACCTCGGCTACCTGCCCATCGTCGTGCGCGATGCGTGCGGCGCGGGGCACCACGAGGCGGGGGAGCGCGCTCTGGAGAACCTCGCCTTCGTGGGGGACGCCCTATTTACCGACACCGCCACAATCACCGACCTGCTCGCTAGGTACGTAACGACGGTCTGACCCTTTACTGAAGTGAAACTGCCTTCTGCGTGAGATGCGCGCGTTCGTCGCACAAAAACACTTCCGTCCGGAACCTCTAAGCTGCTCTCGCATCAAGGCAGTTGCTTGACAGAAGGCTGAACTCTTCTTGGTAGGTTGCGCTGTTACTTAGCTGCGTTAAGTTTCAATTAGGAGGCGAACATGGAGCAGTTCGACCGGCGGACGTTTCTGAAGCGGATGGGCGTGACGAGTTTAGCGTTGGCGACGCCCTATATCCTCACAGCGTGTAGCGAGTTAGAAAGCGTACCCGCTTTTAGCGGCGAAGATGAGGATGTCGCGGACGAGTTCGCGGCGCTCCAAAAAGACCGTGATCCGAAAGAAGTTTTTAGCTTGTCGGTAGCTTCGGGCGACCCCACGCCCTCAGGCGTGATGCTCTGGACACGCATCGACCCAGCGGCCTATAAGAAGAACAAGAAGCTCGCCTTCGAGGTGGCGCGTGACGCGGACTTTGAGGACGTCGTGGCGAGAGGTCGCGTCAAGGGCAGTGACATCACGCCGGAGAACGACTACACAGTTAAGTTGCACCTAGACGGCAAGCTACCTCCCAATACGCGCCTCTACTACCGCTTCGCCTACCGGAAGACGGGCAGCCAAGTCGGGCGTTGTCGCACAGCTCCGGCAAGGGGTGAGGAGACCGAACGCCTCAAGTTGGGCGTCATCACCTGCCAGGACTACACCAACGGCTATTACGGAGCGTTGGAGCAGCTCGCTCAGGACGACGTGGACTTCGTCGTTCACCTGGGAGACTTTATCTACGAGACTTCGGGCGACCCGCGCTTTCAGCGTCAACCTTTTGAGGACCGCACCTTTTCCTTGCCGAGCGGCGGCGAAGCAGCGCTGAACTTAGAGGACTACCGCTTCATCTACCAGCTCTACCGGAGCGACGCCTTTTTGCAGACGCTCTTGGAGCAGCACACCCTCATCGCCATTTGGGACGACCACGAGACCGCTAACGACTGCTACTGGGACTACGCGGACGGCTGCGTAGGCGTGCCCGACCACCCGTACGCGGACGCACCCCGCGAAGTTCGCAACGCCCTCGCCTTCGACGCGCGGCGGGCTTGGGCGGAGTATCTGCCTGCTAGAGTCACCTTGCAAGAGGACGCTGATGACCCGCGCCAGTTTTTGGACATCCGCCGGACGTTCGCCTTTGGCACGCTGCTCGAGCTGTTCATGACCGACGAACGCTCCTACCGCGATCCACCCCCTTGCGGCACCGGCGACGCAGGCGAGCGCTACTTCACGCTGGGCTGTCCCGAGCAGGATGACCCGGAGCGCAGCATGTTAGGGCCGCAGCAGCGTGAGGGACTTCTCAGCGGCATCAAAAATTCCGAGGCGACCTGGAAGGTATGGGGTAACGAGGTCTTTCAGGGACCTCTCAAAGTCAATCTGGGTGACGGAGCCTCTCTTTACCTCAACCTGGACGCTTGGGACGGCTACGAAGCCGAACGCGAGCGGATCATGCGAGAGCTGAAAGAGGCTAACGTGAAGAACCTAGTCGTGCTGACGGGCGACCTGCACACCTACATCGCCTCGTACCTCAAGGTGGACTACGGTAGAGACCCCTTCAACATTGACCCGCGCAACCTTGTCGGGGTGGAATTCATGACGCCAGCGGTCACGTCAGCGAACTTTGCTGAACTCATCGGGGTAGGTGGGGACAGAGGTTCGTTCGGCGAGTCGTTCGGAACCCAGAATTTAAGCACGCAGGAGGTCGAGCGGTTGGAGCAGCAAGGGTTAGAAACCCTCGTGCGCATCACCAACCCCCATATTCAATTCTTCAACTCCGAGGACTGGGGCTACTCCACCGTGGAGTTCACAACCTCTTACTGCGAATACACCGCTTACAAGGTGGACAAGTCGAAGCCCGAAGGAGATGACAAAGTGATCTTGAAGCGGCTGCGCGTGCCGGTGAACCGAGTGCGCATCGAGGATACGACCTCAGCTGGCACAGGTATCTCGCTCGTCACGTCGGCTTAGTGCAATTGAACGTAGGCTCACTGCGGGATGGCCGCTGCTACTGAGCGCCATCTCTACGGTGTAAGGATGAGCGGTAGTGGCAACTCTCCCTGGGCATGGTTCGCGCTTCTGCCACGAACGCGCGCCGTTCGTGGCAGAAGCGTTGCAGTTAGCTGAGGTCACCGACAAGGTCAGCAGACGTCTTCACTTGACAAGAGAGGTCCGTAACGCCGAGCGAGTCATCTTCCTAAACGAATCAGGCACAAGGCAACGAACGGCTGACAAAGGGGTGTTATGAAGGATTATCGGTACGGAGATGTCTTCTTGTAGACAGGTCTCTTCAAAGGGCTGAGCGAGCAAGCAAAACGCACGAGAGGGAGCGATGCAAACCCTAAAGGTCATGACCTGGAACGTTGAGAACCTCTTCCTGCCAGGTGAGGACGGCGGCGCGGAGGACGAGGCCGCCTTCGCGCAGAAGCTCGCGGGGCTAGTCGAGACCATTCTGCAGCTAGCCCCCGACGTTTTAGCCGTGCAAGAGGTCGGCAGTGAAGAGGCCTCCCGGGCGCTGCAAGCAGAGTTGAAACGGTACCCCTACGGTCAACTTTCCACCTTACCCGACCGACGCGGCATTCGGGTCGGCTTCCTATCGCGGTTACTGATTGAAGGCTATGAAGACTTCGCCGCCTTCCCCGAGGGGCCGCTTGCAAGCGTCCCCGGTCTGAACGCTTTTGGCGACCCTGAACCGGTCACGCGTATGGGTCGGGGGGCGTTGCGCGTCCTGGTGCGCCCGCTGCCCGAGCTACCTATCCAGCTCGTCACCGCTCACCTCAAGTCGAAGCTGCTGAGTTTCCCCAGCGACGCGGGGCAGACGCGCTTCTCGCCAAGGGACGAAGACGAGCGGGCCTTCGTCGCCGGGCTAGCGCTGCTCAGGAGGACTGCCGAGGCGGTCACCTTACGCGTCAAGGCCAACGACCTGCTCGTCGACCAAAAAGTTCCACTCATCGTGCTGGGTGACCTGAACGATGTGACCGACGCAGCCACCACGCAGATCCTTCAGGGACCCCCTGGGAGCGAGCTCGGCACGGGCGGCTTCGACCGTCCGGATAAGGGGGACGACGCCAGGCTCTTTAACCTGGCCCCGCTCATCCCCGAGACGCAGCGCTACTCGCGGGTCTACCGGGGGCAGGGAGAGCTGATCGACCACATCCTGGTGAGCGAGGAGCTCCTGCCGGGCAGCTCGCGAGCCTGGCCGCTGGTGGACAGCCACGTGGATATCCTGGACGGTCTCCCTTCGGTTTCGGACGTGCCGAGCGAGCGGCGGAGCGCGCCGCGCTCGGACCACGCGCCCGTGACGGCGACCTTTGACCTCGGGGACGGAACGTAGCGCCTACCTCGAGGAGAGTCACAGCTACCACCTTGCTATGCGGCATCACGCCAGTTTCTTGACAACTTCGGTCCCATGATTCTGGGGTCTCCGATGTCGGGTTCGCAGCACTGGCTTGAGGGTTCTGCAAGAGACGCGCGCGTCTCTCGCACAAAGCTCGCGCCAATAGGGTTCAGTTTGTTACGTAGAGCCTATGTGACCGGCGCGAGCGACTCAGATAGCGCCAGCTAAACGAAAGGAGGAGGGCCGCACGGTCGTGCGACCCTCCTCGGAGATAGTGGAGCGTTCGCTACTGCGTCGCGGTTCGGATAGCCTCTACAGGTAGGTTGAAGTTGAACATGAAGACCTGACCGCCCTGGTCCGCGTTCGTTTCGGCTACCGCGCCGCCGGACTCGCCGCTCTGCTGTACCACGCCGATCATCACGGTCTCGGCTAAGGGCACGCTGCTGTTGACCTCTTGCTCGCCGGTGCCAGCGAGTTCGTCCACGGTGTAGAAGCTGCCGTCCTCCTTGCGGGTGACGAGCGCGGTCACGTTCCACGAGCCCGAGAATTCAGACGAGGTCGCCTCGCTGAAGGTGCCGCCGTAGGACGAGACCTCGTTTAAGAAGCGTGGGTTCTCCGAGCCGCCCGCCATCGCCAGGAAGTAGCCGGTATTCGCTTGGGCAAGCTCGAGCGTCTCAGGATTGAGGGGAAGCGCGTACTTACGTTCGCCATATTGATTGCCCGAGTCCTCGTCGAGGACCAGAACATCGGCGTCGGCGGTCTTGATCCACATCAAGCCGTCGTTGCCTACGATCTTCTCACTGCCGTCTTCCCAGACGGCGTGGGTGCCCTCGCCGCCGTGCTTGACGCCCTTATCGGCGACCTCGAGCCTCAGGACGCCGTCGTAACCGCCAACGATGCGGCGAGCCGTCGCGGGGATGATCTCGGGAAGGTCGCCGCCGAGTTCGGCAAAGGCGTCGCCCAAACCGTCGAAGTCCACCGCGAGTATCGCGCCCGTGTTGGTCAGGTTCTGGATGTAGCGCTGCTTGCTGATATCGGGGTCGACCGCTGGGTGCTCGGTTTTGGTGTTGGCGACGAAGAAGGTGTGACCCTCGGGCTGCTCGCTCTCCTGCGTCCAGAGGCTGATCTCGGTCTCGCCGACCGATACGGGCGCGTCCCAGCCGCTCCACTGATAGCTCGTCGGCGCGTAGACGACCTCGAAGGTGGCGGGCGCGTCCGGGTTGCTTACGTAGGTATCCAACATCTCGGCGCTCAGGTCGATGGTGTCGATGCCGAGTTCGGCGAACGTCTCGTTGGCGAGCGCCATGCCGTAAATCTTGCCGTGGAGGAGGCCGTTGCGAGCTAAAAACTGGTCGCGCTCGGGCGCGTCAGAGGCGAGCGGCTGACCGCTCACGTCCAGACCCTTACGACCGACGTAGATTTTGAGCGGCGCACGTTCGTAATCGTGGTTGTAGCCCGCGAGCACGAAGACGACGTAGTCGGGGTGACCGGGGTTGATGGGCAGGATTTTCTCGTAGCCCGACTGCCCGAGCGCGGGCACGGTATAGGCCGTCTCGTTGGCGATGTCGACGACGACCGAGGCGAGGCCCATCGTGTCGTTCGTGTCGATAAGCGACTCGGTCGTGTCGCCGTTCTCATCAGTAACGTCGAACATCTCCTGGATGTTCCACTCCTCGGCGGCCAGCCAAACGTCGTCCGCTAAACCGACGCCGTACTTATTCGCCCTCTCGTAGTAAGCACCGCAGAACGACTGGAAGAAGAAGTCACCTTGGGAGAGCTGGAAGTCCGGCGCGAAGTTGACGAGCGTGCGGTCGGGCAAGGTCTGGTTACCCCAGAGCCCGCCTTGGTCTTTCGGCGTCACCTCGTCGCCGAAGACGTTATAGACCCTATTGAAGAGGTGACCTGAGGCTGTGACCATCTCGCTGGCCGCTTCGTCGTTACTCAGAAACTCAGCAAAGCCTTCGCGGCCATAGTCGATGGTGTGGATGTGCGAGCCGGTGAAGGCGACGCCGCTGTCCATAGGCCACGGATACGTCTCGCTGCTCATCGTCGCGTAGGATTCCGACTGGTACGCCACGCGCACGGTGTCGTTGTCGGCGAGCCAGGCGGCGTGGCCGTCAGGGTAGCCAGTCAAGGCTTGACCGGTGGTCGCGTCCACTTCGCCCACCGTCGCCAGCGCTTTAAGCTCACCCATGAAGGGGTAGGCAGTGTCACCCTCGACGCCGTCGATGCAGCACTCGGACCTCTCGTCGGCGGTGCTGGCTTCGGCCATCTCCGCGTCGACCTGACCGATGGTTTTGAATTCCTGATCCTGCGCGTGAACTGTTAGTAAGGTGCACAGCAGCACGCTAAAGGAGATACGTAGAAACGAGGACACGTTCATAGTTGATCCCTCCCAGAGATCATATGGCGGCCTGACCCTCCGGCCCTTGCTCCGGTTCGCTTCTATACCGAACGTCTACTTGATGATGAACCTCTGTAAACTTAAACCGGCTACGTCATCGCTGTGTCATTGTGAGAGAATCCTCGAGCAACTTCATACAGCCCTTGTTTTAGAAACCTGCTGTCAGTTACCAGCCCTGGGACAGACAGGTGCTCGAGGAACCCCTTCTCGTCCTTGTTTGCGCCAGACGTTCACGTCTGGCGCTACTGAACCGAGCGTCGTTGTGCTAAAGCTCAGTCTGCCACCTCAAAGACCTGCGAGGCTTCCGAGACTTGTCCATAAGGGTCGGTAGAGCGCACCGTCACGGTGTGGACACCAGGCTCGAGGTTGTCGGGCAGGTCAGCCACCCAGATGTGCGACGAGGGATTCGGCGTCGAAACCTCTTCGTCTGTACCTAGGTAGCGCAAATAGCGGTCCTCCATAAAGGGGTCGGTGCGCAGGGTGTGCTCCATCGGTTGGTAGTCGCCATCGTCGAGTCGGTACGCCACCTGATGCTGCTCTCCGCCGTCGAAGACGTTGACCACAAGTTGCGGCGCTTGCCACGCGGCGACCTCGAACTGGTCAGGGCTGAGCTGGTTTCGGCTCGCGCCCTCTTGCTCCAGCATAATGCGCATCTGGTAGTCTTCGGGCTCGCCCGCCGCCTTGAAGCGCGTGCTGTAGTCGTCCCCTTCAAACGAGAGGATGTAGTAGCCGTTAGGGTTGCCGTCTTCCATCGTAGTCGCCGGGAGGCCATGCTCGTTCTTGGGTCCGCTCCAGCCGTTGCCTCTGACTTCGGCCAGAATCTGATGGTGTAGCGGCTCGGGGCCGTTCCAGCCGTGCTCTTGGTCCAAGTACATCTGCCAACTGTTGCTGGTGTCGTGACCCGAGAGGGTGTAGAGGTGTTCGCGTCCCTCTAAGACGGCGAGTAGGTCGGAAAAATTGACGGTAATAAGGCGCTCGGTCTGATCTACCGCGTCAGTGGTGAGAGGGATATGGGTGGCGATAACGACGAGCTTGTCGTTAGGGACGAAGCGCAAGTCGTTCTCGAGCCATGTGATCTGCTCCTGGGAGATGAAGCCCCGGTAGCCCCCCTCGACCTCTCCTAAGTAGTCCACGTTGTCGAGCGCCACGAAGTGCACCTGTCCGTAATCGAACGAATAGTAGGTCGGGCCAAAGACGCGCTTGAAAGTATCCGTGGCGTGCTCGTCGGTGAGCGCATCGAAGTTGACGTCGTGGTTGCCCGGTAAGTTCCACCAGGGGATGCCAATCTGCGAGACTAAGGCGTTATGCCGCTCATAGAGGGCGAGGTTGTCGTTCACCACGTCGCCGACGGTGAGGCCGAAGAGGGCGCTCGAGCCGATCAGTTCGGCGATGACGTCGTCGCGCAGATAGCTCAACTCTTCGTCGGTGGTCGTCTGCGTGTCGGCGAAGGCGACAGCGTCGAACTGGTTTTGCACCTCAGCAGGAAGAAGCGGAAAATCGACCGGCTCTGGCAGAGAACCCGTCGGTTCTATACCGCTAAACTCCAGCTCCGGCGAGCCTTCAGGGTAGTGCAGATAGTAGAACTGGGGAAGTTGGGCATCGTTGACGGGGACTTCGTAGTTGTTGGGCTTGCTGACGAAAAGGATCATATCGTCTCGAGCAGGCAATTCGTAGCGCCCTTCACCGTCCGTTTGGACGACCTCTAAGCCGTTCGAGACTGCGACACCCTCGACGCCAGGCTCACCGTCATCACGCTCGCCGTTCTGGTTCTGATCTTCAAAGACGACGCCCCGAGCAATCGCTTCACTCGCGCCGCCCGTTGTGTCACCGCCTGTAGCACCGCCAGTCGATTGAGCCTGAACGGTCGCAAGGGTTCCTAAGCTCAACATGCCTACGGTGATCCATCTCGATAAACTCATTTTAGTCTCCTTGGGCGAGGTCAGTTCTGAGCGCTCACTTGCACCGCTTGAAGCTCGCTCAGCCGCACGGTGTTCTGCATGATGAGGTCACCGTCCACCGCTCGAATCTCCATTGTGACCTCGGGGTCAGGCGCGTCCCAGTCGATCGTTAAGAGCCCGTAGTTGTCGAAGTAGTAGACGCCGCCCAAGCGGTTTGCGTCGGGCGGGATGATCTCCCAGTTCTCGGTCAGCCCGCTCGAGTTGACCTCCCAGAGCGGATAGGGCGCGTTCTCGGTGCGCTTGGAGAACTGCGCCCAGTGCGTGTCGCCGGTGATGAAGAGCGTGCCGTTCGCTCCCGTTTCGCGGATGAGGTCCACCATGCGTTCGCGTTCATCGGGGAAGTTTGCCCAGGTCTCCCAACCCGTCCCGTCTTGCAAAAAGGGGATGCTCGTGCCGATGATGCGCAGCTCGGCAGGTTCGCGGAGCGTTTCTTCCAACCACGTCCACTGCGCTTCACTGAGCATCCTTGCGTCGGGTCCGGTCGTCGCCGTGTAGGGTCCCGCGCCGACCTCTTGCCGCTGCTCGTACTCGGTGTCGCTTACCTCATTGATAGGCGAACGTGCCCAGCGCGTGTCTAAGAGGATGACCTGGACGCGCTGTCCCGCTGGTCCATACGTGTACGACGTGTAGATACCACCGTCACGGCTGCGGCGTTCGCTGTTTTCGGGCTCATTGAAGAAATCTAGGAAAATCTCTTTGGACTGCTCTTTCATAGGGTACTCGCGCCCTGCGTCGTTCTCGCCGTAGTCGTGGTCGTCCCAGGTGGCGATGACTCGGGTCTCACTCAGAAGTTGCTGGTAGCCAGGATTCTCCGAAAGCAGCGCGTACGCCTGGCGGAGTTCGGCGGGGTCTTCGGTGTCGCCGTAGACGTTGTCACCTAAAAAGACGAACACGTCGGGGTTGCTGTCAATTACCGCGTCCCAGATCGCTTGGGGGCTGGTCTGCTCGGCGCAGGAGCCGAAGGCGATGCGTGTTAGAGGGGTTTCTTGAGTGAATACTGAACCCAAGAGCAGACTTGCGACGAGCACGCTGCCGATCAACCGCTTCACTGTTGCCCCCGCGAGCGCAAGAAAGCTTCTAAGCCTGCCAAATCGTCTGTGTTGATGTGATCCACGCCGACCTCGTTCAAGACGCGCCATACCGCCTCACGTGCCGGGCCGGGCTCGTCCGGCGAAGCCCAAAACCGCACCGTCTGACCGTTTTCATGCGCGGTGCTGACGATGCGCTCCAGCTCCCGGCGTTCAGAAGCGGGCATCTCACCCTCACCCGTCCAAGTAAAGACGTTCGTCCAGTTGTCGCTGATGAGCGGAATGAAGCTGGCGGGCGTGTCCGAGCCCAAGTCCTCCATGCGTCCGTCATAGCCCGCGTAGCGTATCTCTTGCGCTTGCATCAGCTCGCGTGGGCGGTTGCCGGAGATAATGGCGGTGACAGGACCTTGTTGAGCACCGTTCTCACCATAAGCTGTGAGGATATCTTCGTAAGACGCCAGTACCTCGTGAAGCGCTCTGTAGGTCGCCTCCTCGTCCGTCTTAATATCGATAAGGAGCGTCAGCGACTCATCGCTACCTTCGTAGACCGAGCCGCTATTCTGCTCGATACGCGCCCGCAGCGGGTCCAGGTAGAGCGATTCTAAAGTCCTTCCCAAGCGCAACTCGTGTGCGTCGTGCCCGACAAACAGTTCGCCGAACACGAGAAAGATATCGGCCTCCACGCTAGTGAAGCCGTAGCTGAGCGCGTCATAGAGCGGGCGCTCATGCTCGTAGTCGTTGTGGGCGTGCGCTTGCTCTAAAGGCACAACAGACTGGGCAACAGCGAGGGGAACGGTGAAGAGTAGAAGAGCTGCTGCGAGGTGAAAAGCTTGGCGCATCATGCAACCTCCCGTGTGGTGCTTGTTGAGGGTTGCCCAGGGCATCTTTCTTTATAGACGCTCGAGGTCAGCGCAAGGTCAGCGGTTAAATAAGGGATTTAGCCCATACAGAAGTAGCGCTTCTGCGTGAGACGCGCGCGTCTGTTGCAGAAGCCCTGTTAAGTCTCGTCTATAGATAGACGCATATAATACAGGAGGGTGATCGGGTATTCAGTGAGTTTTAAGGAAGAAAGGGTACTGGTGGGATGTGATAGACTACCAGTACCTGCTAGAAAGCATACCCGTTGAATTAGATGAAGTCGTTAGCAACATCAAGGTGTCCGAGACCCGAGCCGGTCCCGGTCAACCGCGCAGCTACAGCAATAGCTCGCTGATTCGCTTTCATGTTTACCGCTTTGCCAAAGGCGGGTGGTCGGTTAGGCAGATGCAGCGTGAACTGAGGCGGCAGCCCGCGCTGCTGTCACTTAGGACGCGAACTTCTCAAGCGCTTACCTAAAGCGAGAGGCGTTGCTTTAGCTGACGCTGCTTATGACGCAGCGGCCAACTTCCGCACCGCTCTGGCACGAGGTTACCATCTACTCACCTCGACCAACCCACGCCGGGGTGAGACACAAGCAGCACCCAGGCAGCTCAACCAGCAAACTAGGCGACGCCTTGAGATGAAAGCTCTACTCAAGAAACGACTCGGCATCGGGCGCGTCTTCAGCGTCTGTAAAGAGATTTTAGGCCTTGCAAAAGTGCGCGTCCAGGGCTTCGCCGCTGTTAAGCGTCACGCGCTCGCAGCAGTGACTACCTTTAGTGTCTTAGCTCAAGCGCTTACACAAAGAGGTCGCTCCATGCTCGAGATTGCCCAGGTCGCCGCCTGATGAATAACCGATCACCCTCATCAAAACAAATAGCGTTGCCCTCGCACGGCTCAGCGGCCCGCGCTACACCAAAGTTTCAACCCTCTTCACTCACAACCTGACAAAACTGTGAAGCCTCTCCGTTAAGTTGACAGCAGGTTACAGCGACTTCTCCTAACATCACGCCACCCTCTGCGCGCTCCGACATCCGTTTCGCGTGGCTCACGTTGTCTCGTTCTTCTACTTGTGTCTCGAGCAGGCCGCTGCCAACCCAAATTCAGCACGGCGGAGGTCAACATATGCGGCGAGTAGGGGTTCTTATCTGTTTAGCGCTCTTCTGGGGCGCAGCGGCCCAGGACACGGACGGTGACGAAACGGGCGGCAACGTGACAGGCGGCGCAATGAACTCGGGCGGCGATACCTTTACGGGCATCGTCTTTGAAGATACCAACGAGAACGGCGCGCGCGACGAGGGCGAGGCGGGCGTCTCGGGCGTGTCGGTCTCGAATGGCGTCCAGGTCATGCAGACCGGCGAAGACGGTGCGTACGAGTTGCCCATGCGTGAACGTATGATCGTTACCGTGAGCAAGCCGCAGGGCTACATGGTTCCAGTAGACGACAATAAGGTGCCACAGTTTTTCTATATCCATCAGCCTGAAGGCTCACCCGAAGTCATCCAGGAGTACCGGGGCTTGGAGCCGACCGGCCCGCTGCCTGAATCCGTGGACTTCCCCCTCCTCCAAGCCGACGAGCCTGACGCCTTCCGCTTCGTCGTGCTCGGCGACACACAGGTCACGACCCAGGAAGAGCTGACCTGGATGCGCGACACGGCCATCGCGGAACTCGGCAGCAGCGAAGCCCTTTTCGGCGTCGCGGTGGGCGACCTCGTCAACGACCCCTTAGGCCTCTACCCGCGCTACCAAGAGGTGATGGGCGGGTTGCCGTTTCCGGTCTTCTACCTACCGGGCAACCACGACCTCAACTTCGACTCGCCCGACGACCAATATCACTTGGAAACCTACAAGCGTTACTTCGGCGCGCCGTACTACTCCTTCGACTACGGACAGATGCACTTCGTGGTGTTCGACAACGTGCGCTACAACGTGGACGAGGGCTTCGAGGGAACCTACAACGGGCGCATCAGCGACGAGCAGCTCGAGTGGTTCCGCAACGACCTTCAGTTTGTGGACCCCGATAAGCTCATCGTCTTAGGGATGCACATCGCGCTCACGAACTACGTGGACCGCGACGCCGAAAAGCACCAGGAGACGAACCGCCAAGAGGTCTACCGCATCTTGGAAGAGGGCGGCTTCGAGAACGTGATTTCGCTGGCTGGGCACTCCCACACCGTCGAGCGCTTCCGCGAGGGCGAGACGTACGACCCCGGCATGGTGACGAACGACGACGGCGAAGAGGTCGAGTCGTTCGGCTGGGGTACGGTGCCCTTCCCTCAGTTCGTGGCGGGTGCGGTCTGCGGCTCGTGGTGGAGCGGCACCGAAGACGAGTTCGGCATCCCGACGAGCTACCAGCGCTGCGGCGCGCCTAAAGGCTACATGGTCTTCGACGTGGAGGGCAACCAGTTCAGCGAACATTGGAAGGTCTCGGGCTCGGACGACGCCATGCACATCAGCTTCGACTTCCCGCAAACCGGCTTCAGCGCAGATGGCGGGACACTCAGCGACATGGGCATCATCACGACGGGCGAGCTAGATAACGTCACCGTCGTCGCCAACGTCTACGCGGGCAGCCGCGACACGCAAGTCGAGATGAGCATCGGCGGCGAGACAATGGAGATGACCTGGAACCAGGACCAGCGCGACCCGCTCGCCATCAGTTTCCAGCCGCAGGACATGGACTGGCGCTTGACGACGGCGGGCAAGTCATATCACATCTACACGGCCACGCTGCCCGACAACCTAGAGCCGGGCGTCCACACCATCACGGTGCGCGCGACCGACCCCTACGGTCAGGAGTTTGTGGGCACGAAGGTCTTCGATGTGTGGGCGGACTCGAGCGCCAGCCGCTAGGTTTTCATGTGTCGTAAGGGCGGATTTCAAACCAGTCCCTGCGCTGCACAATCCCTCACCCATATAGCCCGCACCGCTCGGTAGGGGCGCTTCATGAATCGCCCCTACGCCGCACATCTCTTCTATATTTATCTCGAGGTGACTCCCTATGACGTACACGAAATGCTTGCCAATTCTATGTCTTTTCTTCTTCGCTTTCACCACCCACGCCCACGACGAACACGGACCTACTCGCGTAGTCGCGCCCGCCTCGGCGGACTACCTACTCTCGCTGCCCTCGAGTTGGTACGACTCGCGCCGCTTCGACCAGCCCTTGCCCGACGAGGGCGATAAGCTCTACATCGCCGAGACCGAGGTGATGTTCGAGGCGTGGCGGCGCGGCGAGGTGCTGGGGCCGGTATTACAGGTGCTGAGTTCGCCTGCTCCTGAAGGGGAGGAAGATGAGGTACTGCGTCAAGGTCTCGGCCTGCCGATAGCGGAGAAGCAAATTAAGCCTCACACCGTGAACGGCTACCCGGCACTGAGCGCTCGCGGCTTCCCCTACCGCGGCGCACCCGAAACCGGCCTCACCGTACTTCTCGCTGGAGGCACGCTCTACCACTTCCTCTACGCTGCCGACCGTCCCGCGCACCTTCACGAGGTCGAGGAAATTGTGGATAGCTTTGCGCTCCAAGCTGACGCCGCCGAGCGTGACGAGGTGCAGATTGCCGCCTCGAGCGACCTATCCGGCCTCATCGGCAAGCCTGCCCCGGACTTCGAAGCAGCAGTCATGGGTACAGACCTCCAAGAGCGCGTGACCCTGAGCGACCTGCGCGGCAAGACCGTCGTGCTGACCTTCTGGGCGACGATGTGCTTTAGCTGCCAATTAGAACTGCCTATGCTCGCACGCGCCGCCGCCGAGCGTGGCGACGTGGAGGTCTACGCCATCAACTGGCGCGAGGCCCCCGGCGTCATCCGGCAGTTCACGGACCAGCTCGAGACCTCGCCCACCGTCCTCTTAGACCGCGCCGGGCTCATTACCGACCGCTACGGCGTGAGCGTCCTACCCGCCACGCTGATTATCGACTCGCAGGGCATTGTGCGGGCTGCGCCGCAGTTCAAGATGGAGACGACCTTGGAAGAGGTGAAGGGGTGGCTCGAGGTTGCCACGGCGTCCAACTGAGCTTCAAGTATCGCTCGTAGCGTTCTGTGGCAGACATTAGATCGGCCCCGGTCCGACCGCGCAGTCGTAGGTTAAAAGCACGCCGCCCTGTTGCACGCCCGTCTCGGCGCCCGCGAAGAGCAGTTTGTTTCCCCAGTAGGACTTTTGGAACGCCGCACGACCGTACACAGGGTGTCGAGTGAGCGCCGCGCGGTCCGCAGGCGCGCTGCTCTGTTCGTCCCGCCACCACATATAGTCGAAGTAGACGAGATGGTCATGCGGCGGGCTGCCGTAGAGCCTGGTCAGCTGGGCGAGGACGGCTTCTTCGCGCTGGCCGGGCTCACCTGAACTTTGGGACGACGCGAAGAATCCCTTGATAGCGCCGACCCGCGCGCCGTCTGGGCTAACGTCGTGCAGCTCGCCCAACGGACCCCTATAGCTCACAGCGAAGCCGGGCAACCCCTCGTCGCGCCAGAAGGGTCTCTCGAAAACGACGACGGCTTTCGCCGAGCCGCCCATCCAGGTCGGCGTCGCGCGCTGAGCGCTCTGCAGCGCGTCAGGGAGATAGAGTTAGAGTTGCCCTTTACGGTCTCGAGTATCTCCGTCCCCTAACGCGCCTCTTCTTGGTGCATCCGGTTAATCTCGCGCACGCTTCGGAAGTGGCTTTCCGTATTGCCAGCGCAAACCACTGAGAAAACACCTTGCAGCGGACTTAAAAGATGCACCATTCTGCAGGAGACGCGCGCGTTCGCCGCAGAGGACCTCGGTTAGAAGGAGGTCTCGAAATACATGACAAAAGCTCCACTCGGGTTGCCGTAACACATTGATGTGCATCAATGGATATACTGCGTTCATGAACCACCAGGAGATGGTTAACAAGCTCAAGGCGCTCGCCGATCCGAGCCGCCTCGCCATTCTCGAGTTTCTGCTCCACCCTATCCAGAGCTGCTGTAGCCGCGAAGAGGGCATCTGCGCCTGCGACCTGGAAGACTTTCTCGGTCTCACCCAGCCGACGGTGAGCCACCACATGAAGCTGCTCATTCAAGCAGGCTTCATCACGGCAGAGAAGCGCGGGCGCTGGGTGTACTACGACCTGGTTCCTGAAACTTTCGAAGCGGTGCGGGCTGCGCTGGCAGCGTTTGCAGCGTGCCAAGTGACAACTAAGGCGGACGTGTAGTGCGCCTACTCGTACTTTGCACCCACAACTCCGCCCGCTCGCAAATGGCGGAAGGGTGGCTGAGGTACCACGCGCGAGAAGCCGGGTTGAACGCCGAGGTCCTTTCCGCTGGCACCGAGCAAACGAGGGTCAAGCCGGACGCGGTCACCGTCATGCGGGAGGTGGGCATCGACGTTTCAGGTCACACCTCTAAAACGCTCTTCGACCTCCCCGACCCCTGGACCTTCGACGTAGTTGTCACAGTTTGCGACAGCGCGAACGAGGCGTGTCCCAGCTATCCCGCCGAAACGACGCGCCTTCATGTCGCCTTCCCCGACCCCTCCGATCAACCGCTTGAGAGGTGGCGTGAGGTTAGAGACCTGCTTGGCGAAATGAGCGAGCAGCTTATCCGAGTTTTGAAAAGAGGCGAGGCACCGACTGAGGAACTTATCCGCCCGAAAACGCTCAACACGCTTCCATGAGAATCTGGCTCGCTGAGTTCATCGGCACCTTCGCGTTGGTATTCGTCGGTATTGGCACGATTGCTTCAGGGATCAGTCCAGTTGGCGTCGCGCTCGCCTTCGGCTTCGTCGTAGCAGTGATGATCTCGGCGGTCGGTCCCATCTCGGCGGCGCATTTCAACCCGGCGGTCACAGTTGGCTTTTTCGTCATGCGGCGTATCACCTTGCCGCAGCTCTTCCTCTACTGGAGCGCTGAACTCTCCGGTGCGGTCATTGCCATGCTGACGCTAAACGCTTGGTACGGCGAGGAGCGCCTTAGTTCGGTCCGTTTCGGCACGACCCAACTTGCTCCTACTGTCACACCGTGGATCGGTATCGGCGTCGAGGCGGTCCTGACCTTCTTTTTGATGTTTGTCATCGCCACCATCGTTATTCAAAAACACGCGCTCGATGGTCTCTACATCGGGCTCACTGTAGCGTTAGGGGCTCTGGCAGGCGGAGCGTTGACGGGGGCGTCGATGAACCCGGCACGCAGCTTCGGACCCGCACTCATTGGCAACGTCTGGACCTTGCACTGGGTCTACTGGCTCGGACCACTGCTCGGTGCGGTCGCCGCGTCGCTCACGGCGCAGTATCTCTGGCAGGCGGACGACGACCCGTTTAAGCAGGGCGAGCCCGAGCGAAGTGCGCAGGCGCGTAAGCATATCCTAGAGAAAGGAGCCAAGGAGGGATGAAGCTACTCATCATCGGCGGCAGCGACGCGGGCATCAGCGCCGCGCTCCGTGCCCAAGAGGTCAACCCGGGCGCGGAGGTGACGGTCGCGTTGGCGGACTACTACCCTAACTACAGCATCTGCGGCATCCCCTTTTGGCTCGGCGGCGAGGTCGCGGACTATCACGACCTGGCACACCGGACGAAAGAGGACATCGAGGCGAAGGGAATTGAGCTGTTGGTAGGGCACACTGCCACCTATGTTTACTCCGAAGCCCATCAAGTTGAAGTGCGCACGGATGAAGAGATCAAAACGCTCGAGTACGACGCGCTCATTCTCGGTACAGGTGCGAAGCCGATGGAACCGCCCATTAGAGGGTTAGATTTGCCGGGTGTCTACCTCTTGAGAACAATGGGGGACAGCTTCAAGATTCATGCGCACTTGATGGAGAAGCAACCTAAACGCGCTGTGATCGTCGGCGCGGGTTACATCGGGCTGGAGATGGCGGAGGCGTTTCGGCACCGGAGGTTAGAAACGAGCTTGGTCGAGCTGACCAAAAGTGTGATGCCGAGTATCGACGCGGAGCTTGGGAAGGTGCTGGAGCAGACCCTTACTGAAAATGGTGTTGAGGTGAGCATTAACACAGCGGTCGAGCGGATCGAGCAGGCGGGTGATGCTCTTTTAGTGATAGGTTCGGACGGTTTGCGGCTCGAGACAGATTTGGTTGTGGTCGCTACGGGCGTCGTTCCAAATACGACCTTAGCTGAAACAGCGGGCGTCTTACTTGGCGTCAGTAACGCCCTCAATGTCAACGAGAAGATGAAGACGAACGTAGAGGGCATCTACGCGGCGGGCGACTGCGTGCAGACCTATCACCGCTTATTTGAGCGCTACACCTACACACCTCTTGGCACAACGGCGCATAAGCAGGGCTATGTAGCCGGGGAGAATGCAGTAGGAGGCGACGCCACCTTTGCGGGCTCGCTCGGAACGCAAACCGTCAAGCTCTTTGACCTTGTGGTCGCCCGCACAGGATTGCGCGATGCCGAAGCGAGAGAAGCAGGCTTCGACCCGCTCACCGTCAGCCTCACCGCAGACGACCACAAAGCCTACTACCCTGATGCGACGCCCTTGCACCTTCGTTTAACCGGAGACCGGACGAGCGGTACCCTCTTAGGTCTTCAGATGGTTGGGCACCGCTCGGCGGAGGTGAGTAAGCGCGTGGATATAGTCGCCACCGCGCTTTACCACGGGATGACCGTGAAGTGCCTTCTAGACCTCGACCTCTCCTATGCACCACCACTAAGCAGCCCCTGGGACCCCGTGCAGATAATAGCGCGGGCGTGGGAACGCGCCGCGGCGAAGGGACAAGTGGTGGTAGTCACCTAACCGAGTACGCATCGAAGTTCAGTCAGAAGCGCCCGTTTCGACCATACGCTTTGTGTCCTGTTCGCTGAAGTCAACCTTGCGCGTTCAAGACTCGTCATCACCAGCGCTTTTCCGCGAGCGGATAGGGTATCAGCCAGAGGTAGTAATGCATTCGAGAGGGACGGTCCTACAGATTTACAGCTTAGGCAGTACGACGCAAGCAGTGGGTCAATAGTCCCAGAGCGACCGAATATTCCGCAAAGCCACGTCTTGACAAAACACTGACGCCGGTCCCTAAAACTGAGCGCGGAGGTCTCACCCATGTATAAGCGAATCCTTCTTTTGCTTTTCACCTCTCTTCTCTTCTACACCTTCGCCCAAACCCCCGAACCGAGCGGCGCACTGCGCCTAGAACGCCTCGCCACCTACACCACAGGCGCGTTCGACGAGGGCGCAGCGGAGATCGTCGCGTTCGACTCCAGCTCGCAGCGGCTCTTCATCGTCAACTCGAACGCAGTCACACTGGATATTTTGGATATCAGTGACCCCGCGAACCCTGCACCGAGAGAGCCCCTCGACATGACGCAGTACGGCGCGGCGGCGAACAGCGTGGACGTGTTTGAAGGTACGGTGGCTGTTGCCATTGAAAACGAGACCGTCACCGAACCCGGCACGGTCGTCTTCCTTACTCCAGAGGGTGCACTTATTAGCCAAGTCACGGTGGGTGCACTGCCCGACATGCTCACCTTTACGCCAGACGGAAGCAAGGTCGTCGTGGCGAACGAAGGCGAGCCCTCAGACGACTACAGCACCGATCCTGAAGGCTCGGTCAGCATCATCGATATGTCTGGCGGTACCGAGAACTTGACGCAGGAAGACGTGACCGAGGTCGGTTTCTCGAGCTTTAACGATGCCGAACTCGACGAGGGCGTCCGCATCTTCGGTCCTGACGCGAGCGTGGCGCAGGATTTGGAGCCCGAGTATGTCGCGGTTGCGCCCGACTCCGCTTCGGCCTGGGTCGCGCTGCAGGAGAACAACGCCTTAGCGCAAATTGATTTGGCTGCGGGCGAAGTGACCGACCTTATCGGCTTGGGCTTCAAAGACCACAGCGCAGAGGAGAACGCCTTCGACCCTTCTGACGAAGACGGCGGCATCAACATCGGCACGCACCCCGTCTTCGGCATGTACCAACCCGACGCGATTGCTACCTTTGAGGTGAACGGTGAAACGTACATCGTCACCGCCAACGAGGGCGACGGGCGCGATTACGACGGCTTCAGCGAGGAGGCGCGACTCGGTGACGACGAATACACGCTCGCCGAAGACGCCTTTCCGAACGCTGCCGAACTCAAAGAAGCACTAGGACGCTTGACCGTCACGACGGCGACGGGGGACACGGACGGTGACGGTGAATTCGAAGAGATTTACGCCTTCGGCGGGCGCTCGTTCTCCATCTGGAACGCCTCGGGGGAGCTTATCTTCGACAGCGGCGACGCCTTGGAGCGCATCACCGCCGAGGCGTATCCCGACTACTTCAACGCGAACAACGACGAGAATGGCGCGGAGACCTTCGAGAGCAGGAGCGATAACAAAGGACCGGAGCCCGAAGGGATTGTGACCGGAGAGGTCGGCGGCAGCGTCTACGCCTTCATCGGCTTAGAACGCATCGGCGGCGTAGTCACCTATGATGTGAGCGATCCCGAGAACCCGCAGTTCGTGGACTATACGAACCACCGCGACTTCAGCGCCGACATCGAGTCGGAAGAGGCGGGCGACTTAGGACCGGAAGGACTCCTCTTTATCTCCGCCGAGGAGAGCCCGAACGGGACGCCACTCATCGTTGTCGGCAACGAGGTGAGCGGGTCAACGAGTATCTATGCGGTAGAGCAGGAGTAGGGGTGGGGCAGGTAAGCGGGGGCTCACCTCGACATGCTTGCTGAGTAACGATAGTCGAAGCTGAAGGTGCGTGCCTGGCTCGGTGAGCAGTCACGTCGCCAGGGTGCTACCGAATTTCGTGCTGGTCTTCTGCGGCTAACGCGCGCATCTTACGCGTAGCATTCCCGAACCGAAGTTCTCGAGATCACGGCTGCAAATGAGGGTCAAGCACGACGCCTGCCTTAAAGTTAGAGTCTGACGCCGAACGCCTCTTTTAGACCCACGAGGCCGCCCGGCGTCAGGTGAACCGCGCGGGTCCCCTCCAGCCGTACCAGCCACTTACGCTGCAGGAGTTGTGCAGTGAGCGCCGCCCCGAGCGCACCCGACACATGATAGCGCCGCTCCGTCCAATCCACGCACGGCTTAGCTAGAGGACGCCGTTGCTGATCGAGCGCACATAAGTCAACATCAAGTTCGGTGAAAGCCCGCTCCCCGGCAGATGTGATGTGGTAGCGATCCGCCGCTAGCTCGAGGAGGCCGCTCGCTAACAAGGCGTCGGCAAGGGCGACAGCTACCTTGCCTGCAAGGTGGTCATAGCAGGTGCGGGCGAAGAGCAGGGGTTTGTCAGAAGAGCTACTTCGTTCGTCAGAGGGGACCGCAGTTAGGTTCTGTAAGGATTCGACCACATTAGCTACGTCGGGTCCGGCGAGACGGTAGTAACGGTAACGCCCATGACGTTCGACCGCCAGCAGACCACCTCGCTGCAGCTTGGCGAGGTGAGAACTGGCTGTCTGAGGCGAGACGCGGGCAAGGCGTGCCAGCTCCGAAGCAGGACGAACCCGACTGCCCATCAAGGACAGCAGCATCCGTGCGCGCGCCGGGTCACCCATAAGCGCTGCAACTGAGGCGAGATCTATCGCTTGCTCCATGTTCCCATTTTAGGGTACAACCGTTCTTGGACGCTTCGACGGCGGTGGAAACGACCGCTCGGCTTCTCACGGTAGCCTCTTTTAAGGAGGCACAAGATGAAGCTCATAGAAAACCTTACGCGTGCCCTTACAGACCACCGAGATGACATGGCGCGTCGCCGCTGTTACCGACGCGCCTTGAAAGACGCCCTCGCAGCCTTTGAGACCGATCACCGCCTCTGGGTTGAAACACATTTCGACCTCAAATTCTTGACCGGGCGAGGCGCAGAGGCGCTCGAAGCGAATGATGCACAAGCGCTTGCCCAAGCCTGGACCTCGCAGTTCCGTTACCGGGATGAAGCTCGGCGCGGCGATGATGTGCGCCGCCTCGTCCTGGCAGCGGCGACCTTCCTCGAGCTGTTCAAGCGGGCCGAGGCGACGTGTGCAGATGGTTTGAGGCAACAGCAAACTTCAGAGCTTAACGTTCGTACTTTCTGGAATTCATTCAGTGCTTCCGCGAGACGAAGCGGGCTTAACCCAAGCACCCGTGACAAGGGATGCAAACGTCAGGGGTAAGAGATGTGAGCCTGGCAGGACCTTCTGTGCGAGTTGCGCGCATCTCGCGCAGAAGCCATTTGTGAAGCAAGCGGTAACAAGGAAAACGCTTTACTGAACCCGGTCTCGCAACCAATCCGCCAGGTTGCGCCCGATAGCTTCGGGCTGGTCCTCCTGAATAAAGTGAAGCCCTTGGCCAATAAAGCGCGTTTCAATGTTCGCGTAGTGCTCACCAATCCAGGCGGCGGCTTCAGGCGGAAGGCCCAGACCGGGCGAAGCGTAGAGCAAGAGTTTGGGTTGTTCCGCTGTTTTGAGCCAATCGCCAATCGTCTCAATCACTGAAACGTTGCGTTCAGGTTCGCCCCCGATAGGTACTTCGTTCGGCCAGACGAGCAGAGGCTTTCTCGAGGCGGGCTCCAAAAAAGGTGCGCGGTAGGCATCCATCTCCGCGTCGCTCAGCGTCCGCATGACAGTTTGCGGCAAAAACTGCTCGATAAAGACGTTGTCCTCGACGATCATCTGCGGACCCATGATGGGGTCGCGAAAGGCGCGGAATGTCTCGCGAACTTCCTCGGGGATGGCGTCGTAGGACGGGATCGGGAAGACGGGCGGCACGTTCGCTTCCATCATGGCAACGGCTCTAACGTTGTCTGAGTGCTGCGCCGCGTAGTAGAGCCCGAGCGCAGACCCCCAGTCGTGGACGACCAAGGTAACGTCTTCCAGCTCGAGTGCCCCGATAAACCCTTCTACGTAACGGTAGTGGTCCTGAAAGGTGTAGTTGATGTCGGGTTTGTCCGACTGGCCCATGCCGATGAGGTCAAGGGCGAGGGTACGGCCAAGCGGCTGGGCGTAGGGCATGATGTTGCGCCAGAGGTAGGACGAGGTCGGATTGCCGTGAAGAAAGAGGATGGGAGAACCCTCACCCGCTTCGGCGTAGGCGAGGTTAGAGCCGTGTACTCTGGCGTAGTTGTAGGGATAGGGAAAGGCGGCGCTACCGTCACGCTGCCCGAGGACGCTGCCGCCTTCACTAGAATTATTCATATCGTGCAACCCTCGTTTTCCTGGACTTCAAGCATTTTGCTGAAGCGCGGACGCGGACAGATAGCGGTACGATCCACGCCGAAACTCTTCGATGATGGATGGGCGGCGCGGCTGCCAGCCGAACGTATCTCTCGCGAGCGCCCCTGACACCCGCATGTTTATAGTGAGGTAGTAGCCGAGGAAGCCGAACGAGGACATCGTGACTTCATTCGTGACTTGGTCCAATTCCTCCCCGACACCTGCGGCGACCCCGGCAGCAGCCATGACCTCTTTGGAGAGCAAGGTGTCGCCCGCACCGATAACGAGGGGGAGTCTACCGTCACGCTCGAGCACCAGAAGGAAGAGGTCAGCGAGGTCGTCCACGTGGACGAGGGTGATGACGCGGTCCCCCTGGACATAACCTGCTCGCCCTCGCGTCTCGATACCCGCCAAGCTGCCGAGAACCGGCGGGCTTGCGGCGCGACCGTAAACCAGAGCGGGGCGTACGATGGAGGCGTGCGGCTTTTTCAAAACGCTTAGCTCGGCGGCGGCGAGTGCGCCGAAGGGACTCTGCGCTGGCACCGCTGTGTCCTCGTCAGCGGTGCTCTCCCCCGTATCTCCGTAGATGCCCGTTCCGCTCGTTGAGATGAAGCGAAGCGACCTCGAGGCCGTCGCTTCTGCGAGAAACTGCAGTGTCACCGCAGCCTTGTCTGTAGCCTCCTCCACGCTCGCGTTCGGCGTAGGGGTTTCGTGCGTTGTCGCCGTGTGCACGACCGCGTCGACCTCACCCAACGCCTGCTCCAAGGCATCAGTATCGTTGAGGTCGGCGCGCACTGGTACAACACCTCGCTTCGCGGCACGCTCCGCTGAGGCATCCGAGCGCACGAGGCCGTGAACGGTGTAGCCTGACGCGAGCAGTCGCTCGGCGATGACCGAGCCTATGTAACCTGTTGCGCCTGTAAGTAGGATGGTCTTGCCCATCACGCCTTCGCCATTCCAAAAGCGGAGAGGAGCTGCTGTTGCACCTCGCGAGCCGCCTCGTTCATCACTTCGACGGGCTGCTTCATATCTGCACCGATGGGCTGACGTAAACCCTGCACCTTGCCCTCGACTGCGTCCACGATCACGCGAACGACCTCTTGCGAGTCACCTTGTTCCATCGCGCCAAAGCTCGCCATGAACCCTTCGAACATCTCCTTGACGAGCCCGTAGGTTTCCATTCGCGCTTCGTCTACGCCTAGACTCAGATTCGCGCCGAAGTCCGTGCCATACGCGCCTGGTTGGACGATGAAGCTGCGGATGCCCAAGGGCTCGAGTTCGTAAGATGCGGCTTCAGCGAGCGCCTCTAGCGCGAATTTCGAGGCGGCATAGAGCCCACCGAAGGGCGTGACGAGCCGACCCACCGCGCTGCTCAGGTAGATGACGAGCCCGCTTCCTTGCTCACGCATATAGGGTAGCACCGCACGGTTTACGCGCAAGACGCCCATCACGTTCACGTCGAAGAGCTGCTGCGCCTGCTCCGGTGTAACCGTTTCCTGGATGCCCATCACGCCGATACCGGCGTTATTGACGAGCACGTCGAGCCTGCCTGCCTCGGCAACCGCCCTCGAGACCGCTTGCTCCACGGAAGCGTCGTCTGTAACGTCGAGGTCCATAACCTGCAACGCTAAATTCTCTTGCTCAGCTAACTCACGCAAGTCTCGGGCGACCTCTGCGTTCTTATCCTCCATCCCTCGCATCGTCGCGAATACGGTATGACCGCGCTTCGCTAACTCAACTGCTGTTCCTTTCCCAAACCCGCTGCTCGCACCTGTAATGAGAACGCTTGCCATACGTGACTCCCTTCGAGCCGTTCGTTAGGGTGACCTGCTATGATTTGTCCTAACAAGGACGGTATGTCACCACTGTTGACAGTGTAAACAGTGGTGACATAAGCTGTCAAGGGGATTAGCGTATGGGCGAACAGATATGACGAAACAGAGCTATCATCACGGCAGCCTGCGCGAAGCGCTTATAGATACAGCGCTGGAGAGTTTAACGTACCAGCGGGCGGGCGAGATCAGTCTGCGTAAGCTGGCAAGCAAACTCGATGTGGACCACACTGCCGTGTACCGCCATTTCAAGAACCGTGATGCGCTCCTGGCGGCGATGATCGAAGCGGGCTACCGCGACCTCAATAAGGCAATGGTGCAGGCGTGGCAGACCGACGCGCCCTGGCGTGAGCGTGTCAAGCTCGTGGTCAAGGCGTACGCCGAGTACGCACGGGCTAACCCCAACCTCTTCGAGATCATGTTTGGCGGCGCGCTGGATGAATCGAAATACCCGGCCCTGCAGCAGCTCTCTGTCGAGAGCACGAACATGTTCGTCACCTACATCGAGCAGGCGCAAGCGGACGGGGTGTTGACAGGTGATGCGCCGGACCAGGTCGCTCTGAACGTCTGTATGTTGTGTCACGGGCTCGCGCAGATGGTGGTGGGCAACCAGTTCAACGGTCCCTTCGCCAAGGCGGACGAGGACCTAGACGGACTGGCTGAGGGTGTAGTGGCGGGTATGAATTTGCAGTGAGCGGGTCCAATTAAGAAAGCTTTTTGAGTTCGCAGGAAGTTCTAACGACACTTACCTTGGTTTTCTGCAAGAGACGTGTGCGAGACGCGCGCAACTCTCGCAGAGCGCTTAGGTGAGCTTTGGCTCGGTTCATCACACAGCCACCTGTTCTAAATCTATATCGTTTGACAAATAAACGTTTATTTGCTATACATTTATCTGATGAACTTCTTGATTTGGAGGATAGGTGTATGACAGACGTGCAAGAGAGATTGGAGAACATTCAGGTCGACTGGGAACCGCTGCCCGAGGCGCTAACCGGCATTACCGGCTTCATGCTCTACTGGGTCACTGGGTTAGCGGGGCAATTCTACGCGCAAGCCGTTGCTACCGTAGGGCTGGAGCCGCAGCAGGTTGCCACCTTGCAGCTCTTGACGATCGAGGGGCCGATAGTTCAGGCGCGCTTGGCTGAACGGTTGCGCATCAACAAAGCAACGATGGTGGGTATTCTCAATAGCCTTGAAGAACAGGAGCTGGTCGAGCGACGACCTTATGCAGGAGATAAGCGAGCACTCGAGATTCACCCGACGAACGCAGGCAGGGAAAAAGCCAGGGAACTCGAACGGGTCAACCGCGAGGCGGACCGCCTCTTCTTCGCGTCTCTAAGCAGTGAGGAGCGCGAAACTTTCCACGCATTGCTTGCCAAGCTCGCTACCGCTCAGCCTCAGGGGAGGTCGGCGTGAGCTTAGCCATTTTCATCCTGCTACTCGTCGCGCTCACCACGTTTTTCAATGCCGGCCTGCAGTACTACACTACGGTCTCGACCTACCCGCTCTTCAGCGAGGTAGATGAGGCGAACTTCGTGCGCTTCCACAAGGCGTACGAGGGCAAGCTACCGCTGTCGATCTACATTCCCTATTCGCTCTGGATGCTCAGCACATTGGCGCTTCTCTTCGTGCGCCCTGATGGGGTCACGCTGCTATGGATCGTGCTGCTCCTGGTACTCAACGGCTCCATCATGGTAATAAGCCTTGCCTTCGCCGCACCGGTGCATACAAAGTTAGACCGTGAAGGCAAGAGTGCAAGCGACCTCGCCAGGCTGCGCCGCTACAACCTGCCGCGCCTGCTCGCGGTTGCTGCAAGCAGCATGGTCGCGCTATATCTATTGGCGATCAGCCTCACAAGCTAACCCCTCGAAAAGACATGTTCTTGTAGGGACCTTTACGACCCCGAAAGGACCGCTATGGCTATACGATCTGCAAACGCGCCTAGAAACACGTTCCTAACGGGCTGGACCGCGCCGCTGTTTATCATGCTCGTGCGCTGGCCGCTCTTGCTGGCGGGTTACGCGCTCGTCGCCCTGCTCTTTCAGGGGCAGGGGTTGGACCGGGTGTGGCAGCGAGCGGCGCTGCACAACTACGTCATCGTCAGCCTGTTCGCCGACCTCGGGTGCCTGCTACTCCTTGCCTGGCTGATGCGGCGCGAAGGGGGGCGACTCGTGGACCTACTCAACTTGGAGCGAGGCAAGGTTGGGCGAGACGTCCTCATCGGTATAGCGCTCTTTTTCGTCATGGCTGCCGCGTTTTACCTCAGCCCGCTCGTAAGCGCCTTTCTCGTCACCGGTCGCCTCGACGCGAGCGCGGCTTGGGGCACGAACCCCTTCGTCGTCCCGCTCTGGGTCCACGTCTGGAACATGACTATCTTCCCGGTCACGACCAGTATCACCGAGGAGATGGTCTACCGGGGCTACGCCTTGCCGCGTATTGAGCGGCTCACCGGGCGGGTGTGGCTGGCGGTGCTCATCCCCGCCACTGCCTTCGGGCTTGCCCACCTCACGCCGCCCTTCACGGGTATAGAGAGCGTAACCCTCCGCTTCCTTACGCTTTTCTTCGTCGGGGCGGTGCTCGAGCTACTCTACTTACGCTACCGCAGGCTCCTGCCGCTCATCGTCGGGCACTACCTCATTGATCTGATCTTTCTGGGAGTCTTGCCGTTCGCCCTTAGCTGAGGGGTTAAAGGTTTATAGGTGCAGTCATAACCTCCATACCTACCGTGTGCGACAGTAGCGCGCGTTCGTCGCAGAACACCCACTGCCCTTCAAAAACGATTCAAAGCAGACCTCCGTGCAGACTACAGCTCGGAGGTTTTTTATGGACGAATAAGAGACACTCATATTGACAAATTGTGTTGAGGAATACCTGAAAGCTCGTAATCTGGACGGCTACAGTGACAAAACGCTCTATTCCTACAGGCTGCATCTAAATCGTTTGACCGCAGATTTGGGCAATGCCACTCCTATCGACATTATCAAGCTCGAACATCTACGTTCTCACCTCACCAGCCTGACGCATCTGCAAACCTCAAGTTTGGCGAACAAGGTCCGCGCCCTTAAAGCCTTTTTCAAGTGGCTCTACGAGGAGGAGATATTGGAGCGCAACCCCGCACTGAAGCTGAGGGAGCCGCGCTTACCCGCGAGAATCCCTAAAGCGCTTTCGGTTGAAGAAGTTGAGCTGCTGCGTGACGCCTGTGAGAGTTTATTGGAGCACGCCTTAGTCGAGTTCTTCTTCGCCACCGGCTGCCGTGTGAGCGAAATTCACCAACTGGACCGCATCGACCTCGACTGGGTGCGGCGCAGCGCAGTCGTGCTGGGCAAGGGTAATAAGGAGCGCGAGGTGTACTTCGGAGCAAAAGCCGCGCTGTGGCTCAAACGATATCTCGACAGCCGAACGGATAGCTCTTTGGCGCTATTCGTTACGAAGCGACGAAGACGCCAGCATAGCGGGGCTTTAGAGCATCAGCGTCTCAGCACGTCGCAGATACAACGCATCTTTAAGCGTGTGGCGCGGCGGTGCGGCTTGGAGGAGAAAGTAACCCCTCACGTGCTGCGCCACACGCTCGCAACTCTTCTGCTAAACCAAGGTGCACCGATCGCTGCCGTGCAGTCCATCCTCGGGCACGCCTCGCCCACCACAACACAGCTCTATGTCAACCTCTCCGGTGAGTCGCGGCAGATGCTCTACAAAAGGCATTTCCCGCAGTAAGGAAAGGTTGTTCTTTTGTCAGCGAAAGGGAAGCTGTATAATACAGCTATGGCTGACAGCAATTTTGAGCGCACCTTCGCGGCTTTACCTCCCGACCTCAAGCAAGAGGTCCAAGACTTTGCTGAGTTTCTCCTTTCCAAGCGATCAACGCAAGATAGAGCTGTGAGTGACGCTCACCCGCTCGCGAGCTTAGCGGGCGCATGGCGCGACGAGCCGCTCTCGGACGAAGACCTCTTGCCTGAACGAACGCTCGGACGCGGCGTCGATCTCTAAATTCTAGGTGCTTTATCTTCTCGACACGGATACGCTTGTTTTCTACTTGCGGGGACGCTCCGAGGTGAGACAGAAAATTCTCAGCGTCCCTACGGATGATCTCTGCACTAGCGCTATGTGCATCGGCGAGCTTTATTATGGTGCGGAGAAATCTCAGAAGCAAGTGGAGCGAAAAGCCGAGGTCGACCGCTTGCGTGCGGCGCTGATGAGCATCCCTCTGCAAGGGGCGGTGATGGAGCGCTTCGGTCAGTTGAAGGCGTCGCTCGAGAAGCAAGGCGAGCGGCTAGCTGACGCCGACTTACTGATCGCGGCGACAGCTCTGGAAAACAACCTCACGCTCGTCACGGGCAACCTCAAGCACTTCCAGCGTGTGCAGGGGCTGAAGATGGAGAGTTGGATCAAGCGCTGAAACGTCAGAAGGGCTGAGCCATTATGCGTGAGACGCGCGCGTCTCTTGCAGAAGAAATCAGCAAGTATAACTCTTTAAGAGGTGGTTGCATCCTTCGGAGGGTAACGCCCTATTGCCTGCAAAACCTCCCGCTCCAGCAGCCTTTCGCGGACGTTGAACTGGAGCAGGCGTTCGGTGACGCGGGCGATATCGGTGAGCGGCATGATCTTCACCTGGTCGAGTTCGAAATGCTCAGCCCACAGGTCCACTCGCGGATTGTAAAAGCGCGCGAACGCCTCTGTCTTCCAGTCGATCGAGCCGATGTCGCTTCCCTTAGCGCGATTACAGACCACGCAGGCGAGTGCTAGGTTGTCCTCTTCGGTCCGCCCGCCGTGTTTCTCGCTGATGATGTGATCGATTTGCATTGCGTAGTAGCTGTCGTCTTCGTGGATCAAGCAGTATTCGCAGCATCTATTCGCCTTAGCTAAAACGCGCTGGCGCAGGTCCGCCGGGATATACGTTTTACTCACTCAGCAATTGCCTAGCTTTGGCTTTCGCTAAGCGCATAACGTGCTCGAGCTGCATATACTGGTCGAGCTCGCGACGCTCGTCCTGGGATAACCCCTGCGCCTTCTCTTGTTCGATAAGTTCGGCGACCCGTGCTTGTGCGCCCTCAGAGGGGCGGAAGGAGACAACCCCAGAGGGATTTGCACCTGCGATCAGGTCAACGATTTCTTGGTAAGCGAGGGTTGCCATAACGCTATTATACCTCAGCTTGAGAAATGGGATTCTGCGTGTGATGCGCGCGTTCGCCGCACAAAATTATCGAAGAGAACAAACGATGCGATGAGAAACTACTTTGTGCCCCAACATCTACCGTTTGAGCAGTCGCGGGTCATAGTTGAACGCTTGCGCCTCGCCGATCTCTACTCGCCCAGCATCGGGATGGTTCGGATTAAAAAGGTAGTTCCGTTCCGCCGCGACCACACGGCTCGGCACCGCGAGGAGCACCGACGCGTTACGCTTGACCCAAGCGTCCCCGATCGCTTGAGTGGTAGGTAGACCTTCAGGCTCAGCCCAGTTCTCGGACAAGCTCTCAGGCGACACGTTCAGTAGAAGCGTTTCGCCAAAGGTAATTGGAATAGCTGTATAAGGCTCAAGCGCACGCTCGTAGTCGATGTGGACGAGTAGCTCCAAAGCTGCGAGGGCTAAACTGCTCGCTAGATAAACGACTGCCGTGCCCGCTGAGTTCCAGCGACCTCCGTAACGCCGCGCCCCCTCACCGTCGAATGCGGATGCAGCCCATTTAGGCGCGACGAGCCGCCAGGCTTTCAGTAGAACACTCCATGCTCAACACGGTGTAGTAGATGCTCGACCTCGCGCGCTCCCAGCTCACTATGGGCGAGTTCGAAAGGCGTTTGTCCGCCAAAAACTGGGCGCGGTGTCTGCATCCAACGCCGAGCTAAATCTTTGTCTCCAATGACCTGAGTCGCTAGAGCATAGAGTTCGGCAAAGCGCACCAACCGCTCGGATGGGCTGGACTCGAGTGGCGCACCCGCCTCTTCACGCCGCTGAACTGTGCGTAAGGAGAGACCAACTGCCTTCGCGAGGTCCTCGCGGGCAATACCTGCAGTCTTGCTGAACTGATCAAAGGCAGCAGCCGATAAACCTGAGCGCACCGTGCGGATACGCTCGAGCGGGGTACTCTGCGCCAGACCTAAAGCTGCATCCCAGATGCTCTGCTCCGCCGGGGGTGGGGTGAAATCGAAAACAGCATCCATAGCTAACCTCCAGACTACTGTCAATAATTATACGACAGAAGTCGCGTCAAGGCAGACTATTTATCGACATGTATGGTCAGTACACCTAACTGTCTTGAGGGGCTGATGTAGCGTATGCATGACCGCCCAGCCTACGCCTCGTTCTGCGGTGAACGCGCGCGTTTGGCACACACGGGTCACAACAACCCTCGAAGCCTTGTTTATAACTCGAAATGGGTTAGTCAGCGATTACTCCTTCACTGTGTCCAAACCCGCCGCCCGCCACGCTTTCATACTTCCTAGAACGTTCGTCACTCCAAAACCGCGCCGTTCAAGCAGACTCACCGCGATGCTCGCCCGGTAGCCGCTGCCGCAGTAAACCGTCACTGGTCTCTCTTGGTCCAACGTCTCTAGGTGTTCAGCCAGAAAGTGCAGGAAGACGTGCTGCGCACCGGGGATGAACCCCGCTTGCCACTCGTCCTCGCGCCGCACGTCGAGGAGCTGACCGACGTCGCCTGCTGCTATCTTGCGGTTCAGGTCGTGGACGCTCATACGTCCGGACGTTTCAAGTTCACGTCCCGCTTCGGTTCAGGTACGCATCCCGCCCCGCAAGTAGCCTATGACCTTGTCGAAACCGGTTCGCAGCAGGTGGGTTTGCGCCCTGGCCGCCGTCGCGCTGTCCTCACTGATGAGCACCAGCCGCTGCTCTGGGTCCAGCATCCAGCCGCACCAGATGGGGAAGGACGAGCGCAGCGCGATGTTGAGGCTGCCTTCAATGTGCGCTCCCGCGAAGGGTCGATCTCGCGGGTGTCGAGGAGCAATACGTCCTCTCGCCGTCGCAGGTCGTCCACCCGGTCCGGCGACAAGGCGCTCAGGTGGGGGCGCGGGCCTAGCGGTTCGGGACCCTGGGTATTCAGCCTTTTCATCCGGGGGTAGTAGCGCGGCTCCGGCGACAGCTCCGCCAAGACCTGTTCGGTAAATTTGGCTTCGCTGTTGAGTTGCAGCTTGGCGTTATGCGCCTTTTCATACCCCAAGGTTGTGCGGTCTCTCACCCCAATGCTGCCGCCGCAGGGTGAGCCCTCGCCGTGGGCGGGATAGACCTCGAGCGTCTCCGGTAGGCTGAGTAACTTTTGAAGCGAGCCGTAGAGGTCGCGGGCTAGCGCTTCTTCGCTCTTGCCCGTGGCGAGGTGGGGCGGCCCCACCTCGCTAGCGAAAAGGGTATCGCCTGTAAAGACTGCCCAGGGTTCCTCCGCTCCTTTACCGCCGCCGCGCACCACAAAGCAGACGTGCTCCGGGGAGTGCCCCGGCGTGTGCAGCACCTCGAGGGTGAAGGGGCCGACAGAGAGCGTGTCACCCTCCTTGAGCGCTTCGATCTCGAAGCCGTAGTCGCCTGCACCCACATAAATCGTTGCACCTGTCCGTGCAGCGAGTTCACGGCTGCCCGAGACGAAGTCGGCGTGGATGTGGGTCTCTAAAACGTGTGTGATGCGCAGTTGATGACGCTGGGCTAGCCCCAGATAAACCTCAATGTCGCGGCGTGGGTCGATCACCGTGCAGACGCCCGCACCACTATTCCCCAAGAGGTAGGAGAGGTGCGCGAGCCCATCCGACTTGATAGTTTCTAAGATCACGGTTTTCCTCCATCTGTCAGAGCTTCGGGCGCACCCTGGCTACTCCTATAAGTGCGACCGGCGCGGGAACAGATGGAACTCGACGCCCGCGACGTGTGGCGCGCGCCAACTATCAAGAGGTGAAAGAGGGGCGCGGCACCGAGGCGGGCGGCGTGTTCCTAGACATTTCACATAGGGACGCCGACTTCAAGAGGGGAGCGCCTCGGCACCGAGGCGGGTTCAAAGACGGCGTGTTCCTAGACATTTCACATAGGGACGCCGACTTTATCCGGGAGCGCCTCCCTAAGATCGTTCGCCAGTTCAAAGAGCAGGGCGTGGACATCACCGCTGAGCCGATGGAGGTCGCCCCGACCGCGCACTACGCGATGGGCGGCATCAAGATAGATTTCGGGACGGGCGAGACGGACGTGCCGGGGCTCTTCGCCTGCGGCGAGGCCACCTCGGGGGTGCATGGCGCGAACCGCTTAGGGGGTAACTCGCTCTGCGAGACGGTGGTCTTCGGGAAGGTTGTCGGCGCACATGTGGCGGGCGAGATAGGCGCGCTGCCCGAGCCGAACGTTGACGAGGACGAGGTGGACGCCGAACTCGCTCGGCTCCGCGACCTGAGCGAGGCAGATGGAGATACAGAACCCGACGCGCTGATAGACGAACTCGGCAACCTGCTCTGGGACCGCGCGGGGATCGTCCGCAACCAGGTGGGGCTCGAGCAAGGGCTAGAGGAGCTGGCTACGTTGCGCGAACGCGCTCAAAACCTCCGCGTCGAAGGGGGCGTGACGGGTCACGACTTCGAGTTCGCCAACAACTTACAGTTCATGCTGCTCGCAGCCGAAGCTATCCTGCGCGGCGCGCTCATGCGGGACGAGTCGCGCGGCGCGCACCACCGCGACGACGCCCCGGAGGAGAAAGAGGAGTGGCAACAGAACATCCTCTACCGCAAAGAAGGCGGGCAGATGGCGCTGACGACCGAGGCGGTCGGTGAAGTACCCGAAGGGATTCAGCACGCCATAGAGGAGGGGCACACGCTCGAGTATCATCACCTGGAGTAGTCGTTCCCCTCAACCCTCTCTTTCAGCGCCGCCACCCTCTCTTTCAGCGCTGCCGCGACCCGCGCGTGAGGTCGTTCGTCCGCTTCGCCAACGTCCGGGTTTTCTGCTAGGTCTTCTAGGTCTCCCGCCCTCTGCGGCTCTCCGAAAACGACTGTGACGCGGGCTGGTCGGGGCAGGGAACCCGGCGGCATCGCGTGTTGTGTACCGGCGATGTAGACGGGCACGGCGGGCACGTGCACGTCAGCGTGAGTCAGGAGCAGGCCGATGCCGGGGCGGAAGCGCTGCAGCTCGCCGGTCGGCGAGCGCTGCCCCTCGGGGAACCAGACGAGAGAGTGGCCGCGCCTGAGCGCCGCCGCCCCGACCGCCAAGCTCGCCGTCGCCGCGCGGTCGCTGATCGGCACCGCTCGGGCTAAGCGCGTGAAACCTCGGTTGATGAGGTTGTGCGTGATGACCTGCTCCGAGCCCACCCAGAAGGTGTTGCCAAGTCTGCTTGCGCCGAGCGCCGCCGCCAGAACGAAGGGGTCTAAATAGCTCGCGTGGTTGGGCGTTAAGATAACGGGACCCTCGTCAGGCACGTGCTCGAGCCCCACCACCTCGAGCCTGAAAAAGGTGCGCATGAGCCCACCGTTGAGTGCCCAAAGAGGCCGCGCCAGCGCCCGCTGCCACGCGCTCAGCGGCGTGAGCCGGGCGCGCTGTTCATCGCTCAGAGATGCTTCGGGGTCGTCCAGAGGGTCAGCCCTTTCGCCCCCGGTTTCGCCCTCGGCCCGCTCCCCCACCTCGCGGAGCAGGTCGCGCACCGTGTCGAGCCGCCCGGCGGTCTCTTCGTCTAGCTCGACCCCGGCCCGCTCGCTGATCTCCAAGGTGAGGTTGACCCACTCGAGCGAATCGATGCCCAGCTCGAGCTGCAAGTCCGTTTCCGGCGCGAGGCGCTGCCCTTCGTAGCGCGACGCTAAAAAGTCCCAGACTGAGTGCGCCGCCCGGTTGTCCAGGAGCCGCTGGTCCTCTTCCGCCATCTCCCCTATAGGGACCGGCTGAGCCTCTTCCTCACCGCCCGCCTGCACCTCGTCAAAGCGTTCCTCCAACAGGTGACGGCGCAGCTTGCCGAGCCGCGTACGGGGCAGCGGCTTCGCTGAGAGCGCGAAGTCGGCGAGGCGGGCGTAGGAGGGCAGTTCTTTCGACCGCTCCTTGATCGCCTCGGAGACCGCCTGCTCGGTCCAGGCGGTAGTCGAGAGGTGGCTGCTTTCGGCCCTCTGCCGCGCTTCGCCCCGCTCGGGCACGATCACGCCGACCAGGTCGCGCCCCTTTTTAAGCACGCCGACCTCCCGGATGACGGGGCTCTCTTCATACGCCGCCTCGACCCGGTCCGGCTGGAGGTTTTCGCCCCCTCGGGTGACGATTAGCGTCGAGACGCGCCCCGTGATGAAGAGGTGCTCGTCCTCGAAATAGCCTAAGTCGCCCGTGCGAAACCAACCCGCCCCTAGCACCTCTTCGGTCTTGTCGGGGAGGTTGCGGTAGCCCGAGAAGACGCTGGGACCTCGCGCTAAAACCTCGCCCTCCCCCTCGCGCTCCCCGGACGCCTTCGCCTCGTCGAGGCGCAGCTCCACGCTCTCGACCGGCCTACCGACGCTACCCAACCTCAGGTCGTCCGGCGCTTTGATGGTCAAGAGCGGCGAGGTCTCGGTGAGGCCGTAGCCGATGGCGAGGGGCCAGCCGAGCCCCTCGAGCTGCCAGGCCAACTCGGGGTCTAGTGCCGAGCCCCCCGAGGCGAGCAGGCGCACCTCGGGACCGAAGCGTGCGTGTAGGGGCGCGAGCAGGCGTTTGCCGAGCTGCCAACCGAAGCGGCGGCGCAAGGAGGTACTGAGCGTCAACGCCCCGCGCAGCAGCGGCGCGCTCGGCCAGCCTTGCGCGTCAATCCGCGAACGAATCCCCTCGAAGAGCGCTTCGTAGAGGCGTGGCACGCCGAGGATGGCGCTCACCTCACCCTCGTTTAAGGCGCGTACCAGTTCGGGCCCGGTCCGCGCGGCGGGCAGTACGATGGGCGCGCCGACCGCTAGCGGTAAGAGCATCCCGATGACAAAGGGATAGACGTGGTGGAGCGGCAGGGGGAGGAGCAGAGTGTCGTCTGAGCGAAACAGCTCTGTCTCTATGATCGTCTCGAGCTGACTGGCGAGGTTACGGTGGCTGAGCGGCACGCCTTTGGGCGCACCTGTCGTGCCGGAGGTGTAAAAGAGGGCGGCAGTGTCCTCGGGCTCCGGTTTGGCTGCGTCGCCCGGCTCGCCTAATACGCGCCGCCAGCTACGCGCGTCGTCTTCAGTGTCGAAGAGGATGGGTTGAACCTCTACATCTTGAAGCCGCTCCAGCTCGTCGGACGTGGTGAAAACGAGGTGCGCACCGCTGTCTTTAAGCACGTGCCCGAGTTCTTCCCCCGACAGTTGCGCGTCAATCGGCACGACCACCGCGCCGGAGCGCAAGACTGCTAAGCAGGCGGCGATCCAAAGCGGCGTGTTGGCGGCGTAGAGTGCGACCGCATCACCCCGCTCGACCCCCTGCGCCCGGAGTCCACCGGAGAGCTGCGCGGCGGTGTCGGCTAGCTCTCCGTACGACCAGCGCTCGACCTCGTCTTTCCGAAAAGCCAAAAGCGCCGTGCGTTCCTGACGCTCGTGGAGCGACGCGATAAGTGACGGTATAGCGTGAACCTGCGACATCAATTCCCCCTAGCAGCGTGGTGACGAAAGCTACGGTTCAGTTTAGCAGGTGGTCGGCTAAACGGTTCTCCCCCGAGTTAAGAGTAGACGGGCGTACTTTCGCGCCTATCCCGTTCCTCTACGCTGGACGGGTCGAAGGGGCAGGGTGCATCTCGGTATCTCACTCCTGACAACTTCAACCTAGGGGGAGTAGCGATGAGGATAGGAGTAAGCATTGTAACGTTGGCGGCGCTTTTGCCGCTCGGCTTGGCGCAGGAAACAGGCGGGTCACAGACGGGCGGCTCACAGGAGGTCTACAACGTCTCCACCGTGTCGGAGACCTTCGGGCTCTTCACGATGGGGCTGCAAAGGGTCTCAGCGCAGGCCGCCGTGCAGAACATCCAAGGCTGGCAGGCGCGTTTAGAGGCCACGGAAGACGAGCAGTTCGTGAGCTTGTCCGACGAGCTAGGGAGCCTCGCCGAGGCGCTGCAAACCTCCTCGCCCGACACTGCCGCCATCGCTGAACAGCTCGTCGGTCTGGGCGAGCGGACGGATGAAATCGCTACGAATGTGGACGACGAAGACCTCGCCAGGCGTCTCTCGACGCTCAGCTACGTCCTTCAAGAGGTCGGACAGACGGTCCAGCAGCAGCCGCAAGTTGACCTCTCTAACCTCATCCCGGTAGTGCCGCCCGTGCTCGGTCGGACGGCCCAGTTTCTGCAGGGCGACCTGAATAACGCCTCCTTAGCGGCGGCGCTCCTTAATATCGAGGCGTGGCAGGGGCGCATCCTGACTAACATCGAGGGCGACGCGGCGGAGCAGCTCGTGGAAGACTTGGAGGAGTTGCAAAACACCTTGCAGATGGAGCAGCCCGACCAGGCGCAGTTGGGTGAGACTTTCAGCTCACTCGCCGAAAGCACACGCGGGGTAGCCGAAGAGGTGGACCCGGCTTTGCAGAACGCCTTGGAGGGCTTTGCCGGGGTGCTCGAGTCGGTGGGGCAGTAGCTCACCGGTCAGCGATTGCTGTCAGGTTCAGGGGGAGGCGCACCTCCCCCTGAACTATTGTTGACCCTGCTGTTAACTCCGTCAAAGACAGCCGTAGTCTTCGAACAGGGCTGCGTATCAAACTGTAGTGGGTGCGTTCGTAGCACCGTCTCGAGCGCAATCTGCGCCGCTCAATCTCGAAAGCAGCGTTTATGTCACCTCTTAAATTACTCGTCCCTTTAGACGGCACTGACTTCAGCCAACGCATCATCCCTCACCTCACGCGCCTTTTTCGCCCTGAGGATATCCAGGTGCACCTCCTCCCCTGATCCAACCGCTTAAAGGCGAAGTCTGACCACGTCGTGCTCAACGCCGCCTAGCTTGTCGCGCTCCTAGAGCCGATGCACACTAGCACGCGGACCTGCTGGGACAGGTGCCGCTTTCAGAACGGAGAAGTCAAATTCTCCTATAACGATCGCCGTATCTGCGTACGTTCTGCTTCACGCGTGAACGCGTTTTAGGCCGAAATGCGTGGTCAATGACTGGCCTCCGCCTCCTTTCAAGACTTGCGCGTGGCGGCTCTTCGTATGTACACAGTCCACCCTCGCCGCCGGACCGGAACACCGGGCAGGCTGGGGATCAGCCGATCAGCGACGACACCGGTGACGACCGCGTAAACGGCTTTGTGCAGCAGGTCGATCGCCTGCTCGTCCAGCGGCCACGTCCACGGCGGTGCGACGACGCCCGTGGCGTTTTCCAGGGTTTGGTCGTTGAGCAAGCGCAGATTCAGAAACAGGAACGACCCGACCGGGCCGCGCAGCCCCCGCTCAGCCATCAGCCCGCGCGCCGCACCCAGAAGGATGCCCTGACCCCAGTGCATGCCTCGGTTCAGCCATAGGCGTTCCTCGTCGGGCTTCTGTGCGAGCCCTAACAGCCGTTCTAGCGTGTGGGCTGGCACGTACGAATCCGGTCGGCGGGTGATCGCCTGCTCGAGCTTCTCAGCGGCGGTCATCGCCGCGACCCCGACCAGACCCGCCGCTAGTCCGCGCAGCGCCGCGTTCTTCATCACCTTACCTCCGCTCTACCGGTGTAGTAGTAGAGGTCCTTTTTCCGTATCGCCAGGTTGATATACAAAGTCAAAGCCGCCTCCCCCTTCTTTCGCTCATGATACGCAAGGGGCGTTCTCTGGACCTTGCGCCACAACCCATAGTCCGGCGGTTCAATCAATGGTGCAGAGAGTCCGAAGCAAGGGGATTGGTCCCGTTGGACACAATTAGAAGACATAGACATGGTTGGGGAGAGGATGGGGAGAAGGCAACCGCGTGCGACATCGGCAAGCGTCCTTTCCACGGTCAGTTCGCCGACATCTTGTCCGTGTTCAAAATCTTTAGGCGTGGGAACGGACCAAAGGCTGCCTAGGCTCTAGCGCAGGAGTTTAACGCGCGCGTTCGCTGCACAGGCCATTAGCAACCTCGCGAGAGGTATTGGAAGGGCTAAATGGACGAGCAAGGTGACGGCGAGCTTGCATGGAGCTTAGATACCTCTGCTTCTCGCTTAGCGACGGGCTGTGAATCAGGAGTAACAACTGAAGCTAAAAACACGGCTCCCACGAAAACCGCCCAGCGCATCGCCTAAATTGTGACACACCCCCAACGGCTTACCGCCTCCACCTGAAAAAGTAAGGCGTGCTCAGGTCATCTCGCTCAGAGCCTCGCTGGGCAGCCCTGCTGCCCCTGCTACACTGCACAGCCCTAGCGCTTTCTATCCTTGCGGGTTGTAGTCCGGCGGCTACGCTTGAGCCGACGACACTTACGCAGCCCCTCCAAAACGTGCGGGGCAGGCCGATAGATCGGCTCGTTGCTCCTAGCGCCCTGCCGAGCGCGCGGCTTCTGAATCCCGAGGTCATCCTCTCGGGGCGCGGTGGTGCGCTGCTCGTCTCAAACGACCCGGAGTACCTCGCCGAGCCTGCCGCGCTGCCCCGTGCGCTCTACCGGGACGAGGTATCGGGCAGCTTCCGCGTCTTTTACCACCACACCAACCATACGAGGACAGACCTCACCTTCGCTACCGCTGTCACTAACACGCACACCAGGCCGGTGCTGCTCTTTGGGCGAGGCTCAGGTCAGGGCACCAACCTCTATCCCGACATAGCAGGCCAAGTGGCCCTTAACGGCTACCTAAGGACGCGCTACCAAACAGCCCGCCTCGCCAGACTGGCTCCTGGCGAAAGCATATTCGTCACCCCCCACACCGCCGGGCCAAACGACACGGCGAGTGCCTTAGAGGAGTTTATCGCCCTCACGCCGTCCTCGGGAAGAGCTGCGCACGCGAACCGGTCCACCTTCTCAGCGCGCTTCTCGCCAGCTACCGTTACGCTCACCGTTCTGGCCTATAGAGGGGCCGCGCCGCGAGCGCCGCAGTCGCTCTCCGTCCTACCCGGCAGCCCCTTAGAGCGAGTTGACAAGACGCCCTATTATCTCCTGAAGCGGGGGACGTTCCCGTTCTTTGACCGCTACGCCGAGGTCGCCCTTTCGCCCGACACTGCCACCAAGTTGGTCGTGGACTCCGCCGTCTTTGGCCCCTTCTCCCGGGCTATACGGGGCGAATATCTTTTGGGGAGGGACGCGGTGAGCGGCGAATGGGGCTACAACAACGGCAACTACGGGGTACTCTATAATTTCCGGCTCCGCGCCCGAAACGACGCCCTGTTGGGCTTGTCCTACGCCTTGCTAATGCAACCTTCCGGCGGGTTCGGGCATTACGCGGTGCAAACCCAGGGCGACGTCGTGACCTCCGCGTTTATCTCCTACAAAAACGCCTGGTGGTTCTACCGGGCACTCATTTTGGGACCTGGAGGCAGTCTAACGCTCCGCGCCGGCCTCACGGGTGGCTCGTTTGGGCCGCAGAAGTTCTTTTTCGTACCCTATAGGCGCTTTGAGTGAGCGGCTACACTAGCGGCTGGCGAGATGGGCTGTGAATACAGTGAGCCGACCTGAGGGCAGTGCAACAGAAAACCCTCTACACGCATAGAGATTTACGCATTAGACGCGCGCATCACACGCACGAAGTCTATGCAAATCTCCGCCCGAACTCTGCCCCGGTACTTAGCTGAATACCGATTCCAGGCGGTGCCTCACTCAAGCTGACTCAGCGTCATGACGTTCCTGATCTTTTCCAGGTGCGCCGCCTCGACCTCCAGCCAGCTTTCCTCACGTTCTCCGCCCTCGCGCAGCTCCGCCGCAGCGAAGCCCGAGGGCTTTAGGTCGTCGATAAAAATGATGAGGAGCTCTTTGCGGCGGGCCGAGTCCGGGATATGAACGAGCCGCGCGTAGAAATACTCGTCAGGGTAGCTGTAGCCTTTGCCAGCAAGGAACTTGCGCACGAGGTAGCCGTCCGTTCCTGGTGAGCCAAGCCGCCAGAACCTAACGTCAATGCCTGCTGCTGTGTCCGTATAGAAGTTGAGGCCGTCTATTTCGACTCGAAGCGGAGAGTCAGTGTAATCATAGGCGTAGTCGTTGCTAGGCAAAAAGCCTTCAAACTGCAGCCAGAAAAGGCTTTTCAAACTTCCGTCCGGATGCTCCTCGACGAAGAAATGCTGTTCAACATCAGCGGTGCCGTAGAGTTCGAACGTTTGACCGCCGATGTACTCGTAGTCTTCGTCAAACATCATGTTCATGGCGGGGTCGGCTCGCGAGGTAAGGGTACCGGCTGACACAGATTTTTCTAATTCGGCGAATTCAGGTGATGTCGTCAACCTACCGGGGTCTGTAAAGTAGAAGTAGATAGCGGCAGCAGCCACAGTGATGAGGGCGAGTCCGGCGGCGATCAGGATAATCCTCTTCATAAGCACATTTACTATAAAGCCTTCGCCTATTCCTCAAGGACACAGTTGCGCGCGTTCGCCGCACAAAGGCTTGAGCTTCGAAAGGCCTGTGCTGCGATCACTGAGCTTGAAAGAGCAACTTCGAGCACCTCACTTTTCGCGCAAAGCTTGTGTCGCTCACGTCTATGGGGAGGTATACACCCAATTTAGAAGTGCGCCTTCAACGCCCCCCGACACCAGACTGTCGCCATCAGATGACCAATCAAGGGCGAGAGAGCCAAAATCACCGAACGTCGTTTGCTGATGCCCTTCCAACCCCGTAATTCTTTCACCGGTGGCTGCCACCCAAACATGCACGCCGTCGTCCGCCTTCGCTTCGTCATCGTAGGTTGAACCTGACGTGGCGAGCCGGTGACCGTCAGGGCTCCACGCTAACTCGTCAATGCCGTAAGGCGCTTCGATTGTAGCTAATGTTTTCTCTGAAGTACTATCAATGATTTGAACTTTTCCGCTCGACCCGCCGACGGCGAGCCGCTGGCTGTCAGGACTCCAGGCGATAGTTTTCGGATCTCGGTCAATTGTGAACGTGTGCATAAGGCGGCTAGTTTCCGCGTCCCACACTTTGACCTCGTCATAGCCTCCTCCAGCGAGCTTTGTCCCATCAGGGCTCCACGCCAGAGTAAAAATAGGGCGATAGTCTTGAACCTCGAATGTTTTGAGTAAGCTACCTGTCGTCCCATCTCGCACCTTGATCGTGCCATCTTGACCCCCACTTGCCAATCTCGTGCCGTCCGGACTCCAGCCGACTGCGTATACCTCACCACGGTGCGCGTCAACCGAGAAGAGTTGTTTGCGCGTAGCCATATCCCAAATCTTTAGAGCGCCTTCGTTGTCCTGACCACTGGCGCTTGCTAATTTTGAACCGTCCGGGTGCCAAGCGATGGCGTGAACAAAAGTGTCAAGCTCCGCTAGTGTACCGAGGCTGCGCCCCGAGGCGGCCTCCCAAACCTTAACGGTTCCGTCGTAACCTCCGCTCGCTACCTTGCCTTCGTGCAATTTGACAGTGGCGACCCGAGCCGCGTGACCGTTCGACGACATGACCTTTTGTCCGCTCTCGGCGTTCCACACGCTAAACCAAGGGATGGTGTCGTCGGCCGCAAAACGGTCGCCGTCGGGGTGCCAGTCTGCTCCTAAGACCACTCGAGCCTTCCCTACGACGCGCAGCATTTCTCTGCCCGTAGCGGCGTCCCAGATTCTTAGTTCACCCTCAGTTCCACCCCCTAAGATGCGATTCGTATTGGGTTCCCAGGCTACGACCAGAGGTTGAAAGTAATCTTCGTCGTCATCTCTCAACAGGACGCGCACAGGCTGACCCGTGTCAGCGTCCCAGATCACGACCTTGCCGCCGTTGCCGCTACTCACAAACTGCGAGCTGTCGGCGTTCCAGTCGACGTCCCAGACCCCTCCGAAAACATCAATCTCATAGAGGTGTTCGCCGGTTTCTGCATTCCATACACTGATCGAACGGTCTCCACCTACGATCTTCTCGCCATCCTGACTCCACGCCACAGCGTTATAGGTGTAATTATCGAGGCTCCAAAGCTCCTGGCCGCTCGCTATGTCCCACACCCGCAATAACGCGTCGCCGCAGCTAACAAGTTTAGTCCCATCCGGACTCCAAGCTATATCGGTGACTTCTTCTGTATGTCCGACTAGGTCGGCGACGACTTCGCCCGTTGCCACAGACCAAACTTTAAGGCTTCCGCCCTTAAACGGTGCACCCGAACCACTTGCCACGAAAAGTCCATCCGGACTAAATGCGACCGCTTCGGCTTTTGCCGAATAGGTGTCGGAATCGAAATGATCATCGAGAGTGAATTTTAGGCTTCCCGTGGTTGCGTCCCAAAGTTTGACCATGCCGTCTGCCCCGCTAGTCGCGAGCAACTGTCCAGTCGGGCTCCAATCTAAATAGCGGACCTCCGCTGTATGGCCTGCGCCGAGTTTCCAGGCTACGTTAGTAGAGGGTAACTGCCCTTCAACTTCTATCTTGCGCGTCGCTTTCGAGGACGTGCTCTTTGCGGAAAGCGTATAAGTTGTCTCTCCAACCGACCAGACAGCAGCTTCGGATAAACCGCTGACGTCGCCTATATCTGGCTCGAGAGTGAGCGTCAGCGACTCATCGGGAACTTGCCAGCTCAGCTGTACAGCCTCTCCGGCGGGCACAGTGAGCGTGGAAGCGGTCAATGACGTGATTAAAGTGGGGTCTGTCTCGAGGTCGACCGGGTTGTTGCCGTCTTTTACCTCATGAGTACACGATACTAACAGAGCCAAACTAAGAAGGAGGGAGCCGACGAGCCGTCTTTGATAAAAAGCCCGCACGTTCAGGCTGCTGAAATAGCGTCTCATTTGAAGAAGAGGCTCCAAAGGATAACTTCTGCTCCTCGGCTACCAGAGACGAGAAACTGGCCGTCCGAACTCCAATCAAGCGTGGTAACTGATCCGATATGACCTATAAGTGAAACAAGCTCTTGGCCGGTTATGGCGTTCCAGATTTGGACACTTTGGCCGTCGCCGCTGGCGGCGAGTTGAGTACCGTCAGGGCTCCAGCTAAGCCCATAGATAAAGCGGTTAACGTCTGAATATATAGTGAACGGCTCCGAAGGAGATATCAGGGTCCATACCTTAACCTTGGACGAGTCAAGCGTAGCGGCTAAACGCGTACCGTCAGGGCTCCAAGCCAAATTGTGCACGCTATCGTAAGTGTCAAGCCCTTTCAAGACAATTTCCTTGCTCGTCGCGACCTCCCAAACGCTAACGTCTCCCCACTGGTTGCCCGCTGCGAGAAAACGTCCATCTGGACTCCAGACGATGTCAGCGATGCGGCCGGAGATTCCAGAAAAAGACACGCCCTCAGTCCCGGTCGCAGCGTCCCAGGTCTTAATAGCGCCTATACCGCTGTCTTTTAATTCGCCTCCTGCCGAGCGGACGCCATCCGGCCCCCAGTCGATAATCGCTTCGTAGCTGCCTTCAATCGTAAGTTGAAGACCTCCAGATGTTACGTCCCAAGTCTTGAATCTAGCCACGCTACCTGTCCCAGCGCCAGGGACGATTTCATAATAAGCAGCTGTTGTAAAGGCGCTGCCATCAGGCTTCCAAGTTGCGTCATCGAAGCCTGGATAGCTATTGTCGGTGAGAGACGATAGTTTCGTTCCGGTTGTAGTCTGCCACAGGTAGGCAACACCATCACGGGCAACGCTTAAAACACGGCTGTTGTCTGGGCTGAAGGTTACGGCAGTCACCTCGTCTTGGTGCCCCGCCGCGAAGGTGGTAATGGTCAGATCCTTCGCAGCAGTGTCTGCATTCCATAGTCCAAGCGTGCCATCTGTGGCTCCTGTGAGAAGTTTAGTGCCCTCTGGATGCCAAGCAATGTCGGCTTCCCAGGAAGAAAGTCCCTCCGTCTCCTTAGCGCCCTTGAGTTCTCGCAGCGCAGACCCAGTTGAGGCATCAGCAAGAATGGCATGGAGATCCCTAGCCGATCTATCTCGGTCGGCGTGGCTACTATCCGAGCGTCCCGCTGTTTGTCATTGACGGGCTGAAAAAGGCGAGTTTGGAGGAGGCTATCGCTACCTATCCCCGTGTCCTAGCCGATAAAGCGGTGCGGTTCGCCGACTGCCACATCGAAGGCAAAGGCAAGGTCGTACACGACCAGCCCGTCAGCTTCGCCACTCATACCTTCGGACCCCGGAGGGTCTACCACTGCTGCGTCAGCAAGTTAGGAGCATCATGTACGTCACCGAACTGACCTTAAACCAGGACAACCTCTTCGCCATGCGCGACGTCGCCGACCGCTACGAGACGCACCGCTCTGTGAAGCGCTTGACCGAAGGGATGGAGCGCAGGGTTTTGTGGCGGCTCGACATGCAGCGTGAATGGCGGCTCACGGTTCAATGTGAGCGTCCGCTCGAGCCGCGCTATGTGTCCAAGGCGATGCCCGGATACGCCGATCAAGTCCGGAGCGCGGAGGTTGCTACGAATTTCGACCCTGGCGACCTGCTCCTCTTCCAGCTCGAGGCGAACCCGACCGTGAAGTGTGCCAAAAAGCGGCGGGCGCTAAAGAGTATGGCTGAGCTACAGGAGTGGCTACAAAGGAAGTTTGATGATGCAGGTTGTGAACTCCTAGACTTTGCAATCTTGAAGCAGCAAGCGTTACGGTTATATCGCCAGAAGAGGCCAGATGAACAAGAAAATGACGACGAGAATGGGTGTAAGTACGCCATGTTCAACAGCGTCAGGTTCATGGGCAGCACTAAAGTAGTAGACCTTAAAGCGCTCAAAGATACGCTCGAGGCTGGCATCGGCAGCGCGAAGGGATATGGCTTTGGGTTGCTCTCATTGCGACCTATCCCTTACAGAGACATAGCTGGAGTTAAAGTCTCAAAAAGCGTGTGTTGATCGAGCCTTTTCCCCACTCGCGTGGGGGTGGCGCGGGCGACTGATGCGCCTCGCCCTACTCCTCGCCTTTTCCCCACTCGCGTGGGGGTGGCGCGCAAACGGGCGCGGCGAAGGGCAAAGAGGGCATTCTTCCCCACATTGGTGGGGGCGGTACCATCAGCAGAGCAAATCAAAAGCGAAAGCTGGAGTAAGTCCAGTGCATCGCGGCGAATCGCCAAAATACATTGGACGGCTGATGTATAGAAATGTCGATATCCAAGACATTGGGCGCATGATGTTTGAAACTCTTGATTAGACGAGGACTTACAGGAAGGCGTAGCAACTCCTATGTTGCGACTGGATGTCGAATCTCTCCAATCATGAGTCCCATTACTATGCTCGATTGGAACCAGCAGAAATTCTCGTCAACAGGGGCACGAAGTACATCCGTGAAACGCAGGTCGTACCCGCAAATTACGCAACAGTGGAGTTCCTCTTCGTCACCTCTACCGATCACTATAGCGCTCCCATAGCTATCACACTCGGTGTGTAGAAAGTTCTTATGATGTACGCAAACGCTGCAAAAGCTATACATCCACTCCCGCCGAAAGAAAGGTTGCGTGTCCTCGAGAAGGCAGCGCGGACAATATTGAGTTGTGACAATTGGTTTAGGAGTTTTCGTCTGACGTGGGCGGTGAGAAAGTAGCTCACGCGAGCGGACACTCGCGCTTTTAATGCGTACCCGTGTCGGCGCAAGCAGCGCTTCGATATCGCCCACTGCTTGACCCGTACCCCGAGCCAAAACCTCGACCACGCTTTCTAGCTGACTGCCCTTTCGGTCTCTTATCCCTTTAGGGATAAGAGACTTGAGCAGCTTTTTTCCACTCCGCTTCTCCAACACCTTCCAAAATCTATCCCAAGCTAAGCCGTTGCTCACAGCCAACCTAGCAACCCAGGAAGCGAAACTCTCACCTTGAAACAGTGAAGCGTGATACAGCCACAAATCCATATGACAGTGTAGCAAATAGAGCAGCTTTCTTCGAAAGGACTGAAGTTGTAAACCGCTTCGGAGATCGCCCGTATACAGCCACTTTGTGATATTATGCAGATGTGCCCCGCCCGAGCCAGAGCGATTCTCAGTATTCTTTACCTATTCTCAAAATTCTTTGTTTCTGACACACCTATTCGAATAGAGGCGACTGCGGCGGATAGTTCGTAATCATGACCTCTTTGCCCTTCGCCGCGCCCTCTTGCTTATAGTTGTTCATCCCGTACTGAAGTTCCCAAGGGACGATGTGCGCAAATGAAAAGAGCGCCCTGACCTCTTCGCAATCGTCATAAGTGATGAGCCATTTGTGCTTCACCTTTTGCATCACGGCGGCAAAACGCTCGTGATCGAAGGTCGTGTGCAGCTTCCCTTTTTTGCCGTAGAGCTTTGACTTTGTAGCGGATAAATAGGGCGGGTCCAGGAAAATAAAGACGTTTTCGCCGCCTAACGCACCGGGAGACCCGGATGCTGCGGACCCTAAACCCGGATGCTGCGGACCCTAACGCACCGGGAGACCCGGATTTCGCCGGACCCTAACGCACCGGGAGACCCGGATGCTGCGGACCCTAACGCACCGGGAGACCCGGATGCTGCGGACCCTAACGCACCGGGAGACCCGGATGCTGCGGATGGCGCTAAGACGACCTCTTCGTAGTCGAGATTGGTAATCTTGGTCCCTTCAAGAAGAGGGGCGACGCGCCGTAAACGCCCTATCGAGGACTGCGTGAAGCGCTTTTCAAATGCACCTTGCGAATAGCCGCCCGCTTCGACCGTGCCCGAAAAGGTGATGCGGTTGAGGAGAAAAAAGCGGATGGCTCTGTGTAAGGGTGCGTCGGGTACGTTATCGACCAATGAGCGGTGCAGCGTGCGTCCGTCTGTCACCGTATCTTTCTGCTGCTGCACGCCTTCGACGAGCGCCTCTGGGCAATCGCGTAGGTAAAGCCAGAAGTGGTAAAGCTCTGCGTTGAGGTCGCTAATCCAGAACGAGGCGTTTGGGTGTTGCTGCCGCAAAGCTAAAAAGACAGAGCCGCCCCCTATGAAGGGTTCGCGGAACTCGCTGAACGTTGGAACGAGCGGCAGGATGGTTTTAAGTGCTTTTGCCTTACCGCCTGGATACCTCAGCGGTGTTTTTACCGAAGTGAAAAGACCGTCTTGCATTGACGTGCATCGTATCAGTCAATCGTGCCAGCTACTACCTCGAGGTGCAGGGTTAGGACACTACACGGAACAGTCACGCGCGAATGTCGCCTGACAGGAACGTAAAATATTTCACTTTGCTAAACTACCTCTAATGGTCTCAACACGCAACGCCGAAGCCACCCAGCAGCGGCTCATGGACGCCGCGCTCTCGCTCTACGCCGAGCGGGGCTACGCAGGCACGTGCCTAGACGCGATCTTGAAGCGTGCCTCGTCGTCGAAGGGCGCGTTTTATCACCACTTCGACTCAAAAGAGGCGCTGACGGCGCAAGCCTTGTCGCTCCGCTGGAATGCGATGTTGGAGACCGTGGGGCAGGTCTGGCAGCAGGGAAACTCCCCCGAGGAGAAACTCGACTACCTGCTCAACCTCCTAGAGCCGAAATGCACGGAAGGTCAGGTGGCGTGCCCGATCGGGCTTTTAGGGTTCGAATCGCGCAGCCTGCCCGCGCCGATCCAGCAGGCGCTTAGGGAGGGGCTGACGCACTGGTCGGCGCAAGTGGCGCGGCTCCTAGAGGATTTAGGGTTAGAGGATTACAAGGCTCGAGCTTTCGCCGAGCAGCTTTTTCTAATCTACGAGGGTGGCGTGTTGGTTGGGCGCATCAGCGGGTCGTGCGGGTCGCTCTACTCTATGTTGGGGGTGTGGCGCAAAGCAGTCTTGAGCGAGACGTGTACTCAAGCCAGGGGCGAAGCGTAGGTACACCGCGCCGCAAGGTGAGATAATAAACTTCGTAAGTTTTGCGGCTTGATTCGCTGAAATGTCCACTTCAAACAATCTCTTTCGAACATTTTGAGAGAACCTTTAGCGATCATTCTCAGCAGGCTTGTGAAAAACGTGGCAAATCAGACATCGCTCACTAATGTGAGCGTAAGCGTCGCGGTAGACTATAAAAGTAGAGATTTGACGTTAAACTATGGAGAGACTATAGGAGGTTTCTATGTACCGAGGAAGAGAAGGGCAGTGGGCGTTCGTACTCCACCGACTTTCCGGTGTAGCACTCGCTCTTTATCTGCTGCTACACGTTTTAGATATCAGCTTGATCATGTATGGACCCAGAGTGTTCAACGCCTTTTTAGCGTTCTATCACCAGTGGCCCTTTCGCATCGGTCTTATATTGATCATGGCGGGCGTCGTCTACCACTCGTTCAACGGACTGCGCATTATCTTGATGGACTTTACCGAGTGGGGCACGCGCTATCACCGCTCGCTCTGGTACGGCGTGCTAGGAATTACGACTATTATCGGCATTCCCGTTCTCATCAAAGTTCTCCCTGAAATCTTTGGAGGTGCCTAGTGGCCGTTAAAGCCAAAACGCTCAACCAGGCGAAAGCCTTACACAACACTAACAGCGAACTCGCGTGGTGGGTTTTCATGCGCGTGTCGGGGCTTATTCTTGTCTTTTTAGTCTTTGGACACCTCTACTTCAACAACATCGCCTTTAACGCAGGCAACATCGACTACGCTTACGTCGCTGAGCGCGTTTCGAAGCCCTGGATCAAGGTCTACGACTCCTTCTTGCTCGGTTTTGCCATGTTGCACGGCGTCAACGGACTGCGCTACAGCATCGAGGATTACATCCGCAAACCGGGGCGGCGTTTCGCGTGGAAGGTGGTGCTCTATACGGTGGCAGGCATCATCCTCGTTATCGGCGTGATCACGCTCTGGTCCTTTTCATTCGACGAGATGGGCGACGCGGTTCGTGCGCTGCCTGCCGAACAACATTCGCAGTAGGTAGGAGGCACTATGTCGAGAGCACATAAATACGACGTGATTGTGATTGGCGCGGGCGGCTCAGGGTTGATGGCGGCGCGGTACGCGGCGCAGGAGCCCGGCGTGTCCGTCGCGGTCATCAGTAAACTTTACCCGACCCGCTCGCATACAGGGGCGGCGCAAGGGGGTGTGGGCGCAGCTTTAGGCAACGTCACCGACGACCACCCCGACTGGCACGCCTTCGATACGGTCAAGGGTGGCGACTACCTAGCGGACCAAGACGTCGCGGAGATGTTCGCGTACGAAGTCGTCGAGGCAGTCTACGAGTTAGAGCACATGGGCTTGCCCTTCTCACGTACGCCTGAAGGCAAAATCGCCCAGCGTAAATTCGGTGGGCACACCCGCGAATTCGGCAAGAGCGCCGTCGAACGTGCCTGCTACGCGGCGGACCGCACGGGTCACATGATTTTGCAGACGCTCTATCAGCAGTCCATCAAGAACAACGTGACCTTTTTCAACGAGTTCCACGTGCTCGACATGATCATGGAAGCCGGTGAGTGTCGCGGCGTGGTGGCGTACGAGCTTGCCACGGGCGAGCTTCACACCTTCCAGGCGAAAGCCACGATTGTCGCCACCGGCGGCAACGGGCGCATGTTCAAAGTGACCTCGAACGCGCACGCCTTGACGGGCGACATGATGAGCGTCGTCTACCGGCGCGGCATCCCGATTGAAGACCCCGAGTTTTACCAGTTCCACCCGACGGGTCTCTACAAAATTGGCGTTTTACTGACTGAGGGCGCAAGAGGTGAAGGTGGGATTTTGCGTAATAGCGAGGGCGAGCGCTTTATGGAGCGTTACGCGCCTTCCATCAAGGACTTAGCGCCGCGGGACATGGTCTCGAGGGCGATGTACCTAGAGATGCGCGAAGGGCGCGGCACCGGACCCGACGCCGACTACATCCACCTCGACCTCACCCACATCGACGATCACATCATCGAGACGCGCCTCCCCGATATCACCGAGTTCGCCCGGATTTACCTAGGCGTTGACCCCTTAAACGAGCCCGTCCCCGTGCAACCCACCGCGCACTACGCGATGGGTGGCATCCCCACGACCATCGACACCGAAGTCATCATGGACGGCGACAACGCCGTCGTGCCAGGGCTCTACGCCGCAGGTGAAACAGCGTGCGCCTCGCTGCACGGCGCGAACCGCCTCGGCACAAACTCGTTAGGCGACCTCATCGTGTTCGGACGCCGCGCGGGTATCTTCGCTGCTCGTTACGCCGCGGGAGCGGAGTACGGCAAGCTGCCTTTAGACGCGCAAGACTTTGCTAAGAGCCAACTCGACACCGCGCTGAACGGCTCTGGTAAGGAGCGCGTGAGCCGCATTCGTAAAGAGATGCAAAACACCATGATGGACAACGCCTCGGTCTTCCGCACTGAAGAGACCCTGTGTACGCAGATCGAAAAGCTCAGAGAACTCAAAGAGCGCTATAAAGGCATCGGCGTTGAGGACAAGGGCGAGCAGTTCAACACGGAGCTGATGGAAGCGATTGAACTCGGCTTCCTTTTAGACAACGCCGAGCACCTCGTCCACGCGGCGTATAACCGCAAGGAATCGCGCGGCGCGCACTCCCGCGAGGACTACAAGGAGCGCAACGACGACGAGTGGCTCAAGCACACGCTCGTCTATAAAGACGGCGACGGCGTGCGCATCGACTATAAACCCGTAACCTTGGGCAAGTACGAGCCTAAGCCGAGAGTTTATTAAGCAACTCAGCGTCTCAGCTAGTCAGCATTTCAGGTCTTTCCTGACTAGCTGACTAGCTGACCGGCTGAAATGCTATAAGGATTTTTATGAACGCAGACGCAATGAAACCCAGAGAAATCAACGTCAAGATCAAGCGCTTTAACCCCGAAGAGGACAAGCGACCTTATTGGGCGGAGTACAAAGTCGAAGCGCGACCGACTGACCGCGTGTTAGACGTGCTCCACGAGATTAAATGGGAAATCGACGGCACGCTCTCCTTCCGCCGGAGCTGCGCGCACGGCATCTGCGGCTCGGACGCGATGCTTATCAACGGCGTGAACCGCTTAGCGTGCAAGATTTTGGTCAAGGATTTGGGCGATGACATCTCGGTTGAGCCGATTCGCGGGCTCGAGGTGCTTAAAGACATGGTTGTCGACATGGAGCCCTTCTTCGACTCCTACAAAGCGGTGCTGCCCTACTTCATCAACGACGACGCCCCGCCCACCACCGAGCGCTACCAGAGCCCCGAAGACCGCGAAGTGTTCGACGACACGACCAAGTGCATCCTCTGCGCGGCGTGCACGACCTCTTGCCCGATCTTCTGGACGAACGGCTCGTACTTGGGTCCAGCGGCGATCGTTAACGCGCACCGCTTCATCTTCGATTCACGTGACAGCGGCACTACCGAGCGTTTAGAGGTGCTCAATCAGGCCAACGGCTTGTGGCGCTGCCGCACCGCATATAACTGCACGCAGGCGTGCCCGCGCGGGATTCCGGTGACGCAAGCGATTGAAGAGGTTAAGAAGGAGTTGTTGTGGCGCAGAGCGTAAGCTTCTCAGTTCAGTAGTAAGTTAGAAGAGGTGCAAGAAAAGCACCTCTTTACTATTTCCTCAAGACCCACTCAACCAGAAACTAGCGCCACCGCCTCAATCTCAATCAGCACGTCTTTCGGCAGCCGCGCCACCTCCACCGCGCTCCGCGCAGGCGGCTCACTCTCAAAGAAACGTCCGTAGACCTCATTCACCGTACTGAAATCCGCCATGTCTTTCAAGAAGCAGGTGCATTTTATGGTGTTGACGAGGCTCGAGCCCCCCGCCTCCAGCACCGCCTGAAGATTCTTCATCACCTGCTCGGTTTGCGCCGCAACGTCACCCTCTAAAAGGTCTCCATTAGGCAAGAGTGCAATCTGCCCTGAGGTGAAGAGCAAGTCGCCGACGCGCACCGCTTGAGAGTAAGGACCGATAGCGGCGGGCGCGTTGTCTGTGGAGATAACTGTTTTATTCATAGCGCTACCTTAACGTACTCGAGGACTGAGAGAAAAGGACTGTTACGAAGTTTTCGCAGAGCGAAAGGACTGAGTAAAAGCTTTTCTCTCAGCACTCAGTCCTTTAACCTCGCTTCTACCTTAAACTAAAATACAAAAACAGCACAAAAAGATAGATACAACCTAAAATCCACACGCGGTACGGGTACCAGGTTTGGCGGCGCAGCTTATCTAAGCGGCGGCGTGACGGGTACGCCTCCTCAACTTTGTAAATGCCGCTCATCGTCTCGCCGATGTTCACAGATGAAGCTTCTTCTTTGGGCAAGTCGTAGCGCTTGGGCTTGGGCTCGACGGTTTCGGCGAAGAGGACGACGGCGGTCACGTTATCGGGGCTGCCGCGTTCGTTGGCGTTTTCTATGAGTTTTGCGGCGGCGTCTTCGGGCGCGTGCTCGCTCAAAATCTGTAGAATCACCTCGTCGGAGAGGAGCGTGGTGACGCCGTCGCTGCAGAGCATGAGCTTGTCGCCCGAGTGCACCTCGAAGTGGAAGATGTCGAGCTTGAATTCGGGGGTGGAGCCTAGCGCGTTGGTGATGATGTTGCGCCAGCGGTGATGCCGCGCCTCCTCCTCGCTGAGGAGCCCTTGGCGCACCCTGTCGGCGACCCAGGAGTGGTCTTGGGTGAGTTGGTGGATTTCGCCGTTACGAACCAGATAGGCCCTCGAGTCCCCCACATGCCCCACCAACCCGACTTGGTCATCCACTAAAAGCGTCGTCAGCGTCGTGCCCATACCGCGACTTTCGGGGTGCTCGGTCGCGTAGTCATAAATCTCTAAGTTGGCATCTTGCACTGCCCTGGCAATTGCCGCAGGTGGATGCGCCTGCGCCTTCTTTAGGGTGCGGCTCAGCACCTTGACCGCGCTCTGGCTGGCGATTTCGCCCGACTGGTGTCCGCCCATCCCGTCCGCGACGATGGCCAGGACGCCTTGCGGCGTCGTGTCCACAAAATAGGTGTCTTGGTTGACCTTGCGCACCTCGCCCGCCTCGCTCTGACCCGCAAAGTGGATGCGCGTCGCGGCGAGTTGCCCCTTCGATTGCGGCTTAGTTTGAGGCTTAGCCTCAAACGCCGCTTCAGCATCTTTCTTTTTCGCTCGGGAGGGTGCAGACTTCATGAAGGTCGATTATACATCGGCTACCCGGCAGCGTTGCGTAAATCTCTATTAGTGGCGCGCGAGTACGTTCGCCGAGGGCAAAAGTGAGGGATAAAACGAGGCGAATGCTGGTGAACTGTGGGCAAATTGGGGGACGTTATTCAGAAACGTTCTCGTAGCGTACGAACACCATCTACTGATGCCTAGTTCTTCACCCCTTTTCACGCCAGGTGCCTCATTGACGGGTACTTTAACGACTTCGTGACCCCTGACTCTCATACGGTATGCTGTCAAGATGAAGTTTGCTCATCAAATTGCGGAAGAGGTCCGCTCTAGGCAGGTCAGTGCGGAAGAGGTCGTGCGAGCGGCGCTCGAGCGTGCCGAGCGCGTACAGCGGGACCTCAATGCGTTTCTTACAATCTCCTATGACGCGGCACTTGAAAAGGCTCGAGCCCTAGACCAAAAACTAGCGTCAGGAGAAGACATTGGACCTCTTGCGGGTGTCCCTATAGCGGTCAAAGACAACATCTGCACCGCAGGCATTCGCACGACGGCGGGGTCGAAAAGTTTAGGGACCTTCGTACCGCCTTACAGTGCGACGGTGGTGGCGCGGCTCGAGGCGGCGGGCGCAATCGTGATTGCGAAGACGAACCTCGATGAATTCGGGATGGGAGGCTCGAGCGAAAACTCGGCGTATGGGGCGATGAGAAATCCCTGGAACCCGTTAAGAGTCCCCGGCGGCTCCTCGGGCGGCTCCGCCATCGCCGTTTCAGCGGGCGTCGTGCCGCTCGCGCTCGGCACCGATACGGGCGGCTCGGTGCGTCAGCCTGCAGCGTACACGGGGCTGATTGGCTTTAAGCCGACGTACGGCAGATTGCCACGTTACGGCGTAGTGGCGTTTGCGAGTTCGCTCGACCAAATCGGCGTCTTATGCCGCTCGTCGCAAGATTTGGCGTTGACGATGGACGCCGCGAGCGGTCACGACCCCTGCGACGCGACGAGTTTAGAGGCCGCGCCCGCTTTTATGGCGGGGCTCGAGACCTGGACCTCTTTAGAAGGGCTGCGCGTCGGTATCATTCAAGAGCTTTCCGGTGAAGGTAACAGCGAGGGCGTCCGAGCGGCGCTAGAATGCACCGCAGAAACCCTGACCTCGTTAGGCGCAACGGTAGGCGAAGCCTCTATCCCTAACGCGCCGCACGGCATCGCCGCATACTACCTCGTCGGGCCCGCTGAGGCGTCCGCCAACTTAGCCCGCTTCGACGCCATGCTCTATAGCGAGCGTTCGGGCGAGAACCGTTTAGGACAAGCTGAGGTGATGATGCGCTCGAGGGGTAAAAATTTCGGACCCGAGGTGCGCCGCCGCATCCTGATGGGCACCTACGCGCTTTCGGCAGGCTACTACGACGCCTACTACGGCAAAGCGCTCAAGGTGCGCCAGCTTATCGCGGACGATTTTGCCAGGGCCTTCGAAGATTTCGACCTACTCATGACGCCGACCACGCCGAGCACCGCGTACGAGCTAGGCAAGAAGTCAGACGACCCGCTCGCAATGTACTTAGATGATATTGATACGGTCCTTGCAAATCTCGTAGGCACCGGAGCAATCAGTGTCCCGGCGGGTACGGTAGACGGTTTGCCTTGCGGCGTGCAGCTTTTCGCGCCCGCCTTAGAGGATGAGAAGTTGGTCGCGGTAGCGCAGAGGCTCGAGCAAGCAGCGGGGGAAACCTTTTCCCCAGTCGCTCCTGACTACGTCTAAATGATACGTCTAAGTAAGAGGTCAAATTCAGTCGCGTTTGAGCTGTTGATGACAGCTTCGGTGATGAAGAGGGCTCAAGCCTCCAATGATTGCGCCCGCTACGCCCAAACTGTTATAGTCGTCTCATCAAACGATAGTAGGTAAGGGCTCAGCGTCAACCGTTTTACTGGGTGGGGCTCTTTTTGAAGTCATTGCGCCATTTATCGCTGCCTGATAGCAGACCTACCACCGTTTCGAAAGGAAGAGGTGAAGGATGAAGAGGTTCATTTTAGGGTTGCTCTCGCTGAGCCTGGTGTTCGGCGCGGCGCAGGCGCAAACGACGATCCGCTTTTCGGGGGGCGCGTCGGGTCCGGGGCTCGAGACCGAGCGCCAATTGGCCCAGATGTACATGGAGCAAAACCCGGACGTCACGGTCGAGGTGCTCCCCGGTCCCGACTCCTCGGACGAGCGTTTTTCTCTGTACCTCCAGCTCTTCGAGGCGCAGTCCGCCGACTTCGACGTGTTACAGCTCGACATCATCTGGCCCGGTCAGCTCGCGCAGCACCTCGTAGACTTGAATCAATACGGCGACATCCAGAGTTCGACCAGCGAGTTCTTCCCGGCCATCGTCGAGGCGAACACGGTGGACGACAAGCTCGTCGCGATCCCTTGGTTCACCGACGCCGGGCTGCTCTACTACCGCACCGACCTCCTGGAGCAGTACGGCTTTGGCGGTCCGCCCGAGACTTGGGCGGAGCTTGAAGAGATGTCCACCGCCATCCAAGAGGGTGAGCGCCAGAACAACCAAGACTTTAGCGCCTTTGTGTGGCAGGGTCAGTCTTACGAGGGGCTCACCTGCGACGCTCTGGAGTGGATCAACTCGGCGGGCGGCGGACAGATTATCAGCCCCGAGCAGGTTATTACGGTCTTCAACCCGAACGCGGTGGATATGATAGCCCGCGCCGCAAGTTGGGTCGGCAACATCTCGCCTACAGGCGTCACGGGCTTTCAAGAGGAGGACGCGCGCAACTTCTTCCAGCCGGCAACGCCGCGTTTATGCGTAACTGGCCCTACGCCTACAGCATCATGAACGCCGACGACAGCCCTATTTCGGGCAACTTCGACGTGGTGCCGCTGCCCCACATCGAGGGTAACAATTCCGCCGCCGCCTTGGGCGGCTGGAACTTAGGCGTGTCGCGCTACAGCCAAAACCCTGAGGTTGCCGCCGACGTCGCCGCGTTTTTCGCCTCACCCGACGCGCAGAAGCTCCGCGCGGTCGAGGGCAGCTTTATCCCGACGCGCCCCGCTCTGTTCGAAGACCAAGAGGTCTTGGAGGCGCAACCCTTCTTCGGACGTCTTTTGGACGTCTTTACGGGCGCCGTAGCGCGCCCTTCTGCGCCGACGGGTCAGCAGTACAACGAGGTCTCGAGGGCCTTCTACACCGCCGTCCACAACGTGCTCACAGGCGAGGAACAAGCGGAGATCGCCCTGGAGATTCTCGAGCTTGACCTCCAAGACATCACCGGCTTCGAAGTCGGCGACCCGCAGACGCAGACGGGTTCGACTCAGTAGCCTTCGCAGCCGACGCGCGGTACGTTAAACTTAGAGCGTTTATCGACCGGACCGAGCAGCAAGGTCCGGTCGATCTCTGTCGTCAGCCTCCCGTATTCGCAACTCGCTACTCGAACATACGCTAAAGGAATCTTCATGACCCAACCTCAAAAACAAACCTGGTGGAAAGAGAGCGTCGTCTACCAGATTTATCCGCGCAGCTTCTATGACAGTAACGGCGACGGCGTTGGCGACTTGCGCGGCATCATCCAGAAGCTTGACTACATCCAAGAGTTGGGCGTCGACGTCATTTGGCTCTGCCCCGTATATGAGTCACCCAACGACGACAACGGTTACGACATCAGCGATTATCAAAAGGTTGCTGAAGAATTCGGCACAATGGACGACTGGGACGAACTCTTAGCTAAGTTGCACGTTAGGGGCATAAAACTCATCATGGACTTAGTCGTCAACCACACTTCGGACGAGCACCCTTGGTTCACCGAGTCGCGCAAATCTAAAGACAATCCCTACCGCGACTTTTACATCTGGCGACCTGGAAAAGAGGGCAAGGAACCTAACAACTGGCGCTCGCTCTTCGGCGGCTCAGCGTGGCAGTACGACGAGCAAACGGGCGAATATTACCTCCACCTCTTCTCGAAAAAGCAGCCCGACCTCAACTGGGAGAATCCGGCGGTCCGCGAAGCCGTCTACAACATGGTGAGGTGGTGGCTGGACAGGGGCGTCGACGGGTTCCGCTTGGACGCCATCAATTTGATTTCCAAAGTGCCGGGGTTGCCGGACGCGCCCGCCACGAACGGGAGCCGCTACGGGTTCCCCGGCGCGCTCGTCTTTAACGGACCTCGGCTCTACGAGTTTTTGCAGGAGATGAAAGAGGAGGTGCTCCGCCACTACGACGTACTCACCGTAGGCGAAACGGGCTTGGTCACGACGGAGCACGCGGTAGCGCTCACCCACGAAGAGGCGGGCTCGCTCAACATGCTCTTCCAGTTCGAGCATTTAGAGATCGACAAAGATAGCGGTAGCGACACGCCCAACTGGAGCCAGACGCCTTGGAGCCTGCTGGAGTTGAAACGGATATTGACGCGCTGGCAGCTCGAGCTTGAGGGCAGGGGTTGGAACAGCCAGTATCTCAACAACCACGACGTGCCCCGCGCCGTCTCCCGCTTCGGCAACGACGGCGCATACCGCGTCCAGTCCGCCAAACTTCTCGCCACGCTCGTTCACACGCTAGGCGGGACGCCCTACATCTACCAAGGCGAAGAGATCGGCATGACGAACGTTGCCTTTAAGTCTATCGCTGAGTACCGGGACGTGGCAACCTTGAATATGTACCGAGAATTTGTCGAGGAGAGAGGGATGGACCCGCAGGAGGTGTTGGCACTCATTAACGCCAAAAGCCGCGACAACGCCCGCACGCCGGTGCAGTGGGACGCCTCCGAGCACGCGGGTTTCACAAAAGGTGTGCCCTGGATCAAGGTTAATCCGAACTACAAAGATATCAACGTAGAACATTCCTTCAGTAACTCGGACAGTATTCTCGCCTACTACAAGGTGCTTATCCACCTGCGAAAAACGCATCCCGTCATCGTTTACGGAACGTACGATTTGCTCCTAGCGGAGCACGAGGAGATTTATGCGTTTACGAGAGCATTGGAGAACGAACGCTTGCTCGTTATTCTAAACGTCTCGGAGAATACGCCCACGTTTAACTTGCCGAGTGAGGTCCCCTTCGCTGAAAAGACGTGTTTGCTCAGCAACTATGAGGTCGAGGCAGGTGAAGATATCAGGGGGCTGAAGCTGCGGGCATTTGAGGCTCGAGTCTACTATTTGACCTAGATGTGTAGGGTCGGCGGATAATTCCAGATAAGCGTACTACAGCGTTAAGTAAGAAATGGGTCATGTCATTCTGAACGTAACGAAGTGGAGCCCTTTACAGGATTGGCTTCGCCTGATGAAAGAATCTCTGACCTTGCTGACTCCTCTTGCTGAGATTGAAAGTTACAAAGTTTTAGCGCAGCTAAACGAGACCCTTACGCCTTCGCCGAAGCTTCGCTCTACTTCGTGAACAGGGTGACATGCCAATGAGTAGCAATACTTTGTTTACGGTGTAGTACGCTACCCTCTGAGAATTAAGCCACATTTTTGCCGCGCTTACGCCGCCGCCGTCCCTTTCCTGGTACGCTGACCTTTACTATGCCCAAGCTTTCTCCGTCCACCTTGCGCGGCTACCTCGTTCACGTCTACACCGCCTCGACGCTCATCTTCGTGACGTTAGCGGCGCAGTGGATTTTGGAGGGAACCTACCGCTGGGCGTTGGCTGCGCTCGCTGTGACCATTATCATCGACGCCACCGACGGCGCGTTAGCGCGTAAGTGGCGCGTGAAGGAGACGGCCGCGGGCATCGACGGCGAACTGCTCGACAACATCGTGGACTTCGTTTCGTACGTCGTGGTGCCGATGCTCTTTATGCTCCAAGCGCAGATGTTCATCGCGCCAATGACGCTCTGGATGGCGTTCGCGATGTTCGCGAGCGCATTTGGGTTCTCACGAACAACCGCCAAACTCGCGAATGAGGGCTTTTTCGTCGGTTTCCCGTCGTACTGGAACATCGTGATTTTCTACCTCTATTTGCTCGGCACGCCGCCGCTACTCAATACCGTCATCGTCGTGCTGCTCTCGCTCTCGGTCTTCGTGCCGCTGCGCTTTCTCTATGTGAGCCGCTTGTCCAAAGGGCGCACGTTGCACCTCGGGCTCGGGTTCATCTGGGGTGTTCTCTGCCTCGCGGCGCTCGCCATGGAAGCGAGCATGGCGCGCACGCTCATCTTGTACCTCTCGCTCGTCTACCCGCTCTACTACACGGCGCACTCGCTGCAGCTCGACTTCAAGCTGCGCCAAGAGCAGCGCGAAGCCCTCGCAGACTAACGCTGACTAACGAGGTTGCTTGAGCGCGTCCTGAACGGCGTTCATCATAACGCCGATAGGCGCGTCCTCACCCGTCCACGCTCTGAACGATTCCGCCCCCTGATAGACGAGCATCGGCACGCCGTTCTGCACCTTTAAGCCTTCGCCTTCGGCGTCTTTGAGGAGGCGCGTCTTTTCGGGACGGTAGATGAGGTCGCATACGAGCCCTTGATGAGGGAGCAGTCCGGGTGGTAGGGGAGATAGGTCGGGGTTGGTACCCTCGTGCGCCAAGCCTACCGAGGTCGTGTTGACCAGGAGGTCCGCGCCGCGCACCGCCGTATCTAAAGCGCGAAAATCCACCGCTTCGATGTCGCCGTAGTCGCCGAACTCGAGCCCCATCTCCTCCGCCTTCTCCTGCGTCCGGTTGAAAATCTGCAAGCGCTCAACGCCCGCATTAAGGAGCGCGTAGGCGGCCGCCCTGCCCGCGCCGCCCGCGCCCAGAAGCACGGCGCGCAGACCTCCGGGCTCGAGGTCCGCGTCTTCGATGAGTCCTCTCATAAAGCCCGTCGCGTCCGTGTTGTCCCCGATCAAGCGTCCGTCTCGGTTGATGATCGTGTTCACCGCGCCAATCGCCTGCGCCGCGTCCGTCAGTTCATCCATAAAGGGTAAGACCGTAAGCTTATGCGGCACGGTGACGTTCGCGCCGTAACTCTCCTCTTTGCGCAACCTCTCCATCACTTCGGGAAGTTGCTCGGAGGTTACGTCTAATGCCTCGTACGTCGCGTTTAACTGAAGTTCGGAGAACGCGGCGTTGTGCATCGCCGGGCTGAGCGAATGTCCCGCTGGATGCGCCAAAAGGTACGCCCGCTTCACGCGGAGACTGCTCGCTGCGAAACCTCTTGAATGACCTCTTGAATAACGCTGGCAGCCCTCGTCACGTCCTCATCCGTGATGTGATAATGCGTCACTAGGCGAATCGTCGGCGCGCCGAGCGCGTTACACAGAACGCCCCTTTCCGCCATCTTTTCAGCGATAGAGGCGGCGTTGGGAACGTGAAAGTAAACCATGTTGGTCTGCACAGTGGATAAATCCAGTGTGACCTCGGGAAGTTGCACAAGCGCCTCAGCTAAACGCCTCGCCCGCGCGTGGTCCTCACTCAGTCGCCCCGTCATCTCCTCTACCGCGACGATACCCGCCGCCGCCAACACGCCCGCTTGCCGCATCCCACCGCCCAACATCTTGCGGTAGCGGTGCGACTCTTTGATGAAGTCTTGAGAGCCTAAAAGCACCGTGCCGACGGGCGCGGCGAGCCCTTTACTCAAGCAGAGGGAAACGGAACCGAAGGGCGCGCACAGCTCAGCTAGGCTCACGTCCAGTGCCGCCGCCGCGTTCGCTGCTCGCGCGCCGTCTAGGTGAAGCGGTAAACCTTCCTCTTGTGCGAGTTGCGCAACCTCATGACAGCGCTCCAAAGGTAGAACCGTTCCGCCCGCCTTGTTGTGCGTATTCTCGAGCACGATCATCCCCGTCGGCGCTTGGTGGATGCTGCGGTGGACCGCACCTCTTATATCTTCGACTTCGGGGATGCCCAGTGGCGCAGGGACGAGGCGCGGCAGTGCGCCGCTGATGACCGCCATCGAGCCCAACTCGTACTCGTAGACGTGTGCGCCCTCCGGTGCGATGACCTCTTGCCCGCGTTTGGTGTGAACGGCGATGGCGATCTGGTTGCTCATCGTGCCTGACGGCATGAGAAGCCCCGCCTCGAAGCCCGTACGTTCAGCCAGCACCTCTTGAAGCCGGTTGACGGTGGGGTCCTGTCCGTACACATCGTCGCCGACATGCGCGTCCATCATCGCTTGGCGCATCTTTGGGGTAGGTTGAGTAACGGTGTCGGAGCGTAAATCAATGGGTGGATTAATTGGAGAGCCAGTCGTTTGCATGGGTCATTCTACCTATGCGCTCCATGTTGGGGTTGTTAGACGCGCTCGAGCCCCACGTGCGGCTCAGCCGGAAGCTCCACCCGAATCGCGTCATCAACCCTAATCTCGCCGCCTGCAAGCACCACGCTCATCACGCCTGCCTTGCGAATCAGGTTGCCTTCTTCGTCGTAGCCAAGCACCGCTTTCATCAGCCCGTTCTGAAACCTATCGAGTTGGGCACAGGGGTTGCGCAAGCCGGTTAGCTCGAGCACCACCTCTCGACCCACGTAGAGCTTTGTCCCTCTCGGCAAACCGAGCAAGTCAACGTCCCGCGTCGTGATATTCTCGCCCATGTCGCCCGCCGACACCTCGAAACCTTTCACGCGCAGCTCGTCGTGAAGTTCCGCGTGGATGAGGTGGATTTGTCGCAGATTGGGCTGGGTCGGGTCGGCGGCGACTCTCGAGCGGTGCTTGACCCTCTCGCCCATGTGCGCGTCGCCTTCGACGCCTAGACCCTTCAAGAGTCGGATGCTCGTTTGGTTGGTTTTGCTGAAGGTATGCGCTTTGCTGCGGCTGACGGCGGTGACTTTGGTGTTCATACTCGCGCCTCTCTAAAAGAGCGTTTCGTCCTCTTGTCGTATCTTAAAAAGCGCTTTCGGATAACGGTTTAGAAGGGGCGAATCAGGGAAATCTTCGGGGATGCGCGTAGCAAAGCTCTAAGGATTCTCCGTCCAGCCCATTTAGGGTGCCACCTATTACTTTACATAGAAAAGCGACGGTTGTGACCTCGAGCCTGTCTCCATTCGGGTAAATATGACGATGATTCGCACCGCCGAAGACACCCGCTACCTTTTCGGGCACAACGTGAAGCCCAGTCTCTTCGTACGCTTCGCGCACAACTGCTTCTGCGGGCGTTTCGCCGGGGTCAATCGCGCCACCAGGTGCACACCAAGTACCGTCGTCACGCCTTTTTTGCAAAAGAATACGCCCCTCATCATCGCGAATAATCGCCATCACGCCAGGATTGAGAATTAGCTCATGCCCAATGGCGGCGCGTATCCTTTTGAGGTAGTCAGAAATCGGCACCTAAACACGCTATCACGAGGTGCTCGTCGCAGGTGTAATTACGCTATAATTACTTTATGGCAGAACTCATCCAAATTGGCAACTCCAAAGGCGTACGCATCCCCAAAGTGCTGATCGAGCAGGCGGGGCTCGAGGGGCGCGTGCTCGAACTTAAAGTCGTGCGGGAGGGACTACTCATCCAACCCGTCAGGCAACCCCGTCAGGGTTGGGACGAGGCGGTCAAGGCTGCCGTAGCGCGCGGCGAAGTTAACTACGACCAAGCGTGGTTGGAGGCAAACTTAGACAGAGGTCTCGAAGAGGTAGAAAGCTCCCAAGATTAAAAATACTTGAGGTCAGTAGTTATGGACGTTCGCCGCTTCGACGTGTACCGCGTCAACTTAGAGCCCGCTAAGGGCAGCGAGACGAATAAACTCCGCCTTTGCGTGGTCGTGTCCCCTGACGAACTCAACCACTTAGCAACCGTCATCGTCGCTCCTCTAACGAGCCATAGCTTTGCCCTTCCGAGCCGCGTCCCCTGCGCGTTCATGGGCAAGCAGGGTTTAATCCTGCTTGATCATCTACGCGCCGTGGACAAGATGAGGCTGACGGAGCGTGTCGGCACGCTCGAGCTAGAGAGTCAACGAGAGGTTTGCGAGGTCTTGCAGGAGATGTTTGCGTACTAAGCTTGAGCCGCGTTTACGGTAGGTTTGGCACCTACTTTACGCGCCGACTAGAGACTCTTGCTCGCTCACGTACCACTCCCAAAAGCGCTCAACGCCCTCTTGCACCGAAACGGTGGGGTTAAAACCTAAAAGCTCCCTCGCCTTACTCGTGTCGGCGTAGGTGACGTAGACATCGGCGGGCAGTTTGGGCTGCGGATTGAGGTTGGCTTTCTTGCCCGCAATGCGTTCCATTGTCTCGATGAAGTCCGCGAGCGGCAGCGGCTCGCCGCGCCCCAAATTGATGATTTCGTACCCGAGCGGCGTGTCAATCGCGGCGACGAGCCCTTTGGCGATGTCCTCGACGAAGGTCCAGTCGCGGCGCATGTCGCCCTCGTAAAGAGGGATTTGCTTGCCCTTGTAGATGCTCTCCGCCAAGAGGTAGGGCATCATGTCGGGGCGTCCATTGGGACCGTACACGGTGAAAAAGCGCGTCGCGGTGAAGTTCAGATTGTAGAGCGTGTGATAGGTGTAGCCTAGGAGTTCGGCGGCGCGTTTGGCGGCGGCGTAGGGCTGTGGGGGTTTTAAGCAGGGGTCCGTTTCGACGAAGGGAATCGTCTCAGTGCTGCCGTAAATTGAAGAGGTCGAGGCGAACACGAAGTTGCCCACGCCCGTCTCTAACGCCGCGTCCATGAGGTGCTGCGTCCCGTTAAGGTTGACCTCCATGTACAGCGCGGGATTCTGGACCGAGTTGCGCACGCCCGCCATCGCCGCGATGTTCGCCACCACGTCGAAGTTCTCATCCCTAAAGAGGTCGAAGACCTCGTCGCGGTTGCGAATATCGCCCTCGACCATCCTGAAGGTGTCGTACTGAGCTAACCGTTTTGCGTTAGCACGCTTTTTCGCGGGGTCGTAGTAGTCGTTGAAGTTGTCCAAGCCGACGACGGTGTCGCCGCGTTCAAGTAGCATCTGCGCGGTGTGGCTGCCGATAAAACCGGCTGCGCCTGTAACGAGTATTTTCACAGTGTGGCTCCTAAATCAAGGTTGCTGAATTTCCATGAGTCACCTAAGAAGGTAACTCGCTCGTGCTCGAGCCTACCTGAAATTCACATGAAGCGATATGAACAATGTGGCTTTTCTCGCGTGAAAGCCAGTTAGCCTGTCAGGGTTTCGGTTTTTCCTGATTAGCTGACGAGCTGAGATTCTGAAGTGCTGTAGCGGATGGACTCGAGCCACCCTCCAAAATCTTCGATGCCACGTTTATACGTCCTCATACGCCTGTCTTTCTTCCCTTCACCTCTTTGCTTGGGAAGCGTCGGCACGAGCCCCCAGTTCGCGTTCATGGGCTGGAAGTTGTCGGGGTTCGCTGAGGCTAAAAAGCGCACTAAGCCGCCCAGCATCGAGGTTTCGGGGGGAAGCAGCGGGTCTTGTCCCAGCACTTGCCGCGCCGCGTTCGTTCCGGCTAACCAGCCCGTAGCAGAGGACTCCAAATAGCCTTCCGTTCCCGCTAAGACGCCTGCCACGAAGAGGTGGGGGTGCGCTTTTAAGCTGAGGGTGCTCGAGAGGAGTCTAGGCGCGTTGAGATACGTGTTGCGGTGCATCACGCCGTAGCGTACGACTTCGGCGTTCTCTAATCCAGGAATGAGTCGCAAGACCTCTTTTTGGTCGCCCCATTTCAAACCTGTTTGAAACCCCACGAGGCTCCACATCTGTCCGCGCACATCCTCTTGGCGGAGCTGCGCCACGGCGTAAAACCTCTTGCCCGTTTCAGGGTGCTCCAAGCCAACGGGCTTCATCGGTCCAAATCTTGGCGTATCGTAGCCGCGCCGCGCAATCTCTTCGATGGGCATACAGCCTTCGAAAAACTCCAAGGTCTCCCAGTCGTGCGGGGTGTGCTTGCGGGCGTTGGCGAGCGCGCCAAACCAGCGGTCGTACTGTTCTTTGTCGAAAGGCAGGTTGAGGTAATCCGCGCCCTGATCGTAACGCCCTTTGCGGTAGGCGATGTTCATGTCGATGGAGTCCACGTCGATCACGGGGGCGGCGGCGTCGTAGAAGCCTAAGAAGTCTTCGCCCACCGTCCGGCGGATATCCTCGGCGAGCGCGTCCGAGGTGAGCGGACCCGAGGCGATGACGACGGTGCCGTCAGGAATGACGGCGAGTTCCTCGTCGTGAACCGTGATGTTCGGATGGTTGCGGAGCGTACTCGTGACCTTTTCACCAAAGGCGTCGCGGTCTACAGCTAACGCGCCGCCCGCAGGAACTCTCGCTTCGTGTGCGGCGCGCATCACCAAGCCTTCCGCCGCTAACATCTCCGCTTGCAGCAGTCCTTTGGCGTTGGTCTGCCCCTCGCCGCCGAACGAGTTCGAGCAGACGAGTTCGGCGAAGCTGCCCGTGCGGTGCGCGGGGGTCATCTTTTTGGGGCGCATCTCGAACAGGTCAACCTGGACGCCTAAGTTCGCCGCCGCTAGCGCCGCGTCGCTGCCCGCCATGCCCGCGCCTATGACGGTGATTCGTTCTTCTGGATTTGCCATCTCTATCGTCACCACTTTCGACTGCTTTACGCCTATATTCAGCTATGGACGTGCAACTAATAGTATTGGGCACCTTGACCGCGCCGTTTAGAGCAGTTTAGCAAGCAAACCTCGATACGCCTGACAGCTAGGGAGTGATAGGAAGCAAAACCCCCTCGAGTCGCTTCTTACTCGAGGAGGGTTCGCTCAGGGTAAATGTCGTACTCGGACGTACGCACACAGTATCTCCCCTACAACGTGAAAGAGGATGACGCTAAGGTGAAGCTCATGAGAGAATGAGTTTAGCGTTCAGGTCGCTCGAGTTGCGCTCTAATGAGTTTTTGGTGAGGTGAGGTTGAGCGTGCTATTCGGCTTTAAGTCCATCATCGCCACCACGACGAGGTGCGGTTTCGTCAGTGCGCTGATCAAGATGAGGTAGAGCGCGACGAAGCCCTCTAAGGAAACGATTCTCGCCGCGTTGAAGAGGTAAAACCCGCTCAGCAAGCAGAGCGCGGCGAAGGTGACGGGCAAGAGGTCTAAGGTGAGCCGCCTGATAGGGGGATACAGGTGCCCCTGGGCAACTTGCGCTGCGTCCCTCGGGTGCAAGATGAGAAGACGCCCTAAATGCCTCAGCGAGTGCCAGAAGAGGAAGTAGACGCCGACGGACATGTAGGCGGGTACGAGCGTGAAAAGCAGGATGAGAAGGAGAACCTCCGCCGCGTCTACCGTGAGCACGAGGGTGTTCGGCGCGGCGCGAACGGCGTTAAAAGCGTAGGCGATTAGCCCAACTGTGAGCATGAGAACGAGGGGAACGACGAGCCAAGGTGACGTAAGCGTGAGCGTCGTGTCAGCCAGCCCGAGCCCCGTGGCGGCGTGGCGGTAGAGGCTTTCGGCGGTTTCGGGAAAGGCTAAAACGGGCAGCACGATAGGCAAGCTGCCCCGCACCAAAAGCGTCACCCAAGCGCCCCAGCGCGTCGGACGCTGTCTCCCTAAGAAAATCTCTAAAAAGCGCTGATCGCCCTGACCCCAGTGCCACACCGTCGCGGCTAAAAACCCGATGAACGCCGCCGCCGGGCTCCACAGCCAGAGTCCTAAGTAGAGCGCCGCAACCATGACGTAAGCGAGCAGATAGAGGGCGACGCCCAAGGGTTTACGTCCCCAAGAGAGCCCGAGCCGCGCCGGTACGAGGTGATCGAGTGCGCCGTGCGGCAGACCTAAAAGTACGATACCTAATAGGAGCGGGTAGAGCGCATAAGCGTCTATGAGGGTAGGGGCGGTGAGCTGTAGACCTAGGGTGAGCAAAACCAAAGAGGTTGGTATAAACGTGAGAAAGGGCGCGAGCCGCTCCGCTGCTGTGGCGCGGCGCGCTCCTCGAGCGACCGTAGGGCTAAATCTGAGCATTTACGGAAGTCTACTGCACAGACGCTAAAGTGCGAAAGCCTTTTTCCCACACTTTGCGGCGCATTCCAAGTGCGCGGCGGGTAATGAAGCTGGCAATAAAGCCGAACAAAAGGCGAAGATGCTGAAGCGGAAGAGGAGCCTCATGAAATTATCTTAGCGGGAAGTAGAGCTTGAGGGTATGGGGCTCAAGATACCGCGTCAGCGCGTAGCCAAAGAGCCCGGCACTCGCCGCTAAAGAGAGCCAAAAGAGCCAAGCGTTCAATATGCCAATGTCTGCCATCCCAATCGGCAAGAGGTCATAGTCTATCGCTGCGATATCGTTGGTTAGACGACTTAACGGGAAGTGCCAGTAGAGAAACCCTAAAATCAAAGGCAGAGCCGCGTTAAGCAGCGGCTCTCGCCAAATCGCAAGCGGAACTGCGATGAGAGCAAGCACACCGAGAAAGAGGTTGAGGGTCACAAACGTAGAAAGCGCCTCAGTAATCTGAGGTGCGTATTCCACCAAAACGGGCTGCGCGTCGTTTTTTAGGCTGCTCCGCGTCCAACCTACATGAAGTCCCCAGGGATAAAAAGCGAACGGCGTAAAGATAGAAAGGACGAGCCGCCAGCCACCCGTGGACTTCATTAGACTGCCCGAAGCAAAACCTAACAGCAGGGTGATGAAAGGAAAAATCAGAGTCATGAAAAGAGGAAACATACCAGTCATCCACGAAATATTTTAAGCCAAAAATGGGTTTGTGACGGTCCTCTTATCACCTAGACTCGAGGCTCAACCTCTCGCCGCAATTCGGTTGTCATGATCTTTCATAAGTTTTAGCAGACTAGGGAGTGTATAGGCGAGAAGGCAAATGCTCACCAATAAATTTCCAAGAAAGAGGGCAAGATTGTGTCCGTTGTCGTCGAGCCAAATTCTTGCCACCGGAGACTGAACTGCGTCCGCAAACGGATTGTAGGAAACATTTTGATAAAGACCGAGTAGGAGAAAAGGCAACATCGGCGCGAGAAAGGGCGTACGCCAGGTCAGAAGTAGTGCGGCGATGTAAAACGTTCCCGCAAGCAGGTAGCTCGTCCACTCAAGGCGTTGGGTCGCTTCTTCGACTAAGATATGAGCCTCATGCGTGCCAGTCCAAGACTTTACGCCGCTGAACCGTTCGACATGTCCATAAAAAGGCACGAATAAAAGAAGCAAGAGAAAAGGTAGAAGGAGCCGCTGAAAGCGCTTTCCTAACATGAAAAGTCCAGTCAGAGTAATCCCGAAAGCAGCGAGACGAGAAAATAGCCAAAGAAGCACGTCCATCAGATCACCTCTCTAAATCCGACCGTCTCTACCCTGCGCCGCAGTTCATCCCGCAGCCGCCGTGCCCAGGGAGCTTCCAACTTGGGGTCAGCCTCGAGCATCTTTTTAGCGAGTTCTCGAGACTTCTCGATGATGTCCCCGTCCTGCGCTAAATCTCCCAACACGAGGTCCGGCATCCCCGACTGCCGCGTCCCGCGAATCTCACCGGGACCGCGCAGCTCTAGGTCTTTCTCCGCGATCACAAACCCGTCCGAGTGCTTTTCGATGACACCTAAGCGGTGTTGCGTCTTTTTAGAGCGGTCTCCCGCGACGAGTACACAAAAGCTCTCGTGCTCGCCCCGCCCGACGCGCCCGCGAAGCTGGTGAAGCTGCGAAAGTCCGAAGCGTTCGGCGTTTTCGATGATCATCAAGCTCGCGTTTGGGATGTCCACACCGACCTCGATAACGGTGGTCGAAACTAAGAGGTCGAATTCGCGGCGGCGAAAGCGCTCCATGATCTCGTCTTTTTCGACACCTGTCATCTTGCCGTGGAGCATCTCGGTGCGGCAGGCTTGAGGCATGATCTGCTGCAAGTCCTCGAACATCTGCGTGGTCGAGACGATGTTGTCTAGCGCCTCGCTCTCTTCGATAAGTGGCGTAACGAGGTAGACCTGTCGCCCCTTTTGAATCTCGCCCCAGGCGAAGCGGTAGACCTCTCTACGCTTGGAGTCGTTCACCAGGCGCGTCTTGACGCCTTTACGCCCCGGCGGGAGTTCGTCGATAATGGAAAGCTCGAGGTCGCCGTAATAGGTCAGCGCCAAAGAGCGGGGGATGGGCGTCGCGCTCATCACCATCACGTCGGGGAGGTTGCCCAAAAGCTTGCGCCGCTGCTCCACGCCGAAGCGGTGCTCCTCGTCAATCACCGCGAGTCCGAGGTTGCGAAAGTCCACGCCCTCCTGAATGAGCGCGTGCGTCCCGACGGCTAAATCCGTCTGCGAGGAGCGCAACCTGTCCCGCGCCGCGTTGCGCTCTTTCAAGCTCGCCGAGCCGATGAAGAGGTCGCTCTCGACGCCTAGCGGGTAGAGGTACTGAATCAAATTGAGGTAGTGCTGCCGCGCCAAGATTTCAGTAGGAGCCATCAGCGCGGCTTGGTAGCCGTTCTGAATCGCCACGTAAATCGCCGCCGCCGCCACCGCCGTTTTCCCCGAGCCGACATCGCCCTGGAGGAGCCGCGCCATCTGCTTAGGGTTTTTCATGTCGGCGCTGATTTCGTCCAGCACGCGCTTTTGCGCTTTAGTGAATTTGAAGGGTAAGCTCTTCTCGAAGGTTTGCAAGTCCTTTTTCAATACCTTGAAGGTTTTGCCTAAGAGCGTCGTGTCGCGGTTTAGGAGGACGCGCAGCTCGAGAAACAAAAACTCGTCAAACTTAAGCCGGCGCAAGGCAGCTTGGAGCGGTTTTTCTCCCGTGGGTAGATGGATTTCGCGCAGAGCTGTATCTAAAGGAATGAGGGTGTAACGCTCCAGCACGCTCTTTGGCAAATGGTCGGGGATAACGGTTAGAGCGTCCAGCAAACGGTGTGCCGCGCGCCGCAAGTACGCTTGCGAAAGCCCTTGCGTCGTGCCATAAAGACCGACGATACGCCCCGTCGAGAGGCTCTCGCCCTCTTCGTCAATCTCGTGATGCGCCGCTGCTAAGTCTATATAGCGACCTTTTTTCTTAACTTTGCCTGTAACGATAATCCTCTGACCGGGGAAGAGCTGCTTTTCCAACCACGGTTGATTAAACCAAACAACGGTAAGTTTTGCGCCTAAAGCATCCTCCAAAAACGCCCGCACCACCATCATTCCGCGCTTGCTCTTCGTCGCCTTGCGCCCGGTGATGACGCCCGAGACAGTAGCCGACTCGTCGTCTTGCAGCGCGGAAAAGGTCGGCAAGACGCGGCGGTCTTCGTAGCGTTTGGGGTAGTGGTACAAGAGGTCGCGGTAAGTTTTTAAGCCCACCGTGGCGAGTTTTTTAGGGGCTTGTGCGCCGAAGTCTACGAGTTTCTCCGCGATGTCTTTGTCTAAGTCGTCGCTACTTAGCGTATCGCTCGAGCCTCTTCCAATCTCCTTGAGAGGTGGCGGGTCAGGCGCGGGCGCAGGACTTTGTGATCGTGCTTGGGGTTGTGCGCCAACCTCTAACATTCCCAGGGCTTGCTCCAAGCGCTCCAAGCGCTCCTCCGGCGTGAGACTGCTGTAGCCGTTCATCACACTGCGAACGTCGGTAAAGGGTGCGCCCACCGTGGCGACGAGCTTTTCCAAGCCGCCCACGACCACCGAATCTTGACAGCCGCTCCTGAGTTCGCGCTCTAAGGGGCGTCTAAGTCTGCTGCGCAGTTCCTCAACCGTTGCCACGTGTTTTATTGTACCTGCTGAACCGAAACTTACTAAGACTTAGGCTCACTCGGACACCTTAGGTACTGTATTATCCATACTAAGTGCTTCGGCTTCGAAAACCTAAACCATTTCAGAAAGGTTTTTTGAGACGAACTTCGCTGGCGTTCTCCAGTCCAGGTCATTTCGGTGCACCCACTTAATGTATTTTTCCTAAGTGCAGAGGACAAAAACCTACGGGTCACTGCCTCTAGGGAGGAATGTAACAGCTAGTGTTCGCTCACTACCGCGCATCAAAGTCGAGATGGAGCGCTCTCTTAGTGAGGATGTCCTGACCTAAGCGGATAAGGACAGTGCGCTCGGGTGGATAGTCGATGAAGAGGTCGCCTTGAACATAAGTTGATACATTCTCAAACGCTTCCCCGAGAAAGTGGATAGAAGGTACTAAGCACTGCTCGAGCGTCATCCCTCCTAGTGCTCCGCGAGATTGGACGGTCCCCCGCTTCGGGTACGTGGTTGCGTAGGCGCTCAGCAGCGTTAACTGGCTCGCGCCCGTATCTACGAAAGCGTACCCGGTGTACTCTCCAATACGAATAGGCGCGAACATCTGCAACCTATAAATGAAGAACGAAGTATCAGGCATACGCAACCCTCCTACCTCTACTTTACGACGCACCGAAAAGGGCGAGAGGTTGCTCTCTCGCCTAGAATGACCATCACCAAAATGACCATCACAAAATGACCATCAATCGTCAAGTCAAGAGGTTAGTCCGCCGCCACCGCCTCTGGCCCTACCTCCGGCCCCGCGTTCGTCTGCCGCAAGGTCAACTCGGGGATGAAGAGCGTCACAAGCCAAGCGATCGCCACGATGAAGATGCTGTAGAAGTAAATCCGGGTAATCGCGGTGGTAAAGGCTTGCTTCGTCGCCCTCGTAACTTGAGCGCTCACTTGCGCCGCTTGCTCATCGAAGGTCGTTCTGAGCTGCGCTAAAAAGCCCTCTGTCGCTTGCGGATTGCCCATCACCTGACTTGCGCCTTGTTGAATGCCCGCTTGCGCTTCGGGCGGAAGCGGACTGTTCGCCAAAACCTCTCCCAAGGCTTGACTGTTCCCTTGCTGCACCGCCTGAGTAATCGCCTGATACTGCTGGTCGAACGAAGTCTGAATCGTCTCGGCGGTGTTCGCGCCGCCCGTCGAGCCTAATCGCTCTGCTGAACTCGAGACGCTCCCCGGTCCTGCGTTACCCGGCAGGTCAAGATTTGCAAAGGACGCCGCCAACGTCGTCGCTAAGACCGTCCCCATAATCGCCGCGCCTACCGTCCCGCCAATCTGCCTAAAAAACTGGCTGGACGAGGTTGCTTGACCGATCCTGCGCACGTCCACCGCGTTTTGAATCGCTAAGGTGTAAAGCGGTAGCGAGGGACCCAAACCGAGCCCGCACACAATCATGTAGAGCGTGACTTGCCAGTAGGGGATGTCGGGGGACATGCTCGAGAGCAAGTACGTCCCGAGGATCAGCACCGCCCCGCCAAGAAGCATCAAGCGGCGGTAGTGACCGAACTTCGAGACGAGTTGCCCCGAGACGATCGCCCCGAAGACCAGCCCGAGCGAGAGCGGAATGAGGCTCACCCCGGCGCTCGTCGCGGAGACACCGACAACGTTCACCATAAAGAGCGGCAAGAAGATGAGGATGCTTAAAAAGCCCGCGCCGAAGAAGAAGAGCGCCAAGTTCGCGGTGCTAAAGACTTTATTCTTGAAGAGCGAGAGGTCTAAAATCGGATTTTTCTCGCGCAGTGAGCGGAACACGAACAAGGTGAGGGAGATAGCGGCGACGGCGAAGAGCGACAACGTCACCCCACCGCTCCAGGGATAAAGCGTTTTATCCAATTGCAGCGCCAAAATAAAGGGCACGAGTCCGGCGATGAGCAAGAAGGCGGAGAGGTAGCTTAAAGGTTGCTTTTCGCCAGCGGGCTCGAGCTTAGGCATCTTGGTGATAATGAACCAGAGCGCCAGTGCCCCAAACGGCACGTTCACATAAAAAACCCAGCGCCACCCGGCGATACCAGGGATGATCGAGCCGCCGTAGTCCGTTAAAAAGCCGCCGATGAGTGGTCCCAACACGCTCGCAATCCCAAAAGTCGCCCCGACGAAGCCCTGATACTTGCCGCGCACCGAAGGCGGGTAAAGGTCAGCGATGATGATAAACGCCATGCCCAAGAGCCCCGCGCCGCCCAAGCCCTGAATCGCCCGAAAGATGATGAGCTGATTCATGCCGTCGCCGAGGAGTGGTAGCGGCCCGAACTCGCCCGCTAAGCCGCACAAGAATGAGCCCGTCAAAAAGATTCCGATAGCCCAGAGTTCGATCCGTTTGCGCGAGACCATATCCGAGAGCTTGCCGTAAATTGGCACGAGCACCGTCGAGGCGAGCAGGTAAGAGGTCGCCACCCAAGCGTAGCGGCTCACGCCCTGCAAGTCTTCGACGATTTTGGGGAGCGCTGTCGAGACGATGGTTTGGTCTAATGCGCCTAAAAAGAGCGCCAACAAAATACCGATGAGGGTAAAATTTTTGTCTCTCGCTGATAAGTTCATGTGGTCTCCTGTGTGCGTTTTTGCGCGATAGTTTCTAAAGAGCGAATCATGATGGCGGCGTCCGTTTGGGAGAGTGTGGCGAGAAGACGCCCTACCTCTTCGTCCAATGTTTTTTGAGCTTGGCTCGAGACCTCTTGACCCTTAGCGGTCAAACTCAGCACCCGCCGCCGCGCGTCGCTCGGGTCGAGGCTGCGCCGAATAAGCCCGCCCTTCTCCAGAGCGCCTATCTTGCGCGAGATGTTGTGAGCCGGAATCTGCATCGCCTCGGCGATCTCTGACGGGCTCATATCCGTGTTGCCGATTTGCTCCAAAAGCATCACTTCCAAGAAGTCAACGCCATGTTCTTCACGCACACGTGGGTTGACCTGACTGATAATCTGTTGACGTAACTGCCAAAAGCTGTGGATAAACCGCCGACTGTCGATAAGGGTCATCTCCGCTCCATCACCTCCTATAGCAGGTATCATCTGGTTTGAGACACGCTCACTTTTGAGAACATTGCGCAGCACGCACGTTCTGGGATGATACCTGCGCCCATCCGTCTCAGTATGTTTTGGAACTGCTGCTTTATGCATTGCTGCTAGACGCAATACTTGCACAACGCAAATACTACACCTTGCAAATTTAAGGTGTGTAGGGCGGCTGACAAAGTTAAAGCGTAGTGCTTGGAGTTTGTTGAATGGCAGTTATCAGTAGTCAGAATTCAGTAGCTTCCCACACGCTGACTACTGAATTCTGACTACTGCTTTATCCTTGTTTTACTCGAGACCTCTTCAAATCTTAAAAACCAGCCGCTACACCAACGCCTTCTCACTTAAAATAATACCGTCCTCGTCCGCATAGACGAAGAACCCAGGCTGCCACAGCACGCCGCCAAAATTGATAATCGGATTGCGCATCCCCTCGCCTTTTTTGTTGCTCTTTTTAGGATGCGGCGCGAGCGCAAGCACACCCACGTCCAACTCGGCAAGCTCCGCGCTGTCGCGCACACAACCATTGATGATGACGCCGGGGAGACCGCGAGAGACCGCAATCCCCCCTAAACGGTCCCCCATGAGCGCACAGTTCAGCGAGCCGCCCCCGTCTACGACGATGACGGTTCCTTCAGCGACAGAGTTTAACGCCTCCTCGTATAAGACGTTATCCTCGAACAAGCTCACCGTGTGAATCGGACCGTGAAATTTGGTGCGCCCGCCGAAGTTGCGGAAGATGGGGGCGCAGTATTGAAGGTTGCTGTTGTCGTCGCTGAGGTCTGTGGTGTGGAACATGCTTAGACTTTACCCCTTAAAGAGGGGACGTGGATACTTCTCGAGAGGTGACGAGCAACGAGCAATGAGTCTAAAGATTTTCACTCATTGCTCGGAACTCATTGCTTCCTTTCGTGCTAGAGTGCTCAGCAGAAAGCAGGTGTTTTGATGATTGAGTGCCTTCACAACCAGCAGCCTTTGACGTTTCACTCAATTAGAGGAGCACACCTTGCTTATTCGCAATATTGCAGAACAGGACTACCCCCAAGTAGCAAAGATTCATAACGCCCAAAACGAACCTCATTTTCAGACCACGCCCGAGCAGATGCAGCGCTCAGATGAGGCGTTTCGGCGCAGTGACCCGCATTGTCGGCGCTACGTTGCCGAAAAGGACGGTGAGGTCATCGCAACAGGGTATCTCACGCCGACTTGGGCGGGGTCAACCGTTTCAGGGCGCGCGTGGACGGGTGTTACGACTCGAGCCGACCACCGCCACACAGGTGTAGATACGCGGGTGCTCGAGTACGCCCTAACCCATTCCGACTTATCCGCTAAAGAGGTCTGGAGCTGTGTCCGTGAGGACTTCGTGCCGATGTCGGGTTATCTGGAAGGGTTCATAGAACAGTTCCGCAGCTACGGCGGCGAGCTTGACCTCTCGCAGTTTGACGCTGCCGAGTTTTCACCTCTTACGAAGAGGTTGGAGGCAGAAGGCGTCACCATCAAACCTTACCCCGACCTCTCCGATGACGCTGAAAGAGACGAAAAACTCTTAGCTCTCCACGCTGAAACAGAAGCCGACGCCCCCTATCACGAGCCGATTATTCCCAAACATCATCCTGACATTCATAGTCCTGAGATGAATCAGAGCAGCGTTTTTGTCGCTGTGCACGACAAGCAGTATGTTGGATACACGGGGCTCGAGGTGGACGGCAGAACAACGACAGCCATCGCTTTTCTAGGCGTTTCACGCGCTTACCGCTACCGAGGGATTGGAACGGCGTTAGGGACCCTAGTCGCTGAGTTCGCTAAATCCAGCGGCTACACCGAACTCAACGCGGGCGGCGGCGCAAAGGAAAACGCCTCTATGCAGCGCGTCTTACGCAAGCTCAGTTTTGAGATTGAGCCTGAATGGGTGACGTTCTCGAGAAAGCTCTAGCTATCAACCTTCTGAAAGTTAAGCGGCACTAATCCGCAAGCTGAAAGAGAAAAGGACTGTTACGAAGTTTTTGCATGGTGAAAGGACTGAGATGCAAGGCTTTTCTCTCAGTCCTCAGTCCTTTCACCTGCTTTTACTTTTTCTTCTTATTCGCGATATGAATCGCCTCACCGTGCGCCGCCTCCGCCGCCTCCATGAAGCTCTCGGCGATGGTGGGGTGCGCGTGCTGCGTCAGCGAGATGTCGCCTAGCGTCGCGCCCATCTCGATGGCTAAGGCTGCTTCAGAGACCATGTCTCCCGCGCTCGGTCCGACCATGTGAAAGCCTAAAAGCTGGTCCGACTCTTCGTCGGCGATGACCTTAACGATGCCCTCGGTGACGCCTAACGTCATGGCGCGCCCGGAGGCTTGCATCGGGAAGCTGCCCACGATGACGTTGTGACCGGCGTCTTTCGCCTCCTGCTCGCTCATGCCGACGGACGCGAGTTCGGGGCTCGTGTAGACGACGCTCGGCACGATGGTGTCGTACGCGCTCGGTTTGCCGGAGGCGTGCTCGGCGGCGACCAAGCCCTCTTTCATCGCTTTATGCGCCAAAAGGGGCGGACGCGCCACGTCGCCGATGGCGTAGATGTGCGGAACGTTGGTCTGCATGTGGTTGTTCGTGGGGATAAAGCCCTGCTCGACTTTGACGCCGATGTCCTCGAGCCCTAAGTTTTCCCCCCTCGGCTTGCGCCCAACCGCGACGAGAATCTTGTCCACGGTGATGGTCTCTTCGCCGTCTTCGGTCTCGAGCGTGACCTCCAGCCCTTCGTCCGTCTCCTTCTGGCTCGTCGCCTTCGCGCCCGTCTTAATGTTGATACCGCGCTTCTCGAACGACTTGCGCAGCTCCTTTGCCGCGTCGGGGTCGGAGGTGGGGACGATCTGGTCCATGAGTTCGACGACGGTGACTTCGGAGCCTAGCGCGTTGTAGATGTCCGAAAACTCCAAGCCGATGGCGCTGCCGCCGATGGCTAGAAAGCGCTCCGGCACTTCGGAGACCAGAAGCGCACCCGTCGAATTGACGATCGTCTCGCCGTTCGTCTCAAAGCCGGGAATCTCGATAGGCTCCGAGCCCGTCGCTACGATAATCTTCTCCGCCGTGACAGTCTTATCGCCTACCTCGACCGTATTCTCGTCCTTGAACTTCGCTGTGCCCTCAATCAGTTCGACTTTGTTGCCCTTAAACAAGCTGCGCACGCCGCCCGTGAGCTTCTTAACGACGCTGCCTTTCCACTTATCCAGGGCTTTAAGGTCAATCTCCGGCTCGCCAAACTTAATGCCAAACTCCTCCGCGTGCTTCGCCTCGCGCAAGTCGTCGGCAACGTGCAGGAGCGCTTTGGTTGGAATGCAGCCGACATTTAAGCACACGCCCCCCACATACTCCTGCTCCACGCACGCCACTTTCATCCCGAGCTGCGCCGCGCGAATCGCCGCGTGGTAGCCGCCCGGTCCCGAGCCGATAATCAGTAGTTCGTAGTCCATATTGGTCCTCTCTGAGACTAGGTTCGTGGTTCTTTTAACCTCTTTAGTGTACCTTGCAAGTAGCGTTGAGACTTCATCTGTGTTTACGAAAGGAAGCAGTGAGGAGAAAAGAAGCCATGGGTACCGAGCAATGAGCAATGAGTCTAAAATCCTTGAATTTCACTCATTGCTCGTTGCTTTCAACTCATTGCTTCTGTCCGCTACCCCCTAGTCCCTCACGCCAAAACGCGCCACACTAGCGCTATGTTCTCCCTCCGCCAACCCTCCGAACACGAGATGCGCACCTTTTTAGCTCAGCAGAGCGCCGAACCCTTCTCCTATGATGACATCGGCATGTCGCAAGAGGACAGCGTACCTGATAAATACGCCGTTGACCGCTACCGCGTCAAACTCGGTGAGGGGAAAGAGGTGTTTGAGCGTGCGGTAGAAGCGGTGCGCACCTGGAAGTCTTATCCGAGCGCCTGGATGACGCTCTACCCGCCGAACGTGCCGATTAAAGAGGGAGTGTCCGTGGGGATTCTCGCACATTTGCCTTTCGTGTGGGTCAAAAGCGCGGTGAGAGTCGTTTACGTCGTTGACGATAAGCGGCGCTACTGTTTCGCGCTTGGTACGCTGTCCAAGCACGTCGAGAGCGGCGAGGAGCGTTTTTTGGTGGAGTGGCTCTCAGACGACTCGGTCTGGTACGAGGTCTTCGCGGTTTCTAAGCCGAAGCACCCGCTCGCGAGGCTGGGTCACCCGTTTGCGCGGCTCGTCCAAAAGAAGTTTGGGCGCGACTCGAAGGAAGAGGTCAGGGCGTTCGTCCAGTCTTCATGACCCAAGTTTGTCGTAAACTGAAGAGGTGGTTGACAAACGAGGCAAGCTAGAAGGGGAGCCTTTCTCCTATCAGGCGGGTAAAGACACCCTCTTTATCTTTTGGGAGGGTAGGCGCGTGAAAATCTTCAAAGGGAAAGAGGCGAAGAGGGTGGCGGGAAGGCTCGAGCAATCCACCCCTCAAAACGCTCAGCTCATCATGGCGAAACTCACCGGCAATTTCAAACGCGGCAACGAGCGCAGCTAAGAGGTTCTTGGATGACGCGCATCATCACCTTCAAAAATAGCCTCCTGATTGACCGTCCCTGCGAAGAGGTCTTCACCTTCATCACGGACTTTCGCAACATGCCCAAGTGGAACTACCATGTGCTCACTGTCAATAAACTCTCGGGGCGCGTGAGCAAGACCGGCACGGTTTACCGCCAAGTGCGTAAAACGGATACGCAAGACTACGAGGTTGTCGAATACAGCCCGAACCGCGCTGTTACCGTCGAAACGTTGCCACCTGCGCGGATGCTCAAGATGCGCTTCACGTTTGTAGAAACGAACGGCAGCACGAAACTTACCGACGAGTGGACGCTTGGCGGCGCGTCGCTAGGGCTTTTCAAAGGGTTTGCCGAGCGCAAGGTTAAAGGGGCGGTGGCGGAGAATTTGCTGAAGCTCAAGGTGCTGTTGGAGACGGGGTATGTGCGGTTGCAAGATGGGCGAGAGGTTTATTTGTGAGGTCTGAACTTATGCGCCTGATTGAATCGCAAATCTCTCACGTGCCTCTTTGACCTCATCCATATGGGTTTCTGCCCAAGCGCAAAGCGCGTGAAGGGGTTCGTAAAGGGTCTCGCCAAGAGGCGTTAGACTATATTCGACGTTAAGAGGTTTCGTTGAATGCACTACGCGCTCAACCACGCCGTTACGCTCCAACTCTTTCAGCGTGCGGGTCAACATGCGCTGTGACAAGCCTTCGATCATCGCGTCAAGTTCACTGTAGCGTTTAGGACCATCGCCGAGCGCACAGAGGATAATCGAGACCCAGCGGTTAGCGATGACTTTGAGGGTTTGTCTAGCTTCGCTGTTTGCGTTGAGCACTAGTTTCTCTGCCGGGTTGGTATCTAGTGCCATAGAGGATACTGTTGGCGAACCCCTAAGCCTGCAGCCTAGCAAAGCGAGACACCCGCGTCTGCTCAGGCTTGATGTCTTCGAACCAGTCCGCTAGCCTCTGAAAATTGATCGCCGCGGCAGTGGCGACGTTTTGCAGGTGGTTTTTCCTTAGGCTAATGTAGCGGCTCTTCCTTAACCCTGTCGCTCTCACCCCTTGCGAGAAGGTGCCCTCGATCCCGGCTCGGCGGTCGTAGCGCCGTTTCCATTCGCGCGTCCCCTTCTCCTCGCGGTACTTCGTGAGCACCTCGTGCTGCGCCTCTGGCCTGAAACGCAGCTTACGCGAGTTCGTCGGTGACTCGTTTATACAGCTGCGGCTAGCGCTACAGGCTCGGCAGTCGCCCCGCGCGAACTTCGTGGTGATCACCTCCTGGCCCTTGAGTTCGAAGACGCTCCACTTGCCGCTCCTTTTCCCCATTGGGCAGATGGCAACACGTTTCTCCCAATCCAGAGTGAAGTCTTTAAGGGCGAAACCCGACTTGGCTTGGGCATGGGTGTTGGGTTTCAGGGGACCGATGAGTTCCAAACCTAGCTCCTTCTTACAAGCCACGACCAGGTCCGAGTTGAGGTAGCCGCCGTCAACGAAATGTTCACGTGGTAACAGCGCCCGCTCCTCTAACGCTTCGTGGATAGATTCCAGCTGGCCTATATCAGAAAGGGCAGGCTCGGTCGTCTCAACGTGAGTGATGAGGTGCGGCGAGCCGTCGTCGCAGGTCTCGGTGTAGTGGACCTTGTAGCCGATCCAGTCGAGGGCACCCTTCTTGCCGTAGTGCGCCTTGGGGTCGTAGGGAGAGTCGAGCCGCTCAGCCGCGGGCTGCAAGTTGCCCTTCTCGCGCCACTTAACCTCGCCGCCGATGACCTCGTACTGCCCTACCCAGCAGCGGCGCAGCAGCTCGACCTCCGGCAGCTTAATAAGGGAACCCAAGCCGGAGTCGTAAACCGAGCGCAGCAACCGGAAGCCGTCGCGCCCGATCTGCTCGGCGAGCTCTCGCTCCTTCTCTACGCCCCTAGGCACCCGTTCCTTCTCAAAGCGTTTCGCGTAACGCTTGTACCAATCCTCTTCGACCTGCGTCCTCAACCATTTAGGGGCAACCACCGCGAGCCGGTTTAAGGTCGTGCGTAAGGTCTCACCAGCGACCTCGAGGCGGTTGAGCCTGCGCACGCCCGCTAAAATGTGGGTGGAGTCGGTTCTAGCTTTGCCGCAGGATTTGAGCAACTTAGCCGACCTGCACGTCTCAATCAGCTTATCGAGCAGCAGATGCTCGGCGTCTCCTTCCAGCAGGCGGCTGCGGAAGCGCGACAAAATGGAATAGTGGAAGCCGGGATCATCCAACTCCAACCCTAGAAGGTATTTCAGATCAATACGCCCCCTCACCGCGTCGGCAGCTTGCCTGTCCGAGAGCCCCTCGGCGAACTGCACGACCGTGACCAGAGCTAAGCGCCAGGGCGCTTCGGCGGGTTGTCCTACTGCCGGAAAGAGGTGGGCGAAGGTCTCGTCTGTGAAGAGCGTGCAGAGGTTATCGCGCAGAGTGAGGTAGCGGTTGCCTTTGGGGAAGGCAGCTTGGGCTATGCGAACAGTTGCGGCAGGGATTGGCAAGTCCGTCTGGGGTCTAAGCATTTGTCAGTATGACAGCATCGCCGTACGGATACTACTTTATCGAACCCCGAGATGTTTTATCGAACGTTCACTATACGCTCTACCGTGATGACCCCCTCTGCGGGTTCGCTCCGCCCCCGGATAACGACAGTCGCTGTTCCGGTTTGCTCGAAGCGCACAGTTCTGACGTGCTCGTAGGGTAGTAGTTCCGTGGTGCAAGCGCCACGTGTCTGTTCGTAGTCGTAAGGCGTCACCACAGCTTCCAAAGCACTTATATCTACATGAGTTTCTCCTTTTTCCACACACCCGCCTCCGTATGTCGTGACACTTATCTGAAAATCACGGCCCCGCTCTATCTCTTCAGGAACCTGCACCTGTACAGGCTGACTACCATAAAGCTCGATGAGGCCGATCTTCCGGCTACGCCCCGTGAACAGACTGCAAGCGCTGAGTAGGATCATGAGGGCGGTTAGTGCAACTGCTAACTTGATAGGAGGTATGACTTTTCTCATTCTTTCTCCCTACTCGTCACCGAGATGACCCCAGAACCGAATTCCACGCTCTGAGGTCAAGAAACTTGTTGGTACATATCATTGAGGGCATGCCAACAGGCTGCATCGCACCCTTCCGCAGCTTACGGCGCATTGCCTCTCACGTACTAGAGATTCAACCCTTCGCCGAGTCGAGCAGGTTACCCGCTAGTACTCCTCAGGTTGAATGCTGTCAGTCCACATCGAGGTTTCCTAGATCAGATTCTACACCTTGAAAGGAACTGAAGATGAAGTAAACTCTCTTACCCGTGATGGTAAACCTCCAATATCTCCCCCAAGCAATACCGTAAAGCGTGTCGATATCTCCGACAGACGAGGTTCTCAATACGGGTGAGCCACTATCTCCAGGCTCCTGATTGGCGCGAACGCGAGTTTGACAGAGGAGAATGACGTTCGAGTTGTCACGCTCAAAATTAGCGCAAGAGTTCGCTACAGCGCCCTCAGTATCGCCAGTTGTCCGCCCTACTTTGTGTAATCTTACCCCCACCCAATCAGAGTCCGGTAGACCGCCTTTGCTACCGTCTATCCGTTCGGTGCGATATATTTCGAGAGGGTCTGAGGTTGAGATACCCGCTCTCTGCTTCGTGACGGCGTATCTTCTCGAATTACTGATCGAGGGGCGGTACCTCACGAAGTTACTGTCGCTGTAGCGGCAGCGACTGCCCGAAGGACAACTCCCGCCTGTGAAGCCGCTGTAATCCCTAATTTCGTCGCTAATATAGTCGCCCCCCTGATAATACCGAGTGCTGTCGCGCGCATCGGTGCTGCTACTACAATGCGAGTTTGTGACGAAGCCGTAAGCGTTGAGGCTGTAGTGATAAGCGTTGAAACCTAAAGTGCAAGCGCCTCCACCTGCGGGGCTAGTTGCCACACCTCCTACAACCGGGCGCACCCTGTCATTCAGGGTAAGTGTAGACTCAACCTCGCCCACCTCGAAACCTACCGCCCCATCCGGTACATTCAGGTCAGCTAACTTTTCTCCAACTTTGACAGCTGTCTCTTCGCTCTCCACCCCGATCAAGACTCGGTTGTTTCGCTCATCAACATCCGTGAAGATGACGCCGGGATAAGAGAAGACGTGGTCGTCAGCCCTTCGTCGCCACTGCGCAAGGGTCGCGAAATCGTACTTCCCTTGAAGTACTTTGACCTCCCCTTTAGGGAGCCTCGGGCTCCAAAGCGGATGATCCCTATCTCGCGTAAGGAGGTTTGCGCCGAAGACGGCAGAAAGTGCCGCTTTAGCCTGCTCTTTCTTGGAGGAGTTCAGCAGATAAACGTTTATATCCCCGTTCTCGTCGTAGAAAGCACCCCCGAAACCGGGAACCTCTTGTGCTACCTCGACAAACTTTTTATCTATGGACCAGGTCTCGCTCCCGGGAAGTATAGCTTGAGTGTCTAAATTCTTGGGTTCTGAATCGGCTGGAGAGGAACAACTGCTAATGACGAGAGTGAGAACGAGGAAGGTGATGAGAAGGCCTGCTCTTTTAGTAAACATGATCACGCTTCTTTCTGAGAATCAGCTTTTAGTCGGTGTGCCTATTCCTACCCGCTCGCCCCTTCCCCCATCAAAGCGTGCCCACTAAACCAAGACTGCGCCAGCACTATTGAACAGAAAGTTAAAGCCGGCTCTGAGGTTATTTGAGTTCTATGAGATTCTTGACGAAAGCTTGCGTCGCGTCTGTGAGATTTTTTACATCACGACATATTACACGCATCATTCTTATGACCTGACGCACCACTTTATTCGCCAACAGTATCCATAGAGGAAGTATAACAACTTTCACAGAAGGCACGAACATTGAGGTCCGTAGCTACCGAAAAGTGGATTGCCTATACTAGCGGCGGAGGTCGATAATGGTTGTTAAACAGATTCACCACTTCGCGCTTGTCGTTCAAGAATTGGAGGCGTCGGTTCGTTGGTACGAGGACATGCTGGGCTTTAGACTTGAGCGACGCTTTGGATTTCAAGAAGTCAACGTAGAAATTGCTCATGTCCTTACCCTGAACGGCGCACGTATAGAACTTATCGAGCAAGTAGGTTCTAAGCCGAGCCCAGACGAGGGTCAGGATGCTTTTGGAGCACTCTACACACGCGGGGCAAAGCATATCGGTCTTTTGGTAGACGACATCGGAGCGGTAGCAGAAGAACTTAAAGCCAAGGGTGTTGAGGTAGTACATGAAGTCACCAAGGTTGAACCTGCTGGTGTAAGAAATTTCTGGATCAGAGACAATTCAGGTAATCTTTTGGAGTTAAACCAGTGGCTCGAGTAGCTCGCCTTCAACCTCTCGAGCGTCAGTTTCGACTAAATGCGACATACTCCTCCAATTTTTGCGCCGCCTTACCCTCCTCAATTAACTCCGTCGCTAGCACGACACCTTCAGCAATCGTCGGCGCTTTATCCGCCAAGTAGAGCGCCGCGCCCGCGTTTAAGAGCACCACGTCACGCTTCGCGCCGTGCACCTCTCTACGTAAGATGCCGCGAATCATCACGGCGTTCTCCTCGGGCGTGCCGCCCATGATTTCGGCGCGGTCATACACGGCTAAGCCGACGCTTCTAGGATGGACGACGTAGCTTCTTAATGTCCCTTCTGTATCTAGCTCTGTTACCTTCGTCTCGCCGCACACGGTGAACTCATCAATTCCGTCACCGTAGACGACTAAGGCGCGTTCTGTGCCGAGCCCGCCTAAGACTTGCGCAAGAGGTTCGGTGAGCGCAGGGTCATACACGCCCAAAAGCTGCCTGTTCGCCCCTGCTGGATTCGTAAGAGGTCCGAGCGAGTTGAAAATCGTGCGCGCTTTGAGGTTCGCGCGAATGGGCGCGACGAACTTCATGGCGGGGTGGTGAGCCCGGGCGTAGATAAACGCTAGCCCCACCTCGCGGATGCTCTCTGCCAAACGTTCGGGCGTCGCCTTCAAGTTGACGCCGAACGCCTCCAGCACGTCCGCCGCCCCCGACTTGCGCGTCACCGCGCGGTTGCCGTGCTTAGCAACCCTCACGCCGCCTGCCGCCACCACAAAGAGGCTCGCCGTGCTGACGTTAATCGTGCTGACGCCCGTGCCGCCCGTGCCGCAGGTGTCGAGAAGAGGTCCGTCTACGTCTACCGAAACTTTGATAGCGCGTTCACGCATCGCTTTAGCGAAACCGATGATCTCATCTACCGTTTCACCTCTTGTGCGCAGAGCAGCTAAGAGCGCAGCGGCTTGCATCTGAGATAGTTCGCCGTCCATAAGCTGCCCCATGACCTCTTCGGCGCGGTCTTGTCCTAACGTTTTGCCTTCGAAGACATCGGTGAGCAGGGGGGCGATGTCAAAGTCGGTATTAGCTTGGGTTGTGTCCACCTTGAATTCCTCCAAGTTTATCGTGTGATGATTAAGGGCTCGAGTCTCAAGAATATACCCCGCTTGGACCGGTCAAACCTCAACCTTGTACGGAAGGTCTAGCTCGTCACCTGGCACGCCGCGAATGCCCCAATTGTGCCTAGGCGTTTCGAAAATCGTGATTTCTACGTCATTTTCCGCGATACCTAACGCGCTGCACCTCTCGAAAAGCAGTCGGATAAGCCGCTTTTTCACCTCTTTTGAGCGTCCTCCAAACATGCTGACCTCAAGAATCGTGTACCTCTTTGTACGGTTAGATGGATAGATGAAGTCTTTGGGCCCCAACCCCACAAACCGCTGAAACCTCTTGTCAGCAGGCAACCCCAGAGCGTCCACCAAGCAACTATGAATCACGTCAGAAAGCTCAGCCCTAACCTCTTCTAAATGACCTCTTAGTCCGTAGACTTTGACCTGCGCCATCTACGTCTTGCGCGTATCCGCGAACGCCGTGCCGATGCCCAGTGCGATAAAAACTGTTCCCGTAAACCAGCGTTGCGCTTGCCAAAAGACCGTCTTCGCCTTGAGCCAGTTTCCTAAAGCGCCTGCGAGCAGTGCAACAGCAATGTCCACGAGTGCGCCGTTCACGACAAAAAGGAGACCGAGCAGGAGAATTTGTACCCCTACCGCGCCGCTCCCCGGATTGACAAACTGTGGCAAGAAGGCGAGGAAGAAGAGCGCGATTTTGGGGTTCAAGACGTTCGTAATCATGCCCTGATAGTAGATTTTATAGGAGGTCGCGCGGGACAGCTCGAGCTTCTCCACCTCTTCCTCACGGCTCAGCAGCGTGCGCACGCCCAGGTAGATGAGGTACGCTGCGCCCAAATACTTCACCACGCTAAACGCTACCGCCGATGATGCGAGCAGTGCTGACAATCCGAGCACCGCCGCCGCAATGTGGACGATGACACCCGTGTAGATTCCAAGAATCGAAACTAGCCCTGCCCCGCGTCCCTGTCCGACGCTCCGCGCGATGATATAGAGCATGTCCGGTCCGGGGGTGATGCTGAGGAGCAGCGCGGCGGCTGAGAAGACGAGGATGGTGGTGAGGTCTAGCATCAGTTTTCCGTCCAATCTAGGTGTACGCCGTGTTGCGCTAGAAAGGGGTCTAAATGACAGTCATGCTCACCGAGACCGTTAACGAGCCAATGGGTGCGTTCTAAGGTCAAATCGCGCTCACCGGGGAGGAAGTGTCCGGCGTCTATAGCTTGCAAATATTCGTCTGTGTCAATAACCCTAGCCCATTTGCCCTCGAGTACGAGCACATCAAGATAGAGGTCTCTGAGCGTCCAAACCTCTCTATTCTGCTCAACCTCTCCGATGATGTCAACGTAGTAGTCGTAAGCGCCGTAAGGATGATTGCCACTGCGCCAGTTGAAGCGTGTGACTTGTAAGTTGAGCGAGGGGATTACTTGAGAGATATGACGAGTTACATGCTTGTTGTCGGGCGTCGGGTGTGCGTAGAGGACTCCGTGAGGGTGGGCTCGAGCGGTCTCCAAGTCATACCGCTCGATCTCTCCACCTTTATCCCGCACTTTTGTCTTTGTATCCAAATTAAGCGTAACCACCGTCACCGGATGAATCACTTGCAAACGTCCAAGAAGTTCTGGAGCATCTGCTTACCCGTATCTGTCAAGATGCTTTCAGGGTGAAACTGCACGCCCCACACCGGATAGGTCTTGTGCCTAAGCCCCATAATGACCTCTTCGCCGTCGTCGTTCACCCAGGCGTTCGCCTCCAAAACATCGGGCAAATCTCTGACAATCAGCGAGTGATAGCGCGTCGCTGTCACGCTCTCGCCTAAATCCTTAAAGGACGCCGTCCCGTCATGACGAATCTCGCTCGTTTTGCCGTGCATGATTTTAGGGGCGCGTACCACCTGTGCGCCGTAGGCTTGCCCGATGCTCTGATGCCCTAAGCACACGCCGAAGATAGGCGTTTTTTCTCCGTAGCGCTTGATGACCTCGACGGAGTGACCGGCTTCAGTCGGCGTGCAAGGACCGGGGGAGACGACGATGCCGTCGGGATTAAGGTCGTCAATGTCCTCTAAGCTGAACTGGTCGTTGCGCCAGACCGTCGGGGTGACGCCGAGTTCGCCTAAGTACTGAACCAAGTTGTAGGTAAATGAGTCGTAGTTGTCAATCACAAGAATGTTCACGGTAGACCTCTTCTAAAGGTAGAAACTATTTGTACCTTGTGCCAAGGGCGTAGACCTTCTCGAGCCACCGCTCCCGAAAGGCGTCCGAGGAGAGCCGAATCGGTCCGATGAAGGTACTTCTCACCGGACGGACGCCGCAAAACTCAAATAGGAGCCCTTTAAGCATGTGATAGCTGGGGCGGTTGTATCTGAGCCAGTAGAACCAGGCGGGCTGATCTGCTGTTGCGATGATGCGTGCGGAGCGTCCCGTGAGCAATTTATCCCAGCGAATCTTCGAGCCTTCGTGCTTTCTGAACGCGAAACCCGGCAAAAAGACTCTATCCAGAAAACCTTTGAGGAGCGCCGGGACTGAGCCCCACCACACGGGGTGGATGACGACGATATGGTCTGACCACTTAATGAGTCTCTGCGCCTCGAGTAGGTCGGGCTCTAGCTCAGTACGCTTCCTGTAGCCGTAGCGCAAGTTCGGGTTGAAGTTCAACTCAGCGACGACGACCTCTTCTACCTCCGCACCGCTGGATAAGGCTCCCCGCTTATACGCCTCAGCGAGCGCGAAGCAGTAGCTTTCGGGGTCAGGGTGTCCTTGGATGAGGAGCACCTTAGTCTGCTGCTCGTTGCTCATGGTTGACCGCGCGTAGATTGAGAACGAAATTAGCGGCGTTGGGGCGTTCTTGCCAGCCTCTTTTACTGTAGTACGCCCGCTCATATGAGGTCTTGTTGCGCATGTTGAGAAGGGACAACCTTGCGCAGCCTCGAGCCTTACCCTCTTGGATAATACAACTAAGTAAAGAGGTGCCTAGACCCCTCGAGCGTTCCTCAGGATGCACAAAAAGCTCCGAGACAAAGCCTTCACCGTCTGCGTGGAGAAGTGTGGGCTGCCAGTGAGCACTGATGTACGCGGTCAACCTCTCTTTCTCAGTTGCAACGAGAAGGGTATGCTCTGCGCTTCGGGTGATGTGCGCCAACTGCTTTTTGACTCTTGCCAGCGTCACTTCAAAAGACTCTGCGGCGATGGTAGACAGACTTTCTAGCGCGTGGAGCGAAGAGGTCAACCCTACGGCATCCTCTTCTCGGCAAGGGCGAATCACGCTAGACCTTCTGTAGCGAGTTCCACCGCCCGCACGAGCGCCGCCAATTTATTTACCGACTCCTGATATTCAAACTCGGGGTCGGAATCCGCGACGATGCCGCCGCCCGCTTGCAAGTGAAGTTTGCCGTTCGCAATCACCGCCGTTCGCAGCGTCAGCGCCATGTCCATCGCACCGGAAACGCTCAAGTAGCCGAACGCGCCCGCGTAGGGTCCGCGCCTGACAGGTTCTAACTCGTCGATAATCTCCATCGCCCGAATCTTAGGCGCACCCGACGCCGTGCCCATCGGTAGCGTACTCGCGAGTGCGTCTAGCGGCGTCTTTCCTTCTGCAAGTAACCCTGTCACCTCCGAAACGATGTGCATCACGTGGCTATAACGTTCAATCCGCATGAGGTCAGTGACCTGAACGCTGCCGAACTCACACACGCGTCCTAAATCGTTGCGCCCTAAATCCACGAGCATGATGTGTTCGGCGCGTTCCTTTTCGTCGGCGAGGAGTTCGGCGGCTAAAGCGGCATCCTCTGCGGCATCGTTGCCGCGTTTTCTCGTACCTGCAATCGGCAGTGTGTCTACGCGCCTGCCGTCGCTGCGCACTAGGCTCTCGGGGCTGCTCGAGACCAGCGTCACCGGACCCAAATCGAGATAGCCAAGATACGGACTCGGGTTGACCGTCCTCAAAGCGCGGTAGAGCGCGAAAGGATGAACGCCTAAGTCTGAGGTGAGACGCTGACTCGGCACAACTTGGAAGATGTCGCCTGCGCGGATGTATTCAACCGCTTTGGAAACAGCGGCTTTGAAACCCTCTTGCGTGAAGTTGCTCTTAAACTCTGTTCGTATGCCTGCTCTGTCCCCCGGCACACCCGGTAGCGGTCCGCGCAACCTTGTGTAGAGGCGGTCAACCAAAGCCCTTGCCCGCACCTCATCCGCTTCATCCTCCACCTCCGTAGGCGCGACGATGAAGATACGCCGCTTGAGGTGGTCGAAGATGATGAGCGCTTCGGGCTCAATGAACAAGAGGTCGGGGATGTTCAGTTCGTCGGGGTTATTGTCCGGGAGCGTTTCGTAGCGCCGAATGAGGTCGTAGCTCGCGTAGCCGACTGCGCCCGCCCAGAAGTCGGGCAGGTTAGGGTCGGGCACGGCGTCTTTAACCGTCAAATCCCAGAGGACGCGCAAGGGGTCATCCGATGAAAACGTCTCTGCGCCCTGCGCCGTGGTGACGGTAAGATGTTCGCCCCTCGCCTCAATCCTGCGCCTTTCGCCCGTGCCAATAAACGAATACCGCGCGACGCGCTCGCCCTGCTCGACACTTTCTAATAAAAACGATGGATGCCCCGCTACCTTGAGATAAGCGGTTAAGGGCGTTTCCAAATCGGCTAAAACTTCTCTGTAGATAGGTTTTACGTTTGTGCGGACGTCGGCAAGTGTCACAGTTGTTCCTCGTTATTCCTGGAATAGAGCCCAAACTTTGTCCAAATGGACGAAATCTAAAGGTGTCCCAAATTGTGCGTTTATAGTGAAGTTCGTTTTGCGTTCCCAAAGCATGTTTTAGAGAACAAGACACAATTTGTGGTACACCGTCAATCTAACAGCGACGCCATCGCCTATGCTCGAGCTGCCAGGAAAGCGAGTACATAAGGAAAGTATACCTCTTCGAAAGCCTAAAAGGTATATGTGAATTTTAGCGAGCCCAAGCCAACTCGCTGATAACCGGATAGTGATCCGAGTCGAAACGTTTTCCTCTCAAACTTTTGACAGCAATGAGCGCGGGCGAATGCCATATGTAATCGATGCGTAGAAAGGGGAGGCTGGTGTGCCAACTGAACCCGAAGCCTCGAGCGCTTTCACGGTAGCTGTCTTGCATCACGGCGGCGAGTTCGCTGTAGACGGGCGAGTACTCGCTCAAGTTGAAGTCCCCTGCGACGATGTGGGGGAGAGGTTCAGCCTCGAGTTCCTCCAACAGCGTCCGAATCTGCGCGTTGCGTACCCGCTCGTCGTACCGTGCCCCGAGAAGCTGCCCTAGCGTACTCTCTACCGGGCGTAAGTTTAGAGGGAGCAAGAGGTGAATGTTGTACACGGCGAGTTCGCGTCCGTCTACTTCTACCACTAGCCGCTGAGCCTCCCAACCTCCGCCTAATGAAATATTGCGTTCAGCCAGAACGGGATATTTAGATAGGACTGCGTTACCCCGCCGTTCGCCGCCATAAACGAGGCTGTAGTGCTCTGTTATCTCCAACTCTTGAAGCTCGCTCAGACTTGGCGTCTCCTGGACGAGTACGAGGTCTGTACCGTATGTGTTGACTGCATCCTCTAAAGCTGCAGGGTTGACGATCGTGTTAAAGGTCATGACCGAAATACCAGCGGAGATGTTTGCGCTAGGAGAATTGTGAGTGAAGAGAGGTGCAAACAGCCACAGCGCCAGCGCAGTGACGAGCACAGACCCCAACATCAACCTCTTACGTCTGACGACAAACCCAAAAACGCCGATGGGCAGCGCCGCTAGGTAGAGCACAGGCAGCACGGTGAGTAAAAGCCCCGGTATTGCCCACCAGCCGTAAGCGTCGCTAAAAGGTTGTATGAGGGTGATGACGCTGAGGATGGCTAAAGCGAAGAGGTACGAGCAGAGGAAACTGAGGAGGGGCTCGAGGCGAGACCAGAACTTCATATAAAGATCAGGTTACCCATTTTGCATCTTTTAAGCGCGTAGTTTTATTACGCGCACGGTGTTACGGCGCGACGTTCGTACGGGTGACCTATCGACTAGCTGAGCATGAGGAGACTATCGCGTCGCTGATTGTAGCGTTGGTTCGGAGGCAGGCACATAGAGAGCGGATGAATAGAGGGGAATTTGGTTGCGTATAACCCCTGTGTGCATTCGTTATCACATACACGCACGTGAACACCCTGCCTTTGTTTCAGTAATCAACGGCTGAAGTGTACCGGGGGTCGTCGTGCAGAGACCAGTAAGCGTCTTGCAGTTTCTGAGTGATCGGACCTATTGACCCGGTACCGATGATTTGGTCGTCAATCTTGGTGATTGGCATGATGCCACCAGCCGTACTTGTCGCAAACACCTCATCGGCGGCGCGCGCGTGTTCAGGGGCTAGGTCAGCCTGGACAACCTTGTACCCATGTTCCATTGCCAACGCTACCGCTGTTTTGCGGGTAATGCCCTCGAGCACACCGCTTGCTGGTGTTGTAATGACGGAATTTTTAACGGCGAAGATGTTGAAGCCAGTCCCTTCCTTGATATTGCCCCCAGCGTCGACCACTGCCGCTGTTTCCCCGCCGCGGTCGTAAGCCTCAAACTGCCCCATGACCAAGTCGAGCCAGTGATAGTTTTTGACGACGGGATCAACGGACTCGGGCGGTATCCGCTGCTTGCGGCTCACGATCAGATGAAGCCCTCCTTGTGGCTCCGTTATCCAGACGAAGGGAATGGCGAAGGCGAAAAATTGGTTCGTGCAGGTTCTCGGGTCGCGCGATCCGGGTTCAGGTTGACCCCTGGTCGTGATCATCTCGACATAAGCCTTACGCAGCCCGGTCGCCCTAACGCAATCACTCAAAATCGAAGATAACGCCTCGCGCGAGTAGGGAATGGACAGACGCAACTTAGCCATGCCGGAAGAGAAGCGCTCCAAGTGATCGTCAAGCCGAAAGAATTTGCCGTTCCACACGTGCACAACGTCGTACGTCGCGTCAGAATGGAGAAAGCCCCAATCGAGTATCGAAATCTTCGCTTCGGAAATCGGCACAATCTCTCCGCCGATATAGGCAGCGCCTTTCGAGAAGTCGGTCATCCTTGTTTTCTACCATTTGTAGGGAGCGGATAGATAAGGGGAAAGCTCGTTACGGCGTAGTATCGAAATCGTCAGCCATCTTAAACCAACCCTTACCGCTTCTAACCAGTCCACGTGTCTTACTAGAAAGCTGTTGCGTAGGCACGATTTTTATTGCGGCACCATCTTCACCTACAATTACGACCTCTTTACCCTAGGCAGCCTCAGCGAAGCGCTTTTCCGCCTCTTTGAGCGGGATGTTCATGAGAGAAGTATACCTCTTCTACAGGTGAACCTCTAACGGCTATAGCTCAGGAGCGCTAAATACTCGAGAAAGTTAGTTTGACAGTTTCCACTCGAAACCGGTTTCTTTTTCTGATCGGTCCCACAGCTTTGTCATGACGGCCTTGTCGTGGGCGTAGGGTTCCAGCGTGCCCTTACCGACCGGACCGACCATTTCCATGCGACCGGTGGGGCCGTAAAAGGCTCGCTGTTCCAAAACTCCTTCGGTTGCGCACATGACTTCTGGATAGGCGCCTTTCTCGGCGGTCTGAACCATTGGCGACTTGGTCATGAGCCACCACATAATCCGTGTTCCGAGACCACCGCTGGTGCTGATCAACGAGGTCGCGGACGAGCCGGGATGGCAAACGTAGACTTTGACATTCTTATTTGCTTCTTTGACCTTATCTTGCAGTTCATATGCAAACATCATCTGAGCCAGCTTACTTTGGCTGTAAGCGGGATTGGCCCGATAATTCTTGTCCCAGTTCATGTCGTCGAACTGGATCGTCCTCAGCCCCATCTTATAGCCAAGACTTGCAACAACCACGATGCGGCCCTCGGATTCTTCAATGCGGTCGAAGAGCATTCCACATAGAATGAAGTGACCGTAATGGTTGGTGCCAAGCTGGCTTTCAAAACCATCAACGGTGAACTTCTGTGTGGGCACCTGTGCGATGGCCGCGTTGCAGATGAGCGCGTCGATGTGGGGGACTTTCTCCAAAACCTCTACTGCCGCTTCCCGCACAGAATCTAGCACCGCTAAGTCCATACGCACGAAAGTCACGTCAGCGTCACTGCCAAATTCCTCTTTTAGGGTCGCGATGGCGGCGCTAGACTTTTCGGCGTTGCGGTTCATCATCACCACTTTTGCGCCTTTGAACAGGAGTATCCGCGTTGCCTCAAATCCTGCACCCGCGTTAGCGCCAGTGATGACATAGGTTTTGCCTGCAAGGGAGCCGAGACGCTCCGGTGTCCAGCCCCTATGTCCAAATGTTTTTTGCGTAGTCATTGTTCAAACTCCTTGTTTTATGTGAGATGGTTTTTGTTTGTACGAAAGATGGTCTTGCCTGAAACAATATGCACCCTTCTTAGTTTAGACGTGAGTAAATGTTTACTTACAATGGTCTAAGAAGAATTATTGAAATCCTTGCCAAAAAATATTGAGTACCTCCCTTAGATCAGCTTTTTCGATACCCTGCAATTTTTGAAACGATTCGCGAACCAATTGGCTGAGTGAACCGTAAACTGCAGCGATGATGATGTCATTGTGAATGTCTTGGCGGATGAGCTTGTTTGCTTTTGCTTCATCGAGAAGATTCGTGAGTAGGTTGAACGTCTGCTCGAGCGCACCGGCTTCATTCTCTTTTTTGATTGAGGCAGCGCGGTTCAAGGTTTCAAATAGGACAAGACGTTCAGGCTGCTTCAAAAAAGAACCAAACAAATCCTCAAGAAACCCCGTGAAGCGCTTCTCGGCGGTGCCTTCCTGCTGGCTGAAGCGCTTGGCATAGTCTTCTATCTCCCTGGCGATACCAAGATAAACCTCAGCTAAGAGGTCGTCTTTGTTATCAAAGTGGCGATAGAGTGCTCCGTCGGTCAAGCCTGCACGTTTGGCAATCTTACTGATGCGAGCAGCATCCAGACCTTCTTCAACGATGAGATCAGCGGCAGCATCTAAGATTTTTTGACGTGTATCCATGTCACCCTTCAAAGACATAAGTAAACATTTACTTACTGATATAGATTACACTCGATACTCAATTTTGTCAAGCCTCAGTGAGGATGGAGCGGATCATGTCAATTTGTGTGCTCGAGCTGCGAAAACTCACCGCCCGCAAGCGCTTCTTTGCCCACATAACTATAATTATCCCGCAGAGTGCAGGATAGCATCCTTAATAAGCATTTTATCGCAGCACGAAAATAAAAAGTATGATGACGATGAAATATACATAGGTGTTTGCTCAAAAGAAACTCCCTTTCCCGGTACACCTTCCGAAAGCAAACCGAAAATGTCAGTCTCAGGACGCAACAAGAACATCAATCTGCTGCGTCCAAAAACATCCCCATCGCATGATAGCCAGCGTCCACATAAATCGTCTCGCCCGTAATCCCACTTCCCAAATCATCCGCCACGAGCGACAGCGCCAACCCCGCCACCTCATCTTGGGTAATGTTGCGCTTCAACATCGAGAGCTTGCCCGCCACCGAATACATATCCCCGAAACCCGAAATACTCCGCGCTGCCACGGTGCGAAGGGGTCCCGCGCTAATCGCGTTGACGCGGACGCCTTGTTCACCAAGGTCGTAGGCAAGAAAGCGGACGCTGGCTTCTAACGCCGCCTTCGCTACCCCCATCATATTGTAGTGCGGCACGACGCGCTCGGCTGCAAGGTAGGTCATCGCGAGGATGCTGCCGCCGTCTGTCATAAGAGGTTGGGCGCGTTTTGCCATCGCCACAAGTGAGTACGCCGACACGTCCATCGCCGTCGTCCAGGCTTCGCGGCTCACCTCATAAAAAGGCTTTTCAAACGTTTCAGGGGGCGCGAAGGCAACCGAGTGGATGATGAAGTCGAGCGTGCCGAACTCGTCTTTGACGGCGGCAAAGACTCTGTCTAAGTCGTTGTCTTGGGTGACGTCGCACTCGAGCAACACCGTTTCATCCATTTCCGCCGTGAGCTTCTCTAAGGTACCTTTAAGCCGCTCCGCCTGATACCCAAAGGCGAGCCGCGCCCCCGCTGCTGAAAGCTTTTGCGCGATGGGCCAGCCGATAGAGCGCTGATTGGTGACGCCGAAAACGAGTCCTTTTTTGCCTGAGAGGTCGATTGTGTACATGCGAATAACTTAACACGTGGACGGAAGCGTGCGTACGGCGGTGTGGCGGCGCGTAGGGCGCGTCTAGGAACAACGCGCCGTCCCTCGAGACCTTTTAGCGAGCGTCCGGGAGCGCTGTGTAGGGGCATTGTAATCTGCCCCGGCAAAACGTTCTGAATGAGAAAGGCGGGTTAGCTCGAGGCTGCCAACAGCTCCAGCGGTGTAATCTCTAAGCGCCGCGCTACAGCGTGCTCTTGCAGGTGGGTGATGAACGCATCCGTTCCTACGCCGTTTTGATTCGGTTCTTTGCGGCTGCGGAAGGAGAGGGCGTCGTTCTCGAGTTCTTTATCGCCGATGATGATGATGTACGGCACTTTGTAAAGCTCCGCTTCGCGCACCTTGTACTGCATCCGCTCGCTGCTGGTATCAACTTCGGAACGTAAACCTGCCTCGAAGAAGCGAGCTTTAAGTGCGTGCGCGTACTCGTTGTGACGGTCTGCAATCGGCACGATGCGCACTTGTTCGGGCGCGAGCCACAAGGGGAAGTCGCCTGCGAAATGCTCCAACAGAAAGCCGATGAAGCGCTCATGGGTCGAAAGAGGGGCGCGGTGCAAACAGAGCGGCACCTTCTTCTCGTTGTGCTCGTCGATATAGAAGAGCCCGAGCCGCTCAGGTTGCGCGAAGTCCACCTGGTTGGTCGCTAGCGTGAACTCGCGACCGATGGCGCTCTTGATCTGCACGTCGATTTTGGGACCGTAAAACGCGGCTTCGTCCTCGACTTCGGTGAAGGGGACGTCATTTTTCGTCATCGCGTTACGCACCATGTCTTCGGTTTTGAGCCAGAGAGGTTCGTTGTCAACGTACTTCTTACCTAAACCGTCTTTGCTGTGTTTGGAGAGGCGCATCACGTAGTCACGGATGTCGAAGAGGTTGAAGTAGTAGAGGTACATCTCGATGACGTTCAAGAACTCGCGTTCGAACTGGTCTTCGGTGCAGTAGATGTGCGCGTCGTTCATCTGCAAGCTGCGCACGCGCATGAGTCCCATCAGTGCGCCCGAGCCCTCGTACCGGTAGCAGGTGCCGTATTCGGCTAAGCGAATCGGCAAGTCGCGGTAGCTGCGCGGACGCGCGGCGAAAATCTTGTGGTGGAAGGGGCAGTTCATCGGCTTCATGAAGTAGCGGACGTTCTCCAACTCCATCGGCGGGTACATGTCCTCTTCGTAGTAGGCGAGGTGCCCGCTTTTGATGAAGAGCTGGTCTTTGGCGAGGTGCGGGCTCTTGACACGCTGGTAGCCCGCTCTCAGCTCGACCTCTTTGGCTAAGCTCTCGAGTTCCTCGATCATCACGCCGCCGCGCGGCAGCCAAAGGGGTAAACCAGGACCGACATCCTCGTCCAAGGTGTAGATATCCAGCTCCGCGCCCAACTTGCGGTGGTCGCGCTTTTTCGCCTCCTCGAGCATCCACAGGTGCTGCTCTAGCTCGTCTTTGGTCTTAAACGCTACGCCGTAAATCCGCTGGAGCATCGGGCGCGACTCGTCGCCACGCCAGTACGCGCCTGCGACGCTCATCAGCTTAAAGTGTTGCGGGATGTCGCCCGTGCTCGGCACGTGCGGACCTCTACAGAGGTCGGTGAAGCCCGTCTCGCCGCCCTGTTCGTAAAAGGTCAGTGCTACGTCTTCGGGCAGGTCGCGGATAAGCTCGAGCTTATAGGGGTCGCCGACCTCTTCATAACGCGCGACCGCCTCCTCACGGGGTAATTCATAGCGGCGCAGCGGGAGCTTCGCCTTAACGATGTCGCGCATCCGCTTCTCGATGTCTTCTAAATCTTCCGCGCTGAGCGTTTCCGGTACGTCGAAGTCGTAGTAAAAGCCGTTCTCGATGACCGGACCGATGCCCATTTTGACGTCACTGCGGCTGTAGCCCTTCGCCGCGAAGAAGTCGATGACCGCTTGCGCCATCACGTGCGCTAGGGTGTGGCGCATCAGGCGTAAGACCTCGTCGTCGCGCTTGGTTAAGATAGTGACTTGCGCTTCGCCCGGAACTTCGCTGAAGAGGTCGCTGAGCTGTCCGTTCACCGTGCCACCTAGCGCGGCTTTCGCCAAACCAGGACCGATGGCTTCGGCAACGCTTTTTAGGGTCGAATGTTCGGGCAAGTCGAGACGCTTGCCGTCGGGTAGGGTTACGTGCATAGAAGTACCTCGAGAAATACTAGAGTTTTTAGTCCTTTGAAAAATTGAATCAGGTGTGCAGCATTAAGAGCGCCCAAAGCGGCGCGTTCGAGTCGTTAGATAAGTAGGACTCGAGAAATAAACAAATTCAAAGTGAGGTCTTATCCTCATAACTCTAAGGTAACATAGTTAGGGTTTTTTAGAGCGTTATGCACGTCGCAAGAAATCGCGTTAATTCTTCAGGAAAAGCATTTCAGCATAGGTGAAGGCTAAAAGCCCCCTTTCGTTACGGAGTTTCCCGAAGGGACGGATGAACGACCTTTGAGCTTCGCTCTAACCTGTGTCAGCTAGTCAGCTTACGCAAGTTTTGACTTTGTCAAACCGTTCGTTTGCTTCGCGAGAGTACATAACCAGCTCGACTGGATTTCAGGTATCTAAACCTTTCCCTAACTAGCTGACTCGCTGCTCTCCCACTTCTAAAGCAAGAGCTTGTCACTCAGCACAAACTCTTACACATCTCTCTCCAGATAGTATACACTGTACTATCATGAACTTGATTGCCTTGCTTTGCACCGATACACAGCTCAGCCACACGCTCAGCCATTTTCGCAAGGCGTCTTTGGGTTGTTACCTCCATCCCATCTCTCACACTAACATGAGCGAGGTATCGCGTTCGCTCGCGCCGATGGGCTTCTCTGGCGCACTCATCCTGGACGAAGCGCAGCACGCCAGAGCGTACAGCACGGCGCAGCGCAGTTCGTTAGACGCGCAAGAGGTCGGGGCGGCGGACGCGCTGAGCGTTTCGATCGGCGGGCTCTTAGCCGAATATAACCTCGGGCGGTCGGTCGGCGCGGCTTTGCAAAATAGAGGGTGGAGCGCACGGGGGGCGAACGTCGTGCTCTTGGGAGAGGGCGCGCCCGCACGGACGACGTGTTTGGAACTCTCGAGCTTAGGAGCCGCTCACCTCACCGTCTTAGCCACCAACCGCCCCGCCGCCGAGCTGACCTCGCAGTACGCTTACGCCGCCAGCACCCAAATCACCGCGCGGGCGTACCGCGACCCCTTAGCCCACGCCTATCTGAGCCGCGCGGACCTCTTGATTCGCATAGACGAGAGCGCCGACGTTCCTGCGAATGTTCTCGGACCTCACCTGAGCGTCGTGGACTTCTCCAGAGAAGCCATGAGCCCGCTGCGCCAGCAAGCTGCGAGTTTAGGCGCGATGACTTTAGGCTACCGCGACGTGCAGGCGTATCAGATTGCGCTGGGGTTAGAGCAGATTTTGGGCGCACGGGTCAACCCGAGCGACTTTTTAGCGGCGCTGCACTCGCTTTAAGAGAAACCACGTTAAGAATTACGCGGTGGCTGGAAACCCTCTATCTCGAGCTTTGCTAAACTGTCTTATGAAACTGCAACGGTTCTGCCTGCTGAGCGTTCTACTCATCCTCTGCGCTTGCTCCGCGAATCCCGATGAAGCGCCGAGCGAAAACCTCGAATTTGTTTTGCAAACCGACCAGACTCGTTATCTCGCCGAGCCCTCTATAGGTTCCTCTTACAGCTTCTCTCTGACCGCGACCCTCGATAACACGACGGCTGAAACGATCTACTTAAACCTCTGCTTTCCAGATGACACGAGCCCTATCTACGGTGTTGTGTTGGCGGACGAAGACGCCGGGGAGAGCGCCTGGAATCCGGCTTGGGGCTGTGTAGGGCATGATGAGAGCATCGCGGTAGAGCCGGGGCAAAGCTACACCGAAACGTACCGACTCGAAGCTCCCAACGCCTACAGTAGCGACGGAGAACCCATCGGAGAGACCGAAGGGCTATTCAGGCTCGTTTACGAAACGCTCGCTTGCGCTGAGAGTGATGCGTGCGCGCCCGGCTCTCTCAGCTCGAACGCTTTCAGGATCGAGCTTGCCGATTGAAGGTGCCGCTCGGTGTTACCTTTAACAAGGTCTCGGCTCCACCTTGAACGGTAAATGGTGTGTGAAAATTAACTCACAAATCCGCACAACGCGCGTCATAGACTAGAATCTGTGAACGTTTTTCGCTTGACCTTTTTGTTTTTACTCCTGTGTTCAGGTTATGTCTTTGCCCAAAATGGGTCGCTCTACGAACTCCCTTATGTGCAGTTAGAGCGCTCAGACGAGACGCTGACGCTCCGCTATGACGGGAAGCGGGCGCGGTACGTGCAGGGGGTAGGGTGGCTCGAGCCTTCCTTAAACACCGCCCCGCGCGTTGTCGGCGATGAGGTCTTTGTGGACGCTTCGGTTTTAGCGTACTTCGGCGTGGACCTGCCGAAACTCACGGAGGTGCGTTTCAGCAAGCGGAGCGCAGGCTCGGAGGCGAGCATCACCACGTCGCGGTTTGGGCGAGAGGACGTGCAGAACGTCCGGCTCGTGTTGGATTTTAGCGAACTCGAGGATGCGAGAGGTTTGGAGAGGCTAGAAGAAGAGGGTGAAGTTCGAGCAGGGGAGAGGCTCGAGCTTATTCTGCCGCGCGTCTTACTCCCGCTAGGATTGCCCGAAGAGGTATATAGGCTAGCGTTGGAGCTGAATACCACCTCTATCATGACGAAGCTCAACTTGGGCGGCGAGGACCGTTCGGGCGAGGATGGCGCGGCGTTTCGCTACCGGGTGTTCGCGCTCGAGAACCCGACGCGGCTCGTTATAGACCTGGAGATTGAACAGCCGCCAATCTCCACGTTTCAGAGCGAAATACCGGATACCTTTACAGAAGAACCCTCCGCAGAGGCTGACGAACCTCGTAATTTCGATTCCGATGAACAAACAGGTGCCGACGCGCCGGTTAGCCCTAGCGAGCAGAGCGAAGCCGAGCTTGATGCTCGAGATAACGAAGCGGCTGAAGGGGCGTGGACTGCGCCGCCGCTAGAGGAGCCGCGCGTCTTACATCCCGCTGTTACCCAACGGCGCATGACGTATCCGGTCCTGCTCGGCGAAAGCCGCGTGGACATTATCGAAATCGCGCCGGGTTACGGTGAGTTTCGCGTTGTCGGCGAGTCGTTCGTACCGCGGACGCTTTCTGAACTGTCGGACGGCGGTCTCGCCGCGATTAACGCGAGCTATTTCGACACGGATGACCTGCGTACGATTGGTCTACTAGAAATCGACGACACGCTGCTCTCGCTGCCGACCAGAAACCGCGCGAGCATCGGCTTTGGCTTCGGCGACCCGGTGATCGACCGGATTCAGGCGACGGTGGAGCTTAGCATCAACGGACGGGCGAAGAGGTTCGACTCGAGCCGGACCGACATCCAAATCTATACGGCTGCGGGGCGAGAGGTGGGCAGTCCGAGGCAAGGCGCTCTCGTGGTCCAGCGGGGGCGCGTGCTGATGAACAAGGTCGGACCGAGGCGCGTGCCGAGCGGCGGCATGGTCATCGCCTACGCGCCGGACTTGCGCGAGTTGGCGCTCGTAGACGCGGGGGACCGTGTGAGCGTCACAGCGGACCTCACCCCTTCGGCGTTCAACTTCGTGGCGTACGCGGTCGAGGCGGGACCGCTCCTGGTCGCAGACGGACGAGCGGCGTATGAGCCGGGGCTAGAGGCGTTCAGCGCGAGCCCTCTAAGCAACGTGAACCGCCCCGCCAGTCGCGCCGCCATCGGCTTGAAGGAGGACGGCACGGTTTTGTTCGTCACCGCGACGAACATGAGCGCTCGCGAGCTGGTCCCGCTCTTTCTCTCGCTCGGCGCGGAGCGCGCCCTGCAGATGGACAGTGGCAGCAGCAGCACGCTCGTCGCGGCGGGCGAGGTCATCAACCGCCCGCCGGACTCGCAGCGCCAGATTGCGACGGCGGTCGTGTATGTGCCTTTTGATTTGAGCGGCGTGCAGGGGCTCGAGTAATACCAGAATGGAGAAACAGACGCTTTCATTCTCCGTTCCGTCCACCTAGTCGCCCCCTCGTTTCCCCCCCGACTTTTGCCCCTTCTGCCCGCCTTTGATCCTCACGACCTCTTCCGCCGGGTACTCCTCGAAACCGCCCTCGTCGAGCTTCATCTCGACGCTTTGCTTTAAGGGGTTGAGCTTCACCACGCGCCCGCACGCGCCGCTCTCCTCGTGACACGCCTTGCTGCCCTTTTTCGGCAGTCCTTTGAGCAACTCTTTATACATGTCGTGCTCGTACTGCAAGCAGCACATGAGGCGTCCGCAGGGACCGCTGATCTTCTCGGGGTTGAGGGGAAGCTGCTGGTCGCGCGCCATGCGAATCGAGACGGCGTTAAAGCCTTGTAGCCAGGTGGACGAGCACGAGCCGCCGCCGCACGCGCCGAGCGTGCCCAGAATGCGGGCTTGGTCACGCGGTCCGACGTTGTCGAATTCGATGCGGGCGTCCGTGTAGCCCATAAGCTCTTGCGCCAAGGCGCGCAGCGAAACGGAGCCTTCAGCGCTGTAGGTGACGACTAGAAGGGCTTCGTCCAGGGTGAATTCCAAGCGGATGACCTTCATCTTTTCGCTGCGCTCTCTCGCACGCGCTTTTAAGAGCCACTTGAGGTCGTCGGCTTTGGCTTCTAAGGCTCTGTAGGTCTCGAGGTCTTTGGGGTGCGCCACGCGCACGACCTTACCGCTCGGCTTGGCGTCCCCTCGCGGCGAGGTGCGCACGAGCGCGACCTCTAAACCGCGCCGCGTGTTAACGACGCAGCGCGCGCCGACCTCGGGCACCTCTCTAGGCGGCTCCATGTAGTGAAGTTTAGGTCCGTTGTCGAAGCGGACCCCTATCGTCTCGGGCATCCTTTCCTCCCGTTATCTCTTTTCCCTGGGTGAGTTGGCTCACCTAAGACCTATAGCGTACCAATTTTATCCACAAAGAGACTTCACATTTTTTAGCAGGTATCATCTGGTTTGAGTGCGCGAAGCGATGCGACCGTTCGTCCAGCTTGACTGGAAGCAACACTCTCACTATATAAAGCAACGTTTCGCTTTGCGAAAAGTGCCTAACTAGCACGCACATTCGGTGGTGAAATCCCGCTAGCTTCGCTGAGACCTTTGGCGTTGCCAAAACTTCCGTAAGCGGCGTCCTGTCTCAGTATGCCTTGGAACTGCTGTTTGTTCTCTAAGCGCTCCTCCCGCGTTCAGGTAAAGAGCGTGCCCTGCGCCGCCCGCTGCGCGACGGGGCGAAAGCTCTTCCGGTGAAGAGGGCAGAGACCGTGTTCGGACAGCGCCGCCAGATGCTGCGCGGAGCCGTAACCTTTGTGCTTGGCGAAACCGTAAGCGGGATAGCGGGCGTGCGCGTGGACCATCAGGCGGTCTCTGGTCGTTTTCGCTAAGATGCTCGCCGCCGCGACCTGGTAGCTCTGCGCGTCTCCTTTGACCGCGGCGACGACGGGACCGGGAAAGTCTAGCTTCAGAAAGTCCGTTACCAACGCGTCAACGTTGAGACGGAGCGCGTGAAGCGCCCTTTGCGCGGCGAGGTGCGTGGCGCGCAAAACGTTCACCGCGTCCACCTCTTCGGCGCTCGCCTGACCAACCGCCCACGCTAGCGCCCTAGCCTTGACCTCTTCGGCTAAGGTTTCACGGGTTGCGGCGCTGAGCGCTTTGGAGTCGTCGAAAGGGTACCCGGCGAAAGGGAGAATGGCGGCGGCGGCGACGACGGGTCCAGCCAGCGCGCCGCGCCCGGCTTCGTCCACGCCGGCGGTGCAGGCGTAGCCGTTTGTCCAGAGGGGGTGCTCGAGCCCCCACCCTGGCGTCAGCTTATCTTTAATCTTGCGCGAGGACGACACCGTCGGTGAGAAGTTCCTTTGCGTGGGCGGGCACGCTGAAATAGAACGTGCTGCCCCGCCCCACTTTAGAGTCGACCCAAATCTCGCCGCCGTGTTTTTCTACGGCGAGCTTGCAGAAGGTCAGACCCATGCCTGTGTCGAAGCGGTCGTGCACCGTGTGGCGCGACTGCTCGAAAGCGTTGAAGATGCGCTTGTGGTCCGCTTCGGGAATGCCTTCGCCGTCGTCGCGCACGGAGAGGACGACGTGCTCGTCCTCTTTCCAGGCGCGAAAGTCCACGTGCCCGCCGCGCCGCGTGTGCTTGACCGCGTTAGCGAAGAGGTTGGCGAGCACGCGGCGCAAAAGACCCTTGTCCGCGAAAATCCGCTCCGCCTCGGGTCTTACCAGCACGCTGAAATGCCGCTCCTCGTGGGCGCTTCTGGCGTCACCTAACGCCGTCTCGACGAGCCCCGTCAAGTTCTCTATCCAAGCGGGGTCGTAGGGCATGTGACCCTCTTTCATGCGGCGCACGTCGAGGATGTTGGCGGCTAGGTTGAGGAGGTGCTGCGACTCGCCGCGCGCCAAGCTCAGCAGCTCGACGACGCCCTGCTCGTCGTCCGCGGCGTGCATGATGTCGATGGTGTGGTCCAAAAGTCCCATCACGCTGGCGATCGGGCTCTTGAGGTCGTGGACGAGCATGTGGGTGAGGTCGTCCTTGACGCGCTCGGCTTCCTTAAAGGCGTCCTCGAACCCGCGTAGCCGCGCCAAGGTCTCGCGCAGCCCCGCGTCCGCTTGCGCCTTGTCCAAGTAGCGCTTCAGATAGGCGCGCAAGAGGTCGGCGGGCGCGTCCGCGGAAAGGTAGAGGTCCGCGCCCGACTGCAGCGCGGCGGCGTGGCGCGCGCCGCTCTCTACGTCGCCCTCGTCGCCTAAGCAGATGAGCGGCACGTTGGCGAGCGGCTTTCTGCGGCGCAAGAGCGAGATGAGGTCGAGTTGCGGCACGCTCCTAACGAGCGCGTCGCCCAACACGATCGCGGCGGGGACGTCCCCGCGCGTATGGTAGAGCAGCCCCTCGACGTCACTCAGGACGCGGCTCTGCAGCCCGAGTGTGCGGGCGATAGGTGCGAGCGCCTCGCCGCGCGGGGCGGTGGACATGGCGATAAAAAGCTCTTGGGTGGACGCTGACATCGGCGTTCACTATAGCAGGTGCGCCCGGCGCGCCGCGGTGAAATCTCATATGAAATTCATGGTAAAGGGTTGATGAAGCGCTCCACTCATGAGCGCTCGAGGCTGTTAGTAGCACCCACCTTCGCCACCGTGCGCAGAGTTGCACACGACTTATTGTATAGTTGAGCAACGATTCAAAAATGCTACTTGAGACCTTAGGAGAGCTATGAACCTCGCGATTATCACCGATTCGACCTGCGACTTGCCCGCCGAGAAACTCAAAACCTTGGGCGTGGCGCGCGTGCCGCTCTACGTTAACTTTAGGGGAGAAGTCTTCAAGGATTGGCTCGAGATAGGACCTAAAGAGATTGCCGAGGGCGTCCAAGGGGGCGCGGACATGCCCACGACGAGCCAACCTTCGCCCCAAGACTTCACGAACGCCTATCAGGAAGCGGTCCGAAACGGCGCGGACGAGATTCTTTGCATTACGATTTCGTCCGAACTGTCCGGAACGTATCAGTCGGCGAACGTCGCAAAGGAGAGCGTAGATGTAAACGTTCACGTCTTCGACTCGCAGGCGGCGAGCGTCGGCATCGCCATGCTCGTTCAGCGGGCGGTGAAGATGCGTGATGAAGGGCAAGATAGAGACGCCATCATGCGCGAGATGGAGCGGATGCGCGACCAGAGCCTCTTGCGCTTTACGGTAGGTAGCCTGGACTTCTTGCAAAAAAACGGGCGCATCGGCGGCGCGCAGGCGCTTTTGGGCGGACTCCTCAAAATCAAACCCATCTTGGGGCTCGTCGAGGGCCGCGTCGAACCTGTTGGGCGCGTGCGCGGCGAGAAAAAAGCACGCTCGGAAATCGTCTCGCAGACGCAGGCGTACGCGAGCAAAGAGGGCGGCACGCCGGTGGTTTACTTTCTGCACATCCAAGACCCGGAGGCGGCGGGTGAGTTGCAAAAGCAGTTAGAGGCGAGCGGGCTCGAGTTCCGTAATGCGGGCACCTATGAGATCGGCGCGGTCATCGCCTCGCACGTAGGACCGGGGACGTACGGAGTTTACCTCTATACGGAGTAAGAAGCCCAAAAGAAAGAGGCGGACTGTTGCGGTCCGCCTCTTTCTTTGCCTTCGTCTTATACGAGGTTGCATGACTTTGTTTGCAAAACTAAAGTCATGCCCATCTGTGATGGTAAGCTCCAACGCTCTCAGTAAGGATAAGTAAGCTATGCAATTCCGTCTCAAAGCTTAACGACGCTTTTGCCCTCTTTAAGCGTGAGCGTGATGGTAGAGCCAGCTAGGTCGGGGGTGCTGCCCGTCGTCATTTCAAAAGTGACCGTCGCGGTATTGTCTGAATTCTCGTCGGCGAATTGAATGATCTTGATCGCTTCTCTGAGGTCGTCATTCGTGTCAGGATCGACGCCTAGTTGTAGTAAGAGCGCATTCGCTAACGTCACGCCGCTCGTCTCGTCATAGGTGTAGCCGCACGACAAGTCTGTATCGGTGCAGGTCTCGCGCTTGTTGAAAATCAAGTCGCCGCCCAGCGTACTCGCCGCCGTCACGGTTCGTGTCGCGCCGTCTTCGCCGCCCTCGTCGGACAGGGTAAGCGTCGCCGTCATGTCCGTCACGGTGAACGTTTCAGGATACGTTCCCGCTACAGGTTTGGACACGGTTACTGTAGGCTCCAAACCGACTTCCGACTTGATGTAGTCGCCGCCGAAACCGCGCAAGCTAAAGTCTTCGTCGGGAAAGGTGAAGGTCGTTCCCTCTTGGCCTACTGCCTGAACCGCTAAATTTGCGGCGGAGCCCTCTGCGCTTAGCATGATGTCGACCTTTTGGTTGTCGATATTAAAAGGGTCATTGATGGTTTGCTCACCGATGACGTTGGAGATGAGGCCGCAGCCACTTAGCGCGGCGGCGACGGTCAAAGCGGTCAAAGGTTGAATGAGTTTTTTAGCGTTCAAGGGCGTACCTCCAGAGGACATTTCGCTCACGGTAGCACTCTCTTTACAAACCGCTTATGAGGTTTTTTAGCCGCTGTGAAATCTTTCCTAACCGTTCGAGTGCCCTGTTGTCTCGAGCGACATTTGCACCTCTTAGACGCCCTTGCACTCCTTATGATAGCGGGATGCTAGCCAAGGTCATCTCCGCCGCCGTTCTAGGTGTAGACGCTTTCGAAGTGCAGATCGAGGTGGATATCTCGGGCGGTCTGCCCTGCGTGATGGTGGTGGGCTTGCCCGACGCCGCTGTGCAGGAGTCGCGCGAGCGGGTGCGCTCGGCGATTCGCAACGCGGGGTTGCCCTTTCCGTCCAGCCGAATTGTCATCAACTTAGCCCCAGCCGACGTGCGCAAAGAGGGTCCAGCCTTCGATTTGCCCATCGCGCTCGCCGTTTTAGCGGCGCAAGGGGTCATCCCGCAGGAGCGGTTAGAGAGCACCGTTATCAGCGGCGAACTCGCTTTAGACGGCGCGATTCGCCCGCTCAAGGGAGCCATCAATATCAGCCTCTACGCGGCGCAAGCGGGCTTGGAGCGGGCTATCGTTCCGCCCGAGAACGCCGCCGAAGCCGCTGTTGTGAGTGATGTCGAAGTCTACGCGCCTAAAACCTTGCTGGAAGCCGTCGAGTTTTTTCAGGGGCGGAATTTGCTCGAGCCAACCACCCCAAAAGAGGTCAGCAGCAGCGAGCAGCACCTGGATTTGTACGATATCAAAGGTCAAGCTGCTGCTAAACGCGCCCTAGAGATTTCAGCGGCGGGCGCGCACAACCTCCTGATGAGTGGTCCGCCCGGCTCGGGCAAGACGATGTTGGCGCGGCGTCTGCCGGGTATCTTGCCCGCTCTGACGAGGGACGAAGCCATCGAGGTGACGCGCATCCATTCGACAGCGGGGACGCTCAAAGAGCGCGGGCTTTTGACCAACCCCGTCTTCCGCGCGCCGCATCATACGATTTCGGACGCCGGACTGATTGGCGGCGGCAACATCCCGCGACCCGGCGAGGTCAGTTTGGCGCACCGGGGCGTCCTCTTTTTAGACGAGTTTCCCGAGTTTAGCCGCCAAGCCTTGGAGGTCTTGCGCCAACCGATGGAGGACGGCGTCGTGACGATCAGCCGCGCGAGGGCCGCGCTGACCTTTCCCGCGCGCTTTACCCTCGTCGCCTCACAGAATCCGTGTCCATGCGGTCACTACGGCGATACGGGCAAAGAATGCTCCTGCACGCCCGTCATGCGGAGCCGCTACCGCGAACGCATCAGCGGACCGCTTCTGGACAGGCTCGACTTGCGCATCCAGGTGCCGCGCCTTAGCGCCGACGACCTCTTGCACGCCTCGCCCGGTGAGCCGAGCGAAGGGGTGCGCTCGCGCGTCTTGGCAGCGCGAACGCTCGCACTCGAACGTCAAGGCGTGCCGAACGCGGAGTTGAGTGGTCAGGCGTTACGAAGGCATACGGCGCTCAAAGATGGACCGGAAGCCTTTGCCAAGAGCGTCATCCGGCAGCTTTCGCTCTCCGGGCGCGGTTATGACAGGCTCTTGCGCGTGGCGCGAACCGTAGCGGACCTAGCGCAAGCCGAGAGTGTGAGCGAAGCCCACCTCGCCGAAGCGGTGAGCTACCGAGGCGACTTGTAACTCTCGTCTCTGCTTGTGTCCTCTGCCTCCTCTAACTCCTCCGGCGGCTCCTCGCCGCCGTGATAGAGAAACGACGCGATGTAGCCGACGAAGGCCCCCAACGCGGCGATGCCGATATAGAGCAGCGCGTAGAGAAAAATTTGATATGCACCTCTGGCGAGCGTGTCTTCCATCCCTCCTAGTGTAAACCCCACCTCCTGTTGCATGTGATACATTGGGTAGAACTTTGTATTTTGAGAAGGTTTTTCAAAATGACTGAAGTCGTAGGCGCAGGTATTATCTTTTGTATGTGCTGAGCGGTCCTCTACTATAATGAGGGTGTCTGTGACCACCGCTGCGTCGCGCGCTCCCGCTAGGCGCAGAAACTTCGCGAGCCGAACGGAGTGAGACGGACTTTGATATCTGCAATCTCGAGGAGGGTAACGTGCCTAGAATGTTAGTGCCAGACGGGGCAACGAGACGCAAGCGCTTCCGCAAAGGGAGCACACTTATACTATTTTTCGTAGGGCTCGCGGCGCTTCTAAGCGGCTGCGAACTCAGTAGCCCGCAGTCCATCATGGAGACCGCCGGGCCTGTCGCGAGAAGTCAGTTGGAGCTGTTCGAGTTCACCTTCTGGCTCGCGACGGGTGTGTTCGGCGTGGTTACAGCGGCGCTCGTCTACGCGATATGGCAATACCGCCGCCGTGACGACCAGGAGGGACTGCCACCGCAGGTTCACGGCGTCATGAGTTTAGAGATCGCCTGGACGCTCGCGCCCGCTATCGTCCTCGTTATTTTAGGCGTCCCGACCGTCAACCTTATCTTCCAGAACCAGAGCCATATCGACGGAGCAGACCCCGCCAACGGCGACGACCTCATTGTCAACGTCATCGGCTATCAGTGGTGGTGGGAGTTCGAATATCCCGAACTCGGCATTACCACCGCGAACGAGTTACATATCCCTACGGGGCGGCGCGTCGTCTTAAACCTCAACTCAGGCGACGTGCTCCACTCCTTCTGGGTGCCGAAGCTCGCGGGCAAGCGTGACCTGATTCCAAACCAAGACAATCAACTGTGGCTCCAGGCGGACGAGCCCGGCATGTACTACGGTCAGTGCGCCGAACTCTGCTTGACCGCGCACGCCTACATGCGCTTCCGAGTCATCGCCAGCGATGAACAGGGGTTTGATACATGGGTTGCCGCGTTTAACGAAGATACGCAGCAGGCCTCGAGCCAAGCCCAGCCCTTCGCCGAAGGAGAAGCGCTCTTCAAGACGAAGGGGTGCGCGAACTGTCACGCTATTGACGGTTACGCGATGGGTCAGGGTGCGCCCGACCTGACGAATTTCGGCATGAGACACACTATCGCGGCGGGCGTGCTGGATAACACGCCAGAGAACCTAGCAGCGTGGTTGGCGAATCCGCAAGCCATCAAGCCGGGCAACTACATGCCGACCCTGTGGGCGGCGGACGACCCCGAACGGGACACGCAGATCGCCGCGATTGTGGCGTATTTAGAGAGCTTAGGCAGCGAAGCAGCGCCCCTAGCGAGGAGATAAGATGGCCGTAAGACAACCCCAAAGACCTATAGAATCTCCCGAAACCAAGGGGCTTTTGAAGCGCCCGGATTCGGACACGGGTATCGCCAGCTGGCTCACGACGGTAGACCACAAGCGTCTAGGGATTCTCTATTTCGTCACGACGTTCGGCTTCTTTCTATTGGGCAGCGTCGAAGCCTTTCTGATTCGCTTGCAGCTCGCCGCGCCGAATCAGCAGATTATCGGACCCGACTTGTACAACCAAATCTTCACCATGCACGGGCTCACCATGATCTTCTTGGCGGTGATGCCACTAGGTACAGCGTTTGCCAACTACTTCGTGCCACTGATGATCGGCGCACGAGACTTAGCGTTCCCGCGCCTCAATGCGTTTGGCTACTGGGCGTATCTAGCGGGTGGGCTAATTTTGTACTCGAGCTTTCTCTTAGGCGGCGCACCCGACGCAGGCTGGTTCGCCTACGCGCCGATGACCCAAACAGCGTATACGCCGGGCACCGGCATCGACTTCTACCTCATGGGTCTACTCATCAGCGGTATCGGCACGCTCGTGACCGCCATGAACCTCATCGTGACGATTCTCAACATGCGCGCCCCCGGCATGACCATGATGCGGATGCCGCTCTTCCCCTGGATGATGCTCGTGACCGCCTTTTTGGTCATCTTCGCCTTCCCGCCGCTGACCATCGCGCTCGTGCAGGTCTTCATGGACCGCAGTTTCGGCACGCTCTTTTTCAACCCCGAGGGTGGCGGGATGCCGATTTTGTGGCAGCACCTCTTCTGGGTTTTCGGACACCCGGAGGTCTACATCGTTATCTTGCCCGCGTTCGGCGTCATCAGTGAGGTCATCCCGACCTTCTCGCGCAAGCCGCTGTTCGGCTACCCGATGGTGGTTTTGGCGGGCATCTTCATCGGCTTCATGGGCTTCGCGGTGTGGAGCCACCATATGTTCACTACGGGGCTTGGCGCGGTGGCGGCGTCCGCCTTTGCGATTACGAGCTTCGTCATCGCGGTGCCCACCGGCATCAAAGTCTTCAACTGGATTGCGACGATGTGGCTCGGGCAGATTCGCTTTACCACCGCGATGCTCTTTGCCATCGCTTTTATTTTCACCTTCACGCTGGGCGGCATCACGGGCATCATGGTCGCCGTGCCATCTTTCGACGCGCAGGCGCAAGACTCGTACTTCGTCGTGGCGCACTTCCACTACGTGATGGGGGGCGGGGCGCTCCTGTCCTTCTTCGCAGGGATTTACTACTGGTTCCCCAAGATGACCGGAAAGCTGCTTAGTGAGGGCATCGGCAAGTGGGTTTTTGGGCTCACCGTAGGTGGCTTTCACCTCGTGTTTTTCCCGCAGCACTTCTTAGGGCTCATGGGGATGCCACGTCGCATCCAGACCTACGACGCGGATTTGGGCTGGAACTTCTACAACCTCATCTCGACCTCTGGTGTGTTCATTCTCGGCGCGGGCGTCTTGCTGTTCCTCTACAGCCTCTTGCGTGACTACCGCTACGGCGAAGAAGCGGGCGACGACCCCTGGGACGCTCGGACGCTCGAGTGGAGCATCTCCTCCCCGCCCCCCCATTTCGACTTCGCCGAATTGCCCGTCGTGGAGGACCGCGACCCGGTATGGCTCGCCAAGCACCCAGAACTCCTGGAGAGCCGCGACGACGTTTCTGAAAGCGCCGATGAAGACGAAGCTGCAACGACGCTGCCCCCGAGCGACGAGGGCATCCACATCCCTGGGCAGTCCTGGTATCCCTTCATCATGTCCGTCGGGCTCTTTATCGGCGGCTTCGGCGCGATCTATCACAACTGGGTACTCGGCATCTTCAGCTTGCTCATCGTCACGCTCAGCACCTACGCCTGGGCGTTCGAGGGGCTCGGTGGTCATCACGTTCACCCCACCGAGAGCGACCTGCGCGACACGGGGATCAGTCGGCTGAGAGAGGACCACGCGCAATGACCACCGCGCCGCAAACCTCTACCACCAACGTCGAACACGGCGAATACCGCAGCACCAAGCTCGCCGATCGCAAGCTCATGATGTGGATTTTCTTAGCCTCGGACTGCATGTTCTTCGGCGCGCTCATCGGCACCTACATCGTCTACAACGGGCGCAGTTTAGAGGGACCCTATCCGACGGATGTGTTCGACATTCCCTTGACAACGGTCAGCACCTTCGTCCTCTTGATGAGTTCGTTTTTGATGGTTTTGGCGCTGCACGCCCTGCGCGAAAACGACATCCCCAAGTTTCGACTTTGGACACTAGGTGTGTGCGTGTTCGGCTCCATCTTCTTGGGCTTTCAGGTTTACGAGTTTCGCCACTTCGTCCACGAGGGGTTGACGTTGCAGCAGAACCTCTTCGGCACGACCTTCTTCACGCTCACTGGCACGCACGGGATTCACGTTACGATCGGGGTGCTCTGGCTCCTGTCCATCCTCGTCGCGTCGTATATCCGCCCTGTCAGCAGCAAGGACGCGCTCAGCTTGGAGATTGCGGGGCTATACTGGCACTTCGTTGACATCGTCTGGATCGTTATCTTTACGGTGGTTTACCTGATCGAGTTTCTCTAAGTTGTCCCGAGTTGACGTTGCGAAGGATTAGAGCGAAAGGCTAGAGATTGAATAGCTTCGTCAACTCGTTTGGACTAAAATACCCGATTAAAATAGAAGTAAAATTTCCTACTCTTCCACACGCTTGAAAGGTTTCTAAGTGAGTCAAGAACCCAATAGTCATGAAGGGCATGAGGGCGGCTCGAGCGTCCGCACCTACGTCATCATCGCGCTTATCTTAGCGGCGATTACCTACGCCGAATTCGCGCTCATCGAGTACGACTTTGCCTTCCTAGACCGCACCACCACCCTCGTGAGTTTAGTCGTGCTTTCAGTGATTAAGTTCGTCCTGGTGGTAATGTTTTTCATGCACCTAAAGGACGACGACAACATTTTTACAGGGTTTTTCAGTTCCGGCATGGTCATCGCCGTAGGGACGCTCGTGGCGCTCTCCTTGCTCTTTACCGTGCGGAGCCTCTCGTACGCGCAGACGCCGCAAGAGGAGCAAGCCGAACTCGTGCAGGCCATCGGCGACGGCGAGCACGTCTACCAAGAGAACTGCATTAGCTGTCACCAGGCAAACGGGCACGGCGTCGTGGGCGCGATCCCGCCCCACATCGGTCACACGCCCTATCTCGCACAAGCGACGGGCGAAGGTGAACTTGGCGGGCGCGAGTACATGATCAACGTCATATTGCACGGCTTAGAAGGTCAGATCGTCGCGCGGGGAGAGCAGTACGACGGCATCATGCCGCCCTACGACCACTTGAGCGACGAAGAGATTTCAGAAGTTTTGAACTACAGCGTCAACGCTTGGGGCAACCAGACGATTTTGCCGGATAACTTCCAGTTCTTCACCCCTGAAGAGGTCGCCGAGGTGCGTAATGCGAACAGCGAACTCAGCTCCTTTGATATTTATAAACTGCGCAGTGCACTCACCGTCCCCGAAGGACCGGAACCGTTGACCAGGGCAAGAGACCTCGCCACCTATTTCAACACGCCGCCGCCCAAAACGCTCGACGTGCGCCAAATCAACATTGACCCCGGTAGCTACCTCGACTACACGAGGGAGTCTGAGTCGGAGATGGCGGACGAGGACAGCAGCGGCGAAGGTCCAGATGACGTGATGGGCGAAATAAGTGATGACGTGGGTAGCCCCGAGACGGATACGGTTCAAGGTATCCGCGACGAAGATCAAGACACGCTCTATGAAGGCGAAACTGGCACGGGTGAGGTTGTAGATGGCGCGGCGCTCAATAATCCGCCAGAGTTGCCCGCCGAAACTGTTGCGCCTAACATCTTGTTGGAGCCCGCCCAAAACAACACCAGCATCAACTTGGAGAGTCCCTTCGCTGCTGACGGTAGCCTTAGACAAGGAGACCAACAGAACCAGCAGAATCAACAGCAACCGCAGCAGCAAAACCAGCAACAGGATCAGCCGCAAGGGAGTCAAGATGCACAGCAAGGTGGCGGGCAAGAGGCGCAAGCCGCGCAAACCTCATTTGACTGGCAGCAACTCGGTGAGCAAGCCTATTCGAACTGCACGAGTTGTCACCAAGCTAACGGTGAAGGTATCGCGGGTGCGTTCCCACCGCTTGCCGGACACTTGCCTTCGGTCTACAACGTGGACGGTGGTCGCGAATACATCATCAACGTGCTCCTCTACGGTTTACAGGGCGAAATTCAGATTGACGGACAGAGCTACAATGGCGTGATGACCGCCTGGGGGCAACTCAGCAACGAGGAGATCGCCGCTGTAATTAATCACGAGCTAACCTCTTGGGGCAACGAGTCGGCGCTACAGAACTTTCAGCCGCTCCAGCCGGACGAAGTCGAGGCGCTGCGCGGACAGGGCCTAAGTGCAACGGACGTTTACGAGATTCGCCAAGGGTTAAACCTTCAGTAACATGCCCTGGCTGCTCGACCCGGCGCTGCTCGGTACGCTACTGACCGCGGGACTGTTGTACGGTCTCGCGGTGGGTCCGCTACGTCCGCGCCTAGCGCCGGGAGCGGACTTTCCCAAAAAGCAAGCCGCGCTCTTCTACAGCGCGCTCATCCTCATCTATCTCGCGGAGGGCTCGCCGCTGCACACGCTCGCTGAGTCGTACCTCTTTAGCGCCCACATGTTTCAGCACCTCTTGCTGAGCTACCTCGTCCCGCCGCTCCTCATCTGGGGCACGCCGGACTGGTTGCTCAGGCACCTCTTGCTGAACCGATGGGTCAGACCCACCGCCGAGTTCTTCACGCAACCTATCGTCGCCTTCGTGACGTTCAGCCTCTTCTTCTCGCTCTGGCACCTGCCGCCCTTTTACGAAGGGGCGCTGCAAAACGCGGGGTTACACCACCTCGAGCACATCCTCTTCCTGCTCTCCTCCATCCTCTTGTGGTGGCCCCTCATGAGCCCTTTGAAAGAACTTCCGCGCCTCCCCTACGGCGGGCAACTCGTCTACCTCTTCGTCTTGCCGATTGCGCAGGTCTTAGCGTTCGGCGCAATCACCTTTGCCGACTCGGTGCTCTACCCGACCTACGCCGCCGCGCCGAGGATTTGGATAGACCCGCTCGCCGACCAGGCTTTAGGTGGCGCGGTGATGAAGGTCAGTAGCTTGTTTGCCTTTGGCATTCCCTTTGTTGTTATTTTCTTCCGCTGGTATCAGGCGGAGAATGCTCCGGCGCAGCGCAGGAGACCGCGCAAAGTTTCCTAGTTTAGTAGTGGTTCTGTTTGGAATGGCGCTGATGTCAAAGCAAGGGGTTTCAACCCCTTGTTCATCATATGGAGACGGCAGAAGGAGCACACGGCGACATTCGACTTAGAACCACTACCCTAGTTTTTCCCATTTCGGCTGCGTCCTATGATTCACACAGTCTCACTCCGTACGTTATCCTCTCCTTATGTCAACTCAACCCACCATCACCGCCATCGCCTTTGACTGGGGCGGTATCTTTACGCAAGGCACCTTCGACAGCAGCGCCGTCACGAACTTCGCTAAAGTCACCGGAACGTCCGAGGAGAGAATCGCCGAGACCTACTACCCCTTGATGGAGCACTTCGAAGTAGGCGCGTTCGACTTCCCTGAGTTTCACAAGAGGTTTAGAGAGGGCACCGCGCTGGCGATTGACGAGAACACCTTTCGTGAAACCTTCTTGGGCTCAGTGCGCGAACGCTCCGCGATGTTCGACGTGTTGAACGCTATCCCGCAGGACTACACCGTCGGGATGCTCTCCAACAACGTCCCCGTCCTTTGCGACACCGTGCGTGATGATCCGCGCATGAATCGCTTCCAACACTTCGTCTTCTCCAACGAAATCGGTGTGAGGAAGCCTGACGCTAGAGCGTTCACCAAGTTGACTGAAGCGTTGGAGCACCAACCTGAGCAAACGGTTTTTATCGACGATAACGAAGACAACATCGCGGCGTGTAATGACTTAGGCTATCAGGGCATCCTGCTCGACAGCTTTGAAGGATTTTTAGAGCGGTTTAGAGAACGCTTGCCCGATATTTCGCTACCTGACTCCGTAAAGTGAGCGAAGAGGAACGCGCGGTTAAGCTCTTGCAGGGGTACATCTGGTATCCCAAAAGCGAAGAGGTTGAACTGGGCGACTACCTCCCTGAGCGCTTAGGCGACGTGCACCTCTTGTGGGACGAGGTGCGCCCGCCCTTCACCTTCTTTGACAACGGAACGCTCGCCGCGACGCAGCATATCTTTCAGTTCACGGTATTGAAGCAGATCGAGGGGGATGAAGACCCACAGCGGCTCGTACCTTGGCTCGCGGAGACGCTTCAGGAGAAGCTCAGCGCGACGCCGCCGTCGGTGGGGTGGCAGATATTTGAGGACTTGCGGGAGGTGTGAGAGCGATGTGCTACTGACGTATGGGTGCTCGAGACCCAAACTCAGCGACCAAACACCACCACCCGCGATACCCTAGCGTTCTCTTTGAGGCTGCAGCCGCTTTCTGCAACGTTTAGAAGCGTCTCGAGCCCCGTCTCACCTACGGCGCTGAACGCTCCATGTGACGCGCCCGCTTGGAGCAAGCGTGGGTGGGGCGTAACGAGCGCTAATTCGCCCTCCTCCAGAGTCAAGCGCTCGTTATAGCGTATCAGATAAGTCCCCGCGTTCAGATGCCACCAGCCGTAATCGTCCTCGGGGTCGGCTTTCTCCGGCGATAGCGCGTCGCTCTTCGCCGCCTCGAATTCGCTGCCGCCAAAGTCGAGCTTGCCGCCACCTGTTAAGCGGTGCACCTCGGCGACGCTTAGGTCGATACCGAGCGAAAAGCCCTGAGTGTCTAGGTGCAAGAGCCCCTCTAGTTTCGCGGCGACTTGGTCTTTGCTATGTATGGTCATCACTCCTCCTGTCTCCTGATGTAATACCAAAAGTATAGTCATATTTTGACAGCTACTAGCAACTTCCAAATCTTTATGATGGAAAGAAGGGCCCCGGTGTTTTCATAAAGTATTTTTCTTCCCTTAACTCGTTTAGAGCGGGATATTTCCGTGCTTCTTAAAGGGACGCTCTTCCACTTTGCCTTCTAACATCCGCAAGTGCCGCACAAGTTGTTGGCGCGTATCCTTGGGGTCGATGACATCGTCGATGTAGCCGCGCCCTGCCGCCCAGTACGGGTTATCAAAGCGCTTTTTGTATTCGTCAATGCGGGCGGCTCTAGTGGCTTCGGGCTGCTTCGAGCCTGTAATCTCGCGGCGGTAGATGATGTTCGCCGCGCCTTCTGCGCCCATTACGGCGACCGCAGAGGTGGGCCAAGCGAGTACCACGTCCGCGCCCATGTCCCTGGAGTTCATCGCCAAGTACGCGCCGCCGTAGCTCTTACGTACGATGAGCGTGATTTTGGGAACCGTCGCCTCGGCGTAGGCGTAGAGCATCTTCGCGCCGTGCCGGATGATGCCCGCATGCTCTTGGGCGACGCCCGGCAGAAAGCCCGTCACGTCTACAAAGGTCAGAATCGGGACGTTGAAGCAGTCACAGGTGCGGATAAAGCGACTCGCTTTGTCCGAGGCGTCGATATTCAAAGTCCCTGCCATATGACGTGGATTATTCGCCACGATGCCCACCGACTGCCCGCCGAGCCGCGCGAAGCCGCAGACGATATTCTTGGCAAATTCGGGCTGCACCTCCAGAAAGTGTTTGTCGTCTACGACCGCCTTGATCACTTCCGTCATCGGGTAGGGACGGCGCTGATCGGGGTGGACGATGGACAAGACTTCGGGCGTCTCGCGCCCTATGGGGTCGTCGGTGTGCTGGAGCGGCACACGTTCCTTAGCGGACTGCGGCAAAAACGAGAGGAGGTCGCGAATCGTCGCTAGCACGCCCTCGTCGTCCGCCGCTTCGAAATGCGCCACGCCCGACTTGCGGTTGTGCACGTCCGCGCCGCCTAAGCCCTCGAAGGTGACGTTCTCTTTCGTGACGGATTTAATCACTTCCGGTCCGGTGATAAACATGTACGACGAGCCCTTTGCCATCAGCACGAAGTCGGTCAGCGCAGGGCTGTAGACCGCGCCGCCCGCGCACGGTCCTAGAATCGCGCTAATCTGCGGCACGACGCCCGAATAGATGGCGTTGCGGTAGAAAACCTCGCCGTAACCCGAGAGGGAGTCTACCCCTTCTTGAATTCGCGCGCCCGCTGAATCGTTGAGCCCGACGATCGGCGCACCCGTTTTTACCGCCAAATCCATGACTTTCGCGATCTTCTGCGCGTGCATCTTGCCCAATGAGCCGCCTAAGACCGTAAAATCTTGACTGAAGACGAACACGGTGCGCCCGTCCACCTTGCCGTAGCCCGTCACGACGCCCTCGCCGGGCGCGTCTATATCTCTCATAATCTCACCGCCCAAGTGCTCGACGAAGACGCCTAGTTCGACGAAGGTGTCTTTATCTAAAAGCGTGTGAATGCGCTCCCTAGCGGTCAGCTTGCCCTGCTCATGCTGTTTCTCGATGCGCTTCTCGCCGCCGCCCCGCTCCACGCGCTTGCGGCGCTCTTCCATCTCGGCGGTCAGTTCGTTCATCCAGGCTAAGGTATCGTCAGACATAGGTCTCCCTGGCAGGTATCATTTAGTCGCAATACTCTCGGTGGATAAAGCTGTCCTCTTGGCCCACGTTATTGATGATATCTGCGGCAATTTGTTTAGGTATGGTTTGAAGCGACGGTTCGTAAAGGTTCTCCACGCTGCCTAACCATACCTGGCCGGGCGGCGGCGCGTGGGCATTGTCCGAGCGACTCAGGTTCGAGCCCGAGTGTTTCACTTTATTTCCAGCGCTCAGTTTGTTAAGTTCTCCACAGCGCAACCTCGCTACCCCGAGTTTTCGCACCACCCCCTTTTCTTCCCCTGACGCAATATGTTTATAGTGACGCATGACTATGACGAAGACGAGAACCAAAACAAACAAATCAGAGAAGTCGGATTTACCCGAAAAGCTGCCTAAGAAGTGGTCCCGCGCCGTGATTCTCCGCGTCGACCCCGAGATTGACGGCGGACGCTTTCCCATTAAACGCACCATAGGCGAAGCTGTCACCGTAACTTCGAACCTCGTCGGCGACGGTCACGACGTGATGGGCGCGGAACTCGTCTATGGTCCTCAAGGTGGACAAGAAGAGACCGTCCGCATGAGCTTCGAAGGAAACGATACGTACACGGGCACCTTTCACGTGGGCGACCCTGGCATGTGGACCTACCGCGTGCGGGCGTGGGTGGACGAGTTCGGCACGTGGTTAGCACTCTTCCGCCGCCGCGTCGAAGGGGGCAGCCCCGAGTGGGAAATAGAGAGCGAGCTTAAAGACGGCGCATCGTTGTTAGAGAAGTGCGCCAAAAAAGCTAAAGGTGAGGATAAGAAGCGTCTCAAGTCGTATATCAAAGTGTTTGAATCGGGCGATGCTGACGCGGCGTTGCAAGGAGAGGTTAAAGAACTTGCGGCGAAGTACGACCCCCGCGAGGGAGCTGAAAACGGGCGTACCTTAGAGGTTCACGTCGAGCGCAAGTTGGCGCAGTTCAGCGCGTGGTACGAGTTCTTCCCGCGTTCGGTGGGCAGACCAGGCGAACACGGCACCTTAGACGACGCGGCGGAGATGCTCGACTATGTCAAAGAGATGCAGTTCGATATCGTCTACTTGCCGCCGATTTATCCTATTGGCAAAAGCCACCGCAAGGGTAAGAACAACACACCGGAAGCGGGACCCGACGACGTAGGGAGCCCCTGGGCGATTGGCAATGAAGACGGCGGGCACAAAACCGTCGAGCCGATGCTGGGCGGCATGAAAGCGTTCGAGCGCTTTATGAAGCGGGCGAAGGCGCTAGATTTAGAGGTCGCTTTAGACCTCGCCTACCAGTGCTCGCCCGACCACCCTTACGTCAAAGAGCACCCCGAGTGGTTCCGCCAACGCCCCGACGGTTCAATTCGCTACGCGGAGAACCCGCCTAAGAAGTATCAGGATATTTACAACGTGGACTTCGAGTGTGAGGAATGGAAGGGATTGTGGCTCGAGCTGCGCAGCGTCGTCGAGTTCTGGGCGGAGCGCGGCGTGCGCACCTTCCGGGTGGATAACCCCCACACCAAAGCGCTGCCCTTCTGGGAGTGGTGCTTTAGCACCTTACGGGAGAAATACCCCGACCTCATCTTTTTAGCGGAAGCCTTCACGCGCCCCCATCAGATGTACGCGCTTGCCAAACTCGGCTTTAGCCAGTCTTACACGTACTTCACCTGGCGCTACAACAAGCGTGACTTCGAGCAGTACTTAGGCGAACTCTTCCAGAGCGAAGTCGTGGACTTTTACCGCCCCTCGTTCTGGCCCAACACGCCCGATATCCTCCCGCCCTACTTGCGCACGCGCCCCGTCTTCCAAGCGCGGCTCGTGATGGCGGCGACGATGTCGAGTTCTTATGGGATTTACGGTCCGGTCTTTGAACTCATGGAGAACGAGCCGCATCCCGCCCGCGAGGAATACTTGGGTAGCGAGAAGTACGAAATCCGCGACTGGAACCTGGACGACCCCGCCTCGCTCAAACCGCTGATGACTCGCATCAACGAGATTCGCTATGAGAATCCGGCGCTCCATAACAACCGCTCTTTGAAGTTTCATTACGTGGACAACGACCAACTTCTAGCCTTTTCGAAGCAGGACGGCGACAACCGCATTTTAGTCGTCATCAACTTCGACGCGAACCACGCGCAGACGGGCTTTGTTCACCTCGATATGGGGGCGTTAGGGCTTTCGGATAATGAGGCGTATCACTTAGAGGACCTCATCATCGGTGAGCGCTACACCTGGGAAGGCCCCAGAAACTTCATCCGTTTAGACCCGCATTACTTCCCAGCGCACATCCTTAAAATCACGCCGGAGCGCCGCGAGCAGAGTTTTGACTCGTACATGGCGCAGCAGAGTGTGTAGGGGTTGTTGCACTGTTGACTATATACTGAACCCTGTCATTCTGAACGGAGCGACAGCCCTACGGTAAACCATAGGATAGACTCCGTGAAAGAACCTCTGCTATTGCCTTCTCCTCCCACGGAGATTGCGAGACGAGACCCCTCGCGGAGTCTATCCTGTAAAGGGCTCGGGGTGACATCAGTAAGAAGGTATTGATACTTTGCGGACGGTGCGGTATAGCGTAAGAAAATCCACATTGGTACGTGCGCCTTTCCCGATAAGGTGAAGGGCGCATTTGGTTGTGTCGTGTTGTATGTTAAGCAGTTGTGCGTATTGCTCAATATTCCCCCAATGCTGAGAAAAGTGCAAACTATACGAACGCACTAAAATGTATTTAGATGATTTAGAAGGAATCCTTTACAGAGAGTACAAGTAGAAGAGGTGATGATGGACTCCCAAACGGTAGTGCAACCAAAAACGAAGACGAGCAAGCTCGAGCACGACCCCTTATGGTACAAGGACGCGGTGGTCTACGAGTTGCACGTGCGGTCCTTTTACGACTCGAGTGGCGACGGCTACGGCGACTTCGAGGGCTTGCGGCAGAAGCTCCCCTACTTAGAGGAGTTGGGCGTTAATACTCTGTGGCTCTTGCCTTTCTACGACTCCCCCTTGCGCGACGACGGTTACGACATCGCGGACTACAAAGGGATTTTGCCTGTCCACGGTAATTTAGACGATTTCAAGCGCTTCTTAGACGAAGCCCATGAGCGCGGGATGCGCGTCATCACCGAGCTTGTCTTGAATCACACCTCGGACCAACACCCCTGGTTCCAGGAGGCGCGGCAGCCGAACTCGCCTAAGCGCGACTGGTACGTCTGGAGCGAAACGTCCGAGAAGTATAAGGACGTGCGCATCATCTTTACCGATACCGAGCACTCCAACTGGACCTGGGACCCCGTCGCGGGCGCGTACTATTGGCACCGTTTTTTCAGCCACCAGCCTGACCTCAACTGGGACAACCCCGAAGTCGAAAAGGCGCTCCACGAGGCGATGTTTTACTGGCTCGACATGGGCGTGGACGGGCTGCGTTTAGACGCCGTGCCGTATCTCTACGAACGCGAAGGTACCTCGGGTGAGAACCTGCCCGAAACCTTGGACGCCATCAAGCGGTTGCGCAAAGTCATCGAAGAGCGTTATGGTCCGGGGCGCATCCTCTTAGCGGAGGCGAACCAGTGGCCCGAGGACACGCTGCCCTATTTCGGTGATGAGGGCGAAGGCGTGCAAATGGCCTTTAATTTTCCGCTGATGCCTAGAATGTACCTGGCGCTCCGCCGCGAGAACCGCCAGCCGATTGTGGAGATGCTCAACCTCACCGAAGACATCCCCGAGGACGCGCAGTGGGCGCTCTTTTTGCGCAACCACGACGAGCTTACTCTAGAAATGGTCACGGACGAAGAGCGCGACTACATGTATAACGAGTATGGGATGGACCGGCAGTTCCGCATCAATGTGGGAATCCGCCGCCGTTTAGCGCCGCTACTAGGCAACGAGCGCCGCCGCATCGAGCTGATGAACGCGCTCGTTTTGTCGCTCAAGGGTAGCCCGATTCTCTACTACGGCGACGAAATCGGCATGGGCGATAACGTTTTCTTAGGAGACCGTAACGGGGTGCGCACGCCGATGCAGTGGAGCCCGGATCGCAACGCGGGCTTTTCCAAAGCGCCCTTTCACCAGCTCTTCTTGCCCCCCATCAACGAAGGCGGCTACGGCTACCAGTTCGTGAACGTCGAGGAGTCGCAGAAGAGTGCACACTCGCTCTATAACTTCACGCGGCGCATCTTGGGCGTTCGTCATCAACACGCTAAGACCTTCGGACGCGGCGACCAAGAGGTCTTAGAGGTTGAAAATCAGCGGGTCTTTGCCTTTACTCGTCAGTATGAGGGCGAGACCGTTTTAGTGGTTGCCAACCTCTCGCGCTTCGCGCAAGCGGCGACGCTGCCCTTAGGAGAATTTGCAGGTCACTATCCTGTCGAACTCTTCTCGCAGATGCCCTTTCCGCAGATCGGTGAGGAGGAGTATCCGCTGGCGCTCGGACCGCACGGCTTCTACTGGTTTGTTCTGCGCAGCGAAGAAGAGGTTGACGCTGTTCTGCCTGAGCTTACTGAGGTGGAGGAGAAGCTCGAGCGTACCCTTCCTACGATCAAGGTCTCCGGCGGCTTAGAAACGCTGCTCATCGACACGATGGTGCAGGGCAAGGCGCGGCGTCAGTTAGAGGCGGCGTTGCCCGAATTCTTAGGTATCCAGCGTTGGTTCGGTGCGAAAGAGCGCGGTATCAAGACGGCGCGGCTCGTGGACGCGGTGCGGTTGCAGCCGCAGGCGTATCTTGCGCTGGTGCGCGTGGAATTTGCGGACGGAGGGATAGGGCGCTACTTCTTACCGCTAACCTCAGTGCCTGCAACCGACGCGCCTAGACTGATCGAGGAGCACCCCCGCGCTGCTCTAGCGTGGCTGGGCGAGACCACTGGAAAAACCCTCCTCTACGACGCCACCGCCGACGAAAACTTCTGGCTCGCGCTCTATCAAGCCGCGCGGCGCGAGTGGAAAGGGCGCTCCTTAAAAGGGCTCTACAGCGCCAAGGCGATTAAAGGTTCGCAGCTTCCGCAAGTCGATGAGGTGGACGAGGTCCGCATTGCCAGCGTCGAACAGAGTAACTCGTCCGCATTTTTTGACGACTCGGTCTTCGTCAAGCTCTACCGCAAGTTCGGCGACGAGATGAACCCCGAGGCTGAGATGCTCACCTACCTGACGCAAGCGGGTTTCCCCTTCGTCCCGCAGTTGCGCGGCGACTTGAAGTTCAAGCGCGGCGAATTAGAGCTGACTCTAGGGATTTTTCAGACGTACCTGCCGGGCGATAGAGACGCTTGGGGCTACGCTCTGGAAGAGGGGCGGCGCTTTTTGGACCGCGTGGCGGAGACCTCGCCCCCCCAGGGCGCGCTGCCTGAAAGCTTCGACGACGAGGTTCCGGCGTGGCTCGAGGATGCCGCGGGCGAAACCCTCCAACTCGCCGCCCTCTTGGGCGTACGCACCGCCGAGATGCACGCAACCCTCGCCAAAGCTGAAGCGAGCGCTCTAAAGCCTGAGCCGACGAGTCGTGAAGAGCTAGCCGAGTTCGTTGCAAGGGTCCGCAATGAAGCCGAGCAAACCCAGCAGCTTCTCAGCGAGCAGGGCAAAGCGTTGGACGAAGGCGCGCTTAGCGCAGGTTTAGACCGCCTAGACGCCCTCGCCAACACCGAAGCGAATTGGCACAAAGTCCGCATTCACGGCGACTATCACTTGGGTCAAGTGATGCAGGCGGGCGGTGAGCTGTTCCTCTTGGACTTCGAAGGTGAACCCGCCCGGACGCTCGCCGAGCGCAGGCAGAAAGATCAAGCGTTGCGCGACGTTGCAGGAATGCTCCGCTCGCTTGAATATGCGGGGCTCGTCACCCTAGAGAGCTATCCGGGGCGGGAGCAAAACGGCGACTTGGCACAAGATTTAATACGGTGGGCAGACATCCTTATCCGCTGGAGTGAAGCCGTTTTCTTAGAGGCGTATTTCTCCACCGCAGGTGAAGGGGCAATCTTCACGCCCAAAAGTTTAGAGACGCGCGACAAGGTGCTCTGGGCGTATCAGCTCGACAAGGTGCTCTACGAAGTGCGCTATGAGTTAGGACACCGACCCGATTGGGTCTGGTTGCCGCTGCGTGGGCTTAGCAGGTTGCTCGGTACGCAAATGGCGTAACTATAGCTGTAGAGCTAAAAGGAGTAGAGAAGGACTGAAGTTGGCTTCGACCTCAGTCCTTTTTCAGTGGGAATTCTCCTGTAATACGAGGTTGCACGGCTTAGTTTGCAAAACTAAGCCGTGCCCATCTGTGATGGTAAGCTCTAACGCCCTCAGCTAGGGTAAGTAAACTGTGCAATTTCGTATAAGCACTGTATTGGCACTGCGTCTTCACGAACAAGGGGTTGCAACCCCTTGCCAAAGGGACAGGCTTACTTAGGGCCAACCTAGTCTTCCCCGAGTAAAAATAGTCCCACCTGAGTAGAACGTTAAGGAATCCTCTAGGGTATGTGAGGGATGAACGTATCACCTCTTACTTTTCCGACCCTAAGTTTAAGGGTTTGATGAACGCACCTAGACGTCAACGCGCACGGCGAACCTCCGTCCTCTTCGCTATGGTGGAATCAACGTGATCAATATGCTACCTTCACCTTCTCAAACACTCACGCAACCGGACTGGTATAAAGACGCCGTTCTGTACGAACTCTACGTGCGAGCCTTCAACGACTCCAACAGGAATGGGCACGGCGACCTCTTGGGCGTCGTGGAGAAACTGGATTATCTGGCTGATCTGGGCGTGGACTGCTTGTGGCTGCTGCCTATTCAGCCTTCGCCTCTAAAAGATGACGGCTATGACGTATCGGACTACTACGGTATCCACCCCGACTACGGCACCTTAGACGACTTCAAAACCCTCATTCGTGAAGCGCACGCGAGGGGGATGAGAGTCATTACCGACTTAGTGATGAACCACACCTCTAACCAGCACCCTTGGTTTTTAGAGAGCCGTTCGTCGAAAGATAACCCCAAACGCGACTGGTACGTCTGGAACGGCGACGACAAGAAACACCCTGAAACGCGCATCATCTTCTCAGATACCGAGACCTCGAACTGGGCGTACGACGAGCTGACGGGCGAATACTACTGGCACCGCTTCTTTACCGACCAGCCCGACCTCAACTACGACAACCCCGAGGTTCGCTCGGAGATGCTCAATGTGATTCGCTTCTGGTTGGAGCTAGGCATCGACGGCTTCCGCTTAGACGCCATCCCCTACCTCTACGAGCGCGAAGGCACCTTGAACGAGAACCTGCAAGAGACCCATGACTTCTTACAAGAGGTCCGCGCCTTTGTCGATGACTTCGCGCCGGGGACGCTCCTCTTAGGCGAGGTCAACCAGTGGCCCAACGACACGATTCCCTACTTTGGCGACGGGTGCAACGAGATGAATTTGCTCTTCCACTTCCCGGTGATGCCGCGTCTGTTCAAAGCGGTAGCGGAGGAAGACCGGGGCAGCGTGGACTGGATCATGGAGCGCACGCCGCACATCCCCGACACGTGCGGCTGGGTGGTCTTTTTGCGCAATCACGATGAGCTGACCTTAGAGATGGTCACTCAGGACGAGCGCAAGTTCATGTATGAGACCTACGCACCCGAACCGCATATGAAGCTCAACTTAGGGATTCGCCGCCGCTTAGCGCCTTTACTGAACAACGATCCGCGCAAAATCAAGCTGATGAACTCGCTCCTCATGACCCTGCCCGGCACGCCGATTCTCTACTACGGCGACGAAATCGGCATGGGCGACGACCTCTCGCTGCCCGACCGCAACGGGGTCCGCACGCCGATGCAGTGGAGTAACGGGGTGAACGCGGGCTTTAGCAAGGCGAACAAACTCTACGCCCCTGCCATCGACAGAGAGCCGTTCGGCTACAGGTGCGTCAGTGTGAACCGGCAAAAGGAGAACCCGCAAAGCCTGCTGTGCTGGACGCAGCGGCTCATCAAAACGCGCAAGCAGCACCCTGCACTCGGGCGCGGTCACTTCGAGATTTTGAAGACGGAGAACCGGAAAATATTGCCCTTCCATAACGTTCATAAGAACGACATGGTTATCGCTGTGCACAACCTCTCCGCAAAGGCGCAACGCTTCGAACTCGACCTCTCGAGCTACCAAGACGCACCTCTTAAAGACGCTCTGAGCGGACAAGAGGTTACTCTAGCGGGTGAACGGACGAGGCTCGAGCTGCCCCCTTACGGTTTCCAGTGGCTCGTACGCAGTTGAACGCCCGGTATCTTATGATGATAATATGAGCCGAAGCCCTACGAGCCGAAGTGTTGCAGTCGCCATCATCCACGGCATGGGTCCCAAAGAGCCCGACTTTGCCGACAACGTCATCACGAAGCTCCACGATTATTTCCCCAAACATGTAGAAGGATACGGCGACGCCTCTTTTGTTGCTAAACCCGTCTATTGGGCTGAGATTCCGCACGAAAAAGAGGAGCAGGTCTGGGGGCGCGTCGAGGCGTCGGGCCCGATGAACAACACCGACTTGCGCCGCTTCATCTTCAACCTGGCAGGCGACACATTAGCCTATCAGCCGAGCGAAGGGCGCGAAGACCTCTACGTGAGCGTGCACAAGCAACTCGAGGAGACCTTCGCCGACCTGGCCCGAGAAGCGGGTGAGAACGCGCCCCTCTGCATCATCGCGCACAGCTTAGGCACCGTTGTCGCGCACAACTACCTCTTCGACATGCAAAACGGCAGAGAAGAGCTTTCGGAGTTGCCGCGCCCCGAGACGCCTATCGAGCGCGGCGACACGCTCTCGCTCTTTTGCACCTACGGCAGCCCCATCGCGATTTGGCGGCTCCGCTTCGGCGATGAATACAAAGCTATCGACTTTCCAGGTCAAGCGGTAGGGGAGCGCTACCCCAACCTGAGCCCCAGGTGGTTCAACCTCTACGATAAAAACGACGTGCTCGGCTACCCCATCAGCAAACTGACCGAGCGCTATGAAGAACTCTCCGAGGCGGGCTACCTAGAAGACCGTGAGACGAACGTGGGCAACCTCTTTACCACTTGGAACGCGATGTCGCACCAGGGGTATTTGCGCGATGATGACGCCTTGGAGGAGTTGGCGGAGTTTATCGCAGATATCTGGAAGGGGGCGTTTGGGTAATCCCTTTCTCGTGGTCTAACGGGATACGCTTCAGCTACAGCTCAGCATTCCTCTGGTAGCTCGAGCCCATCCACCGGAAACCGCCAACCCGGTAAAGCCGGTTCCGCCTCGGCGACCTCGCTCTGCTTGTAAACAGTTGCGTCCTCTGGATGATCAGCTCTATAAACACGTATAATTTTGCTGCTCTCTTCGTCCCCCCGCACATCTACGTCCCAAACGACCTGCGTACCGCAGACAAAATAGTCGGCTCTTTTCGCCGCCATCACCTGCTCTGCCACTGGACCATAGTCGTTCTCGCTCCACACCTCTACGGCGAAAATCGGTGCGCCTTCATAGAACTTCATGCCGCTTGGTTGACCTAAGTAGTAAGCCGCGTCAGGGCTGAACGACTTGCGGTGCGGCAAATCCACGAGGAACCCTTTATTGTCGCCTACGGCGCGTCCGCTTCCGGTTTGTTTAGCGTACTCGCGCAGTGCAACAAAAATCTCGTCGCCAGCGTAACCGGGCGCAACTCCTGTAGGCGGCATTAACACCAGCTTTCCGTTGACGATTTCTGCTTTGGCGTTATCTGGTACGCCGTAAAGGTCTTCAACTGTCGCTCCGGGCGCTGAAAACAGAGGGGTTGTCATGTGGGAAACCTCCACTGTTTTGACTATATCACGGCTTGTATCGTGACTTTAGCTGTGTCACTCTTGGTCGTCTGACGTCTCAAGATTATGAACGCAGAAGGAACGGGAAGTGCGATTTGAAGTATTTTATGGCTATCTAACGGCACAATTTGGTGTAGCATTTAGGTTATTGAAAAAAAATTCCATTTAGAGCTAGTAGGTCAGCCATTGTTGTTATCTTCCAAGCATCTCTATCTTGCTCTAATGGAACCATGATCGTAGTTGAACGGTCCCCACCGTAAATGACGTGAGCGACAACGTAAGCCCTTCCTTCGCCGTCGAAGCCGTGCCAGCGTGTAGTGACCTCGTATTCGGATATACTCGAGCCAAGCTGCTGTAAAAGGTGTAAGTCCCACTCCAAAGCAACAATATAAGGGTCCATTTCTACAATCTCGTCTGGATTCTTGTCTTGCAGAAAATAAGGAATGTTTTCAATTGCTCCATTTTTCAAGTTGAGGGCTATATTGTTACGTACACTCTCAACATAATCTGAGTGTAGAAGTTTTATCATTGGTTCGAACTCGTAGTTAGTAAACGCTTCAAAATATTTTTGAACAACTTGCTCAGGTGAGTCAGTTTCTGACTGAGCGACAACAAAACCTAACGAGCAGATGAAAAACGCCACAAGGATAAACCTTTTCAGGAAAGGTGCCATAAATAGTAGCGTAGCGAATAAGCAAACTTTCGCTTGTGAGCAAATTCAAAGCCGTATCTCTCTTCTAAAAAGACTTTTGGGCTGCCAAAAACCTCACATTCACCCCGTTCTAAAACTCCTCTAAGCCGAACCTGATAGGCTAAGCACCATGACCCAACCCTTACGTCCTCTTCTCTCATTGCTTGTGCTTTTCGGCTCGCTTATAGGCGTGCTGATAAGTTGCAGCACCGACATCGACACGCCCGGCGAGCGGCTGCGTATCTTCGAGCAAGACTTAGACCCCGCCTTTATCGGCGAATCCTATAGCGACAACATCGAGGTGATCGGCGGGCTTGCGCCTTTTAACTTCGAGGTGAGTAGAGGGGAGCTGCCGCCGGGTTTAGAGCTGCAGGAGGCGACCTTGCGCGGCACGCCGACCGAGGCGGGCACGTTCACCTTTACGGTGAGTATCTCGGACGCTAACCTTTCAGAAACCTTTCAGGAGTACACCTTAGAGGTCACCGTGCCGCCGCCCGCGACGCTCAACCTCAACGTTCCCGAAACGGAGATGAGCGAGGTCTTCACGGTTCCTGTGAGCCTCAGCGACGCCCGCGAACTCCGCGCCTTTCGTACGCTCCTCACCTGGGACGTGGAGCGCTTCGAGTTGGTTCCGAACAGCGTGCGCGCGACGAGAGGGCGCGTGGCGCTTTTACAAAACGCCGAAGAGGGCGAACTCAACGTCGATGTGGCATTTTTGGGTGATCCGTTTTCAGGTGGCGGGCGCATCTTTACGTTTGATTTGCGACCCCTCGAGCCCAGCACCGTAGAGGTCACCGCTCGCACCGAGTTCCGCGCGGACGACGAGGACTTCGCCTTTACCGAGGTGAGCGCAGGGATAGCGCCGGATACGTCTGACGACCTTGACGAAGGCGATCCTACGGGCGGCGCAGGCGGCGACCCGGCGGATGACGGAGAGGACGACGGAGAGGATGACTGAGATGACAACCTTACTTAAACGCGCGACCAGACCTCGTGACGGTTGGCGCAGCTCGAGGGGCTATATCCTCGCCCTATTTCTCCTTATGGGCGCGGCCTGCGCGTTCGCCACGACCTACGCCGAACTGACTCTGGACGAACTCTTTACGCGCGCCGAGACCGCGTTTTACGGCGCGGTTTCTGAGGTGAACGTCGAGGAGCGGGACGGCGAGCCCTACACGGTCGTTACGTTCGATGTGACGCGCGCGCTGGAGGGCGAACCGGGGGAGACCCTCGAGCTTGCCTTTTTGGGCGGCACGCTCGAGGGCGGGCGCTCGCTCGACGTGACGGGGATGCCGCAGTTCAGTCTAGGCGATGAGGTCATCGTGTTCGCGTACGACACGCCCTATTACTCGCCCATCGTGGGCTTTTCGCAGGGGCTGTGGCGTCTGTCCGAGGAGGGCTTTCGCGACGAGGCGGGGCGCGTGCTCAGCCTGAGCGAAGCGGGCGACGTGACCCGCGACGGCGCGGGCGCAGGCACGGACGCGCTTCTGAACGCGCTCGTGGCGCGCTTCGAGGAACCGCAATGAACACGCTCGCTGATAGACTCATCAATGTCGTGCGGCGCATCCTGATCGGGACGGCGCTACTAGGTGGTCTGGTGCTCGCGATAGACTACCGCGTGGACGGCGAGGGCGGGCCGCCTAACCTAGCCGACGCGGTGGCGGCGGCCTTCTCGACGTGGCGCGGGGTCGAAGGCGCGAACGTCGAGGCGAACGTCACTGAAGACGCCCCCAACCTCATCGAGTACGGCGGCGGCGACGACTTCGGTCCGGAGACCTACTCGCTGACGGTGCAGCGCACCGAGGACGACGTGCGCAGCGTGAGTGTGCGGCTCAACCCGACGCTCGAGCCGCAAAGCGACCCTCGCCGCCGCGCCCTCTTGCACGAGACGGGTGTGCTGCTCGGTCTCAACACGCTGAGCGGCGACGCTGCAGGCGTCATGAACCCCGTGTTTCCCGCGGGCGCAGCCGCCAACCTGAGCGAAGCGGACCGGACGGCCATCGCCGAACTCGAGAGCTTCGCGAGCGAAGACGTCAACCGCGACGGCGTCGTGGACTTTTACGACCTCGCCGAGCTTGCCGCCTCGTTCGGCCAGAGCGGCGTCGGCGTACTCGGCGACATCAACGCCGACGGAATTGTGGACGACGCAGATGTGGCGCGTCTACGCGAGGCGTACGTTTTCGGTGCGCCCGCCGAAGTCGACCCCAACAGCGGCGACGAAACGGGCGGCGCGGTAGATGACGAAGACGAATTCGACGAAGATTTTGGTGAAGATGAACCCGCCGAATTTGGCGACGTCACAGGCGGCTCCGAGACGGGCGGCGCGTTCGAGAGTGACCTAGACAGCGCTGAGGAAGGTCCGGGTGGGGAGATAGAAGAAACGGGTGGTAGCAGCGGCAGCGAATGACCACTCGCCTTGACGCTGCGATACCAAAACGACGGACGTTGGCGGGCTCAGAGTAGCCCGTCGATTTTTTTGGCGAGCGTTACGTCCCTCTTGCTCAGCGCGCCTATATCGTGTGAGATGAGGTCAATTTTAACCTCTTTGTAGACGTTGAACATCTCGGGGTGATGGTTCATCTTTTCGGCGTGCAGCGCAACGCGGGTCATGAAGCCGAACGCTTCTACAAAATTTTTAAACGTAAAGGTGCGGCTGAGCTTGCCCTCTTTAAGCTGCCAGCTCGAGAGGTCACCAAGCGCCGCTCGCACCTCTTCCTCACTGAGTGCATCTTTCGCCATCACAAACCTCCGCGAAAGTTACTATACCTGGGTTTGTTAGGACGCGAGGCGAAATATAGGAGGTTCAAATCAAGAGGATAAGGGCTTTCTTTTCTCTCTTCACAATTCTTCTTTAGCTCTGCCAAGCGAGCATAAGCGCCGCCGTCCACGCGAACGTGTGCCCGCCCAACCCCTCGCCCGTCTTAGGGTCGTAATACTCAAAAATCCCCGTCTGCTCCGCGAGCGCGAGGCTGTCCTCCTTAATCTTCTGCGCCCATACCAAGTACCCCTGCGCGATGAGACCCTGATAGAGCATCCAGTTGACGTTGATCCAGACCGGACCGCGCCAGTAGCGCTTCGGTTCAAAAGCTGGGTCGAGCGGGCTCGTGCTCGGCACGAGGTAGCGCACCTCGCCGTTCCAGGTCTCTAAGACGTGCAGCAGCTTCCGCGTCTGCGCCTCCGTCGCCACGCCCGCATAAACCGGCATCAATCCCTCGAACGTGCGCACGCCGCTACGCTCGCCGCTGACGAGGTCTTGCGAGAAGAAAAAAGCCTCCTCTTCGTCCCATAGCGACCCCAAGGCGGGTTGACTCAGGTCCAACCAATCTTCGATTTCACCCGTTTCCAAGTCAAAGCGTTCGGCTAGCTCGAGCAAATCGCGGTTCGCTCGGTGCAAAATGGCGTTAAAGGCGACATCGACGACCTTAAAAGGCGACGCCTCGTAGATTTTTTCAGGCTCGTAGTCGTGCTCGCGGAAGAGGTTGACGAGTCCGATATAGCGCTCGTACTCCTCGCTACTGGGGCGCTGCTCGGCGTTCACATGCCCTGTATCGCGGCGCTCATCCGGCAAGGACGCACGCGGCGCACGCGCGAGTGCCTCGTCCCACAAGGGGCTGTTGTCCATCCCGCTCTCCCAGGGGTGCAAGAGAGCGACGAGCCCGGTGCCGTCGGGGTCGCGCGCTTCGTAGAGCCAGCGGTGAAACTCGAGAATCTTAGGAACGAGCGTCTCGGCTTTTTCTTTCGCCAACGCCTCGTCTTTCGCGTTCTGGACGAGTTCCCGCACCACCGTCGCGAGAATCGGCGGCTGCGTGATGCCGCTGCTCGCGACCTTACCCGAGCGCGACGCCGGGACGCCCCACACGCCAGGACCGGGAAAATAGCCCTCGTTCTCCTGGTGAAAGACGATGTGCGGGACCATGCCGTCTTGCCACTGCGCGGAGAGAAGCGTCTCAAGCTCGAGCCACGCCCGCTTCTCGTCAAAGGTCGCCCAGCCGAGCGCGATAAAGCCCGCGTCCCAGTTCCACTGGTAGGGGTAGAGCCCCGGTGCAGGGATGGTGTAGGAGCCGTGGTCGTTCGCCCGTAGGACCTCTTTGCACCGTCGGGTAAGCTCCGGCTTCACTCCTTGACCCCGCCCGCCGTGAGCCCGCCGACCAAGTACTTCTCAAACCAGAAGAAGAGCACCATAATGGGCACGGTGACGACGACTGCGCCTGCCATCAAAAATTGACGCGGGACCTCTTGCGAATTCAAAGCGACCATCCCTCTCGAGAGCGTAAAAATTTCCGGCGAGTCCAGAAACATAAAGGCGAACAGAAACTCGTTCCAGGCGATCATGAAGACGTAGAGCCCGACCGAAGCCAGCGCGGGAACACTCAAAGGTAGCGTGATGCGCCAGATGACCCCTAAGCGCGTGCAGCCGTCGATCATGCCCGCCTCCTCCAAGTCTTTCGGCAGCGTCTGAAAGTAACTCCTGAGCATATAGAGCGCCACAGGAATCGTCGTCGCGGGGTAGACGACCAGAAGACCGGGGAGCGTGTCGCGCAACCCAACTTGCGTGAAGACCGCATAGAGTGGCACCACCAGCACGATAGCCGGGAACATGTAGATGAGCAAAATCGAGCGCGAGAGCGTGTCGCGCCCCGGAAAGCGCAGCCGCGTCACGGCGTACGCGCCTAAAACCGCCAACAAGAGCGTGATGATCACGGTGGCGACGGCGACCATCGTGCTGTTTAAGATATAGCGGGCGAAGTCGAAGCGGACCAAGACCTCGCGGTAGCCGACCAGTAGGTTGCTGAGTCCTTGCGAAAAGTCGATGCTCAAATCGGTGGGGTCTTGCAAAAAGGTCGAGCGGGACTTGAGGCTCGAGGCGACCATGAAGTAGAAGGGAAAGACGACAATCGCGATAAAGAAGATGAAGCCGAAGCCGCGCAGGAGGCGCAGCGTGATGGTCTCGTAGACGTTCGGGCCCGCTTCAAAGAGGTTGAGGTCGCGCAAGCCGTAGCGGGTCAAAAAGGCGGCGGCGCAGAAGGCGAGGGGCGCACCGACGACGCCCCAGAGGATGCTGACCTCGCCGAAGCCGAGCGGTCTCAAACCCGTAAACACGAGCCAGAGCACCCCGACGCCCGCGCCCACCGCGAGCGCGAACCAAAGCGGCGTCGTCTGTTTTCGGTTCTCCTCTTTTCGCATTGCGCTCAGGGCGAGCCCGATGACGAGACCGCTTAGAAGCGCCCAGCCGAGCGGCGTGCTGACCTCTAAGCGGCTAAAAATCACCGCGAAAAACGCCCACAGCAGCACAGCGGTCAGCGTCGAAAGTGCGCCCATCAGCGCGGCGATGGCGAAGCCCGTTACGGAAGGGAAGTTGCGTGACGAGCTTTGGGTACGGGTTGCTTGTGCCATCACTCACCCTCCGGGGTATAGCGGAAATAGATGACTAGAAAAATTGCCAGGATGAAAAAGAGCACCACCGCCGTCGCCGCGCCTGCGCCGATGTCTGAGCGTCCAAAGGCGTTGTCGTAGACCTGCACGGGCAGCGTCTCTGTCCCGGCTGCGCCGCCGGTCAAGAGGAACACGTCGTCGAACTTGTTAAAGGTCCAGATGAAGCGCAGCAAGAAGAGCGTCGCGACGATGCCCACGAGCTGCGGCAGGGTGATGTAGCGGAACTTCTGGAACGCGCCCGCACCGTCCACCTCGGCGGATTCGTAAAGCGCGTCGGGGATGGCTTGAAAGCGGGCCAGCACGAAGAGGAAGGCGAAGGGAAAGTAACGCCACGCTTCGAAGGCGATGACGGTGGAAAGTGCAAGCGGGAAGTTAAACGAGAGCCCTAGCAAGCTCACCTCGAAGCTGCGCTGGCTTAAAAAGGAGATGGGCTCGCGCATGAGGCCAAACTCTAAACCCAGCGCGTTCAAGCTGCCGCTAAAGGGGTCTAAAAAGAAGGTCCAGGTGAAGGCGACGGCGATCACCGGCGCGACGTAAGGAAAGAGGAAGAGCCCGCGCAAAAAGCCCTTGCCGAAGAACTCGCCCTGCAAGAGCTGCGCGGCGAAGACGCCCAAGAGAATCGAGCCGCCCGTACCGAAGAGCGTGTATGCGAGCGTCGTCCAGAGCACGGGCCAGAACTCGCGCCCGGAGAGGACGAAGCGGAAGTTTTGCAGCGTGAAGTTGAAGTTCGTCAACACGTTGCTGGCGTCGCCGCTCAGGGTCGGCTGGGTCGGGGCACGCTGGTTGATATCGTCGGCGAAGAAGGCTTCGCTCGTCTCGAAGGAGAGCGCCACGTTCTCGCTGGAGCCGCCCTCCCACTCGCCGAAGTCGCAGGTTAGGGAGCGCCCGTCCACGCTGCACGCTTCGGGCAACTCCGCCGGCGTCAACCCGTCAGCGAGTTGCGCCTCTAGCGTCACGTTGCGAATGGTTATGTCGGGGCTGCTGTTGCGCATCAAATAGCGCACTTCCAGGGTGTCGCCGGGGTTTTCGGCGGGCACTGCCCGCTCGCGTACAACAGGTACGGGCGGACGTAAGTCGCCCAGTTCGACGTTCTTGAAGCTGATCCAGAAGTTCGCCAGCACCGGAAAGATAACCACGGCGAAGACGATCAAAAAGGTCGGCGCGAGCATCCAGAAGGCGAGCCGCGCCTCGCGTTGGCTGAGACTTTTCTGTTGCTGCTCCATCCTCGAGTCTCCTCAGTGCGGTTTAGGGTGCTGCGCTCTAGGCTATTAGGTAAAAACAAAAGCTAAGCACTCGTACATAGTTGAGTTGAACAGAAGCTTTTGGCGAATCTCAGCGCTGCTCACGAACCATAGAGAACGTTTTGGCGTGGCAGGGGAGAGTTTCTCCCCTACGAAGCAGCGCTGCTTGCGTCAAGCTTTGGAGTCGTTAAAGCTAATTCTGCTGCAGCGCCTGCACCTCTTCCTGAATCCTCGAGACCGCCTCCTCCACCGAGAGTTCACCATCGGTGAACTGACGGACGATCTCCGCCATGATGCGCGTGTCGTAGAGCTGCGAGGTCAATTCGCCGTAGCCCTGGCTGTAGCCCCAGCGCGTGCCCGTCTCCAAGCCTTCGACGAGGTCTTGAATCGTCTCTTGAGAGTAGAACTCGCTTAGCGGTGCGCGGCGGTCCACGCCGACCTCTAAGTTCGACCAGGCGTTGATGAACTGCTCGGGGTTCTCCTGAGTGCCGCGCCGCTGCGGGAACTTACCTTCTGCCGCCATGCCGAGCGTCTGCTCGTACCCTTCCGAAAGGGAATACTCCACGAACTGCCGCGCCGCCTCGAAGTCCGCGTCTACAGTGATGCCAAAGTAGCGCACGTCCGTCCAGCCTGCGCCCTCTTCGTTACTCGGACCGGATAGGCGAGTGACGAAGCCCGAGTCTTGAGCGAGTTGCGGGCTGGTGGGGTCTTCCACCGCCGTTACGGGCACCTCGTCGCGCAGCCCGGCGAGTTCATCCAGAATGAAGGGCGACCAGATGATCATGGCGGCGTCGCCTGCAAAGTACAGCTCACGCGACTGCTGCCAGTAGAGGTTGCCGGGCGGACTCGCTTCGACCAGGTCTCTATAGAACTCGAGCGTCTCGGTGAGCTTTTCGGTGTCCAGCGCGACGTTGCCCTGGTCGTCCACCAAGTTCACGCCGTTGGCGAGCGCGATGTGCTCAAAGACCTGCATCATGTAGCTCTCGCTGGGGTCGGTCGCGGCGACGAAGCCGTACATGTCGGGCGGGCTATGTAAAGCTTCGGTAGCGGCGCGAATCGCCTCGTAGCTCGTGGGCGGCTCTAAGCCCGCCTCTTCAAAGAGGTCTTGGCGGTAAACTAGAAGCTGCGTCCAGCCGTCAACGGGCACAGCGGCGTAGCCATCCTCGACTTCAACTAAATTGAGTGCGCCCTCGAAAAAGGTGTCCGCGCCGAGCGTCTCGATGGCTTCGGCGGCGCTGAAGGGGTCTAAGATGCCTGCGCTCGCCCAGCCCAAGGTGTAGTTGAGCGGGTGGTAGATGACATCGGGCAGTTCGCCCGCAGCGAAGGCGGCGGTGACGCGCTCGCCCATCTGGTTCTCGGTCACAGGGATGACCTCGACGCTGACGCCCGTTTGCTCCTGGAAGGCTGAGGCGATGTTACGCTGCACCTCCAAGCGCTCGGGTTGCTCCTCGGTGGTCCAGAGGACGAGTTGGGCGGAGGCTACACTGCTTGCGAATAGAGCTATGGCGACGGCGACGCTTAGGAACTTCTTCACGGATCACGCTCCTTTAGTTATGTTTGTCCCAAGATTAGCAGATTGATGATAGAAAAGGACAAACCTTTGCGAGATAATCGGTACAAAACCTGTAGGCTGTCCTGCAAACCCGCTTCTCGAGTTCTACAAAAGGACCTTTCCGCGTACCGTCAAGGCTTGCCGACACCTCTACGCTCATCTTGGTGCGCTAGACTTAGTAGCAGGTTACTTCGTTCCATAAGCTTCGCGCGCTCAGCCGTGAGGCTAGCGGGATATCATCTGGTCATCTACACTCCGAGTGGAGAAAGCACACTTTAGAATTCACTCTTATAGATGACATCTGCGTTAATTCGTCTCAGCGTGTTACGGAGTTACTACAACTATGGAGGTGGAAGGGTGTACGACGCCGAAGGCATCGAGCGTGGCGAGGTCTGCCCGGAGTGCGGCAGCGGCCATACCGTCACATATATCTATTTAGAAGGCTTTACCGAGCTGGAATGTTACCGCTGCGGCTACAGCAGCGAGTCGCAGGAAATTTCTGAGTTGGCACGCTACCGGGGCGACCTAAGTGAGCGTGAGCTTAAAGACCTGCCGCCCATTCCGATTAAAAAGCTCGAGGCTTAACGTGCAAGCGCTCGAATAGAGTACATGTGGTATTTCTTACAGCGGCGCGCGTGCGAGCTGCCTCGAGCTTTGTGACAGCGCTCAGACACGCTAGGAGCGCAATGCTTCGAAACTTGAACTGTGCTTCCGGTTTGCTGTTTGCGCATCCATGTCAGGTAGTGATTACGGCACTATAATCAAAAGTACGTGAGCCCCTATGACATTCCTGACAAATTCATTAAGATAAGCCAATCTGCGCGCGTCCGTATTTTTTCACATCTGCACCGAGCAACAGAAGGTAACATGGCTTTCAATTGAAAGAGAGGAGTGAAGATGGATGTAAAAGTGGTTCTTAGTTCGGATGAGATTGTTCGGGGGCTCAAGCACTACAGGCGCATCGCCAAGCAAGATATCTTACGCGCGCCCGAAACCACCAACCCGGAGGTCTTTCGCTGTCACGCCGAGGCGCGGCGCACCATCTACGCCCGCTTAACGGACGTCGCCGAGGCGCAGAGCCCCGCCGACGTGGTGATCGAGGCGCTCGAGTGCTACAAAGAGCTGCCCTTTGTGACCGGCACCGCCGAGGACGAACACACCGACATTAAAGGGCGAGAGAACGCTTTAGAGAACTTCTTTTTGATGATCGGCTTAGAACCCAAAGTGCGCCGCGAGGTGCGGAGCCAGCGCCCACCACTCGCCTCGATAAAGTCGTAACACAGATTCAACCTGATACATACAGCGCGCTTCGGCGCGTTTTCTTTTTGCCTGTTTTTCTACCCCTTACCGACTACCGCACTGCACACGTCGCCGCGTTAAAATAAGGTTCTGTCACGGGTTACTGCTACATGCACTGTTATAAGCTGCGACAATCGACGTTTCGACCTCTCGCCCTCTTTCGTACGTGTTACTTGTACCAGGGCTCGAGAGGTCATACGCGCTACGGGAGGAAAGATGACGTTAGACGAACTCGAGCAGCAGGCAAAAGAAACCCCTAAGCCCCCCGCGCTGTCCGACACCGCCAATAATCTGGTCTTCGGGGAAGGCGACCCAGATGCCAACGTGGTCATCATCGGCGAAGCGCCCGGTGAGGACGAGGACGCCACCGGACGCCCCTTCGTAGGTCGCGCCGGACAGCTCCTAGACCGCATTCTGGATTCTGTCAGAATCGACCGCGATGAGGTCTATATCACCAACATCGTCAAGTACCGTCCGCCGAACAACCGCAACCCCAAACCCGAAGAGATCGCCGCGAGCGAACCTCTTCTGATGGAACAGCTCAAGCTCATCCGCCCGCAGATTATCGCCACTTTAGGCAACATCCCCACGCAGTATTTCGTCAATACGAAAGAGGGCATCACCAAAACACACGGCAACTGGTATGACTGGAACGGCGTGCGCATCTACCCGATGTTTCACCCCGCTTACCTCTTGCGCAACCCGAGCCGCGAAAAAGGCTCCCCCAAGTGGCTCATGTGGCAAGACGTGAAGCTCTTGCGCGAGGAGATGGATAAGCTAGGCGCGAAGCCGAACAACCTAATGATCGATACGGCGCAGCAGGAGGGGTTGTTTTAGAAGAAGCCAATGAGCAATGAGGAACGAGCAATGAGGTTAAAGGCTTTGATTTTCACTCATTGCTCACCGTTCGTTCACTGCGTGAGGACTTGTGTACATCAGCTTGACTGGATTGCTTTCAACTCATTGCTTACGTTTACGCCCTCGCAACAGAACCCTTCTTTGCTGACTGGTAGACTAACCCCATGTCTGATCCACGCTTTATCGGTTTGGTCCACTCTATTTTAAGCTCGGCAGAAGCCGCTCTAGGCGAGATGAATAGCCCGATGGTGACGCGGTTGGCGCGTGACGGCATCTTGGCGCGGCGCACGGGCGAGAAGAGTTTGCAGCTCTTAGAGATGCTCCAGCAGAAGACGAACGGCAACCTAGACGAGACGGAGCGCGGGGCGCTCTACGGGGCGATGCGCACGATCAGGGAGCGGCTCGAGACCCTTCCCGAAGCATCCTCTCAGACGCCGCCTCAAACGCCGCGGAGCAACTGATGGATTTGAGTGAATGAGGGCGCTCTTGCAACGTGTCGCTCACGCTAAAGTCGAGGTCGAAGGCGAGGTCATCGGTGAGGTCGGGCGCGGGCTGCTCGTCTTACTCGGCGTGAGTGAAGAGGACACCGAGGATGAGGTGCAGTTTTTAGCGCAAAAGGTCAGCACGCTGCGCGTCTTTAACGACGACGCGGGCAAGATGAACCTGAACCTCTCTGACGTGGGCGGCGCGGCGCTCGTCGTCAGCCAGTTCACCCTCTACGGCGACGCGCGGCGCGGCAACCGTCCGAGCTACATCAAGGCGGCGCGGCCGGAGCAGGCGGACGCGCTCTACCAGCGTTTTGCACAGGTATTGAGCGAGAAGGGTATCGAGACCGCCACGGGTGAATTCGGCGCAAATATGAAAGTCAGCCTGCTCAACGATGGCCCGGTGACGCTCTGGCTGGATACGGCGGAACTGCGCGGGTAGAAGGGTCGAGCGGCTTTCCTGCGCCCTAAGAATCCGCGATGCTTGCGACGCCTCACGAATGTGTTTAGACCGCTAGCTAAGGGTCCGAGGTAAAGCCTCGATGAAGAGCCAAAACGGTGAACGGTTGATGAACGTTCAAATATAGCAGGTATCATCTGGTTTGAGCCAATCTCACAAGATAGAGTATTGTGCAGCACACACCTTAGGGGATGATATCTGCGTGATTCAAGCTCAGTAGTTATGATAATTGCTTTAGTACACTGTTAGCTAAGTTTTGCGACATCTTTGGTAGTGCCTTTTGAGCTTGTCATGGGCGCTTTGGATAGAGAACTGCCAGTTGAGCGTGATGCGCTTGGCGTTACGGTCTTTGACCCAAGCAAGGACTTCGCGCCCTAGTTGCTTTTGGCAGGGGATGCGTCGGTTTAAGCATTGCCTAGCGAGGGCGGAGAACTCGATTTCAATGGCGTTGAGCCAGCTTGCGCCTTTAGGGGTGAAGTGCATGTTGATACGTTCAGCGAGCGTGAACGCCTCATCGGGGTCTAGGTGCTCTTGACGTTCCTCTTCGCTTAGCTTCACCTCATATAGCTTCTTTCGCATCTCTTAGTATGTCTCATGACTTGCTTAACAATGTACTTACTACACCGTCAAGTAAATTCTGCGGCGTTGTTGTCACCCTAAGCCGAAGGCGTAAGGGTCTCGTCTTTCGTTCTCTGTCAGAGGAGTCAGCAAGGTCAGAGATTCTTTCACTCCGCTATCGCTACGTTCAGAATGACATGGTTCATTATTTGGTTGACAGAGTACTTACTATTCTGTTAATTAAGTTTTGCGGCACTGTTATCACCCCGAGCGGAGCCCTTGACAGGATAGACTCCGTCCTATGACGAGCGTAGGAAGCCGCGCCGGTCGTAATTATGACCGGCGCGGCTTTTCTGTTAAGAGAAGACTAAAAGACCCCAATTCGGAAAAGGGAAATTCAAAGCTCAAATGCCCCTAAACGGCTGAGTTGGTAAGCGAGCAAGGTGGTGTAAACGTGCAGGATGCAGCCCACCGTCGAGCGGTAGGGTCTGTCAGAGAGTCCAAGTCTATCCAAGGACGAGAAGACCGACTCAACGATGCGGTGTCCTTGGTAAAGCCTCTGCTCACGCTTGGGCGGGGGTAGCTGGTTGCTGCGGCGCGGGGTTATAAGGTCAACCGCTTGGGAGGCAACGTCGGCTTTAAGCTCGGAGCTGATATAGCCTTTATCGGCGGTTACAATGGCGTAAGTGAGTTTGTCTAGTAGGCGAGGCGCGACCTTAACATCATGTTCGTTCGCGCCTCGCAGCAGTACCTCACAGAGTCTGCTTGTATCGTCCACACGCGCATGAAGCCGAAAGCCATAGAAGGTGGTGTTATGGACGTGGTCACGCCCATAACTGCCCGCAAGCTTGGTCCTTTTAGCACGGGCAAAATCTACTACTTCTAGTTTCTTCGAGTCGAGGTGCTGTTTCGTCGTGTTATGCCCGGTGCAAAGCTGTTTAACCGCGAGAATAATCTGTCCTATCAGGAGGCGCTTACGCTCACAAAACGTTGAGGGTACAGGTACGTCCACGCCGAACGATGCAGCAACTTCAAGCATCTTCCGGCTATAGCGAAAACTCGACAGCTTCTGATAGACCGCTAAGGCGACGATGAACGAGTCTGGAAAAACAGGAGCACGTCCTTGAGGGGCTTTTCTACGCTTCTTGAGGGGTAAACGTTCGACGGCTTGTATAATCTCTTCGAGGGTTGGGATTTTGCGCATACATCATTGCAACCCTCACTTCTCCCGCTGTCAAATCTTTTCCGAATTGGCGTTAAAAGTTAAACCCTAACCGGAAGCCGAACGTTCCCGTCGGGTTGGCGGGGCTGAAGCCGTAGTCGAAGCGTAAGGGGGGCAGCGCGAGTGCGCCGCCGAAGCCGATATTGAGTTGCACGCCGACGCCCGCGCTAAAGAGGAGCGGATCGAGGAAATCCTCGTTTGTGATATCCGAAGCGTAGCCGATGTCGGTAAAGACGAGACCGACCACCGTCTGCGTGATGGCGGTGGAGAGCCCGAAGTCGTAGCGGTACTCGGCTGTGCCGACGACGTAGGTACGTGACGGGTTGATGTCGTCGCGGGTGTAGCCGCGTAGCTGGGTCGCCTCGTTGTTCGTGTTGCCGACGATGAAGTAGCGGCTGGTCGGATAGTCGCCGCCGTAGCCGAACTGGTGCCCTGCGTTGAACCGAAAAGCGAAGACGTGGCTGGGGTTGTCCAGAGCGAGATAGGTCCTCGCGCCGAACTCAACGGGCTGATAGGTGTAGCTGCGCCGCTCGCCGTCCTGCTGAAAGTCGTTGCCGAAGCCCAAACCCTGTGCTCGCGGTGAAGCGGTAGCCGCTGCGGGGAAACTCTGGGTTGTCGCGGGTGTCGTAGGCGCTGCTCACGCCGACGAAGCTCGAGAACCCGTTCTGCGGCTTAGCGCCCTCCGCAAACACGCGGTTCTCTTCCGTATCCGGGTCGTCCTCGTCGCGGTCGAGCGAGCAGTCGTTGTCGACGAGGTTGCCGTCCTCGCCGAACTCACAGGGCTCACCCGCCGGCTCCAAAGTGTAGCGCGTCGCGGTGAAACGCCCCGACAAGCGTACGCTGACGTTGTCTAAAACAGGTCGCCCGACGCCGAAGCGCAGACCCGTATCGCGCTGGCTATATTCGCCGATAAAGACCTTTTCCTCGTCTGTACAGGTCTCGGGGTCTGCCTCAGGGTCATCTACGCACACCCTGCGCTCGCCGTCTTCGGTCAGCGGCTGGTTGTTCTGCACCTCGCTGAAGAGGTCGACGTTGAGTTCGGTCGGCACCTCTTGGAAGTCCAAGAAGTCCACGTAGAGCCAAGGGATATCGTAGGAGATGTTGCCGCTCACCTGGAAGCCGATGTCCGAGGTCTGCGCGCCGATACCCGTACTCAGCCGGTGCGCCTCGCCGAAGAGGTTGGTGTCGATGTAGCTGACCTCCGCGCCGAAGCTCACGCCGCCTTCGGTGGCGAGTTCGGCGGAGGGTCTGATGGTGCGCGCGGGCTGCTCCGCGGCGATGAAGCGAACCGTGACTTCGTCGAGGCTGTCCGTCGGGACGAGCGCGTGGCTGATGCGCCCGCCGACCTGCGTGAGCTGCACGATATTCAGGCGGTTAATTGCTAGGATGCCCCGCTCCACCTCGCGCTGGTTATAGACCGTGCCGACTTCGGGTAGATAGCGCGTGATGACGTCGTCGTTCGTACGCGAGTCTTCGTCTTGCAAGTCCACCTCATAGCCTGTAATTTTGACCTCACGCAAACGCTGGACGTAGGTGCCGTCCATGTAGTTGAACACGCTCGCGCCGTCAGGATAGGTGAAGTCGGGCGGCGCAACGAGCAGATAGCCCGCATTCTGGTAGACCTCTAAAAGCTGCCGAAAATCGTCCTCCGCTGCCGCCGAGGTAAAGGTGTCGCCGGGCTCGAGCCGCAGCACCTCACGTAACCTTTCGTCCGTGAAGACGGTGTTGCCCTCGATCTGAATTTCGTCGATCGGACCTGCTGACTCGGGCGGTCCCGACTCGAAGACCACGCGCACGCCGCCGTTTTCAGTGACCGTGGGTTCGATGCGGATATCTTGTGAACGCTCCGCCGCTAAGCGCTGAACATCCTCTAAGAGCGCGTCGTAGTTGTAGAGGTCGCCGCGCGCTAGGCTCAGCTCGGAAGCGTCGATGCCGACCGCCGTCGTGTCGAAGCTCAAGATGCTGAGTTCTTGGATGTTGACGTCTAGGGTGCCGTTCTCGAGCACGGTCGTTCTCGGGTTGACGCCGCTGCCCCTGTAGCCCCGCTCTTCGTAAGCGTCCGCGACCGCCTGGACCGCCGCGTTATAGGCGCGGGGGTCGAAGTCTTCGGCGCGGGTCAGCGGGCGAAACAGCTCGCGCAGTCGCTCTTCGGATAGGACCGTCGCGCCGGAAAACGTCACCTCATCTAAAGGCGGCGACTCGTTGATCGTGTAGACGAGGCGCACCGCTTCGGCTTCGGCGATCTCTTCGTCGGTGGCGGACGGCGTGCTTTCGGCGTCCTGACCAGGGCTGTCGTCGGCGGTCTCTTCAGCCTCTTCCTCGGCGTCCGCGCTCGCCTCGTCGCCCGGCTCTACGGGCACCACGTCCAGCGTGACGGGCACGGTGCCCGGATAGCCGTTCTGCTGGTACACTTGCTGCAGAATTTCGGTGCCTTCCCGCGCCCGGAAGGTGTTGTAGGTCGTCTCGGCTTCGATGAGGCTCTGAGCCAAAAACTCCTTGAGGCGGTCCACGGGGAGGCTCGAGCCCTCAATCTCCACCTCGGCGATGGGCGGGTTCTCCTCCGCGCTGACGACCAGCACGGGACCGTTCTCGCCCGGCTCCAAGGAGACGCGCACGCTCGAGAACGTGCCGAGCCCCAAGATGCGGTTACGCTCCGCCTCTAGGTTGATGCGCCCCACGGGCGTACCGCGTCGCGCCACCAAACGCACGCGCACAAGGCTCTCCGTCGTGGGATTCGTGATGCCCTCGAAGCGAATCTCGGCGAGGTCGCCACTGACCTCTTGTGTGGTGGGTGTGGACTGAGCCGCCTCGCCTTGTGCGGCGGCGTGCAGGGGAAGACTCAGCAGGAAACATAGAGACAAACAGATAGAACGGGTGAAGTTAGCGCACATGGCGAACAGTCTAACCTTGCCGGGAGTGAGAAGAGGTTAGTCACAAGATGCACGGCGCGTCGAAAAAGCTTCATCAAACTTATGTCTTGCAAAAATACACTATGCCGTCCTAAATGCGGTTTCTCTTCAAAGGCTGTTAGCTTTTAGCACTTAGTACACCGTAAACTAAGTATTGCTACCTCTTACATGTCACCCTGAGCCGAAGGCGTAAGGGTCTCGTCTCGCAATCTCGAACAGTTGGGAGTGGAAGACGAGATTCTTTCACTCCGCTGTCGCTACGTTTAGAATGACATGACTCATTTTTTAGTTGACGTTGTACTTAGCTGTTAGAAGTGGACCCTAAAAGCCTTAGCTAAGGGCTAATGGTTCGATTATTGTAACTTCTTACAGACAACGAAATAATACAAGGCCTGAGTCAAATAAATTTCGAAGACCATAAAAATGCCCCGCTTGGGCGGCGGGGCGAAGGGAGAGAGGAGGCAAGCGCGCAAGTGCGTCGGGAGAGGGGATGGCTCGCGCTTACCTGAAGAGAGTTTACAGCGCCGTCTCTAACAGAATTCTGACGGTTCGGCGTAAGCATTTTGTAAGTTGTTATGATGCCGTTATGACCTCAAACTCCAATGACCTCTTGACCAAAAGTAAAGTCGACGAAGCGGTCGCGGCGATCCGCGAGGCGACGAGCCTCACGCCCAAGGTCGCCGTCACGCTCGGCTCAGGTTTGGGCCCGTTAGCCGATGACATCCAAGCCGAGGCGACCCTTTCGTACAGCGACATCCCCGGCTTTGCGGCGAGCACTGCGCCGGGGCACGCGGGCACGCTGATCCTGGGCGAACTAGCGGGCAAAAACGTCGTGGCGATGAACGGCCGCGTCCACTTCTATGAAGGCATCGGCGCGCAAGCCGCCGCCTTTCCAGTGCGCGTCATGCACGCTTTGGGCGCGCCGACCTTGCTCGTCTCGAACGCTTGCGGCGGGCTCAACCCGAACTGGCAGGCGGGCGACCTCATGCTCCAGCTCGACTTCATCAACTTCACGGGCGCGAACCCGCTGGTCGGTCCCAACGACGACGACCTGGGTCCGCGCTTTCCGGTGATGTTTGACGCCTACGACCCGGACTATCTCGAGCTTGCTAGGGAGACGGCGAGGGCACAGGACATCCGGCTGCGCGAGGGCGTCTACTTGGCGGTCAGCGGTCCGAGCTACGCGAGCCGCGCCGAGCTGCGCGCGTTTCGCGCTCTGGGCGCGGACGCCATCGGGATGTCGACGGTACACGAGGTCATCGCCGCCCGCCACGAAGGGATGCGCGTTTTAGGCCTCTCCTCGGTGACGGATATGGCGGTGCCGGACGGCGCGCAGCACGCCGACAGCGACGAGGTCTTGGAGACGGCGGCGAAGTCGGGTCCGACCTTTCAGCGGCTCGTCAAGGCGATTTTACCTAAGCTGTGAGCACGCATGTCGTTTGAAAGGGTGAGAGAGAGGATTGGGGCGGCCTGCGAACGCGCCGGACGCGACCCGCAAGAGGTCAAACTCGTCGCCGTGACGAAAGGACGTAGCCTCCAAGAGATCGAGGACGCGGTGCTCAGACACGGTCACGTCATTCTAGGCGAGAACCGCGTCCAGGAGTGGCAGGATAAGGTCGAAGCGCTGCCAGACGCTGAGTGGCACTTCATCGGCAACTTGCAGCGCAACAAGGTCAAGTACTGTTTCCCCTTTCACACCATTCACTCGCTCAACTCGGTGCGGCTCGCCGATGAGATGGAAAAGCGAGGCTCGAAGGAGGGACACACTTTTCGGGTCATGGTCGAGGTTAACGTGGCGGGGGAAAGCTCGAAAGAGGGCGCAGAACTTGCCGACGCCGAAGCGTTGGTCAAACACGCGCAGGACCTAGACCACGTCGACGTCGCCGGGCTCATGACGATCGCGCCCTACTCGGACGACCCCGAAGACGCGCGACCCTATTTCCGCAGACTCCGCGAGTTGAACGGCAAGTTAGGTCTAAAAGAGCTTTCGATGGGCATGAGCGGTGACTTCGAAGTCGCCATCGAAGAGGGCGCGACGTGTGTGCGCATCGGCTCGGCGCTCTTTGAGGAGGATTGATGCGGATTTCGTATTGCATGTCGCCGCAGACGCCAAGGACCATGAACGGTTGCCTCAAAATAGCGAGGTGTTGGGCTACGCTGCTACCTACTACTCTGTCAACTAAAAAACGAGTCATGTCATTCTGAACTAGGTTAGAGCACCGTTCGTCCAGCTTGACTGGAAAGCTCAGTAGGCATAGGTCAGAGCGAAGCTCAAAGGCTTTCAGCCTTCACCTGCTTAGCCTTGACCTGTGGAGCGATAGCCCTACGGTAAACCATAGGATAGACTCCGTGAAAGAATCTCTGACCTTGCTGACTCCTCTTGTAGAGATTGAAAGTTACAGAGTTTTGGCGGTAGCCAATTACGGAGTTTTAGCGCAGCTAAACGAGACCCCTCGACTGCGCGGAGTCTATCCTGTCAAGGGCTCCGCTCGGGGTGACAACAGTGTTGTAAATCTTTCCTAACAGTGTACTGAGCCGCAAAGCTGCTTGTAGATGGCGAGGTGTGAGCGCGTCACCGCCTCCCAGGTAAAACGCTGCGCGAACGCTCGCCCCGCTTCGGCTGTATAGGACCCTGAGTCTGAACCGACCAGATGTTGCAACAGAGCCCCCGCGAGCGCCCTTTCGTCCTTGGGTGGCGTGAGGGTGAGGAGCCGCTCTAGGGCTGGCTCGACCGCTCGAGGGCGCGTACCGACAACGGGTAGACCGTGCGCTAATAGCGTCAAGAGTGAGCCGCTTTTCAGCGTAACGCCCTGATTGAAGGGGAGCACGCCTAAGTCTGCGCCCCGGAGGTAGCTCGAGGCGACCTCATCCGCCACGTAACCCGTCATCGCCACCTTACCGCTAAGCCCTAGCGTTTCGGTAAGACGCTCTAAAGACACCCAGTAGTTCGCAGCTTCCTCGCCGCGCAGCGCCAAGCTTTCCGCTCCACCGATGAGGAGCAAGCGGGCGTCAGGTTGCGCCTTTAGAACCGACTGAAACGCGCCTAGGAGCGTTTCTAACCCTTTGACCGGATGCAGAAAGCCGAAAAAGGCGACTACGCGCGTTCCTCCAGACCAACCGAAGCGGCTGCGTAGAGAAGCCCTAGCCGTATCCCGCTCTCCCTCCTCAACCGCAATGTTGATCCCTATCGGCACGCGCGTTATCCTCTGCGCGAAACCCGGCAGACGCGCTAGAAGCGCCCCTTCCGCCTCGGCGTTCGTCGTGATGATGTGGTCGCTGCCCGCGAGCAAGAAGCCGTCCTCCTCGTCCCACCAGCCCCGCCGCTGACCCCAGCGGGCGAGCGCGTGTGCGCCCTCGTTCAACACGGGCAGCGACCACTCCCACCAGCCGTACTCGTGTGCCGTGGTGACGATTCGACCCCTGTACCCTAAGCGCCGCAAAAGCGGGGGCAGGGAGAAAACCGCGCGCTCAAACCCGTACGTGCCGCCCGCGTGTTGGATGTGAAGCAGGTCCGGAGCGTCGCGGTGAATCGCCCGCGCCAGCGGGAGCAAGCTCCGGTAGGTCCAACCATCCGTGACGCCCTTGACGCCGTCTGCTTGCCCATTTATATTTATTTGCGCAGCGCTCGCTCTATCTGTATAGAGGTCCACGCGGACGCCTGAACGCTTCAACTCCTCTCTAAGTCGCGCGGTATAATGTGCAACGCCGCACCGCGCGGGCTGATAGGAGCCCGCGAGCATTCCCACTCGGACATTTTCAAGGGGCCTTCCTCCGCCGTACATCTACGCTCGCCCCGCAGGTTTAGCGCTGTAGCCCGCCCGGTCATCTGCAGGGTCATCCGCGCAGCCTAATAGGTCCACAGCTTCAGCGAGCACTTCAGCCACGCTCACGTCCGCGAGGACGCTCGCGCCGTGCGTGCAGGGCGGCTCGGTCACGGCGTCCACATCGCACTCGGCGCAGCGGCTCCGCCAAGAGACCACCGCGCGGTTGCGCGCGCGAAAGAGCGGCGCGACGTCGACTAAGTTCGACTTGGTGAAGACGCCGACCGTCTTTGTGCCGACGGCTTCGGCGAGGTGGCGCGGGCCGGAGTCGTTGCCGACGAAGAGGTCAGCACGTTTCAAAACGCCGACTAAGCCGAACAGGGAGAGACCCGTGGAGAGGTCGAGGAGCGGTTTTTGCGCAGCACGCCTAATGCCTTCGACGAGCGGCGCGTCCACCTTACCTCCGATGAGCACAGGCTGAAAGCCCTCTGCTTGGAGCGCGTCCGCGAGCCCCGCGAAGTGCGCAGGCGGCCAGCGGCGGCGCGGGTCGGTTGCGCCGGGGTGGAGAGCGACGAGCGGGCGCTCGGCGTCATGTCCCGCTCTAAAGAGGTGCGCGTCAGCCTCCGCTAAGTCCTGCGGCGTGACCTCCAACTGCGGATAAAGGCGCACGGGCGGTGCCCCTACCGCCGCCATGACCTCTAACCAGCGCAGCACATCGTGCTGATAGAAGGTATAGGGCACGTTGATGTCCAAAGGCGGCGCGTCCTTCGCCCTTGCGCCCGCACTGACTCGCGCGCCTAAACGCGCCGTGAAGGGGTTCGAATTGCCGCCGCCGCCGTGAAGCTGAATAGCGAGGTCGAAGCGGCGGCGCATCGCCTCGAAGAAGGCGTCCACGACTTCGGGTGCGTCATCCGGGGGCGCGTCTGGACCGCTCGCGTAGCGCACGCCCGCTACAAGCGGGGCGACGACGACCTCGTCCACCGGAAAAGGTCTGTCTTTCAAGAGCGCCCCGCTGTGCGCCGCGCCGACGAGCGTGATGTGCGCGGCCGGGTAGGCGCGGCGCAGGGCGAACAGGGCGGGTTCGGAAACGATGAGGTCGCCCAGACCGTTCGCACGCACTACGGCGATGCGCTTGACGTTCTTGAGAAGAGGTCCGACATGAAGCATACGTTCACTCTATCCAGGGACGCACTTCGTGTTGTGTGGGCTAGGTGTCGGTTTCGTATTCTCATCGTATTTCCTTCGTGGAGGACGCGGTAGAGTCTGCCCTATGAATTTTGTCCGGTTTCTCCTCTCTCAAAAACGCGATGCGCCCCTCTAAACGCGCCGACGCGCTTATCTTCGACATGGACGGCGTGTTGGTCGACACGACGCCGCACCACGACCGCTCGTGGCAGCTTCTAGCCGAACAGGAGGGGGTCAAGCTCGAGCTGTCCCTCTTGGCGTCGCTACGCAGCTTAGGGCGGCGCGACTCGCTTCTAACCCTACTCAACGGTCGAACGCTGCCTGAAGCGGACATGCAACACCTCTTAGCGGAGAAGAACCGGCTCTACTTACAGCTCATCAAAGATTTCGGTCCTGAGAACCTGATGCCGGGCGTGCGCCGTATTTTAGAGGAGGCGCGCATACAGGGCGTTCCACTCGGGCTCGCCTCGAGCAGCCGCAACGCCCGCTTCATCTGCGAACGCCTCAGTATCAAACCTTTCTTTCGCGCCTTCGCCGACGGCACCGACGTCGTGCGCGGCAAGCCCGCGCCCGAGCTGTACGAGCGCGTGGTGCGCGAGTTGGGCGTCCCTGCTGAGCGCTGTTTAGTCGTCGAGGACGGTGCGGCGGGCGTCAGGGCGGCGCACCGTGCAGGCTGCCGCGTGGTCGGTGTGGGCTCACCAGAACGCCTAAAAGAGGCTGACGCCGCGCTAACGGATTTGAGCGGCACCTCTCTAGGAACACTTTTAGCGCTGTAAGCTCGAATTTCCGCTCATACTACTCGAGTCCGCAGCGCACGTCCAGAAGGCACCTGCGCCCCCTTGTGTTTAGTCCGAAAAAGAGTGCTTTCACCTCATTTATACTGCTACTCCTAGTACATTTGCCCTGTTCTCTCAGGAGTAGCATAAGGTCACTAAGTGCTTGTGGGGAGGGTGACGTGACCAGGGAACAGGTTATAGAGGTGGCGACGAGGGTGAGCCGGCGGGCAGCGGACCTCCTAGATGAACGTGTTTTCGTCGTGGACCAGAGCGAGCGGGTGGTGGCGGCGAGCGAGCCAGGTTTCGTGGGCAAGGTGTTAGGAGACGCAGCCTCGCGCCCCTCCCAGCCGCTGCGCTTCAGCGCTTGGGAAGGGCGCGTGATCGTAGGCGCGCCTGCAACGTCAAGCCGTGAGCACGCCGCGCCTCCCCCTCGGCTCGTGCGCGGGGTGCTCGAGCTGATCATCAGCCAGATGACGCTCGAGGGCTTGCGCGGTCGCGACCTCCAGAACACGCTCGTGCACGACCTCTTGCGCGGGCACGTCTCGGACGAGGAGAGCATAAACCGCCAAGCGCGCATCCTGGGCATGGACCTCTCGCCGCCCCGCGCCGTTCTCCTTATCGGCGCAGAGGCGTATCTAGGCGCAAACGACGCGAGTAGGGCGAACGACATCATCGGCAGCGTCGTGCGCTTTTTCCACCTGCCGAACGACACCATCTGCGCTTACATCGGCGCGGGCGAGGTGGCGGTCCTCAAAGCGAGCGACGCGAAGAACCTGACGCCTTGGGCGCAGGTGGATGAAAAGGGCGACAAGGCGTCGGCCTGGGCTGACTTGGGCGCGCTCAAGCGGGCGGCGGCGGCGCTTATGGAGCGCTTGGCGGCAGATACGGGCGCGCGAGTGAGCGTCGGTATCGGGCGCTACCACCGGGGTCTCGCTGGGCTCGCGCACTCCTACGCGGATGCGAAAGCGGCGCTTTCTCTCGGTCGCCGCTTGGGTCAGAAGGGCGGCGTGCATTGCCTCGACTCGGTGGGCATTGCCGCCTTTATCGGCGTGGCGGACGAACGCACCAAAGCCGACCTCGCGACCTTTCTGCTGAGCCCTTTAGACGACGAGCCCGAGTTGCTGCGCACGCTGGCATGTTTGTTCGAACACGACTGTCAGCCGTCAGCGACTGCTAAAGTGCTGGGCGTCCACCGCAACACACTCAGCTACCGTTTAGAAAAGATCGCCTCGCTGACCGGCATGGACCCGAGGCGCTTCGACGACGCCGTGCAGATTCGCTTGGCGCTCGTCATGAGGCAACTGCACAAAGGCGCGGAACAACGTTCGTCAAAAAAGACACGCCGTATCCGCGCCCTGCCGTGCTAGGTAGCGGCGCGTGTCACGCTACCAACGCTCGATAAGACGTACACACAACCTAGATGGAGTTGCCCTCGTCTTCGCGCATCCGTCCCCGACTGTAAGCCAGTCACCCTAGATTTTTAGGCGTCCGCCCAATGAAATGGGTTGTGAAGTTTCTTACACTGCTCTGTGCTCGGCGCTTCTCAAACCCACGCTTTTAAGCGAGGTAACGTGCGCCGCCTCGCCGTGCTCCGCGCTCTACCCGGTCTCGGCGATTTTTTATGCGCGACGCCCGCGCTCCGCGTACTGAGGATGGGTTTACCGGAGGCACACATCACATTGATCGGGCTCCCTTGGGTGGATTCTCTGACGTCGCGCTACGGGTTGTGGGACGCTTTCTTGCCCTTTCCGGGTGCGCTGGGCTTACCGGAAGTTCCTCCCGACGCGGCGCGTTTAGATGCCTTTATGGACGCGCAGCGGGGGCGTTTCGACCTCGTCATTCAACTTCATGGGAGCGGACCTCAGAGCAACGTGTTCGCGCTCGAGCTTGACGCCCCGCTTACTGCAGGTTTCTACTCGGCGGGGGAGGTGCAGCCCGGTCCGCTATTCCTACCTTGGGACGAGCGCGAGAACGAGGTGACGCGCTGGTTGAGGTTGCTGTTACACGTGGGTATCACAGCGGAAGATGCGGAGTTGAGTTTTCCCGTCACGTCCGAAGATAAGACGAAAGCTGAGCGTTTGAAGCTCGAGCGCGCTCTAAGTACGCCCTACCTCATCCTCCACCCCGGCGCAGCGAGCGAAGCGAAGCGGTGGTCGGTGAGGCGGTTCGCGGAGGTTGGACGTTCAGCGCAGAGGTTGGGGCTTCAAATCGTCATCACAGGTAGTTCGGGGGAAGCCGACCTCGCGCAGCATTTGCAGCGTCTCCTTCCGGACGCCGTCAACCTCGCCGGAAGAACTGATTTAGGCACGCTCGCCGCGTTGCTTCAAAACGCCCGGCTGCTCGTCTGTAACGACACGGGCGTCTCGCACCTCGCGGCGGCGACAAAGACGCCCAGCGTCGTCCTCTTCTCTGAGACCGACCCGGCGCGCTGGGCCCCACTAGACACATCGCGTCACATCGCGATTGACGCAAACCAAAACGCACCGACCGAGACCGTTTTAGCTGCGGTGCATTCGCTTCTAGGGGGGAGTTATGAACATTCTGACCTGGCACGTCCACGGGGCGTACCTCTACTACCTCACTCGTAACACGCGCCACCGCTACTACCTGCCCGTCAAGGAGGGCGTGCCGCCGGGTTACGGTGGGCGGCTCGGCGGTGAGCGTTGGGGCGAGCACGTTGTAGATGTGCGGGCGGAAGAGGTCAAAAACTTGGACCTCGACCTCGTGATGTATCAGTCCGCAAAAAACTGGACCGAGGACCAATACAACGACCTGAGTTCCGCACAGCGCCAACTGCCCCGCATCTTTTTGGAGCACGACCCACCGCAGGAGAGTCCGACGAATACGCCGCATCCCGTAAACGACCCTCACGTGCTGCTCGCGCACGTCACGCCCTTCAACGACCTCATGTGGGACGCGCGGCGCACGCCCACATGCGTCGTCGAGCACGGCGTCAGCGTGCCGGAAGGTGCGCGCTACACAGGCGAGAAGGCGCGCGGGCTCGTCGTCATCAACGGATTGGGCTCGAGAGGTCGCCGCTTAGGATTAGACGTCTTTGGAGAGGTCCGCAAGCACATCCCCTTAGACCTCGTAGGCTACGGCTCGGAAGCGGTGGGCGGTCTGGGCGAGGTGCCGCATGGCGAGCTGCCCTATTTCGCCGCTCGCTACCGCTTCCTCTTCAACCCCATCCGCTACACCTCTTTAGGGCTCGCCGTCTGCGAAGCGATGCGCGTCGGGCTGCCGGTGGTTGGGCTAGCGACGACGGAGATGGCGACCGTGGTTCAGAACGGCGTGTCGGGCTACGTGGACACGGACGTGCGCAAGCTCATTGCGGTGATGAAGCGGTTGCTCGAGCACCCGGAGGAAGCCGCGCAACTTGGGGCGGGGGCGAAAGAGGTGGCGGAAAAACGCTTCGGCATGGAGAGGTTCGCACGCGACTGGGAGGCGGCATATGAAGAGGCTGTTCAACTCGCTACGGACGTCGAAAGCGAGTCAAGAGGTTATGAGGAGGTGAGCGTTTGAAAGGCGAACGCACATCACTCAAAGTCGCCCTGATTTCAGACCACGCCTCACCCCTCGCGACGTTAGGCGGTGTGGACGCGGGCGGGCAGAACGTTTACGTCGCGCAACTCGCCAAACGACTCGCGGCGGCGGGGGTGCAAGTAGACGTCTTCACCCGCCGCACCTGCACGTCGCAAGCGGAAATCGTACCTTATGAGGGCGCGCGCGTCGTCCACGTTCCCGCCGGACCGCCCTGTCATGTGCCTAAAGAGCAGTTGCTACCCTATATGGATACGTTTACGGATTGGGTAGATGCGTTTGCGGCAAGGGAAGGCACATACAACCTCTTCCACGCCAACTTCTTCTTATCAGGACTTGTCGCCGCTGACCTCAAGGTGCGTACCGGCACGCCCTTCGTCGTCACCTTTCACGCGCTCGGCAAAGTGCGGCGGCTCCACCAGGGCGCGGCGGACGCCTTCCCCGACGAACGTATGAGCATCGAAGCGCGGCTTGTGCGCGAAGCGGACGCCCTCATCGCCGAATGCCCACAGGATGTGGACGATCTGACGAACCTTTACGGCGCGGACACTTCGCAAGTTCACCTCATCCCCTGCGGCTTCGACCCTGCCGAGTTTGAACCGTTGGCTAAGGAGGAAGCGAGAGCGCGGCTCGAGCTGCCCGCCTTGCCTCAAGACGCCCCACTCCTCCTCCAACTCGGGCGGATGGTCCCGCGCAAGGGCGTCGAGACCGTGGTGCGGGCGCTCGCTCAGGTTGAGAAAGCGCACTTGCTCGTCGTAGGCGGCGAGTCAGTGGAGCCCGACCCTATAAAAACGCCCGAAATCGGACGATTACAAGAGGTAGCAAAAGAGGTCGGCGTCGCGGCGCGCGTGCACTTCTTGGGTCAGAAACCGAGGGGCGACCTCAAAGACCTCTACGCCGCCGCCGATGTGTTCGTCACCACACCTTGGTACGAGCCTTTTGGCATCACCCCTCTGGAGGCGATGGCGTGCGCCCGCCCAGTGGTGGGCTCGAACGTCGGCGGCGTGAAGTACAGCGTCGTGGACGGTGAAACAGGACTGCTGGTGCCACCGAAAGACCCGGACGCCCTTGCTCAAGCACTCAACCTCTTGCTCACGAATCCAAAACGCGCCGAGGCGATGGGGTGTCGCGGGCGGGCGCGGGTACTACGTGACTTTACATGGGAGCAGGTGGCGGAAACGATGCGGCGCGTGTATGAAGAGGTGGCATTGCTACCGGAGCCTCAGCTCGAGCCTTACCCCTTCCAAACTTACGATTTAGAGCCAACCGTCTCTGACACTATCGACCAGAACTTCACAGATGCGGTGCGGGCGCTCGAGCGCTCCCGCGACACCTTACGCGCCCCCATTGCACAAGCCGCCCGCCTCCTCACCGACTGCTTTCGGAGCGGCAACAAGCTCTTAGTTTGCGGCAACGGCGGCTCGGCGGCAGACGCGCAGCACCTAGCCGCCGAACTCGTCGGACGCTTTCTCGTGCACGCTAGACCCGGCTTGCCCGTCATCGCCCTCAACACGGACACCTCTGTTCTGACCGCTTGGGCGAACGACGTAGGTTTCGCGGACGTGTTCGCGCGGCAGGTGCAAGCACTTGGAAGTCCGGGCGACGCGCTCCTCGTCATCAGCACGAGCGGCACGTCGGAGAACCTCGTCCGGGCTCTGCGCGAGGCGAAGGCGAAGGGGATGACCACCTTGGCGCTACTCGGCAGAGACGGGGGCGTGGCGGCGCGGCTCGCGGACGTGTCCCTCGTCGTGCCCGAGCACCACACGCCGCGCATCCAAGAGGTGCACACGCTGGTGCTGCACCTGCTTTGCGAACTCGTGGAGAACGAGTTCATACCCGTTCGGCTCACCGGGCGAGAGGTGAGTTTAGGACCTATCCCCGTCACCAACGACTAGATAAGAAGTGGGAAGTAAGAAGCAAGAAGTAGGAATAGCGAACGGGTTTCAAACACACAGCAGGACGAGGAGAACGATATGGCGGACGAACTCAAAGGACAAGTCACCCTCATCACCGGCGGCGGCAGCGGGCTCGGCGCGGCGCTCTGCCGCACCTTGGCGGCGGCGGGCGCGCGGGTGGTCTGCGCCGACATCAACTTAGACAACGCTGAGAAGGTGACGAGCACCTTGCAAGAGGAGGGCTTAGACGCGCAGCCCATCCATCTCGACGTGCGCGACGACGCACAAGCGGAGCGCGTCGTGAACGACATTGTGGAGCGCTACGGTCAGCTCGACACCCTGATCAACAACGCGGGCACCGACATCACGGTGTCCATAGAGGAGCTGAGCCTAGACGACTGGGACCGCGTGCTAGAGGTCAACTTGCGCGCGCCCTTCGTGCTCTCCAAGCTCGCGCTGCCTCTTATGAAGGGGCGCGGCGGCAGCATCATCAATATAAGCTCCACAGCGGCGAAGCGTACCTGGGCGAACGCCTCGGCGTACCACGCCTCGAAATGGGGGCTTTTGGGTCTCTCCCACGCCCTGCACGTCGAGGCGCGTCCTTGCAACGTGCGCGTCACCGCCGTCGTCGCGGGCGGGATGCGCACGCCTTTCATCATGGACCGCTTCCCCGACACCGACCCCGGCGTGCTCCAAGAGCCCGAGAACGTCGCCAAGGCGGTGCTCTTCGCCCTGACGCAGCCCGAAGGAACGGTTGTACCCGAGCTGACCGTGCTGCCGATGCGGGAGACCTCATGGCCTTGAGAGGGGTGACCCTAAGGAGCAACGAGCAATGAGTAAAAAGCAATGAGTAGAAACCTGCAGCCGGCTATCTTTCTCGACAAAGACGGGACGCTCGTTCGGAACGTGCCCTATAGCGTGGACCCTTCGCGTGTCGTCTTAACCGAGGGAGCGGCGGACGGGGTGCGCAGGCTGCACGCGGCGGGCTTCTCGCTCGTCGTCGTGTCGAACCAGTCGGGGGTGGCGCGGGGCTACTTCGAGGAGGCTGACCTTGATGCGGCGTGGGCGAAACTCCGCGAGCTGTTGGGCGTTCCCTTCTCGGTTTACTACTGCCCGCACCATCCCGAAGGTGATGCGCCCTACAACGTTCGGTGTGCCTGCCGTAAGCCGGAGCCGGGAATGCTTCTACAAGCTGCAAAAGAACACCGCTTAGACCTCTCGCAAAGTTGGATGGTAGGTGACATCTTGAACGATGTGGAGGCTGGGCGGCGGGCAGGCTGCCGGACGGTGCTGCTGGATAACGGCGGCGAGACGGAGTGGGGTTTGAGCCGTGAGCGGTTGCCGCACCACATCGTCAGCACCTTTGCGGAAGCCACTGAAGTTATTTTAGCACTACAGAAAGAAAGCAACTCAGCCAGTCAGTATTTCGGGTTTTCCTGACACGCTGACTGGCTAACTAGCTTCTCTAGGGGGAAACGTGAACCATCTCAGTACACTCGAGCACTTCCGCCACAGGCGCGTTCTCGTCGTCGGCGAGGCGATGTTGGACCGCTACGTCTACGGCGAGACGCACCGTCTCTGCCGCGAAGCGCCCGTACCCGTCGTAGCGGAGACGCGGCGGGCGGGCGTGGCGGGGGGCGCGGCGAACGCGGCGGTGAACGCGGCGGCGCTAGGGGCGAGCGTGACCTTTCTGTCGGTTACAGGCGACGATGACGACGCGCAGGGGTTGGTGGACGCGCTGGGTCCCTACGGCGTCACCCCTCACCTCGTCAGAGACCCGGCGCGGCGCACGCTCGTCAAAGAGCGCGTTTTTGCGGGTTCGCAGATGCTGCTACGTCTGGACAGGGGCAGTACAGAAGAGGTCACGGGAACGGCTGAGTGGGAACTTACGAAGAGGTTGGCATCCCTCTGGACCTTCCACGACGCCGTCATCATCTCGGACTACGGCTACGGCGTGCTGACGGACAGCGTGCTGGAGACGCTGAAGCGCCTCCAAGCGTCAGAGCCAAAAGTTCTCGTCGCCGACGCGAAAGACCTGAGCCGCTATAAAGAGGTGGGCGTCAAAGCGGCGAAGCCCAATTATGAGGAAGCGGTTCGTTTACTACGGCTCGCCCCGCAAGCTGAAGGGCGAGCGGAGCAGTTAGAGCCCTACGCGAGCGCCCTCTTAGAGCGCAGCGGCGCTGACCTCGTCGCGCTGACCCTCGACACCGAAGGTTGCGTTCTCATTCAAGCGGGTGGTCCGCCGTATCGCACCTACGCCCGCGCCCAGCCCAACACCCAAGCGACGGGCGCGGGCGACACCTTCGTGAGCGCGCTGACGCTCGCCCTCGTAAGTGACGCGGAGCCGACGGCGGCGGCGGAAATCGCGGCGGCGGCGGCGGCAATTGTGGTTGGGCGCGGCGGCACGACCACCTGCCCTGAGCGCGAGCTGCGCGGCTACCTCTCGGGCGTCTCGAAGCGGCTGCCTTTGGAAAGCCTCTTAGCCCGTCTCGACTACCTGCGCTCAGAGGGACGGCGCGTCGTCTTCACGAACGGCTGCTTCGACTTCTTGCACCGGGGGCACGTCACCTACCTGAGTCAAGCCAAAGCGCTCGGTGATGTACTGGTGGTAGGGCTCAACGCCGACGAGAGCGTGCGGCGGCTCAAAGGCGCGACGAGACCTGTCAATACCCTCGAGGACCGCGCCGCCGTCCTCTGTGGTCTGTCGTGCGTGGACCACGTCGTCTCCTTTCAGGAAGATACGCCCGAAGACCTCATCCGTTTAGTCAAGCCCGACGTGTACGTCAAAGGGGGCGACTACACCCTGGAGACGCTGCCCGAAGCGCCGCTTGTGCAGTCGCTCGGCGGGCGCGTCGAACTCCTTACTTACCTGCCCGACCTCTCCACGAGCGACATCATCGCGCGGGTTAAAACGGGCGCGGGCAGGGCGCTCGGGGCGGACTGAATGCGAACCTGGAGCGCACTTTCACCTAAGCGCATCCTCGCCGTGCGCCTCGACACCTTAGGCGACGTGCTGATGACGGGACCTGCGATTCGAGCGTTGAAGCAAGGCGGAGCCCACGTGACGCTGTTGACCTCCTCGAGAGGCGAAGCCGCCGCCAAGCTCTTAGAGGTAGACGAGGTCATGGTCTACGACGCGCCGTGGCTCAAAGCGACGGCGGAACGCGAGGACAGCCGACCCGAGCTAGACTTCATCGAGACGTTGCGCTCCCACCGCTTCGACGCCGCCGTCATCTTCACCACCTACACCCAAAACCCGCTCCCCACCGCCCTGACGCTCTACCTCGCCGACATCCCCTTACGCCTCGCCCACTGCCGCGAGAACCCGTACCAACTCCTCACGCACTGGGTTCGTGATGTAGAAGAGGTGACGGGCGTTCGCCACGAAGTGCGCCGCCAGCTCGACTTGGTGGCGAGCGTCGGATATGAAGTGGAGGACGAGCGGATGCAGGTGAAGATGTCCGAGAGGTCACGGGCGTATGTGAACGAGCTTTTAGCACCTCTCGAGCTTCATAACTGGATTGCCGTTCACCCCGGCGCGAGCGCCGAATCGCGCCGCTATCCGCCCGAGAAGTTTGCGTCAGCGTGCGATATGCTGGCGCGTTCGGGGATTCAACTCGTCTTTACGGGCTCGCAGGGTGAACGAGACCTCATCGCCCAGATTCGGGCGCGGATGAGCATTCCAGCTTCCTCATATAACTTAGCGGGGAGGCTCGAGCTGCCCCAGCTCGCCGCCCTCTTAGAACGCGCCCCCTTGCTGCTTGCCAATAACACCGGACCTGTTCATTTAGCAGCAGCCGTCGGCACAAGCGTCATTGACCTCTACGCCCTCACCAACGCGCAGCACACGCCGTGGGGCGTGCCTAGCCGCGTGCTCTTCGAGGACGTGCCGTGCCGCTTCTGCTTAAAGTCGATCTGCCCGGAAGGACATAACGGCTGTTTGCACTGGGTGGAACCGGAGCGCGTGGCGGCGGCGGTGTGGGAGCTTTTGGAGACCTCTCTACCGCCTAACTACGCGCCCGTGATTCTGAACAAAGGGCAACGAAACCACGTATGGCAAGAGGTGCGCGCGTGATCGACGTGCTCATCCCCACCTGCGAGCGTCCGGCGGCCCTCGCCGCGACCTTGGCGACGCTGGCAGCGCAGACTTATGAGGACTTCCGCGTCGTCATTTCCGACCAGAGCGAAACGAGCGTGTTCGAGCGGGGCGAGGTGCGAGCAGTAGTGCGGTGGTTGGAATATCGAGGTGTCCCTGTCCAACGTCACCGTCACCTACCCAAGCGCGGCGTCGCGGAGCAGCGGCAGTTCCTCTTGGAGCAAGCAACCGCGCCGTACGTGCTGATGCTGGATGACGACGTGCTCTTAGAGCCTTGGGTCCTCAACCTCTTACAGCGCGTCCTCAGTGGGCAAGGTTGTGGCTTCGTCACAAACGCCTTTATCGGCTTGTCATTCAAGGACGACGAGAGACCTCACGAGCAAGAGGTCGAGCTGTGGAACGGTCCCGTCCGCCCCGAGCGCGTCACGCCCGAAAGCGACGCCTGGTGGCGTTTCAAACTCCACAACGCGGCGAACTTGCTCCACGTGCAAGAGAGGTTGGGTGCGACCCCTGACAACCCCATCCTCTACAAGCTCGCGTGGGCGTCGGGCTGTGTGCTCTTTGACAGACGGAAGCTTTTAGAGGTGGGCGGCTTCAGCTTCTGGCGAAACTTACCACCCGAACACGCGGGCGAGGATGTGCTGGTGCAACTCCGCGTGATGGCGCGGCATGGCGGCTGCGGCGTGATGCCTTCGGGCGTCTATCACCAGGAGTTGCCGACCACCGTCACGGACAGGCGGGTAGACGCGCCGCAGGTTTTGCCCGTGGAGGTTTAGCCATTTCAGCGTACAGCCGTATTCTTTTTGTCGAACTTCTAGGCGGCATCGGCGACCTTATCATCGCTTTGCCCGCCATCCACGCGCTCGCTCATACCTATCCGAACGCTGAACTCTCCGTCCTGACCTTTGCGCTGGGCGGTGAACTCTTGAAGGACGACCCGCAGATCAGTAGCGTTCTCCATGCGGACAAGGGTGATGTGGCTCGAGCCGTACAAGAGGTGCTGAACGCCTCACACAACGTTCCTTTCGACCTCATCGTCTCGGACACCAATCACAGCGGTATTGCTGAGATGTTGGGGGCGTATGGCAGTGCACGCGGAACGCGGACGGTCACGAACCTCTGGCGCAACCCGCCGGACGACGCGCGCGTCGGCGAGCGTTTCGTGGAGCTTTTGCAGCGAGATAAAATTATCGGCGAGGCTAACCTGACACCGCACCTCTTCGTGAGCGGCGCGGCGCGGGGGGAGGCGGAAGAGGGGCTCGAGCCCCTCTCTCACCCTCTCGTCTTCCTCTGCCCCGAAGCCGGTATGAAGATCAAGGCGTGGCCGCCAGAGCGCTTCGTCGCTTTAGGACGGTGTCTGAAAGAGGTGTGCGGGGCGAGTCTCGTCGTGAGCGGCTTGGGAGAGGGCGCTGCAACCGTCGCCGCCGAGTTGGACGCGCTTCACCTAACGAGCGACCTATGCGGGCTCGCTGCCGCACTTGCGCAAGGCGACCTCATGATCGCCGCCGACACCGGACCAGCCCGCCTCGCCGCCGCTGTCGGCACACCCACTGTCACGCTCTTCGGACCCTCTTGGGCAGGGCGTTACGGGCAAGCGCCGCCGCACGTAAACCTGCAGGGCTACCCGGCGTGCCCCGAGCGCGTGACTGCCAACTTCACCGAGCAGGCTTGCTGGTACGCGGGCGTGTGTCCGTTAGGATTAGGGTTCGATACCTGCCTAGAGACGCTCTCAGTCGAGATGGTATTCGCGAAAGCTAAGACGCTTTTGGAGGCGACATGACCACACCTTCTTGGCAGGGTGCCAAACGCATCCTCGCCGTGCGTTTGGATAACATGGGCGACGTGGTGATGACGGGTCCCGCCTTACGCGCGGTTAAAGAAACCTCCCCGGACGTTCACCTCACCCTCTTGGCGAGCCCCGCCGGGGCCAAGACCGCGCCGCTTTTACCTTGGGTGGACGAGGTCGTTCCTTGGCGCACGCTGTGGCAGGACCTGGGGCGCTTAGAGTTCAGTCCGCAGCGCGAACTGGACTTCATCGACCTCTTGCGCTGTGGGCGCTTCGACGCCGCCATAGTCTTCACCTCTTTTAAGCAGACGCCGCACCCGGCTGCGTACGCCTGCTACCTCGCGGGCATACCCCTGCGCGTCGGCGAGTCCAAGGAGTGGGGCGGCGGCGTTTTGAGCCACGCGGTCACGCCGCTGCCCGACACGGCGCATCAGGTGGAGCGGAACCTGCACCTCGTTGAAGCTGTAGGGTTTCACGCTGAAGATAGGCAGTTGGGGGTTAGCATCCCGAATGGAGCCGAGGGGAACGCCCGCTCACTCCTCAGCGAACCCTACCTCTTGCTCAATCCCTGGACGAGCTGCCCTTCGCGCAACTACGACCTTCACCGCTTCGCCGACGCTGCCCTCACGCTCTCTACAGAAACAGGTCTACCTATCGCCGTCACAGGCGTCGAGAAAGACCGCGAGCGCAGCCAACCTCTTTTTGACGCGCTAGGAGAACGCGCCCGCGACCTCATGGGCAAGACCGACCTGCCGACGCTCGCCGCACTCGTGCAGGACGCTGCGCTCATTTTGACCAACAACACTTCGGTGATGCACCTCGCCGACGCTACGCGCGCGCCCCTCGTCGTGCTGTTCGCGGGAACCGAGTTGCCATGTCAGTGGCAGCCCAGGGCGACGCGCTTTCGGCTCCTGCACCGCGTGACCTCGTGTAGACCCTGCTACGCCTTCGAGTGTCCTTACAACTTGGAATGTTTGGACATCCCCCCACATGAGGTCGTGGCGGCAGGGCGAGCACTTCTTGCGTTGTGAGGTGACAACGGAAAAGCGAACCGGGACAGTTCCTGTAGATACACAAACAGAGAAACCGCTCGGAGCTACTACCGAGCGGTTTCTCTGTTTTCACCGTCTCTGACGGTTTTTCTTCTAATCGGGGTGACAGGATTTGAACCTGCGACCACTTGACCCCCAGTCAAGTGCGCTACCAGGCTGCGCTACACCCCGAAGCGTGCGCCCAACAGTCTACACGTTCTCACGAGGCTCTGTCAAACTGAGGGGTACCTCGAGCGCCGCTTACGTGGACTACACGGAAAAAGAGTGAAGGAGCGGCGTTTTTCTCCGTTCTAGGTTTCGGTATCTTTCCCTGACTTTTTGCACAACTCTGAGCCGCTACAATGCCTCATGGCAGAAGGCGACGAATTACTCGATGTGCTCACCGAAGACGGTCTACTCACCGGAAGGAGCAAGCGCCGCGCTGAGGTTCACCGCGACGGCGACTGGCACCGGAGTTTCCACTTGTGGATTGTGAAAGAGGGGCGCTACGTGCTCTTTCAGAGGCGCTCGAGCCTCAAAGACCTAGAACCTAACAAAATCGACGTCACCGTAGGCGGACACTTTGCAGCAGGGGAGACCTTGCGAGAGGTGCTTAGAGAGCCTCTCGAGGAGTTGGGCTTAGACCTCAGCCCCAGAGACATCTCATACCTCAGCACGCGCAAGGCGGAGCGGTTCTACGAGGATAAGATCGACCGCGAGTTTCAAGAGGTCTACGTGATGCGCGACGACAGGAGGCTCGAGGACTACGGGCTGAACCGCGCCGAGGTCTACGCGCTTTACGAAGTGCCGCTAGCGCGGGCAATTCGGCTCTACCAAGAAGGGGAGAGCGTCGCGGCGGCAGGCTTCGACGCTTACGGGCGCGAGAACAACGCCCTCCTGGTCACGGCTGACCTTATAGGGCGGGCGAGGGAGGATGTAGCGGCGACGTTAGAGGAGATACAGCGCTGGTTAGAGAGCTGAGGGGTCTTTTGGGGTGTCTGTGCCAGGTCCCGCCTCGGAAGGGGCGGTGCCCGGTTCCTTTGAGCGCAGCAGCGTGCCCCCTAGCGCCGGTCCGATAAGAAAGAACACGTAGTAGTTAAACACGCGCCAAACGACGAGCGCAGGCGCAACTTGCGCGGCGTCCGTCTGCAGCTCGAACAGCGAGAGCGTCGCAAATTCTATATAGCCGCTGCCGCCCGGCGTCGGTATAATAAAAGAGGTCACAGACGCTACAAGCACCGTCGCGACGGTGAGTAAGAGGTCAAGCTCAGCGCCTAAACTCGCCGCGACGACATAAAAGACCGCGTAGTTGCTGAGGTGTAAGGGCGCGGTCACGGCGAGCAGCAGGGGTTGGACGGAGGGACGCCGCGATACGAGCGCCGTCGCTTCGTTCAGCTTGCCGAATGAGGCGAGCACGCCCTCTTGGTAGCGCTTTAGAAAGGGGAGAGCGAAAAGCCCCTCGAGTACAGGTTCCAGCCACGCCAAGCGGTACGCGAGCAAGTACCAAAACCCGAGAAAGGCGACGCTCAGCGCGAGCGCGGGGAGGAGCAGGGAGTCCGCTGGCAAGCCCACGTTCGTGCTCAGTAGGAGCAAGGCTAAAGGGACGGTCGAGCCAAAGAAGAAGAGGTCTAAAATAGCGGTATAGAGCGTAATAGACCACGCTTTAGGTGCGTCTAACCCGTCGCGAATCAGCGCGAGTCCCATCACCGGCATCTGTCCGCTGCCCCCCGGCGTCACGAGGTCGCTGAAACGCCCGAGCAAGTAGGCGCGGAGCCCCTGCCAGAGGCTGAGTGACGCGCCGCTTACGCGCGCCAGGACGCGGAGGCGCACCGCGCCGCATAAGAAGTTGACCAGGACTAAAACGGTGCTCAAGAGGAGCGCCGGGACAGGAACGTTAAGTGCAGCTCGCAGCTCGCCTACGTCCCCCAACCAGAAGAGCGCCGCGCCCAGCCCACCCAGGCTCAGCAGCGCGGACAGGGCGAGCGTCCCCGCTAGGCGGATGAGGGCTCCTTGCGCGGAAGCAGCGCGCGTCCGCGCTGAGGAGCGCGCATACAAAAACGCTCGATGAGGGCGCACGCGGCGGCGTTGCCGGGCTCGAAAGGTCGCGGTTTAAGGTCGGGCAAGCTCGCGATAAAGCTCTCTACGTCCGCCTTTTTGAGCGTACGCCCGTAGCAAGCGTGACCGAGCTTGTGTCGCTCCAACAAGAGCGCGTTCAAGGTCTGCTCGAAAAACTTGCGGTTAGGGTGAACCAAGAGCGGCTTGCCCAGAAAGAGCGCCTCGCTGATGAGGTTAAAGCCCGCCGTGCAGACCACGCCACGACAGCCGGCCAAATCCTCCTCGAACGTTCCGGCTGCGGGACGCTTGAGGAGGACGTTCGGGGGAACCGAAGAGGGCGGGCGGCTCGAGCTATACACGACAAACGGGTGGTTGACCCCTCCGAGCATCCTCAGCAAGCCCTCGATATCCTCGTGGTTGTAGTAGACCAAAAGATAGTCGCCCTTCTGGGTCGTTTTGTCGGTGACGGAGGTGCGCACCACGGGGGAGACGGGTGTGGCGCGCCTGGGGTGTTTAAGCTCGAGGGGCGAAAAGGTCGGCAGCAGGATATGTTCGGGGTTTTTAGGCGCGAGGTAGCGCACCGCCGCCCTTGTCAGGAGGGCTGAGCTGCGGTACCTATAGGGCAGCGCGTAACGCGCCTCGGTCACCACTTGCTGGCGGTTCAGGGCGACGACGGGTAGCCTCATAAGCTCGGCGGCGAGCGTCGCGAAGGGCTCGAAGTCGCTGATGAGCAGGTCGGGCTTGTACGCCCCTAGCGTGTCCACGAGGCGGGACACGTCAAAGCCGAGCGCAAAGGGTCTAAGGTTGCGCAGCACCGTCCGGGCGAAACTGCCTCTGTTGTTATGGATGACCTGCTCCAAAGCGGGCACCTCGACCACGCGCTCGCCCCTGTTTTCCAAGGAAGTCTTAACCGCGCCGCCACAACAGAACATAACCTCATGACCGCGCTGCCGTAACGTATCCGACACGGCGAGCGCCCTGGACGCGTGACCCCGCCCGCCGCTATTAAAGGCGTAGATGAGCGTCGCCACCTACCGCTTGACTGCTTGTATAGTCACCTGCATAACGGTTCGCACAGTTCCCCCCGAGAGATAAGAGGTATAGAGCACGTCGCTACGCAAGTCGGCTTTTTACCTCTTGCTTATCATCCACCGTAATGCGTGCTAAGAACTAGGGAGCACGGCGCAATTGTGAGCAGGTTGCTCCGTAGAGGATTCGCGCCCATAGAACGAGGCTCGAGCTAAAAGAAGCCGCAGCAAAGACGCCTGGAACCCAACGAAAAGGGGAGAAGGTCAACCCTCCTCCCGCTCGTCTCCGACATGCGTGTTCTCTAAATTCAGCCCTCGATGACGGTTGGCACAATCAGCGGATTGCGCCCCGTCGCCTTGCGCAAGTAGCGCCTGACCGGGTAGAAGATGTCGTCGCGGATGTCGGATAAGTTGCGCTTCTCGCGCACGCCCTTTTGCAAGCCCTCCAACGCGATCCGCTCGACCTCGCCGTTGAGTTCCTTTTGATTCTGCGCGACGCCGCGGCTGATGACCTCGACGGACGGACTGCGCCCCGCGAGCGCCATGATGACCACGACGCCCTCGTTCGAGAGCGTCTGCCTATCGCGAATCACGGGCTCGGTAATCTCCTCGCCCTGCTTGCCCATCGAGTCGATATAGATGATGCCCGAGTCGATCTGCCCGACGCGCTTGAGGTCGTCGCGGGTAAGTTCTAACACGTCTCCGTTCTCCGCGATGAGGCTCTTCTCCGGCGGGTTCGCCATGCCGTGCGCCAGCTTCTGGTGATTTTTTTGGTGGCGCACCTCGCCGTGCCAGGGGATGAAAAACTTGGGGCGCGTCAAGTCGAGGATGAGTTTAAGCTCCTCTTGCGAGGCGTGACCTGAAGCGTGCACCTTGTAGGCGGGCGGGTAAAAGACGTTGACATCTCTTGCGTAGAGCTGGTTGATCACGCGCCCGACCGCCTCCTCGTTGCCAGGAATTGGATTGGAGGACATGACAATCGTATCGCCCGGTTGCAGGTTGATCTTGCGGTGACTACCCGAAGCGAGGCGCGACAAAGCCGCCATCGGCTGACCCTGCGAACCCGTGCACAAAAAGAGTACCTTGTCGTCGGCGAGGTTTTGCATGTCGTCGGTGCTGACTAAAGGCTGCTTGACCTCCAAGTAGCCCAACTCTTGCGCGATGCGCGTGTTCTTGATCATCGAGCGACCCTCGATGACCACGCGGCGGTCGTACTTCTCCGCGACGCGGATGAAGTTTTGCAGGCGGTGGACGTGTGACGAGAAGGTCGTGACGATGACGCGCCCGCTCGCTTTAGAGACCAACTCATCCACCGCGTTCATCACGTCGCGCTCCGAGGGTGTGTAACCGGGACGTTCGGCGTTGGTCGAGTCCGAGATGAGCGCCAAAACACCCTCTTGCCCGGCTTGCGCCAGCTTGTGCAGGTGGCTCGTCTTGCCGTCGGCGGGGTTGTAGTCCAATTTGAAGTCGCCCGAGTGGACGATGCGCCCGATGGGGGTGTGCACGATGAGCCCCGAGTTGTCGGGAATCGAGTGCGTCATGCGGAAGAAGTCCACCGTGAAGTACTTGCTGACCTTGATGCGGTCATCCGTGGAGATTTCGCGCAAGTCCACGTCGCTCTCGCGCAGCTTGAACTCGTCGAACTTGCCGCGCAGGAGACCCAAGGTCAACTTCGCGCCGTACATCGGAATTTTCGGCAAGAGCTTGAGCATGTAGGGCAGTCCGCCGATGTGGTCTTCGTGCCCGTGCGTCAAGACCCAGCCTTTGATCTTGTGAGCGTTCTCCACGACCCAGTCGATTTTTGGGACCAAGATATCGACGCCCAACATGTCGGCGTCGGGGAAGGCTAAGCCGCCGTCGATCATGAGGATTTCGTCCTCGTATTCGAAGGCGAACATGTTCTTGCCGATTTCGCCCATCCCGCCGATTGGGATGATGCGCAAAGCTTTTTGGTTGGTTGATTTCTGTTTGCTTTTGCTGCGGCTCATAAAGCTCCTTTGGTGCCGCACGGTAGGCGCATGTGTCTAAAGTTATAGTGCAGAAAGCAAAAGGTTAAGACACGCGCCGGATGCGACCCCTCGTGTGACGCTCGAGGGAAGCGGTAGTGCAGAGGTCTGACCCCTGCTATTGAATTGACTAATGCTAGTCGACGCTACTGCCGTGAATCAGCGGCGGTTGCGGTCTCCACCTCTGTCACCGCGGTTGTCGCCACGACCACCGGAACGCTCACCGCGACCTCCGCCACGGTTGCCACCCCCGCGATCATCGCGGCTGCGGCGCGGGGCGATTTTACCCTCCAACTCCGGTCTCACGAGGTCGAGTTTGCCACGTCCGTCGATGTTGTTGACCTTGACCGTGATGGGGTCGCCGACCTTGAGGTAGTCCTCGACGTTCTGGACGCGCTCCTCGGCGATTTGCGAGATGTGCAAGAGCCCGTCCGTACCGGGGAAAATGGTGATGAACGCGCCGAAGTCCGTTGTTTTGGCGACCTTGCCCTCGTACGTCGCACCGACTTCTGCGGTTGCCGTTAAGCCTTCGATCTGACGCTTGGCTTCATTCGCAGCGGCGGAGTCCTCGCTGTAAATCTTGACCATACCGTCTTCAGCGATATCGATGGAGACGCCCAAGGTTTCAAGCTCGCGTATCTGCTTGCCGCCCGGTCCGATGACCGCGCCGATCTTCTCCACTGGAATCTGCACGCTGATGATGCGCGGCGCGTTCTGCGAGACCTCTTCGCGGGGCGCAGCCAAGACCTCGTCCATCAAGCCTAAAATGTGGCGGCGTCCGTCTCTGGCTTGGTTGAGCGCCGCGTTCATGATGTCGGCGGTGATGCCCTGAATCTTGATGTCCATCTGCAGCGCGGTGACGCCGTCGTGCGTGCCTGTCACCTTGAAGTCCATGTCGCCCAGCGCGTCCTCAGAGCCCAAGATGTCCGAGAGGATTCTGTAGGTCTCGCCCTCTTTGATGAGCCCCATCGCGATGCCCGCGACGGGCTTCTTGATGGGCACGCCCGCGTCCATAAGGGATAGGGTGCTCGCGCAGACCGACGCCATCGAGGAGGAGCCGTTGGACTCTAAGGTCTCGGCGACGGTGCGAATCACGTAAGGGAAATCCTCTTGTGAGGGAATCATCCGCTCTAACGAGCGCCGCGCCAAGTTGCCGTGCCCGAGTTCGCGCCTCGAGGTGCCCCTGAGCCGCTTCGCCTCACCCGTCGAAAAGGGTGGGAAGTTGTAGTGGAGCATGAACTCTTCGGACGTTTCCAGTCCCAAGTCGTCTACCAAGCGGTTGTCTTTGCCCGTACCGAGCGTCGAAACGCTCAAAACTTGCGTCTCACCCCTTGTAAAAACCGCCGAGCCGTGCGCGGCGGGCAACACGCCCGCTTCGATCCAGATGGGGCGAATCTCTTCGGGCGTGCGGTGATCCGAGCGCTGGTTGTCCTCTAAGACCATGCGGCGCGACTCGGACTGTACCGCCTTGCTGAACGCCTCTTTCAGCTCGCTGATGCGCTCCGCCGCGCCCTCCGCCTCGGGGTCGGGGACGTGCTTTTCGATTAAAGAATTGCGCAGCTCTTTCGTCTTCGCGCCGCGCTCTTTTTTTCCTTGGGTCAAGAGGACGTCTTTAAGTCCTGCCTTACGCGCTTCGCTCGTCATCATCTCAACGTCGTCTTGCGACAGTTCCGAAGCGGGTTCGAACTCGAGCTTCTCCTCGCCGACCTCTGCCTTCATCTGCTCGATGAGGTCCAAGACGCCCTGCATCTCGCGCTGGGCGAACTCGATCGCGCCGACCATCACGTCTTCGGACAACTCATTCGCGCTCGCTTCGACCATCAACACCGCGTCTTTCGTCGCGGCGACGGTGAGTTCGAGTTCCGACTCTTGAAGCTGCTGGAGCGTGGGGTTGAGCACGTACTCGCCGTTGATAAAGCCGACGCTCACGCAGGCGGTGGGTCCGTCCCAGGGGGTGCTCGAGATGGACAAGGCCGCCGACGTGCCTATCGCCGCGATAATAGCGGGGTCGTTCTCTTGGTCCGCCGAGAGAACCGTGATAATGACCTGCACTTCGTTGCGCAAGCCTTTGGGGAAGAGTGGGCGAATCTGCCTATCCGTAATGCGGGCGTTTAAGGTCGCTTGTGTGCCGGGGCGTCCCTCGCGGCGCATGAACGAGCCGGGAATCTTGCCGATGGCGTAGTGACGCTCTTCGTACTCGACGGTCAGCGGCAAAAAGCTCATCGGCGAGGTGCTGCCCGACATCTGCGCGGTGACGAGCACGACGGTGCCGCCGTAGCGCACCATCACGCTGCCCGAGACGAGCTTGGCGTACTTGCCCGTCTCCAGGGTCAGCTCGCGCCCGCCCAAGGTGGTGCTGTAACGTTTGGGTTCTGGAATATTCACTCTATCTCCTCTATCGTCCCTTGTATATTCGTGTGTTGATGTTCCTGATAAAGCCACAAAATAGGTGTTATGTAAGCGCATATGCTCAATAAACTGTCACTCTAAGTACCAAAAGAGCGAGGCGTATACAGCCTCGCTCCAAAGGTTCATTTGAAGTCGCAAATTGATGCGTAGGTGGGCTTAGCGGCGTAATCCGAGCCGCCCGATCAGCGCTTTATAGCCTTCGAAGTCCTTCTGCTCTAAATATTTAAGAAGGCGCTTGCGCTTACCGACCATCATCAGCAGACCGCGGCGTCCGTGGTGGTCCTTTTTGTTCGCCTGCAAGTGCTCACTCAAGGACTGAATTTGCGCCGTGAGCATGGCAACTTGCACTTCGGTAGAGCCGGTGTCGCCTTCGGCGGTGCCGTATTCTGTAAAGATTTCCTGCTTGCGTTCTTTGTTGAGTGCCATAAAAGCTTCCTTTCAGGTAGACTAGCGCAGACGCTGTGGCGCAGCGCGAACCCCAGTCCCCATATGTCGATGAGGTTGACTCAACAACGCTCGAGTCTAGCACGCTAGTCCCGGATAGTTCAAAGGTGGGACTACAGATTGCAGGGCTACTGCAAAGTTGGCACCTGGATAAGCAAGAGGGTACGTTGACCTTTGAAGAGAAAGTGAATAGTAAATGCCTTGCTCAGACTCGAAAATACCGCTAAGTCGAGAGTGGAGAGGTGCGCTGGGTTTAAGCAGACCTTGATTTCAAAGGCAATTTTAGACTTTGCGGTAGCCCTGGCAGCACCTCGGACGACCCGACTGCTCGCGCTGACCTCATCACAATATGGAGGTTTAGTCGCTAGCGGCGATATCAACGGGAATGACGGCGCAACCTCCCCATCCGATGATGTTTGGGGTACAGTGCTCCTCGAGGCTGGCAGCACCTCGGACATTACAGGTGTCGTGTTACTTCCCTGAAGTGCCTAACTTCCCTCAGTAGCCCCTAGCCTTTCACCTTCTCAGACCTCACCGCAGTGAGGTCTTTACTTTAACAATTCCATGGCTCATTGCTGCACCGCTGATAGCGTCTGTTTCTATTCGCATCCGCTCACACGTGAAGCTGCTGTAGCAGCTTCACGTGGAAATGCTATTTTGTCCCAGCTAGCGCCTCCATGCACGTCATGGTCTAATCGACTATGCCTAACCTCATCTTCCGTAACGGCACCATCTTAACCATGGACCCCGCGAAGCCCGAAGCGAGCGCTTTGGCGGTGCGCGGCGAGCGCATTTTGGCGGTCGGCGGCGAAGAGGTCTTAGACCTTTCGCACAGAAACACCGAGCACATTGACTTAGAAGGTCGCTGCCTCCTACCCGGCTTTCACGACAGCCACGTCCACCTCACGCAGCACGGCTTAGAACTCCATAGGCTGCATCTGCATGAGACGGCGACGTTGGAAGAGGCGCTGACGAGGGTGGCTGAACGCGCCGAGGACCTCCCTGCGGGCTCATGGATTTTAGGTTCCGGCTTCTCCATGAGCCGCTGGGGGGTGTCGCACCTGAACAAAGCCGAGCTAGACCGCGCCGCGCCGCACCACCCCGTCTTTCTGCAGTCGCAAGACCACCATAGCGCCTGGGCGAACTCGCGGGCGCTAGCGCTCGCGGGCGTTCATGCGGCGACGCCTGACCCGAAGAGCGGTACGGTCGTAAGGGGCGAAGGAGGGGAGCCGAGCGGGTTACTACTGGAGCGGGCGGCGCACCTGGTTTCGGGCACGATTCCCGAGCCGAGTGACGCTGAGCTAGTTGACGCGCTGGGGCGGGGCGGGGAAGACCTCGCGCGCTTAGGCGTCACGACGGTGCACCACATGGCGTACGAGCCGACTTCGTATTGGCGGCAGTTGGCGCTAGAGGCGAGCCGCGAGGATTTTCCGGTGCGCGTGTGGGCGTGTCTGCCGCAAGAGGACGCCGAACACGCCGCTGCCATCGGTTTAGCGACGGGTCAGGGCGGGCCGCGTTTCACGGTGGGCGGCGCGAAGTTTTTTGCCGACGGCGCGCTAGGCAGCATGACGGCGTGGATGCTGGAGCCCTACGCCGGTACCGACGACTACGGCGTGAGCGTCCACGGCGCGGACGTGCTAGCGGAGCGTTTACCTCTCGTTTTAGACGCTGGGCTGACGCCCGTGGTTCACGCGATCGGCGACGCGGCGAACCGCGCCGTTTTGGATGCGTTCGAGCGGACGCTCCCGCAGTGGCAGCAGCGGGGGCTGAGACCGAGGCTCGAGCACGCCCAGCACCTCCACCCAGACGACCTCATGCGAGCGGGAGAGCTCGGTATCGTCGTCTCTATGCAGCCCTATCACCTCGTCTTCGACGCGCCGCAGATTCGCGCGCGGCTGCCGGAGCGCGTCGGCGGCGCGTACGCCATGAAGTCCCTTTTAGAAGCGGGCGCGCACCTCGCCCTCGGCTCGGACACGCCCGTGGCGAATCCTGACGTGAGGCTGGGTCTCCGCGCCGCCTGCACGCGCGCCCCAATGGACGCCTCAGCGGACGCCTCGGTAGACGGCGAATTCAACCCACATGAACGTTTGACGCCCGCCCAAGCGCTAGCGGGCTACACGTCTGGCGCAGCTTACGCCATTTCGCGCGAACATCGTTCGGGGGTGTTACGCGAAAAGTTCGACGCGGATATGGTGGTGCTTTCGGATAATCCTTTAGAGACTTTGAATTTTAACGTTGAGGGGACGATGCTAGCTGGAAGCTGGACGAAGCCGCTCGAGTAAGGCCGTGAGTAACGCCTCGTCCGCCTCTCCGTTCGAGCTGCGCCGGCCGTCTCGCGAGAGGGACTCACGCGCAAGCTCGCGCAACTGTTCAGCCACGCGCTCTAAGGCGTGCACGGAGCGCTCCAAGCTCGAGGCGATGCGCTGCGCGTTTTGCTTGTCGCTCGAGTCGGGGTCGTAAAGCTCCTTGAATTCCTTGGCGATATAAGCCGCCAAGACCTCCTCTAGGCCCAGCGTCCTGACGTCGACCTGAGAGGTCTCTAGCTGTTCTTGCAAGAAGCGGTCGGGGTAAGCCTCCGCCGCCACCTCGATAAGCTCTTTAAGCGTTTTATTCATAAACGGCTCCTCGTCTCTTGTGCTATTTTAGCAAACCCGTCTTTCACCCAGGTTTCGCCTAGCTAGACCTAGTGACGCTTGAATAAGTAGAGCGTTCGCGCCGTTTTTCGCTACGTCATGTGCTCCAAACACGCACGAAGATGCTAGCTCGGTCTACAATCCTCGTGACTGACCTGCTGGGTTCTCAGCTTAGCCTCTCGTGTGGTCGCTCTCACCCGGTTACGCTGTTTATACTCGTACATCTCGCTGTCCGCTTTCTTGAGCAAGGCGCGGAGTGTGCTACCCGCTCGCGGAAACTGCGCGACGCCGATGCTCGCGTCTAGGTGCACCTCTTCGCCCTCGAGCCTAAAAGGGGCGGCCAAGCACGCAGCGTAACGCTCGGCGACTCGCTTGGCTCCGCCGCAACCATTATGCGCATAACTGCTAGGCTCATAACCGTGTGGGTGGACCTCGAGCAAACAGACAAATTCGTCGCCGCCGAGCCGCGCTAAGAGGTCGCTCTCGCGCGTCTGGTTCTTAAAACGCTCGGCTACCTTGATGAGAAGCGAGTCGCCCGCATCGTGACCAAGCGTGTCGTTGATCTCTTTGAAGCCGTTTAGGTCGAGGTAAAAGAGGTTCAGCTCGCGAGCGTGCCTTTTGGCTGAGGCGATCATCTGCGCGGCCCGCTCGAAAAAGGCGCGTCGGTTGGGCAGACCGGTCAGCGCGTCGGTGTAAGCCGCCCGCGCGATTTCTTGTTCGAAGCGTTTATGGCTAGTAACGTCGATATGCGAAATGACTGCGCCGCCGCTGTCTCCACCTAGTGGTTTAATATACATGACGAACCACCTTTCGCCCTCGCCTACGAAGTGGGAATACTCGAGCGTAAACTCCGCGCTCGAGCCCGCTAAAACGTCGTGCAGACCTCTGCAAATCTGACCTAACCGAGACGCTCCCTCTAGCTCATGATGGTGCGCGTCTCCACATAGATGGAGGTAGTTTGCACCGCGCTCTGCGTAGAGGGAGGGATCATATTTAGCGAAGTGCTCCCACGCCTTGTTGGTCTCGACGATCACGCCGCTCGAATCAAGAATCGCCATCTGTTGCGGCGCGACGTCAAACGCCCGAAGGTGAACGTTGGATAATGCGTTGGTGGGCACAGTGCCCCTCCTCCCTTTAGAGCCCGAAAAGAAAGCTGACGCAGTAGGCTCGCCCTGTCCTGTATGGACTAGCGGTTCTACGCTATCATTCAAAAGATATTTTCAACTAGGTACAACTGCACCTAAAAAACCGGATGTGAAATATTACGCAATTCGGTTCGTTAAGTTCGTCATCTGAGGTCACGACGGGGTGTGTTTTCTGGCTTCTAAGGGGCAGCGAGGTAGTTGGGCTATACTCACGCATGTCGCTTACTGTTTCCACTGACGCCGTTACTGTCAATTTAGGTGAGCTTTTAGAACGCTCGAGGCGCGCTAGTCGCGGCTTGGCTAACGCCAAGCGCAACGCCGCTTTAGAAAGCATCGCCGCCGCGCTCTTGACCAACACCGACGCCATTTTGAAGGCGAACGAAAAAGATGTCGCCGCCGAACGTAGAAAAGGCACCTCCGACGCGCTCATTGACCGCCTGACACTGTCCCAAGCTCGCCTCAAAAATATCTCCGACGCGGTCCACCTCGTCGCGGCGCTGCCCGATCCCTTGCGCCGCGTGCTGGACGGCTGGACGCTTCCCAACGCTCTGCGCGTCCAGAAGGTCACGGTTCCTTTCGGTGTGATCGGGATGATCTACGAGTCGCGCCCGAACGTGACCGTAGACGCCGCGACGCTCGCCCTGAAAGCGGGCAGCGCGAGCGTGCTGCGCGGCTCCGCCAACGCGCTAGAGAGCAACCGCGTCATCGTGGAGGTGATGCGCCGCGCGTTAGAAGAGGTTGACGTGCCGCCGGACGCGGTTCAACTCATCGACTCGCCCGACAGAGCGCTCGTGACCGAGCTTTTAGAAGCTAGGGGTCAGGTGGACTTGGTGATCCCGAGGGGCGGCGCATCTTTGATCAACCACGTCGTGCAAAACGCGAAAGTCCCGGTCATCGAAACGGGCGTCGGCAACTGCCACGTGTTCGTGGACGCTTCGGCGGATTTGGTGAACGCGAAAGAGGTCGTGATCAACGCGAAGGTGCAGCGCCCCGGTGTATGCAACTCCGTAGAAACGCTGCTCGTACACGAAGCGGTCGCGGAAGCGTTCTTGCCGAATGTGCTTTCAGCCCTCACCGAACTCGGCGTCGTTATAAGAGGGTGCGAGCGGACGCAGAGGCTCTATCCTGAAGCGGCAGCGGCCACCGAGTCAGATTGGGAAACGGAATATCTGGACCTCGAGCTAGCCGTTAAGGTCGTGAGTAGCACGGACGACGCCGTTGCCCACATCAACCGCTACGGTTCCCAGCACAGCGAAGCCATCCTCACCCAGTCGATCGAAAATGCGCGGCGCTTTCAGGACGAGGTGGACGCGGCGGCGGTTTACGTAAACGCCTCGACGCGCTTTACCGACGGCTTCGTGTTCGGCTTCGGCGCGGAGATAGGCATCTCGACGCAGAAGCTCCACGCAAGAGGTCCGATGGGCTTGGCGGAGATAGTGACGCACAAGTATCTGATCGAAGGAGAGGGGCAGATCAGGGGTTAGTCTATTCAACTCCTTCACGCTTACCTCTTGATGTTGTTAATATTGAGAACGCAACTGCTTGGCGGCTGCGCGCTCTCGTTCTATACTCGCCTATGGCTACGCAACCGCAGCAGATAACGGTGCGCCCCGTTGACAGCGATAACTGGCGCGAGGTGAGCGCGTTGGCGATCCCTGAGGCACAACGCAACTTCGTCGCTGAGCCGAACTTCTACTTGGCGCTGTGCTGCTACGACACGTGGAACCCGCTGGCTATCTACTTGGATGACGCGGTCATCGGCTTCATGATGTGGGGGCTCGAAGAGGGAAGCTGTTGGCTGGGCGGCATTTTCATCGGTAGAGAGTATCAGCGAAGAGGGTATGGACGGCGGGCGGTGCAGGAAGCGATAAGGGTACTGAGTGAGCAGACAGGCGTCTCCGAGTTTGCGCTCTCCTATCAGCCTACGAACACGGTTGCTAGAGGTCTCTACACCGCAATGGGCTTTGTGGAGACGGGCGAGATAGAAGATGACGAGGTGGTGGCGAGGCTCAAACTTGAGTGAAAGCGTGCGGTAAAACTCAGAACTGCTCGAGCCTCACCGATACGAACCTTTCGACCAGAAATCATTCTCGCCCTGATGCGGGTTTTAACCTCAAGAACGTTCTAAAGTGCTGTCCACCTCTCTTGACCTTTAGCACTCTGGACGGTCTTCTCGATGAAGCGCACGCCTCTCGCGCCTTCGTACACGGTGGGAAAGTCCCGCTCAAACTCGTTCGGCTCGCGACCTTCTTTCTTGGCGCGCATCGTTGCCGCCGCGTTTCGGTAGACGTTGGCGAAGGCTTCGATAAACGCTTCGGGATGACCCGGCGGGATGCGGCTTGCGCGCTGCGCCGCCTCGCACAGATAAGGGTTGCCCGGTTTGAGAATTTGCACGGGTCCCTCCAAGGGCTTAAAGGTCAAAACGTTGGGCTCCTCCTGATACCAACTGAGCCCGCCCTTGTCACCGTACACGCGGATGCGGAGTCCGTTCTCCTCACCCGTCGAAATCTGTGAGCAGATGAGCACCCCTTTCGCGCCGCCCGCGAAACGCAACAAGAGGTTGGCGTCGTCGTCCAGCTTGCGCCCCTGCACGAAGGTCGTGAGGTCGGCGCAGATATGTTCGATCTCTAAGCCTGTGATCGTCGCGGCTAAGTTCTCCGCGTGCGAGCCGATGTCGCCGACTGCGCCCGCGACGCCCGAACGCTCCGGGTCGGTGCGCCACTCGGCTTGCTTCGCGCCCTCGTCCTCCAACTTGGTCGCTAACCAGCCCTGGTTGTACTCCACGATGACCTTGCGCAGTTCCCCGAGCTGTCCCTCTCTCACCATGTGCCGCGCCTGCTTGACCATCGGGTAGCCCGTGTAGTTGTAGGTCACGGCAAAGATCACCCCTGTTTTCTCCACCACCTCGGTGAGCTGATCCGCCTGCTCGGAGGTGTGCACCAGCGGCTTGTCGGACACGACGTTAAAGCCCGCTTCGGCAAAGGCGTGCGCCACCGGGAAGTGCATGTGGTTGGGCGTCACCACCGAGACGAAGTCGATGCGTTCACCTTCGGGCAAGGAAGCTTCGCGCTCCAACATCTCTTCCCAGGTGCCGTAGTTACGTTCGTCGGCTAAGCCTAACTCGCGCCCGGATTCCTTTGCCTTCTCCGGCGTCGAGGAGAGTGCGCCTGCTACGAAGTCGATCTGTCCATCTAACGCAGCCGCGTGGCGGTGCACCGCGCCGATAAAGGCGTCTTTGCCGCCGCCCACCATGCCCATTTTGAGTTTTTCCATGTTCGGCCTCCTCGGTCGATAACTGAGTTCTAGGAACTCGAAAAGCTGACCTTGCTGTAGAGCACTTCAAAAGTCAGCTCGCTCTTCAAGCAAGGAACGGGGACGACCTGCCCCGCCTCGAAAACCCGCTCTCGCCAGCCCGACTCTGCGCGGTAAAGACCCCTGACTGCCCTTTTGCGGCTGTCTACTAACAGATAAAGCTGTAGGCTCTCGACCTCCTGATACGCTAAACGTTTCTCAAAGCGGTCCCTTCGCGCCGTCGATTGGCTCAAGACCTCGACGACCACGCAGGTTGCGGTCTCGAAGTAGGTATCGGCTAGCGGTTCGCACACCACCATCACGTCGGGGTAATAAAAAATCTCGTCAGCGACGCGCATTTTCATGTCGCTACTGTAGATGCGGCAGCGGCCCTCGGCAGCGGCGTTGCCTAAAGCTCGCACGATGTTGGTGGTGATGAGGTTGTGAAATGCGGTCGCCCCCGCCAGCGCGTAGATTTCACCGTAGAGGTATTCATGCCGCACATCGCTGTCCCTCTCGCCGCTAAGATAGTCGGCTACTGTAAGGGTGTCGGCGGGGTTCGTCTCGTACATAGCGCTCTAAGTTTACCCTCTAAGCCAAGCGACAATAGCGCCGACACTGTCGTTCAGGGAACCCAAGGTGTCAACTTACTCACTATAGGATAGAAGTCGTCTTTGTCCACCACAGGGTAGCTCAGGTGCCTTCCTAAAGCGCGGCTCAGCGTGCTTTTGCCCGTGCCCGTGAGCCCTTTGAAGACGATGAGGTCAGCCTTGCCAGCGATTGCGCCACGCTCACTTCTTCTCGAACGCCGCGTCAAACGCTGCACCCGAAGGTGCGAAGTCCAAGTCTTTGGTAAACGCCGCCGACTCGGTCGCGCCGTGCACGCGGTCCATGCGCCCGTCCTCCCATTCGATGGAGAGAGGTCCGCCGTAGCCGATGTCGTTGAGCGCCACGATGATGCTCTCGAAGTCGATGTCGCCCCGCCCGACGCTGCGAAAGTCCCAGTAGCGCCTTCTGTCCCCGAAGCTCGTGTGACCGCCGAAGACGCCCACCGTGCCGTCGCCGCGCCCCCACCAGGCGTCTTTCATGTGAACGTGAAAGATGCGCTCCGCGAAGGTGTACAAGAACTGGACGTAGTCCACGCCCTGATAGCCCAAGTGCGAAGGGTCGTAGTTGAAGCCGAAGCGCGGGTGGTGTCCGACCGCCTCTAACGCCCGCTCCGCCGAGGCGATGTCGAAGGCGATCTCGGTGGGGTGGACCTCGAGCCCGAAATTCACCCCGACCTCGTCAAAAACATCTAAGATAGGACTGAAGCGCTCAGCGAAATCTACAAAACCTTTCTCCCAGTACGCCTGACTCGTCGGCGGAAAGGCGTATAAGCTGTGCCAGATAGAGGACCCTGTAAAGCCCGTCACGACTTTTGCGCCTAGCTTAGCGGCTGCCCGCGCCGTATCCTTCATCTCCTGCGCCGCCCGCTGCCGCACCCCTTCCGGGTCACCGTCGCCCCAGACGTGCTCGGGCAAGGTCGCTTGATGGCGCTCGTCAATGGGGTCGCAAACCGCCTGCCCGACCAGGTGATTGCCGACGGCGTAGCACGTTAAGCCGTGCTCTTCTAAAATATCCAAGCGACTCTGTACGTAATCCTCTTCGTTGACAGCCCTATTCACCTCGAAGTGGTCGCCCCAGCAAGCGAGTTCCAAGCCGTCATAGCCCATCTCTGCAGCTAAGGGGGCGAGTTCAGATAGGGACAGGTCCGCCCACTGTCCGGTGAATAGGGTGACGGGTCGTGGCATAGGTGCCTCCTAAGGGAACGCTTGGGGGGGTGTGCTCTGGTTAGTTTACGTAACGTAAACTCTACGGTTTGGAGCGGGGCGGCGTCAAGTGATACGAGGTTGCACGACATAGTTTGCAAAACTATGTCGTGCCCATCTGTGATGGTAAGCTCTAACGCCCTCAGCAAGGATAAGTAAACCGTGCAATTCCGTATGAGCCGCGAAGAGGTTGCTGAGCCTCTCTTATTCTGTCTCGAGGTACAGATCGAGCTACAAGTCTCGGCGAAATGTAAAGGTCACGCCGCGCGCACTACTTCTCAAGGGCGCATGTAACACTACTTTTATGAACGTCCACCTCGTCGCGGTACAAGCGGCCATGCAGCTCAGCGACTACGAAAGCGCAGCGACTTTTGAGTCTAAAGTGTTGGCGCTGACCCGCCGCGCCGTGTCAGGTTTGGACGACGCGCCTAAACTCGTTGCGTTTCCCGAGACGATAGGGTTTCCTCTTCTCACCTTGGGTGATTACGACGCCGTATCTCGGATGAGCCGCGTCTCTGAGGTGATGCGCTACCTCTTAGGGCGCTACTGGCGCGAGGTGCTCCGCGCTGCGTGGCGCTGGCGTGTGGTCGGGCTGGGGGCGCTGCACCTCTCGAGGGCACTACCCGCTTATCTTGCTTATAAGAATGCGTTCAGTAAAGCGGCGCAATCTTACGGCGTGACGGTCGTGGCGGGCTCGCTCTTCTTACCCCACATCGAAGAGGAGGCGACGAGAGGGGTGCACATTACGGATAGGCGCGTGTACAATGTCGCATATAGCTTTTCTCCTACAGGCTGCATTATCAACCGCTCGAGCAAGCGCCACCTAACGCCTGGTGCGGAATCTCGAGCGGGTCTTTCGCGCGCTAGAGAATGCCCTCAACCCTTCGAGACACCCGCCGGGCGCGTCGCCGTCGCCGTCTGCTTAGACGGATTTTACAGCTCGCCTATCGAACATTTCGACGGTCTCGGCGCGCAAATCGTGGTGCAGCCTAGCGCGAACCACGCTCCCTGGGATAGAAGATGGCCCGCTGACCCCTCACTGTCTGAAGGCGAAGCGTGGCTGCAAAGGGGGCTGCGGGCGCAGCTCCAAGGGCGGCTCCACCTGCGCTACGGCGTCAACCCGATGATGGTAGGGGATATGTGGGATTTGCGCCCGAGAGGACGCTCGAGCCTCCTCGTCAATACACGTTTTAGGGACGCCGAGACGGAAGGGTACCGGGGCGTCTTGGCGCTCGCCGAGACCGACGATCAAGAGGAGGTCGTGCGCGCCGAAGTGACATTTTAGTGGCGCTTCCCCGGCGTTAGGAACTCGCTCGAGGCTCCCTCACGTAAGGAATCCTACATCTCGCCGCAAACCGTTTCGAAAGGTGCTGGGAGGCGTTAGAGTAGAAAGGTGACTGGAACGTTAGGACTCTTCTCTCTGGTTGACCTCTTTCAACTTTTAACGGCCTCCTCGAGGACAGGTCGTCTCTTGGTCGAACACCCTGAAGGTACCGCTCGCGTCTACTTCGATAGGGGCAAGGTCGTGCACGCCGAATTCGGCGAGGCGAAGGGCGTCGAGGCGGTCTACCACCTCTTCGGCGACGAGCGCGGCTCCTTCGAGTTCGGGCTAGGATTGCCCGCGCCCGACACGACGATTCAAACGAGCACCGACAATCTGCTGTTAGAGGCGATCCGCCGCGTGGACGAATACCGCCGCGACAACCCCGAGCCGAGCCCGCCACCCTACACACCCGACGCGGTGCCCGCGCCTGCCAAGGAGGAGGCGAGCAAACTCACGCTCGCGGACCAAGAGGCGGAGGTGTTGCGCTTAGCCAACGGCGGGCGCAACCTGAGCGAGATCGCGCAGAGTGCCGGGTTGGAATTAGGCGAAGTCCGCGAGATCGTCTCGCGGCTTTCGCAGGTAGGGGCGCTCGAGCTGAAGAACAGAAAACCCCGCGTCGCTCGGCTCGTCGCCCAGCTCGGCAAGCGTCTGCCGAGAGGCACAGTCGGCGTCGACGAGCAGATTTTGGCGAACTGGGCGCGGATGCTCGGTGAGCCGACCGCGCGCGTCGCCTGCCGCCGCCCCGACGGTAAGGTAGACGTTTACGCGGTGCAGTCGGTGACGGGTGCGGGTCCCTATCTGCTCCTGTCTAAAGAGACGCTCTTCGCGGCGAACCTCGCGGTCAACACGGCGCTGCTCGTTAAACCTGCCAACGGGCTGAATTAGCGTACATAGCAAGTAATACCGAAACTCACGCAAGCCCTAACCCTAAGCGTGACGCAAACCTAATGAGGATGAAAAACTCGGTAAACTAGAGGCGTGCAAGGCGACACTCACGTTTCTACCTCAGATATTCCCCGAGCTTCCCTGCTGAGAACGCCGCGCGGGGGTCCGCTGGTACAGTGGCGGCGCTATCCCTTCCCGCTCGAGTGGTCGCGGCACTTTGGTAAGTCTGGAGCGCCGCTGCACCTCGAGGTGGGCTTCGGCGACGGACGCTACACCGTGCGCCGCGCACTAAGTGCACCAGGGGAAGCGTTCGTCGGTCTGGAGATTTCCGGCGCGAGTTTGCTGCGGGGGCTCAAAAATATCGAACGCCACCGCGTCACCAACGTGCGCCTCCTCAAAGCGAACGCGAACTTCGCCGTGCAGCACCTTTTCGCGCCCCGCTCGCTCGCGTCAATCACCGTCAACTTCCCCGACCCCTGGCCCAAGGAGAAGCACGAAGAGAACCGCCTCTTGCGCGTCCCCTTCTTCCAATTAGCGGCGAGCCGCCTCGTTCCCGGCGGCGAAATTTGCCTCGCGACGGACCACCCGGCTTACCTAGCCTTTGCTCAGAGCGAGGCGCAGCGAACCGGACTGTTTGACCTTAGAGACGCGGAGCCGCCGCAGGCTGTGTTCGAAACCAAGTACGCGCTCAAGTGGAAGGCGCAGGGCAAGCCTCTTTACTATCAAATTTTTAGCTGTTACGGCGCTGAAGTAAAACCCGACTATCCCATCCTAGAGAGAGTTGACACCATGCCTCACGCGATTTTGACGGGTGCGCTGCCGGAGCACGCCCCCTTCGATAAACAGGTCATCCCTTACGCTTCGGGTCACGTGATCTTGCATGAGGTCGCCCGCTCGCTCGGCAACGCGCCGAGCAACACGTCCGGAGACGCGGGCGAAAGGTGGCTCGTGCGCACGACGACCGAGGAGAAAGACTTACGTCAGCAAGTGCTCGTGACGGTGCGTTCGCGCGGCGAGGGCGAACTGATCGTGGGCTTAGAGCCCTTCGGCGATCCCGTCGTAACTCAAGTCGTACGCGGCGCGGTCCACGCCGTGACCGAATGGCTGCTCACGCTGCCCGCCGACCTCCGCGTGAAGTCCCGAGCTTACTGATGTCCTTAGCGCTCCTATGAAATACGAACCGACCCCGGAAGTGAGGCGCAAGGCTGAGGCTGCTGGCATCGATTTAGACGCCCTCGAGCAGAGCGACCCGACCACCTACGCCATGCTGAACGCGCAGCGCGCCGTGCAGGTCTCGCCGCAGCTCAAAGAGGTTGCGGGAGAGGCGCTTTTCAGCACGTTTCCCGAGCGTCAGATTTTTGACATGCCGCAAAGTCCACCGGGAGATACCCGGCTCAACCTGCTCGTCTTTCCGCCCCTGAATGACGCTGAATGGGTACGTTTAGACGAAACGCTCGCCTCTCTAGCGACCCGCCTTCCCCTCGAGCACGCTTTCTACCGCGTCGTCAGCGACGCGGTAGGCGAACGCCGCGAGCTAGCCCTGCCCATTGCGCCGGGCAACTGGCGTGGGCAGGGCGGGGTCATGGTCGGCCCGTTTGCGAGCGACGCGGCCGCTAAAACCTGGGGTGACGCACATGTAGACGCCTCGAGCGGTCTAGTCAGCGATACCCTGCCCTACAGCGGCGCGTGGTTTTGTGACCTTTTCCGGGGCGACACGTAACGGCTTAACTTAAAGAGGTCGCGACTTCGGCGTTCCCCAACCGCAAGTGTGTCCCGTCCTCTAGGGTGAGGTCGCCCTCCGCCGTGATGCCGCCAATCACGATGGTGCCAGGTCGCACCTCTCCGCCCGTAAGCGTCGCGACTTTGTACGCGATAAAGTTGTCCCGGTAGATGAGCAGTTCGGTGCCGTCTTCGCAGTTCAAGCAGGTGGCTAGCTCGAGGCTTTCTTGTCCGACACTCTCCTGCCTGAGACTCTGTTTCTGTTCGGGTGAGGTGATGACGACGTAGCGTTTGTTGAGTTTATGATTGAGCATATAAACCCCCTTCAGGTTTTCGCAGTTTTATTCGGCATTTTATTAGCCGACAACGTTCCATTCGGCGTAACGCCGAGCATCTCCGTATCCCGGTATCGCTGCCCAACGCTGATGTGATGGAAGGTCTAGCTGGTTGCCGTAAGCGCTGCCCACGCTCTATGTCTAGAAGTTCACAGTACTCCAAAAAGAGCGCTGAGCGGGGTCATATGTCACGGTGTTTATACACAGCCTTATGAGAGGCTTGGGTAGGGGTGCAGTATTCTCTACTTTTACCGAACGAAGGGGAAGCTCCGCCCGACTTTTCCAGCAACTACCCACACGAACCCAAGCGTAAAGAGTTAAGTTGGTCACATTGAGCGCATTTGCGACTCAGGTCGCCCTTCACCCGTGCAATACTAGGGGGTGTTTCGCGCCAAGCTGCGGCTAACGACTTAGGTGAGGGGGTGAAGAGAAATGAACGACGTGGACGAAGCTGCCTTACCGCAGGGGCTATCCCTCCGCAAGAAAGGGGAGAGCCTCGAGACGGTCTCCTCGAAAGCGATTGAGTTACAGCTTTTAGTGGCGAGTCAAGGCGTAGAGATTCTTGAAGGGCAACTTCATAAAGGTGAGCGTATAACCCTCATTCCCTCAGGTAAAGCGGTAGAAACGTACTATATTTTAGAAGGACAGTTACGTGGCGACGCAGCTTCCGGGTCTACGGTTGTCGGTGCGGGAGATTATCTCGTGACAGAGTCGCTAGAGACGTCCTATACCCTGCTCGCGCAAACCGACGTTCGCTTTCTCTATTTCACCTCAAAGCCCACCTTTCACGAAATAAGCGAAGAGCTTGGCGATCTGATGCAGCTCGCCGTCGAAGTCGAAGTTAAAGACGGCTACACGAGTGAGCATTGCAGGCGCTTACAGGTACTCTCTTACGCTGCGGGTCAAGAACTTGGTTTAGGGCAAGACAGACTCTATCTCTTGGATTACGGCGCGTATCTGCACGACGTGGGCAAGGTCAAAGTGCCCGTCAATATTTTGCGTAAACCTTCCACCTTGACGCAAGCGGAGTGGACGCTCATGAAAAAGCATCCTACGTTCGGGCGCGAACTCCTCGAGAAAACCTACTTGAAAAGAGCCGGTATCATCGTCGAGCAACATCATGAGCGCTTAGACGGAAGCGGCTATCCCCACGCACTCTCTGGGGAGGACGTTCTGGTCGAGTCTTATATCGTCGCCGTCGCGGACGCCTACGACGCGATGACGACAGACCGCCCCTACCGCCGCGCTGCGCCGCCAGAGCATGCGTTTGCCGAGCTTAGGAGATACGCCGGGATATACTATCCAAAAGAGGTCGTGGACGCCTTTATTTCGGTCGTGATGAGAAAAGCGCTTTAGTAGCGTTACCTAAAAATTTACGTGCCCGGCTGAAAATAGGTGAGCGAATGTTATCGCATCCGCAGTTTCGCACATTTTGCTGGCTAAGCGCTCGAGAAGGCACAAAGCGCAACGTTAATATTATTCCTAGTTCGCTCTATATTCGGCTTACCGACTTGAGACGTGGCAAATCACTACGCCAGAGCCAAAATGTAATTAGTATCACAGCGTATGCGCGTACTTGTTTCAACTATTGAAATGATTTCCACAAACAGCATCAACCTATCTTCAAAAATAAAAAGATGAGAGCCGTTCGCGCGTTGAAAAACCCTTAATGTTCGTTCAGAACGAATAAGAAGAATTTCACGCACTATTAAAAAAGCTTCTATGAGTTTCTAGTGTGCCTGATATCACTTGTTCTCATGGTTGTGAGAATTTCACCTCTAAGTATTTCAATACCCATGATACGTTGTCTTTCGAGGTTGATAAGCCTCATCGGAAGCGACGACTTCTGCCCCGCAAGGAGCCTTTAGCTATCATGCCGTTATCAAACGCGCTGGCTCGATGACCAGATGCTACCTGCTGCTAAAGGCTCTTCTGGGCGCTTGGGACAGAAGAAGCTAGTAGCGCAACCGGCCGGGAAACTCTTCCGGACAACTTGAAAAGCTTCGGAAAACCGGAGCACGCCATATCAGGGAGGATATGAAAATGAAAAAGTCACTTATTAAAGCGTTGGTTCTTACTCTTACTCTTACTGCGTTTGGTACGGTCTCGACGGCGAGCGCCGCCAAAGGCTCGGACAAGGCTCCGTCAGTTCAGAAGTTTAGAGTCAACCGCTAAAGGTTAAAAGTTCACCAATAAGCTCCTCTACAAAGATGTAGAGGAGCTTTCTTTTGCCTATTTTTCGCTGTGAAGTTTTCCACATTGTAGTTGACGCTTCAAAGGTGAGCAGGTTAAACTCGCTTGTCTGCAGACGAAATTTAGGGATAAAAGAGGGTGAACATGAAGAAACTCACAAGCCTAACGCTCGTTTTGGTACTAGCTATCTGTGGTTTATCTGTAGCGTCTGCTGGCTCCTCCACTTCGGATGGTGAACCGTCGGTTCAGAAGTACAGAGTCAACCGCTAAATCATAAGAGATACGTCTGAGCGTCTCCGCGCGGAAGCGGAGGCGCTTTTTCATGTTCTAAGGCTAAAGGTCGCGCGCCAAGAAGCGAATCGCAGCCTCGTAACCGTAGATTCCCAACCCTGCAACCGTTCCTACACAAACCGCTGAGAGGTAGCTGTGGTGCCTGAACGCTTCCCTCGCGTGGACGTTGGAGATGTGGACCTCGACGGCGGGCGTAGGGATGCTAGCGACCGCGTCGCGTAGGGCGACGGAGGTGTGCGTAAGACCTCCAGGATTGATGACGACGCCTCGCACGTCCCCGCTGACGGTTTCGTGAAGCCAGTCGATGAGCTGACCCTCGTGGTTGCTTTGGCGGCACCTCGCGCTCGTCCCGACCTCCTCTGCCCAACGTTCACACCGCGTCTCTAGGTCTTTGAGCGTCGCGCTGCCGTACACGCCTGGCTCGCGCGTTCCTAAGAGGTTGAGGTTGGGGCCGTTGAGGACTAGAATCATGCGGTTACTATACCGCTGTGACCTCTGCAGCGACCTCTCGCAGATAGTCCCAGGCGCGTTCTAGGTGCTCGACTGAAACATCGTCGACGAGGCGGGGGTGGCTGGGGTGCTCGAGCAACACCCACCGCACCTTGTCCACCTTCTTCTTGTCGCGCTCGATGTAGGGCGTGAGTTCCGCTAGAGAGGTTGCGGGAAGGGGTCGCGGTGAGACCCAGCTCAGAAACGTTCTAACCTCCTCTAAACCGCCCTGCCAGCCGCGCAGATGGGCGAGTCTCGCGGCGTAGAGGAGCCCGTACGTGACGGCCTCACCGTGCGTGAGACGGTGCTCCGAGTGCGCCTCCAAAGCGTGCGCGAGCGTATGACCTAGATTGAGGTAAGCCCTCACCCCGCCCTCGCGCTCGTCTTGCGCGACGATATCCGCCTTGACCTGTACTGAACGTCTAATGAGGTCCGCTAAAACGTCGCTCGGTCCGTCCCCGCGAAATCCCTCTCGAGCCATGTCGGTGAGGATGCTGGGGTCGGCGAGGAGCCCGTGTTTGAACAGTTCGACTGCGCCCCCCTTGAATTCGCGCTCGGGCAGGGTGCGTAAGGTCTCCACGTCTATCAGAACCTCTTTCGGCTGCCAGAACGCGCCGACCAAGTTTTTGCCCTCTGGCAGATTGACGCCCGTTTTGCCACCCACGCTCGCGTCTACCATCGCCAGGAGGCTCGTCGGGCAGATATAGAAGTCGATACCGCGCATGAACGACGCCGCCACAAAGCCCGCCAAGTCGCTCACGACGCCGCCACCCAGCGCGACCACCGCGCCCCTACGGGTAAACCCGTCCTGAATCATCTTACTGAGAAGCGTTTCAAACGTCGAAATAGACTTGCTCGCCTCGCCCGAAGGGACGACGTAGCGCGAGACGGTCTTTCCACCTACTTGGAGGCTGCGCTCGACCCGGTCGGCGTAAAGAGGTGCGACGTCAGTATCGCTTATGAGGGCGACACGTTGATGCGCCACAAAGTCAGCGGTGCGGTCTAAAAGCCCCGCTGCAATCCTCACAGGATAAGTCGGTCGGACGTTGACCTCGACCGTGGCTCCTTGCGCGCGCTCCGTTGTCATCTGGCTCTAGCCTCACGAAGTTGCCACAGCTCGCGCACGATCTCCTCGACCACGTCCTCTGAGCGCCGCCCGTCGGTCGAGACTTGCATGGAGCCTGCGTCGTCGTAGGCCGCCTTGCGCGCGCTCATTAGCTCGCGGATGCGGCCTTCTGGGTTGCCGATTTCCAGAAGAGGACGCTTGTGGCGGCGGGTGCGTTTATAGATGGTTTCAGGGCTCGCGGTGAGCACGAGGACCGGGCCGCGACCTTTCAGCATCTGCCTGTTTTCGGGGCGCATGACGGTGCCGCCGCCCGTCGAGATGACGACTTCGTCTAAGCGCAGGCAGCGGCGCACGATCTCGGTTTCGTACTCGCGGAAGACCGCTTCACCGTACAGCTCGAAGATGTCGGGGATGCGCATACAACTAACGCGCTCGATGACCCTGTCGGTGTCGATGAAGTTCAGGCTCAAGCGCCTCGAGAGTTCCCACCCGATGCGGCTCTTGCCCGTCCCCATAAAGCCTGCGAGCGCAATCCAGGTCGCAGGACGCTCCAACGTGTGAAGTCTTGACATAGAAGGGACCGCCGTCGACATCGCAACGTTAGAACGCGCCTACGTAGGCGCGGTGCGCGCTTACGCGCTCGGTGATCTCGCGCACCGTGTCCGCGCCGAACTTCTCCGTGAGGGCGTCCGCGAGGACAAGGGCGCTCATCGCTAGGAGGACGATAGAGGCGGCGGGTACAGCCGTCGTGTCCGAGCGCTCCCTCGCGGCGTCGGCGGGCTCGTGCGTGACGACGTCGACGGTGGGCAGGGGCTTCATCAGCGTGGCGATGGGTTTCATCGCCGCTCTCACGATGAGGTCTTCGCCGTTGGTGATGCCCGCTTCTAAGCCGCCCGAGCGGTTCGTCTTGCGTCCGTAACCACCCTCTTCGCGGTAGATGGCGTCGTGAACCTGACTGCCGGGCACCGTCGCGTTGCGCCAGCCGTCACCAATTTCCACGCCTTTCATCGCCTGAATGCTCATGGCGGCTTGCGCCAAGCGTCCGTCCAGCTTGCGGTCCCACTGCGTATGGCTGCCGAGCCCGACGGGTAGCCCTCTAAAGCGCGCCTCGATAATGCCACCCAACGTGTCCCCGTTCCTCTTCGCGTCGTCGATGCGGCTGATGACCTCTTCCTCCGCCGCTTTATCGAACGCGCGAATCGGGCTCTCGTCGAGCGCGTCTAGGTTGTCCCAGTCCATACCGCCATCGCAAGGAACGCCCGCTAAGCTTACGACTCTGGCGCAGCCTTGCACGCCCACGGCGTCCAGCAGACGGAGCGCCACCGCGCCCGCCGCGACGCGGCTCGCGGTCTCGCGCGCGGAAGCGCGCTCCAACACGTCGCGCAGGTCTTTGTGTCCGTACTTGATGCCGCCCGCTAGGTCGGCGTGTCCGGGGCGCGCTTCGGTCAGCGCCTTTTTGCGCGGCTCGTTGCCCGGCTCCGGGCTCATGATCTCTTGCCAGTTGCGCCAGTCGCGGTTCTCGATCTGTAAGGACAGCGGCGCGCCCGTGGTGCGCCCGGCGCGCACGCCAGCTAAAATCTTAGCGCAGTCGCTCTCGATGACCATACGCCGGCCGCGCCCGTAGCCACCCTGACGGCGGCGCAGCCAGGGGTCGATGTGCTCGCTCGCGACGAGGTCTAAGCCGGCAGGTACGCCGTCTAAAAGGATAGAGAGGGCAGGTCCGTGTGATTCGCCTGCGGATAAAAACCTAATCATTTTTATAGCCTAGCACGTTATGTGGAGGGTCAAAAGAAGGCGCGCCACCTCACGTACGCAGGGCGCTCTAAGTCCTCTAACGAATGAGATATTGCACGAGAGACAGCGGCAAAGAGGTCAAGAGCGACGCTGCTGAGATAGCGCTGTCTAGCGAAGGTCCCCTCGATAACTTGTAGAATTTACCGAAAGTCCAAAAGAAAAACCCCCTCCGATGAGGAGAGGGTCAAGCGACTTGACTGAGACTTACTCGAGCACGTCCGCCGTCACGATAAGGAGCAGTTCGCCGTTGCTCTCTTCGGTCGTCGTGCTGCTGAAAAGGCTGCCGACGATGGGCAAGCTGCCTAGAAGGGGCACGCGCGAGACCGCGTCGCGCAGTTCGTTCTGCATAAGACCGCCCAACACGATGGTCTGTCCCGGTGCGAGCGTCACTTGCGAGTTGACGTTGCGCGTCGAGATGTTGAGGAAACTCGGGTCGTTCGTCTCGGACACGAGCGTTTCGACTTTGGCGTCTACGTCTAGGGTTACGTCGCCGTTATTCGAAATCTGCGGGCTGACCTCGATCTGCACGCCGTAAGGGATTTCGCGCTCGACGTTGGTGCCGTCTGTGCCGGGCAAGGTGATGTAGATTGTGCCGCCCGACTGCAAGTTGCCGGTGCCGTTGTTTCTCACAGTGAGGTTGCTGTCGTCGACACGGCGCGCGAGGCCCTGCCGCTCCAAGGTGTTGAGCGCCGCGTCCAAGTTGAGGCCAGTGATGGCTTTTTGCGCGTCGAAGACGAAGTCGAGCCCGGTTTCTAAAAGGGTTGTGGAGAACGCGCCTATGCTCGCGTTCAAGTTAAAGCCTAGTTCCTGCGCGGCGTTCGTGGTGATCTCTTGGATGCGCACCTGGATGTTGACCTGCTGCTGCGGCTGGTCGAGTTCGCTGATGAGCGACTGAATCTCGCTCTGAATCACCTCGGGCGCGGTGACGACGATGCGGTTCGAGCGGGCGTCGGCGGCGATGGTGATGTCGCTCGAGCGCACCACGGAGTTGGTCTGCGTGCCCGTGCTCTGGTTGTCTTCTGCGTCGCTTGAGCCGTCTTCTACGGTGGGGGTCTCCTCTTCGTCGGTGATGATGGTCTGCTCTAAGACCTCTTTAAGCTCTTCGGCTTTGGCGTACGAGAGCGGGTAGGCGCGTCTCACCGAGAGGGCGGCTTGCGGGTCGAAGCGCCTCAACACCTCGGCGACGACCTCTTGCTGCGCTTCGGTGGCGCGCACCGAGAGGAGCCCGGTCTCGTCGAAGGCGCTGACGCTAACCATGTCGCGCTCCGCGAACTGGCTGTCCAACACGTCTTTGAGTTCGCTAGGGACCTTCGTGACGGGGTAGATGCGCACGATAGTGGGCGCGACTTCCTCGGCGGGGCGCAAGCCCGCGAGCGAGGCGGGCGTGCCGACGACGATGATGTCGTTCTCGAGCAAGACGTAGTCGAGGTTGTTGAGCGTCAAGACGAGGTTCCAGACCTGTCTAAAGGGCTTGGGCGAGCCGATATCGTACGTAATCGTCTTGTCGGGCACGTCGTCGACGAGCGCGGTCAAGTCGACCGAACGAGCGAGCGCGCTGATCATCATGCGGAGCGACTCGCCGCCGTTAGTCGTCTGGAATTCGACCGGCTGGTCGAACCTGCTGCTGTCGGGGAGGGGCGTAACCTGCGCGCTGGCGAGGGAGAGCGCCAGACCGAGGAGGAGGGTTAAAAGGATACGTTTCATGATCACCGCCTGGGGTCGAGAATCAGGAGTTGGGAATCGTTCTCCTGCGTGAGTTCGGCTTGCTGACCGGTGAGGTCGGTAAGCACGATGTCCGTGTTGGGTAAGGTTTGTCCGAGTGGGACGAGGAAGGGAGCGGAGGCGTCTGCTGAGCGGAAGACGCCGACGCTGACCGGACCTAGCACTGCGCCCGTAAATGTTATCTCTCGGTCGCGCAAGTAGAGGCTGAGAGAGGTCGAGCCTGCCGCTAAGGGGGTTTCTTCGCCGCTCGCGAGAGGGTTCTCCGCCCGCTGTACGTTTACAGGTGTGCTGAGCGCCGTTTTCAAGACGTCGGGCGTGCTCGCGAGCGTGCCGTTTGGCAGCGAGCGCGGCAAGCGCGACGCGCTGAACGTACCGCTCGGCGTCCGAGCGCTCGGGACAGGCGCGCGGCGCGGGGTCGGCGCGACTGCGACCTGCGGTTCGGGCTTCACGGGTACGTCGGTAATCCGCTGACCCGCGTTCGGATCGGTCTGAGGTTTCGGCGCTTCCGCCACGACGAGCGGCGAGAAGGGGTTGACCGAGGCGCGTTGGCTGCGGCTTGCCTGCGTGGTCGGCATCTGACCTGTTTGCGTGTCGAAGTCTATGTCGGCAACGTCCGTTTCGGGCGCGGTGGGTGGCGCGGTGACGAGGAAGGGGAGCTGGGCGATCTCTAGGTCTCGAGCGACCCTGGGCTCGTCCACCTCGCTGCCTGCTTGTCCTTGTATCCGACCTTCGGCTTGCTCTGGCGAAAGCGGCGCGACGTTGGCGCTGTTTGCCCCGTTCGCGCTGTTCGCGCGCTCGCGGCTAGGTACAGTGCTCACCGTGGTGGGCGTAGCTGCTGGTTCGCCGAACTGTGTAGCGAAGTGTAGCCCAGCAAAGCCGAGCCCCAGTACCCCAAAGACGGCGAGAAGGATGCGGGCTTCTTTAGATAACGTCACCGTCTCACCTCCGCACGTGAACCGCTCTCTATCGTCGCTGGCTCCACGTCGTCGCCTGTAAAGACGTAGACGGTGAAATCGTAGTCCGCGCCTAGCATGGGGTCTTTCGAGTCCTGATCGTTGACCGAGAAACCGACCTGCCGAATTTTGGTAAAGCGGCGCAGGCTCTCCAAAGTCTGCAAGAAGTCGATCGTTTCGACGTAGGTGCCTTCGGTCGCCATGCTGAACCCGAGCGGACGAACGCCCTGTATGTCTTCGCCGCGCGCACCGGTGCTCTGCAGCGCCTCGAAGGTGACGCCCGCCTCGTCAGCGGCGTCTCTAAGCTGCTCGAGCAGTTGCGCGACTTCCTTTTCACGAGGAAGCTGGGCTAAGAAGGCGCGCCTGTCCGCCTCCAACTGCGCGACCGCTTCGCGCAACTGGGGCAAGTTCGCCCGCGCCGCCTCGCCGCGCCGAATCTGCACCTCTAAGCGGGCGATCTCTTCGTTGAGTTCCGTGATGCGCTCTTGCGCCGACGAGTAGGGGTAGAAGTACCAGAATGCGCCGACGAGCGCGGTGAGGACAACCACGGCGAGCGCGATGTCGCGCTGGCGCAGGTTGCGCAGTTTGAAGTTCTGAAGTGCGTTCATGGTGTGACCTCCGCACTCGCCTCGTCGTCCATTTGTCCTACAGCGGCTGCGCCGACCGTCAAACTGAACGTGTAAAGGTCGCCGTCGCCCTCCCTCGAGGTATCCCTAAAAGACACGCCGAAACGCGGCGAATCTTGAAGTTGGCGGATGTAGTCCGCGAGAATCTCGGTGCTGCCCGCCGTGCCTTGAATGTCCATCTCGGCGACGACGTCGACGCCTTCGTAGGTGTCGTCATTGCTGAGGCGGTTTCTAGCGCCCGCGTCTAAAGCGTTTAAGTCGAGGCTGTCGAAGGCGATGCGCGAGTCCACCCCTGCGCCTTGAGCCGGGAGCGTCTCCAACATGGCGAAAATCTGCTCCGACCAGACGATGCGGCCTTCCCTTACGGCGTTAGCAATGCCTATAAGCTCAGCGAGTTCGCGCTGGCGCGCTTGCAATTCGTTCTGTTCTTGGACGTAAGGGCGCAGCAGCTCGAGCCGCTCCTCGCGCTCGACCTTGGTCTCCGCGAGTTGCCGCTCGGTCTGGAGGACCGAAAACTGCATCATGCCGATTACGGCTAAGACGAGAACAGGAAAGGCCACGGCGATGAGTCGCCAGTAGCCCGGCTCGCGCCGCCGCTGCAAGTTCTTAGGTAAGAGGTTGACGTTAATCAAGGCCGTCAACTCCTCTAAGTGCTAAGCCAATCGGCACGGCGAATTCCGGACCGACGCGGCGCAAGTGGTCCGCTTCGAAACGTCCGCCGCTCGTGTCCACGGTGAGCCAGGGGTCGCCAAGCTCGACGCGGAAGCCGAGCGCGTCGCTGATCGCTTCGGGTAGGCCGCGCAGCTTCGCGCCGCCGCCCGTGATGAGCATCCGGTGGATGTCCGCGTCGCCCGCTTGGACCCGGAAAAATTCCAGGCTGCGGCGAATCTCGGTGGTGAGTTCGACTAAAACGGGACGGAGCGCTTCGTAGACGCGGCCAGGGCTATACTGCTCTCGCTTCGCGTCGAAGTTTAAGAGTTCTTCCTCGTCGTCCGTCGGGATGGTCGCGGTGCCGTAATCCACCTTGATCTCTTCCGCCGAGTCGAAGTCGAGACCGAAGGCGCGTTGTAGCGCCGCGGTGAAGTCGTCGCCCGACACGCCGATGTTGCGGTTCATCAGGACGCGCTGACCACGCACGAGCGTAATGGTTGTGCTGGACGCCGCGATTTCCAAAACCACGCCGATCTCTTCCGCTTCGGTGTAGAACACCCCCGTGAGGTTCGTCTTGTTGAGGTGCTCGCCTAAAAGCGCACCCTTGAGCGAGTGCAGCAGGGCGAAAGGGCGTACGTCGATAATGATGGGCTCTAGTCCTGCTAACTTGAGGTAGTCGACTTGCTGCGTCACCATGTCCAAACGCGCCGCCGAAATGACGACCTCCAACTGACCGTCATCTTCGACATCGGTAGGGTTGTCGAGGACGTAGTAGTCGAGCACGACCTCGTCGATAGGGTAGGGGATGTAGCGCTCCGCTTCCCACTTGATGGCCTCGTCCAACTCCTCTAAGGACATCTTAGGAACGTGGATGTTGCGGGTGATCGCCAGCCGGTTGCTGACCGCCGCTACCACAAAGTGTTTAGTGATGTTCGCCTCTTCGAATAACGCCTTGATCTCAACGGCAAGACCTTCGGCGTCTAGCACCTGATCGTCTTGGATGAGACCGGGGGGCATCGGACGAATCGCAAGGGATTGAAGGCTCGGAGGGGTACCGGCACGCAACTCAACAACCTTGAGAGCGCTGGTTCCAATCTCGAGACCAACCGCTTCGATTCGTGGATTAAAGAGGCGCGAGACCGATTCGCGCAATGAAGCCATAGTGTTCCCTCCTTGAGAACTTAGGGAACTTTAGCAACGGCTCCGCGCCTTTAGGGTAAAGTTTTTCCCGCACGAAGAATGAAGTGTTATTTCTTACTGTAGCAGGTATTATCTGGTCAGCTACACCCTCACTAAAAAGGAAATTGTTTAGCACGCACTTTAGGTGATGAAGTCCCGCTAGCCTTAACAGGCTGAGATTTGCGGAGAAGTGTTGCTGCGCATGGCTTCGCCCAAGCAACGATAAGTGCAAATGCTGTAAAAACGCCTGTCCGAGGGTGTTCCTAAGCTCTCGAGGCGAGTTCACTAACCAGAAAACCCACCACGACGCAAAGAAAAAAAGCTGCGCAGATCATGCGCAGCCAGTCAGGAGATTCTCGTGAGGTTTAGCCCGGCTTAGGCATCATGCCGGGGGGCAATAGCGGACCTTTCGAGGGCTTGTCAGATTTAGGCGCGGGGGTATGCGCAGGCGCGTCTTTCGCTAGCATGTCGCCGCTATCTAAAGGCGGCAGCGTCTCGCCGCGCATGAGCATCGCAAACTCATCCGCGTGGAGCGTCTCGCGCTCTAAAAGCACCTCGACAATCGTCTCTAAAACCTCGCGCTGCTCCTCTAACATGTCGATGATGCGGCTGTACTGCGCGTCGATAATCGACTTGACCTCGGTGTCGATGACTTTGGCGGTCTCTTCGCTGTAGGTACGTGCGCCCTCCATCTCGCCTAAGTAGGAGTCGCTCGAGCTGGAGAGTGCAATTTTGCCGAGCACGTCGCTCATGCCCCAGCGCGTCACCATCCGCATGGCGATATCCGTCGCTTGCTGAAAGTCGTTCTGCGCGCCCGTCGTGACATCTTGAAAGATGATCTCCTCAGTCGCGCGTCCTGCTAGCGCCACGCCGATGCGGTCTAGAAGCGCTAAGCGTGTAACCGAGACGCGATCTTCGTCAGGAAACTGCATCACATAGCCGAGCGCGCGTCCGCGCGGCACGATAGTGATCTTATGAACGGGGTCAGCGCGTTCTAAAAGTTGCGCCGCGAGCGCGTGTCCCGCTTCGTGATACGCCGTAACCTTCTTCTCGCGGTCACTGATGACGCGGCTGCGCCGCTCCGGTCCCATTACGACGCGGTCTGCCGCTTCGTCTAAGTCAGGTGAGAGAATCTCCTTGCGACTCGCTCTCGCCGCAACCAAAGCCGCTTCGTTGATGAGGTTTTCTAAATCCGCTCCGACGAAGCCGGGAGTACGTCTAGCAACAGTGTGAAGGTCAACATTTTTTGCGAGGGGCTTGCCCCGCGCGTGAATGCGCAAAATTGCCTCGCGCCCTTTCACGTCAGGTGCGTCTACGACGACCTGTCTATCGAAACGACCAGGTCGCAAGAGTGCGGGGTCCAAAACGTCGGGGCGGTTGGTTGCCGCGATAATGATGATGTCGTGTTTTGACTCAAAGCCGTCCATCTCAACGAGGAGGGCGTTCAGGGTTTGCTCGCGCTCGTCGTTGCCGCCATTGACGTTCATACCGCGCCGCCGCCCCACCGCGTCGATCTCATCAATAAATACGATACAGGGCGCGCTCTTCTTCGCATTTTCAAAGAGGTCGCGCACCCTCGCTGCGCCGACACCCACGAACATCTCTACAAAATCCGAGCCGGAGATGCTGAAAAAAGGTACCTTCGCCTCGCCCGCCACGGCTTTCGCGAGGTGCGTTTTGCCCGACCCTGGCGGTCCGACCATCAGCACGCCGTGGGGAATGCGCGCGCCCAGCGCGTGAAACTTGCTGGGGTTCTTGAGAAATTCCACTACTTCGAAGAGGTCATTTTTCGCCTCCTCGACGCCCGCGACGTCCTTAAAGAGCGTCTGCGAGTTCTCTTCGGTGATCATGCGGGCTTTCGATTTGCCGAACTGCATTGCGCCGTCACCGCCGCCGCGCATTCCGCGCATCAAGTACCACAAAAAGCCGATCATCAGCAAAATTGGCAAAAGGGTGATCAGAATGCCGCCCCAGTTGTTGCCTGGTGGGGCAACGTTGACTTCGATGCCCTGGTCGCTGAAGCGCTCCAACGCCTCGGTCGTCAGCGGCGCTGAAATATTCGTCACGTACTCTTCGTCGCCGCGCGTGGTGACAACGATCTCGTTTTCTTTGACTAAAATCTCTCTGACCGAGTTGTTGGTTACTTGGTCCCTAAAATAGCTGTAGGGCTGGGTGTCGCCACTGTTTCTAGCGTTGTTTTGTGAAGCGACAAAAATGACAAGTCCTAAGACAGCGGCGGCAATGAGCAAGCTGCGTACTGGAAATTTCCCCATAGTCTAGTTTACTCCTTTAAGCCCGTGAGGGTGTGTAAGCGGATGCTATCTAGGACACTCTTCAAGACGGGATGAGCGTCACGCTAGCGCCGCAGATAGACGTTACGTCCATCCTAATACGGCGCTAATGTGATACGACGTACAGTTGAACATCATGTCGCTTTTGCGAAGCCGGCTGAACCCCTAAGGTATCGCTTTGGCGAGGTCGTTAAAGCGCACGTGCGCGTTGTGAAACTGAAGCTCTACCGTGCCGACGGGTCCGTTGCGCTGCTTGCCAATAATAATCTCGGCGATACCCTGTTTTTCGCTGTGGGGATCGTAGTATTCGTCGCGGTAGATGAACATGACTAGATCTGCGTCCTGCTCAATTGCTCCGCTTTCGCGCAAATCCGAGAGCATAGGGCGTTTGTTGGGGCGGCTCTCGACCGCCCTCGAGAGCTGCGAGAGAACAATCACGGGAATATCGAGTTCGCGTGCTAGAAGCTTGAGTCCCCGCGAAATCGTCGAAATCTCTTGCTGCCGGTTTTCGCCCAGACCCCCACGCCCACTGCCGCTCATAAGCTGCAAGTAGTCGATGATGATGAGCCCTAGATCGTGCTCCGCCATGAGCCTGCGGGCACGGCTGCGCAGTTCCATCACGGTCATGTCAGCGGCGTCGTCAATGAAGATATTCGCCTCGGAAATTTTGCCCGCCGTATCTGCGAGTCGCTGAAAATCGCGCTCGGAGAGTTGACCGTTGCGCACACGGCTCATGTCCACGCGGGCCTCACTGCAGAGCATCCGGGTGACAAGTTGAACGGCGGACATCTCGAGGTTGAAAATGCCCACCGTTTTGCCTTCGCGCAGGGCGACGTTTTGACCAATTGTCAGGGCAAAGGCGGTGTTATGCGTAACCGTCATGTCCTCTAATAAGAAAAGTCCGTCACCATGTAAGGTGAAGCCGTAGTAGTCATCCACCTTATCCGGCTCAACTGAGATACCCGTAACTTGCCAATCCTTGCGGTCTGACCAACTCGCCGCTTTCTTACGTGGCACACGCACCGGAATCTCATCTACGTTGCCGTTAAAACGCACGCGGTAGACCTCGCACTGATAGGGTTCTACGTTCTCTCGTATCAACGTTGCTGTTTTGCTGTTCAAAGAGGTGCGGTAGCCCAGCGAATCGCAGAGGTACTTAATTTGCTTGGCGAGAGGCTCTAGCTTCGTCGTAATCTCATAAGGTCCGTTTTGACCCGAGAGGTAATGCCCATCTGAATCTATCAAACCTGCGAGAAGCTCTAACCTACAGCGTTTTGAATTGTGAAGATATACATCAGGAATATGTTTATGTCCAAGTAAACCAAGCGAGGCGAGCTGACCCTGTAAAGATAATGCTGCATCCTCCGCCGAGCCCCCACGCTGACCTCTTGTGATGGCGTAGCTCGGACAGCGCTCCCCTTGCGCGTCCACGCTTACGCGCAGCTCGAGACGCTCAGCATAACTATAGAGATAATCTACAACCTCTTGGTCCTGCATTGTGATTCTAACGCTATTTGTTGCGCCGTCGCCTAGCCATAAGCCGAGAAAATAAGGCTCGACAGGAACAGGTACTTCCAAAAGCTCAATCCCGACCTTATAGCCTTTGAAGTTACTTCTGAATTTATCGCTCTTGCTGAGCCATTCCTTTATAGACAGGTTGACGACCTCGCCCTTGTTCGGGTTGCGGCTGCGTTTGAGTGACAAGATGTGACTCTTGTTGACTCGGTAATCCATCCCGTGACGCTGCCGCACCCACACCATCTGCTCGCGACCTCTTGCTAAAGAGGTCACATAACGCGGGCACGAATCCGGTCCCATCAGCACGTCACCGACGCGCACGTCTTCGACCTTTTTAAGCGAACCGTCAAACATCACCACGCGCGTGCCTTTGCCTAAACACTTACCCATAGCCGGACGCGCCGCCAACACGTTCAGTGTGCTTGGTTGCAAGCCCGCCGTCAAAATATCGAGTTCCTTGAAGCCTGTGCGCAAACCTGAAATCGGGTCGGGGTTATTGAACAGCTCGTTGATGTAGTTAAAGGTATCCGTGACGAGCGTGCCCATGCCCTCGAAAGCGTGGGAGCGTTTGCTGCTCGAGAGTTCGAAGATACCCGCCTCGGCTTTATCCAAAACTTGCTCGATGGGGAGCGCTTGGTCGTACGCAGTCTGCATAATCTGACCGCTCGCCGCAATGAGGTCGCGCAGAATCGCCTTTTCGGAGACGATTTTCGCGTAGCTCTCGGCGTAGGCGGCAGTCGGGACCTCGTCCGCCAAGCCGATGAGGTACGGCACGCTGCCCACGGCTTCTAGCTCGCCCGTCTGCCTAAGCTCCTCGGTGAGCGTGACCAAGTCCATCGGCTCGCTGCGGCGAAAGAGGCGCTCGCAGGCGCGGTAAATCTTGCGGTGGCTCTCCTTATAGAAGTGCTCGGGCGTGATGGAGCCCTCTAACGCCCCGAACACCTCGTTGTCGATGAGAATACTTCCTAAAACGCTCTTCTCGGCTTCTAAGTTATGAGGGGCAGTGCGCATCTCCACGATGAGGAATTGTAACCGGAAAGGGGTTTTCGATACGTGAGTGTAGAGCTTGACTTAGAGGGGCGCGGTGTGGTGTCAGCCGCCGACCTCTTTATGGAAGTGCGTATGTGACGGCGTTTCTAACTTCGAGAGGTAGTGCAACCTCTTGCGAACGGTTAAGAGTGGGGCTCGAGTCCAGAATTGCGGTAGAGCACCCGAAACCGCTCGCACTCTAAAAGCATCTCCTCATGGAAAGAAGCACCATCTTGCTCAGCTTCGCGCGTGAAAAAGTCTCGGTGCGCCTCACGCCAGTACGCTAAGCTCCGGTCTCCCTCCCCTTCATCGAAGGCAAACTGCGCGTCCACGTTGCAGAAGCGGCGCACGGTAATCTCGTACGTTTCGCAGAGGCAAAGAGGTCGCCCGTTGCCATTAAGGACGATCCAGAGACCCGAGTAGTCTAAGAAGTTTTCGCCTAGATAACGTTCGCACGTCGCTGTTTTAGTGCCGTCAAAAACGAGTTTACCTAGTTCATCTGCCATTTTAGGACCGTCCCCGAACCCATCGGCTTCGGGTAAGGGGTGAAGCTGGTGCGGATGATGGTCTGGAAGCGTCGCAAGATAAGTTTGCCAGAATGCTTCTACAATTGCCATAGGGTAAGTTTACAGGGTCTCGAGCGTCACCCCTACATCCGAATAAGGGATGGTCTCTTCTTCAGAGTAAGGCAACTGCAAGAATTACGTCTCAGAACGCTGCTCATAGATACTTAAAGCCCGGTCCAAAATAATATCCGCGAGGTCGCGCTTGCTCATCAGGGAGAGTTCTTCCGCCTTTTCATCCGCTGTTACAATCGTAACTCTATTCGTATCGCCGCCGAACGCCGTGCTCTCTTGGGTAGGGTAGTTGAGGCAGATGAACTCGAGCTTTTTGCGCTTTGCCTTGTCCGCCGCTCGCTCTACCCCTTGATGCGTCTCCATCGCAAAGCCGACCATGATTTGCTGCGCTTTGCGTTTGGACAAGGTTTCTAAAATATCGGGCGTTCGCTCTAACGATAAGGTCTGCTCTTCGCCCGACTTTGCTTGTTTCTCGGTGGCGATATCGGCGGCTCGCCAGTCAGCGACGGCGGCGCTCATAATGAGGATAGAAGCGTCGTCAAAGTGGGCGGAGAGTGCCTCTAACATCTCCTCAGCGCTTTCGACTTCTAGCCGCTCTACCCCTCGAGGTTTAGTGAGAGATGTCGGACCGCTCACGAGCGTCACCTGTGCGCCGCGCCCTGCCGCCGCTTCCGCTAATGCGTAGCCCATGCGTCCACTACTCGGGTTAGAGATAAAGCGCACGGGGTCGAGGTATTCCCTTGTGGGTCCGGCGGAGACGAGGACGCGGTGTCCTTGTAAATCACTTTTGAAGAGGTCGCTTAGCTGCGCGACAATCTCTTCAGGCTCGACCATCCGCCCGACGCCTTCCCCCTCGCCTTTGGCGGCGAGCTTGCCCGCAGTTGGACCGATGAAGTGATGTCCAAACGCCCTTAATGTCTCTACGTTGCGCTCCACGGCTGGATGACGCCACATCTCGGTGTTCATGGCGGGAGCCCAGATGACGTTAGGAATGCCTGCGAGGATGAGCGCGGAGACGACGTCGTCTCCGCGCCCTGTCGCGGCACTTGCGAGCGCGTCGGCGGTGGCGGGCGCGACGAGGAGAGCGTCCGCCCAACGCGCCCAGTCGATATGTCTTGCTTGACCGTCCGGCGCGAACCACGCCTCACGGTCAAAAACTTCACCGCCCGCTGCGACTGCGAGCGAGAGTTTGGTGACGAAGTAAAGGGCGTCGTCCGTCGTCGCCACGCGGACTTCATGCCCCGCTTCTTGCAGGCGGCGCAGAAGGGACGGGGTTTTGAGGGCGGCGACGCCTCCAGACGCGGCGACGATGATGTTCATCGAATGAGAGGAAGAGGTTACTTGTCTTCGTCGTCGTTGGCTGCGCTCGAGACGCTGTACCCGCTCGGCTCCTCGCGCCTTTCACGCTCGACCACCTGCTTGAGTTCGCCCAAGCTCGGCAGGTCGTCGCCCCAGAGGATGCCCGCGTGCGTTTCTAACTCCTTCATCGCCACGGTAACGGTATTGCGCGTCTGCGGGTACTCGTCGGCGTCTAGCGTTGTGGGAATGCCCGCTTTGAGCTGCGCTGCGCGGCGCGCGGTAATCATCGAGAGCTTGTAGCGCGAGTCGGTCAGCGCCATCAGATCGTCAAAGCCTTCTTGTGCCATATTATGGGTCTCCTTAATACATCATATACGGGTTTGGAATAGGGCTACTTTTAGGAGCAATCCAGTCAAGCTGGTGTACGTAAGTCCTCACGTAGTGAACGAACGGTGAGCAATGAGTTAAAAGATTTTGGTTTTCACTCATTGCTCGTTCCTCATTGCTGTCTTCTAAAGTTCGCGTAGAAAGTTCGCAATGTCTTTCTGCGTTAAGTGCTCGGTGCGAGCACGCTCAGCGTAAATGATACTGCAAAAGTCGCGAACGGCTGTCTCGAGCGTATCATTGACCACCACATAGTCGAACTCTTTCACCGCGCGAATCTCTTCGCGGGCGCGGGCTAGACGCTTTTGAATGCGCTCTTCGGAGTCGGTGCCGCGTCCGCGTAGGCGGCGTTCTAGCTCGCTCAGGCTGGGCGGCGCGATAAAGACCATGACCGCCTCGTCGATTTTGCGCTTGACCTCTCTTGCGCCAACGAGTTCGAGTTCTAAAAGGACGTCTTGACCTCTCGCCAAGGCTTCACGTACGGGTGCGGCGGGCGTGCCGTAGTAGTCGCCGACGTATTCGGCGTGCTCGAGCAGCTCGTCCGCCTCGATCATCTCTTGAAACGCCTCCTTCTCGTAGAAGAAGTACTGCTTACCGTGAACCTCACCGGGACGACGCGCGCGTGTGGTGGCGGAGATAGAGAAGTAGAGGTTGCCTAGGTCGGGCAGCGCAGCTTGGCGAATCGTGTCCTTGCCGACGCCCGACGCGCCCGTCATCACGAAGAGGGTGCCGGAGCGTTTCACGAAATAAGGGTGAGAGGAATTACATTGCGAGGTTGGGCAGAGAGGTGCATGGCAGAAATGTAACATAACGGCGTCCTTACGCGCAGCGCCTCGGGGCTGATTCGGATTTTTCACACGCCTTGCTACCTGGGGCCCCTTATCCTAGACACCAGTGTCCTCGAGCCAGGAGGCGGTTGGGTCAAAAGGCTGGGGGGAAACTCCAAGAGAGAGTGACGACGTTATGAAGACGAACTGCGCAGTGCATATCCTAAAAGGTGACGGGGCGGACCGCTATGGCTAACGAAGTGTACACCCGGGCGCTGGCAGGGGTGCAAAACCTCGTTTCGGCGAAGGCGGCAAACCGCGCCCTAGCGAACGCCCTCAAAGCGAAAGGGGAAACCCCGGACACGGTCGACGCCGAGGTGATGAGCCGCATTTTGCTAGGTCCTATTTTAAGCGAGTTCGAAACCATCTTGCCGCGCGAGGGGCTCAAGAAGCAACTGCGCAACCTAGCGGCGAGCTTGCGTAAGAACTTCCCCAAAGCTGCTCCCGAAGTGCCACAAGAGGTGGAGGCGCAAGACGCGGTCACAGCCGAAGAGGTCGTCGTCTTTGCGGAGGATTCGCATGAGGACTACGCGGAGGAGAGAGAAGAGGACGCGCTGGGGTTAGAAGCCCGAACCGACCCCGGCTTCGTCTACCAGACGAACGCACTCAGCGAAGTGCCTGAGAGCTTAGACCTCATCTTTTCGGTCTCCTCTACGGGCGAGCGCAGAACGCCGCAAGCGCCTGAAGCGGTGCGCAAGCCGGAGCCTATTCAGACTAGCGCGGTTATCGAGGTTCCCACTGAGCCCTTCGAACTCCCCACCGAATTCTTAGAGCACGCTTTTGAAAGCGAACCCGAGCCCGCTACGCCCACATCCACTGTGCCTACACCCACTGCGCCTGCGAGTGCGCCGCTTTCGCAAGCGCAGCTCGAGGCGGCCGTTTTGCGCTTCGCGCAGCTCGAGCAGGTCAGGTTTGTCGCGGCGCTCCGCGCAGGTGGTGAGGTCGCGGCGAGGCGCGGCAGCGGTATCGATGTGGACGCTCTGGCGCAACTCGGTCTCGTCGGGCTCAAGCTTTTGCGCCGCAGTGGTCCGCTACGCACCTACTACCTCGCTCACACCCAGGGACAGCTCTTTTTGCTCCCGCTTGGAGAAGATACGCTCACGCTCGTCGGCACGCCCGAACTCAACGTCGGCGCTGTTTTTAACACGCTCGCTAGTCTCAAGGAGGAAAAATGATTCGCCGCACGGTTTACCTTTCACTGCTACTCGGGGTTCTCGCCCTGCTCCCTTTCACGTTCGCCCAGTCTTCGGGCACCCAGTCTTCGGGCATCCAGTCTTCGGGCATCCAGTCTTCGGGCGCTCAGGCTCAAGACGACCTCTTAAACACCTACCAGGAAGCGTTCGCCGCGCTTAACACCAGCGTTAAAGCGTTGCCGAATGACAGCGCGCTAAGTGCGGAGCAGCTCGAGCGCGCCGAACTCGGGCTCACCGCCCTCGCCGACAACGCACCCGCCCCCCTCATCAGTGGGCTCAGCGATACCTTCGGACGTGCCCGCGACGCCATTCGCAACCGCTCGCAGGTGGACCTCGCTGTTCAAGCGGCGGTCCTTAAAGGCGGCTTTCACCGCCTCGTCTACGAAGCGGCGCTCCAGGACGCCGCCACAGGCAACCTCGCACGTGCCAGCGCCGACTCACGCAACTCGCCACCGACATGGGTCTCTCCGCCGAAACGAGCAGCGCCTTAGAGGAGGCGCAGACGCGCCGCAATCTGCAAGCGACTTTTGAAGCGGGCATCGCTGAAACTATCAGCGCGCGCCTCGCCACGACGAGCGAAGTCGCCGCGACGGACACGAACTTCGCGTATCAGGCGATCGCGCAAGCTTACGGCAAGTTCATTCCCGTGCAGGATTCGCCGCGCTTGCCCGAAGAAACGGCGGACACCTTTGTGAGCGCTTTCGGCGCGTTGGTCGGTGCGCAGAGCGAGGCACTTAGCACGCAAGTCGCGCAGCTCAGCGAGCAGATGCGAGCGTTCGAGAACGCGGCGGACGCCGTGCTCAATCCGAACGCGACCAGCACTTCTGCCGAAGCCACCAGTGACGCGCAAGTCGCGCAGCTAGGTGAGCAAGCGCAAGCTTTGGAAATCGCCGCCGCCAATCCCGAGGTCAACCCCAGCGCCAGCGCAGGTACGGCCGAAGTCGCTAGCACCGCGCAGGAAATCTCTCAGCAAGCCCAGCAAGTCGCACAGCAAGATGCACAGCAAAACTCGGAAGGAGCGACCTCAGACGGAGAGGCGTCCGCGGCGGCTCAGCCGGACGCGCTCAGCCTCGAGCTGCAAACCTACGCTCTCGCGGCTAGCCCATTAGAGCGCCTAGCGTCAGCGTACCGCGCTGAGGGCTTCACCAGCGTGCAAGACGCGCTCGACAGCCTCTACGCAACGGGAGCCAAGGCGCTCGCCGCCGCCCAACTCGGCGACGCGACCGGCGCACAAGTTATCGTTGGTGAGTTCGGTGCAGACTTCCGCACCTTTATCGCCCCTCTCTTGAGTGACGACAGCGTGCGCAGCACGACGGACAGCCTCGTCGAAGGCTTGCAGAACTCGCCCGCGCTGCGTCCGCAGGACTTGAGCGTTTTGCTCGGTCAGGTCGGCGTCGTGGCGAGCAGCTTGCAGGGCGGCGAGCCTTCCCTAGCGAGCCGCCTCTCGGCGAGCGTCGGGCTCTTCTGGATGGGACCGGTTCGCCTCAGCATCATGATCATCTTGTGCTTCTTCGCGTTCGTGCCGCTCTACCTCCTCAACCTCGCCTTCGGCGGCGGCAACCGCAACTGGCAGTACATCGGCGTGGCGCTCCTTTTGCTCCTCTTGCCCGTCATCTTCGAAGGCTTGAGCTTTATCGGCTCGGCGATCGCGACCTTCGCGGGCGTTGGGGCGCTCGCGCCCGCCGCGACGCTCTCCATCTTCCAAACGCCGGTCGCGCGCGTCGCCTGGGCTATGGTCACGGCTGTCGCCATCGCGTTTGCGAGCATCGGGCTCTACGGCATCTGCGTGCAGTTCGGCTTGCTCGGCAAGCAGGAAGACCCGAGCGAAACCTCCGCGACGGACACCCAGCTCTACCTCACCTCGGAAGGTCCGGACACCGCCATCGACTGGGACGACGAGTTTTAAGGTATTATGGCGAACGCGGTCTACCAAGCGACCATAGAGCAGCTCGAGGGGGTTCTCTCCCCTCGAGTTGCTTCGCAGTCCCTCCAAGAGGGGCTTAAAAAACTTCAGAAAACGCCCGACACCGTCACGGCCGAAGATTTAGAAACGATTCTCAAAGCGCAGGTCTACCGCCGCTTACAGGTCACGCTGCCGCCCGAAAAGGCGAAAGAAGCGGTGCAGAGCCTCCTCGAAGGGTTGCAAAACGCGCCCACAGGAAGCGCGGCGGGACCGGCTATAGACTTAGAGGGACAAGCGAAGGACATCGAGGCGCTCAGGGACGCCCTCAAACCTTTTAACCTCTACTTCGAGTGGCCCGAAACGCAGAAACTCCGCGCCCAGTTGCAGCTTTTAGAGGCGGAGCAAGAGGCGGGGCGGGACGCGCACGAACTCGTTCACGAGGCGCGGGCGCAGCTCGGCGTGATGGAGCAGAAGCTCGAGGGGCAGCTCGTCACGCAAGCGAAAGAGTTGAGCGAGTTAAAGGAGGCGTTCAAGCAGGTGAAGTCCTTGGGCGGCTCTAAGGTGCGCCGCTTGGAGAACCTCATCGGGCAGATTGAGAGTGCCCAGGGCTCGCGTCAGAGTGCCCCCAGCGAAGTGGAGCGGGCACGTAAAATCGCCACTGATTTACGCAAGCTCGTCGCCTCTGCGGTACTCGAGCCCTCCGAAACGTCCTCGAGCGCGCAAGAGAGCCCGACCACCAACCCGACCGTCAATCCGACCTCTGTGCAAACCTCAAAGGTCAGCGAAGAACTCAAGCGCCTCGATCTCGACAACGATACGCGCGAATTAGAGCGCTTAGCGGGCGAATTCGCCAACCTCTTTCTCTTCGAGCCTGCGCTCGCTGAACACCTAGAGCGTGCCCGAGCGACGCTCGCCACGCAAACGCCGCTGGGCAACGGTCTCAATGACCTGCGCGAGACGCTCGTGCAGGCGCAAAGCGGGCTCCGCGACGCGCTCCGCACGGAACTCAGCGAGATTGCAGCCCACGTCAAGACGCTAGAGGACGCGGACACGCACGAGCTGAAAGTTGCCTTGCCGATCACGCTCAGCGTGTTGGAGACGACGCTGCCCGCTCGCGCCGACGTGCAGCGCGTCCGCGACCTCTACAGCTTGCTCACCGCAGAAGGAACCGAGGATCCCGAAAGGGCGGCGCAGATCGCCGAGCTGCACCAGTTGGAGAGCGAAGCGGCGGCGTACTTGGAGCTTGACGACGACGCAGCTCTGCAGCTCGCGCTTCTCCTAGACGCCTCGCGCACGCAGCTCGAGGTGGGACGCGAAGCCGCCGACCTCTCACAGGCCTGGCCCCTCCTCAAAGAGGTGCGCGAGGTCATCGCGCAACGCGCCGCCACCTTCGAGCCGCGCTTAGACGCTGCGCTCGCCGCGTTTGGGCCCATCGCCAGCCTCAACACCGACGAAACACTGAATGTCAAAGGAACGCTCTATCATCTGGACGCGCAGCGTGCGGCGTTCGGTCGCGTCGCGCCGAGGATGCAGGCGCAACTCATCGCCGCGCTGAGTGAAGCCGAAGCGACCTTGCAGGAACTGCAGAGCGTGTGGGAAGCGACCCGCGACGTAGCTGGACAACTCGTGAGCGGCAACATGTTCGACGACATCTTGGGTATTTTCGGCTCTGACGACGAGCCTAGCCAAGAGGTCGCGGGTGAAGAAGCAAAAGCGGAAGCCGCTGACACGGAGGCACCAGCGGACACTACTGAAGACCTCGAGCTTGCGGACATAGAGCTTATAGGCATAGAGCCGGGCGCGCAACTTCGCGACTGGCTGGAGCTTTACGCGCAGCTTCAGGGCGTGAGCGGCGCAGCTCTCTTTCTGCCGCAGGGACGAGTGATGGCGGGCGAGCCGGGCGCGTTCCCGCCGCCGTTTCACCGTGCTGTGCGGGCGCTGGAACGCGATATCAACAAGCTGGGCGACAGCTTAAAGGTCGGCAGAGCGAAGATTTACACGCTCGAGCTTCCTAGCCGCACCGTTGTCACGGCGTGGCCGAACGAACACGCCTACTTAGGGCTCGTCGTCTCCACACCTGCGATGGTGAACCCCACGCTCAAAAAGCTGCGTAGCGAACTGCCAGGTCTGCGCGACCTGTTACACTCGCTGCATGACGCTGCGCACGCTTGAGGAGACCGACCAGCTCGCCCAGTCTCTTGTAGGGCTCGCGCCGCGCGGCACCCTGCTCATCCTTTCGGGGCCGCTCGGCGCGGGCAAGACGACGCTCGTCCAGGCGCTCGGGCGGCAGCTAGGCAGTCCCGCCCGCATTAGCAGCCCGACCTATACGCTCATTCATGAATATCCGAGTCCGGCAGGTCCGCTCGTCCATATCGACGCCTACCGTTTGCCTAGCGCTGAGGTGCTCCTAGACCTCGGCTTAGAGGACTATTTAGAGCGCGCCCGCTTGGTCGCGGTCGAGTGGGGCGAAGGGCTGTTAAAGACGTTCCCTGACGCCCTCGAGGTCAGGCTCGAGCTAGGTGAAGAGGGCACGCGGCGTGCTACCGTCTTTAGAGAGGGTCAGTTCGCAGCGCTGCCGAATAAGACGTAAGCTTAGGCTGACCACAATCCTCGCCGCGCGTTGAAACGAGCAGTTCCATAGTACATTGAGACAGATGGCCGCTTACGGAAGTTTTGGCAACGCCGAAGGCATCATCACCGAATGTGCACGATAGACGCCATTTCATAAAGCGAGAGCGTCTTTGACCAGATGATACCTGCTAAACCTATACGTTAAACTCGGGTGTGCGAGTGGTCCGCCCCATCTACTTAGGCATCGACAGCGCCAGCGCTTATCTCGCCCTCGCGCTCTGGTCGCCGGAGGGTGTCCTCGAGCGTTTTTGCGAGGAGGTCGGGCGAGACCACGCGGCGCGCACCTGCGCCGAACTGGGGGGGTTGCTAAAACGCGCTGACTTGCGCCGGAGCGACCTTGTGGGCGTCGGCGTTGGGACGGGTCCGGGGTCGTACACCGGGCTCAGGGTGGGCGTGGCGACGGCGAAGGGAATCGCGCAAGGCTTGGGTATCCCGTTGAGGGGTGAAAGCACGCTCGCGGCGATGGCAGCCGCAGCTTTGACGGAGGCGACGCCTAAAGGTGTCGTCGCGCTGGACGCGCGGCGCGGCAACGTCTACGCGGGCGTGTTCGAGCGCGTCGGGAACACGCTTCATTACGGTGAGATTGAGAAAGTATCCAGAGACGACCTGAGCGCCCGCTACCCTGAGCTGCCGCGCTTCGAAGTCGCGCCCGACGCGGCGTATCTGGCGCGCCGCGCGTCGGAAGGCGCGAGTAGCGTGGTGCCGCTCTACCTCTAGCAACTAATCCATTTAGCCTTGACTCTGTTGAGCAGGGTGTTCGGGGAAACGGTCAGGACTATCCAAAATGAACCGGCGCAGACGGTATACTCGAGCTACTGTGAATAAACTTATCAACTCGCTTTTAGACCATCCTTTATCCCTTTCAAGCGCTAGAACGACGCCCGAACGAATGCACCCCGATGTTTAAGCGTCGCGCCTGTGTAGATTTAGGCGCGACCGCTACGCGCATCTTCGTGAGCGGGCGGGGGGTCGTTTTGCGTGAGCCTTCTGTGGTCGCGCTCGACCGGGAGACGAACGAGGTCGTGGCGGTGGGGCAAAATGTAGCGCAGTTAGAAGAATCTGCGTCGCTCACAACGGTTACTGTGCGCCCCCTGCGTGACGGTATGGTCTCGGACGACGGTCTTGCCGGGACGCTGCTCACGGCGTTCCTGCGCCGCGCCAAGCTCGGCTCGGATGTAGCGCGGCTCATTATATGCACGCCTACGGCGGTGGCTGAGGCTGAAACGCACGCGGTGTTAAATGTTGTGCGCGAAGTGGCGCGTGAGACGCTCGTGCTCGAGCCACCCTTAGCTGCAGCGCTTGGCGCAGGTTTGAGCGCGAACGACGCGGGTAAGGTGGTCGTCGATATCGGGGGTGGCACCACCGACATCGCCCTGATCAGCCGTCAAGCGGTCTTCGCGGCGGAATCGCTGCGCGCCGCAGGCGACGAGTTCGACGAGGCGATCGTGCGTCTGATGCGTCAGAAGGGTGTGCTGATCGGCGGCTGGACGGCTGAAGAGGTCAAGCTCGAGCTAGGAGCCGCTTTGCTACCTTCTGCCGAAGCGGGGCAGCCTCGAGCCGTACGTGGACGTGACATAAGTACAGGTACGCCTAAAACTATCTCTGTGCGCACCGAAGAGGTCGTCGAGGCGCTGCAAGGTCCGCTGCGCAGCGTCGCTAGAGGGGTGCACAAGGTGCTCGAGGCCGCGCCCCCCGACCTCGCCGCCTATGTCGTCGATAACGGCGTCGTGCTGACGGGCGGCGGGGCGCTCCTGCCTTACCTGGACACCTTCTTACAGCAGCAGATAGGTATCCCGGTCGCCCTGGCCGAACACCCCGCCGACTGCACGATCCTCGGGTTGGGCCGCGCGTTAGACCTGCCCGACTTGCACGTTAGCCGCACCCCTTAAATCCGCGCCTCCGAGTTAAGGCGTGGGCGCGCCCTCCAGTGCCCACTGCGCGTAAGCGTCCACGAAGCTCACGCTGAGGTCCTCGTCGCCCTGCTGCTCGAGCAAAAAGGCGAGGAAGTCGCGGATGTCTTGCGCGTCACTCTCGTTGAAAAGCGCGTCGCCGCTCAGCCCTTCGAAGCGGCCCGTGGTGATTTCGGGCAGGGCGTCCTGCGCGGCTTCGGCGTTGTCTCTAAGCTCACCCAAAAGCCTCTGCGTCAGCACGTCGTTGCCTAGCGCTAAGTTTTGCTCGTTATAGAGCGGCCTATTCGAGGCGAGCCCGCGCAGCGTGACGCCGCGGCTGATGAGTTGGCGCGCGAGGGAGGGTTCGCCCGTCACTTCTAAAGGTAGGGTGGCGCTGGCGCGCCGCTCGCGGCTGGCGCTCAGGATGACCTCGAGTTCGTAGCTGCCCGGCTCCAGACTCGTCGGCAGCGTGAAGCCGATGTCGTCGATCTGCAGGGCGACGGCGTTGCCGGGAACGGGAAAACTTTCCTCATAGGTCGCGCCGTCGACGGTGCCTTGCGTGTCTACCAGCCTATAGATGAGCGTGACCTCTTGCGGCAACTCGGCACCGGGCGTGAAGATTTCGAAGTCGGGGAAGAGGCGGTCGCCGGGTCTAAAGGTCTCCGCGCGGAGGTTGCGCGGTCCTAAGCTGAGCCGCGCGTTGTCGCCGATCTCTAGGGGTGCGGGGGGCGCGCGGAGCACCGCCAAACGCTCCTCGGCCTGCCGGATGAAGCGCGGCGCGTTTTCCGAGCGCTCCAGATAGCGCTCGAACTGCGTGATCGCGTCGTTCCCTCGGTCCTCCGCTTCGTAGAGCGTAGCGAGCGCGAAGTGAACGCCGGTCTGATCGGGATATAGCGCCAGGGCGTCTTCCAAATCCTCGATCGCCGCGTCGTCCACGTCGGGGTCGCGCGCTAGCGCTTCGGCGTAGGCGTCCATCGCCTCCTCCAAGCGCCCCGTCACGGCGCGGGTCAGCCCCAAGTTGTACCAGGCAATGAACTCGTCGGAGTTCAGCTCTAGGGCTTGCAGCGAGGCGTCCTCGCTCGCGTCTAAGCGTCCGAGTAGGTAATACGCCCAGCCCAGGTTCGTCCAGTAGAGGTCGCTCTCGGGCTCGAGCCTCGTCGCCACCGCCAAAGCCTGCGCCGCGTCGAGCGGTCTGTCCTCGTCGAAGGCGATCTGCGACAGGCGCTCGAACGAGTAGGGCAAGTTGGGCGCGACGCGGCTGAGCTGTGTGGCGAGTTCGACCTCCAAGTCCGCGTCGCCTAGCTGCTGCGCGGCGAGCATCGCGCCTAGGAGTGCGCCGCGCGACGCGCTCTGCGCGACGCGCTCCAAGTCGGACGTGATATCGGCGGAGAAGGTTTGCGATTCCTCGTCCGGGTTCTGGCTTAGGGCGTTGAAAAGCGCGCGCGCCGCGCGTCCGTAAGGGTCGCTCGCCGCCGCGTCGAACGCCGCCGCCGCCGCGTCAGTGTTGTCCGCGTTCGCCTGCAAGAGCCCCAGCCATATTTGATACGCCGGGAGGTCCGTCTGCTCGCTCAGCGTCCCGAAGATACGCCGCGCCGCCGCCTCGTCGGTGGGCTGAGCGCTTAGTGCTAAAGTTGCCGCGAGAGGTAGGTCGTCTATAGCAGCGAATTCGTTCGCCGAAGCCGCCTCGACCGCCGTCAGGAGCTGCTGGTAGCGTTCATTCCCTTCATCTCTTCTGAGCGCGCGCTCCAAGGCGGTTTGCGCCTCCTGCACCAAGCCGCCGCTCAGCAGCGCGAGCGCTTCGATATAGTCACCGTACGCGGTATCGAGGTTGATCGCGCCGACAGCTTGTTCGCCTCTATTCTCCTCTTCGTCGGCATCACCTAGAAGCCGCTGGTTCACAACCGCAAGCATCGTCTCGGCGAGTTGTTCGGGTCTCCCTTCGGGTGCGGACGCAGAGAAGGTCTGTAGACCTCTTGGGGTCGCTAAGTGAAAGGTCAGCTCGAGCCTCCCCTCCACGAACTCGATGCGCCCTGTTAGCGCCGCGTCCACCCCGAGCGCGTCGCGTAGCAGCGCCGCCGCCGTGCGGCTGCTCGTGCTCTGGCTCTCGCCGAGAAAGATGAGCGGGTTCAAAAAGCCGTTCTGCACGGCGTAAGGCGGTACGAGCGCCAGCGCGACCTCCGGCCCCAAAACAGTTGTGGGTGCCGCCGCGTCTTCGACCGCCGCCGCGACGCGCTCGGCGACCGCGACGCCTAGGAGCCCTTCTTGGCTCTCGAGGGGAAAAACAGCTAAGCTCGTATCCGTCTGCGCTGCGGCGGTACCACAAGAGAGGCAGAGCAGCAGCAGGGCGAGCGTCCGCAAGAGGTAGGTTCGGAGGGGGGTGGGGTCAATCTTCACGGCATCGTACCTTTCATCCTTAATGGGTGTTGCAAAAGGGCTCGTTGCGAGGATCGGAAAAGCGGATTTGGAGGGAACCGGTATAGGTTTGTTTTTGCGAGTATTCTGTATCAAAACTCCGTGCGGTTGGCGGCTTTCACGTCACCTTACTACGCTCCGCCGCCAAGGTAGACAGCTTGGTGAGTCGCCGCTCGCGCAACCTCACTCTCTTTCCCACGCTATCACGCAGCAGGCGAGAAGGCGTCAGCACACCACTGTAACGCTACTATAATGTGAAACATTTCATCCGACCGCACTCGACCTCACGGACTGCGCGTGATGGGCTCGCCGTAGCGCAAGCCGTCAAGCGTCAGCGTGAAGGTGACGGGTCCGGGCTCCGCGGTCTGCCACGACCCTTCGATGCGTTCGCCGCCGCGTATGCGCTGCGCTGCGATAAGTTCCGGTTCGCCCGAGAGGGTTGTGACGGTGACTTGAGCCGTTTGCTCAGGGATGCCCGCTTGAATGTCCCATCTGTAGGAGACGCGGCGCGGCTCGCCCGGACGCACCTCGGCGGTCACGTTGGGCGTCGGGAGGGGCGCGGGCGGGCGGTTCACAGTCAAGGTGACGCTTTGGCTCGTCGCGGCTGCGCCCGGCGCGGGGTCCTGCGTAACGACGCCCGAGGGCAAGCGAGCGGAGCTTATCTCCCTGGCGTTTTGCACGCGCAACCGCTCGCGCTGCGCCAGGCGGCGGGCGTCGTCCAGCGTCATCCCGACGAAGTTGGGCACGCCCGAGGTACCGCCGGGAGGTGAGGTATTTTGGGCGGTGCCGCTTGTCACGCTCAGGCGGAGCGCCGTTGCGTCCCGGGCGATGAGCTGGTTCGGCGCGATATTCTGTGCGACGACGACGTCCGCGCGTTGCCCCGTGCCGGTGACGCGCTCGATTGTCGGCGGCGCGAGCCCCGCCGCGCGGACGAGCGCGTTGGCGTCGGCTAAAGCCATGCCTGTCAAGTCGGGCAAGAAGGTCAGGTCGCCCTGCGGCCCTTCGCTGACGAGTAGATGCACGGCGCTCCCGGTGGGCGCTTGACCCTCCCAAGATTGCGCGACGACCTCGCCGCTCGGCACCTCGCTGTGGACGCGCGAGAGGTCGCCTAGCTCGAGCCCCGCCGCCACGAGCCGCCGCTCCGCCTCGCCTACCGAAAGACCGCTGAGGTCGGGCACGTCGGTCGGTGCGAGTTGCCCGGGTGGGAGCGCGTAGCGCAGATGCACGGTGCGCCCCGGTCTGAGCTGGGTACCCGGCGGCGGCTCGCTGCTCAAGACTTGACCGGTGCGCTCATCCGAGGAAACCGGGCTCGAGCTTGTGCCGAGCCCGGACGCTTGCAAGACGCTGAGCGCCTCCTCGACCTCTTGTCCGCGCAGATTCGGCACGACGACGAAGGCACGCTCGAGCGGGCGGTAGAGGCTTACCGCGAGCAGGACTACGCCCAAGAGGGCGAGGAGCGCGCCGGGTAGCCAGGGGATAAGCCAGGGTGCTAGGGCGCGTCCCCGTCTCTCTTCAGGTGGTGTCGTCGCGACGGGCTGCGCGGTGCGCGCGGAGGGCGTTGCGCTTCGTAACGGGTTCAGTTCGGCGCGTCCGAAGGCGAGTCCGTAGACCTTATGCGCGCCATTTTTATCCGCGCAGACGTGGGCGTCCTCTGACGACCAGCCGTGGGACTCGAGCAGGTGCGCGACGTCCTCGCTCGGCTCGCCGCCGCAATCGCCGGGTGGCACGTACCACGCGACGTAGTGCGCCCCCGGTCTCGAGACGAGGTCGTAGATCGCGGCGACCTCTTCACGTTTGAGTTTGCGCAAGAGCTTGCGGTAGCGCTCAAACGCCGCCTCTTCTGCCGCCTCTAGGTCGTACCAAGCGACGCGCACCGCCGCGCCGCTTGGAGCCGTCGCGTCGAAGAGCGTGCTGCGCGGTCCGAGCGGACGTTGGGAGATGATTTCGTATTTGCCGTCTAACATAATTGGAAGTGCGCCTACGCGCTCGCCTTAACATGATAACGTGGCGGTGCATCCCAACGTGAAAGAGCGCGGCACGCGCCGCGCTCTTAGTCAAGTATGTGAATTGAAGTTAGCTGCTCGAGCCCTCCGCACTAGGACGCGGGTCGATGGGTTGCTTTGTACGCTCTTCGTTGCGGCGCTTCTGGCGCTCAGCGGCTTCGGCTTGCTCGGCGGCGCGCCTCGAGGCTTCCTCAATCGTGCGTTCGGCGGCCTCCGCTTCGCCGACGATCATCGCGGTGATGTCCTCCGCGGACGCGCCCTCTTGCGCTAGCTCGTGCGCTTTAGCGACCAGGGCACCGTCCACCGTTTCACGCTCAAGTAGCGCCTCTGCAACGCCCTGCACGGCGACCCAGTTCTCTTCGATGACCTCTTCGGTCGTTTCGTAGGCGGTGCTCAAAATCTCGTTGACCTGCCCCTCCAGCTCGCGGGCAGTCTCCTCGCTGAAGTCTTTGCGGCGGCTGATTTCGCCTCCTAGAAAGACCGGACCCTGATCCGAGCCCCAGGCGACGAACTCTCTGCCGCCCATGCCGAGGTCGAAGACCATCTGCTTCGCCATGCCCGTCGCTTGCTTGAGGTCGTTCGAGGCACCCGACGAAATCGTGCCGGTCAGCTTCTTCTCCGAGACGCGCCCGCCGAAGGCGACCACGAGCTGCTGGTGAAAGCGCTCGCGCGAGAAGAACATCTCTTCTTTGGACAAGGGAGCCATGAAGCCGCCCGCGCCGCCGCGCGGCATAATCGTGACCTTACGGATATGCCCGAGGTCGGGCTGCGTGACGAACGCCACCGCGTGACCCGCTTCGTGGAAGGCGAGGATTTTACGCTCGTCTTCACTGGGAACTAAAGAGCCGCGCCGCAGTCCCAAGACGATGCGGTCGAGTGCCTCGTTGAAGTCCGCCCAGGAGATAATCTGCTTGCCCGTCCTAGCGGCAATCAGCGCCGCCTCGTTCGTGAGGTTCTCCAGGTCAGCGCCTGAAAACATCGGCGTTGCGCCCGCTAAGCGCTCTAAGTTGACGTCCTCGGCGATCGGCTTGTTGCGCACGTGAACCCGCAAGACCTGCTCGCGTTCGCGCTGGGTCGGCAGTCCAATTGTCACCTGACGGTCGAAGCGCCCAGGACGTAAGAGCGCCGGGTCCAAGATGTCGGGGCGGTTCGTCGCTGCAATGATGATGACCGAGGTATCCTTCTCGAAGCCGTCCATCTCGGAGAGGATTTGGTTCAGCGTCTGCTCGCGCTCGTCGTGACCGCCGCCGATGCCCGCACCGCGCCTGCGCCCGATCGAGTCAAGCTCGTCGATAAAGATGATTGCAGGGCTCGCTTTGCGCGCCTCTTCGAAGAGGTTGCGCACGCGGCTCGCGCCGACGCCCACGAACATCTCCATAAATTCAGACGCGGATACAGTTAAGAAGGGCACGCCCGCCTCGCCCGCAACCGCGCGCGCTAGGAGCGTTTTACCCGTTCCTGGCGGACCGACTAAGAGCATCCCTTTAGGGATTTCCGCGCCGATGCGCAAATACTTCTGCGGCGACTGCAAGAAGTCCACGGTTTCTTTAAGCTCTTGCTTCGCTTCTTCGTGCCCGGCGACGTCGTCAAAGGTCGTCTTGACCTTGTTCTCGCGCCCATACGTCTTGGCTTTGGACTGCCCGAACTGCATCACCTGGCTCGGTCCGCCCTGCGCCCGCATGAAGATGAACCAGAAGAAGGCGATGAGGATGATGATGGGCAGGAGCGCGAACGCGATGCCCGCCCAGGGTGACGGGTTGCGCCCGTCGAAGCTGACGTTTTGCTCGCGCAAGAGGTTGATAAGCTCAGGGTCGCCAGCGGGGGGCGGCGTGGTCTCGAAGCGCAAGATGCTTCTGACGTTCTCGCCCTGCCCGACTTGCGTCTCGGACTTGAGTTCGCCGCGGATGTTGCCGTCCTCGATGACGGCGGACTGAACCTTGCCCTCTTGGACCAGGTTGACAAAGGTCGAGTAGCCGATTTCGCTGCCCGAGGGGGTGGCGTTAAACTGGTTAAAGACGAAAATGCCTAAGATGATGAGCATCACCAGCAGCCAGGGGTTAAATGATCGTTTCAACGGTGCCTCCAGGCGGCGCGGACGCCGCGTCATCTACCGTAAAGCCAACTCGCACTCACTGCCTTGAAAGCGGGTTGTGGTAGGGGTAATGTCCCATTATGGTAGCACTTCCCCTCTTACGCTGGCTGTAAGCTATCGGACGAAATGGCGCGGAAAATCTACTGGCGAGTTAGATAGCTCACACGGCTCTTTGAGAGAATATCTACGCTGGTCGCCCGCCTTGCTCATACCCCGGTCGCCCTTTTGACGGAACAGCGCTCGAGTCGGAGGAAGAAAGCGTCAACCGTTGAGCCAGGTCCTCTCGCTTTAGCTTTTGCCACGCGAACCGCTGCTCAACCGTGTCAGTCTAGGCGCTCTAACCTAAGCCCGTAAACGTCCGCGAAGAACACCTGCGCGCCGTCCGCGTCGGGGGTGGGCGAAAGGACGACGGTCCGACCGCCGAAGGTGAATTCGGCGATGTCGCGGCCGTCCAGCTCGATTAAAAAGAGTTCGAAGCCCGCTTCGCTCTCTCCCGCCGTGGGTGTGCCGCGCGTAATGGCGAAGGTTTCGCTCAGACCCCTCGAGTCGTAGCGCCACTCACCTAAAAACGCGACCCCATCTCGGGGCGGCGTCACCTCCGAGGCGACCTCAGTGCTGTCAACGACCTCGCCTCCTAGTACGACCTCGACGCGGGCTCGTTCGTCCGCCTTAGTGTGGAGGCAAACCACGCTCTCTTCGCCCTCTTCTTCCAGGTACCTCGTATCCTCGTCGGCGCAGCGCACCCGAAACTGCGCGCCCGCGCCGTAGCCCTCCAACTGAACCGTATAGCGCACCGCCCAAGGCGCGGGACCGCCGGGAGTCTGAGTCACGCTGAACGTTCCCTCGCCCGGTTCGCTCGGGTCTTCGGGTGTCGTGTCCGCCTGCGTGACGCTCACGCTTACGCTGTCGGACACGGAGCCGAAATTCGTGTCCGCCATTGCCGTTACAACGTAGACGCCTGGCGCGTCGAATATGTAAGTGAGGGCGGGCGTCGTTTCGGCTTGCGCCGCCCCTGCTACCGTCCAGGCATAGTCGCGTGCATTAGCTGTAGCACCGCCCACGGTAACTGCGGTGGTGAAAGTGACCTCGAGGGGCGCTGCCCCCTCCGTCACCGACGCGCTCAAGGCGAGTTCGGCGGCGCGGTTCTGCGTGGGCTCGCCGAGCGTGCAAGCCGTAAGTAGCGCCAAGAGCAAGCTGTAGCACACGGTTAGTCTATAAGGTCGTTTCATTTGCTGCCTTCCTGTGTGGACCTAATACAGCGTTAAGTAAAGAATTAAGTCGTGTCATTCTGAGCGGAGCAACGCGGAGTCGAAGAATTTCTGACCTTGCCAACTCCTCTGGCAGAGAATGAAAGTTACAAAGTTTTAGCGCAGCTAAACGAGACCCTTCGACAACCGGACTTCGTCTTACTGCGTGAACAGGGTGACAGCAGTGTCGTATTCCTTGCTTGACGATGGACTTAATAGTAGCTGTAAACATATTGCGTCACCAAAATAATGAAGTCAGTACTAGGGTTATATGTTGCCACCAAAGATGAGACAGCAAAAAACGAAGCGGGGTCTGATGTTCAGACCCCGCAAGATGCTTAAAGGTTGTTCGGGAAGTCGGGGTCGAGCAAAACGGCGAAGACGTCAGCTAGTGCTGCCGGCACGCTGATGCCCTGCGGGAAGAAGCTCGCGTCCGAGACAGCGGCGTCCGGGCTCAGGTAGACGATCTTGGCGACCTGGAGCGGGGTGCGGCTGAAGACGATGGCGTTGCTGTCGGTCGGCGTGATATTGGCGGTGAGCCCTTTGGGGCCGTTGGCGACGCCTTGGTCGAGGTCGGACATACCGTCTAAGGAATCGCGTGCGTCCGAGATGGCCTGCGTGACCTTCCAAATGTCTACGCCGCCATAGCGGAATTCGCGGCGCTCGTCGGAGCTGTAGAGGAAGTTGCGCACTTCGCCCGCGTGGTACGCCTCGACTGCGAGGATGCCCGCGGCGGCTTCCAAGTAGTCCTTATTAGTGATGAAGCGCGCCGCACCCTTGTACGCCGTCACGCCGACGTCCTCGAAGATGAACGCGCCATGTAAGAAGAAGGTGTCGTTGGCGAACGGGTTGAAGCTGTTCGGGTCGAAGCCGAGCCCGCCGTCGGCGAGACCGTCAGCGGCAGTAGCGGCAGCGACGAACGAGCTGCTCAAGTTGACGACGGGCAACTCGGCAACGGGCGCACCGATGCTGTCCAGGACTGTCCGCAAGTAGACAACGTGGCTCAGTTCGTCCTCGGCGATTTCGTTCGCGAAATCGCCGACGAGCTTGGTCACTTTGGTGACGGTCTGCGTCGAAAGTTCTTCGGGCGCGTAGAGGGAGGTGCTGGGGTCGGTGCCGTCGTAGCCGTCCGGCAAGATGACCTTGTCGGGGCTGTAACCGGGCAGTTCGCTCAAGCGTCCCACGGCGGCGAGGTAATACGCTGCCTCGAGATACTCCAAATTCAGCGCGAAGTTGAGAATTGCAGCGTCGACGGCGGTCCCGTCTGCCTGCTGCACCTCCTGGTCGGCTTGACCCACCACGCTCGTGCCGCACGCGGTCAGCACTGCGCCCGCGCCCATCATGCCCAAGTTGCCGAGCAAGCGGCGGCGGTCTGTTTTGGCGTTTAGTAACTTCTTGACGTCCATAGATCCTCCTTGGAATCCAACAAGTCCCCAAGTGAAGCGGCCCACCTCAGGGTGTAAGTGATGAAGTTGTGGGCTTTCATACGTAGTGTAACGCACTTCATCAAGCTTTGGATGCACATTTGAGGGGTTGATACACATTTAAGGGTTTAATGAAGATCTGAAGGTGTCGCGCACGCGCGCTCGAGCACAAACAAGACGACCCGCGCACTATCTGGCTCTTTAGAGCGTACAATTGGACGCGATGACAGAGGCGCTTCACAAAATGGTAAAAAGCGAGACAATAAAAAGTAAGGTAGGCAGCCAGCGCATCGCGACCTTCGGCGAGACGGTCTTCGCCAAGTACACGCGGCTCGCCCAAAAACACGGCGCGGTCAACTTGGGTCAGGGTTTCCCCGACTTTGACCCGCCCGACTTCGCGCTCGAAGCGCTCCGGGCGAGCGCGGCGGGGTATCAGCAGTATCCGCCTCTGCCGGGAATGCCCGTGCTCGCTGAGGCGGTTGCTAAAAAGATGAGCACGCGGCTGGGCCGAGAGGTCGTCCCCGTCCAGAACGTGCAGATTACTGTCGGCGCGACCGAGGCGCTCTACGCCGCCATGCAAGCGCTCGTCGACCCCGGCGACGAAGTGGTCTTGCTCGAGCCCTTCTACGACGCCTACCCCGCCGACGTGCTCATGGCGGGCGGCGTGCCCAAGTACGTGCCGCTCCACCCGCAAGCGGACGGGAGGTGGCTGCTCGACCTGGACGAACTCGGACGCGCGTTTTCCTCCCGCACGAAGGTGGTCTTGCTCAATACGCCGCACAACCCGACGGGCAAAGTCTTTAGCGAAGGCGAACTCGACGCCATCATCAAGCTCGCGCATGAGCACGACGCGGTGATCCTCAGCGACGAGGTCTACGAGCACATCACCTTTGCGCCGCACGTATCTATTGCCAGCAGGCCGGGCGGCTGGGCGCGCACGCTCAGCGTGTCGTCCATCGGCAAGACCTTTTCGGTCACGGGCTGGAAGGTCGGCTGGGCGACGGGACCGGAGCCGCTTGTGTGCGCACTGCGCACCGCACACCAGTGGATACCCTTTACCGTGGCGACGCCCCTGCAGGTCGCCTCGGCGGAGATTTTGCGGCGGGCGGACGAGGGGTTCTATGCGGGGCTCGAGGCGCTCTACCGCAGCAAGCGCGACCTGCTCGTGGACGCGCTCCGAGAGACGCTCTTCCGACCTCTCGTCCCCGAAGGCGGCTACTTCGTCATGGCGAACAGCGCCGCGCTGCCTTACGAGGACGACGTCGCGCTCTGCGAAAACTTGCCCAAAGACGCAGGCGTCGGCGCGATTCCGCCGAGCGCGTTCTACTCAGAAGCGCACAAACATCTGACGAAAAATCTGGTGCGCTTCGCGTTTTGTAAGTCGGACGAGGCGATTGTGGAGGCGGGGCGGCGGCTACAGAACGTTCAAGTCGGCGCATGACGGACGCCGATATCACGTTCGTCGTAGGGCTCACAGGCGTGGGGAAGAGCACGACCCTAAAGGCACTAGGGCGCTCCGACCTGACGCGCTTGCCCAACCGCCGCGACCTCGCCGACACCATCATCATCCCCGAGATGCAGCGCCGAGCGGGTGAACGTGAAGGTCCCGTGACGGACAGGCTCGAGCGCTTCGAACTCACCAAGCGCTACCGGCAGAAACACCCCGGCGGCGTGGTGCACGCGCTGCAAACCTATCTGGAAGAGACCTCTTTACGTCCACCTTTCCTCTTCGACAACGTGCGCGGCTCCGCCGAGGTGAGGAGCGCGGTTCAGACCTTTGCACGCTCACGCTTTATCTTCTTGGACGCGCCGAACATGGTCCGGTTGAGGCGGCTCATCGGGCGCGCTGACGCCTTCGACCAGGTGTCCGGCGGGATTGCGGCGACGCGGCCCCAAAACACCTCGTTCGCCGAAAAACTCCTCGCGGTCCGCGGCGTCGAACACGTGTTTGACCTCTACGAGGTAGGGCGCTTGGAGGCGAACGCGGGCGTGGACGACGGAGCCCTGTTAGACGCGGTGCGCATCATCGTGGCGGAACAGCAGAACTACGACGCGGGCGCGGCGCTGGACGACTTGCGCACCTCTGTAGACGACTCGAGGCTGCTCTACCTGGACACGAGCACGCTGTCCGTGGGCGAGGTCGCGGCGCGAATCGAGGCGTGGCTGTGAGGATAACCGGCGTCAGCACGAAGCCTTTCAGCCTCCCGATGAAGGGGGCGCTGAGTTGGGGCCAAGGGAGCGAGCTTAGAAGGCTCGAGCACGTCCTCGTCAACGTCCATGCGAGTGGTGGGGCGAACGATGTGACAGGCACAGCCGAAGCGCCGGTCCGCCCGACGATCTACGGGGAGACGGTGGCGAGCGTGCGGGAGATCGTGGCGTGGTTGGAGTCTCGCCTCACCGGACTCTCTCTGGACGACGAAGCGGGGCTTTGGGACGCGCTGCACTCGGTTGCGAACAACCACACGGCGCGGGGCGCGCTCGACATAGCGGTTCACGACGCGCGGGCGAAGGCGAGCGGTCAAACACTGTTCGAGGCGTGGCGCGGCTCGAGCGAAACCGTCCGCGTCAGCTTCATCTTAGGCATCGCCGATATTGACGTGATGCTAGAGGAGGCGCGGCGGGTTTTCGAGCAGGGCGTGAGCGTCTTCAAGGTTAAGGTTGGGCGCGACAAGCGGTCGGACGAGCGGATCATTCGGGCTCTACGAGATGAGTTCGTAGGCGAAGAGGTCATCCTCTACGCGGATGCGAACGAAGGGCTGTCACCGGATACAGCGGCGCGGGATTTGGAGAGGTTGGCAGCACTAGGTGTCGCCTACGTCGAGGAGCCGCTACCCGTCGAATTAGTGGAAGAGCGAGCGAGCTTGCGCGCCACGCAGATTCTCCCGATGATCGCCGACGACTCGTGCTTCACATTGCGTGATTTGCATAGGGAGTTGGCGCTAGACACCTTCGACATTTTGAATATTAAACCTGCCCGGACGGGCTTCAGCGAATCTGCCAAGATGCTGGCGCTCGCCAGAGACGCGGGCAAAAGCGTGATGGTCGGCTCGCAGGCGAGCAGCGGGCTAGGGACGCGGCACTGCGCGCTCTTCGCGAGCAGCGTGGGTGTCAACTATCCGAGCGAGCTGAGTTTTCCCTTGAAGCTCCAAGAGGACGTGGTGGGGGAGAGGCTCGAGTTTCGCGGGGGGCGACTCGAGGTCGGCAGCTTGAAAAACTTCACCCTCCGCGCTGAATACCGCTAAACCTCTACTCATCTACCTCAGTATGCTGTCAGCCAAAAACGAAGTAGGTCATTCTGAGCGGAGCAACGCGGAGCCTCCTTTTGGGAATGAACGATAAAGAATTTCGTCCCTCACTCTCGGCTAGCTGAGAGTGAAAGACGAGACCCCTCGGCGTAGCTCGGGGTGACGAGTCAGGGTTACGACGTACGTCTCATCACCTGTTTTTCCGCTCGCTTCCAGTACGAACTGAAGGAGCGCAAGGAGGCGTCGACCCTGGCGAACGGCTCGTCTTCGGTGACGGACACGGGGAGGTCGCCGTTCAACCGCTCGAGCGTCCGCCACGTGCCGGGGTGCCACGAGCCGGGTGCGGCGAGACTCTCGCGACCTCTTTCCTGGGCGTACGCTCGCACCTCTTCGGCGTCTCCGAACATAAGCTCGACCTCTCGCCCTGCACGGCGCAACGTCTTCACCACGTCCGCTGCCAAACACACCGCGAAGTGAAGCCGCATGAAGCTCGGCTGTTCGTCTTTGAACCGCGCCGTGTCCAGATAGACCAAGACGGGCGCGTCCGGTACCTCTTCTAAAACCCTCGCCTCGTCCGACAACCTCTCCGCGTGCAGGAGCACGAGCGGCTTCTCGCCCGCGGGTCTAAGCAGGTCGGGATGAGGGGCGACAGTTTGCGGCTGCTCCTTAGGACGCTTCTCGTAGCCGCCTTTGCCGTACCCGCTAAAAAACCGCTCGTCCAGTTCCTCGTAAGAGGCGTTGAAGGGCGCGTCGTCGCACGGTTCATGATTGTACTTGCGCATGTTCTCGCTGTTAAAGTAGTAGGGTTTGGACGAGAACGTGGACGCCACCCACTGCCACGAGAGCGCGTTGGGTCCGGGCTCGCCGTCGACGAGGTAGCGGTAGAAAAGCTGCTCGCCGTGCCACCACTCGACGTTCGCGAAGTGCGTGACGAACGCCGCGAACCACAAGCGCTGATGGTTGTGCAAGTAGCCCGTGTCTCTGAGTTCGTGGACGATGCGGTCGATGCAGGAAAGCCCGGTTTGACCTCTTTCGATGTCGGCGGGCATCTCGACCTTTTTCTGGGTGGGGTATTTGTAGGGCTCGAGCGACGTATACACCCTGTCCCCTAACGCTAAAAAGCCCTCCCGGAAGTACGCCTTCCAGCCGAGTTCCGAGACGAACTTCCCATAGTCCTTGCCCTGCGTGCCTCCCCCCAGCTTCCTGCGGGCATATCGCTGCACCTCGGCGAGCGTGAAGACGCCCCAGGTGATGTACGGGTTGAGGCGGCTCACGTTGCCGTCCACGTCGTTGCGCGTCCTCGCGTAGCCTCTCGGGTTGAAGCTCGTTAGCTGCTCTTTTGCGGCCGCTAAGGTCGGGGTGAAAGCGCTCGAGACCCTGACCTCGCCGCTGTAGAAACCTTCGAGCGTCTCCTCGAGCTTGCTTTGTTCGCCAACATTCAAAATCATGAATCAAAGTATCAGTGTGAAACGGTCTTGACAGCGAGGATGCGCGCAATGGATTGGGTGACCCAACAGGTTCGGTAATGGGGAATGCGCTCCTCGTGTTCCAAATGCGCGCAGCAACCCCGTACACAGCGCGGCGATATGAAAAAATGAGGCTTCGTAACGCTATAGCATAACCGCGTCCCGCCAGACAAAAGGAGCTTTCATGAAACCTCTTAACCTCCACGAGTACGAAGCGGCAGCTAAAGAAAACCTCTCGCAGATGGCGTTCGACTACTATGTGGGCGGCTCCGACGACGAGGTGACCCTGCGTGACAACGTCCGCGCGTTCGAGCGCTACCGGCTCAAAAACCGCGTGCTGCGCGACATCAGCGGACGCGACCTCAGCACGACAGTGTTGGGACAGCAGATTTCGATGCCCGTACTCGTCGCGCCGACCGCGTTTCACCGCATGGCGCACCCCGAGGGTGAGGTTGCGGTGGCGAGAGCGGCGGGAGAGGTGGGCACGGCGATGATGCTGAGCACGCTCTCGACCTCTTCAATCGAAGAGGTCGCGGACGCCGCGACGGGTCCCATGTGGTTTCAGCTCTACGTCTATAAAGACCGCGAGGAGACCAAGAACCTCGTGCGCCGCGCGGAGGCGGCGGGCTACAAAGCCATCGTGCTGACCGTAGACGGGCAGGTCTGGGGCGTGCGCGAACGCGACGTGAAGAACAACTTTCAACTTCCCGACGGGCTGCGCATCAAGAACGTGGTCGGCGCGGACGACTTTCCAGAGACTGAGGGGTCGGGGCTCGCCGCTTACGTGATGTCGCTCTTCGACCAGACGCTCTCCTGGGAGGATTTGGAGTGGCTCGTAGGCATTACGGACTTGCCGGTGCTCGTCAAAGGGATTTTGAACCCGGAGGACGCCGTACTCGCCGTCGAGCACGGCGCGGCGGGCGTCGTCGTCTCGAATCATGGCGGCAGACAGCTCGACACCGCGCCCGCGTCCGTAGATGTGCTCGCCGAAATTGCCGAGAAGGTGGACGGGCGTGTGGACATTATCATGGACGGCGGCGTGCGGCGCGGCACGGACGTACTTAAAGCGCTCGCTCTGGGCGCGAAAGCCGTGGCGGTCGGACGCCCTATCTTGTGGGGACTCGCGACGGACGGTCAGGCGGGCGTCACGCGCGTGCTGAACATGCTCAAAGACGAAATCGACCTCTCGCTGGCGCTCTGCGGCGCGACGTCGCCCGGTGAAATCGACAGGTCGCTGATTATGGACGTGCAGCCGTTTCAGCCTTGAGGTTAGCTGAATCTGAGTCCGACTCGAGCCCAAAAAAATGCAGCGCGAGCGCGTCGGGAAGGGCTAAGGGGCCGTCTAACCCTCTGAGCCAACGCGCCGCTAAGCTTCCCTGATCCCGCTCGCATAAGACGCGCCCCCAGACGCGCCCGAGTTGAGCGCGAAAGGGCGCGGCGAGCGTGAGCAGGTCATTGACGACCTGGCACGCCGCCTCGCGCTGGTCTAGGGCGAGGAGGAGTTCGGCGTCGAGGAGTCCTTTCCAGGCGGTGAGTCCGGGGTCGGGCGGCACCTCGCGTACAGCGGCGAGCGAGGCGGCGGCGGCGGGCGCGTTGCCAGCACGCAGATGCGCCTCCGCCGCCGAAAGGCGCAGTTTGAGCTGTAAGTAGTGACTCGGCAGCTCGAGCGACGAGAGCAGCGGTAGCGCCTCTTGTGGCGGTAGCGACAGCGACAGCGTGGTCGCGATGTCGAGCGTGAGCGCGGCGTAGCGGTCACTGCGAGGCGCGAGCGGCGCGACCTCTTCGAAAAGAGGCTGAAGTTGCGCCTGCACCTCTAGCGCAGCGCGTCCCCCCCGAAACGGCGCGCGGTAAGGTTCCCCCGTTTGCATGGTCCAATACGCGAGGGCGAGGCGGTGGCGCGTGCGCTGGTGGCGGTAGTGCGCCTCTTCGGGGCGGTGCGAGGCGGCGCGGAAAGTCGCCTCGGCTTCGCTCGCCAAGCGCAGCGCGTCCCACGAGCGAGCGCGTGCAACCTCCAACATCGCCCATTCTGAAGCGATGCGCGCGCGGCTAAAGGCGTCGGGTGCGCGGCTCAGTGCGAGCGCGAACTGCTCGCTCGCCGCCTCGTCGCGCCCTAGCTTGCGCAGCGCCGTGCCGAGCCGCGCCCCCACCCTGGCGCGTTCCTCAATAGGGGCACTCTGCAGGAGGGTCAGCGCTGTCTCGATGTGCCGTGCGCCCGCCTCAGGCTGACCGAGCCGCGTCAACAGCTCGCCCTCTTGGTAGCGGGCACGCCCGGTGAGGAGCGGGTTGTGTGTGACCTGTCCCAAACTCGCCAGCGCCTCTTCGAAGCGTCCCGCGTCCTTGGCGACGAGCCCGTGCCAGAGCTGGACGCGGTCTTTGAGGAGGGGTGGCACCTCCAGCTCGAGCGCCGCATGAACCGAGCGCTCCGCCCGGTCGTACGCGCCGCGCCAGCGTGAGAGCGCTGCGTGGACGAGGTGCGCTTCGGCTTGCGCTTCGTCCCCTAAGGGCGGCAGGTCGTCCATAAGCGCGACCGCTTCACCGAAGTTGCCCGCGTCGATCTGCGCCTCCGCCATCTTGACCCGCGCCCAGGCGCTGATTTTTGTCGTTCGCGAGGTCGCTAGAAGCGCTAGCGCCGCCCGCGCTTCCGGGTGGAGGTAGTCGCCCAAAACCGCGCGGTAGCGCACCACCACGAGGGCGAGCTGCTCCCGCAGTTCGGGCGTCCACACGTCCTGCGGTCCCGTAGCGGCGTTCGCCCACAGGTCGGGGAGGAGCGCCAAGTGCGACGGGTCGTCTCTGAGCCGGTCCACGAGCACCTGCGCCGCGCCTGCACGTTCGGCGTGATAGAGCGTGCGAAAGGTCGAGCCGCCCCTGCCGTGGCTAGGCTGTCCGTTGCCGGGTTGCGCGTTCAAGTAGTACTCGAGCGCGAGCCTGTGCACCTCGGTCTGCCCTTCGTCCTCGGGCAAAAGCCCCCGCAGTGCCGGGCGCACCAGTCCCTCCCCCGCCGTCTCTAAGAGCGCGTGTTCGGCTTGTTTAAGCGCGCTCAGCGGGCGCTCTAAAGCAGCCTCTAAAAGGGGCACAGGAATGGTGGGGTCAACCGTCGGCGAAAGCGCGGCGAGGACGCGCAAGGTTGGACCCAGACGCGGGTCACGTAGGAGCGCCGCGTCGTCGCCCCCGGCGCGGCTCAGCTCGAGCAGGCTCAGCCGCGACAGCTCCCCGTAATTACGCCCCGCCTGATTCAAGAGTTCCTCCAACGTTTCCGGCGCAATATCGGGCAGCCGCTCCTGCACGTAGCGTCGCGCCTCCTCGCGGCTCGGCGGACGCAGGGTCTGGTAAGGGAGCGTGGGCGGCGCGGCGGAGCACGCAGCGAGGTAAGGAATCTCTAAAGAGGTCAGGAGAGGCTCCAACCACGCCGCGAGCGAAACCTCAGCGCCGTCTTCACCCCGTAGAGGTAGCGTGCTCAGCGTCGCGCTCGTCTCGGCGCGCAGCAAGAGCGGCTTGCCGAGCGCATTAAGCCCGTCTTTAACGAGTTTACGCACCTCGCGCTGCCGCGCCGCTTGCACCGCGAAGGGCTGCGCGGGCGAAAGCTGCGCGACGAGGGACTCGAGCCGCGCCGCTTGCGCCACCTCCGCCATGAGCAGCACCAGAGCCGGTACGATGTCCTGCGCCAAATTGACGAACACGCTCTCCGGGTACGCCTTACGCACCTGCTCCAAAAGCACGCCTTTGCCCGTCGACGGTCCGCCCACGACGATAAATTGCGGGAGCCCTTCGGCGAGTTCCCTCATAAACCGCGCAAAAATCACTCTCTTGTCGCGCCCGAGCGCCCGCTTCGCCCGCGCCGCCGTGAGGTCCTCGGGTAAGTCGGGCGGCGCTAAGCCGACCTCTTCGTACAGTTCGCTCAAAAGCTCGAAGAGCCGCGCTTTCTCCGCCGCCGAGCCCAAGTCTTTATACAAGATATTACGCACCGTGTTCGCCCGCCCGCCGCGCTCTGAAAGCGCCGCGCCGAGCCAGCGCAAGGAGCCGCGCTGCCCCCGGTGGTCACTCCCGGTGAGGTGTTCGCGCAGGGGTTCTAGTAGGTCCAACCACGGTGTCTTCGCCACACCCGATTCTGCCATAGGGTTGATAAGAGGCGGTGTGGTGTACTTTATAAGTGAAGTGAAGAGTTACACAGTTATATCATCTGTCTAGGTTCACGCGAAACGACATTGCCAACCGCGCTTCTCGACCTTTCGCACGTTGGGCGCATCTTTGAGTTCAGAGAGATATTGTATGAGTGCGAGTAACTCTGAGTCGTTAGCATCACCAAACCATTCAGTTATCCTGATGAGATTCCCGTAGTGCCGCTCGAGTTTCTTAGGCGTGTCGTCAACCATCAAAGTGCTCTCGAGCCGATACCCTTTGCGTTTAAGCTTCCCTAAATCTTTAACGAAATAATGTTCTAGCTTATCCACATCATAGACCCTTGTACACTTCTCCTGGGACCAGAAGAATTCTAAAGGGTAGTCGGAAGAGAAAACCTCTTTCACGACAACTTTCGCGAATCCCATACCCGCAGTTGTCCAGACGGCTACAGAGAAATGCTCCCGACAAAACTCCAAGAATTCGGTGATGTAGGGGCGTTTGTAAACATGATAAAGCTCAGTTTCAAAGTCAGCTTGACGTTCCAAAGGCTCTTCAGTTGCGTGGATAAGCGTTTCATCCAAATCGAGAATAAGAAGTTTCAATGAGCGACCTCGTCACTCCCGAAACGGCGGCAGCGCCCGCTCCCCAAAAACTTGCGCGACGAGCGGGTAAATCTCGTCGGGCTCTAACCCTTCACCCAAGTAGGTCTCGTCGCCGCGCCACAACTCGTAGTGAGGGTGCGCGTCGTCCCTCGTCCCTGCCACGCCTTCGGACGTGCCCGAGTTGCCCGCGAAGCCCACGGTTTGACCCTGCACGACAACTTGTCCAACTTCTAGGTCAGCGGGAATATCGGAGAGGTGCGCGTAGCGCGAGACGAAGCCGCCGGGGTGCGAGAGCCAAACCTGGCGTCCGCGCAGCTTGTCGAGCGTCTCTTGTGGCGTCGTCAGGCGCGCCGCCGCGTCGTCTAGCAGGGCTTGGAGTTCTTGTGGCGTGAGTTCGGTGTAATCGTGGTCTGCGCGCACCACCACGCCGTCCGCCGTCGCCACGATGGGCGTGCCGTAGGTTATGGGCACGCTCACCACGCCGTTGTAGAAGTCGAAGCCTTCGTGGTAGCCGTTGCGGTACGCCCGCCGCGCGCCCGGAAGGTGCGGCGCGCGCGAGCTGAAGGTTGCGCCCGGCACGGGCGAGATAAAGGCGCTCGGCCACGCCGGGTTGAAGGGGCGGCTGACGAGGTTCTCGAGCAAAATATAGAGCCCTGAACGCCGCATGGTCCCGTTCTCCGTGGCGTAGTCGAGCGCGGTGCGACCTTCGCTATCGGTGAGGGTGGGGTCCGCGCCCGCGTTGAGGAGCGTGATGGCGGTCGCGGGGATGTCGCTGTCTCTAAGGGCGAGCATGAGCGGCGTGAGCCCGGTGCTCGTCGCCACGTTGACCTCCGCGCCGCGCTGCAGCAGCTCGGTGAGGATGCCCAAGTTACCTGCTTGCGCGGCGAGCATCAGGGGCGTCATCTCCTCTTCGACCGTGTTCAGGTTCGCCCCTGCTTCTAGGTTTGCTCTGACGTCCGGCAAGTCCCCCGCTTCGATCGCTTCAAAAAGTTGCGCCGTCGCGACCTCTTCGGGCGACCTGCGGAAATTGTCCGGGCTCAGCACCTCGAGCTGCCATAGCGCAAGGACGCTCACGCTTAGAAGGGCGAGCATCACTAGAAAGAGGAGAACGCGGTTTCGCAAGGTATTTATAGTTTACTCCTTTACCTGCGTTTTATCGCCCCGGTACCGCTACGCAATCCTTCAACCGTTTCTCATCACGGCGCTATACGTTACCGGTCAGTCGAGCGTAAAGGTGATGGGCAAAACGACCCGCACGCGTACGCGCCTGCCGCGCTGCTCACCCGGTACAAAGTCGAGGAGATAAGCGGCGCTTAACGCCGCTTCGTCTAGTAGAGGATGCGCGCCGCGCAAAATCTCAGGGTTTCTAACGTAGCCGTACTCGTCCACGACGAATTCTACGTAGACGCGCCCCTCTAACCCCATCTCCTTAGCACGTTCAGGATAGGCGACCTCGGCAGCGTCGTACCCGCCGATAAGTATAGGCATCGCCTCGACAACGTCAAACACCTCAGGTTCGGACGTGCTGGGGGGTTCAGGCATACTGGGGGGTGGAGGGGGCGCAACGTCCAGTATGAATTCGTCCTCGTTGGATGGCTCGGGCGCGACTTTGGTGTCCGGCAAAGCGGCGTTTGGCAGAGCGGCGTTTGGCAGAGCTTCGGTGTCAAAAGGTGGCACGCTTTCGTCCGTGGGCGGGGCGACCCCACCATAATCGGGCTCGAGATAGTCTGGCTCGAGATACCCAAATGCCGCCTCGTACCGCGCCATCATCCGCGCCTCGGCACGCTCAAAGACGCCGCTCAGGTCGGGATGGATACGGGCGGCGAGCACTACCGACTGGGAGATAAAGACGGCTTCGTCGCCGCTCAAACTGTACGTCCGAGCTGTTTGTGGAACTGGCACGCCCCGCGTCATCTCGACTTCGCCGAACACGGTGAGCGTACCAGCTCCGTCCTCGTCCAGAAAGACCGAGCCGAGCCAACGTCCCTCGGCGTCGAAAAGAAAGGCTAGCTCAAGCTCAGGCGCGAGAAAAGCGTGCCCTTTAGCAAGGTCTGCGTAGCTCCGTTCGCCCAGATAGCGCGTCGCCGCGACCGAGTCGCTCAGGTGGTAGTAGTGACGGTTGATTTGAGCATATTCTTTAGCGGACTCGAGGTCGAAACCTTCCACGCTCCGCCCGCCGTAGGTCGTCACGACCGCCTCTCCTGTGTAGAGATATTTGTACGGGCTGAAAAAAGAGGGACCCACGGTACGACCTTCTACGAGCAGCCTGTCGCCGAGAAGGTCGGACACGGTGCGACTCCACATAACCTCCGCATTGTTGCGAGTCAGCGTCGCGACTTCGACCGAACGAACAGATTCGGTGGGCGCATAACGCGCGGTGATCTTCTGGCGCAGTCCCTCCTCGAACGTAGCTTGCGCCTGAGCTAACGTACTTAATAGGGTCAGCAGCACAGCGAGTAGGGTCATGATAAAAGCTTAGACCGCCGCCAAGTGCACCCTTCAATAGTTTTTCACAGTCGCTTCACCGACATTCGGCGAAGCGTTTCATGTCGCTTAATACCTTAAATAATAAGGTATTTTATGCTAAACTAAGCCAATGGAAAAGACCTCTCCCGACTACCCTTATTACGTCGGACAGCTCCAAGCGATTCACGCCCTGCGCGACGAACTGGAGCTTGCGCCTAACCAATACCAAGGACTTTTAGAGCACCTCACCGGCTCGCGTTCTGCGAAGTTCATGACCCCCGAGCAGCGCGAAAAGGTCATCTCGTTTATGCGTATTCACAAGGAACTCGATGAGACGGTCTCTCGCGCCGAGCAAGCCCGCGCCCAACTCAATGCGTCGTTTCGCGCCTCACAAGCGGAGAACGCCATGAATAAAGAGGTCTACATCAACGGCGAGTTTTTGACGCGCACCGCGACCTCTTTAGAGAGCATCATCCAGATGATACGTGGGCTCTACGGCGAGGACGCGCGGCTCATCTGCGCCACCGAAGAGCGCGAGGTGGACGAGACCTCGCTGAAGCTCGAGTTCGTCGCTTAGTTCCAATTCAAGAGGTGCATTGCAAACACACCTTTTACTTCCGAACCAAGCCAATACCCAGAACGAGCAGCCCCAGGGCCAGTAGCACTGCGCCGACATAAGCCAAGTTGATCAAGGCATTGGGCTCGGTTGCACCAGGTCTCAAAACCGACAAGAAAAAAGCAGCGGGCAGCAAAATTGCCGACAGAGGAACCGCAAAACTCACGAACCTCTTGAGGCTATGGGGCAGTTTCGCGCCGTCCACGTAAAGCAGCGCTACGAGCGAAAGGATAAGGAGGACGCCCGCATGGGCGTGACCCGCTCGCCAGAGGTCTTGACGCAACGGGTTTTGTGTGTAGGCGGGATCATTAACGAGCAGCGTGAGAAGGCTGACGCCACCATAGATGACGGTGGGCAAGATGATGAGCAGCAGCCCAGCGTGGCGGCGTGTTTCGGTGCTCATCTCAGCCTCTCGCAATCTCTAAGGCTCGCTTTGACTTAGCCTCAAACTTGCGCTTGTAGTAGCCTATCCACTGCCCGACGAAGATTCCGCCGACAACACCCGGCAGAGCCCAGACGGTCCACTCGAGGCTCTCCGGCAAAAGCGGTCCCACGTTCTGCACCATGAACGCCGTCACCGCCGCGAGGTAGCCGCTCAGCATCCGGTCCATGTGGTAGTACCACCACCAGTTGCGGTTTTTGGGCGTGGTGACGAAGCTGCGCAGGTCTACCCACGCCATCTGCGCGAGAAAAGCGCCAAAGGCGATACCCAGGACGGAAAAGCTGACGGGGACGTCGCTCGAGCTGAGCCCGAGCAGCGGCAGCGCGCCCCAGAGGATGAACGCAGCACCCGCGAGCAGGGCGACGCTCGCGCCGAACCAGTCGAGCCACGTTGCCCTTTGTCCTCGTTCCGGGCGTTTGCGGCGCAAAGAACGTGTGCCTGAAAAGACCGCATAAAAGCTCAAAATCGAGATGATGAAGAGGAACATGTTCGGGCGAAAGGCGAGTAGCGCCACCGCGCTCACAAAAATCACGAACATCGCCCAGAAGAAGATCCAGCCCCAGCGCCTATGTGCTTTGCCCCCTTTGCGCACCGCCATCGCCACGGGCGCGACGACGAGCGCAGTCGTCCCCGCCGCCACGTGCGTGAACACCAAAAGAGGCTCCACGCTAACCTCGCCGTTCCAAGAGCAGCCAGACGCCGAAGCCAGCGAGCATCAAGGGCCACGTGTAACTCAGCAGGGCCAAGACGGGTTCGGCTTGGGCGCTCAAGATGAGGACGCCGAGCACGCTGAGCACGGCTGCCGGGATGAACGCCCAAGTGTGCGGCGCGTCGCCGAAAATCGAGCAAAGTAGCGGTACGCTCCACCACCCGAGCGAGAGCGCGAGCAGAAACGCGCCTCCTTGCACGTCGTCGCTCATCATGCTGGCGAAAGGCGCTTCTGCAACGTAACTGCCGAGGCCGAGACCCGCCAAGATGCTACCGGGGATAAACCAGCCCGACTCACGGCGCAAGATGCCGATAGCGATAAGCCCGAGCGCGAGGATAGGGAGTGTGAACGGGTCCATATCGAAGAGGCGCGTCAGCAGGAAAAAGGCACCTAGCGCGATCAGCAGCGCACCGGGGCTGAGAAGGGACTCGAGTCGTTTCGGCAAGCGGCGCGGCGTTTTGCTATACGCAGTTTCACTGGGTTGGGACATGGCGAACCTCCTGCTCAAAGCGTAGCCGCTGAGCATATATGGGCGCATGTGCTAGAGGTCATCCTCGAAAGCTGTTTGAGAGCATGACTTCTGGCACGGGTCTTGACGGAGTAACAACGAGTAAACTAAACGTCTAGTGAAAGATACAAAGACGAGCGACTGGTTTCTCTGCCTAGCCGGTCTCGCGGCGTGGCTCGTAGCGGGTTTGCCCGTGTTTGCGGACCTCGCGCAGCGACCTGACTCTCTGCTAGAAGCGCGTTACCTGGGGTGGCTTTTGGCTTTTTTCACCTTCGGCGCGGCGTTCTGGCAGGTCAGCCGCAAGGGAGAGCATGTCCGCAACCAACGGCACCTAGCCGCGCTCATGGGCGTGCAACTCCTCGCCATATTAGCGGCGCTCGCGCTCATCCCCTTCGACCTCGCCAGCGTGCTCTTCGTCATCCTCGCCTCGCAGTACGCTTGGCTCGGCTCGCTCCGGCTCGCGCTGGGTCTCGTTCTTTTGCAGAGCGCCGCCGCCACTCTTATTCACCTGCTGATTAGCGACTGGTCTAGCGTCCAACTGGTGTTTAGTACGGGCATCTACCTGAGCTTCCAGATGTTCGCGCTTTTCACCTCTTACGCCGCGCTCAGCGAGGCGAAGGCGAAGGGAGAACTCGCCCAGGTCAACGCCGAACTCCGCGCTACGCAAGCCCTCCTAGCGGAGAGCAGCCGCGCAAGCGAACGAGTGAGAATTGCCCGCGACCTCCACGACCTCATGGGGCACCACCTCACCGCGCTGAGCCTGAATTTGGAAGTTGCCTCGCACGTTTCCGAAGGAAAGTCGTTAGAGCACGTCCAGAAAGCGCAGTCTCTGACCAAACTCCTCCTAAGCGACGTACGTGAGACGGTCAGCACCTTGCGAGAGGACACCGCACTCGACCTCTCTGCAGCGTTGGAAATGCTCACCCGCGACATTCCTAGCTTGAAGATTCACCTAGATTTACCTCGAGATTTAGACCTAGACGACCCCCACCGCGCCCAAGTCGCCCTGCGCTGCGTGCAAGAGGTCATCACGAATACGCTCAAACATGCGCACGCGGAGAATTTGTGGCTCGAGCTGCGCCACACCCCGAGCGGTATAGAAATTAGTGCTCGCGACGACGGACGCGGCGCAAAAGAGGTCACGGTAGGCAATGGGCTGAGCGGGATGAAAGAGAGGCTCACCTCACTCGGCGGCGACCTCTCGCTGACCTCTTCCCCCGGCGAAGGGTTCACCTTGCACGCCAAGCTACCCGCATGATTCGCGTCTCTTTGGTGGACGACCAGACGCTCGTGCGGCAAGGGATCAAGAGTCTGCTCGAGCTTGCCGACGACATTGAAGTCATCGCCGAAGCCTCCGACGGCGCGGAAGGCTTAGCGGTCATCGCGGAGACGAAACCCGATGTCGTTCTCTTAGATTTGCGAATGCCTAAGTTAGACGGCTTAGGCGTGCTAAGAGGTCTAAAGAGCGCCGAGCACGCCCCACCCGTTCTGATTCTCACCACCTTCGATGACGACGCGCTCGTCTTAGAAGGGCTTAAACTCGGCGCGAAGGGCTACCTCTTAAAAGACGTGTCTTTAGAACAGCTCGTGAACGCGGTACACACGCTCCATGAGGGAAGAACGCTCATTCAACCCGCCGTCACCGAGCGCATTTTGCGCGGGCTCGGCAACCTCAACACAGATTATCCCAGCCTGGACACGCCCGACCCCTTGACCGAGCGCGAGCGCGAAGTGCTGCGGCTTATGGCGGGGGGCTACACGAACCGCGATATTGCGGGGGCACTAGGCGTGTCAGAAGGAACCGTCAAAAATCACGTCTCTTCGGTGCTCTCGAAATTTGGGGTGAAAGACCGGACGCGGGCGGTGTTGAAGGGGCTCGAGCAAGGCTTGGTTTAACCCTCCACCTCCACACTTTCATTCACGTCACTCGGCACCTCAAACCCCCCATGCTCCAAGGTTTCATAATATTCGTCAATCTCTTCAGGAATCGACTCGACTTTGTCTACCACTTTGAAGAGGTGCATGTCTTTGGGCGCAATCGTGCCCATCTCTAGGAGGGTGTCCTCGAGCCAATCCAAGAGCCCGCCCCAAAACTCTTTCCCGACTAAGTAGATGGGAAAGGGTTTAATTTTCTTGGTCTGAATGAGGGTTAATGACTCGAATAGCTCGTCGATCGTGCCGAAGCCGCCGGGGAAGACGACGAAGGCGGTGGAGTATTTGACCAACATCACCTTGCGGATGAAGAAGTAACGGAAGTTCAGTTCGTCGGTCAAGTAGGGGTTCGCGCCCTGCTCGAAAGGCAGGTCGATGTTTAAGCCGATGGAGCGCCCTTTCGCCTCATATGCGCCCTTGTTGCCCGCCTCCATGATGCCGGGTCCGCCGCCCGTGATGACGGTGTAGTCGCATTCGGCGAGCTTTTTTGCCAAACGTTCGGCTTGTTCGTAGTAAGGATGGTCCGCCTTGAGCCGCGCTGAGCCGAAAATCGTGACGGCTTTGCCTACGTCGCTCATGTCTTCGAAGCCCTGTACAAACTCGCCCATGATGCGAAAGAGCCGCCAGGATTCGCCGGCTAGGGCGTCGATAACGTATTGTTTCTCAGGTTTTTTGCCGTAGCCACGGTTGTTTCCGCGTCTATGAATATCGTCCATGCTGTATGCTACCTCTTGATGTCGGTAGGAGAAAGTTAAATAGCAGGCTCGAGCCCCGACGTAAACACGCCGGGCTTTCATGTTAGAGCGCTGAAACTGTGATGGCGTTACGCACCTAAACTCGGTACAATAGCGGTCTAACCCTATCTCGAGCCCAGTCGCTCAACGCTGGCTCCAAAATCTTGTCTAAAACCTTGGAGGTTACGTAGTGAAGAAGTTCGTGTTGGTCATCATCTGCGCCTTTATCTTGTCCCTCGGTTTGGCGCAAACCGAGGTCAGAACGCAGCTAGAGGGAATCCTCACCCAGTTGGAAGAGGCGCTCGCCGGGCTCGAGGTCAGCGACGCCCTGCGCGAAGACGTCCGCGCCCTGCGCGAAGACGTGCAGGCGCAGCTCGCCGGCTTACAAGAGGGCGGGCAAGAAGCGCAAGGGACGCAGCAAGAGGACGCACCGTCAGGTGAGGTGCAGTCGCCCCTAGAGGCAGCCTTGCGCGAGGAGAACCAGGCGCTAGCGGCGCGGCTCAGCAACTTTCAAGAGGCGTTCGTCGCCGCGCAGGTCGAACTGCAGTCGCTCGGGCAAGAGGTGAGCAGCCTGCAAGCGGAACGCGACGAACTGCAAGGCAACCTCGGGTCGCAGACGCAGCGCTCGGACGCTTTGGGTATCGAACGCGACACGCTGACTCAGCAGCTAGAGAGCGCGCAAGCACAGAATCAGGAACTTAATAGCACCTTAGAAGAGGTGCAGGCGCAACTCCAGCAAGCCCAGGGCGAACAGGCGCAGCTCGAGCAGCAGCGCAGCGAACTCGGCGCGGAGAATGAACAGCTCGCCCAGCAGCTAGAGGCCGCGCAAACGCAGAATCAGGAGCTTAGAAGCACCCTAGAAGCGGCGCAGAGCGAGGCGTCTTCGCTAGAGGAGCAACTCGCCGCCTTGACACAGCAGAGCCAGGAGCAGAGCGCAGCGGGGCAGGCGGAAAGGGAGGAATTGCAGAGCCAGCTCGAAGCGTCCCAAGGTGAACAAGCGGACCTCTCTGAGCAGCTCGAGCAAGCTCAAGCTGAACAAGCCGACCTCTCTGAGCAACTTAGCGAGGCGACGAGCGGCAGCGAGCAGCTCAGCCAGCAGCTAGAGAGCGCGCAAACTGAGCGCGACCAGCTACTGAGCAGGTTAAACAGCGCTCTAAGTCAAGAGCAGAGCCTAGAAGAGAGTTTGACGCCGCAAGCAGACCAGTTAGAAAGAGCGCGCACCCAAGCGTCCGAGGCGGCCGAAGCGTACCTCATGATGCGGCAGGAAACGCCGAACTTAAATCTTGTGGACGAGGCGCGGCGCAGCGAGGTCGAGGCGGCGCAGCAACGCCTTTTGGAGGCGCAACGTGCCGTCGCCCGCTTGAGCGGCGCACAGGCAACTTACACCGTTCGCTCCGGCGACTTTCTCTCCGGCATCGCCGACCTCTTCTATGGGACCGGAGGTCGCTGGACGGACATCGTCGACGCAAACGGTTACGTGTTAGACGACCCCGACGCGCTCATTCCGGGAATGGTGTTGGTAATCCCGGCGGGTTAGGGCTCATCTCGAGCGCTGAATTGCAACTGACCCTCTTCGTCCGCGACCCAAGTCCAGTTGCCTGAAAGCACATCTTTATCCTCTACAACAAGAGGTGATGTAGGACTATATTGCAGGAGAAGAGGTCTCGAGCGAGACCTCTTCTCTATATTTAGTACAGCGTTAGCTAAAAACTGAAGCATGTCATTCTGAGCGGAATCCTCACCAGGGCAGGCTCCGTAGAGCGTAAGAATCTCTGACCTTGCTGACTCCTCTGACAGAGAACGAAAGTTACGCAGTTTTGGCATAGCCAACCGAGACCCTCACGCCTTCGCCGAAGCTTCGCTCTACTTCGTGAACAGGGTGACATGCTAATAAGTAGCAAAACTTGCTTAACGGTGTATTTAGCTTCTCTATGTTTAGTGGAGTTCGGACCCTTACGGTGCGCCATGTGTGCACTTTACAGCTAAAACCTCTTCCGCACCTCACTGTAAGAAGAAGTCGCCTGTACAGTTTAGTTTGACACCCTCATTTTAAGATGGTGGGCATGTCTTCTACCGCTTCCGCCGACAATCTACCCGACACCACTACCCCCGAATGGGTCCGCGACGCCGTCTTCTACCAAATTTTTCCCGACCGCTTCGCGAAGAGTGAGCGCGTACGCAAAGCGAGCAATTTAGAAACCTGGGAGAGCCCGCCCACCGTCCACGGCTACAAGGGCGGCGACCTCTTGGGCGTGGTGGAGCACCTCGACTACTTGCAGGACTTGGGCATTACCGCGCTCTACTTCAACCCGGTTTTCCAGTCCGCCTCGAACCACCGCTACCACACGCACGACTACTACCAAGTTGACCCGATGTTGGGCGGTAACGCGGCGTTAAGAGAACTTGTCGATGCGTGTTACGAACGCGGGCTGAAGATCGTGTTGGACGGGGTCTTTAACCACTCGAGCCGCGGCTTCTTTCAGTTCAACGACATTTTGGAGAACGGTCCGCACAGCGCGTACTTGGATTGGTTCAACATTCGCGAGCTGCCCCTTAAAGCGTATAGCGGCGAAGACGGCGACAGGCTCGGCTACGACGCCTGGTGGGGGCTGCCCGCCCTGCCGAAATTCAACACGGACACCTCGGCGGTACGCGACTTCTTGTGGAACGTGGGGACGTACTGGTTGGAGTTCGGCATTGACGGCTGGCGCTTGGATGTGCCCAATGAGATCGGCGACGACGCTTTTGGCAGGAGTTCCGCCGCCGCTGCCGCGCGGTGAACCCCGAGTGCTACATCGTCGGCGAAATCTGGGATGACGCGAGCCACTGGTTAAAGGGTGACCAGTTCGATGCGGTGATGAACTACCCCTTTACCCGCGCGGCGTTCGGCTTCACTGCAACCTCGCTCAACGAGAAAGAGATCGCACGGTGCGGCTACCAACACATCCCCAAGCTGGACGCGACCTCGTTCGCCGCCGCCGCCGAAACTTTGCTGCACGACCACCGTCCGGAAATCACCGAGGTGCAGCTCAACCTCTTGGGTAGTCACGACACGCCGAGGGCGCTCACGGTGGTGAACGGCGACGAAGCGGCGTACCGCATGGCGCTCCTTTTCCAGATGACCTTTCCCGGTGCGCCCTGCCTCTATTACGGCGATGAGTTGGGGCTCGAGGGCGGGCACGACCCCGAGTGCCGCCAAGGAATGCCCTGGAACGATAAAGAAGCTTGGAATGAGGCGTTGCTAGACTACACCAAAACCCTCATCAAACTGCGCCTAGAGTACCCCGCTCTGCGGCGCGGCGCGTTCGAGACGCTGCACGTCTCAGAAGACCTCTACGTCTACACGAAGAGGTCAGAAGGTGAAACTTTCGTCGGTTTTCTCAATGTAGGGAGTGGCGTGAAAGTGACACAGTTGGCGTTGCCGGACGGAAGCTACCAAGACCTCTTGAACGGTGAGACCTTTACCGTGCAAGAGGAGAGGTTGGATGTAGACCTCCCAGCGCGTTCCGGTGCACTCTTTCAAAAAGTGGGCTAAAAAAGAGGGCACCTCAGCGGTGCCCCTTCAAACCTATCCTAAGTTTTAACGCTTCGCTTTCGCCTTCTCTTCGGTTTGAACCGGCGTCAGCGCCTCGTCGTCGCGCTCGCCCGTGCGGATGCGCACAACGCGCTCTAAAGGTTGCACGAAGATTTTGCCGTCGCCGACCTCGCCGGAGCGGGCGGACTTGACGATGGCGTCGATCGTCGTGTCGATAAAGGCTTCGCTTACAGCGATCTCGAGCTTGACCTTGTCGTGGAATTCGACGACGTATTGGCTCCCCCGGTACTGCTCCACGACGCCGCCTTGCCCACCGTGACCGCTGACGCGGGAGATGGTGATGCCCCTCACGCCCGCCTTAAAGAGCGCCTCTTTGACCTCGGATAGTTTGTTCGGGCGAATCACTGCGGTGATGAGTTTCATGTAGGCCCTTTCGTCTCGTTTCCTCAGTCGCCCGCTGCCGCTGTGACAACGACCGAATCACCGACGGTGTCTTTACCTGCGTACGCCTCCGTGCCGTGCTCGACGAGGTCGAGTCCGGTGATCTCCTCTTGCGGCGACACGCGGATGCCGATGGTCACTTTGAGTAGGTAGAAGATGACGAAGCCTGCGGCAAACGCCGCGACTGCGTAAGAAAGCGTGCCGATTGCCTGCACACCTAAATTGCCGCCGCCGAAAATGCCGACCGCGAGCGTGCCCCAGATGCCGCAGACGCCGTGTACCGAAATCGCGCCGACGGGATCATCTACGCGGATGCGGTCGAACATCAGCACGCTGAAGACGACGATTACACCTGCGATTGCGCCGACGAGCACCGCTGAAAAACCCGTGATGACGTCGGGTCCAGCGGTGATACCGACGAGACCCGCCAACACGCCGTTAATGGTCATGGAGAAGTCGGGCTTTTTGAACAGCGCCCAAGAGGTGAACATCGCCGCGATCGCGCCCGCCGCCGCCGCTAAGTTCGTGTTGAGGAAGATGTTCGCAATCGCTTCGGCGTCCGCTTGTGAGCTGTAGGCAAGCTGCGAGCCGGGGTTGAAACCGAACCAACCGATCCAGAGGAGGAAAACGCCCAAACCCGCTAATGCCATGTTGTGCCCCGGCATCGCGTTGACCTTGCCGCCCGCGTAGCGCCCGATGCGCGGACCGATCGCTAACACCCCGCCGAGCGCCGCGAAGCCGCCCACCGCGTGCACGACAGAAGAACCCGCGAAGTCCGCGAAGCCCATCTGCGAGAGCCAGCCGCCGCCCCACTGCCAGTACCCTAGGAAGGGGTAGATAAGCGCCGTCATTGCCACGGTAAAGACGAGGTACGCCGGGAACTTCATCCGCCCGGCGATCGCGCCCGAGACGATGGTCGCCGCCGTCGCCGCGAAGACCATCTGGAAGATGAAGTCAGCCGCGACGGGAACGTTCATGCCTGTTTCGTACCCGTTTAGACCCCAGAAAATCTGCCCGTCGCTCCGGTACATGAGCCCGAAGCCGACCGCCCAGAACGCCAAGCCCGCCACGGCGAAGTCGGCGAAGTTTTTCATGAAGATATTGATGACGTTTTTCGCGCCGATTAGACCTGCTTCCAAGAGGGCGAAGCCGGGTTGCATAAAGGCGACTAAAACCGCGAAGAAGAGAATGGCGATGGTCTCGAGCGCAAACGCTACCTCACCCGCCGCTGCCGCGTCACCACCCTCTTGCGCGAACGCGCCGCCTGAGAGCAGACATAGAGAGAGTGCTAAGAGAACGTAGGAGAGCCTTTTCATATTTACCTCCGGGGGGATGCTGCTTCAAACGAGCAGTCTGATACTTAGAATATGAATTAAATTGCAAAGTGTCAAGTGCAAATACGCACTCAACTAAAAAAAGCAAAACGAGAAAAGAAAAATTCTGAGTTTTTGAACTCGGTGTTACCAAAAAATTGTACGCTAACAAGAAAAACGTTTACAGTGTTTTCATAAGTATTTACACGGTGCTTGCGAGAAGGGGTGGGATTAGGCTCGAGCCTCGTAACGAACGTCTTCGGTGAAAACATTTGTCGGGCGGCTCGAGTCTCACTCCGTCCTACCATTTCCGGGTAATACCCTTTCCGGTTGAATACGAAACTTTATTTCGTATTCAATCCGAGCGGATGCGTTCACGAAGTCGGGCTTTAGCTTTGCATAAGCAGCTACGGATTCCGGTGAGTAACGCCATCCTGCGAATGTATTTTGTAGTGGATTCACCCGGAATCCGTATAATTCCTAAAGGAATTATCCTGAATGTAACGAGTCGAAAAGACACGGATTCTGGTTGTGGACGGAACAAACTCGCTAAAGTTTGTGCCGTGTTCAACCGGAGTCCGTATCACGCCACTATCAAAGAGCCAAAGCTCTGCCGCGTAAGAGACCATCACCTGACTGTCTATCCGTCCACCGCCACACGGAGCTTGATACAATGCGTGCGCCTTGAGAGGTCGCTCAAGGACCCCGAGGAAGCCTATTGTCAAGTCAACTCACCCCCAAGCCGAAACCTGCGCGCCAGAGCGCCTCTCGCGGAGCCTTCATCCTTATGGGCGGCACGCTCGGCAGCCGCGTCACGGGGCTTTTACGCGTCGCGCTCTTCAACCAGCTCTATACACCCGCCGTCACGGACGCCTTAAACGTCGCCTTGAAAGTCCCCAACCTCTTTCGCGAACTGCTCGCCGAGGGCGCGCTGACGAACTCGTTCGTGCCGGTCTATAAGGGTTTGGAAGAGGAGGACGCGAAGGGGCTTTCGGGCGCGCTGCTCAGCCTGCTCTTTCTCGTCAACACGCTGCTCGTGCTACTCGCGGTCTGGGCTGCACCCTGGATCGTCGGGCTGCTCCTCCAAGATAACGCGAACGTAGATTACGCGCTCACGCTCAGGCTCACGCGCACTGTTTTTCCATTTTTAGCGGCGATCTCTTTCTCCGCGCTAGCGATGGGGATTCTTCAAGCTGAGGAGCGTTTCTTCGCGCCCGCCTGGGCTCCGGTGGCGCTCAACGTGGTCACGGCGGCGCTGATGCTCCTCTATCCGGGTCAAGCCGTACCGCTCGCGGTGGCGTTCGTCTTAGGCGGCTTGGCGCAACTACTCTTCCAAATCCCGGCACTCGTCAGACACAACCTCTTGCCCCGAATCGGGCGCTGGTGGCATCCGGCGCTGGGCGGCGTCCTCGTTTTGATGGTTCCTTTCACCTTTACGACAGGGGCGCGGCAGTTTCTCAACGTGGTCGCGACGAACGTGCTGAGCGGCTTGCCTCGGGGCAGCGTGACGGCGTTCGAGAACGCCAACCTCTTTTTAGGGCTCGCGCTCGGGCTCTTCAGCATCTCGCCGGCGTTAGCGTATTACTCGAGGCTCGGGGCTAACGCCAGCCAAGCGCCCGAGCAGTTTTCCCGGACGCTCCTAGAGGGCTTGCGCCTCATCACCTTTTTGACCGTCCCCGCCGGACTCATCCTCTGCTTCCTCGCCGCGCCTGCGGTTCAGAGCGTGCTCAACTGGCCCTCGTTTCGTCCGGGTGGTGGGATGAACCCGCAAGTCGTGCAGCTCTCCGTCACCGCGCTCGCGCCTCTAGGCTTGGCGGTCTTTCCCATCGGCTTGCGCAACCTCTTGATTCGCACCTTTTACGTGCGCCGCGAGGTCGTGACGCCCATCGTCATCAGCGTCCTCTTCATCTCGCTCAACGCGCTCCTCTACACGCTGCTCGCGCCGCACTACGGCATCGTAGGGCTGAGCTGGTCTACTGTGCTCGTCGAGTGGACGCAACTCGCTGTGCTCACCTTTTACGTGTGGCGGCGCGAGCGGTTCTCTCTCGCTAACTTCTTAAATCACACGGGTCGGGTCTGGCTCTCGGCGCTCGGGGCGGCGGGGCTCACGCTGCTCGCGTTAGGGCAACTTCCGCCGCCCTCAGACTGGTCCGACTACCTCTTGCGCGCCGTACTCGGCGTGGGCGTTCTAGGCGGCTTCTACGTCCTTTTCAGCGTCCGCTTAAAGCTGCCGGAGGTCCGGCAGGTCGTGAAGCGCCTGCGCCGCTAACCTCTATGCGCCCCTTTTCGTGCCGTAAGCGAGTAGGACAGCGGCGGCTTCGCCCCGAACGACCTATACACCTCCAAGAGGTCGTGCGGATACTCCTCGAACGAGGTGAGGTTGAGCCCGCTTCGCAAGCAGTTCCCGATGATGTCCGAGAGCTTGTGGTGAAACCAGTAGGAGGTCCCGGCGACCATCTGCGACGGATCGTAGTAGTCGGGCTCGTCGTGCGCGACGTTGGGCTCGGTGGTGAAGTGCGAGGTGACGACCTCTAAACCCTTCTCGGGATTGAACATGTCCAGAACGGGGTGCATCTCATACAGAAAGAGGTCTCCACCGGGCTTGAGCAGCCGAGCGATCACCTTGAAGTACGCCGCCATGTCGGGTAGCCAGCCGAGCGCGCCGATCGTCACGTAGACGAGGTCAATTTATCCCATTAAAGCAAATTGCACTCCAAAATAAACGTGGTACTTTGGGGGGTGCTTGTACCACGTTTCTACGTTTCGTTACGCATTTCTCTATGAACTCACGCTCATCTACTTGCAGCGCCTGAGTGTCACTATGCCCCTCCTCCAGCGTGTCACCCGTGGACTTCCTCTGCATCCACCCTTTCTCGAACAGAAACGGGCGCACCGCCCGCTTGCTCAGCTTGCTCCTGCTCTACCACCACGGCTTCGAGGTGGAGCGCTATATCAGCTTGGAACGGGTGATCGAGGAGAGCCGCGAGACCTACTACGAGGCACTTGAGACGAGTAGCCGAGGCTGGCACGAAGGGGCGCACGACGCGATGCCCTGGATCGACTACTTCCTTGGGATACTCATGGCAGCGTATAGCGAGTTCGAGGAGCGGGTGCAGACTATTCGAGGCTCGCACGGCACAAAAACGGACATGATCCGCATAGCGGTGTCGCGTCACCGGACGCCCTTTAAGATCAGCGATATCGAGCGGGAGTTGCCGAACGTGAGCCGGGAGTTGATCCGCAAGGTGCTTAGTGACTTGCGCGAGGAGAGTGTGCTGCGGCTGGAGGAGACGGGGCGGGGGTCTAGGTATGTGCCGCTAAGTAAATAGCACTTCCAAAATATACTGAGACAAAGTGCCGCAGGTCTCATCAACTAAAGTGCCTGCTAGACATTGTTCTTCACAGTGCGAGCGTCTCTGACCAGATGATACCTGCTGTAAGTATGAAAAATCACAGGTGGTAAACCGCGCGAGCAGGGTTAAAGTAGAGGACACAGACATGCCGCGAATCTTCGACAACATCAATCTTCACCTTTTAGATTCCCTACGTGACTCTATGCAGGTTGCACACCGAGCCGACTTCTGTGTCGGCTATTTCAACCTGCGCGGCTGGCGCTATTTGGACTGTTATGTTGAGCCCTGGTCTGGAACCGAAGGCAACCGTTGCCGCGTCCTAGTGGGTATGCAACGTGCGCCCGAAGAGACCCTCACTCAGCTCTTTAGCCTGTCAGGGAATGGCGCTGGCATCGACCGAGGACAGGCGGTGAGGCTCAAGAAGCAACTTGCTGAAAGTTTTCGCCATCAGCTCACCCTAGGCACGCCGACAGCTCAGGATGAGGCAGGCTTACGGCAGCTCGCAAACCAGCTCAGGCAGGGCAAGCTCGTCGTCAAGCTCTACTTGCGTAGTCCCCTGCACGCTAAGCTGTACCTTACTCACCGTCACGACGCCGCCAATCCTCGTACAGGTTACGTCGGCAGCAGCAATCTGACCTTCTCAGGTGTCAGAGGAAACGGCGAACTGAACGTTGACGTGCTCGACCACGACGCCTCACAAAAGCTCGCCGACTGGTTCGAGGACCGCTGGCACGACCCTTTCTGCGTTGACATTTCCGAGGAGCTTATTAGCGTCGTCGAAGAGAGCTGGGCGCGTGAAGCGCTGGTCTCGCCCTATCACATCTACATCAAGATGGCGTATCACTTGGCGCTCGAGGCCAGAGAGGGCTTGCGCACCTTCGATGTTCCGGGCGAGCTAGATGAGATACTCTTTCCGTACCAAAGTGCCGCCGTCAAAATCGCCGCTCATCACCTCATGAAGCGTGGCGGTGTACTCATCGGTGATGTCGTCGGTCTCGGCAAAACGCTCATGGCGACAGCGCTTGCCCGCCTCATGGAGGAGCTAGAGGGAACGAGTACGCTGATTATCTGCCCTAAAAACTTAGAAAAGATGTGGCAGTCTTATGTAGACACCTATGGGCTCAGGGCGCGTGTCATGCCTATAAGCGTCGTTCAGAAGGAGCTAGGCGATGTGCCCGCCCGTTTCCGCCGCGTGCTCATCGACGAGAGCCTCAACCTTCGCAACCGCGACAGTAAGCGTTACGCGGCTATTCACGAGTACATCAGGCAGAGCGGCAGCAAAGTTATCTTGCTCTCGGCGACGCCCTATAACAAGAGCTTCACCGACCTCTCGAGCCAACTCTCTCTATTTATAGATGAGGGCACCGACTTAGGTATCCGCCCTGAAGCTTACGTGCGCGAGCTTGGCGGCGAGGTGAAGTTCAATGCGGAGCACAGCCAAACACCTATTTACTCACTTGCAGCCTTTGAGCGCAGTCTGCATCCTGACGACTGGCGTGAGCTGATGCGCCTTTTTCTGATACGGCGCACACGCTCGTTTATCAAAGACAATTACGCGAAGACCGACCCGAAGTCGGGGCGTAAATATCTCCTTTTCGGCAACGCGGAACCAAATGAGTCATATTCCCCCCTCTATGAAGGAAAGATGATTCACCAGTTCACCAATTCGTTTAGCGAGCCACGCTATTGGTTGAATTTGCAAGGAGGGCGCAAAGCGCTATTACGTAGCACGGCTGATGACCAGCAAGAGCTACCCTATCAAAGATATAGGCTTGGTTACCGAACGATTGCATCGAGCACAAACGAGCGAACGATGATAGCTACGGTCTTACCACCAAACATTATCACTGGTAATTCAATCAATGTTTCTTCAAATTCACTAGGACCTGAAGAGCTACTTTATCTGGTTTCGATATTGAATAGCTTTGTGGTTGATGCCTCACTCCGAAAAAGAGTGTCGGCGAATGTAAACATGTTATACGTCTATCAGCTACCCGTCCCACGGCTTGCTAAAGATGACCCAAACCTCACTCAAATTGTTGAACGCGCTGCTAAACTCATCTGCACTACTCCCGAATTCGACGATCTCGCTATAGACGTAGGATTAGAAGGTCACCAGAATGGGGTAACAGATGAAGCTGAAAGGACGCAGCTACGCGCCGAACTTGATGCTCTTGTCGCGCATCTCTATGGGCTGAATGAAGAAGAATTCTCCTACATCCTGAGTACGTTTCCGCGTCTCGAAACTTACGTACGTAACGCAGCGATTTGCGAGTACCGTCTGCGTATCGAAGACCCGGATGCTGTACAGACCGAGCGGCTCATCCAGCAGGGCGAGGGGAAGAGGCTCGAGTTCAAAGAGGCGGCAGTGTGGAACGCCTACCAGCAGCGTAAGGATGGTGAAATGTATCAGCCTGTCCTGAAAGCCGTCGCCAGCTTCATGAACGGTGAGGGCGGTACGCTTATCATAGGTGTAGAGGATAGAAAAGGTAGCGTCGTCGGTTTAGCTGAAGACTTCAAACATGCCGACCCTAACAAACCTAATAGGGATGGCTATTGTCTATGGCTCTCTAACAGGCTCGATAGGTTGGGAGAGCAGCACAGCACAAATTACGACATCCATTTTCACACCATTCAAAACAAAGAGGTGTGCCGCATCACTGTTAGACGTGCTTCTGAGCCCGTCTGGTATGGCGATGATCTTTATGTCCGCAGTGCGGCGGGTAAGAAAAAGCTCAGTACGCAGGCTGCGCACGCATACATCAAGCAGCGCTGGAACGGGCAATAGCTACAGCGATTTTTGAGAGCGAGACGGGCGCGGGAGAAGATACAGAGCGGCGTCGAGCAGTGGCAGTAAACCTAGAAGACATGCTCGGCGACAATGAAGAAGATTCTGAAGAGGACAAGGGCTTGTAGCTGTAGTTAAGCTGTAATCCAATATTCAGGGCGACCATTCCATTCGGGGTAGCCGCCCTTTTTACGTATGTCACGCGCTTTTTCGGGATGGGCCCTGGGGGACTTGAACCCACGACCAATCGATTATGAGTCGACTGCTCTAACCAACTGAGCTAAGGGCCCACAATGCGTCTCTGACGCTGTTTCTTGCGGCTAGGTCACGCTGCACATTTCTCCAGTCGCACACTTCTTGCACGTCCTAGAGTCCTGTCGAACACCTCTTACGTGTCGCCTGCGGCCGCCACACCGTGTTCGGCGAAGTGAATGTATCTAAGGTCATCTTCGTGCTCGCGCGTCCCAACCGCTCGAATACAAATTTAACATTTGTACCCTCGCTAAGCAACAGCGTAGCATAGCTGTGATGTGGATTTTGCATCGGCATGTAAAAACTAGTGTTCTTACGCTTACTGAGCATAGTGCCGTCCCAAAAACCGCTCCTTTTTAAGCTGCGTTTGAGTACGCTGTTGCGCGCCCCGAATTAGGATAAATCATCCTCGCTGACAACAAGGACACACTTTAATTCATACTCATCCCTCGCAGCATCTTGTTCACTTGGTCAGACTGATGTTCACGCTCAATGCTGCCGCCCTTCTCTGTATTCCTCTTCTTTGTGCCCCACCACAGGGAGCAGCAGAAAGCGTCCGAGTACCATGAGATATGTACTCGAACCTGCAAAGCTTCATCGCCGAACTGGAAAAGCGTGGCGAGCTTATCCGCATCAAAGAAAGTGTCTCGCACCATGAGATATGTACTCGAACCTGCAAAGCTTCATCGCCGAACTGGAAAAGCGTGGCGAGCTTATCCGCATCAAAGAAAGTGTCTCGCACGAACTAGAAATCACCGAAATCGCAGACCGCATGGTCAAACAGGGCGGTCCTGCGCTCCTATTTGAGAACGTCGAAGGCAAAAGCTTTCCGCTCGTTATCGGGCTTTACGGCACGCGAGAGCGCATGGCGCTCGCGCTCGGCGCAGAGAGCCTAGACGCGATTGGCGAGCGCATCCGCAACCTCACCGAGGTCAAGCTGGGCGGCGGATTTTTAGGTCTCGCCTCGAACCTGCCGAAGCTCAAAGAACTCGCCTCACTGCCGCCTAAGCGTGTGCGCTCGGGTCCGGTGCAAGAGGTGGTATGGCGCGGCGATGAGGTGGACTTGCACAAACTTCCCGTGCTGAAATGTTGGCCCCAAGACGGCGGTCCCTTCGTCACGCTGCCTTTGGTCACCTCTAAAGACCCCGAAACAGGCGACGTCAATATCGGCATGTACCGGATGCAGGTCTTTGACCACAACACGACGGGGATGCACTGGCAGCGGCACAAGACGGGGGCAAGGCACCTAGAGAAAGCGAAGAGGTTGGGCACAAGGCTCGAGGTTGCCGTCGCTTTAGGTGGAGACCCCGCGCTCACATACGCGGCGACCGCGCCTATTCCACCGATTCCCGGCATCAATGAGTTCTCGCTCACCGGTTTTTTGAGGGGAAAATCTATCGAACTTTGCAAGGGCGTCACGGTAGATTTGGACGTTCCGGCGCAAGCGGAGTTTGTTTTGGAGGGTTACATCGACCCGAACGAACCCTGGCGCGCCGAGGGACCCTTCGGCGACCACACGGGCTTTTACACCCTCCAAGACCTCTACCCCGCCTTTCACGTCACTGCGATTACGATGCGCAAGAACCCGGTCTATCCCGCGACCATCGTGGGGCGTCCGCCGATGGAGGACGCCTACCTCATCGAAGCGTCTGAACGCATCTTTCTCGTTCCGGCGCAGCTCATCTTACCCGAGCTGCGCGACTACCACATGCCGCCCGCGGGCATCGCGCACAACTTGGTCAATATCGCCATCGACAAGGAATACCCCGGTCAGGCGTACAAGGTCGCTAATGGACTTTTAGGGCTCGGGCAGATGATGTTTGCAAAGGTCTTGCTCGTCACGGATGAAGAGGTAGAGCCGCAGCGTCACCTAGCGTTCTGGCGCACTGTGCTCAAAAACGCCGTGCCGGGACGCGACTCGCAGTTTGCGAAGGGTCCGACCGACGTGCTGGACCACTCGAGCCGCGCCTGGAGCTACGGCAGTAAGCTTATCGTGGACGGAACCGTAAAGCATGACGAAGAGGGGGAGAATGCAGCCTGGCAGCCTAACCCGACACGCTTAGAGAAGGATTTACCGAAACACCCCGAGGTTGCGCGCCAGCATCAGTTGGCGGGCGGCTTCTGGTTCATCACGGCGCAGAAGAGGCGGGCGGGGCAGGGTCAGCGCTTGGGCGAGTGGGCGGCGCAGCAACCGCACGCGGAAGGCGTAAGGCTCATCGCAGTGTTGGACGAAGAGACGAACCCGCAGGACTTCGAGGACTGTATCTGGACGCTCTTAAATAACATCGACCCCGAGCGCGACGTGCAGATTTTAGAGGGGCCGAGCGGTCCGATGTTTGTGATGGACGGCACGCCTAAACTCCTTGAAGAGGGCTTCTCCCGCGACTGGCCCGATAAAATTACGATGACGAAAGCCGTTCAGCGCAAAGTGGATGAGATGTTGCCGCGCTTGGGTTTGGCTGGGACCATAAGTAGAGAAGAAGCTGTGTATCCAACGAAAGGAAAACTTTCTGAGCCTGTAACCGAACGGTCGTAGCCTTTCGCCCACTGTTCGAAGAGGTCTAAGCGTTCAGGCACTCGTGATGTCGGTCTGTGTGAAGTCATCACCGACATAGAGGAGCGGCTTGCGGGCGACTTTAGCGGTGGCGTAGCTGAGGCAATCGCCAAAGTTGAGTTTCGCAGAGTGATGCCCCTTGCCGAAGCGGAGAAAGGCGCTCGTAGCTTCGCGCCAGTGTTGATCGCCGAAGGGAATAACGTAGACGGCGTGAAGCTGCAAAAATTCGCCTAGAAGTTCTTCGGCGTTGCTTAGCCTCGAGCCCAAGACAAGGCTCGCTTCAACTAACGTAGGCGCACCGACGCTGATCGCGTCAGCCTCACGCAGCTTGCGTAAGAGCGACTCGTAACCTGGTTCTTGTTGAATGGTTGCGACGATCATAGAGGTGTCTAAGACCACCTAGAAGCCTTCGGAACCGTAGCCCAAAATCTCGTCTTGTTCCTCTTGAGAAATCCTTCTGCCACGTTTCTCCGCCGGAATTTTAGACCAGATGCGTTCCTCCATGAGCGCGGTCAGCTCTTCGTCGGTTAGCTTGCGCTTGCCCGTTAGCTCGAGCCTACTTTTACGCTCCTCCAACGCCCTGCGAATCGCCTGCGTTTTGCTTTCCCCCGTAAGTTCACTCACCTCAGCGGCGAGCCTCTCAACCTCTTGGTTTTTAATGTTGAGCGCCATAAACTGAGTATGAGGCAAGAGGTGTAAAAAGTCAAAAAGGGTGTATTCACCATGTTTACGTGTAATGTCTGCGTGTACGGTGAGCCGTCTCCTTCATCTCTTTAATGAAGCGAAACCGCGTCAGGCAAAGGGTTCTCTCATGAGGTCCCGTTAGGCTCAGCTTAACGCGCCTATACGAATTCCGATTGATTCTTTATCAATCTGAGCGTAGCGAATAGGAACAAATATCTACGCAGTTTTCCCGTAGAGAAACGGATGCAGTGTATGGACGTTTCCCCGAGGCTTTTTCTCGGTGATAGGGAATTAAACGTAATCCGTATTACGCCAACTTGAGGAGGTTGTCAGTGAAACTGATTTGTACACTATGCGCCGCGCTCCTTCTGAGCACCCCCGCGCTCGCCCAAGAGCTTTACGTGGGCATCGGCGGAGCGCCGCCCACAAACGCCGACGACGAAACCATCGGGCTTAGCGCGCAGCTAGGCGTGGGGCTTTTAGGCGGCTTGAGCGTGCGAGCGGCGGCCGAGACGAGCGCGGACCTCTCGAGCTTTAGACTCGCGAGCGGCGACGTGCTCTTTAATATCGGCTTGCCGCTCACGCAGAGCAAAGCCTATTTCGGCGCGGGCGCGGACGTCTTTTTTGAGGAGCAGCCGGACGCCATCTCAGACGTGCAAAACGGTCCTTTCGGGGCGCACGTCCTCGGCGGCGGCGAGCTTCGCTTGGGGCGCTTCGGCGTGTTCGGCGAAGTGCAACCGGGTCTACTTTTCGAGGGTTTCGACACCTATATCAGGGCGAGGGCCGGTGTAAACCTGCACTTTTGAGGCTTTGAGGGGCTCACCACACGAACTCGGATTCCCCCTAAAACGCTACGTCCTTAGTTTAGGCGAAGGAACCTCGAGCCAGAGCTTAGCGGAAACAGAATAAAGCTGACTAAGAGGTGCCGATGTGTATCGGCACCTCTTAGTCATGAGGCGGGTGAAGTAACGGCACCGTTTCCGATTGATACGGATTCCAATGAGCACGGAAGAAACTCCAAAGGAGTTTGTGGAGTAATCAATCGGAATCCGTATAACCCGCTTGGCTTGCCTGCTTTGTCTGACGTTCGCGCCCTGTCGCAACGTATTCGAGCCCTCCTGAGTCGTCTGCCAGACGACTCAGGAGGGCTCGTTTTGTCAGCTCAGTGGATGAGATGACTTAATGTTTTTTGCTGCTCACTGAGAGCGGCTTACCACTTGTTGCCGCACCCCTTGTTGTACTTCACGTAATTCCTGCGGTCGTAGCTCTTGTTGTTGCAGGCTTTGTTGCCTTTGGTGATTACGAAACCCGTTTGGCGCGCGTTGCGTGAGACGTTGTTGCGCAGCATGAGTCCTTCGCTGTTGTTCGTGGTGAAGTTGACGATGTTGCCTTCCGCTCTATTATTGATCGCGACGTTGTTGGCTCTACCTTTGGTCTCGCGCGAGCCGAGTTTGAAACCGCGACCGTTACCCGACTTGCCGCGCCCGTTGTTCTTAGCGGTGCAGTTTTCGACGCGGGTCTCTTTCGAGGTCCAGATATCGACGCCGTCATCCGAGTTGTTGTAAACCGTGCAGTTCTTGACGAGGTTTCTGTAGCCACCAGGCATCTTGAGACCGTCGGCGGAGTCGCCGCCATTCTGCCTGCTGTAGTTGTTATACGACTTGAAGTTCATGGCGGTGTTGTACTTGCCCAACATGTAGATGCCGTCGGAGTGGTTGCTGTGCGAGATGACGCCGTCGACGATGTTGTGGTTACCGCTCATAAACAGGCCACGCCCGGCGCTGTCCTTAAAGGTGATGTTTTTGACGATGTAGTAGTCGCCGGTGATTCTCAGAAGGACGGGGCTGCTAACGCCTTTATACTGCCGGTAGCTTCTCCGGCTGCCGTCGAGGGTGGCACGTTCGCCGGGGCAGCTCATGATGGTGATGGGCTTACCTTTTTTGCCGTCGCGCTTAAAGGCTTGGCGGTCGTAGCCGGCATAAACTTGGTAGGTACCTTTATACGTGCCGCCGCGCAAGCAGACCGTGTCGCCCGGCTTGACCGTTCTCGCCGCTTTGAGGAGGGTTTTCCAGGGTCTCTTCTTCGAGCCGCTGTTGCTGTCGCTACCTTTAGGCGAGATGTAGTAGTCGATATTGCCCGTTTTAACTTTCGGACCTGAGCTGACGGGTGCGCTCTTAGACGAGCTGTCGCCGCCGCTATACTTGATGACGAGCTGAGGTGCACCGCTTTTGCTGCCGCGGTAGGACTCGGCGACGCGCCGGTCGTTCTTATCGTTGCCCGAGATAATGAAGGTCATCGCGTTACCGTAGTCCCAGCCTTTGCGGTCGGTGACCTCTTCGACAACCTTGTCGAGGTCGGGGGTGCGCTGCTTTTTGCCACGCTCGCCACGCTTTTTCCAAGCGTCAATTTTCCAGCTTACCGAAGCGGAGGTTTTGCTGCGCTTCGAGATACCCTTGTTGCGACCCTGCGAAAAGCCCGACGAGTCGTCGGTGTCGTGGGCGCGGATGCGCACCTTGACGTAGCCCGAATCGGTCTCGTCCGCCTTGAACTGGATATACGCATCTTTAATGTCTGCGCCGCGCGGCACCTTGACGTTGTTGAAGCGCAAGCCGACAAGCTGCTGTCCGCGTTTGGTGTCGTGGGTCAGCTCCAGGTCGGTACTGGTATTGACGACCAGACCTGACTTTCTCTCTTCGGCGTTGTCGCGGTTAGAGGAAACGCGCGCCTCTGTCGTCTTCGTTTTAGCCGCGTTCTCTAATTCGGGCACTTCTTCCAAGCCGCTGCTACACGCTGCGAGTAGCAGCGCGACGCTGGCGACAAGTAGCACGAGTTTGCTGCTACACGACGTTGTAGATGACTTGACTTCCATAAATGACTCTCTTTCTGCTGCCCAGCATTTTAGAATGTGACTGGCTTGACCCAGCCGCCCTGAACCGCAACACGGCATATAGACTTGAGGTACCAAGCCTTGCGGCGTTGCGTATTTGTGCCTACTAGTCTCAGCTTGTGGGCTACTAGTTGTACCTTGCCACGCGCTGTTTGTCGTAGACACGCTGTGGATTTCTGAGGGGAGGCCGTCCTCAGTTACTCAGAAGGTATCGCGGACGATTATTAAAATCATTAAGGGTTTTTGTGCAAATCATTAGTACAAAACTGAGAAATCTCATCAGGGAGGAGTTTTATCGGCTCACCGAAGTGAAATCCACTCTCACATAGGGCCGTTAAATTAAGAATTTCACACGGTTAAGCTCTAATAAATGCGCTCCAAAAATGCCCTAGCTAGCATTCTTCGGTGCGCCTCACAGGTGAGTCATCAGGCGACGTCGTCTCGAGCGGCGCAGTTCACGCTTGCAACTCTCATCTTGAGACAAACCTTTCATGAACAGTTCTTTTGAAGCACTTAGCTGAAGGGGTTATCGCCGAGAAAAGGTGTCTCTCTGTTCGCTTAAACCCTCAGCGCCGAGCGGCGTCGCGCGAACTTGGGTGACCGTTTGCGCGTTTCGAGGAGCGCTCAACCGACTTCTTCGCCCCGGTATTGCGAATCGCTTGACACGCTCCGGTGTGAAAGAGTACACTTGTTTTTGCTGCGTCGCGGGGTGGAGCAGTCTGGTAGCTCGTCGGGCTCATAACCCGAAGGTCGCTGGTTCAAATCCGGCCCCCGCAATTAGAATGAAGGAAGGCTCACAGACGATGTCATAGTGAGTCTTTTTTCTTGTTTAGACTTGTTTAGAGGAGCATTATGTCTGATTCTTCAGAGATCACCTATTCGGGCTTCGTCGCCATTCTTGGTAAGCCCAACGTCGGTAAATCGACCCTACTCAATACCCTTTTAGGCGTCAAGGTTGCGCCGATCACGCCCAAGCCGCAGACGACGCGGCGCGGCGTGCGCGGCGTCTACAGCGAGGAAAACCGCCAGCTCGTCTTCGTGGATACGCCGGGCTACCACCGCGCCCAGGACGCTTTAGGCGACTACATGAACCGCGAGGTGCGCACCGCCATCGCCGACGTAGACCGCATCCTCTGGCTCGTAGACCTGCGCAGACCTCCTAACGACGAGGACAAGGCGGTCGCGCGGCTTTTGCAAGGTATCGACCCGGCGACGCCTATTTACCTCATTGGCAATAAGCTCGACGTCGCCAAATATCCAGAGGAAGCGCTGGACCTCTATAAAGACCTCTTGCCTAGTGTCAGCAAGGTCTATAGCTTGAGCGCTTTGGATGACCCCGAAGCGGTCTACGCGCTTCGTGAAGACCTCTTTACAGACCTGCCCGAAGGTCCCTTTTTCTTCCCCGACAATATCCGCAGCGACCAGTCGCTCGAGGACTGGATCGGCGAACTGATCCGCGAGAGCGCGATGACGCACCTGCGTCAAGAGTTGCCTTATGCGGTCGCCGTACAAGTTTTAGAGGTGCGCGAGAACGAAGAGGAAGACAAACCCCTCTACATCCTGGCGGAAATCTGGGTGGAGCGCCCCAACCACCGGATGATCGTGCTAGGCAAGGGGGGCAGCATGATCCGCGAAATCGGGCGCACGGCGCGCAAACAGTTAGAGATTTTCGTCGGACAGAAGATATACCTGGACTTAGAAGTCACCGTTCACAAGGCGTGGCGCGAAGACCCCGAAGCGTTGCGCGAACTCGGCTATGAGAGTTAGCGCTAAAGCGCGACTAGGTGCTGCGGACGCCGCTGCGCCCCTGTTCGCTCGAGACGCTCGCTCACAGGTCCTTCCGCTAGAACAAGAGATGCCGATTTCGTCAACGCAGTTACCCGCACCTTCACGCAGCTATGCCGATTAGCGCTCGCTGGCGCAAGGTAGAAGCGCTACTCGAAGCGCGCGGGCGCGACGCGCTGCCGGGCGTTTATGAACTCGCCGACGAGAAGAAGCGCGTCATCTACATCGGGCAGTCGGCTAGAGACGTTCCCAACCGCATCCGCCAACATTTAGCTAAAAACGCCTGTGTCGCCGAGCACGTCGCCTACTGGCGCTACGCCTACAGCCGCGTGCCGCAAGCGGACGAGGCGGCGCACATAGAAGCCTACCGCGTGCGTCACGGTGCGCTACCCCCGTGCAACCGCGCCACGCCCCTTGTGCGGACGGCGAAGCGGCGTTATTCAGAGCGTAGCAGAGAAGAGTGACGCAGTATCCGCTAAACCTCTTGCGAGCACGCCCCTGTACTTTCCTGAAATCTTCATGTGGTCAACGACAGTCGCGCCGAACGTTCATACACGTGGTGAGCTTTTGAAGTACACCGCGTGCGCTTCATCACAGTCGGTTAGTGGAAAAATCGCCTAGCGTAGCGGAGACCTTCTGCCTAAATTGTGCAGTATACTCACAAAAGCTGTAGCTCTTCCTACTTGTAGCTTGACGAAAGTGCGTGTTATAAAGGCGACAGCGTGGGAGATACCTAAAATTTCTCACTTAACCTTGGAGGGAGTAAAGATATATGCGTAAACTATTGATTACATTGGCAGGGGTTCTCGTTCTAGGATTGGGGGCTGTCAACGCTCAAACAATTGACGATACAGCCACCTCGGATTACTACGCGGGGGGCTCGCTAGGGCTTATCTTCTCGCCCGATGTGACGGGGTCGCTCGCAGGGCAGTTCGGTCTCAGGGATTTTCTAACCGAGAATCTGGACGCCCGTTTCGACTTAGGCGTGCTTTTCGACGGTGGTTTTAACGTCGGGGCGAACGCACTCTACAACTTTCCGCTCGAGGGCGACGTCCCCATCACCATCTACGCAGGTGGCGGACCTCGTCTTTACCTCGCAGACACTGTGCGTTTCGGCTTGAGCTTCCGCGGCGGCGCTGAATACCCATTTTCTGAAGTTATCGCAGGCTTCGGCGAGCTTCGCATTGACCCGGTCTTTGGCGGCAGCGGTGCGTTCACGTACTTCGGTTTAGCTGTTGGTGCGAACTACAGCTTTTAACCAACCTTTTGAGAAAGGGCTCGAGTCTAGACTCGAGCCCTTTCTCTGCCTTCTTCGCGCTCGCTCAGAGTAGATTGAAGCTCGAGCTTAGGCAGTTCACTCTCTGGGAATTGCGTTTTAAGCACGCTAAGAAACACCCTTACCGCCGGAATTTTGAGGCTACTCGGCAGGGTGGCAACGTAGATGATTCGCTCTAAAAGATTGTCTAGTGGCACGACTTTCACGTTGTCCGGCAATTCATCAATCGCGAATTCGGGTAAGACGCCGACGCCTAAGCCTTCCGAGACTAGGCGTAAGACCGTCGAATCCCCCTGCACGCTGTACGCAGGCGCTAACTCGAGGTTCAGCTCACGCGCGTACCTCTGGACGTGGTTGCCGCAGGTGTTACAGTCAGAGAGGATAAAGGACGTTTGCGGCAAGTCAGACCAAGCGAGGACCGTGCGCGGGTCGCTTTCGTGGAGCAGGGCGCGGTAAGGGTCGCGCATAAGCTCCCAGGCGAGCAAGCTATCGTCCTCAGCGCTCTCTACAAACGCAATGTCGGCGAGGTGGTCGCGGACCATCTGCCGCTTCGTATGACCGTCTGGACCTTCGTTATCTCGCTCGATAAAACGCACATTTAATCCAGGATAGTCACGCCTCAATAGCGTAATCGCTTTAGGGATAATCTTTCCGGCAGCACTGCGGAAGGTCGCGACGGTGAGCGTCCCCTTGATCTCTCCTTTGGAGAGGTCCGCCTCTTGCTGGATGACCTCAGTTAGCTTCACCACGCCTCTCGCATGAGCGGAGATCTTAGCGCCAATCTCAGTGGGCTCTGCGCCGAAGCGTCCGCGCTGCATGAGCTTCACACCGAGTTCGCGCTCCAACTCCGCAACCGCGTAGCTCAAGCTGGACTGCGCGACGCCTAAGTCCAAAGCCGCCTCGGAGAAACTCCCCGCTTCGGTGACGGCGAGTAACGCTCTAAGCTGCTGAAGTTTCATCCCTCAGTCTAGCGCGTTTTGCGTGATACACGGGTAGGGTGCGCCCATCGAAAAATTAGATAGATGACCTCTTATCTAACATTAAAGGCTTTTGATTCTCCGCGCGCGACCTCTTAACCTGCTACTAAGGAGGTCGGACATGAAACTCAATCCGGTCGCAAAATCCAGGTTTTTATTCGGCTCAAAGACGATGTCAAGCTTTATCGCACTCGTTCTTCTCACCACTTTAGGCATTGCCACCTGGCAGCTTGGACAACTCAACCCGCCCGCGCCCTACCGTGCGCCTCTGCTTAACCTTCATCTCACAGGCGCAGCGGTGGGTAACTTCGACTTTAGTGCGGACGCGCTCGCTACGAGAGAGGTTAGTCCAACGGGATTTGTCTTCAAAACGGAGGAAGATGCGGGGCTGGGGTTTCGGCTCGAGTTCAGCGGTTCACCCGAGGCGCAAAGAAATGCGGTCTACGACCTGAGCGCCGACTACCCTCTCACTTTGACGCTCTTTGACGGAGAAGCGGTCAGCGCAACCTTTACAGCAACCGAAGGCACCGCAGAATTTAGCGGCGAGAGCGGCAGAGTCGCTGCGTTTATGACTGACGAGCGCGGGCGCAACCTCTTCTTAGGCGCGAACTTTGCGTATTCGGAGGATGAAGCGTGCAGCGAGACCTACCGGTTCTGCTTCAACGCGGGGGATTGGGCGGCTCGAGGGCGATAGCCGAACAGAAAGCGCCCGTGTCAATAACCTGCATCAAAAGAAGAGGTCGCGCCCGGCGCGACCTCTTCCTCGTTTTGCTCAACAGTTAAGCTTCTTCTTGCTCGCCCTCGGTGTTCGCCTCAGCAGCCACTTCGTCCGATGCTTGCTCAGCCTCAGCGGGTTCAGCCTTCGCTGCCGCCGAGGTCGGTCTGGGCGCGTTCGGGTCGTCGCTCAGCACGAGCACTTTGAGGTCGATAGGAACGTCAGGGTGCGGTTTGTAAACGATGGTGTACTCGCCTAGCGTTTTGATGGGCTCGGAGAGCACCAACTTACGGCGGTCGATCTCGACATCGTAAGCCTGCTCGACCGCCTCAGCGATGTCTCTGTTGCCGACCGAGCCGTAGATGCGCTCTTCACCGGCGCGCACGCGAATCTCGACGCCCGCGTCGCCTAAAAGCTCCTTGAGGCGCTCCGCGTCGGACTTGCGCTCAGAAAGCTGTTTGGCGCGTTGCTGAAGCCGCGCGTCAAGCTCGGCTTTGTTCGCTTGGGTGGCGGGCAAGGCTAGGCTGCGCGGCACTAAGTAGTTACGCGCGTAACCCGGCTTGACGTTCACCATCTCGCCCGCATCGCCCAAGTTGTCTACGGGCTCGAGTAAAATCACATTCATCGGCGCACCAACTTCTCGGTAATCGGAACTATCGCCAACATCCGCGCCCGCTTGATGGTCGTCGCGAGCCTACGCTGATGCTTCGCGCACACCCCCGAGCGGCGACGCGGCAAGATTTTCGCCGTGTCGGAGATGAAGCGGCGCAGCATCCGCGCGTCGTGGTAATCCGTCACTTCTTGTTCGCCGGTGCAAAAGGGGCAGACCTTGGGGCGGCGACCTCTGCGTCCGCCGCGCCTATCGTCCCTGCCGCCACCTCTTCGTTTTCCTCTATCTTGTGCCATTTAGAAAGGTAAATCCTCTTCTGGTGGAAACTCCTCGTCGATATCGAGAGCTGGGCTCTTACGACTCGTCTGTTCCTGACCCCTTTGGGCGTCCCTCGCCGTGCTTGGGCTGGGACGGGTGCCGGTGCCACCACCACCGGGACCACGGGTCAAGTATTCAACACGCATCCCCTCGAGCTTGTCCTTATAGTTGCGGTTGCCGTCTTTGTCGGTCCAGTTGTCCGTGACCAAGCGCCCCATGACCATCACAGGGTCGCCCTTGCCGAGTTCGGCGCAGCCTTCAGCGAGGTCACGCCACACGTTCACCTCGATGAAGTGAACGCTCTCTTGGTCCTGACCATTTCGGTCGCGGTACTGATCATTGACCGCAACGACAAAGCGCGTCACCGCGTCGCCTGAGGGGGTGTAGCGAAGCTCAGCGTCCTTGATCAAGTTACCGATAATCGTCACTTGATTGAGCGCGTTAGTTAGGCGCTCTTGACCTCTCGCGTCCAAGACCGTCGGTTCTTTGCGCGGTCCGTGCTGCAAGGCTTCCACGCGAATCGCGTTGATGCCCAGCGCACTCCTCTTCTGCCCGTTTTGGTCTTCCCAAGTGCGGTAGTTCAGGCGTCCGTCTACGAAAACGGGCGTGCCCGTATCCAACTGGTCCGCCAGATACTCCGCTTGCTTGCCGAAGACCGTCACGCGGTGATACCACGCCAAATCGCGCGCTTGACCGTCAGAGCCAATCACGTGATCGTTGCCACCTAAGTTGAGTTCGAGGATTGCAAGACCACCGGCGGTATATTTCATCTCCGGTGCTTGGGTCAGGGTGCCTGCTAAGTGGACGCTGTTAAAGCCTCTTGCCATGATGTTCTCCTTTTATAGTCACGATGTGCGTTACTGTCTTCGTTCGAGTCTAGTTCGTACGCGTTTGGGGGGCTGCTTGTTGTCTGGGTTTGCGGGGCTTGCGGGTACGCTGCTCTGGGCGGTCGCGGGTCGCTAAGACGCGCATGACGTTGTCACGCAGACGCAAGTTTCCTTCGACCGTTTTGGGTGCGCTTTCGGGCAGGGTCAGCGAGTAGATAAGGTAATATCCCTCGTTGAGCTTGCGAATCGGATAGGCAAGGCGCTTGTTGCCCCACTCGTCCACTTCGGTAATCTCGCCCTCGGCTCGCTCCACCTGCGCGGTGACAGCGTCCTTTTCGATCTGGAGCTGCGACTCGTTCAGGTTTGGGTCCAAAATAACGTTGAGCTTGTAGGTCGGCACGGTTTCACCTCCTCTTTGTGTAGAGTTGCTACGTAGGGTAGCAGCTACCAAGCATAACAGATTTTTGCGGGTTGTGTTGGCAGGTGTCACAGTTTCACGGTTTGACGTGTCGGATGTTTCACTTCTCTCGCGGTGATGACCGTTAGTACATCGTTAAGCAAGTATTGCTACTTATCAGCATGTCACCCTGAGCCGAAGGCGTGAGGGTCTCGCCTTTCAATCTCTGCCAGAGGAGTCAGCAAGGTCAGAGATTCTTTCACTCCGCTTCGCTACGTTCAGAATGACATGGCTCATCTTTTAACTAACAGAGTAGTTAGGCGCTTTTGGAATTTCGAGTGTAGAGAAGGGTAAAAGCTAAGAGATAGATGCCGAGCGCAACCCAGGCGAACGTACCCAAAAGCTCGAAACTCACACCCGGATGAACGACCCCTACAAACTCCCTTACCGGTCCTAGCCAAGCAGTACACGGGGGTTGAACGTTCCACGCAAAGGTGCAGCGCAGCAGTGGGAGGTTGAAAAGGACGCCAACAGCGCAATAGATAGTGACGACCTGTCGCCAAAGGTAGAAGCTGGACTCGAACCCGCTCTCTTCCTCATCTATCCGCCTTCCAAATCCTAGCGAAAGAGGTATCAGTATTCGCGCCGCTATACCCGTGAGAAAGCCTATCGGCACAGCGGCGGCGAGCAGGTAGACCGTGATCATCAGAAGTGACGAGACGCGCCAATAATTAACGAGTTTACGGAAGATAATCTCTCGACCTTTTAGCGCTGCCCAAAAGAGCAGACCGAGCGGCGCGAGCACTGTGAGGAGCACCGCGAGCACGAAGTCGAGGCGGACGAGCCAATCATAGAACGTCACTTCAAAACCTCTTCGCTACCTCTCGCCTCTTGCTCAAACTGCCCGCTTGAAAGGATAGACCTCGAAGCTCTCCCACACGCCCTCGCGGGTATAGATGTCGCTCTGCAAAAATTCGTCTAAGGTCTCCCTCGAGGCAAATTCCGCCACCAGCCCCGAGCCGATGACGTTGCCCTCGTCATCCATAATCGCGCCGCCCATAAGAATGCGCTTAGCTTTGACGTGCGGCTCAATTTCACGTAGGTGTTGATCCCTTACCTGCTGGCGCTTTTCCGCAGCATCTGCCGCGTCTTTCGCTACGATAAAAAAGGTCATGATGAGCCTCCTTGCAAAAATATCTTAATATTTTATTCACCGTTACCTGAAAGCTGCCCGCGCCGTGACCTCTCCTATAGGGCGCGTTTGACGGATTCGTTAAACTCCTTTATATCAAGGTGCGCTTGCCCTTCGTGAGCGCGCGTCCTACACTATGACCAGGAGAAAAACAACTATGGCTTCAATTACGCCGAATATAACCGTTACGGACCGCTCGAGCTTCGTCACTCAGACCTACGCGCACCTCTTGGGGGCGATTTTGGGCTTCGCAGCTTTAGAGGTCATCTTCTTTCAAACAGGTCTCGCCTTCCCTATCGCGAGCTTTCTGCTCAGCCTGCCCTGGCTAGTGGTTCTATTCGTCTTTATCGGGGTGAGCTGGGTGGCGGATCACTTCGCGGCGCGCTCAGTGTCGCTGGAGGTGCAGTATGCGGCGCTCATCGGCTTCGTCGTCGCTGAGGCAATTATCTTTGTGCCGCTCCTCTTTTTGGCGCAGTCTTACGCGCCCGGCGTCATCCAGAGCGCCGCGCTCGTCACGCTCATCGGCTTTTCTGGGCTCACGGCGGTCGCCTGGAGTGAGCGGCGCGACTTTAGCTTCCTGGGCGGACTCGTGAAGTGGGGCTTCGCCTCCGCGCTACTCGTCATCGTTGCGGGCGCTATCTTCGGCTTTCATCTCGGCACGTTTTTCTCGGTGGCGATGGTGGTGCTTGCAGGCGCGTCGATTCTCTATCAGACCTCGAGCGTGCTGCACCACTACCCCGAAGACCGCTACGTGTCCGCCTCACTCGCTCTTTTCGCGTCCGTGGCGATGATGTTCTGGTACGTTTTGCAGATTTTCATGGGGCGAGACTGACTCCAGCGTTAAGTCAAAAATGAGTCGCGTCATTATTCTATTGACGCCATATTAACTGACGCCGTATTAACTGTGGAGGCGAGAGGCGGGTGTTTACTCGCCTCTCGCTTTTGCTGCGCGATCCAAAAGAAGTTAAGAAGTTCCCCCGCGGCAACCGGGTTACAATGAAGCATGGCTCACCTCCGTACAGACGAAGCAGACGCCCTCTTAGACAGAGAATTTCGCGTGCTCGACAAAGGATTCGTGCGTTTAGTGGACTACTTGGGCACGGACGCTCGCATCGTGCAGGCGGCGCGCGTCTCTTACGGTGAAGGCACCAAAAGCGTGCGCGAAGACGCTGCCCTGATCGACTACCTCTTGCGCCACAAGCACACCTCCCCTTTCGAGCAGGTCATCTTGACCTTTCACCTCAAAATGCCCATCTTCGTGGCGCGCCAGTGGATTCGCCACCGCACGGCGCGGCTCAACGAGATCAGCGGGCGCTACAGCGTGATGAGAGACGAGTTCTACGCACCGGAGCCAGCGCGCGTGCAGAAGCAGAGCAAGGCGAACAAGCAGGGCTCCTCGGACGAAGTCCCAGCGGAATTACAAGCGCAGGTCGTGAAGACGCTGCGTCGAGACCAAGAGGTCGCTTATGAACACTACGAAGACCTCTTGGAAGACGACATCGCCCGCGAACTCGCCCGCATCAACCTGCCTTTAAGCCTCTACACCGAGATGTACTGGCAAATTGACCTCAACAACCTCTTCCACTTCTTAAAGCTACGTCTGGACAGTCACGCGCAGTATGAGATTCGCGTTTACGGCGAGGCGATGGCGCAGACCGTCAGGGCGGTTGCGCCCTTGGCTTATGAAGCGTTCGAGGAGCATATTCTGTACGGGCGGAGTTTCTCCAAGAGCGAACTCGACCTCTTACGTGAAGCGTTGGACATGGACAAATTAGAAGAAGTGTTAGCGGCGAGTGACATGCGAGGGTCGCGGCAGCGGGAGCTTTTGGAGAAATTAGGAGTTGACCTCTTGAAGAAAAGGGAAGAGGTCGAGGCACTATGAACTCATACGGAGGTGAGCCGATGTAGAGAGAAGAATAGCGGACACGCCTGCTGCAACAGGCGCAATCCGCCTCTAAGAGCACGGCATAATGAGCCGCACACCTACATCTGTATGATAGCGCGTTATGTCCGAAAAAGCACGTTTTTTTTGAATGCTCGTTGTGCTCCTAAATTTTAGGCATTAGCAATTCTAGGAGAAATACCTTGTCACCAGAAGAACTTTTAGAATTATCGAAGTTTCTCGTGGAAGAAACACTTTTTCAACCGCTTTTGACTCTGGTCCTTCTTGTATACCTTATAAAAGTTGCTTTGGGGGCTACAATGCAATTTTTAGAGGTGATAAAAAGAATTAGAGAATTTTGAACTAAGGGGACCGTGCGTAAGGCGGTCCCCTTAACTAAAAATCGTAGTATCAACACATGCATTATCAAATCGTCACAGTCAGTCAACTTGAACGCGGCTTTATCCGCGAAGGGTGCCAGTACTTTTTAGCGCGGTTAGAGAAGTGCACAATGGTTGAGGTCATCGCACTTAAAGAGGGTCACGGCGGCGGAGGCTTTTGGAGAAGTTGACGGTGAAAAAATAAACTTGAGAGCCGAAAAAGGGAGGTCGAAGCTTCGTGAGCTTGCGTAAGCCTATCAACAACCGCTCAAACTCATTTGCGCGTAAATGCAACTAAGTCATAACGAAACGAAGCTCTAGGACTAAAGTCTTCTCACTAATGGATACGCAGGTACATCCCGGCTGCGCGGGGAGATTCCGCTTTCGTAAAGCCGAACCGCTCGTAAAACTCGGGCGTGCCGTGGTCCGCCATAAGGCTCACGTAGGCGCTTTTAGGCGCATGACTGCGGATATAATCCATCAACGCTTCCATGATGCGCCGCCCCAAACCTTGCCCTTGATGCTCGGGCAAAACGGCGACGTCCACGATTTCGAAAAAGCAGCCGCCGTCACCGATGACTCGCCCGATGCCGACGGGTCGTGACTCGGCAAAAACAGTCACCGCAAAGAGCGAATTTTTTAAGCCGACGCTCGCCGCCTCTTCCGTCTTCTCGCTCAGCCCTGCAGCTAAGCGAATGCGGATGTAATCTTGCGCTGAAGGGGTTTCTGCTTTGACTTCGTATCGTTCCATGGGCTCTACTTTAACGTTATATCTCCCAAGTCGAGCGGTAGGTTCTACCCGCGAGTAGCGCACAAAGCTCGAGCAAAACCGCCATGCTTTTCTCAAGGCGCTGCCTAGCCTCGTCACTGAGTGCGCCCTCTTGCCAGTGGCGGTTGTGCGCGTAAACGTGGTACGGGTTGATGATGCACTTGAAGTCCAACATGAGCGACGTTGCCGCCTCTCTAAAGGCAGTGTAGCTATGCGGCAAGCCGCCTGCGCTAACGAACGTCACGACTTTATCGAACAGCGCGCCCTCGAGCGTACCATCAGGCGGGGTGGAGCCGATATACTCGATATACTTCTTGAGTTCTGAGCTGACGCCCCAGTTATATACGGGGCTGCATAGGACGATACCGTCACTCGTGCGCGTTTTCTGATGAAGCTCGAGGTAAACCTCTGTTTTGTAGATGGTGTCGTTATCGAAGTTGGGCACGTTGCGTTGCTCGAGGTCTACAAGTAAGGTTTCTGCGCCACGCTGCTCCAACACCTCTTTGCATATGGAGGCTAAATTGCGGCTGCGACTCTCCTTATCCAAGCTGGTACTTAAAACTAAAATACGCACAGCGTTAGCAGACCCGGTTCTTGAGTAAGCTCAGTTTAGACCCTCCGCCTATCTAAATCTTTGAGCAAAACCCGCGCCGCATTCCGCCCCGACGCACCCATGATGCCCCCGCCCGGATGCGTGCTCGCGCCCGTCAAATAGAGCCCTTTGAGGTGCGTCTTGTACTCCGCCATCCCTAAGAAGGGACGTAGCGCAAACATTTGGTCTAAGCTCATCTCCAAATGCATCACGTTGCCTCGGTAGAGCCCTAAGTTGCGCTCGAGCCACTCCGGATGCTGAAACAGCCCGCCGACCACGCTCTCCTTCGTTCCCGGCGCGTAACACTCGAACGTGTCTAAGATGCGCTCCGCGACCTCTTCTTGCACCTCGTCCCAGGTTGCGCCGTTCGCCAGCTCGTAGGGAAAATATTGCGCCCAGAGCCACAGCACTTCGCCACCAGGAGGCGCGAGCGTGTCGTCTACCGCGCTAAAACTCATCGCGACGATGGGCGGGTCCGAGGCGGGACGCCCTGCCATATAGTCGCCGTAGGCAGCCGAGAGCTGCTTACGGTCACGGCAGACGAGTTGCAAAGCTCGCCGCGCCTCGTCACCGGGGTGGGCAGGGTAGCGAATCGGCTTGTCGAGCGCGAGGCGCAAAATCGCCCCGAAGCCGTTGCCGATGCGCATGTTTTTAGCCCCTTTCGGGCGGTGTTCTTCGGGTAAAAGTTTACCGAAAGTTTCCAAGGCGTGTGCCCCCGCCATAATCGTGCGGGCGGTGTAGGTCTGCCCGTCCACCTTGACGCCCGTCGCCCTTTTCCCTTCGACCAAAATCTCTTCGACAGGTGCGCTCGTATGCACCTCACCGCCGTGCGCCTCGATGTGGTTTTTGAGCGCCTGCGTCAGCATCCCCGAGCCGCCCTTAGGACGCGCCATACCGCCCTCGTGATACAGCGGGTGCCACAGCAAGAAGGGCGAGGTCATCGGCTCCGAGGGCGGCGGACCCGACTGCGCCGCCATCCACACCAAGGGCGTCTTGACCTTCTCCTCAGAAAAATAGTCGTCTACGATGTCGCCATACGGCTTCAAAATCTTCGGCAGCGCCTCTTTCCAATCACCCTGAATCGCTTTGCCGAACATCATCTTTTTGCCTAAGTTAAAGGGGCTCGGCGTGCTCAGGAAGAGTTCTTTGACGACTTGCGAAAAGGGTCGCCACTCATCCATGAACCGCTTGTACGCTTCGCCCTCGCCAGGGAATTTGCTCTCCAAATGCTCGATTGTTTTTTCTTCACTACGGTAGAAAAAGACGCTGTCGCCGTCCGGGTAGGGCGCGAAGAAGAGCGGGTCGATGTCGATGTACTCGAGCCCGTACTTTTCAAGCCCTAACTCCTCGACAATCGGCGTTAAGCGGATTAAAATATGCGCACTGCCACCCAAGTCGAACTTATAGCCAGGGACCATCTCTTTAGTCGAGACCGCGCCCCCGACGATGTCGCGCCGCTCAAAGACGCCCACCTTGTAGCCCGCTTGCGCTAGATAGGCGCTAGAAATGAGCGCGTTATGTCCTGCGCCGATGGTAATGACGTCGTAATCTCGGTGGCTTGGGTTTCGCTGCGTTGGCACAGCGGATTGTACCCCTTCCAACCTTGTGAAAACGTGGGCAAGGTGCCGAACTTACTTCATGAAGTATTGGTTGAGGTCAGCGCGGCGAGTGTGAAAGGGGTTTAACCTCTTCACCTCGAGCCTCTACAAATTTTTACAGCAGGAGTTTTGTACCTTGCTCCTTCACGGAGCCAAAACGTCACTGTGTCTTGAGCTAGAAATGTTGGCTCGAGACACAACGGAAGTCTGCAAAGGGAAGGTTGCCCCAGATGAACTACGCTCCAACCATCTCCTCTTGCTCCCGCGGCTCGAGCTTCCCTACGCCGCTCACGATTTCATCTGAAACTTCAAAGTCTTTGGCAATCACCCGCGCTGTTATCTTCGCCGACATCATGACCGAGGGCGTGCCGCCGCCCGGCTGCGCGTTCGCACCCACTAAGTAGAGGTTGCTCACGTCCTCACTGCGGTTGTGCGGACGAAAAAAGGCGGACTGCACGAGAACGGGCTCGACGCCGAAGCCATTGCCCATATAAGAATTGAGTGTCCCCTCGAAGTAGTCGGGCGTGATGAAGCTTTGATAGACGAGTCGCTCTTTTAAGCCGGGGATATAGCCGCGCTCATCCAGAAAGGTCAAAATCTTATCGGCAAAAGGCTCGCCGAGCGCGTCCCAATTCAACCCGCTACCCTTATGGGGCACAGGGACAAGCGTATACGCTGCGTGATGTCCTGGCGGCGCGAGGCTGGGGTCGGTGAGCGTCGGAATGTGGAGGTACTGCGAAAAGTCTTCTGCCAAAATCTTACGGTCAAAGATGTCGGTTAAAAGTTCTTCGTAGCGCGGACCCAAGATGATGTTGTGGTGCTGCAAGTCAAGCTCTGGCGGCGCGCGAAAGCCGAAATAGATAACGAAAAGCGACATCGACTGCTTACGCGCTTTGACCACCACGTCGCGGTTCCAGAAGCGGTGCTCTTGATCAATGAGGTTCAAGTAGGTGCTGGCGTAGTCGCCGTTAGAGACGACGAGGTCAGCGTCCAACCTCTCGCCGTTCGCCAATGTCACGCCCTTCGCCACCTTTTTCTTGTCCTCTTTGACGACCTCAATACGCGCCACTTCACTCTCGAAGCGAATCTCTCCACTTAGTTCCTCAAACTTCTTCACAAAACCGTCCACCAACGCGCCCGTGCCGCCCATTGCGAAGTGGATGCCCCAGGTCTTCTCGACGAAGTGAATCATCGCGTAAATCGCCGGAACCTTGAGCGGGTTGCCGCCGACTAAAAGGGGTTCGAAGGAGAAGACCTGACGCATCTTGTCCGACTTGAAATATTTCTTAACGAGCGAAAAGAGCGGGCGCACCGCGTCTAAACGCAGTAAGTCGGGCACGACGCGCAGCATCGAGGGGACGTTGCCGAAGTACGTATAGCCAAGCTCTAAAAAGCCTCGCTCGAAGATCGCCTTCGCCGCCTCGTGGAACCTCTCGTAGCCCTCTAAATCTTCCGGCGCAAGCTCTTTAATCTGCCTGCGCGTGCCCTCCGGGTCGCCGTCGTAGTCGAAGAAGGTGCCGTCGTCGAAGTAGATGCGGTAGAAGGGGAGTATGGGGACGATTTGGGCGTACTGCGAGGTGGCGGGTCCGCCGCTGACGCCCTGTTTGATGCGCTCGCCCGAGAGGGTGTGCGGCGGGAAGTCGGGCTCGCTGAGCGCCGCCGCGCCGCGCTCTAAGGCGAACAGCTCCTCAATGAAGTGCGGCACGGTCAATACGGTGGGTCCCATGTCGAAGGTGAAGCCTTCCGCGTGTCTCACGTAGGCGCGTCCGCCGGGACCGTCGAGTTTCTCCACAATCGTCGTCTCGAACCCTAAGCTCTGTAGGCGAATCCCAAGCGCGAGCCCGCCGATGCCCGAGCCGATGATGACGGCTCTGTTAGCCTTTTCGTTAGTTTGCATACCCTACATTATGCCCCGTGTCCGCCGCTAGGCTATGTGGTGTGCGGGGGCTTCTAGGGGGTTCTGATGTGACTTGTCTGGGTGCTAAGAGGTTGAAGCTCGAGCCATCCAACCTTCAACCTATCCCCCAAGGTGTACAGTTAAGTCAATATGGTCAAGCTAATCCGCACGCTGCTCCTGCTCAGCCTGCTGCTCTACACGGGGGTAGGCGCTGCGCAAGTAGAAACGCCCGCTAGAGCGTGCCCTGACTTCAGCGCTGCGGAGCTTCGTCAAAGTGTTGGGAGTACGGCGCAAGCGTTCCAGGCGGATGCGCAAAGGCTCAACCGAAGCCTGAGCGTTAGGGCTCCTAAGCTGTCTGACCTCTCTAAAATCCAGCCTGGTCAAGCAGTGCAGTCGCTTGGAGAACAGGCGAACCGCGTCAGAGCGCTCGAGTGGCGCGAAGGTGCCAGTGCACTGGCGTCAGGTGCAGCCTCGAGTGTCACAAAAGGCTGGCAAGGCGTCAAAGAGGTCGCGCCAGTGTCGGCGCGTTGTTTGCAGCAGTGGACAGGTCGAGCGTCCAACGTCGTCCAGAGCGTACCTGCGCCCAACCTCACCGAGCCAGCACAAGAGACGGATAGTTCGGGCGCACCTGAGCGGCTCGAGCCCGCGCCTCTACCAGTGCCGGAGCTAGAGGTGGCGACAGGCGTACTCGACAGCGTCCGCCGCGCTGTCATGGACAGGGTAACGCAGCACGTCCCGGTACAAGTTGGCTCAGGAGCTATTGACACGCTTGCTAACGCCTTCCCTACGGCGTTCCGGCTCATCAAGTACTACGTGATTTGGGTTTTCACAACGTCAATTCTAGTGACTGTTTTGCTCATCGTTATTCTCGCTCGCTTGGGGTATATGTTGCTGTTTTCGTCTGGGCGTTCTGAAGGCGTGAAGTAGGGGCTCGAGCCGATTCACCCTTCGAAGCTGCCGCAAAGTTAAAAATCTCTCGTTTTGCAGTCGCTAGCGATTAGTGCGGGTGTAAATAACGTCACTTGCGATCAAAAAAGAGGAAAATTCTGCTCTTTAGTGTGACAGGTGTACATAGCATAATTATGTGTCCTTGCAACTTATCAACCAATACCGCAGCAAAGTCGAGCGCTACATCCAGTACGGCGGCTCGCGCAACGAACAGAGTCTCCGCAACGCTTTTTATCAACTCTTAGAAGGCTACGCCCGCACGCAGAGCTTAGAGTTGATTGCTGAACTCGAGTACCGCGTGGGCGGCGTCGCTGTCTACCCCGATGGCACGCTCAAGGATGCCTTGCGCCAAGACCGCGGCTACTGGGAGAGCAAAGACCAGTACGATGATCTGTACGAAGAGGTCGATAAGAAGTTTCAGAAGGGCTACCCCAACACCAATATCCTCTTCGATGATACGCGGCAGGTCCTTCTCTATCAAAACGGACAAGAGGTCGGTCTCGCCGTCGTTGAAGACGCCGAGACCTTAAACGCGCTCCTGAGCCAGTTCGTCAGCTACGAGCCGCCGAGCGTCAAGACCTTCCGCGACGCGATTGAGAAATTCAAGCTCGATATACCCGACTTGCTGGGCGAACTCCGCAAGGTGATTGAAGAGCAAGCGTCAACGAACAGCGACTTCACTGCTCAGCGCAACCGCTTGCTAGACCTGACGCAAAAAGCCATCAACCCACACTTAGGTTTAGAAGACGTGCGCGAGATGGTCATTCAGCACATCCTGACTGAAGGGATTTTCACCTCGGTCTTTAACGACAGCCACTTTCACCGCGAGAACAACATCGCCCGTGAGCTTTACAAAGTCACCGAGACCTTTTTCACCGGAGCGCTGAGAAAGAATGCGCTTCTCAAAATTGAGCCCTATTACAACGTCATCAAAGCGGCGGCGGCGAACATCGCCAACCACCACGAAAAGCAAAAGTTCCTCAAGGTCGTCTACGAAAACTTCTACAAAGCCTACAACCCCGCCGCCACTGACCGCTTGGGCATCGTTTACACCCCCAACGAAATCGTCCGCTTCATGATCGAAGCCGCTGACCACCTCACCCACAAGCACTTCGGCAAGTTTTTAGGCGACGAAGGCGTGAATATCTTAGACCCCGCCACCGGAACCGGCACGTTCATCACCGAGATTATCGAGTATTTGCCCAAGCACCAGCTCAAGCACAAATACGCCCACGAACTCTTCTGCAATGAAGTCGCGCTGCTGCCCTACTACACCGCGAACCTCAACATCGAATACACCTATCAGCAGAAGATGGGCCACTACGCCGAGTTTGAAAACATCGCGTTTGTAGACACCCTAGAAAACCTCAACTACGTCGGCTCGGAAGGTCAGTTCAGCATGTTCGAGTTGACGGCTGAGAACCTGGAGCGCATCAAGCGGCAGAACGAGAACAAGATTTCGGTGATTATTGGGAATCCGCCTTATAACGCCAATCAACTCAACGAAAATGAGAACAACAAGAACCGCTCCTATCCGTTTATTGACGAACGCATCAAAAATACCTATGTCAAAGAGAGCACTGCGCAAAAGACCAAAGTGTACGACATGTATTCGCGTTTTATTCGCTGGGCGAGTGACCGCGTGGGTGAAAACGGCGTGATTGCCTTCGTTGTCAACCGCTCGTTCATAGACTCGCACACTTTTGATGGGTTTAGAAAGGTTGTGGCGGAGGAGTTCGGGGACATTTACATTGTGGATTTAGGTGGCGATGTTCGCGCTAACCCGAAGCTGTCAGGAACGACGCACAACGTTTTCGGAATTCAAACAGGCGTGACAATCGTCTACTTTGTTAAAAGAGAAAAGCGAGCGGGCAAAGCCAATATCTACTACACGCGCCGTCCTGAGATGGAAACGGCAAGAGAGAAGTTGCAATGGATAAACGTAGCTGACTTCGAGCAACTACCTTTTAAGCATATTGTTCCGAATAAACGCCACATTTGGATAAATCAAGCTGAGAATGAATGGGACGATTTATTGCCCGTCGCAACCTCAGAAACAAAAGCAGCAGAAAAACAAAGTGAAATCAATGCAGTATACAAATTTTACTCTCTTGGGGTTTCAACAAATCGTGATGAATGGGTATACGACTTCAGTAAAGACGTTCTTAAAGAAAAAGTACAGTTTTTTATCAAGTTTTATGAAGCAGACCGAAAGCGCTGGCTAAAAGAAGGAAGAGATAAGAAAACAAGACAAGAAATTCCAATTGGCGACTTCGTGAATAGAACTATCAAGTGGACAAGTAATCTACAAAATCATCTAGCACGTGGAACCCGTTTGCAGTTTAACTCTAAAAAAATTGTACAGACGATGTATCGTCCTTTTGTTACCCAATGGCTCTACTCAGAAGACACAATGTCTGACAGATTAACTTCAAATCACTTCGAAATGTTTGGGTCGAACTTACAGCAAAACAACACTGTAATAACCTTCTCTGGAAGTGGCGCATCAAAATCCTTTTCCACTTTTGTTACCGATAAGCTATTCAGCCTAGACCTGTTAGAGAAAACTCAATGCCTCCCCCTCTACCGTTACGACGACGAAGGCAACCGCCTAGACAACATCACGGGCTGGGGACTGAAGAAATTTCGGGAACACTACGGCGGCGACTTCGCTGAAGAACTCGAGCTGCCTAACCTCAAAGTTGTGCAAAAACATTACGCAGCGCTCGAGGCAAAAATCGAAGAGGTCGCCGAGAGGTTGAGGCTCGAGGATGGAAACGCTGAGAAAATCCGTTTAGAGCATCAGCTCTCGACGTTGAAAGCGCAACTCCTCAACGTCAAAGAGAACGCCGCTATCTTCTGTTACACCTACGGCGTCTTGCACAACCCCGCTTACCGCAAAAAGTACGAACTCAACCTCAAGCGCGAGTTCCCGCATATCCCCTTTTACGAGGACTTCGCGCAGTGGGCCGCGTGGGGCGAGAGGTTGATGAGTCTGCATCTGGACTATGAGACAGTCGCGCCTTATCCCTTGAAGCGTAACGACGCAAAAAGTGTCAAGAACCCGAAAGCGAAACTCAAGGCGGACAGGGAGGCGGGGCTGATTGTGCTGGATTCTGAGACGGGGCTCTCCGGCGTGCCGTCTGAGGTGTGGGACTATAAGCTGGGGAACCGCTCGGCGCTCGAGTGGGTCTTAGACCGCTATAAGGAGAAAAAGCCGCGTGACCCGACCATCCGCGAGAAGTTCAATGCGTATAGGTTTGTGGACTATAAGGAAGAGGTCATTGACCTTTTGAAGCGGGTTTGCACGGTGAGTGTGAAGACGGTAAAAATTATCAGAGAGATGGAAAACCTGGAAAAGATAGGTGTCGAGAAAATCACGGCGTAGCAGCATTTGTGAAAAGAGTACGGGCTCATGCAGCAGCGTTTGATGGGAAAAAAGCGTGCGAAGCTTGACGAGCAGACCCGCGCACCTCTCTCACTCTTGACGTACATACATTTTGTATATACGGTGCTAAAATGACCTTTAAGTGGGACGAGGCAAAGAGTAGGGGTAACGTCCGCAAACATGGCTACAGTTTTGAGGATGCCGAAAAGGTCTTTTCGGGCGTCTACCTTGAAGTTGAGGATGACCGTGAGGATTACGGCGAGCCGCGCTACCTCGTCTTCGGGCTTCTAAAGGGCAATGTGGTTGTCGTCTGCTACACACTTAGGGGCGAAGACACATACCGAATCATCTCTATGCGAAAGGGGAACCGTAATGAAACAGACGCCTACTACCAATACGCAGGTTTCTAAAACCGATTGGAAGCGTGTGGATAAGCTGCGAGACGAAGATATAGACTACTCTGACATTCCGCCGACCTCACCCGAGTTGTTCGCCAAAGCTGCGGTGAAAGAGGGTGGCGTGAATGTTCGTGAACCCAAACAAGCAATTTCGCTCCGGGTAGATAGAGACACTTTGGCTTGGTTCAAAGCGCAGGGTGAGGGCTATCAAACACATATAAACGCCGTTTTAGAAGCGTATGTAGCGGCGCAGAAAGCAGCGAACGAATGATTGAAGGCTTAGGGCTAGGTCACGATCATGTTTGAGCGCATTACCTTTGATCCGCACCAGTTCGGCGGTAAACCGTGCATCCGAGGTTTGCGCGTCACGGTAGGCACGGTGCTGACCCTCTTGCGCGACCACAGCCGCGAAGAAATCTTAACGGACTATCCCGAGCTAGAAGCCGAAGATATAGACGCGGCGCTTATGTACGCGGCGTATCTGGCTGAAGAGCGTGACATCTTGGTGGCGTGAGGTTTCTCGTTTCCGAAGGAGTCTATGCAGTAAACAATCGGAATTCGCATAAGGAGGACTTAGCGCGTCTGCCTCGCCAATCGAGCCGACGATATCAGCGACGAAGAAACCTCTCTATCGCCTCCAACCCTTTCGGGTTCACCGCCCCATCCACCATCGCAATATGCCCACCCTGAATCTCAGTAAAAAACTTGGGCTCGTTCGCCGCTTCGTAGAGCGTGCGTCCTTGCGAGAAGGGAATGGTGAAGTCGCCGCGTGAATGTAAAAAGAGCGTAGGTGCGTCCACATCGCTTATCTTTTCTAACGAGTCAAAGCGGTTGCTCATGATGCCGTTGGGCACGAAGCGGTATATCGCTCTGGCGGCGTCTAAGAGGGAGGTGAAGGCAGCCTCGAGAATCAGCCCGCCGACCTTTTTGCGACTCGCGAGGTCCGTCGCGACGCCGGAGCCTAAGGAGAAGCCGTAGAGGATGATGTCTTCTGGTGACACCCCCTTGTCAATGAGGTACTGATAGCTCGCGTCCGCGTCCTCGTAGAGCCCCGCCTCGCTCGGCTCGCCGCCGCTCTCGCCGTAGCCCCGGTATTCGGGCATGAGCACGTTGACGCCCATCGCGTAGAGCTGTGAGGTAAAAGAGAGGTACGAGGAGACGTTTTCGCCATTACCGTGGAAGTACACGAGCCAAGGTGCGTCATCTTTCTTTTGAGGTAGCGCCCACGCCATAATTTGAGTGCCGTCAGCGGTGGTTAGCTCGAGGCGTTCAAAAGGCAGACCATAATCCGCTGGCGTCTTGCTCAGTGTCCTGGTCGGTATATAAACGAATCTGTTTTCAAAAGGAAGCAGCCATGCATTGAACATGACTGCTACGATAAGAGGTAGCACTACTCAAACGTGTGCCGCAATACGGGTTTACGCGCCGCCGTGACCTCGTCGAGCCTGCGCACGGGCGTGTGGTAGGGCGCGTGTTCTAAGAAATCAGGGTCTTCCTCGGCGCGTTGTAAAACTTCGGCGAGAATGCTCGCGTAGGCGTCCAGCGTTTCTAACGATTCCGTCTCGGTAGGCTCCACCATCATCGCCTCTTTGACGACCAAGGGGAAATACACTGTCATCGGGTGGACGCCGTAGTCGAGGAGCGCTTTAGCGACGTCCATCGTTTTGAGGTCGCCGGGCGGCTGCGACACGAACTCGTGCATGTTGACGCGCTCGAACGCCGTCTTAAAGCCCGCCTCTTGCATCTTGACGCGGAGGTAGTTGGCGTTTAAGACTGCCATCCCCGAGACCTGCTCCAAGCCCTCTTTGCCGAGTGCCCGAATGTAGGTGTACGCCCGCACCAAGTTACCGAAGTTGCCGTAAAATGAGCGCATCCGCCCGATGGATTGGGGCAGGTCGTATTCGAAGTCGAACCGTTCGCCTTCTTTTTTGATGAGCGGCGCAGGTAAGAAGTCGCGCAGGTGCGCCTTCACGCCCACCGGACCCGTGCCGGGACCGCCGCCGCCGTGCGGCGTCGTAAAGGTCTTGTGCAGATTGAGGTGCACGACATCGAAGCCCATGTCACCGGGGCGCGCGCGTCCCACAATCGCGTTCGTGTTCGCGCCGTCGTAGTAGAGCTGTGCACCCGCGTCGTGCGCGGCGCGGCTGATTTCTAAGATGTTCGTCTCGAAGAGCCCCAAGGTATTCGGATTGGTGAGCATCACGGCGGCGGTGTCGGGACCGAGCGCTTCTTTGAACGCTTCTAAATCCACCTCGCCGTCTTCGCCTGTGGGCACCTCTACAACGTCGTAACCCACCATCTTGGCGGTAGCGGGGTTCGTGCCGTGTGCGCCGTCCGGGACGATGACGGTGCGGCGCTGTTCGCCTTCGCCGTTCGCCTCGTGGTAGGCGCGGATGATGAGGATGCCCGTGAGTTCGCCGTGCGCTCCGGCGGCGGGTTGCAGCGAGACGGCGTCCATGCCTGTAATGGTCGAAAGGTCATTCTGCAGGTTATAGAGCAGTTCCAACGCGCCCTGCACCGAGTCGGGGTCTGCGTAAGGGTGCAGTTCGGTGAAGAGCTTCGCGGTCTCCTCGTTGACTTTGGGGTTGTACTTCATCGTGCACGAGCCGAGCGGGTAGACGTTGCCGTCAATGGAGAATTGGCGGTGCGCGAGTTGCGTGTAGTGCCGCACGAGGTCGAGTTCGGAGACCTCGGGAAGTCTAGGCGGCGCGTCTCGTAGATGCTCGCTGCCGATGAGGTCTGTGAGGGCTGTGCCTTCAGGTTTGGGCGGACGTGCGGCGCGGCGTCCCTCTTTGGAGCGTTCGAAGATGAGGGGGAAGTCGCCGTCGGTCTGAATCGCAGGTGGGGCGGGGCGTTCTTTAATCATGAGCAGCCTCCAGCGGGCGGGCGCTGTCTAAAATAGTTTGTAAGGCGTTCACGAGTGCGTCTATGTCTTCGGCTCGAGTCAACTCCGTTGCCGAGAAGAGCACAACGTTATTCAGACCGTTGTCCCCTAAGCCGTAGTGTTTGGGTACGGGCACGCCGGCGTGGACGCCTCGTTCGGCTAATTTGTGGCGAAGTTGGGCAGCGGGTAGGGGAGAGCGCACCGCGAACTCGTTGAAGAAGGTGCCGGGGAGAACCTCGAGCCCGACGTCTGCTAGCTTATCTGCCAGAGCGTGCGCGTTCTGTACGCTTTTCGTTGCCGCTTCGACGAGTCCCTGTGGACCGAGCGCCGCCATATTCACTGCCGCCATAAGCGCCGCGAGCTGGTGGTTTGAGCAGATGTTCGACTTCGCCTTCGAGCGGCGGATGTGCTGCTCGCGTGCTTGCAAGGTCAGCACGAAGGCGCGTTTGCCGTCTACATCCGTCGTTTGCCCGACTAAACGCCCCGGCATCTGGCGCAGGAGCTTTTCCGTCACGACCATATAGCCGAAGTTCGGTCCGCCGAAATTCACTGGGTTGCCGAGGGTTTGCCCGTCGCCGACCGCCATGTCCGCGCCGTACTCGCCCGGCGCTTTGAGGACTGCTAAAGAGAGCGGGTCGCACACCGCGACGAAGAGCGCGCCTGCGGCGTGTGCCTTTTCAGCGAGTGCGGGCATCGCTTCTAAATAGCCCAAGAAATTCGGGTTTTGCGCGACAAGACAAGCGGCGTCTTCTGCGACTTGGACGCCCGGTGTGACGAGGTCCTCGAGCGCGGACTCTTCAATTTCGATGCCCAAAGGCTTGAGGTAAGTCGCTAGCACTTCCCTGGATTCAGGGTGCACGCCTTGACTCACCACGACCTTCTCGCGCTTGGTTTGCCGCACGGCTAAAAGTGCCGCCTCCGCCACGGTGGACGCGCCGTCGTACATCGAGGCGTTCGAAATCGGCAAGCCCGTGAGTTCGCTCATCATCGTCTGATATTCGAAGGTCGCTTGCAGGAGTCCTTGCGCCACCTCCGCTTGGTAGGGCGTGTACGAAGTGACGAACTCGCTCTGCATGGCGAGGTGCGGCGTGACTGAGGGGATGAAGTGCGCCTGGGGACCGCCGCCCAAGAAGGTGGGGCCGTCCGCCTTGTTTTTAGCGGCAAGGTCGCCGAGGTGACGAAGGAGTGAAACCTCATCTAAACCTGCGGGTAGGTCGACGTCAGGATGCTGCAGTTCGGCGGGGATGTCTGCGAAGAGGTCGTCCACGCTGGCTACACCGATGGCTTGCAGGGCGCGTTCGATGTCCTCTTGCGTATGGGGGATATAGTTCATCGCTAGTCCTCTTCCGCCGACGCTTCGTAGTCTTCGGCGCTTAAAAGGCTCCCGGTTTCGCTCTCGTCCGACATGCGCAGTTTGAAGAGCCAGCCGCCTTCGTAGGGCGATTCGTTGAGCTTTTCGGGGGCGTCCTCGAGTCCCCCATTCACCTCGACGACCTCACCGGAGACGGGCGCGTAGATGTCTGAGGCGGTCTTGACGGATTCGACGACGGCCACTGGGTCGCCTGCGCTAAACGTCTTGCCCTCCTCGGGCAACTCCACGAACACCACGTCGCCTAGCTGGTCTTGCGCGAAGTCGGTGATGCCGACCGTGACGGTGTCGCCCTCTACTTTCGACCACTCATGGGTTGCGCTGTACTTTAAGTCTTTGGGGGTTTCCATGCTCACTCCTTCACTTGCTTCCACTTGCTTACGCCAATACGTGTTCCGGTACGATGAGTTTGCGGCTGGGGCGCGTTGCGGTTTGCGTCATCATTGCTTTACGGAAAATAATCTACTTTCTGATTCTAAGGCTTAGCGGACAAAGGCGCAGTAATAAGGGCGTATTTGTGAGATTTTGTGCTCCACGGTAGCGCTCTCGGAGATGGGACTCAATAAGCCTGATAAAAAAGTTTAGGGATAAAAGCGCGGTTTGACGACGTCCGCGTGGACGCCTTGACCGCGTATCTCGACCGCTAACGCGGTGCCGAGTTCGCTCAACGCCGTATCCACCCAAGCCATCGCGACGCCCTCCCTGGTCAGCGGCGAGATCGTACCGGAGGTGACCTCGCCTACGACGCTGTCCTCATGAAGCACGTGATAGCCCTGCCGCGCCACACCGCGCTGGCGCAGCCGCAAACCGACGAGCTTGCGCTCACACGCGGGGTTCCACATCGACTCTCGTCCATAGAAGGGCTTGTCTTTGACGACCCAGGCGTAAGGGGAGCAGAGCGGGTTGGTCGCTGCGGTGAATTCATGACCGAATAAGGGAAAGCCCGCCTCGAGCCGGAGGGTGTCGCGCGCGCCCAGACCGCAAGGCGTCGCACCCTCTTCGGTCAGCGCCCGCCACACCTGCGGCGCGTCCTCCGCCTCGCAGAAGATTTCGAAGCCGTCTTCGCCCGTGTAGCCCGTGCGGGCGAGCCTCACCTCTTTGTCTGCCAGGGTCGTCTTAAGCGTGCGGTTTTTCTTGAAACTCGTGATGTCTTCAAAGGTCAGGCGGCTCATCATGAGCGCCGCGCCCGGACCTTGCAGCGCCATGAGCCCCCAGCGCTCAGACTCGTTTGCGACGTTGGCGTCGTACGCTCCGGTGAGCTGCTCTAAGTGGGGAACGACTTCGTCTACGTTCGAGGCGTTGCAGACGATCAGGTACTCGTTCTCCCCTTCGCAGTAGATGTAGAGGTCATCGATTAGCCCGCCCTGGTCGTTCGGGAGCATGGAGTATTGCGCTCTGCCGGGTGTGAGCTTGGCGGGATTATTGAGCGTCGCGTAGCTTAGAAAATCCGTAGCCGCCGCGCCCGTAACGCGAATCTCCCCCATGTGGCTCACGTCGAAAAGACCCGTGCCTTCACGCACCGCGAGATGTTCCTGGTTGATGCCTGTAGCGTACTGGATAGGCATCTCCCAGCCCGCGAAGTCCACCATGCGTGCGCCGTGTTCGATGTGCAGGTCGTAAAGTGTCGTGCGTTTCATCCCTGATGGTAGCATAGTGCTCTCGGCTGCGATTCGCGAAGGCTATGTATTGGACCCTGCTCAGTTAGGTCTGAGCGGTTAAACTAGTGGGAGGGTGCGCTATGGGGATGCTCGAGCTAGGAGAGGGCAAAAAAGAAAAACGCGCCGTCGTGATAGGGCTCAGCGTCATTCACGTGGGCGCGCTAGCCGGCATCATCACGGTGTTCGCTGCGGGGCTCTCGAGCGAGATGACGTTCTCCCCGATGCTCACGGTCGTCGCTGTTGTCGCGACGACGCTCTGGCTCTTCTCCTTCATTTTGCTCTCGGTCAATATTGCGTATTACATCCTTGCGCCTGAAGAGAAAGAAAATACGAGCGCTGAAAAAGATAACTGTCCATCAGAAAGCCCCGACCCTTCACCTTGAGCCTGCATCCGAGCCTGGGGTAGTCAGCAGGCGTGAAGCGCGGTTAGTTGAGCCGATGAAGTGTCAGCAACTGACTGTTTTGCAGTTGCGGGTTGTGCCGTGGGGACGTGACAGCGGTGTGTCAGGATGAAACGAAAGGCGAGCGTACGGCTGCAAAACCTCTACGCTAGCGCCTGCGAAACTTACGAAGGCTTGGCGCTCAGTGACGGCTCGTCGGCGCGCACTTCTTTAACTGCCCTTTGTTGCTTGGCGCGGCGGCGCAACGCTTCGATAAGGGCTAAGTCGTTGACGAGCAAAAGCCCTTTTTCGTTGACCGGAAATTCGTCCAAGTAAACCTTTGGCTGGTTCATAAATACCTCCTGATTACAGTTATAGTATAGGGATACTCAACTTTGCGGCGTCTTAGCAGCGCTGCTAAGACGCCGCAAAGGACGAAAGTATAAACCGCTCAGTTTTTCTTAGCAGCGCCTTAGCAAGGTCGCTAAGGCTAAATTAAGACGTCTTCATTAAACTAGATTTTAAGAAAGCTTTCCGAAGAGGTCGGAAACATAATTCACATCTGGGAGGATGTCATGCGTAAAGTTTTAATTGCTACAGTGACGGTGGGGTTATTTTTCAGCAGTGTTGCGCTGGCGGGACCGAGCAGAGTTACCTTCGGCGCGAGTACAAATCAAACGACAAGCCGATAAATCCGCTAAAAGTCCAGCCCGGTCCCACGTGACCGGGCTCTTTTTATGGTGGTGTAATACCAATTCCGATTGATTCTTTATCAATCCGAGCGGATGCGAGCAGGAACGGATATACGGATGGATTGTATGGACTATCATCGAACGCTTTTCTCGGTGATAGGGAATTAAACGGAATCCGTATAACGCGTTTTGTGTATGCAGTAACGCAAGAGCCGTTAAAGACGTAACTCAATTTTTGCGTACATACGAATAGGCGTTCGTTGACTTAATTATACTCGAGGGCTAACGCCTTAGCCTTGGTACGCGCTAGAAGCGTACGCGGATCGCCTGGCGGGAGAGCCTGCAGAAGTCGCTCCCAGACAGCGAGGTCGTCAGCCATATATTCGCTGTAGGCGCTCAGCGCATCTACGTCGTTTGACGCGAGCATCGCTTCGTACATCTGCGCCTCGAGGTGTTCGCGCAGACGCTCGAGCGCGGGCGCTTGCGCCTCCTCTAAAAGTGGACCTTTATAGAGCGCCATCGCCTCTTTGAGCTTTCCGCTGAGTGAAAACTTGCCGAACTCGAGAAAGTCAGCGCGGACGTCGTACTCGAGCCGGTAAGGTGGGTTCGACACGGGAATCCACCCGCGCAGCTTTTTGATCGCAACGTAGAGCGCGTTCGTACTACCCGTTTCGCCGTAGAGTTCGAGCGCGAGCTTCTCCGAACTGACGCCCATCGGGTGCTGCGCTAGAATCGCTAAAAGCTCGAGCGACTGTAGCGGAAGGTCCAGCCGTTTCCCCTCTAACCACACGTCTCGGTGCCCTAAAAAGCGAAGCTCCAGGGTGACCTCGCCCAAGACTGTATCCCAGAGGTTGCGAAAGTGCACTTCGGGGCCGGACAAGCATCTGAGGCCGCTCTCGGCTAAATCGCTCAGCGATGCGTGGGTGAGCTGAGACCGCGCCGCCGCTTCGTCGTTAAGCTCCATAAGCGCGTAGGCTCTGTAGAGCCTCGCTCGAGCCTCTAGGTAAGCAGGGAGCTGTATATCCTCTAAAAGCTTTCCTAAAACCTTGATACCTTTATGCGGAGCTGTGAAGCATAAAACCATGCCTTGCGCGAGCACGGCGGGCTGATGATAGATAGGCGCTAGGTCTTCGGTCAGGTGATAGATACGTTCTGCTATCTGGACCGCCTCTTCGTACGCTTCTAAGTCCAACAATGCCTTGACGAGAGGAAGCCCGTTTCGCCCTAGGTCCTCGCGCGGCGCGCCTTCATAAGCGAGGCGATAGAGGGGTAGGGCTTTCGTGACCTCTCCAGTAGCGACGTAGTAGTCGCCTAGAGTCTCTCTGAGCGATTCCGCGCACTGGTCGAAAATACCTGCGACAGTACGCTCGCTCTCGCTCAGCAAACTACCCAACCCGCTTATCTCACCTGAAAGAATGCGCGCAAACGCATAGTCGTTGATGAGCAGGAGCTTACGCGAGATGTCTTTCATCCCGCTCTTTTCGAAGAGGTCTAGGCTCCAGCCGCCCCAGTGGAGCGCTTCGCGGTAGTGACCGGCGTCTATGAGCCTTACCGCAAGCGTACCTGCGCTACGCACGGCGTCGTCGTCTCGCCCTTTGCGCTCGGCAAGCCGCACCGCCCGTTTAAGAAAGCCGATACCTTTCGCAGTGTCCCTCTCAAAGAACCCCTGCATATGGAGCGTAAAGGGCGTCTCTAGCAGCGCAGCCCGCTGCACCTCAGCGCGCGCTTCTTCGTGGGTGAGGAAAATAACCGCGTAGAGCGCTCTTAACTCGGGCGCTTCGTGGCGCTGAAGGTAGTTTTGGATGCGCTCTTGGAGTTCCTCGTAGCGGTTGAGCCGAATGCCCGCGGAAAGCTTCCAGAAGAACACGGTGTCGTCTTCGTAGTCGGCGGGTAGAAGGTCGAGGTAGTGCCAGAGCCGACCGTGCAGCCCCTCGTTGATGAAGTGCGGTCCCGCCTCTGAAAGAACGGTCGACACCCGTTCGGGCAGGTGCCGCACCACGAGCGCGAGGGCGCGCCCCCACTCCTCGCGCTCGACGAGCACCTCGAGCAACTCGGATGGCGGCACCGCGATTTCCGTGCCCGGAGGGAGTTTGGGTCCCCACAGGGTAGGCATGAGCGGCGAGGGCAGCCCTACCTTGTCGTGCAGGGCGAGGTTAAACGTTTCGTAGGCGTAATCCGCCTCTTCAAGCAGCGCGCTGACCTCTTCGCGGCTGAGCATCCCGCCCGCGAGCGCGCACGCCTCCTCTTCGGTGAGCTGGAGCGCAGCTTCATCTAAATAGACCGCTTTGGGAACCTCGAGCGGCACTTTAGAGACGAGAACGAGGCGCTCTGCGTCTGACCCCCTGAGCAGATCGATAAGCTCCGGCGCGTGTTCAGCGCCGAAAAGTAAATAGGTAGGTCTGCCGTAAACTTCAGCGAACGCCGCTAGAATCCTGAGCCCCGCAGCGACGGGCAACCCCGGCGCGACGAGGGGCACGTCCAGCGCGGTGGAAACCGCCTCGGAAAATTTGAGCGCTTGCGCCTGCGCGTCACAAGCGTCGGCTTCGTCGAGTTCCAGGACCATAAGCGGTTTCGCTTCTTTTTTGAACTCGCTAAAGAGTCGCTGAACGCCTAAGTCAGGGCGGTGCGGTAAGATGACCGTGCGTGCACCTTTCAGTTGCGCCAACCTTTTTGAGAGCCACATATGGAATACTATACACAAAATGTGGCTCACCATTCTCTTTTGTAAGATATTGCACGGCTGAGTTGTGAGATATTATACTGCCCACGTAACATTTTCTAAATCTCAAGAGGTCGTAGGGAGAGAATTTTTGTCTACGTCTTGTTCGCAAAGGGCAGTTTCAAGGCGTGGTCGCGCAACAAAAGGAGATGACGTTCGTGCAAAACCTCATTTCGGTACCTGTTATAGTTACGCAAAGGAGCACCGAGTCATAGAGTCTGAGTCAAATAAGACGAGCGAGCGGCTGCCCAGAGGCTTCGAGCTTATTCAGCATGACAGCGGCATCGAGACGATCAGTGAGGGCGCGTTGCAGCGGCGTCTTTTAGTGACGCAGCCGGGCGGCGTCGAGCTGCACGAGTTGTCGTTGCGGCGCGGCGAGACGCTCACGGTTGCGCCCCGCGAGGGGGTGCAAGAAAGCTACTACATGCTTAAAGGGGTGCTCGTCGGCGCAAACGTGCGCCTGGTCGTCGGTGACTGCTTGCTGAGCCGCACGCCTGACACGCTCCTCACCCTGCGGGCGGAAGCGTCGACGCGGCTTCTGTATGTCTCGAGCGTCCCCACCTTCTGGAGCGTCTCGCAGACGCTCCGCGAACTGATGAATCTAGCGGTTTCCATCGAGAAAAAAGACGGCTACACCGCCGAGCACTGCCACCGTTTGCAGCGTCTGGCGCTGGCGGTGGGCAAGCAGCTCGGGTTGCCGCAAGAGCGGCTCTACCTCCTAGACGTAGCGGCGTTTTTGCACGACGTAGGCAAAGTCAGGGTGCCCGTCGAGATTTTGCAAAAACCCAGCCCGCTCACCCCGTCCGAGTGGCGGCTCATCAGGCAGCACCCCACGTTCGGGCGCGAGATGCTAGAGGATACCCTCATCGCCGAGGCTGGACCTATCGTCGAGCAGCACCACGAGCGGCCCGACGGCTCGGGCTATCCTTACGGACTCCGGGGGAGCGAAATTTTACTCGAGGCGCATATCGTCGCCATCACCGACGCCTTCGACGCGATGACCACCGACAGACCCTACCGCGACGCGCTACCTAGAAACGCTGCGATTGAGCGCATCAACCGACTTGCGGGTAAGCACTACGCCGAAGAGGTCGTCGAGGCGTTTTTAGAGGTGATTGCGTCGGACGAATGGCTATAGGTTATGAGCGGCTCGAGACTTCAAAAAGCTAAGCAGCGCCTCGTTTACGGCGCGCACCGCTAGAGGCACGTTCCAAGCGCGTTTGTCGCGCTCCCCGACGATGTTGCTGACCCCGCGAAGCTCCGCGAAGGGCACGCCGAGTGCCAAACAAACCTGCGCCGCCGCTGCCCCCTCCATCGACTCCACCGAGAGGTCGAAACGCTCTCGCAGAGTTTCGGCTCCGCCGAACCTTCCTGTAACCGTTTCGGAGGTGCCAAAAACGCCCGGCACCGCGCCTGTGATTCTCTCCAAAGCCTCGGTCAACCCCTCGTCCGTTGGAAAGACGTTGTAGTGATGGTCTAAAAGAGGAAAGCCAACCTCTTCCATCCCCAACCAGCCTTTGTCCGTTACGACGCCCGTGTCAATGTGAACTTCTCGCGCCGCTACCGCGACCATCCCAACGCTCAAAAACGAGCCGACGTACGCCCCCCCTATACCGAACTGAATCACGCGCTCTGGTTGCAGAGTGTGGACGGCGAGCGCTAAACCCGCCGCCGTGTTGACCTTAGCCACGCCCAGATGCGCCAAGCGAACCTCTTGAGCGTTGACGCTTCCCGAGTAGAGCTGACCTAACGGAAAGTCAAGTTCGCGGACCTCTTCTAGCGCTTCTCTTAAAGGTCTTCCTTCCATTTCGGTTGCGGTGATAAGTAGGGTCATTCGGATACGCTACCGCACTAACGGACGCTCCAGCGCTCGAGGCCCGCCTCACCCTTGACCGTTACCCCTACAGGAAGAGGCTCGAAGACGAACGCCCTAAGGTCGCGACTCACTGCTTCTTGATAAAGTCTCGTTTCCAAAGCGCCAGAGCCCATCATCGCGCTTAGTAACCCGCCCTGCTCGAAAGCGACGAGTGCGCCCGCAACCTCATCTGCGCTATAAGCGGCAAAGCTGACGATGTCGGGCGAGCGCTGCATGGCGGCTGTAATGGCTGCGCCGAGCTGTACGCCGTAAGTAGGAAAACCGTAATGCTCGGCTAAATGCTCACCCAAAATGCGCCCTTGCGCCCAACTCACTTGCTCGGTCAAGAGGTCGTTACGTTGGAGAGGCTCTTCTACTTCGCGGAAGGTGAAGGCTTGCTCGAGGGTAAACTCACTCTCTTTTAGCACCCCATCAAACGCTTCATCTCGGACCGTCGGCAGAATGAGTGCAGGGACAATGCCTTTTTCTATGTACCAAGCAGCAATCTCTTGAACATCGTCTGCTCCTGGAAACCACGCCGCGTTGCTGAGGAGTAAGGGGACTTGAGAGTTGGCGAGAGTAACCGAGTTGCCGATGTTGACCTCTTCGGTAGCAACGCGCCGCCAAAAGATAAAAGCTAGCTCGTACATGAAGATGCTACAGAATGCAAGGCTATAAACCTATACGGGTATCTTGTGAGCTGAGAACGGTTCAAAGACACTAAATTCACTCGACAATAGGATTAAGTTGAAGTCGCAAGTAAGTTCTATCGTCGTACCACTCTTGCTCAGGTGCAATTCCTCGGTTAGAGAGATGTGTCTCGATAAGAAGAGGGTCTTGCTCTCGGATGGTCGCAAGGGACGCTTCACTTTCAGCGAGAGTTGGCAGAAGAACCGGATAACCGTCACTTGCTAAAACAACTGAGGAGGCATCAGTGGGCACGGGTATGACCTCGAGAAAACGCTTGGGGACGGGGTTTCCGTTGATGACTCCATACGCGAGCGGGTCTGTAGAATGATTGATGAGTGCAAATTGACTTTTGAAAAGAGGTGCTAGCGCCTCATTTCCAGGATCAGTACGGCGCAACTCTTCGACGCTATGACCGCGTACAAGGAGTCCCCGCGTAATGAGTGCGCGTGTCCGCGCAGTAATTTCATCGACTTGAATACCGCTATTTTCTCCTTTACCGTCGATAAGATACTGACAGTCTGCAACCCTCCAAATCTCTTGTCGGTGAAACGAATAGAGCACCACCGCGAAAGATGGCTTTCGTGTTGCTCTATGTGAATTATTCTGCTCAAACTCTCTTGCGAGAGCGGCGCTTAAACGTTCAACTGCGTCTTCAAGAGACACCTCTTTAGGTAGATTTGCAATCGTCTTTGCTCCGACATTAGCTGCGAACCTTCCTGACGAGATTCCTGCGACTTCGAAGCTCGAGGTCGCACCATCAAGCACCGCGGCAAAATGGTCAGTTACGACAATGCGGTCATCGCCACCGTCATCAGAGCCGCGTTTCGAGCGAGTAAAAGACTCTACAACTTTCACAGGAGTTGCTTAGGCAATGGTGGCACCGTGTATCTACGCCTTCGCCGCCTGCGGAATATCGAGTAGCGCCTGCACGTACGCCGCCGCGTCATAAGGCTGCAAGTCCGCCGCGCTTTCGCCTACGCCGATGAATTTAATAGGTAACTCTAGCTCCTTGGCGATTGGTAAGAGAATTCCGCCCTTAGCGGTTCCGTCCAGCTTCGTCACAATCACGCCCGTCACCCCGACCGCTTCGTGAAACTTCTTCGCCTGCGCGAGTCCGTTTTGTCCCGTTACCGCGTCTAAAACGAGCCACACCTCTTTGGGTTCATCGGGGTCCGCTTTGCCGATGACGCGCTTGACCTTTTTAAGCTCCTCCATCAGGTTGTGCTTCGTGTGGAGGCGTCCGGCGGTGTCTACGAACAAGAGATCGTACCCCTTAGCGCGGCGCTGCTGCGCCCCGTCGAAGGCGACTGCGCCGGGGTCGGAGCCGTCCGGTCCGGTGACGGTGGGGATATTTAGACGGTCTCCCCACACGGAAAGCTGCGCGGTGGCGGCGGCGCGGAAGGTGTCGCCTGCGGCGAACATGACCTTTTTGCCGCTATTCTGGTAGTACTGACCGAGCTTGGCGATGGTCGTGGTTTTGCCGACGCCGTTGACGCCCACTACCATCACGACTTTACTCTTCACCTCGACGATGTTACGAGTAACATCTAAGTTGAATCCGACGCGGCGCAGTTTTTGGCGCATCTGGTCGGGCTCCAACTGGTCCATGAGCGCTTTTTCTAACGCTTCCTTAAAGGTCGAGCCGCGCTCGCGCTCGCGCTTCGCCTCTTCGACGACTTCGGCGGCGATCCGCGCCCCTGTATCCGCACCGATGAGGGCGAACTCCAGGTCGTCCCACTCCATCTCCCAACTACGGCTGAGGTCGCGCACGTCGGTGGTGAGCACGTCCCGCGTTTTGTTGAGTCCCTGTCTAAGCCTGTCAAACCACGCCATTAAGCTGCCTCGTTCCCTTTCTCGCTATCGCTGTCTCTCCGGTTCTTCTTATCCTTTTTTTCATCCTTTTGCGGTTTCTCCGGTTTATCGTCGGGCAGGTCATCTGTGACCGTCGTCAGCGCTCGCCCGATGCGCGCCATCACGCGCTGGCGTCCTAACACCGAGACCAAATCCGTCACGCTTGGCGCGTTCGTTTTGCCCGTGAGCGCTGCTCTAAGCGGTTGCATGACTTTGCCCATTCCCACACTCTGCGACTGCACGTAGTCACGAATCGCATCGTCCACCGAGTCTACATCGTACGAGTCCAGCCGGGCGAATTCGCCCTCCATATCCTGCAAGTAGGTCTGTCCGCCTGCGATTTTCTTCTTCGCGTCGGGTGAATAGGTAAAGTCGTCGCGGAAGAAGTAGTCGTGCGTGACAAAATCCCTCAGCGTTTCAGCCCTCGGGCGTAACACATCGATGACGTCCAAGAGGTAATCTTCGTCATCCCAAGAGAGTCCCTTTTCTTTCAAAAGCGGCTCTACACGCTCCGCAACCTCTTCTAAGCTCAAGATATCGCGCAAATACTTCGCGTTGAAAAAGCGCAACTTCTTGAGGTCGAAGACAGGTCCGCCTAGTGAAACGCGCTTGAAAGAGAAATTGTCTGTCATGTCCTCTAAGTCGAAGAACTCGCGTCCGTCGGGCATACTCCAGCCCATTGTGCCGAGATAATTTAAGAGAGCCTCGGGCAAGATACCTTGCTCGCGGTACGAGTCTACGCTCGTGTCGTTTTTCCGCTTGCTGAGCCGCGTCTTGTCCGCGTTACGCAGAAGCGGTAGATGCGCGAACTTGGGCGCGTCCCAGCCGAACGCCTCGTAGAGTGTGACGTGAAGCGGCGTACTGACAACCCAGTCCTCACCGCGAACGACGTGTGTCACGCCCATGAGGTGGTCGTCCACCACGACGGCAAAGTGATAGGTCGGGAAGCCGTCGCTTTTCACCATCACCGCGTCGCGCAGCTCGCTGTTCGGCACGCGCACGACGCCGCGCAGTTCGTCATGAAAGCTCGTTTCGCCCTCATCGGGCGTTTTCAGACGGAGGACAAACGGCTCACCGTCGGCAGCTCGCTTATCAGACTCCTCTTTAGGAATATCCCTCGCTCGCCCGTCATAGCCACCTTTGGCTTCGCGGATGCTTGCCAGTTCCTCAGATGTTTCAAACGCGCGGTAGAGTGCGCCCTTCTCTAAAAGTTCATCCGCGTATTTCTTATAGATATCCTTGCGCTCGCTCTGGCGGTACGGCTCACTGGGTCCGCCTGCGTGGGGACCTTCGTCAGGGTTCAGCCCGAGCCACCCCATCATCTCTAAAATACGGCGCTCGCTCGTCTCGTTGTAGCGCGCCTGGTCGGTGTCTTCGATGCGCAAAATAAAGCTGCCGCCCTGCTGCTTGGTGAAAACATAATTGAAAAGCCCCACGTAAGCCGTGCCGACGTGCGGGTCGCCGGTAGGTGAGGGCGCGATGCGGGTTTTAACGGACATGGAGAGACCTCCTGAGGATGGTTCATTCGCTGCGTTGCCTGCTTCGTTTACAACGTTGGTGTAACTTTAGACACAAGCCAATTAAACCCTAGTCTAGCTCAGCTAAAAAATTACCTTTGTTGTTTTAGCGTAGTTGAGGAAGGACTGAGAGAAAAGGACTGAGGACTGAGGTTTTTCTCTTTTCTCTCAGTCCTCAGTCCTTTTCTCTTTCAACTAAAGTCTCAGCGGTTGACCTCTTGTGTTGTCACGTTCGTTATCTCTTCTATAGCAGGGGCGTCTCTGGGCTCGAGCACTCCAAACGCGAGTAGCAGTGCAACGAGCGTTCCTAACCCGATGCGGTAAATCACAAAGGGTAGATACGAGTTCGTGCTGACGTAGCGTAACAGCCATGCAATCGAGGCGTAGCCGAAGATAAAGGCGAGCACCGTCGAGGTGAGCGTGAGCGCCCAACCAGGTCCGTCGCCCGCGAGCGCATCCGGGAGCTTATAGAGCCCTGACGCCACCACTGCCGGAATCGCCAGAAGAAACGCATATCGCGCCGCCGCCGCCCGCTCGTAGCCTAAAAAGAGCCCCGCGCTAATCGTCGCCCCCGAGCGCGACACGCCGGGGATGAGCGCCAGCGCCTGCGCAAAACCGTACACGAGACCGTCGAAGAGATTGAGGTTATCCAGCGACTTCTCGGTACGCGCCTGCCTATCGGCAATCCAGAGCACGATACCTAGCACGATAAGCGTAGTGGAGATGAGCCGCAAGTCCCGCGCTACCGTATCGATCTGGTCTTCAAACAAAAGCCCTAAAATCGCGATCGGAAAGGTCCCTAAAATCACGTACCAGCCCATGCGGGCGTCTATCGTGCCGCGCAGCTCGGGCGTATAGAGCGCCTGAATCCACGTCTTGCCGATGCGCCAGATATCGCGCCAGAAAAAGATGATCACGGCGGCTTCGGTACCGATTTGCGTGACGGCAGTGAAGGCTGCGCCGGGGTCGTCCCAGCCTAAGAGCGCGGGGACGATGCGGAGGTGGGCGCTGCTGGAAATCGGCAAGAACTCGGTGAGCCCTTGGACGATGCCTAAGATGATGGCTTGGAATGTGGTCATAGAGAGGTCCTTAGAAGATAGATAAGCTACGTGAGATATAACTGACGTATGTCACAGAAGGTCAAGATTGGGGCTCGAGCACGCTAAAGAGGTTATGGCTCGAGCCCTATACCAACGAGATAATACAGCCTTTTCGCCTAAGAAGCCTGTACGTATGTCCCAACCTCAAAAAGAAAAGAACTGAGGGAAACGTACAACCTCTTTTCCCTCAGTCCTAATAACTTTGAACTTGTGTTTTAGCGCTTGCTGTACTGCGGGGCGCGGCGTGCCTTGCGCAGACCGTACTTCTTGCGCTCGACCTCGCGTGCGTCGCGCGTCAGATAGCCGCCGGGCTTGAGCTTGGCGCGAAAGTCCGGGTTGACTTTGACTAAAGCGCGGGCGACGCCCAATTTAATCGCGTCAGCTTGACCGCTCGGACCGCCACCCTTGACGGTGATGAGCGCGTCGTAGCGTCCAGCGGTGCCGGTGACTTTGAGAGGCTCTAAAGCTTGCACGCCCACAAAGATACCGCGAAAGTAGGTCTGGAAGTCCTTGCCGTTCACGATGATGCGTCCCTGTCCGGGGCGCAAAAACACGCGGGCGACGGACGTTTTGCGGCGACCTGTGCCGTAATACTGTTCGAGTGCCATTAGCGAAGCTCCATCTCTCTAGGCTGCTGCGCGCTATGCGGATGCGCCGTGCCGGGGTAGACCTTGAGGCGGCGGATCATCTTACGTCCTAAGCGGGTCTTGGGGAGCATCCCCCAGACGGCGTGCTCAATGATGCGCTCGGGGTGGCGGTTCAAGACGGTGCGGGCGTTGGTGACTTTTAAGCCGCCCTGATAGCCGCTGTAGCGGGTGTAGACCTTCTGGTCCATCTTTTTGCCCGTAAAGATCACCTTATCGGCGTTGATGACCACGACGAAGTCGCCGCAGAGCTGGTTCGGGGTAAAGTCGGGTTTGTGCTTGCCGCGCAGCAGGCTAGCGATTTGGGTGGCGATGCGCCCCACCGTCTGCCCTTCGGCGTCTACGACCACCCAGTCACTGCCGGGGGTTTTAGGGAAATACGTCTTCACAGTTCACGTCCTCTAACTGGTTTCTACTTGCTGGTTTCTACTTACCGAGGTTTGCCGCGTCCTACCAAACGGAGCAAACAGGAAATTGCATGGGATTAGGTTGTGCTACTCGTTGTGCTCGAGCAGGATGGTCGGGGGTCTGCGCGGCACAAAACCAAAAGTGAGTCTATCACAAGCTGAGGTGGACGTAAAGGCGTGGTGAGGCTCGAGGTTGAACGGAAAACTGGTTGAGATGAGGCTGTTTTATCTCAGAAAAAATGTTTCAACAGCCTACCAAATTGCAGAATTTTCCTGACGCGCTGACTAGCTGATAGGCTGAAATGCTCTTTTCCCTTGTCAGCACAGAGCACTTCATGAGATAATGAACCTATCAAATGGTGACAGCAATCTACACTAAGCACGAGGACGCGACATATGGCAGAGCGAAACGGTAAAAGTGAAGCGAGGGCGACGCAGGCAAAAGCTGAAGAACGTTTTTCTGTCGTATTTGAGACGACGCCCGCTCCGTCAGTCATTGTGCGGCTCGGCAACGTGCAGCACGTGGCAGTGAACGAGGGGTTTTTAGACGTTCTAGGATATGAGAAAGCGGATTTATTAGAGCGTACGTTTTACGAGGTGCAGCCTTACGACACAACGTCTGAATTCGAGCGGGTGCTCACCGAGTTGCGGCAGGGCAGGGCAATTCGGCAGACCGAGATGAACCTCGAGACGAAATCCGGTGATAAAAAGCGTGTGATCATGTCGGCGAAGCCTATCGACTTGGACAATGAAGATTGCGCGGTTTTCGCCTTCTCGGACATCACCGAGCTTAGAGAGGTGCAGTCGCAGCTCGAGCAGGCCCGCCTCCGGCTCGCCCAGATGCGCGAGCGCGAGCGTTTGTCGTTAGCCCGCGAACTCCACGACGACGCGGTGCAGGGGCTCATCGGGCTCTCGTATAAGTTGGCGCAAGAGAGTAAAGAGGCTAAAACGTGTAAGACGTGCGGTACGGGCTTCGCTGAGACGTTTAAGGGCTACCAACAAGAGGTGCTCGCGGTATCAAAGCAACTGCGCGGCTTGATTCGCGGGCTGCGCCCTGCCGGGCTCGCCGAACTCGGTCTTAGCGCGGCGATAAGGAACTATGTGGAAAACTTTGCCGAGGAGGGGCGCGACCATGTGCCGGAGATCGTGCTCGAGCTAGCCGAAAGCAACGGCTATTTACCTAAAGACGACAAGACCGCGCAGCAGCTCTCGCTCTGCTTATTCCGCGCCACCCAAGAGGCACTTCGCAACGCCGCCACGCACGCTGAGGCCTCGAAGATCCGCGTAACACTCTCTTTTGACGACGATGCGAATGAAGCCGAGTTACAAATTCGAGATAACGGACGTGGCTTCGAAGTTCCTAACTCCTACGGTGCACTGGCCCGCGAAGACCACTTCGGGCTCGTCGGCACAGACGAGTACGTGTCGGCGCTAGGGGGCGAGATGACCGTCGAGTCAGAACTCGGCGAGGGGACAACTGTAAGTGTTTATTTGCCGCTTACGGGTCCGCGTTACGAAATTCCCGCTATCCTTCTGAAGTCGTGAGCGCTAAAAATGCCACCGTTTAAGCGTAAACTGCGCTATGGTCTATCCCGCGTTCGACGCTAAAGAGGTCACAGGCAACGTCTTGCTCAAAGACCCGAGTCTCATGGAGCTGTGGAAGTGGGCAGCGATTGATGGCAAGGTGCAAGCGCTCAGCGTGAAGGGCAAAAACTACGCCGTGGTCAAGGATGAGGATTTGGCGGAGCGTATTCAAGCGGCAGGCGTCCCTACCTATCAGTACGACGATGAGACGAAGAGCCTCGAGTTAGACGCCACGGCTATTTCGTCCCGGAGCCGTAAGAAGCGCTAAGGGGTATTAGCATTGAGTGTCGAGCAATTGTGTTAGCAATGAGTACCGAGCAACGAGCAATGAGTGAAACCCTTTAGACTCATTGCTCGTTGCTTTCAACTCTCAACATCTGAACCCGCTTTCAACCTGTTCTAAGCTGCCGCGCGGTACACTGCTTTCATGCAACTCGCCTACCAACTCTGGGACGTGTTTACCAAAAAAGCGTTAGCGGGCAACCCGCTCGCCGTCGTGCCGGACGCCGCTATATTGACGGACGCGCAGATGCAAGGAATCGCCAAAGAGTTTAACCTCTCCGAGACGAGCTTTTTGCTCCCTTCGAAAAAGGCGAGCGCCAGGGCGCGGTACTTTACGCCGACGCGCGAACTGCCGGTGGCGGGGCACCCAAGCGTGGGAAGTGTGTACGCGCTGCATCAGCTCGGGCGTATTACGGACGAGGTGATGGTGACGCTCGAGCTTAAAGCCGGCGTTGCCCGCATGGGCTTAGAGCGGAGCGGCGACAAACTGAAGCGTGTGTGGATGAATCAAGGGACGCCGGAGCTGGTAAAGACGTGCGGGGATTCGAACCAATTTGCAGAGGCGTTAGGGCTGGACAAGGACGACTTCTCAGACTTGCCTGCGCAGATTGTCAGCGCAGGGAACCCTTTTCTCATCGTTCCCGTGACCTCTTTAGACGCGCTCGCGAATATCAAGCTCAACTCTCTAGCGTTAGAGCGAGCGTTAAATGGTCAGGAGAGCGTTGGCGCGTTTGTTTTCACCAGCGAGGTGCGCGGTGTGGATGTGCGCTGCCGGATGTTCGGTGCGGCGGTGGGCGTGTCTGAAGACCCCGCGACGGGCAGCGCTCACGGACCGCTCGGCTGGTATCTAGCCGAACATGAGCAGCTTCGTTTTTCAGAAGACCGAGCCTCGTTCGTAAGCCATCAGGGGGTAGAAATGGGCAGGCCGAGCGAGGTATTAGTGACGCTCAAGCGGGATGAAGAAGGCGTCGAGGTCTACGTGGGCGGCTCAGCCGTTTTGGTCGGTGAAGGGGCGCTTTACCTGTAGTTAGGTATAGAAGTTAATTAGGCGGTGAATGGATGCAGGGCACAAACACGAATAAGGGCGAGCGGTTACAAAAAGTATTAGCCCAAGCGGGCGTGGCGAGCCGCCGCAAGTCCGAAGACCTCATCACGGCGGGCGAGGTGACGGTGAATGGGCAACGCGCCGAACTCGGGATGCGCGTGTCCCCGAGTGATGAGGTGCGCGTGTCGGGCGAGCTTGTCGGGCGGAAAAAAGCTAAGGACAACGTGACCTACGCCTTTTACAAACCCGCTGGTGTCCTCTCCTCGGTTTCGGACGATAGAGGGCGTAAAACGGTGATGGACTTCTTGCCCGGTGCCCCCGGATTGCATCCGGTGGGGCGTTTAGACTTGGAGTCTGAAGGGCTCTTGCTCCTCACTACGGACGGCGACTTGACCTTGCAGCTCACCCATCCTCGTTATGAGCACGAAAAGGAGTACCGCGTGTGGTGCGACAAACTTGTGCCAAGTGAGGTGTTGCGGCGGCTTGAGGGGGGCGTCGCACTCGAGGACGGACCCGCTAAAGCCATCCGCGCCCACCGCGCTGAGGGCGGCTGCGTCCTCGTTTTGGGTGAAGGGCGCAACCACCAGGTGCGGCGGATGCTCGCGGCGTTTCGGCTCCGCGTCACGCGCTTAAAACGTACACGTATCGGCGGTTTGCGCTTGGAAGGTCTAAAAAGCGGCGAGTATCGTCTTTTGGAGGCGAAAGACCTTGCGCGGCTCGGCTATACTTGGAACCATGACAAGTCGAACCGTAAGCCCGTTAAAACGTCAGGAGGGAAGCCGAGAGGTGGGACGAAGTGAACTCCATGACTGACACAATTTTTGAGCGCGGCGAGGGCAGCGTCCAACTGAGCCAAAGGGAGATTGCGGCGCGCATAGACGAACTCGGCGCGAAAATCACCGAAGATTATAAGGGCAAACCGCTCCACCTCATCTGCGTGTTGAACGGCGCGTTTATCTTCATGGCGGATTTGGTCAGGGCGATCGACGCGCCCCTCACGATGGATTTCTTGTCGGTGTCGTCGTACGGCTCTCGCACCGAAACGTCGGGCGAAGTGCGGCTCATCAAAGACTTGGAGCAGTCGCTTAAAAATAAGCACGTGCTCTTAGTCGAAGACATCGTAGACACGGGACTCACCATGCGGTACCTCCTAAACTACCTCACGGGGCGTGGTCCGCTTTCGGTTAAGGTGGCGACGCTCCTCTCTAAACCGTCGCGCAGGATGGTCGAGGTGCCGGTAGATTATTTGGGCTTCGAGATCGACGATGCGTTCGTCTACGGCTACGGCTTGGATATCTCGCACGTCTACCGCAACCTCCCTTTCGTAACGAGCCAAAGCGACGAGTGATGCGCACGTCTACCGCTAAAAATCCGTTTGGCAATCTGAAGAATCTCTCCGTGCGAAACCGCCGCCGCGTCCTCGCGCTGCTTCTCCTCATTGCGATGACTTTTGCGCTCGCGGCGGCGCAGGGCTGGCTCGACCGGACGCCGCCCGAAGTGTTCGTCTTACAAGCGGGCGAAGACTTCTCGGCGGCGCAACTTCCGGCGGGGCAACCGCTGGAGCTAACGCTCAGCTCGAGCGAACCCGTCACCTACAAGGTCACGTACGGCGACTTAGAGCTGCAAGAGGTCGGGCAGAACGTGGACTTGGAGTTGCCCGTTGTCGCAGGGGAAGCAACCTTAGAAATCACTGCGACGGACGCGGCGGACAACGTGAGCACCTACAGCTACACCCTGTTCGGCTTGCCCGAGCTGCAACCGCAAGTTCAGATGACGGATTCGGTGATTCCCGGCGACCCTGTAAGCGTGCGCGTCGCTTTGCCGCCGGAGAGCTTAGGCGTCCAAGAGGTCGCCGTGTCGTTTAATGGAGAGCCGCTCCCGGTTTTCTACACCGAAGATGAAGCGGTGGCGCTCACGAGCGTGCCGCTAGGGAGTGAGGCGACGGGGGAAGGGCTCCAGGTCTCCCTCTTGGACCAATACGGACGCACGGTCAGCATTGAGCGTACCTTAAACGTTCTCAGTGACCCCCGCCCCGTCCAAGAGTTGAGCATCCCGGCGAGCGCCCTCCGCTCGTCCACGCCGGAAAATAGGGAGCTAGAAGCGCAAGCGGTCGCCGCCGCCTTTAGCGCTTCACTAGGCGGCAGTCCCTTGTGGAGCGAACCCTTCTTGCTGCCCATCCAAGGGCGCGGCACGAGCGGCTACGGCACGCCGCGCCGCTACGCTCCGGGCGGGCGCGTCTCGTACCATCACGGCGCAGACATCGCCGCGCCCACCGGCACACCGATCCTCGCCACGAACGACGCGGAAGTTCGCATCGCAGACTTTTACCCCATCAAAGGGGGCTTCGTCGTGCTAGACCACGGCGCAGGCGTCTACAGCTTCTACCTGCATCAGTCGAAGATAGACGTGTCGGCAGGGGAAGAGGTCGAGCGCGGTCAAAAGATCGGTGAGGTCGGCTCGACGGGGCTCTCGACGGGACCGCATTTGCACTGGGAGATGCGGGTGAATACAGTTTCGACGGACCCACTCAAGTGGGTGGGCGAGGTGTTCCCGTAGAGGTATGATAGGGAGAGGCGCGGCGATGACGGTACGAACGGAGCGCATGACCGCTGATGAACTCTCCAACCTCTCCAACGATGGCTACCGCTACGAACTCATCGAAGGGGAGTTAAAACGAACGCCGCCCGCTGGCGAGGAACACGGCTACATTGCAGCGGAAATCGCCGCCGAGCTTCGCAACTACGTCAAGGCGAAAGGTTTAGGTCGTGTTTACGCTGCCGAGACGGGTTTCAAGCTGAGCAGTTCCCCCGATACCGTGCGTGCTCCCGACGTGGCTTTTGTGAGCCGAGCGCGTTTAGACGTTCTGTCACCTGGCAAGGGCTACCGCGCCGATGTACCCGATCTGGTTGTTGAAGTCATCTCACCCTTTGATCTCTATGCGGAAGTAAGCGCGAAGGTGGCGCAGTGGTTGGAGGCAGGTTGCCGCCGCGTCATCGTGGTCAACCCGCGAACCCAAGAGGTGTTGGTTCATACCTCTCGAGTGGACATGACAGTTCTGACCATAGACGGTACTTTAGAGGGTGGCGAGGTTGTACCGGGCTGGGCGCTAGATGTTCGAGCCATTTTTGAGTCATAAATCTTGCGTAGATTTCGGTACAGAGATTATAAGCGGCTCCGCGCCCCATACGGCAAGATACTGATAAATTCGCCCTCGGCTAACCGCTCTTGAATCTTTTGCCAGAACTTGGGCTCGAGCAGGTCCCCGTGCGCTTTCGTAAACGCGGGATGCAGGGGTTTGGGAATCCCTAAAAAGGGCAAGAGCTGCTCGGGAAAGACGTCATCAGGTCCGACGTAGTACCAGGGCTCTGAGGCCATCTCTTGCTCATGCGTTTTCGGCTCCGGTACGCGGCGGAAGTTGCAGGTCTCCAAGAGGCAAAGCTCATCGTAGTCGTAGAACACAACGCGACCTAGGCGCGTCACGCCGAAGTTTTTCACGAGCATGTCGCCGGGGAAGATGTTGCTGTAAGCGAGGTCTTTGATGGCTTGCCCGTATTCGGCGACGGCGGCTTCCGATTCCTCTTGCGTCGCCTCGTCGAAGTAGAGGTTGAGGGGCGTCACGCGCCGCTCCATGTAGAGGTGCTTGGTGATGACCGCGTGGTTTTTGACCTCGAGCGTCTTCGAGGCTAACTCGGTCAGCGTCTCCAAAAGCTCCGGGCTGAAGTGACGCTTATCGAACGCCAAATGCTCGAACTCCTGCGCGTCGATGAGCCGCCCCGCCCTGTCGTGGTGAAAGACGAGGTCGTAGCGCCCTCTGATCTTCTCTCTGCTGGTGTCTTTGGGCGGGTCGAAGCGGTCTCTGATGAGCTTAAAGACGAGGTCGTAGTCCTGCGCGGTAAAGACCGTCATGACCATGCCGGGAATCCCAGGCGCGGGCTCGAACGCATGGTCCGTGCTCTCCTCTAAGTGCGCCAAAAGCTCGCGGTACATCTCCGTTTTGCCGTGCTTATGGTAGCCGAGCGCGATATAGAGTTCGCTCAGCTTTTTGTGGGGGAGAAGCTCGCGCAAGAACCTGACCAGGTCGAAAGGACGCGGCGCGGCGACGTGAAAGTACGAGTGCGTGTAGCTGAAGAGTACGCCGACACAGTCCTCGCCGGAGATGAGCGCGTCTATAACGAGTCCGTCCGGCTCGTGGAGGAGGGCGAGCGCGACGGGAACGCGCCCATTCTCCGTCACGGCGCGTCCCACCAGATAGGCCGCTTTGCCCCGGTAGAAAACCTCAGCGGCGACGTCCAGATGAAGGATGGGACCTCCCGCGACCTCTTGCAGACGTTTTGCCACCCGCTCGGCGTCGCGTACGATATCTTGGCAGGCCGCTTCTATCGGCACGTCCCGCAGGATATGCGTCACCGCTTTCGCGACGCAGTCCGCCCCTAAATCTTTGCAGGTATGGCGTCTAAACGCCTGCGCCGTCGCGGGCGTCGGGGGTTCGGAGAAGTCGGTGCGGACGAACTCGATCTGCTCGTCCACGCCTACCGTGACGAAGATACGCCGCGTTAGCGAGTTGAAGAAGGTCTCGGCGAGTTCCCAGTCGGGAGCGTGAGCGATGCGGCTCGAGAACACCGCTTTAAGCCCCATCCAGAGCATCTTGTCGTGCAGCCTCTCCCCGAGTAGCGCCCTGATCTCTTCGACGATAGCCGCTACTGCCTCCTTGCGCAGGGAGAGTCGGTGCGCCGAGTCGGTGCGCCAGCCCTGCCAGTCGCGCCGCTCGAAACGGCGTTGGGCAAGCGTGGTCACAGCTTCGAATTTGTCTCGGTAGGTTCGAAACGCTTCGTAGATGCGCTCTGCGCCGACTGCAGCCCGGCGGCTGTCCGTGAGGGCTTCGCAAGGAGGTTTAGGCTCTGAAGCGGGATGGAGTGGCTCAGTTGTGGGTGCTGCCATGCCTAAGTGTAAGGAATATCTTGCGAATTGTCGGTGGTGTATATCTTGGGCAGATACTCCGAAACACAGCAGATATCCTCTAAACGCGAGCCGTTTTCGTGGACGAAGCGGCGTCCAGCACGCGCTAACGGGTAGTCAGTGCTACGCACTTTAACCAAACCTTTTTCATTGCTCAGGATAAGGTTATTGAGTAAGCCTTAGCTAACGCCGTATCAAGCCCCTGTTTCACAAAGTCATTCTAACAGAGACTCACAAGGTTTCCCCGCCTGCGCTCGAGCCCGCCACCCAAACCTCACCTCGGGCGCTCACCTCACGCTTCCACACGGGTAAAAGCTCTTTGATCCGGTCGATGCAGGCGTGCGTCGCCTCTAACGCAGCGCGGCGGTGCGGTGAGGAGATCACGATGGCGATCGACGCTTCGCTCGGTCTGAGGCGTCCGAGGCGGTGCGAGATGACGATTTTGCCCAAGTCGAAGCGTTCTCGCAGTTCACTCGCCACCACCTTCATCTGCGTCAAGATCATCGCCTCGTAGCCTTCATAGTCGATGTACTCGACCACTTGACCCAAGTTAGGCGAGCGCACCGTGCCGACGAAACTCGCCACCGCGCCGAAGGGGTCCGCCACGGCGAGGGCGTGGAGGTGGGCGAGGTCTAAGACGCCTTCGGTGACGAAAAGATGATCGGTGAGGCGGTCGGTTTCTGAGTTGACCTCGCCACCCGACACGGGCGGAAAAAACGCGAGCGTGTCGCCCTCTGCGACCTCTTGGTTGGGCGAGACGTACTGCTCATTGAGGGCGCAGAGCGCGCCTTTGAGGGACAAGTCGGGATAGTCAGCCTGGAGTCTTTCGGCGACTTGGCGGACGGTTAGAGGTTCGCTTAGCTCGAGCCTAAGCTCCCGCTGACCGACCTGGTCGCGGTAGCTGGCAAAAAGAAGAAGGGTAATGGTCACGTATTTAGTCTATCAAGAGAAGCCAACGGTCTTTAGTGCCAAAAGGTGTTCAAGGACTCTACGATGCTAAAAAAGTGCCGATAGGTCGTCGTGATACCTCTTGGTGTTTCGGGGTTCTTAACCAACACGTTTAGGTCTGCAATTAAACCTCTCGTTGAGGGAGAATCAACGATAAATTCACGAAAGGTGTAGTAGCCACCTCTTCGAGATCGAAAAACATACTGATTCATATCAGTGTATATTCGCGTTACAGGTGCGCTTTCTACTTTGCATCTAGCCTCAATGGTTTCCAAATCTAGGTTTTCTTCTGGAGCGGTGAGTATGACCTCTTTGAAAGCAGCAATGTAACGCTTCTCCTGCTCGAGATTTTCGCCCTCTTTATACCCAATGTGTAGTTGCCACTCCTCCGCGCAAGCATCCAGAAGGCGTTTTTGGTCATCATCATTTACATCAACCGTGAAATGCACGTAGATTTCAATAATATGTTCGTCCTCACCTACAGGTTCAACAAACTCTTCTTGCGAGAATCTAGCGTCTACTTTGAGCACTCTAAAGGCGTCGTTTTCCCAACGTTTCATCTTCATAGCAACAAACCGCCTGTCATTCGTCATAAGAAAGCAAGTTGTCCAAACAGAATTACTTAATTGAAACTCGCCCGCTGCTCGGCGCTCTTCGCGACCGTCTCCGTCACGCCTTGCGCGATCGCCAGGGTTTCGGGGTAGCGCATCCGCAAGGGTCCCAAGAGCATCAGCCCGGCTCTGGAGGAGCCCAGCTCGAGCCGCGCCGACACGAGCGCCACGGTCTCCTCTAAAACGAGGCGCAGCGCCTCGTCGATATCTACTTCGTTATTAGGCTGCTCGACGCGCTCCACGACCACGCGCACGAACTCGGGGTCGGTGGACTCGGGCTCCATCAGGAGGTTTTTGAGTCCTTGCGAGAAGAGCCGGGGCGGGTTCATCGTGGGCCAGGCGTCCGCAAGCGCGCGAAAGGTGCGCGCGACCTCCTCCTCGGCGCGTCCGGCAATGTCAGCGAGCGCCACCGGGACCTCTTGCACGGGAACATCCAGGCTGCGCAAGCTGCTCTCGGCTTCGCGCAGTGCGTCGCCGTTCGGTGTTGGCGCGAGGTCTAGGATGAGCTGGCGGATGAGGCCGTTCTCTAAAACGACCACGGCTAAAAGGCGCGTGCTGGAGAGCGCTGAGAGGTGAATCTCCAGGGTGTGCAAGTCGTCGTCGGCGGGCAGGCTCACGACCACGGCGTAACCGGAAAGTTCAGCGGTGACGCTGGCGACTCTTTGCAACAGGGTGTCGCCGTGCGCGCCTTTTAGCCGCATCTTTAAGAGGTCGCGCTGCAACTTAGGCAGGCGCTCGGGCGGCATGAACTTACGCGCGTAGCGCCTGTAGCTTTCGGCGGTGGGGACGCGCCCCGCCGAGGTATGAGGCTGGACCAAGTAACCCGCCTCCTCGAGCGCCGCAAACTCGCTTCTCACCGTCGCGCTGCTGACCCCGAGCTGCTTAGCGATAGGCGCAGACGCCACCGGCTTCGCTGAGGTGATGTAATGCGCCGTGACGAGGTCGAGGATGCGGGCGGTACGCTCATTCATCTTTTGTAGTATAGCATTTCGTTTCTGCCCAGCGCGGTTTATAGGGACCGCGGAGCGCGGTGCGTGAAGGGTTCTTAGGGCATTTCTCACGCTTGGCAAGAACAGACCCGCGCGCTACTTGGCGAAGCTTGCTACAATTCCCCAAGACCGTTTGGCTAGGGTTCCGTTTGCTAGCAGGTATCAAAGCCTGTCTCCCGTTGGTCGGAGCTGGTCAGGTACGCCCTCAGTAATATAGCGCTGTTGGAACGCGCACGCTATAGGATGATATCTGCGCCATTCAAACTATGTTGGATTGCAAAGGCTGGACCAAGCGCCATGAAAGTTGTTGCGTGGGGACGAATAGACGCGGCAAAGACCATCCCAAGGATAAAAGCCTCGAGGTAGCGGTTCAAGGAGGATTGTCGTCTCTAAGAACGCTTCTAGGAGGTTATAGATGAACGGATTTTGGGTTGCACTACTCGTCGCGCTGTGCGGCGGTTTAGCGGTCGGTTTCCAGGGGGTACTCAATAGCCTAGCCGGAAGGTCGCTGGGCGCGCCGCTCACGGGGCTACTCGTCAACATCGCTGGCGGAACGCTGTCGCTTTTACTGCTGGCACTCTTCTCGAGGACTTTACCCTTCCAGGCGGTAGACGCTAAAGCCGCCTTTACTGTTGTGTTGGCCGGCGGCATAGGCGTGTTCGTCGTGTTTTCTATCGCGTTCGCGCTGCCGCGCGTCGGCGTGGCGGCGGGCATCGCGGCGGTCATTTTGGGTCAGTTAGCGCTCTCCGTGCTCGCGGACGCGCTCGGCTGGTCGGGCGCGGTGATTCCGGTGGATTTGCGCCGCGTCTTGGGCTTGGCGCTGCCCCCCGGCGGGCTGGTGTTTCTCTTGCCGCCGCAAAGCTGATGCAAACGTGTAAAAGCTGCGCAAGGGCGAATTCTCAACGCGGCTCACCTCACTCGTTACCGAGCCGGTTGCGCCTCCTCTAGTCGACTTTTCAGAAACGCCAACACCGCCGCCTCTTCAGGCTCGAGCCCACGCAACTTTTTGAGCTTCTTCTCCGCGCGTTTTTTGAGAGATTCGCGCAGCGACCCTTCCAGGTAAGCGTCGATAATTTGCGGGTGGACGTACGACTGCCGCGCGATGGTCGGCGTGTTGCCGAGGTGCTGCGCGACGCGCTCGATCGCCCTTACGACGTTTTTTTTCGCTTGCGTTTCGGAGTCAAAAGCTTCAAACTCCTCTAGCGCTAACGCCGCCAAAACCGTCCCCGCCCAGGTGCGAAAATCCTTCGCGGTGATCTCTTGCCCGGAGATGCGCTGCAGATACTCGTTGACGTGCGCCGACTCGACGTCCACGCGCTCGCCGTCTTCGTCAAAATATTTGAACAGCTCGTAGCCCGGCACGTCCTCGCACTCGCTGATAATAGTGGCGATGCGCTCGTCCTCCAACTCGATGTGCCAGTCCTTGCCGCCCTTGCCTATAAACTCGAAGGTGACGGTATCGTTTTCGACATCGACATGCTTTTTGCGGATGGTGGTAAGCCCGTAAGACTCGTTTTCCTGCGCGTACTGCGCGTTGCCCACACGGATGAGGGTGGTCTCGAGCAGTTTCACAACCGTCGCCAAGACCTTATCGCGCCCTAGCCCCGGCTGCGACATGTCCTTATCCACCCGGTGGCGCAACTTAGGCAGCATCTCGCCGAACGCGACCATGCGGTTATACTTGGTCTCGTCGCGCACTTTACGCCACTTGGGGTGATAGATATACTGCTTGCGCCCTTTGTCGTCGCGCCCGGTCGCTAAGATATGTCCTTTAGGCGAGGTGCAAATCCACACATCGGTGTAGGCGGGCGGGACGGCGAGCGACTTGATGCGCTCTTTCTCCCTCTTATCCGTGACCCTAGACCCATCCGGCTTGAGGTAGGTGAAGCCCTTGCCCCACGGTTTGCGCGTAATGCCGGGCTCGTCGTCGTGAACGTAGCGGAGCTTGGCGAGTTTAGCTGAGGCTTCGGGGTCACCCTCGAGTAAGAGCGCGTTTTCGGGTGTGATCATCTAGGTTGAACGTGGGTCGTGGACGCGCTCTGCGCCCGTCTCCTCGAGCACTTCGACGACTCTGCTCACGTCGTTGGTATCCAGCATGACAAGTTTACCGCCGTGCTGGACGCTGTTGCGGAAGAAGTCGCCCTCTTCGCCCAGGTCGTCCAAGCGCGTGAGCGTCCCCTGCAAGTCAACCGTCATCGGGTGCGTGCTCCCACCTTGATTCGCCACGCCGCCCGCACCGATTGTTTGATTGCCGCCCAAAAGACCTTCGTTGCTGACCTCTTGGTCCGCGCTGCCGCCCGCGCCCCCCGCGCCCTCGCCTTCGTTGCCCTCGAACACGTGACTGATGTCGTCGCCCAAGCCCTCTTTTTCCAACACGTCAATCGCTTTATAAAGACCATCTAAGTCGTCGTAAAGTCCTAAAACTGTCGCCATCATCTACCCCCTACAAAGTAGCGCTAAAAAAAGCACGCGCTACAAGGCGTGCTCTTTCGTTCGGATACTCTTAAACCCTTTTGAGCGTGCGGACCTCTTGCAGTGTCTGTTGAATCTTGTCGTGCTGCTGCTGAACCATCGGCGCGAGGTCGCCGGGCAGGTCGCGCTGTAAGACGTCGTTGTAGTTTTCGATGGCGGTTTCGTCGCCGCGCTCGACCTCTTTTAAGACCTCTTCGTCGCTCTTGCCCGTGATGGCGTCGCGCACGTTGAGCCAGGTGCGGTGCAACGCTGCTGAGGCGCTGCCGCCCTCTTTCGGCTCGCCACCGTGACGACGCACCTCGCCCTCTAAGTCCGCCCGAAAGCTCGCCCGCTCTTGAGCGACGCGGTTAAAGATCGTTTGAAATTCGGAGCTGTCGACCTCATCGGCTGCGTCGCGGTAGCCCTTCTCACCGTCGTGTAAGGTGCCGATGAGATAATTCAGAGACTCGACTGCTTTATCGTTACTGACTGCCATAAATTCCTCCTAAGTGTTGCTTGACCTACTGCTTAAACGGTTTGCTCAGACAGTTTGTTCTGCGTGCTTGCCTTCAGCAAACTCCTCGATCATCTTGGCGTTAAAGGCGGGCAAGTCGTCGGGATTACGGCTGGTGACGAGCCCCTGGTCGGTGACGACCTCTTGATCCACCCAGTTCGCGCCAGCGTTTTTAAGGTCGGTTTTGATGCTCGGGTAGGAGGTCACTTTGCGGTCCTTGACGACATCTGCCTCGACTAAAAGCCAGGGACCGTGGCAAATCGCGGCGACGGGCTTATGTGCCTTGAAAAAGTCTCTCACGAACGAGACCGCTTTCTCTTCGGTGCGGAGCTTGTCGGGGTTGATCTGCCCGCCCGGTAAGAGGAGCCCGTCGTAGTCGGCAACTTCGGCGTTCTCGAGCTTGACGTCCACACTGAATTCGTCGCCCCAATCGGTGGACGCCCAGCCTGTCACCTTGCCCTCTTTCGGCGAGACGATGTCAACTTGTGCGCCCGCGTCTTGCAGCGCCTTCATCGGCTCGGTGAGTTCGACCTGTTCGAAGCCGTCCGTGACGAGCGCGGCGATGCGTTTATTATCTAACTGTGCCATATTTCCCCCTTTGCGAGAAGTAAGTAGAATCCATATGCATGTTCCACCATAATCCCACTAAGAGGGTGTAATTAGCGCTTTGAGAACAAAGTTTTGAGGTGTTGACGTGATATTTCGCAAAAGTGAGCTAGCTCACGCCAGAGAAATTGAGACTTCTTTCGTAAAAACTCAGAAAGAAGAAAAGAAGAGGTGAGAAGACCTCTTAATGTGAGGAAGGGCTCGAGCCCTCATCCAACTTGACCGAGTGGATTCAGCGCCGGATTAAGCCCCGCCCGCTGCCTCACCGTATGTAAAACCATCTGCGGGTCCGCGTCTACCGTGCGCCTAAACGACTGACAGAGCGATTCGACATCCTGCTCCAAAAGCTCCGGCGCGTGCTTGTTCTCTTTGACATTCACCATCTGAGGCACGTCGATAACGATCACACGTTTCTCCCACCACAAGAGATTGTACGCCGAGTAGTCACCATGTATCTTGCCGAGTTTGAGTAAGTTCACCATGATGTCTAAGCTCTGCTCAAAAGCGTCTTCGGCTTCTTCTGGCTCGAGCCGCAAATCCGCGAGGCGCGGCGCAGCGACGCCCGTCTCGTCGCCGATAAACTCCATCAGCACGACGCGCCCGGCTTTCGCGCATTCGTTTAAGCCCGGACCCACGGCGGGTTTCGGCACCGGGATGCCCGCCTCATGGAGTTCCCAAAGTTGGATGTATTCGTGCAAAATCCAGAGGGCTTGTTGCACGCTAAGGCCCGTGCGCGAACGTTGCGCGATCGCTTTCTCAATCTTAGCGTCGCCGATAAAGCGTCCGTCGCGGTACACCTGGTCGTTTTTGAACGAGCGCACCGCCATGTCGCTGTAGAGCTTAGCAGCGAGGAGTCCCTGCGGACCTTCGGCGAGGTAGACCGTCGCCTCCTTGCCGCTTTTAAGCTCGCCGATGAGTTCGTTCATCGCGCCGAGTTCAAAAACGTGCTGCAAGCCGGGTTCTTCGAAGCGGGGTTCGTTTTTCTCCTTGGTTTGCTCGAGTTCCTTGACCGAGCGCCGCCCCTTGGGTTTGCGGCGGTCTTTGCGTTTGGCAAAGGATTCTTCCATATCTTCAAAGTCATCATAATCGTAGTGGGGCAAGTAAGTTCTCCTAACAAAAATGAATTAAAAGGTGTGCAAACATTAGGTAGCTTAGGCTACCCAGGCGTCAGTCACAACCTCATTTTGAGGCTGCGCGCGCAGCAAACTACACACGTCTAATTTTCGGGTTTAGGGTATGACGCTATCTAGCGAAATTCAACGAGAGGACGCGCCACGCCCGCGTGTATAGATTCGCTGTCAAGGTTCTTGTGGGCATTGCGTCACCCCCTTTCTAAAGGTTGTTGTCAGTATGCGCCCACGTTACATGCTTTGTCAACTTGTTTGAGGGCGCGATATTGGGGAAGCAGTTGAATATAACGTTCATCTAACAGACATGTGCTAAAGTAATTCGAGCTACAAAATCAAGTACTGAGAGAGGAAGTTATTATGACGAGAGGCAACCTTAGGAATGCTTTGATTGCTGGCGTAATAGCCGCCGTGCTCTACATCCTCTTCTCAGCCTTGTTTGCCGAGGCGAGTGTTGGCTCGAGCCTCGTCACCTCTCTAATCTACGGCGTGGTGACTTTTGCGATTACGCTAATCGTCTCGAGTCTTCTTTCAAACCGCTCGAAAAACAAGCGCGATCCCTGACGCGTAAGCTCTCACGCTACATACTTCGCCGCCTCATCATGGCTATGCTAATGGGCACTTTTGAGGAGGAATCATGCACTACAAACGACTCGGCAACAGCGGTCTCATCGTCTCAGACCTCTCGCTCGGCACGATGATTTTCGGCGAAGAGGGTCCGAGAGGTACGTCCAAAGAGGACGCCACCAACATTATTCACCGCTTTTTGGATGCGGGCGGCAACTTCATCGACACGGCGGACGTTTACGTGGGCGGACGCTCCGAAGAGATCGTCGGCGAAGCGATTAAGGAGCGGCGCGATGAGGTCATCTTAGCGACGAAGGTGCGCTTCCCGACGGGAGAGGGCAAGAATGAGGTGGGACTTTCGCGCCACCACATTTTGAACGGCGTCAAAGAGAGCTTAAAGCGTCTGAACACGGACCGAATCGACCTCTTGTACGTGCATTGCTGGGACCCCTTTACGCCTTTAGAGGAAACCCTCCGCGCCCTAGATACCCTCGTCGAACACGAGCACGTGCGCTACATCGGCGTGTCGAACTTCAAGGCGTGGCAGCTCATGAAAGCGCTCAGCGTGAGCGACGCGCACGGCTGGAGCCGCTTCGTGGCGGGGCAGTATCAGTACAGCTTGGTCAAGCGCGACATCGAGCATGAATTTAGCGACCTAGCGCTCTCCGAGGGCGTCGGACTCACGCCCTGGGGACCGCTCGGCGGCGGCTTCTTGTCGGGAAAATACAAGCGAGACGAAAAACCCGAAAACCCGGAAGAGGGGCGCATCGCCACGACGGGCGACGCTAACGAGGAGTCGTGGGAACGCCGCAACACGGAGCAGAATTGGCGCATCTTAGAGGTTGTAGAAGAGGTCGCCCAAGCGCACGGCGCGAGCGTGCCGCAGGTGGCATTAGCTTGGTTGAGGCAAAGGGAAGAGGTCTCGAGCGTCATTTTGGGCGTAAGAACGATGGCGCAGTTAGAGGATAATTTGGGCGCGGCTGATCTGACGTTGAGCGAAGAGGAGAGGGCGAAGCTGGATGAGGTGAGCGCCTTGCCAGAACTCTACCCTTACCGGATGATTCGGGATTATGGAGCGCGGACGCTAGATTGAGGGCGGGCTGGGGGCTTCAAACGTAAGCAATGAGTAGAAAGTAAGCAATGAGTACCGAGCAATGAGTAAAAATCTTTCCCACTCATTGCTCGCCGTTCGTCCAGCTTGACTGGATTGCTTTCAACTCGTTGCTTGTCCCTAACCCACTCCCACCGACACATCCAGCACCAGGGGCACCAAGAAATACATCGCCAGAAACACAATGCCGATGGTCAATATGTTCAAGATTGCGCCCGCCTTCACCATATCTTGAATGCGCAAGCCCTCGTACGCAAAGACGATGGCGTTGGGCGGTGTGGCGACGGGCATCATAAACGCCATCGACGCGGACACCGCAACCGGTACGACGAGCAGCAAGGGGCTCTGCCCCAGCCCAACTGCCGCCGCGCCCATGATGGGCAAGAAGGTCGCCGCCGTCGCCGTGTTCGAGGTAAGTTCGGTCAGGAAGATGATTACCACGCTCACCACCAAGACGATGAGCCAGATGTTGATGTTTTGCAGTCCGCTGACGCCGTTGCCGATGGATTCCGCCAAGCCCGTACTGCCGAACGCACTTGCCAACGCCAAGCCGCCACCGAAGAGGAGCAGCACGCCCCAGGGGATGTCAGCGGCTGACGCCCAGTCGAGGGCGAACTCACGCTCTTTGAGTGAGACGGGAACGGCGAAAAGAGCAACGGACGCGGCGATGGCAACGCCCGTGTCGGAGAGGTTCAAGCCTAAAACTCCTGTGATAAAGTCGCCAGAAATCCAGCATAAAGCTGTGAGCACAAAGATGGTGAGGACGACCTTCTCACCCCGGCTCATCGCGCCGAGTTCGTCCACTTCATCTTGAATCACGTCGCTCGCGCCGCTGAGTTGCATCCCGCTAATCGGAAACGCGAAGCGCGTCAGCCACACCCAAACGACGGGTAGCATTACCAGCATAATCGGCACGCCGATGAGCATCCAGGTGCTGAAGTTGATATTGACCTGATAGGTGTCCGACAAAAAGCTCGCCATGAGACCGTTCGGCGGGGTGCCGATGAGCGTGGCAACGCCGCCGATCGAGGCGCTATAGGCAATTCCCAACATGAGCGCCACCCCGAAGTTGCGCACCTTCGCCGCGTCGTCGCTGTGGTCTTCGATGTAGTCGATTAAAGAGATACCCACCGCGAACATCATGACTGACGTCGCCGTGTTCGAAATCCACATGGACAAAAACGCCGTGGCGATCATGAACCCGCCGATGATGCCGCCTGGACTCGTCCCGACGACGCGCACGATGTTCAGCGCGATGCGGCGGTGCAGCCCCCAACGCTGCATGGCGGCGGCGATGAGAAAGCCGCCTAAGAAGAGGAAGATAAGGGGGTCGGCGTAGCTCGCGGCGATGGGGTCTTCCTCGGCGATACCCAAGAGAGGCATCATCGGAATCGGGATGAGGGCGGTCGCGGCGAGCGGGATGACTTCGCTCAGCCACCACGTCGCCATCCAGAGCGTCAGCCCTACCAAGCGCCACGCAGGGTCGGAGAGACCCGCCGGGGCGGGGAAGATGAAAGGGATGACGCATAGCAGCGGTCCTGCTACGAGCGCGATGCGTCTGCCTAAGCCGAGTCCTTGCATAAGACCTCCTCTTAACCTCTAGTTTGTTAAGTAGGACACTTTACGCTTAGGGGGGAAGGAGGTCAAGGCTCGAGGCTCAGTAAGGCGCACAGATTGTTAGTAGAGAACACTTGCCTGGATGTAACCAAACATTCAGAAATTGCTTATCGACCTGACACTATCTTGACATATAGACCACCATCTATTGATAGACTTTTATCTATGAGTTACTTATCCGATAAGTTCAAGGTGCTCGCGGACCCCACGCGCCTCAGCATTCTCGAGTTTTTACACGCTCCTGTTCAAAGTTGTTGCTCCCGCGAAGAGGGCGTGTGCGGTTGCGATCTGGAAACCTTTTTAGGGCTCAAACAACCGACGATTAGCCATCACATGAAGCAGCTCGAGCGGGCGGGTTTCGTTACCGGAGAGCGGCGCGGACGTTGGGTCTTTTATGAACTGGTTCCTGGTGCTTTTAGAGAAGTTAAAGATGTGCTCGAGAGGTTTGAAGGCGTACCAGAAAAGGCGTGTTCCTAAGTGCGCCTACTCGTTTTGTGTTCGCATAATTCTGCCCGTAGTCAGATGGCGGAAGGTTGGCTCAGACACTACGCTGAAACATTTGGCTTAGACGCTGAGGTTTTTTCGGCTGGTACTGAAAAGACCGCCGTGAAACCGGACGCGGTAACGGTCATGCAAGAGGTGGGCGTCGATTTGAGCGCTCATACCTCTAAAACCCTCGCAGACCTACCCGACATGTGGAACTTCGCCGTGGTCCTAACTGTTTGCGACAGCGCAAACGAAGCGTGTCCCGCTTATCCTGCCCGCACGACCCGCTTGCACGTCTCATTTCCTGACCCTTCAGGCGAATCTTTGGACCGCTGGCGGGACGTTCGTGACGCTTTGAGAACGAGCTGCAAAACGCTTGTTGAAATGCTCAAAGCTGGTGATACTCCCACCGAGAAAGCGCTCAACCCGCAAGCGACGACGTGAGCCTAAGAATCTGGTTGGCAGAACTTATCGGTACGTTTGCGCTCGTATTCGTAGGCGTCGCAGCGATAGCGTCAGGAGCAAGTAGTTTAGCGGTTGCGCTCGCTTTCGGCCTGACGGTTTCGGTGATGATTGCGGCTGTTGGAGCCCTCTCATTCGCCCACTTCAATCCCGCTGTGACCGTCGGTTTTTGGGTGATGAGGCGCGTGAGCTTTCGAAACCTCTTACTCTACTGGAGCGCTGAACTTTCAGGGGCGGTGCTGGCTGTACTCTTACTGCGAACGACTTATGGTTCAGAACGCCTGGACGCCGTTCGCTACGGCGCGACACTGCTTGCGCCCGAGGTATCCACTGCACAAGGCGTCGCCACAGAGGTTGTGCTAACGTTCTTTCTGATGTTTGTCATTGCGACCTGCGTCATCCAGAAACAGGCTCAGGCGGGTCTCTATATCGGTTTTACCGTAGCCTTGTGCGCGGTTGCAGGTGGCACGCTGACGGGCGCGTCCATGAACCCTGCGAGGAGCTTTGCACCCGCACTTTTTGCGGGAAGTTGGTCACAGCACTGGCTCTATTGGTTTGCGCCTATACTTGGAGCGATTTTGGCCTCGCTTATGGCAACGTATCTGTGGCAGCCTAAACCTAAGTTGGAAGCGGGGCAAAGTTCGGCGTTACAGCGAGTTAGTGATTCGAAAAGGGTATAGCTTAGAGAAGAAAGCTGCTTAGAGGCTACAATAAAAATATGGAAGTCTACTTAGGCACCGGCGGCTACTCCAACGACGACTGGCTCGGCAAACTCTACCCCGAGGGCACAAAATCCTCGGATTATCTAGGCATCTACGCCCAGCACTTCAACGCCGTCGAACTCAACAGCAGCTTCTACGCCATCCCTGGCTTAAAAGCCTTCGAGGGCATGGTGCGCAAGAGCGAGGCGAAGGTGCGTTTCGCGGTGAAACTCAACAAGGTGATAACGCACGACCGGAAGGCGGACGCGGAGCTTTACAAGAGGATGCTCGAGTCCGTTCAACCCTTACGCGACGCCGGAATGCTCGGACCCTTCTTAGCGCAGTTCCCTTACTCCTTTCACCGCACCCCTGAAAATCGTAAGTATTTGGCGGGCTTAGTCGAGCACTTCAAAGACGAGCGCTTAGCCGTCGAGTTTCGCAATCAACAGTGGGACATGGATGAGGTGAGGGAAAGCTTCAAGGAGATGGGTCTCGTTTATGTGAGCGTGGACTATCCGCAGGTGAGCGGGATGCCTGCGCCGCAGCTCTACCTTACCTCGGATACGGCGTACGTGAGGATGCACGGGCGCAACGAGAAGAATTGGTACGGCGGCGATAGCGCGGCGGCGCGGCACGACTATCTTTACAACAAAGATGAACTGCGCGAGTGGGTCACGGATATTCTAGCGCGGCAAGAGGAACTCACGCAGGTCTACGTCATGATGATGAACACGACGAAAGGTCACGCCCTTAAAAATTTGGCGACGCTCAAAACGCTCTTTGAAGAGGGTGGCGTCGAGGTGGGCATCAATCCTTAGACCCGCCGCGGCTCCCGCGAGCCGCCCCTACACTTTAGACGTAAGGCTTTCTCGAGTCACCTCTATCCTGTTAGACTGGGCAGCGACACTCGAGTGAGATAGTTCACGCACTGCACCGTCCTTGTCGTGCGGTTTCTATCTCGCGAACGAATCTATAGGAGGTTGGGTGACGTGAGCGATATGTGGCGGGGTCTATAGCAAGATGACCGTACTTTTATGAACGCACAGATACTTCTTTTCGCGGCGGTCTTTTCGCCCTTCATCGCGGCGCTGCTCGCACCTTTAGTGGCGACTGTCCTCAAGGCGAGAACGGGGCTTTTGCTCGCGCTCTCGTTCGTGCCGGGGCTCTGGCTGGCGACGCTCTCGGACGCGGCAAAGTCGGAGAATCCGGCGGTGGCGAACCTCGAGTGGGTGCCCGGCATCGACCTAGCCCTCACCTTCCGCGCCGACGGCTACTCGCTGCTGTTCGCGCTCGTAGTCTCGGGCATCGGCACGCTAATCATGCTTTACGCCTCGGCGTATCTGGGCAAGGGCGAGCGCTACGGGCGCTTCTACAGCTACTTGCTCCTCTTCGGCGGCGCGATGATGGGGCTTGTTCTGACGGATAATTTAGTCGCGCTGTTCGCCTTCTGGGAGCTAACCTCGATTGCCTCCTTCTTGCTGATCGGCTACTGGGACTTCCGCAAGGCGTCGCAAGACGGCGCGATGAAGGCGATGCTGATTACCGCCATCGGCGGCTTAGCGCTTCTCGTCGGTGTGGTGCTCCTGAGCATTGCAGGCGGCAGCGGGCGGCTTTCGGAACTCGACTTAGTCGCTATTCAAGAATCGCCTCTTTTCCTCCCTGCCGCACTGCTCCTCCTTCTAGCGGCGATGACCAAGTCGGCGCAGGTTCCTTTTCACCTCTGGTTGCCCACGGCGATGGAAGCGCCTACGCCTATTTCGGCTTACTTGCACTCCGCGACGATGGTTAAAGCGGGCGTGCTTTTGGTGGCGAAGTTGGGACCCTTTTTTGTCGGCACGGTGTTCTCGACTGCCCTTCTGTTCATCGGTCTGGCGACGATGTTCTGGGGTTCGTATCTCGCCATTCGGCAGTACGACCTTAAGGCGCTCCTGGCGTATTCAACCGTCTCGCAGCTCGGTATTTTGATGGCGCTCTACGGCGCGGGGCATCCGTTTGCGGCGACCGCGCACCTCATCAACCACGCGGCGTTCAAGGCGACGCTCTTTATGGTGGTGGGCATCATCGACCACGAGACGGGCAGCCGCGACCTGCGCAACCTCTCGGGGCTCATGCGCAAATTTCCCGTGGTCTTTGCGTTGGCACTCCCGGCGACGCTTTCGATGGCGGGCTTGCCTCCTTTCGGCGGCTTTATCTCTAAGGAGCTTTTTTACGGAGAGATGCTCCATGAAGGATTCTTGCCGATGTTCATCGCGGTCACGGGCAGCATGATGACGTTCGCGTACAGCTTGCGCTTTTTAGATGTCTTCTGGGGTGAGTTGAAGATGGAGAAGCCCGACGTTCACCGCCCCTCGCTGAGCTTCTGGCTGCCCGTGACGCCGCTCGTCTTGGGCGTGCTCGCGTTCGGTCTCTTACCCGCCACCGCGACGTGGCTCACGAACCTCGCCGCGCCGTCTTTGGGTTTCGAGCCGCACGACCTCTACCTCTGGCACGGCTTTTCGCTCGCCTTATGGCTCTCCTTACTGACCTGGGCGGTCGGTTTCGCCATCTACTGGTTTCAAGGACGCTTCACCTTGGTGCAAGAGGCGCTCACGCCCTCGTGGAACGTCAACACGATTTACTACGCCTCGGTGCGGGGTTTAGAGGGGCTCTCCAATTTCGTTACGAACCACACGCAGAACACGAGTTTCGCCAACCACGTGCGCCTCATCTGGATTCCCTTTGCGCTGGCGGGGCTCGTGTTCGGGTGGCGCGCTCTACCACCAGCGTTTGGCACTCAGGTTAGCCCGGTACCTTTAGAGTTCATCGTGCCCGCGCTCTTGGTACTTTCGGGTGCGGGAGGGCTGCTGGTCTCGAGAACCCGCCTCAGCGCTCTTATCTTCATGGGCTTAGCAGGGCTCTCGTCGGCGGCGATTTTCGTCATGCTCCGCGCCCCCGACCTGGCGCTCACGCAGCTCCTCATCGAGACGGTCACGGTCATCTTGTTCTTGGCGGTCTTTCGCTATTTGCCGCAACTCACGCGCTACACGCGCTCCAAAGCGAGCGCGGCGTTCGACATGCTCTTAGCGTCGTCCGTCGGGCTGACGGTCTTCACCACGCTCGTCGCGGTGCAGACGCCCATCGCCGAGCGGCTCAAGGACTGGTTTCTGGAGAACAGCAAGAAGGGCGGCGGGGGCAACAACGTCGTCAACGTGATCCTGGTGGACTTTCGCGGCTACGACACGATGGGGGAGATTACCGTGCTCGCCGTCGTGGGCGTGTCGGTCTACGCGCTCCTCAAAATGAAAACCGCGCCTATTGCAGAAGACGCATCTTCACAAGAAGAGAGGGGGGACGAAGGTGGCTGACCAACCCGTAAAAGGTAGCGACCATAAAGGCGAGCAGGGCGTCGGCGCGACGACGGACCACTTAGAAATCTTCTTCCGCACCTTTACGCGCCCCGTCATCTACGTGCTCGTTCTCTTAGGCTTGCACCTCTTCTTGCGCGGTCACGGCTCGCCGGGGGGCGGCTTCATCGCGGGGCTCGTCATCGCGGTGGCGGCGCTTTTGTCGCGCATCGTGTTAGACCGCCCGCTCGTGCGCGGTGCGCCCAACGCCCTCATCCCGTGGGGATTACTTTTAGCCTTTGCGACGGGCGTCGTGCCGCTCTTTTTCGGCTTGCCCTTCCTGACGAGCGACTATGGCTACGTGACGTGGCCCCTCATCGGCGAGTTCGAGTGGGCGACGGCGGTGCTTTTTGACGCGGGCGTTTTCATGGTGGTGGTGGGCTCGACCTTGACGATTATCGAGCTGCTCGCGGGCAACACCGACGAAACCCTGAGCGATTACGGCGAGATGGACCCTGGGACGCTCGAGGCGCACCCCGACATGAAGGAGAGCGCCCAGTCTAGTCAGCAAAACGCGCCGGAAGGAACCAATTAGATGGAACTCCTCTTACCGCTGCTCGCCGCTGTTTTAGTCAGCACGGGCGTTTTTCTCGTCCTGTCGCGGGCGATGATTCGCCTCATTATTGGTCTTTCCTTGATTGCGTATGGCGTCAACATCAGCATCTTGCTGGTGACGGGCATGGAACTTAACGCGCCGCCCCTCTTGGGCGCAGGCGAGACCTACGTGGACCCCTTGCCCCAAGCGCTCATCCTGACGGCTATTGTGATCGGCTTCGGCACGACGGCGCTCCTCTTGGTCCTCTCGGTGCGCGCGTATCAAGCGACGAACACCGACCACGTGCAAGAACTCATTGACAAACCCGACCCCGTCAGACCGCAGCACGTCTACGCCGACCCCGAGCAGCCTTCGATTTCGCCCGAAACCACAAAGTCAGATTCGGGTAAAGCAGATTCGAACGAGCCCGCCTCCAAAGGCGAGATGGACGAGGCGGCAGATTGAACCTCGTTAGCCTCCCCATCCTCATCCCGCTGTTTTTAGGTATCGTGCTGCTCGTCGTTCAGGGGCACCGCGCGAGAACCGCCGTCGCCGTGCTCGGCAGCGCTGTGACGCTCGCGGTCAGCGTGCTCATCTTCATGCGTACCCTTTCAGGCGAGGTGCTCGTCTTGCAGATGGCGGACTGGCCCGCACCTTTTGGCATCTCCGTCGTGGCGGACGGGCTCACGGGCATTATGCTCGTGTTGTCGGGCACCGTGTCGCTCATCTGCGTGATTTTTGCAAGCTCGAGCTTCCAACACACCCCGAGGAGGGGGCAGACAGCGCTGCTGAACCGCGCCCGCGAATCCTTCGGCGCACACGCGCTCCTCCAATTCCTCTTTATGGGCGTCCACATGTCCTTCTTGACGGGCGATTTGTTCAACCTCTTCGTCTCGTTCGAGGTCATGCTCATCGCCTCGTACGGGCTCCTCATCATCGGGGGCGAGGTGGCGCAGCTCCGCGAAGGCTTCAAGTACGTCGTCATCAACCTCGTCGCCTCGGCGATTTTCGTCGTCGCGGCGGGCTTTTCGTACGGGCTCTTCGGCACGCTCAACATGGCGGACATCGCGCAGCGTTTGGAAGGGGTCACGGACCCGCGCGTGACCGTCGTCGCCCTTATGCTCGCGCTCGTCTTCGCGACCAAAGCGGCGGTCTTTCCGCTCGGCTTCTGGCTGCCGTACAGCTACCCGGTGCCGCCGTCCGCCATCAGCGCCTACTTCGGCGCGATTTTGACCAAAGTCGGCGCGTACGCGCTCATTCGCGCCTTTACGCTCATGTTCCCTGAGCAGACGCTCCTGCAGAGCGTCCTCTTGGCGCTCGCGGCGGTGACGATGGTGGTGGGCGGCTTCGGCGCGATTTCGCAGCAGCGCTGGCGTTACCTCCTGTCGTTCGCGAATGTGGCGAGCGTCGGCTACATCGTGATGGGCACCTTTATCGGCACCGAAGCCAGCGCTGAGCGCGACGCTCTACTACTTCATCAACTCGGTTTTAGTCATCTTCGCGCTCTTCTTGATCGCAGGTTTGAGTGAGAAGCTCGGCGGGCAGAACTACTACAGCGAGGGGCACTTGGCGTCGTACCCGTTTCTCGGCGCGGGCTTTTTCATCGGGGCGATTGCGCTGGCTGGCTTGCCGCCGCTGAGCGGTTTTATCGGCAAGTTCGGACTCGTGCAGGCGCTTTTAGCGGACGGCGGGGCGCTCAACGCTTGGGCGGTGGCGGCGGCGATGGTCTCGAGCTTCCTGCTGCTCTACGCCGGCTTATCCATCTGGCGCAACTTCTTTTGGGGTGAAAGCGACGCCGTGCACCGCGTGAGCTTGCCGAGGGGGATGTCCATTGCGACGGGTTCTGCGGTGAGCCTCATCGTCGTCCTGACGGTGCTGAGCGGTCCTGTTTATAACGCCACCGAGCGCGTCGCAGCGCAGCTCAGTAACAGCAGCGAATACATCACCGCTGTGCTGGGCGACGCAGACCAAGCAGGTAATGAACCGGCAGAACAAGCGGAGGCTAGAAGTGAATGACATTTTAGCAGTTGTCCTCATCACGCTCCTCTGGGTTTTTATCATCGGCGCAGGAACGGTGGAGTCCGCCCTCTTCAACCTGCTCGTCGGGCTCGTACTGGGTTTGCTCCTCATCAGCCTCGTTAGCAGCAACGAGCGCTCCTTCCCGCGCAAGCTCGTGGCGTTCGGGCGCTACGTGCTCTCCTTTATCAAGGAACTCGTCATCGCGAACCTCATTATCGCCAGGCTCACCTTGCAACCTCGCTCCGCGTTTAACACCAACGTCATCGCCGTACCGATCCGCTTAGAGAGCGACGCCGCCATTTCGCTCCTCTCCGCGACAATTACCCTCTTACCTGGCACGGTGGCGATGGGCGTCTCGAACGACCGCAAACAGCTCTACGCGCACGCGATGGGCGCGAGTTTAGAGGACGCGAAAGAGAGCGTGACGAAGATGGAGACATTGATTATGGGGTTTATGAAGTAGCAGGTATCATCTGGTCATAGACGCTATGAGTAGAGAAGCCACCACGTAGCTCGTACGTTCAGAGATGAAGTCCCGCTCTCAAGCGAAGCTTAGCGGGATCGGTCTGCGAGCTGAGACCCTCGGCGTTGCCGAAATTTCATAAGCGTCATTCGAACTCGGTAGTACTAAAAATTGCTCTTGAAAGGAAACAATGGTCTTTATCGCTTTGGTTTGTTTAATTATTTCCTTCGGTCTCGGCACCTACCGCGTCTTGAAGGGTCCCACCGTCGGCGACCGCATCGCCGCGTTCGACTTTTTAGCTGTGAACTTAGCGCTTCTGATCGTTGTGGTGGCGCTTAGGACGGGGTACTCGAGCCTCCTAGATGTCGCCCTGCTCGTCTCCATTTTAGGCTTTTTGGGCACCGTCGCCCTCGCCCGCTACCTGCTCTCGGGCAAGGTGATGAAATGAAGCGTGCCGCGCCTCTACTCACGGTTGCTCTAGTTCTCGCGTCGATGGGCTACGCCCAGTCTGAAACGACGATAGACCGGAGTGCGCCCTACTTCGTGTTCGACTTGCTCACCCTCATCGGCAGCTTTTTCATCCTCGTGGGCGCGCTCGGCATGTTCCGCTTCCCCGACTTCTACACGCGCCTGCACGCCTCGACTAAAGTCGTAACGCTCGGCGGTTTCGGTATCTTTCTCGGCTCTGCATTTGTGTTCAACGACACCCTGGCGACGACGCGGCTGCTCCTCATCGCGATGTTCTTTCTGCTTACCGCGCCTCTGTCGGGCTATATGGTGGCGCGTTCGGGCTACTTGCACGGTCTCACCATCTACGAAGAGGAGAACAGTGTGGACGAATGGGACGCCTGCGGCAGCGAAGGGGCGGAGCCCTCGGAAGAGAACGTGAAGGCGTAAGGTTGTAGGGTGACTTGCGGATGGACAGAGGAAACCTCTCCGTCCTTCTTAAAGAGGTAAGGGGTTTGGTTCGACTTCCAACCGCTCAACAGAAAATTATCCCGAACCACAACCCTGCCCGGCATAGAGTCGCCTCTCGTGGTGCATAGTTCGCTGTATAAAAGGTCTATTATGCGACTTCGCACGAGGTCACACCGACCTCACATTGGGCCCTTTTAGTAAAAAACTTCATAAAAACGCAAAATAATTACTGTAAAATTGTGTGAGAAAATCTATATGTACAACCGTCACGGGGTGAAGCGAAGTGTAAGAAAAAATGCGAAAAGTGCGGCGGGGGGCGAATTTGTCAACATTTCCCTGTGTACGAAAAAACTCTGATGTAAGATATTTAACGTGAAAAACGCCACACAGGGGGCGCATAGGTAAGGTAAACTTTCTCCATGATGCAAGATTACCCAAGCTTAGTGTGGCACCTGAAAAACACGCAGCTCTTCGAAGACCTCTCCGAAGACGAACTCGAGGAACTCTCGCGGATTACCCCGTACAAGCGCTTTAAGACCGGTGACATCATCTACCACATGGAAGACCCCGCCGACGCGCTCTACTTCGTCCGCGAGGGCATGGTCAAAATCTCCATGTACTTCCCGAACGGTAAAGAGATGATTTTAGCCTTGTTCGGCAAGTACGACACTTTCGGTGAACTCTTGCTCCTCCCCTCCGAGCGCCGCCCCAACCAAGCCGAAGCGGTCATGGACACCACGCTCATCGTTTTGCCCGAGAGCGACTTCCAGCGCCTCTTGCAGCAGCAGCCGCGCATCGCTATGAAGTTCATGCAGGTCATGTCCACGAACCTCTGGCAAGCGCAGACCCGCTTCGCAGAAGTCGGCGCGTTCGACGCACCGGGACGCTTAGCCAACTTGCTCCTCCGTTTGGCTCACGACTTCGGCTACGAAGGCGACCGTGGCACCGTCATCGACCTCAACCTCACCCAGCAAGACTTAGCCAAGATGATCGGCGCGACCCGCGAGACCGTCTCGCACTGCTTAGCCCGCCTCTTAGAATACGGCGCAGTTCGCCGCCGCCGTGCGCCAATTGCGGTGAATATGGATAAGTTACAGCAGTTCCTAGACGAAGCGAGTGAGTAAAGCAGGTATCATCTGGTCATAAACCCTCTATGTGTTCAAGCTACCAGATTAGCACGCACTTTCAGAGATGATTTCTGCGTGATACAAACTCAGTATCAAGGCGCATCTACTTCGGCAGATGCGCTTTTTTCGTATTTAGGGCTCGAGCCATGCTAAACTACTAAAAAGTGACCACTAAGGAGCCACCATGCGTAAAGTAGGGATCAAAGAGTTCAGAGACAACGCCACGAAGCTACTTGCGGCTGGAGAAACCATGCTTATTGAACGGCATGGGCACCCTGTAGGCTACTTCATTCCGGTCAAGAAGAAAGACGAGGCGGAAATCGCGAAAGCTACAGCGCGCTTAGAAAGGGCTATTGAGCGTGCTATGGACGAGAGTGGCTTGACTGAAGATGATCTAGCTGACCTCTTCACGATCAAACGGGATGATGAATTTAGTCGTTGACGCCAATATTCTTGTTGGAGAACTCCTAAGAACGAAAGGTAGAAGGCTTATCGCGGATGAAAGGCTCGAGCTTTTCATCGCTGCGAAAGCGTGGGAAGAGGCTGAGTACGAACTTCGCAGACGTGTAGCTGTCATCGTCGAGCGAGGACAATTCTCCATAGACGCGGCTGCGGAGGTGCTCGAGTCTGCTACGATTTTGGCTGAAAAGCAGCTTGCTATATATCAAGAGATAGAATATAGCGTACTCAAGCAAGAGGCTCTAGCCCGCATCCCACGTGACCCTGACGACTGGCACTCGGTGGCACTCGCTCTAACGATGAAGGCTGACATTTGGACGCAGGATAAAGACTTTCTTGGCTGCGGTGTGGCGACGTGGACGAGTGACACGCTTAGGGCGAAGTTAGGCATTACGTAGCTGATGCGAATTTGGAGCGTGTCCTCGAATCATGATCAAGCGCGAAGAAATCCAAGAGCGCATCGCTAAGATGGACGATGATATTTTGCCTGAGTTGCTCGAGTACGCAGACCGCCTCGAGGTATTAAACCGCTGACGCTTTCCTGCATTTTCCTACAAAATTCACAATTGCCGTAGCAGCATCTTTTGCCAAGAGTGTTGAAACATCGAGATTGAATACATGTTCATGCGGTGGGTTGTAAACCTGTTCGTTTTCGTTACGGTACTTCGCTGCAACAGCATCGGTTGATTTATAGCGAGCTTTTCGGTCATCTCCTATGATTCTTGTAGTGATTTCCTCTGTATTACAAGCTAAACGCACCACGACAAAAAGACTCGAGCGTAAGGTCGCAACTTCGAGTATCTGGTTATAAACTACGATGTGTTTTGGTCGTCCTGTAGAAGCGTTAGTGAAGATGAAGCTGTACTCAAGAGGTGAAAGCGTTGCGATTGTTTCAAAGACAGCCGCGCGAACTTGTCTTACCCGGTGCCACACACCTGATGGCAAGGTGTTCTTTCCGTCTGTATGTATCACGCTAAAGATTGAATTGTTGATGCTGTGGTTGTCTACCAATTTCGCACCTGTCAAAGCAGCAAGCTCTTTGCCAATGGTGTATTTGCCAACCCCTTCGTGACCCAGAAGGTAGATGATGGTGTTTTCCATGCGACCAGTGTACCTGTCTGTAGTACTGATCGGTCATTTCGGTGTAGCCTCTGACGTGATTCAACTATACGCCGCAGGGAATATGAACTGTTTCCGCCAAGCAATTCTTGTCTTCTTTCTCTGCCATTACGTACAATACCTCTATGAGCAATGACTCGAGCCCTCTACTCAAGTGAATCACGGTCAACCCTGAATAGTGCGGTGGACGCCCCTGTATTAGAGAGATGCGTATCCGAGTGACCGACGTGCTCGACTTGCTGACTGCTGGCTTGTTTTATGAGCAAGTCCTTGAAGAGCTACCCGACTCAGAAGCTGAGGACATCACCGCCTCGCTCATGTTCGTGTCGCGAAGGTTAGACCATCCCATACTCATCACGTGACCTTCTCACCTGCTCGAGCCTCCAAGAATTACCCCCTTCCTTTCAATCCCGAATGCTAGAATTAAAGGGTGCTGCAATTCGAGTGGGACCCGAGTAAAAATGATTCGAATGTCGAAAAGCACGAGGTAACGTTCAAAGAGGCAGCAACCGTTTTCGGCGATCCCCTTTCGTACACGTTTGATGACCCCGACAACTCGGACGATGAGATGCGCTTTCTAACCTTTGGTCTCGCGTCTACAGGAAAATTGCTCGTTGTTGCTCACACTGAGCGCGGAGCAAAAGTTCGCATCATCAGCGCACGTGAACTCACGAAGCGAGAACGCAAACTCTATGAAGGAGGTTGATATGACGAAAGATGACTTACGTTCCGAATATGATATCAGTGAACTCGGCAACGCGGTAAGAGGGAAGTACGCTGAGGCTTACAAGCAAGGTAGCAATCTGGTTTTACTAGATGAAGATATCGCTAGAGCGTTTCCAAATGAAAGAGCGGTCAATGACGCACTACGCTTACTTATGAATTTGGCGAAACAGCAGGCACAACTTCCTGATATTTAGTCCGTCATTGAGTCCTCCCGCAACCACCTCACCTGCTCCAACCTCTGAAAACTCTCCCCACCCTCATGGTTGTTGTAAGGATAGACGCGAATATCCTTTTCGCCCGCGTAGTGGTTGTGCGCCGCAAAAACAGTCGAAGGTGGACAGGTGAGGTCCATCAGCGCAACGGAGAAGAGGGCTGGAGCGTTGGCTCGAGCCGCGAAGTTCACCCCATCAAAATAGCTGAGCGTCTGAAAAACAGTCTCAACCTTGTCTCGGTGGATTTTGCAGAAGTGCGCGATTTCAGCGTAGGGCGCGTTGTCGGTGATTTGGGTGGCGCGGCGGTAGTGGCATAAGAAGGGCACGTCGGGCATGACGGCGCTGACCTCTTGAACGAGTCCAGCGACGGCGAGTGAGACACCGCCTCCTTGACTCTGACCTGTAACGATAAGTCGGTCTGCGTCAACCTCTTCGCGCTCTTTCACAGCGTCCAAGGCGCGTAATGCATCTACAATCAAACGGCGGTAGTAGTACGTGTGCGGGTCTAAAACCCCCAAGGTCATAAAACCGGGGTGGTGGGGGCTCGAGCTGTCAAACACGTCCGGCGTATCCCCTTGCCGCCACGCGCTCCCTTGACCTCGCGTGTCCATGACGAAGTAGGCGTAGCCCATGCTCGCCCAGAAGAGCCAGTCCGCGGGGAAGCCGCGCCCGCCGCCGTAGCCGATGTATTCGGTGATGCATGGAAGCGGCGTGTCACGCTGTTTCGGGAGTAGAAACCAGCCTCTGACGCGCTGCCCGCCGTAACCCGAAAAGGTCACGTCGAACGCCTCTACTGTAACTAAGCCGTAATCTGCTGGCTCAAAAACCGCGTTAAGGTCGAACTGACGCGCCTCTTCCAATGAACGCTGCCAAAAGGAATCAAAGTCGTCCGGCTCTTGGCGCGGTGGCTTGTAGGTTCGGAGTTCTTCTAATGGGAGGTCGAAGCGCATGGGGTCCTCGAGAGGGTCGTAATGACGCTAAGATAGCATTGCTCGAGCTTGAACGAAGCTGAACGCCTCATCCGCTCATCTGCCCTGGTAAGAACATCACGATGCCTGGAAAGAGCGTAATCAGCGCGGTGAGCCCCAACAAGATAAGAAAAAAGGGAAACGCGGCTTTCGCGACAAAGCCGATGGAGTGCTTGCTGATCCCTTGAATCACGAAGAGGTTGAACCCGACGGGCGGCGTAATCTGCGCCGTCTCGACCATCAAAACGAGAAAGATACCGAACCAGAGCGGTGAGAAGCCTGCCGTTTCGATTAGAGGTAAAGTGATGGGCAGCGTCACGACGATCATGGAAATGCCGTCCAAGAAGTAGCCCAAAATGATGTAGAAAATCACGAGTACCGCGATGAGCGCGTACGCGGCGAGGTCCAAACTAGCGATCCACTGCGCGAGTGCCCTGGGCAGTCCCAAAAATCCCATCGCCGTCGCCAATACCTGCGCTCCCGCGACGATAAAGCCGATCATGCACGTCGTCCTGACCGCGCCCAGCGTCGCGTCAATAAAGCCGCGCCACGTAAGCGTGCGGTAGGCGAGCGCTAAGAGGAGCGCGCCAAAAACGCCGATGGCGGCGGACTCTGTGGGCGTCGCCCAGCCGAGGTAGATGCTGCCCAAAACGGCGATGATGAGGAGCACGACGGGCAAGAGGTCTAAAAGACCACTCAGGCGCTGCTTCCAGGTGTAGTTTTCGCCCAAATCGTCGGGCGTCATACCGGGGCGCATGACACTGACAACGGCGAGGTACGCCATGAAGCTGCCTGCGAGTAAAATGCCGGGGATGATGCCCGCGATGAAGAGCTGCCCGATGGAGACGCTCGCCAAGACCCCGTAGATGATCATGACCAGTGAAGGCGGAATCAGAAAGCCGAGCGTGCCCGCGCCGCCGAGCGAGCCAAGGGCTAAGCGGTCATCGTAGCCGCGCTCTTTGAGTTCGGGCACGGTAATTTTGCCAATCGTCGCTGCCGTTGCCGCCGATGAACCCGACACGGCGGCGAAAATCGCGCTCGCTACAACGTTGACGTGCAAAAGCCCGCCGGGGAGCTTGCCGAGCCAGGGTGAGAGCCCCTGAAACATCTTTTCTGAAATCTTCGTTTTGATGAGCAGCTCGCCCATGAAGATGAAAAGAGGAAGCGCCACGAGCGCCCAGTTGTTGACGCTGTTCCAGCCAATCGAAGAGAGGATGTTGAGGGGCGGTGTCGGGGTGAAGAGGTAAATCGCAGACATCGCCATGAGAAAGAGCGACACGGCGACCCAGATGCTGAGCCCCAAGAGGATAAAGAGCAGCGGAACGATAATCGCAGTGACGACGAGTAGGTCCACGCTAGAGCCCTCCTACGGCTTGACCGGGCGCGTCGTCCGGCGTTTGTTCGGTCCAGGACTCGAGTAAGAGCCCTAAAAACTGCAAAAAGAGCAGCGCCGAGCCCAGGAAGATCATCGCGTGAGGAACCGCAAGAGGTGTACGAGACGGCATAAAAGAGCGCGTGCCGTTGACGAAAGAGTCCCAAAAGAGGGCGAAAAAGGCGTAGGTGAGTAGCGCGGCGAAGACCACACCGATGGTAAGGGCGAAGCGCTCGAGCCAGAGCCGCGCTCTACCGTCCAACCACTCGCGCAAAATCTCCACCCGGATGTGCTCTTTATGAATGAGCGTATAGGCCGCGCCCAAGTAGATCATCCCCGCGAGCGCGTAACCCGAGAACTCCTCGGCGACCTGCGTCGAGCTGTTAAAGAGGAGCCGCAGAACGATTTCTAAGAGGATGAGCGCCGATGTGCCGACCATCAGCACGCCCGCTAAATAGCCGCCCCCTTTGGAGAGGAGGCGGATTCCTTTTAGCGCGGTGTTCATCAGTTGCTGTTGCCGCCTGTACTACTGCCACTGCTGTCAAACGTGTTAAGAACCTGCTGCCCCTCTTGTCCCGCGTCGCTCAGCCAGCTCTCTTTAAGCGAATCCGCGACCTCTTGCATCGCGCTGTTTAACTCGCTACTCACTTCGTTCACGACGGTGATACCGTTCTCGGTCAGCGTGCTCTGCGAGTCTTGGTCGGCTTGGCGCGACGCTTCCCACTGCATCTGCTCGACCTCTTGCGCCGCTTCTAAAAGCGCGTCTTGCGCCTCTTGCGGCAGATTGCTGAACATATCGGCGTTGACCGTCACCATGTTCAGCGGAAAGGCGTAGTTGATGCGCTCGAAGTAGTCCGTGACCTCCCAGAGCGAGGCGTCTACGCCCGTCGGGGTGGAGGTCAGTACAGAGTTGACGAGCCCTGTCGAGAGCGCGGTGAAGAGTTCGCTAAAGGGAATCGCCACCCCTTGCGCGTCCAGACCTTCCACGAACTCGGCGCTGTTCGAGTCATAGGTGCGGACCTTGAGGTCGCCGAAGCCGCCCGGCGTGGTCACTTCATTTTTAGTGAACATGCCGCTCGGGGGCCAGGGGACGGCGTAGAGGAGCATCTGGTTGTTTCGCTCTAAAGCTGCCTCGTACGCAGGCTTTGCCGCTTTGTAGAGGGCGCGCGACCCCTCGTAGTCCTCCACCAAAAGCGGTAAAGAGGTCAGCCCGAAGATCGGCTCGGTGCCCTGCACGTTGCCCATCAACACTTCAGCAATCGGCAGCGTTCCGTTACGCACTACGCGCAAAATCTCCTGCCCTTCGAAGCCCAGCGAGCCGCCGCTATTCACGACGATTTCCAACTGCCCGTTCGACCTCTCGCTGACGAGGTTCGCAAATTCCATCACCCCTTGCGTGTGAAAGTTGCTCTCGGGCCACGCCACGTGCATGTTCCAGCGGGTTTGGGCGAATACGCTCGTCGCGCCGATGAAAAGAAATACGGTAAGAATCGTTTTGACAATCTTCACAGCAGACCTCCCGAATGAACGTGTGAGAAACTTAACCCCGATTATGTCACTATCTGGCGTTAAACGACAAGGTACACCCGCCGGAGCATTCGCCTGTCGTGCGGGATTTCGAGCAGACCGAGGGCGGCGCGGCTCGAGCCTCAAAATCCTCCTCTTTGCACGTCTGCGCATAAGTTCGCGTTTTGCGGTATAACCTGGACATGAAATTGACAGCGTGGGTAGGTCATAGCGTAGGTCAAGAGGTCAGGAGCCGCGCATGAGCGTTCTCGTCGGCGTGGATACGGGCGGGACGTTTACGGACATCGTGTGGTTTGAGGGTGGTGCGTTGCGCGTCCACAAAGTTCTTTCGACGCCGGAAGACCCGTCCAAGGCGATTTTGGAAGGCTTAAAGGCGCTAGGTAGATTGGACGAATTGGACGCTCTAGTGCACGGCTCGACGGTGGCGACGAACGCCGTATTGGAACACCGGGGCGCACGAACGGGGCTCATCACGACAGCGGGCTTTCGAGATGTACTCGAGATAGGACGCCAAACCCGCCCCAAGTTGTACGACTTGCGCCAGGAGAAGGAGCCGCCCTTAGTTCCCAGGGAACGCCGCGTGGAGGTTGTCGAAAGGTTGAACGAGCGCGGTGAGGTGATGACCGAGCTAGATGAGGCGTCCCTGGAAAAAGCGATTCAGGCGTTGAAAGGTGAAGAGGTCGAATCCGTCGCTATCTGCTTGCTTTTCAGCTTTACCAATCCCGCTCACGAGCAAGAGGTCGCTAAAGCTGCGAAGTCTCTGGGTGTACCTATCTCCGTTTCATCCGAAGTCGTTCCCGAATTTCGCGAGTTTGAACGTACCAGCACAGTCGTCTTGAACGCTTACGTCGTGCCCGTGATGGGTCGGTATTTGGAGCGGCTCGAGTCCTCTCTGTCCGAAAGTCTCCTCTTCCGGGTGATGCAGAGTAACGGGGGGTCTATCTCGAGCCAAACCGCGCGTCAAAACGCTGCCCGCACCCTCTTGTCCGGTCCAGCGGCGGGCGTGGTCGGCGCGGCGTTCGTAGCGGGCGCGTCCGGGTTCGACAAGGTCATCAGCTTCGACACGGGCGGGACCTCTTCGGATGTGGCGCTCATAGATGGCGAGCTGAGCGAGACCACCGAGGGTAAGGTGGGCGGCTACCCGTGCAAGCTGCCGATGATCGATATTCACACGGTTGGGGCGGGCGGCGGCAGCGTGGCGTGGTTCGATGCGGGCGGGGCGCTCCGCGTGGGTCCCAAGTCAGCGGGCGCGGACCCCGGACCGGCGGCGTACGGCAACGGGGGCGAAGAGGCGACCTTGACGGACGCGAACGTGGTGTTGGGGCGGCTTTTGCCCGATAACTTCTTGGGTGGGGAAATGACGTTGCAGCAAGACGCAGCAGAAAAAGCGGTTAGGGAGATTGCGGATAGACTCGAGACCTCTTCTGAAGATGCCGCGTTAGGCATCGTCCGCGTAGCGAACGCGAATATGGAGGCGGCGATTCGCGTGATCACCGTCGAGCGTGGCGTCGACCAGCGCGAGTGCACGCTCGTAGCGTTCGGCGGAGCGGGACCGCTTCAAGCGTGCGAGCTTGCGTCGGCACTCTCGATTCCGAGGGTTCTCATTCCGAACACAGCGGGCGTGTTATCGGCTTTGGGAATGCTCGCGGCGGATGTGAAAAAGGACTACGTGCAAACCGTGATGCTGGGTGCAGATGAAGCGCAAGAAGAGGTCGAAGGGACATTTGAAGGGTTGTACGAACAGGGAAGAGGTGAGTTGGAGCATGAAGGGTTTGAAGAGGGGGAGATGGAGTTGGAGCCCTTCTTAGACCTGCGCTACCAGGGTCAGTCCTTTGAGCTTGTCGTGTCGTATGAAGGCAGCGTAGAAGATGCGGTAAAGGCTTTTCACGACGCCCACGAACAGCGCTTTGGTCACAGCAATGAAGCGGAGCGGGTGCAGGTCGTCAACGCGCGGCTCAAAGCGAAGGCGAGCGCGGAGAAGCCGGAGCTTCCCGCAGAAGAGGTCTCTGAGCGTGAGGCGGAGCCGGACAGCGTTCAAGAGGTTGTTTTCGAAAAAGAAGGAGAGGTTGAGAGGCTCGAGGCGGGTATTTTCGAACGCGATTCCTTAAACTCAGGCGCATACTTTGACGGTCCCGCCATCGTCACACAGTACGACACCACAACCGTGATTCCTCCGGGCTGGCGGGCGAAGGTGGACGCCGTCAAGAACCTCATCATCGAAGTTGGAAGGTCAACATGAGTAGTGCAAGAGTAGACGCCGTGAGTTTGGAAATCTTCCGCAGCAGCTTAACCGCCATCGCCGAGGAGATGGGCGCGGTCTTAACGCGCACCTCGTACTCGCCCAACATCAAGGAGCGGCGCGACTTCTCGTGCGCGATTTACGACACGGACGCCCGCATGGTGGCGCAGGGGGCGCACATGCCGGTGCATCTCGGCTCGATGCCCGACTCGGTGACGGCGGCGGTAGAGGTTTTCGGCAAGTTGGACGAGGGCGACGTGGTGGCGCTCAACGACCCCTTTCTAGGCGGGACGCACCTACCAGATATCACAGTCGTTTCACCGATGTTTGTAGAACTCGAGGACGAAAAAATCTTCATCGGCTACGCCGCGAACCGCGCTCATCACTCGGATGTGGGCGGCATGTCAGCGGGCTCGATGCCGAAAGCCACCGAGCTGTATCAGGAGGGAATCATCATCCCGCCGACTAAACTCTACGAGGCGGGCGAGCCGAATGAGGGCGTGCTGGAGCTTATTTACCGCAACGTGCGCACGCCGGGTGAGCGGCGCGGCGATTTGAACGCTCAAATTGCGACGAACCGCACGGCGAATAGGCGCTTGCAGGAGCTTGTCTCGAGGTGGGGCATGGAAACCGTTCAAGCTCACGTAGACGAACTCATCGCCTACACCGAGCGTTTGACGAGAAGCGCCTTAGAAGAGGTTCCCGACGGTGAATACGAATTCGAAGACGCCCTAGACAGCGACGGCGTCACGGACGACGTCGTTCCTATTCGCGTCAAACTCACCGTGCAAGGAAGCGACCTCACGGTGGATTTTTCGGGCAGCAGTAAACAGGTGCGCGGCAACGTGAATACGGTGGCGGCGGTGGCGAAGTCCGCGACGTACTACGTCGTGCGCTGCCTCATGCCGGAGGACGCGCCGACGAACCACGGCACCTTCGCACCTGTAGAGGTCATTACACCTAAAGGAACCGTGGTGAACGCGCAAGCACCCGCCGCCGTCGCCCAAGGGAACGTCGAGACCTCACAGCGCATTACAGACGTCGTCTTCGGCGCACTCGCCAAAGCGCTGCCTGGTAGGATTCCGGCGGCGAGCCAAGGCACGATGAACAACGTGACGGCGGGCGGGGTGGATTCGCGTACCAGTCAGGCGTTCGCCTACTACGAGACGATGGGCGGCGGCATGGGCGCACGTCCTCATATGGACGGACTTTCGGGCGTCCACACGCACATGAGCAATACGCTCAATACGCCCATCGAGGCGTTCGAGTACGCCTATCCGATGAGGATTACGGCGTATCGGCTGCGCAGTGGTTCGGGGGGGAAGGGTGAGGCTCGAGGGGGCGACGGTTTGGAGCGTGAGTTGACCTTCGAAGTACCTACCGACGTGACGATTTTAAGCGAGCGGCGCAAGCGGTCGCCCTATGGATTGCAAGGTGGACAAGAGGGGGCGCAGGGGGAAAACAGGCTCCATCAAGCGGGTGAAGAGAAAAAGCTCGAGGGCAAGGTGAGCTTTCGGGCAGAGCCCGGAGACCGTTTGGTCATCGCCTCGCCGGGCGGGGGCGGCTGGGGCGAGGTGGAGTAAGGCGCGTCGTAAAATTGTTTCTGCGTTTGACGCTTGCAAAGTGGGCTTTTAACGATTAGCCTTTAGCTGTTAGCCAAAAGCTCGAGCTAATACCTAACCGCTAAAAGCGAATCGCTTGTTATGAAGCTCAACTAAACACCTTGGGGGAAGCTTATGGCACACCAGACCATCCAACCACCACCCAGTATCATCACCATCTTCGGCGCAGGCGGCGACCTCACCTGGCGCAAGCTCGTCCCCGCGCTCTTCGACCTCTACGTGGCGGGCTACTTGCCCGACGAGGTGAACATCATCGGCGTGGACATCAAAGAGTTTAACGACGCGGCGTTTCGCAAGCACGCGCGAGACGGCGTGGACAAGTTCGCCCGCTACCAGAAAAAGATCGAGGAGCAGTGGGACGGCTTCGCGCAGAAGATGAGCTACCAAACGGGCGACTTCAGCAAAGAGGAAACCTACAAGGCGCTCGGGGAGAAGCTGGAATCGTGCGATCAAGCTTGGGAGCTTGAAGCGGATTATATCTTCTATCTAGCGACTGCGCCGACCTTCGTCGAGATAGTCGCGGAGAGGCTCTACGAAGCTGCCCTCTTGAACGATCACGTGCGCAGCCGCATCGTCGTGGAGAAACCGTTCGGGCATGACTTGGAGTCCGCGAGGGAGCTGAACCAAAAACTCCTCAACATCTGCCCCGAAGAGCAGATTTACCGCATCGACCACTATCTGGGCAAAGAGACGGTGCAAAATATCCTCGCGTTTCGCTTCGCCAACGCGCTCTACGAGCCCGTGTGGAACCGCAACTACATCGACCACGTGCAGATCACCGTGGCGGAGAGCGTGGGCGTGGGGCACCGGGGCGGCTACTACGACCACGCCGGAGCTTTGCGCGACATGGTGCAGAACCACCTCATGCAGGTCTTTTGCCTCGTCGCGATGGAGCCGCCCGTCTCGTTCGGCGCGGACGAGATTCGTAGCCGCAAGGTGGACGTGCTCAGGGCGGTGAGGCCGCTCGAGCTAGAAGACGTACCCGACATGGCGGCGCGAGGTCAGTATGCTGACGGCTGGATAGAGGGCGAACACGCCCCGGCGTACCGAGGTGAACCTGATGTGGCGGAGGGGTCTAACACGGAGACCTTCGCCGCCTTAAAGCTCTACATCGACAACTGGCGCTGGCGCGGCGTGCCCTTCTATCTGCGGAGCGGCAAGCGGCTCAGTGAGCGCGTCTCGGAGGTGGTCATCCGCTTTAAGCCGGTGCCGCACCAAGCCTTTCCTGAGACGCTCACTTCGCACTGGCAACCCAACGACCTCTTGATGTTTTTACAGCCGAACGAGGGGATCGCCATCCGGATGCAGGCGAAGGTGCCGGGCTTGGAGATGCAGCTCGGCGGCGTGGACATGACGTTTAGCTATAAAGACGCCTTCCAGACCGCCTCGCCCGAAGCTTACGAAGCCCTCCTTTTAGACGCCATGCGCGGCGACGCGACGCTCTTTATGCGCAGCGACCAGGTGGAGAAGGCGTGGGAGATCGTCATGCCTGTGCTGGAGTATTGGCGGCGGAGACCCGGCATCTCCACCTACGACGCGGGGACGTGGGGACCGGACAGCGCCACGGAACTCATCGCAAGAGATGGGCGGAGTTGGGTGAGACCGCAGAAAATTGGTGGGGAAGATTGATCGCGTGTAGGAGCTTAATCGAGCCCCGCCGCCGCGCGTTTCGTGAGCGCGCGCCCGCTGATCAGAGGACCGAGCACGAAGTAGAGGTAGTAACTTAGAGAGCGCCATACGATGACCGTCGTTGAGACCAGTTGCGGGGTGGCGCGTCCGGCCAAGGCGAGCGAGAGTGCGCCCTCCATGTAGCCGCTCGCGCCGGGGGTAGGGACGGCGAAGGCGAAAGCGTGAATCAGGGTGTGCAGGGCGAGTAGCTCCAAGGGCGGCACGTCGAGCCCGAGCGAGAGCCCCACCGCGACGAGAAAGGCGAAGCTCGAGACCCAAAAGAGCGCGGAACATATGTGCAGACCGAGGTGAACGTACAGGGGTTCTTTGGCAAAGGTGCGACTCGCAGTTTCTAAGTCAGCGAGGAAGCCGCCTACCTTTTCGGCGTAGCGGCGCAGCCCAGGCAGCCGAAAGAGCGCGCGCATGAGCTTGATAAAGAGCCGTAAACGGAAGGCCAAGAGGAAGCTCAGCGAAAATACGACGGCGGAGAAGAGCATCACTAACCAGCCGAGCCCCGCGAGCGGCAGCGAAGTGCCCACTTGCGTCAGGTAGAGAAAGGCGGCGGGGACGCTCCAGGCGAAAAACGCCATGTCAAGCACTGTGACGAGCACGCTCGTGATGACCGCGTTTTGTAGCGGCACGTTGTAGCGCGTCAAAAGCCAAGTAACGCCTAACGCGTTGCCACCCCCAGCCGGCGTGATGACCGAGGCGAAAATCCCGACGACGTGCACCCGTATTCCCTGCCACGTCGAAAGTGACGCGCCGCTCAGCCGTACGAGCAGAGCGGTGCGCCAACCGCCGATCGCCCAGCGCAAGGCGAGCACGCCTAGCAAGAGGGCGAGTTGAGGGAGGCCGAGCGTAAGGAGTGTACGTAGCGTCTCTAACTGAAAGGTTTCGGGCACGAGGAAGTAGAGGCTGCCGATTCCTAAAAGGAGCGAGAGGAGGAGCGTTTGCCAGATACGCACTAGCGTATCCCTTCGCCTAGGAGTGCGGGGTCGGGGAGGCGCGTCTTAGCGTAGTGGACAATATAGTGACCGACGCGCTCGGTCATATCGGGGAAGTTAAAGGCCTTCGCCCGCCTTTCGACTTGGTCGAGCGCGTTAGGCTCAGCGTGATAGCGGCTGAGCGCCACTTGAAGGGCGTCCATCGTCGGAACGTAGCCGCCTAGCTCGTGCGCCTCTAAAAAGCGGATCATCTGATTTTCGATGCCGCCCGAGCGGTTGGGCGCTAAGACCGGGCGACCCACCGCCAAGCTCTCGAAGACCGCGGCGGGTCCGGTTTTGCCGACGATCACGTCGCTCGCCGCGACAAACTCCGCCATGTTATCGACGAACCCTTGCGGGCGCAGCAGCGGGTCGGCGGCGCTTAGCGCGTCCAGTTCGCGCTTTAGTGTGTCGTTACGTCCAGCGATGACTACAATTTGGATGGGAAAATTAAGCTCGCGCAGGGCGCGGATGAGGGCGAGTGGCGCTCCGCCGACCCCCTCGCCGCCCAAGGAGATAAGGCAGGTAAAAGCGTCCCCTAATCCCAACTTCTCCCTCGCACAGCGCTTGTCGGGCGCGTGAATAAAGGACTGCTTGACCGGGTAGCCGACCACGTCCATCTTGTCGCGGCTCACGCCGAGTTTCGCTAGAATGTCTCTCGCCACGGGCGAGCCGAGCAAGAAGCGCTCCGCTTGGGGGTCCGCCCAGAGCGCGGTCGCGTCGAGCGTGGACGTCTGAAAGGTGAGGACCGGAACGCGCAACCCGAAGCGGCGCTGCGCGAGCGTGAGCGCTGTAGTGAGCCAGCCGTGATTCGCGACGATGAGGGCGGGTTGGCGTTCATTGAGGAGGGTCGCGGCGTCCCTCGCGAAGTTGCGCAGCAAGAGGCGGTGCGCCCGGACCGTGAGACCCGGCGCGCGGTCGATGAGGCGCTGTCCCCAGGTGACGGTCCACGGGTTTTCCAGCGCGCGCCGCCAGGAGCGTTTATGGAGCGCGTCGAAGCGGCTAAAACCCGCGTCTTTCATGAGGTCAGAAAGCTCTAAGCGGTACGCACCCGGATAGCCCGTCTCCACCGCCTGCGCCATCGCCTCCGCCGAGGAGACGTGCGACCCGCCGGCGGCAATCGTAGCGAAGAGGATAAGGGGGCGCGGCATCTCCGTATGGTAACAGAAGGAGCGCCGTTTAGACTATCTCTGCAGTGCGGTGCCGAAGTCGCGGCGCAAGGAAGTGACCGTCCCGCAGGCGACTGCGCGCTCATCATCGTCTTTATGCGCGCTGTGGCTCCAGGGCGACGCGCGCGGGGAGGGGCTCGTGATGTTGGGCTTGCCGGTGGGTTCTTTCGCGGGCGACTATCAAACCTCGACTCGAGCCCCTTCCCTCTCGCTCACCTGCGCCGCCTGGATCGCGGTGAGGGCGATTGTGTAGACGATGTCTTCGACCAGGGCCCCTCTCGAGAGGTCGTTCACGGGCTTGCGCAGACCTTGGAGCATCGGACCGATACTGATCACGTTGGCGCTACGCTGCACCGCCTTATACGTCGTGTTGCCCGTGTTGAGGTCGGGGAAGACGAAGACCGTCGCCCGTCCCGCCACCTCGCTGTCGGGCGCTTTGCTCTCGGCGACGGCGCGAATGGCCGCCGCGTCGTACTGGAGCGGACCGTCGATCAACAGCTCGGGGCGGGCGGCTTGCGCGAGCCTGGTCGCCTCCTTGACCTTTTCCACGTCGCTACCGGTGCCCGACGCGCCGGTGCTATACGAGAGCATCGCCACGCGCGGCTCGATGCCGAACGCTTGCGCGGACTCGGCGCTCCTCACAGCGATGTCGGCTAGCTCTTCGGGGTTAGGGTCGGGGTTCACGGCGCAGTCGCCGTAGACCAGGACCTGCTCGGGCAAACACATAAAAAACACTGAAGAGACGACCTTGACGCCCGGCGCGGTCTTGATGAGCTGAAACGCGGGGCGGATCGTGTTGGCGGTGGTGTGCACCGCGCCCGACACGAGCCCGTCCACCTCGCCCTGCGCTAACATCATCGTGCCCAAAGCGACGGTGTCGTGGAGGATTTCTCTCGCCACCGTCGCACTCAGCCCCCTGTGTTTGCGCAGTTCGACCATCGGCGCGACGTAATCTTCAATGACCTCTTGCGGCGCGATGATCTCTAGGTCCTCGTGCAGGCGGATGCCTCCTTGCACGGCGACACGCTTCACCTCGCTAGGGTCCGCCAACAAGACGCAGTGCGCGATACCCCGCTCCTCGCAGAGGCTCGCCGCTTGTAAGGTGCGCGGCTCGCTCCCTTCGGGCAGCACGACGCGCCTGCGCGCCTCCTTCGCGCGCTCGACTAGGAGGTGGCGAAAGGCGGGAGGGCTCAGCCGACGCTCGTCCGGGTTGAGCTGGAGCCGCGCCTCTAACGCCCCGAGGTCGAGCCGCGCCGCCACGCTTCTAATCGTGAGGTCGACGCGCTCGCGGTCGTCTAGGGGAATCTCTAAATTCATGCTGCGCACGGCGAGCGCCGCTTGAAAGGAATCCTGCGGCACGAGCAGTACGGGCAACCCTGTCTCTAAGCCCTGCCTGCAGAGGTCTAAAAGCGCGTCTTTCGGCCTGAGCTTGTTCGTCAGCAGCAGCGCGGCGATAGGCTGACCATTTAGCGCCGCCATGACCGCTGCCAACACGAGGTCGACGCGGTCGCCGCCCGTGATAAAGAGCGTGCCGGGTAGGAGTCGCTGGGCGGCGTTGAGCGTCGTGCTCGCGCCGAGCGCCACATCGGTGACGCGCCGCTCTAAGTCGCCTTCGTTCAAGACTTCCGCGTCAATTTGACGCAGCACGTCGCGCACGCGGGGCGCGAGCAGGTCGCGTTGCCAAGGGATACAGCCGAGCAGCTTGAAGTCGCCTTCAAAGACCGCCGCGCCTTTAAGCGCCTCGGTGCGGCGGCGCGTCCTCTCCTCCATCTCCTCCTCGGGGGGTAAGTCGAGCTGCAAAAAGCCGCTGCTCTGGGGCGCGCCGACCTGGTTCAAGACGCAGCCCAGCACGCGCGGATGCGTCACGCCGCCGAAATCTCTGGCGGTCAGCTCGAGCACGTCCGTCAGCGCCTCGGGGCTGCGCTCGCCCGGCGCGGTGACGAGGATCACGTCCGCGTCCAGGCTCTGCGCGACGCTCGCGTTGAGACCTGCCGCGTAGGGCTGTTGCGGCGTCGAGACGAGTCCCTCCAAAACGACGATGTCCGCGCCCTTGGCTGCCTCTTGCGCCCGAACCACGACCTCTTCTAAAAGTTGGTTTTGCTCGCCGCGACTGTACAGGTCTTCGGCGCGCGCCATGTCGATAGGCGTGGGCGGGGTGAGGCTCGAGACCATCTCCACGAGCCGCGTCGAGCGCTCCGGTCCCTTATCCGAAAGGTGGCGCTGCGCGATGGGCTTGGCGAAGCCGACCGGCGTCCCGCTTCGGTCGAGCGCGTGAACGAGCCCCACCGATACGGTGGTCAAGCCGACGCGCACGCCCGTAGGAACCGTCATGATGTACTGAGCCATAGCTCTCCTTTTCTTATGTTGCAGCGCGCCTCGTTCGTCCCTAGTTGATTGCGGCGTCAGGTCCGCTCAGTTGGAGGGTCTTTATGCGAACGCTCGAGCCTCATAACGGGCTTGGGACTTCAGGGCGCGCAGCGCTCGCGTCACTTAAAGGGTACCCAGGGGTCCTTTAGACGACTGTGGGCGGTGCCGCCAATTCACGCTTTCCGCTCGGTCGCTTTGCCGCTCGCATTTGTTACAGCAAACTCAAGGGTGAGCCCGCAATCTCTAGCGGGAGCGTGCCCCGCGCAATGCGGCGTTGCTACGGCTAGAAGTAAACATGGTTGATTAGCTAATGCTCGAGCCTTGCAAAAATATATGAACCCGCCTGGAGACGCATTTCTTTACCCAAAGCTTTTAGCTATCAACGGTCGGATATTCGCTCAAAAGCCTTTGCTGAAAGCTAAGGGCTCATTGCTCGGCGTTAAAACGTTTTACAGTCAATGAGTCAGTGCAAAACGTGAGTAATGGCAACGTATAGAGCCGCTGCAAGCACCGCTTTCACCGCGCTCCTTTCACTCACTCTTTATTTTCTTCATCGTTCGGACCTGAGCACGCGACCTCATGTTACGCTAATGTGGAAAACTTCACACGCGGACCTTAGCACTACGCTTCGGGGACGGCACCTACCGAGGACGACCTCAAGATTTTCGCTCTGGAACGGCGGCGTAACACCTACCCGCTTACACTCACGTATCACCGGGGGCGCACAACGTGCGACCGAAACAGGGGGTTTCATGAACTTGCTACGCACCACACCGACGACAACCGCGAAGCCAGACCTAAAAACCGAAGTGGACCTAGGCGCTGAGCGAGAGACGCCGAGCTTGAGCGCCCGACTCGCCTGGCAGTTTGCGGTCGTGCTCATTTTGCTCACCACGTTTTGCTTAGGTTTTCCGCAGTTTCACTACACCGCCGCGCTGATGGTTGCTGCGATCCTCCGCTACAAGGATACGCCCGGCGACATCTTCGCGCCCGTCTCATTCGGATGAACCCGCGAGTCAAGTCACGAGTGATGCGGCTTGCGCTGCTCCTACTCGCGCTGGGTTTCGCTCACGCGCTAGCGCAGTCTCATCAACCTTTGAACGAGTCGGACGTGCGCGTAGAAGCGTCCCCGTACGAGACCCCGAGCGTCGCGCAACTGCGCGCCCTCCCCGCCGAAAGCTGGCCGGCTGACGTCGGCGGGCTAGCGCTCCGCTATCATCTGGTCAGTTTGGAAGGGTTCTCGTCGTTAGGGTATTTCGTCTTCTCCCCAGCGACGCAGACGTGCCATATCTACATCGACACGTGGCTCGCCAACCACGCCAGCCAAGCGGAGCACCTCGCGGTCGTTTTCCACGAGGTCGGGCACTGCGTCGATGCGGTGACGTTGCGCTCTAACCACAATGCGTTCGTCCGTGAGGGCTGCGTCTACGGCGCGTATTACTGCGCGCCCGCCGAAGGTTACGCCGAAGCGTGGCGCTACGCCTACACCGCGCGGTGTGGTCTCGACGCCGCAACGATCGGTTACGAAGTGAACGCCGCTGACGAGTCCGCGACGCGCTGCGCACTTCCGACTGCCGAAGCGGTGCTGCCGCCACTTTCTGCGGAGCACCTCGCTAACACGCACTGATTACAGCGTTAATCAAGTTTTGCTACTTATTAGCATGTCACCCTGTTCACGAAGTAGAGCGAAGCTTCGGCGAAGGCGTAAGGGTCTCGGTTGGCTATGCCAAAACTGTGTAACTTTCGTTCTCTGTCAGAGGAGTCAGCAAGGTCAGAGATTCTTACACTCCGCTTCGCTCTCCTTCGGTTACGTAGTTTTCGCTTTTGCGAAAGGTACTGACGTGAACCGTTCAGAATGACGTGTTTCATCTTTTGGCTAACAGTGTACTAATGATTATGGCAGGTGTATAGGGCACGCTAAATAGCGAAGCTCAATCTACCTCGGACGCAGGTATTGATTTAGAACTAGATGCTGACTTTAGTGCGGGGCTCTGGCGTGCTGAGGTCTGTGACGCGGCGCGCTCTTGGCTGCGTTACTGGTCAAATAGAAGAGGTCTGCAAGCTCCATATTGATGTTGAGCAGCTCTTTATCTCTAGGACCGCGGCGCAGCCGCTCTTTGCATGAGCTGACCTTCTGAGCGATGCGTTCGCCCTCGTTCGCGCCGTAGCGCCGCCCCGGTAGGGGTTGCAAGCGGCCTTCGATGCGCTCGATGAGCCCATAGGCTGCGCCCCTATGTTGTTCCCTTTGGTGCTTCGAAAGTTTCATGTATGAGTACCTCGTTAATCTTTATAACAATATTATCATGACAAACTTCTTACGTAAAGAGGTTAAAGCACGCAAACGCACCAAAATGGAGTCCGCATAAGCGTGTCAGCCAGAGCGAGTTTCTTTCGTCTACGACAGCACTGATGAAAAAAAGGTGCGTTTGCGAGGTGTTTAAGGTCGCGCGAGCGCTCTAGCTAAAACTACGTTGCTCGAGGACGTCTACATCAACATTGCCGACAGATGAACTGACCCCACGGCGATAGAGCCTTTGTCGTAGCGGCGTGTCACTACTCAGACACGCTTTTTTGAACCACCAGAACAACTGAATCTAAAACGTAACGCTGGCGGAACGGGCGTTTGAGAACAATGTGAAACAGAGGTTAGACATGAGGCGCTCGCCGCTAGGGAGTGCGGCGAGCCATCATGACGTCCTCGCTGTCAATTGCGCTATAGGTGGCTCTTCACACAGCCACAAGGAGCGCGACAAGGCAGCAACGCCCACACATAGGAGGTTCTTAAAACTACGTCTCGCTACGCCTTTTCCTTCTTCACAAGAGGCTACGTTTTGCCTGAGTGTCACCTTCCCACGGTCCGCTTCCTAGTGACCCAAGGCGCTCACGCACCACTCAACAGTACAGGAGTTTAGATGAGAAATACCAACCCTACAAAAGCCTTGACCTTCGCGTTAGGCTTTCTCGCGCTGTTCGTCTTAGCAGCTTGCTCGGACGTCGCGTTGCGGGAGCCAGGCGTCGCCATCGAGGTGCAAGCCATCGCCGACGAGGTCGATACGGTGACCCTCGAGGTCAACGGTCAGGTCCTCTCGAAAGACGCCACGAGCGGCTCCGTGACCTTTAGCCTTAAAGACCTTCCGCTCGGTCAAACGACCTTCACGGCGCGCGGTTTAGACGGCGACATCGTGCTCTACAAGGCGAATAAAACCGTCAACCTCGTCGCCAACCAGCCTCCGGTGTCTTTGACCATGAGCCGCATCAGCAGCAGCGTCACGGTCGACGCTAAGGTTGCGAGCGGCGCGGCGCTGAGCGACGACGAGGTCGTCGTCGCGAAGGTCGCGGGTGGGCTCACACAGCGGCTGGTCGTCAGTGGTGACGGCAAGAGCGCAACGGGTACGCTCGCGGGCGTCCCAACGGGTATCAATACCCTTACCGTCAACGTGTACGAGGACATGACCTTAGCGACGTTGACGCGCCAAGGCAGCACCGAAATCGCCCTTTCGGAGGACGACATCACCGTTCCGGTCGATCTCGTCTCGCTGACCTCGAGCCAAGTTGCGCCAGACGAGCCTGTTATCACCTTGCCCACGGAGCCTGTTGTCCAGGGCGAGGCGTTCGATATTTCCGTTCAGGTGAATGACGCCAACGGCGACCCCTTGAGCGTGAAAGTCATCTGGGGTGACGGCAACGTCAGCGCGCCTAAAACGGCCAACGACCCTTACAGCGCGCCTCTGACGTTCACGCACACCTACACAGCGCCAGACACCGAACAAGACATTACGGTTATCGTTGATGACGGCGCGCTTAGCGCTCAGGACACGAAAACTGTTCAAGTCACTATTCCCGCGGACGACACCACCGACGTGGACGTCATCATCGACACCGAAGAGCTGAGCACCGTGACGCTCACCGTGACGGACGTGCCGGCGAGCGCCAAGCAGGTCCAAGCCGTGATCACGCCAGCCAGCGACGCTGAACTCACCTCGCTCGACCTCAAAGACGAATACGTGGTTGAACTCGTTCCCCAAGGCGGCGGCACCTGGAGCGCGACGGTCGGGTTGCCCCAGAACGTCACCTATAGCGCAACGACGAACGCGCTCGACGAGAACGGCGCGGTTATCGCCTCGAACGAAGTGACCTTTACGCCCACTGAGAAGACGACGAACGTTTCCTCGGTCCTCACTGACGGTTCGGGCGGCACAGGCGACGACAACGCCGACCCCGTTGCAAACGCCGGAGCCGACAAGACCGTCACCGACAGCGATAAAAGCGGTTTCGAAAGCGTGACCTTAGACGGCTCTAAAAGTGCAGACAGCGACGGCAGCATCGTCAGCTACACGTGGAGCGCAAACGGCGTGAGCATCCCGGCGGGCGCGTCCACCTCGGCTGACTTCCCCGTGGGCAGCACGACGGTTACGCTCACCGTCAAAGACGACGACGGCGCGACCGATACCGACAAAGTCATCATCACCGTCAAAGCGCCCGCTGTGCCAGACAACAAAGCCCCTACCGCCGACGCCGGGTCGGATAAAACCGTCACCGACAGCGACGACAACGGCTCTGAGAGCGTCACGCTAGACGGCTCTGGTAGCTCCGACGACGACGGCACGATCAGCTATAGCTGGAGCAAAAACGGCAACGAGATTGCCACAGGCGCGAAGCCTACGGTAACGCTCGGCGTCGGCACGCACACCGTCACCTTGACCGTCAAAGATGACGACGGCGCGACCGACACGGATACCGTAACGGTCACTGTGAAAGCAGCGCCGGTCAGCACCGCGCTCGCCATCGTACCCGTAAGCACGACCTGCAGCAGCGCCACGAAGGTCGGCGACGCCTGCACCATCTCCGTCGCGCTGAAGAACTATGACGGAGAGTTCTACGGCTTCGATTTCGGCTTTAGCTTCAGCAACGACAACTACAGCTTGGATTTAGTGACTAAAGGCGCGAACTTAGGTGGCTCATGGTCAGTCTTAGGGTTTACCTCAGTTTCGGGTGCCAGCTTGAATCCCGCCACGGGAGACGGAGAAATCGCCGTGTTCAACGTGACTAAAGACAAGGCTGGCAGCACGTCATTCGCTACGATCATCGACCCCGACCTCCACTTGCTGAACCCTAACGGAAACCCGTTTAGCGGAGCGCCGGTCATCAGGAATATCGAAGCCGGAACCATCAACCTTCCGTAAAGAACACCTTAAACCCTCCGAACCCTTACGTTTCATCTAGCACGCCGCGCACACCGAATAGAGAGGTCTATTCGGTGTGCGCGACGAAAGGAGTCTATGTCTCACCACCTTTCACCTCGCTCCTTGAGAGCCTCCTTGAGCTTTCTCGGCCTTCTCCTCCTCCTCGTCGCCTGCGGTCGGGGCGGACCTTCTGGGGAGTACCTGACGACCTACTTCGAAGTGCCAGCAGGCACCGCCGCCTTAGACGCCACCTTGAGCTATGACCCAGCAGCCCTCGAGTACCTAGGCGCAGCCTCAACCCAAGAGCAGGTCATGGTCGAAGCGAACGCCCACGCCGAGCGCGTCAAGCTCGCTAGCATCACCCTCAGCCCCGAAGGAAAACGCCTCGCCTTCGTGACCTTCAAGGTCAAACAGGGCGGCAGCGAGCCTAGCTTACAAAGCGCCTCTGCCTACACCTCAGCAGGCACGCCTCTAGGCAGGGTCACCGTGCGCAGCGAGCGCAGCGAACAAGACCTCGCCGCAAACTACCGCACCCCTGCAAGCCTCACCTCGCAAGCGGTGTCCGCACAAGACTTAGACCTCCAAGCCTCCTTCGCCGAACGCTTACTCGGCGACGTCATTCCCGATAACGACAGCAACCCCAGCAACGACCTCAACTCGGTGGACGCCTTAGGCGTCTTGCAGCTCGCAGCAGGTGCACTCAGCGCGCCAAGCGACCTGCAGCTCTACCTCGCCGACCTCGACACGAGCGGCACGGTCAACTCTATAGACGCACAAATCTCGCTGCTTAAAGCAGCGGACGGCGACCTCGACGCCACCTTGCGGGCGACGCCTGACGCCTTACAACTCGAAGTGGGCGAGACCGGGCTGATCTTAGCGGGCAACGCGGGCAACGCGCCCTTGACGCTCGCTCTGCCGCAGGTGGACGGTGTGACGATCACGCAAGTCGGAGGCATTGCGAACCAGACGGCGGCTTATGAAGTGACGCCTGGTAGCGAAGCGAAGAGTGGGCTGATTGTGCTTGATGCGGGGAGTGCGGGGCGTAGAAGCGTCGGGCTACTCGTCAGCGGCGAGCCCATGCCAACTTTTGAACCCATCCGCATCAACGCGGGTGGCAAGCAGTATACGGACACCTCTGGAAACATTTGGAGCGCTGACCAGCACTTTAACGGCGGCCAAAATTGGCCCTCTACGCCCAAAAACGAGCCTATCGCGAACACCGAAAACGACGAACTCTATCAGACCGAGCGTAGCGCCAGCAAAGACCTGGGAACGTTTAGCTACGACATCCCTGTCGGCAGCGGCAGCTACACCGTCAAGTTGCACTTCGCCGAAATCTATTTTGGCGCGACCAACAGCCCTAGTGGACCCGGAGGCGCGGGCAAGCGCGTTTTTAGCGTCGATATTGAAGGTCAGAGTGACCTCTCCGGCTACGACATCAACGCCGACGTAGGACCGTCCACGGCGGTCGTTAAGACCTTCCCGAACGTGTCCGTCACGGACGGAGCCCTATCTCTGGACTTCTCTGCCAGCGTCAACCGCCCCAAAATCTCCGCTATCGAAATTCTCTCGGCAGAACCGACACCCGGCAAGCTCAGCGCTTCGTCCTCGAGCCTGGACTTCGGCTCTGTTGTCACGGGCAGCAGCAAAACCCAGAGCGTAACGCTGACGAACCTAGGCGAGTCGGGCGACACCAGCATCGCTATCTCGAGCGTGTCGGTCGGTGGCGCGTTCAGCACCGACTTCGCTTCGACCACACTCGCCCCGGGCGCGTCGACCTCGTTCGACGTGACCTTCGCCCCGACTTCGACCGGAAACCAAAGCGCGCAGCTTAAAGTCGTTCACGACGCCCCCAACACGGCTTCGCCGATTACCATCACCCTCTCGGGCGAAGGCGCGAGTGACAGCGTCCCGACCGAGCCTTCCTTTAACTCGAGCGGTCTCGCAGGTGAATCCTCTAGCAATCCGACCTCGCTGCAGTTCGGTCCCGACGGCCGCCTCTACGTCGCGCAGCAGAACGGCACGATCTACGCCTACACCGTCGAGCGAGACGGCGCTAACGACTACAAGGTCGTCGATACCGAAGCGATCAACCACATCAAAAACATCCCTAACCACAACGACGACGGCACGAACTCGGGCGTGAATAACCGCCAAGTGACAGGGATTTACGTCACCGGCACGGCGAGCAACCCGGTGCTTTACGTCTCCTCGAGCGACCCCCGCATCGGCGCGGGCTCGGGTGGCGGCGACAAAGGGTTAGACACCAACTCCGGCGTCGTCTCACGCCTCACCTGGACGGGCTCGAGCTGGTCGCATGTAGACCTGGTCCGCGGTCTGCCCCGTTCCGAGGAGAACCACGCCTCGAACGGCCTCCAACTTGACGAGGTCAACAACATCCTCTACCTGGCGCAAGGCGGTCACACCAACGCGGGCGCGCCCTCGAACAACTTCGCCTTCTCGACGGAGTACGCGCTCGCTGCCGCGATCCTCTCTATCGACCTAAACGCTATCGGTAACACCACCTACGACCTGCCGACTTTGGACGACCCGACGCGCGATAACCTCGCGGACGGCTCCGACCCCGGCGACCCCTTCGGCGGCAACGACGGGCTCAACCAAGCCAAGCTCGTGCCTGGCGGTCCCGTGCAGATTTACTCGCCCGGCTACCGCAACGCCTACGACTTAGTCATCACCCAAGCGGGCCGCATGTACACCGTGGACAACGGCGCGAACGGCGGCTGGGGCGGTCATCCGGCGGGCGAAGCGGACGTTCCGAATGAAACGACGATCGGCAGCTGCACCAACGAATACTTGAGCGGCGAGCCCGGCTCGAAAGGCACCGGACCTGGCGGCGACTCCAAAGTCAACAACAAGGACAACTTGCACCTCGTCACCGCCGACTTCTACGCGGGTCACCCCACGCCGGTGCGCGGCAACCCGACGGGCGCAGGTCTCTACCTCGACAACCCCTACTTCAAAGGCTGGTTAGAGCCCGGCGACGACAGGCTCCCCGCCGACTGGCCGCCCGTCCCTGCAGGCTACGCCAACGCCGCCGAGTGCGACTTCCGCAACCCTGGCGAGACCGACGGCGCACTCGCGACCTTCGGCGCGTCGACCAACGGCATCACCGAGTACACCGCCTCGAACTTCGGCGGCGCGCTTCAAGGCTCACTCCTCACGGCGAGCTTCGACGGCAAAATCTACCAAGCTGACCTCAACAGCGCGGGCGACAGCGCCGACATGTCGACCTTCGCCTCGGGCTTCGGCAGCCAACCCCTCGACGTGACCGCGTTGGGCGACGACGGTCCCTTCCCCGGCACGGTCTGGGCGGCGACCTATGGTGCGAACAACATCACCGTGTTCGAACCCGCCGACTACGGCACCACCTCGGGCGGCGGGAGTGGCGGGGGCGGCACCCTCGATCCGAACTGCCAGACGACCGCGGCGAACAACCTCAGCGGTGACGAGGACAACGACGGTTACAGCAACGGCGACGAGATCGACAACGAAACCAACCCCTGCAGCGGAGCCAGCAAGCCCGCCGACTACGACAACGACAAGGTCTCCGACGCCAACGACGCGGACGACGACAACGACGGCATCGAGGACGTAAACGACGCCTTCGCGCTCGACGCGGACAACGGCACCGAGACGAGCCTCCCCTACACCAACGAACTCTTCAACGACCAGAGTATGGGCTTCTTCAGCACTGGCTTGACCGGTCTGATGACGAACGGCACGACGGACTACTTAGGGCAATTCGACCCGGTCGAACTCGTCGCGGGCGGCACCTCCGGGTTACTCACCGTCCAGTCGGTCACCGAGGGCGACAGCTGGCAGGGCAACAACACGCAAGACAACGCCTTCCAGCTAGGCGTCGACGTCAGCGAAGCGACGGGTCCTTTCACCGCGATGGTGCAGATTAACGGCGACTTCTTCGACAACGACGCGCCTAAGAACTACCAGTCACAGGGGATGTTCATCGGCACGGGCGACCAGGACAACTACCTCAAAGTGGTGCTGCGCGGCAACAACGGAACGAACGGTTTCCAGGTCGCGTTCGAAGATGGCGGCAACAACAAAGTCGACACCAAGACCACCGTCGACGGTGTTTTAGACGCAGACAACATCCAACTCTACATCAGCGTCGACCCTGTCGCTGGCACCGCCCAGCCTAAGTACGCGCTTAATGGCGGCGCGGTAACTAACTTAGGTACGCCCATCACGCTCTCTGGCGACTTGCTGGACGCGGTCAAGGGCACCTATACGGTGAACGGCAAAGCCTCCGCGCTCGCGGTCGGCATCATCTCGACCTCGACGAACTCGGGCGACCCCTTCATCGCCACCTGGGACAAGATCATCGTCACAAAAGACGCGCCCCAAGTAGCGGCGAACCCGCAAGCGCTCGTCGAGGTGACACCTAACTCGAACAAGCTCGACGCCTCAACTTACGGCTCAAACTCCTTCAAGATCACCAACATAGGTGATACGAAGATCACGAGCGTCACCTTCGACACGACCTCGGCCCTCTTCCCTGACCTCGCCTTCGACCCCGTCGGCGGGGCGGGGGACAAAACGGCGAAGTGCCTCACTAAAAACGATGACGACGGCGTTGGTCTCTTGACCGACGCGCCGGGCGGCTCCTCGAGCGGCTGCACGGACGGCTTTAGCGGCGCGTTCGGTGGCGGCTACGCCGTGCTCACACTGGACTTCGGCGACTTTGAGCCAGGCGAGACCTTAGGCTTCTCCGTCGACATGGACCCGACCAGCACCAAGGGTAGCTCCTCGCCGGGTGCGAACCACGCGGGCAGCGTGTCGGGGTTGGAGCTTTCGGGCTCGAGCGTCACCATCACCTTCGCAAACGGCAGCACCTTGTCGGGCTCGCTCTTCGGGGACGGTACCCTAGCAGGCGCAAACGCGACAATCAAAGCCGACGCGCCCGCCAAACCAACGCTCAATACGTCGTTCACACCTAACGCGACGACCAGTGTTGCAAGTCAGACCGTCACCGTATCCGGTGTTCCTGCGGGCGCAACGGTCAAGCTCTTGCAAGTCGAGGGCGGTTTATTCGAGCAGACCAGCCCGGCGGTCTCCCTCTTCGACGTTGACGCTTTTGAAGCGAACAGTGCTGTAAAAGTGACGTACCTCTCCAAGAGCGCCTTCGGCGGCAGCGCGACGTTTAACGTCACGTTGAGCGAAAGCAGCGACGACTTAAATCCAAATAATGGTACGCCCTACAGCACCCAAGACATCGGGCTCAACCACTTCATCGCCGCGATTCAGGATGCCGACGGCGACGTCAGCGTCACTTCTGATGTCAAGGTCGTGCGTTACGACCCGGCGACAGCCTCCTCACCGACTGTCCTCTACCGCGTGAACAACGGCGGCGCAGCCATCGCCGACGCGGAACTCGAGTGGTCAGCCGATCAGTCGGTTAGCAATACGGGGGGTGCGGCCTCTAAAGGCACGCCCTCGCCCTACCTCGATTTGAGCACGGGTTTCGATAAAACCTACGGTCCCAACTCCTTCACCATCGACAACAGCACCGGAGCACCCGACACGCTCTTCGCCACCGAACGTTACAGCGACGCAGCGAACCCCAACAACATGCACTGGGACTTCCCGGTGAGTAACGGAACCTACGAAGTGCGCCTCTACTTTGCCGAGAACTGGTCCGGGGCGGCGAAAGCCGGCGTGCGTGTGTTCGACGTAGAAGTCGAAGGTGCGCTCGAGCTTGATGACTACGACGTCTACGTGGCGGCTGGCAACAGCATCAACAAAGCCGTCGTTGAAACCTTCAACGTAACGGTTTCGGACGGAAACCTGGACATCGACTTTATCAAAGGCGCGCAAAACCCAGCCGTTAAAGGCATCGAGATCGTCAAACCCTAATTCACGCCTAGAGACCGTTAGATAAGCTCGGCGGTCTCTACCTACAACCTCTACATTCGAAGCCAACCCACCTCGTTCATCTTCGTAAAGGAAAGACTATGTACCGACGAAACCTCACGCTCACCCTAACGATAAGCCTTCTCCTCCTCCTCGTCGCCTGCGGTCGGGGCGGACCTTCTGGGGAGTACCTGACGACCTACTTCGAAGTGCCAGCAGGCACCGCCGCCTTAGACGCCACCTTGAGCTATGACCCAGCAGCCCTCGAGTACCTAGGCGCAGCCTCAACCCAAGAGCAGGTCATGGTCGAAGCGAACGCCCACGCCGAGCGCGTCAAGCTCGCTAGCATCACCCTCAGCCCCGAAGGAAAACGCCTCGCCTTCGTGACCTTCAAGGTCAAACAGGGCGGCAGCGAGCCTAGCTTACAAAGCGCCTCTGCCTACACCTCAGCAGGCACGCCTCTAGGCAGGGTCACCGTGCGCAGCGAGCGCAGCGAACAAGACCTCGCCGCAAACTACCGCACCCCTGCAAGCCTCACCTCGCAAGCGGTGTCCGCACAAGACTTAGACCTCCAAGCCTCCTTCGCCGAACGCTTACTCGGCGACGTCATTCCCGATAACGACAGCAACCCCAGCAACGACCTCAACTCGGTGGACGCCTTAGGCGTCTTGCAGCTCGCAGCAGGTGCACTCAGCGCGCCAAGCGACCTGCAGCTCTACCTCGCCGACCTCGACACGAGCGGCACGGTCAACTCTATAGACGCGCAAATCTCCCTTCTTAAAGCAGCAGATGGCGACCTCGACGCCACCTTGCGGGCGACGCCTGACGCCTTACAACTCGAAGTGGGCGAGACCGGGCTGATCTTAGCGGGCAACGCGGGCAACGCGCCCTTGACGCTCGCTCTGCCGCAGGTGGACGGCGTGACGATCACGCAAGTCGGAGGCATTGCGAACCAGACGGCGGCTTATGAAGTGACGCCTGGTAGTGCGGCGCAGAGTGGGCTGATTGTACTCGATGCGGGGAGTGCGGGGCGTAGAAGCGTCACGATGCTCGTCAAAGATGCACCCTCGAGCCTACCGACCATCACCCTCACCACGCCCGCTGACGGCGCGACGCTGACAGGCGACTCCGTCGACCTCTTCTGGAACATCGAGCTTTTAGAGTCCGACGACCACGTCCACGTCTACGTCGACGGCGAGAAGAAAGAGGGCTCGGTCGACCCGAAAGCGCCTTACACGCTCGACTTCGCGGATAAGAACATCGAGCCGGGTCAGCGCGTGCTCGAGGTGCGCGTGTCCGACGCACTCCATACCGAATACACCAACCCCAAAGCGTCCGACAGCATCACGGTAACGCTCGAGGCTGCTCCTGCCACCGGCGACGTACTCTACCGCGTGAACGCAGGCGGACCCGAACTCGCTGCAGCGGACGGCTCTGCGCCCGCCTGGAGCAAGGACAGCACCGCGGCGGTCGGCAGCACGAACGCCTCTCCCTACCTCACCGCTGGTGACGCTAAACTCTATAATGACGGTATCGGAAGCGCCTACAAGGGTGACGTCACCATGTCCTCGACTCTTCCCGCGAGCGTGCCGAGTGCTCTTTTCAGCACCGAGCGCTACGACCCCGCATCGCCTGAAGAGATGGCGTGGGCGTTCCCGGTCGCCGTCAACCAAACCGTTGAAGTGCGCCTCTTCTTCGCCGAAATCTTCTCCGGCGTAGACGCAGCAGGTCAGCGCGTCTTCGACGTGGCGGTCGAGGGAGACGTTCCGCCAGCTTTTAACGACATCGACCCCTTCGCAACCGCGGGCGCTAAAGGTGCCTTCATGCGCTCACACACGCTCACAGTGACGGACGGAACGTTGAATATCGACTTCTTGCACGACGTTATCGAAAACCCTGCGATTAAAGGCATCGAGATCGTCACAAGTGACGGCAGCGCGAGCAACGTACCGCCGCAAGTCCAGACCATCCCCAATCAGACGAGCGTCGAAGGCGACGGCACCGAGGACTACCTCTTGAGCATCTCCGCGAACGACGCCGACAACGGTCCAAGCAACTTGACGTATAGCGCGACGGGACTGCCGTCCGGCGTTCAGGTCGAGCCGACGAACGGACAGATTTTCGGAACGATCGCCGCAGGCGCAGCCGCGAACAGCCCCTACACCGTGACGGTCACGGTCAGTGACGGCGCGAACATCGACCAGACGTCGTTCACTTGGGCGGTCTCCGAAACCGCGAGCGGTAACCCCGCCGCGCTCATCAAAGTCAACGCGAACGCCGGTCTCTTCGCGAGTACTTACGGCGACAACTCGTTTCAGATCAGTAATACGGGCGACAGCAACATTGAACGCATTACCATCAACGCGAGCACCTCGTTCCTACCCGACGTTGTCTTCGACCCGGTCGGCAAAGCGGGCGACAATGGCGCGAAGTGCTTGACGACAGGTTCGGCTGGCAACACGGCCGCTCAAGTCGGGCTCATCTACCCGGCGAATGGTGGCAGCGACGCCGCGGACTGCGTGGACCCCTTCTCCGAGCCTCATAACGGTGCGAACGACGAAGAAGGTTACGACAAGCTCGACCTCGTCTTCACGGCGGGCGACGGCTTTAACCCAGGCGAGTCCTTCGCCTTCGGCGTGGACATGGACCCCACCAGCATTAAGGGTGACGGGAGCACGGGCGATGCGGGCTCGATCTCCGGCTTCGAGTTGATCGGCGCAACCGTCACCGTCGAATTTGCGAACGGCACCGTGACCTCGAGCCTCTGGGAAGAAGGCAGCTCAGGCGGCTCCCAAGTGGTCGTCGCACCTGGCGCACCTAGCAGCCTAGTCATAAGCGCGGCGAACGTCAGCGGTAGCCAAGCAGAGGTTAGTGGCGCGGCGCAGACCATCACCCTGAGTGGACCTGCAAATGCAACGGTCACGCTCCTACGCGCGGACGCTCGCCTCTACATCGACGCGGGCGGGGGCGGCTACGACATTGACCCCTTCGAAGCTAACGAAGTGCTCGCTAAGCAGCTCTACACCACAACGCTAAACGGCAGCGGTAACGGCAGCGTCAACGTCACGCTGACACAGACCTCGAGCCCCAACGCCGGACCAGACGCCGGGCTCAACCACTTTATCGCCGTCGCCAAAGGCAGCGGCGCGCAGACCAGTCTCACCTCGAACGTCATCGTGTTGGACTACAGACCGGAAACGGGCGGCACAGAGGGCGACGACGCCTCGGGCGCGTTCGTTGAAGAGAACGGTTTAGTGGTTATCGAGATGGAGTCGGGCAACTTCCCTAGCGGCTGGGCGTCCGAAACGGTGTTCTCAAACTTCACGGGCAGCAGCTACTTGCGCTATGACGGCAACAACCACTTCAACAACCCTGGCGTTGACGTGATCACGTACAAGGTCAACATCACTAAAACTGGAACGTACCGCTTCCAGTGGCGCAGCGCCTTCGGCGCAGGCAACAACGGCACAGAGCATAACGACTCGTGGCTCAAGATCGAGTCGGACAGCTTCTACGGCAAGCAAGGTTCTGGCATCGTCTGCCCCAAAGGGTATAACTCTAGCGAGAATAGCTGCGTCGGCTCAGCGCCAGAGGGCGGCGGCGGCGGCGGCTGGTTCAAGGTCTACCGCAGCGGCGGCAGCGTGGGGTCGTGGTCGTGGACAGCCAACACGAGCGACAACGACGCCCACCAGATTTACGCCGACTTTAGCGCTCCCGGCACCTACACCATCTCGGTGAGCGGACGCTCGGCGGAGCACGCGGTCGACCGCATGGTGCTCTACCACAGCTCAGTGAACGGCGGCGCGGCGACCAGCCTGAGCAACCCCGAGTCACCTCGCGAACAGTAAAACGACGCCTTCACACTTTGACCTCTCTCCTCGAGTCAGGAGAGAGGTTCTCTTTTGGCTGGCTACCCTGCCTCCGCGCCTCACCTTCCACGTAAACTCACGCCCCACGCTAAGGCCTCTTGCGTGATAGCGTTTGGTATGAAGAATCATGTTTTCGTCTGCTTCGGCAAGAGCTGCGTTAAGCGCGGCGCGAGAGAGGTCGCGGAGACCTTGCGCGACGAGTTTGGGCGCGAGGGCGTTCAGACCGACGTGCACCGCCACACCTGTTTCGACCTCTGCAAAAGGTCTTGCAACGTGATGCTCGAGGTTGGCGACGAGAGGCGCATCTATACGAACATTCACCCTAAAACTGCCTACAAGACGGCGGGGCAGATGATCGAAGGGCTCGAGCCAGAAGTTGCTGCTTAGCGCTCCGTTTTGCGGATGAGGCTCTCCGCCTCGAGCTTCTCTACATGCGGTCTCAAGTCGCTCGGCTCTACGCTGAGCGAGCGGGCGACGTCCGCCACCGTGGAGCGGCGGGCGAGTTGCGTCAGCGTCTGCCGTCCGGTGCGTCCGAAGTCGCGCTCGAAGCGCATGGCGAGTTCGGTCATGGGGTTGAGGGCGTCGCGCCCGCGCAGCGTGAGGTAGTAGCGCTGCTCCTCCCAGCCCGGCGGCTCGCTCGGCAGATGCAAGCCGGGCGTGCTGTAGGCGGGCGTGTAGAAGCCTAAGTCGTCTCTCAAGACTTCGGCGGTGTGCGCGATGAAGAGGATAGGGAGGCCGGCGCTGTAGTAGGTGTAGCCCACCGAGGACACCTCGACGCCGTTGCGCTGCTCGCCGCCCTCGCGCTGCTCAGTTTGCGACATTCCAAGGAGGCTGGCGCAGATTAGCGGAGGGAGGGCGCGCAGCTCGAGCCAAGCCTCACCCCTACCCTCCCGAGGCTGCGCGAACCTCTGGTCAGAAAGCTGCAGCGTCGCCCTGAGCGCACCGCTACCCCAAGAGGTAGCCGTCTCCGTCCTCTTCCCTTCAGCATCTCTATAAGCTTCATGAAACGCCGCGCCGATGCGCCCGCTGAAGAAGAGCATGACGCCCTCTTGACGTTCTTGCTCCCGAGTCTTGACCGCGAGTGTGCCGGTGAAACGCTCCTGGGCGAGCCGCGCGACGAGGGCTCTGAGATCCGTGTCGTGAAGGCTCAGCCGTTGGCTGCCGAGCGCGGGCAGCGCGCGGAGCACGGCGGCGCTGCTGCGGGGAAAATGGCTGCCGAACTGTGGAAGCGTGTCCGCACCGGCGCGGTGGGCGTAGAAGGTGAACGAGAGGTCTGAGGCGCTCAGCTCGAGCGCCTCGCCGAGCGCAAAGTCGCGGTGCTGCCCGCCCTTCCAAAGCCCTAGCCAGTAGCGCGTGTCGTGGGGGCTGTCTGAGGCGGGGATGGGTTGCTCGAGCAGCAAAGTTCCCGACGCCCGCATTATTTCCAACGCCTGCAGCGCTCCGTAGCCCGACTGATTCCCGAGCGAGCCGCGCACAGGCTGATTCGACTTCACCACCTCTTGCTCACCTTATTCCCGTACTGTCTATTTCGCTAGAGAGTCCCTCAACTAAGAACATTGTTATCAAAATACTAACCCATGTCATTTTGAATGAAACGAGGTGGAATGAAGAATCTTGTCCCCTCGACAGGCTCGGGGTGACAACAGTGTTGCAGAATTTAGTTGACAGTGTACTAAGCCTCCCCTTGCAAAAACGCCTCTAACATCTTTTTGTCTTCCTCGAAGCTGAGTTGCGCGAGCGCCCGCTTCGGCGCGAAGAAGTCACCTTCTTGAAAGAGTGCCTCGCGCAGGGTGGGCTTGGGTGCGTCCGTACGTAGCGCGAAATAGGTGATCTCTCTGAGTTCGCCCCGGTTGTTGTGGTAGCGCGTCGTGTAGGTTCTGCTCTCGTCGGGGCACGTCGCGACGACGCCCCCTTCCTCTTCGACCTCGCGCAGCGCCGCCTCTAAGGGGGTCTCGCCGGGCTCTATGTGCCCTTTCGGAAAGACCCAACTGCCGCTTTTGTGTTTGAGCAAAAGCACGTCGCCCTGCGCGTTGCGCACTACGCCGCCCGCCCCTGGCATCGCTGATTCCGAGGATTGTTCTGACACCACTTGCCCCCTTACGGTTGCTGCGCGAAAACGCCGCCCTGCTCAAAAAAGGTGATGATGCCGTCCGCGATGGCGACGGCGAGCGTGGTCTGATAGGCGTCGGTGGCGAGCTTGGGACCCTCTTCGGGGTTCGAGACGAAGCCCGTCTCTACCAAAATCGCGGGCGTGCGGGCGTTCCTGATGACGTAGAAGATGTTCTTCTGCACGCCTCTGTCGGTTGCGCCCGTCGCGCTGACCATACGGTCTTGCACCATATTGGCGAGCGTCCAGCTGTAGTTGAGCTGCTCCTCGCGGAACACTTCGCCCTCGATGCCCGCGACGACTTGCGCCTCTTCAGTCAGCGCCGCGCCGACTGCGCCGCCGCCGTTCTCTTCAACGGCGCGGCTCACAAGCGTGTCGTTGAGCGGCTGACCGAAGACCCACGTTTCTACACCTTGTGCGTTTGCGTCTTCGGCAGCGTTGGCGTGGATGGATAGGAAGAGGTTGTGCTTGTCCGAGGTGGCGAGGTCCGCCCGCGCCGCCAAATCCGCCCGCTTTTCGCGTTGAAGGGCGTAATCGTCATCCCTAGTCAAAATCACCTCGATACCGTTCGCCTCTAAGATATCGCGCACCTTGAGCGAAATCGCCAAGACGACCTCTTCCTCACTCGCGTAGCCCTGCGCGCCGGGGTCTCTGCCGCCGTGTCCGGGGTCGATGACCACCGTATGCGTAATACCTTCGGGCGTGCGTACCTCTTGTGATCCAGCGGGAGCCGCTCTCAACGTCTCGGCGGGTTGTCCTTGCAACCCTGGACCGAAGTCCACGTAGAGCACCTCACGCTGCCGTTCGCTCGTCGTGGGCAAAAGCCCGACCTCATAGCCTTGTCCCTCCGGGCTCAGCGGATGGTTTGTCTGGACGACGAGCGCCAAGTTACCGTCCACGGAGGTGTAGCCGAGGCCCTTGAGGTGCGCCCCCTCCTCCTCCCGGTTAAACGCCTCGCCGCGCAACCCCGGAAAGGCAATGACCATATTCGATTCGTTGACTAAAACTGTGTAGGACGCCCCTTCGGGCAAGTCGAGCGCGACGCGCGTCTTCTCGGCGTGAACGCCTACGCGCGGTTTTTCCAGCGTGACCTCTTGGGTGGGTTCCGGTTGAGCGGCTTCGGGAGAGGTCTCCGCGATGTTCTCGGTCGTATCTTGCACTGTATCCAGTTCACCAGAGTCTGGCTCATTAGAGGGTGTATTGACTTCGCTAGCGGTGAACTCGAGGGGAATAAGCCGCGCTTCGCTATCCCAGCCCGCCGTGCCCCCTAACGCCCTCATCAATGGGTTGATGGCGACGTAGCCCTGTCCACCCGCAAGAATAATCTGCGGGCTCTCAAACGTTTCGCCGTCTACGCTTACCGTCCCTGAGCGCTCGTTCAAACCGCGCTGAACGTCATCGGTGGCGGCGAAGGTGACGGCTCTGCCGCCCTGACTGAAATAGAACGCGCCCGTGTTCGGATTGTAACTGTAGCCCACGCCTAGCACGTCAGCGAGCAAGTCAACGCGGGCGAAGGCGTCGGTGCTGTTGCCCTCCGCGATGAAATAATAAGGTCCGACCTCATCCAAGAGGAGTTCGCCCTCATAGCCCAGGTAGTTGTGCTGCTCTTGCGCAAAGGCAGAGCTGAACATAAGGATAAAAGAGAAGATGACAGCAAGATATTTCACTCTGTAAGCGAGTCTAACACGCTTTGTGAAAGAGATTGCTGAGAAATTTGTAACATTTGAGGGTGCGGCAGGAGTGAGCCTAGCGGGATGGCCAATAGATAGAAGTAAGAATTGAGCATTTCATTTCTCACGTCTCACTTCCTACTTCTCATGTACACCGCCCCGCTCAACCTCTCCCCATAGACGTTCCCGCCGTCCTCCTGCTAGGCTACACGGATGACGACGCTGCTCCGCGCCCAGCTCTTCCACACGCCTAAAAACCCCTTCACCGAAGCGGACGCCTTAGAGGTTTATGGAGATGGCGCGGTGGCGTTTGTAGGGGGGCGTATTCGCGACGTAGGGGCATTTGGCGACCTTCGTGCTCAATATTCCGAAGCCGATGTCGTAGATAGACGAGACTGCGTGCTCCTACCTGGTTTGGTGGATACCCACGTACATTATCCGCAGGTGCGGATTATCGGCGCTATGGGGCTCAAGTTGCTGGACTGGCTGAGCGAGCGCACGTTACCCGAAGAGGCGCGGCTGGCGGATATGGGTTATGCAAAAGAGGTGGCAGGGTCCTTTGTCCGTTCCCTCTTACATAACGGTACCACCACCGCCCTCGTCTTCGGCTCGCACTTCGCCAACGCGCAAGAGATCTTGTTCGAGGAGGCGGAGCGTACGGGGCTGAGGATGACGAGCGGGCTCGTGTTATCGGATAGGAATTTGCTGGGTGAACTCGAGTCCACCCCCACAAGGTGCTACGAGGAGAGCACCGCGCTGCTGGGGAGGTGGCACGGACGCGGACGGCTGCGCTACGCCGTCACGCCGCGCTTCTCGGTATCGTGCAGTGAGGACATCTTGGAGGTGTGCGGCGCACTCTTGCGCGAACACCAGGGGCTCTTCTTTCAGACGCACCTCAACGAGAGCGAAGAGGAGATTCGCGTCGTCCGTGAGCTTTTTCCGTGGGCAGAGGATTATTTGGAAACCTACGAACGCTTTAGTTTGGTCGGTCAAAATTCGGTCTTCGCGCACGACGTTCACGTGACGGAGGGTGAGCTTTCGAGGCTTACCGAAGCGGACGCAGGGGTAGCGCACTGTCCCTCCTCCAACGCCTTTATCGGGAGCGGGCTGTTCGACATGGTGCGGCACGTCGCGCACGGCGTCCCCTTCGCGCTCGGCACGGACGTCGGCGGCGGCACGGGGTTTAGTCTCTTAAAAGAGGGGTTGATGGCGTACCAGACACAGATGCTGCGCAGTGTCGATGAGAAGGGCTATCCGCTCAGCCCGGCGCATCTGCTCTACCTAGCGACACAAGCCGGGGCGAACGTGCTCAACTTAGGTGATGAGGTCGGCAGTCTGGCAGTGGGTAAGAGCGCGGATTTCGTCCTCTTGCGTCCGCCCGAAAAGAGCAGTCTAGCCGAAGTGTTAGCGCACAGCCCCTCGGCGGAGGCGAGTTTGGGCACTTTGTTTACATTGGCAAGAGAAGACTGTGTGCAAGAGGTCTACTTAGCCGGTGAGCCAAAGCTGACCGGACGTTACGAGTGAGTCTTCGTCGGTCTCTTCCGGTTCGGCGCACTGCGAGGGTAGCTCGCCACCTTCTCTTTCTCGGTCTCTACACGCTCGGTGTCCTCGTCCACCTCTTCCGCCTGCACCTTTGTGACCGGCGCGTCGTCTGAACCGTCGTCTATCACAACGTTCTGAACGGGTTCGCGGCGGGCGGAGAAGGAGTCCTCCAACTGAAGCTGCTTGCGCTGCTCCAGCTGCTTGCGAAACTTCTCGTCGCCCACGAGTTGATACGCGCCGCCCTCCAGGTGATCGTAGACCGCTTTATAGCTCTGCGTGAGGTTGTCCACCAGCTCCGCTGTCCGCAGGAAGTGCTCGCTCACGTCCTCGCGGTACACCTCTAGCTCTTCGGTCTTGGCGTCGAGTTCTTCTTGCAGTTTTTTAAGCCTGCGCGAGTTGCGGTAGCGCAGCGTGAAGAAGGCGAAGCCTAGAATGCTGCCCACCACGAAGACCACCACGACGAAAAGCCAAAAATTCTCGATATACATGTAACCTCCTACCGAAGAGAGCGCCGAGTGGAGCGTGCCACTCTTGGCGTTCGGGTTATTCGTATAGATTTCAAAGCGACCACTGCGTAAACCCCTTCGGATTCGATGTTTCCCAGCGGAGGTGCCAACGTGAAGCGCGCCGGAGTCCGTATTCGTTACACTCCGAGTCATTCTTAACGACTACCCGGAAACGGTGTAAGCCGCGATCACTTCTCTAGCGTCTGCTCGCCGGGAAAACGCAAACTCTATTCCTACAGTTTAAGCCAACTCTCTCGAGGAGAGGTGTGATTTGTAGGAAAGCTCTGTGAGGTAGCGTGATCAGGGCTGCCCCTCGAGGCGCTCTAAGGTTCGCCCCCGCCCCTGCAAACGCTATGAGCAACACCGCACTTAGCGGATACCTGCTAGTCGGCATCTACTCGGCGCTGTACGGCGCCCCCGCCTGATCACCTCAGGTTTCTCCCCTGACCAGCTTGCCACTCGGTTGCGCTAAAGAGGACGCTTGACTTGCCGGGCTTACCCGCTGCTGCCACGGCGTTGCCCCGACTATGTCCAACGCTCCCTCAACCGACAGGTGAGCGACTCGCTCCCCGAACGTCTCATACCAGCCCGCTTTGGTCGCTAGGTCGCGCACCGGACCCTTCATCCCCGCGATGTGAACCGTCACGCCCTGCGCAGCGAGTTCCTTCATCCGCGCCTCTAGCGTGTCAAGCGCCACCGCGTCCACGCCGTTGACCGCCGAAAAGTCCAGAATGATGTGCGCCACATCGGGTCGGTCGGTGGCGATATCGTCTAAGAGACCCTCTAAGTACGCCATGTTCGCGAAGTAGAGCGCCGCGTCCACCCTGAGAATATATACTCCCTGATAAGTCCGCGCTTCGGGGTAGCGGCTGACGTTTCGGAACACATCCTCTTCCGGCAGATAGCCGAGTTCTGCCGTGTGCGGATAGGCGCTCCGCCAGATGAAGACGAGCAGGCTGAACCCTACACCGGTGAGAAGCCCCGTTTCGACGCCTAAGACGAGCGTGCCGACAAAGGTGATGAGAAGCGTCCAGCCGTCCACGGGTTTGAGCCGGAAGAGGTGGACGGGTTCTTTGAGGTCGATGAGCCCGAACACTGCCACCATGACGATGGCGGCGAGCACCGCGTTCGGCAAGTAGGTGAAGAGCGGCGTTAAAAAGAGTAGCGTGAGGATGACGAGCAGCGCAGTGATAACAGAGGCTAGGGGCGTTTTCGCGCCTGCTTGGTAGTTGACCGCCGTGCGCGAGAACCCACCCGTCACCGGATAGGCGCGGAAGAGCGAGCCGACCACGTTGGCGAGACCCAAGCCGACCAGCTCGCGGTTGGCGTCCACCTTGTACTTCTCCTTGCTGGCAACCGACTTAGCAACCGCGATGGACTCCATAAAGGACACGAAGGAGATGGTTGTGGCGGTGGGCAAGAGGGCGCGGAGCGACTCGAGGCTCAGCGCGGGAAGGGCGAAGCCGGGCAGTCCTCTCGGCACCTCTCCCACAGTGCCGACCCCGTACTCGCTGAGCCCGAAGAGGTACACCGCCAACGTACTCACGACGACGACTAAGAGCGGCGCGGGAAAGCGTTTGGCGTAGCGTTTGAAGAGGAGCAGCGTAAGGATGCTGAGCGCCCCTACCGCGAGCGTGACGAGGTTCGTCTCCCCGAGGTTGCGCCCCGCTTCCCACAGGGTCGCAAAGACGTTCTCGCTGCGCTCAAGCTGGATGCCCAAGAGGTGCCCCAGCTGGCTCAACCCGATGACGAGCGCCGCCGCCGAGGTGAAGCCGCTGATGACGGCGTGGGAGAGGAAGTTCGTGATGAAGCCCGCCCGAAGGAGCCCGAGTGCGAACTGGATGACGCCGACCATCAGCGCGAGCAGCGCCGCTAAGGTGATGAATTCGGCGCTGCCTGGTTCTGCGAGGAGTGACACGCCAGAAAGCGTGAGGAGCGAGACGATGGCGACGGGACCCACCGCGAGTTGTTTTGAGCTGCCGAAGAGCGCGTAGATTACAAGGGGAACGGTTGAGGCGTAGAGACCCGTTACCGGAGGTAGCCCCGCCAGAAGCGCGTACGCCATTCCCTGCGGCACCAGCATCACCGCGACGATAACCCCCGCCATGAGGTCGGCGGGCAAGTCACGTTTGTCATAGCGTTTAAGCCACCTCAAGGCGGGGAGGAGAGTCTCGAGCTTCATTTAGACCTTTTCACCTAAACCTGGGCAGTCTCTTGAACACCTTCGGAGACGGGTTTGCCCGCTTCTTGCCAAGCGGCGAAGCTGCCCTCTAATTCGACGAGGTTGCTAAAGCCTGCCTCTCGTAGGGCGCTCGCCACCACCGCGTTACGTGCGCCGCTCTGACAATGCGTGACGAGGGGGCGGTCTTGGGGTAACTCATCCAAGCTCCACATCACGCGACCGGCGTGAAGTTGACGCGCGCCCGGGATGTGTCCACTCGCGTACTCACTGGCGGTGCGCACGTCGAGGACGAAAGCGTTCTTCATTCCCTCTAATTCATCCGGCGAGACGCTCGCAACCTCTTCACGTTCCAAACCCTTCAGCGACGTAATGTAACCGGTAACCTTGTCGGTGCCGACGTAGCTGAGCTTGTCGCGTAAGTGATGGGCTTGCGCCCGGTCTGACGCGAGCAAGACGATGTCCCGCGTATCCTTTTCGGGGTCGATGACGTAGGAGGCGTAGGTGGCAAAGCTCTTGCCAGCGGTGATGTTTATGGCTCCTCTTACTGCGTCGTTCTTAAAGGTATTGGCGGTCCGGGTGTCGATGAAGAGGAGGTCATTGATGCGCGACGCGATATCGCCAGGGTTCATGTGCGCCAAGTCAATGCGCTCCCCCAACAGCGCCGGACCTTCTTTGTTCTGCCGCTTCATCCGGTTGAAGTACTTGGGCGCGTCGGGCTGACCTTCTAGGAGCGCGTCCACAAAGCCCTGCTCGTCGTCGTTCTGGACAAAGGACGCCCACCAGGAGAAGGTGCGCTCATACCCTACCGTGGTGCTCGCGACTGCACCCAAGGACTTGCCGCAGGCGCTCCCCGCGCCGTGACCGGGCCACACCTGCACGTAGTCGGGCAGGGTCATGAAGGTGGTTTTTAAGCTCTCGAAGAGCTGCTTCGCACCTTCAAAGCGGCTGTCCGCGCTAAACGCTGCCTCGTCCAAGAGGTCGGGGCGACCCACGTCACCGACGAAGACGAAGTCGCCCGTCAAGTAAAAGCCGGGTTCGTCCGCTTGCGCGCCGTCCGTAATTAAAAAGGAGAGGTGCTCGGGTGTGTGACCGGGCGTATGGACGGCTCCGAGTTTAACGTTACCGACTGCAATGACGTCGCCGTGACAGAGCTTAGCGTCGCCGAAGCTGTACTGCCAGTCGGTGTCGCCCTCGTCCGACAAATAGAGCTTCGCGCCCGTTGCACAGCTAAGTTCGCGCGAGCCCGAGAGGAAGTCGGCGTGGATGTGCGTTTCGGTCACGGCGACGATGTTCATGTTGTTGACCCTCGCTTCGTCCAGATAAACCTGCACGTCGCGGCGCGGGTCCACCACGACGGCTTCACCGCTCTGCTGACAGCCGATGAAGTAGCTGCCTTGGGCTAGGTCTTCGTCGTAAAAGTGTTTGAAGTACATAGGAGTTCCTTTCGAGGAAAGAGGTCTTTTCCTTGCATTCTATATCCCCTAGGGGTATAAATCAAGTTAAGATAGCAGGCATCATCTGGTCAGCTACACTCTCACTAAAAAGAACATCGCCTAGCACGCACTTTCAGGGATGACCTGTTCCCGGTTACACCGTTTTCGCGAATGCGAAAGGGAAACTTCGTAAGCGTCGCGTGGTTCACGAAGTACTTCCGAAGGAAACCGCTCCCGCTAGCTGCTTTAGCGGGTATATCTGCGGAGAAGTGTTGCTTCGCATGGCTTCGCCCAAGCAACGATAAGTGAAACTGCTAAGCTATGCCGAGATGTAATAACGTGAAGGGTAGGGGAGGGTCCGGCAAGCTAACCCTTATCCCCCGAGCGGCACCCTCGCGCTGACGGTAGTGCCTCTGCCGAGCGTGCTCTCGATGCGCAGCGAGCCGCCCAAAAGCTCCAAGCGTTCACGCATTCCGGCGAGCCCGACGTGATCGGTCGTGGAGAGTTTCGCTAAGTCAAACCCTTTGCCGTCGTCCTCGATGATGAGGTGAACACGCTCGCGCTCTGCGGTGATAATGACTGACGCGTTCTCCGCCTCCGCGTGGCGCACCACGTTGGTTAGAGACTCCTGCACCACGCGGTAGATGACCACTTCCACGTTGCGCGGGGAGCGCTCGGGCAGCCGCGCCAACACGTCAATAGCCACGCCGCTCTGCGCAGCGAGTTCGCGGGCGAAGCGCCCCAAAGCTGCCTCTAAACCAAGTTCGTCCAACAGGGCGGGGCGCAGGTCGCGCGAGATGCGGCGCACGTCCTCTAAGGTCTTGCTCGTCAGCTCTCTAAGGTGCCCTAACTTGCCCTCGCCGGGTCTCTCTTCTAACCGTTTGATGTTAAGTAGCATCGCCGTTAGGGACTGCCCGACTTGGTCGTGCAGGTCCCTCGAGATGCGTCCCCGCTCCTCCTCTTGCGCGGTTAAGAGTGCCTCTAACGCCCGCTGCCGCGCCGTCACGTCGAGGGCTAAAGCGGCGACGCGCACGGTCTCGCCGAGGTCGTTCTTGAGGAGCGTGTTATACCACTCGCAGGTGATAATGCGCCCGCCTTTCGTGATGTTGCGATTCGTGCTGCGGTAGCCGCCCGCCTCGAATTGCCCTTGCCAAACCCCGCTGAGTTGCTCCTTGACCTCTTTAGAGACGAGTAAGTCGGTAGTCTTTTTGCCCACGACCTCATCCGCGCGGTAGCCGAAGATGCGCTCGGCGGCGGGATTCCAGGCGGTCAGCACGAAGCTTTTGACGTCCCACTCGATGACCGCTAGGGGCGTGTGCTCGACGTGCAGCGCCACGCGATTCTCGCTCTCGCGCAGCGCCCTTTCTGCCGTCACGCGCTCGGTAATATCCAGAATGACGGCTGCGAAAAGGGGTGGCTTTTCGTCCTTGAAGAGCTGCAGATGCACCTCGGTAGGGTAGTGGGTGCCGTCTTTGCGGCGGTGCAAGGTGTTGAATAAGAGGGCGGCTTGCTCGCCCGTGCGGAGCGGACGAATCAAGTTCTCGAAACGTTCTTTAGAGAATTCCGGCTCGAGGTCAACGGGCGTGAGCGCCCTGAGTTCGACCATGCTGTAGCCCAAGTTGCGCCGCCCGCCCTCGTTGACGAGCGTGAAGTGGAGCGTCTCGGCGTCGAAGAGGTAGATTTCGTTTAACGAACTCTCCAAAACGCGCCCCAAGCGTGCCACCTTCGCCTCCGCCCGCTTGTGTTCGCTCACGTCGCGAATCGCCGCTGAGATAAGCGTTCGCCCGTCGGTTTCTAGGGGTGTGAGGCTAATTTCGACGGGAAACTCCGCGCCGTCCTTGCGCAGCGCGAGCAATTCCAAACCCGTCCCCATCGGGCGGGCGTGGGGATTGGCGAAGTAGTTCCGGTGATGCCCCTCATGCCTCGTCCGAAAGCGCTCAGGAATCAAGAAGTCCATGCGCTGCCCGATAAGTTCATCCCTTGTATAGCCGAACATCAGCGCCATCTGCGCGTTGACCATCGCGATAACGCCGCGCTCGTCCACGACCATGAGCGCGTCAATGGGGGCCTCCAAAAGCCGCTTAAACTTCGCCTCCGCCGCTTTGATTTCGGTCACATCTAAGTGCGTGATGAGCGCCCCGCCCGCCTCGCCCGTCAGCGGCGAGACGCTCATCATGTAGGCGTGGACGCCCGAGGCTAAGTCCCTTTGGTAGTCGAAGCGAAAGCCAGGCAGTGCGCCGCTAAGGACCGCCCGGACGCCCCGGCGACAGGCGCTCGTTTTCTCGTCACTCAGGTTTTGCAGGGGTTCGCACACGTCGCTGTAGTGCTGTCCGACGAACCCGTCAGACTGCGCCTGACCTTCGCAAAACTGCCACCACGCCGCGTTGACCACCGTGATGACGCCGTCCGCGTTCACGATGACGGTCGGTCCCGCCAGAGCGTCGAGGACGTTCTGCGCGGCGACGGACAGAGATGTAGTCTTTCGCATCATAAGGTCAGACCCGCTTCGAGCAATTCAAGGTCTCTGGTACGCTTTAGTCTAGCAAATTCTATCTCGGAAGCGATTTGCTAGAAGCCAATAGCCCCTTATATCCTTGCAAAGCGTGGAAATAGAGCAGCTCGGACTTAGAATCTACCCCGAGACCTTAGCGCAGCTTTCCTGGACGGAACCGCGCCGTAAAGAGGTCGGCAGCGAGACGGGCTGGGAAGCCGACACCGTCCACGCCGACCAGTTTGGCGACCTGGTGACGAACCTGCACCGCTCGCTTTTAGAGCCGGAGGTGTCGCGGTGGCACGTCAGGCTCGACTACATCGACATCGGTCCCATCCGCCGCACCTTTACCTCGCCCAGCGAACACACCACAACTTTCGTAACTTTCAGTATTGATTAAAAGTAGTAAAAGAACTACACTGACTGTAGGAGGTTTTAGTGATTTCTGAACTGTCTGAAGAAAAGCAGGTGTACATCGAGGAGTTAGCGATGGTCTTGGAGGGGTTCGGTATGACCCGCATCGCGGCGCGTGTCTTGAGTGCGCTCTTAGTCGCCGACCCGCCCGAGCAGACCGCCGAGCAACTCGCCGCGACGCTTCAGGCGAGCCGGGGAGCCATCAGTGGCGGCACGACGATGCTCACGACGATGGGGCTCATTGAACGTCGCCGCCGCCCCGGAGACCGCAAGGACTACTTCCGTAACAAATCCAACGCTTGGCTCGAGGCGACCAAGCAGCAAGTGACGATGATTTCGCAGCTGCGTAACTTGGCAGAACGAGGTTTGGAGGTTATCGCCAGTGACGATCCTAAAGTCACCGAGGGCTTGCGCGATATGCGCGACATGCTCCGCTTCTATGAGCGCGAGTTACCCGAGATGCTAGCGCGGTGGCAAGCCAAAGTAGAAGCAGAAAGAGCGAACGAAAGGAACGGATGAACACCTCTATCTCCAAACTCGCCTGGCGCAATCTGTGGCGACACAAGCGGCGCACGCAGCTCTTGCTGGCAGTCGTGGCTTACGCAACCGTCGCCATCATCTTTTTCTGGGGCTTTTACGACGGCTTTGTCAACGTCCTTTTAGGCGGACAAGCCCGCTACTTGAGCGCTCCAGTCATGGTGCAGAGCGAGGCGTATCGCACCGACCCTGACCCGGAAAACAGCTTGCCGACGTTGGACTTCACGGACGAACTCACGCAGGTTGAAGGCGTGCGCGGGACCGCGCCGAGGTTAGAGTTTCAAGCCTTGATGCGCTCACCTTACCGGACGCTGGGCTCGCAGGTAAGAGGTATCGACCCCAGCTTAGAGCCGCAAGTCAGCGACATCCCCGGTGACATCGGTGAGGGGCGTTTTATTGAAAACTCCGGCGAACTGGTGCTGGGTATCGAACTCGCCCAAGACCTCGACGTGCGCGTTGGAGAACGCTTGGCGCTCGACGTGCAGTCGCTTGCCGGGGCTCAGGGGACGGGTTTGCAAGTCGTTGGCATCATCGACAGCAACATTAATCCGGTGGATGAAGGGGTCGTGCTGGTGCATTTAGACGACGCGCGAACGCTTACGGGTGTAGACACCGCAACGGGTGTGGCGCTCGACGTGCAGCAAGGAGGTGAAGAAGAGGTTGCAGAAGCGGTCAATACCGCGTCGGTCTTACCTCAAAACGTCGGGGCTTATCCTATCTCTGAACTCTTGGGCGGTCTTTTAGCGGCGATTGAAGACAAACGCGCCTCGATGATCCCTATTGTCCTGATGATTGCGCTGTTCGCCGCTGTTACGGTCATGAGCACCGTAATCGTGAGCGTGATTGAGCGCACGAGGGAGTTTGGCGTCATCACCTCTTTAGGGCTCGACCAGGCGCAGCTCGCGCGGATGGTGACGTTGGAAGCGGTTTACACTACCTTTATCGGCTTCGCCTTAGGCGCGGTTCTCGGGTTTAGTCTGAACGCGCTCATGTCCGCCACCAACCTGATGGGGCCTTTTATCAACACCTTTTACGGCGCGTACCTCTCGGGCTTGGCGCTCAGCGACACGTTTGTGTTCGCCTCGAGCCTCGCCTACCTCGCCTGGGCCGCCGTGACGATTCTCATCGCCGCCGTTTTAGCGATTACCGTACCCGGCAGGCGCGTACGCAACCTCAACCCCGCTGAGGCGATGCGGGCGAATTAGAGGCAGAAGCAAGAAGCAAGAATCTTCTCTCTTCCTGCTTCTTGCTTCCTACTTCTACATTCTTAGAAAGGAATGCCATGAAGTTCATCTACCTACTGTTAGCCATTTTTCCTCTCAGCCTTGCCAACGCTCAAGAGGACGCGGCGAGTATCCTAGACACCATTGTGAACAACCTGCGCGGCGAGTCGCAAGCGGCGACGCTGAACATGCAAGTGATTCGTCCGGACGAAGAGGACACCTACACCATGCGCATCTACAGCGAGGGTGAAGAGCAGGGCTTAACCAGAGTGATTGCGCCGCCACGCGACGCCGGACAAGCCTTTTTGAACGACGGCGATAACGTCTTTATCTACAACCCACGCCTGCGCCGCGTCTTGAGGCTACCGCCGAGCGGTCAGAGCGATTCGTTTTTGGGTTCGGACATCTCGTATAACGACCTTGCAGGCGACGACTTAGAAGAGGACTACCGAGCGAGCGTCTCCGAAGAGACCGACGATAGTGTGACGCTCGAGCTTGTTCCTAATCCGAATGCACCCACCCCCTACGGCAAAGTCGAGCTGACCGCTATGAAACCCTCGTACGCGCCGACGAATATCACCTACTACGACCAAAGAGGTAACGCGGTGAAAGAAAACATCCTCTCCGACTACGCCGAGGTGGACGGGCTCAACATTCCGCAGCGTTTTGAGGTGACGGACTTACTCGAGGAAGGCCACCGCACCGTCGTCACCTGGCAGGACGCCGAGTTCGGCGTGGATATCCCGCAGGGCTGCTTTACGCAAAACGCTTTGGAGCGTGAGGGGGCGTGCGAATGAGGGTAGAAGCAGGAAGCAGGAAGCAAAAAGCAAGAATGGAAGGGCCTTTCTTCCTGCTCCTCGCTCCTTGCTCCTTGCTTCTCGACTCCGCTGACATCGCAAATAGGCGGACAGCCCCACTATGCTAGCCCTCGCTTGGCGCAACCTCTGGCGGCAGGGGCGGCGCAGCCTCATCTCGCTCGTCGCCGTCGCCATCGTCGTGCTCTTCGCCATCGTTATGTACAGCTTCGGCGGGGCGATGACGAACGGCATGTACGGAGATTTGACCCAAGAGGTGGGCAACGTGCAGATTCATACCCAGGGCTACCGGGACGCGAGGGGTTTTGGAGACGGGCTCTTGGAAAACGCGCAAGAGGTCAGAGAGACGGTCTTTCAAGTGTTGCCGGACACTGTTTCTGTCGGCTCCTTACAAGTTCCCGGACTGATTGCGGGGGAGGACCGCTCGAGAGGCTTAGCGGTGCAAGGGCAGGACTGGCCCGAGGTTGTGCGTGAAGACTTCGTGGACTACCTAGCAGAAGGCACCTTTGTCGAGGGCGATAACATCACCGGCATCATGTTGGGGCGTTCTTTGGCAACAGCGTTAGAGGTCAGCTTAGGCGATGACGTGTACGTCTACGCCCCCGGCACCGAGGGCTACGGCGCAGCCGCGTATACCGTCGAAGGTCTGCTGGATTTCGACGACCCCAACCGCGAGATCAACGCGGCGTACCTCTCGCTCATAGCGGCGCAGGAGTTGGCTGCGCCGGACGCGCTCTCAAGGCTCGAGCTTCACTTCCCCGGCGTCAACACCTTAGCGCAAGACGCGCAGACGGCGGACGACCTAGCCGCGCTCAGAAACGCGCTAGGGGACGGTGTGGTTGTAGAAGGTTGGCGAGACATCGACCCCAGCCTCGCCACGCTGGTTCAGTTCTTCGCACCTGTCATCGTGGTGATGTCGCTGATCTTCTTTGTGCTGGCAGGTCTGCTCGTTCTGAACACGGTTTACCTCAGCACCTTAGAGCGCATCCGCGAGTTTGGCGTCATCATCAGCTTAGGGGCGAGAGGTCGGCAGGTTATGGGCATGGTCACGTTAGAGAGCTTGCTCTTGTGCCTTTCGGGTGCGGCTGTCGGTCTCGCTATCGGCTTAGGCATTGTGGCGCTCGGTAGAAACGGTCTCGAACTACCCGGCTACAGCGAAGAGATATTGGCAGAATTTGGCTTGCCCAACGTCTTCTACCTCTCCATAGAGCCCTGGCAAGTGCTCATCGCCGTAGGTTTCGCCGTGCTCACCGCTATCCTCGCCGCGCTATGGCCCGCGCGCATCGCAGCGAATACTGAACCAGCCGAAGCGATGAGGTACACCGCGTGAATCAGGAGCGAGGAGCGGGAAGCAAGGAGCAAGAAGATAGGGCAAAAACGTTTAGAGACCTCGTCGTGTGGCAGAAAGCTCACGCCTTTATCCTAGACGTTTACCGCTACAGCGAAACGTTCCCGAAAACCGAGATGTACAGACTGACCTCCCAGTTACGCCGCGCGGCGGTGTCTGTCGCTGCCAACATTGCAGAGGGATTCGCCAAAAGGGGTGTCGCTGATAAACTTCGCTTTTACGCTCAAGGTTCCCTCGAGGAGTGCAGCTACTACCTTATACTCGCTCGAGATTTGGGATTCGGCGAAACAGCAAACTCAGCGAACAGCTTTTCGAAGTCGGACGGCTCCTCGGCGCATACATGAAAGCCATTCAAAAGCAGCGGACGTAGCATGAGAGATTGACCATTCCCGCTCCTCACTTCTTGCTTCTCACTTCTACGAAAGGAATTACTATGCCCCTTTTCAAGGTTAAATCTCTAAAGAAAACCTATCAAATCGGCGAGGTCAAAACGCACGCTTTACAAGGTGTAGACCTTACGGTAGATAAAGGCGAGTTCACCGCCATCGCTGGACCGTCGGGCAGCGGTAAGAGCACGCTCTTGCACCTCATGGGCGGGCTCGATACGCCCACCTCGGGCGAGGTTTATTTGAACGACAAGCGCATCGACCAGCTCAGCAAGAAAGAGGCGGCGGCGGTGAGGTTGGATAAACTTGGGTTCGTCTTTCAAGCCTACAACCTCATCCCGGTGCTCACAGCCTTGGAGAACGCCGCGTTCGTTTTGGAGTTGCAGGGTGTGGGTAAAAAGGAGCGAGAAACGAAGGCGCTCGCGTCCTTAAAAGCCTTAGGTATGGAAGAATTCGCTGACCGCCGCCCCAACCAACTTTCCGGCGGGCAGCAGCAGCGCGTGGCGGTAGCGCGTGCCTTCGCCGCTAGCCCGGACATCATCCTAGCCGACGAACCTACCGCCAACTTGGACAGCAAGTCAGGGGGCGACCTCATCGAACTGATGAAGCGGCTGAACGAAGACGAGGGCGTGACCTTTGTGTTCTCCACGCACGACCCAAGACTTTTGGACCATGTGAAGCGCACCGTGAATATGGAGGATGGGCGCGTCTTGCGCGAGGGGGCGTTGCAAGCGGCATGAGGTACGCCGCTATCCTCTTTATATCCTCTATGTTATTTACGTCCCTCTCCTTTGCGCAACTGAATTACAGAGGTGAGCTGGAGGTCGCCGAAGATGCAACTGTCGTTCTTGACTCAGGCGAAGAGGTCGGCTGGACGGTAGCGGCGCACGTCGAAGCGGACTACCGCTTGGAGCCCGTGACCTTGAACCTCGAGCTAGACCCCAGCCTCCGCTTTAGCGAAGAGGTCACAGCGGAACCTGGACTTACTGAGCTTTACGCCGCAACCTCGTTAGGCGACGTCGAACTGAGCGCGGGGCGCGAACGACTTGCGCTCGAGTATGGACGCATCACGCTGCCGTTTGTGGTCGAGGAACTCAACGATAGAGGGGTGCGGTTGGGCGTGCCTGGGGTGCGGGCGACCTGGTTCCCGGAGAACTACCGGGTGCGTGGGGCGCTCTTCTATAGAGACACCGTAATCCCACTTATCAACGTGCGGCGGACCTTTGGAGCGTTCGAGTTAGAAGCGACAGCCCTGTACCAAGACCGTTTTGTGGCAGGCTTAGGCGGCAGCGGCTCCGTCGGCGACCTCGTCGTGTACGGTGAAGGTTGGCTCCTCACTGATCCGGTGAATGCTCGGGGTGCGCTTGGCGTAACGGGCTATCTGGGCGACAGGCTTTGGACGGTAGAAGGGGCGTATGCACCTCTTGAGCCGGACGCTTTAGCGCCCGAACTCGGTCCAGCGGCGGCGCGTGTGGCGGGGCAACTCACCTTGTTACAAAACGAGGACTCGAGCCTGCAACTAGACGCCCGCGTGGGCTTTCCAGAGACCGGCGTCGAGGTCAGCCCGACGCTGAACTACACCGCGCTAGGCGACCAGGAACTCACGGCGGCTTTCGGCGGACGCTTCAGCGAAGCGGCGACGGTACTCACCTTGAATGTAAGGATTCGGGCGTTTTTCTGAAACTGATTACACCGTTAAGTAAAAAATGACTCATGTCATTCTGAACGGAGCCCTACGGCGAGCGTAGGATAGACTCCGCCCTACGGTAAACCATAGGATAGACTCCGTGAAAGAATCTCTGCCCTTGCTGACTCCTCTGATAGAGAAGGAAAGTTACGTAGTTTTGGCATAGCCAACCGAGACCCTCACGCCTTCGGCTCAGGGTGACAACAATGGCGCAGAATTTACTTAACGGTGTACTGATAGCGTTTCCACTTGAAGCTGCTACAGCAGCTTCAAATGTGAGCGGAAAAGAGCCTTTAGCTGGAGGTAGCGTTACGGGCAGCCGCCCTGCCGTTGCATCTTCAAATCAACGCACGTAGATAACGGCTCACTGTGCGTCGCGTGGTCCCGCTCCCGCTAGCTGCTAAAGGCTTCTCTGCGAATAGAAACAAACGCTGTCAGTGGTGTAGCAATGACTCGTGGAAATGCTATGAAAGTAGACGACTATAGCAGGTATCATCTGGTTTGAGCCAATCTCACAAGATAGAACATTGTGCAGCACACACCTTAGGGGATGATATCTGCGTGATTCAAGCTCAGTAGTTATGATAATTGCTTTAATACGAGGTTGCGCGGCTTAGTTTGCAAACTAAGCCGTGCCCTTCACGGATGGGACGTAAACTCGGCGCTTCGCTTAGACGCTCGTAGCGATCGGCAGCGCCACCCGAAACTCCGCCCCGACCCGTTATGATGTGCTCATGGAGCGTGAGAACATAGGGCGCAAGAGGCAAGAGGCTATTTACATCGGCGGGGTGGCGGGCGACAAGCCGGCTGTACCCGTTGACGTGGCGAAGCTCGAGGCGGCCGCCCGCCGTAAGATGAGCGCCGAGGGCTACGCCTACGTCGCGGGTGGCGCGGGCGTAGAAAGCACCGTGTCGGAGAACCGCCAGGCGTTTGAGCGCTGGCGCATCGTGCCCAGGATGCTCAAGGGCGTGCAGGAGCGCGACACCTCGGTCGAGCTTTTCGGTCATACGTTACCGAGCCCTTTTTTGCTCGCGCCGATAGGCGTTTTAGAGATGGCACACAAGGAGGCTGATCTCGCCGTCTCGAGAGCCGCCGCCGCCGAAAACGTCCCCTTCATCTTCTCCAACCAAGCCTCCGCGCCGATGGAGCGGTGCGCCGAGGTGATGGATGAGGTGATAGACAACATGACGGACCGTGGCGCAGGCAGGACTCCGCGTTGGTTCCAGCTCTACTACAGCCGCAGCGCCGACCTGGTCCTGAGTTTCGTGAGGCGCGCCGAAGCCTGCGGTTGCGCGGCTATCGTCGTCACCCTCGACACGACGCTGCTTGGCTGGCGCACCCGCGACCTCGACCTCGCCTACTTACCCTTTTTGCGCGGCAAGGGAATCGCGCAGTACACGAGCGACCCCGTGTTTGCACAGCTACTCGAGCAAGCGCCCCCAGCGCAGCGTAGAGGGAGGGTGACCTTCGCCTCCATCCGCGCACTCTGGCAGATGATGAGGGCGCACCCCGGCACGTTTCGTACCAATTTGCGCTCCGGCGCACCGATTAAAGCCGTGCAGAGCTTTATCCAAGGCTACTCCAAACCCTCGTTAGACTGGGACGACATCGCCTTCTTGCGCGAACAAACCGAGCTACCACTCTTGCTCAAGGGCGTGCTGCATCCAGACGATGCGAAAAAGGCGCTCGAGTATGGCGTCGACGGGCTCATCGTTTCCAACCACGGCGGGCGGCAGGTCGATGGGTCCATTGCCGCCTTGGACGCGCTACCTAAGATCGCCGAGGTCGTACAAGGCCGCGTCCCAATTCTCATGGACAGCGGCGTTCGCGGTGGCGCGGACCTCTTCAAAGCGCTCGCATTAGGCGCGACAGCCGTTTGCTTAGGGCGTCCTTACGTCTACGGCTTGGCGGTGGCGGGCGAGCGGGGCGTGCGCGAGGTGATCCAGAACCTCAAGGCGGACTTCGACCTGACGCTGGGCTTAGCAGGTTGCAAAAGCGTGCGGGAGATAGACCGAAATAGCCTCTCGGCTAGGATGTAGCCTCCTCCGGTCGGGTGAACGACTAGTGCAAGTTTTGCAGTACTGTTGTCACCCTGTTCACGCAGTACGACGAAGTCCGGCGAAGGCGTAAGGGTCTCGTTTGGCAATAGCCAAAACTCTGTAACTTTCAATCTCAGCAAGAGGAGTCAGCAAGGTCAGAGATTCTTCGACTCCGCTTCGCTCCGCTCAGAATGACATGATTCATTATTTGTCCAACGATGTACTAGTACAGCGTCAACTAAGTATTGATACTTCCTACTGATGTCACCCTGAGCGAATGCGTAAGGGTCTCGTCCTCCAATCTCGGCTAGGCAAGAAGGCGAATGCAGAGATTCTTACACTCCGCTTCGCTCTTCTTCGAAGGTGCTAACGCGAACCGTTCAGAATGACATCACTCATCTTTTAATTTACAGAGTACTAGGGTCGGTTTCTCTGCGTACTGACGCCCATCTTCTGATGCCGCCTCGAGTTTCTGTTACGCTACGGTATAGAGAAGAGAATCGGGGCGAGGCTGTGTCAGAAGAAGCCGGGTTAGACAAAACCGAGGTAGATGAAACTGGGGTGGATCAAACCAAGCCAGATCAGCGTGAGTCGGAGGATGAAACGAGCGCGCAGCCGGGCGCATCCTCAGATTCATCGCTGAGCATCGTCGGGCTAGGCGCGTCGGCGGGTGGCTTGGGAGCGTTGCAGCGCTTCTTTAAGCACACGCCTGCGCAGAGCGGACTCGCCTTCGCCGTCGTGATGCACCTCTCACCCGAGCACGAGAGCCACCTAGCCTCCCTCTTGGAGGGACACACCGACATGACGGTGGTGCAGGTCAACGAGACGTTGCCGATGGAAGCCGAGCACGTCTACGTGATTCCGCCGAACCGTAACCTCTCGGCTATCGACACGCACTTGCGCTTAGACCCCCTGGAGAACGAGCGGCGGCAGCGTGCGCCCATCGACCACTTTTTCAGAACCCTCGCCCGGATGCACGGCGAGCGGGCTGTGGCTGTCGTTCTGTCCGGCACGGGCTCGGACGGCGCGGTAGGGTTGGGGCGCATCAAAGAGGCCGGGGGGCTCGCCGTGGTGCAAGACCCCAAGGAAGCCGAGTACGATAATATGCCGCAGAGCGCCATCGCGACGGGGCAAGTCGATCTCGTTTTGAAGGTCGAGGCGATGCCGGAGCGGATCGTCCGCTACACCAGGGAGCGGCGCGAGTTGCGGCTTCCCGAGAGTGACGAGTCCTTAGAGCAAGATGAACTCGAGGTGTTGGGGCGCATCCTCGCGCAGCTTCGCGCCCAGACCTCTCACGACTTCTCTCAGTACAAGCGCTCCACGCTCTTGCGCCGCATCGCCCGCCGGATGCAGCTTCACCACCTGGAACGGCTGCTGGACTACCTGGAACGGCTGCGCACCGACCCCGATGAGGTCGCGCTGCTCTACCGCGACCTGCTCATCACCGTCACCAACTTCTTCAGGGACGAAGAGGCGTTCGGAGCACTGGAGCAGCACGTCGCTACGCTCTTTGAGGGCAAGGGTCCCGGCGACAGCGTGCGGGTCTGGAGCGTCGGCTGCGCGACCGGAGAGGAGGCGTACAGCCTCGCCATTTTACTCCTCGAGCACGCGCACCGGCTTTCCGCTCCGCCCAGCGTGCAACTCTTCGCCACCGACGTTCACCCGGACGCGCTCACGCGGGCCCGCGAGGGGATGTTCCCCAAAGGGATCGCGAGCGACGTCGGCGAGGCGCGGTTGCGGGAATTTTTCGTGGAGGAGTCGGGCGGCTACCGCATCAGCCAAGCGGTGCGCGAAAGGGTGGTCTTCGCGCCGCACAACCTCCTTTCCGATCCGCCCTTCGCCCACCTCGACCTGGTGGTGTGCCGCAACGTGCTCATCTACCTTAAACGCGAGGTGCAGCGCAAGGTCTTCGAGCTGTTCCACTACGCACTCCGCGAAAACGGCACGCTCTTTTTAGGCACGTCGGAGACCGCCGACGACGCGCTCTTTGACATGGTGAGCAAAAAGCACCACCTCTACCGGCGTAAGAACAAGCGTGTGGGGTTGCATCTGCCTCAGCTCCCCCTCTCGCCGCCCAGCGCGGCGAAACCGTCAGGGACGCGCAGAGACGAGGAGGGCACATCTCATATACCTTCTGGCGGTGCGTCCTCTGACGGTGCCTCCTACGGGGCGCAGCACGCCCGCGCCGCCGAGCGCTACGCCCCGCCCAGCGTGCTGATCGGCGAAGACCACGACATTCTGCACTTTTCTGAACACGTCGGGCGCTACCTCGAGCAGCCCGGCGGCGACCCCACCGACAACCTGTATCGGCGCATCCGCGCTGAGCTGCGCGACGGACTCCGCGCCGCGCTGCAAGCTGCCGAGGACCGGTCAGCTCGAGATAAAACGGGGCGGAGTCGTCCGGTAACGCTCCGCATCGAGGGCGAGAGGCGGCAGGTCGCCCTGCAAGCCTCACGTACTCAAGACGACGACCTTCAAGGGGCCACCCTAATCCTGTTCTACGAGTGGGAGCCCGAGGGAGACGAAGCGGCGCGTGCGAAGGGTGACGCCGAGGGCCCTAGCGCCGCTGATCCGGTGGTCGAACGGCTCGAGGCGGACGTTGCCGGGCTCCGCGAGCGGCTCCGCGCCGCCACCAGCGAGTACGAGACCTCGCGCGAAGAGATGAAAGCGAGCAACGAAGAGTTGCAGTCGATGAACGAAGAGCTGCGCTCCACCGCCGAGGAGCTGGAGACCTCCAAGGAGGAGTTGCAGTCCATCAACGAAGAACTCGCTACTCTAAACCAGGAGAACCGGCACAAGGTCGAGGAACTGTCACAGCTCACGGGCGATTTGCAAAACCTGCTCGCCGCCACGGATATCGCCACGCTCTTTTTAGACCGCAAGCTGCGCATCCGGCGCTTCACGCCCAAGGTGGACGAACTGTTCAGCATCCGCGCAGGCGACGTGGGCAGACCGCTCGCGGACCTCACCCACCGGCTCGGCGACCAGACGCTCATCGCCGACGCCGAGGCGGTGCTGCGCACGTTGCGCCCTCTGGAGCGTGAGGTTAGGGGGGGAGCGAACGCGGCGGAGGATACGCCCTGGTATCTCATGCGCATGTTGCCTTACCGCACGCCCGAGGACCGCATCGACGGGGTGGTCCTGACCTTCGTCGAGATCACCCGCTTGAAGCGTGCGGAAGAGACGCTGCGCCGCTCCGAGGAGCGCTACCGGCTGCTCGTCGAGAGCGTCAGCGAATACGCCATTTTCACCACCGACGAGCGCGGCGAGGTCACCACCTGGAACACGGGTGCGGAAAGGCTCCTCGGCTACACCGAGGAGGAAGCGGTAGGCAGGAACGCTGACCTCATCTTCACCGAGGAGGACCGGGCGGCGGGCGTGCCCCGGCGAGAGTTGGAACGTGCGGCGGAAGAGGGCCAAGCGACGGACGAGCGCTGGCACCGCCGGGCGGACGGGTCACGCCTCTGGGCTAGTGGCGTGGTGACGCCGCTCCAGGGACTGGACGCGGGGCTGCGCGGCTTCGCCAAGGTGATGCGCGACAACACCCGGCGCAAGAGAGCTGAGGAGGAGCGCGAGGGCTTACTGAACGAACTCGCCGCCGAGCGCGAAGAGCTGAGAAAGCTGAACGAGACGCTCGAGACCCGCGTATCTAAACGCACGCTCGAGGTGCGCAAGCTCGCGGCTCAGCTCACTCTAGCTGAGGGGCTCGAGCGCAACCGCGTCGCGCAAGCTTTACACGACGAACTGCAACAGCAACTCGTCGCCCTCCAGTTCCCGCTCAGCAACCTGCGCAAGCGGGTGACGGGTGAGGACGCCGAGGTGCTAAAAGAGGTGTCCGAACTGCTTAGAGGTGCGATCACGACGACCCGCCAGGTGACGAGCGACCTGAGCCCGCCCGTGCTGCGCGGCGAAGGGCTCGTCGAGGCGCTGCGCTGGCTCACCCGCCGCTTGGAGGAGCGTTTCGGCCTGCGTATCAGCTTGGAGGCAGAGGGTGAGATCGGCGTGCAGGGCGAGGCGGTGCGGGCGCTGCTCTTCTCGCTCGTGCGCGAACTTCTCTTTAACGTCGCCAAGCACGCGGATATCGACCAGGCGAGCGTCACCGTGCGCGAAGCGGAGGACGTGCTCACGCTCACCGTCGCCGACGGGGGTAAGGGCTTCGACCTCGCGGTGCTCGGTACCGACGGAAATGGGACCGGCTTAGGGCTCAGGAGCGCCCGCGAAAGGTTGAGGCTCTTCGGCGGCGACATTGAAATTGTGAGTCAGCCCGGCGACGGTACACACGTCACTATCACCGTGCCCGTCTCGTCGCTTACACTGAAGTAACTTAGGAGCGTCGAAGACCACCAGTGCACCATACGACTCTTTTGGGGGAGGGCGTATGAACGATCAAACCATCTTTATTTTAGAAGACCACGACCTCGTGCGGCGGATGCTGCGCAGGCTCTTGGAGGATGACGGCCTTACCGTCGTCGGCGAAGCGGTCTCCGCCGAGGACGCCCTGCGTGCGCCCGAACTCAGGCGCGCCGCGCTCGTGCTCGTCGACCTCTCGCTCCCCGGCATGAGCGGCTTAGACTTCATCCGCTCACCGCGCACCGAAGCGAGCCGCTGCTTGGTGGTCTCGGCTCACACCGAGCCCTTCTACGCTCAAGCTGCTTGTCAAGCGGGCGCGGCGGGGTTCGTGGCGAAGGACGACCCGGACGCGATTTTGGAGGCGGTGCGGCGAGCGCTAGCGGCTGTGTCGCCCAACATGAACGGCTCACACGGCGTCCACCGTTCAACCTGAGTACAGTGTTAGGTAAACAATGAAGCATGTCATTCTGAGCCCTACAGCGAGCTATAGGATAGACTCCACGCAGTGGAGCGTAAGAATCTCTGACCTTGCTGACTCCTCTGACAGAGAACGAAAGTTACGCAGTTTTGGCACAGCCAACCGAGACCCTCACGCCTTCGCCGGACTTCGTCTGACTGCGTGAACAGGGTGACATACCATCCCTGATGTCACTCTGAACGAAGCAACGCGAAGTGAAGAGTCTCTGCATTCGCCTTCTCCTTAGTGAGAGAGCACAGGGCGAGACCCTTACGCCCCTATCGTTCTCACTCCGTTCGGACCCGCCGGACTTCGTCGTACTGCGTGAACAGGGTGACAACAGTTTCGCGTTCTTTGCTTAACAGAGTACTGAGCCAGTGTCCTGCTCCTTTTACCCCACCTCGAGCACTATCTTGTGTACGCGCGTCCTATACACTTAAACCATGACCTCCGCACCTCGAGACGAAACGACGCTAGAGAATATTGCGGCGGTGACGCGCCAGTTGGGGCGGCTCGAGGCGCAGCTCGTCACCTACGTGCAGGCGCTAGGCCATGTCGGGGGCGAGCAGGCGACGCTCGTCAGCAACACCCTAGAGGAGTTGCGGCTCACCTACGAGGAGCTGCGCAGCCACAACGAGGCGCTCTCGGGCGTGCAGCGCAGTCTGCGCGAGGAGCGCCAGCACTACCAGGACCTCGTCGAGTTTGCGGGTGAAGGGCTCGTCGTCACCGACCCGGCGGGCATCATCCGCGAGGTCAACCGCGCGAGCGTTCAACTCCTCGGCATCGAGCGGCGCTCCCTGGTGGGGCGGCCCCTGCTGGCCTACCTGCGCTCCCCAGCGGGGCGCGAACTCGCCTGGACGGAACTGCGCGAGCGCGTGGCGGCGCTCGGGCCGGGCGAGCAGGTGCAGTGGGAGGGTCGGCTTAACGCCTGGCGCGAGGTCGAGCCGGAGGTCGCCGTCACGGTGGCGCGTATCGCCCGGCCGGGCACGGCTGAGGTCAGCGGGCTGCACTGGTCGCTGCGCGACATCAGCGCTCAGAAGCGGAGCGAGGCGGAGGCGCGGCGGCGTCTGCTCGAGTTGGAGGCGCTCTACGCCGCCGCCCCCATCGGCCTCAGCTACTTAGACCGCGAGCTGCGCTACTTGCGCGTGAACGAACAGATGGCCGCCATCAACGGTTTTTCGGCCGCTGAACACCTCGGTAAGCGCGGCCCCGAGCTGATGCCTGACCTCGAGGAGACGCTCATACCTACGCTGCGCGAGGTCTTAGCGCGCGGCGAACCCCGCTTGAACCTCGAGGTCAGCGGCGAGACGCCCGCGCACCCCGGCGAGGTGCGCCACTGGCAGGTCAGCCACTACCCGGTCAGGTGCTTAGACGATGAGGTTATCGGCGTCGGCTCGGTGGCGCTCGACATCACCGAGCGCGTGCGCTCGGAGGAGGTTGTGCGGGCGCTTAACGAAACCTTGGACGCGCGCGTCCAGGAGCGCACCGAGGAACTGCAGGATGCGAATAAAGCGCTGCGGCGCAGCGAGTGGCGCTTCTACCAAGCCTTCCACGCCGGGCCGGTGGCGGCCTGCTTGACCACCCTGGGCGAAGACCGCTTCTTAGAGGTCAACCGCTCGTTCGAAACGCTGACGGGCTACGCCCCGGACGAGGTCGTCGGCTACACCGCCGAGGAACTCGGCATGTGGTCGTCGCCAGCGGACCGGGCGAAGCTGGCGCGGGCGCAAGAGGCGGACGAAGGGTTTTACGACCTCGAGCTGAGCTTGCGCACGGAAGCGGGCGACCTGCGCACCGTGCTCCTCTCCGGCGAGGTCATCCAGCTCGACGGCAACGCCGCGCAGCTCAAGTTTTTTTACGACATCACCAAGCGTAAGCGCGGCGAGCGAGACTTGCTAGAGGCGATTGAGAGCACCCTGCAAGACGCCTCTTGGTTCAGCCACCAGGTCGTCGAGAAGCTCGCCCAGATTCGCTCGGGTAACCTCGACCAGACCGAGATCGCCGAGCTGACCCCCCGCGAGCAGCAGGTGCTCATACTCGTCGCCAAGGGGCTGAGCAACGCCCAGATCGCCGCCGACCTCGGCTTAGCGCCGCAGACGGTGCGCAACTACCTCGCGACGCTCTACGACAAGATCGGTATCCACTCTAGGGCCGAAGTTATCGTGTGGGCGCGGGAGCGCGGCTTGGTCGGACCTTGATACGTTATAGCAGGTTCCTTCGCTTACGAAGTTTCCCTCCGGGAAGGCTGCGCGCAATCAAAATCTGTCTCACTAACGTTCGGAGCTGGTTTGAGCCAATCTCACAGGGTAGAACATCGCCTAGCACGCACTTTCAGGGATGACCTGTTCCCGGTTACACCGTTTTCGCGAATGCGAAAGGGAAACTTCGTAAGCGTCGCGTGGTTCACGAAGTACTTCCGAAGGAAACCGCTCCCGCTAGCTGCTTTAGCGGGTATATCTGCGGAGAAGTGGTGCAATGTCAAGTGGAAATGCTAGTTAGTTTGATATAGATGTACCAAATACTCAGTACATCTATCTCTATCCCTCGAGGTCGAGGATGCGTTGTAATGCTGAGGGACGCGCTAACGGTCTCTCTGCCGGGGGGTGGAAGCGAGATGGGTTGCTCCTACGCACCCATCTTTTTTGTTTACGCCGCGCAAAAGAGGTATCTCTGCACGTCACGGGAGGCAGCCTTTGACGCAGCGCGCAGCGAACACACCTGATCATCAGTGGGGCGGGTCAGACAACCCCACACCAGTTTCCCTTGCCAACGTGTTGGGTGAGCCCGCGCTGCTAAGCCGAGCGGCGCTCGACGCGCTCGAGCAGCCCCTCGTGGTGGTGGACAAGCAGGGGACGATTAGGGCGACCAACTCAGCCTGGCGGCGCTTCCGCCGGGCGCTGGGTCACCCCGCCGACGCCCTCGTCGGCAGGTCGTTCGCGGAGACGTGCTTGCAGGACGCGACTGCGGGCAAAGGGGCGAATGAAGGGGCGAACCGCGAGGACGCCGCGTCGCTCTACGCTGGGCTTATGGCGGTCTTATCAAACCGCTTAGCGCGGTGCTCGCTCGAGCTGACCTACGCCGGGCGCACCTTCGCGGTCACCCTCACGCCGCTGCCGGACACGGCTGGGGCCGTGATCGCGTACTTCGAGATCACTGAGCGCAAAAACTATGAGGCGCGTATTGAGCGTCTCGCGAACCACGACCCCTTGACCGGGCTCTTCAACCGGCGCTTCTTCACCCTAGAAGCGGAGAAAACCCTGGCGCTGGCTCGGCGTGAAGGGGGCGATTTCGCCCTACTCTTCCTCGACTTAAACTATTTCAAAAAGGTCAATGACGGCTTCGGTCACGTTTTTGGAGACGCGCTTTTAGGCGAAGTTGCGAAGCGGCTGAGCGCGTGTACACGCGCGAGCGACCTCTTGGCGCGGCTTTCGGGCGACGAGTTCGTGGTGCTTTTACAGCACGTCTCGCCCCGTGACGTGCAGAGGGCAGTGACGCGCTACCAGGCGTGTTTCGCGCAGCCTTTTTTGGTGCAGGGGGAAGAGGTCGGGCTCGGAGGAAGTTTCGGCGTAGCCCACTATCCCGGCGACGGCAGTACCCTGGTCGACCTACTGGGTCAAGCTGACCGGAGGATGTATAGGGTGAAAAGGGCGGGTGGTCGAGGGTGAACAGCGCCCAAACGCAGAGGTTGCCCAAGCGCGTGCTCCGCGACGCGCACTTAGCCGCCCTGACGCGGACCTTTCGGGGGCTGGAGGACCTCTTGGGTGCCTCCGCGCGCTTGCCAGCGAAGCTGCCTACCAGGACGCCGCGCAGAGGGTCGCAGCCTCTAAAGAGGGGGCAGCGGCGGCCTACCTCGACCTCGCTGAACTCACGGCGCTAAAAGATGAGGTCGAGCGCTTTACGGTTGCGCTCGCTCACAAGGTAGAGGCGCGGCGCGGGCGGGTCAACTGAGAAAGGTCTGCAACTAATAAGGTGTCCTGTTTTATTATCAGCATTTCCATGTGTCGCTGCAGCGTGACTGAGACGGTACCCAAGCAGGTCGGCGTGCCTGTGGTGCTGGTGCGGGGAGTGATACCGATGTAAACGCCCGCGTCAACGTCATTCGAATAAAAACGTTTAACAAACCCGTTCATCACGCGAAAGGAAAACGTATGGCTATCATCAAGGTAATCGAAGTGCTCGCTCAGTCCCCCAACAGTTTCGACGACGCGGTTAAAGAGGCGCTCAAAGAGGCGTCTAAGTCGGTGCAGGGCATCCAGAACATCTACGTCAAGGAGATGCAAGCGGTTGTCGAGAACGACCAGATCACGATGTACCGCGTCAACGCTAAGGTCTCGTTCGCGGTGGGCGAAGCGTAGAGTAAAAAAGCACAGTCAAGCGCAAAAGAGCAGCGAGTCGCGCCTCGAGGCAAGCCGAGAACGCCCTGCTCACCACGGTGGCGTACAGCGAAGGTTGAGCAGTCGCGAATAAGTAAAGCGCCCCGAACTCTGAGTTCGGGGCGCAAGGCATCAGCAGTGCGGACTACGGGACGCTACCTATCACGGTTCGGTACAGATGGCTACTCGTCGTAGGTCGCCGCTCTCGACTCGTCTTTGGTGTCGGGCCGGTCCCCCTCGACGAAGTTCTTGATGGACTCCAGCGCCGAGACCAGCCCCTCTTGTACGTCGTCGCGGTCGGGCGCTTGTTCGGAGGTGTTGTCCCCCGGCGGGTCGCCCTCCCCGTGCGGGGGCGCGCCCGTAAAGGTCAGGTGCACCGTCACGTCCGAGCCGTTCCCGTTCTCCGCGATCTCCAGCCAGCCCGAGTAGTACCCCTCGTCCGCGCCCCACTCGAGCCGGTAGTTCTCCCGGTCCTCCCGGAAGTAACCCTCCGAGTCGTACTCGTGCCCTTGGGCTTCGCCTTTGACCTCGACGCGCTCGCCTTGCGCGGGCTCGGCGCTGTGGGTCGTCGGCAGGTACTTGGGCAGGTTGCGCACGTCCGCGACGAAGTCCCAAACCCTGTCCGGTGACGCCTCTACGTTGGTGGTGTGTTCAAATTCGCTCATGCTACCCCTCCGACGCCAACGTAGACCTTTCGGGAAGAACCGTTATGATTCGCGCCTACAGTCTCTGCACGGGTTTCTGCACAAGTTTTTATAATAGCGGCTCACTATAAGACCTTGCGCGGCGTCGCACTTTCCTAGTCTCGGCTGGGTTTAGAGTGGGTGTAGCGGCACGCAGACCTCGAGCGTCTACGTGACGAAGATTTAGAGCGGTATGGGTTCCAATACGCTGTCTTAGATAAGTCCACAACGACAGTGACGTCTTCAGAAGCTGAGACCGCGAGGAGTTCGGAACGTGTTCGAAGCTGTCCCTGCCATCAGCGATGTGGAGGCTGAAGGGCTGTGAGATAACAGCCACGGTAGAGGGGTTGTAGGCGAAAGCTAGACGGCGCTGAAGAGAAAGAGGAGGCTCCACAGTTGGTGGAGCCTCCTCTTCTTAGGTACAGCTACTGCGCCCGCTCGAGCACCCCGCAGGCGATACGCGAGCCCGCCTTGCCGCCTGGGTCGGTCTCCTTGTTGTCAACCCCCGCGTGGATGATGAGCGCCGTGCCGCCGGGCTTGAGGAACGGGTTCTCGCCCTCCAGACTCGCCAGGGGGAAGCGCACCTCTAAGACGGCGCTGCCGTCCCCATTAAAGGCGTAGTTATAGTTCTCGCTGTCGCCCACGTGCGGGCCGTTGTCCTCGCCGTGCCCCACGTTTGTCGGGTTGTAGTGCCCGCCCGCCGCGCCCGCTGCCTCTAGGACGCCGTCGCCGTCTGTATCAGCCGCCTCACAGGAACCGTTCTCGTGGACGTGGACGGCGTGCAGTCCCCCGGAGATGACGTCGTTGGCGGAGAGGTCAAGCGCCATCAGCACGCCGCCCCCCTCGGCTTCGCTGAAGGTAGCCGTGCCGAGCGTGTTGGACAGGTCCTCGGCAGAGACGACGGAGGCGTTAGCGCCGACCTCCACGTCGTCGTCACTCGTCACGACGACGTAACCCTGCTCCGACTCGCTCGCTTCGCCTGCAGCGTCCGTGACCTCAGCGCCGAACACGTAGGCGAACTCGTCCCCCGCGCCTTCTAGCTCAGTGATATTGAGCGCGTCCTCGTCCACCCTGACCTCGTAGATGCAGGTGACGCTCGTCGGGCTGTCCGAGAGTTCGCAGTCGCTCGTGGGCTCGCTGATGCCGGTAGGCTGCCCTAAAGTGAAGAAGCTCTGGGCGGGGTCCAAGGGACCGTTCAGCCCCTCGGGTAGGTCGTTGAGTAAGCTCACCTCGATGTCGGTGATGCCGTCCGGGTCCTCGTAGTTGACCTGTACGTAGAACGCGCCGCCCGGTGCGACCCGGATGACGCGGCTGTCCGAGGCGTCCGTGATGTTCCCCTCCGCGTCACTCAGGTAGGGACCGCCGTAGCTCTCGCTCACCCCGAAGCTGCCCGCAGGGGCGTCTTCGCTGACGTCCTCGCCAGGCTGGGTGACGTTCGAGCCGCCCAACTGGTCGCAGGCGACAAAGAGTAGCGGAAACAGAATTAAAAGTAGGTGTAGAGATGACAATCGGAAGAAACGCTGCATAGTGCCCCCCATAGGCTATAAGTGGAAGTTGCGCCGCCCCTCGGCGGTGTGTGATGGTGCAGTGCTGATAGAGTCTCAGTGTGCTCTATAAAAGACCAAAAGGACAAGGGGGCAGCCTACACAAGGGGTAATTGCTGAACGGTATTTTAGGACCGAGCGCTTACACGAGAGATGCTCCGCAACTTTGAAGACGCTCCAACCCAATGAGTGCTGCGGCGCTGTCCCCCTCGCTCCTCTTCCGTATGCTCTTCCTGAGGCGTCAGCCTCAACTCAAGGGGGAGTAGCTATGAACGAAGACAACCTTAAACAACTCTTAGCCGATGGACTGTTGGCCCTCAAAGCGGGCGGGCGCATCGCCGCCGAGTCAGCCGACGAGATCAAGGGCTCAGCGTCCGACGACGAGCTGAAGTCGCTGCTGGAGGAAGGCAACGAAAAGTCTAAAGAGTGGAGAGCGCGCGTGAACCGGGCGATGGAGGAAGTGGGCGCGAGCGGCGAGGGCGAGAACCCGATCATGAGGGCGCACTACGACGTCTCGAAGCAGATTCGCGAAGCCGCGCCGGACGACCAGGTACGCGACCTGGGCATCATCACCTCGGGGCAGCTGGTGTTGCACTACTGGATCGCGGCGTTCGGCACGATGGCGGCGTACGCGAAGCAGCTTGGGCTGGAGACGACGAAGCAGGAGCTGGGAAGCTCTATGGAGGAGGCGAAGCAGGCGGACGAGGCGCACACGCAGCTCGCCGAGCGCATCATGAGCTAAGACGCCGGACTGACGGGAGACAAGGAGGGGCTCATGGTGAGCCCCTTCTCTCATATTTGGTCGGGTCGACGGCAACGTGAGGCTGTTACACTAGTCGCCGAATGATCTTCTTCAACTCCTGGGCAGATATAGGGCGCGTGCTGCTGGTCGGTCCGCTCGCCTACCTCACCCTCCTGCTGATGCTGCGCGTTTCGGGCAAAAGGACGCTCTCGAAGCTCAACGCCTTCGACTTCATCGTCACGGTCGCTTTGGGCTCGGTGCTGGCGAGCACGCTCTTGAGTAAAGATGTGGCGCTCGCCGAGAGCGTCGCGGCGCTGGCTGTACTCATCGTCGGTCAGTTCATCATCACCTACTTGTCGGTGCGTTCAAAACGCTTCCAGGACTTCGTCAAGGGGGAGCCAACGCTTCTCTATTACAAACAGCGCTTCTTAGAGGCGCAAATGAGGCGTGCGCGTGTGACGAAAGAGGAGGTGAGGGCGGCGGTGCGGGCGAGCGGGCAGGGGTCGCTCGAGCAGGTCGGGGCGGTGGTGCTCGAGACAGATGGCAGCTTGTCGGCGGTAGGAGATTCAGAGAGCAGCGCTAGCGGGTGGCTTGCGAACGTCGCTGAGCCTGGAGAGGGATGAACCGTAGGGCCGAGCAAGGCTTCTGCAACAGACGCGCGCGTTAGTCGCACTGTAGTTCAGGACGTGCGACGGTATCATGGATTTGCGGCTTAATAAAGTGGCCGAACCGTTTTGACCCCCCTGCAGCGTCAAGCGCCCATAGCTGGGTTCAAAGCACCGCTTGTCGACATGCTCGAGCGCTTCCATTACGTAATTTTCGCACACCGCGCCAACAACTTGGCTGACCTTCCTTTTGTCGCGCCTCGCTGCTCCGATTTGAAAAGTTGCATCCTGCCCGCATAGGTTACACTTCATTGCCTCTTTACCCTCTCGACTGGCATTGGTCCATCGCCTTGGACAAAGTTAGTAGGAATAGACTTTGCTAAGGAGGAAGACAATGGCAGAAGGTAAAAGGGTTGTTCGGCAATATCCAGTCGAGTTCATACCCGCTGAAGCAGGGCACAGGAATTGGCGCGGTGGAACTGGTAGAAAAAAAGGGCTATCCAGTCAAGCTGGCGGCTTTAGCTTCCGCAGGAACGAACGGTGGCATCACTGAGGCAGCGAGAAGTCTGGGTATTTCCGAGTCGAACATCCACAAGTGGCGTAAGCAGTACCGGGAAGGGCGCTTAGTGATGGGGCATAAACGGGCACAGCCCACGGCTGATGAAGCTGAGTTACGGCGCTTGCAGGCGGAGGTGAAGCGGCTCGAGACGGAGATTGGCGATTGTAAAAAAGGCCGCGAAGAGCCCTCAGCGAGAGGTTCCTTCGGAAGCTTCGCGCAATCATCTTTCAATCTAAGCGCGTAGATAACGGCATGCTACGCAGTCGCGTGGACCGCTCCCGCTAGCAGCTGAGGCTCCTTTTTACTTTGCGAAACAGACGACCTAAAATGCACCTTCATCGAGGGGCATCAAGGCGAGTTTTCCTGCTGTGTGAGGTGCTGGGCGTGGCTAGGAGCAGCTATTACCACTGGCGGGCGCGTCGGCAACGAGAGCCAAGCGAACGCGAGCGCAAGAACACCGAGCTACTGGAGAAGATCAAAGCGGTATTCGAGAAAAACAGGGGCAGGTATGGTAGCCCTCGGGTCCACCTAGAACGGGCAAAGCCCGCCCCTTCGGGGCTAGTTCGCTGAGCTGAAAAAGCAACAGGTCGCCTGCTCTTTGGGACGGGTCAAGCGGTTGATGCGTAAAGAAGGGCTCTTTGCTGTGAGCAGCAAGAAGGTCCACTTCAAACGGGAGCGGTGCGACCTCGAGACCCAGAACTTGTTGCTAGAGCAGCCACGCCCGACGGCGATCAATCAGGTGTGGCACGTCGATATCACGTACATTCCTACTGCCGAGGGCTGGCTCTACCTGGCGGGCGTCATGGACGCGAAGAGTCTTTAACAGCAGGTAGCATCTGGTCATGAACGCAGCAGGTTGGAAACGGCATGGTACGCCCTGTTAAAGACTTCTCTCCAAGCGCATTGTCGGCTACGCCATCCAGTCAAGCTGGACGAACGGTGAGCGACAACATGAAGACCGACCTGGTGCTGCAAGCTCTACGCTCAGCCACGACCCGGCGCAAGCCCCCACCCGGCTTGATCCATCATAGCGACAGGGGGAGCCAATATACTTCCTACGCCTATGGGCGTGAACTCGCCGCTTGTAAGATGTTGCCGAGTTTCATAGGTAAGGGCGCGTGCTTCGATAATGCGGTGATTGAAAGCTTCTGGTCAACGCTGAAAAGAGAACTCGTCTACCCAATAGGGCGCTTCGACACCCGCGATGACGCCCGAGTTGCAGTGTTTGAGTACATCGAGGTCTATTACAACCGCGAGCGGCTGCACAGCTCGCTCAACTACGAGACGCCTGACACCTTCGAACTATCCCAACAGCAAAGAGAGAATCAGGAGGTGAGCCTAGCCGCTTAGCTGTATACTTTGGCTGTCCAAGGTTTTAAGCCAAGCCTATCCGTCACCTTGACCTTGCGACTGGGCACGCGCTCTAGCTGCTGGACCAGCTCGAAGGCTTTGTAATCTTCGCCTGCCCTAAGGTATTGGTAGGAGGTGTAGCCGTCGCAGCGTTTGCGCTGCGTAGGTCTCCTTAAAAACGTAGCGATTAACTGCGCGGGTCGAGCACGTCACGGAGGGTGTTGCCAAGTAGATTAAAAGTCAATACGGTAATGGCGATGAAAAGCCCCGGCCAAACCGCCAACGTCGGTTCTAAAAAGAGGTACTGCTGCGCGTTTTGCAGCATGTTCCCCCAGGAGGCTAAGGACTATCGCCGAGGCTTTTTCTCGGTGATAGGGAATTAAACGGAATCCGTATCACCCGTCTCGGCACAGCGCGCTTCACCCGAACGGTTTAGACTGTCAGCCGTGCGCACCCACTCTTTCGATAGGCTCACCTCGACCCGCTTCTGGCGGCGGCTTGTGCAGCTCAACCTCGGGCTCGCAGGTCTGGCACTCGGGATCGCCCTAGTTCTCACCGCGAATATTGGCTTGGGTCCTTGGCCCGTTTTTCACGAGGGCGTCAGCCTGCGCTCGGGTCTCTCGTTCGGGCGGGTTATGCAGCTCACGGGGCTGCTCGTTATCGTGCTCGGCTACCTCCTTTCGGGAATTAAGCCGGGGCTCGGCACGCTGCTCAACATGGTTCTAGTTGGATTGTGGGTTGACCTCTTCACGGCGCAAGGGTGGTTCCCGGTAGCAAACGAACTTCTCTGGGGAACGGCGCAGTGTCTGCTCGGTATTGTCTTGGTCGGTCTCTCGAGCGGGCTCTATATCACGGCGGGGTTCGGCGCGGGACCGAGAGATGGGTTGGTGCTGGGGCTCTCCCGAACTCTGAAGCTGAGCGTTCGGAAGGTGCGGGCACTGCTCGAGCTTTCCGTCTTGGTGACCGGCTTTCTCCTGGGCGGTTCGGTCGGACTGGGAACGGTGCTATTCGCGCTCTTCATCGGGCCGCTGATGCAGTTTGCATTGCGGCTCTTTAAGGCGGGGACGTGACGCGCCGAGTTTCGTTCGGGTTGACCTGACCTAATACACTTCGGGTGAGCCCGCCGGGTGCGTCCCTGACGGTCAGACACAATCGGCACTGCCTCGCTCAGGCGGCAGCGCCCACCATCTGCGACCGGGTCAGGTTGCTCCGGATGCGCGCCTCCGACACGGCGAGGTAGCGCTCGAGGCGCGGGTCCGCCGCGCCGACCTGCCTCAACATCCGACGAAGGGGCAGGATTTGGTCGCAGCGGTATACTAAAGGGTGTCGGCCCCATCTTCTCTCCACGACGCCGCGCGCCACCCGGTGCTCGCTTCGCGCCCCGCACGGCTGGGGTGAACGCGGAGCCCGATGTACTGGACGCGTGGGCGGGGGCTACAGCCCGAACCGACTGGCGGCGGACCTGCTGGAGCAGGCGGGACGGCGGCTGAGCACCCCGCGATAGGCGCTCACGTCACGCTCAATATACAAGCCAATAAAAGTTTTGACCAAAACAATTGATAAATCGCTCAGCCTTGCTGCGCTCGCTCTTTGCCCAATTCACGTTTCAACGCAGCGTAGTTTAGCAGCGGGACTACTAGGCCTGTTGAAAGCCGCTTCGAGGTCATTCCTAGATTAGACAAAAAAGTAGTGGTAAGCAAAGAAGCCACGTTTTAGGGAGTATTTACTGTGCTAAGACCAACTGTTCCATCGTTGTCTCTATCTTTGACATATAAAGGGGTTCTACCTGCGAGCTATAGGATAGACTCCGCCCTACGGCGAGCGTAGGATAGACTCCTCTGAGAGAAAGAATCTCGTCTTCCACTCTCAACTAGTTGAGAGTGCGAGTTACGAAGTTTTGGCAGTAGCCAATTGCAGAGTTTTAGCGTAACTAAACAAGACCTTTACGCCTTCGCCGGACTTCGTCGTACTGTGTAGACAGGGTAACATTCCATATTGTAGAACTTAATTGACAGTGCGCTTAGTGCTTAAGGTGTGAGAGGCCTTGGGCTCGAGCCTCGCCCTTGCTCAGCTAACGCGACCCCGACTGATTACGACACCGACTTTATGCATCAGGACCGAATTTCAGACTGGATAGGCGTGGTAGGTTAGCCCTCGAGATGAATTCGAGGGGGACATCGTGGATTTTGTCGAACGCATTACACGCTTAGAGGTTGGACCCGACTTACAGACGCCCGGCACGCTCCAGGGCTACGAGCAGCGCGGCAGAACCGTGGAGGCGAGCTTTGAGCGCGGCAAGCTGCGCGTGACCTCGTTTGCCGAGGGCATCGTCCGGGCGCACTTTTCACTCACGGGAGAGTTTGCGCCGCGCCGCCCGTGGTCGATTACCGAGCCAGAAGCGAGCTTTGACGCGCCTGACTGGACCGTGCAAGAGGTGACGGGCGGGCTCGTGCTGTCAGCGGGGCTTCTGAAGGTTCATCTGGCTAAAGACGGCAGGCTGAGCCTCGAGCGAGATGGCGTCACGTTCGCCGAGGACGCGCTGCCCCCGCGCTGGCGCGAGATTCGGGCGCAAGACACCGACATGCGGCTGCGCAAAGGGGACGAACTGCCTGAAGGACGTGCCCGCTTAGAGGTGCGCTCGACGAAAACGCTGCCCTTGGACGAGGCCGTGTACGGTTTGGGCGAGCGCATCGGCAAACTCGGGCGGCGCGGGCGCGTCCTGTCGAACTGGAACTTCGACCCCGATTGGGGACACGGACGCCACCAGAGCAACCTCTACCAGTCGCACCCGGCGCTCTTAGCGGTGCGTCCCGGCTTGGCGTGGGGGCTATTCTTAGCGTCGAGCTTTTACAGTCAGTTCGACGTGGGTCAAGCCAACTGGGAACGTCTGGAGTCGCTCACGCTAGGCGGCGAACTCGACCTGTACCTCTTCTGCGGTCCGACGCCCGCCGAGGTCACGGAGCAGATGACGCGCCTGACCGGGCGTCCCTTCATGCCGCCCCTATGGGCTTTGGGCTACCACCAGTCGCGCTGGGGCTACCGCAGCGACGAGGAGATGCGCCGCTTGGTGCAGAACTTCCGGGGCGGCGACATCCCCCTGGACGTTTTGCACTTCGACATCGACTACATGCGCGGCTACCGCGACTTCACCTGGCACCCGGAGCGCTTTAGCGACCCGAAAGAACTGCTGGACGACCTGCGTGACGAGGGCGTCCGCGCGGTGACGATTTTGGACCCCGGCGTCAAGAACGACCTGGACGGATATGGCGCAGCCGAGCGCGGCGCGGAGCGAGAGGTCTTTATCGAGAACGAGGACGGCTCGCGCTTCGTGGGCTACTGCTGGCCCGGCGAGGCGCTCTTCCCCGACTACACCCGTGAAGAGGTGCGGGCGTGGTGGGGTGACGAGCTAAAGGAGAGCCATATCGACACGGGCGTCGCGGGCGTGTGGGTGGACATGAACGAGCCCTCCATTTTCGACGCGCCTTTCGACAGCGAAGAGATTCCCGTCCAAAAGCCGCTGCCCCTCGCGACCCCACAAGGTGGAGGGCAAGGAGGCGACGAAAACGTCACGCACGCCACAACACATGCTGAGGTGCATAACCTCTACGGTCACTTGATGGCGAGGGCCACCTTCGAGGGTCTTTACCGTCACCGCCCGGACGAGCGACCTTGGGTCTTGACGCGGAGCGCCTTTATCGGCACGCAGCGCTACGCCGCGAGCTGGATGGGCGACAACTCGTCGTGGTGGGAGCACCTGGAGGCGAGCTTGCCGCAGCTCTCGAGCATGGGGCTCGTCGGCTCCCCCTGGGTCGGCGTGGACATCGGCGGCTTCTTTGAAAACGCTCATCCCGAACTCTACGCCCGCTGGGTCCAACTCGGCACCTTCTACCCCTTTATGCGCACCCACACCTGCCAGGGCACGCACGCCCAGGAGCCCTGGTCGTTCGGCAACGACGTTGAGGAGATCGCGCGGCAGGCTATCAAGCTCCGCTACCGCTTGCTGCCGTACCTCTACACGCTGGCGCACCACGCCCACGAACGCGGCGAGCCCTCCTTCAGACCGCTCGTCTTCGACTTTCCCAACGACGCGCACGTCTACCAGCTCCAAGACCAGGTGATGGTCGGTCCGCACCTCTTAGTCGCGCCCATCTACCACCCCGGCGAGACCCACCGCATGGTGTATCTGCCCGCTGGCACCTGGTACAACTTCTGGACAGGGCAAAAGGTCACCGCAGGGCACCACACGGTCCAAGCGCCGCTCGGGCGCATCCCCGTTTTCGTGAGAGGGGGCGCGGTCTTGCCGCTCGGCAACGAACGCGACTCGACGACGCAGCCTATGAGCGAACTCACGCTGAACGTCTACCCGGCCGGCGAACGCGCTTGGACAGTCCTGGAAGACGACGGGCTCAGCTTCGCGTACCAAGAGGGCGAGCTAGCGCGGCTAGAGACGCACGTCAGCGAGACGGACGACGCGGTTCACGTGACCGTCACGCCCGATTACGAGAGGTTCGAGCCCGCGCCGCGCGTTCTCGTCCTGGCGATCTGTCTGGCGTCGCCGCCCGAGCGCGTCACCCTGGCGGGCGAAGAGGTTGAGGGCGACTGGGACGAAACGCGGCGCATGGCGAGCGTGCGTTGGCAGGATGACGGGCAGGCTAAAGAGGTCGTGGTGACGCGCTGAACCTCTAACCAACTTCCTCTACCTTAGTACACTGTTAAGTAAGTTTTGCGACCTTGTTGTCACCCCGAGTGGAGCGCAGCGTAATCGAGGGGTCTCGCCTCGCATTCTCTGTTAGACAAGAAGGCAAATGCAGAGATTCTTTCACTCCATAGCCTGCCCTGAGCAACGTCGAATGGGTTCCGTTCAGAATGACATGTTTCTTATTTGACAGTGTACTTAGGGGCACACCCGGCGCAATATGTCATACTCTTTCGGAGGAACGATGCCAGGAATTGCAATGATCGGTGCGCAGTGGGGAGACGAGGGCAAGGGCAAGGTGGTGGACGCGCTCGCCGCGGACGCCGACGTGGTCGTGCGCTACTCGGGCGGCGCGAACGCGGGTCACACGGTAGTCGCGGGCGGCGACATTTTCAAGCTCCATCATCTGCCCTGCGGCGTGCTGCACGAGAAACCCGTCTCTATACTGGGCGCAGGCATGGTGATTGACCCCTGGGACTTCAAGGAGGAGTACGAGGCGTTCGCCGAGCGCCAGTCGCCCGGCGAGGTCGTGATTTCAGATGAGGCGCACCTCGTACTGCCCCATCACCGCAAGAACGACGAGGGTGGCGGTTTCGTCGGCACGACAGGGCGCGGCATCGGTCCCTGTTACTCGGACAAAGCCCGCCGCGTGGGGTTGCGTTTCGGCGACTTGGCGGACGAGGCGACGCTCCGTGAGCGCTTAGGGCGGCTCTTGGCAGCGAAACCGAACTCGACCTCGAGGGTCGGCTGGACGGGTGTGGACGCGGCGTTTGACGCCCTTAAAGACATTCGCGATTTCGTCCTCCCCTTCGTCCGCGATACGGGTGCGCTCGTGCGCGACGCGCTCAAAAAGGATAAACAAGTTCTCTTCGAAGGCGGACAGGGTACGATGCTCGACCTCACGTATGGCACGTACCCTTATGTGACGAGCAGCCACCCGACGGTGGGCGGCATCCTGGTCGGTGCGGGCGTGAGTCACAAGGCTTTGGGCGGCGTGTACGGCGTGGTCAAGGCCTTCACGAGCCGCGTGGGTCACGGTCCTTTCATGACCGAGGTCGAAGACGAAGTTGCGACGAGGCTGCGCGGCACCGGCTCGAACCAGTGGGACGAGTTCGGCACGACCACAGGTAGACCGCGCCGCGTCGGGTGGCTCGACTTAATGCAACTCAAATACGCCTGCGAGGTCAACGGTTTCGACGGGCTCATTGTCACGAAGCTGGATGTGCTTTCAGGTTTGGACTGCGTGAACGTCTGCACGGCTTATGAGGAGGGGCAGCCCGTCTACACCTCTTTACCTGGCTGGGGCGAACTTCAAGGGCTCGGCAGCCGCAACGCGCTGCCTAAAGAGGTCACGGATTACTTGGAACTCATCGAAGACTTCACCGAGACGCCCGTGAAGATGTTCTCGACGAGCCCTGATAGAGAGGACACCTACGGCGAAATCTCCTGGGGAAAGGAAGCCGTTCAAAGCGGTTGAGTCGCCGTAAGTCACCGGACCTCTCGTCTGCCAGGTCATCTCGAGCACGACAACATCCGATTTCGGAGGATTGCTCGAGCTGGCGCACCCGTAGCGCGTGAGTCTCGGCGTTTACCTGGCGACTATCCCCGTCAGTGCTCGATCCCGCGCTGCGCAGGCACATCCGCGTCAAAGGCGTGTTTGATTTTCTTCATTTCAGTCACGGTATCGGCAGCTTCGACGAGCTTCTCGTGGGCGTCTCGCCCGGTTAAAACGACGTGCATCTTAGTGGGTCGGCTGCGGAGCGTGTCCACTACGTCATCCACTTCTAGCCAGCCCCACATCACCGGATAGGTCACTTCGTCTAAGACCACCATGTCGTACTCACCGCTTAATATCGCTCTTTTCGCGCCCTCCCAGCCCTCCTGAGCAATCTTTTTAGAGCGCTCCAAATCTTGACTTCGCCAACTGAACCCGTCGCCGAGCCCCGCGAAGGGGATGCCCAGCGTTTCGAAGCTCCGGTGCTCGCCGAACTTCGCGCCCTCGTGTTTGATAAATTGGAAGAGCCGCGTGCGCAGCCCGCGCCCGTGCGCCCGCACCATCAGCCCGAGCGCGGCTGTCGTCTTGCCCTTGCCGTGACCCGTGTTGAGGATGACGAGCCCGCGCCGCTCGCCCTGGGCTTTCTTGGTCTTCTTGTTTGTAGGGGGTGCTTTGGTATCGCTCATGGAGTTCCTTTCAGAAGGGGTGCTAGCGGTTAGCTGTTAGTTGAAGGCGTTCTTGATGACAGTAGATGGACTTCGGAGTACGAGCCGAGTCACGAATGAGGATCGAAAGAGAAACTCAAAATAGCGTCGCCACGACCAGCATCACCGCCTCGCTGCTCTCGACGAGTGCGCCGTAAGCGTCGCCGCCTAAGCCCGCCATCTGCCGGTTTAGCCAGGTGGCAATGATGAGCGTAGAGAGTGCAGCGCTGAGGATGAGGAAGAGGAGGGCGGGCAGCTCGAGCCAAAAAACCGCGATAAAAAGCGAGAGCACGACCCCGAGGCTAGTAGGTAAAAAGGTCTCGTCAAATCTGAGATTTGTGCGCCGTCCCAAGAGGCTTACGTCGTAAACCGGATAGCTCGCCATCGCCCACGTCACCGCGCTCCGGCTCAAAATAGGAATGATGAGAAGCGTACCCGCGTTACTTAGCGCTCCGACCGCGGCAGCTTTGGTCAGAATCAACAAGCTCCCCGCCGCCAATGCGAATGCGCCCACACGCGGGTCCTTGACGATGCGCCAACGCTCTTCAGGAGGTTTGGGCGCAAAGGCGGCGTCGGCGAGGTCGCAGAAGCCGTCGAAGTGGAGTGCGCCTGTAATAAGGAGCCACAGCGCTGTAATGAGGACGCCGCGCAGCATTGGCGCAAGAGGTGCGAAGAGGATAAAAGCGAGTGCTAGGAGAACGCCGACAACAAGCCCGACGAGCGGATACGCTTTCACCGCTAAACGTAAATCATCCTCGCGCCACTCCTTGACGAGCGGGACGGGCAGCGTAGTGAGAAAGCCTAAAGCGACGCGAATCGCTCTGAGGTAAGAGGTCATGATGAAGAGGGTGTAAACGTCATCAGAGTTTAGGTAAGACGACGGGAACGTTTGTGTCCGGCTGCGTGAACACGCTGAGGTCCGCGCCGTAGACCTCTTCCAACCGCTCCTTCGTCAGCACGTCCTCGGGGTCGCCTAGCGCGGCGCACGCGCCGCGCTGCATCACGAGCACGCGGTCGCACACTCGCGCTGCTAGGTTGAGGTCGTGCAAGACGATAAGCGCCCCCAAACCCCGCGCGACCTCCCTTTTGACGAAGCGGAGCACTTCGACTTGATACTTGAGGTCGAGGTGACTGGTGGGCTCGTCCAAGAGTAAAAATTGAGGTTCTTGCGTCAGTGCCCTAGCGAGAAGGACGCGCTGACGTTCGCCGCCCGAAAGAGAACCAACGGTCCTATCCCGAAATTTCCAAACGTCGGTGCGGCGCATGGCAGCCTCAGCGATGTCTACGTCTTTTTGCGTTTCGGACGCTAAGAAGCCTAGATGGGGCGTACGCCCCATCATGACGACCTCTTGAACGCGGAAGCTTTCGGGTAAGTCGCTCCCTTGTGGCACCACGGCGGTCAAGCGGGCAAGCTCGAGCCGCCCCACCTCTTGAATCTTCTTTCCGAAGACCCGCACCTCTCCACGCGCAGGTTTCAAAAGCCGTGTGAGGAGCCCTATAAGCGTCGATTTGCCCACGCCGTTCGGTCCGACGACGCCCAAAACTTCCCCCTTTTGTAGCGAGAAGCTCAGGTCTTTTACGACCTCTTTTTGGTCGTAGCGAAAGTGCAAGTTAGAAACTTCGATCAAGCGACGCCCCCCTTCTGCCGCCGCATCAAATAGAGGAAAAAAGGTCCGCCCACGAGCGCCGTCACTACACCTACGGGCAGTTCTGAGGGTGCGATCACGGTGCGGGCGAAGAGGTCGGCGAGTACCATGAAGAGTGCGCCCCACACCGCTGCCAAGGGTACGAGCGTGCGGTGGTCGGGTCCCACCGCCAAGCGTACCGCATGCGGCACCATCAGCCCGACGAAACCGATGATGCCCGACACGCTGACCGCCGCTGCCGTCGCTAAAGTCGCCACGGCGATGAGCGCGACCTTGAACGCTTCGACGCTCAGCCCGAGCTGCGCCGCTTGCGCTTCGCCGAGCTGCAAGAGGTTCAAAGCGCGCGCTGAAAGCATCGTCGCGACGCCTGCGATGAGAATAAAGGGGAGAACCGACGCGATTTTGGACCAGCTCGAGAGCGCAAAACTCCCCAAGAGCCACGCTAAGACGCCCACGGCTTGCTCCTGCGCCAAAAGCATCATGAACGAGGTCGCGGCGGTGAGACTCGAGCCCACCACCACCCCCGCCAAGATGAGCGAGACGAGCGGCACGCGCCCGCCTTGTTTGGCGAAGAGGACCACGAGCGAGACGGCTAAGAGCGCGAAAACAAAGGCGACTAAGGGCACGCCGAGTTGCGCCAGCAGAGGAAGCGAGGTTGTAAAGACCAGGACCAGCGTCGCCCCGAAGCCCGCGCCGCTCGCCACACCCAAGAGGTAAGGGTCGGCGAGTGGGTTGCGAAAAACCCCCTGAAAGGCGACGCCCGAAAAGGATAAGGACGCGCCGACGAGACCCGCTAGGAGGACTCTGGGCAGACGAATCTGCCAGATGATGACGTCGTTCGTCCCCGAAAGCTCACCCGCCGCGCCGCGCCACACCGCGCTCACGACCTCGAGTGGCGCAATCCGCACCGCCCCGACGCCCGTCGCTAAGACCAGGACGCCGCCGAGTACGAACAGCGACGCCAGTAGGGGCGTCCAGCGCACGCCCGTTCTAACAGTCGCTCTCGCGCCACGCCGAAATAGATTGCGCTGCATCAGTCGAACACCTGTTCGAATTCAGCAGGGTGAAGGATGCTCGCTAAAAGCCTCGTAGCCTCCGCGATGCGCGGTCCGGGGCGGTTCATGATGTTGACTTGTTCTTCGGTCAGTTCTACGACGCGCCCGCTTCTCATAGCGCTCAGACTCCCGAAGCCCGGACGCGCCGCCAAGGTCTCCATACTCTCACCCGACGGCGCATTCCCCAGGATGACGATCTCAGGGTTTGCGGCGACGATGTATTCAGGCTCGAGCTGCGGAAAGTCGCCCTGCTCCGCCGTTACAACGTTGTCCCCTCCGGCTTTTTGAATCAGCGTGCCGATGAAGGATTCCGGCCCCACGCTGTAGGGCGTCGCGTCGATTTCGTAGTAGACGCTCGGCGCGTCCAAACCCTGCGTGCGCCGCTCGACCTCTTGAAGCTCGAGCCGCGTGTCCGCGACGAGTGCCTGCGCCTGCGCCTCCCGGTCCAGCAGTTCGCCCAAAATCTCGAAGAAAGCGAAGGTGTCTTGGACGGTCTGCGGGCTGCCCGCGTAGACGTTCAAGCCTAAGTCGCGGAGCGTCCCCGCCAACTCGCCGTATTCGGAGACCAGGACGAGGTCGGGCTCTAACGCCACGATCGCCTCGATGTTGGCTTCCTCCAAACTGCCGCCCAACGTCGGCAAACTCTTCACCTGCGCCGGAAAGTCGCTGTAGCGGTCCACACCCACGAGCGTGCCACACGCCTCCAACGCGCAGAGCGTTTCGGTGTGGCTTGGCAGCATCGAGACGACGCGCGTAGGCTCAGCAGGGAGCGTCACCTCTACGCCCAACTCGTCCGTCAGCGTGAGCGGGTAGGTGGTTGCAAAGGTGATACTTAGAAAAAAGACGAGGGAGAGAAGTCGAGCTAGCTTGATAACACCAATGACGTACACAAAAGCCTCCAGGCTCTTGCAGGGAACAAAAAATCCACCCTCATGAGGATGGACGCGCGGCGGCGAGCGTCAAGGACGCCTACCGTGATCGCCCTTCCTTGTGCCTCGCAAGGAATTACAGCAGGTATTATCTGGTCACAAACGCTCTCAGACGAGAGAGTATCGCTTAACACGCACGTTCAGAGATAATACTTGCGTGATACAAGCTCAGTGACTGCGACAACCGCCATAGGTCTGTTCCAGCTTGGCATTCGGGCTTCTTGAAGAGGTCATCATCGTTCAGATTGAATCACGCAGATTTCATCTCTAAAAGTGATTGCTAAAGGATGCTTTATCTGCTAAAACTGGCTCCGACCAGATGAAATCCAGCTAGCCTATCGGCTGAGACCTACAAGTTACCGTTGCGGGACAGCGCCGGACTCGCACCGGACTTTCCCAAGGTTGGAACAAAATCAGCTTACGGGGCTTTGGGGGAGGTGTCAAGCTGTGTCCTCGAGTTTAGCGTGCCTCAAGTAGCCCCTCGCGCTTCTCCTCCTCGTAAAGCCGCTCTTGCACAAAAGCTTTCAAGAGCGTTTGGTAGCCCATCCCTTTGCGCTCAGCCAATACCTTGAGCCGCGTCACCGTATCGTCTTCGAAGCGCACCGCGATGGGACCGGAGCGCTTGGGCTTGGGCTCCTCCAAGGTTCTGAGCAAGCGCCGCACCGATATTCCCCTCTCCTGCACAACCTCTCTAAGTTTTTCCAAGACCTCTTCAGGTAGGTCCAAGGTGACGCTGCGCTCGCGCGGCGGGGGCAACTCGGGGTCGTCTGCGCTGGGTCTATGAAAAGCAATGCTGTCGCCAAACTCGTGCTCTTCCCAAAAGCGAGCTTCCTCTGCTTCGCTCATTCCCTGCGGAATTTCGCTCAAGTCGTTGATGACCTTCACTTCTTCTCCCTTCGCATCCTCTTGTAGCGCTCGACTTCCCTAAGTTTGACCTGCACCGAGAAAGGGCGGACGGTTTCGCTCCGCACTGTGTAGATGACTGTAATGATGTCGCCGCAGCTCGTTTGCCCTGTAATCGCCCGACGCTTCTCGAAGGCTGTATTGTAAGCGTCGGTGCGGATTCGGTAGGGGTCGGCGAAGACCTCTTCAACATCCTCTGCTTCCCACAGGTTAAGGCTCGCGCCGTAGCACTTTACGTGCTCACCTGTTACCTCATTTAGCGATGTGCTCCAGGTTGGCATCATCCCAGACGAACCGCATAACTTATAGCAGGTATCATCTGGTTTGAGACGCTCTCACTATAGAAAACACTGTCTAGCACGCACGTTAAGAGATGATATCTGCGGCGCTCTGTCTCAGTATGTTCTGGAAGTGCTATTAGTATGTATTATCGTGAATACTAAAAGGTTTGTTTAATCTCTGCCATAATCGTTCAGATGCTTAGGATTGGTCGCTAAGTCACCCGGTCCGCCCTCCACACTGCCCACCAGGTCTCCCGCCAAGTCCAGCGCAGACCCATGTTTGCCCAAAGGCTTCTGAGACCTGCTTCCTAAAAACTCCACGAAATCCAGCACCTCCCGCTGCCGCTCCGGTGGCAACGTGCGCAACTTTTCCAAAACCGCTTCTTCAATACTCATTGCCTTACCCCCAATACCACCTCAGGATGCTTCGCCGCAATTTTAAGGAGAGTACGCGCCGCCCCGCTCGGCACACGCCGCCCCTGCTCCCAACCGATAACCGTGTGCTTGCTGACCCCTAAGAGCGTGCCGAACTCAGCTTGAGAGAGCCCGAGGGTGCGCCGCACGTCGGAGACTTTAGGTGTACCATCTTCCAGTACCGTCACCCTGGCGGGTTCTAGCTCGCCCTTCTCAATCGCTTTCATCTGTTTAACGCTAGTAATGAGGTCATCAAAAAGTTTGTCTTCCATCATTCCTCCTCGAGAGTGTTCCGCAAAATCTTGACCTGCCTCGGGGTCAAGTCGTCCTGAACGTCTTTGCTATAAGCGAGTAATAAGGTGATACGTTCTCCTTGAACCGCGTAAATAACACGAATGCCGCCCCTTTTGCCCTTGCCGCGTGAAGGGTCGGTAAAGCGCACCTTACGAAGCCCGCCCCCGCCACGAATAACCGTGCCCTTCTTAGGGTTCTCGAGCAACTCATTTTGCAGGGCACGCAACCCCTCATCATTTAGAAGTTCGCCGATGAGCCGGTGGAAGATGGGAGTTTCAACAAAAACGCTCATCAATTAGATTATAGTACATAGGATTATAAGTCAATGTACTAAGTCTACTCGAGGCTCACCCCGCCACCGCCGCCTCCACAATCCCTACCTCTTCCTCCGTCAGCCCATAAAGCTCATACACCAAGCTATCTATCTGCTCGTCCAACGCCGCAATCTCTCCCGTTAGCCGCTCCAACTCCGCGCCCGCCGCGCCCGCCTTCTGTTCATGCAGCCCCAACATCTCGTCCACCAGCCGCGTCATACGCTCATGCTGCTCTTTTTCGGTTGGGTTGGAGAGATTGAGGATGACTTAATAGGCAGATGCTAAACTGTCCCATGCGCACTGTAAAAGCTCTCATCAACGAGCACGGCAAAGTAGAACTTTTAGAGCCCGTCACGCTGAGTGAAGAGCGCCAAGCTCTCGTCACCATCCTCGACGCGCCCACCCGAGAGCCGCGTCCCTTCGGGCTCTGCAAGGGCGAATTCAGCGTGCCGGATGACTTTGACGACCCTCTACCCGACGACATTCTGGACGATTTCGAGCGTGCATGAAGCTCCTCTTGGACACGCACGTGTTCTTGTGGTACATCAGCGGAGATAGCCGCCTACCCACCGCTATGCTGAACGCTATACGCGACCCCAATAACGAGGTCTACTTGAGCGTCGTTTCGGTGTGGGAGTCCATCATCAAGTACCAACTCGGCAAGCTGCCCCTGCCATCTTCCCCTGAAGTCTACTTGCCCTTACAGCGCAGGCGACACCTCATCTACAGCCTGGATGTTGACGAAGCGAGCGTCACCGAGCTTATCAAGCTGCCGCCGCACCACCGCGACCCCTTTGACCGCTTGCTTATCTGCCAAGCCACTGCGAACAAGATGGTCTTAGCCACCGTAGATAGTGTCATGAAACGTTACAACGTCAGTACGCTCTGATTCACCCCGCCACCGCCGCCTCCACAATCCCTACCTCTTCCTCCGTCAGCCCATAAAGCTCATACACCAAGCTATCTATCTGCTCGTCCAACGCCGCAATCTCTCCCGTTAGCCGCTCCAACTCCGCGCCCGCCGCGCCCGCCTTCTGTTCATGCAGCCCCAACATCTCGTCCACCAGCCGCGTCATACGCTCATGCTGCTCTTTTTAGGTTGGGTTGGAGAGTTAGGAAGTTTTCTACAGAAGGGAATGCTTGAAGATAGCTTTTTCACTCCTCTATGACAAGTGTCATCTTCTATAGTTCTTGACTCAGGGCGCGTCATTCAGCTTCGGTACGCTTCGCATTGCTCAATAAAGCTCGTGAGTTCCTGTATAAAATCCTTTGGGTGATCTGGCTTGTTGTTTAATAGCCACCTAGTGAGCGCCTCGGAGTGCCTAGTCTTTTTATACTCGAGGCGATTTTCCGAAAGCTCCTGAAAGAGATGTTTAAGCAACTTGGCTGCGTCAACTACGCCGTACCACGGTCGCGTTTCGTTAGCTGCTGATTTTGATGGCATGAAACTATTTTTGTTCTGCTCTAGCCATGTTTCGACTTGAGCTGTATTCGCTCGAGTCTCCCCGCTAGGGTCAGCGGCATTAAGTACCTGAGTTATCGCTTCAGCGTCGAGGAGGTAATTTTCGTAGTGACGAAATTTTGTGAATTCAATTTTGCCTGCTTCGAGCCTCTTGAGTGAAGTAATCTTCTGATTCGAACGTTCTTCACGGTCAACAAAGAAACCAAGTGCTGGCGGATAAAGTGAGTCTGGCTTGCCGCCCTTACTCATCCGTCGATACGTCTCCACAATGCGCTTTAGCTGCTCTTCCTTTCTGTCGAGGTCGCTCGTTTGATAAATGCGGAGGAAGCTCGTTCGATAAAGAGGGCTTCCCGCGTACCTCAGGAGAATGGGAAAGCACCGCTCCTCGGTTTGCCCTTCGACCCAGAGCACCGTCTCAGCACCGAAAACGTCAGCAAGACCAACGCCAATGTCAGCGAGCATCTCGTGCCTTTCCTGCGCTTCATCGGGGTCGACTGCGACAAAAATTGATTCTTGATTGTTCTCCGCGAAGACAACACGCATAATAGTGTCAGGATCAGCCGTGCTAACGACGATAGGGTCGTGTGTACCAATAAAATACTGGTGCGTATCGTGCTGCTTAAAAATTTCAATCAGAGCTTTTGTGGCTGCGGGATGTAAGAAAGACGAGGGCTCATCAATCACAAGCACTTTAGGTGTCTGAGAGATGTAGACAACATAGAGCATCGCAAGTACTTGACTGACGCCTGTCCCACACTTTCTTAAAGGTACGGTCAAGTCAAAGCGCTTTCTTGCTGGATCAATAGAAGATACCTCTATTTCGGTTGTGCTGTTTGATCGGTTGACTGAACGCACGGAGCGTATGTGTGGCAGAACGGTTGATACAAGTTCGTTGTACTCACGAAAACTCTCTATATCACTCTGTAAGTTCTGTATGACCTCAGGTAAGTTGCGGGCGTTCGAAGCGAGGTCTCTTGACATACCGACCGAAGACTCACTAATGTTCAAACGCTCAGCGTCGAATCGATACGTTTTTGAAGCAAGATCGCTGAGCATTCTGCTTTCGAACCACAATTCTGATCGAAGAGCGGTCGAACTACCCGTTTTTTCCGAAAGCCCCTGATCTTTTGTCACCGCATATTTGTGAAATTGTCTTTGCTTTTGTCCATATTTTGCTAAAGAAGGGTCAAAGTACAGCCCGAAAGAGTTTCTAAGCACGGCTCGCTCTAACGAATGAAAGCTACCACCACGCCCAGAAGTTCTCAGCGAATAATCAATTTCATGAGTACCTTTTCTGTCTTCCAGAGAAAAGCCGTGGATAACCCTTCCCGTTCTTCGATCAATAGGAAGCTCAAGGATTGTTGAATCCCTATTTACGCTGAGGTAGTTTATAACCTCTGCTTTGCTTGCGGCTATGGATAAGAAAACCTCAGATTGCAGATACTCAGGTTTATCGCCGACTTCAAGAATTGTTGACTCGCTCTTGTGTGGTTCACTATCTAACTCGAAGGCAAGAGCTTTCATGAGTGCTGTTTTCCCAGCACTGTTTTGACCTGTAATAATATTTATGCCCGCTTGAAACCGCGCCTCACCGGAATCTCTGAACGAGAAGTAGTTCTTGACTTGGATTTTAGAAATGTACATCTTTTTGGTTCTTTGCTATTTGAATTGCTCCATACAGCTCCTTAGATTCGTTAGTATTAACCTGCTCTAAAGGCGTGTAGAGTTGCACCTCGAGGGTCTCGAGGTCGCCGCGACTAGGCTTAACCTTTCTGAACGCTTTATTGAGCGCGTGCTGAGGTGTGTGCAAGTTCGGGCGCATGATGGTCATCCCCATCTTAGAATGGGACACCATAACGTCTAAGAAGATGAAGGCGTCGTGAAGGATGTCACTGTATACGGGTAAGACGTGGACGCTTGATGAAGAGCATCAAGTAGCGTCCTCTAGCCATTTCAGAGGCGCGAAGCGGTACGCTTAGGCAAGGTGCGCCCTCGAGCGCGTGTAAGGTCATGACAGCGTGAAGATAGAAGACCATGTCAAGAAAACTATGCTAATGGTTGGAGAGATACCGTGGACGATAGAAACGCCTTAGCAGACCCTCCGAAAAGGGTAGACGCTTACGATGATATCTATGAAACAGCTCAGCCGAGCGTCAGCGGTGAAGACCAGCGGAGACCGCGTGCCGACAATCCTGAACCCCGCTCCCCGGCACCCCACTCTGAAGACATCCGCAAAATCCAAGTGGACGACGAGGACCGCCTAGCCTTCCGCGTCGGCGTCAACGCCTTGACGCTTATCCTCTTAGGCTTCGGCATCTGGCTTCTCATCACCTACGTTTTTTAGGGTCTCAACATTATGCTGCCTTTTAACCTCACTACCTTCGCCGCCATCCTTATCGCCATCGTCCTTTTAGGACTCCTCCCCAACCTTATCCGCCGTTACGCCGTCGCTGACAGTTCCTCTCACTTGGGCTCGCTCGTGCAGCTTCTTTTGGGTTTGGGCGCGTTGGCGCTGACCACTTACGTCGTGCTCTACTTCCTGAGTCTCATCGGCGGCTTCTACGAGTCTTTAACCTGTAAAGTCGTGACGATTCCCTCGTGCGAGGACCCGTTAGGGCTTCCCGCGTGGCTCAGGCTGCCCGCGCAGAGCGTCGGCGGGGTGATGGGCGTCTTACCCCTGATTGCGGTCTTTCTCGCTAAAGTTTTGCAGCCGACCCCGCCACCCCTACCTGACTTTTCGGACAAACCTCTTTGGGAAGGGCTCACGCGCCGCAGCTTGGCGTGGCTGGGTAACAACATGGGGCTCATTTTTATCTTGGGGCTCGAGCTGTGGCTTGCCTGGTTGCGCGGCGCGGCGGAGGCGTCGGACAGGCAGCTCCGGTTGCAGCTTGGCTTAGATAGCGAATTGCCCCAAGCCTATCTCTCAGTCGCGCAGTGGGGCGCGGTGGTGCTCGCGCTGGGTCTAAGCGCCGTCGTCATCTACTTGGGCATCGTCGGGCGGCACAGCCGCCTTCTCTTGGTGCGTGCGCTCGGTGACTTGCGCTACGGCGCAGGGCTCATGGACATTCTGAGCGCCCTCTTTCGTGCGCTCGCCACAGCGGTCGTTGCGCTCTGGACGATAGCGGCGATTACGCTCGGGCGGCTTCTCTTAAAGACGCAGAGCGCTGTATTCCGTGTCTGGGCGATGCTGATGATTGCCTTTGGGCGACTTCTCTTAAAGACGCAGAGCATCCTCTATAGCGCGTGGGCGTTTTTAGCGACGACGGTAGGCTGGACGCTCGTGTGGCTAGGCCGCATCGGAAGGCGCGGCGGAGGACGCGGGCGCACGGTTGAGGTTCTTGCGTTCATGCTCATCCTGAGCGGTTGGGGCGTTTCCTACGCCGCAACATATGTTGTTTTAATCGACGCGACGGGCTCCGAAGCCGAGCGCATTCAGGAGACGAACCAAACGGTTCTTTCCTGGGCGGACCCGTCGCCGCAACGCGCCCTCCTAGGGAGGGGCGACAGGCTCATCGTCATCCCGATTCGTGCGCCGGGGAACCTCGACCCCACGTACAGTGCTCTTTTCAATGCGACCTATCCGAGCAGTCAGTTGGAGCGCTACGACTTCTTCATCACTCTGCGTGACGCGCTGCCAACCGAGGTAGATACGGACTTCGGCACAGGCTTGAGCGAAGCATTGCGAGCCGCCGCGTTTTATCTGCGCGAAGCTGAAGGGGAAAAGGTGCTCGTGGTGTTTGGCAACGGCGAAGACCATTCGCCAGCGGCGCTCCAACCCGCTGAGCTTCCTTTAGAAAATACGACGGTGGTGCACCTCAATTTGGGGTTAGAAGAGCGCGACAGGTGGCAAAATGTGTATCAGCAAGCGGGCGCGGCGGATACGCTTCTCTATGACCTTGCGGCGACTCGCTCGCTTAGACAGGCGGAGTTGCAAGAGGATTTGGAGTCATCTAACTGAACCTCTTGATATGCTCGATTTCTTTTTGTTGACTGACTCGAACGATTCTGTCGGACACTTGACCATACAAGATGCTAAATGGTTGATAAAAATGAACGTCGCCGAAGTTAGAGACCTCCCTTTTGATGATTTTAAGTGGTCATCAGTGCAAGTTAGACATAAATACGTTCACTGCAAAGCTCGAGCTAAAGAACTTCGCAAAGTTCCGGGATTTAGCAGCACTGCGCTTCAAGCCTATGAGCGAATTTTGCAAACTGCTGTAGATGAAGAGTGCGGTCTCAAAGCTGTCAGCGATTAGAACTCGAGCTATCTCGCAACATCCGTACCGTCACCAAAAGCTGTCCCACGTGCCGCATCGTATGTTCGGCGGCGTGCGTATAGAGCCCTATGACGGTGGAGGGCAAACGCTGGCGTCCGACCTCTCTCGCCCCTAACAGCACCCCTTCATCCACCTCTCGCAGCGCCGCCAACGCCTGCTCGACCTCTTCGCTAAATTCTCTGTAAAGGTCTTGCGCTGTAACGTTCGCAACTTTACCCTCTGCGCGCAACGCCTCTAACTGCAGCTCACTAAGCTGCTCACCTCTCGCGTAGGTGAAAAGCCGCCCTAGCACACCTCTTAAATGCTGCAAATGAAACCCCACCGACGCGGCGCCAGCGGGCTTCTCCCAGAGTAGATCATCGGGGAAGTCTGTGGTGAGGGCAAAGACCTCTTCTCTCGCTTGCAAGAGGGCGTGCGCAACGCCTTGCAGATGCGGCGGTATGTCGGGCAGGGGTCCGCGCAGCCAGACCTCCAGGGTCTCTTCTTTATTCGGCACGTTTTACGCCTCGCTATCCCTTAACGCGAGGTTACGTTAGGTTCCTTTAGTTGCGAACATCACGTCGTTCGCCCCGTCCATGCCGCGCACCATCAGCGGCAAGTCGGTGACGACGCTCGTACCCTCGCGACCTTGGTCGTAGACCTCACCCGAGTAGTGCACCAGGGCGTCTTCACCGCTATTCGCCTGCTCTCGCATGGCGTTTTGCAGTGGACCTATCGCCTCGTCGGGCACGTGCAGCTTGCCGCGCACCACTTCGCCGGTGCTCTCGACTTTGAACCGCTCCAAGTCGCCGGTGCACTCGAGCCTGCGCTCCTGTCCGTTATCCGTCAATGTAAGCGTTCCTGAAACTGACATGCGTTTACTCTATAGCGCCCTGCGCTCCGCACATTAGGGCGCGGCTTACAGCGCCAGCCGCCCTGAAGTTGCTCTAGGCACGTTACGCTACGTGAGTACTTGTGATACCTTGATGTGTTAGTAAAACGTGTTGGTTCTGGTGGTGAACTCTATCTAGCGTTTGGTGGTGGGTTGTGGAAAGCTCGGACAGAAAAAAAGTCGGTACGCAGCAAAAGGCGTTTGACCTGAATATGGATAATAACCGCTACGGCACCTTTGCCGAAATCGGCGCGGGGCAAGAGGTCGTGCGGTGGTTTTTCCAAGCAGGCGCGGCAGCGGGCACGATTGCGAAGTCCATCTCGGCGTACGATATGACGGTCAGCGACGCCATCTACGGCGAGTCGCCGCGCTACGTATCCAGGGCGCGGCTCGAGACGATGCTCCAATACGAATACGACTTACTCACCGATAGGCTCGCCGAGAACCGCGACGCGCCCCAGTTCTTCGCCTTTGCCAACACGGTGCGGGCGAGGACGTACAGGGGTAGCGACGAGTGCCACGGCTGGATGGGCATCCGCTACCAGGCGACGCCGGGGGGCGAGCCGAGCCAAATCCTGACCCACGTGCGGATGCTCGACCGCGAGAACCAAGTGCAGCAAGAGGCGCTAGGGGTTTTGGGCGTCAACCTCATCTACGCGGCGTTCGAGCACTTCGAGAAGCCTGACAGACTCTTGCGCTGCCTCTTGGACGACCTCTCCACCGAACGCATCGAGGTGGACATGGTCAAGCTCTCGGGTCCCGCCTTTGAGGACGTCGACTCGCGCATCATCAGCCTCAAGTTGGTGCAGTTGGGGCTCAGCCAAGCGGCGATGTTCGCTACCGACGGCAGCGTACTTCACGCCGCTGAAGTGCTCTACAAAAAGCCCATACTGGTCGAGCGGGGGCGCTTTCGCCCGGTGACGTACGTCAATTTGGATATTTTAGAGAGCGCACGTCAGCAGTTCTCGCGCCGCTTCGAAGAGGACAATATCGTCCCTATCATGGAGCTGACCCTGCAAGATTTGCGCGCCGACGGCGAGCTTGACTACCGGGACTTCTTAGACCGGGCGGACGTTTTAGAAGCCACCGACACCATCGTGCTCGTCTCGAATTACTTCGAGTATTACCGCCTAGCCGCCTATTTGCGGCGCTACTCAAACCAGCCTATCGCGCTGGCGATGGGCATTCCGAGCATCGGCGACCTCTTCGACGAGGATATTTATGACGACCTAGATGGCGGCGTACTAGAGGCGTTCGGGCGGCTTTTCAAAGGCGACCTCAAGCTCTACATCTATCCGACTAGAAATGGGGAGACGGGCGAGCTTGTGACCACCGACACATATGAGGTTCCCGCTCATCTGCAGTACCTCTATAAGCATCTGCGCCACAATGACTACCTCGAGCAGATCGACTGCTACAACGAAGAGTACCTGCATATCTTCTCGCATGAGGTCCTCGCTAAAATTCGCTCTCAGGATGCCTCTTGGGAAGAGATGGTGCCATCCGAGGTGGGACAGCTCATCAAGGAGCGCGAACTCTTCGGGTACCAGAGCGGACGTTAGCGGTTTCGCAATAGGTCTGCGGCGCGAGGTGACGATCGGCTCGACATTCGGAGGTGAGCCACTGCTGACGCCATCTCCAAATATCGCTTTGACGGTAGAAAATACGGCGATATTCGTACGATTTTGCATTCGTGGGCATGAAAATACACGTTTGTGTGAGCAATTCGGCGCGGTCGCGGTCGGTTCTCCTTAGCATGGAGGTATGACGCAGCTCGAGGGGTTCACCTCACTCAAATACTACGCTCAGCACGTGTCCTGCCTGAACGGTTCGCAACGTGCCGAGGGCAAACGGCAACTCAAAGGGTGGATGCTCCTCTTCATCCGCAAGCACGGTCTTTTAGAGGTCGACGAAACCTGGCGCTCGCTCGCGCACGCGCTCTTCGACGTTTACCCGAAACAACTCAATTAATGACCGCGCTCGCTGTTCTGTTCTGATCTTCACGTTGTCACCAACCCCGGTTTTTCCAGCCGCTTTGCCTCTCCTCGTAAAAGCGCTGCACAAAAGTGTGCTGCCCGTACGCTGTGAAAACCAAATGGTGTAGGAACGCTTCGGTCTCACGCTACGACTGAATCAGCGACTCTCCTGTCATCTCTTCGGGCTTATCTAGCTCCATCAACCTCAAAACTGTCGGTGCGATGTCGCCCAGCACGCCGCCCGAACGTAGCGTGACCTCTTGCTCGCTGCCAATGAGCACGCACGGTACCGGGTTCGTCGTGTGCGCGGTGTGCGGACTGCCGTCTTCGGTCAGCATCTTCTCGGCGTTGCCGTGGTCAGCGATGACGATGACCGCGCCGCCCTTCTCGGTGAAGGCGTCGACGATTTTGCCTAGACCCTTGTCTGAGGCTTCGCACGCCCTAATCGCCGCCTCGATATCGCCCGTGTGTCCGACCATGTCGGGGTTAGCGAAGTTGATGAGGATGAAGTCGTCAGCGAACTCCTGGATGCGCTTGACCGTCGCTTCGGTCAACTCGGGGGCACTCATCTCGGGTTGGAGGTCGTAGGTCGCGACGTCCGGGGAGTCGATGATGTCTCGCGTCTCGCCCTCGAAGGGCGTTTCGACGCGAGCGTCAAAGAAATAGGTCACGTGCGGGTACTTCTCCGTTTCAGCCGTGTGGTACTGCGTCTTGCCCGCGTTGCTCAAGACCTCGGCTAAAGGAAGGGTGATTTCGGGCAGCGCCAACGCAAAAGGTACGCCCAGCTCCTGGTCGTATTCCATCATCGAAGTGTAGTGAATCTCTACCACCTTGCAGCGTTCGAACTTGTCCCAATCCTCGTCGCCCAAGAGCGCGTACGTCATCTGCCTAGCTCTGTCAGCGCGGAAGTTAAAAAAGATCACCGCGTCGCCGTCACTGAGGCGCGGGGCGGGCTCGCCGCCACTCGTGATAACGGTCGGCTTGATGAACTCGTCCGTTTCATCGCGGTCGTAGGCACTCTGGACCGCCTCTTTCGCACCTTCCGCCGTAAATTCCGCCTCGCCGCACACAATAGCGTCGTACGCTTTCTTCACCCTCTCCCAACGGTTATCGCGGTCCATCGCGAAGTAGCGCCCCGAGACGGTGGCAATCTCAACGTCGTGGTCCAAGTCGTCAATCTTTCCTTGCAACTCCTCCACGAAGCCGAGCGCCGAGTCCGGCGCGGTGTCGCGTCCGTCGGTAAACACGTGGACGTAAACGGGCGCGGCCCCCTTGCGCTTGGCGAGTTCTAAAAGCCCGTAGAGGTGCCCCATGTCGCTATGCACACCGCCGTCGCTGACTAAGCCCATGAGGTGGAGCGCGTTGCCCGCGCCGTACGCCTCGTTCAAAACCTCGTTCCCGAACAACTCGCCGTTGTCGATGAGCTTCTGGATATAGGTGAGACTCTGCATCACCACGCGCCCCGCGCCTAGGTTCATATGCCCGACTTCGCTGTTGCCCATCTGTCCGTCCGGTAAACCTACGGCTTCGCCCGAGGCGGCAAGTTCGGCGTGCGGGCATTCGTTCCAGTAGCGGTCGAAGTTGGGCGTGTTCGCACGGGCGACGGCGTTGCCTTCGCCTTCCGGGGCGAGACCGAAGCCGTCCAGGATAACGAGCATGACAGGTTGGCTCATAAGGGTGTTCCAAGTCTAGTCTGGTTAAGAGGTCGGTTCATTATGCCAGCACTCTAACCCTAAGCGTCCCTAAAGAAAAGGTCGCGCTGTTTGCAAAGTGAGCCCTCACGCGCTACTTAAAGTGAAATTTCACCGCTACATGCTCCTGAGGGCTTGTTTAGATAGGGTTATGTGGTTGACCTCATGGAGAGAGGAGAATGATGAAAAAGGTAGTGATGTTTGTGGCGGCTTTAGGCGTCGCGGCGGTTTTAAGTGCTTGCGGGTCGTCGAGTGTAAGCGGCGAGGCAGCCGGGACGATCTCGGGGCAGGTGGCGGATTACAGTGGACCGGCGGGGGTGCTCGAGGCGACCTCGATTCTCGGTGGCAAGGCTTTAGGTACAGGTTCTATTGATACCGATGGAACCTTCTCGCTCGAGCTGGATAAAAACCCTTCTAACCTAGCAGGTGGCGCGGTTGTTCCTACAGCTAGCGCCTGCCCTAATGTGAACGTCTCAGACGCTCAGGTCAAAGGAACAGGCGTAACGGAAGTTAATATTATCGCTGCTGGAGAAGTTGTGGGTCAGCTTTATCAAAGCAGTATTTTTGATGAAGACGCCGGGGACTCTTTCTCCGTGGTGACACGGCTTTATGTGGATAGAGACGTGCTGGTAAAAGGAAATTGTACGTTTAGAAGTGAGGGAACTGAATTCAGGGCGACTTACGATGCTGATTATCGGCAAGGGTGGAATGTCGCGCTGGCTGAGACGACAACGGACATTGACACGAGTACATATACCGCGCGTTACACCAATGGTTCCCCGGCTGACGTTGCTTGGTACTACATCTCTTTGGAATAGAGAAATATCCGCCGCTTTAAGCCTCGCTACGCGGGGTTTTTCTTTTGATATGTCACAATAAGAGTTGTGAAAGAGATTCCGACAGGCCTCTTGGAAAAGAGCACGAAGCGGCTCGTTGACGAATTCGACCCGGAGGCTATTTACCTCTTCGGTTCGCATGCTTGGGGCGTACCCACCGAGGACAGCGATGTCGACTTAGCTGTTATTGTCGCTTGGGAGGACGCGCCGACACATAGAGATTTCGTGCGGGCGCGTGAGTGTTTGAATGATGTGCATATAGCTAAAGATGTTTTGATTAAAAGGCAAGCTCGCCTCGAAAGGTATCGCCACGTACCCGCGTCGCTAGAGCATAAGATTACTGAGAAGGGCAAGCTCCTCTATGAACGAGCAAGAGATTCTAAAGGCGAAAAACGAACTCGTCCAAGAATGGTTAGTCAAAGCTGAGCGTGATCTCGCTTCGATGCGCGTTCTAAGTCGAGAAGGATTCTTCGATACGGCGCTCTATCACGCTCAGCAGGCGGCTGAAAAGGCTATCAAGGGACTTTTACTTTTTTATGGACAAGCATTTGAAAAGACGCATGACATAGAAAAGCTCGTTCGTTTGGGTGTACCTTTTGTTGCAAAGCTTGAACTTCAGCTTCCTGAAGCCAAGCTGCTCACCCCTTACGCGGTTAGATTTCGTTATCCTGATAATCTTTTAGACCCTGACGAAGAGGAATTTGGCAGAGCTGCGCAAGCCGCTACCAAGTTTTACGGCTTTGTCCTTTCTCAACTGCCGAGAGAGGTTCATCCGTGATCGAGCGCTACACCACCCCCGAAATGAAAACCCTCTGGAGCGAGACGAGGAAGTACCAGGTCTGGTTGGAGGTCGAACTCGCCGCCACACGTGCTTGGGAAGACTTAGGCGACGTTCCGACCGGCACGGCGGAGCGCATCCGCGAAACGCTGAAAAGTAGACCCCTCGACGACGCTTTTGCGGAGCGGGTCGCAGAAATCGAGGCGCAGACCCGTCACGACATCGTCGCGTTTACGAGAGCCTTGACGGAGCGCGTCGGCGAAGAGGCGAAGTATATCCACAAGGGCTTGACGAGCACCGACGTGGTGGACTCGGCGCAGAACCTCCTACTCAAAGAGGCGTTGGAGATCATCTTGCGCGACGTTCGCGTTCTTCAAGAGGTCGTGAAGGAGAAAGCGGTCGCGCACAAATACACGCCCTGTATTGGACGCACGCACGGTATCCACGCGGAGCCGATGACCTTTGGACTCAAGTTTCTCAACTTTTACGCGGCGCTGTCGCGTGACGTGGAGCGCTTAGAGAGGGCTAAAGACGCTGTGAGCGTGGTGATGCTCTCGGGCTCGGTCGGGACGTACGCGCACGTGCCGCCGGAGGTCGAAGAGAGGGTCGCCGAGCGTTTAGAGTTGCACATTGACCCCGTCACCAACCAAACGGTCGCGCGTGACCGTCACGCCGAACTGATGAGCGCGCTGGCGATTTTCGGCACGACTTTAGAGCGCGTCGCCGTCGAGATTCGCCACCTTCAGCGCACGGAGGTGCGCGAGGCGCAAGAGGGCTTTAGGAAGGGTCAGACGGGCTCGTCGAGTATGCCGCACAAGAAAAACCCGATTGCCACCGAGAACATCTCCGGGCTGGCGCGGCTCATGCGCTCGAACCTGCAAGCGGCTCTGGAGAACGTCGCGCTGTGGCACGAGCGCGACATCTCGCACTCGTCGGTGGAGCGCGTCATTTTGCCCGACACGACGACGCTGGCGAGCTACGCGGCGCGGCGGCTGGCGAGGGTCGTCCAGAACCTCGTCGTCTACCCCGAAAACATGCGCGAAAACTTGGACGCCCTACATGGGCTCGTCTATTCCCAGCGCGTCTTGCACCTACTCATCGACAAGGGGATGACGCGCGAAGAGGCGTACGAGGTGGTGCAGCGCAACAGCCTGACCTCTTGGGAAAATAGCGTGCCCCTTAGAGACCTCATCCACGCGGACCCCCTGAGCCCCTTGACCGAAGACGAGCTAGCCGAAGCGTTCGACCCCGCATGGTATTTGCGGCAGGTGGACGCACTTTACCTACGTTTCGGTCTATGACGAGTGCCTGACGTTCTGCCGCTTGGAGGCGCTTTTACCGCGTTCCAATAGCGAAGCAACGCAGCCGTCACAGTGCTGCGTTGCTTACGTGGGTTTCTGAGTTGGATTAAATATCTCGTTTCGTGGTCCGACCACCTAGAGCCAGAGTCGCCGCGCTAGCTCCTGCTGGGCGAGAACGAACGCCTCGTAATCTTCGATGCGGGCCGTGCCCTCGGAGATAGATTCTTCGCAAGTGGCGATGACCTCGCGAAGCTCTTGGTTGGAGAGCTGCGGAATGCTCTCATGTACGCTGCTGTGCTCGATGCGCTGTACCATCAAACAACCTCCCTTATGTAGTTAGAGAGTAGCAGAGCGACTCTTACAAAATTCTCACGGTAAGGTTTACGGGCTTTAATCTTGCTCTGTAATGAACGTTTGGTGAAAGAAGGTGCCGTCCTCTCGAGTCGACCCTAGACAACACTTTTAGACGCTAGTTTGGTGGGCTCGAGAAGGAAGAAAGCAATGTGCCGTCAACCGAATATCGCCACCTTCTTACTCGTATCACCCCGAACGCCTGTGAAGGGTCTCGTCCTCCGATCCCGGCTAATCGAGAAGGCGTCAGTACCAAGCTGACCGTGTAGTAGAAGAGCAAACGAAAAAAAGACGCGCATCGGCTCCCTTTAAGGGCGCACCGCGCAAACGAATAGTGGGAAAAAGCCGTGTATGCTAAACCCATGACCGACACCCACTGCCACCTCGACTACTGCGAAGACCCCGAACGCGCCGCCGCCGCGGACCTAAGCGCCATCGTCAGCATCGGCACGACCTTAGAGCGCTGCAAAAGGACGCTGCAACTCGCCGAGAGGTTTGAGCGCGTGTGGGCGGCGGTGGGTATCCATCCGAACGACGTAGAGGAGGCGGACGAACCCCTCGTCCGCGAGCAGATAGAAGACCTTGCGCGCCACCCTAAGGTCGTCGCTATCGGCGAAACGGGCGTGGACACCTACTGGGACAAGCACCCCGTAGAGGCGCAGCGCGAGAGCTTTCTCTGGCAAGCCGACCTCGCGAAACGCCTGGACAAGCCGCTTATCTTGCACGTGCGCGACAAAGAAGGGCAGGAGGACGCCTCACAGGAGGCGCTCAGGCTCATCACCCGAGCGGCGCATCCCAAAGGTATTTTGCACTGCTTTAACGGTCATGAAGCGCTGCTGGAAGGTGGCTTAGAACTCGGCTGGTACGTCTCTTTTGCGGGCAACCTCACCTACAAAAACGCCGAACTCATTCAGGCAGCCGCGAAGCGCGTTCCGCGCGAGCGGCTCCTCGTCGAAACGGACAGCCCCTACCTCACCCCCCAAGCGAAGCGCGGCGAGCGCAACGTCCCCGCGAACGTGCGCTTTACCGCGCAGTTTTTAGCGGAGTTGCGCGAGGAGAGCTTGGCGAGTATCGAAGAGGTCACGGACGCCAATGCGAAGCGCGTGTACGGCTTGTCGTGATGTAGAAAAAGGGGCGAATAAGAGGTAATGGGTCAAGGTCACGCGCCTCATGAGCAGAATCCAACTCCCGCTATAGACATATTCATATTCAGTACGTTGTCAACTAAAAAATGAGTGATGTCATTCTGTTCACGTAGTCGGGCGGAGCCTTGCGGAACGAAGTGGAGCGTAAGAATCTCTGACCTTGCTGACTCCTCTGACTGAGATTGAACGACGAGACCCTTACGCCTTCGCCGGACTTCGTCTGACTGCGTGAACAGGGTGACATCAGTAAGAAGGTATCAATACTTAGTTGACGGTGTATTTAGTGAGCATTCTAGAGAAAGCCACGACCCATACAGAGTAGAAGCGTCTATAGTCTACCTTTTCACTCCGACTGTTTTGCTCAGCTACGACCTCAGCTCACGTCCGATCAGCTTCACGTTCTCTTGCTCCTTGGGCGCGCGGTCGTAGCGCAGCATCTGGGCGAGGCGTTCGCGCGAGATAACGTGGTGGGCGTCTTTGGGAATAAAGGCGGTGACGACGTCTACCCATCTCGGCTTGGCGTACTCGAGCACCACATGGAGCGGTATCTGCACCTCCGCGCTCGGGCGGATATAGCCCAAAACTAAGAGCCGCTCGTCGTGAACGTAGCGTAGCAGCTCGCGCCCGTAGAGCACCGTGCCAATGATGTCGCGCTCAGTAAAGCCCTCACACGCGGCGTGTTTGACGGCGTGCGCGCCTATGCGGTAGTCACCGCGCTTCACCAAAGGCTGAAGCTCCTGGAGTGTGCGAACCCTAGGTCGTTTGGTTTTCATGTGTTCCTCCACGCTGAGGAAGATGTTCGTTTGGAAAAGCCCCCGCCCTTCGCCCGCGTTCCCCGATTTACATCTGCGGATCAACCCACGTGAATCAACCCGCATAAATCAACCCAAGGTCACATCAAAAAGCAGAGTGCTGCCGTAAGCGGTAAACAATGTATGGGTTACATAGTTTAAGGTAGCACATTTCTGGCGCAAGTATTTGAGATGGTTCACAAAGCGAGTCAAATTTCCCCGTAAAAAGGCGCTCTAAGCGCACTAGGCAAACGCTTCATCGCCATAGGTCCCCTAAAAGCTAGCGGGAGCGAAGTGTGCGCGTCAGCCTCCGATTACGTAGTCTTCACGAATGTGAAAGGGACGGGCGGTTCGCTGAACTGAAAGGGGATTCACGCTACCGCGTTCAGATTGGTCTTGCTTACCGTTCAAGTGACAGTGTACTGGGCGCAAAAGTTTGAGGTAACGAGGCTGTCCGCTCCGTATGAAGAGTCACCGGCGAAGCTGGGCGCGTCCAAGGCGGCGTTGTCTCTTGCGCGCAACAAGCTGACGCAAGAATGAAATTGGCGTATTATACTAGAAGTGAAAGAGCAGCGGTGTGAAAAACTTCAAATCATCTGATTTGGCGCTTCTGACGCTCGAGCAGGTGGTGAGCCGGTAGCGGGACCGGCTTAGGAGGAGGGGACATGAAAGACGCGGGGCTGAAACAATCTGAACGCAGGGCGAGGAAGCGTGCGGACATCGGTATAGCCTTCCTTGTCGCGCTTCTTCTTACCTTGACGGCGTGCGGCAGTCCGAGCGTGTCGCCGCCCCAAAGAGAACCCGAACGCTTCGACTACTCGCTCAGCGTAGATATCTCCCCCCAAACGAGCCGAGCTGAACTCGAGGCGAAGTACGGCGCTAAAATCGTCGTGTGGCGTCCCGAGGCAGGCTTCGCCGTGTTAGGTCTGCATGATACGGGCGGACTGCGCACGCAAGGCGCGAAGAAGAATGGGGATGCATTCGAAGTACCCGAGGTTACAAAGAAAGTTACCCATGGGAACGGACATACTTCGTGGTCGGGTGGACGCAATGCCTGGAGCGGAGGTCGAAACGCCTGGAGTGGCGGGCGCGACGCTCACGGCAGCGAGCTAACAACGTTTACAAAGAACTTAGCCTATTGGGACCAAGTCAACCTACCTGAAGCGCAAGCGCTCGCGCCGAGTCTAGGCAAGGGGGTTGTGGTTGCCGTCATCGATACGGGCATCGACCTCGCCCATCCAGCTTTCGCCGATAAGCTCACCCCCGCTCACGAGTGGAAGGATTTTGTAGACGGCGACGCCCACCCGCAAGAGGTAAAAGGGACGAACTACGGGCACGGCACGGGGGTCGCTGACCTCATCCTTCAGGTCGCCCCTAACGTCACCCTCTTGCCGATTCGGGCGCTCGGTCCTGACGGCGCAGGCGATACGCTCGACGTCATCGCCGCCATTGACTACGCCGTTCAACAGGGCGCGGACATCGTCAACCTGTCGCTCGGCACGGACACCCAGGAGAAGGTGCTCAAAAAACTCGTCAAGTACGCCACGAAGCAAGAGGTACTCATCGTCGCTTCGGTAGGCAACAGCGGCGCGAAGAACATCATGTTTCCCGCTCGGTACGGCGACGAGGTGCTCAGCGTCGGCAGCGTGAACGGGCAGGACGAATTCTCGACGTTTTCAGCCTACGGCAAGGCGCTCGACCTGACAGCCCCCGGCGAGACGCTCCTCACCGCTAGCCCTGAGCGAGGCGTCATGTTTTGGAGCGGCACCTCCTTCTCCACCCCTATTGTCTCAGGCGCGGCTGCGCTAGCATTGGGCGAAAACCATCCCAAGGTGAAGGCTAAAACCCTCGGCAAAAAGCTTGCCAACACCTCTGACGATATAAGGAACGTGGGTGGAAATGGACTTTACAAAAAGAACCACCTCGGTGAAGGGCGTCTCGATATCGAAGACTTTCTAAAGAAAGTTCTCAAGTAGTGGGGTGCGCCGCCCGTTGGTGCTCTTTGAGGGGTCTGATCGTCCGCTTAGGGCGCAAACCCGAGCTAGGCATCAGGTACCTCGTCTGCTCGAGGCGGGGTTCCTGCTTCGCCACGCAAGGTGGAAATTGCGCGCTAAGGGTGATATACTTCACATCAACATAGGTGTTGTTTAGTCCTGAGTCGCTCGAGGAAGAGGAAGCACGCTTTTACGGTGTGACTTTGGTAACAGAGGTCCCTCAAAGGTGACACCCTTTGTTTCACTCCGCCCCTACGGACTTTTAGACTGCGTAACAGCCTTCAGAAGAACGTGATGCCAGCTTGGCCACTACGAACGTCGTGTACGAACAAATGTCAATGCAGCCTGAACACCCACCGAGACCGCGTATCTGAGGACTAACTATGATGGACATGAGCGTCGAAACGTCAGCGGAGGGGCGCGAAGCGCCGTCCATCCTCCACGTTGATGAGCTTAACGCGCTCGCCTGGGAGCTGCGCCGCACCGACCCGAAGCAGTCGCGGAAACTCAGTGATGAAGCACTTCAAGGCGCGCGGGTGGTTGGCTACGCGCGGGGTCAAGCGTACAGCCAACTCGTTCTCGGCTACAGCGCGATGCGCTCGTCTGACTTTCAAGTTGCGTTGGACAAGTTGCACGCGGCTTTAGAGTACTTTGAGCACTCAGGGGATAAAGAGGGGAGCTGTCAAGCACTCAACACGCTAGGCATTGTGTACGGTCAGTCTGGTAACTACCCGGACGCTCTCAAAACGTTTCTTATCTTGCAGCCCCTTTGCGCTGAATTGGGCGACCCCAAGAGTCTAGCTGACGCGATGAACAATACAGGTATTGCGTACTTTAACCTCGGGGAATACGCGAACGCGCTCGATTATTATCTGCAGGCACTTGAAACCTTCAAGACGCTGCATCATCTCAGTGGTGAGGTCGAGGCTCTCGTCAATATCGGACTGGTTTACTTTGAAAGGGGCAGCTTCGAGGAAGCGCTAGACGCCTTTTCACAAGTTCACTTAGACGAGGTTAAAGACAGCCACACGAAAGCACTACTTCTCAACCATCTAGGCCGCACCCACTTGCAACTCGGTCACTTCGAGGAGGCGCTCGCTCACAACGAGGAAAGCTTCGCGCTTATGAACGCTTTAGGTGACCGCCTAAACGCGAGCTACGTTCAAGACGACTTCGCCGCTATCTACCTCAAACTCGCTCAGCCGGAGCAAGCCGAGCACTATCTGCACCAGAGCCTTGGGGTCAAGAGGGACGCAGGCGACACGAAGGGCGAAGCCGAGACCTGCTTGCAACTCGGGCAGCTCTACTTGCATATGGGTAGGCTCGAGCCCGCTTTAGACACGCTCCACGAAGGTCTGGCGAGCGCCCAGCGCAGCGGCGCGAAGGTCGAGGTGAAAAGAGCGCACCGCGCCCTCGCCGAAGCGTACAAAAGGAACCGGCAGTTGCGCGAAGCCTGCTTGCACTTCGAACTCCACGAGCAGCTTACAGAAGAGGTCTTTAACCGCGCGTCCGACCTGCGGCTGCAGGCGCTGCGCGTCCACTATGAGGTCGAACAGACCGAGCGTGAAAAGGAACTCTACCGCCTTAAAAACGTTGAGCTTGCGCACGCGGTCGAGGCGCTCCACGAGCTGACCGCCTCTTTGCAGGCCGCCAACGACGAGAAGGCGGTGCTCGTGGACACGCTCGAGCGGCAGTCGCGTGAAGACGCCCTGACGGGCCTCTACAACCGCCGCTACGCCGACCAGCAGCTGGAGCGGGCGTTCTCGCAGGCGCAGCGCTACAGCCGCCCGCTGAGCGTCGCGGTCTGTGACATCGACCACTTCAAGCGCGTCAACGACACCTTTTCACATCAGATGGGCGACGCGGTTTTGAAAGAGGTCGCTAGGCTCCTGCAGACGGGTATCCGCCAGGGCGACATCGCCGCGCGGTACGGCGGCGAAGAGTTCATCTTGCTCCTACCCGAGACCGCCGCCCCGGACGCGGCGCGCATCGTCGAGCGCATCTTGGCTGAGGTGGCGCGTCATCCTTGGCACGCCCTCCACCCCGACCTCGCAATAACGATGAGCGCGGGCATCTCCGACGACCTCTCCGCCCGGAGCTACGAAGGGCTCGTCGGGCGCGCGGACATCAAGCTCTACGAGGCGAAGCACGGGGGCAGAAACCAAGCGAGAGTGTGACGTGCTAACCATCTTCTTCGAGCGTTCAGGAGGAGGGGCTAAGGCTGATTTAGAGGCGTTTCGCGCGACCCTTCAGGATAGCCGAGGCTGTCAAGGTGTTCGGCTGTTAGCGAGTACACAGGAGCGCGGGCTCTACCTGCTCGTAAGCACCTGGACGCCCGGCAGCGAACCGCCCGCCGCGCCGGAAGGGACGAAGGTGTGGATGTTTCGCGACGCCGAAGGCTAGGGATGCGCTACAGCGTCTCCGTTCCTGCACCCTTAGAGTACGCCTATGGCTGATTCGAGACCAGCAGAACCCTCTTTCGTCGATACGGCGTACCGTTTAGAAACTGAGGGGGCCGAGCTTTACTTAGAAGTCGTCGGACCTCAGGGCGCGCCGCCCCTCTTCTATTTGCATAGCGGACCCGGCTACAACAGCTACTCCTTTCGCGACCTCATGGGCGACGAGTTGGAGCGCTACCGCGTCGTCTACGCCGACCAGCGCGGCGCGGGGCGCAGCCCGATAACAGGTCAAGGGGGCGACGCGCTTAACTTAGAGCGGCTCGCGGACGACGTGGTGGCGATTTTAGACGGGCTCGAGCTGGAGTCCGCTACCCTCTTGGCGCACGGCTTCGGCGCGACCATCGCTTTGAGCGTCGCCGCCCGGTACCCAGAGCGCGTGACGCGCCTCCTCTTGGTGAACCCCTGGGTGGATATGTCGCTCTTGGCGCTCGCTATGCAGCGCGAGGCGGCGCGGCTCAGCGACCACGAAGACGAAGTGGAGGAGATGTCGCCAGCGGAGCGCGTCGAGCAGGCGACCACCTGGCTGAGTGCAAAGCGGCTTTTCGATGCGATGGAGTTCCCAAAGGCGGGGAGCCGCTTGCGGCTTGAACACGCCGACGCCGAGTCGTTCGCCGGTCTGAGCGAGAGCGTCGCCGCCGACCCCGGCGACGCGGACATCTGGAACCTCAGCGTGGACCCAGCCGGTATAAGCCACCCCACCGTCGTCCTCATCGGCAAAGACGACAAGACCTGCTACCCCGACCAAGCCGAGCGCATCCTGTCCGCGATGCCGCACGCGCTCACAAGCCTTCTGGACGCAGGGCACTACCCCTGGCTCGACGACCCAGAGACCTTCACGAGTTTGCTCCACGAAGTGATGGCGCTGAGCTGACGCAGCCACGTCCGCAAGGAGCACGGTGAGCTGCCCCCGGTCTCCGACTCGCGAGTATCGGTCCTAGTCGTCATGTGTGAGCGCTCGAGCTAGAACGCCCGCCGCAATATTGGAAGCGGATGAAATTTTGGTTAAAGAGTGCTTAGCTGTTGCACACAGTCCAGAAAAGCGCTCGGGGGCGCTTTGCCTCTCCTAGTCGTCACACAGAAGGTCTTAGGACCTTAGTCTTAGCTGAGTTTTGGGACCTTGACACGTTCATAATTCGACGCTACACTACCCTTGTTCGTGTGACATTCTTCGCAGACCATCCTGATTTTCTATGGTAGCGCTGTGCCTGAAAGCGCCTATTATGCCTGAAATCCCGCGAAGAGCGTCTGTAGCAGACAAGAAAGGCGGTCACTTTTGAGTACCCCTATCATCATGCGACCGAACAAGAAAGGGGGGCAACGGGTGAGATGCAACGTGATGCATCAGAGGTACTTACCCATTGTAAACGTAGCGAAGGAGGTTTTGGTAAGAACGGTCATCAGTTGAGGACAACGTCAAACTTGTGTTGTAGCTTTAAGAGGAGAAAACATTGAAACACGCGAAACGCTTTTTAGCCCTACCGTTCCTGATCATTTTCTTAGCAGCGTGCGGAACGTACAGCGAACTTCCCGAGCAGGTCGCCGAGGCGGATGTAGAAGAGATTGTTGCGGTTGCTGAGTTAGCACCGGACGCCGAAATCGGATCGCAGGGATATAAGAGAGATAATCTCGTGCTCCGCGTCGAGAAGCAGGTTCTTCCCGATGACCACGCAGACCCACACCCCGCCAAGTACGACATTGATCTCATCTGTAAGAAAAAGGGTGGCGGCAAACTTGTAATCGACTTACCTACGTTCACTAAGTCTGGCGCGAAGACCTACAACGTGAGCAAGAGCAAGATCAACTACTATCTCGGCAACACCAAGCACTGCTTTGTCCGTGAAAGGGGCACGGTAGGCACCAAGCTCGTCCGGTTCAACGTCACAAAAGACGCGAAGACCGTGTCGGGTTTCCCCCAGACGGTTCTCCCCAAAGACTACGCTAACAAGAGAACGGTCAAGTCGAAGAAGTTCGACCTCGAGCACGTAAACAAGAAGATCGTCATCAAGGTCGTCAACAAGTTCGAGGAAGAGAAGAAGGAAGAGAAGGACTTTGAGCTTGTCGTCGAGAAGAAGTTCGTTGACGCGCACGGCAACGAAGTCAAGCCCGAGCACTACTACCTCAGCGTGGACCTCGAGTGTAAAGAGGGTAAAAAAGATGTGATCGATGAGACCCTCCTCACTGCAGGTAAGCTCCACTTCTCGGATCACGATTTCAAAGACTTAGGCGGCTTAAAGTGCGAGATCGAGGAGAAGTTCGCCTCGGACGATCTCAAGCTGCATGAGGTCATCGTCAAGTTCGAAGCTTCCGAACACGGCAGGCACATCGCCAGCGGCGAGAAGAAAGACAAGCACATCGAGGACAAGCACTACAAGGGCAAAGAGGTCCAGTGGGCTAACTCCGGCTACTTCCACGTCCCCGAGAAGGCTGACAAGCTCGTCATCATCATTATCGACGTCGTCAAAGAGGTCGAGGACGACTTCGAGCTTGTCGTCGAGAAGAAGTTCGTTGACGCGCACGGCAACCCGGTTGACGTCAAAGACTACTACTTAGAGGTGGACCTCGAGTGTAAAGAGGGTAAAAAAGACGTGGTCGATGAGACCCTCCTCACTGCAGGTAAGCTCCACTTCTCGGATCACGATTTCAAAGACTTAGGCGGCTTAAAGTGCGAGATCGAGGAGAAGTTCGCCTCGGACGATCTCAAGCTGCATGAGGTCATCGTCAAGTTCGAAGCTTCCGAACACGGCAGGCACATCGCCAGCGGCGAGAAGAAAGACAAGCACATCGAGGACAAGCACTACAAGGGCAAAGAGGTCCAGTGGGCTAACTCCGGCTACTTCCACGTCCCCGAGAAGGCTGACAAGCTCGTCATCATCATTATCGACGTCGTCAAAGAGGTCGAGGACGACTTCAAAATCATCGTCAACAAGGAGTTCAAAGAAGGAAATTACAACGGTCACGTCCTCCATCTCGACCCTCACGCCTACGACCTCAGAGTGGCTATCGTTTGTGAAGACGGTACAAGGGTCCACGTCAATCTCGGCAACGATCTCCACTTCTCGGACCACGACGCCGAGGACCTGAGAGGCAAGAAGTGCTACGTCGAAGAGTACTTCAAGTCCGACTATTACGATCTCCTCAGATTCAGAACCACGTATAGCACTGACAATCACGACGATTACAGAGTCTCCGCCGGTGTCTGGAAGAGCGAGAAAAACGGCTATCAGTACGTGAACAATGATGATAAGCCGTTCCACATCTCTAAAGACGCGGATGAACTCGTGATTGACCTCGTCAACGCTGTTGAAGAAAGCAAGTACTACCACTAAGCTACCGAATTGAGACGCTAACAGCGTAGCAGCCAGGTACTAAGGACTCCACTAGAAGCAGGTGCTCTCGAGCACCTGCTTCTTATTTTTTACGATGCTAAAACTAAGTACTCTGTCAACTAAGTATTGATACTTCTTACTGATGTCACCCTGTTCACGCAGTCAGACGAAGTCCGGCGAAGGCGTAAGGGTCTCGTTTGGCTACTGCCAAAACTTTGTAACTCGCATCTCGGCTGGTTGGGAATGAAAGACGAGATTCTTTCATCAGGCGAAGCCTATCCTGTAAAGGGCTCCACTTCGTTGCGTAGGTGAAGGCTAAGAGCCTTTGAGCTTTGCTCTAACCTGGTTCAGAATGACATCACTCATTTTTTAGTTGACAGAGTACTAAGCGGCGCGTGTACGATGGCGGACCTTATCGCTTACGCCTTGAGGCAACCACTAAACATAAGAAGAGGCGAGCGTCACGCTCGCCTCTTCTTTAATCTTGAGAAGGTTTATTTACCGAGCTGCAGCGAAATTCTGTACCCAGACGTTGCCAGCTAAGCCGAGACCAAGCTCTTTGTACTGCGGGCGCATGATGTTGGCGCAGTGACCGGGGCTCTTGAGCCAACCCTGCATGACGGCTTCTGGGCTGCGGTAGCCTTTGGCGATGTTCTCGCCGACGGTGCGCCAGGTGTAGCCTTCGCGGGTGACGCGGACACCGACCGAGCTGCCGTCGCGACCCGTGTGGCTGAAGTAGCCGTAACGGTCCATGCTCTCGGCATGCTTCTGGGCGGCGCGGTTCAAACGGGTGTTGAGCGTGAGGGCGGGGGCGGGACCGAAGCGTCCGGAGCTGCCGCAGCTATAGCCAGTTGCGCGTACTTCGTTGACGAGCTTGAGTATCTGTGCGAAGTCATTCGAAGGCGCGGGTGCGGGGGCAGGTGCGGGTGCTGGTGCGGGCTTAGCCTTGACCGTCACTTTGACGTCGTCGCGGCTCTGGAGCTTCCCGTCCGTCGCGGTGAGGCGTAAGGTGTAGGTGCCGGCTTTTGAAAAGCTTGCTTTCGTATCTTGAGCGTTTTTGTTGCCGAAGGTAACGGTGCCGGGACCACTTACTTTGCGCCAGCTCACCTTCAAGGTGCCGTTCGGTTGACCGTCGTCCGTGACGATCGCGTCCAACTCCACCGAGCCGGGCAGCGTGACAGTTTTGTTAGGGCCTGCATCGACTTCTGGGGCTTGGTTGTCCGCTGCGGGCGGCGTGCTGGGGGGTGTGCTGGGGGGTGTCGGCGTCGCCGCGTCGCCGTTGTCGACCGTGAAGCGTGCGTGACCTACGTACGTCTTCGTGCCGCTCCGCCTTCTCACCTCGATGGCTACCGTCGCCGTGTGCGAACCGTTCGAGAGTTCGGTCGTGTCGATTTCGGTGGCGAAAGGTGCTTTGCTGATGACTGCGAACGGCTCACCGCTGCGGGCACGGTCGTCGAGGTAAAAAGCGACTTCGGTAATGCTCGGGTGCGCGCTCACGCTCAGCTTGATCGTGCCGGATACGGCTTGCGTCCCTAGCGAACCGCCATCCACATAGAGGCTGGGGTCGACGTCTTCGACCAGCTCACCGCTACAAGCGGCTAGGAGCAGCGTGGCGAGTAGGGCTAAACCTACCCATACTTTCTGGACCTGGTTCTTGGCTGTTGGCTTCATTTCTCTCTCCTTTTCGATGTGGCAGGCCAGAACTCCCACTCGAAAGAAGAGGGGAAAGTCCTACTTAGCCGGTTGCGCCACTGGCTAGCTTCATTCCAGGCGCCCAAATTCGCGGAATGAGCATCGTAGCCTCTAAGGGATTTTCCCTCAGTGAGATCAATGTAGACCTACGAGAAGTGAGAACAATGAGCAAATTTTAGCTGTAATAGAACTCGCAAAAGTCTCGACTATAGCGTGCTAGAGCCGACTTCTTGAGTCGAGACTTTTTCTAACCCCTTTAACTTTCTCATGAATATAGGCTTCTAGTGAATCTTTTAACGTGTTCTATCCGCCTAGTTTCGAAGCTAGCCCCGCTCGAGCAAAATCCGCTCCACCGCCGCAAGCTGCTCCCTGTCATTCACCGCCAAAATCTCCGTCTCATCCTCCGCCTTGACCGCCTGCACACTGCGCCCCGCTTGCAGATAGAGGTCCACCAAATCGGTGATGTAGTATTCGCCTGCGGCGTTGTCGTTGGAGAGCCCTTCGGCAATCTCGAAGACGTTGCGGTCAAAAATATAGATACCGGGGTTGATTTCGTTGATCTGGCGCTCCTCGTCCGCCGCGTCTTTCTCCTCGACGATTTTAGCGACGCTGCCGTCCTCCTTGCGAATGATGCGCCCTAAACCGTGTGGGTCGCTCACGTCGCACGTAACGAGTGTCATGCCTGCGCCTGAGTCCTGCTGCGTTCGCGCCAACCGCTCGAGCGTCTCCGTTTTAAGAAGCGGTCCGTCACCATTTAGGACCATCACTGCGCCGTCAAAGTCTCGCAAGACCTCTTTCGTCTGTAAGAGCGCGTGCCCCGTGCCTAGCTGCTCGGTCTGGCGAGCGAATTGGACAGGCTCACCCTGCAACGCTTCCTCGACCTCTTCGGCTTTATAGCCCGTCACGACAACGATAGGTTCAGGCTCTAATGGCGCGACCGCCCTGATGACGTGTTCCACAAGCGAATGCCCCGCCGCTTTGTGGAGCACTTTGGGCAGGTCAGACTTCATCCGCGTGCCCTGCCCCGCCGCTAAAATCACGACTGCTAAGTGCAACTCAGCGACCTCTCGCCTTCATCGAAAGCCGCTCTTTTTTCTCCACCTCGTCGGGGTTCATGATGAGCAGGAAGTAGAGTGAGATGAGAACCAGCGGAACGCTGACAAGCTGCGTTAAGGTAAAGAGCCCTATGCCCGGCGCGTTCAGCCCTTCGGAGAGGTAGACCTGCCAGAAGAGCGGGTTGTCGCGAAAGGGCTCCTCTAAGACCGAGCGCAAGACCGAATACCACAAGATAAACTGCCACCAGGCGAAGCCCGGCGTGCGGCTTCTGCGAAACGACCACCAGACGATGCCGACCAAAATCACACCGATGACTGCGCCGTAAATCTGCGTGAGGTGAACGGGTCCGCGCAAGATTTCGCCGCCCTGCGCAACGCACTGTGAAAGGCTGACGCCCGAGATACTGCACGTCCCCGGATACGCCGCCCACAGGTTATCGCCGAACACGAAGCGTCCGAACGCGCCGAAGGTGTCCGTGCCCGGCTCGGGCCAGGTGTAGCCGATGGGCCAGCCCGTCAAGCGTCCGGTGGTATCCGAGCCGTTCATAAAGTTGCCGATGCGCCCGCCGATAACGCCCAATGCGCCCACCGGCGCGAGCGTATCCAAGTACGACCACATGTTGAGGTTGTGAATGCGTGAGTAGAGCCAGACCGCGACGAAAATGCCTAAAACGCCCCCGTGAATGCTGCCGCCGCCCTGCCAAATCGCGAAGGCGTTTAAGGGGTTGCCGTTCGGTCCGAAGTACGCGCTCGGGCTCGTCACGACGTAGATGAGGCGTGCGCCGATAAGCCCCGCGATAACGAGCCACAAGGTCATATCTAACAGCTTTTCCGTATCGAGATTGCGCCGCTCCGCTTCTCTCAGCGCCCAGCTCGAGCCAATCAGCACCCCTAACGCGATTAAAAAACCGTACCAGCGAACCGCGAGCGGTCCTAGTTGAATCATGATCGGGTCCATACCTATACAATCCCTTCTTCGCGGTTCTCGTCCGGTTGACCCGGCGAAACCACAGCGGCGCATCCGCAGCGCCAAACCCACCTAGTATATTAGGATTTTAGTCGCGAGGTATAAGGGTTGTTTAAGAAGTTACCGCGGGTGCTGTAGGAAGGATCGCTTATGTGAGATTCGGCAAGGGTAGCCGCGTCACCTTAACAGCGCTGATGAGGAGGCGGATACCAACCTCTTGTAAGTAGGCGTCGGCGCGGGGCAGTGCGCCCCAGGCGACGCCGCGCTGCCACACGAAAGAGGTTATCTCTCTACCTAGCTCGTCCTCGAGCCTCTGGAGCGCGCCCACGCTCTCGAGCCGCAAATCATTCCTCGCGTCGTACGGGTCAGCGTGCGTCATAGTGTGACAGGTGAAAGCGTGTCCTTGCGCCGCTAAACCGCGCACCTCGTCCCAAGTGAGAGCGAGGCGTCCGTCTTCGTACTCGAGCGGGTCCACGTCGATTTCGTGCGCGGCGGCGAAACTGGCTTGTCCGTGAACAGGCGTGTCGATAAAGCCCGGAATAAGGCAGAATATGCCCGTTAAGCCTAGTTCACTAAGGAGCGGCGCGGCAACGTCAATGTGGTTGCGGGTTCCTTCGTAAAACACGAGCAAGATGGGCGGACGCTCATCTGTCCAGGATTCGCCTGCTACGAGCTTTTCCAAATCCGATATGCCGATGCTCTTAAATCGCTCTGCAAGCGCCCCGAGTTGCGCTCTGAGTTTGTCCTTATCTTCAGCAAACGTGTTGTGAAAGTTGACCGAGCGGACAAAGCGTCCGCTGCGAAGGGAGCGGATGAGATACGTGGTGTCTGTGTGTTCGTCCGGAGTCAAGTCCGCCGCCGAAGAGGTGAAACTTCGGCGTTCGAGCGGTGCGGCGTCCCGCCCGAAGTCATAAAAGGCGACTAGCTCGAGCGCCAACTGCAAGGCCCTGGCGGGCTCAGAAGTGAAACGCTGAGAGGTCAGCAGACGCGCTGTGACCTCTTGAACGGCGCGAGCAGGCCTATAGTTCGCCGGGTCGATCGTGCCGGAGAGGTCTGCTTGACCGGGAGCGTTGAGGTCCTCGAATGCCAAGACCATCTCGACGCCCTCCCTGGAATAGACGCGCTTGGCGAGACGCTCAGCGTGCGCCTTGGCGTTTTGAATGAGGTCGTCTAAGTCCATTGCTTTACGGCTTTTCACCTAATGCGTAGCGTACTGCGTGTCGTGCGGGTTCTCGGTAGAGAGGGTAGAGGTCGCCCACGATCTCTTTCAATTTTTCGGCATCAAACCAAGCTTTATCACCGAAACGAGCCTCGGCAGCGTCTGTCAAATAGATGCGTTTTGCACCTGGCGGCGGTGTGCCTAATCCGACGAGCGGGCTCTCTCGTGCCAGAAGTCGGCGCACGTTGCGCTCGCCGATGCGTCCATAGGAGGCGGTTTCGACTTCCAAACCGGGAATCACGACCTTAACCGCCCTGACGCCCTGCTCCCTTGCTTGGGGGGTGGCTAGCTCGAGGTACAAAATGTCAAAACCCTCTAAACGCTTGGCGACCTCTTGCAGCCGCGTTTCAGGGGTTGCGTTTGCTAAGTCGGGATGCTCCGGTAGCGTTCCGAAGGGGATACGTTCTTGTTCTTGGTAGATGGGCGTAAGCTCCGCTTTGAGTTCGGCAGGGTAGAGGTTGAGCCAGTGTTTCATGGTCTCGAGGGTTCTTTGCTCCTCGGTAACGTTCTGCGCGTGAGCGAAGTGGGCGTCTAAATAGCCTTCGGGTGAACCTTCTGCGACGTTTGCAAGAGGTCCGTGACTAAAGGCTAGACGTGCTCTCGAGAAAGCAAATTCTAAAAGCGCTTTACGGAGTGCCGCCGCACGGTCTAAGTCGCACGCCTCACCGCCCGCTGCAAGTTTAATCTGCGGCGCGTCGTCATCCGGTCCATAACCGTTCACATAGAGGTTGATAAGACCAAAGTCCCTTGCGGCGAGTTTGACGTTGACGGTGAGTCCCTCCTCTTCCAACCGCTCCAAAATCGCCTTAGTTGTATCAGGCACACCTTCCGAGAGGTCAAGTACGCGCCCTTGGTCGAGCGCCCTATAGTTCACGCTGTTGCCGTCGCGCTGCAAAAGCTCCAACGCGCCGTGGCAGAGACCTCTTGTGACGCTAAGACCTGCACCGAGACCATTGGAGACTGGGAGGAAAAGAGGTTCGTAGCCTTCGGGAAGTTCGGCGGGGCTCGAGGCGGCAGCCTCTAAGAGCACCCATTTCGACCCTTCTGGATAACGTTTCATGGAGACCCAGAAACGCATCATATCTGCACTATAGCCACAACCCGTGTCCAGAGCGAGCGTCACGGGATTAACCACTGCGCCCGCGCCGTAAGTTACCACCAAATCGTGGTAAGAGCCTCGTTCTGTCTTTAGCTTCGGCACGACCCACAAGCTCTGCACTCGCTCGTGCAGTTCGCCGAGGGAGCCGACCTCAGCTTGGGCGTCACTAAGCCCATAGCCCGCGCCGCCGCCAAGAGGTCCGGGCAGAAAGGTGGACGCCCACGAATGAACGCCCGCCTGCTCAGCCGCGCTATCAAACCCGGTGATCAGAAAGTGAAAGAACGTGCCCTTCGGTAGTGCCGCTTTGTAGCGCTCTACGACCTCTTGGAGCGACACCTCTTGTTCTTCCTGCTGAGTCACCCCTTAATGCCCGACATAGTGAGCCCTTTGACGTAGTAGCGTTGCAGCATTAAGAAGAGGATGGCTAACGGCACGGTGCTCACCGCTAGCGCCGCTTGCTGCAACGACTCGTCCTCGATGTTGCCGAATGCGCCGCGCAAGAGGTAGATGCCGACGGGCAAGGTCTCTAAGTCAGGCGCGGAGCGGGTGATGGTCAGCGTCCAGATAAACTCGTTCCACTGGTAGACGAAAACGAAGATGCCGAGCGTCGCCAGCGCAGGTTTGACGAGCGGCAAGACGATCTGCGCGAAGATGCGGAACTCGCTGCAGCCGTCGATACGGGCGGCCTCGAGCAGTTCCGTCGGGATATTCACCATGAACTGCCGCATCATAAAGATGCCGTACCAGGTGATGAGAAAGGGTAAAATGAGCGCCGCGTACGTCCCCAAGAGCCCCGTTCCTCCCTGACCCAAAACGCCGTTGCCGCCCGCCAGCGGAAAGAAGCGCATGATGAAAAACATCGGGATGAGAAAGAGGAAAAAGGGGAACATCTGCGCGGACAAGACGCTCCGAAAAAACCAGTTGCGCCCCCAGAACTGATACTTGGCGAGCGCGAAGCCCGCCATCGTGCTCGTTAAGAGCTGCAAAACGGTGATCGTTACGGTGACGATGGTGCTGTTGATGTACCACTTCTGTATTGGGAGGCTCTGAAAGACTTCCCGGTAGATGCTCCACTGCGGGTCGGAGGGCCAGAAGACGGGCGGCTGCGCGAAGCGCTCGGCGGGGGTGCGCAGTGCGCCCACGAACATCTCGAAAAAGGGCAGGAGCATGATCGCGCCGCCCAACACAAGGAGTGCATATTTGATCATGCTGCCTACTCGGTTGCTTATCATCGCGATCCCTTTCTAGTAAGATTCAATGCCGCCTCGCCTAAAAATCCGCAGTTGCACCAGCGTGATCAGAAAAATGATGACAAAGAGTATAAACGCTGCCGCTGCCGCGCGGCCCATGCGCAAATCCGTAAAGGCCATCTGGTACATGTAGAGCGCGGTGACGTTCGTGCTCTGCACCGGACCGCCTCCGGTCAACACCAGGATGAGCGCGAACGAGGCTCCCATCGCGGAGATGAAGCTCGTGATGCTGACGAAGAGCAGCGTCGGGCGAATCAGCGGAACGGTGACATGCCAAAACATCTGCAAGGTGTTTGCGCCGTCTACCTTGGCTGCGTTATAAAACGCATCGTCAATTCCCTCCAAACCCGCCGAGAAGAGAATCATGTTTTGTCCCATGTAGTACCAGACCGCCACGATGATGACCGCCCACATCGCCACAGACGGGTCGCTCAGCCAGTTCGGTCCGTTGATACCGACCCAAGCGAGCACGCGGTTGATGAGCCCACCGTTGCCGTCCAAGATGAACTGCCACAAAAAGCCGATGGCGGCGACGTTGGTAATCATCGGCAGGAAAAAGAGCGAGCGCCACAACGCTCGGTAGCGGCTCTGTGTAAAAACGAAGGCGATGACGAGAGCCAACGGTACGCCGACGAGCACCGTGCCGAACGCGAAGACGAGCGTGTGCCGGAGCGACAAGAGGAACGTCGCGTCGCTAAAGAGGTAGACGAAGTTGTCTAAACCGATCCAGTTCGGCGCGGAGAGTGGGTTCCAGCGCGTGAAGGTGAGGTAGAGCGAAAAACCGATAGGGAGTAAGAAAAAGACGACGAAGAAGATAAAGGTGGGCGCGAGAAAGACGTAGGGAGCCCAGTCTTTTTGTTGGATGCGGCGTTTATTAGGAGGTTTAGACGCTACAGTGACATTCGCGTCTTTTGCCGCGTCGGATGTGGGTTTGGTTGTCATAGAAGTGGATACGTGTGCATAGAAGTGACCTCGCTCGAGCTTCCTATTCCAAAGAGGTGAGTTCACATAGCGAAAGAGGATGCAAGTGAGAGTCTCGAGCCCTAAGCTCGAGACCTCTTCGTAGTACATTTCAGTGCGTCAGTAATACTCCGCCAGAATATTGCTGATTTCGCTGTCCGCCCTCGAGAGTGCCTCTTCAGGCGCTAACTCGCCGCGCCACGCCCGCTCGATATAGGTCTGCAAAATCCGCTCGATCTCGCTCGCTTGCACCACGTTGGGCTCGGTGATGGAACGGTCCAGCGCCTCGACAAAGGGCGCGGTGAAGAAGTCGCCGAGTTCGCCTTGGGCGTTCTGAATGTCCGTTTGGTTGGCGGTTAATGCGCCCAAGTCTACGAGCATCTGCCCCATGCAGGAGGGTTCGCCCTCAGCTTGCGAGGAGTTGAGCCACTCCAAAAACGCCCACGCCTCGTCCTGCACGTCGCTGTTGTTGTCCACCGCGTAGAAGAAGGCGTACTGGAGGCTCTGCCAGTTTTCGCCCTGCGGAATCGGTGCGACGCCGACGGTCTCCTCGAACTGGTCGCCGAAGGCGGCTTGGAGTTGCGACTCCAACCACACGGGTTGAATCTCCATTGCGACAAGTCCACTGTTAAAGTCGTCCACCGTCAGGTTCGGCGTGGCGGCGTTCGCTTCGAAGAGGCTGACCTGTTGCTGTAATGCCTCCAACGCTTCAGGCGTATTCAGATTCGTCGCGGAGAAGTCCTCGGTGAAGAGGTCTACGCCCTTCGAGTAGAGGAGCGTCAGATAGGGGTGGACGACCTCAGCTGTCGTGTTTCCCGCCGCAAAACCGGACTGGGTGATTTGCCCCTGGTCGTTCGTCTTCGTGGCAGCCTTCGCGACCTCTTGCACCTCCGCCCAAGTGGTCGGCGGCGCGTCGTAGCCCGCTTCTTGCAGGAGCTTCTTGTTGTAAATCAGCATGTAGTTGCTGACCTCAGTCGGGACACCCCAAAGTTGGTCCTGGATGGTGGCAGCGTCCACCGTGTTATCCACATAGTTGTTCTGCACGAAGTTGATGATAGTTTCGGGCGGCTCCGCCAAGATGCTGTTCTCGACGAGCTGCGCGCCCCAGATGGAGTAGACGTGGTAGATGTCGGGCGATTGCCCACCCAAGCGAGAGGTCAAGATCGTCTGCAAATAGTCGCCGTAAGTAATCTGTTGGTGCTCAATCTCGACGCCGTTTTGCTCCTCGTAGGTGGTGAAACAAGGTTCTAAGACCGCGATACTTTCAGGCGGATAGTGGGTTGCGACGGTAATCGTCTGCGCGTGGACGCTCCCTAAAAGGAATAGGACGCCTAACCAAAGGACAAAGTGTCTCATAAGTCTCCTCGTAGTGTGGAATATTTCACTTAGAGCATAGCGCACGTACTGAACAGATTTTGGGTGCTGATTGACGTTTGCAGACTCGGGTTACTTCGGAGCTTGCAAGGAGATTCTGACAGAACGTGTATCATCTGAACGTTAGGTCGGAGCAAGTCAATCGTTCGAATTTAGGAGGCAAATGATGCTTGTACTCGTCGCAGGGGCTCACGGACAGGTAGGGCAACACATCATGGCGTTACTTAGTAAAAGTGAGCATGAGGTTCGCGCGATGGTGCGCAAGGAGACGCAGGTAGCTGAATTGGAACCTTTCAGCACCGAGGTCGTCGTCGCTGACTTGACGGAGGACGTGGCGCACGCCGCAAAAGGTTGTGACGTTATCATCTTTGCGGCGGGTTCCTCGGGCAATGATGTTAAAGGCGTAGACCGTGACGGCGCGATTAAGCTCATAGAGGTTGCTGAACGTCAAGGTGTGAAGCGTTTCGTGATGCTCAGCTCAATGGGCGCGGGCGAGCCGGAGCGCGGACCCGAGGCGCTTCGCCCTTACCTCAAAGCCAAAGGGGAAGCGGACAAACGGCTGCAAAAGAGCGACTTAGATTACACTATCATCCGTCCGGGGCGGCTCACCGATGACGCAGCAACGGGGAAGATAAAAGCCGCAGAGCAGTTTGACGGGTGGGGCTCCATCACCAGGGAAGATGTGGCTAAGACGCTCGTGGCGGCGCTCGAGTATCCCAACACGCACGGTCAAACCTTTGAGATTTTAGAGGGCGACACGCCTATCGAAGAGGTGTTGAGGGCGCGGTGACTTGTAATAGGTGACTTGCGGTGAGGTGCTTTATCGCCCTGCCCCTACCCGAAGAGGTCAAGGCGGAGTTGCGGCGCGTTCAGAGTGTTTTAGCACCGCAACTCCCTGAGAGGGCAGTGCGCTGGACGAAGCCGGAGCAGTTCCATCTCACGTTGGACTTTTTGGGCGAGCTGTCAGAGAACGAGGTCGAGGGGGTTAAAGGGCGGCTCGAGTCCCTTCATTTCTCCGCGTTCACGCTCAAGCTGGGCGTAGTAGAGAGCTTCGGGCGTCCAGTGAGGGTGCTCTTCGTTGACATTGCCGGAGAGACCAAAACCTTACGCGAACTGCAACAAGAGGTCGCGCTCAGTGGGAGTACGCAGCGGTTTCACCCTCATTTAACGCTGGCGAGGCTGCGCACCTCTCTCCCTCATCTGCAAGAGGTCGCGCGAGAAACCCAAGTCGAGCCACTTGCTTGGCAGGTCGAAGAGGTTCGGTTGGTGCAGAGTACGCTCACCCCTCAAGGCGCACGCTATACGGTGCTGCTCGAGGTCGGGCTCAGTCCTTAACTCGTTTACGCGCTGTGTGATGGTCGTTCTCGAGGAGCGTGTAGCGCCCGAAAGGGGCGGAGTCGGCGTCCTCACTTAGGGTGATCTTTGCTTAGCGACCCCTCTAGCGAACGCGCCGAGTTGGAACGCCTTTTAGAGTGACTTTTGTGAGGCTCGAGCCATGAGAAAGAGCGACTTATAAGGTCGCTCTTTTTTACGCCGTAAAACATAGCGTATGAATTAACCACCCCAAGCGCTGCTTCTTCCGTCGGTCGAGGGTGACGAGCTTTGGTATTTGCCTGCGACGCTGGTGCCGAATCCGAGGCTCAAGAGGCTGACGGTGAGGGCGACGAGCATTTTCTTTTTCATGATTCTCTCCTTTTCGCGCCGGGGTTTCTTCCCTGGTTTGCTCTTATCTTAAAGAGCAAAGGTTGCTAAAGGGTTGCCAAAAAGGAGGCAAAAGGTTGCTTTTTTCGCACCGTCAAAAATAAAAAAATTCACAAGTTCAGCGCATGGCAACCTTTTTGAACCGCACGGCCGGCGTGTGAGTTTTTTGTAAGAGGGCGTGCTCTAGGCTGATGGGGCAGAAGTATCGGGTAGGGGGATAGCTTGAAACCAAGCCTCTGCCTCTAGGAGCGCTCTATGTTCAACCGTCTTATCCTGTCAACCCCTTATACAAGGCGCGTGCTCTTGACGACTACGCTTGCGCTCTCGCTCGGCGGGTGCGGTCTCTCTCCGAGTGAGGACGCCCGTCCGCTCGGCGCTGACGTCCCCGATCCTCAGTACGCGCTCACCGTCGACCTCAGCGCCAACGATACGCTCACCGGTGTCGAAGCGGCGTATGGCGGCAAGGTGCTCGTCTGGGAGCCGGAAGCATTTGCGGTCGTAGGGGTGAACGAAAAAGTAGAGGGGCTACTCGAGACCAACGACGATGTCTTCTTGTTCGGTGGTGGGCGTGCGCGAATGGAGGGGCGTTCTTCCGCTTGGGCTGGTGGACGCTCATCCGCTTGGGCGGGCGGACGTTCTTCCGCTTGGGCTGGTGGACGCTCATCTGCTTGGGCTGGCGGGACCTACGCCTGGATGCCTAAAAACACCTCCCTCTGGCAACAGGTTCGTCTGCAAGAAGGGCACGCGCTTGCTAGCAATTTGGGATACGGCGTCAAGGTTGCTGTTATTGATACGGGCGTCGACCTCGAGCACCCGGCTTTAAGAGAGGCGTTAGCCCCAGAGAAAGAGTGGTGGGACTTCTATGACGGCGACGCCACGCCTCAAGAGGAGGGCGTTCTGGGCGAGGGAGGCTACGGACATGGTACCAACGTCGCGGGCATTGTCCGCCAAGTCGCGCCGCGCGCCACAATTCTTCCCATTCGCGTGCTCGGACCTGGCGGCAGCGGCAACCTGACCGACGTCGCCTCGGCGATTCACTGGGCGGTGAAGATGAAGGCGGACGTCATCAACTTGAGTTTAGGGAGCGACGAAGAGGTCAAGGCGATCGAAGAGGTCATCGACACGGCGGTGAAAAAAGGCGTGCTCGTCGTCGCCTCGACGGGCAACACGGGCGACACGGCTGTGTCCTATCCGGCGCGCTCGGCGACGCGGGCAGAAACGGCTCCGGGGCGGCTCAGCGTGACGAGCGTCGATAACGCAGACGTCAAGTCCGACTTCGCGACGTACCGCGCTGAGGTCGAACTCTCCGCGCCCGGTGAGAACGTCTACAGTCCGGCTCCAGGGGAACGCTTGGCGGCTTGGAGCGGCACCTCGATGGCTGCGCCGATGGCGTCTGGCGCGCTCGCGCTCGCGCTCGGCGAGAAACTCAGCGTTAAGCGCAAAGAACTCGCCGAGGCGCTCAAAGCGCAAAGCTTTGACCTCTACGCCGAGGAAGATAACGCAGACTACGTCGGTCAGTTGGGCGAGGGGCGTTTAGACCTAGCTATCTTTTTAGAAGAGGTTGTCAAGCAGAAGAAGGGTAAAGGCAAAAAAGACAAAGACGAAGCAGGTCTCTCCTGCGAAGGAGGCGTAACGCGCCTGACGCTGCGCTATACGGGCTCGGATGATGAAGACATCCGCGTGGTCCAAAAGGACGGCAAGGCGGTTCTCTTCGAGGGAGAAGTAGACCCTAATGAGACCTTCTCTTTTACGGGTGTTAAGGACGACGGCACGATGGGCAAAGAGATCACCCTTTACGAAGACGGTAAAAAGCGCGGCAAGTTGCGTACCGATTGCAAAAAACCCATCGGTCCTGGGTTGGTTGAGAAGAACTTCGAAGTGGTCTCTGGCGAGAGCTTAGGTGAACCGCTCGCCCCAGTGAGCAAAGAGTAAAAAACACCTTTTAGAAGGAGGAGAGTCTATGTCCGCGCTAAGTCACAACTTTGCTGCTAGCTCTGTAACTGCGCCTGGAGCCGAAGTCGAAGAGTCGCTCGCTGACGCGGCGGCGGTGCTTGAACAGGACCCGGCGCGGACATTGGAGCTTGCTCACGGCGTACTCGGTGTATCGGCGAACCTTGCAGTGGCGGCGGAAGCCTCCTTGCTCATCGGCAAAGCGTACTATCAAAAGGGGCATTCAGCCGAAGCGCTGCGCCCACTCCTTGAAGCCCACGCGCTGCTGACGGCTGAGGACGCGCAAGCCGCACAAAGCTCCCCGAGTGCGCTCGAGTGCGCTCTCATGCTAGGGCGTGCCCACCGTGACCTTGCTCAGTTTGGCGACGCTGCGCGCTGGCTGGACGAAGCCTTAATATTGTCCCGAAGCATGAATAGCCCTTTGGAAGCCGAAGCTCTCAACCTCCTAGCGGGTGTAGTGGCTGAGAAAGGGGAGTACGGACGCGCGCTCGAGTATCTTAAAGACGCGCTCCCCATCGCCCAACGCCACGGCTTACGGGAGCGCCAAGCCAATATTTTCGACTACATCGGTCATATAGAATCCTTTCTCGGCAACTATCCGGGCGCTTTAGTGTCCTTGAAGCGAGCGTATGACCTGCTCCAAAGCGTCGCGCCAGGCTCGCGAAGTGCGATTGCCAACCTCATCAACTTAGGCAACCTCTACCAAGTCATGGGGCAAGACGAGCAGGCGCTCGCCTTTCTGCAGCGTGCGCGAAAGATTAGCCGCGCGGCGGAGGATACCGTTATGGAGGCGGCGGCGCTCAACAACTTAGCCAACCTCCATTACGACAGAAAGCAGTGGCGCGTAGCGCAAACTCGCTTCGAGGAGGCGCTCGAGCTTTCTCGTTACGTCAACAACCGGGCTTACGAAATCGACAACTTAGACGGTCTAGGACAGGTGCAAGTTGCACTAGGACACTTTGAGGACGCGCTCAAAACGCATAGGGCGGCGCTCTCTATCGCCAAGGATGTTGGCGATAGAGGAGGCGAGACGGACGCCCTACTCAACTTGGGGCGGGACTACCTCGAGCTGAATCGTCCCGAACATGCGGCGCGCGCTTTAGCTGAAGGGCTCTCGCTCGCTGAGAACTTAGAACGTCTTAAATCCGTCTACGAAGCGCACGAACTCCTCGCTAGGGCGTGTGAGGCGAACGGCGACCTGGCGAACGCGCTCTCCCACCAGCGCGAGTTTCACCGTTTGGAAAGAGCGCTTTTTAGCCGCGAGAGCGAGGAGAAGACGCGCCAGCTCACCGTGCAGTTCGAAGTCGAACGCGCCCGCCACGAAGCCGAAACGTACCGCTTGCGCACTCAGGTCGCGCAGGAGGCGCGGCGCGAAGCCGAAGCGGCCGTCGCGGAGCGCACCCTGGAACTCGAAGAGGCGCAGCTAGAGGTCGTCACGCGCCTCGCTCTGGCAGCGGAATACCGCGACGACGTCACCGGCGAGCACACGCGGCGCGTCGGCAGAAACGCCGCCGCCATCGCCTACGCTTTAGGCTGGTCCGAAGACGAGGTCAAGCTGATGTACACCGCCGCGCGGCTCCACGACGTCGGCAAGATCGGCATCAGCGACGCGGTTTTGCTCAAGCCCGATAAGCTCACCGAGGACGAATTCGACCTCATCTGTCACCACACGGTGATCGGCGCGCGCATTTTGTCGGACGGGCGTTCGCAGCTTTTGCAGATGGCTGAAGAGATCGCCCTCGCCCATCACGAGCGCTGGAACGGGCAGGGCTACCCGTACGGGCTCGTCGGCGAGGCGATCCCCGTAACGGCCAGGATCGTCGCCGTCGCCGACGTGCTCGACGCCCTCACGCATGAAAGGCCCTATAAAAAGGCGTGGTCCGTCGCGGAAACGCTCGCAGAGATCGAGCGGGGGAGCGGACGTCACTTCGACCCGCAGGTTGTGGCGGCGTGCTTGCGCGTCTTTGGCGAGGGTAAGCTTTCGCCCCTCGAGCCCCAAAGCCTAGCGGATACCTTGCGAAATTTATGCGAGGTGTTGGACAGGCGTTCCTGAGTGCGCCATAGGATTAGCGCCTGCACGACAGTCAACCTCGCTCCTTTCGCATTCCTACCGCTCTCGTGAATCACAAGCAGGGCTTAGAATTTATTACGCCCAGTGTTCACACGGCTCTACCGATTTAGACGCGGACTCGAGCCTCCACCTCACCGCATTGACCCTCGTCGAACCGTAGCCTTCCTAGCAGGGAAGAGGTGCGGCGCGCGTGCTAAGCTGCTAGACAAACGCAGCGGGCACGCCCGTATTTTTCTTACGCATCATCCGACGAGAGGACGCATATGGCACGCACCTACTACTTTCAACTAAAAGAAGACGACAGCTTAGAAATTCCAGTTTCGAGAGAGGCGCGGGAGCGCTACGGCTTTTCCGAAGACCTCTTCTCTGAGCACGGCAACCTCATGCTCGCGGACTTTTCGGCCGCTCAGCGCGTGGCGCAGAGGATCAATGAAGTGCGCGATACGAAGCGCTACCCGCATTCAGCGGTCTCGGCGGGCGAACTCTACGCCGCCGGGCTCGTCCAGGAACTCTTGCGGCTCCTCGTCTCGCTCTACTTGCAAGAGACGGACGGCACTGTGGTCGAGCGGGCGTATGCTCACCTCGAGACGTCCCTAGGCGACGAGTTGGAGGGCACCTTAGAGCGCTACGCCCAAGACTTCCCCGCTAAGGTCGTCTATACGAATAAAAGGACCATTAAGGAGTACCTCGCGGGTAGTTCCAAGAGCATCCCGCACCGCCAAATCGTCTTCGAAGGACTTTTGCTCCTGCGCATGGCGAACGAGAACCCGGCGATGGAGCGCTTCGTCGAACTTTTCGACGATGAAGGTCTGGAGCAGCACACCGTCTATAACGAGATCATCACGCAGTTGGAAACCTTCTTCGAAGATGAGCCCGGTTTCGGCGGCAAAAAGCTTTTAGACGTGCTGCGCGGACCCCTTCGTTCGCACCCGACCTCTTTGGACGCTCAGTTGGAGTATCTGCGCTCACAGTGGCCTGCGCTGAGCGAGGGACGTTTTTCTGGCTTGATGCGCCGCTTGATGCAGACTTTGGGCACCATCCAAGAGGAGCGCCGCGAGCGCTTCGGCGGCGGACCCGGTCCGGCGCACGTCATCGACCCGAGAGCGGAATACGGCGTGACGGGCGCGTTCGAGCAGGTCGAGTACGAGCGCTTCTCGCCCGATTCGTCCTGGATGCCCCGCGTCGTGATGCTCGCCAAAAGCACCTTTGTGTGGCTGGGGCAACTCTCGAGGTTCTACGGGCGCGACATCTCCCGCTTAGACCAAGTGCCCGACGAAGAGTTGGACGAACTCGCTCGGCGCGGCTTCACAAGCTTGTGGCTCATCGGCTTGTGGGAGCGCAGCGCAGCCTCTAAAAAGATTAAAAACATGCGCGGCAACCCGGACGCGGTGGCGTCAGCCTACTCCCTGTACGACTACCAGATCGCCAACGATTTAGGCGGGCAAGAGGCGTACGACAACCTCAAGTGGCGCGCCTGGGAGCGCGGCATCCGCATGGCGTCGGACATGGTCCCCAACCACGTCGGCATCGACGGTCGCTGGGTCGTGGAGCACCCGGACTGGTTCTTGCAACTGGGACACTCGCCCTACCCGAGCTACACCTTTAACGGACCTGACTTGTCCAACGACGACCGCGTCGGCATCTTCTTAGAGGACCACTACTACGACAACTCAGACGCCGCCGTCGTCTTTAAGCGCGTGGACTACCACACGAATAACGAGCGCTACATCTATCACGGCAACGACGGCACCTCGATGCCCTGGAACGACACGGCGCAGCTCAACTACTTAAACGCCGAGGCGCGCGAAGCCATCATCCAGACCATCCTGCACGTCGCGAGGCTCTCGCCCATCATCCGCTTCGACGCGGCGATGACGCTCGCCAAGCGCCACATCCAGAGGCTCTGGTTCCCGGAGCCGGGCTCGGGCGGCGCGATTGCCTCGAGAGCGCAGTACGGCACGATGACGACAGATGATTTCAACGCCGCCATCCCCGAAGAGTTCTGGCGCGAAGTCGTGGACCGCGTCGCCGAAGAGGTCCCCGACACGCTCCTCTTAGCCGAAGCCTTCTGGATGATGGAAGGCTACTTCGTCCGCACGCTCGGGATGCACAGGGTCTACAACAGCGCTTTCATGCATATGTTCAAAGACGAGGACAACGCCAAGTACCGCAAATCGATCAAAAACGTTCTGGAGTTCGAGCCCAACATCCTAAAGCGCTACGTCAACTTCATGAGCAACCCCGACGAAGAGACCGCCATCGCGCAGTTCGGCTCCGACGACAAGTACTTCGGCGTCTGCACGGTGATGGTGACGATGCCGGGTCTGCCGATGTTCGGGCACGGTCAGGTCGAAGGGTTCGAAGAGAAGTACGGCATGGAGTTCAAGAGCGCCAAGCGCGAAGAGAACCCTAACGGCTGGCTGATTGAGCGCCACTACCGCGAAGTGTTCCCGCTGATGCACCGCCGCGAGCAGTTCGCGGAGGTGGAGAACTTCCTCCTTTATGACGTGCATACTGAGAACGGCGTCAACGAGGACGTGTACGCCTACTCGAACCGCGTGGGCGACAGAGCCTCGCTCGTGGTATTCAACAACAAGTTTTCGCAAGCCAAAGGCTGGATCAAAGACGCCGCGCCGCACGCCACCAAAGAGGGCGGGATGCAGCCCTCGCGTGACCTCAAAGCTGGGCTCGGTCTCCGGGCGCACAATGACGACTTCACGATTTTCCGCGACCAGGTATCGAACTTGGAGTTCATCCGCCGCTCGGCGGGCCTTGCGAACGGCTTTTACTTGGAGCTGGAGGCGTTCAAATATCAAGTCTTTTTAGACTTCCGCGAGGTGGAAGACTATGACGGCAACTACGCCCGTATTCACGACCAACTCGGCGGACGCGGCGTCGCTAGCATCGAAGAAGAGATTGCGTCCTTACGCCTGCAACCGCTCCACGAAGCCTTCCGCGAGGTCTTGAGTAAAGAGGTCATCCTCGGCTTGCGCGGCGTAGACCCCAAAGCGCAGAGCGAACTGCAAGCGGCGCTGCCGGAGCGCTATGCGCGGTTCATGGAGAAGACGAGGGACTTCACCCCTGAAGACGGTGTAAAAGGGGAGACCGAACCGCTCTTAAACCGCTTCACCGTCGAACTCAGCCACCTGCTCCCGCTACCCTCGTTAGAGACGCTTGCGCCCAAGTTCAAAAAGGGCGGAGAGGTCGAGCAAACCCTCTCCGATAACCTCACCCCAGAGATGAGCGGCAGCCTCTACGCCTGGCTTAGCGTGCACGGGCTCGGCCACTTTGCAGGCGACGGTTCGAACGAGGCGAGCTTAACGGCGCTGCGGCGCTGGCGCTTGGATAGGGTGCTCGAGGGTGTCTTTAGCGACTTGGGCTTACACGCCGAGCGCGTGTTACACATGGTCAAACTCCTGGTGCGCTACAAAAACTGGTACGAGTTAGAGGACGAGGATAAGAAACCCGCCGAGAAACTCCTGGAACTCCTCCTAGACGACGAGGAGGCTTACGCCTTCTTAGGTGTCAACGAGCACGAAGGGGTGCGCTACTACAATAGGGAGTCCTACCGCGAACTCACCGCGCGCCTCGCCTGCGTCTCGATTCTCAATTTAAGCGTTTTGAAAGCAAAAGAGGTTGACGCGGGGCTGAAAAAGATTCACCAGGGACTTAAAGACTTCGCGGTGGCGGAAGCGCGCTCGGAGTACCAGGTGGATAAGCTTTTAGAGGTTAAACCAACGTCTAAAACGACGAAGAAAACAGCGAAGACCTCTAAGAAGTCAACGACGAAGAAGGCGGCTGCGAAAAAGCCTGCCGCAAAAAAGTTCACTAAAAAAGCCGATGCTGAAAAAGCGGATACTAAAACCGCGACGAAGAAAATAGCGACTAAGAAGACGGCTGCGAAGAAAACCAGCGCGAAGGCTAAGAAAGAGGAGGGGGGCTCGAGTAAGACTAAATCTGCCTCAACAGACAAAGAGAAATCCGCCAGCTCTTCGTCGGATTAACCCAACGATTGCAGTTGCCGAGCGCTCAGATGCGTCAGCGCGAGCGCGAGCGCGTCGGCAACGTGGTGACTCTCCGGGGTCTGGGTGAGCTTTAACATGGCGCGAACCATGTAGCTCACCTGGGCTTTGCTCGCTCGTCCTGTGCCGACTAACGCTTGCTTGACCTGCATTGGTCCATACTCCACCGTCTCGACGCCCTGTTGCTGCGCGGCCAACAAACACACACCTAACGCCTGCCCCACCTTAAACGCCACATCGCGCTGACGGTGAAAATACTGCCCTTCGATGGCGAGCACGTCGGGGCGGTGCGCCTTTAAGAAGTCGGTCATTTCAGAATAAATCGTCGCTAACCTCTCCGCTTGATCCGTGCGGCTGTTCGTTCGCACCAGCGTACTACCCAAATGCGTGACCTCTTTGCCCGTTTCGCGAACCGCGCCCAAGCCTAAGTTGGCGAGTCCGGGGTCTAGTCCGACGACGATGAGTGCGTCTTGGCGTTTGGGGTTGGCTTTCACTCTGTTTAGCATGACATATTTGCTGTGGGGAGCGGAAATTGGGGCGTGGATGAGGCTCGAGCTGCTCACCAAGCTGACCCCAGCGACCTTCGGCGTGCGGCTCGCCTTAGAAACCCAGCTACCTGAAGAGGCGCAGGTACAAGACGCGACGCCAGCGATGCTCGGGCACCTCTTACGCGGTGAGAACGACGATACGCGGGCATACGGAGGCAACTGGGTTGCCGAAGCCCGAACGCTCGCCCTCAAAGTTCCTTCTGCTGTTCTACCCGTACCGTTCAACTACCTGATTAACCCGCGTCATCCGCAGGCGAAGCGACTTGAATTTTGCGGCAAGTCGAGGTGAGTCTGGACCCGAGGCTGGTGAGGTCATCATAGGCAGAGTAGCGGTGCGGGTATGCTCAAGTCATGAAAAAGATAAAACAGTGTGCCTCCGTTATCCTTACGGATGAGCGAGGACAAGTTTTATTCGTTCATCAGGAGCAGGGGACCTACGGTTTTCCTGGCGGCGTGGTGGACGTAGGAGAAACGCCGCCTATCGCCGCCGTTCGCGAGGCGAAAGAGGAAGCGAACGTCGAGGTAGGGCTCGAGCACATCATCGGCACCTACTTTTTACGAGGCGGCGGTCTGCCCAATATTTTTGCAACGGTTTATAAGGGGTGTATTCGCTCAGGAACGCCCGAACCGGATGGGCGAGAGATTATCCGTTTAGAGTGGCGTGACCCGCATGAGCCGCCGACGCCCCTGCTGTCCGACGCTAAAGCCGCCCTACCTGACTTTCTAGCAGGGCGAAGCAGTGTGGTGAGGGACTACTGGCGATAAGGCTTTGAGATTCTGTGTGTGCTCAGCCTACGAGAGATATAGAAAGGTGAAAGAGGATGCCGAAAGCACCCTCTGCGTATTTGGCTAAGCGGTGACGGTGTCGGCTTTTTTCAAACTAATTGCAACGGGTGTTCCTTCAACCTCTTCTCGCTCACTGTGAAGGGCCTCCTCCACGGGTGAAAACTCCAAGCTCTCCGCCAAAACCTCATTCTGGACGGTCTCTCGGTGCGTCTCCAAAGCCGCTTGCACGTCGCCAGAGGTCCCCAACCCCAGCACAATCTTGTCCGAGACCTCGAGCCCTGCGTTCTTCCGCGCATTTTGTACGAGCCGAATTACGTCGCGCATGAGGCCCTCTTGTTCCAGCTCGGGTGTGAGCTGTGTGTTCAAGGCAGCTAAGTAACCTCTCTCTTCCAACGCCGCATATCCTTCTGGGCTCACCGCGTCGATTAAGAAGGCTTCGGGCTCGAAGGTGTGTTCTTCGCCGCCTAGCTCGAGCGCGGTTTCTCTCCCCTCGCGGATGTTACGGGCAATCTCTTTACCATTTACCTCCGCGAGCTTACGCTTCATCTCCGGCACGAGTTTGCCTAAGCGTTTGCCGACGAGGGGTAAGTTGGGCTTGACGGTGTAATCCACAAAGTCCGCCGTAACATCTAAGTAGGTCGCTCTTTTGACGTTGAGTTCTTCTAGGAGTTGGGGCTCGAGCCGCTTCAACCCCTGCAACTCCTCGCTGCTCCGCACCCGCACCAAGACTTCTGGAAGCGGTTGGCGCGTCTTCATCCCCGACGCTGCTCGCGCCCCGCGCCCAAGCTCCACGACGCGGATGAGCGCGTTCATGTCGCGTAAGAGGTCGGTGTCGATGAGAGAGGTGTCGAAGGTGGGCCACTCGGAGAGGTGAATAGACTCGGGTTCATCCGGGAAGACCGAGAGGACTAAGTTTTGGTACAGATGTTCACTGGTAAAAGGAGCCATCGGAGCCATCAGCTTCGCTACCGTGACGAGGGCTTCGTGCAGCGTTTTATAAGCGGCGAGCTTATCCGTGTCGCTCTCACTCTTCCAGAAGCGGCGGCGGTTGCGGCGCACGTACCAGTTGGAGAGGTCGTCTACCAAAAAATCGCGGATGGCGCGGCTCGAGCTAGTCGGGTCGTAGTTTTCCAGGTTCTCCGTGACCTCTTGAACTAGCGCGCTGACCTTCGCGACGAGCCAGCGGTCGATCTCCGCCCTTTCGCTGACGGGGACCTCTTGCGTCAAGTCGGGTTTATCTAGGTTCGCGTACAAAACGAAGAAGCTGTACGTGTTCCACAAGGTCATGAAGAAGTCGCGCAGGGTTTCGTCCACCAAGTTCTGCGAGAACCGCTTCTGATTGCCTGGCGGGGAGGAGGCGTAGAGGTACCACCTCAGCGCGTCGGCTCCCTGGTCTTCCAAAACTTTCCAGGGGTCGACGGCGTTGCCCCGCGACTTGGACATCTTGTTGCCCTTTTCGTCGGTGATGTGACCTAAAACGATGCAGTTTTTGAACGCGGAGGTGTCTTGCTCGATATGCGCAAGCGCACCGGGCCCCCTCTCCCCGCCACCCGAATCCGTCAAGAGGGTCGCGATAGCGTGGAGGCTGTAGAACCATCCTCTCGTCTGGTCGACCGCTTCGCAGATATAATCCGCTGGGAAGTTCGGCGCTAACTTCGCCTCATTTTCATAAGGGTAATGCCACTGCGCGTAGGGCATCGCGCCGGACTCGAACCAGACGTCCACGGTGTAGGGGAGACGCCGAAAGGTTTTGCCGTTCTTTTCGAAGGTGATGTCGTCGACGTAGGGGCGGTGAAGCTCTAAGTCCGAAAAATCTTGCCCAGTCAGCGTTGACAGCTCCTTCACGCTCCCCACGCAGTGCTGCTCCTGTCCGTCTTCCGAGACCCAGATCGGCAGCGGTGCGCCCCAATATCTCTCTCTGGACAACGCCCAATCGACGTTGTTCTCCAACCACCGCCCGAAGCGTCCTCCTTTAACGTGTTCAGGGTACCAGTTGATGTTCTGGTTGTTCGCCAAGAGCTTGTCCTTAACGGCGGTCGTGCGCACGTACCAGGAGCTTTTGGCGTAGAACAGCAGCGCGGTGTCGCAGCGCCAGCAGAAGGGGTAGGTGTGCTTGAGGCGTCCGGCGCGGTACATGAGCCCGTTTTCTAACAAATCCTTGGCGATGTGCTTATCCGCTTTCTTGAAGAACTGCCCGGTGTAGGGTCCGTCGCCGTCGGAACCTGCAAGTTTGACCTCTGGATACATCTCGCCCGAGAGGTCGACGGAGAAGAGCGTCGGCAAGCCGTAGGTCTTACCGAGTTCCAAATCCCCATAGGCAGGCGCTAAGTGAACGACGCCCGTACCGTCGTCTAAGCTGACCATCTCGTCGGCGATGACGCGGAAGCCTTTGGAGGTGTCCTCACCTGCAGGAACGCGCCCCTCTAAAACGGGATCGTACGTGAGACCAACCAGCGCGTCGCCCGAGAAGGTCTTGAGGAGCACCGCGTGTTCGCCGAAGACGTGTTCTTCTAACTCCGTCGCGATGATGTAGAGGTCGCGCTCGTAACTGACCTCTTTACTATCTTGCGTGCGCGGCGCGTCGTAAAGCCCGTACTGCGCATCGGCTTTCACCGCTAACCCTGTATTTGCCGCGAGCGTCCAAGGGCGTTGTGGTCCAAGCGAGGACGTAGACATCGCGCGTGTCATCCTCTAAGATGCCCAGCTCCAAGAGCCTATCCTTGTGCGCCGGGAATTTAGGGTAGACCGAGGGGTCGTCCACGTCGTCCTTGTAGCCCTGCGACACTTCGTGGTCCGCCAGTGAGGTGTTACAGCGCGGGCAGTGCATGGTGACTTTGTAATCTTCAAAGAGCAACCCACGCTTCCACAGCGACTTCATCACCCACCAGCACGACTCGATGTAGGAATTTTCATAGGTCACATAGGGGTCCTGTAAATCCAACCAGAAGCCGATGCGTTCGGTCATGGCGTTCCACTCTTGAATATATTCGAACGCCGACTCCTTGGCGAGTTTATTAAACTCCGCGATGCCGAAGTTCTCGATGTCTTTTTTGCCGCTAAAGCCGAGTTTTTTCTCGATCTCTAACTCGACAGGTAAACCGTGCGTGTCCCAGCCGCCTTTACGCCCGACCCTGTAGCCTTGCATCGTCTTGAAGCGGGGGAAGAGGTCTTTGAAAGCTCTCGAGATCACGTGGTGCACGCCCGGCCTGCCGTTCGCGGTGGGTGGACCTTCGTAAAAGATATAGTCGCCTTTGTCAGAAGGCCTGTCCACCGACTTGCGGAAGACACCCTGCTCGCGCCAGAAGCCTGCGACCTCTTGCTCGAGCTTAGGAAAATTTGCACTGCCAACGTTTTTGAACATCCGTGTACCTCTCAAGCAGGTATCATCTGGTCATCGACGCCCTAAATAGATAAAGCGTTGTTGAGCACGTACGAAAAAGGATGATACCTGCGGAAAATCTCTCCCGACGTGCTATTGGAAGGCTGAAACTCAGTGTTTTAGGGGACAAAAAACAACGTCCCACGCCGCTAAAAGCATTGGGACGCTCTGGTTCAAAGAAAACATAGGGAGCGTGGTACCACCCAACTTCGTCAAGACCTCGCAGCCCTGACCTCTTCGACTTCTCGCAGGTGCGGGCGAAAAGCCTTCCGCTGTGACGTGCGGAGCACGGCGTTACTTACTCGGTAGCTATTAGCGGTTAGCTTTTAGCTAAGACCTAATCGCTAACGGCTGCCTTTAGGTACGCAGCTCGAGGAGGATATTCGCTGACGCTTCTCTACCGGGCTTCCACCCTCCCCGGCTCGCTGTAGAGTTTGACGACTAGCTACTCGTTCCCGTCATCGCTTTTTTAGGCTCCACTCCATACATAAAGGTGTCTTTAGAAACAAATGTGTTGCCAGAACGCTTTACATAGGCGTGAAGACCTGCATATACTAGAGCGTAGCAGCCTCTTCATACGGCGTCAATACGCTGCGCTGCATACCCGCTGACAACTCCAGACAACTTGGTAAATTCGTCCACAACGTGTTAGGGTGAAACATCCGAGTTAGAGGCTTGCATGGGCGCGGCTTACGCACCCGTATGGCAGCAGTTTTTACTTTCAGTTCATTTAACTAGGGCCAATCAGGTCGCAACTTCTCTCTACCTAAGAGCGTTTGAGACATAGTATGTGTAGCCGTAAACGAAAAGATGGTCGGTCAAATCCTCTTATGATGCATAATGTAACCTATTTAACGCCTTTATTCCTCTCTTTTTTAGATGCCGAACGTGACAAGTTGTTCGGACTACCAACCCCCTCTCAGCTAACTTCCAGGAGCCAAGTATGAATTTTTTAGGTGTGTTCTCTACGCCTTCGGTCGCAACCTTTTTCACAACCGTCGCCGTATCCGACCCTTCAGGAGTGACCGGCGCAGTTTTAGACCAACTAACCCGACATAACCTAAGTCGCGGCGTGGACGCTGCGCGAGCGGAGAGCGTATGACTAAGGCGCAAGAAGCGGACACGGTGGACGAAGTTATAGAGCAAGGGGGCGAGCAGGAGGGAGCCGAGAAACCTAAGCGGCGCGGACGTCCTAAGGGAAGTGGGCGCAAAAAGAAAACTGAAGACGTAGCAGGGACGAACGGCGTCGCTGAGGCGCAAGCAGAAGACGCCCCAGACGTTGAAGAAAAAGCGCCGCCCAAAAAGCGCGGACGTCCTAAAAAGCAAGCGCCGAAAGCCGAACCTGAAGAGAGTGGCGACGAGGAGGCGGGTCAAGCGGCGTCGGGTGACGACGCAGACTCAGGCGACGACGCCGAGGATACGAAAAAAGAGCGCGGGTCCTCCCGGCGCGGGCGTGGGCGCAGTCAGCGCTCGAGACGCCAAAGCCTCAACTACCGCGACTTACAGTCTAAAATTTTGCCAGAACTGCACCTTCTGGCGAAAGAGGTCGGGCTTTCAGACTACCGCCAGATGGACAAAGACGACCTCTCGGTGGCGATTTTGGAGCGCTCTGCGGAAGGCGAAGGGCTCAAGCTCGTCCGAGGATACTTGGAAATCTCCTCGGACGGGTACGGCTTCTTACAGGAATCCTTGTTGCAAAACAACACCCGCTCGGTCATCGTCTCCGCCGGGCTCATCAAGCAGTTCAAGCTCCGCACGGGCGACATGATCTTAGGCAAGTCGCGCAAGCCGCGCGACAACGAGCGCTACGGCACCCTCATCCGGGTCGAAGCGGTCAACGGGGTGGACCCCTTTCAGGCGGCGAAACGCCCCCGCTTCGACGACCTCGTGCCGACCTTCCCCGAGGAGCGCATTCAGCTCGAGACCACCCAAAACGAGGTCGCCGCGCGCGTCATCGACCTCTTAGCCCCCATCGGGCGCGGTCAGCGCGGTCTTATCGTCGCGCCGCCTAAAGCGGGTAAAACGACGCTCCTTAAAAAAGATTGCCAACTCCGTGGTCACCAACGAGCCCGACATCACCGTGATCGTCCTCTTAGTAGACGAGCGCCCCGAAGAGGTCACGGACTTCCGCGAGTCGGTCTCGGGCGTCGAAGTGATCGCCAGTACCTTCGACGAGCCGCCGACGAATCACATCCGCGTGGCGGAATTTGTGCACGAACGCTCTCGCCGCATCGTCGAAGAGGGCGGGCACGTGATGATCCTTTGCTCGATTCGATTACCAGCGCTTGGCGCGGGCGAACAACCTCGTCACGCCGCCCACAGGTCGCACGCTCTCGGGCGGTTTGGACTCCTCGGCGCTGCACTGGCCTAAGCGCTTTTTAGGCGCAGCGCGCAACATTCGCGGCGGCGGCTCCTTGTCCATCATGGCGACGGCGTTGGTCGAGACGGGCTCGCGCATGGACGACGTCATCTTCGAGGAGTTCAAGGGCACGGGCAATATGGAGCTTCACCTCTCGCGCCGCTTGGAAGAGCGCCGCATCTTCCCCGCCATCGACATCTTGAAGTCGAGCACGCGCCGCGAGGACCTCTTGCTCCTGGGCGAAGAGGTGCTTAGCGAAGATGTGGCTCTTGCGCAAAGTTATCAGCGACATGGACCCCGCTGAAGCGATGGATATGCTGCTTTCGCGCTTAGGCCGCACGAAGAGCAATGCGGACTTTTTGTCAACCTTGGGTCAGGGGTAGTGCTAGCGTTGAGGTGATTGTAGTTTAGTCTCGCCGTCAGGGACCGAACTGCAAAATCACCTCTGGGGCTAGCGTTCTGAACACCACCGTCAAGCAGAAGAAGAGGAGCGACGTGTTGAGGTTTCTCAGCACGCTGCTTCTTTTTTCTTTGTGTTCTCTAACTTTGTGTTCTCTGGCGTCGGCGCAGACGCACACCGTCGTTTCCGGTGACACGCTGGCTGCGCTGGCGCAGCGTTACGGTGTGGGCGTCGAGGACCTCATGCAGCGCAATAACCTGAGTAGCACCGTGATTCGCGTCGGTCAGACTTTGCAAGTGTCCGGGCAGCCTCCCGGCGCAAGCATTCCTGGGCTGCCGCCCTCGTTCAAACGCCATACCGTCACGGCGGGGGAAACGTGGGCGAGCGTGGCGACGCGCTACGGCTTAGATGTGGCGACGCTCGAGGCGGTCAACCCCGAACTCACCTCCGGTGCGCCGCTGCTGCCGGGTGGAACGCTCGCCATCTCGCCGGAGCGCGGCACCCTCGCTACGCTAAGCGAGGGGCAGAATCTACTCGGGCTCGCTTTAGAGAACGACCTCTCGCCCGGCGAACTCGTCAGACTCAACGGGTTTCGCGACGCCTCCAGCCTAGAGGAAGGTCAGCAGATTTTTATCCCTGCGAGAAGGGCAACGTTCGCCGCGCCGCTCGAGCCTCAACCGACCTCCGCCTCTCAACGGGGTGAACTCAGAGCGCAAAGTCTCCAACTCATAGGTCGAGCCCCGCAACTTTTGCGCTCTTATGAGCCACCTGCGCAAAATTACATCTGGCCCCTAACGAGAAAAGGGCGCATCAGCTCGCGCTTTGGGCGCAGAAATATCTCGGTGCGGGGCAACACGTACCACGCGGGCGTAGACATCGCCGCGCCTTCCGGCACGCCGATTCGCGCGGTACAAGGCGGCGTCGTGACGCGCTCGGGCTGGGGCGGCTCGTACGGCTACGTCGTCTACGTCGAACATCCGAACGGCGCGCAGACCCGCTACGCGCACATGCGCCGTATCACAGTGCCTAAAGGTCGGCGGGTGCAGCAGGGTGACGTGTTGGGAGAAGTCGGCAGCACGGGCGCGTCTACCGGACCCCATCTACACTTCGAACTGCGCTTCAACGGCTACGCGGCGGACCCGCTGGGGTATCTCGAGCGTTATTAGCTATTCAGCATAGGTTAAGGCTGAAAGCCGTTATGGAATTTTGCTTCCAGCAAACGCTTCGCGCTTCGTTGGAGCAGCATTTTCAATGCTCACCTGTGTCAGCTTGTCAGGAAACCCTGAAATGCTAACAAGCTGACTGGCTGGGATGCTCTTAACATTTACAGTTCCCCTCTTAGGTAAATACGTACAGACGCTTGACCTTTGCTGCGTTAGATTAGGACATGCCACGGGTGCTCCTAATCGACGATGAGCGGTTTTTGTTAGCGCGGCTCGAGCGCTCCTTTCTCGCCGCAGGCTACGAGGTGCTCATCGCCGCCTCCGCGAACGAGGGCGTTTCGCTCGCGCGGGCGTTCGCGCCCGACCTCATCGTATTGGACCGGACGCTGCCCAAGGTCAACGGCACCTTTCCCGCCGAAGTGCTGCGGAGTGCGCCTGAAACCGCAGCCATACCCCTTATCTTTCTGAGCCGCCGCCCTAAACTGAAATCTACGCAGGTGCGGCAGAGCGCGTCGCTCCACAAACCGTTTCGACCCAGTCAGCTCGTCGAGCTTGCGAAAAGCCGTTTGAATGAGCTATGCGAAATCGGAACAGTTCCGATTTCTTGACGCTCTGTATATAAAAGCGTATAATTCCTTACAGTTCACCCGAGATTGACGGGTTCAGGTAGAAATAAGGAGAAGGCTATGTGGGTATCCACGAGAGCACAGTACGGGATGCGCGCGCTGGTTGAAATTGCGCTCAGCGACGCGCCGACAAGCCTCAAGGTCGTGGCGGAGCGGCAGAATATCAGTCAGCATTATTTAGAACAAATCGTCGCCGTACTGCGCCGCGCGGGTATTGTCGAGTCGGTGCGCGGGGCGTACGGCGGCTACCGCTTGGCGCGTCCGGTAAATGAAATTACGGCGCTCGAGGTGGTCGAACTGATGGAGGGCAGCCTCGCGCCCGTCGCGTGCATCGAAGACGAGAGCGCGTGCGAACGCACTGGGCACTGCTCGACGGAGTCTCTCTGGAACCGCGTGGATGAGGCGGTGCGGGACGTGCTCGGCAAAACGACCTTGGTGCATCTCGTGGCGGAGCGGCAGCTTTTACAGCTCGAGGCCCTCCCTGAGCAGTTCATAAGCGCAAATTAAGTTCATTCGAGCTTAGCCCACTTTAATCACATCTGTACCGACCTAAACAAGAGGTTGCAGAATATGAATAAGGGGTTGCAGAATATAAAACAAGGGGTTGCAACCCCTTGTTTGGTGGAGAGGTTTTTTCGTGAACGTTTATCTCGATTACGCGGCGACGACGCCCTTGGACCCGCAGGTTTTGGAGGCGATGCTGCCCTCCTTGCGGGGCGACTTCGCCAATCCATCCAGTTTGCACGGCTACGGTCAGCGGGCGCGGCGCGCCGTAGAAAGCGCGCGTGAAGCGGTCACCGCAGCGATCCGCGCGCAGCCTAAGGAGCTTATCTTTACCTCGGGCGCGACCGAGGCGGATAACCACGCTTTAAGGGCGGTGGCGCAGCTTCGGCCGGGTCAGCATATCGTCACGAGCGCCTTGGAGCATTCGGCGGTTTTGACGACGTGTAAGGTTCTCGAGCAAAATCATCCCGTCACCTATCTGAAGCCGAACGAGCGCGGCGAAATCACCCCCGACGCCGTCCAAAACGCCCTCCGCCCCGACACCGCGCTCGTCGCGCTCATGTTCGTCAACAACGAAACGGGCGTCATCACCGACATTCCTGCTATCAGCCAAGTCGTTAAGGGCGCGGGCGCACTGCTTTTTTGCGACGCGGTGCAAGCGTTCGGCATGCTGGATGTAGACGTAAAAGCGCTCGGTGTAGACATGCTCGCCCTCTCCGGGCATAAAGCTTACGGACCCAAAGGGGTCGGCGTGCTCTACGTGAGAGAGGGTTTGGAGCTTCCCCCCCTCCTCCTAGGTGGTGAGCAAGAGCGCGGGCTGAGAGCGGGTACGCTCAACGTTCCCGCAATTGTAGGGATGGGCAGGGCGGCGGAGCTTGTGCGGGAACGCTTGATAGAGGATAAAGAGGTCACCGCGAAGCTTAGAGATAGGTTGGAGCGCCACCTCCTCCAAATCGAGGGTGTTTCGCTCAACGCGGCGCACGCGCCAAGAGGTCCGAAGCACGTGAACATCAGCGTAGCGGGCGCGGACGGTGAGGCGCTGCTGATGGGGCTCGATAGCCGAGGAATCGCGGCGAGTTCGGGCTCAGCCTGCGCCGCCGGGACGTTGGAGCCGAGCCACGTCCTGCTAGCGATGGGTTTAAGTTACGCCGAAGCTAAAGCGAGCGTGCGTTTCTCACTTGGGCGCGGCGTAACGGAGGAGATGCTCGACTACACCGCCGACGCTTTCGCTGAGGTGGCAGGGCGGGCGCGGCTCTTCGCGGCTTGATAATGTGCCGCAGAGTCCGCGCCTTACGTACCGCAAACCTACCCCTGATGACTTGGACTTCTTCCGCGCTTACCTCTCTGACCCTGTGTTGACGCGCTTTTTGCCGAACGAAGCGCCCTATCCCGAAGCGATGATTACGGCGTATTTGCAAAACAGAATCGCGCATTGGAAGGTGCACGGCTTTGGGTCGTACCTCTTGGATTTGGACTCGCAGACGGTTGGCTATGCGGGGCTCGAGTTCGTCCGCGAAACCTCCTACATAGACCTCCGTTATGGTCTCGTTCGAGAGGTGTGGGGACGGGGTTTAGCGTTAGAGGCGGCGCAAACGTGTCTCGAGGAGGGGTTTCGAAGAGGTCTTGCCGAAACTTTTTACGGGGCGGCTGCGCCGGAAAACAGAGCGTCTATCGCCGTATTGAAAAAGGTCGGCATGAAGCCGTGCGGGGTTGACCTCTACGGCGATGAGGTGTCGCACTTTTGTATCTCAGCGCGCGAGGTTTAGACGAACTGCACGCCGTTTCCCTCGACAACTTCACCGATAGGATGAAGAGGTTCCACCGCTACGCGCTGCACTTCTTCCACCTCTTCGGGCGAGGCGATGAGCACGAAACCGACACCCATGTTGAAAACGTCGAACATCTCCGCCTCGCTTACCTCACCTTCTTGTTGAATCAGCCCAAAAATCTCGGGTACTTCCCAGTGACCTCTTTCGATCTGGACGCCGAGCTTGTCTGGTAGGACGCGCGGCAAGTTTCCCGGCAGACCGCCGCCCGTGATGTGCGCCATGCCGCGTATGAGGTTACGTTCCAAAAGAGGTGTGACGGTTTCCAGATATGAGCGGTGCGGCGTGAGGAGCGTTTCGCCCACCGTGCTCTCGCCAAACGCGTCATGCAGCTTACCTTCTAACGCCCGCCGCGCCAGGCTAAAGCCGTTCGTTTGTAAGCCGCCCGACATGAGCGCGAGAAGTTGGTCGCCCGGCTTAATCTTTGACCCGTCGATAATTTTATCTCTGTCAACTGAACCGACGATAGTGCCGACTACGTCGAACTCGCCCTCTGTGTAAACGCCGGGCATCTCCGCTGTTTCGCCGCCCAGTAGGGGAATGTAGAGCGATTCGCACGCTTTAGCGATGCCGGTGATGAGGTCGGCGATGAGCGCGGGCTCGAGCTTAGCCGCCGCCACGTAATCTAGAAAAAAGAGTGGTCTCGCGCCCTGCACCAAGATGTCATTCACGCAGTGATGAACGATATCGAAACCGAGCCCTCGTGTTTGACCGAGCGCCGCCGCCACTTTCGTCTTCGTACCGACGCCGTCCGTCGAGGCGACGAGTACGGGATTCGCTAACCTCTTGAGGTCGCCCGCGTCGTAAAGTCCACCGAACGCGCCGAGCCCGGCTAAGACGTTGGGCGTATAGGTGCGCTTTACGGCATCTTTGATTAGACCAAGCGTCCGGTCGCTCGCTTGCAGGTCAACGCCAGCGCGTTTGTAGGCATTTTCAGACATGCGCTGATTCTACGCTTTCGCGCCCCTGAGAAGCGGCACGTAAAAGAGCAGCGCGGCGAGAGAGAGCGCGGCGGTGAAGAAGAAGGCGGCGCTGTACGCCTCTGGCGGATAGGGTCCGCTCTGGCTCCCTGCTACCGCCTCGATGAGCAGCCCTAGACCCCACTGCAACACGGCGCTGCCACCGATGCCGAAGAGGTTGACCGCCGTGATCGCCCGTCCGGTGAGGTGGAGCGGGAAGATCGCCCTGAGCTGCGCAAACATCAGCACGGCAAACGCAGATGAGACGCTAAAGGCGGCGAAGAGGAGCGTGAGGACGGGGCGAGACCAGCTCGAGTCGAAGAGCGCTAGCCCGATTTGCGTCAGCGTAAAGACGCCCGCAGCGACCGCGAGCACGCGCCCTAAACCGAAGCGTTCCCCTAAAAACCCGGCGACGAAATAACCCAGCGTGATGCCGCCGCTCAAGACGAGCAAGAGGTTGCCCACGGCCACACTGGAGAGACCTAATACGTCACTTAGAAAAGGTCCCGCCCAGAGGCTCTGATAGGCGAATAAGCTGCCGACGAGGGCGAAGTTCAAGAGGGCGACGCGCCAGAACTGGAGGCTGCGGAAGATGTCGGCGAAGCTGCCCTGCTCACCTGTTTCCTCTTCTGTATGAGGCGCGTCACGCCCTAGCCACGAGATGAGCAGGGCGCTCAGGAGAATCACAACCGCGCCGCCGATAAAGACGCTGCGCCAGCCGAAGCGTTCGTTAAGTAGCGCGAGCGGCGTCGCGGCGGTGAGCGCGCCCAGAGAACCTAGCGAGAGGTAGAGGCTCGAGACCCGCGCAAAGCTACCCGCCGAGAACCAGCCGCTAAACGACTTGAGCGCCCCCATTAAGATACCGGCGACGCCCAAACCAATGAGCGTTCTACCGACAGCTAAAGCCGCAAACGACTCGCCGAAGCCGAAAACGAGACTGCCCAGCACCGCGAAGAGCATTAGAAGCGGCGTCATCCACCTCGGACCGAAGCGGTCTAAAAGTGAGCCGATGGGCAGCTGCGCGGCGGCGAACGCCGCGAAGAAGAGGCTCGTCATGAGCCCCAACTGCGACGCGGTGAGCGAGAGGTCGCGCGTCAAATCCTCCGCGATAACGGCGTTTGTGGAGCGCAAAAAGTAGGAGAGGAAGTAGGCGGGTAAAAAGGCGAAAAAGACAACGAGACGTGGGGGCATGGGGGAGTAGCTTAACAGATGGCGGGTTCGCTTCGTGGGTAGGGCGGTACGCCCGGTCTCCCTATGCCCTCCTAAATCGCCTCGATTAAGGTCGCCTCGCCCTGCCCCACGCCGACGCACAGCGTCGCCAGACCGTACCTCATCGGCTCACCTGCCCCACGCCGCCGCCGCATTTCATAGATTAGCGTCGTTAGGATGCGCGCGCCCGAGCAGCCGAGCGGATGCCCCAGAGCGATAGCTCCGCCGTTCACGTTGGTGACAGCTTCGCTTAGACCAAGTTCGCGGAGCACGGCGACCGCTTGCGCCGCGAACGCCTCGTTGAGTTCGGCTAGGTCGATGTCGCCCACGCTGAGACCCGTGCGCTTCAAGAGCTTGCGCGCCGCGTGAACCGGCCCTAACCCCATCACTCGCGGGTCCACGCCCGCCGCCGCCGAGCCGACCCACCTAGCGAGAGGCTCGACGCCGAGTTCTTCCGCTTTAGACGCCGACATCAGGACCAGTGCGCACGCGCCGTCGTTTAGGCCGCTCGAGTTCCCCGCCGTCACGCTTCCCCCTTTCCGAAAAGCAGGTCTTAACTTGCCGAGTTTCTCCAGACTCGTCGTGACCTCGAAACCGTTCTCTGTCTCCGCGTAAAAAGGATGCTCGTCTACGCCAAAGACGATAGGCTCCCCCTTGCGTTGCGGAATCTCGACGGGGACGATCTGGGTGTCGAAGTGCCCCTCTTTCATCGCGTTCACCGCCCGCTCCTGGCTCTGCAGCGCAAACCTGTCTTGGTCTTCCCTGGTGATTTCGCCCCCCTCAAGCTCGCCCGCGCAGCTCAGCGCCACAATGTTCTCCGCTGTTTCGCCCATCGCCTCTAAAGGGTAGCGCGCCGCCAGCTCAGGGTTCGGGTAGCGCCAGCCGAGCGTCGTGTCCCAGCCGGTGATGTTGCCGGGAGGTCCGAAGCCGACCGGGTTTTTAGGAACGGAGTAGGGCGCGCGCGTCATGCTCTCGACGCCGCCCGCGACGTAGACCTCGCCCTCGCCGCACCGAATCGCCCGCGCCGCCTGGTTGACCGCATTCAGCCCGCTCGCGCAGAGCCGGTTCAGCGTGACGCCGCCGACCTGCTCGGGGAGCCCCGCCAATAGGAGCGCCATGCGCGCCACATTGCGGTTATCTTCACCCGCTTGGTTAGCGCAACCTAGATAGACCTCTTCGATGAGGGCGGGGTCGACGTTTGCTCTACTTACCGCCTCTTTGATGACTAAACTTGCCAAGTCGTCGGGACGCACGCTCGAGAGTGCCCCCCGTATCTTGCCGATAGGTGTCCTGACTGCGCTGACGATGACGACCTCTTGCATAGACCTCCTAGACGAATAGACAGAATGACAAGTAAGTTTACGTCGCAGCGCCTAGCTAACGCTGTACTTAAAACGGTGTACCACGTCTCGCGCACAGCGTACGAAGTTTATGGGCAAGGCGATTGCATGAGTCTCGAGTCCCTACTAAAAATGAAACCTTTAGTAGAGAGGGTTCAAAATCAAAATGGTCAAGCAGTGCTAGGTTGCTGTAGGCGTTCATCGGGTACACTGAAGGATGTTCGAACAAGCTTGGCAAGGCTACGCTTACCTTGCGCTCCTCATCCTCTGGCTCATCACCATCGCTTTTCGCTTTGTCCCTGCGCTTTACGAGCGCTACCCCAAACTGCAACAGAACGCGCAGTGGGCGGGTTGGGCGGCGCTTTTGGGCATCATCGCCATCACGATGATGCGTTAGGGCTACTCTTGCGTGCGGCGCGGTAGAGCGCCCCTATGGTGCGCATGTTCGCGGCGGCTTCGCTCACCGGGTAGCGGAGCGGCTTGCTCTCTAAGACGCACGCGGCGAAGTGCTCCGCCATCTTTTTATAGGGGTCCTCAGCGGGAGTGCGGTGCGTTTTGTCCTCTTGACCTGCGCGCTTTTCGACGATGAGCGCCTCCTTATGCTTCGATGTAAAGGCGTCCGTAAGCTCGAGGCTCCCCGCGCTGCCGATGACCTCGACGAATTCGCGCCTCTCTAGCGCCAAGCCGCAGTCGATCTGCGCCAAAACACCGTTCGGAAAACGTAGCGCGCCCACTAAAACTTCGTCCACCCCTGTCCCTGACCAATGGGCATACGCCTGTACGCTGGTCGGTTCTTCGCCTGCTAGCGTGCGGCTTATGTTGACGCAGTAGCAGCCGACGTCGTAGAGTGCGCCGCCGCCTAAACCCTCCTGCCAGCGGATGTCGTCCTCGCGGCTCAGCTTGAAGCTGAAGGTGCTGCGGATCAGCCTAAGCTCGCCGATAGTGCCTCTCTCCAACAACTCGGTGAGTTTGGCGAAGCGCGGATGGAAGCGGTACATAAACGCTTCCATGAGCATTGCGCCGTTCTCTTCGGCGACCGCCGCCATCTCGTCGCATTCTTGCGCGTCGACGCCTAGAGGTTTTTCGCACAGGACGTGCTTGCCCGCGCTCAGCGCTTTGGTCGTCCATTCCTTGTGCAAGCTGTTGGGCAGGGGATTATAAACCGCGTCTATGTCGGACGCTAGCATCTCCTCATAAGACCCATAGGCTTGCGGAATAGCCAGGTCCTTAGCGACCTCTTGCGCTTTGTCTTGGGTGCGGCTCGAGACCGCAACAACTTCTCCATTGGACGACGCTTGCAGCGCCGGAATCACCGACTTCACCCCAATTTTTGCCGTACTTAGAACGCCCCAGCGTAACTTTTTCGCCACGTTTCACCTCACTTGGAATGTTATGACTCAAACGTGGCTGAGTGTACCGTATTCATAGCTAAGGCGTATGCGCCAAACCTCCGGCGACGGCGCGCAAAAAGGTCGCGCTGCGGCGCACCCCTTCCGCGCCCCCCGTTACTTCCAGACAGATGGTTCCCGAAAAGTTGCGCAAAAAGGTCGCGTAGCGGTGATAGGGCAGCGTTCCCTCATTTAGCGGCTTGTGCAAGTCCGCCGCGCCGTCGTTGCTATGCACGTGCAAGTGGATGATGCGCTCGCCTAAAACGCCTAAGTAGCGCTCCGTGAGGTCACGCTCGCCCGTGCGTCCTGCTTCGACGTAAGCGTGACCAAAGTCTAAGCAGTTGTGAAAGCCGGCGCTCCCCGTAAGGTCTCTGAGCGCTTCGGGACCGTGGATGAGGTCTTGCGGGCTCAGGGCGATATTCTCGACGGCGATAGGAACGACTTCGCTAAACTCGGCAAACGATTTACTTAGCGCTTTTTGCGCGTAGCTCACCGCTAAAGGGTGGTACACGGAGTTCTGACCTGTATGCAGCACGCCGCAGAGTGCGCCCAACTCGGCGGCACCCCCTAGCGCACGCTCAACGCGCTCCACCGCGTTATTGCGCGCGCTCGGCACGAGCGAGGCGAGGTTTAAGTCCACGAAGGGAAGGTGGACACTGACGCCGACGCCTGTAGCATAGCTCAGCTCCTTGGTACGTTCTAACAGACCGGCGTCCGGCAAAATTTCGAAGATTTCCCACGCTAGTTCGACGAAGGTAAAATCCAGCTCGGCGGCGAGCTTGAAGGCGTCCTCGAGGTCTAAAACGGACGCGGTAGAGGGGCTGTAACCCAGGTTCATCACACTCTCCTTACAGGGCTAAGTACCGTGTTTCTGCCTAACTTTATCGCGAGATGGGCTCTGAAGATGTGACGAGTGTGTTGGGTTTTAGGAGGCTAAGGATTGAGCGCTCAAGTTGAAATAGTTCCAAAAGGAAAGATAATACACTGTCAGCTAAAAACTGAATTATGTCATTCTGAGTGTAACGGAGTGAAGCGAAAGAATCTCGTCTCGCAATCTCAGCTCGTCGAGATTGCGAGTTACAGAATTTTGGCAATAGCCAAACGAGACCCTTCGACAACCGGGCTTCGCCGTACTTCGTGAACAGTGTGACAATAGTGTTGCAAAACTCACCTATACAGTGTAATAGGTGGTCTTAATAAAATAAAATCGCAGGTCCCACGTCCGCGTCTATCCGCTCGGTGAGACCTGCTAACTGTAAAGCTCTCGGGTCAACCTATGACGCGAGTTTATGCGCTTCGACGCAGACGATGTCGAAGTAGAACTCGCGCTCTTTAAGCGCCGCCGTGTTGACGATGATGCCGTTCGGTCCGTGCCAGAAGTCCGCGTCTAGGGTGTCTTGCTGCCAAACTTCGGTGGGCTTGAGCGGGGTTGCTTGGTCGGTGATGGTTTGATGGTTCTGCATAGTGGTGCCTCCCTTAGAGTTTGAAGCAGGACGCTCTCCCTGTGCCGCTGCTATCTACTACAGAATGTAACAAACCCTATGACTGCACCCTGACAGGTTCTTAACACCGTCTGTGACGTGTAATCTAGCTCCCACCGTGTGAGGTTATCGTCAAAATGTAACGCTAGTCCCTTTTTGCGAGTTTGCTTTTCAAGAGGTCCTGGACAAGCTGCGGGTTGGCGGTGCCTTTCGTCTCGCGCATGACCTGACCAACAAAAAAGCCTAGAAGCCCGGTCTTGCCACCCCTATACGCCTCGACCTTGTCGGGATTGTTAGCGATGATGCCGTCGACGATGGGCTCTAGTTCGCCCGTGTTAGTGACTTGCTCGAGACCCTCTCGCTGGATGATATTCGTTGGATTTTCGCCCGTTTGGAGCATCGTTTCAAAGACATCTTTAGCACTTCTTTTAGAGATTGTCTCTTCGTCTGTAAGCGACACGAGCGAGGCGAGTTGCGGCGGTGTCACGCGCAAATCCTCCAGGGACACCTCTTTAAGTTCGCGCAGGAGTTCGTTTACAATCCAATTGGCGACACTTTGGGGGTTGTTATGGGTCTTTAGTGCCCGCTCGAAAAAGCTTGCCAACGCTAAGTTACCCGCTAAAATCTGCGCGTCGTCACGGCTTAGCTTGAGTTGAACTGTGTAATACTCGAGCTTTTCCTGCTGCTCGGGTGAGAACTCGAGCGTAGGGTCTTTCGGCTCGCCTAGCGCCGAAGCGACCTGAACGCGCTTGGGTTTAGTCTCACGCTGCTTTTGCGGTTCCCGCTCCTCTTGCTTCGCCCACGAGTCGCGCAGGGGCACGATGCGGTTGAAAACGAGCCCGTCCGCTTTCGAATCCACCGAATCTTGCACGAAGTACCCCTGCCGCTCGAACTGATAGCGCGCTTTGGGCGGGTCATCCGCCACGCTCGGCTCGACGAAACCTCTTTGCGTGACAAGCGAGTCGGGGTTGAGGTAATCCGTAAAGGTGCCCTCTTCAGCTTCAGGATTGGGCACGCTGAATAGTCTGTCATAGAGGCGCACTTCTGCCCTTAGTGCGTGCTTCGCCGAAACCCAATGTACGGTTCCCTTAACTTTGCGACCCTGCGGATTTCTCCCGAGCGTCTCGGGGTCATACGAGCAGCGCAACTCGCTCACGTTGCCCTTGGCGTCTTTGATGACCTCATCGCAACGAATAACGTAGGCGTAGCGTAGCCGCACCTCTCCCCCCGGCGAGAGGCGGTAGAAACCTTTAGGGGGGGTCTCGGAGAAGTCTTCGCGCTCGAGGTAGAGTTCTCTGGAGAAAGGAACTTTACGAGACCCCTCGTTCGGCACGTCGTGGGGCCAGTAGGGAGCCCCCAACCATTCCTCACCACCTTCTGAGTAGTTCGTCAGAACGACTTTGATGGGGTCTAAAACCGCCATGACGCGGGGCGCTCTCGTGTTGAGGTCGTCGCGAATGGCGTACTCCAAGAGCGCGATATCCACCGTGCGGTTCGTGCGCGAGATGCCCACACGAGACGCAAACTCCCGAATCGCCGCCGGTCTCACGCCGCGCCGCCGCATCCCCGCGAGCGTCGGCATACGCGGGTCGTCCCAGCCGCTGACGTGACCTTCTTGAATCAGTTGAATCAACTTGCGCTTACTCACCACCGTGTATTCGATGCTGCGCCGCCCGAACTCGTGCTGATAGGGGCGCGGCGAGCCGATAAGGTGTGTCATTAGCCAATCGTAGACGGCGCGGTTCTCGACGAACTCTAAAGAGCAGAGGCTGTGCGTGACCCCTTCGATGGCGTCTGAGAGAGGATGCTGAAAGTCGTACATGGGGTAGATGGGCCATTCGTTCCCTGTACGATAATGCTTTTCAAAGCGGATGCGGTAGAGCAGCGGGTCGCGCATCTTCATGTTCGGGTTCGCCATATCGATTTTCGCCCGCAAGACGTGTGCACCTTCGGGGAAGTCGCCGCGCCGCATCCCCTTGAACAGCTCCAAATTCTCCTCCACCGAGCGGTTTCGGTACGGGCTCTCGCGCCCCGCCTCCGTCACCGTGCCCCTATAGTCTTGAATCTCCTCTTCGGACAGACTGTCCACATACGCTTTGCCCTCTTCGATGAGCCGCAGCGCGAACTCATAAAGCTGCTCGAAGTAGTCCGACGCAAAGAAGAGCCTGTCGTCCCAGTTCCAACCCAGCCAGCGAAAGTCGCGCTCTAAAGATTCGGCGAATTCCATACGCTCCGTGGTTGGATTGGTATCGTCGAAGCGCAAGTTACAACGACCACCGTAGTCGCCCGCGACGCCGAAGTTGATAAAGCTCGCAATGGCGTGACCCAGGTGGGCGTAGCCGTTGGGCTCGGGCGGAAAGCGCGTCACGACCTCTTGCACCCTGCCCGTCTCCAAGTCCTCGTCGATGATGTCGGTGATGAAGTTCGGGGTGACGGTGCGCTCTCGTTCTGTCGCGGTGTCCATACTCATCCTTTCACGCTACCACTGCGGGAGGTGAAGAGGTGTAAAAGCATGATAGGATTTGTTCCCTTTATCTTCGGGGTCAGTGCAAGAGGTGTATTTATGAAAGCGTCAGTTTATATCGCAACGAGTTTGGACGAATTTATCGCTAGGGAAAACGGCGAGCTTGACTGGTTAGAAGGCAGCGGGGAAGAGGTCAACGAAGAAGATAAAAGCGCAGAATCTCGAGGCGAAGATTACGGCTACAAAGATTTTACGGGCAGTGTGGACGCGCTCGTGATGGGACGACACACCTTTGACAAGGTGCTTTCTTTCGGTGAATGGGCGTACGGTGACAAACCCGTTGTCGTACTGAGTAGCCGCCCTTTGGAGATTCCAGAACACCTATCCCGAACCGTGGAAGCGGTGTCCGGCTCACCGGAAGAGGTCGCGGCGTGGCTTTCAGAGCGGGGCGTGAAGCACCTCTACACCGATGGGGGAGAGACCGTTCAGCGGTTTTTACGGATGGGGTTGATTCAGCGCTTTGTCATCACGAGAATTCCTGTCCTCATCGGCGCGGGCATTCCGCTTTTCGGACCTCTTGATGGAGACATCAAATTGCGTCACGTTCGAACGCAGAGTTACCCGAGCGGCTTCGTGCAGAGCGAGTACGAGATTGTTTGACCCCTTACTCTCGAGGCTGTGAAGTTCTAAAGCTCGAGTCTAAACCACAGGTTCGGCGGTAGGAGCCCCAAACACCTTGCTGAACGTGAACGCTTCAGGTGTGGGACCTTCTCGGGCGATTCGCTCCAACTTCTCTTTCGCCTCGTCCAACGTCGGCATGTGCCCCGCCGGAACCCACCACATCGCCAGATGAGGTTTGCCCAACTTCGTAAACCACTTCTTTCGCTCTTTGAACACTTCCACGTGCATAGTTTTGTAGGTGAAGTCTCTGAGCGTCTGAACGTCCTCCCACACCGACATATTGATAATCAGCATCGGGTCATCAAACACGCGCAGGTTCAAAGCGTCGCCGTCATCCGTTTGCAGCCGCCATACGAAGCCGGGCGCGTCGTCTGCAAGTGCGTTGATTTCATCTAATCTCGAGACGAAGCCGTGCATGATGGGGTCATCCATCTCGGCTAAGGCTTTGGCGATGTTGATCTGAGCGAGGTGGGGCATACTGACCTCTCTTGCTTTACACTCTGCGATGACTTGGTGTTACTTATTGAGAGCAATGAGTACCGAGCAACGAGCAATCCAGTCGAGCTGGTGGCTTTAGCTTCCGCAGGAACGAACGGTGAGTGAAAACCTTTAGACTCATTGCTCATCGCTTTCAACTAAGTTCGCTGCTTCCCTTCAAATGTCTTCCTGAGCCGCTCAGCTAGTGGCGCTTCTAAAGCGCGTTCCAACGCTGCCGGGTCGGGGTCCTTGGCGAAGTAGAGGGCGTTGGTCTCGAGCAATCCCACCCCATCATCCTTAGGTTTGTGCGTGACCTCTTCACCCGCTCGCACCGTACCTGTTTGGATCACCCGCGTATAAAATCCAGGGCGCTCCGCTTGCCGAAACCTCTTGACGAAGGAGAGGTCGTTCATCTTGGCGGCGAAGACGCGGCAGGGGAAGCGCGGCGCAGTAACCTCTAAGATGACTTCTTGGAACTCGAGCCTATCCCCAATCTTGACCTCTTGCGGAAACTCCGAGAGCGTCAGGTTTTCGCCGAATATGCCGGGAGGAAGGTCGCGCCCCAACTGCTCGGACCACCAAGCGTAGTCTTCCGCGCTGTACACATAAACGGCTTGGTCCACGCCGCCGTGATTCTTCTTATCGGCTTGGTCGTCGCCCTGAAAGCCTTCACGGGTGAGCGTGACGGGTTCTTGTGCGGGCATTTTGAATATCCCGGTCGAGACCATCTCATCATCGACGGGAATGGGTTTGGGCAACCCTATATTCACCGCTAAGACTTTCATTCAAGCCGCCTCACGCAGCGCCTCTTTGAATTCCGTCACGAGCTGCGACACGGTCGCTTTGGCGTCGCCGAAGAGCATCCTCGCGTTCTCCTTGAAGAAGAGCGGGTTCTCCACCCCCGAAAAGCCCGCGCTCATCGAGCGTTTCAGGATAAAGACGTTGCGCGCTAAGTCCACGTTGATGATGGGCATCCCGTAGAGCGGGCTGCCCGCATCCTCGCGCGCCGCCGGGTTCACCACGTCGTTCGCGCCGATGACCACCGCCACGTCTACCGTATCCATCGTCGGGTTCACGTCTTCGGGCTCGACGAGCTGCTCGTAGGGCACGTTCGCCTCGGCTAAGAGGACGTTCATGTGACCGGGCATCCGCCCCGCGACGGGGTGAATGGCGTAGCGGACCTCTGCGCCGTTCGCCTCCAGGAGTTCGGCTAGCTCGCGGACCGCGTGCTGCGCCTGCGCCACCGCCATGCCGTAGCCGGGGACGAAGAGGATGCTACTGGCGGCCTCGAGCATAAAGTACGCATCGTCCGCCGAGATAGGCTTAGCCTCGCCCTCGACTTGGGCGCTGCTGCTCGAGGCTGTCGTCGCGTACCCCGCGAAGAGTACATTCGCCAGGGAGCGGTTCATCGCCTTACACATGATGCTCGTGAGGATGATGCCGCTCGCGCCGACGAGCGAGCCTGCCACGATGAGCACGTTATTCGCGATAATGAAGCCCGCCATACTCGCCGCGATACCGGAGTACGAGTTGAGCAAAGCCACCACGATGGGCATGTCCGCCCCGCCGATGGGAATGACGAGCAACACGCCCAGCGCGAGCGAGGCGAGGATGGAGAGAACGAGCAAGAAATAGGCGAGCCCCGTACCGGGATTGAGGCAGAAGAGTATGCCCAGTACGAGGATGAGCCCGAAAAGCCCGGCGTTGTAGAGGTTTTGATTGGCAAACTTGATCGGCTGACCAGGAATGCGCCCGGCGAGCTTGCCGAAAGCGACCAGCGAGCCCGTGAAGGCGACGCCGCCGATGAGCACGGCTAAAAAGATAGCGGCAGCGGTAAAGGCGTCGATGGTCACCAGGGGCTCCGCAAAGCGCTGGTGATACTCCGCCCAGCCGACGAGCAAACTGGCGACGCCGCCCGAGCCGTTAAAGAGCGCCACCATCTCGGGCATCTCGGTCATCTGCACGGTGCGCGCCGCGTACACGCCTATCGCCGTACCGATAACCAACCCGACAAGAATCCACGTAAAGGAGAGCCCGCCGACGAGCAGCGTGGCGACCACCGCCACGAGCATCCCCACCGCCGAGACGAAGTTGCCTTGCCGCGCGGTCTCAGGGCGACCCAACATCTTGAGCCCGTAGATAAAGAGGATGGAGGCGACGATGTAGGCGATGTTGATGAAAGAATCCACCCTAGCGCCCACCCTTTTTGAACATGCCGAGCATCCGGTCAGTCACTAAATAGCCGCCAACTACGTTGACGGTCGCAAAAATCACCGCGAGCGTTCCCAAAATCGTGCCGAAGACGCCGCCCGTCCCCGCCGCGATGATCGCGCCGACTATCGTAATGCCCGAAATCGCGTTCGAGCCCGACATCAGCGGGGTGTGGAGTTGCGAGGGAACTTTGGTGATGAGTTCGCGTCCTAAAAAGATGGACAAGACGAAGATAAATAGGAGTAAAAGGGTGAGTTCGGCGCTCATGATTCCTCCATAAGTTGTTTCTCGTCGGACCTGTCAGGTGACGGGTTAGCTTGAAAAGACTTCTCAGGCGTTTGCGCGGCGGAGTTTTGTACGGGCTGTGCGCCTACCGCTTGCCCCTCTTTCGCGCCCGGTTCAGCTTTGCCTTCGATCATCTCGCGCACGCCGTCGTTCAAAATTCTGCCTTCATGCGTGAGGAGGCAGCCTTTAACGATGGGGTCATCCAGGGTCAGCTCGACCTCTTTGGTCTCCTTGTTCCACAGGTGGTCCACGAGGTTGGTGAGGTTGCTCGAGAACATCTGCGAGGCGTCGCGCGCTACCGAGCCGGGCAGGTTGGACAGCCCGATGATCTTCACACCGTTTACTAGGACCTCTTTATCCGGCTGCGACCCCTCGACGTTGCCGCCCGTGGACGCCGCTAAGTCCACGATCACGCTGCCGGGGCGCATTCCCTTGACCATATCCGCCGTGACGATGCGCGGCGCGGGACGTCCGAAAAGTTGCGCAGTGGTGATGACGATGTCCGAGTTGGCGCAGACTCTCGCCATGCCTTGACGCTGTTTCCCCAACTGTTCCTCGGTGAGCGCCTTGGCGTACCCTTGGTCCGTCTGCCCCGTTTCCCCTAGGTCAATCTTCACGAACTTCGCCCCGAGAGATAACACCTGCTCCTCGACCACCGGGCGCGTATCAAACGCCTCGACCCGCGCGCCCAGCCGCTTCGCCGTCGCAATCGCTTGCAGCCCTGCCACGCCCACGCCGATGATAAAAACCCGTGCAGGCGGAATCGTCCCGGCGGGCGTGCTCATCATCGGGAGCGCCTTTTGGATGCGTTCAGCCGCGACGATCACAGCGGCGTAGCCCGCCAAGCTCGCCTGCGAGGACAGCGCGTCCATCTTCTGCGCGTAGGTGCTGCGCGGGATGAGTTCCATGCAGAGCGCGCTGATCTCCTTTTCTTTGAGCGTTTTGACCAACTCGGGGTTGCGGAAGGGGTCCATGAGCGAGGCGAGTTTTGCGCCGCGTTTGAACTTCCTGACCTCTTTGGGTGTGGGTACGTTAAGTTGGAGAATCATGTCGGCGCTCTCTAAGTTGTAGCGGCTGTCCACCTTCGCGCCCACCGCTTCGTAGGCGCTGTCCTCGACACCGATGCTCTCGCCCAAGCCTTTCTCGACGGCGATAGCCACGCCTAGCTTGACGAGCTTTTCGGCGCTTGCGGGCGTTAGGGGGATACGGGGCTCGCCTTCGGGCTCTTTAAGTACCGCGACGCGCATCAGCGGCTGCCTCGAGGCTGAACGTGACTTCGGGTCGGGGGGACTCGAGAGAAGTTTTTCATATGGGCTTAGTATACTCAGTTCGAAGGCTCGCACCTGCTGATTTCTCGGTTTATTGGGTAGCACTGGAACATCAGAAAGCTTCTCAGCTCGTTAGGCTATCAGCATTTCAGGTTTCCCTGTCACGCAGTTTTCGGAACGAAACAAGCTGACAAGCTGAAAGGCTGACGTGCTGCTTCGTAGAAGCCCTAACCGTAAGCGACCTCATGACACCGCCCCCACACGCTAGCGTTATACTCCTTACTCATGGAGCACTTAGCAGTTTTGACCAGCGGCGGCGACGCACCCGGCATGAACGCGGCGATTCGCGCCGTGGTGCGCACCGCCATCTACGAGAAAAAGCACATCTCGGGTATCTATAGGGGCTATCAGGGCCTGATTGATAATAAGATCGAAGAACTCGGTCCGCGCAGCGTCGCGAACATTATTCAGCGCGGCGGCACCTTGCTGCGGAGTGCCCGGTGTATGCCCTTTATGACGCACGAGGGACGCGAGCAGGCTGCCGAGAACCTGCGCTCACATGGGATCGAGGGGCTCATCGTCATCGGCGGCGACGGCTCGTTTCGCGGGGCGCACGCGCTCTTTGAAGAACATGGGGTTCCGGTCATCGGCATCCCCGGCACAATTGATAACGACATCTACGGGACGGATGTGACGGTTGGTTTCAATACTGCCATGAACATCGCGCTGGACGCGATTGACAGGTTGCGCGATACGGCGGCGAGTCACGACCGGCTCTTTCTGGTCGAGGTGATGGGGCGGCACGCGGGGCACATCGCCTTGAACGTCGGGCTTGCTGGTGGAGCCGAAGCGATTTTAGTCCCCGAAGTCGAAGGGGACGTGGACAGAATCGTCGCGGACATCGCCGCTGCCCAAGCAAGAGGTAAATCCTCCTCGATTATCGTCGTGGCAGAGGGCGCGTATCCGGGCGGCGCGATGGACCTCAAAGGGCGCATCGAGGCGGCGTGCGGTTACGAGGTCAGAACGAGCATCCTGGGTCACGTGCAGCGCGGCGGCTCACCCGCGACCCGCGACCGCGTGCTGGCGTCTCGTCTAGGCTACGCAGCGGTGAAAGGACTCTTGGAGGGACAGACGGATGTGATGGTCGGAACGGACAAGCGCGGCACGGTCTACATTCCCTTAAAAGACACCTGGGAGAAGCAAAAAGAGATCGACTGGCAGCTTTACGAGATCGCGCGTGTTCTAGCCGTCTGATGCGGATTCCGACTGATTCGCGCACGAAAGCGAATCAGTCGGAATGGGTATTAGAACTAGCTCGAGAAGACCTCTTCCCCTTTGCCCTGATAGATATCCATCACATTCCCTAAAAAGCGCACCGCGTCGTCTTTGGGGCGCTGGAACGAGTTGCGCCCGATGATCGAGCCGTTACCGCCGCCCTGGTAGATGCCGCGGATGTCCTCTAAGAAACTCTCCTCGCTCGCCTTGGAGCCGCCTGAGAAGACGACGATGCGCCTGCCGTTAAAGGTGCTCTTCATCACGTAGCGCACGCGCTCGGCGACAGAACTTTTGGCGATGCTATGCTCCTCGAACTTGTCCTTATCTTTGTCTAGCTCCAGGTGCTCGGTCGGCAGTTTTACCTTGACGATGTTCGCGCCTAACTGTGCCGCGATCTGCGCGGCGTACGCCACCACGTCAACCGCCGTTTCGCCCTCTTTGGAAAGCGACGAGCCTCGAGGATAGGACCAAATCACAACGGCTAACCCGTGCCGCTTGGCGTCTTGCCCGATGGCGCGAATCTCTTCGTACATCGACTTGAAGTGCGCCGAGCCTGGATAGATGGTGTAGCCGACGGCTGTGCAGCCGAGCCGCAGGGCATCCTCTACCGACGCTGTCACGGACGGAATAGGGTCGTCGCCGTCTGCAGCCATCGAATCGTGGTTGTTGAGCTTGAGGATGAGGGGCACGTCGCCTACGAATTCCGCCGCCGCCGCCTCGAGCGAGCCTAGCGGCGCGGCGTAAGCGTTGCAGCCCGCGTCAACCGCGAGTTGATAGTGGTAGCTGGGGTCGTAACCTTCGGGGTTGTCTGCGAAGGAGCGCGTCGGACCGTGTTCGAAGCCCTGATCCACGGGTAAAATCACCATCTTGCCCGTGCCCCCGAGCGTTCCGTGGTTGAGCATCCGCGCTAAATTGGTGAGCACACCGGGGTTCTCACCCGCGTAGTTGTCCAAAATTTTTTTAACTTCTCGCTTCATACTTTATTAGCCTCCCAAAATTGATAATAAAACTGCACTGTCTAAGCGGTCTGTTTCTGGCTGAGTTCTCGGTACAACTCGACCTCACGTTTGCTGCCGATGATTAGAGGAACGCGCTGGTGAATCTCTTCAGGGTCGATGTCCAGGATACGCTCTTTACCGCTTGTCGCCGCGCCGCCCGCTTCTTCCGCGATCAAGGCTAAAGGAGCGCACTCATAAAGAAGGCGCAGCTTGCCGTCGGGCTTCTCCTCGTCTTCGGGGTAGTAGTAGACGCCGCCTTCGAACAAAATGCGGTGCAAGTCCGCTAAGAGCGCGCCCGAATAGCGCAGAGAATAAGGACCGTTGTCTAGCGCCATAAAGTGATCAGAAAACTTTTTGGCGGGCTCGTTCCAGTAGTTGTAGCGGCCTACGTTCGCACTAAAGGTGTCGCCCTGCTCGGGCATCTTGATGTCAGGCTCGATGAGCACGAACTCGCCGATCTGGTGGTCTAAAACGAAGGAGTGAACCCCGTCTTTCGCGGTGTAGACGAGCGTCGTGGAGGGACCGTACATGATGTAGCCCGCCGCGACCTGCTCGCTGCCGCGCTGCTTTAGAGATTCTTCCAAGGACCCTTCGATGTCGTGAACCGAAAAGATTGAGCCGATGATACCGTTCGTGTCCACGTTCGAGGAGCCGTCCACGGGGTCTACCATGATGGCGTAGCCGCCCCTAAGGTCATGCTCCCGAAATGCCCGCGCTTCGCTCATCTCTTCAGAGACGAGCATCCCGACGATGTCCACGTACTCGAACGCCTCGACGAAGACGCGGTTGCCGAGTTCGTCCAACTGCTTGACCTTCTCGCCCTGCACGTTCTCCTCGCCCGTCGTGCCCAAAAGCCCGTCGAGTGCAGCGCGACTCATATAGTTCGAGATGATCTTGGCGACCGTGCCGATTTGCCCCATGAAGCGTGTGAAACTGCCCGACGCTTCGGGGTATTTACGCTGCTGCTCGACGAGAAAACGGTCGAGCGTGATGTACTTACTCTGCGGCGCGTCCATAATCCTCCCTTTTCTAGTAGGTATCATCTGACGGAGAATGCCCTCGCCAACAGAACGCTAACGAGTACGCTCTAGGATGATCCCTTTAACACTAAGATTTCATAAGCGTGCTTTAAGCTCAGTGATAACGCTATATTCAGAGCCTTGGTTCTTGACTTTAGCGAGTGCGCGTCCTGAATAATGTATTGACTAATGCTTTTAGCGCCGCCGAGATGAAGCTCCGCCTATAAGCTATAGCGGTAGAGGGTGTAACTTTGCCTCCGCTCCGCCCCCAACCCTTCTAAAATCTCGCCCGTCTTACGCGGAAGTTCGAGACTCAACGTTTCCCAGCCCTGCTCACGCGCCGTTAAGAGAGCGCGCGACAGGAGGTGACGGGCGACCCCGCGACCTCTAAACTCGCCCAAAACGCCGAGGAAGAGGAGGCGTCCGCTCAGAACCTCTTGTTTTCGAAAGCGCAGCAGACCTCTTCTCTCAGGCGTGTCAGGTTGCGTGAGAACGAAGCCCGCAGGTTGACCCTCGACTTCAGCGAGCCAAGCGTGGAGCGGAGAGGCGCTCAGCCATTTCAACATCCTTTCAGCTTCCTCCTCGTCAGGAGGTGAAAACGTTGGATTCGCGGCGCAAGCGCTCTGCAAGAGAGGCAGCAAGTCTCCAGCTAACCTCTTGGGTTCGAAAGAGGACAGCGTCGCGGGCGAGTCACCTTCTATTTGAACGTCCGCGGCGAGGTGATAAAGCTGCAACGCCTCAACAGGTTTCATCAGGCTTTGGCAAAGTTCGTCTAGGTAGGGCGGGTTATAGGGCGTGTATAAGGGCGACGTGAGGTGCCAGTGGCTCGTCAGCACGCCGCTTCCTAGGTGCGGAAAGAGGTGCGCCGGTCCGATAAGGGTGCGAATTCCGTGCGGGCGCAGGTGTTCGGTCAAGGACTCGAGCAACACCCCGAGCGTGTCCCTATCGTTGACGGTATGCAGAAAACTCAAATACCCTACGTCTCGCCTGAGCGGGTCGGGGCGGACCATGGCGGCGGCGACGGCGGATTCGAAGCTCGAGCCTCTGAGCGTCGGGTTTTGGGGCAGCGCGTCCACGTAGATGAGGTGCGTTTCTCGGTCGCGCAGTTCGCGGCGCAAGCTCGCTCTATGCGGCGGAACCCAGCGCGGGTCGCGGTTGGCGATACGCCGCCACTTGCCGATGAATTCGCGGCGCTGCCAGCGAGATTCAGCCTTGTAGACGCGGTGGTTGAAGAGGTTCAGCTTAGGCTCGATCCCACTCGTATTCCATGCGCCGCGCTGTCCACTGCGCAACCGCTTGCCCATGCAACTGCTCGACGACGTGCAGCGACATATCGATCCCCGCCGAAATCCCCGCCGAGGTGACGATGCGCCCTTCATCCACATAACGAACTTCTTCTAACATTTCCACCTGTGGATACGTCTCGCGCATAAAGTCGATGCTGCCCCAATGTGTCGTCGCTTTCTTGCCGTCTAAAAGACCTCTTTCAGCCAACAAAAACGCACCTGTGCAGACGCTTAGGGTGAGTTCGGTCTGTTTATCTTGCGCCTCGACCCAATCTAAAAGCTTTTGATTATGCCGCTCGCGCCGCGTCCCCTGTCCGCCCGGAACGACGATGAGGTCAAAAGCTGGCGCGTTGTCTACCTTGTAGTGAGGCTTTACGAGCAACCCGCCGCGACACCTGACGGTTTTATCCTCTTCCGCCACGGTAAAGACCTGAAAGAGACGCGCTTCGTCGTCCTTAACGCCCTCGGGTCTCGCTACAGAAAAGACCTCGAAAGGTCCGCAGAAGTCCAACACTTCCACCTCGCTAAAGATGAGGATGCCTACCGTACGTGGGATCATAAGAGCATTATAGCGTCGTAACCAAACACGCGGCTATCTCACGGACTCAATGCGAAAGGCGGATATGAAAGATTTTATGAGGGGCTCTACGCTTACTCGATAAGGTGGTGTATAGCGTACAAGGAGACGCTCAACGATGTTTTACGTTCTGAACAAAATCGGCCACCTCTTACTCGCATGTCTGCTACTCAACGCAGCCTTTATCGCCACTGCTCAGTCAGATAGAACACAACGCCCCGCGCAACAACCCGAAAACTGGGGCGCAGTAGCGCTCGGTCTAACCTCTTTGGACGCGCAAGTGGGCTGGTACGACCTGGGCGGCTCTCCAGCGGATGTGCGCGTGATGGCGAGCTATCTCTTGCAGCGCGATTACATGCTGAGCGCCGATGTTCTTTGGATGACTAATAAACGTTCAGGCTTCTATGCTGGCGGCGGCTTCGGTGCGATTACTTCCTCGAGGTCTATTCTCCTCGGAACGCATTTCAATATAGGCGGCGACATCCCCATCAATCAGGACAGCGGTATTGTGATCGACTCGAGCCTCGGCTTCTATCCCGTCCTGTTGCTAGACAATATGGACCCAGAAGAGCCGGGCATGTTCGTTCCGGTATTCTTCCGCTTAGGCGTAGGCTACAGGTGGACGTTCTAAGAAAGTGTCAGCCAGGGCGCTGCCCTATCCGTACATAGCCGCGATGCTAGAGGGATGACTCCTCCTTGGCTTTCCCCCTGGCGCACCGCCTTTCATAGAAATAAAGACCGCTTCGTCCAACTCGCCACCGTCTCGCCGGGCGGTCTGCCCGAGGTGCGCACCGTCGTGCTAAGAGGTTTAGCGGACGACACAGGTCTCCCTTATTTTTTCAGCGACGCTAGGAGCGCCAAGTACCGCGCTCTGAACGCGGGCTCGCAGATGTCGCTGCATATTTGGTGGGGTGAAACGAGCGAACAGTTCCGGCTGCGCGGCGAGGTCGAAATCATCCAGAGCGAAAACCATTCTTGGGGACAGCGCCGCCAAGAGCTATGGTGGTCGCAAGGCGAACAGAACCGCCGCCTCTTCTTACGCCAGCCGCCCGGCACGCCCGCCCAAGAAACACCGACTGATGTAGAAGACCAGACCAAACCCCCTGAGCACTTCGCGCTGATGATTTTGCATCCTAAGTACGTGGATTACCTCAAACTTGGCGACCCGCAGGAGCGGTTTATCTGGGGGCTCGAGGGGGGCGAGTGGCAGGGGGGGCAGGTTGTTCCCTAAAAAAGTTGAAAGGACTGAGTGCTGTTACGTAGTTTCTGCGTAGCAGAGGGACTGAGAGAAAAGAACTTTAACCTCAGTCCCTTCGCTTCGCGAAAACTTTCGTAACAGTCCTTTTCTCTCGCCTTTCACCACTCCACCCGCTCCCCATCCCGGAAAAAGCCCCCTGTCGGTCCGCCATTCGGTAAGGTCGCCACCCACACCACGCTCGCCGCGCCGTCCTCGACCGGTCGTCCGCCCGAGCCGCCCATATCGGTCGCCACCCAGCCCGGACCTGCCGCGTTGACCAAGACGCCGCTGCTTTTAAGCTCGGAGGAGAGCATCAGCGTAAGGGCGTTTAAGGCGGCTTTGGACATGCTGTACGCGGGCGTGCCGCCCGACATGCCGCGCAGAGAACCCGCGCCGGAGGAGACGTTGACGAGTCGCCCGTGTTCGCTTCTTTTGAGAAGTGGGACAAAGGTCTGCGCGGCGCGCCAAGGTCCGAGGGTGTTGACCTCGAAGACGTGCTTGACTCTCTCTAAGTCGGCGCTGAGGACGTTTTGGTCGGTGTCGTAGTCGATGCCGGCGTTGTTGACGAGCACGTCCAAGCGTCCGTATTCGCCCTCGAGCCACTCGTACACCTCTCGCAACGTCTCTTCGTCCGTCACGTCGAGCTGTTTAGCGGTGACATTCAACTCTTCATCTTGTAACCTCTTAGCAGCCTCTTCGCCCTTCGCAGCGTCGCGTGAGCCTAAGATGACGGCGTAACCCTTTCGCGCAAGTTGACGGCAAACTTCGAAGCCGATGCCCCGGTTGCCGCCTGTAACGAGTACGACAGATTCGTCCTTCACAAAGATATCCTCCTGAATACAGCGTTTAGCAGCGCAGGCTCAGCATACGACGAAACTCCTTTGGGGCGTAGTCTGCAACGGTAGCGCCTTCACGCTTTACAGCAACCGAAATTGAGAACGCAGACTCAGCTTACTGTTCGAGGAAGGGAGCGGTGCTCACAGGTCATCACGGGAGGGTAGGGGGATTTTGGGGTCTTACGAAGTTGGAGAGGTCAAGCAAGGTACTGTACGCTTGAGGAGATTGACGATGTCGGGATGCATCCAGGGACACGGCTATATTGACGAGGAAGACGACAAACTTCTCTTTTGGAAAGTGGAGACGCTCTGGCGTTTGGCTGAGGCACTACCCATTCAGCATCTACCCTTGGAAGAAATTTACTGGGCAGACGATAACTGTGCCTATTTGGAGGAGGATGATTCATACTTAAACTTCGCTAAGCATGTCAAGCGTGTGTTAGACGCCGACCTATCTTTCCCGATTATTATAAGTTCAAAGGGTATTGTCATGGACGGGATGCACCGACTTGTCAAGGCGCATATATTTGGCGTACCTACGGTCAAAGCTGTTCGTTTTAGTGAGATGCCGCCACCCGACTGCGTAGAACGTAAGAATGAGCGTAATTCAACCGGCTAAACCTCTCGAGGTAAAACGAGCGTAAACACCGCCCCACCCTCTGGATGATTACGCGCGTCCAACGTCCCCCCGTGCGCCTCCACGAGCGCTTTCGCGATAGAGAGTCCCAAGCCCGAGCCGCCACCCAAACCACTACCGTCTTTCTGGCGCGTCCTCGAGGCGTCCCCCCGGTAAAAGCGCTCGAAAGCTCGACCGAGCTTATCGGGCGAGAGACCCGGTCCGTGGTCGCGCACCCAAACTTTGACGTGCTCCTCTTCTGCTTTAGCGCCGAGTTCGACGCTGCCCGGCGCGGCGTAGCGAACCGCGTTATCCAAGAGGTTGTTCAAGACTTGGGTAATGCGGTCGGGGTCAATAAAGGCAGTAAGGGCGTCGTCAACTAAGTAGAGACTCAAACTGACATTAGCTTGAGCCGCTCGCGCCCCAAACGCCTGAGCGCCCCGCTCTAAAAGAGGACGAATCTGCGTCTCTTCGCGTCGCAAGGACAGCCCGCCCCCTTCGGCTAGGGTGAGCGTGCGCAGGTCGCCCACCAGGCGCGAGAGCATCATCACCTCACCGTGGAGGCGTCCTAGACCGGCGTCGTCCAGTTCGACCACGCCGTCTTGCATCCCCTCCAATTCGCTGCGCATCACCGCTAAAGGTGTGCGCAAGTCGTGGGCGATGTCGGCGACGAGGTTGCGCTGTGAGACCTCTTGGCGTTCTAAACCCGTGACGAGGTGGTTGAAGGCTTCGGTCAGGCTACGCAGTTCGTCGCGGTTACGGGGCAGCTCGAGCCTCAGCCCCCGCTCCCCCGCCTCGAAACGCCGCGCCCCGTCAGTCAGCGCTCTTAGAGGACGGGTGAGAAAGCGCGTCGCGAAAGCGGCGACGCCCGAGGCGAGTAGGAACGACAAGAACGCTGCGAGAAAGGCGGTGCGCGTCACCTGCTGGAAGGCTTCGCGGATCGGCGCGTACGCGACGTTGTCCATGTCGGGTCTACTGCTCCCAAATGCGCCTCTCCCAAACATACCTTCCTCGGTATCTTCGTTGTGACCCGACCAGTTCCACCAGGAATGCTCCGACGTGTCTGGATAGGTCGGACCTGCCGCCTCGAACAGCGCGCGCTGCACCTCGAAGACCGCGCCCAGTGTGAGCCACGTGGTGAGGCTGACCGCCGTGAGCGCGACGAAAGCGAACATGAAGGTGAGGCGGCGGCGCAGCCCCCAGCGTGAGCGGCGTTTGGGACGCCAGCCCTTCTTGTGATACCGCCAGGAATGTGGACGCCAACCTCTCGCCATGCATCTATCCTAACCGCGCAACCTGTAGCCGACGCCGCGCACCGTCTCCAACTGCTCGCCGCAGCCGCGCAATTTGCGCCGCACGTTCTTCACGTGCGCGTCCACGGTACGTTCGTCCGCGAAGCGCTCGGCGTCGCCCGAGGCGGCGAGGAGTTCGGCTCTCGAGCGCACCCGCCCTGGTTCCTTCGCTAACGCCGCCAGCAATCTCAGTTCGCTCGCCGTAAGGTCTACCTCTCGAGTTTTCCCCTTGTCGCGACACACGACTTCAAAGCGCCCCGCGTCCACCTCCAAACCTCCGACCTTGAAGACCTCTTGCGTGACGAGCTGACCACTCGAGCGCCGCAAGACCGCCTTGATGCGCGCCACGACCTCTCTCGGGCTGTAGGGCTTCACCACGTAGTCGTCCGCGCCCAGACCGAGCCCCAAGAGCTTGTCCACCTCTTCATCCCTCGCGGTCAGCATGATGATCGGCACGCCCGACTCACTGCGTATACGCCGCGCCACTTCGAAACCGTCCACAACGGGCAGCATGAGGTCTAACAGGACGAAGTCGGGCTGCGCGGCTCGCCACAGCTCCAAAGCCCGCGCCCCGTCTTTGGCGCGTTCGGTGCGGAAGCCCTCGCGTTTTAAGTAGTCCTCGAGGATATCCGCCAAGCGCGTCTCGTCCTCGACGATCAGGATAGTTTCCATTGGCAATGCTCCTTAGATGATAAAGGGGAGCTTAGAAATGAAGGTGAAAGGATTGAGGACTGAGGTGAAAGAGCACTTCTCTTTCACCTCAGTCCTTTTCTCTCAGTCCTTTATATACCGAATCTTAGACACTTTCACACTGAGTCTCGCTCGACTAGCTCTCGCTGAGCGTCCTCCTGACCGTCTCGAACTCCTCTTTCGTGATTTCGCCTTTGGCGAAGCGGGTGCGGGCGATATCCAGGGCGCGTTCGCGTCCCCAACTGCTCCCTAAATTGCTCCCTAAATTGCTGAGGTCAGGGAAGCTCGGATCGTTCCTCTTGTCGCCCTCGTCGCCACCTAAACCGCTGCGGATCGTCTCAAACTCTTCAGCGCTGATTTTGCCCTGGGCAAAACGCTCTTTCGCCATCTTGAGGGCGCTGTCTTCGCCGCTACTATCACCGTCCCAGCGGCTCCAGCCGCGACCTCTTCCGAACGGGGGGCGGTAGCGTCCGCGCCGCCCTAAGATGAAGGTGCGGAAAAACCAGACCACCGTGATAAAAAAGAGGATCGTCCCTAAGAAATTGAGAAAGCCTAAGCCGAACCCGTAACCGTGTCCCATCGCGTGTGCGTACTCCATTGTCGGTTCCTTTCCTCGAGCCACTGCGAGTTTTCCCTTCTGCGGGGTGTGGGCTCGAGCTGATAGAAGTGTAGGGCGCAGCCTGTGAAGCGCAGGTGGTGGTTATGTGAACGCAGTGTGAATGGGATAGCAGGTCTCAGCCGTTCTCAGGCAAAGCCTAGCGGAACGGCTAGCGGAACCTCATCTGGTCAGCTACACTCGCACTGAGAAGAACATTGCCTAGCACGCACTTTCAGGGATGAAGTTTCGTTAGCTCTGCGAGCTGAAATCTGCGGAGAAGTGGTGCAACGATAAGTGGAACTGCTAGGATTACAAAGGCGGGAGCAGCGTTCAGCACGCCCTTCAACCTCTCGCTTCGCGCCTGTCTCGTGGCGTCAGTTCCCGCACCACCTCTACGGTATGCTCACCGTGATGATTCAGCGTTTAGAAGCCGTCACGCTAGGCGGCTTAGAGCAGTGGATTTACGTGAGCGGCGACCCTGAGAAGCCGCTCTTGCTCTTTCTGCACGGCGGTCCCGGCGTCGCGCAAATCGGCTTTGCGGAACGCTTTCAAGGTGAGCTTAAAAAATACTTTCTGGTCGTCCACTGGGACCAGCGCGGCAGCGGCAAGTCGCTTCGCGTCCGCACACCGAACATGACTTTGGGGCAATATGTCTTAGATGCAGAAGAATTGTCTCGCTACCTCTTAAAAACTTTCAACAAAGATAAGCTCTACCTCTTGGGTCACTCCTGGGGCGGCGCGTTCGGCGCGAAGGTGGCGCAGCGTGCGCCGGAGCTGTTTCACGCCTACATCGCTCAGGGGATGCTCGTACACGGTGAGGAGAACAAACGGCTCTCTTACGAGCGTGTTCAGGAGCAGTTAGAGAGTTTGGAAAACCGCGCCACCTTGAAGCGGCTTAAAAACTTGAGCGAACCGCCGCGCACAAAGCAGATACGCGCATTTTTAGTCCAACGCTGGGCAACGTTACGTTCAGGTGGGCTTTTTCACGACGAGAAATGCTGGCGTATCTACGCCCGCGCGATGCTCAGGTCAAAGACCTACACCTATAGAGATGCGCTCAGCTATCCGCTCGGCGTGTTCTCGTCCATTAGTTCACTATGGGATGAGGTGCTGGAGGTTGACCTCTTTCGAGATGTGCCGCGCTTAGAGGTGCCTTTTTACCTCCTGATGGGACGCTACGACACGGTGACGCCGCCTGAAATTGCAGAGCGGTTTTTGGAGAAGCTGGGGGCTCCCCACAAAGAGAAAATCTGGTTTGAGCATTCCGCGCACTGTCCGCACTTAGAAGAGTCTGAGCGGCTCGCGCAGGTACTCGCGGAGCGCGTTCTAGGCAAAGCTGAACCTACGGTCTGAGACTCGTACCGCCTACTACGGTCACAGGGGGTCGTTTCCTCTAAAGTTTAAGAATTGAAGCGTTCGCTCGCTGAGGGTTTTTGATGAAAGTTTCGAGGTTCGGATGACAAAACAGAACAGTAAAGGAGACCGAGTGAGACTGACCTGGCTGAACCGTAGAAGAATGATGTATGCCTGACGCCGCCATCGTCGTTGAAAACGTTCACAAGAGGTTCGGCGACGTCGAAGCCTTGGCGGGCGTCGAACTTCGCGCCGAAGCGGGCAAGGTCTTTGGACTTTTAGGACCGAACGGCGCGGGCAAAACGACGCTCGTGCGCATCCTCACCACGCTCCTCCAACCGGACAAGGGCGAGGTGCGCGTGCTCGGGCTCGACGTGACGCGCGAGGCGGAGACGCTGCGCGGGATCATCGGGCTCGCCGGGCAGTACGCCGCCGTGGACGAGAACCTGACCGGGCGCGAGAACTTGGAGATGGTCGGGCAGCTTTATCACCTGGGGCGGCGCGAGGCGAAGAAGCGGGCGCAGGAGGTCTTGGCACGGTTCTCGCTCGAAGACGCCGCCAACCGTCCTGTCAAAGGCTATTCGGGAGGAATGCGCCGCCGCTTGGACTTAGGCGCGAGCTTAGTCGGGCGTCCGCAGGTGCTCTTTTTGGACGAGCCCACCACCGGGCTCGACCCGCGCAGCCGCCTGGAGATGTGGGACCTCATCAAAGAACTTGTCGCAGGCGGGACGACACTCCTCTTGACCACGCAGTACTTAGAGGAAGCCGACGAACTCGCCGAGCGCATCGCGGTGATCGACGAGGGGCGCGTGATTGCTGAGGGGACGGCGGACACGCTTAAAGCGGAGTTGGCTTCGGACTTTTTGGAGTTGCGGCTCGAGCGCACTTCAGACGTCAACCGCGCCGCCGACGTGCTCCGCTCGCTAGGTGCGGACGCGCCTCAGGTGGACGAGAGCGCCGGACGCCTCACCCTGCCTGTCTCGGACGGTCCCCAGAGCCTCATCCAAGCAGTGCGGCGGCTCGACGAGGCGGACATCAGGCTCGCCGACCTGAGCTTGCGCCGTCCCTCGCTCGACGACGTGTTTCTCTCGCTCACCGGACAAAAGCAAGACCAATCTAATAGTAGGAGCCGTTCATGAGTCTAAACGCTCAAAATACAGGTGCCCAAAACGCCGAAGCCCGACCCGCCCAACCTTCCTCCCCGACCTTGTGGCAGCGCGTCTCCTACAACGTCAACGACACGCTCGTCATGGCGTGGCGCAACTTGATCCGTTACACACGGCTGCCGCAACTCTTGGTCTTTTCCACGATCCAGCCCGTGATGTTCGTCCTGCTCTTCGCCTTCGTTTTCGGCGGCGCGATTGAGACGCCCGGCACGAGCTATATCAACTACCTCATCCCCGGCATCCTCATCCAGAGCGTGCTCTTCGGCGCGTCGCAGACAACCGTCGGCTTAGCCGAAGACCTCTCGAAAGGGATGGTAGACCGCTTCCGCTCGCTGCCGATGGCGCGGGGCGCGGTTTTAGCCGGGCGCACCTTGGCGGACAGCGCCCGCAACGTCTTCGTGGTGCTGCTCATGCTCGTAGTCAGCTCGATTATCGGCTTTCGCTTCGAGGGGAGCATCCTGCAGGCGGTAGGGGCAATCGTTTTAGTGGTCTTTTTCGGCTTTGCCTTCTCTTGGATTTCGGCGCTGATCGGCTTGCTCGTGCGGGACCCTGAAAGCGCAGATGCGGCGGGCTTTGTCTGGATTTTTCCGCTCGTCTTCGCGAGTTCGGCGTTCGTGCCCGTCCAGACGATGCCGGGGTGGTTGCGCACCTTCGCGGAGGTGCAGCCCATCTCGGTGACGGTAGACGCGGTGCGCTACCTCACCTCGGGGGGCGCGGCACCGGGCGCGGCGCAAGGGGACGTCTTATGGGCGTTTATCTGGGCGCTCGGAATCCTCGCGGTGTTCGTGCCTTTAGCCGTGGCGCAGTATCGGCGGAGCACCTGAGCAACGTGCGAGAAGAGCGCTCAGATAGCAGAGTCAGAGTAGGATGAATCCTATCTTAGTGACGGGTGCGACGGGCAATGTCGGCGCGGAAGTTGTTCGTCTTCTTCTGGAGCAAGGCTACCCCGTGAGAGCGGCGGTGCGGGATGTGGGGAAGGCTCGAGCCAAATTTGGCAACGCCGCCGACTCCACCCCCTTCGACTTCAGCAAGCCGGAAACTTACGACGCTGCTTTCGAAAACGTTGAAGCGATGTTCCTCATGCGCCCACCTGCCGTAGCGGACGCGAGCAAACTCAACGCGGCTATAGACGCGGCGAAAGCGGCAGGGGTTCGGCGCGTCGTCTTTCTCTCGCTCCAGGGCGTCGAACGCAATCCTTTTGTGCCGCACGCGAAGACGGAAAAATATCTGAAATCCTCCGGTCTTACCTACACGTTTTTACGCGCCTCGTTCTTTATGCAAAACCTAGACACCACGCACCGAAAAGACATCGCGGAATACGGCGAAATCTTCGTGCCTGCAGGCAGAGGTAAAACGAGCTTCATCGACGTGCGCGACATCGCGGCGGTGGCGGTCAAAGCGCTGACCGAAGAAGGGCACGAAAACCGCGCGTACGAACTCACAGGCTTAGACGCGCTCGACTACTTTCAGGTGGCAGCTATTTTCACAGAGGTCTTGGATAAAGAGGTCATCTACCCTAACCCCTCGCCTTGGCGCTTCTGGCGGCGGATGAGGAAGAGGGGACTGGAAGTCCCCTTTATCCTCGTGATGATCGGGCTCTATACGGTGTGCCGCTTTGGGTTAGCGTCCAACGTGACGCGGAATACGGCGCGGCTTTTGGGGCGAGAGCCTTTCTCGGTGCGGCAGTACGTGGAGGATTATAGAGAGAGTTGGCTGTGACTCAACGGGCTACCTTAAAGTCCAACGTGCCTGAGAAGGAGCCTGTCGAGACTACATCTTGCGTGCTTCCCTGATAACGTCCGGTCAAGCCTTCCGCACTTACTATAGCGTCCAAACTGAAATCGTCGTCTGAGCAGCTTACACTGTTGTTACTCAGATCGGTACTGCATTCCAACCACATCGCGTACTGGTCGCCTCGTAAGACTAGACCAAAGCCCCGTTGCGAAAATTGGAAACCGAGTTGGCGCTCGAGCGTCAGCGCCGCAGGTGTCTCTTGTTGCAGCGTACCCGTGAACTTATTGAAAATGTTGATGGGGAATCCTGTGCAGAGGTCGAAAGGGATAAGCTCGAGTTCCGCCTCCTCTATACCGTCATCATAGCTTCTATCACTTTCGTAAGTGAGCGTAACCGTCGCTGAATCTTGCACCTCAAAGGTGAGGGTACCGTCGCCAGAAATCTGCGTTGCAGGTAACGCAGGGGAAAGAGCGTCCTCTGGGCTCGCGCTAAGTATTGCGGTCTCAACGCCTTCTAACTCGTACTGGATTTGTATCTCGTCACCCGCGCAGGCGTAGCGAGGACCGTAAAATTCAGCCTCGTAGTCAGGCTTTAGAATCGTGACTTCGCCGTTAGCAGGCACGGACGAGGTCGAGTAACAACCTGCTAACGCTAAGCATAAAAGAGCGCAGAAGACAAAAGACCTAAACATCGCTTTCCTTTCCTATAGCAGGTCTCAGCCGTTAGGCTAGCGGAACCTCATCTGGTTTGAGTGTACGTAGTTTTGCGAAGCAACACTCTCACTATATGAAGCGGCGTTGCAGGCAGCAAACTGCGCAACTAGCACGCACGCTGTGAGATAAAGTTCCGTTACAGCAAAGCTGTGAAATCTGCGTTCATTTGTTTCAGTATGTTTTGGAAGTGCTGCTAAACAAACGAAATGTAATACGAGCAGCGCAAACCCAACGCCGACGGCGCACGCTGCAAGGTCGATTGGATCAAACGTTCCACTCTGGAAATAGCGTGAGTAGCGCGGTCCTAGCGTTTCTAATTGCGCCCCGATAGAGGCGTGCTGACCCACTTCAAAGATAGTCTCAACGCTTAGCCAGAGCGCAGCACTTAGGAACGCCTTGCGGCGTGACACCCCGAGCGCAAGCGTGCTGAGCAAGGTAAAGCTGAAGGCGTGCGTGAGCGAGGGGAGCGAACCGTTAAGTGGACCGAAGATGGCGGGTAAACTGTGCCTAAGACCAACGGTAAGCTCTAAAGAGAGAAACAGTGCGCCCGCAGGACGGGAGAGGTAGACGAGCGTGCCAAGCGCGAGACTCGTCAAAGCTAAACCAGCAAGCGTACTTGCAGGCGCACGCACCGCGGCTCTCACGGAGCTACTACCACGGCTGCTCGGGTAGCAGCGCTTTGTCAAAACTCAGCGTTCCTGAAAAGGGAATTGCCGAACCTATACCTACGCTGACGCCGCTGTAGCTGCCGCTTAAACCGCGCTCTACAATCTGCGCGTTGACTTGAAACCTCGAGCCGTCATCACCTTCGCTCAGATAGTCGAGCTGCGCGGTATCGGCGGCTAATGTGCAGCGTGCGACGAGTTGCGGGGAATGCGCGACGTTTTCACCGGTGGTGAGGTAGAGCACCGGTTCTGCCGCGCTAGGGTCTGCACCATTTTTGGTGTTCTCGTCTGCACTTGAAGGAGCGGCGACATAGAGTGCGAGCTGGCGCGTGAGGGCGTCGGCTGTCGGCGAAGCCTGCACCAAGGTTCCTTTATAGAAACCTACGAGCGGAAAGTCGAAGTCTGCGCAGAGGCGCTCGGGTACAAGCTCGAGCGGCAGCGTAAAGCTTTCGTTTCGTCCTCTACTCAGCGTAACTTCAGCGCGTCCTTGCACTGTCGCTTGCAGCGTGCCGTAAGACTCGACCCTGCGCTCCAAAGGCGGTTGGAAGCTTCCCGCGGGCTCAGCGCGCAATGTGAGCGCTTCGCCCGGTCCACTCCAAGAGAGGGTAATCGTCTCTCCGCGGCAGGCGTAAATAGGGTGCTCGTACCCCCTATCGCCAAAGTTGTTAAGCGTTCTAGCGTTTAAGTCGAGAGGAGGCGGCATCGAGGCGAACAGGCTAGCAAGCCCGGCGATAAAAATAGCGGCGAATAAAGAGGTTTTAAGGGCGCGGTTCATAGGGTTCTCCAAGCGACGTCAGCGTCTAGCGTAGCTCATACCCCTTGCGTTCAAGCATAAAATTATCACACCGAATATTCACGCGGGTTTTAAGAACAAGAAGTGGATAGCCCTCTTTTTGCGACGTCTTCTAAACTGGTCCTCTAAGTCGCATCCAGGAGGTTAAAGTGATGGTGATGAAAGATACCGCAAACGTGAAATGGCAAGCCGTTCTAGCGCGCGATAGAACCGCAGACGGAGCCTTCGTCTACGCCGTACAAGCCACGCAAATTTACTGTCGCCCGACATGCCCTTCTAAACGCCCTAAGCGCGAAAACGCCCGCTTCTTTGAAAGTTTGGAAGACGCAGAAAACGCAGGCTTTCGTCCTTGTCTGCGCTGTAAACCCGATGAGGTCAGCCTCGAGCAAAAGGTCGTCGCGCAGCTTCAAGCCCTGCTGGAAACGCGCTACCCCGCGCCCACACTGAACGTACTCGCCGCCGAAGTGGACCTCAGCCCGAGCTACGTGCAAAAGTTGTTCAAGAGGGTGATGGGGTTAAGCCCTAAGAAGTATGCGGGCGCGCTGCGGGCAGAAAAGTTGGCAGGCGAACTCAAAACGCAGGGGACGGTGACGGGCGCGATGTACGGCGCGGGGTACGGCTCGAGCCACGCCCTCTACCGCACCTCTTCACAAGAATTGGGGATGAACCCTAAAACGTATCAAACAGGTGGTACAGGAGAACGGGTGACGTACGCTTTAGCGGATACCTCTTTAGGAAGAATGCTCATCGCCGCCACCGACAAAGGCGTGTGCGCCTTGCGCTTCGGTGAAGATGAGGTGCTTGTGGAAGAACTCAAAGCGGAGTTTCCGAACGCAGAATTGCGTCAGGACGCCGCTTCTTTAGCGTCTTTAATCGAAGAGGTCGAGTCTCACTTAGCGGGAACATTGCCGACGCTCAATCTACCTCTCGACGTGCACGCCACCGACTTTCAAAAGCGGGTGTGGAACGCCCTGCGAAGCGTTCCTTACGGCGAGACGCGCTCGTACGCGCAGCTCGCAGCGATGATCGGACAGCCTAAAGCGGTGCGGGCTGTCGCGAGAGCGTGTGCTACGAACCCTGTCGCGCTCAGCATTCCTTGTCACCGCATTGTGCGCTCTGGTGGCGGGCTCAGCGGCTACCGTTGGGGTGTAGAACGCAAGGAGAGCCTGCTAAGCCGCGAAGCGTCGCAAGTCGGCGGTCTCTTTGCGGACGCTGAGTAGGTAGGATTTAGGAAAGCAGTGAAGAGGTATCAAAACGTTCGGATGAGCGTTGGCGGAAACGTCCAAATGAGTTAAGGTCAGCTATGCTCTCGCTCTACCTCATCGCGGTGACGTCGCTCCTCACGGTGCTCCTCGTAGTGCTCGTTCGGCAGCGCCAACCCTCCTCGGCAACGGGCGCTGAGGAGGGTTGGCAGCCCGACCTCGCCGAGCAAGCTTACGGCGTCATTGAGGAGGACGCCCTGACGCTCCACAACGTCCGAAACACGCGCTACCCAGAAACGGGTGAACCTTATGACGCGGTGTGGGAGACGCGCCAGTATGATCTCCGCAAGGTCAAACGCCTCTGGTTTCTCATCGCCTCGTTCAGCCGCTTTGAGGTGGTCGCCCACACCTTTTTGAGCTTCGAGTTTTCGGATGGTCAGTTTGTAGCGCTCTCGGTGGAGGCTCGTCCTGAGCGGGGCAGGGATTACAACCTCGTGGAGGGGACGCTCCGCCACTTCGAGCTGAGCTACGTGTTTGGCGACGAGCGCGACCTCATCTTGCGGCGCACGCTGTATCAGGATACGGAAGTCTACCTCTATCCGCTCGTGACGCCACCTGAAGAGGTTCGCAGTTTGCTCGTTCGCATGGTGGAGCGGGCCAACGATATCCGCGATCACGCCCGCTTCTATAACAGCGTCACGGAGAACTGCACGAGCGTCTTGCGCGAACACGCCAACGAGGTGCGCCCCGGCTCCTTCCCTTCGTTCGCGCTCGCCCAGGTGATGCCGGGGATTTCGGACCGGGTGCTCTATCGCAAAGGTTGGCTTGACACTGATCTACCTTTCGAGAAAATTCGGGGGCATTTCGCGGTGCAGGAGAAGTCGCGGCGCTGTGAGGCGGACGGGGCGTTCTCAGGGTGTATCCGGGAGTTAGAGTAATGAGCGCCGTCGCGGACCTGTGGGGCGTCATCTGGAGCAGCCTCACGCTGGACCAGGGTTTGTGGCGTGACCTCTCTGACGATCCTGACGCGGTGCGCTTTCGGTTCGCGCTCCTTATCGTGGTTTTAGCAGGTTTATCTGAGGCCGTCGCGCAGAGCGTGGTTTTATTCCTCAACCAGGTTAGGGCGCACCGTTTCGTGGCGAGCTTGCTCATCAACGCGCTGCTCTTTACCTTCGGCTACGTGTTTTACGTGCTGAGCATCAACCTCGTCGCTAGGGTCCTATACGGCGCGCCGCGCACGAATGAGCTTATTCTAGCGAGCGTCGCACTCACCTACGCGCCGCTCATCTTGAGTTTCGCGACGCTGATTCCTTACTTCGGGCGCGGCATCAGAATAGTTTTGTCGGCGTATCACGTGTTAGCGCTGCTTATCGCGGTGCGAGTAGTGTTTGCGTTAGAGCCCCTCCAGAGCGTCGTCTGCGCCTTCGTAGGCTGGACGCTCTATACGCTGCTGAGCGGCACGCTCGGACGCCCGATCATTTCGCTGGCACGCTCTATACGCTACCGCTTTGCGGGCAAACAACTTTTAGAGGTCCAAGAGGTGCGCCGCCGCTACCGCGAACGGCTCGCGGCGCGTCAAGGCGATCTGGACGAACGTCCGAGCGAGGACGGGTGATCACGACCTTGCTCCTGAGCGGTCTAGCTGCGCTCCTCCTGATGGGGCTCTTCGCGCCCTTCGAGACGTTCGGCTGGTGGGCGGGCTGGTACGGCGAGAAACCGGGCGAGCGTAAACTGCCCGACCCCGATGAGGTGCCGCAAACAAACGCCACGCAGTTCGTCGTGTACCTAACGGGCATCAACGGTCTCAATCCGGAGGAGTACACCGAAGCAGAAATGACCTTTCTGAGTGAACTTCGGAGGCGGTTCCCGGATATCGAACTCGTGGAGAACGCATATCCTTACGCCTCGAGCAACGAGGCGCTCACGGGCGAGCGGTTCTTCGCCTGGTTTTGGCGGCGTTTGGGCGACATGAGAGGCAAGGGTGCGCTCAGCCTCATCACCTACCTGGTACATCTGCGCAACATCTGGCAGGTGCTCGTTTCTTCGGACAACCGCTTCGGTCCGCTATACAACTACGCCACCGCGCAGCACGTTCTCGTGAAGCTCCTAGAGCACGGGTATCCGCTAGGTTCTAACACGCCCGTCACCTTGATCGGTTACAGCGGCGGCGGGCAGATTTCGGTGGGCGCGGCTCCGCTTTTAGAAGAGGCGATTGACGCGCCCGTCCACGTGATCTCTCTAGGCGGCGTGATTAGCTCCAACCGCAACATCATGGCGTTAGACGGGCTCGCGCACCTCTACGGCTCCAAAGATATGGTGCAGCGTCTGGGTTACATCTTCTTTCCGCAACGCTGGCCCTTTTTACGCTGGACCGCCTGGAACAAAGCGCGGCGTGCTGGAATTATTCAGAGAATCTACATGGGACCGATGGTGCACGTCGGACCACAGAGCTACATGGACGCACAGACGACCTTAGAGGACGGACAGAGCTACCTGGATAAGACATTAGAGGTAGTGAGCGAGCTGCTTAAACAGTTCGAAACGAGCGAGCGGAGCCGGGTGGAGACGACGTAGAGCGCCTTCGAAGAAAAGTGGAATGGGGGTCCCTCCACTAAGAGCAGCCTTAGAAGTTCGGTATAGTCCCCTATGGACATCGGTTTAGTACTTGGCGGTGGCGGCGCGCGCTGCTTCGCGCATCTGGGCGTGATTCGCGCCCTAGAGGAGCGCGGCGTCAACCCTACGGTGATGGCAACCTGCTCCACCGCGTCGGTTATCGGCGCGTTCTACGCGACGGGTCACAGCGTCGAGCGCATTTTAGAGCTTACACAGGAGATAAACTTCAAATCGTTTCTCGTGTTCGACCCGGGGGGCGGCGGACTGGTGAGTAGCGAGAACATCTTCGACCTCTTAGACGCGCACGTCGCCCAGACCTTTGAGGCGCTCCGCATCCCACTCGCGGTGGTCACGACCGACATTCAAACTGGGGAAACGCTGACCTTTCGCTCGGGCGACCTCGCGCCCGCGGTTTGCGCGAGCAACGCGCTGCCGGGCGTGTTCGAACCTGTTCGCCACGCGGGGCGCTACCTCTTAGACGGCGGCATCTTAAACATCGTCCCGGTGGACGTGATGCGCGAGATGACGGACGCGCAAATAATCGCTGTGGACGTGACTCAGTCTCCTAAGCGTACGCTCGAGCTTGACGACAAATCTCTCCGGGAAAAGGTCACACCCCCCTACCGCACCACGCCTCTAGCGCTCGACATTCTTAAAAAAGCCTACGCGCTGCGCGAAAACATGATTCGGGACGCGCACTACCAAAAGAGCCCACCCGACATCAACATACGTCCTGACCTGCCCGAAGACTTTTCCGACCAAGACTTTGGGCGCACCGAAGAAGCCGTGGAGATTGGCTACGTTTCGGCGATCAGGGTTTTGGACGATCAGTTTTAGAACTTTGGTGAGTAGCTAGCATGTCGAGCGATTTCGGCTACGCCTTCCTCTTCTCTAAGATACAAGGGGCGATTCATGAATCGCCCCTACCGCGCTTCTACCCAAGCACCTCACCGTCTACCTTGACCTCCAACGTACTCGGATAAAACGCCATGTACCCCTCAATCTCCTTCACGTCCTCTTTCGGCTCGGGGTACGCCCACACGACGTTCTCCGCCTTTTCGCCGTCTACCTGCACGCTCCAGTACGCCGCGTCGCCCTTCCAAGGGCAATGCGTCTGGTGGTCCGTCTGGCTCAGGTATTGCTCGTTGACATCTTCGGGCGGCAGGTAGTAAACGGCAGGGTAGTCGCCCTCTTTAAGCTCCAACGCCTTTGTGGACGAAGCGATGACTTCACCCGAAAAGCTGACCTCGACCTTTTTGTTCGACGGTGTGATCGTAATACGGCTCATGTGTTCCCTCCCAGGGCTTTAGGCAAGACGATGAGCGAGGCGAGCGCGGGCGGGATGTGAACGATTTCCAGGGCGACCACCATGAGCGTGGGCGCGTCCGGGATGGTGAAAGGTGTAAAGAAAAAGCCGACGAAGACCACCGCCGCGACGATGTAGAAGTTACGCTCGGGGTGCTCGGTAAATTTCGCGAGCAGACCTAAAACCACCGCCGCGCCGAGCACGCTCACGAACGAGAAGATGAGAATGGGCGCTAGCGACATGGGCGAGCCGGCGTTGGGGATGATCACGTCTTGGGGCCACGCGCCGAGCGGTCTAAAGATGAAAAAGAGGAGGGCGTTGGCGACAGCGGCGGCGGCAGCAGCCATGAGCGCGAGTTGCGTAAGGCGGCGGTAGCGAACGCCGCTCGTTCGGTTCGAAGTAGATGTTGCCATAGAATTCTCCTTTATAGTCAAGGTGCAGCATTTCAGGGAAAAGTTAGGTAAGCTCCACGACACCTCACCTTTCAGCCCTCGCTAAGCTGCGCGAGGATATCTAGACCGTCCCACTCGCCCCACCGCTCGGCGATGCGCCCGCGTTCGACGCGTAAAATTTCGATGCCTGAAAAGGTGATACGTCTGCGCGTTGGCGGGGCGTCCATAAATGTTCCTTCATGCGTGCCACTCGCACGCCAGCGCACCGCCGTCTTACGCGCAGACACGTCTACTAAAATATCTTCGGTGACGGCGGAGAAGTCGGGAAAAGCGGCGAACAGCTCGGCGATTCCTGCGCGGTAACTTGTTAAGTCCGCGCCGCGCCCTGCCGGGCTGCGGTCGCGAAAATCGGGCGCGTGAAGCTCATTTAGCGCGGCTAAGTCACGCTCCTGCCAGACCTCTTTCATCCACCGCTCAGAGAGGCTGCGAAGCTGATGCTCGAGGCTGTGGTCTTCTAAAGATGCTTCGTTCACGCAGCAATCTTATCCGGGCAACGAGGGGACGAGGGATGCGAGACGCGGGCGTACGCCCCAGACCTACTCCTGAAGTCTCACAATCACCTTGCCCGCGCGCAACCCTCTTTACAAGCTCAACTTCTCGTTGTCGCCCAAGTTGCCCGCTTCTTCTCCTTGCACGATCGCTTTGCCCATCTTGAAGAGCTGCACCATCTTACTTGACGAAGCGTCCCAGTATTCCGCCCGTGTCGGCTCGACGCGAAGCAGTCCTAGATGCGGGTCGTCCAAACCTTCGGGGAACCACGCTTTGACGACGGGGTTCCATATCTCTTCAGCTTTCTGCCGGTCGTGAACGAGCTTGGCGATGCCCGATACGGAGACGTAGGTGTCATCATTCGGGTTGACGTAAGCCAAGTTGATGTGCCGGTCACCCTCGATCTCGTCCGTTTTGGGCGCATCATCTTTGGTGAAAAACCAGAGTTGCCCATCAAATTCGGCTTGCTGCGTGTACATCGGGCGGCTGCGCAGCGTGTGGTCCGCCTCCATTGTGGTCATCATAGTTACGCGAATGTCTTTAATCTTGTTCCAAAGTTTTTCGTGGTCGTCTCTCACGCTTCACCTCTTCCTAGCTCGTTATAACGGTAGAAAAAGGAGAGGTCTGCAAGCTAAGGGGGGTTTAGAACATCAGCCAAAAATTCAAAACTTCATCACGCGGTAGTCGAGCCGGTCTTCAGCTAAAATCATCTCAAAGAACTGGCAGTGCGACAGCGCGTCGATCATCGCGAAGCAGTGCTCATTATCAACGTGAATACCGTCTTTCATCGCGGTGTGTCCGTAGACGCCGAAGCGGTGACCCCCGTGTTTGGCGAGTTCGGGCTTTTTGTGCCACCAGTGCTTCGTGTCGCTGTCGTGATAGAAGAAGTCGTCGAAGAACTGCATCCCTGGCAGCGGACCCGCGTGGGCGAACTGCACGTCGAAGAGCCTCTTCTCACGTGGAAAGCTCCTGAACCACTCCGCTAGATCGTCGGGCAGCGCCAAGCCGCCCTTGCTCTCGTCGAACTCGTTATGCTTTAAGCCGCCACGTGTGCTGAGGTCGTATTCGTGCGTCAGGGCAGATTCGTCGTGGTTGCCTAAGATCACGGTGACGTTGCCGTTCGCTTTGTCCACGTAGTTTTTGAAGCGGTACAGCTCGCGAATCTGCGCTTTGGCGGCGCGTCTTAACTGTTTAGCGTCCTCGGGGTCGTAGTATTCGACGCCGACGACTTGCGCGTAGGTGCCAAAGTCTTTGTAGTGAACGAGGTCGCCGACGAAGACGATCTGATAGCGTCCGTCTTTAACCGGGTCGGTGGGCTCGAAGAGGTTGTCCGCTGCCGACGCCGCTTTGAGCGCCCGCCACACCTCCGCCCACTGACCGTGCACATCGCCGAGTGAAATGACTTTAATCATAACGTACCTATCATTTCTGACATGGCTTCACGCGCCCCCGCGCAGCAGTTCGCGCAGTTTGACGTAGAGTTCTCTAGCCGCGTTAGGGTCGGTGCCGTAACCGTCGTAGGCGATAATGAGCTTCGCGACCTCGAGCCCCCGCCCCTCCGCTTTGAGCCGCTCCACCAGGCGGTCTATAGCCTGTTGACCTGCCGGTTTGGGCTTGGGTGTCGGCGTATCCAGCGTTGCAGTTGCCGCCTCCGCTGCGGGTGTCGTTGTAGCCGCAGATACGCTCTCTGCAGAACCTGTGGAGGCATTTTCGGAGGTCTCTGGCTGAGCACTCGGCTCGTAGAGCATCGTCTGGTTCTCTTTGTCGTAATCCACCCAGTAGCTGAGGTTAAGGTCGGCGGGCGGCAACATGTGAAAGCGCTCCGCCGCGTGAACGAGCGCGTCGTCGGCTAGAACCGACGCGCCTATACCCGGACCGAGGCTCGCCGCCGCGGACTTGCTCACCCCTTCGACTGTGAGCGTGCACGCGAGCGCGAGCACCTCCGCGGGTGAACCGAGCGAGGTCAGCGTGTTCGACCAGCCCGCAACGCCTACCGTCTCGTCGAGGCGGCGCAGCACGGCGTCTACGCGCAGTTGCGGACGCGCCTGCGCCCGGAGCCCCTCATCGTCTAAGCGCAGGACGCGCCACTCTAAAGCGCTTTCGGGAAAAGGTTGAGCGAGGCTTGTCCAGGTGTCGTGACCCATTACGCGCTTAGTATAGCAAGGGCGCGCCGAGGTGTAGCGTAAAAATCCCCCTTATCGCGCTCTAGTTGTCCCGTTGTACTCGTGCTGGAGCAAATGAGAAACACGTTGACGACCCTGTCATGCACGCGGCGCGCAATGGGTCATATAATGCACTGTTATGGTCCCTGGTATATTTACCTCTATGCAAAGCACACATGTACATGACAAATTCATCTGTCTAAGCTCACTAGCCGGAGGCTTCTGATGGTCCGTCTTTTCCTCACGCTGCTCCTTGCGGGCGCTGCCTTAGGTGTAACTCAGGCTGCGCCCCTCGCGAACGTCCTGTTGATGAGCCAAACCCAATCCTCTCAAGAGGGCGACTCGAGCGAAGCTCAGGACGCTGAAGGCGCACAAGAAGGCGCACAAGAGGACGCCTTAGAAGGGGAAGAAACAGAGGACGAGGTCACGCAGCCCCCCTCGGACGAGTCGAATGCCACGGGCGGCGTCGGCGCAACGAACCCGACACCTGAGCCTACCGAAGCGGTGCAGAGCGAAGCCGAGGGCAATACTGACCTCAACCGCAACCCGGTTGACCCCAGCACCTTGGAGTTCTCTATACAGGGTGACACCGCTGTCGCAACGAGTAACGGCAGCCCCATTTGGCAACTCCCTTTCCCCGAGAATAGCGGCGCGACGCAGGGGCTTTTGGAGTCCGAAGGCGAACTCTACGTCGGGCACGGCAACAGCGTCTTGCGGTTGAACCCGGAGACGGGCGCGGTCGAGGCCCGCTGGCTGGTGTCGGGTCAGGTCGACAGCGTCGAGCGGGTCAACGAGAACACGGTTTCGATGACCGTCGAGCACGAGGAGGGTCTCAGCGAACGCTTCACGCTGCGTAACGGCAGCCTGCAAACCCCGGTGCGTTTCGGACTCGAGCCGCAAATTTACGAGTATCTGCAAAATGAAGCCTTGGTGGATAACCCCGCCGCCCGCTTGGAACAAGACCCCACCAACCCTTGGCTCTACCTCGCGGTAGGACTCGCAGAATCTGACCCGAGCACGGCGCAAGAAATTTTAACGCAAGGGGTCGAGGTCGCGCAGAGCTTCTACGACCTCGCGGGGCTCGCGCAGGTGTTGGAGGAGAACGGCGAGCGCAACTTAGCGGAGGAGGCGTTCACAAGGGCTTTAGAGGACTTCGCCGCGAGAGGCTACGACCCGAGGCTCTTAACCGACGTCGGCTTACAAGAAGCGTACAACTTCCCGCTCAACCCGCTACAAAACGCGGTTGAGAGCGAGAACGTCATCAGCGCAGACTTTTGGGCGGAGAAGCTACTTTTAGCCGCACCTTACGTGCCGGGCGCGAGCACCGCGTTCTCCAACTACGCCGACCTCATCGAAGACGAGGTGAGTTTAGAAGAGGTGAGCTATTGGCGAGGTCAGTCGCGGAGCACCGTCACGACGGGGCTGAGCGGTCTGGACAACCTGGCGGGCTCACTCGGCAACATCGGCTGGTACGCGGCGCTCGCGATGCTCGCCGCCATCTTTCTTTTACACCTCACCCTGCTGTTCAAATACTGGATTCCGCAGGGGCAAGATATTAAACGGCGGCGCGCCGAGCAGGGCAGGGGAAGCCAAGCGTCGCGGCTTTTGGTGCCGCGCTACTACACCATCACCGAAAAGCTCGTGCTGATTCTGATGTTTTTGGTCGTCATTGCGCTCGTCGGCCTAGCGAGTTGGAACGACCGCAGCGCGGGCTTGCCCCTCGCCACCGAGTCGGGCACGCTCGCCAACCGGCAGGCGCTCGCCTACTTGGAGCGGGCTGACCTGACGGGCGGGCGCGGCGCATTTATCCGCGGCTACGCCGAGCAGGTCGCAGGCGAAACGAGAGACGCAAGGGAGGAATACGAAACCGCCGCGGGCTACGCGCCCGCGATCAACAACTTGGGTATCCTGACGGAGGACGCCGACCTCTTCCAGCAAGCCGTAGACTTAGAACCCAACCTCCCCGAAGCGCGTTATAACCTGGGCGAGCCGCAGAACGAAAACCCTATCTTCCTCTTTCAAGAGCGCTACCGACCCGACCAAGCGCTCCTCGCCACGCCGAACCAGAACGACTTTCAAAACGCGGTCAGCGGCACCTGGAACGACGCGCTCACAGGCGTTTTTACGAGCCCTTGGGCGGACCTGCGGGGCGCGAGACCCGGTCTTTTTACCCCGGTTCTCTGGACGCTTATCCTGATCGCCTTCTTTTTGCTCCTCTTGTTCAACGTCGCCTTTCTCTTTTTACCGCGACCTAGAAGTGGGCGCAACGCGCCGCGTACGCTCACCTATCAAGTGCTCGCGGTGCTCGTACCGGGCAGTGGTCTGGCGGACGAAGCCTGGGGCTTTTTCCTCATCGTGCCGTGGGCCATCGTTATGCTCGACGTGGTAGCGCAGCTCGCGGGTTGGGGCATCGACATGGGCTTTAGCGAGCGCACCGACTACATCGCGCTGGGTGTCATCTACGCGGTCAACCTCGTCGCCTTTATCATCGAGTACAACTCGTACCGCCGCCGGATGCGGGCGCTGCAAGCCGAGCAGAACCGCGCGTCGCGCCCGCTCAGCAAAGGGGCTCAGCAGAGCTAGCCCCTGGCAGGTCGTCAAAAAGCTTGAGCGAAACCTCAGGCTTTTTGCGTTAAGTAGGTGCGTCGAAAGAACCTAAATTAGCAAATGCTAACGAAGCCCGTTCTGAGCGCAAAATTTTCCTCGAGATCGTTCAGATTATCGAAGGCGAAGTACTTATACGGAATTGCACGGTTTACTTATCCTTACCGAGAGCGTCAGAGCTTTTCAGCGAAGCGCCGAGTTTACGTCCCGTCACAGATGGGCACGACATAGTTTGCAAACTATGTCGTGCAACCTCGTATTAGCTGGACTCGAGTCGCGTCCACATCCGCCGAACATACAGCGTAGCGGAAGCTAGCGGCGAGAACGCGCGCGCTGCTCTCTACGTTCAACGCTCCACACGCTGCCCCTATTTCTAAACGCAACCAACAGCTCGAGGCTCGCACGGTTCTCAAGTCTTCATGATAAGCTCGCCTTGACGACGCGGACGCCGCCCTCCTTTTGGCCACTTCAACGTTCGCCGCGTTGCGAGGGGCGCTTTGCTCGAGTTTCTCAAAAATCAGCCTAAAGCTAATCTCTTCTTGATCAGCCTTGCAGCCATTTCCGCGATTGCGCTGCTCGACGCCCAAATCGCGCAGGATTTGTCCTTTTCGCTCTTCTACCTCCTGCCCGTCTTTCTCACCGCTTGGTATCTGGGCCGCGCGGTAGGCGTCCTCACCATCTTGCTCACCGCCGGGCTCTGGACGCTCTCCGACTTCATGTCGCACGTCTCGACGCCTTTGGCGCTGCTCTGGAACTTGCTGGTGCGCCTCGGGCTGCTCTACGCTTTTACCTATCTGCTGCTCACGCTTAAAGGCGGCTTGGAGCGCGAGGCGGCGCTCTCGCGCACCGACCCCCTGACGGGCGCAGCGAACGCGCGGGCGTTTTACGAGGTCTTGCAGCGCGAGTTGGAGCGCTCGGAGCGCTACGAGAGCGTCACGACGGTTGTCTACTTCGACCTCGACAACTTTAAGGCGGTCAACGACCGCTTCGGTCATCAGGTCGGCGACGAGCTGTTGCAGAGCGTGGTGCGCACGCTGCAGCGCAACGTCCGCGCGGTCGATACCGTCACGCGCATGGGCGGCGACGAGTTCGTTATCCTCATGCCCGAGACCGACCAGCGCCAGGCGAAGTCCGCCGTCACTAAGCTCCGCACGCTCCTGCTAAACGAGATGCAAGCGCAGCGCTGGCCTGTCACCTTCAGCATCGGCGTCTATACCTTTCACGAGCCGCCCGAAGACGCCTCGAGCGTGATTCAGCGCGTCGACGCGCTTATGTACGAGGTCAAGCACAGCACTAAAGACGGCGTCAACTTCGCCTCCGATGAGCGTGGCGGCGAGGCGAGTGGCGATGACGCTACACCCGGAGCACTCTGACGCTAGCGCTCGACCTCCAAAGTGACCTTGAGGTTGCCCTTTTTCGTCTCGCCTAAAACCTCTCGCACGCTAAAGCGACCGAGCCCCTCGGCGTAGACCTCGTCCCCTACGGCGGCGCTGCTCGACTTGCCCGCTGTCTCGCCGTTGATGCGCACGCGCCCGCCCGCGACGCCTTTGCTGAAGTACGACCTCGAGACCTTAAAGGCTTTCGCCCCGAGCGCGTCCACGCGCAGTGAGGGCACGACGACCATCTGGGATTTGCTGGAGCCCCGCCCCAGATGCGCCGCGTCCACCTCTTGTGGGGTCACACGCTGACCCGCGACGTGCGTCAGCGCTAGAGCGTCCTCTTTATCAGCGGCGAGCATCACAAACGTCACGCCGTCTTGATGTTCTAAGGCGTCCCCCAACGACCCCTCAGCCACACCCAAGCGACCTAACGCGACGCGCAACTCGTCCTCCGCCACGCCTTCGTAGTAGACCGCTGCAAACGCCGCACTCGCTTCGGGGATGTGCTCGGGAAACGCCGTCACCACGCGCCGCCGCGCCCCGGTGTAGCCTCCGTCCGAATGCACGCCCACCCCCGCGTCGCGCAACCTAGCCGCCAAACTCGCCGCGTCATCGGGCTCTAAAAAGGTGGTGCTCTTGACCCGTCCGCCGAGTGCCGCTTTGCGTAAAGAGGTCAGCCAGTCCTCAGCCACCCGTTTCTCCCGCCTCATCGTGACGCACGTCCACCACATCTAAATCTTTCTCTTTGAGCCGCTCGGGGTAGCCCTGTGCGCCCTCGCCCACCACCCGCACGACCAACTCGCGGCGCTGCCCCTGCTGCACGCCCGCTGTGACCGCCGCGATGATGTTCGAGGGTGCCGCCGCCGACGCCGCCTGCGCCAGCACGCCCGGCTCATCGGGTAGATTCACCGTGACGCGCGTGCCCCCCTCGCGCAGCCCCAGCACCGTCACGAACGCCCGCAGCATGTCGGTAATCGTGAGGATGCCTCGCAGCTCTTCGCCCTCCACGACGGGCAAGCCCGAAATCTTATGCTCCTCCATCAGCAGCGCGGCGCGTTCCACCGGGTCGTCGGGGCGCACCGAAATCACGGGCGACTTCATCACCTCGGTGACGCTCAGTTTGCTCAAAAGATAGTTGAGTTCGTAGACCGACAGCGTCGAGGCTTTCGACGGTGTCGCGTCCTTGAGGTCTCTGTCGGTCACGATGCCGACCAAGTTCTTGCCGTCCACGACGGGTAAACGCCGGTAGCCGCCCTCGCGGAGCATCTGCATCGCTTCCATCACGGGGGTTTTGCGCGTCACCGTCTGCGGGTCTTTCGTCATCCACTCCTGTACGAACATCTAGTCACCTTAGCCCTAAGGCTCCTCTCGTGCGTTATTCAGGGATTGTACCGAGAAATGCTAAGGAACCGCTAACACCAACAGGGCTTCTTTGAACTGACCGCTGCCTCAGTCCTTTTTTAACGCGCTATTCATTAACTCTTTAACAAGCCTCAAGTGTGACATTCGTTACGCAATTGAGGTAGGGGTGAGTTGCTATCGTAACGGCAACGGTACAACTGCAGTGCAGCCATATATAACCGAGCGCCAGGTTGGGGTCGCGCCGTTTGGCCTTTTTAGTGCGCAATACAGATGCGTAATGCAGAGGGGAGGCGTTGTGCAGCATCCGAGTCAGTTGAGACAATTTTAACTGAGGCGCTCGGTGACCTCGAGCTAGCAGCCCGGCGGAGCGTGTCGAGCGAGAGGAGGCAACAGGCGCGTTTCTATCCAAGTGACGAACCCTTTTCATTAAGCGTTCATATAAAGCCGTACACCTTTGATTCTCTGTTACATTGCGCGTATTCACACCCGCCGAGAGGCGGCACAACGTGTAAGACACACTACGGGAGGCCAAGATGCAGCGACGTACGAAGCAACATCTCTACCTACTCTTTCCACTTCTCTTCCTTTTCCTCTTCACCGCCTGCGGCGACTTAGCAGGTTCAAGCATCACGCCTGACTCAGGAGAAAACGTCAGCGACGACTCGGCGGTTCCAACGGGCGACTTCGGCGTTAGCTTGAACTTCGGCGGTCCTTACCTCAGCGACGCAGACGGAGCAATCACCGACGCCTCGGATGAGCGCGTCATCTCGGTCGACCCCGGCGGTAGGTTCTTCGTCCAGGTGGACTACGAAGACCCGAGTGGAATTACTGATATTGCGGTGAACTTGGTCAACAGCAGCCCCGAGGATTTAGCGGGAATGTTAGACCCCACGCAGAGCTTCTTTACCTTAGGTCAGCCAACAGGTGTTAGTGAGCCTAGTGGGTGTGACCTCTCAGGTAGTCCCACCAGCGTCACCTGTATCTATGAAGTTCAGGTAGCTGAGGATGCGGTGAACATCTCTGAGTTGGACGGTTCAGGCGATGAGTTTGCTTACGTCTTTCGCACGCAAGTCACCGGTGCAGAGGGCAACGCCTCGGATGAGGCGGAGCGGGGTTACGTCGTCATCACGGGAGATACGGGCGAGCCGCAGGAGTGCACGAATCCGGTGGAGATTCCGGATGAGGGGCTCGAGGAAGCCTTTCGCTTCTCCCTAGATAAGTTCACCGGCACGCTGACCTGCGAGGACTTAGCCGAGGTCACCTCGATTCGCTACGGCGCGACCGGGGAGCGGGGCAGACGCATCGAGAACTTGGAAGGGTTACAGTTCGCCGTCAATGTGCGGGAGCTGCGCCTCACCAACTTGGGTGTTACTGATTACACGCCGATTGCCAGCCTCGACAAGCTCAAGATACTCAACGTTGTCAACGCTGAAGTTGACGACCTCGACTTTTTAGCAGAGCTGACGCAGCTCACCGACATCAACCTCTCGCGCAACGACATCAGCGACCTCGGTCCCTTAGCGAACTTGACGAACCTCAAAGTGCTGATTCTTTCGGGCAACGACATTACCGACATCGGCGCTGTCACAGGGCTCAGCCAGCTCGTGGTGCTCAGCCTCCTCGCCAACGACGTGACCGATATCACCCCGCTCTTAGACAATCCCGGCTTGGGCGAGGGCGACCGCGTCAACCTCCTGCGCAACCCGCTCGATATTTGCCCGGACACGGAGACCACAGAGGTTATTGACACCTTGATTGAGCGCGGTGTGAACGTTCAGTTTGAACCCTCGGAGAACTGTGACGGGAATGGCGGTGGCGGAGACGACGACCAAACCTGCACGAACCCGGTGGAGATTCCTGACGCGGCACTCGAAGCTGCGGTTCGCGAGGAACTCGGCGAGCCGAGCGGCACGCTGACCTGCGCGGACTTAGCGAACCTAACAGCGCTCAGCGTGTTCTATGACCCGGCTAGGGACGAGAAGATTCAGAGCTTAGAGGGACTGCAGTTCGCCGTCAACTTGAGGCGGGCGAGCCTTAACCAAAACGCTGTCAGCGACCTCGCGCCGCTCCAAAACCTACCCGAGCTAGCAGACCTCGAGGTCTCGAGCAACGAGATAGAGAGCGTTGCGCAGCTCGACACCTTCAGGTCGCTACGTCGGCTTTTTCTCGTCAACAACCAGATAGATGACCTCAGCGGGTTTGGCGAGGTGTTCCCCAACCTGGAAATCTTGCTTCTGCGGGACAACCCGGTCGAGGACCTCACGCCGCTCCGAACCCTCACCGACCTGACCCTCTTGCAGGTGAGCGGTGACTTCAGCGACCTCTCGCCCATAGAGAACCTCACGAACCTCACGAGCTTCGGTGTTCAAGATAGCAACGTCGCCGACCTCTCACCCTTAGCGGACTTGGAAGATTTGGAGGATTTAGTTCTCGTCAATAACCAGATAAGTGACCTCTCGCCCTTGGGCGGTCTGACGAAGCTCGTCTTTCTCAACCTCGAGAACAACGATGTCGCTGACCTTGCGCCCTTAGCCGACCTCGCCCGCTTGGAAAGTCTCAACCTTACCGATAACGAGGTGTCCGACCTCACGCCTCTGGCCGACCTCACCGACCTCAGATTTCTCTACCTCTCCCAAAATAACATCGGCGACCTCGCGCCCCTTACGGGGCTTACCGGACTGAAAAACCTCTACCTCGACGACAATCAGATAGACGACTTCGCGCCGCTCATCGAAAATGAGGGGCTGACGGGCGACGACATCGTCAAGTTGGAGGGCAACCTCGTCGAAACGTGTCCTGGCACGGCGGGCGCGAGGACCATCGAGGTGCTCGAAGCGCGCATCAGCAACCTCAGCTATGACCCGCCCGTTGACTGCGAAACGCAGTCGGCGTGCGCCGACCCGGTCAGCATCCCCGATGAGGTGCTGCGCACTATCATCAGGCAGTTTCTCGAGCTAGGCGCAGACGCGGACATCACCTGCGACGACCTCACGAACCTCACCTCTATCACCAACGATGTCGACCGCGACGACCCCGACCCTATCATTACAGACCTCGAGGGTTTACAGTACGCCGTCAACTTGAGAGAACTGCTCATCCCCGAGAACGGCGTCAGTGACCTTTCTCCCTTGAGCGACCTGCCGATCCTCGCCAGGCTCGATGTCGCGTTCAACGGCGTCTCCAGCCTTGAACCTTTAGCGGGGTTGACGAACCTGCGGTCGCTACGCACGGGTAACGTCGCGGATTTATCACCGCTCAGCGACCTCACCAAGCTCCTGAGCTTGACGACCTCGACCTCTGACCCCAGCCCCGAAAACCTCGCGGCGCTCAGCAGCCTCGCCAGTTTGCAGGACCTCGAGCTATCCAACAGCGGCGTGAGCGACCTATCCTTCGTGCGTCCGCTCGCGAACCTAGAAGACGTCGACTTCACAGGGAACTCGGTCGCAGACCTCTCACCGCTTACAGGGCTCACGAACCTCTGCAATGTCCGGCTCGACGACAACGACATCAGGGACATCGGGGCGCTGGTAGAAACGTCGGATAACGGCGGATTCCGCCAAGACTTAGGCTGCGGCGGTCCTACTATCGAGCTAAGGAAAAACCCGCTCGACCTCGCCCCTGGCTCCCAGGTGCAAGAGGACATCGAGACGCTCAGAAGCCGCGGCGTAACGGTTTTTACCCGCATCCGCCAGTAGCTGCCACGAAACTCGGTGTAAGGGGAGTGACGCGGACGCCACCCTTACACCGAGCCAAGGTGAGCCCTCGAGAAGCAAAGCTAAAATCCTTCCCCAACCTCTTTCTAAGGGCGGCACCTGCCGCCCTCTTTCTTTGCCTTCCAGCGCCTTCTCGAGCACCTCTTCCTCGGCTCTCTCACCCTTTTTCTGCGCCCTTCCCCCGTTTCTTCTCCCCCACCTTTACCTTCTCTTTAACTACGCTCAAACGTGACTTTGGTTACTAGTTTTAGCCACCTGAGACCTGCTATTTTAGCCGCAACGGTACGCAACCGAATAGCGGCACCAAGACCAGCGTACGCCGGGTTTCATTCTGGCTCACGTGTTTTAGCTCATGTAGCGCGGGGCTCATGTGGCGTGGGTGGTCTAGCTCAAGGAGGAGAGGAACCTGCGCAGGGGAGTGCAGGTCAGGCACAGCTTAGGGCAGTCAACGACTTACATCTTTTAGGGGAGAACCATGCAGGGCAACCGCAAACACTACCGTCAACACCGACACCTAACCCATCTACTCTTAACCTGGAGCCTCGCGCTCCTGCTCTTCCTCACCGCCTGCGGCGGGGGCAGCACGCCCGACTTCAGCCAGCAAGAGGGCGTCGAAGTCAATATCTTCTCGAACTTGGGTAGGACAACCAGCAGCGCAGACTCGGCGGACCTGGGCGCGCAGGGCGTCCCCGTGGACCCCGAGACGGGTGAAACCGGCGTGGTCCGCGCCGAGCTAGAGGTCTACAGCGGCGACACCCGGCTCTTCTTCAGAGATGGGCGCATCGTCGCCGAAGCGGAAGGCGAAGCGGTCGTCTTGACTCCCGAAGACAGCGACGTCACCCTCGCCCTACCCGAAGGACGCTACCGCTTTACCCTCAGCGCCTCCGATGGAGCAGGCAACACCCTAGCGAGAGGAGAAGCCGAGCAGCAAGTCGGCGAGGAGAGCCGCGTCTCGGTTCCTTTAACGAGCCTGGTAGGTTCCGCCCGCTTCGAGGTGCCTGCGTCGGTCAAAGCCAACGAGGTCTTCGACGCCTTCTTGCGCGTCTCGCCGCCCAACCGCCCCGACCTGCGCGTGCCTCTAGGTGACTACACCGTGTCTTATGAGGTCGCAGAGCCTGGAGTGCAGTTGGGGGGCTCGAGCAACCTAGGTGTAAGAGTCGCCGCGGCGTGTGAAGTCGTCGAAGTAAGCGCCGCGGTAAGTAACGACCTCTCCGAAGAGGTCACTGCCTCAGCTAGCGTCCCGGTCAACGACGAAGCCTGTGACGACGCAAACGACACGCCTGTGGGCGCGGACCTCGTGCCACCCTTTGTCGTCATCACCACGCCCGAAGCGGGTAGCACCGTGAACAAAAGCTTCACCGTTCAAGGAGACGTGAACGACCGGCAGAGCGGTGTGGAGAAAGTTGAGGTATATGAAGGTACGCTCAAACTTGGTGATGCTAATCTAGATAGTGATGCCATGAGTTGGCGCTTTGACGCCTCCTTAGACAACGGCTCTTACACGCTCACTGCGGTCGCCTTCGACAAGGCGGGGAACACCTCGAGGGCTGAGGCTCGAGTCACCGTTCAAGAGGGTGCGGGAGGCGGTGCGGAGAGCTGCACCAATCCGGTGAGCGTGCCGGACGAGAATCTGAGGCGAGCGCTCAAAGAAACGCTTGGGCTTAGCGAAGAGGATGAGATTACCTGCGAGATGTTAGCCGAGCTTGAAGAATTCTTCCGCGGCGGTACGGATGAAAATGACAATCCTGTTGAGTTTAGCACCCTAGAAGGTCTGCAGTTCGCCACAAATTTAGAAGTTATCGATATCAAAGACTCGGTTATCAGAGACTTCTCGGCGATAGCGACCTTAACCAAGCTCGAGAGACTGAACCTCAACCGCATCGCAACGCCCAGCTTAGCGCCGCTACGAAACCTTACGACGCTCACCGAGCTTGAAGTTTTCGGACGCTTTTTGACTGACGGGAACCTCGTTGCTGAAGACGTAGACGCGCTTGCCGGGCTTGTCAATTTGGAGACGCTCAGCCTTCTCTTCCTCAAGCTTTCTGATATCAGCGCGTTAGAAGGGCTAGAGAAGCTCAACCGCCTCTCCCTTACCGACAACAATATAAGCGACCTCTCACCTCTGGTTAGCAACGAGGGTCTAGGTGAAGGGGACACAGTTTTCTTACAGGATAACCCGCTCGACCTCTGCCCCGGCACCGAAGATAGAGCAGACATTGAGGCGTTAATCAAACGTGGGGTAGACGTCGTCTTCGACGAACCTACAGACTGCGATACGGATGGTGAAGAGGACCAGACTTGCACGAGTCCGGTCAACGTACCCGACGAGAACTTGAGGAGTGCCCTCAGAAATGCACTCGAGCTTGACGAAGGCGAAGCCATCACCTGCGAAGCTCTGGCAGGTCTGACAACGTTCGTCTTTAGCGATGACAGCGAGTCCCGTGACGAATTCACCGATATCAGCACGCTCGAGGGTCTCCAATTCGCCGTCAATTTAGAAACCCTTATTGTTGACGGCGCTGTCATCAACTACGACGCTATCGCCGGCTTGACGAAGCTCAAGAGGTTAAATCTCTTTGTGGCTGCGCCGAGCTTAGAGCCGCTCAGAAACCTCACCGCGCTGACCGAACTCAGTCTTTCTTCTGACGACGGACTTATAGCCGAAGATGAAGACGCACTTGCCGGGTTGGTCAACTTGGAGAGGCTCCTTATATCTAACTACGGCTCAGGCGACCTCACGCCGGTGCAAAACTTGACCAAGCTCACTGAGCTTTTCCTGCTGAGCGGCGATATCCGCGACCTCACACCCTTGCAGAACCTCACGCAGCTAAGGCAGCTTGACTTGAGAAACAATCAAATCACCGACCTGTCACCCCTTGTAGAAGGCGAAGGTGCAGACCTGCCGCTAGCGTATATCAACTTGCTGTTCAATCCGATTGAAACCTGTCCCGGCACGCAAGGACGCGCCGACATCGACGCGCTTACGCTGCGCGGCGTTGAGGTTCTTTTCGAGCAACCTGAGAACTGTGATTACGGCGGCGGTGACGGGCAAGAAAACTGCACGAACCCCGTGAATATTCCCGACGAGTCGCTCCGAGCAGCCCTCAAAGACGCGCTTGCGCTCTCCCAAGACGCTGAGGTCACCTGCGCTAGCTTAGCGAACCTAACCATCTTCAACCCTTCCCTTTACGCAGATGAAATTAAGAACCTCGAGGGTTTGCAATTCGCGCCCAACTTGAGAAGTCTCAACCTCGCTAGCGACCTGACTTCAGAAGCGTTCGCGCCGCTTGAAGACCTCACGAAGCTCCAAAGGCTTTTTATCAACGTGTCGGTCACCGGCGACACCGACCTCTCTTTCCTAGAGAACCTGGTCAACTTAGAGTCTCTCTCGCTCTCCCCTCGCGGGACGCCGGACTACGGCGGGCTGCAACCCGAAGTCGATATAAGCCCCTTGCGGAACCTGACCAAGCTCACTGCCCTTAGTCTTAGCTATTTGAACATCAGCGACATGGGTCCGCTTCAAGACCTGACGGGCCTCAACGCCCTCTCGCTAGACGGCAACGAAATTAGCGACATAGGCCCGCTCCAAAACCTGACGAGCCTCGTTACTCTCTTTCTTAACGGAAACGAAATCAGTGACCTCAGCGCCCTTCAAAACCTCTCCAACCTCCGCCTCTTGAACCTTTTCGGTAACAATATCAGCGATATAGGTCCGTTAGTCGCCAATGTAGGTCTCGCCGAAGGGGATGAAGTCAACTTGAATGACAACCCGCTCAGCGATCAAGCTTTCGATGACATCGAAACGCTAAGGGAGAGGGGTGTCTCCGTCTAGCCCGAAACGAGCGACTTTCGCAACGCGCCTGCAATTCTTAGTGGAGGTGTAGACCTAAGTTTGTATTGAATCAAGAGAGTGGGGCGGCCCCAAAAGCCGCCCCTTCTCTTTGCACCTCTCCAGCGTGGTAGCATGAAACCCCGGAGAGGATGGCTTTATGCAAACGAACTACATCTTCATCACGGGCGGCGTCGTCTCGAGCTTGGGCAAGGGCATCGCGACATCCAGCATCGGCGCACTTTTGCGCGCCAGAGGCTACCGCGTCACGGCGGTTAAGATAGACCCCTATATCAACGTGGACGCAGGTACCATGCGCCCTTACGAGCACGGCGAGGTCTTCGTGACCTCGGACGGCGCTGAGACCGACTTAGACATCGGCACGTACGAGCGCTTTTTGGATATAAGTTTAGGGCGCGGCAACAACGTCACCACGGGGCAGGTCTATCAGAGCGTCATCGAAAAGGAGCGGCGCGGCGAGTACCTCTCGCAGACCGTCCAGGTCATCCCGCACGTCACGGACGAGATCAAAGAGCGCATCCGTGAGGCGGGTAAGAAAGCGAGTGCGGAACTCGTCTTGGTCGAGGTGGGCGGCACAGTGGGCGACATTGAGTCGTTACCTTTTTTAGAGGCGATTCGCCAAATGCGCTTCGAAGAGGGTCGCGAGAGCACGCTCTATTTTCACGTGACCCTGCTCCCTTACCTCGGCACGAGCGAGGAATTCAAGACCAAACCGACGCAGCACTCCGTAGCGACCCTGCGCGGCGTGGGCATTCAGCCCGACGGTATTATCCTACGCTCGGCGAGCCCCGTCCCCGAAACCGTGCGCAGCAAGATTGCGCTCTTTACGAACGTCGAAGCGAGAGACGTGTTCAACTCCCACGACGCCGACCACGTCTACGCGGTGCCTGAGATTTTGGAGCAGCAGGGCATCGGGCGCTTCATCGAGCGCAGGCTCTCCTTGGAGAAAGTCACCCCGGAGCTTCGCGCCTGGCGCGAGGCGGTCAAGGTTTTGCGCCACCCTGAGAAAGAGGTCACGATCGGTGTAGTCGGCAAGTACGTCGCCATGCCCGACGCTTACTTGAGCCTCATGGAAGCTCTCAAACACGCGGGCATCGCCAACCACGCGCGCGTCTCGCTGCGCTGGGTCAACGCGGAAGACCTCTTGGAGCGGCAGTTAGAGGTGCTGGACGACTTAGACGGCGTCCTCGTGCCGGGCGGCTTCGGCGTGCGCGGCATCGAAGGGAAGGTCTTGGCGGCAGGTTACGCCCGCACGAACGGCGTGCCGTATCTGGGCATCTGCTTGGGGATGCAGGTCGCGGTGATCGAATTTGCGCGCAACGAGGCGGGCTTGGAGGGCGCGAACTCGACCGAGTTCGACACGTACACGCCGCATCCGGTGGTCGGGCTCATGCCGGAACAGCTCGAGGTCGCGGGCTTGGGCGGCACCATGCGCTTAGGCGACTGGCCTATGCAGGTCGCGCGGGACACGCTCCTGGAGGGGCTCTACGCGCCTCTTTTGAACCAGGACGTCGCATTCGAGCGCCACCGCCACCGCTACGAGGTCAACCCCGCTTACGTCGAAAGGCTCAAGGACGCGGGGCTGACCATCTCAGGTGTGACGCCCGGAATGAGCGGGCGCGGCGCGGGGCTCGTCGAGGCGGTCGAGCTTGCCGGGCATCCCTTCTTTCTGGGGCTACAGTCTCACCCCGAATTCAACACGCGGCTCATGCGGGCGAGTCCGCCTTTCAGGGGTTTTATCGGAGCGGCGGTCACGTACCGCGAAGCTCGGACGGTGGGGTTACTCGAGTCCGTCAACGCGGAGTAAGGTCTCCTCGTCGTGCCCCCTAAAAAACCTCTCGTCATCGGGCTCGCGGGCGGCACGGGCTCGGGCAAAACGACGGTGAGCGCCGCCATCGCGCAAGCAGCCGGGGCGGAGCGCGTCGTCACCCTGCCGCAAGACGCCTACTACCACGCGCTCCCCGACCTCCCCTTTGAGGCGCGGCAGCGCACCAACTACGACGAGCCGAGCGCGTTCGACACCGCGCTGTTGGTCGAGCAAATTGACGCCCTCTTGCGCGGCGAGACTATCGAGCAGCCCGTCTACGACTTCTCGCAGTACGACCGCTCGGCGGACACCGTGAGACTAGAGCCCGCCCCCGTGATGGTCGTCGAAGGCGTTCTCGTGCTGCACGAGCCTGCACTGCGCGAGCGCTTTTCCCTGAGCATCTTCGTGGACGCGCCGCCCGACGAACGCTTTATCCGCCGCTTGGAGCGCGATGTACGCGAGCGCGGGCGGAGCGCGCAGAGCGTCATCGACCAGTACCGCCGCTCGGTGAAGCCGATGCACGACCTCTTCGTAGAGCCGACCAAGCAGCACGCCGACCTCATCATCCCCGAAGGGGGTAAAAACCGGGTCGCCTTGGAGGTGCTGAGCGCGTTCGTGAGCAGTGTCGTCGAGCAACGTGCCTGAGGGGTAGACGCAGCGCAATGCTACCTCCGGGCGACCTGACGTGAAAAACAGGGTGCAAGACCGAGCGTAAAGCGTGTAGAATCCTCCTGATGACGCATCGGCTCCCTCAATACCCCGTTTTTTGCAGCCGGAAACCGTGAAACGCCCCGAACGCTTGCAGCGCCTGCTATGGCTCGTCGTTTTATTAAGCCTGATTCCCGGACTTATTCTGGCGTATAACCGTGTCCGCGTCGAAGGCGGGAGCACGTCCGTCACCTTGCTGATGGACGAGCAAGCTTTAGGCGAACAAGCCGCGTTTTTAGGCACGACCTCGTTCGAGTTAGCCAGTCGCTACCGCGAGGCGGGGCTCAACGGCGTGGCGCTCTACGAGGAGACGTTCGAGACGCTCGCGGCGCGTGGCAGCGTGGCGCTGCTGTCAGGAAACGCGGCGAGGGCCGAAGAGGTGCTGACGGAAGGCGACGCCAGCGTGCCCGCGAACAGCGTGCTGGTGACGGCGTTAGACGAGGGCGCTTTAGAAGACACCCTCGCTAAAAATACCCCGCAGCCTCAAGAGATTTCTTTAGGCAACGCGACCTGGTACGCCTACCCTGACCCCGGCGACGGTGAAGGCGAGGAGCGCCCGGCGGGACCGAACCGCCAAAAGATCGAACGTTATGCCCAGGCAGGTTGGGACATCGCGTACCGCCCCTACAACTATCCGGGCCTACAGGACGTGGGCACGGATTTTCCAGACGAGGCGAACTACCTCATCCACGGCGCGCTAGAGGTCGCGGGCAACCCCAACGCGCTCTCCGAGACGGTCGCCGCTTCGCAGGACTACCTCACGGGCGTCATCGAAGGGGTGGAGCAAGCGGGCATGGCGCAGCTCGCGGGCAAGGTGCCGGTGGCGCGCGTTTTCGGCATCAACCAGGACTGGCTCAACACCTTAGAGCCCGAGGTCGTGGTCGGTAAGTACGTGCTGGCGACCAACGAGCGCGGGGCGCGGCTGCTCTACGTGCGCCCTTACACCGAAGAGACTGTAGGCGACATGGTCGAGAATACCGAGCGTCTGGTGCGCGGGCTGCGCACCTCCCTGGAGGCGGAAGGCTACCGCGTCGGGGAGGTGGCGCGGCTCGAGTACGACACCGTCCCCCTCTTGCGCGCCTTGAGCGCCGCCGGCGTTCTCGCCGGGCTCGCCCTCTTAGCGCTGATGTATCCGGGCGTGTGGGGCGTCGTCGTCGCCGTGTCTGTGTCTTCACTCGGCATCCTCGCGGGCGGCGCGGACTGGGACGCGCTCGCGCTCGCCGCCGCGCTCGCTTTTCCGGTCTTAGGTTACGGGCTCCTGCCCGAGAAGCTCTCGAGCTTGGGTCTCGCTACGCTGATCTCACTCGCAGGCGCGGTGCTCCTAGCGGCGGTCGGCAGCGACCGCGAGGCGATGCTCGCCATTACGCCCTTTGCGGGCGTCGCCGCGACGCTCGTCGTGCCGCCCGCGCTCTTCTTGTTTCACTACGCCCTGCGCTACCGCCCGCCCGCGAAATGGGTCACCGACTTCTGGCGCTACCCGGTTCGCTTAGGCGACGTCGCGATCGTCTTCTTCGGGCTCGCGGCGCTCGCGCTCGTTCTGCTCCGGCGCGGCAACTTCCCCGTTGTCGGCGCGAGCAGCGCGGAGTTGGGGCTGCGCGAGCTGTTATCCGAGTACTTCGCCAGACCCCGCTTCAAAGAACTCTTGGGGCATCCGCTCGCCGTCGTCGCGCTCACGAACGGCGGCTGGGCGGCTTGGCTCCGGGGGCTGCTCCTCACGGGCGGCGTGGTGGCGCAAGCGAGCATCGTCAACTCGTTTAGCCACTATCACACGCCGCTCCTGGTCTCTTTGGAGCGCACCCTCGTCGCCCTCGCCCTGGGGCTCGTGATCGGCCTTCTCCTCGTACCGCTCGCCCGACTCGCTACGGGCGGCGTCAAGCGCTGGCTCGGCAACGCGCGGCGCGCGCCGCAGGCTTAGGACGTGGCGATGAACGTCCTTCTTAGCGGCTATTACGGCTTCGGCAACTTGGGCGATGAGGCGATCTTGAGCGGCTTAGTCGCAGGTCTCCGGGCGCAGGGGCACCACCTCGTCGTCCTGTCTAACAAGCCCGATAAGACGAGGGCGCTCCACGGCGTCGAGGCGGTGACGCGCTACCAAGGTCTCGTGCCCGCATTAATGCAGAGCGACGCGGTCGTCTCGGGCGGCGGCGGGCTCTTGCAAGACAGGACGAGCGCGCGCAGCTTGCGTTACTACTTGGGCATCCTCCGCCTCGCCAAAGCGCTCGGCAAGCGCCCGGTCGTCTACGCTCAGTCCGTCGGACCCCTCTCCCCGGCTGGAGCGCGCGCCGTGAAGCGCACCCTGACAGGTCTTCCCGTCGCCGTGCGCGACGGCGCGTCGCAGCGTCTCCTCGCCTCGCTGGGCATCAGCGCCGAGTTGGTGGCGGACGCGGCCCTGCTCCTCCCGGAGCCCAGGGGCACGACGACGGTGAGCCTCACCCCGCCTGTACTGCTCATCCCGAGGGGGGGCTACCCCGAAATCACCGAGTCACTCATCGCCTTAGCTAAAGCGCTGCGGGTCAAGGAGCGTACCTTTAGCAGGCATGGCGATTCAGCCGGACCAAGACGACGCGCCCCTCAAGAGCCTTAAAGAAGCGGTGCCCGAACTCGCTCTCTGGCGCGCGGACACGCCGAGCGCCGCTGTTAGCACCGTCGCGGGCGCGACGCACGTCGTCTCGGCGCGGCTGCACGGGCTCGTCTTTGCGGCCGTCGCCAAGCGCCCTTTTAGCGCCGTCGTCTACGACCCCAAGGTCGCCGCGTTCGCGGAAGAGGCGAGCGCAAATGCGTACCGGGTGCCGCTCGCGCTGGATGAAATCGTAGCGCGCGTCACCGCCCCGGCGGAAACAGCGTCTGCAGCAATAGACGCGCTTCAAGAGAGGGCGGCGCGCGGGCTTTTGTGGCTCGACGAAGCGTTGCGGGGCTGAAACAGCCACGCTCACCTAAAAACGCTAGAATAACCACCATGAGGCACCGGTCTAAACAGCGCTTGGTCGGGCTTATCCTTCTTTGCGCAGCGCCTCTGGCGTTCGGACAACCTGCAGCGCCTTTAGAGGAGATGCGCGCGCTGCTCCAAGAGGGGCTTTACGCGCTCGCGGCTCAGGTCGAAGGACCCGAACTCGTGCGGGCGCTACCGGAGAGCGCCGAAGCGCACTACCTCTACGCCAAAGCGCTCTACCTCACGGGCGACCTCGCCACCGCCGAAGCGCAACTTAAGCAGAGATACCAGCGGACGAATTTGGGGGCGACTACGTCCAGCTAGAGGCGCTCATCGCCGCCTCGAGCGGCGACCTCGTAAGAGCACAGGTCCTGCTAGAGACGACCTTCGCGCAGACGCCTAGCTACGAGGTCGCGATGGACTTGGGGCGCGTCGCGTGGCAAGCGGGCGACTTCGCCAGAGCGCTGAGTGCGTACAAAGCTGCGGCTGAAACGCCCGAGGGCGAAACCGCGCCCTGGCCTCACCTCCACCGCGCCAGGCTTCTGGCACTTAGGGGCGACTATGAAGCGTCTATTGAGGTGTGGAACAGCGCCCTGAACGTCCTAGATAGCGTTAGCTTAGCGGACGGCGCGGGCGACACGCTCCCCTCGCCCGCCTACGTCGAAGCGTTTTACGGCTTGGGCGAGGCGTACGAGGCGCTCGGCGAGCCACAAGAAGCCGCCGCGAACTACGACGCCGCTTTAGCCGCCGACCCGACCTTCGAGCCTGCGCTCGAGGCTTTGGAGCGTCTCAGCGAGACTGTTCAATAAAACAACGCGTCAGTGCTACGTCATCTCCAGACATCCTCTAAAAGGGTGAAAGGGCTGGCAGAACGCCAACGTCAGCCTTGATCCCTTCGTATCTACTCAACAAGCCCGGCGTATTCGAGCCGCTATACTGGTCGCTATGCCCGTGATCAGACCCTTTAGCCTCCTAGCCAACGTCTACGACGCCATTATGGGCGACGTGCACTACGAAGGCTGGACCGACTTTATCTTACGCGAGGCTGACAGAGTTGGTTGGAGCGGGCACAAGGTTTTAGATTTGGGCTGCGGCACGGGGAATTCAACGTTTCCTTTTTTCTCGAGGGGCTTCCACATAACCGGGCTCGACGCCTCGCCCGAAATGCTCCGCGTCGCTCGCGACAAACTGCCCCCTGTGTGCTTCGTAGAGGGCGACTTTACCTCTTTCGAGTTTGACGAAACCTTTGACCTGGTGATCTCTGTTTTTGATTCGCTGAATAATTTGCTCGAGCCCCGCGACCTCTTGCGCACCGCCGAGCGCGTGTACCGTCACCTCACGCCCGGTGGTCTTTTCATCTTCGACGTCAACACCACCGTCGGCTTGCGCGACCTCTGGGAGAGCGGACGCGCCGAAGGGTGGGTGGACGAGGTGCATTACAGTTGGGATCACACCTTTGATGAGACCACGGGCATCGGCACCGTGACGGCGTTTTGCGAGCGGAACGGACGCGCTTTTGTCGAGGTGCATGTCGAGCGCGCGTACGACCCGCCGGAGCTTAGAAGGTTGCTCGCGCAAGCAGGGTTTGTAGAGGTTGAGATCGTGACCTATCCAACGGGAGAGCCAGCAGAAGAGGACGAGGAGCGGGTTTGGGTAGTGGCGAAGAGGTAGAACTCGGGTCGCGAGTTACGGCGAACGTTTGACGGCATTAACGCTCCATCCTTTCGAAAATCGCCCCGATGCCCTGCCCACCGCCGATGCACATCGTCACCAAAGCGTAGCGCCCGTCTATACGCTCGAGTTCATACAGCGCTTTCACCGTGATCAGACAGCCCGTCGCGCCGATGGGGTGACCCAGCGAGATGCCGCTGCCGTTCGGGTTGGTGCGCTCCACCGGCAAGTCGAGTTCTTTGATGACAGCGAGCGCTTGCGCGGCGAAAGCTTCGTTGAGTTCGATCACGTCCAAATCATCCTTGCTGAGCCCGGTTTTCTCGAGCAGTTCCTTGATGACCGGCACCGGACCGATGCCCATGTATTTCGGGTCCACCCCGGCGAAGGCGTAGTCGACAAGCCGCGCCGTCGGCTTCACGCCCTGCGCCTTCGCGGCTTCAGCCTCCATCATGACAACCGCGGACGCGGCGTCGTTGAGTCCAGCCGCGTTGCCCGCGGTGACGGTGCCCTCTTTGTCGAAAACGGGTTTCAGTTTCGCCATCCCTTCGGGCGAGGCGTCGGAGCGCACGTGCTCGTCGGTGTCGAACGTGACCGTGTCGCGCTTCTGCTTGACCTCGACGGGCAGAATTTGCGACTTGAAGAGACCTTCTTCGGTGGCTTTGGCGGCGCGGCGGTGGCTCTCGACCGCCAGCTCGTCTTGCTCCTCGCGGCTGATGTCGTACTTCGCAGCGAGGTTCTCCGCGGTCATGCCCATGTGACAGTCGTGAAAGGGGTCGGTGAGTGCCCCAGTCGTGGCGTCAAGCACTTTCGCGTCGCCCATGCGCTTGCCCCAGCGCAGGCTCGGCAGCCAGTACCCGCCGCTGCTCATGACCTCTGCGCCGCCCGCCACCACCGCGTCACAGTCGCCCAACATCACGAGCTGCGCCGCCGAGACGATCGCGTTCATGCCGCTGCCGCAGAGCCGGTTGAGGGTAAACGCGGGCGTCGCGTGGGGCAAGCCGCCGTCCACAGCGGCGACGCGCGCTAGGTACATGTCTTTGGGCGCGGTGTGGATGACGTTACCGAAGACGACGTGCCCTATAGTGCTGGGCTCTAACCCACTGCGTTTCACCGCTTCCTTCGTCACCTGCGCGGCTAAATCGCTAGGATTTTTGTCCTTGAGCATCCCGCCGTAACCGCCCACTGCCGTGCGGACTCCGCTCACCACGACCACTTCGCGTCCTTGCGCCATCTCTGCCTCCTCATGAATCATTAGCTACCTTGTTTTGTTCTGCACGTTATCTGGTTGGGACAGGATAGCAGATTACCGCCGTGCTTGACGAGAACAGGAAACGAACTTTTGTCATCACACCCTAAAAGTTCGTTTTCCTTTGCCGGAACGTACCGCAATTCAGCGTGTACGCTTCGCCAAAACTTCGTACACAGCACTTCAATTCGTCAGGAAGACCTAGAATGCTGACACACTGATCATCGGCACGTTGAGAAGAAAGGGGAAAAAGATGAAACGACCAGGTGAACGCTTTCGTGAGGCGGTCGAGGCGCACGCGCCGCTGCCCGTCGTCGGGACGGTCCACGCCTACGCCGCGCTCATGGCGGAGCGCATCGGACATAAGGCAATCTATCTGTCGGGTGGCGGGGTGGCGAACGCCTCACACGGTCTACCAGACTTAGGCGTCACGACGATGCACGACGTGCTCGAGGACGCGCGGCGCATCACCTCCGCGAGCGAGTTGCCCCTACTCATTGACATCGACACGGGCTTTGGCGGCGCGTTCAGCATCGCCCGCACCGTGAAAGAGGCCATCAAAGCGGAGGTGGCGGGCGTGCACATCGAGGACCAAGTGTTGCAAAAACGCTGCGGACACCGCCCGAATAAAGCCATCGTCCCCTTAGAGGAGATGGTGAACCGCGTCAAGGCTGCCGTGGACGCCAAGACCGACGACAGCTTCGTGATCATGGCCCGCACCGACGCGCTCGCCGTCGAGGGGATGGACGCGGCGATTGAACGCGCCGTCGCCTGCGCCGAGGCGGGCGCGGACATGGTCTTCCCCGAGGCGATAGAGACGTTGGAGCAGTACGGGAGGTTCGCCGAAGCCGCCAAAATTCCTGTTATGGCCAACCTGACCGAGTTCGGCAAAACGCCGCTTTTTAACCGCGCGGAGCTAGCTGAGGTCGGCGTCAAGCTGATGCTCTACCCGCTCAGCGCCTTTCGCGCCATGAACCGCGCGGCTGAGCGCGTGTACAGGAGCATCCTGGACGAAGGCGACCAAAGGGCCGTCGTTGAAAACATGCAGACCCGCGAGGAACTCTACGACTATCTGGACTACGAGGCGTACGAACGGAAACTGGACGAACTCTTCGCGGAGGAGGAACCAGCGTGGCAGGGCTGAAGGGACAGGTCGCCGGGGAGACGGCGCTCTGCACAGTAGGCAAAGAGGGAACAGGTCTGACCTACCGGGGGTACGACATCCAGAGCTTGGCGAAGGGTGCGCTGTTCGAAGAGGTCGCGTACCTGCTCATCGAGGGCGAGTTGCCGGACCGGGAGGCGCTGAGTGCGTTTAAGGAACGTTTGCAGGACCACCGAGGCGTGCCCGAGTTGGTGCGCACCGTCCTCGAGCAGCTTCCCGCCGACGCCCACCCGATGGACGTCCTGCGCTCCGGCGTGTCGGCGCTCGGCTCCGCGGAACCCGAGACCGACTTCGCCGAGCAACAGGGGGTGGCGGAGCGTCTTTTAGGGGTGATGCCCTCGTTCCTTTTCTACTGGTATGGTTTCGCGCAGCGCGGTGAGCGCGTAGATACGGTGACGGACAGTGACACGTTGGCGGGACACTTTCTCGAGCTGCTCTACGGCGAGAGCGCCGACGACCTCGCCGTGCAGGTCCTCAACGCTTCGCTGGTCCTCTACGCCGAGCACGAGTTCAACGCCTCGACCTTTACGGGGCGCATCATCGCCTCGACCCTGTCGGACATGTATTCGGCAGTCGCGGGGGCTATCGGGGCGCTACGCGGTCCGCTGCATGGCGGCGCAAACGAAGCGGCGATGGCGATGCTCGCCGATTTTGGGAGCCCAGACGAGGCGGAGGAGGCGGTGTTGGGAAGGCTCGAGCGCAAAGAGAAGGTGCCAGGCTTCGGACACGCGGTCTACACGTCGTCCGACCCGCGCCACGCCATCATCAAGGAACAGGCTAAAAAGCTTGCCGAGCGAGCCGGTGATGAGACGCTCTTCCCGATCGCCGAGCGGGTCGAAGCGGTCATGGACCGCGAGCGGGGGCTGTTTCCCAATACCGACTTCTACCACGCGCTGGCGTATCACTACCTGGACATTCCCACGGAACTCTTTACGCCTATTTTCGTCTGCTCGCGCCTGAGCGGGTGGGTCGCGCACGTGATGGAGCAGCGGGCGAACAACAAGCTGATCCGCCCGAGCGCCTCTTATGTCGGTCCCGACCTGCGCGACTTCGTCCCATTAGGGCAGCGGTAGGAGACGCGGATGAGTCCCAACGCCGACCTTAACGAACGCCCGCAATCCGACGAGATTCTCGTGACGCTCGCCGACTACGCCGCGAACGCAGAGATCAGTAGCGGCGAAGCTTACCGCACAGCCCGGCACTGCTTGATGGACACGCTGGGCTGCGGCTTCTTGGCGCTCCGCTTCCCCGAATGTACGAAGCATCTAGGACCTATCGTGCCGGGAACGGTGGTGCCCAACGGCGCGAAAGTCCCCGGCACCGCCTTTCAGCTCGACCCCATCAAGGCGGCCTTTGACCTCGGCGCGATGGTTCGCTGGCTGGACTATAACGACACCTGGCTGGCGGCCGAGTGGGGGCATCCGTCCGACAATCTAGGTGGGATTTTAATGGTAGCGGACTTTCTGTCGCGTCGGGCGGTCGCTGAAAGCAAGGAGCCCTTGATGATGCGCGACGTGCTCACCGCCATGATCAAAGCGCATGAGATTCAGGGCGTGCTGGCGCTGGAGAACAGCTTTAACCGCGTCGGCTTAGACCACGTCGTCCTCGTAAAAGTCGCCTCGACCGCCGTGGTGACAAGGCTTTTGGGCGGCGACGAGGCGACGATCGTGGACGCGCTGTCGCAGGCTTGGGTCGACGGGCAAGCGTTACGCACCTACCGCCACGCGCCTAACGCGGGCTCGAGAAAGTCCTGGGCTGCCGGCGACGCCACCGCCCGCGCGGTGCGCCTCGCGCTGATCACTATAAAGGGCGAGATGGGGCTTCCTTCGGTGCTGCGGGCGAAGAACTGGGGCTTTTACGACGTGCTGTTTGAGGGCAAGACGTTCGAGCTGGCGCGGCCTTTAGAGAGCTACGTCATGGAGAACGTCCTCTTCAAAATTTCCTACCCCGCCGAATTCCACGCGCAAACGGCGGTCGAGGCGGCGGTGGACCTCCATCCGGTGGTGGTGGAGCGCCTGGACGACATCGAAACGATCACGCTCACCACGCACGAGTCGGCGATCCGGATCATCTCGAAAACGGGTCCGCTTAATAACCCCGCCGACCGCGACCACGCGCTGCAGTACATGGTGGCGGTTGCGCTTCTCTACGGAAATTTGGTAGCCGAGCACTACGAAGACAGTTTTCACGAGGGCGACCCGCGCATCGACGCGCTACGGGACAAGATGGAGGTCGTCGAGGACGAGCGCTACAGCCGCGAATACTTTGAAGAGGACAAACGCTCGATCGCGAACGCCGTGCAGCTTCACTTTAAGGACGGCTCGAGCAGCGAGCGCGTCGAGGTGGCGTACCCCATCGGACACCGCCGCCGCCGCGACGAAGGCATCCCTAAGCTCGAGGAGAAGTTCTACCAGAACTTGCGAACCCGCTTCCCCGAACCGCGTGCCCAGGCGATTCAAGCACGCTGTGACGACCAGGAAAAGCTCGAGGCAACACCCGTCAATGAGTTTGTAGACATGTTAGTCGTCCCCTAAAGTGTGCTACCCTAACGGCACGTCAAAAATATAGTGATTTTAGGAGGACTTCGATGAGCTACGAGAGCGAGTTTCAGCGTTCGCTTGACGACCCGAGCGGCTTTTGGTTGGAGAAAGCTGAGGCGATTTCTTGGTACACAAAGCCAAGCCAAGGTCACAGTACGGACGACAACGGCGCAGACCGCTGGTTTGCGGACGGCGAGCTGAACACCTGCTACCTCGCGCTCGACCATCACGTCGAAAGTGGACGCGGCGACCAGGCGGCGCTCATCTACGACTCGCCCGTGGTCGGGATGCAGCGGGGCGAGGGTCCGGTTATTCAGACGTACAGCTTCGAGAGGTTGCGAGATGAGGTCGCTAAGGTCGCGGGGATGCTCGCCGCTCTAGGTGTGGGTAAGGGCGACCGCGTCGTCATCTACATGCCGATGGTGCCCGAAGCGGTCATGGCGATGCTGGCGTGTGCGCGCTTGGGGGCAGTTCATTCGGTCGTCTTCGGCGGCTTCGCCGCGCACGAATTAGCGGTGCGAATCGATGACGCTCAACCTAAAGTCATGCTGTCAGCGTCGTGCGGCATCGAGGTGGACCGGATCATCTCCTATAAACCCCTGCTCGACGCGGCGCTAAAAGAGGCGAGCCACGCGCCCGAGCACTGCGTTATCTTGCAGCGCCCTGAGAGCGAATGCGAGCTTACCGAGGGACGCGACTTGGGGTGGCACGCACAAGTCGCCAACGCCGAGCCCGTAGGCTGCGTGAGCGTCAAAGCGACCGACCCCTTGTACATCCTCTACACCTCCGGCACGACAGGTCAACCTAAAGGGGTCGTGCGCGACCACGGCGGTCACGCGGTGGCGCTGCGCTACAGCATGGACCTCGTTTACGATGTGCAGCCCGGCGACGTGTACTGGGCCGCCTCGGACGTCGGCTGGGTGGTCGGGCACTCCTACATCGTCTACGCGCCGCTCATCACGGGCTGCACCACGGTGCTCTATGAGGGCAAACCCGTCAATACACCTGGCGCGGGCGCGTTCTGGCGCGTGATAGAGCAGCACAAGGTCAAAGCGCTCTTCACCGCGCCGACCGCGTTTCGGGCGATCAAAAAGGTGGACCCTAAAGCTGAATCGCTGCAAAACTACGACATCAGCTCGCTCGAAACTGTCTTCTTAGCGGGCGAACGTCTCGACCCGCCGACCTTTGAGTGGATCACCAAGGTTACGGGCAGACCCGTCTATGACCACTGGTGGCAGACCGAGACGGGCTGGGCTATTTGCTGCAACCCGATAGGTATCGAGCCCGCGCCCGTCAAGCCGGGCTCCGCGACCTTTCCCGCGCCCGGCTACGACGTTCAAATTTTAGGGGAGGACGGCAGCGAGTTGCCCCCCGGCAAGGACGGCTACGTCGTCGTCAAGCGCCCTCTGCCGCCGAGCTGTCTGCCCACCGTGTGGGACAGCTTCGAGCGGTTCGAAGAGAGCTATATGACCTTTTTCCCCGGCTATTACCTCACCGGCGACGGCGGCTACTTCGACGCGGACGGTTATGTATTCGTGATGGGACGAATCGATGATGTGATCAACGTCGCCGGACACCGCTTATCGACCGGAGAGATAGAAGAGGTCGTGGGCGCGCATTCGGCGGTGGCGGAGTGCGCAGTCGTCGGCGTCCCCGACGAACTCAAAGGGGAAGTGCCTATCGGTTTAGCCGTGCTTAAAGACGGCGCGGACGTTGACGCGGCGCAGCTTCACGCGACCTTGAGGCAAAATATCCGCGACGAGGTCGGGGCGATTGCATCATACGATAGGACGATCATCGTCAAGCGCTTGCCCAAAACCCGCTCGGGCAAGATTTTGCGCCGCACCCTGCGCCAGATTGCCAAAGGGGAAGACTACGCTACACCTTCGACAATTGAAGACCCTGCTATTCTGGAGGAGATCGAAGACCTTATGGAGAGCCGTCCCGACTGATACAGTTTCCAGGCAATTCCCATAAGAATTGTTCGAGAACCGCATCAGTCCTCTAATACGAGGTTGCATGGCTTTGTTTGCAAACAAAGCCATGCAACCTCGTATTAGCCTGTAAAACCAATTCCGATTGATTCGCTAACATGCGCGAATCAATCCGAGCGGATGCGAGTAGGAACAGAGATACGGATGGAGTGTATGGACTATCATCGAGCGCTTTTCTCGGTGATAGGGAATTAAACGGAATCTGTATAAAACCTCACCGATTTCGTCGCCGATGGTGAAGCGTCGTGGTCAAAACGAGCCTCTGCATTTTTACGCTAGCACTTCCACGCTTCGCTGCACTAACTGATTGCGTCTATTTCTTCAAGACTTCGTCCGACTTCGTGAACGCATCCGCTCGCACGTTTCATTGCTGTAGCAATGAAACGTGAAACGCTACGAAACTCGAGTCGATTCAAGCGCGTAAGAATTGTGTCAGAGCTTCAGTGCTACCTTGCTCCATGATTTGGGGGAAGCCGTAACGATTCTCCTAAAACTACCGCGAGGAGTACTCTATGGTATGTCAACAGTGTGGTGAGCCGCTTGCGGCAACGGTTACGTCTACAGGAGCTGGGGCCGCGTGTCTCGAGTGCGGCGTCGCGCCTCAATACGCGCAGTCAACTATCTCTCAACCGTCCGGTCGGGGCTACCGCTACGCTCAGCAGGTTCGCGGCGCTCAGCGGATTTTAACGCAGACGGAGCAGCCGACGCGCTCCGAAGCCCCACCAGGAACCCACCCCCTTACCTTTACGGGCACGGCGGACGAATTTTTTCGTATCTGGATCGTCAACGTTTTTCTAACCATCGTCACGCTGGGCATCTACAACGCTTGGGCGAAGGTGCGCACGCGGCAGTATTTTTACGCGCACACACGTCTGGCTGGGCATTCGTTCGATTACTTGGCAAACCCCGTCAACATCCTTAAAGGCAACCTTATCGTAGCAGCAGGCTTGGGGCTCTACTACTTCACAGGCTCGTTTGCGCCCGAATGGAACCTCGTTGTTGTAGGGGTGTTTTATCTAGTTTTCCCCTTCTTAATCTTTCAGTCGCTTCGCTTTCGTACGCGCTACTCTTCGTACCGAAACATCCGCTTTCACTTTCACGGTACGCTCGGCGAGAGCTACCGCGTGTTCCTCGGCTTGCCCTTTTTGCTTCCCTTTACGCTCGGGCTTCTTTTTCCCTACATGATGTCTCGGCAAAAGGAATACGCCTTGGGTCGCTTCGCTTTCGGGACGACACGCAGCAAGTTTCACGGCGGTCCAGGCAAGTTTTTCAAAGTCTACCTTCTCGCTGCGCTCATGGGCGCTGCTGCCTTCGCGCTCCTGACGTTTGGTGCAGGCGCGTTGACGGAGCCCTTCGGCAACTACGGCGCGTCTCTCGCCCTTATCTACCTAATCGTCGTACCTCTTTTCCTCTTGATTCAAGAGTACATCTACGTGAGCATCACCAACTACTGCTGGGAAGAGACCCAGTTGGGCAACGTCTCCTTGAAAAGTACGCTAGAAGTCGGACCCTCGGCTTGGATTCGTCTGACCAATCTCCTCGCTATTGTCGTTTCTGCAGGACTCCTCATTCCTTGGGCGAAGGTGCGGCGCACGCGCTACGTCGTTTCGAATCTGGCGGTGGTGATGCGCAAAGACGACCTCGATAACTTCATCGCGGACGAGAGCACGCACGAAAGCTCGCTCGGCGAGGTTGCCACCGACGCCTTCGACATCGAAATAGGTCTCTAGTGACTGAGGTCTACATGGTTGAAGAGGTCGTGGCGGAGGTTGAACAAGATGTTCCCTCCAGGGCTGTCGTAAGCGAATTTACAGGTCACTACTTCGACGGGGTGCGCTCTAAAGCGCATCCCGTCACGGTCTCGTTTGACGGAGAGTTCGTGCAAGTAAGTGGAGGGATGGGCTGGCTCGAGGTTCCTCTCGCGGCTTGTACCTTAGAGCCTCCGCTCGGCAAAGAACAGCGCAGACTCACCTTACCAGGTGGCGCGCACTGCGAAACGCGCGAGGTTGAGGCGTTCGCAGCGCTAGAGGAGGCGAGTGGCCAAAGGCGCGGGCTCCGTTTCGTACACCGTTTGGAGAGCGGGTGGCGCTTGGCGCTCGGCTGTTTAGTGGGGTTGGTCGCGAGCGTGGGTGCGTTCACGCTCTACGGCATTCCTTTCTTAGCCACGCAAGCGGCGTACGCCACGCCCGCCGAAGTCTCCGAAAGGGTGAGCCGCAAATCGTTCGACCTCCTAGACGCTGAGATTTTTGAGCCTTCGGCGCTGAGTACTGAACGCGCTGGAGGCTTACAGAGGCAGTTCAGCGCGCTCACCGCGGACTTTGCAGCCGCCTCCGCGCCCGAGGCGGCGCTATCCTACGAACTCGTCTTTCGCTCGGGCGGCGCACTCGGCGCGAACGCCTTCGCGCTCCCTTCGGGGCTCATTATTATGACCGACGAACTCGTCGAACTTGCCGAGAATGACCGCGAGATTCTCAGCGTGTTGGCGCATGAGGTGGCGCACGTCGAAAAGCGGCACGGGCTCAGAAGTCTCTATCAGGGGGCGGGGGTCTTCATGTTGGTGTCGATTTTGGTGGGCGACGTGGCGTCGGTAACGTCGGTTGCGGCGTCTTTGCCCGCGATTTTAGTCGAGTCGGGCTACTCGAGGGCGTTCGAGCGCGAAGCCGACGAGGTGGCGGGGCGCTACCTGGTGGCGAAGGGCTGGGGAACGGAGCCGCTGCGCGACATTTTAGCGCGACTGACAGAAGGCGTAGACGCGCCGACCTTCCTCTCGAGTCACCCCGGAACGGAAGCGCGTTTGGACAATTTGGAGGCTCTGGAGGAGCCTAAGTAACCTCGCTACGCGGCGTCGCTCAGCCGAAAGCGCGTTCCGCGGCTGAGTTTTGCCGTGTACCACCCGAAAAACGCCTCTACGGACGCCTCCAGTGGCGAGAGCGGTCCCGGCTCATAAAACGCCGAGCGCAACCCCGCGAAGTTGTTCTCGCACAGCTCCCAGTCCTCTTCGCTCGTCGCCTTCCAGACCTTTTCCACCGCTTCGGGGTCGTAGTCGCCCTCTACGGCGTCCTCACGTACCAAAAACGCCACGTCGACGTGAGTAACCTCAGCGTTGACAGGCGTGAGCCGCGTGGTCATCACGTAGTCGGCGTTGGCGTGCGCCCAGAAGTTCGGCAGTCCGATCAGGCGCAAGCTGCCCACGTTTACGTCGGTCAGGTCGCCCAATAGGGGTGCGGTGAGCCCGCCGTCCATGCTCTCGGTCAAGTAACCCGCCTTGAGCGGATAGCGCGAGACGCGGAACCAGGAGCCGTCGGGGAAGGAGACCTCTTGCGGCGATAAGCCCATCCTTTCCCAGCGTTCATACGCTTCATTTAATTCCCGCTGAAACGCCGCATCTTGCCGCGCGTCGCCGGGCAAGCCTAAGTCGTAGTTCGATAGACAGAATTCGGGGTGCGTCACGGAGCAGTGGTAGCACTCGCGGTTGTTTTCGATGACTGTTTTCCAGTTTGCCTTGAGCGCGTAGTGGTGACGGCGGATGACTTTGGTTCGGTCTAAGCGGTGAGGCGCTAACTGCGGCGCAATCGCCGCGTGCGCCGCGCTAAAGTCGGGTGGCGTGTCCGCCAAACACACGAAGAGAAGCCCCGCCAAGTCCCTCACGTGGACGGAGCGGAGGCTATGCGCACTCTTTTGGAACCCCTCGCCCATGAGCCGCGCTCCGGCGAGTTCTCCGTCTAACCTATACGCCCACTGGTGATAGGGACATACGAGCGCCTTAGCGTGACCACAAGGTGCGCCGTGCGTGATGATTTTAGAGCCGCGGTGCCGACACACGTTGAGGTGCGCGTGCAGCTTGCCCGACCTGTCGCGGACGAGGATGACGGACTCGCCTGCGAGGTCTAAGAGTAGATAGTCGCCGGGGTTAGCGACCTCACAGGCGTGTCCGGCGAAGAGCCAGCTCCTGCGGAAGACGTGTTCCAAGTCGGCTTGAAAGACCTCCGGGTCTAAATAGAAGGCTCGAGGTAGCGAGTGATTCTCTCGGCGCGTGGCGATGAGGTCAGCTAAGGTATCCGCACGGTTCACGGCGTTATTCACAACTTTATCCACAGTAAAATTCCCTATTCTATTAAGCGTGAAAGCTCTTTTCGAAGGTCTTATCGGTCAAAGCAGGGCGCTCTAAGCTAAAGGTCTGAATTGGATAGCGCGTGCCGCCCTCGAGCGCCAACTCGCCTAAAATCCTGCCGAGGAGCCCCGCGAACTTAAAGGCGTGCCCCGCGCCGATCGCCACGGAAATCTGCGGCGCACTCTCTAGCGTGTCGATGATGAAGTGCTGGTCGGGTGGAACGGTGTAGAGGCAGGTCTTGGTGTAGTGCTCGGGTCCTAAAAAACCGGGGAGCGTTCGGCTGAGGAAGGTACGCTGCCGCGCTCTGCGCTCGGGGTCGGGCGTAAAGGTGCGCGTCTGCGCCGTGACCTCGTGCCCGCCCATGTGTTGCCCCAGCTTCGTGGCGACTTCGCCGTAGATAGGAAAGCCATAAAAGCTACTCTGTCCGTGCCACATGAAGACGGGGAACTTGTCGGGCGTGAAGTCCCGCAAATTAGGCGTCGCGTAGTAGGTGACTTGCTCTTGGGTGACGGTGAGGGGAAGTTCTAAACCCGCCTCGCGCACCACCTGGTTCGTCCACGCGCCGCTCGTCACCACCACGTGGTCAGCGCTAAAACGCTGCTCGCCCGTCACGACTTCAACACTGCTCCCCACCGGACGAAGCGAGGTGACGGGCGTCTCGCTCAAGAGGTCCACGCCGTTCGCCCTCGCTAGCGCGATATGCACCGCGTTCGCCTTGCCCGCGTCCACGATGCCCGAATCCTTCTGATAGACGGCGTGTTCGTGACCTCTTAAATGAAACTGCGGCCAGCGCTTCATCACGCTCGCCGCGTCGAAGTGTTCAAAGTCGATGCCCTGTTTTTCGAACGCTTCCATATACCCGTTTATATTGCGCGAGCCGACCTTCTCCGGGTCGCGCCCTTCGGGGTCTTCGATGACGAGCCCGCCCGTTTTGAGGACGACCTGAAGGTTGCTCTCACGCTCCGCCTCGTACCACGCCTCGTAAGCGTGCGGGGCGAGCGCGGCGTACGCCTCTTGGTGCTGCGCTAAGCGGATGATGCGCGAGTGATCTTGCGAGCCGCCGCTGCTATGTCCCAACTTAAACTGCTCGATGCCCAAGACCGATCTGCCCGACTTCGAGAGCCAGTAGAGCGCCGCCGACCCGATGCCGCCACAGCCCACCACAATCACATCGTAATGTTTCATAAACTTTATACGCCTCCTCGAGAAGTGTGAAGAAAGGTCGTTTGAGACGCATATTCTTCCAAACCTTCACACATTCTAAGAGGTCTGATTAGAGAAGTCCAATAGTTTTTTAAGGCACGGATTGATACGTTTCTCGAAATAATTGTTATCTTCGTATATGGAACTCAAACAGCTTCGCTACTTCATCGCCGTCGCCGAAGAGAAGCACTTCGGGCGGGCGGCGCAGAAACTCCACCGCAGCCAGCCACCTGTAAGTACGCAGGTGAAAGCGCTCGAGCACGAACTCGGCGTCGACCTTATCAAACGGACGACCCGGAGCGTCGAACTCACGCCTGCAGGTGAGGTCTTTTTAGAGAAGGCGAAGCGCGTGTTGGAGGTGGCGGAAGATGCCCGTGTGTCGGTGGGACGAGCGGCGCAGGGGCGGGTCGGTCACTTGACGATAGGCTTCGTGAGTTCCGCCGCTTTGAGCCTGTTGCCGCTCGCGCTCCAAAAGTTTCGCGAAGCGTACCCTGACGTGACGCTCAATCTTCGCGAACTCACCAGCGCCGAACAGCGCACCGCGCTCTCGAGGGGTGACATTGACGTGGGGCTCGTGCGCTTGCCGATGAATACAGGCGGGCTCAGTGCGCTGAACGTTCTGGAGGAGCCGCTGCTCGTCGCCTTGCCCGCCGGACATGCGCTCGCCGGAGAAGAAACCGTCACGTTAGCCGCCCTCGCTGACGTGCCGCTCATCTCCTTTCCCGAACACCTCGTACCGGGAGCGCACGCGCACCTCATGACGCTGTTTGCAGAGGAGGGTCACACGCCCAACATCGTGCAAGAGGCGGTTCATCTGCAAACCATCGTGAGCTTAGTGGCGAGTGGGCTCGGGGCGTCGGTGCTGCCCGCTTCGGCGCGGCGTTCACCGTTGGCGGGCGTTGTGTACAGGACGCTCGAGCACCACCACACCACCTGGCTAGGCTTGGTGAGCCAGCAGGCGTCCCCCTATCCCGTCGTCACGAACTTTACGCAGGTCGTTTTGAGCGTCGCAGAGGAGGCGTCGCGGCTTATAGAAGTTGAAGCGGCTCGCTGAAAGAATGGGGGGTATGAGCCTTAGGGTGCATAATAGAGGTCATGCCTACCGATTTACAGTCGCTCCTTACCGACATCCACGCCGCGCCGCATCTGGGGGTCCTCTCGTTTGCGGGCGCGGGGGCGCAGGCGCTCGCTTGGTTGCACAGTGTGGGCGGCTCGTCGCGGACAGTGCTCGAAGCGACCGACCATTACGCGGCGGCGTCGCTCATCCAGGCGGTAGGCTTCGAGCCGGAGCAGTTCACCTCAGAGCGCGTGGCGGCAGCGCTGGCAGCGCGGGCGTACGCGAGGGCACGAGCCCTCGCGCCCGGCGCACCCGTATTCGGTCTGGGCTGCACCGCGAGCATCGCCACCGACAGACCCAAACGCGGCGAGCACCGCGCCTTCATTGCCGTGCGCGACACCTTCGGTACCACGTTTTACACCCCCGCGCTGACCAAGGGTGAACGCACGCGCCAAGGTGAAGAAGAGGTCGTGAGTCGGCTCATCATCCGCGCTGTTGCCGAGGTATGTGGCTTACAGAATCCCGGTAACGAAGAGGGTGCCCGGGTCTATCTCGAGCCTGAACCCGACTTGCAAGCCTTGCTTTCGGGCGAAGTGGCGTGGGTTGCCGTCCTACCGGACGGAAGCTTGCAAACCGGACAAGAAGGAGTCTCACCTCGCACCGCACTTCTCTCCGGCTCGTTCAACCCGCTCCACGAAGGACACCGAGAACTCGCCCAAACCGCCGCGCACCATCTGGGGCGCGAGGTGCACTTCGAACTCCCCCTTGTCAACGCGGACAAAGCGCCCATCGACCTCTCCGAAGCGAGACGACGCGCCGCGCAGTTCGCCGCGTACGCGCCGCTTGTCCTAACTCGCACGCCCCTCTTTGGGCAAAAGGCGGACCTCTTTCCCGGAAGTGTGTTCATCGTCGGCGCGGATACGGCGGCGCGTCTGGTCGCGCCGCGTTTTTATGGCGGCGAAGTGGAGATGGCGAGCGCGTTAGAGCACCTACAAACGTCGGGATGCCGCTTCCTCGTGGCGGGGCGGCGCAGCCAGGACGAAAGGGAGGCGCGCTTTCTCACCCTACAAGATATCGACATTCCAAGCACCTATCGCGACCTCTTCGAAGCGTTGCCTAAAGAGGTTTTTCGGCGGGACATCTCCTCGAGCGCTCTCCGCGAAGACGGAAACGCGACGTAAACCACGGGCAGTGTATGGTGAAATGCTCCTGAAGCAGGGCGCTCAAATCAGTTCATGAAGGTGTAACGACAACACCACACTACCTTAAAAAATAAGGTATACTTCGTTATCTAAGTGGAAACGAGGCAATTATGACCCTAACCCCTGAAAGAGAACGCGCACTCAGCACCACCCTATCCCAGATCGAGAAACAGTTCGGCAAGGGCGCGGTCATGCGCTTGGGCGACGAGGGGAGCTTGACTTCCCAGGGCGTCATCTCGACGGGCTCAATGTCGGTAGACCTAGCCCTAGGCGTAGGGGGCGTGCCTAGAGGCAGGATCATCGAAGTGTACGGACCCGAGTCGGGCGGTAAAACGACGCTGTCACTACACATCGTTGCCGAAGCGCAAAAGCAAGGCGGCGTGGCTGCTTTCGTCGACGCCGAACACGCCTTGGACCCTTCTTACGCCAAAGCCCTAGGCGTCGATACCGACGAACTCTTAGTCTCGCAACCCGATACCGGCGAACAAGCTTTAGAGATTACCGAACTCCTGGTGCGGAGCGGCGCGGTGGACGTGATCGTGGTGGACTCGGTGGCTGCTCTGGTTCCCAGAGCCGAGATCGAAGGGGAGATGGGCGACTCGCACGTGGGACTGCAAGCGAGACTGATGAGCCAAGCGTTGCGCAAACTCACGGGCGTCCTCTCGAAAAGCCACACCACAGCGATTTTCATCAACCAGATCAGGGAGAAGATAGGCGTCTTGTACGGCAACCCGGAGACCACCCCTGGGGGACGCGCCTTGAAGTTCTACTCCTCGGTCCGGATGGAAGTGCGGCGTAAAGGGGACGTCAAGAGTGGCGTGGATAAAGTCGGCAACCGCACGAGGGTCAAAGTCACCAAGAACAAGGTCGCGCCACCCTTTAAGGAGGCGGAGGTGGAGATCATGTTCGGGCGGGGCATCGACAAGCTAGGCGACCTGATCAACATCGCCTCGGACCTAGACGTGGTGCAGAAGTCGGGCTCGTTCTATAAGTACGAGGGCGCGACCATCGGGCAGGGCAAGGAGAAAGCGTCGACCTACCTAGAGGAGCATCCCGAGCTGATCGAGGAGATTAGGGGCAAAGTGACTGCTGCGATTCAGGGTGTGCCCTATGAGCCTAAGCTTGATGAGGGTGAAGAAGGGTTATTCTCGAGCGCCAATTAGATGTGAAAAAATAAATAACCTCAAGCAAGAAGTTATAGTGCCTTATCCAGAACGTCCGAAAACCCCAGCTCATGAGCTAGAGGAGCAACGTGTGGATATTCGAGCAATTTTTGCCGTTATATGCGTGTCCGACATGGCGCGAAGCGTTGATTGGTATACAGATTTGATTGGACGCGGTCCAGACGACCATCCTATGAATGGGCTCGTTCAGTGGCGCGATAACTATAGCGCAGGAATTCAACTGGTTTTAAATACTGAGAAGTCAGGAACCAGCCTTATAACGATTATGACACCGAAGATGAATCTTGCTCGAAAGCAGCTAGTCGCCACGAAACTTCAACTCGAACCGGATATTCAGGGTGACTTCGGAATTATCGCCCAAATTAGCGATCCTGATGGCAACCGGATTACACTCGCCGAGCCACCGGAAGGAATGTGGTTAGACAAGAGATTTTAGTAAACCGAGTTGCCTATAACGACGGCTGCTCAGCGGTATAACGAGTGACATACATCTAAGAAAGCGAGCTACCTATTTGTAGCTCGCTTTTCAATGTTGGTTGAATTTCCTACGCGCTGGCGCTCTTCGACTTCTCCACGAGCTGCTTAAACGCTTCAGGCTGCTGCACGGCTAAGTCCGCGAGCATTTTACGGTTAATTTCCACGCCTGACTTGCGCAGACCGCTCATAAAGACGGAGTAGCTGAGCCCCTCCTGGCGAGCGGCGGCGTTGATGCGCGAAATCCAGAGGCGGCGAAAGTCGTTCTTCTTGTCGCGGCGGTCTCTGTATTCGTAGTCAGCGGCGTTAAGAAGGGTCTGCTGCGCGATGCGGAAGCTGCGCGAGCGCAGTCCCCAGAAACCTTTGGCGCGTTTTAGGACCTTCTTGTGCTTGTTGCGGCGGACGGTGCTGGTTTTAGCTCTTGGCATCGTCTAATTCCTTAATCGTAAGGGAGGAGCTTTTTGATGCGCTCCGCCTCGGGCTTGGCGATAATAAGGTCGGTGCGTCCTTGTCGGATACGCTTGCCACTCTTTTTGTAGTTGAGGTGGCGCTTGCCGCTTTTCATAGCCGTGACCTTACCTCGCCCAGTGACTTTGACACGGGCTTTGGTGCCCTTATGGGTCTTTAATTTCGGCATTTTACTCTCCTTGTCCTAGCTAGCTTACACGCCAAGCAGGACTTCTCTTGTGCTACATAACTGTTGAGGTTGGATTGGGCAGAGTATTCGCAAGGATCAGCGAACCGTTACTTGAGGCTCGAGCCTCAGTAAACCTCGCCACCTGACCAAATAAAACCTGCTGCGCAGATCAGGCTGACGCCTCTCTTGACGGTCCCAGCACCATGTTCATATCCATCCCTGCGATGCTCGGCGCGGATTCGACGGTGGCCATGTCCGAGACGTCGCTGGCGACGCGGTTCAAGATTTCTTGACCCAACTCGGGATGGGTGCGTTCGCGCCCGCGAAACATGATGGTAACTTTGACCTTGTGACCGCCCTTAAGAAAGCGCTTGACGTGATTGACCTTCGTGTTGTAGTCGTGGTCGTCGATCTTCACGCGGAACTTGATAGCTTTCATCTCCTGCTGACGAGACCGCTTGCGGGCCTCTTTCTCCTGCTGCTGCATCTCGTAGCGGTACTTGCCGTAGTCCATCAGTTTGGCTACCGGGGGCTGGGCTTGTTCTCCGACTAAGGCGAGGTCGAGTTCTGCGTCTCTCGCCATGCGGAGCGCGTCTCTCGTGTCGACGATGCCTTGTTGCTGACCGTCCTCCATGATGAGACGAACCTGCCGCGCCCGAATCTGCTCGTTAATCTTCAGCTCTTTAGCTATGGACAACACCTCCAGAAGTCTGCTGCTCGGCGGTGTCCCGTTGTGTCTGTGAAGAGCCGAACATCCTCATTGGTGGAATCGGCGCGGCTCTGTACGCAAAACGTGGTACACCGTCGCTGCTTCTTGTGCAGCGCTCGAGTGTAGCAAATAAACGCCGCTTAATCAATGCCGTGAGCGACGGGGGCAGGGCGTACGCACGCATACGCAAGTAACCACTGCCAGCACTACAGCTTGTTACAGCGCCTCTCGCTGCCTATTTTCGATCTGCTTAGAGACCACGCACCTATGACCGCTCCATCCAGTTGACGCTCAGCAACCCCGCGCACTCCGTCAGCATCCAGTTCCCCAGCGCCGCGCCGGGCGACTTCGTCAGCAACAGCTTCAGCACCTAGCGGGCCAGTGGGAACTCTGCGACTGCGGTCTTCTGCGAAGTGCTGGCGCGAACCACGCGACTGCGTCCAGCGGCTAGAAGGTCGCGTGGTGCACATCTACTGGGGTTGATGAAAGAATGTTCATGGTTCTGTCACGAAAAGGGTAGTCAAGCGAGACTAAATCATGTATACTTGTCACAGCTTTGAGGGTGGCATCTCCGCTACCCCGCTACCCCCCGGCGGAGACCCCTCTCAAAGTTTTTTATTATCTTTCCTCACACCTTTAAAATGAGCTTACCGATATTGCGATTTTCACGCATGACGCCGTGCGCCTTTTCTGCGTTTTGTACGTTGAAGACCTCGTCGATGATGGGCTTGATGTCACCCGCTTCCAACGCTGACCAGAATTGCGCCATCAGCGCCTCTTTGATGCGCACCTTTTCCTCTAACGGACGAGCGCGCAAGGTTGAACCTTTGAGCGTAAGGCGTTTACCCATCAGTTTGCGAATGTCGATTTCGGCTTCTTTCCCGCTCAGCGTGGCGATGAAAACCAGGCGTCCATCTAAGTTGAGCAGTTCGATGTTGCGCGCCAAGTAGTCCGCACCCACCATGTCGAGGACGACATCTACGCCTTCCGCTACCTCTTCTATGCGCTCGGCAAAATCCTCTTCGCGGTAGTTGACGGCTAAATCCGCGCCTAACTTCGAACAGGTCTCGACCTTCTCGTTTGTGCCAGCCGTCGCAAACACGCGGCAGCCCGCTGCTTTCGCGAGTTGGATGCCCGCCGTGCCGACGCCGCTCGCGCCGCCGTGGATAAGGGCGGTTTCGCCTCTTTGCAGGTTGCCCTCGAGAAAAAGGTTCAAAAACGCCGTGAAGAATACCTCAGGCATTCCCCCCGCCTCTTCGAAGCTCCAGCCCCCGGGAATCGGCATGAGCAAGGGGACGGGAGCCGCGACCTTTTCGGCGTAGCCGCCGCCCGTAAGCAGGACGCAGACGCGGTCTCCCACGCGCCAGTCTGTAACCCCGCCGCCGAGTTCGGCGATTTCGCCGGAGACCTCCAAACCCAAAATATTTGACGCGCCCGGCGGCGGCGGATAGTTGCCTGAACGCTGCGCTAAGTCGGCGCGGTTGATGCCCGCTGCACGCACCTTAATGAGCACCTCGTTGTCACCAAACGTGGGCGTTTCGACCTCTTGCCAGGCGAGGGACTTGTCAGCTTGAACTGTAATAGCTTTCATGGCTCAGGGTATCAGGTTCGTGGAGTGGGTAGCAGAACTTGGGCGAGCTAAACCGAAAAACCGGTGGACCGGTAGAAAGGGATCAGAATGTAGGGATCAGCCTAAAAACGCCGCTGAATTCTGACCCCTGATAGCATCGGCATCTGTCGTTGACACACTGCGAGCGTCTATTGGTACTCGCATCCGCTCGGATTTCCTCGACAGGTGTGTCAAGGAAGCCTGCAAATGCTACGACTACTGTTCCTCGCACTGCCTTTTTTACGCAGCAAAACAGCCACAATAACACCATGTCCTTTAACCTCTTCTTCACCCTTCACGGCGTCGTTACGCTCCTCACCGCGGTCGCCTTTCTCTTTACGCCGGGCGTCATGCTCGTCCTTTTCGGCACGCCCGCAAACCCCGCTATCAACCTCGTCACGCAGCTTTTAGGGGCGGCGTTCGTAGGTATAGGCGGGATCGCGCTCGCGGCGGGGCGCGTCGGCAGTGCTGAGTTTAAGCGCACCGTCGCGCTAGTTTTGCTGATCGCTAGCGTGCTGGGCTTTATCGTCAGCCTCGTCGGGCAGTTTCGCGGCGTGACGGGTCCGGTGGGCTGGGGCGCGGTGCTGATTTACGGAACGCTCACGGTAGGATATAGCGTATTCGTCGCGCGGGAGTAGCCCTAAGAATCTCCACATTCAGATACGTACGGGGCGATACGTCTCGACCTCTTGCCGAACTGCGCGCAGCAGCCCTAGACCTCTTTAATCCGCCGCCCCAGGACGCCCCGATGACTCCTCTCGCTCACCACCCCTAGCCGCCACCATCTCCGGCGTAACGGGCTCAGCCTCGTTGCCCCAAGAGGTGCGTACAGAAGAGATTACGGTGGCGATCTCTTCGTTAGAGTCGCTCGCGAAGCTTGGCATCCCGCCGCGCCCGTTCAGGAGAATCTGGACGACGCCCTCGGGGGCTCCGGTGACGACTTCGCTGCCGACGAGCAGTGCGCTGCTAGCCAAACTTCGCGACACCTACGAACGCCACCCTGTTCATGAAGTCTCTAGCGAGAGCGGTTTCGTGCAGTTACGAAGGTTTCGCAGTCGCGTGGTCCCGCGTCACTTCGTTCCCGCTAGCTTGCGAAACGCGAAGCCTTGCGTAGTCGAGGGGTCTCGTCCGCGACCCCCTTTAACCCCTCGCCCAGGTGCGCGCCTTGTCCTCCTCCTCCGGTCCGAAGGTTTTCACCTTCGCGTCTGTCAGGGGTGAGGCGAGGTCGGTGGCGGCGTCTTCCCAACTTTCGTCGCCCACCACGGCGACTTTCTCGAAGTCGTTCAGGTGTTCTGCGTCGAACTTGAGGTCTTCCCACAAGGCTCCGGGGGTCGCCCCCTCAAACCGGGTGATGTCTAAAAGCAGTCTGACTCTGCCGTGCTCGTTGATGAGTTCCTCGAGCCTCGGCACCACCCGCTCGTAGTCCTCTTCGCTCACCTCACCGTCAGTGCGAATCACGGCGAGTTTAGGCGCTTCGATGCTTAGCTCGTACATGATTTCCCCTTTCACCCCCACTCTAAAGCGCCGCCGCTCATCCGACTGCGGCGCAAACGCAAAAGCGCTCGGCGGCGCGCCTCGCCACGAGCGGATGGGTTCGTCCGGTATGCTGGTCAACGTTCCCACTTCGTCCGCTTCGCTACAGGTCTCACTTATCTCGGCGAGCCGCACCTGCACCTCACGGACAAGCGACGCGAAGCGGTCTACTTCGCCCGCGATGCGCTGCAGATTGCGTTCGGGGCTCGAGCCGCCGCTGCAATTTTGTAGGATCACATTGACTAAGCAGCGCGCGACCTCCTCTTCTAACGGGGCGTCACACGCTCCGCCGGGCTCTACACCATTGTACGCGCGGCTAAAAAAATCGCTTGGGTAAGTTTCATCGATGAGACGTATAAATATATCTAGTGAGCAGGTATTGTAATACTTTTGCATAGGTTTAAGTGCGCCACTTTTAATCCACGTGTATTGTTATTTTTCTTATTTTGTGGAAAAATTCACTTGGAGTCAGGACGTTGAGAACGTTTGACCGGAGGAGTGTCGGCGCTGCTCAAATCTCGAGGCGGCGGATTTCTTAGAGTGAATTATGAAAAAACTTTTGGTGACGGGCGGCAACGGCTTCATCGGCGGCGAGGTCTGCAAAGTCGCGTTAGGCCGAGGCTACGAGGTCGTCGGCGTAGCGAGGAGCGGTGCGCCCGACTTAGACGAGCCTTGGGTAAAGGAAGTCACATGGGTCTCCGCAGACCTTTTAGAACCTAACCTCTGGCGAGCCCACCTAGCGGGTTGTGACGCCTTAGTGCACTGTATCGGCATCCTTAAAGAGAAGCCGGACAAGGGCGTGACCTTTAGGCGCATCAACGGGGACAGCGCCATCGTCGCAGCGGAAGAGGCGGAGCGAGCGGGCGTGGGCACGTTCGTGTTCGTGTCCGCTTCCACCACGCCGCCCACGGTCGATGAAGCCTATCTGGAACACAAACGCCGCGCCGAAGGGGAGATCGCGAAGAGGCGCTTGCGCCCCGTTATCTTGCGCCCCTCGCTCGTATACGGTTCCAGACGACCTCTTTCCAACGTCGTCGGCAAAGCGGTCCAGTTCGCACAGGAAATCCCCGGCGTGCCGAATGAGGACCGTCCGATGTCGGTTGCGACCTTAGCAGAGGCGGCGGTGAACGCCGCTCTTAAAGAAGAGGTTACAGGCATTTTGGACATCGGTGCAATTGAAACGCTGGGCAGTACTCAAGGATAGAGCTGCTCACCCTCTTGACGAACTCGCGCGACAAATTCGGCGGCTTTCCCTGCTTCTGGCGCGTTGAACCGCGAGAGCGTCCAGAAGGTCGGGGCGAGCTGGCGTCCGCACTCGAGAAACAGCCCATACGTCTCGTTAAAAAGGTCACGCTGTACCTCTTCGGGAACAGGCTCTTGGCTCAGAACCAAAAGGTCAACGTCCGAGCGCATCGGCATTTTTTGGGACCACATATCCCCCCTAGCGGCGGGACCAAAAAGCCAGATTTGCTTCAAGTTCTCGCCTAAGCGCTTCCGGATAAGGTCGAGATAACGGCGGACACACCCTCTTTCCTCTTTGCTTAAATACCCTAAGCTTTCCATCCAAATCTAAGCGATCACCCGCTTGCGCATCCGCCACACGCTGAACGCGCAGAGCGCCGCGCCAACGCCAAGTAGATACAGCGCACTCCACAAAAGCCCCGCCGCATCTGCGTTCACGATACCGCGCAGGAGCTGAACACCGTGATAGAGCGGCGTCGCCTTGGCGACCGCCACCAAAAGGTCCGGGAAACGCTCCTCGACGGGGAAGAAAATATCTGAGAAGAGAAACGAGGGCGTCACGAACATGATGAAGAAGTAGGTGAAGAGGTCGATGCTTTTGACAACCGACGTGAACGCTAAGCCGATGGCGGAAAAGCAAAACCCTGTGAGGATGATGGCGAAGGGTGCGAGCAGCAGCCAAGGCGTGAGCGGTACGCCGAAGAAGAGCGTGATGACGAGAAAGATCGTGCCGTACATAAACGAGCGCGTCACCGCCCAGAGCGTCTCGCCGATAACGACATCTTCCATATTGACGCGCGTCGCCACCATCGCGTCATAAATCTTGCCAAAGTAGAGCTTGACGAAGACGTTGTAGGTCGTCTCGAAGACCGCGCCGTTCATCGCAGAGGCGGCGACTAAACCGGGCGCGATATAGGCGACGTAGCCGTTTTCGAACGTACCACCGCCTGAGACGTATGCGCCCAAGCCCACCCCGAGACCTAAAAGGTAAAAGACCGGCTCGAAGAAGTTGGGCACGAGCGAGTACATCCAGCGGTGCTTGTAGACGCGGGCGTTGCGCTCCCAGACGCGCCACGCGCCCGTTAGAGAGATCAGCTTGCGGGAGCCGTAGTTCGAACTAGTCATTGCCATCTTCATCTCCTGACTTCTGCAGCGAAGCAACCACACGAACGCGCTCACTCAGCGAGCTTCAAGATTCGTAGTGCGCCTTGTATGACGACGAAAAAGACGACCGCGCCCACGACGAGGTCCGGTATACCTGAGTTCAACCAAGCTACCAAAAGCCCCGCTACGATGACGCCGAGGTTGATAACCACGTCGTTACTCGTGAAGATCATGCTGGCTTTCATGTGCACCTCTTGACTCTGCGAACGCTGCAAGAGGTAGAGGCACGCGCCGTTGGCGACGAGTGCGAAGAGGGAGACGACGATCATTGTCTGAAAGTTAGGGGGCGTCTCGAACCCGAGGGAGCGCCGCACGATCTCGAGAAACCCCAGCCCCGCCAAGAAGAGCTGAAAGTAGCCGCTGGCTTTCGCGATGGTCCTCTTGCGGGCGAACGCCGCCCCGACTGCCGCCAAGCTCAGCGCGTAGACCGTCGCGTCGGCGAGCATGTCCAGGCTGTCCGCCACGAGCCCCACCGAGCCGGAGAGGAGCCCGAACGCCGCTTCAACGACGAAAAACGCAGCGTTGATGAGGAGCACTGCCCACAGCACCTTGCGCTCTGCGTGTGATGACGCCTCCCGTACTCCCATCTCCGCTCGGCTTACCGGCTCGGTTTTGAGCAACCTCGAGCCCAAGTTAAGCTGCGCGACCGCCCGCTCGACGGTACTCGGTTCTCCTTCGTGAAAGACGGTCAACCGCCGCGCGGATAGGTCGAATGAGAGCTGCTCAACTCCCTCCACACGGTCCAGAATCATCCGCACTAAGTTCTCCTCGGCGGCGCAGTCCATTTTAGAAACCTTAAACTCCAGCTTTTGCATATCGTTCCCTAGCTCTTACCCTTCTCTAAGCGCCCGCCCCGTCAGCTTCAAAAACACATCCTCCAAGTTCCCCGGACGAATAAATACGTTTCTAAAATGAAACCCTGCCGCCTCCAAGTCGTCAATTGTCTTTCGCCCATCGTCGGTGAAGATGCTGACGCGCTCGCCCGCTTTCTGGGCGGAGAGACCTAGGCGGGTTGCGGTGTGCTCGAGCCTCTCAAAATTCACTCCATCAAGCCGCGCCTCCACCACTTCGGGCGACACGTGTTCTTTCACGAGCTGGCGCGGCGAGCCCTCCGCTACGATCTCGCCCTGGTCCATGATCACGAGCCGGTCGCATAACCTTTCGGCTTCGTCCATGTAGTGCGTCGTCATGATGAGGGTGACGCCTCGGGCGCGGAGTTCGTCTAGCTTGTCCCATAAGGTAATGCGTACCTGTGGGTCCAAGCCCGTCGTGGGCTCGTCTAAAATCACGATTTTCGGGTCGTTCATCAGACCTCTTGCCAACGTTAAGCGGCGCTTCATGCCGCCCGACAGCTCGCGGATTTGGGCGTGTTTTCTGCTGTTAAGCTCGAGAAACTCGAGTAGCTCCTCCGCTCGCTCCTCCGCTACGTTCGGCGCGATTTCGTTGAAGCGGGCGTAGATGAGCAGGTTGTCCAGCACACTCAGCTCCTCGTCCAAATTATCGAGCTGCGGCACGACGCCGAGCCCCGCCTTGATTTGACGGTCCGCCTCACCCGCCGTAAAACCCATCACCGACAGCGCGCCTTCAGAAAGCGGCGTCACGCGGTAAATCATGCGCATGGTCGTTGACTTGCCCGCGCCGTTGGGTCCCAACATCCCAAAAAACTCACCCGCGTAAACGTCGAAGTCAATCCCTGCGACGGCGTTTAGCTCGCCGTAGCGTTTCGTCAAACCTCTCGCCTCGACGATCGTCGATCTTTTCTCTTCTCTAATGTCATCCTCTCGCTCAACCTCTTGAACCGCGCTCAATGTAGCACCTCGAGCCTCATCATAAGACCTCTTCACGGCTTGTGGGTGTAGGCGAGAACGCACCCATTCATACCGCAGAAACCGTGTGCTGACGCGCTATCCTCCCCTCTCTTCCCCTGCTACGTTTTGGATGGAGGACCTATCATGGGTAGCTACAACAAGGGCGACACTGTTTCTTGGTCTTGGGGCAACGGGCGCGCCTCGGGTAAGATTACCGAGAAACATAAAGATGACGTCACAAAGACGATCAAGGGCAACGAGGTCACGAAGCACGGCACCGAAGACAACCCCGCCATCCTCATCGAGCAAGATGACGGGACGCAGGTACTGAAGCTCGAGAGTGAAGTCGAGAAGGAGTCTTAAATGGCAGACAGCAAAACGACCACCGACCACGACACCATTAAGAAATGGACTGAGGAGAGGAACGGACACCCCGCCACTGTGGAAAGCACCGCCGAAGGGGACGAAGCAGGCGTCCTACGCATCGAGTTTGAGCAGGGCGATAGCGACGCGCTTAAAGAGATTAGCTGGGACGAATTTTTCAGCAAGTTCGAAGAGGAGAACTTGGCGTTTCTGTACCAGGAAGAGACGAGTGACGGCAGTGCGAGCCGTTTTTTCAAGCTGGTCAGCCGCTAGCACTGTCTAAGCTGAAGGTGTATAAAGAGCCCTGAAAGGAGACGCTATGGGCATCATTTTGTGGATTATCTTCGGCGCGCTCGCAGGTTGGATCGCGAGCTTAATCGTCGGTACGAACGACCAGCAGGGGTGTCTACTCGACATCATCGTGGGCATAATTGGAGCTTTCATCGGCGGCTTCGTGTTCTCACGTCTTATCGGGGTGGGCATATCGGGGTTTAATTTCTCTAGTTTACTCGTGGCAATCGCCGGCGCGGTGATTTTGCTCTTCATTGTGAAGGCGATCCAGAGGCGGACCTGAGCACATTTAAGAGGTGCAGAGAATTCAAGAAGGTGTAGGGGAGATTCATGAATCTCCCCTACACCAGCGTTGCATTCGGCTGCAGCGAAACGCAGCGATGTGTAGGGGCGGGTTTCAAACCCGCCCCTACGCTGCTACGGCGGTTCTTTGAATTAGGCATGTTCCTTTAGCACCTCTCCCACCGTCTGCAACATGTAATTCATCGACACTGCCCCAGGGTCGAGGTTTCCCCCGCCTCGGCCGACCTGCGACGCTCGCCCCTTCTCGCTTTCCATCTCTCTAGTCGCTTCCATCCCCTCTTTCGCCGCTGGTAGTGCATTCTGCCACGCCTCCGCGAGAGGTTTGTCCTTTTCACTCTCTAGCGCCTCTAAAAAGGGATGCAACGTGTCCAGCATCGTCTTCTGCCCCGGCTCGGCGTCGCCTAGCTTCTTCATGCGTTCATAGCCCATATGCATCGCTTCGTGAACGCCCGAGGTCGTCACCTCGCCCGGAAACTTGTTGCCGATCGTAATAATAAAAATACCTACGAGCGCTCCCGACGAGCCGCCCGCCGCGTCCGAAAAGGCTGCGCCCGCGTCACTGATGAGGTCGGCGGCGCTCTTAGCGTCCGCTTCCTCCACGGATTGTCGCGCCGCTTTGAGCCCACGCACCATACCCGCGCCGTGGTCGCCGTCGCCCGCCACCGCGTCGAGCTTGCCGAGTTCATCCTCGTGTTCAGCGATAACGTCGTAGACCTCTTGGAAGATTGTTTTGACAACTTGAGAGGACATCATCAACCTCCAATATGGGTGTAAGCAGGCGTAGACGCTGGCGCTTCTACCAGTTCTTGCAGCTCATCGTCCAGCCAAAAGAGCGTTAGCGAGCAGCCCGCCATGCCGAGCGAGGAGACCACTTGGTCCACGATAGGGTGGTAAATCTCGAAGTCACCGCTGAGCTTTTTATGGACGCTCTGATACAAAACGAACAGCTCTTCAGGACTCGTGCGCCCGAGCGTATTCGCAATCACTCCGACGCGGTTGCCCGCCTCTTGAGGGGCGTCTGCGAGGATGCGTTCGACCATCAGGTCAGCGATTTCACGCGCGGGGCGCAAGTCGCCTGTTTCGACTCCGGGCTCGCCGTGAATGCCTAGCCCGAGTTCCATCTTGCCTTCGTCCACGGTGAAAAGCGGCTCGCTCTTACCGGGCAGCGTACAGCCCGCGAAGGCGACGCCGTAGGTGCGGATTCTTTCGTTGACCTTGTCGCCGATACGTTTGACCGTCCCTAAGTCATCGCCCCGCGCCGCGCTCGCGCCTGTGCACTTGTAGACGTAAAATGCGCCCGCTACTCCGCGCCGCTTCTCGCGCTCGTCCGGTCCGCCCGATGCCACATCATCGGTGATAATCACGCTGTCAAAGTCTATGCCGTCGTCCTCTAGGCGCATCCCCGCCATGTTGAAGTTCATCACGTCACCTGAATAGTTCGCAATACAAAAGAGAATACCCGCGTCGCTCTCTACCGCTTTAGACACGCGGTAGGCCTGCTCACCCGACGGACTGGTAAAGACGTTGCCGATGACCGACGCGCTCATCATCCCTTCGCCCACCACGCCTGCGAAGGTCGGATAGTGCCCTGAGCCGCCCCCGTTAATGACCGAAACGTGTCCCTTTTTCGGTGCGCCGTGCGCCATCACGCCGTCCGCGTTGGGGACGCGCTTCCAGTAGCGGCTGTAGGCCGCCGCCATGCCCCCTATAAGCTCTTCCTTAAAGTCCGTCGGGTCGTTGACGAGGTTCGCCATAACTCTCTCCTCTCGAGCTGCTGCGTTCAGGATTGTGGCGTTGCTCGTAGATTCTAACGTACTTTTAGCAGATATACCCCTAGCGGGCTAGCGGGAGCAAAGCGAGTACCACGCGACTGCACGACAGACATCTGTCTGCTCGGGCGAAGAAGGAGTGATCGCGGAACTGATATTTTTTGCTGACCGTGCTTGTCCCTAGTCGAAGAGCCGCGATGACTCGAGCTTTCGTCTCTATCTTCAGACCGGAAACGTGACCTCCTAGCTATAAACGGTTGACCGATGTTAGCTGCGTCACTGTGATGAGCTACGTCTCTGGTCAAGCTATAAGGGGCGTGATACTTCGCTACTAGGTGTCAGAGCCTCCAAATAACGCCACTTCGAATCTTCAGGAAAGGTTATAACTTTTCACATCTTTGCAAAAAGCGTGAATAACCCCTCGCTTTTTTCGCGCGTAACTTCTACAATGGAATATGGAGCTTATCAATAATCCATATAAAACCATGTTGAAAGCGCTTCAACCTAGTGGAGCAGGCTTTCGCAGGTGCCACTGTTTAGGGCGCGTTGCGGCGAATGCTCCTCTCGCGGAGCGCGCGTATGACCGGGTGGTGCCTAGTACCGGGAGGTGCCACTCATGAACGCCGTCGATATCTTTCTCGTCTTAGATGACCGTGACACCAATAAACTTCCGCTTGGTAAAACCCTAGATACCATCCCCGACGTACTGGAGGTGACGCGCGACTACGTAAAGGGTCCGCTCAAGGAGACTTATCCCGCGCTCTACACCTTTACCGAGTTCGGTCTGCAGGCGATTGAAAGCTTTATGATCGCGATCACCGATCATACGGATTACACCGCCAACATCGGCGTGGCGGACCTCAGCGATATTCCGCTCCTAGACCGCGAACTCGCGGGCAAACTCGCCGCGAACTTTTTGACGGCGCTGCGCGTCAGTAGAGGCAGACAAGAGGAGGTCGCTTTGAACCTCTTAGGCACGCAGTATACCGACGACTGGCGCAACGCCTCCTTTACCGTCGAGCCGGGTAGCTGGCTCATCCGGCACCTTAAAGGCGAGAGCGACCCCATACCGACCTCGATTCAAGCCTGAGCTTGAAGGGCGCACACGACTTAGGTAGAATAGTGAGCGCGTGCGCCCGTAGCTCAGTAGGATAGAGCAGGGGACTCCTAAGCCCAAGGTCGTAGGTTCGACTCCTACCGGGCGCATTACAGAAAGTGCGTCATAGACGCAAAAGAGAACCCCGCCTCGAGCGGGGTCTTTTGCTAAAAGGGCGAGGTACAGCTGTGGGCTTCAGTTCGCCTTCCCCTCACTCTTTGCGGACAGAGCACGTGGAAGGCTGTCTGAGATCGGACCCGTCGACAATTGAGAGCACCTTGTGTTCCCCCTGCATGAAAACTTCGTCCCTAAGGGTTTTCAGACTGCTGCGCAGCTTGCAGAAAGCGGCGCTTTGTCTCAGTATGCCGTGCCCATCTGTGATGGGACGTAAACTCGGCGCTCCGCTGAAAAGCTCTGACGCTCTCGGTAAGGATAAGTAAGCTGTGCAATTCCGTATAAAAACGAAAAGAAGCCGAGCAAGGCTCGGCTTCTTTTGTATCAGCCTGACATTTAGTTCTTCTCTCTCGCGTCCTCCGACGCTTTGGGCGGGAGGGCACCTTCCGGTTTTTTCACGAGTTCATCTGTGTCGGCGTAACCTGTCGCTTCGCTGTTGGCGCGCCGCGCGGTTTCGAGGTTGTCGCCCTCGGGCGTGGGGATAGCGTCGCCACCGGTGTGAACCGAGTCCTTCTTCATATTATCCGAGCGCAGACCGCTACTCGAGCCTGGCACACCTAGCGACGGCGTCCCCTCTTCATGCTCTAGCACCGGGCTCTGGGGCGTTGTGCTCGCGTGGCTGTCGGTTGCACCCCGAATCGTCCCCGACTCCATCTCGCGCTTGAAGCGCTTTAGGTCGTCGCTAATCTGCTGCGCGGGCTCCTTGCCGAAGAGTTTGGCGACGGCTGCGCCGAGTTGTCCGCCCGGCGGGTGATAGGTCAGCGAGACGACCACTTCGGTGTGCTCATTGTTCCTACCCGTCGGGCTGAAGCGCACCGCGCCCTCGTTGGGTACATCCGCGTTCTCTACCGAGCGCCACGCGATGAGTTCGTTTTGTCTGTCGTCGGTGATGACTGCGTCCCACTCGATGCTCGAGCCCAACGGTCCAGTCGCCACCCAGCGCGAACGCTCGCCGCCGAGTTCACGCACGCGCTCTAAGTGCGTCATGATGCTGCCTAAGTTCTCCAAGTCGCGCCAGTATTTGTACAACTCGCTCGCCGGCTTCTCCACCGTAACGCTCTCGCGAACCTGCACGCCGTTAATGCGGCTGCGGTTGTCGTAAAAGCCGTCGTCCGTCTCGCCGTAGGCTGTGATGCCCTGGTAGATGAGGTAGCCGCCCGCTGCGGCGAAAAGTGAGCCCGCCACGAGAAAGGTCCAATCCGCGCTCTGACTCTTACCGCTAGGATGGTACGACGCATTCTCTTCAATGTCGCGGTTCTGAAAACTGTCATTCTGAAGATAGGTTTCTGAGGGTTTCCGTGTCATGACTGCCTCCTGTACTCGTATGGTAGGTGCCTCGCTCTCAACCTTTTACGGCTCATCTCACAATTGACCTTCATCGTTGGGTTTCACAACTACAGTTTTGAAAAGTGTGAAGGCGGAAAACGAACCTCTTATCAGGTGAGTTTGTTCGCGTGAAAGAACTCTGGTACAACCTAAAACCCGGACGAAACTCACTTAGCACCGTTCAGCACGGTGAACCTAGCCGTGAACCTCAAGATAGCCGATTTTCCTGTTCTCAACAGCGTTCTTTAAGAACCTCGAGAAGCGTTATGCAGACTTTTGTTCGGGTTTGGGTGCAACCTCTTGACGAATAGCGCATACGGGTGTAAGATAAGATTTATAACCAGTTGAAGAAGACGCGCTCCGACGAGCGCTTTTTTTATGCCCTTTAGGTTCTTCGTGTGCAGAGCCGAACTGGCCAAGCGGTAAACTCAACGCATGGCAACGAGATACGTTCATACCAACCTTATCGCTGAGGACTGGAAGAGGTTGGCTGACTTCTACGAAGAGGTCTTTGGCTGCCGCCCTGTTCCACCCGAGCGCAACCAATCGGGCGCATGGTTAGAGAGAGGGACGGGCGTAAAGGGCGCAACCCTGCGCGGCGTCCATCTGCGCTTACCCGGCTACGGCGAGAACGGCCCGACCTTGGAGATTTACGCCTACGCTGAGATGAAGGAGAAACCGTCCTCGGCGGCGAACCGGCTGGGCTTAGGGCATCTCGCTTTTATAGTAGACGACGTGGCAGAGGTGCGAGAAGAGGTCTTGGCGCGGCGCGGGCGAGACCTCGGGGCGGTTACTGAGACGGAAATTGAAGAGGTGGGAACGCTGAAATTTATCTAGTATGACCGACCCGGAAGGAAACATCTTAGAGCTTCAACATTGGTCTTAAAGTTTTGCAGTCTTAACCCCAATTCGGAAAAGGGAAATTCAAAGCTCAAATGCCCCTAAACGGCTGAGTTGGTAAGCGAGCAAGGTGGTGTAAACGTGCAGGATGCAGCCCACCGTCGAGCGGTAGGGTCTGTCAGAGAGTCCAAGTCTATCCAAGGACGAGAAGACCGACTCAACGATGCGGTGTCCTTGGTAAAGCCTCTGCTCACGCTTGGGCGGGGGTAGCTGGTTGCTGCGGCGCGGGGTTATAAGGTCAACCGCTTGGGAGGCAACGTCGGCTTTAAGCTCGGAGCTGATATAGCCTTTATCGGCGGTTACAATGGCGTAAGTGAGTTTGTCTAGTAGGCGAGGCGCGACCTTAACATCATGTTCGTTCGCGCCTCGCAGCAGTACCTCACAGAGTCTGCCTGTATCGTCCACACGCGCATGAAGCCGAAAGCCATAGAAGGTGGTGTTATGGACGTGGTCACGCCCATAACTGCCCGCAAGCTTGGTCCTTTTAGCACGGGCAAAATCTACTACTTCTAGTTTCTTCGAGTCGAGGTGCTGTTTCGTCGTGTTATGCCCGGTGCAAAGCTGTTTAACCGCGAGAATAATCTGTCCTATCAGGAGGCGCTTACGCTCACAAAACGTTGAGGGTACAGGTACGTCCACGCCGAACGATGCAGCAACTTCAAGCATCTTCCGGCTATAGCGAAAACTCGACAGCTTCTGATAGACCGCTAAGGCGATGATGAACGAGTCTGGAAAAACAGGAGCACGTCCTTGAGGGGCTTTTCTACGCTTCTTGAGGGGTAAACGTTCGACGGCTTGTATAATCTCTTCGAGGGTTGGGATTTTGCGCATACATCATTGCAACCCTCACTTCTCCCGCTGTCAAATCTTTTCCGAATTGGCGTAGTCTTAGAGTGTTTTCATCATGAACACGCTGTTGGGGTCGTCTGTGTAGTCCGCGAACGGTCCCCAATAGTCGAAGCCGTACCGCTCGTAAAGCCCTCTTGCCGGCGCGAATTCTGGCTGAGACCCGGTTTCTAAATTTAGAGAGGTGTAACCGCGCGCTTTAGCCTCTTTGAGGATATGCTCAAGAATCTTAGAGCCCACACCTTTGTCCCGGTGCGCCTTGACCGTGCGCATGGATTTGACCTCACCCGTTTTCGCGTTCAGCGCTTTGAGCGCGCCGCAGCCGAGCAATTCGTTCCCGTTCCACGCGGACCAAAAGGTGATCTCGGGCGCGCGCAAACCCGCCAAGTCGAGCGCGTGGATGCTCTCGGGCGGCGAAATCTCGTGCATGTTATCCAGATGTTCCTGTAAAAAGTCGACAATCCTCTCTCCGGTCAAGTCGTCTTCGCGAATATGTACACGGCTCACGGCTCCTAGTTTACACACTCAGCTCGAGCCCCTCCACCTCGACCTCTTGTCCCCGCACCCGCACGCGCGCTAACGCCACGGGCAACTTGAACCGCCTTGGTCCTGCACTCCCCGGATTGAGGTAGAGCACGCCCTTTTTCTCCTCCACGGACGGTTTGTGCGAGTGTCCGAATACGACAACCTGAAAGCCCGCTGCAGCAGGGTCGAGGTCTAAGTCTTCCAAACTATGCAGCATGTAGAAAAAGACGCCGCCGACCTCTACAACTTCCGTTACCGGGAGCTGCTGCGCCCACGCGCCTCTGTCTACGTTACCGCGCACCGCTTTAACGGGCGCGACCTCTTCCAGTTTCCCTAAAATTTCCGGCTTCCCTACGTCGCCCGCGTGGAGGATGAAGGAGACGCCGCGCAGCGCCTCCAACGCTTCGGGGCGCAAAAGTCCGTGTGTATCCGCGATGACGCCGACGAGGTGTTCTGATTCGCTCACGGCTTAACCGTAACCCAAATGGGGGTGGGTGCCCTGAGGGGCAGCTAACGAAAACGCCTCGAGCGTGGCTCGAGGCGTCGTCTTAAAGAACGCTCTGACTAAGCTAACTGCCGCGTGTCCGCCACCTCTTCTTCGGGCACCTTCCGCTCCGCGAGCTTCGCCGCCGCGATGTAGACCACCACCGCCGCGCCTATCTTGTTGACCATGTCCGCCACCGTAAAGGCGATATGCACCCAGTTCAGTGACAGCCTGGGCGTCAGCTTGGACACGCACGAGTTTACCCTATATCCTCTTTGAACTCTGGCGAGGTGAGAGAGGATCAGGCTTCTATCACCGAGGTGAAAGCGTAGCAAGTCAGGCTATAAAATGGTCAACATTTTAGGATAAACGCTTAGCTGGTAGGCTGAAATCCAGTCAAGCTGGTTACGTAATCTTGCCCCCTTTTGGGGACCTACGGCGACGAAGCAAACGAACGGTTTGACAAAGTCAAAACTTACGTGAGCTGACGAGCCGAACTGCTCTTGGCGTAAGTAAAGGCAAGGAAAATCGAGTTCCAGAGAGTGATGGTAAATACCTGAGAGAAGATTGCAGGACGCTGTATAGTGGAGAGGCTCGAGCTACACTCTTTAGCAGGAGGTCCGCGCATGTCCGATACCGCACATGACACAGGCGAGCGTGACGTAACGCACGACACCGACGAACCGCGCACCTACTACCGCGCCCCCGAGCCCCAGGGTCCCGCCGAGATGGGTCAGGTCATCCTAAAAGACGGCAGCACCGCCTACTTGCGCCCTGCGCGCCCCGAGGACAAAGACCTGCTCATCCGCTTCTTTAAGGGCATCTCAAAAGAGGCGTACGTGCGCCGCTTCTTCGCCGAGACGCCCTACGAGTCGGCTGCGAAGCGGATGCTCACGGGCGAACCTGTAGCGATGAAGCTCGTCTTGTTCGTCTTGTCGGGCGACCCGCAAGACCCGGATATCATCGCGGCGGGGGAGTACACCCGCGAAAAGGAGGGCTCGAAAGAGGCTGAGGTCGCCTTTTTAGTGGGCGAAAACCAGCGCGGCAAAGGTTTGGGCACGCTCCTGTTGGAGCGCCTGGCGCTGGTGGCGGCGCGGCACGGGATCGAGCGCTTTACAGCGGTGACGATGTCGCGCAACCGCGAGATGATCAACGTCTTTAAGAGCAGCGGCTATGAGGTGAGGCGCAGGCTCGAGTACGGCGACGTCGAGATCGACTTCTCCATCCAGCCGAGCTTTGAAAGCGTCCAACGGGCGGAGGCGCGCGAGCAGATCGCTACGGTCGCCTCGCTGCGCCCCTTCTTCGAGCCGGAGCGCGTCGCGGTGATCGGCGCGTCGCGCGAGCCTAACAGCCTCGGTCAGCGCATCCTGTGGAACCTCCAGGACAGCGGCTTTCGCGAGAACCTCTTCCCGATTCACCCCGAGGCGGACACGCTCGCGGACCTAGAAGCCTACGCTTCACTCGAGGACGTACCCGACATCGACTTGGCTGTCATCACTGTGCCGAAAGAGCACGTTTTAGAGGTGGCGGAGGCGTGCGGTGAGAAGGGTGTGCGCTCGCTCATCGTCGTGAGCGCGGGCTTCGGCGAGACGGGCGAGGCGGGGCGCAGGGCGCAAGCAGACCTCGTCAAAAAGGTGCGCGGCTACGGGATGCGTTTAATCGGACCCAACAGCATGGGGCTCATGAACGTGAAGCCCGAGGGGACGCTCAACGCCAGCACCGCCGCGACGCTGCCCAAGTGCGGTCCCGTGGCGGTCTCCTCGCAGAGCGGCGCGTTAGGGTTGGCGATTTTGGAGCACGCGCAGACGACGGAATTGGGGGTCTCGAGCCTCGTCAGCTTGGGCAACCGCGCCGACGTCTCTGGCAACGACCTCTTGCAGTACTGGGAAGACGACGAGCAAACCGGGCTCATCATCCTCTACTTGGCGACCTTCGGCAACCCGCGCCGCTTCGCGCGCCTAGCGCGGCGCGTCGGGCGAAAAAAGCCGATCTTAGCCGTGAAAGCGGAGCGTTCTGGGGCGCTTTCAGGCGCTATCGCTTCGGATACCGCTGTGGACGCCCTCTTTCGGCAGACGGGCGTGGTTCGCGCGCACACCTTTGAGGAGCTGTTCGACGTAGCGGCGCTCTTATCGCACCAGCCGCTGCCCAAGGGTAAGCGCGTCGCCGTCATCTCGAACGCGGGAGGACCGGCGAGTCTGGCAACCGACGCGCTCGCGGCAGCGGGGCTGGAGGTGCCGGAAACGGACGAGGCGACGCAGGAGGCTTTGCAGGGACCTTTGTTGGCGGGCTCGAGTCTATGTAACCCCGTCGACATGAGCGCCTTCGCCACCGCCCAGCACTACCGCTTGGCTGTCGAGACTGTTCTTTCAGGTGACGTCGACGCGCTCTTGGTGCTCTTCTCTCCCATCGGGCCTGCTCACGCCGAAGAGGTCGCAAACGCCATCGGCGAAGCGGTCATCGCCGCACGTGAGGCGGGGCACCACCAGAGCGTGCTCATCTGCTTTACCACCTACCAAAACGCGCGCCCCCCGCTCCCCGCCGGGGACGAAAACCTGCCCACCTACCGCTTCCCCGAGTCGGCGGTGCGGGCGCTCGCCAAAGCGCGGGAGTACGCGGCGTGGTGCGAGACGCCAATAGGCTCAATTCCTGATTTTGCTGACTTGGATATTGCTGAGGCGAGAGAGGTCTGCCAAAACGCGCGAGAAAGGGGGGGCGGCTGGCTCACGCCGGAAGAGGTCGCGCGCGTGTTGCGCGCCTTCGGGCTGCCGCTCGCGCCGCACCGTCTAGCAAAGGACGCAGCGGGCGCGGTGAGCGCGGCGAACGACCTCGGCTATCCCGTCGTCGTCAAACTCGCTTCGCAGACGCTTATGAACAAGTCCGACTGGGACGGCGTCAAGCTCAACCTTCAAGGCGAAGCGGACGTGCGCCGCGCCTGTAAAGAGATCGAGACGACGCTGCAAGAGGCGGAGCGCGCGGACGACCTCTTGGGCTTCCTCGTGCAGCCGATGGTCGACGCGGGCACCGAACTCGCCATCGGCGTGCGCCAAGACCCGCTCTTCGGACCGCTACTCTCGTTCGGCTTAGGCGGCGTCTACATGGAGGTCTTGCACGACACGGTCTACCGCGTGACGCCCCTGACGGGGCGCGACGCCGAGGAGATGGTGCGCGAGGTGAGAGGGTATCCGCTGCTGACGGGCTATAGGGGTCACGCGCCCGCCGACTTAGAGGCGGTTCACGAGATGCTTTTAAGGGTCTCGAGATTGGTCGAAGAACTCCCCGAAATCGCCGAACTCGACCTCGACCCCTTCAAGGCGCATGGGCCAGGTCAGGGCTGCACGATTTTGGACGCGCGCATCCGCGTTGACGCCGAGTAGTCCTACCTCACGCGGCGTTGGACAAGCGGGTGTGTTCGGGGAGCAGCACCTCTAAGTATTGTTGGCTCGTCGTTTCGAGGGAGAAGTCGGCAGCGCGAGCTTGGAGTTCGGCGGACGACACGCTCTCGTTTAGGGTGCGCAACATAGCCTCCGCCAACCCCTGCGCGTCGCTAACCGGAACGAGCGGACCATATCTGCCGCCCTCCAAAATCTCCCTGGGACCACTCGGGCAGTCCGTACTTACCACCGGACACCCACACGCCATCGCTTGGATGAGCACGCCGGGCAATCCTTCCCAAGCGGACGAGAGGACGAAGAGGTCCGCTCTGGACATGTACGCAAAAGGGTTGTCCACGAAACCAGGCAGCGCGACCTCTTCCCCTATGTCTAACTCGGCGACGAGCGCCTCCAATACCGAACGCTGCTGACCTTCGCCTAGAATCATCAGCCGGGCGGGGCGTTTTTCTCTCACCTTAGCGAACGCGCGCATAAGCGTCAGGTAATCTTTTTGTCCTGTCAGCCGCCCCGCGGCGAGGATGACGGGCGGCGTGTCGGGGCTGAACCAGGGATGGTTAAGGGGCGCGCGCGCCTGACGGTGTAGATCGTCGGTGACGACAGGGTTATAGATCGTACGTATCTTTTCGGGCGAGATACCGGTGAACCGCGCTACGTCTTCCGAGACGCCTTCCGAGACGCCGATATGCCCCGCCGCCCAGGGATAGAGGCGCTTCACCGCTGCGCGGAGCGTGCGGACTTTAAGGCTCTTGACGTCGCCTGGAAACATCATGTTGGACTCGCGCACGAACACGCGCGTCGAGACGCCCGCGAGCCGCACCGCCAGAATCGCCGCGACCGCCGCGTGGTTGAGCGTGACGAGAAGCGTTTGGGGCTTCGCGCGGCGCAAGTAGCGCACCAGCTTAGGTACGCTGCTCATCACGCCGCCACTCGCTAAGTCGACGACCTCGACCTCGCGCGGCACGTGGACCAGGTAAGGACCCTCGGCGGCCGCGAGGACCAGATCGACCGCCGCGCCCTGCTCCACAAAGCCCTGGCTCAAATTGACCATCATCCGCTCCGCGCCGCCGCCATGCAGGTTGGGCAAGTAGAGAGCGATGTCGGTGCGCTTACTCGTGAGAACATTATTCATGGATATATCCTGTGCGGGCTCTAGCTAGGTCGTCCATACGCCGTAGCCGTTACGCTTTAAGTTGCGCCCCTAGCTGGGGCTGCTCTTGGGGACGCCGCTTGCGCCGCCTACTCAAACTCAGGCTGCTCGGCAAGACGACAAAGGCGCGGTGGGTGGTGAAGAGCGACAGCAAAAACCAAGGCACTTTATAGGTGTGCCAGTCGCCGGGTATGAACGCGACGAGCATTGCACACCAGAGCACACAGTAAAACGCGCGTTCTCTAAAGGGGAGCTGCAAAATAGGGATGACGGGCACCGTAATGGTCAGTAAGAAGAGGGTGAACCCGACCAGTCCGAGTTCGGCGAGGTTGGAGAAGTACGCGCTGTGCGCCGGTCTCGTGTGACCGCTCACCCGCTCGTAAATCTGGTTATAGCTGCCTGAGCCCTCCCCTTTGACCGGCGAGTCCATGAACGCTTGGAGACCCGCCATCCAAATTTGCTTGCGGTTACTGACGTTGCCCTCGGTAATCTCCTCGCTCACTTCAGTTAGGCGGTTGAGATTGCTCTCGGGAAGGTTGCTGATCGCGAAGACCGAAAGTGAAAGGATAATGGCGGTAAAGATGACGCGGCGCGTGATGCTCAAATAGCCGTAGGTTAGCGGGATCAAGCTGAGGCTTACCGCGCTGACGAACATGCCGCCCCTCGAGGCGAGCAGCCCGAGCGCCATCACCGCGAGGGGGATGTAGGCGAGAAAGAGCCAGTGCCGCGGCCCGCGCCTATAGTTCATGGCGAGATACCAGGTCATCGCGAGCCCAATGCCGATAAGCGTCGCGATGGAGTTGGGGTTGTCGTTGATTCCGGTGTAGCGGTAAAGCGCCTGCTCTGCGGTAGGTACAAACGGATTCGTAAGGAACTGATAAACGATAATCGTGAGCACGACGTAAGCGCCCGCGACGTAGGCTTGCAGGAGGAGTAAGCGCCGCTTCTGGGTACGGCACAGCTCCCAGATAAGCCACGACATCGCTAAAAACTGCAAAAAGGTTTCGAAGCGTGTTCGCGCGCCGTCCTGGTTGATCGACCAGAAGAAGCTGGCACCTATCCAGAGCAGATAGAGCGCGAACATAAGGAGAAAGAGCGACGGTGCCCTCGCCTTGAGCTTGCCTCCCCGAATGACGGCGAGCGCGCCGAACGCGAAGGCGATCATGCCGAAGAGCGAGCCCGCTGCACCCAAGCCGGGGATAGAGACAGCCCTTTCCCAGGGCATGGAGAAGACGAAAAGCCAGAGAGCGATGAAGGCGACGCGGTTGACATTCATGGTAGATTCCTTCCAGTCGACATCCCGAACCGTCGACCTGAGTAAAGCGCTTGCGCCAGGTGATCGGGCGTCGCACGGCGTTTGCGCTGCGTTTTGCCCCACCACACGTCCGCCGACCGGCGCAGACGCGCGGACCTGCTCTCCCTACTATAGCGGCTCCGCCAAAAAACCGTGTGTCCTTTGTGGCGTTCACCCTGCCGCGTCATGCCCCTAGTCGCTCGTCCGCTGCTCGCTCAGCCAAGCTTGCAACATGAGCGCAGTCCAGATGGGCGAATACCCCTGCGTAAACCTGCCCGCCAAAAAGTCCTCCCACTGCTGGCGGACCGCGCCCGCGTCGAGTAGGCCCTCGCGCCCTAGCCGCTCCTCGCTAAGCAGGTCGTCCGCCCAATCTCTGAGCGGACCCTTGAGCCACTGCCAAATCGGGACGCTAAAGCCCTTTTTAGGCCGCTCGATGAGGGGCTTAGGCACGTAGCGGTAGAGAACTTTCCTGAGGAGCTGCTTGCCCTGTTCGCCCTCGAAGTTGAACTCGAGCGGGAAGCGCCAAGCGAGTTCGACCACGCGGTGGTCTAAGATAGGGACCCGCGCCTCTAAACTCACGCCCATGCTCGCCCTATCGAGCTTGACGAGAACATCGTCGGGCATAAAGGTCGTCATATCCCAGTACATCATGCTCTGCACGTAGTTTGGAAAAGAGGTCCAATCGGGGCGGTCCGCGAGATAGCTTTCGCTCTCTTTGGTCGCCAAAAGCGTTTCGTGGACGTCTAAGCGGGTTAAATATGTGCTGTGCACGTCACGCTGACTCCTGAGCCTGAGATACTCGGCGACGCGGTTGATCCGGGCGACGTCAGTATATTTTTGCAGCTTGCCGGGCAACGCGCCGCTTAGAGCGTCGAGGCGCGCCTGCGGCAGCTTCGCCGTTTGTTCCAAGATAGACGCGACGGGCGAACGCAGCGCGTAGGGAAAGCGCTGCAGGGTATTCCAGCGGCTCCGGTTCTGCAAGTAGGCGTCGTACCCGCCGAACAGCTCGTCGCCTCCGTCACCGGAGAGGCTGACCGTCACCTCGCGCCGCGCTAGCTCCGAAATGAGAAAGATCGGAATCTGCGAGGCGTCGGCGAAAGGTTCGTCGTAGAGCCGAGGGAGCTTGGGAATTACCGCCATCGCATCCTCAGGCGCGACGTAGAGTTCGGTATGGTCGGTGCCCAGATGCTCTGCGACCTCCTTAGCGTGATGCGCCTCGTTGAATCGTTCTTCGTTGAAGCCGACCGTGAAGGTCTTGACGGGTTGCGTGCTCTGCGCCTGCATCAAAGCGACGACCGCCGAAGAGTCGACGCCGCCCGACAAAAACCCGCCTAAGGGCACGTCGGCGACCATGCGGCACCCTACCGCCTCGGCGAGCTGGTCGTGGAGCGCGTCCGCCGCCTCTTCCGCGCTGCCCTCGAAAGGACAGCTTACGCCCGCTTGCGCCACCTCGTACGCCGACCAATACGCCTGCGGCTCCGCTCTCTCTAAAGGATGCTGCAGCTTGACGATCGTCCCCGGCGGCAATTTGTAAATATCTTGATAGACGCTCTCGGGACTCGGAATATAGCGGTAACGCAAGTACATCCCGATGCCGCGCTGATTTAAGCACCCCCGGAAGTCGGGGTGCTGCTTGAGCGTGTGGAGTTCGGAGCCGAAGAGGAAGGTCGGGCCGCTCCAGCCGTAGTAGAGCGGTTTGATGCCTAAGCGGTCGCGCACCAAGTAGAGCGCGCCCTCGGCGCGGTCCCAGAGAGCGAAGGCGAACATGCCGACGAAACGCCCGACCGCCTCCTCTAAGCCCCAGCGCTCAATAGCCTCTAAGATAACCTCCGTATCTGAATGCCCCCGCCAGGCGTGTGGACCGTTCCGGTCTAGCTCGGCGCGCAGCGCTTCGAAGTTGTAAATCTCACCGTTATAGATAAGGACGTAGCGCCCGCTCGCCGAGGGCATCGGCTGGTGTCCCTCGGGCGACAGGTCGATGATCGACAGACGCCTGTGACCGAGCGCGACGCCGCGCTCCTGGTCGCACCAGTATCCCTGATCGTCCGGTCCGCGGTATGAAATCGCGTCCGTCATCTGCCGCACCGTTTGCGCTAAGTCGCTCGGCTCGTCTCGCTTGGTCCAAAAGCCTGTTAGTCCACACATGTCATTCCTCCAGCGCCCCTAACGGCAGCCGTTTCACATTTCGCTACGCTAACTGAGAGCGTCTTTTCGCCCAGTGGGAGCGGCACTACGCAACTGTGCTTCGTGCACCATCTCTCCGCGCGCCCGTTCGCACATCGCTTCGCCGTGACAAAGAAACGCAGAAGCGCCGCTCGCATCACGCTGCGGTACCCCTCGCTACCTGAACATTCCCGACTAAGGCAACCAAATCCACGGCTAAATTCGGTGTGGCGCGCGCGCAGCGCCGCCTTTAGTACACTGTTAAGCAAAAAGTGAATCATGTCATTCTGAACGGAACGAAGCCCCCTTTCGGGGATGAACGATGGAGAGAAAGAATCTCGTCTTCCATTCCCCGCCAGCCGAGATTGTGAGGCGAGACCCTTACGTCTTCGCCGGACTTCGTCTGACTGCGTGAACAGGGTGACAACAGTACTGCAAAACTTACTTAACATTGTATTTAGTACAGCGCTAAGTAAAAAACGAGTTGTGTCATTCTGAATGAAGCGAAGCGGAATGAAGAATCTCTGCATTTGCCTCTTCCTCTGACAGAGATTGTAATGCGAGACCCCTCGGCTGCGCTCGGGGTGACATTCACGGATGCCGCACAACTTAACTAACAGTGTATTTAGCACCCTCACAGCTCCGCCAACTTGCGTTCGATAGGCTTAGGCAAATACTTGCCGACGAGTTGCACGATCCAGATGCCGTCTTCGCCCAGCACCGCCTTCGGAAAAAACCAGATGAGCGCGAGCACGCTTAGCGCGAGCACGAGACCCGAAACAGTCACGGTGAGTAGGGCGGGCGAGCCTACGCTACGTAAGGACGTTGCAAGCACCCACGATTCGGCGAGTACCACACCGGCGAGCAGCGACGCCCGCAGATGAATCTGCGCGAACTTGCGCCAGCCTAACCCCGTAAGTTTGAGGCTGAGCTGCGCCATGAGCGCCGCGTTGGTGACGAGCGCCGCGAGCACGCCCACCGCGACCCCCACGAGCCCCCAATTCTGCCCGATGATCGCGCCGCCGATCACGCTCACCGCGTAGATAGCTTGCCGCCACGCCCGGCTATAGACCGCGCCCTTCGCTTTCACTAGAGTGTCGCTCAAACCTGCGTTCGAACGCATGATCGTGCCGATGACCAAAATTTGAAAGGGCAAAATCGCCTCGGTCCACTGCGGACCGAGCAGGATAAGCACGTACTCCGGCGCGAAGATGAAGAGCACGGCGCTCGCAGGCATCATGAAGAGTGCTGTGAACACCAAACCTCGCCGGTACACCGTACCAATCGTCTTCGCCTCGCTCTGCACCTTCGACATCGCCGGAAACAGCACGCCGTTAAGCGCCTCGCCGAAGAGCTGCGCGGGCAAGATCATGAGCTGATACGCCTTCTGATAAATCCCTATCGCCGCCGTGCTCAAAAACCGTCCCACCACGATGTTGTCGCCCTGGGTCGCCCCCCTATAGAGCACATCGGAAAGTGACTGCCCGCCCCCGAAGTAGAGCAGATGCCCCGCCGCCTCGCGGTCGAACTGCGGCCACTTGGGGTGAGGTTTGGCGACGAGGTAGATACACATAGAGAGCGCCTTTTGCGCCAACGTCCCGCCGATGAGCGCCCAAGGACCGAAGCCCAAGTAAGCTAGCACGATGCCGACCAACCCGTATCCCAAAAAGTACGAGACCGCCCGCGTCCCCGCTTTGAGGCGGAAGTCGAGATCTCTGGACGCAAGCGACATCGCGACGACCGAAATGCCGTCGAGCAAAAGCCCGAGCGAGATGACACGCAACATCGGCACGAGCAGCGGCTCGTTATAGAAAGACGCAACCGGGGGAGACAACACCCAGAGCAGCGCTATAATGACGAAGCTGAGCGCCACCGTCAGCGTAAAGCCGACCCTGACGTGCCGCGTTTCCAACACCTCGCGCTGCACCACCGCCGGACCCACGCCCAGCCGCGCGAACATATCCGTAAACGCCGTAACCGTGAGACACAGCGCGACGACCCCGAAGTCCGCCTCGGTCAGGAGTCGCGCCAACACGCCCAACACCACGATCTTTAAGACCGCCTGCGCGCCCGAGCCCGACGACGACCAAAAGAGCCCCACAAAAGTGCGGTGCGTCAGGTTGCTGCGCCCCTTGTCCAGCGGAGGTTTACTCATAGGTTGTTCGCAGGCTGACTCATAGGTGATTCCGTAACTAAGATTCGCCCTGTTGCGGCGTGAGAAGAAAATACTGAGAGGTGTTTATGGCTCCGCGCCGTGCTCTAAGTAGGAGAGCCGCGCAGAACAACAGCAAGAGCGTAGTAAAAAGCCGCGGACCTCGCTCAGAGCAGCATATCAGATAGCCTTCTGTGAAAAGATATAAGTTTCACATCTCGCTTCAGATTAGAGAAGCAAGGCAATAAAAAAGAAGACCCCGAGGGGCCTTCTCGAAAAGGGTAGGTATACCTTGTTAGTTGGCGGGCGTAGCAGGCGTAGTTTCTGCCGTGTTGACATACCCACGGTTACCGAAGCCACCAATGTTCACATCGTTGACTTGGACGCGGAAGACATAAGCAAACTCGCCGTCGTTAAGGTCGCTTTCGTCCGCAGCAGGCGAGGTCTGGACCGGGTAGACACACTCAACGCTTGTCGGTGCTGGTGTAGCCGTGAGATCACAGTCATCGGTGCTGACAGGTGCACCTAGCGTGAAGCCTTGGACCGCAGTATCTTGCTCTAAAGGTACGACGTCGTTTTCAGGGTCGTCGTCAATATCGAGGTTTCTGAGCTGGAGGGTGATTTCGCTGATGCCGTCGGCGGCGCTAGCGTTGACCTGAACGTAGAAGGTCTCGGAGTTGCTGGCGTCAATTTCTACGACTCGAGGATCATCTTCGTTATCAATGCCATTCTCGTTAGTGCCGTCCGCACCGTCGTTTAAGAAAGGACCGGTTTGACTGTCCGCTACGCCAAAAGCCGACACGGTTGGTTCCGTATCCCCACCGGGATCAGTCGGATCGGTTGGATCAGTCGGGTCAGTACCAGGCTCAGCAATCGTCGCCGTCACCGTATCGGTCGCCGAGTCCGTTCCGTCATCCGCATCAACTTCTATTGTATAAGTACCAGCCTCGGAGAACGTAACAGTTGTTGTCTGACCTGTTTCAGGCGTGAAGGCTGCGCCAGTATCGGGGCTAACGGACCACGAGTACGTCACACTGCCGTCGGCGTTTTCGGCTGTCGCTGTAAAGTCTTGTACGAGGGTGCCAGCGTCTATGCTACCGCCTGTTTCACCACCGCCCGTGCTACTGCCGCCCGTCGGTAGTGTTTCACTATACGTAGCTGGAGTGATGCTAACCGTAAGAGGGTCGCCGTTGCCGTTGCCGTTGTCGTCACCACCATTACACGCCGCGATAGCGAGTACAAGCACGAGCAGGAGCGGAACGAACCGCACCCACAATTTATTAGACAGTTGTTGCATGTAATCTTCCTCCATCTCTCATGTCTTGCTGCTTCTGTTTATACTCTCAAAACGTTGCCTTTAAGCGGCGTTGTTTACAAAGAGCCCAGTCACTTATAACATAAGGTTTTTCACTTGGCTACTCCCTGATATACTCTTTTTCTCCCCTATTTGATAGTTCGACCTCCTATCCGAACGGAAAGTGAAATTTTTTACACTTTAGCGCAATGCACAAGAGGGAAAATAGCGTAGTACCCGCTTCGCCTCACTTCGCCCGGTTTTTCGCGGATAAAATCCAACGTCTGAGGCAGTATTGGTAAAGATTAGTAAAGGGCGGTATATTAAGGCGCGCGTGGGCCAACTATGGAAGCGGAGGATGAGGTCTTTGTGAGGTATCTCGCTTCGCTGAAGCCTGATTTTGGTTACACCTTAGATGAGGTATGAGAATTTACACTAAAGCCAGTAGAGAAACGCTCATGCTCACAAGAAAGAGGTCAGTATGAACTATAAGGTAGCTTTTTCCATCCTGTTCGTTTTAGGACTCGTCTTGGCGGCTTGCGCTCCCAGAACGCAGTCGGATACGTCGGGCGAAGTGAGAACCGAGTCGTCAGGCAATATGGCAGAGGAGATGACGGGCGGCGCGGCGGGTATGCAGGACATGGAGATGGGCACGGGCGGCGAGATGGATATGCAAGATGGCATGGAGATGGGCACAGGCGGCATGACGGACATGGACAGCATGACGGGCGGCATGATGGACATGGACAGTATGACGGGCGGCGAGATGGACATGGAGATGGGTACGGGCGGCATGGGGGACATGTCGTCGGACGCGCAAACGGGCATGGAGAGCGATACGGAGCCGCCGATGGGAACGCTCGAGGCGGCGGCGAGCCCAGCCGGACCTTTTTATAACGACCGACCGGACGGCATCGACGACATCAGCGACGAGCGCGTCGTGAGCGTTTCGCCGGGCGACTCGTTCTTCTTGCGGGTACAGTACAGCGACGAGAGCGGCATCTCAGACTTGGGCATTTCCCTCCGAAACTCGGCTTTCCAAGGAAACCTCCCTACCGGACCGTTTACGGTTGACGAGGCCGCGTCGACCTCTACTTGCGACGACCAGCTCGCTACGACACCTACCGAGCTTAACTGCACCATCAAAGTAGACGTGGCGGCGGACGCGCAGAACATCGACGAGAGCGGCGAGTTCGCCTACGTTTTCCGCGCCAGAGTCACTGACGCGGCGGACAATAGCGAGACCGACAACGACCGCGGCTACGTAGCAATTCGCTAAATCCGCACCGAAGTATCAGTTTACAAAGCCTCCTCACTACGGTTGAGGAGGCTTCTTTTGTTACTGTAGTGCCTGAATACACCGTTAAGTAAATTCTGCGGCGTTGTTGTCACCCTGAGCCGAAGGCGTAAGGGTCTCGTCTTTCGTTCTCTGTCAAAGGAGTCAGCAAGGTCAGAGATTCTTTCACTCCGCTATCGCTACGTTCAGAATGACATGGTTCATTATTTGGTTGACAGAGTACTTAGTACGAGTGCGCTTCATTTGGCGGGCGAAAGGTGCTATAACCGCAAGTGGTGGCAGTTACGTCCGAACGACTTTCACGATTATATATAGATAGGGAGCGCGTCCTCTGGCTGGGATGCTTCGCGCTGATGGCGGCGCTGTCGCTCGCGCTCGTCTGGGGCTTTCCTTTCGTGCCGACGCAGGACGGTCCGGCGCACTTAGACGCGGCGGCGACCCTCTTGGCGCTGTCCGAGGGTGACACGTTTTTCAGCACCTTCTTCGAGGCGCAGTGGCGTTTGGGGACCAATCAGCTCTATCACGCCTTGCTCGTTTTGCTCGGCTCGTTCATTCCTCTGCTGCTCGCCGAAAAGCTCATCCTCAGCGTTTACGTGCTCGCCGTCCCTCTTTCGGTGCTGTTTGCGCTGCGCGGGCTAGAGCGGGCAAACGCTTTAGCGGTCTTTTTGGCGTTTCCGGTCACTTATCCCTTCGTTTTCTATCTGGGGTTTTACAACTTCTGCTTAGGGCTGGTCTTTTTTCTGTTGACGTTGGGCGTTTATCTTAGGCTGGTGAGAGCCGAGACGGGTCGGCGCAGAGCCTACCTCACCGCCCTACTCGCGCTCTGCCTCGCGCTCTGTTACGCCGCGCATATCGTCTCAGCCGCGAACGCGCTCTTGGTGCTCGGCGTCATGCTGGGCGCGTCGCTGCTGAGGGGGCAGGCTCAGGCAGCGCGTAACGCGCTCCTGGTGGCGGCGGTGGCTCTGCCTAGCGCGCTCTTCATCCTCGCCTTCTTCGTGGGTCAGCCCACCGGCGACCTGGACGGGACGACGAAATTTTTGAGCGTACCGCGCCTCATCGCTGAATTTTTCGTGCACGTCCCTGACCTGCCTTACAAGGTCTACAGCCCGCTTATCATTCACTCCTGGCTCGACGTACTCTTCACCGCGCCCTGGCATCTGCTCCTCGTGACGCTCGCCGGGCTTGCCGCGCTCAGATGCGTGCGCGCCCGGCGCGTTGTGCAGCCCGACCTCTTAGCCGCGCTCGCTGCGATGCTCCTTATCATCTTATGGACGCCTAACCGTCTGGGCGAAATCGGCTTCCTGACCGACCGCTTTTTGCCGTACGGTTACGCGCTCCTCACCTTGTGGCTCGCGGCGGTGGAGTTTTCGTCCCGTCTCTGGCGGCTGGCGGCGGTGGCGGCGGTCATCTGCGGGGGGGCGCTCTTCATCTACCGCCTGCCCTTGCACGCGATGCTCAACGCGAACCTGCTCGAGTTCACCTCGGCGGCGGCGGTCCTCGAGGACGATAGCACCGCCCTGCCACTCATCTTGGTCAAAAACGATAACGCCTACGCGCCCACAGGTCTCGTGCTGCCGAACATGCGCTACAGCGAGGTGCTTCACGCGGTAGGGTACATCGCTTTGGAGCGTTCGCTCGTGACCCTGAACGATTACCAGGCGGCGAAGGGGTACTTTCCGCAGCGCTACGAGGCGGCGACGAGCCCGGTCGTGCACCTCAGCGAGGGAGGGTTAGCGGCGCTCGAGCGTCCCCCCTTCGCCTTCGACTTGCGGGCTTACGAAGCCGAAACAGGGGAGAGCGTGGACTATCTGCTCCTCTGGGGCGACTTAGAAGAGGTCGGGGAGCGCCCGGACGTGCAGGCTATCTTCGCGCAGCTAGCGGCTTACGACCTCATCTACACCTCCGAGCCGCGCGCGCTGATGCGCGTCTACGCGCGGTCCGCGCTATCGTCGGTGGAGGGGCCGAAACGAGTCGAAGCGGGACCGAGACCGTGACGCCCCTCGGACACCTCGCCGTTTCCTACAGCCTCGCCAAGGTTAGTCTTGCTAAGGTGCCTGCTCGTCCCTCCGTTTTGCCCTACGTCATCGTGGGCGGACTCGCGCCGGACCTCGACTTCTTGTTGCTTGGTTTGCCGAACTTCAACGCGCTGCACCGCTCGCTCACCCACAACCTCTTTTTCGTCTTGGCGGTTGCGGTACTTTGCGTTCTTTTCGTACACTCGAGGCGTGGCGCTCAGCGCGGTGTGGGCGCGGTCCCCTTAGTCGCTATTTCCTTAGGCGCTGTGACGGGTGGGCTAAGTCATCTTTTTGTAGACGCTATCCTTGACAGTAATGCGAGCAACGGCGTGGGCGTGGCGGCGCTGTGGCCCCTAAGCGAGCAGTTCTTCTCGCCCTTTAACCTGGCTCCGCAGCGCTGCCCCGGCTGGGACGACCCTCCCTCAGCCGTTCTCTGCAACTTGCCACTCCTTCTCTGGGAGGTGCCCGCTTACCTCCTCGCCGCGCCTCTCTGGTGGCGCACCAGAACGCACCGCATGAAGAACACCGCATGTCAACAGGAACCGAGTAAGGAAAAGGTACGTTTATGAAACTATTCGAGGTATTTCGCTCAGAGCGCGCTGCGTCCGACATGCTCACCGGACAGGCTCCCCGGCAGGCGACCGGACGGGACGAACCCTGGCTCACGGCGCTGAGCCGCGGCTTTCCGCTCACGCTCTTCGTCGGGGCGCTCTTAGCGCTTTCGGTGGCGCTACTCTTTTTCATGTCGGTCAACCGGTTTTTCGACCACGACGAGTTCGAGGCGATGCACACGACCTGGAAGATGTTTCAGGGACAGGAGATTTACACCGACTTTATTCAGCACCATCATCCCTTTATGTACTACACGCTGCTGCCGCTCTACGCGCTCTTCGGCGGCACGACCGACGTGCTGATTGCGGCTAGGGTCTTTATCTTCTTTCAACTTGCGGGGATGCTCCTGCTCACGTATGGAATCGCTTACGAAGTCTACAAGCGCCACCTGGTCGCGCTCACGGGGACGCTCTTCCTCTCGTTCACGGCGCTCTTCACCGCGAAAGCCTTGGAGGTTCGCCCCGACGTCCCTCAGAGCCTCCTCAGTTTGCTGGGTCTCTATCTCATGGTGCGCTTTTTCCGCACGCGCTCGCTTTGGCTACTCATCGCCAGCGGCGTCTCGTTCGGCGTGTCCATCCTCTTTCTGCAAAAAGGTATCGTTTTTGCGGGGCTCGCCGGATTGGTCTTACTGGGTCGGTGGCTCTTCGGACGCGACGTTAAGTTCGTGCAAGGGCTCCTCTTTGCGGGCTCGGTGCTCGCGCCGCCGGTCGTTTACGCGCTCTATCTGCTCGCGAGTGGCAAGTTGCAGTCCTTTATCTTCTGGAACTTCACCTATAACACGGTCTACTACGACCTGCGCGGCTGGGAAGCGGAGAAGCTCATTCGTAACATCAACAACCTCTACAACGAAAATAGTCTAATCTTGCTGCTCTTCGCCGTGACGTTTTTCTTTTTACGTAAGGCGAGGCTCGAGTGGGAACTCCTCTTTCTTGCCGCTGGTGTCTTTGGCTTTACCCTCCTTACGGGTCGGCACAACCCGCAGTACTACCTCTTGGTCTTTCCCTTCGTGACGATTCTGGCGGCTCGGGGTCTTATCACAGGTCTGCGGGGGCGCGGCGCGGTGGCAGCGCTCGTAGTGACGTTCGTCGCCTTTATGCCGCTCGTCAACCAGGCTAGAAACGCCTTCGTCTATACCAACGACGGGCAAATCGCCAAAATCCAGTACGTTTTAGACCTTACCGAGCCAAACGACTACGTCTACGACGGCAACATTTTCTTCAACCTCTTCCGCCGCGACATCGACTTTATCTGGTACATGGCGGGCGAACCCTACAAAGCCGCCGAGACGCTCGCAATCCTTATCGACTACGACTACAACGTCTACGAAGCTATCGAGCGCTACGAGCCTAAAGTCATCTCGACGTTTGGCATCGATAACATGGACGACCCGCGCATCGCGGAGCACTACGCTAAGTTACCTAAATACGATGACCTCTTTATTCGCACTGAATAGGTTTGCGTTCTCAGCCACATCTAAGCGGTTACCCGCGTTCATCTACTGCTACATTTTCGTCAGGAGGCGTGTCTTATGTTACAGACACTTCACAACCGGTACATCCAGTTCATTTGTTTCGCACTTCTCACCGCAGGTTTAGCAGCTTGCGGTGCCCGCACCGACCCTGCCGAAACCGAAGTGCCACTCGCCGATCTGGTCACTGAGGAAATTAGGGTGGAACTCAATCCCCATGACGTCGCCCCCTTGACCGCCGAGGTTAGCTTCACAACGCGCGTGCCGACCCGCGTGACCCTCACGGTTGCGGGCGAAGAGCCCGTCACGCAGTCCTTCGCTGAAGCGACCGAGCACCGTATCCCCGTTTTGGGTCTCTACCCCGACACCGAAAACGAGGTCACGCTGCGTTTAGAGAGCGCCGAAGGATACGCCGAGACAACGGAACGTATCCAGACGGAGGCGCTACCCGCGCGACTGCCAGCGGTCACGATCGCCACTGTGCAGCGCGGCGAAGTGGAGCCAGGCTGGAACCTGAGCGCGTTTAGAGTCAGCGGCATGCCCGACTACCCTCTGCCTTTCATGTTTGACCCGAAGGGCGAGGTGCGCTGGTACTTAAACCTCGACGCCTTCGAGGGGCGCACCACCTTCCCGAGACGGCTCGCGAACGGCAACCTGATCTTCGGGTTTGAGAGCGCCCTCTTTGAATACACCATGCTCGGCGAAGAGGTGAACCGCTGGGAAATCCCCGGTTACAGATACCACCACGAGATTACTGAGAAGCCGGACGGCAACTTCATCGTCGCTGTCGATAAAGAGGGGGAGGAGACCGTCGAAGACTTTATGGTCGAGGTCGAGCGCGAGACGGGCGAGATCGTGCGCGAGTGGGACTTGCGTAAGATTCTCGACGTGGACCGCCAGACTTACGCCGAAACCTCCTTTGTCCGGGGCGAAGAGGACTGGTTTCATATGAACGCCATCTGGTACGAGCCTTCGGACAAAACGCTCGTCGTCTCCGGGCGGCACCAGGGGGTCGTCAAGGTGACGATGGAGAACGAACTCGTGTGGATTCTCGCGCCGCATAAGGGCTGGCAAGAGAACAGCAGTGGCGTCGACCTGCCTGAGTATCTACTAACCGCCGTGGATGAAGACGGTGAGCCTTACCCAGAAGCGGTCCAGCAGGGCGACGTAGACGCTGAAGGGTTTAGTTGGGTCTGGGGGCAGCACGCGCCGCTCATCTTGCCCAACGGCAACCTGTTCGTCTTCGACAATGGGGAGAGCCGCAACTTCACCGGTAACGGCACCGGCAGCTTCACCCAGGACGGTCCGAGCTTTAGCCGCGGCGTGGAATATAGAATTGACGAAGCAGCGATGACTATAGAACAGGTCTGGCAATATGGAGCGGAGCGCGGCGAAGAGTTCTACTCGCCGATCATCAGCGACGTGGACTACTTGCCGCAGACGAACAACCGCCTCGTCATGCCGGGCATCATCAGTAACTTCGACCCGCCCTCCTACGCGCTCATGACGGAGGTAACTTACCCTGGCAAAGAGGTCGTCTTTGAGGCGCGGCTCGAGTTCAAAAATCTCGCCGACGGGGAGAGTGTCTTTGGCGACTCGGTCTACCGCTTCGAGCGGTTGCCGCTCTATCCGGCTACTACGCAGTAAGCGCAGTAGCGACGCTAGCACGGTCAAAGTAGGTAGAGACCGAGGTGAGGTTCACCTTGGTCCTTTCTTTAAGGTTGACGCCCTAGCTCACCCTTAGCACGCCCACCTCGCAAAAACGCTACCACCTGCCACGCCACAACTGGGAAGCTCACGAGTGATAAAAACCAGTACGCAAAGAGCGTGTAACCTAGACCGACGAGCGTCGCTTGTTCGGGGCTCATCTGGCTACCGAGGAGCGCTACGAACGCGGCGTCGCGCGTGCCGATACCGCTGACCGTCACGGGCACAAGTCCTGCTAAAATCGCAAGCGGAAAAATTGCGTAGGCGAAACCCAGCCCTAAGCCCGTTCCGAACGCTTGCCCTAGGGCGAAGACGGTAAAGCCGCCCAGCGACCAGGTGAGAATGGACCCGCCGAGGGTCTGTGCAATGGCGGCGCGGTCTCCCAGCCAACGGGTGAAGACCGTGCGCAAGTCTTGCAAGATTTGCGTTACTTTATCTGGTAGGGGCAACTTCTCTATAGGCAGCAGCGTCACGACTAAAAAAATACTTAAAACGCCACCTAAAAGCCCTACGCCTGCGACGAGTCCCCAGAGCGTGCCGTTGACGAGCAGACCTAAGAGCCCGAGCGCGCCCAGGACGCCTAAATCGACGAGGCGCTCGAGGATCACTGTCCCGGTCCCCTTCGCGAGCCCGCCCTGCTCGCGTAAGTAGACTGCCTTCGCCACGTCGCCCGACTTCGAGGGCAAAAAGCTGTTCAGCACGTTCGCCATCATCACGGCGCGTAGCGCCACCAAAAAGGGTAAAGTCGCGTCTTGCGCCCGCAATACGCCGAGCCAGCGGAATACGCTCGTGAAGGGCAGGGCGCAGGTGAGCAGGGCGGCGAAGAGGAGCCAGCCCCAGTTCGCCTCAGCGAGCAGCTCGGCGGTGCGAGCCAGGTCGATTCGCGCCAAAAGCCAGGTGACGAGCCCAGCCGAGACGAGGACGCTTAGGAGTCCTAGAAGGGTACGTTTATTGTCATGCATCATTGATCATTATATTCGCCGTCATAGTTGCTTTCTTGCTGCTTTGACTCAGGTGTCTCTTGAGAGGTGAGAAAAACGCCGATGCCAGCGGCGAAGGCGAGCGACAGCGCGGCGTTCATCTCCAACACCTCTTCTAAAAACGCCCACTTGCGCGGCACGAAACCCTGACTATCGATGAAAAGAGCGCAGGTCGCTAGAGCCGCGCCCAGTATAACGTACAGCCAAGCGGAGCGCGGCGTCAGCGCGGCGCTAAGCTTGCCCCATTCGCCCCGAAATAGCCACGCAACTAAACCCAGCGAGACGCTTAGCAGGACGAACGCACTAATCAAGAAACCAGCGTACCAGGGCACCCCCTGGGACTCGAACCCCTTGACCACGATGCGCGCGGAGTCGTGCAGGGCGTCAAAGGTCATGCCGCTAGGGAGGGTCGGAAAGGTTAGATTCGGAAAAATCCTCTGACCGTAGCTGATCTCCTCTAGCACCCCGATGAGACAGAGCGCCGTAAGCGCGCCCATCCACCTAAAGCGGTACGCGCGGTTAAAGAGCCCGAGCGCGGTGAGACTCGCACCTAAAAAATAGAAGGCGAGGCTCGCGTTCTCGATCAGTGCGTCCTCTTGTACCAGCACCTCGCGCAGCTCAGGAAAGAGCGCGTAGGCGAGCCCGCAGAGGCTGAAACTCAAGGCGAGAAGTGCTGCGTAGAGCGCAACCGGCCACCAGCCGGGCAGCGCCGCCGCCTTATCTTGCGCAGATGAGAATGGACGTGATTGGCTCAAGAGGTACCTCGCTTCATGACGTTACTCTGTGACATAGCGGTGACAAGATGATGACACTGCCATGACACAATTTTCGTGGCTAACGGTGGCAGTAGGGGCGCTCGTGCGCCCCTACTTTATATCGAGCGGGACGCTCCGCTCCAACTCAAACCGCTTTGTCTCGTTTAGTGTAGCGAGTTGTTCACGGTCTAGCGTGACGCCTGACACACCCAGCTCTTGAGATTGAAAGTAGCGCGACTGCGGCACGTAACGCACGAAAAACTCGTCGCCCAGCGAGAGCGAGGCGATGTTCATGTCCTCGTTCAGCGTAAGGGTGTCGCTCAGCTTGACTTCATCCTTGCCGAACGATACCTGCCGCCGAAAGGTCAAAGGCGCAGGGCGCTGCCCCAACATGAGCGTCTTACGAATCTGCCCTTTTAAGAGGTGCGCGAGTTTAGGTGACCAACCTGTCAAGAGCAGCACGCCGCGAAAGGCGAGGTTTTTGGTGAGGCTAAAGACCTTGTGCGACGGCACCCACTGCGCGCTCCCCGAGATTTCGAAACCCCCCTCATCCTGCTTCACCTTAAAGCTCGGGTCGATCCACTGGCTCGTAAAGGTTTTACCCTCTTTGGTCTGCCCGATATGACCGCAATCGTTGAAGATGAGGTCGCCCTTTTTCCCCTTGCCCGACCTGTTGAATATCTTGAGCACGCCCCCCTTGGCGAGGTTGGCAACCGCGTAGTAGTTAGGCGTGTTCTTGACGTAGACGCGGCAGCCGGGGAAAAAGTCGGTAAAGGGCTCACGCTCGAAGGGTAGGGCGGGTCTGTCGTCCGGCTTCTGAGCATAGTCCAAGTAGGCGAGCAGAAACTCCGGCACGCGGTACACCAGATATCTGTCCGAGATGATTTCGGGCGGCACGAGCTTATCCTCGGCGAGCCCGCCCAGAAGGTGCTCCGCTACGGAGCCCGCCAAAGGTATCTCATTCGCCATCACCTCGAAGCCGTGACAGTAAAAGTGGAGCGTGTTGCGGCTGCCCATGCTGCCCGCGTAGAAACCGTTCGGATAGGCGAAGTAACTGCACTTCTCCACAGACGCCTTCATCACCTTTAAGAGCCTGGGATCGGGATTGGTCTGATAGATTTTCGCTAGAAAGGAGACCGTCGCCGAGAGGTAGCCGGGGTCGATGCCGTCGTATTCGATCGACCAGCCCTCGTCGGTGTGGTAGCTCAAAAAGTCCTTCCAGACCTTTTCGAAACCCGCCTTGAGCGCCTCGTCGCCTAAAAGCTCATACGACTTCCAAACCGCCAAGCACGCCATCGCGTGGTGATTCGCTAGGTGGTCCTCTTCGGACTCGCCCGCCGCGATGAAGTGCGCAGCTTTGCGCACTGCGTTCAAGACCTTTTCGCGCACCTCTTCGGGTACCTCGTCACCGAGTAAATTCAGCGCTTCGATGCTCGTGTAGGTCGTGAACGCGGTCGGGCCGACCCAACCGCGCTCGTAAGGATAGAACTCGTCGAACGAGCCGTCCTTATGCTGAATGTCCGCCCAGAAGCTGAGCCCCGCCACGGTCCAGTCGCGCACCTTTTCGCTTCCATAATAGATGTTGCCCGGCATGTCATGCTTGTAGACGAGCGCTAGCGCGTGCACCGCAAACTGCCGCACGGCGTCGGGGAAGTCCGAGGTTTTGTCCAGCCAGTAGTCGCGGTGCAGACAGCCGTACGTCGGCGAGGTCGGCGTGCGGTCTTGGTTGCTCAAGATGCGCGGAATCTGCCCTAAGGCTTTTTGCGCGTACACGTTTCGGAGCGTACTCGTCATCTGCTCGCTCGCACTCTCTTCACGCTGCTTTGTCGCGGTATCTGTCACGAATCTGCCTCCCTGATTTGTGTTGCGGTGTCGTTTTTGCTCTGCAGCTAAGTTGCTGAGTAAAGAACAAGCCGTGTCATCCTGGCGCTGTTCACGCAGTCGAACGGGTCCGAGCGGGGCGGGAACAGTAGGTCCTGTGTATCGGCGGGGAAGGGTCTCTGCTAGAGTCTCTGCGTTCGCGCTACGTCCTCTGGCTGAGTTGGGACGTCACGAAGTTTCGGCGTAGCCCGTCCCTTCGTTCCTCAAGGTAACAGTTGTGGCGCAGATTTTGACGAACCTGTGCCCTCATGACATTCATGACTTCGTCTCCCTATGCCGAGCGTTCGTCTTGTCAATGAGGTCGGCGAGCATCCCCGTGGTCAAAACCTGAATCGCCGAGACGAAGAGGATGACGCCTAAGACCAAAAGCCCTTCGCCGGCGATGAGGCGGTAGATAAGGACCAAGAAGCTCGCCAGAAAGAGTACCAAGCTTATCGGCACGAACACCCGGAGCGGATTGAAGTACATCACGGTGCGCACGACGAGCTGGGTGAACCTGACCGTGTCTTTGATGGGGTGGATTTTGGAGTCGCCTGCGCGGTGGTAGTAGTCGATGGGGACGTACTTGACGTCGTAGCCGTCCGAGAGCATCGCGAGCGTGATGGTCGTCGTGAACGAGAAGCTGTCGGGAAGGATATGCATAAACTTTTTGACTGTAGTCTTGCGCATGACGCGCAGCCCCGAGTTGAGGTCGGGTATTTTGGTGTCCGAGAGGTGGTTGGCGAGTTCGTTGAGCGCGCGTTTGGCGGGTTTACGCGCCAGGGGAATCTGCACGTTCTGCCCAGTCCTCGCGCCGACGAGCATGTCGTTATCACCGAGCGACTTGATCAACTCGGGCAGCCGCTCGTTGGGATAGGTGCCGTCGGCGTCGGTGATCGCCATGAGGTCATACCGGGCGTGTTTAAGCCCCGTTTTAAGCGCCGCGCCGTAGCCCTGGTTGACCTCGTGCTTGACGGTTCTGACGTTCGGCATAGAGATAGCCGCCATGAGTTCGCCCGTGCCATCCGTCGAGCCGTCGTCCACCAAGATAATCTCATAAGTCAGACCCGAGTCGTCCATGTGGCGGCTCACCTCTTGAACGGTCTCCTCGAGCGCCCCGATTTCGTTGTAAACGGGGATGACGACCGAAACCTCGAGGGGTGCGTTCGGCGAGGTCATCGGCGGCTTTGACGAAGTTTCCGGTAACACGTCTGGTGATATTACATCCATAGCTCTCTCCCTACTGCTTAGCGACCGGTGCGCCGGTTTGGCTTACGACTTCTCGTGACTGACTGGGATGAACGTAGGTCATGTGAGCAGAACACCGAGAGACGGACGCTAAAAATATACGCCAGCATAACGTGTGAACATAGAGAGAAGAAGAGAATAAACTCATTACAGTCGTTCGGAAGGGGCAGAAGCAACCGGCGTAGACTCAAGTGTGCGCGGTGCGTTCTCGAACTGGACTTTAGATGTTTTAACGAACAGTATGACGGTGCTCGGAGGTGCGGCGCAGAAAACCTATCGGTCCTGAGACAATCCGCCGTGAACCTCATCGGGCAAGCCGACACCCGAGGTTCGCTCAAAGGTAAGCACAAAAAAGCCGCTTGGGATGACGGCTTTCGCGCGTGCATCTTAGGAGGATAGACCCGCCTGATATTTTGCGGTATGGTCCTCTCGGGTTACGCTACTACGAAATGTTTTCGGCGCGCTACGCCGCTGTAACGGAGGCTGTAGCCGAGCGCGATGCGAGGTTTTATGATGGTCGTCTGGAGAACAAGGTGAAGACGCGCGGCACGAGAAGTGGCATTGTGGTGAGTTTAGAGGCTGAAGATACGCCAGCAGCGTTAGAGAGCGCTCTAGCGTCGCAGCGCGACCTCTTGGGCGGCAAGGTCTTGATCGAGATCGGCGGGCGCGTCCCCTGGACGAACGTCGAAGCGGTGCTAGGCGCGGTGAAAGAGGCTGAGGGCGATGTGGTCGAGGTGCGCCCACCGAGCGCGGTGGTGCAAGCGAAAGGCGAAACGGTGATCATAGCGCGCACGGTGAGAAGCGGGGCGCGCGTCGAGTCGAACGGCTCCATTATCGTCATCGGTGACGTCAACGCCGGCTCTGAACTCATCGCCGAGGACGACATCATCGTGCTGGGCGCGCTGCGCGGCGTAGCGCACGCGGGCGCTGCGGGCAACGAGAAAGCGATCATCTGGGCGCAGCAAATTCTCGCGAAGCAGCTTCGCATCGGCAACGCTCTAGCCCAAGCGGGCGAGGGCGGCAAAGCGGCGTCCGGACCGGAGGTCGCGCAGCTCTCCGACGGGCAGATCGTGCTGCGACCCTGGGAGCGCTGAGGGGTGTTGCTGGGCGTTACTGCGCGCCTGGCTCGAGCCGCAACGTCCCTATCATTTCCTGCTCGACCTCTTCCCGGTTGGTCGGAATAACGATGTAGTCGACGTCGCGCCAGCGTCTCGTGAAGTCGCGGTAGTGCGCCGAAAAGACGTTCCCCGACTGCCCGGTCGTGTGCATGAACTGCGAGCGGTCGAGTTCCGCGAGGTCGTAGAGCGCCCGGTAGCCCGGTCCGGCGGTCTGTTCGAAACTTCCGTCTATCCCGAAGCGCGCTGCGTTGACCGTGAAGGGTCCGCCGCCGTTGGGGATAGTAATGTTAAAGAGCCCGCCGAGCGGCGTGTCGCCAAGCACGGGGTGGTCGTTGTCGGCGTAGTGCGCCTCGCCCCAGCGCCAAGCGTCTAAGTTGTTGCCGTAACGCTCCTTCGTCGCGGAGAGCGCCCGCTCAAACGCCGCTACAATCTGCGCCTCGCACGTTTCTTTCGCCTCCGTGCGGACGTCGTCGCACCACGCCGGGCTGTTCTGCAAAATGTTGCGGACGACGAGCGGGCGAAAGCCCCAATAGTCGCCAAAGAGGTCGCCGAGTTCGTCCGCGTAGAGCCCCCTCGTAAACTCGGCGTACCACGCCTCGAAGAGCAGCGGCTCCGGTCCGTCCCGCGCCATCGTCCCGTCCCAGCCGAGCAGCTCAGCTTGCGCGTCCCTTAACGTTTGATCTTCGAAGGAAGCGTTGAGCAGCACCCGCAAGAATTCCCGCGCCATGAGCGAGGTTTGGTCCGCTTGAATGCGGCGGAAGGACGCCAGGGAGTGCGCGGACGTTTGTCCTAACAAGGTCGTGATGCGCTCGGCGCGGTAGGGCTCCGCCCACTCGGAGGTTAAGAAGTAGGGGTAGTCGTCGCTGACGATTTTATGGTTCGCCGTCATGATCTGACCTGAGGGCGGATTGAAGGCTCGCGGCAAATCCTCGAAGGGAATAAAACCCGTCCAGTCGTACTCGCCCGACCAGCCGGGCACCGGCACGAGACCGTCGCCCTTCGCACGGATGGGCACGCGAGCGGGCGCGATCAGACCGATGTTGCCCGCTACATCCGCGTAGACGATGCTCTGCTGCGGCGAGTGAAAGTCGCGCGTCGCGTTCTCGAACTCCGCCCAGTTGCGCGTGCGGTTGAGCGCCAAGCCCGCTTGCATGGAGAGGTCATCGTCGCGTAGGGTCGTCCAGGCGAAGGCGAGCGCGTAACGTTCACCCGGTTCGCCTCGAGTCGCCCCATTCGCCACCCTAGCCGCCGCCGCGCTCACATCCGAAATAATCGGACCGTGACGGCTCTCGCGCACCTCTAAAAGCACGTCGTCCCCACCTTTGACCTTGATGATCTCGCTGCGGCGCATAAACGCCCGTGTCCCGTCCGGCGTTTCATAGACGTCAGGGTCGTCGGACGCGATGCGTTCGATAAAGAGGTCTTGCGTATCCGGTCCCGTGTTCGTGAAGCCCCACGCGGTGGCGTCCGTGCGCCCGAGTACGGCGATGGGTAGCCCCGGCAGCGTCGCGCCGGTTACGTCCAGACCGGGCGCGCTCAGGTGCGCGAAGTACCACAGCGAGGGCGCTTGGAGCTGCAGATGTGGGTCGTTAGCGAGGAGCGGGCTCCCGGTGACGCTCTTCGCGCCGCTCAGCACCCAGTTGTTCGAGCCGGTGCCGGGCGGCAGCGGTTTGGGTGAGGTCGCCCAGAGGTCGGCTAGAGGTAAATTCTCGTTCAAGTCTTCGTAAAGCGCGCGGAAGTCGGGCAGGACGACGGGCGCGTCGCCGGGGTAGGGCGGGAAGAGGTCGGCGACCTGCTCGCGCGATAGGTGCGTGAGGAGCCGCGCCCGCAGGAGTTCGTCGCCCCAGTTGCCCGACAGGTCCCAGGACAACATCTTGAGCCATACAATCGAGTCGGCGGGCTCCCACGCATGAGGTTCGTAGCCCAAGATGAGGAACTCGGGCGGCAGCGGTCCGCGCCGCGTCTCTAAAAACGAGTTGACGCCCGCGCTGTAGGCGAGCAGCGCCCCTTGGGTGGGCGCGTTGAGGTTGTCGAAGGTGCGCTCCGCCGCGCGGTAAACGCCCAGCGTACGCAGAAATTTGTCCGTCTCTAAAGCCGCCTCCCCGACGACCTCGGAGAGCCTGCCCGCGCCCACGCGCCGCTGAAAGTCCATCTGCCAGAGCCTGTCTTGTGCGTGGACGAAGCCGAGCGCGAAGTAGGCGTCCTCGGCGGAGTCCGCGTAGATGTGCGGCACGGCGTTCGCGTCGCGTACGACGTCCACGGGCGCGTTCAACCCGCCTATACGCAGCTCGCCCGACGTTTTAGGTAGCGAGCCTCTAAGCCAGATGAAGATGCCGAGCAGAACGATCAGCAGAGCAACCGTTACCCAGGCTGCGCCGCGCAGAAGGCGTGTCATGATGAGGTCAGTTTAGCAGTTCGGGCGCGTTTGGAACGTGCAGGTGGCACCGAGGAGGACGCCGGGTGAAGGCGCGGCGGGAGAAAGAGCACTATTTTGGTGAGGAGATGACGTAAGGGGGAGAAGCACGCTGACCTCTTCTCATCTCTACATCTGGTTTTACGCAGCTCGAGCCCCGCACCCAGCCACAGTATTTCTGACAACCTCGCCTTACGCTTAGTTCATGACCTCCTCTGATCTATCCACAGGCTGGCTCGACGTCAGTGTCACCGTTCGTTCCGGCTTGCCCGTGTGGCCCGGTAATCCGAGCGTCGACTTAACGCCCGTGCAGTCCTTTCCGCAAGGCGATAAGGTCACGATTTCCAAGCTCTCGCTGGGCGCGCATACGGGTACGCACATGGACGCGCCCTTGCATTTCATCCGGGCGGGCAAGACCATTGACGAGGTACCCTTGGACGTCGGGTTAGGTCGCGCCAGGGTAATCGAGATAGCAGGGGACGTGATTTCGCTGGAGGAGTTGGCGCAGCACGATATCGGGTCGGGCGAGCGCGTTCTATTCAAAACGAAGAACTCGGCGCGCGATCTGTGGTCGAAAGAGGACTTCACCGAAGACTACGTCTACGTTTCAACCGAAGCGGGCGACTATCTCACGGAGCGAGAGGTCAAGCTCGTCGGGGTGGACTACATTTCGGTGGGCGGCTACCAGATCAACGCGCCCGAGGTGCACCGTGCGCTGCTCGGGGGCGGCGTCTGGATCGTGGAGGGGTTGGACCTGTCGGGCGTCGCCCCCGGCGTCTACGACTTGCTCTGTTTGCCGCTGAAACTGAGGGGGCTCGAGGCGTCACCCGTTCGCGCCTTGCTGCGCCCCGCTTAGTTTCAGCGCGGCGCTTTGACAAACCGCTGACATCGCCACGTTAAGTTGCCCGTGAGGTCTTTCACAGGTGAAGCGCGACTGAGCGAAGCTTGGAGCCGTGCCTGTGGCTTCAGAGGAGGAGACTATGCTAGGACGACTTCTTGGGTACGCGGCGCTCGGCGGCGCGGCACTTACAGGCACCGGTTTTGCACAAACGGGTGGCGCGACGGGTGGCGCGATGACAGGGGGCATGGAAACGGGAGGTTCAGCCGACCTCTCCATGTCGCAGACGAGCGACCCGTATTACGCGCTAGGACAGCAGACCCTACAGCAAATGCTGGAGCAACAGCCTAACAACAATGAGGCGCAAAACGTCATCATCTTCGTCGCGGACGGTGCCGGACCCACGACGGTCACGGCAACGCGCATCTTAGCGGGGCAAATGAAGGGTTTGCAGGGCGAAGAGAACATCCTCCCTTACGACACTTTCCCGAACGTCGCTTTGATCAAAACCTACAACTCCAACGCGCAAGTCCCTGACTCGGCGGGCACAGGTACGGCCTGGAGCACGGGCATCAAGACGAAGCAGGGCGTACTGGGCGTCGGCCCGGATGTGATGCGCGGCGACTGCGCCTCTGCCCAGGAAAACCGCCTCACCACCCTTTTCGAACTCGCCGAGACGGTCGGCATGGCGACAGGTACGGTTAGCACCGCCCGCATCACCCACGCGACGCCAGCGGCCAACTACGCGCACTCCGCCGACCGCAACTGGGAGGACAACTCCGCGCTGCCCGAAGAGGCCGTTCAGCAAGGCTGCACGGACATCGCCTCGCAGCTTATCGAGTTTCCTTATGGCGACGGCTTAGAGGTCGCGATGGGCGGCGGACGCCGCCACTTTTTGCCCGAGGACGTGCAAGACCCCGAAGACGAAAGTGAGACGGGCCGCCGCACCGACGGGCGCAACTTAACCCAAGAGTGGGTACAGGGACGTGAAGGGGCGACGTACGTCTGGAACCAAGAGAACTTTGACGCCATCGACGCGACCTCTACAGGTCCGGTTTTGGGACTTTTTAATCAGTCACACATGGAGTACGAGGCGGACCGCTCCGAGGACACGGGCGGCGAGCCTGCGCTTAGCGACATGGTCTCTAAAGCCATCGACATCTTGTCGCAAAACGAACAAGGCTACATCCTCCAGGTCGAGTCGGGTCGCGTGGATCATGCCAGTCACGGCACGAACGCCTTTCGCACGCTGACCGATAACATCGCGTTCGCCAACGCGGTACAAACCGCGCTGGACAAAGTGGATACCGAGAACACCCTCATTATCGTCACCGCCGACCACGCCCACACGATGGACATCGCGGGCTATCCGCAGCGCGGTAACCCGATTTTGGGTTTAGTCAGAGGGCTCGACGACCAGGGCGAGCCGGTGGACGAACTCGCGCTCGCCGCCGACGGCAAGCCCTACACCACCTTGGGCTACCTCAACGGTCCCGGCGCGGTCATCGGCGAACGCCCCGACCTTACAGACGTGGACACGCAAGCGAAAGACTTCTTTCAGCAGGCGCTCGTCCCGCTGAGCAGCGAGACACACGACGGCACGGACATCGCTGCGTACGCCATCGGTCCGCGTGCGTACCTCGTCCGCGGCACCGTCGAGCAGAACTACCTCTTCCACGTGATGAACTACGCCTTAGGCAACTTGGCAGAGCAAGCTGGCGTCAGCGCCGAGGCGCAGGGCGACGCGCCTCAAGTTGAAACGGGTATGACCGACCTCTCGGTGTTAGCGAGCGGCACCAGCTTCTCGAGCAGCGCCCAAGGTGGTGAGATGACCGGCGGCGAGATAACAGGTGGCGCGATGACGGGCGGCGAGACCGGCGGTGAAGCTACGGGCGCACCCGCTGGCGACTCGACTGTGAGCACGCCGAACTTAGATGAGACCATCTCCGCCCTAGAGGGCGGCGTGGAGAACTTGGACGAGGATACCGCGGTTGAGGTCATCCGAGGCTGGCAGCAGCGCCTCAGCAGCTTAGACGACCCCGACTTGCAGCCCATTGTGACCTCTTTAGAGCAGCTCGGGACGGCGCTCGGCACGGGCAGCGCGCAAGCCACCGACATCCTCTCCCGCTTGGGCGAAGAGACCACGCAGTACGCGGAGGGCTTAGAGGGTCAGCAAGCCGAGTCGGTGCGCCGCTTAGGTGAACTCCTCTCGCAGGCGGCGTCGGGCAACTAAACTTCGCCACTCGAGAAACCTGGGAGCCTTGCGCTCTCAGGTTCTCTTTTTACCTACATGAGCGTCGCATGACCAAACTGCCCGCGATTTTTCCTACAATGAAGAAGAGGTGATGAGATGTTCCGGTTAGTTCTCCCTTTCGCGCTCCTAGCGCTTAGTTTTTCCTTCGCTCAACCCACCTTTACTTTCGGCGACCTCTACTCGGACGTGGACACGCAAGAATTTACCCCCGAACTCCAGGCGGCTTCAGGCGAAACGGTCACGATGCTCGGCTTCGCCGCCCCGCCCTTAAAACCCGACGCGGACTTTTTCGTCTTGACCAAGTACCCGATGGACGTATGCCCCTTCTGCGAGACCGAAGCGGATTGGCCGCCCGACATTGTCTACGTGAAGCTGCCCGAAGGTGGCACGGATACGATCATCTTCGGGGCGCTCGAGGTCACAGGCACCCTAGAAGTTGGCACCGCCAAAGATCCCGACACGGGCTTCGTCTCGAAAATCCGTATTCAGGCAGACAAGGTGGAGCGTGCTGGTTAGCGGCAGGTTACTTCGTTCCGTCTCCTCCCGAAGGGAGCAGCCTACGGAAGGCTTCGCTTCGTGGAGATAGCTACGCGCAATCAAAATCGGTCTCGCTTATGCTCGGAACTGGTCATCAACGCAGCGAGTTTCGCAAGCGCTCCCTTTAGCTCGAGGTGGTCATTATGTTACCTGCGGTGAATACACGCGAGCTAAATAAGGAACACGCGGGCGAACCTCTCTCTTCTCCAGCTAGGGTGCGAGCAAGAGGTCTGGAAGTCCACTACGCCCAAGACGCCCACATCGAACTGCCCGACCTGACCTTGAACGCAAACCAAGAACTCGCTTTAGTCGGTCCGAGTGGCTCGGGTAAGACGACGCTCTTACATGTCCTCGCCGGGCTTTTAGGGCCAACTAGGGGCGAGGTCGAGATTGCAGGCGAACCTCTTACAAAGATGCCGCAACGACGCCTCGAGCGCTTTCGTGCTCAGCACATCGGCTTGGTCTTCCAAGATTTGCACCTCGTTGACGGCTACACCGCTTTGGAAAACGTCATCGTCGCGCTCGCCGCTGCTGGCGTGCCCCTCGGCGAAGCAAAAGGGCGGGCGCGAGACCTCTTGAGTGACCTCGACCTGGCACACAGGTTAAACTACCTGCCCAAACGCCTCTCTACAGGCGAGCGGCAGCGCGTGGCGATTGCGCGGGCGACGGCTGCGAACCCCGTCGTCCTGTTAGCAGACGAACCCACGGCGAACCTCGACCGTGAGCGGGGCGCGGCGGCTTTGGACCTCTTGCGCCAAGTGGCGCGGCGCTCTAACGCTGCTTTGATTGTCTCGACGCATGACCCGGCGGTGAAGGGGGCGTTTGACGAGGTGGTTGAGCTTGGGTGAGGCTCGAGTTTGTTATGCTTGTCCTACGTTATATAACGCTTCACGCTTTTCATAAGGATGCGGCGATCGCGTATATTCTGGGAAACTTACACCACATGGGATGCTCTAGTCAAAGTCAACAACTACTGGGGAAAATGCATTGGTACGTGAGATAAATTTACCTCAATTTGACAATGCCTTAGCTTTAGATATGGGGCTCAAAATTTTGGACTTGGCAAAGAGCAGAAACCATTCTATAGCTGTGTCAATTGACCGACTCAATCACACAGTATTTAAGTACATTTCAGATGGTTTGCCTGAAGACAAGCATGACTGGTTGAGACGCAAGGCAAATGTGGCAGTTCGTTTTGAAGAAAGCTCATTAAGCGTAAAAGAGGACCTTCAGAATGGTGGAATGTCGCTCTCAACTACTTTTGGTTTAGATGAAAAAGAGTTTGTCGCTAAAGGTGGCTCTATACCGCTAAAAGTAGAGGGGGTAGGCTTGATAGGAGTGGTGACGGTGTCTGGCTTGTCAGATATTGAAGATCATCAACTGATCGTGGACGCCTTGCACGACTACATTTCCCATTAGTTCGCAGCGACAAACTGTTGCAATAGACTCGAAAAAGCCCCTCGCCACCGAATAGGGGCGTTGAGGCACCTTTCACTGACGTCCCACTGACACAAACCCGCTATTTTAGAGTCTATGTCCAGTCTCTCCGCCGGACTCAAGCACTTGCGTCTCACGCTCTGGGTCCTCCTGCGCTCCTTGCGAATGCGCCTCTTCGCTAACGTCTTAACCGTCGTCGCGGTGCTCTTAGGCGTCGGTTTGGCGCTGGTTGTCCCTTTGAGCCTCCGCGCTTTTCAACGCGGCGCAACCGAGGCGGCGCAGATTTTCGACCTCTTGGTCACAGCAGAGGGCTCGCAGACCCAAGCGGTGCTGAGCACGATTTACTATCAGAACGCGCCCGTCGGTAACATTCCGTACCGCGTCTACGCCGCGCTGAGGGATGACCCGCGTACCGAGCGGGCGGTGCCCGTCGGCTTCGGCGACAGCGTTCAGGGCTATCCGCTCGTCGGTACGACGCCTGCGTACTTCGCGCTAAGGACCGCGCCGCAAGCGCCACTTTATTATCAGCTCGAGCGAGGGACCATCTTCTCAGGTCCCTTTCAAGCTGTTCTGGGCGCACAGGTCGCTAGAGAGACGGGCTTCGACTTGGGCGACACCTTTAGAAGTGCGCACGGCGTGACCGAAACCTTCGAGCCCACTATGCACGCCGACGAGTACCGTGTGGTCGGGATTTTGGAGCCGACGGGCGGACCTTCGGACCGGGCGGTGTATACGGCGCTCGAATCCATCTGGAATTCACACGGGCAGTTTTCACCCGAAGCGGGCACGGTGGACGCGGAACATGCGTGCGCACACATGACGGGCGGGGCGGGCGAAACGCGAACGGCGAAGCTCGAGCCTGAAAATTTAGACACAGTTAGCGAGGTTCACACCCGTTACGAAGTAGGTCTGTTGGCGCTAGCGGGCGCAGACAGGGGCGGCGTGCTGCGCTTCACGGCGGATGAAGCGGCAGACTACGCCTTTTTCGCTGACCAGAGCGCTGTCCTTACTCTCACGGATGAACGTGGAGAGGCGCTCACTCCCGAACTCGTAGTTGGAGAGGACGATATCGAAGCGTGCCTGGATATTTTCTCGGCGCACGTTTTCCATGTCGAATCCGGCGACTATCTCTTGCAGGTCAACGCGGCAGAGCGTGACATATTGACTTTAACTATTGAAGAGGTCGGGCGTGAGGGTGAGGCGCGCACTGAAGAGGTCGCGGCTCTCACCGACCTCGCGGACGCATCACCTGGCGGGGCGGACCCCAGAGAGGTCACTGCTGTTCTCTATGCGACCGAAGATTTAGGGGCGCTCTACCAAATTGCCGGGACGCTAGACGAGCTTCCCGGCGTGCAGGCGGTTTTTCCGGGCGGTGTCATCAACGGGCTTCTGAGCTTACTCGGTCAGGGGCGGCAGACCTACGGGCTCTTGGCGAATATCATCTTAGCTTTAGCGGTCATCACGGTGGCGCTCAATACGTACGCGGGCGCGGTGCAGGCGCAGAAGAGCTTGGCGGTGTTGCGGGCGGTGGGCGTATCGCGGTCCATTGTTGCGGGAAGCGTGCTTTTAGAAGCCGCGCTGCTAAGTTTCATCGGCATCGTGCTAGGTGTGTTTGCGGCGTACTTGGGCGTCACTTTGGTCGGGCAAGTGATTCAAACCCAAGCGAGTTTGACCTTGCCCACGCCCGAGCTGAGCCGCGCGGACTGGTGGCGCGGGCTCATCCTCTTGCCGGTGGCGGTGCTTTTTGCGCTGCTGCCTGCGCTAAGGGCGGCGCAAAAGAGCCCCTTGGAGAACTTATAATCCTTCATGCGACGCTTTTTGCTGGTCTTCTTCATCTTTGCCTCCGCGTCCGCGCAAGAGGTCGGCGACCCCGCGCCCGACTTCGCGCTCCTTGACCGTGAAGGACAGAGGGTTTCGCTCGCCGACTTTACAGGAACACCCGCCGTGCTCAACTTCTGGGCGACGTGGTGCTTGCCTTGTGTAGAAGAGTTGCCCCTCTTGCAGCGGGCAAGTGAGGCGCTAGGCAAAGAGGGCGCGTTTTTGCTCGTCAACAATAGCGAGAGCGCAGAGGCGGCAGCGGTGTATTTAGAAGAACACGGGATTACAGTAAGGGCGGGACTCGAGCCCACCCGCCGCGAACGCGCTGAGTTGGACCTCGACACCACAACGAATGTGCTGCGGCGCTATCAGGTGTTCGGCATCCCGACAACCATCTTTATTGATGCGGAGGGCGTAGTGCAGAGCGTCAAGACCGGACCGCTTTCGGCGTCGGACCTAGCTGAGCGGTTGGCGGAGATAGGGGTAGTATGGCGACCTTGACCGTATTTGCGCACGTCGGGAAGTTATTTAGTCGTTACTATTCGCGGTTCCATAATGTATTGAGACAGAATGCCGCAGGTATCATCACCGAATGTGTGCTAAACGTCGCTTTATACAGTGAGAGTGTCTCAAACCAGATGAAGTCGTGTGGACCGCTCCCGCTAGACCTGCTATATGCAACCTCTAAACCTGCCGAACTGCTAACGAAGGTTGAAACCAGCCTTGCTTACCTTGACTATTTAATCTCTACTCGAGTACTGCACCGAGTCAAAGAGGTCATCCGCCCCTTCGTTGACCGCGCCGATAATCGCGTTACGCACCGCGAGGTCTACGATGGTCGTGCCCTGTGCGCCCCGCTTGCAAGCCCGCGAATCACGTTCAACACGTCCACTTGCACGTTGCCCTGCGACGCCTCCGCTGTCGAACTGCCGATGGCGACGATTTCAGCCGTCGCCGCGTTTACAAAGCGTAAATCCACGGTGACTCTAGCCGTCACGATTTCCGCCGAGCCGCCCATGAGCCCGAAAAATCTGCCGTTGCCTCCCGTGGTCGAGACGCTGAACTCCGTCACGCTGCCGAAGATGAGCAGTTCCGCCCCGGTGATGCGCCCGACCTCCGCCGCCGTCTCCTTATCTACCCGCCCCGACTGCCCCAAGTCTTGCTCGAACAATATCTGCGCGAGTTGCATCCGCTCGGTGATGCGAAACTGTTCGCTACGGTAGAGTTCGCTGATGAGAATGTCGGCGACGCCCGAGCCGAGTTCGACGAAGTAGGCGTCGTCCTTGCCCTCGAGTTCTCGGCCTTTGAGCTTGAGGTTGCTCGAGCGCACCGTGAAGTTGGGAACAGCGATGATAGGACGCTCACTGTAGGGTCTAGCGTCCAAAGCGAAGGATTCTAAGCCGGGTAAGTCAGCTAAAGCCGCCGCTCGAGCCGTCGTCTTCGCCCTTAATTCGACGTTCTGTGAGCTAGGAGCGCAACCTGCTAAAAGAATGAGAAGGAAAACCGTTATCCGCATCTTTGCGAGTATAAGTCGCCCCAAACCCTGCCCAACATAAGAATCCCCACATCCTGTTTGCAGAATGCGGGGAGATGTGACGAATGTACACTTTAAGCAGATGCGTTTTGTGTCGTTTCCTTTTCGGCGCGCTGCACTTCGCTCCTACTCTGCTGCTTGGCGTCCTGCTGCTCACCATTCTCCTCATCGTTTTCTTCGTCTTCCTCTTTTTCGCGGGCCTCGAGCTTCGCCTTGATGCGCTTGAGGACGGTTTTCTCCTCTAGCGCCCGCTGCTCTAAGACGCTCTGGATGTTCTTAATGCGCTCCTTGACGCGCGGCACGACGATCTGCTCTAAAGCGTTCACGCGGCGCGAGGTCTTTTTGATCTCCTCGCCGATGCGCCTCAGTCTCGTTTCGGTCGCAGCGACCTTGACGAGCGCTTCGGTCAACTCGCGAAACTGCGCGGCGCTGTCTAGCGTGCGCGCGCCCGCGCCGATAGGCGAGAAGGGCAGCGTGCCGTCAAAGTCGGGCGGCTGCACCTGCGGCACCTTCACGCCGAAGATGTTCTCCACCTTGATGTCCACTTCTAAGCCCGTCTGCTGCGCCAAGCTGAGCCCTTCGACCGCCTCGGGTCCGTCCCAAGCTTTTGCGAGGAAGAGGCTAAAGTACGCCTCTTGGCTCGTTTTACTGAGCGCACGCCGCGCATCTAAAGACTCCTGAACGAGGTCGAAGAACTCTGAGATGAGCGCGTCGCGCTTGCGCTTCAAGAGGTCCGCGCCTTTGTTCGCTAGGTCGAGCTGGTCGCGCTGCTGCAGGAGGTTCGAGCGGGTTGGGGCGATGTTTTCAGCCATAAAGACTCCTTAGAGACAGAAGCAAGGAGCGAGAAGCAAGAAGCTAGAACGAACTTCTTACTCCTTGCTTCTTACTCCTTGCTTCTCCTAACTTCCCCACAACTCGTCCATCTTCGCGCCGTAGTACTTGTCGATCTGGTCGCGGCTCAAGCGAGTCAGCTCGCTCTTAGGTAGCTTCGAGAGCGTTGCCCAGGCGATGTTCAAGGAGTCGTCGATGCTCCTGTCCTCGGAACCCTGGTTGATGAAGTTTTCTTCGAACTCGTCGGCGAACGCCAGGTATTTCTTATCGTTATCTGAGAGCGCGTCCTCGCCTGTAATGGCGACCAAGCGGCGCAAGTCTCGAGCGTTCGCGTACGCCGACTGAAGCTGGTCGGCGATGTTCTTGTGATCTTTGCGCGTCTTGCCCTCGCCGATGCCGTTGTTCATCAGGCGTGACAAGCTCGGACCGGGGTTGATGGGCGGATAGTAGCCCTGCGTGTGCAGGTCGCGCCCTAAGTAAATCTGACCCTCGGTGATGTAGCCCGTCAGGTCGGGGATGGGGTGCGTCACGTCGTCGTCGGGCATGGAGAGAATGGGAAGCTGCGTGACCGAGCCCTTTTTGCCCTCGACGACGCCCGCACGTTCGTAGAGTGACGCCAAATCGGTGTAGGTGTAGCCGGGGTAGCCGCGGCGTCCTGGAATCTCTTCGCGTGCGCCGCCGATTTCGCGGAGCGCCTCGCAGTAGTTCGTCATGTCGGTCAGGATGACCAAGACGTGATAGTCGTGTTCGAAGGCGAGGTACTCGGCGGCGGTCAGCGCCATGCGCGGCGTCAAGAGGCGCTCGACGGCGGGGTCGTCCGCTTTGTTGAGGAACAAGACCGAGCGTGCCAACGCGCCCGTGCGCTCGAACTCCTGCGTGAAGAAGGTGATCTCGCGCTGGGTCACGCCCATCGCGGCGAACACAACCGCGAAGTCTGTCTCTTCGCCCTCGCCGATGACCTTCGCCTGCCGCGCGATCTGCGCCGCGAGGTCGTTCGCGGGCAGACCCGAGCCCGAGAAAATCGGGAGCTTCTGACCGCGTACGAGCGTGATGAGCGTGTCGATCGTCGAGATGCCCGTTTGGATGAACTCCTCGGGCTTCTGGCGGGCGACGGGGTTGATCGGCGCGCCGCCAATCGGCACGCGCTTGTCCGCGACGACTTCGGGCAGACCGTCAATGGGCTCGCCGATGCCGTTGAAGCGGCGTCCGATCATCTCTTTGGAGACGCCTAGACGCGCCACGTCCTCAACGAGGGTCACGGTGGTCGTTGAAAGGTCGAGTCCACGCGGGTCTTCGAAGACTTGAAGGGTCGTAACCTTCTCGGACACGTCGATGACTTGCCCGCCGCGGATGCGCCCATTGCCGTCCTTGATATTGACAATCGCGTTGTACGCGAGGTCGGGCGCGTTTTCTAAAAACATCAGCGGTCCGGAGATATACGAGACTTCGCTATACTCCTTCTTGAACTGCTTTTTCTTCGGCTTGCTTTCGCCGTTCGACTGATTGCCGTTGTTGCCTGTGGTTTTGTCTGAAACAGCCACTTATTCCTCCTCTGCTTTCAGCAGTTTTGTAGCCCACTGAGCGAACCAGTGTTTTTTCTATTCGGTGCGTTATTCCATCTAGCGGGGGTGTGCGGCGTAGGGGCACATATTTATTACTGTATGAATCGCCCCTACTATTAAGCCGCCACTGCAAAGGCGTTATCGAGTTGCTCCAAGGTCTCTTCCTTGTAAGCGTCAAACTCGTCTTCCGGCACGTAACGGGCGCGGTTCAACCTCTCGATGACCTCGTCGCCTAAGATATCGTCTACGGTTGCGCCCTCTTCGATAGCTTTGCGGGCGGTGTCGTTGAACTTGATCATCATCTCCAACATCCCGTGCGCCTTACTTAGTGAGCACGAAGCGTCCACCTCGTCGAAGCCGTTCTGCTGCAAGAAGTCTTGGCGCAAGATGCGGCCTACCTCGACGACGAGGCGCTCTTGGTCTTGGAGCGCGTCGGGACCGACGAGCTGCACGACCTCTTGCAAGTCGGACTCGCGCTGCAAGAGGTTCACGGCGCGCTCCCTTAGCTCGGGGAAGTCCTCAGCGACATTCTCGCGGTACCAGTCCTCCAAGGTGTCCGTGAAGAGCGAGTACGAGCGGTTCCAGTTGATGGCGGGGAAGTGGCGGCGGCGTGCGAGCGACGCGTCGAGCGCCCAGAAGCAACCCGTGATGCGCAAGGTGGACTGCGTGACCGGCTCTGAGAAGTCACCGCCTGCGGGCGAAACCGCGCCGATGATCGAGACGGCACCCTGCTCGTCGGTGAGCGTGGTGACGCGGCCGCCGCGCTCGTAGAAGGCGGCTAGGCGCGACGCCAAGTAGGGTGGGTAGCCCTCTTCGGCGGGCATCTCTTCTAAGCGGGAGGAAATCTCGCGGAGCGCCTCCGCCCAGCGCGAGGTCGAGTCCGCCATGACCGACACCCCGTAGCCCTGGTCGCGGAAGTATTCCGCGATGGTGATGCCCGTATAGATGGACGCTTCGCGCGCCGCCACGGGCATGTTCGAGGTGTTGGCGATGAGCACGGTGCGCTCCATCAAGGGGTTGCCCGAGGTGGGGTCTTCGAGTTCAGGAAACTCCACGAGCACGTCCGTCATCTCGTTGCCACGCTCGCCGCAGCCCACATAGACGACGATGTCCGCGTTGCCGAACTTCGCAATCGACTGCTGCGTGACGGTTTTACCCGAGCCGAAAGGACCCGGAATCGCCGCCGTGCCGCCCATCGTCAGCGGGAAGAGCACGTCTAAGATGCGCATTCCGGTCAAGAAGGGCGTGACGGGGTCGAGCTTTTTGGCGACTGGACGCGCCTGGCGCACGGGCCAGGGGTGGTAGAGCTTGAGTTCGGTGCCGTCCTCTAAGGTCGCGATGACCTCCTCGACGGTGTACTCGCCCTTCGAGGCGATAGACTTGATTTTGCCCTTCGTGTCGGGCGGAACCATGATCTTGTGCGTGAACGAGAACTCGGGGACGGTCCCTAAAATCTGACCGCCTTGGACCTCGTCGCCTTCGGAGACTTTGGGGGTGAACTCCCACTTCTGGTCGCGCGAGAGCGAGTCGACCACCAAGCCGCGCCCGATGTAGGTGCCGGACTGCTCGTTGATGGTGTCTAAAGGGCGCTGAATCCCGTCGAAGATGCCGTTGAGCATCCCCGGTCCGAGTTCGACCGTTAAGGGCAAGCCCGTCGAAACGACCGCCTCGCCGATCGTGAGACCGCCCGTATCTTCGTAAACCTGCACGAAAGCGGTGTCGCCGTCCAAGCGGATGATCTCCCCGACGAGTTGCTCCTCGCCGACGCGCACGATGTCAAACATGCGTGCGCCCATCATCCCCTTAGCGATAACCGCCGGACCCGAGATGCGCTGAACTGTTCCTTCGATGGCCATTGTTGCCTCCCTTGAAGAGGTATGTCGTTTTGATGCTGAGAGCCTAGATGTCGAACTCTCAGCTTATCCTAAGGTTGAAAAGTATTCAGTAGTCAGGTGTCAGAATTCAGCAGTCAGCAGGTTTTCCATGCTGAATTCCGATTACTGATACCTGACTACTCAGTATTTTACGACTCCATCTTTCGGTCACTACACGCTACTCCGTCACTCGAGCTTGATGTCAAACCCGATCGCACTGCGCACGAGCGATTTCATGTAATCTTTGGGGTCTTCGTCCTCGTCGAACGCCGCGCCCAGGCTGGGCATGGAGAGCAAGACGGGCAGGTCGCGTCCGCGCATGGCGCGCGCCGCTGCCTCGTTAGGTGCCGGGATGAGCCCCTGGTCTACGGCGACGAGGCCGTAGTCTTCAGATTCAATGACGTTCTCGAGCGCCTCTTGCGCCCCCTCTTGGTCTGTCTCTAAAACCTCGACGCCTGCCAAGCGGAAGCCCGTGGCGGTCTCGCTGTCGGTCAGAATGAGCATCTTAGCCACGGCCTACCTCCTTGCCGAGTTCGCGCTCGAGCGCCTCGCGCGGCACGTTGTAGTATTTGCCCCTCGCGACGAGTCGGAGCCTCGAGGTCTCCTGCTCCTTGAGCCGCAGGTAGTAGAGCACCACGCCGATGCCCAGAGGGTTGCTCAAGTAGAGCTTGCGGGCGCTTTTATCCAAACTGCTCCGAATCACCTCTTCGGCTTCGCTCAGGTTGTCCGTCTCGGCAACTTCGCTAAAGCTCGTGTTGGAGAGGGGCTGCATGTCGCCGGAGAGGAGCGTGTCGAACATCGTCCGGCTGACCTCTTTGCCGCCTGAGAGGTAGAGCTTGTCCGCGTCGGCGTCGCCAACTGCGCTCTGCATCTTCGAAGCGGTGCGGATATTTGCCGCGTCCACCTCGCGCTGGATGTGCCGCGTCAGCATATCCGAGTGCGGGTTTTCGTCTAGCGCTTCGAAGAGGGCGGCGTAGTAGGCGCGGTCTAGGGCGAGTTCGAATTCGAAGAGGTCGCCGTCTGAGCTGTATTGACCGACGGCTTTGGTAAAGGCTTTCGAGAGCGGATGCCCGGTGATCGCGAGCGCTTGCGCTGCTGCGGGTAGGTCGGCAGCTTCGGCGATGTTGTTTAAGACCGCTGGCTTGAGTTCGCCCGCTGGGATAAGGACCGACTTGACGTCCTCCGCCTCGCGCCCCGAGTGCTTCGCCCGCGCGATCGCCTTGAGGTTTTGCAGGTCGTAGCGCAGCAAAAAGGTCGCGATGAGCCGCTCGGGAGCGCCGTCCGAGAAGTTGAGGATGGTGCGTGTGATGTTGCGGAAGTTGCGGGCTAGCGCAGTATCCACGACGCGCAGCCCGCTGTGTTGCGACTGCGCCTCCTCCACCTCGCTGCTATAGGGCGACTGCCCGAGCGAACTCATGAAGGCGTCGAACCCGGAAGCGTTGAGGGCGTCGGCGTAGAAGTCGTCGCCTAAGAGCTTCGCTTTGAGCCCGCGCACCCGCGCGTTGATGTAGCCGTAATCCGAGGGCATATGCTTAGCGTTCCTGACTATCAGCGTCGTTGCTATCGTCACCGTTGCTATCGTCACCGTTGCTATCGTCACCGTTGCTACTATCGGCGTTGCTCTCGGTATTGCCCTCTGAGAAGAGAACCTTGGAGACTTCTGAGGCGAGGTCATCTTTGGCGGACTCCAACCTGTCAAACAGGCTATTCTCCACCGTTGCACTCGCTCTAGTCGAGCGAACTTTGACGCCGCCCTCGACGGTCTCGTCCGTTTCCATCTTGTCGGCTAAGCCATGCTTTTTCGCCGCATCACTGATGTGCTTTTGGTCGTTCGGGTTGACGTAGAGCTTGGAGACGTTGTCGCTACCACCTAATGACTCGACGACCTCTTCCAACAAAGAGGTCAACACAGGCTTGTAGCGCTTGGCATCTTGGGTGAGGTCGCGGAGGTCCTGCTCAACCTGATCGAAGACCGACTCGACGGCGCGGTGCTGCGCCTTGAGCCGCATGGAGGAAGCTTCCAGCTGCGCTGAGCTGCGCCCACGCACCTTGACGGCTTCGCTCTGCGACGACGACGCGCGTTCCTTTTGTGCGCGAATCGACTCGGCTTCTTCTTCAGCCTGAGACTTAATTTCCGAGGCACGTTCACGCGCCTCGGAGAGAATGGACTCGATCTCCGCGCCTGCTTCTTTCTCGAGCAGAGCAGAAAGATTCGCCACGCTTAACCCCCTAGGTTACCCTGCAAGAAGAAGGCGATAACGAAGGCGAAGATGATGATGGTTTCAGGAATGACCAAGTAGATGAGAATCTGACCGAACGCTTCGGGGCGCTCCGCGAGCGTGCCCGCACCCGCGCTACCAATCGAGGCTTGCGCGATACCGACGCCGATGGCTCCTAAACCGATGGCGAGCGACGCGCCAATCGCCAAGAGACCGTCGCCGATGCTAGCACCGCCGCCGCCGCCCCCTTCTTGGGCGAAGACGAATCCTGCAACGAGCATAAAGGCGAGTACGGATAAAAGTTTCTTCATCATGCTTTTCCTCCAAAGAGTCTAAAGGGATTGTACGGACGACCGTTTTCTTCGTAAAAGCCGAATTTGGTAAAGAATTCGACGTAGTGAAGACGTAAGGGTTGCAGCGTGTGACCGATAATCGTCAAGGCGATCGCGACGGTATGCACAAAGAGCGCCGCGATAATCCCTAAAATCGGTCCGATAATGGGCGCGACGCCGTTGAGCGCGAAGCCCACGTCAGTCGCGAGGTTAGCGACCAACGCGGCGGACAAGCCGACGGCGAAAAGTCGCAAGTAAGAGAGGATGTTGCCCGAGTTGGAGATAAGCTCCACGAGCATCAGCGGCATTCGCGCCATCACGACGCCTAACAAAAAGACAGCGAAGCCTAGCGCCACGAAAAAGAGCACGAAGGCGTTGCCCTGCAAATTGTCGGTGAGAAAGGCGTAGGAAAAAACAACCGTGGCCGCTAAACCGAAGAACATGCCGATACCTTCCCAGGTGTGGTGCGAGTCGCCATGCTTGATGCCGTAGTAGGTGCGCAGCCCCCAACCGAGCAGCACCTGGAACACGCCGAAACCGATAGAAGCTAACAGCAGCGGCGTGGTTTGTTCTACTCTAAAGAGCAGAATGGGAATCCAGCCGTAGCCCTCTTCGTGGTGCAAGGGTGTATAGAAAATCGGCTTGCCGCCAAAGATGTAGATTCGCTCTAAAGCGTTACCGAAGAACTCGCCGTAAATAAAGCCGAACGCGATGCTCCACGCCGCGCACCAGTTGATGACCGTGCCGATCGTCGGCAGCGCACTCGGCGAGATGGTGATGCCTAGAGGTCCTAAGCTAAGCGCGTTGCCCTTTTTGCCCCTCGAGCGGAACCACAGCCCGAGCGCTAAGAATGCCAGACCGAAGCCGATATCGCCGACCACTAGACCGAAAAAGAGCGGGAAGAAGACGGCTAAGGTCCAACTTGGGTCGAAGTAGCCGTATTTAGGCGGGCTGAAGAGCGACAACAACCCCTCGAAGGGGCTGATCCAGCCGGGGTTCTCGAGCTTGACCGGAATCCCTTTATCGTGGTGTTCGTCCGCCTTGCGCGACTCAGCGACGATGTCCTCACCGAACTGCTTCTCCAGAGCGCTCACCACGCGGCGGCGGTCCTCACTCGGGACCCAGCCCTGCAGCGCAAAGCTGTAGCGTCCGCCCGCCAGATCACCTAGCGTGTGGTAGCGACTCTGGTAATTGACAGCGACTTGATGCAGCGCTTTTAGCTTTGCGCCGTGCACCTTCGCGAGATGCCCCAGATCGCTCTGGATGGTCTTGAGGCGCTTAGGCAGCGTTTGCGAGCGCTCTTCCATCACGTGAACGGCTTTGGCGAAGCCGTGCTCGCCGTAGCGCTCAGGCAGTTTAAGCTCGGCTAAGCCGACGCGGTTGAGCGCCGCCGCAAGTTCGTTCTTGTCGTCCTTGAGCACGGCGACAACCGCTAAGCGCTCGCTGCGGAAGGACTTGCTCGACATCTCAAAACAATCTTCTAAGGATTCGTTGAGGGAGTCGCGCGCCTCTTTGAGCGTATCCTCGTCCGGCGCTAAAAACGCTGTACCGTAGAGGTAGCGGCTGCCTTCGAGTTGCGCCAGCTCCGGCGCGAGTTCTCTGAAGAGTGGCAGATACGTATTGATGAGGTCTAACTCATCACGAATCTCGCCGCGCTCGGCGACGAGGGTGTCCGTCTGGCCGCCCAAGTCACTCAGGTACGACTGAATCTCGGTGAGGCTATTCGGGACTTCACCCTTGCTGCTCGCTTCACGCTCAATAGAAAGCGTGTCAATGAGGGCTTCGCTCCTCGAGACCACGCCGTCCCAGTTATCTCGCGCTTTCTGGTCACCCTCTTTGAGTTCAAAGCGGTTTAGCTCTTCGCCCTCCAAAGGAACGACCTGTACGACGCCCAAGCTCTGCAAGCTCGTCAAGAGGTCCTTGGCGATACTTTTACGTCCGACGATTAAAAGCCGGTCCATCGTTGCGATCACGGTAGTACCTGCTCTTTGACGCGCTCAACCGCTTCGCCTCTGTTTTTCTCGGCTTGCGACTCGATGGTTTCGACCTCTCGCCGCGCCTCTCTTAAGACCTCTTGCCGCGCCTCTTCGCTCTCGGCTCGAGCCGCCTCGCGCCGCTCCTCGGCCCTTTTATCCGCCTCTTGCCGCGCTTCGGTTTTGATCTGTGAGGCTTCTTCTTGCGCCTCTTGGACGATTTGCTCCGCTTGTCGCTTCGCGTCCTCGACCTTGCCAATTAGGGTTTGCTCTTGAGAAACTAAATCCTGCAAAAGTTTTTCGCCCTGGGCTTCCAACCGGTCCTCCTCCCTCTACACTAAAACCAACTGATTTACCCCGGATAGCTTAGCCTGTACAAACATGTGCAGACACGCCCCCAACTCTACACGAAAGTGACGAGCCGAATGCGCGGACTGCCCAGGTAGAGTAAACAGTGCGTACACAGGTACCAAATGGGGCATAAAAAAACGCGAGGTTACAGTTACGTGCACCTAACCAACCGCGCTTTGCAGCGCTAAGCATAACAACCCCACCAGAGAGTGTCAACGAGACGAATGTCCCTTGTATTACCCCTTACCTGCGAGGCTTCGAAGAGGGGTTTAGAAGGCGCGGCGGCGCGCGGGTGAGAGTTGAAATATTGCGGCGCTGAGGGAGTTTCTTAAATTGAGTGGGACCTAACATAAGCTCCTTAATTCAAGTCGGGGAATATAGTAGGGAGCATTGAGCCGTTTGTTCAGCGAGACATTCTTCGCATCTGTCCAGGTTAGCACCGTGCAGAAATTCGCACCTTCCTTTCGGCTGCTCGACCTTACTGAATGTTCCGCCACGCCACCCTCCGATAAAGGTTAAAGTACAAATAACCGTTTATCATTGGCACAACCGTCTCTAGCTGGAATCTCTCGAGGAGCACTATGAACATCAGCCTCTTCATCACCTGCTACAACGACACGCTCTACCCCGAAACGGGCAAGGCGATGGTCGAACTGTTCGAGCGTTTGGGTCACGAGGTGGATTTTCCCTTCGAGCAGACTTGTTGCGGACAGATGCACTTCAACACGGGCTATCAGCGGGAGACCTTGATGATGGCGCGCAAGTTCGTGGAGATTTTTAGGGACACTGAGGTCGTGGTGTCGCCCTCGGCGTCGTGTGTGGGGATGGTGCACGAGTTCTATCCGTATCTGGCGCAAGAGCATGGCGATGACGCGCTGCTGAAAGAACTAGAGACGCTCGCGCCTAAAGTCTTTGAATTCTCCGAGTTTTTAGTGAAGAAGTTGGGCATCACCGATGTCGGCGCGTACTACCCGCACCGCGTCACCTATCACCCGACCTGTCACAGCTTGCGCGGGCTCAAAGTAGGCGACGCGCCCTTGACGTTGCTCGAGCATGTGCGTGGGCTCGAGTTGGTTGCTCTGGAGGGAGCCGAGACGTGTTGCGGCTTCGGCGGCACATTTGCAGTCAAGAATGCCGACACCTCGGCGGCGATGCTCAGCGACAAGCTCAGGAACGTCCAAAATACTCACGCCGAAGTGTGCGCGGCGGTGGATAATTCATGTTTAATGCATATCGGCGGCGCACTCCACAGGCAGCGGAGCGGCGTGAAAACAGTTCACATCGCGGAGATTTTGGTGGCTACGGATCAGAAAAAGGAGCAAGGAGCAAGAAGCAAGGAGTAAGAAGCAAGGCATTTTTATTCTTAATTCTTGCTTCTTACTTCTCCAGTTTTAGTAAAGAGAGGTTGACATGGCACTTCCCAGCAGACCCCCGAGCACAACGCCTATCCCCCTCCCGATGGCGTTTCAAGAGGCGGCGAAGAGCGAGTTGGAAAACGCCCAATTGCGGCGCAATTTGCACAAGGCAACCCACACCATCCGCGATAAACGCGCCGAGGTCGTGAACGAGCTGCCCGACTGGGAAGCGTTACGTGACGCAGGGCAGCAGGTTAAAGAAGAGGTCATGCGCAACCTGGACACATATCTGCTGAGGCTCGAGGAGTCCGTCACGAACGCAGGCGGGCACGTGCACTGGGCGCGAGACGCAAAAGAAGCGCAAGACATCGTCACGCGCTTGGTCAAGGAGACGGGCACAAAAGAGGTCATTAAAGTCAAGTCGATGACCACCGAGGAGATTAAACTCAACGACGCGCTAGATGAGGCGGGCGTCCACGCCATCGAGACCGACTTAGCCGAACTCATCATCCAACTCGCCGGCGAGGAATCCTCGCACATCCTCGTCCCGGCGATTCACAAAAACCGCGCCGAAATCCGCGAACTCTTTTTACGCACGCTAGACGTGGACGAGCTATCCGACGACCCGAAGGAACTTACCGCAGCGGCGCGGCGCTACTTGCGCGAGAAGTTCTTAAACGTCGAAGTGGGCATCAGCGGCGCGAACTTCGCCGTGGCGGAAACGGGCACAGTCGGCGTGGTCGAATCTGAAGGCAACGGGCGGATGTGTTTGACGTTACCCAAAACGCTCATCAGTGTGATGGGTTTGGAGAAAATCCTCCCCTCTTGGCAAGACCTAGAGGTCTTTTTACAACTCCTGCCGCGCTCCTCGACGGGCGAGCGGATGAACCCCTACACGACGATGTGGACGGGACCGCACGCAAATCATAGGGGCGGAGACGGACCACAGACCTTTCACCTCGTCCTACTCGATAACGGGCGCACCGACGTGTTGCGCGATGAGGTCGGGCGGCAGGCGCTCCACTGCATCCGCTGTAGCGCGTGTCTAAACGTTTGCCCCGTGTATGAGAAGGTTGGCGGGCACGCTTACCGCTCTATCTACCCTGGACCCATCGGCGCGATTTTGACGCCGCAACTCAAAGGAATCGAGAACGCTTCTTCTTTACCCTACGCCTCCTCGCTCTGCGGCGCGTGCTACGAGGTCTGCCCGGTCAAAATCGACATTCCGAAAGTTTTGGTGCATCTGCGTGGCAAGGTCATCGAAAAGAAAGAGGAGACGTTTAAGGGGAGAGCGAATCAAGAGGCGCTAGCGATGAAAGGTGCAGCGGCGATTTTTGCGAGCCAGAAGCGTTACGAGCGGGCGCAACGCCTCGCGAAATTGGCGCAGACGCCCTTTGTGCGTAGAGGTGCGATCGAGTACTTGCCCGGTTATCTCTCGGGCTGGACGGCGACGCGGGACGTCAAAGCCGTGCCGCAAGAATCCTTCCGCGATTGGTGGCGCAAGCGTGAGCAGTAAGGGCGTAGACAGTAGCGGGAGCGCGAAAGAGGTCATTCTAGGACGTATCCGCGAGATTATGCAGGACGCGCCCGCAGCGGAGCCGATCGCGCGCGAATATATTCAAACGTCTGAGCACGATGCGTCGTCGCAAATCGACCTCTTTACCGAGCGTCTGGTGGATTACGGTGCGGACGTTCATCATGTGACCTCTTCTGAGATTTCGAAAAAAGTGGCGGAGCTTTGTGGGGCTCAAAAGGTCGAAAGTTTGGTCGTACCAGCGGACTTGCCGCAGGACTGGCTGCCGAAAGAGGTGGAGATTCGTCCTGACGAGGGGTTGGGGCGGGAGGTGCTCGAGTCCACCGGCGGCGTCATGACCGGCTGCGCGCTCGCCGTCGCCCAAACCGGCACGATCATATTAGACGGCGGCGAGCGGCAGGGGCGGCGCGTGATTACCTTGCTGCCCGACTTTCACATCTGCGTCGTCTTATCTGAACAAATCGCGGGCATCGTGCCCGAAGCCGTGAGCCGCTTGAAACCTTCCGCGAAGCGCCCGCTGACCTTTATCTCGGGACCCTCCGCCACCTCCGACATCGAGCTGAGCCGCGTCGAAGGCGTCCACGGTCCGCGCTCGCTCGCGGTGCTCGTGGTGAAAGGGGCGAGCTAAAGCGCACGTCTTTTCGCCTAACGGCTCAGGGCGACAGTCTCACCTTTCAGCCGATAGCCCAACCTCATCTCGAAAGGCTTCTTCACGCCTTTCTCACCTCCCGCTGATAGTTCTCTGAAGGATTTTAGGGTATAATCGTGTAATCCATCTAGGAGGCAGGGCCGCCACTCACAACCCGACTAACACAGATACGGACTCTGGCATGGACGATATCAACAACCACGACACCATCCACGCACTCGACCCCTTCGCCTACGACGAGGACCTGGAAGCGCTCAGCCCGATCGCAAACGTTAATGCGACGCGGGTGCTGATCCTCAACGCCTCATACGAGCCGCTGCATGTTTGCTCGGTTAAACGGGCGGTGGCGCTTCTCATGTATGAGGTTGCCGAGCGCGTCGAGGACAGCGCCCGTGTGCTCCGCTCGCCCAGTCAAATCTTTGTGGTGCCGAGCGTGATCCGCCTCAAGAAGTACGTGAAGCGTCCCCCGCGCCACCGCGTCGCCTTTAACCGCAAAAATGTCTTCCGCCGCGACGACCACACCTGCCAGTACTGCTTCGTCAAGAGCAGCGACCTCACGCTCGACCACGTGTTGCCGCGCAGTCGGGGCGGGGGAACGAGCTGGGAGAACGTGGTGGCGTGCTGCCACAAGTGCAACGCGAAAAAGCGCGACCGTACCCCCGATGAGGCGAAGATGGCGCTCAAGCGCAAACCCTACGCGCCGCGCTTTATGTTCTCTTCGGCGTACGGCATCTTGCCGAGCATCGACCCGATTTGGGAAAAGTATCTACCGCGCTCCAAGTAATACGAGGTTGCACGGCTTAGTCTGAAAAACTAAGCCGTGCCCTTCACGGATGAGACGTAAACTCGGCGCGACCCGCTAGCTAAAGCTGAGTTGCTGAAGAGTTTTATGCGCGAAGTAAAGTCGCTCTGCTCCCGCTGGGCGAAGCAACGCCCTCAGTAAGAATAATAAGGATAAGTAGTGCAATTCCGTATAACTTCGCCAGCGTTCGCTCGAGCCTCGTACAAAACGTGTCCTCACCTCGGTCTTCATCCAAGTTCTAACCGAACATTATCCTCTCTCTCATCGTGTATAGGTTGAGAGAGGGTTTCTTCGGCTTATTCAGAGCTGCAACTCGCATTTTCTCACCTTTTATAAGAAACCGTTCATTACAATATAACAACTTTCATTTTCTTCGGGCAGTGCGTCGTGTAGAGAGGGAGACTCGCACCTTTGGGTTTAAGCGGATAGCTACGCGTCGCCGCCGAACCAGCTAACCAACACGCTCACTTAAACACGTTCGCTTAACAGAGGGGAAATGATGAAGAGTTTAGGCAAATTGCCAGGTCAATTACTTAGCGCGGCGCTGCTCGCCGCGCTTATTTTGGTCGGCTGTCAACAGGAAGAAACGTCAGCTTCTGTGGCGGAGACGTTGCAAGACGATGGGCGCTTCAGTACGTTGAGTTCGCTTTTGGGAGAGGGTGAGTTGCAGTCTTTGCAGGGCGGCTCTTTCACGATTTTCGCGCCGACGGACGAGGCGTTCGAGGCGCTCTATGAAGAGGTCGGTAGCATCGACCCCGAACGCCTCCGCCAAATTTTGCGCTACCACCTCGTACCCGAGGGATACAGCGCCGAAGACCTTATCGCGCTGGACGGGCAGAGCATTACGACGCTCGAGGGCGGCGACATCGCCATCAGCGTAGAGGACGGCGCGGTCATCTTGAATGGGCGCGTTAAGGTCATTCAAGCTGATATTTTCGCGCTGGACGGCGTTATTCATGTGATCGACGCCGTGCTCATCCCTGGCGAAGGTGATGGCGAGGGCGATGGGGGCGGCGAAGCGATCAGCTTCGAGAGCACACCGGGGCTCACGACGGTGCAAGACGACTCGGTGAGCGATTCCATCGAGATTGACGATCCGCGCTACTTGACTGACCTCAGCGTGACGCTCGATATCACTCACCCGTTCGTCTTCGACCTCATCATCACTTTAGAGCACGAGGAAACGGGCACGATCATCACCTTAGTTGAGAAACCCCGCTCCGACGACAGCGACGTTAAGACGACCTTGACCGACAGCGCCGAGCTGAGCCAAGCGGACGTTGCCTACGACCCGGAAGCCGACATCGAAGCGTTCCCCGAGGCTGAATATAGACCGCTCGAGCCCCTGGAGTTCTTCTACGGCGAGGCGCTTGCGGGCACCTGGACGCTCACAGTGCGCGACGACGTAGACAATCCCGACTCGGGCACGCTCAACGCCTGGTCACTCAACTTTGGCGCGGTGGCAGAAAAACCCGATCCCGCGATCTACCTGACGCCTGGCGGCAGCAACGTCAGCGCGCTCGTGCCGGGAACGACGGAAGCGTTGGTTTTCAACGTTAAACGGCTCGCGGACTTAGAGGGCGACGTTGAGCTTAGCGCGGACAGCGGTGACGGACTCTCGGTAGACCCCGTCACGATAGACGCGGACGCCGAACAAGGTGTGTTGCCTGTCGAGGTCGCTGACGGAGCCGACTTGGGCGAGCGGACGCTCACCGTCACCGCTCAGAGCGGTGACGCAACGAGGGAGGTCACGCTCGAGCTGATGCTCGCCCCCTTCGACCACCACGACGTCGAACTCCTAGCCTACTTGCCCCTCGCCACCATCGGCACGCCCGACGGTGACGGCAACGACTCGTGGGGCTGGACCGACCCCGAGACGGATCAAGACATCGCCATGATGGGCACCACCACGGGCGTCGCCTTCGTAGACGTGAGCGACCCGAGCGAGCCGGAATACCTGGGGCTCTTGCCGAGCTACAGTCCTGAGGGCTCGGGCAATATCTGGCGCGACATCAAGGTCTACAAGAATCACGCCTTCGTGGTGAGCGAAGCCGAGGGTCACGGAATGCAAATTTTCGACCTCACGCAGCTTCGCTCGGTCTCGAGCCCGCAGACCTTCGAGGAGACCGCTCACTACGACGGTTTCGGCAACGCGCATAATATCGTCATCAACGAGGCGACGGGCTTCGCCTATTCGGTCGGCGCAACCGAGGAACAGTACGACCAGGTCTGCTTCGGCGGTCTCCTGATGTTAGACCTCTCGACGCCCACCGAGCCGGCGTCTGCGGGCTGCTTCGCGGGCGGCGTGCCCGAGGGTGAGAGCGCGGGCGAAGCGTATCCCGAAGACGTCTACGTCCACGACGCCCAGTGCGTCATCTACGAGGGTCCAGATGAGGAGTATCAGGGCAGCGAAATCTGCCTCACTTCGGACGGTCAGATCAACGAAGGCAGCGCGGACTATTTAGGCGTCGCCGACGTGTCCGACAAAGATAACGTCGTGCAGGTCTCGAGGGTCGAATACGAAGGCGCAGGTTACGCCCACCAGGGTTGGCTCACCGAAGACCACGCCTACTTCATCTTCAACGATGAGCTAGACGAACTCGATAACGGCGTCGACACCCTGACCTACATCTGGGACGTGCGCGACCTGGACAACCCCACGCTCGCAGGTACCTTCAAGAACCCCAGAGACGCCATCGGTCACAACACCTACACGCTGGACAATTACGCCTACCAAGCGAACTACACGAGCGGTCTGCGCATCGTGGACTTGACCGACATCGGCGCAATCGAAGAGGTCGCTTACTTCGACACCTACCCCGAAGACGACGAAGACAACCCCGAGCATGACCACGGCGACCACGACCATGACGACCACACTGAACTGAGGGCGCAAGCGTGCGCCGCAGGCGGCGCTAAGACGCAAAGTTTAGAAACGCTTCACCACCCCGAAGAGAACCCGCTCGCGCTCGCCTGCACCGAGGCGGCAGCCTTTAGCGGCGTCTGGAGCAACTACCCCTACTTTGACGACATCGTCATCTTGAGCGATATCGACCGGGGCTTCTTCATCGTCAAACCGGACATTCACGACCACGATCATTAGGTGACGGTAGGGATGATTTGTAAATCGTTCCTACTCAGTACACTGTCAGCTAAATTCTGCAACACTGTTGTCACCCTGTTCACGAAGTTAGGCGTAGCCCGGTTGCCGAAGGGTCTCGTCTTCCAATCTCGACGATTGGAAGACGAGATTCTTCGACTCCGCTTCGCTCTTCTTCGAAGGTGCTAACGCGAACCGCTCAGAATGACATCACTCATTTTTTACTTGACGCTGTACTCAGCGCCATATTCGACTGTAGCTAAACCGTGTAGGGGCAAGTTCGAAGCTTGCTCCTACAAACATGTACTCTAAGGCGCGATAACTCACCTCTTGTACCCAGCCTGGCATTCCACCTGAGCGGCGTGAGGTAGGCTAGTTCTCATGTTGATGTCGGCGGAACGTGCGTGTTAGGGCTACGAACTTTAGGGAAGACCAAATCTTGGGCACAGGGCGTCTTTTACGGCTGGTGGGTCTTAGCTGGAAGTGTCGCCACCCAATTCTTAACCGCGAGCTTTACCTTGCAGTCTTTTGGCGCGTACTTCGCGGTGATGGCTCCCGAGTTCGGCTGGAGCAAAACGGCGTTTTCGGTGGCGTTTGGCATTCAGCAGGCGGGGGGCGGCTTGCTGGGACCGGTTATCGGCTGGCTCTTGGGGCGCTTCGGCTCGAGGGGGGTCATCCGCGTCGGGCTCATTATCTTCGCCATCGGCGTCGCCTTGCTCAGTCAAATTCAGACGCTGGCGCATTTCTACGGTGCAGTCTGCGTGATCGCCCTAGGTGCTAGCTTGTCTGGTTTTTTGCCGCTCAACACCGTTGTTGTGCAGTGGTTTCGGCGCTGGCGCTCGTTGGCGTTGGCGTTCGTGCAGACGGGAATTGCGCTAGGCGGGCTTGTCGTCCCTATCGTCGCGTGGGCGCTAGAGACCTACGGTTGGCGCGCTTCGGCGCTGGGCTCGAGTCTCCTGGTCCTTCTTATCGGCGTCCCGCTGACCTACGTTCTGCGCAATACGCCCGAAGAGATGGACTTAGAACCCGACGGCGGTTTACCGCCGCAGAACCCGGACGCTGACCCTCAAGAGCGCGACTTCACCGCGCGTGAGGCAGTCCGCACGAGAGCCTTCTGGTTCATCTCCTTCGGTCACTCTTTGGCGCTCGGCGTCGTCTTCGCCGTGCTCGCGCACCTCGTCGTCTTCCTCACAGACGACTACGGCTTTTCGCTTACACTTGCCGCGACGATGGTCACGGTCATGACCTCGATGAGCGTCGCCGGGCAGCTTATCGGCGGCGTTTTGGGTGACAAGTTCGACAAGCGCTTCATCGCCACCGCCGCGATGTTCGGTCATGCGGGCGGACTACTTATGCTGACCTACGGCACGGGGCTTCCGTGGGCGATCGCCTTCGCGGTCACGCACGGGCTCGCGTGGGGGCTGCGCGGCCCTGTTATGCAGTCTCTACGCGCGGACTACTTCGGGCGCACCCACTTCGGACAGATCATGGGGCTCTCCTCGCCGATCATCACGGTGGGAATGGTGGGCGGTCCGGTAGTCGCGGGCAGCTTTGCCGACCTTTTCGGCAGCTACCACATCGGTTTTACGGTGCTCGCCGCGTTCGCTGCGCTGGGTTCGGTCTTCTTTGTGTTGGCGACACCGCCAAAGCGTTCTGAGTCGGAATTTAAGCCAGCCGAGTAAGCTGTGATTTCCTTTTATGCTAACGTCACAGTGAAAGGCTGAGACTAAGGGCAGACTGAGGGTGCACGCCACTTAACGAATGAGGTACATGATGAATGATGATAGACAGGACCGCAGGCAGGACGATGACCGCGAGCTGACCTTCGAGAGCGGCTACGGGGCGCAGGACAAGGTGTTGGAGGATGACGAGACCTTGGAGGACGTCGCGGGCGTGAGCGAAGAGGATATCCGCGAAGACTTGCGGGAAACACAAGAAGAGGATGAGGCGAAAAGCAAAGATTAGGGCGCGGGGCTCAGGTCAGCCTCGAAAAGACAATCTGAATGCCCATAAAGATACCGAGCGGCAAAACGATGACGAGCAGCGCGTAGATCGTCACGACGGGCCAGACTGCCCGCTCCAGGAAAACTTGCAAACCGTAGCGGAGCACCGCGAGATGCCACACGAGCAAAAGCCCTACGCTCAGCACGAAGCCCAGCATGGGAACGACTAACAGAGCAGGCAGCATCGAGACGCCGACGAAAAACGCGGGCGTCCAACTCCAGCCCGCGACCTCCCACGCCCGCACGTCGAGCGAGCCGGGGCGCTGCAATGAGACGCCGCCCAAACCCCAGAAGAAGAGTAGTTGCAACGCGCCTACACCGAGCGCGAGCGCGAAGATAGGCAAGTAGGCGTTCGAGCCGCTCGAGCGGATGAACGCCAGCGCTAGCGTAAGCGCGTAGACGAGGTAGGAACAGAACGCTACGGTAAAGGCTCTGAGGATACGAGCGTCCTGGGGCTCCAACCAGGTAAAAAACCGGCGCGGAGCCGACGCCGCCGACCACATCTCCTGGATCATGAAGCGGGAGCCGTCTGTAGGGTGAGGAAAAGAGGTTCTTTGGGCTCCGGGATGAGACCCCTTCCTTTCGCGCGCTCGAGCAGGGTCCGCACCGCCTGCTCACCCGTTTCGCCGACGTCTAACGAATAGTCGTTCACGTAGAGGTCAATGTGCCGCTGCATGACCTCTGCCGACATCTCCTGCGCGTGCGCCGCGACGTAGGGCTGCGCCTCTTCGCAGTGACGGTAGCTGTAGCGTAAACTGTCCCGGATGACCTCTTGAATGTGCGCCAACCTCTTCTCGCCTAACGAACGCCGCGCCATGATGCCGCCGAGCGGCAAGGGCAAGCCCGTCTCCTGTTCCCACCACTCGCCCAGGTCGAGATGTTTCTGCAAGCCGTACTCCGCGAATGTAAAACGCGACTCGTGGATGATGAGCCCCGCGTCCACCTCGCCTGCCGCGACTGCGGGCATAATTTTGTCGTAGCGAAGCTCTACGACTTCAATATCGTCAGGTTGCGAAAGCTTGAGCAAGAGGTTCGCGGTGGTGAGCCCGCCGGGGATAGCGACGCGCCTGCCCGAGAGGTCACCCAGGACCTCTTTCGTCACGAGGAGCGGCCCGACGCCCTTGCCGAGCGCGCCGCCGCTACGGAGCATGACGTAGTCGTCCGTGAGGTGTCCGTAAGCGTGATAGCTGATTTTGGTCACGTCTAACGCACCCTTTCGCGCCAACCGGTTGAGGGCTTCGACGTCCCCTAGCCTCACCTGCCAGTCCATATCAGAAGCGACCTTGCCGTGCGCTAGTCCGTAGAAGATAAAGCAGTCGTTGGGGCAAGGTGAATATCCGAGCGTCAAAGGTGTCGTCACGGTGATCTACAGCAACCTTTGGTGATCTGCGAGCATACAGCGGCTTTGGATGACATCAATTCCGGCGTCTGAAAGCTGTTCTGCAACCTCATCGTGACGGATGCCCGACTGAAACCAAACGACTTTAGGGCGCGGCTCCATCGCCAAAATATCTTCGACATGCTCGGGTAGATTGTCGCTGCGGCGGAAAACGTCCACCACATCAATCGGTTTTTGCAGGTCTTGAAGGTTTGGTAAGAAGGGTTCTCCGAAAAGCGTCTTCCCCTCGTGTACGGGATTGACCGGGTAGATCGTGTAGCCTTCGCCGTAGAGGTACTTAGGGACGTAGTGCGCCGCCTTGCTCTCGCGTACGTTCGCACCCAAAACTGCAACGGTTTCGCTCTCGCGGAGCACGCGCACAACCTCTTCTATGTCGGTGAGTATCGCCATGCTTCAGTCTACGCGATAAGGGGCTGTATGAACTCTGTCTACAAAACTCGCGTGTATTAAAACTCGAGGGGCTAAAACGAGAGGCTAGAATCCAGTACGGTTAGTCCAAACATGGTGTGACAATCTACACACGCGCCTTTCTCCCTCACCTATGCTGCTACTTAGGGCACAAGAACGCAAAAACGTGTCTGTATCTACATCTTCAAGGGGGAGTAGTATGTTTTTCCATGTCAAAAAGTTGCAGTTTGGAGCCGAACCGAGCCGTCCGGACCCGCTTTTAGCTAAGAAGATGCAAGAACTCATCGGCGGACCCTACGGCGAGATGAGCGTGGCGATGCAGTACATGTTTCAGGGCTGGAACTGCCGCGCGAGCAAAAAGTACCAGGACATGATCATGGACATCGGTGCGGAGGAGATGTCGCACGTGGAGATGCTTTCAGTCATGGTCTCGAAGCTCTTGGACGGCGCACCCCTCAACCCGGACGAGGCGAACTCGGTGATGCCGGGCGTGTCGCCTGCGCAAGCCGCCGCGATGAACCCCAAGCACGTCATCGCCAGCGGTACGGGCGCGATGCCCGCGGACAGCGTCGGCTACCCGTGGAACGGTAACTACATCATCGCCAGCGGCAACCTCTTGGCGGACTTTAGAGCCAACGTCGCTGCCGAGTCGCAGGGGCGCTTGCAGGCGATTCGCATCTACGAATCCACTGACGACGAGGGCGTCAAGAAGCTCTTAGAGTTCATGATCGCCCGCGACACCATGCACCAAAACCAGTGGCTCGCCGCGATTGAGGAGTTGCAGAAGGACGGCTTGGAAGAGGTCATCGCGCCCTCGAACTTCGACCGGAGCCGCGAAAACCAGGACGTGAGCTACCAGTACTGGAACCTTTCAGAAGGCAACGACTCCCGCCAGGGTGCGTGGGCACAGGGAACTGCACCGGACGGCAAAGGGACCTTCGAGTACCTGGAGAACCCCCAGCCGCTAGGCGAGCAGGCGGAGCCGCTGCCAGCGGGCGACGACCGATTGCACAACACGGGTATGGCGAACGCGACACAGGGCGTGCCGGGGGACGACTGAGAGCAGACAAGAAATTCGAAGCTAAGTTGGAACCGAGTAGAGGGAGGTCTCGAGACCCTTCGCAGCCTCGAGACCTCCACTAAGAACTTCTGCAAAAGACCCCATAAGGAGATGAGATGAAAGCAGTTGTATTCCACGGCGTCGGTGACATCCGTTTAGACGACGTACCCGACCCGCAGATTCAAGACCCCAACGACGCGGTGGTACGCCTCACCGCGAGCGCGATTTGCGGCACCGACTTACACATGATTCGCGGCACGATGGCGGGCATGAAGCCCGGCACGATTCTCGGGCATGAGGGCGTCGGCGTGGTCGAAGAGGTCGGCGAGGACGTGCGCAACTTCCGCCCCGGCGACCGCGTGGTGATTCCCTCGACCATCGGCTGCGGGAGCTGCGTCTACTGCCGCGACGGGTACTACGCCCAGTGCGACAACGCCAACCCGAACGGCAAGCTCGCGGGCACCGCCTTTTTCGGCGGACCGGAGAGCACCGGACCCTTCGACGGGCTGCAAGCGGAAAAGGTGCGCGTGCCCTTCGCGAACGTCGGACTCGTCAAAGTTCCCGACAACGTCGCCGACGAACAAGCCATCCTCATTTCGGACGTCTTCCCGACGGGTTATCAGGGCGCGGATATGGCAGACATTGAGGCGGGCGACACGGTGGCGGTTTTCGGCTGCGGCGCGGTGGGGCTCTTTGCGATTCTGAGCGCCAAGATGTTGGGCGCGGGGCGCGTCTTTGCGGTGGACAGGTTAGAAGACAGGCTCGAGATGGCGCGCAACTTAGGCGCGGAAGCCGTCAACTTCGAACAAGAAGACCCCGTAGAAACCCTGCGCCGCTTGACGGGTGGCAGCGGTCCCGACCGCATCATTGACGCGGTGGGCGTAGACGCCGAGCACGCCGAGCAGGGTCCGGCGACGCCGAGCGGCAGCGAGGACGAAGGGTTCGACCAAGAGGTCTCGCAGGTCGCACCGGAGCAAAACCCGGACGGCGAGCTGTGGGTGCCGGGGAGCGCACCTTCGCAGGCGCTCGAGTGGTGCGTCCAAGCACTCGCCAAAGCGGGCACCTTGTCTATCATCGGCGTCTACCCGCCCAACATGGAGAGCTTCCCCATCGGTCAAGCGATGCAGAAAAACATCACCATGAAGATGGGCAACTGCAACCACCGCAAATACATCCCGATGCTCTTGGGTCTTACCGCCTCGGGCGCGGTGGACCCCGTGAAGGTCCTGACTCAGATGGAGCCGACGCAAAATGCGATAGACGCTTACAAAGTGTTTGATGAGCGGCAGCCCGGCTGGATCAAGGTGGAGCTGGAAACGGCGTAGCCTCACACTGTTTTGTGAACGCGCTGCTCGAGAGGGCGGCGCGTTCTCACTGTCAAAGGAAGGGTTACGCAAGTTCCGGGACAAACCCAGCGACCGAACAGCGATCTCATCGAGCGAACAAGCCTATCCTTATCGCCATAGATGTCGCCGCCTGCGCTCGTCCTTAATGTAGTGTGAGGGGCGGTGCTGCCCCTCCCCGAGCGCGCCAGACGGTGATGGCGGGGCAGCGACTTATCACCTCGCTCGCCTTCCCTTAAATCCTGAACCCGCGCGCGTTTGTGCGCACTTGCGCTCGAGGGGGCTAACACGCTACTATTACAAGGTTGTGCCAGCGGCCCACGCTAGATGTGGACTTCGCCTAAAGGTAACCTCAGAACTATTTATATTTTCTATCCCAGCAAGCACTATTTAAGCCAATATACTTAAAGGAGGAAGGCATGAAATACAATAAAGGCGCGATTTTGCGCTCGATCGAACAGCCTTACTTGCGCGACGACATCCCCGAATTCGACACGGGCGATACCGTGCGCGTCAACTACAAGGTCTCGGAAGGCAACCGCACCCGCGTTCAGGCGTTTGAAGGCGTCGCCATCGCGCGTCAGAACGGTAAAAAAGGCGCGCGCGCGTCGTTCACCGTGCGCAAAGTGAGCTTCGGCGAAGGCGTCGAGCGCGTTTTTCCGCTGCACTCGCCGCTGATCGACTCCGTCGAGATCGTTCGTCGCGGGCGTACCCGCCGCGCGAAGCTCTACTACCTGCGTGAGTTGCGCGGCAAAGCGGCGCGTCTCAAGACGGACGTGAGCCGCCAGGAAGAGGACCGCGCGGCGGCGCGGGCGGCGCGCGGCGCTAAGTAAGCGTTGCACGCGTTTTGGCTGCGCCACGCTTGACAGGCGCGCGCTAAAGACGCTAAACTAGCTGTTGCTGCTCTTTAAGCGGCGACGCGGGGCCGTGGCGCAGTTGGGAGCGCGTCTGAATGGCATTCAGAAGGTCAGGGGTTCGAATCCCCTCGGCTCCACCACGCAGCAGGTATCATCTGGACACAGACGCTCCTACTCGAGAAGCCTCGATGAGCACGCACGTTGAAAGATGATACTTGCGCTATTTACGCTCAGTTGTTGTAGTGAACGCTGTAAGCCCGTTTAGCGGGCAAGTCCTGGGCGTCGTTCGGAAGCAGATTTCGACAACGTATCCAGGATTTATATTTGATACTAGTGGAACAATACGCTGTTCTTTGTGGTAAGGCGCAGTAGAGCAGTTGGAGGTTGAGATGTTCGCAATTATTCAAAGTGGCGGCAAACAGTACCGCGTGGCGGAAGGGGACGTGCTGAAGCTCGAGTCCCTTAAAGCCGAGCCTGGCGATACCGTCGAGTTGCCCGTTATGATGTTGGGCGGCGACGAAGTCAAGGTCGGCGCACCCTTAGTGGACGGCGCTAACGTCAAGGCCGAGGTCGTCTCGCACGGACGCGGCAAGAAAATCTATATCTATAAGTTCAAGGCGAAGGCGAACTACCGCCGCAAAAACGGTCACCGCCAGCCTTACACCGAAGTTCGCATCAGCGAGATTTCAGGCTAAGTCCGTTAGGAGGACAAAATGGCACATAAGAAGGGTGTAGGCAGTTCTAAAAACGGACGCGACAGCGAGTCGAAGCGTTTAGGCGTGAAGCGTTTCGAAGGTCAAGTTGTTCTCGCAGGTAACATTTTGGTGCGTCAGCGTGGCACGAAGTTCAAGCCTGGTAAGAATGTTGGGCAAGGCAACGACTTCACGCTCTTTGCGATGCGTGATGGTGTCGTGAAGTTCCACAACAAAGGCTCCAAAGGGCGCTTTATCAGCATCGAGAGCCAAGATTCAACCGCTATCGCAGCGGACTAAGAGAATTGCGAATACGAGGACGCGAGGGTCAACCTCGCGTCTTTTTTCTGCTTAAAAGGTAGATAGAAGAGGGTTATGTCATGGCACTACGAGACGTTCTCGACATCACAGTTCAAGGGGGCAAGGGCGGTGACGGCGGTATGTCGTTTTTGCGTCTTAAATATGTGCCTAAAGGTGGACCCGACGGCGGGCATGGCGGGGACGGCGGGAGTGTGTACTTAGAGGCCGTCGATGACGTGTCCTCTTTAGAACGCATGGTCGGGCAGCGGCTCTATAAAGCGCAAACGGGTGGACAGGGCGAGGGACGTAACCGAGCGGGCGCGAAGGGTGAAGACATCACGCTCAAGGTTCCTGTCGGCACGCTAGCGACCGACTTGGATACAGGCGACGTGCTCGCGGACCTCTTAGAGGTCGGGCAGCGCGCGCTCGTCGCGCAAGGCGGACTCGGCGGACGCGGCAATACCTCGTTCGCGACGGCGCGTCGGCAAGCGCCACGTTTTGCGGAATTTGGCACCAAAGGGGAGAAGCGGCGCGTCAGGCTCGAGCTGCGCACGATCGCCGACATCGGTTTGGTGGGCTACCCGAACGCGGGTAAGTCGAGTTTGTTAGCCGCACTCTCCAACGCCAAGCCGCAGATTGCCTCGTATCCTTTCACGACGCTGAGCCCAAACTTAGGTATCGTCGAGCGCGGGCACGAGCGTTTTACTTTGGCGGATATCCCCGGTATCATCGAAGACGCGCATAAGGGCAAAGGGCTAGGGCTGGAGTTTTTGCGGCACATCTCGAGGACGCGCTTGCTCGTCTTTGTCCTTGACATCGCCGAGTCACCCGCCGACAATTTAGAGGCGCTCCGGCGCGAGCTGCGCGAGTATGACCCGCTCCTTTTAGACCTGCCCGCGCTCGTCGTGCTGAACAAGACGGACCTTGCGGCTGAAGAGGAGGTGGAGGAGATTATTGCTACCTTGACGCCCTTCGGACTACCCGTGTTGGCGGTGTCGGCGCTGGAAGCGCAAAACTTAGACGCCTTGCGGCAGAGCCTTTTCGACCTGCTGCCGCAGCGTTCGGAAATCGCGCCGATCAGCTCTACACCCACGAAAGTCGTGGTGGACCCCGTACGCGTTGTACAAGAGGACGGGCTTTGGCGCGTTACGGGCTCTGAAATCGAGGCCGTCATCTCGCGCTTTAGCCCGACGAACCCCGAAGCGGTCGCCTACTTGCAGCACCACTTCGCCTCGTTGGGCGTCAACAAGCTGCTCAAACGAGCGGGCGCGCAAGACGGCGACGATGTGGCGATAGGCGACGCTGTTTTTGAGTACTTTGACGAAGATAAAACGAGGGGTGCAGGCGTACAAAACGAGGTAAGCTAAGTACTGTGATACTTGCACCCATATCCCCTCCCTCAAAGGGGTACACTCCTGCGGTGAGGGTCGTTGCGGGGATTAAAGGGTGAGGTTTCGCATGGTGATGAAGTGAGGCTTGGGCTCTTCGGTGGACGCTTCGACCCGGTGCACGCCGGTCACCTCATGGTGGCGCAGTGCGCGCTAGAGTCGCTGGAACTCGGCGAGCTGTGGTTCATTCCCGCCAAGACGCCGCCTCACAAAGAGGCTGCCGCCGCCCCCGAGAAGCGCTTCGAAATGCTCCTACTCGCCACCAACGCGCATCCTCAGTTTCGCGTGAGCCGCTTAGAAACCGGGCGTACAGGCGCGTCTTACACCTTCGACACGGTGCGTGAGGTTCGCGCCCAACGACCTGAAGACGAGCTTTTCTTTATCACAGGCGTAGACGCCTACGCTGAGATTGCCAGTTGGTACCGCGCCCGCGAGCTTGTTTCTTCGGTTTCAATGGTTGCGCTGAACCGCCCCAGCTATTCGCTTGGTAAGGTCGAACCCTATTTTAAGGAGAGAGTCCGCCTTTTAGACACGCCGCGGTGGGAGGTCTCGAGTACCGAGATTCGCCGCCGCCTAGCCAACGGCGAGAGCGTTCGTTATCTTGTCCCCCAACCCGTGGAGAACTACCTTGCAAAAAACCCTCTTTACCATGAACAGCCCCTGCACCAGAAGTAGCGTGCAGCCCTACTGCGCGCGCGTCAAAGAGATGGTCAGCGCGAAGCGTTTCGAGCACATCATCCGCGTCGCTGTCCTCGCGGAGACGATCGCGAGGGCGAACGACTTTTCTGAAGATGAACTTCGGGCGACGAGCCTCGCGGCGACGCTTCACGACGTCGCGAGAGACCTTCCCCCGGACAAGATGTTCGCGCTCGCGCCCCCCGAAACGGAGTTGGAGCGAAAGCATCCCTTAGCCGTACACGGGCGCGCGGGCAGGCGCATCATCGAAGGCTGGGGCGTGAACGACGCGCGCGTGCTCGACTCGGTCGAGGGGCACGTCTTCGGCGTCTCCCACGATAACCGCATCGGCATGGCGGTCTACATCGCCGACGTGTCCGAGCCGGGGCGCGGCGTCAACGCCGACATCCGCGAGTTAGCCATGCACAACCTCTTCCGGGCGTACCAGCGGGCGGTCAACTCCAAAGTGAATTACCTGCGCTCGAGGGGCAAAGCGGTTCATCCCGCTACGATGAAGGTCTATAGGGAGATATGCGGTTCAGCTTAGAGTTGATCAGCTCAGGGTTTGTACGAGGGGACGAAGCGGAAGCGCGTGCGTAACTTTAGCCGTTTCATCCAGGTGCTCGGCATTTTGATAGGGCTCGGCGGTGTCGCAGGTTTCTGGCTCACCCAGGACGTGCAGCGCACCATCTTGAGCGAAGAGCAAGCCGACCTCATCAACCCGAACAGCGAAGCGTTCCAAGCGAGCTTCGTGGTGGCTGGTCGCGACTACGACTACGAGCCAGCCGGCCCGATGGTCTGGAAAGATGGCAAGCTGCAGCGCTCGTATACAACAGAAGCGGAGCTGGGCTTTCGCACGGATACGATTATTTACGTCAATATTGTCGGCAACGACGTCTACATGGTCAACATTCCTAGAGATCTCTACTTGCACGACTATGACGTCGGCATCAACGGTATCTACCAATATGGACCTGAAATTTTCGGTGGTATGAACCGCGCCGAGCACGTGCGCAGAGCGGTTTCGGAACTGCTGGGCGTGCCGGTGGACTACTACGCGGTTATCAACATCGACATCTTCGAGAAGCTCGTAGACGCGGTTGGCGGCGTCGACTTAGACGTGCCCTATAGAATGTACTGGCAGGACCAAGCAGGCGGGCTCGACATCGATCTGCAACCGGGCTTTCAGCATCTAAATGGCGAGCAGGCGTCCGGGTTTATCCGCTACCGCCAAACCTTGCGCGGCGATATCGACCGAATCGACAACGTGAAAACGCTGGCAAGAGCGATGCTCGCCAAGCTCAAAGCGCAGAACGTGCGCGCGGTCGGCACGCTGCCTAAGTTGGTTGAGACGTACCTCGAGGAGGTCGACACCAACGTCAGCCCGGCACTGGTTTCAAAGCTCGTTCCCCGCCTCCCCAACCTAGAAATCGACGCCGCCACCTTGCCCATCAACGACGTCGAGGGCAGCGGACGTTACGTCGAAACGGACCGTCAGCGTACCGAGGCCTTTCTGGCGGATTTCTTCGGCGGCGAAGCGCGTAAGCTTACCCAAGCGCCTGAAGCGAGCGTGCGCATCTCGAACCGGAGCGGCGTACCCTCTTTGGCGGCGGAGGCGAAGCGCATCCTCGTGGGGTTGGGCATTCCGGAGGAACAGCTCAGCGTGGGGGAGGCTCCCCCTGTCGTTTCGTCACAGATTGTGACCACCGGACGCACGCTCAGCGCCGCAAGTTATTATGCCGACCTCACGGGGTTAGGCGTCCAGCAGATCGACCGCTTTGAACGCAGTGTTGACGCAGATATTGAGGTCGTTTTAGGTCAGGACGCCCGGGAGTTTTTCTACGCGCAGTTGGCGCAAGCGCCGTGAATAAACGGTGAAGAGGTCCCGTGAAGAGGTAACCTTAAAACGCTTCTTTACAGGTTATGTTAGGGATAAGAAAAGGTTGATTAGAGCAGCGACACTCATGAGGAGGCAGTCAAGATAGATACCGAACACGTTACACATCAAGCGAGTACAACCAACATTAGTACCGAAATTCCCCGCGAAGTCCAACTCATCGTGGACGCTTTGGACGATAAACGCGCCAAAGACATCGTCGTGATGGATTTGAGCACCGCTTCAGAAACACTCGACTACTTTATCGTCGCGTCGGGCGAGTCGGGCTTGCAGCTTAAAGCAATGGAAGACGGCGTCAAAGAGGCGCTCAAAGGGGCGGGCACGATGCCTAAGGCGGTAGAGGGCCCTTCGGGACGCTGGGTTCTGATGGACTACGGCTACATCACCGTGCACATTATGAGCCCGGACGCACGGGAGTTTTACGACCTAGAAGGACTTTGGGCGGACGCGGAACGGCTCGAGATTGAACCCACCTAATTTATCTCTGTAAGTGGCGAGGCATTGGTCAGAAGAGGTCGCGCGGCGCTACTTAGAAAATGAGGGGTACGAGGTCTTAGAGACCAACTATACCTGTCGCCGAGGCGAGGTGGACCTCATCGTGCAAGAGGGCGAGGTCCTCGTCTTTGTCGAGGTCAAGCAGCGGAAAAGTACGCTGTACGGCACGCCCGCGGACGCCATCAGCCCTGCAAAAGTCGCCAAACTGCGCCACACTGCTCTGCATTACCTCATAGAAACACACGGACGTGACGACCTTCCGCTTCGTTTTGACGCCGTTCTTCTCACGGGTACGGACAAGAGATACAGTTTAGAGCACCTTAAAGCGGTGTTTTGAGGGGTCCGCCGCGCGGTTGTGGCATACTAGAGCGGTGAGCAAACAGAAGAAGGATAAAACGTCGGAGAAATCCTCAACTTCAGAGAAGAAGCACGTGGCGGTTATCGACCTCGGCTCGAACACGAGCAAGCTGGTACTCATGGAGTACGAGCCGGGGCGCTCCTACCGCCAGCTCGACGAAATCCGCCAACTGGTACGTTTAGCCGAAGGGATGGGCAAAGCCGACGTGCTGCGCGTGGACGCCGCGAAGCGGGCGATGCAGGCGCTCACGACCTTCGATTCCTACTGCAAGGCGATAGGCGTGGAAGACATCTGCATCACCGCCACGAGCGCCGTGCGCGAGGCGACAAACGGCGAGAGCTTTTTGGACGAGGTCAGGAGCCGCACCGACTTAGAGCCGCGCATCTTATCCGATGAAGAGGAAGCCTATTACGAAGCCGTCGCCGCCGCGAACAGCCTCCCTTTCGACGACGCCTACATCTTCGATATCGGCGGAGGTAGCGCCGAATTCAGCAAAATAGAGAAACGCAAGATGGTTCAAGCGAACTCCTACACCATCGGCGCACTGCGCATGACCGAGCAGTTTCTGACTTCCGACCCACCCAAAAAGAAAGAGGTCAAGGCGCTGAGGAGCCACATTCAGGACTTGATGGGCGACTTTAAGGACTGCGCCGAAGAGGTGCCCCTCATCGGCATGGGCGGCACCCTGCGTAACCTCGCCAAAATTCAAATCGACCGCGACGACCACTCCGGCGACCTCGTGCACCACTACGTCCTCAGCAAAGACGACCTAGAAGACATCACCGAAGACCTCTTGGACATGGAGGTCGAGGAGATAAGGGACGACGTGTCGGGGCTTAAAAGCGATCGCGCGGACATCATCGCGGCGGGCGCGGTGACGGCTTTAGAGGTGCTCAACATCACAGGCGCGTCCAGCTACGTCATCTGCGACCAAGGCTTGCGCGAGGGGCTCTTCTACGGCTACCTCTTGGACAGAGACCCACCGCTTTTCGAGAGCGCCGAAGAACTCCGCGACTTTAGCGTGCGCAACCTGGAGCGGCTCTACTACGACAACGAGCCGCACAACGACCACGTCGAGCACCTCGCCCTGAACCTCTTCGACCAGCTTACCGAGCTGCACGGTTACGGCGACGCCGAAAGGCAGCTCCTCTCAGCGGGGGCGCGGCTACACGACATCGGCATGGCGATCACCTACAACGACCACGAGGAGCACGGTTTATACATCCTCATGAACCACACGTTGCCGGGGTTCGACCAGCGCGAGCAGGGGCTCATCGCCCTCTTAGTGCGCTACCACCGCGACGACGACTCGCCCGAGGACGAAGGGCTGGACGACCTCTTAAAAGACGGCGACATGGAATGCCTCGCCAAACTCGCGGCGCTGCTGCGCTTAGCGGAATATTTAGAACGCTCTAAGGCGCAGAACGTGAAAGAGGTCAAGTGTCACATTGGGGAGGGATACGTGCAAATCGAGGCGCTCTCCGACACGGACGTCACGATTGAGGTGCAGGAGGCGAACTTGCGCAGTGAGCTATTTGCGGAGGCGTACGGGGTCGAGGTGGAGATCGTGCAACGGTTTTAACATGCGTATCAAGATTTGCGGTATTACCAGAGTTGAGGATGCTTTAGCAGCAGAAGAAGCGGGCGCGGACGCGGTTGGGCTCATCTTTGCGGAGAGGTCTAAACGCCGCATCACGCTAGGGCAAGCCGCTGAGATCAGTGAGGCGTTAGGTCCGTTTGTGGCTCGAGTCGGCGTTTTCGTCAACGCACCCATAGAAGAGGTCTTTGAAGCCGCGCGAACGCTCCGGTTGAGCGCGGTGCAACTCCACGGACAAGAGAGCGCTGAATACGCGGCGGAGCTTCGTCCACATGTCCAAGTGATTCGAGCCGTTTCATTTCACGCCGAACTTGACGTGAAGAGGCTAAAGGACTTTCCAGCAGATGCGTTTTTAGTTGACGGGCTTAAACCGGGGAGCGGCGAGCGTTTCGATTGGGGGCAAGCGAAGCGCTTGCAGACCTTACCCCGCTTTATCTTGGCGGGCGGCTTGTCACCTGAAAACGTAGCGGAGGCGGTGCAGACCTTGAACCCTTACACGGTAGATGTCGCGTCGGGGGTGGAGGTGAGCCCCGGCATCAAGGAAAAACGCAAGATACAAGATTTTGTACGCCAAGCGCGGCGAGCTGCCAGCGCAAAAGGTTATACACAAGGTTATTCACAGTTATCCACAGGTTAGCCGCAGCCTGTGGATAACGCATGAAGCCCCACGACGACGCAAAAACTCGACCTCAAAAGGCAGAAACGCTGTCTGTGACGCGATTTCTCGTTTTGTAAAGAATTTACGTTCGCCTAGCAGATTTGTCACCCCTTTGTCAAGCACAAAAGTTATCCACAGGTTTACGCGGACTTATCCACAGGGTTTGGCGTACACTTAGGCACAATATGGAGGCGAAACGTGACGCAACAGTGGGATTTTTGGCGTGTTAGGCAGATTTGGAATGCGAAGTATTTACGGATAGAAGACACAGTTTGTCACCCTGTTCACGCGAGTAGGGCGTTAGCTTTGCAAAGGACCTTTAAGAAAGCAATGAGTGAAAACCAAAAGACTTTTATTCATTGCTTGTTGCTCATTGCTCGCTACTTCCTAAAAATTCGCTCCGTTCAGAATGGCGTGATTCAGTTGTTACTTAACGATGTTCTCAGTACACCGTCAACTAAATTCTGCGACGCCGTTGTCACCCCGAGCGAAGTCGAGGGGTCTCGCCTTGCAGTCTCAGTCAGAGGAGAAGGCAAGTTCAGAGATTCTTCGACTCCGCTTTGCTCCGCAAGGCTTAACGCGTCACTTCGTTCCCGCTGGCGACTTCGTGAACAGAATGACACAACTCATTTTTTATCTAACGATGTACTTAGGGGTTGCCGTGGATAAGCTCGAGTCCGACCTCTCCTTAGAAGCGCGCCGCAACGACCCCTTTCACGCGCAGAAAAAATCGTGGGCGGAGCACGCCGAGGCGTTAGAAAGAGAGCGTGAGCGCGTCGCTAAAGGCGGCGGCGAAAAAGCCATCAAGCGCCAGCACGGTAAGAACCGGCTGACGGCGAGAGAGCGTATCGCTAAACTGATTGATGAGGGTACGCCGTTCGATGAGCTGATGACCTTCGCAGGCGACGGATTATATGAAGAGGTCGGCGGTGCACCGTCGGGCGGGACGGTCGCGGGCATCGGCAAGGTGGCGGGGCGCGACTGGATGGTCATAGCGAACGACGCCACGGTCAAAGCGGGCGCGTTCTTTCCGATTACGGCGAAAAAAGTGATTCGGGCGCAGACGATTGCCTTGGAAAATCACCTCCCCACTATCTATCTCGTGGACTCGGCGGGTGTCTATTTGCCCATGCAAGACGAGATTTTCCCCGACCAAGACGACTTCGGGCGCGTCTTCTACCTCAACGCGCGGATGAGCGCGTTAGGCATCCCGCAGATGGCGGCGATCATGGGCAACTGCGTGGCGGGCGGTGCGTACTTGCCTGTTATGTGTGACACGCTCATTATGACGGAGGGCTCGGGGCTCTACTTGGCGGGTCCGGCTCTGGTCAAAGCCGCCATCGGGCAAGAGGTCAGCAGCGAGGACTTGGGCGGCGCGGCGATGCACGCGGAGGTCGCGGGAACCGTGGACTATTTTGAACCGGACGACGAGAGCGCCTTAAAGAGGTTGCGCAGCTTGGCCGGAACCTACGCGCCCGCTGAGTTAGCGCCCTGGGCGGAGGATAGGGGAGAGGTCAAAGAACCCAAGCTCAAGTCGCAAGACCTCTTGGGCGTTGTGCCCCCCGAGGGTGGTAAGCGCCCCTACGAAGTGCGCGAGGTGATCGGGCGGCTGGTGGACGGCTCTACGTTCGACGAGTACAAAGCGAAGTACGGCAAAACTATCGTCTGCGGCACGGCGCGTTTGGGTGGCTACGCGGTGGGCATCGTGGCGAACCAGAAGACAGCCGTCAAATCGAAGGGGAAGCTCCAAGTCGGCGGCGTCATCTACGGCGACGCGGCGGACAAGGCGGCGCGCTTTATCCTCAACTGCAACCAGATGGGGATTCCCTTAATTTTTCTCCACGACGTGAACGGCTTTATGGTCGGACGTGAGAGCGAGCATGAGGGCATCATCCGACGCGGCGCGAAGATGGTCAACGCGGTTTCGAACAGCGTCGTGCCGCGTATCAGCGTCATCCTGGGCGGCTCGTACGGCGCGGGGCACTACGCGATGAGCGGCAAGGCGTACGCGCCGCGCTTTATCTTCGCGTGGCCGAGCGCCAAGTACAGCGTGATGGGCGGGCAGCAAGCCGCGAAGACCATTCTGGATATCCAAGCGGCGCAGCTTAAGCGTGCAGGCAAAGAGCCCGACGACGAAGAGATAGCTGCCTTATATGAGCAGATTCGCGGCGACTACGAACGCGCCCTGGATATCCGCTACGCGGCGGCGCGGCTCTGGGTGGATGAGGTGATTTTGCCGCTCGAGACCCGTGACCGCCTCATCCGCGCTTTAGACGCTTGTGCGCAAAATGCGGAGATGGAGGAATTGAAAGTCGGTGTGTTTCAAGTATGAAGGACTGAGGTCAAAGGACTGAGGACTGAGAGAAAAGAGGGTTTTACTCAGTCCTCAGTCCTTTCATCTTTCCTCTTTGACATCCGAGTTGCAGGCCCATGTATTCGAGCACTCCGCGCATTTCCTCCCCTCACCTGTCATACTGTATCTATGAACAACTCACCGTCTGAGTCAGTGCCCCGCCTCGTCGTCGTGGCGGCGTCGGCAGGGGGGCTCGTGGCGTTAGAGACGTTCCTCTCACACTTGCCCAAAAGCTTTCCCGCGCCGCTCGTCATCGTCTTGCACCTCTCGCCCGACCACCGCAGCATGATGGCGGAGGTTTTAGGGCGCTATACCGATATGCGGGTGAAGCAAGTCGAAGAGGGCGACACTTTAAGGGCGGGGACGGTCTACTGTGCGCCGCCGGACTTTCACGTGTTGGTGACGGACGAGCGGAAACTCACGCTGACGCACACAGTTCAAGTTCAATACGTGCGCCCCTCGGCGGACGCGCTCTTCGAGTCGGCGGCGCAGGTTTACGGCGCGGGCGTCGTGGCGGTGGTGCTCTCGGGTACGGGGCGCGACGGCAAAAATGGCGTCGAAGTCGTCAAGGAGCGGGGCGGCGTCACCCTGGCGCAAGACGAGGCGAGTGCGCAGCATTTTGGGATGCCCAAAGCGTCGATTGAGACGGGCGTGGTGGACTTCGTGCTGCCGTTAGAGGAGCTTGCGACGAAGGTGCTCGAGCTGACCTCCTCCAACCCCGAACCCGACACCAAACGCACAGTTGAGGAGACCCCGTGAGCGCCCCCGACGGTTCAACCAATAGCTTAGAGACCCTTGAGGTTCAAGATAGGGCAGCGTTCGAGGATTTGCTCGAGTACTTAAACGTAAAGCGCAGCATCGACTTCACGGGCTACAAGCGCACCTCTTTGATGCGGCGCTTCGGGCGGCGGATGCAGGTGGTCGGCACCGAATCCTACAGCGACTACCTCGACTACTTGGAGGTCCACCCCGAAGAGTTCGATCTCTTGTTCAACACCGTTTTAATCAACGTGACCTCGTTTTTTCGCGATGAGGCGGCGTGGCGTGCGCTCGCGGAAGAGGTCGTCGCGCCTTTGGTGGAGCGGAAGGCAGGTGAGCCCATTCGCGCCTGGAGCGCGGGCTGCGCGACGGGCGAAGAGGCGTACTCGCTCGCGATTCTGCTCGCCGAGGCGCTAGGTGTGGACACCTTTCGCAAGCAGGTCAAGATTTACGCCACCGACATCGACGACGAAGACCTCGTTAGGGCGCGGCAGGGCGTCTACAGCGCGGACAGGGTCGCAGATATGAACGCAGACCTCTTGGAGCGCTACTTCGAGTACGCCTCGGGCAACTACGTCTTTCGGAACGACTTGCGCCGCGCCGTGATCTTTGGGCGGCACAATCTGGTCTCCGACGCGCCGATTTCGCAGCTCGACCTCTTGCTCTGCCGCAACACCATGATGTACTTTAACCGCGAGTTGCAAGAGCGCGTCTTGGCGCGTTTTCACTTCGCGCTTAAAGAGGGCGGCGCGCTCTTTTTGGGCAAAGCCGAGACGATGCTCTCGCGCTCGGAGCGCTTCAAGCCGCTGAGCCTCAAGCACCGGCTCTTTACGAAGTCCGAAGGCGGGTCGCTGCGCGAACGCCTCCTCACGCTGACCCAGGCGGCCCGTATGACCGGGGGTGAGGAGAGCGGGCGCTGGGTGGCGCAAGAGGTGCGGCTGCGCGAAGTCGCCTTTAACGTCTCGCCCGAAGCGCAGGTCGTGGTGGACGCTAGGGGGCGGCTCGCGCTCGCCAACAGCCGCGCCCGCACCCTGTTTGGTCTTTCCGACGAGAACATCGGGCGCAACTTTCAGGACTTGCGGCTCTCCTACCAGCCCGCCGAGCTGCGCACGGCGATGGAGAGCGTAACGCAAAAGCGTGACCTCATCCACCTGGGCGGCGTCGAATACGTCTATAACAATGAGGTGCTGCACCTAGACGTGCAAATCGTCCCGCTGGTCAACGGGGGTTACAGTAACGGCAACGGTCCGAATGGGGCTACCCCTAAACCTTTGGGCGTCAGCATTCTCTTTCGCGACGTGACCTCTCACAAACGCTTGCAGAACAGCCTGGAACTCTCCAACGCCGAGCTAGAGACCGCCTACGAGGAGCTTCAGTCCACCAACGAGGAGTTAGAGACCACTAATGAGGAGCTTCAGTCCACGGTGGAAGAGTTAGAGACCACCAACGAAGAGATGCAGAGCACCAACGAAGAACTAGAGACGATGAACGAGGAGATGCAGTCCACCAACGAAGAGTTAGAAACCATGAACGAGGAGCTGCGCCTGCGCACCGAAGAGGTGGACCGCTTGAACGTCTTTTTGGAGTCGATCTTGGGCTCTCTGCGCGCGGCGGTGGTGGTATTAGACCATCAGCTTAATATCTATATCTGGAACGCCCGCGCGGAGGACCTGTGGGGCTTACGCGCCGACGAGGTGGCGGGGCGCTCGCTCTTCACCTTAGATATTGGAATTGACGTGGACGCCCTCAAAACGCCCGTACGCGCCTGCTTGACGGAACAGTCCAAACACGAAGAGGTGACGCTAGAGGCGCTCAACCGGCGCGGCAGGACGTTTCAGTGCCGCGTGACCTGTACGAGCTTTGAGGCACTGGACAACGATTTACGCGGAGTGATTTTACTCATGGAGGAACAAGGGGCGAGTGATGCGTGAGCGAGATAAAAACAAAGTGGGTACGCCGGAGGCTGAAGCGGAGGCGAAAGCGCAAGAGGTCGAGCGCTTAGCGCGGAAGCTCGAGGCTGAAGTCGCTAGGGCGAAAGAGAGCACGAAGAGGTTAGAAACGACGATCAAACGCGCGGAAGAGGGGATTCACACGCTCGAGGACCAAAGCCACAGCTTCGAGGAAACCCTCCACGACGCGCACGGCGAGCATCACGAGACCGAGGATAAGGTTGAGGAGCTAAAGGCCGATTCTAAAACCGACTCAGATACTGTTTTAGTCATCGAAGAAAGTACAAATGCACCTAATGAAACGTAAGCAAACGTCTAGTTCTAAACCGTAGAAAACGCTACACTTTCTGGTGAGAAACTATTATGGAACTCCGGGGTGATTTCGGGAGAGCAACGTGAAGGACGTGGAAAGGACACTTCAACGACGTGGCAACTGGCTTCACACAACGTATTGAAAAACTGCAGAGCTACATCGACACCTTGAAAAAGCGTACCGATGACCCTGTACTCGCTGACCTGGAGGTGTATGAGCAGCTTTCGACGACGTTGGAGGAGCTTCAAGTCGCCGAGGAGGAGTTGACGCAGCAAAACGAGATGCTCGTTCAGGCTCAGGAGGGACTGGAGCGCGAGCGGGGGCGCTACCGCGACCTCTTCGAGTTCGCGCCGGACGGCTACCTGGTGACGGATAGCTCAGGGGTGATTCGCGAGGCGAACCGCGCCGCCGAGCGCCTTTTAGGTAAACCCGCTGACTATCTGCGCGGCAAACCTCTTTCGGTCTATTTGCATAGCGACGCTCAGCGCGACCTTCGCCAGACACTCGCGCGTCTCACAAGGCGAGAGGATGAGGGGAGCGCAGCGCAACCCGAACGCTGGGAGTTAGGGCTCAAAACGGGGTATGAAGGTGAGGAGCCTACCGTAGAGGTCAAGGTGATGCAAGTTCGGGAGGACGAAGGCGTCACGTTCCGCTGGGGGCTGCGCGAGATCACGGAGCGCAAGGAGATGGAGGAGGCGCTCAGGCGAAGCCAGCTCCGCTTCCGCCAAGCTTTCCGCATCGGTCCCGTCGCCGCGATCATCACCTCTTTGGAGGACGAAACGCTCCTAGAGGTCAACAGCGCCTTCGAGCGCTTGACCGGCTATTCCCAGGACGAAGCGCTGGGGCGCACGAGCGAGGAGCTAGGCTTGTGGGCGTCCCCCGAAGACCAGGCTACGATTGAGCGGGCGATGAACGAGGGCGGCGCGTACCGCGAGGTCGAGCTGCACGTGCGCACGAAACATAACGGCGTGCGCAACATTTTATCCTCCACGGAAATCATCGCGCTGAACGGTCATAACGGCATGTTGCACATGTTCTATGACATCACCAAGCGCAAGCAGAGCGAAGAGGAACTTATGCAAGCCATCAACACGGTGATGCAAGACACCGCCTGGTTCAGCCGCTCGGTGGTCGAAAAGCTCACGCAGCTCCAATCCGGCGAGTTAGACCCCAAGATGGTTTCCGAGCTGACTAAACGCGAGCGTCAAGTTTTAGAGCGCGTGGCGCAGGGTCACTCCAACGAGGCGATCTCAGAGGATTTGGGCATCGCCAAGCAAACCGTGCGCAACTACGTGACGCGCGTCTACGAGAAGCTGGGCGTACATACCCGCGCCGAAGCCGTCGTGTGGGCTCGAGAGCGGGGACTGTCGGGTTAATCCAGGGTGGAACGGGTGCAAGCCGAGCACTCATCGCGAGTAAGAGAGCATGGAGCGCAGGAGGGATAGAAAATTTATCCTCCTGTCTTAGTCTTGCCTTCTCAGTACCCACCCCTGAGTACATCTGCCTCTATTCGTAGCCCCTTTTTTTGTGTACTCTTAGAAGTAAACAGTAGTCTGTGAGGTCGGTGAAGAGGTTTGTTTGAGACAGCCTCGCGGGTCTTGCGGGCTGTCTTGAATCTACTTTGGGGGTAGAGATGACACATTTCGGGGAGTACTTCAAACTTTTGGAACGCTTAGACACTTCGCTAGAGTCCACCTCAGCGAAGGAATGCTCAGAAAAAGAGTTGGAGGCGCGTCTGCGTGAACTTGGTTATATCGTGCGGCACGACGAGAGGCTTGAGCCCTGGCAGCGCACTGTCCTCTTAGAGCAGCTTTTTTTACTGCAACGCCCTACGCTTGCACCGAAGCGCGTACATGATGCATAAGTACCCCTTCCGTTAGGGCATTTGTCACTAGCGGAGGACGACCATACCTGCTTTAATAGAGTACGGCGTTTGCGTCGTGACATCTGCCGGGGGACGGTAAGCCCACATGAATCCTAAGTTCTGTGGGCTCTTTCTTGGCGGGTCAAAGTGCCGCGGTCCTCAGGCGACAGCGGAATTGTACAAAGGTGCGCGCTGGAACATGTTTTTGTAGAGTATGAGTGTTGCTTCACATAGGTGCTCGCACTAATTTAAGTTAAACCAAAAGAGCGTTGTTAAAGCTGCGCAATACCGTACAGCATTTCCACACTTCGCTGCACCAACTGATTGCGTCTGTTTCTTCTCGCATCCGCTCGCACGTTTCTTTGCTACAGCAAAGAAACGTGGAAATGCTAGTAGAATCAGCAGTTCGAACGCTCTAGGACAGTCAAAACTAATTAGGTAAGAGTACTTAACTTCGTCCAAACTGACCAGATGAAGTCGCGTGGTGCGCTCCCGCTAGACCTGCTATCTGCTAAGCGTGCCACTGCCCTAACATCTTCCGAACGGTCACGATTTGCCCTAAGTGATAGGCGTTGTGGTCGGCGATGAGCAGGAGTTGGCGCAGGTAGGTGCGCCCTTCGCCGTGCGGAATGCTCGCGGTCAGGTCAGCCTCTCGCGTCAGTGTCACGGCTTCGTCTAAACCCTCCTCGAATCCCCTGCGCGTTTCTTGCCACGTCTCTTCGGGTAGAAAAGATACGTTTTGGGGCCAGTATTCGTCCGGCCACTCGGGCGACGCCCACTCGGGGTCGGTGGTATAGCGCAAGATATCCTCTTGCGCCACACGCATGTGTTCCAAAAGTTGCCAGATGGAGTGGAGACCGGGCTGAGCGTGCGCCCGCCACTCGGGGCTGAGGTCCTCTAGGGCGTACTCCAAAGTCGCGTGTGCCTGCGCCCCGCGCAGCAACTTGACGACCTCTTCGCGGAACGTTTGGTCGTTCATCAGCTTAGCGTACCAACTGACGCGCCGAAGAGGTGCGCGATGTGAGGCGCGGCGGTGGCGGCGTCTTGCAGCGCGTCGGGGCGGCTCAAAAGGCGTACCAAGGCGAAGCCTAAGCCGATGAGTAGCGCGATGACGACAACCGCGAGGACAATACGCACGACGATTTGTAAGTTAGAGCGCACCTCGCCGGGGGCTTCTTTGTTAGGTTCGGCCACGGTCTTCCTTCCTATAGGGCTCGAGTTGAAAGGGTAATGATGTTTCATGTATAGCCTCGAGCTTTGTGAATGACGCTATGTCGGGGTCGGAGCTAGCGAAAGGGACCGTAACGGCGTGACTCCTTTTTCGGCTCCCGGCGCTCGGTGAGCGCCCCGCTATCGTAACCTGCCCGCTATCGTAACCTAAACGTCACGCTTGGCTGCGCTCATCCAGCACAGGTTCGTTGCCCGGCTTCCACTTGACCGTACAGCCGAGCGCGTACGTTTCCGGCTCCTTGACGGCGTCGCCCTTTAGAAGCGCGTTTAAAGCGTCCTTTAACTCGTGCGTGCTCGCCTTCTCGGGCTCCTTGAGGTTGTCGTCGATTCTGCCGTGATAGGCGAGCGTGCGCTCCTCACCAAAAACCAGGATTTCTGGCGTGCGAAAGGTGCGGTACGCCTGCGCGACCTCTTGCGTCTCGTCGAAGAGGTAAGGGAAGGGGAGCGCGTGCGTCTCGGCGAACGTTTGCATCCCTTCAAAGCTGTCGTCGGGGTAGCGCGCGGCGTCGTTCGAGTTGACCATGACGAACTGAACGCCCTTATCTTCGTAAGCTTGCGCCAAGCGTTTGAGCCTGTCCAGCGCGGCGAGGACGTAAGGGCAGTGGTTACAACCCTGAACGTAGACGAAGAGGCTCGAGTCGATGTCCTCGAGGCGGTAAATCTTCTCATCCACGCCGGGCAGCGCGAAGTCGGGCGCATGTGCGCCGATGGGGAGCGGGTCGGGGTGCGTTTTTATGCGGGCTTTCATCAAAGTCCTCCTCAAATCAAAGCTGCTTTCGACGTTCTTTCGGTTATACTAGCAGGTATCATCTGGTTTGAGACGCCCTCACTATAGAAAACACTGCGTAGCACGCACGCTATGAGATGATAGCTGCGGCGTTCTGCCTCAGTATGTTTTGGAAGTGCTATACCGAGCGTGAGGTGAGTTATGTGTATCCTTGGGTCACGCCCGAGGAGCTGCCGCGCTAAACTAGAGTGAATGAAAGAGGAGCGAACATCAAGGAAAACAGGGGGAGGGCTCGAGCCTCTAAAAAGAGTATTGGGTACACCGTTAATTAAGTTTTGTTGCACGGACCTCTTACTTGTCACCCCGAGCGCAGTCGAGGGGTCTCGTCCCGCAATCTCCGATAGCAAAGAAGGCAAATGCAGAGATTCTTTCATCGTTCATCCGACGCTGCGCGGTTCGTTGGACCGAAAGGGGGCTCCGCTGCGCTTCGTTCAGAATGACATAGCTCACGCTTTACCCGACGCTTTGCCCACCCAATCCACCAAGGACGCACCCCAGTGAGCTTTCTCGCGCCGCAATTTTTATGGCTCTTGCTCGCGTTGCCCGTGGTGGTGGCGCTGCATTTTGTGCGCAGCAGGCGCAAGCGTTTGGACGTGTCCGCGCTCTTTTTGTGGCGGCAAGCCGCGCAACTCGCCGAGCGCCGCCGCCGCTTTTCGCCGACCTGGTTGCTCGCGCTGCAGCTTCTCTTCGTGAGCTTGGCGGCGCTCGCCCTGGCGCAACCCAGTTTCAACGTGGGGGGCGCACCGGAGCGCGTGCTGATCGTCGACGCTTCGGCGAGCATGGCGGCGCGGGATGGCGGGTCGACTCGCCTCGAGCGGGCAAAAGCGGAAGCGGCGGACCTCTTAGCAGGTGCGGGGCGCGTCGCGGTCCTCCGCGCCGGGCTAGACGCGACCGTCGCGCAACCCCTCAGCTCAGACAGAGGAGCCGTCCGCCGCACCTTGCAGGACCTCACGGCGGCGGACGCGAGCGCCGACTTGCAGCGCGCCCTCGACCTCGCCGCTTCGGTCGCGCCGGGCGCGGAGCTTCACCTCTTTAGCGATGACCTAGCGGGTGTGGTCGAGCCGCCCGGAAGCGCGCTCACCTTTCACCCGGCGGTACAACTTGACCAAACTGACGTGCCCCTTCAAAGCCCAGCCAATTGGGGTGTCAGCGCGTTCGATTTGCGCAACCAGCAAATCTTCGTTTCGGTGGTGAGCAACGCGCGCCGTCCGCAAGAGGTCACGCTCAGCGTGACCAGAGACGGTACCGGGGAGGATAGACCCGTCGCGCAGACCTCGCTCCTCGTGCCGAGCCAGGGGCAGGCGAACACCTCGTTTCCGGTCGAAGACATGACAGGGTTCTACCGCGCCGTGATCGAGGTGCCAAGCGAAGATGCCCTCGACCTCGACAACGAAGCCTTCGCGGGCAGCCGCACGCTGGGCGTGGTCGTGACGCCGCCGACGCCGCGCATAGAGCGCGTGCTGCGCATCTTGCCGGGTGTGGAGGTGCGCAGCGTGCGGTCGCTCCCGGAGGGTGAAGGGGCTCTCGAGTACGACGTTCTCATCTCTTCGAACCCGCCACCGGAGACCTTAGCGCCCGGTCGTTACCTCTTCTTCAGAGCGCCCAGCGAGGAGCCGCGCTACGCGCAGATCGCCGACTGGGACCGGAGCGACCCGCTGCTGCGCTTCGTCGACCTGACGGGCGTGACGGTGGGCTTGCCGCCGGAGGACGCCGAAGCCGCCCCGCTGCCCGCAGGGGACTGGCGCACGTTGGCGCAGACGAGCGACCTCTCGCCCGCCCTCTTGCGCCTGAGCGAGCCGGGCGTCGAAGCCGCCTTGCTCCGCTTTCACCCCTCTCAGACCGACCTGGTGCGCCGCGTCGCCTTTCCTATCCTCATGACGAACCTAATGGACGCCTTTCGCGGTGAGCCCCGCTTGCCCTTGGGCGCGCCGCTCAGTGTAGACGGGGGGAACGCCGGCGAACGCGCGACCGAGCCGGGCGTCTATACCGTCGGCGGCGCGCCCTACAGCGTGAGCTTGTTAAGCGCGGCGGAGTCACGCCTAGAGACCTCGCTCCCTACGGCTCTTAGCACGCAGAGCGGCGCGGCAAACCCGCCTGAAGAGGCGACGGAGCGCCGCAACTTAGGGCTCTGGCTCACGCTCACCGCGCTCCTCGTGCTGGTGGGCGAGTGGCTGCTCTGGTCGCGCGGAGGCGGAGGCGGGTGGGCGAGGGCCTAATCCGCCCCCGCATCCGTATCTTCTGCGCTCGTATCTGAATCTGTTGTACCTGTTTCGCTGAGCGCCCCTACGACGCTAAAACGCACCGTCACCTCGTCAGCCACCGTCGTTCCTAAAAAGCTCGGGCGGTCCATGTCGTAGTCGCTCAGGAGCACGCCGAAGTTGCCGCTAGCGCGGAGCACGCGGTTGCCACCCGTGTTTGTCAACGAAACTTCCGCTGGCACTGTAACCTCGCGTGTAACGCCGTGCATGTCGAGCGTCCCTACCAAATTGACCGTCTCGGTCTCGCCTACCGCCAAGCTCGCCGTTTCTGCCTGCACGCCCTCAGCGGTGAGCGTAATCACCGGGTACTCGCCCGTCTCGAAGACGCCGCGGCGCGCGTTGGCGTCGCGGATGAGGTTGCCCGAGTCGAACTTTCCGGGGTCGAGCGTCGCTTCTAAACTCAGCTCATTTAGGGTGTCGCTGTCGAAGGTCAGCTCGAGCGTCTCTAAGGGCGCACGTCCCTGCCAGGTGCTGCGCGAGTCGGAGGCTTCGTACTCGATGAAGCTCTCCTGCTGCAGCGCGGCGCGGTAGGTCGTCGCCGTGAGCAAGAGGGCCATGAGGAAGAGCGCGCACCCGAGCAGCGCGGTTTTCAGCGGTTGTTTCGTCATAGTTTAGTATGGCGGCTGGGGCGAGCCGAAAAGGTGAGGGGTGTTTCATATCAGCGTGAGCGCGCCGGAAAGGTGCGGAGGGCTGAAAGGAGCACATTCTAATCTGAATTTTCCTTTTGTACCCAGTCAAGGTCGGGACATGTGCGCTTCACCGCTTTTCTCAGAGAAGACAGGGTATGTTGTAGAGATGAAGAGGGCATTCCCTCGTGCACGCAAGGCGCTACGATTACTAAAATAAGAGATGTTCAAAATCGGAAGGAGATTAGATGAAGTCTAAAGGAATCCTCGTCACCGCGCTTATCGTCATAACCGTTATCTTCACCGCGTTCAACTGGGGGGCGCTGTCCACCTACTTGCCTATTAACTTCCTCTTTTTCCAGGTTCAGCTTCCTCTGGGGCTCTTCCTCATCGGCGCGTTTCTCCTCGCGTGCCTGCTCTTTTTACTGCTGTCACTCTTTAGGCGCGCGGGTCAGCTTCGCCACGTGATGCACATCGAGCGTCAACTCGACGAGGTACAAAAAAAGCTGGAGAAGCAGCGCTCCGATGAAATTGTGGGGCTCGAGAACAAGATTCTCGGGCGGCTCGACGGTTTAGAGACCCGTATGTCCGAAACCGACACCGGCTTTCGCACCGTCGTCAGCGAGCACACCAACCACATCGAGGCGCACGAGCGCGCCCAAGTCGAGCGCTTAGAAGAGCGCGTCCTCTTGATGCGCAACGAACTCGCCGCCGACATCGCTCAAGTCGAGAGTTCTCTAAGAAAGAGCCTGCCCTCTTCCGGGTCTGGGTCTGGGTCGTTCAGCGACTCCGCGTCGTCCAGCGGCTCCACATCGTCATCTGGTATGTCCACCAAGCCGGACATCACCGTTGTGGATAAAGAGGTGAAACGCGCGCCATAAAGAGCAACGAGTTAAAAGCAATGAGCAATGAGTACACTGTCAACTAAATAATGAGTGATGTCATTCTGAACGCAGCCCTACGGCGAGCGTAGGATAGACTCCGCGGAGTGAAAGAATCTCTGCCCTTGCTGACTCCTCTGACAGAGAACGAAAGTTACGAAGTTTTGGTATAGCCAAACGAGACCCTCACGCCTTCGCCGAAGCTCCGCTCTACTTCGTGAACAGGGTGACAGCAGTAAGAGAGTATCGATACTTAATTAACGGTGTAATGAGTGAAAATCTTTAGACTCATTGCTCGTTGCTCATTGCTCGTTACTTCCCTACTTGTTCTACAAAACAGCGGAACTCACCGCGCTATCTGCTACGCTAAAGCTATGGAACAAGCTACCCCCACCCCAGCCGAGCAAAACGGAAGTGCGGACCTTCCCACGAAAGAGGCGCTTTTAGAAGCGCTTAAAGTCGTGAAAGACCCTGAAATCCCTGTGAACGTCGTGGACTTAGGGCTCATCTACAACGTCGACGTGAAAGAGGGCGGTGAAGTCGACGTTGAGATGACGCTAACGAGCATGGGCTGCCCCGTTCAGGACATGATCCAAGCCGACGCCGAACTCGCCTGCATGAAAGTGGATGGCGTGAAAAAGGTCAACGTCGAGTTCGTGTGGTCGCCGCCCTGGTCGCCCGAGAAGATGTCGGACGACGGGAAAAAGCAGATGCGGATGTTTGGATTCAACATCTGAGCTAGATGTCATCTAACAGCTAATGTGCGGCGTAGGGGAGGTTCATGAACCTCCCCTACTTTTGTGAAAATTTTGCGGCAGCGGGCTATATAGGTCTTTCATACTTGAGAAGAGGTGCGCCGTTGCGCCTTAGTCTCGAGTTTAGGAATCCACCATGATTAGACCTCTTTCATTCGCGTTAGCCGCCCTCCTTTTGCTTGCTTCATGCGCACCGTCGGCAAGTTCGTCGAACTACGCCGAGCAAATTTCCGAGAACTTCTTTCGCCTGCCCGACACCTTCAGCATGAACGGAATAAGAAAACAGAAGAGAACAGTCGTGCCCGTTAAACCTGGTCAAACGGTTTTGGTAGAGAGACCTTCGACGACCGAAGACGGCATCATCGCCTTGACCAGTACCAGAAGGAAATCCGCGCCCATCGTTTATGACGAAACTGAGAAGTACGTTATCGCCGAACTAATAGCGCCGCAGGGTTGGACAGCGAGTATCAACTCTGTAAAAAAGGTCGTTGAGTTTGATTCATCAGTGCGATTGGATGCGTACCACTGGGTCGATATGGGCGGAAATTACGAGCTGAAAGGTACGGGTATGATTCGCTCCAGCAATATCATTAGCTTCACCGTTCCGGAGGATACGCAGCCGGGACGCTACCGCTTTAGAGCGCAGTATGAAGCCGAGGGGAAGAAATACCCACCTAGTATCGAGTTTATCGCAGAAGTCCTCTGAATTTTTAGGGTAGCAGGCGTAGGGACGGGCTTCAAACCCGTCCTTACGCGCTTTCCGAAGCGAGCCCCTCCCTAAACGCCTCCTCGAGTACTTCCAGTTGCAACCTCACAACCCGCTTGTCCCGCAGATACACGAGTTGCACCTGCGGCGTCACCTTGCGGACCTCGCGGATCGCCTGCAAGTAGACGCCGAGCTGGAAGTGATAGCGCTCCGGCTCGACGACTTGATCGGTTTTGTAGTCCTCCAAAATCCAATCGTCACCGACGCGGTAGAGGCGGTCGATGACGCCCTGCCAGACGGTCGCGCCGCGGGGCAGCGCCATCGGCAGTTCGGGGTGGTCTTCGTCGCGCGCGTTTAGGGCGGGGAGTTCGTTTCTCAAGAGGTCTTCGTAGTTGCTAAGTAACCCTCCGACCTCGAGCAAGATATCTTGCTGCTCGTTCTCGCTAAAGGGAAACATCACCTCTTGCGCCCCTCAAATTGTGAAGGTGTACTGGATTGTCCGCGCGCCAATTCTGCGAGATGGCGTAGTGAACCAAGGTGCCCACCGTGCGCGAGCGACCCGGCAAGCGCTCGCCCTCGTCGGGGTCGGCGATGGGCAGCGGTTCGAAAGGGGCTCCTTTGAGGCTCGAGGGCGACGACACGGGCGGATGCGGATGCGGCGGGAAGGTGCGCGCGACCCAGGGGGAAGGCTCGAGGCTAGGGCGCACCTTATGATTGGAAGAGGTCGCGGTGACAGGCGCATACGCCCACGTTTTGAGGACGAAGTCGGGGCGCGCCCAAGACGCCGCGCCCGCGCCTAGACCCATCGCGTCCAACCCTTTCGCCCAACCGTCGGGCTTAGTCCCCTTCACGCTGCCGCTCATCAGCAGCACGTCTTTAGCGCGAGACGCCGCCACGTAGAGCAGGCGGTAGCTCTCCTCTTCCTCTCGAGCTTGCGCCGCCTCCTTCATCGCCCCGAACTGCGGCGTGTCTTTCAGGGCGAGGTGCCCGGTTTTGGGCTCTACATACAGCGGTTGCGGGTGGTGATAGGTCTTGCGCCCTAAGTCGAAGACGGCGACCGCGTCCCACTCGAGCCCCTTCGCCCGGTGGACGGTGAGCAGCGAGATCCCCTCGCCGCTCTGCGGCACGTCGCCCGCTTCGGCTTGGCGGCTCAGGAGGTCGAGGCGCTCTAGCAACACTTCGATTTCCCCCGGCGGCTGCTCCGCGACGGTAAAAAGGAGCGCGTCCACGTTTTCTCTCGCCCGCGCCTCCAGAAAGTCCATGTAGCGCTTGCCGCCGACGAAGGGCTCCCGAATCAGAAATTTAAGCGCCGCGAGCGGGGTCGCGCGGACCTGTTCGCGGATTCGCGCCAAGCGTCCGAACAGCTCGGGGTAGTCAGACCCCAAGCGGGCGACGGGGTCTTCCGCCGAGAGGACCCGGTCGAGTTCGTCAAGCTCGAGCGCGGCAAAGGGGCTCCGCAGCCACGCGCCTAAGCTCAGACCGGACGGGTCGATGCCGACGCGCAGCGCGTGGTAGAGGTCGCGCACTTCGATGCGTTCGTAGTAGCCGCGCCCTTGCAGCAAGACGTAGGGGAGACCCGTCGCGTCCAGCGCGGCTTCCATGTAGGCGAGCCCGCTGTAAGACCTAGCCAAGACCGCCATCTGACCCGGCGCGTAGTGTTCGCATAGCGCCGCCAGCCGTTCCGCCAAGACCTTCGCTTCATAGCGGCGCAGGTCGCCCACCGGCTGCTCGCCCGTGACCCAGTGAAGCTCGACGCGCCCGCGTTTCTCGGCTTGCGCGCCGGCGGCGTAGACTTCGGGGGCTTCGTTTTGGCTAAAGCCTAAGTTGTGCGCCGCAAAGGTGCGCGTCATGCCGTTCAGAAAGCGCGTCAAGACGGCGGCGTGGCGGCGCGTTTTGTCCAGTGGCGCTAAGACGTCGCCCGTGCGGAGCGCGCGGCGGAAGACCTCCACGTCGGCGTTCCGAAAGCCGTAGATGGACTGCTTGGGGTCGCCCACGACTTCGACGCGGATGTCGGCGGACTCGAGCCGCCTAAAAAACTCCCCCTGCAGCGGGTTCACGTCCTGAAACTCGTCCACGAGCACCACGCGGTAGCGCGCCGCGAGACGCGCCAGCGCGTCCTCCGTCTGCGCCATCACGAGCGCGCGCCGCTCGACCTCGGCGGGCGGCAAGAGCCGCGCCCCCAAGCGCACGCGGTAGCGGTCATACACCGCGTCAAAGAGCTTGAGGAGCGCCGTATTTGTGGTGTTCGGCGCGTCCTCGCGGTTTCTGAAACGTTCCGTCAGGGAGCGCTGTCCGAAGAGGTGCATGACGAGCGGCGCGGCGTTCTCGCCGAGGGCGCTCACAGCTGGGTAGAGACCGTGCTTGGGGTCGTTCGCCACGTAGAGGAGTGAGGTCAACTCCTCCTCGAACATGACCGACGCCTCCCACTCACCGAGCGAGCGCACGTCCGGGTCTAAACCCAACTGCGGCGCGACCAAGCGCAGCGCCTCGCGCATGAAGCCGTGGATGGTGGTGAGCGTCGCGCCGCTCAGCTCGCGTTCGGCCTCCTCGAAGGAGGCCCTCGCGTCCGGCGGCGGGCAGAGGTCGAGGTAGCGCCCGGTCTCCAGGACGACCCCCAACCCCGACGCGACGCGCTGGCGCAACTCGTTCGCCGCCGTGCGCGTGAAGGTGACGCCCGCGACGCGGCGGAGCGGCGTTCCTCCAGACAGAAGCTCCAAGTAGCGCCGCACCAAGCTCGTCGTCTTACCCGTGCCAGCGGAGGCGACGCGGACCCTCACGCTAGCCCGTCACCTTAGCGCTGCCCCACGCGGCACAGGTCGAAGACGCGGCACTCGCGGCATACGAAGCCGGGGCGGGGCGTCACGTCGCCCCCCTCAAAGCGGACGAACGCGCGCGACGCCTTCTGCTGCCGCGACGCGATCTGCCGCCACACGTAGCTGATGGGGGCGCCGAACACGTCGACGGGCTCGCCCAACACGGGCAGGAGGTAGAGCCGCACGCCGGAGATGCGCGGACCATACGTGTCTATAAGGTGCCCCGCCGCCCACAGCTCGTTCCAGCGGTGCGGTTTGCGGACCCACGCCTCGGCGTCCGCTTGGGTCCAGGGCCCCGGTTGCACGAAGGTGTAGAGCCGCATCTCCTGCCCGGAGCGACCCGCCGCGTCGAGCAGGGCGAAGGGACCGCTCGAGCCTTCGGGCAGCGCCACGCCGTAGGTCAGCGGCAGGAGGGTTTCCTCTATAGTTGCCAGCCACGCCGCCGCCTCCGGGTAGCGCGCCTGGAGCGCCCCGAGTCTCGCGACGTTAAGCTTGCGCACCTCGCGCAAATCGCGCACGAGCGCGCGCCACCAGGGGAGGTCCTCTTGCGCTACGCGCCGCTCCGCCCAGTAGCGAAAGCCGCACGCGGCGTAGCGCGCTAAGGCTTGGACGCGCGGCGAGCCGAGCCTGACAGCCTTGAACGACGGGTCGAAGGGGGAGGCTTGGTGCAGCTCGAGCCGACTCCCCGCCGCTACCGCCGGCAGAGGCGCGCAAGCCGCCCCGACGAGCGCGGGCTCCGGCACGAGCGGTCCGCCCTGGTCGGCTTCGGGATACGTCACAACGACCTCGTCGCCCCGCGTGAGCAGTTCGGCGAAGAGGAGCGCATCGCGCCCTAAAAAGCGTTTGGGGAGCCCCGCCCCTCGCTCCGGGCTGAAGATCGCCTCGAGCGACCCCCGTTTCTCCTCCGGCGTAAAGTAGTCCTCCGCCTCGCCGACCGTGTACGCGCCCTCGACCGCGTGCGCGACGTAGACCCGCCTAAAGCGCCGCCCCGAGGCGAGCTTGGCGGTAAGCAGCGCGACGCCCCCTTTCGGTCGCGAGAAGAGAAAGGTCTCTTGCAAGAGCGCCCCCCACCAGGCGCGGAACTGGGCACCTTTAGCGAGTTGCGCGGCCTCTTTGGCGCGCTCTAAGGCGTGGTCCTTGAAACTGCCCCAATCGAAGCGCGCCGCGTTCACCCCGAATTCAGGCAAGCTCTCCACCAAATCTTGCGCCCACGCAAGCTCGCCGTCCGGCACGTCTAAGCGCCCCAGCCACGCGCGCCACCGCTCGCTCTCGCCGACCTCTTGCGCTAGGAGCGTCAGCGCCTCGCGCCCCGCCACGCCCCGCGTGAGGGCGGCTTTGGCTAGGGGCGCAAGTTCGGGGATGGCTAATAGCCTCGAGGCGGTCGGGTAGTCGGGCAGCTCCAAGAGGTCCAAAAGAAGGCGTCCTTGCGGCGTCTCGGCGAGCGCCTTGGGCGTCTCGTCCATCGTCGGCACGCCGTACTCGTCCGCTAGGGACAAAAACGCCCGCACCTCTCGCTCGGGCAAGATGACCGCTAAGTCCAGGGCGTCGTAGCCGTTCGCCAGGTCGCGCTTGAGGGCGCGCAGGAGCCAGCGCGACTCGGCGACGGGGTTCGGCGCGCGGTGGGTCTGGACATTGCATGTGCTCGCACGTTCGACCCTTTCGCTCGCCTCTTCACCGGGCGGCGCGTCGGGCAGGCTCAGCCACACGTCTGTTGTCTGAGCGAGGGCTTTGTAAAGTTCAAGCTCCAAAGGTCCGAGTTCCCTAAAGCCGTCGACCACGATGAGGTCGGCTTCGGGCTCCGCGTCGCCGGAGAGGGCTAAATGGAGAGCCTCGAGCCGAAAGTCGTCGTAGTCCCACGTCTCACCTTTTAGCGCCTCGTAAAGACGTAACACGGCGCGAAAACGCGCGGTCTCCTCGTCGTGCACCTCGACCTCTCGCCAGGTCAATCCGAAACGCTTCGCCTCGGCAACCGCCCGCGTGAAGAGCCGCGCCTCGCCCGGCGAGGGCAGTTCGTTACGCAACTTTTTAAGCGCTTCGCCGACCAGCGCGATGCGCCCCGTGCCGACGACGAGCGGCTTGAGCTTGAGCGCGTGCGCGAGCAGGCGGTAATAAACCTGCTGCGAGGAGAGGAATTCCAGACCCAAGACCGCGCCCTCTTCAGCCAGTCGCCGATAAACGTAAGCGCGCTGACTCGGCAAGCCGACCCACCACACGCGCTCGCCCCGGTGCGCCGCCCTTCTCGCGACGCCTAACAGCTTCGTCGTTTTGCCCGCGCCTGGCGGACCGGTGAGGAGGTTCACGCTCCACACTATACCTAGCATGTGGGCGTTCGAGGGAGATTTCGTAGCGTAAAAGGCGTTTTAGCGTCGTTCCTTTTTGAACTTAGCGGTAGTACAGCGTTAAGTAAAAAATGAGGTGTGTCATTCTGAGCGGAACCCTCACCAGGGCAGGCTCCGTGGAGCGTAAGAATCTCTGCCCTTGCTGACTCCTCTGACAGAGATTGTGAGACGAGACCCTCACGCCTTCGCCGGACTTCGTCGTACTACGTGAATAGGGTGACATGTAAGAGGTAGCAATATTTTGTTGATAGTGTAGTAGCCAGCCCAACTGAACCTCAGCGCATCAAACCATCTCAAAGAGTGAGCCAGAGAAGCGCGAAATGGATGAGGGCTAAAGCTGCCGCGCCGTAGATGAATAGGCGAGATTGCGCCGTGCGAAATTCGTATTGAGGATGTGCCGAAAGCCGCCAATGCAGCCCCGCGTGAACGACCATAAAGAGGTCGAGACCTACCATCGTCCAAAACTGTACCGCTTCACTTGGAAAAGCAGCCAGCCAGAGGAGCAGGGCGACGACCGGCACGTGAAGAAGGACAAAAGCCCGCCGCGCGCCCTCGTCGGGCAGGGCGCGAAGCACGAATAAGAGTCGCCATTCGCGCTTGTGGACAGCGTCGAGTTCATGCGCGAGCAGCGTCGAAAAGGCGAGGTAGAAGACGAGGTCGAGCAAGGGTCTAGCGGCTGGGTGAGTCGCCTAAACGAAGTGCGGTGCTATTTTTGGCGCGCTCTAACGCCTCTACTCGGTGACACCTAGCCTGTTCACCGAGTCGCTCTCTCGTCTGCCGTGTAGGGGTACGCATAGCGTATGCTACACCTCTTCATGAAACTCGTTATAGCGAACCAGTACCTTTACGGGGCGAAGTTCACCGCTTGCGAGCTGCGCAAAGGTCTTGGGCAAAGCCGCCGCGCTCACCTCGAGGTCGAAAAGCGCCGTCAGTTTGGCGAGGTCAGGCAAGCCGAAAAACCACGTTGCGTGCTCCTGGTAGTCTTCACCGTCGCTCGAGCCCACCACCCGAAGTTCCTTTTGGTGAAACTGCGGGGTCAGCTCGAGCGGTTCGACGTTGCCGTCCGCCAGAACGCAGAGTCGCCCGCCCGTTCGAAGGTTGTCTTGCAAGAGGGCGAAGGCGGCGTTGCGACTCGAGCATTCGAACCCAGCCGTATAAGAGGTCTGAATTTTATGAGCTTCTTCAAGTGTAAGGACGTTCGTCGCGCCCAACTGGAGGGCTAGCTCGAGCCTCGCCCTGACAGGTTCCACGACATCGACCTCTTGCACGCCGAGCGCTTTCAGGACGAAAAGCGTCAACAGCCCGATGGCACCTGCGCCCGTCACGAGCACCCGCTCACCGGGTCGCGGCACGACTTTAAGGACGCCTTTCTTGACATCGTTCGAAAGGATGGCGAGCAGTGCTAAGCGTGGGTCTAAGTCTCGAGGGGCGGGAATGAGTCTGTCTGTGGCGAGAACCTCGTGCGTCACGTGTCCTTCAGAGGTCACGACGCGGTCTCCTACGCGGAAGCCCCGGACCTCTTCGCCTACGCCGTCGACGATACCGTAGGTCTCGTACCCGGTCATCTTAGGATAGGTGACGTGGGCGGGATTTCTGGCGTCGCCCGTAAAGAGCGGCAGCTCTGTACCAAGACTGAGGGCGCTATAGAGCGTGCGGACCAGAACCTCATCCTTTTGAAGTTTCAGAGACCGAGCTTGCCACGCCAACGTGCGCGGCGCGGTGAGCAAAAGCGTATGCGAAAGGGTCATTTGGCTTTATATTATGACGTTGTGGCGTGGAGCAGCGTATGTGCTCATCTGCAAGGCAAGTCACGGCGTGAGCGTGTGGCGTGGCACTAAGCCTTTGACCGCCACGCTTTTACTCGACCTTTTGCGCTCCGTGCTCACCGTTCTAACCTAGCGTCTTCATTCATATGGGCGCGGTGTCAAGATGCAATGAAGAATTTCACAGTTGTGCGTTATGCTTGACTTTATGAGGGGCACCCCTATGACGACATTCAGCAGAAGCTTAGCCTTTTTACTGGGCTTCGGCATCACCTTTCTACCCTTTTACGGACCCTTCCTCGGACTGTTACTCTTCTTCTCGACGCGCTGGTCGTTGCGGCGTTTCGACGTGCTCTGGTGGGGCGCGGCGTTCCTCTTTGCGCTGCCCTCGGCGGTGCGCGGCGACGCGGCGGGGTTTTTCTTCGGCGCAGTGCAGCTTCTCGCGCCTTGGCTCGTCTACCGCGCCTTCGGGCAGCTCGCGGCGGACCAGCCTCGCATCGGCAAGTCGCGGCTTTCAGCGCCTATCGGGGTAGGGCTCCTGTCGGGGCTCGCGCTGGTCGTTCTGTTCGGCTGGCTGCAGCTCGGCGCGTTGGGGGCGGGGCTCCTGGGCACCGTCACCCAGACGTTCGTGGGGGCGGCGGGCTCGAGCGTATACGGTCACACCGTCTTCGCGCTGGGCGCGCTCGTGGCGATTCTCCTGCCCAACATGCGCCTCAAGCTGGTCAGCTTGGGGCTCTCGGCGCTCGGCATCCTCGTTTCGGGCAGCCGTGAGGCGGCGCTCGCTTGGCTGCTCGTCGCGCTCACGCTGCTGCTTATGGGGGGCAAGCGCTCCTGGCGCAGCCGCGCCGCCGAAATCAGTTTGGTCAGCCTCATGCTCCTGGTGGCGGCGGGCATCGGACCGCAGCTCGGCTGGGGGCGGGTCGGGCTGCTCGTCGACTTAGCGCCCGCGACGAACCCTTCGGTCAACCTCTTGCAGGGCTCGGAAAGCCCCGAGGGTGCCTGGTGGGACACGCTCGGCGTTCGCGTACAAGCGGAGCGCGTCACACTCGCCGGGCAGGAGCGCACCAGCTACCACCTCACCAAAGAGACGCCGGAGAGTTGGGGGCGGCTGCAACAGGTCGTGCCGCTCCTCCCGAACACGCCCTACACGGTGAGCGCCTGGGTGAGAGCGCCAGCGGGCGCGGCGCAGGGCCTACCCGGCATCCAGGGGCGCGGGCAAGCGGCGGCGGGCGCGACCTTTACGCTGCGCGGCTTCCTGAGCGGCGACACGTGGAAAGCCGACGTCGACGGCGCAGGACGGGTGCTCAGCGCGGGCATCGCCGCCGAGGAGCGCGGAGAGGAAGGGGCGTGGCGGCGCGTCTGGGTGAGCTTCGTCTATGAAGGAAACGAGCCTCGTCTGCTGTGGTGGCTGGGGCTCACGCCAGACCAGCGCACGACAGCGGGGAGTCAGGCGAGTTTCGCGGGCTTTCAACTCGAGCGCGGGGATACCCTCACGCCCTATACGCCCGGCCCCGTCACACAAGGGTTTAGCCTGCGCAACGCCCGCGTCTCCTACTGGCAGTCCGCTTGGCAGGGGTTCGCGGCTCGCCCCGTTTGGGGCTGGGGTCGGGAGGCGTTCGGCGAGGCGTACCGCTCGAGCTGGCCCGCCCAGCGCCGCCTCCACGAAGTGCCCGAGCACGCGCACAACGTGTTTTTGAATACGCTCTTCGAGCGTGGTCTCGTCGGGTTCGCCGGGCTCGCCTTTCTGCTATACGCCCTCACAGTGAGGGCGTACCGGGCGAGGGACGCTGCCTTTTTGGTCGTCTTCGCCGCGCTGCTCGTCGCGAACACCTTCGACACGACGCTTCTTTACGGCGGCGTCCTCTACCCCTTAGCCGCCGTCGCAGGGTGGCGCGCGGCGTCGCGGCACGTGCCCGCGCAGCAAGAGGCTACCGCCAAGCAGGTCGGGGTGCGCTTGGCGCTTTCAGTCACCGACTTTTTCACGGCGCTCGCCGCCTTTAACCTCGCGGCGCTCTGCTTGTGGTGGGCGGGGCGAATGTTCCACTTCGACGCGGGCTCCATCGTCTCGCCGACGGGCGCGATCGGCTACGCGCTGCTGCTATGGCCCCTCATGGCGTGGCGCGAAGGGCTCTACCCCGGCTACGGTCTGACCGCGCCGCAAGAGCTGCGCAAGCAGGTCTCGAGCGCCGCCTACGCCGGGCTCATCCTCACGGCGGGCAGCGCCCTCTTCAGCGAAGAGTTGCCCATTCCAGGCACGGTGCTCGTCCTGACGATCCTCTTCAGCGCGGTCTTGTCGCCTTTAGGTCGCACCGTCGCCAAGTACGTGCTTCACCACTTTGGCCTCTGGGGGCGCGAGGTGGTGATTCTAGGCGCGGGCAACGCGGGGCGGCGCGTAGCACGGGCACTGCAGCAGCGTCCTCTGGATGGGCTTCACCCGGTGGCGCTCTTCGACGACGACCCAGCGAAGCGTGACGCGGAGGTCGAAGGCTTGCGCGTCAGGGGTACGCTCCGCGACGCACAGGCGTTCGCCAAAGCCAGGGGCGTGCGTCATGCAGTCGTCGCCATCTCGCACGCCTCGGACGACACCCTGATGCAGCTTCTCAACACGCAAGGTCGCGCTTTCAAGCAGGTCCAGTTCGTCCCCCACATCGAAGGCTTGCCCGTTTACGGCGTGCGCGCGGGCTCGCTCGACAACCTCTTGGCGTTGGAGGTCGACAACGCGCTCAACTCGACCCTCAACCAGAGCGTCAAGCGCGCGCTGGACCTCATCGGCGTCGTGGTGGGCGGCGTCATAATCAGCCCCTTTTTGCTCCTCCTGATGGTCGCCATCTACCTCGACTCACCCGGACGGGTCTTTTTCGGGCATCGGCGCGTCGGGCAGGGGGGCGAGCACTTCACCACCTGGAAGTTCCGCACGATGGTCCCGAACGCGCAAGAGGTCCTCGAGGAGCATCTGGCGCGCGACCCCGTCTTAGCGCAGGAGTGGCAGACGAGCTTTAAGCTGCAAGACGACCCGAGGATCACGCGAGTCGGTAAGTTTTTGCGCAGGACGAGCCTGGACGAACTGCCGCAGCTCTGGAACGTCCTTATCGGCGAGATGAGCTTAGTCGGACCGCGTCCCATCATCGACGAGGAGGTGCCGCGCTACGCGACCTCTTTCGAACTCTACAAGCTGGTGCGCCCCGGCATGACGGGCTACTGGCAGGTCTCGGGGCGCAGCGACACGGACTACCCGCACCGCGTAGCGCTCGACAGCTTCTACATCCGCAACTGGTCGGTGTGGCTCGACGTGGTGATCTTGCTAGCGACGGCGCGCGTCGTGCTCGAGGGCGACGGCGCGTACTAGCTAAAGAAGACCTCACGGCGACGTGTTCAACACCCTCACCCTGCGGGTCAGCTCGGTGACGGTGCCGTCCACTGTGGCGGCGCGGAAGACGAGGTCGTAGACGGCGTCCTCGGCGTCGGCGGCGACGGGGAGAACCGCGCTGTAACGCCCCGGCTCCTCTTCGGTGAGTTGAACATTACCTAGCAGGCTTTGCATGCTCACCTCGGCGGCTTCGAAAAGGGGCTCGGCGAAGAGGTCTAAAGACTCGCCCGCCCTGACCGGACCGTCGGCAGTGACTTCGAGCCGGGCAACGTCCGGGTCGACGACGAGCTGACCTCGGCGGCTCGCCGTCTCGTCGCCGCGCCGCGCGACCACTTCGAAGGTGTAGACGCCGGGCGGCGTGTCCGCGGGCACATTCACGCGCCCGAACCACCCGCCCTCCACCGCGAAGAGGTCGCCCTTACCCGCCGGGGTGCTGACGCTCACGCTCTCGGCGTCACCTTGAACGCTCACCCTGATGAGCGGCGCTGAACCGGGCGGCGCGCGCTCGGCTGTCGGCGTCACGCGGCGCACGCGCAACTTCGACCCGCCGAAACTCCGCGCTCGCGTGCGCGCGGGTTGGAGCAGGTACGTGACCTCGACGACCTCGCCCGCGCTTACCGTGAGCTGGCGCGCCGCGTCACCTAAAAGGACGCTGCCAGCGGGGTAGTCGACGAGCTGCAAGGTCGCCTCGCCGGGGAGCAGCCCGCGCGCCGAAAAGTTGCCCTGCTCATCCGCGCTGAGCGAGCGGTAGAGCCCTTCGGTGTCGATGAGCAGCAGCCGCGCCGCGAGACCGCGTGCGGGCGTGTCGGCGACACCGTCGGCGTCCGCGTCCTCTAAGACCCGCCCCCTGAGCGCCGCTGTACGCGCGAGGCGAAAGTCCCACGTGACCTCCTCTTTGAGCGCGACTTCGGCGAAGACCGTATCCGACCCTAGCAAGCGGTAGGTGATGGGCAGACTCGTAACCTCGAGACTCACCTTGTAGGTGCCGGGCTCCACGTCGGCGCGGTAACGCCCCGCCTCGTCGGTCAGGATTCTGAAACGCCCTACCCTGACCTCGACGCCCGCGAGCGGACCCTCGTCGGAACGCACCACGCCCTGCACCGCGCCGAGCCGACGCCCGCCCGCAAACTCGCTCGCCCTGCGCGGAACGCCCACGTCAAAAGCGTAGTCGCTCGAGAGCGACAGCCCTAAGGTGAAAGGACGTTCGCCTGCGCCGCTGCCGTACCCATAGTTGGCGTTGCCCGCGACGTTGACGCGCCAGGGTCCGCTGTAGAGCACCGTGCCCGCGTTGAGCCCTAACCGCTTCTCCTCGACGTTCCAGGTGCCGTTGCTAAAAAAGGTGAGGGGCGCGTCGTTCATCTGCAACTTGAGGTCGAGCTGACCCTCCAGATGCCGCGTGCTCGGATAGTAGGTCAGGTCGCTCTCCAAACTGTAGTAGGGCGTGCCGCGCCGCGCCAAACGCGCGGACGTGTCCAGCGCCAGCTCAGCGCCGTAGACCACGCCGAACTGCGCGTCGGCGAGCCACGCATCGGCAAAAGGCGTCTCGTACTGGAGCCGCGCAACGTTCTGTGCGCTGCCCATCTCCAAGCTCAGCGTGACGTCGCCGGGTAGCGAGGGCAGATCGTCGAAGATGAGGCGGTCTTGCAGGCCGATGCTCCAGCCAGCAGCGGGTTTTGAGTCAGAGGAGTTTTTTGAGCCGGAGGAGGTTCTCGAGGAGGTCGCCCCGAGAGAGCCCTTCGCGTAGAGGTGCCGTCCGGGTCCGTAATAGTCTAACTGGGTTGACGCGCTCGCCCCGTCGGTGAGCAGACCGGTCAGTTTGAGGCTTCCTCGCAGCCTTCCCGTCGAGAGCTTTCTTTCTCCCTCCAACGAGGCGTCGAGGGCGTCATCGCTCGCTTTGGCTGCAACGCTAAACGCGCCTAAGTCGGCGCTACCACGTGCGCTGAACTGCGCGTCGCCTGAACGTATCCCCGCCCCGAGTGCGACGGACGCCACTTGAGCATGGTACGCGCCCGCTACGTAACCGGGCGCATCCTTCTCCGCGCTGAGCGCACCCGCTACCGACCAGCGCGGCGCTTCGTAGCTCCCCGATACGCCGGTGCCCGACGACAGTCCGAGGTTGTAAGGGTCGCCGCCGCTGCCCCCGACCTGCGCCGTCCACACCTCATGCTGCATCTCCGCGTAAGAACTCAGCATGTCCTTGGCGTCCAGTCTCGCTGTCAAGCTTACAAAGTCAGAGAGCGGACCCTCCGCCGTGAGTTCGCCCCCCCAGCTCTCAGTCGAGAGGCTCGCCGAGGCGACGGCATTGAGGCGAAAAGGGTGCGGCGGCGGCACGCCGAAGCGGGTGACCGTGAGGGTTTTGCGGACGACCTGCTCGCCGCTCGTTAAGACGAGGGTGTAGCTTCCCTCGCTCGAGACCTCGAGCCGCTCCACGCGCCGCTCCTGCGGCGCAAGCTCGCGCTCGCGCGCCACCAAAACCTCGCCCCGCTGACGCAGCTCGAGGCGCACCGCGCTCGTCACGTTGCCCCGGTTGATGAGGGTGACGTTCACTCCTTTGGCGCTCAACACGACCGTTTCGGGCGCGTCTAGGTCCAGCGACGTACGCTCGTTGACCGTGACGGTTGTCTGAACGCTCAGCTCGTCCGTAGCGGTGCGCAGCGTCAACGTGAGCGTGTCCTCGGCGAACGCAGGCGCGTCGGCAGGCACAGCCAGCGTGAGCGCGATAGGGCGGCTCTGCCCCGGCGCTAAGGTCAGCTCGCCCGGCTGCCGTAAGATTTTCCAACCCGACGAGGAGCGCGCCTCGGCGCTTACAACCGTGCCGGCTTCCGTCCCGGACGCCTCCGCGCGAAACACGAAGGTGACGTAGTCGCCGGGCTCGGCGAAGCGGCTGTTCGGCGGCGTCAGGGTCAAGGTTTGCGCGACGCCTGTGCCGACCAAGGCTAGTAGCGCCAAGCAGAGAAGGCGCGCGAGAACCGTTAGACGCACCGCCACGCGCTGAAAGGACATGTCGAGAAGGTGAGCGAACTTCGTCATAGAGCAACGCAGCCTGAAATGAGATACGCTTCTCTAGGTATAGCAAGGGCTAAGCCCAGACCGAGTGAAGATTTGCTGCTACAGACGTGTGCTTTTTACACTTTTGTCCTGAGTACACCGTTAATTGAAAAATGAATGATGTCATTCTGAACGGAACGAAGTGTAGTGAAAGAATCTCTGCCCTTGCTGACTCCACTTGCTGAGATTGAAAGGCGAGACCCTTACGCATTCGCCGGACTTCGTCTGACTGCGTGAACAGGGTGACATCAGTGAAGGTGTCAATACTTAGTTGACAGTGTACTGAGTACGCGGTCGGCTAAGAAGTGCGATAGTTTTTCAAGCTACAGGGTTAATGAAGCTTCTATTTGTGGAGTGTGAAGTTTTTCGCCGCTCAAACCTCTACCCGGTTACAATCGTCCGAATTGACCTCTTGCTAACGTACCCCTATGAGATATTTACTGATTCTTTTACTCACTCTAACGTTTGGACTCGCAGCCTGTGGAGACGGCGAAAGCGACGCCGAAGCGGGCGCTGAGCAAGCCGCCGAAGAGGTGCAACAGGGCGCAGAGGAAGCGGGCGAAGCCGCTAGTGAGACCGCAGAAGAGGCGGGCGACGCCGTAGAGGGCGCGACTGACGGAGAATAGGCTTCGAACTCAACGTTTTGCTTCATAGCCGGGTTGCTTCGTAAAGGGCAATCCCCACCGCTACCGCGAGGTTCAAGGATTCGATCCATTCACTCTGAGGAATGGTCACGCTTTCGCCCACCTCGCGGTACGCTTTTGGCAACCCTGGTCCTTCGGGTCCGAAGACGAGTGTAAAGGGAGCGGTGAACGTGACCTCTTGTAGTTCACGCTTTGCGTCCAACATAAAGGGGTAAAGCTGGCGCTGAGTGGTTTCCCTATACGCCTCTAAATCGTCGAAATAGTGCGCGTTAAGTGCGAAGATCGCGCCCATCGAGGCGCGAACGACGTGCGGGTTGAAGAGGTCGGCGGCGGGGCGTAAGAGCGCCAGGTCGCGCACGCCGAAGCCCAGCATCGTCCTGACGATGGTGCCCAAGTTGCCCATATCGCTCGGGTTGACCAATAGGAGGTGGTTCGCTTCCTTTTGCAACGCCATTTCATACTTTTCAAACACGGCGAACACGTAAACGTTGCCCTTGTGCGCGAGTCTATTGACGAGTTTGTCATTCATTTCAAACGGAACGCTAAGCGCGTCGCACCGAGAGCGAATTTCCGCGACGCCCTCGCTCACTTCACCCTTGGAATGCGCGACGACGCGCAGCACCTTATCGGGGCGGTGGGTCAAAAGCTCCAGCGTCGGAAAGATGCCGAAGCTGTAGGAGTGCGTAAAATCCTTTTTGTAGCGTTTGAGCTGCACCTTAGACCTTTTCTTGGAGCCCTTCAAAGGGCGCGGCTAAACCCGCTTCGGCGGCGCGAATCGCCTCATGCGGAGCCCACGCCAACGCCCGCACGCCCTTATAGGCGCGGAGCGCCCCGTCCCGTTCGCCTGCCAAATCGCGAAGTTGACCCAAGCGCGACAGGAGGTAGCCAGGCAGGTAATACGGCTCGCTGAAGTCGCCTCGGCTCGCCGCTTCTAAGAGGTCCAAGGCTTCTACGGTGTGACCGTTCGCGAGGAGCAGGTTCGCCTCGTGAAAGCGTGCCTCAGCGAGGTCCGAGGACCTGAGTTGCGCGATCACATTGCCGGGCTCGGGCACGTCGCCGCGAAAGGCGAAGTCTAGGAGGCTGCGCGTTCTCACCTCTTCTGTGGGTTCGCTCTCGCTCGGAAGGACCAGCTCGGCTTTGTCTCGGAGGGCGTCCTCTAAAAAGGGTACGTGGTCGATGCTCGCTAGAGCTGCTACGCGCTCGTGCGGCAGCGCTAAAATCCGCGCCGCCATCACCTGGATACGTTCACGCAACCAATCCGTGCCCGGACCATCCCCGAACGCCTCCTCTTTGACCTCTGCCTGTTCGCGTATGATCGGCACGACCTCTTGGCGAATGCGTTTTAAGGTCAATCCTTCTTGCAGAAGTGCGTTAAGAGGCCTTAGCAGTGCGCCCAGTTGCGCTACGGTACCGCGCGTCTTTTCGTACTGCGACAAGTAGCGCTGGAAGTCGGCTTCGGCGCTCGGGTCGGGGCTGGGCTCGAGCACCCCGTAAACCTCTTTGCCGTTGCGCCTCGCCCACGGCACCACGCTGAGAGGTAACGGAATCTCGGGCGTGTCTTGCCAGTCCAGCGTGCTAAAAGTGTCGGGCTCTAAAACAGTCGTCGCTACTACGTCCGGCTGAACGTCACGCACGATGTCTTTCACGCTCACCGCGTTGTAGAGCGGAAAGCGTAGGTGAAAGGGTCCCATGAGCGGGACGAGGGTCAGCTTCACGCCTCGTCGTCCCAATCATCTGCATCTAGGTCATCTAAACCTAAATCATCTAACAAATCCAAGTCGTCTAATAAATCCAGGTCGTCCAAGTCTAGGTCGTCCAAGTCTAGGTCGTCCAAACCTCTTGCGCGCCGGAGCTGCTCTAAACGCCACGCTTTTTCGTCCTCGAGCCTTAGTAAATACGCATGTCTGTCGCGCCTCGCCTGCGCCTCGCGCTGAATGCGCCTCAGAAGCCTCTCGCCCGCAGGGACCTCGGTCTCTCCTTGAGCGGCGCGTTTCTCCGAGCGCCGTTTCGTTTGCTTGCTGCGCCTTTTGCTCTTTTTCGCCATAGTGTATGGTACGGCGTAATATGCAAGGGGAAGGTAGGCTCGAGCGATGAGGCAAGTGTGGAGTAAGAAGTGGTAATGAACGTTCTAGGCTTCTCACTTGCACCTTCCATGAAGCCCTACTGTAGAGAGCGCTACTGATGAAGGGCGTCAATGCACCTATGGTAGACTGTTAGTAAGTTCACTGTTCGCATGTAGGGGTAAACCTTACAGCGACGAGCCAGAGACTCTAAGGGGGTTTAATGGATAACTCGAGAGACAATACGAGCACCATACCTAAGGGCAGCGCCCAAACGGAGCACGAGGACCCGAGCGCGCAAGAGGCGGCGCAAGACGTTGCCAAAGACGCTCAGGCTAGGGCGCGCGAGGTCGGACGCGCCGTCTCTGAGCAGACCAAAGAGGCGGCTAAAGAGCTGCGCCAGAGCGCGGAGGCGTCTTTTTCGGACAGCAAGGGGCAACTCGCGCAGCAGATCGCGGGGCTCGCCAAAGCCTTTCGGAGCGGCGGCGACACCTTGCGCGACGAGGAGCTAGGTGACTTCGCCCGCTTGAGCGACGGGGCGGCGGAGCGGCTCGAGGACCTCAGCGACCAACTGAACCGCAACACGGACGACCTCTTGAGTGACCTGCAGGACGTCGCGCAGGAGCGCCCGGTGCTCTTCGTGGGCGGACTGCTCACCATCGGCGTCCTCTCGGCGCGGTTCTTGAGGAGTTCGCAGGGCTCATCCGGTTATGACGACTACGACGCCGACTTTAACTACCAGAGTTATGAGCGGGGGGACGAGTGAGCGACACGAGAGACAGAAATTTAGAGAATAAGAGCCCGGACGAGTTGGAGCACGACATCGAAGAAACGCGGGCGCGCATCAGGGGCGAGATGGGCGCGCTGGGCTACAAGCTCGGCCCCGAAGGGCTACGCGACAGCGCCGGAGACGCCCTGGACGACACGCAAAAAACCGTCATCAGCGTCACGGAGCAGCTTAAAAAGGGCGTCGTCGAAAGCTCGGACAGCATCGGCGGCAGATTATCGGCGTTCATCAAACAGAATCCGGTGCCCGCGACGCTTTTCGGCGTCGGGCTGGCTTGGCTGCTCAAACAAGGACAGGAGAGCAGGGGTCACAGGGGTAGTAATACCCTCCGAAGAGGCGGCAGCAGAGGAGGCACCACGGAGAGGGTTAGTCGTGGGCGTAGCAGAAGCCAATCGCGCGCCGAAGGAGGAGACAGCAGTCGTAACGTGAACCGCTCGCGCTCCGCAGCAGCTAGCGACGATACGGACGATACCATCGTCGCCAATACGCCTGGCGGGAGCAGTTCCGGGCGCAGTGTAGGAAGCTACGAGCGCACGAACGCGAAAGCGGGCGCTGCGCCCCGTGACGAGGACGAAGCCTTCCGCTCGCATTACGAATCGAACGTCAGCGCAAACGGTGACTTTGAAGATTACGAGCCCGCCTACCGCTACGGCTTCGACTTAGCGTCCGAGAGCGAATTTCAGGGTAAGCCCTGGCACGACGCCAGAGGCGACATCAAGCGCCGCTGGGACGAAGAGCGCAACGAGCCCTGGTATAAGTTTGACGAGGCCGTCGAGCACGGTTACACCACCGCGCAGTCACGCCGCTGAGCTTTAGAATACTTGCAGGCATACGAAGTTACTAAGATTGTATCACGCAGATTTCAGCGCAAAGCGCCGTCCCGCTAAGCTTTGCTTGAGAACGAAACTTCATCTCTGATGCGTGCTCATCAATGTTTCTCTTAGTGAGAGCGTTGCTGCGCCCAGCGGGAACGGGACCACGCGACTAAACTTCGTTAATTACGACCAGATGATACCTGCTATAGGAGGCAGCCGTGGCTGACGCAAACCCCAAAAAGGAGCAGAGTTTAGGCGCGCTTTTCGCCGACCTCTCCGACAAGACAACCTTACTCATCCGCCAGGAAATTGATCTCGCCAAACAGGAGATGACTGAAAAGATCAAACGCGCGGCGATGGACGTCGTCTCCTTTCTCATCGGCGCGTTCGTCGCCTACATCGGGCTTTTAGCCCTCATCGCCGCCGCCGCTATCGCCCTCGCGCTGGTCTTACCCGACTGGGTCGCGACACTCATCGTCGGTCTCGTCGTGATCGCGATAGGCGGTATTATGATAATGGTGGGCGTCAACAGCCTTAAAGACATCAGCCTTAAACCGGAGCGAACGATCAACACCCTGAAAGACACACAGACGCTTGCAGATGACGCGAAAGCCGCGAAGGAGCAGTCATGAGCGATAAGAATAAAAACAAAAAATCCCCGCTAGTCACAGGCAACAACCGAAAGTCCGCCGATTCCTTAGCGAACGACGACAGCACCTTAGAGACCGGGTCCAACTTGCCTCAAGAAAGCGACCCGACCACTGCGCCCATCATCACGGGTCAAGACATAAACGAACCCGTTGACCCGAACCCCACCTCGCTCGGCGAGACGCGCTCACCGACCGAGCGCTCGCTGCAGACCGAGGACAAGCTGAGAGACTCTTACGGGCGTCCGATCGGTAGCACGGACGTAGGCAGTAGTGCAGGGAGCCCAGGCTATCCCCGCCCGTCGGACCGCACAGCGGATATAGGCACCCCCAACACGGGGAGCAGCTTCGGCAGTCAGGGTCAGTCCAGCAGCCAGTCGGGACAAGACACGACCGAGCAAGCCAAGCGCGAAGCCCAGCAGCGCACCGAGCAAGCGAAGCAGAAAACGCAGGAGGCGCGGCGCGAGGCGGAGCAGGGGGCGCAGCAGGCGAAGCGCGAAGCGCAGCAACGCGCCAAGCAAGCCAAGCGCGGCTTTTCCAAGATGATGGACGAGCAACCCCTTGTCGTCGGTTTAGTTGCGGCTCTAGTCGGTATCCTTGTCGGGCTCGCCTTCCCCAGCACCCGCCGCGAAAACGAGATGATGGGCGAAGTCAGCGACGGCGCCATCCAACGCGCTAAAGAGGTCGCGCAAAGAACCCTCGAGACCGCCAAAGAGACAGTGAAAGAGGAAGCGCGGAGCCAGGGCCTAACGCCTGAGAGCCTCAAGCAAGAGGCGCAGGATGTGGCGCAGAAGACGGCGGAAGAGGCGCAGGAGACCGCCAAAGAAGAGGCGCAGAAGAAGTCGAACAACTAAAAGTCTCTTGCTGTTTTGTCTAGGCTCCTCGAGAGGGGAGCCTTTTTTGTTGAATGCGAACGTTTACGATTGCTCAAATCTGTAAAGGAACCAATTAGGAGCAAGACGCAGATATTTTCCTTCGGTTGCTTTGAGCCCTTCTGTGACCTTGTTAGGACTAGGTGTCCACAGGTAGCCAAAAAACTCGGTGTCAATCATATGAGCTTTCGTGCCCACGATAAGGATTACTTCAGATAAATCGTCACCTCTTACTGACACTCTTAGAACTTTAGCGTGGCGCATAGCCTCAAACAGCGGTTCATACGCTTCACCTTCTGGATGCTGAGACACACTGTATCTACCTTGCAAAGCTTGCCTCGCATAGGTTACATCCGCGGCTAATATCTCTTTGACGACTGCCTCGAGCGCGGCTCCATTGGACTGGAAACGACTGCCTCGAGCGCGGCTCCATTGGACTGGAAATGGCTTCTCAAGCGAGCTTCATCGTGGATTCCAGGGGAGGAGCCACCGAATAGAAGTAGCAAGAAGCCTAGAAAGATAGAAGCTACTACCCCTAACGAAAGAGCCACCGAGCCCACCACTACGAGTAAGTTGCGAAGCACTGGATTCATTGTGCGGAGCATATCTAAAGTATAGCTAATGTTCCAGTCAAGCCTTCAGTAATTATCACGCCTTACTAATCCCTCTCAAAACACCACCGTCTTATTCCCAAACACCAACACCCTATCCTCCAAATGCGCCGCCACCGCCCGCGCCAACACCGTGCGCTCAATTTCACGCCCAACCCTCACGAGGTCTTTGGCTGATTCTTTATGCGATACCCGCGCCACATCCTGCTCGATAATCGGACCTTCGTCCAAATCATCGGTGACGTAGTGCGCGGTCGCGCCGATGAGCTTCACGCCGCGCTGATAGGCGTGTTTGTAGGGATTCGCGCCGACGAAGGCGGGCAAAAAGGAGTGGTGGATGTTGAGGATACGCTGAGGGTAGTGCGCGACGAACTCGCTTGAAAGAATCTGCATGTAGCGGGCGAGAACGATGAAGTCCACCTTGCCATCCAAAAGCGCCAACACCTGCGCCTCTTGCTCGGCTTTGGTCTCCTTTGTGACCGGTAAGTGATGAAAGGTCAAGCCGAAGGATTCGACGGTTTCACGTAAGTCGTCGTGGTTGGAAACGACAAAAGGTATCTCCACATCAAATTCGCCGCTGCGGACGCGCCAGAGGAGTTCTAAGAGGCAGTGGTCGTATTTGGAGACCATCACTACCATGCGTTTTGTCTGGTCGGCGTAGGATATGCGCCAGTCCATCGTAAAAGGTTTGGCGACAACCTCGGCGAAGGCGCGCTCAAATTGTGGGCGCGTCACATCTAAGTCTTCTAGGTAAAAGACCATGCGCATGAAGAACTCGCCGCCGGTAGGGTCGGTGGAGTGTTGGGCGGCGTCTAAGACGTTCGCGCCGTGCGCGTAGAGAAACTGCGAGACGGCGGCCACAATGCCGGGGCGGTCCGGGCAGGAGATGAGGAGTTTGGCGGTTTGACCCTTAGAAGTAGGGGGTTGAGGGGAGTGAACGCTAAGCGAGGGGTTGGCTGAGGACATAGTCAAACTCTATCAGGTGAGCTTGCGGCGGGAGGGTAATATGTGCGTTGACGCCGCCGAAACGCCTTGTTGTGCGGGTTTAGGGGCTCGAGCCCAGCACCGAACGTCCCAAATACGTTTTGAACGCCGCCGCCGAGACCGAACGCGCCAGATAGTACCCTTGCGCATGGGGACAGTTCTGTTGGGTCAAAAAGTCGAGCTGCGCTTTGGTTTCTACCCCTTCGGCGGTGATGTTAAGCCCTAGCGCGTCCGCCATAAAGAGGATGGTTTCAACGATAGCGACGTCGCCCGCATCGCCGGGCACGCCCCGGAGGAAGGAGCGGTCGATTTTAAGCGTTTGGATCGGCAGATTTTTGAGGTACGAGAGCGACGAGTAGCCCGTTCCGAAGTCGTCAACCGAGACCTCTACGCCGCGCTCGTTGAGCTGGCGCAGCAGCGCAACCGTATCCTCGAGGGGTTCTAAAAAGAGGTTTTCTGTGACCTCTAAGCACACGTGTTTGGGTGCTAGCGCGCTCTTTTCTAAAACCTCGTCTAGCGTGTTCGTCAAATTCGCACCTATCTGCGCAGCCGAAATGTTGACGGCGATGGTGAGCGGATGTCCCTCGTCGTGCCACGTTTTCGCCTGCTTAAAGGCGGTGTGCATGAGCCAGCGGCTCAGGGGCTCGATAAGCCCGGTCTCTTCGGCGAGCGGGATAAAGGTCGCAGGCGGAATCATGCCGTGTTCGGGATGAGGCCAGCGCAAGAGCGCCTCCGCTTTGACGATTTGACCCGTCTTTAAGGACCAGATGGGCTGATAATGCACCACAAACTCCCTATATTCCAAAGCGCGGCGCAGGTCGTTTTCCAGTTCTAAGCGCTCGACCGCCTGCGCGTACATGGTCTTTTCGAACACCGCGGTGTGCGCCTTGCCGTGTTTTTTTGCCTGGTGCAGCGCAGTGTGGACGCGGCGCAGCATCTCGGTCGGCGCGGGTTTTTCTTCATTACCACTGCGGATAAGATCACCGACTAACGCAACGCCGATCCCTACGCTTAGCCGCTGCTCGCGCCCCTGTATGTAAAAGGGTTGCGCGAACGCCTCGCGTATCCCTCCGCTCACCCGCATGGCGTCTCTCTGAGCGTCTACACAGGTAAGCAAGACGAATTCATCGCCGCTCAGGTGCGCTAAGGTGTCCTCTGACGGTAGTCCTCCTTTGAGGCGCTCCGCTACTGAGCGCAGAAGTTCGTCGCCGAAGTCGTGTCCTAAACTGTCGTTGATGTTTTGAAAGTTGTCGAGGTTGAGCATGAACAAAGCTTGATCGTCTCTCGCCTCCTCTAACTGCTCCAAGAGGTACTCGCGGTTGGGAAGCCCCGTCAAGGGGTCGTGGCGGGTGCGGTAACGAAGCTTCGTTTCGGTCTCTTGCCGCGCCGACGTGACTGCGCCTAAGACCAAACTGACGAGCGTTAGCGTCATAAGACCGAACTGCAAAGCTAGACCGCCGCTTTCACCAAATGAAGGTCCGACGACCGCCGCAATAAAGATATTTGCTAGCAGCACCGCGAACGCGACCACTTCAAAGCCGTACCACACCGCCACAGCGATAAGCGGCACGAAGGCGAAGTAGTCGCGGTTGAGGTTGAGCCCGCGCTGACCCCGGTACGCGAGCACGACCCCGAGTACTATAAAGGCGAACAGCATACCCCCCAGCCACCATTCACGGCGCGTGGGTAGACGCAATTCAACGTTGGATTGAGGCGAGTCGTCCGTCCACAACCACGGGGTTAGCCGCAAGGAGATAAGGAGGGGCGGCGCGAGTAAACCTATACCTGTGGCGTCACCCGCCCAGAACTGCATCGTCCTGAGCAACCACTCCCGCCACACTTCTACGCCCGCCAGCGCCAGCGTCGTCACGCTGAAAGCGGCGATAACGAGCGGAAAGAGCGTACTCGAGAAGAGGAACCAGCTTACGTCACGCAGGGTGTAGAGGCGCGGGTTGACCGCCAATTTTCTAAGAAAGAGGACCAAAGCGCCGTAGCCTAGTGCTTGGGTGAGGGCGTAGAGCACGGTAAGCGCATAGGTGGCTACAAGAGGCAGCTCAGACTGGGAGACGAGCGAAACTTTGGTGATTAAAACGGTGAGGGCGACAGCGGGCAGGTAGCGCAACCCGAACACCCATAAGAGCACGACGTTCAAGGCCGCTGCCGGGAACCAAACCGCCACTTCTGCAGCAGGAATAAAGGCGGCAGAAGCCCAGTCGAGAAGAAGGTAACTAAAGGCGTAGACGAGCACGGTAACGGCGGCGCGCGCCCACGCGGGTAGCGCGAGCCAGCGGCGCTCTGCCCGGCTTTGCGTTCCTTCATTTTGTGGTCGATGTGTTTGAGTCGTCTGATTCACGTCGCTATCCTCGTATAAACTCTGCATAAATCTGCCGCACCTCAACCATACCCTAAAGTTGCGCCACACCGAACCGATATTTCAAGTTAAAGCTAGCATTCTTAGCCACAAACGGGTACGCTCAGACTATGTCTTTCACACTCCGAGGCGTCATTCCACCTGTCCCTACACCTTTTACTGAATCGGGTGAGCTTGACGTGTCCGCGTTGCAGAATCTAATAGCGGCGCTCGAGCCGCGTGTAGACGGCTTTCTCATCTTAGGCAGCAACGGCGAAGCGGTCTTTTTAAGCGAAGCGGAGCGCCGCACGGTATTAGAGGCGGCGAGAGAGGTCATTCCCAAAAATAAACCGATGATCGCGGGCACGGGTGGCGAAACGACGCGGCTCGTACAGAAACGTAACGAAGTCGCGGCAGAGGTTGGCGCGGACTACGTGCTCGTTTTAGCGCCGCACTACTACAAGGGCAACATGAGCGAACAGGTCTTACAAACGCACTTCGAGCGCGTGGCGAACGAGAGCCCGCTGCCGCTTATGCTCTACAACATCCCCGCCGCCACGACGCTCAGTTTGCCGCCTAGCCTCATCGCTACGCTCGCCAAACACGAAACCATCATCGGCTTAAAGGATTCCTCGGGCAACGTCGGCGCGCTCACCGAGATCATGCGGCTCGTCCCTGAAAACTTTGTGGTTTTTACGGGCAACGCGCCCACCCTCTTAGCGGCGCTGTCGCTCGGGGCAAGGGGCGGCATCTTGGCAGTGGCGAACGTCGCGGCGGAGGAATACGGGCAGATAGTAGCGCACTTTGGAAGAGGTGAAATAGAGCAGGCTCGAGCCCTACAACTCAACATGAACCCACTCGCTTTAGCCGTGACCTCTCGCTACGGCGTACCGGGGCTTAAAGCGGTCTTGAGGATGCAAGGACATGAGGCGGGCTATCCGAGGGCACCCCTTTTGGATGTGAGCGAAGAGGTTGTGAGGGAGCTTGAAGGGTTGGTCTCGAGCCGTTGAGAGCCTACTTCGTAGGGGGATTCATGAATCCCCCCTACGAAGCAGCGCTGTATTCGAATTGATGTGAGACGGCGCTGTAGGGGCAGGGTTCAACCCTGCCCCTACGCCGTTCGCACGGGTGGACGAATGCGTAACGGCGCGCGAAAAAATTTCGTATCCTCACGCTCCTTTTTCTCATAAGGTAGACTGCGCCATCAAATTCATGAGAGGAGTGTCTATCCGCTTCGGACGAACGTCTTTTGAGAGAGGAGCTTCATGAGGTATTTCTACTTCGTTTTACTCGTTATTTTTATGGCAAGCGCCGCCGCGCAGAGCACCCAGACGGGCACGGGCGGCGCGGTCGCGACTGTAGACGAACTCGCTACGCAAGTCGGCATTCAAGTGTTAGAGGAGGGCGGCAACGCCGTAGACGCGGCGATTGCGGCAGCCGCGGTCATCAACGTCACGCAACCCTTTAGCGCGGGCATCGGCGGGGGCGGCTTCATGCTGGTGTATCTAGCCGAAGAGGACCGTGTGGTCACCATCGACTCCCGCGAGATGGCTCCTCTAGCGGCAACACCGGACATGTTCATCGATGAGGAGACGGGCGAGTCGATCCCCTTTCGCCCGGAGCGCATCTCGAGCGGTCTCTCTGTCGGCGTACCTGGCACGCTAGCGGGCTGGCAAGTCGCTCTGGAGCGCTACGGCACGATCAGTTTGGCGGAAGCCTTAGAACCTGCCACCGAAATCGCCGAAGAGGGTTTCGAGGTCAACCAGGTCTTTCACGACCAGGTGGAGGGAAACTTAGAGAGGTTCGAGGCGTTCACCTCGACGAGCGACCTCTTTTTGGAGGACGGCGCACCGCCCGAGGTCGGCAGCACCTTTACGAACCCCGAACTCGCCGAGACCTTTCGTCTCATCGCTGAAGAGGGCACGGACGTTTTTTACCGGGGCGAGCTGGGCGAAGACCTCGTCGCCGCCGTACAAAATCCGCCGACAGTGGATAGCCCCCCCTTCGAGGTGCGCCCGCAAGAGATGACGATGGCCGATTTGGACCTCTACGACGCCTTGGTGCGCGAACCCGTGAGCGCCGAGTATCGCGGCTACACGGTCTACGGCATGGCTCCGCCGACGAGCGGCGGTCTCACGATTGGACTTATTCTCAACCTCTTGGAATCGTCCGAGCTGAGTGACTTGCCCGAGGCGGAGGCGCTCCATAGGATGATAGAAGCGAGCCGTTTAGCCTACTCGGATCGGGGCGCTTACATGGGTGACGCGGACTTCGTGAATGTCCCGGTTGAAGGGCTCCTCTCCCAAGACTATGCGGATATGAGAAGTGGGGAAATCACGCTCGAGGCGGGCAGCGACCCCGCGCCGGGCAACCCGTTCGATTTCCAAAACGACCCGAGCCCCCCGCTCGGACCACCCGACGAAGCCGACACCGAAAGCGAGAGCACCACGCACCTCGTCACAGCGGACGAAGCGGGCAACGTGGTCAGTTTCACGACGACGATTGAACAGATCGGCGGCAGCGCCATCGTCGTGCCGGGGCGCGGCTTTTTACTCAACAACGAACTCACCGACTTCAGCAGCGACCCGGTGGGACCGAACGCGCCCGAACCTCTCAAGCGCCCGCGTTCGTCGATGTCGCCCACGATTGTGCTCGAGGACGGTAGCTTGCGCATGGCGCTCGGCACGCCAGGCGGCAGCACCATCATCACGACGGTGACGCAAATTCTTCTCAACGTCATCGACTTCGAGATGAGCTTGCCCGAAGCCATCAACGCGCCGAGGCTGTCGCAGCGCAACGGCGACGACACGACCGTTGAGGAGAGCGTGCCCGAGGAGCTTCTGACCGAACTAGGGGTGTTCGGACACACCTTTAGTGAAACGGACGAGCTAGGCGCGGCGGTTGGACTCTACTTCACCGAAGAGGGCGCAATCGTTGCCGCTGCTGAAGCGGAGCGGCGGGGCGGGGGAACCGCGAGGGTTGTTTCTCCAGAGTAGAGAATTCGTTGATGTGGCGCAGGGGTAATTCGTGAATTGCCCCTGCGAAACAGCGCTGCATTCGGTTACAAGTGGTGCGGCGCTGATGCGAGAGCAGGTTCTAAACTCATCCCTACGCCACCGCGATTTCTACATTCTTTGATGGTGCTCTTTGATGGCGCTATCCCGTAGAGTGATTCGTGAATCACCTCTACGCCGCCCACTCCCTCACCCGCATAGAACGCGCCGCTTTGCGAAAGTGCTCCGTTCACTACGGTGCGTCCGCTCTCCCTGACTTGTGAATTCTCGCACCAAGAGACGTCCGCAACCTCTTGGCGGTGCTAGACTAAACTCACTATGGAACTGCTCCACAAAGCCGCCTCCGGCGAGAGACTAAGTTTAGAAGAGGGCGTCAAACTCTACGACCTACCTCTTTTCAACCTCGCCGCCGCCGCCAACGCCGTACGTCAAAGACGCACCGACCCCGAGACCGTCACCTACCTAATTGACCGCAACATCAACTACTCGAACGTGTGCAACGTCGGCTGCGCCTTCTGCGGTTTTTACCGCACCCAAAAGCAGGCGGACGCCTACACGCTTTCGTTTGAAGAGATTAGCCAAAAGGTTCGTGAATTGGAATCTTTAGGTGGTACGCGCATCTTGATGCAGGGCGGGGTGAATCCGCACTTAGAGTTCACCTGGTACCTAGACCTCATGAAGCACCTCAAAACGCACCACCCGAGCATCCGCGTCGAAGCCTTCTCGCCCGAAGAGATTAAAGGGATGAGCAAGCTCACGGGAATGAGCAGCCTAGAGGTTTTGAAGGAGCTGCAAGCCGCCGGTTTGGACGGTCTCCCTGGCGGCGGCGGCGAGATGCTCGTAGACGAGGTGCGCCACGCTAGGCACATCTCACCTGCTCGCATCAGTACGGACGACTGGCTCCGCGTGATGGAAGAGGCGCAGTCGCTCGGGCTCTACACAACAGCTACGATGGTGATTGGCTTTGGTGAGACACCCGCGCAGCGCATCCAAAGTATGAAGCGCATCCGTGACCAGCAGGATAAGTCTTTAGCGAAATACGGCAACGGTTTTTCCGCCTTTATCTCCTGGACGCTGCAAACCGAAGGCGTCCGCGTGGAGGGCAAAGCGCCCGGCGCAGGAGCTCACGAATACTTGCAAAACCTCGCGGTGAGCCGCCTCTTTTTAGACAACATCGACAACTTCCAAGCCTCATGGCCCACGATGGGCTTCAAGGTGGCGCAAACCGCGCTGCATTTCGGTGCGAACGACTTCGGCTCGACGATGCTAGAAGAGAACGTCGTCTCGCAAGCCGGCGCGAAAAACGACCACGCGCCTGAGCGTGAAATCATCCGCCAAGTGACCGAAGCGGGCTACATTCCCCGGCAACGCGACAGCTTGTACGACATTGTCCACACGCCTGATGCGGCGGCGATTTTGGCGAATAAGCCGGTGGTGGACTTTGAGGCGCTGCCTGCAATTGGTTGAGCGCTGGGTCTATAGGGCGCTTTCGAATTCTCGAGCCGTCAAACCCGCCGAGCGAATGAGACTGCGCAATGTACCTCTTGCAACCTCTTTATGGTTTGGAACGGACAGCGACGCTATTTCGCCTTCCTTGACCATGATGATATGACTGCCCTTTTGCCGCGCTACTTGCCACCCCAATTTTTCAAAAGTTTTGACAACCTCTTTGCCGCTCAGCACTGGAAGCGGTGGCACTAAGCGCTCACCTCTATCTGCTTGGTTTCTAAAGTGAGCGGAAGTCCACGTTCTGAACGCACCTCCAAGCAGAGCTGAATCGCTTCTCTGACATTTTCTAGCGCCTTTTCCTTGGTCTCTCCTTGGCTTACGCAGCCAGGAACCGAAGGACATTCAGCAATCCAGACACCATCTTCGTCGCGGTCTAAGGTCACGGTAAATGTCATAACCTAAAGTCTATCAGTTCACGCTTATTTTTTGTGGACGCTCATCAACTGCCACCATCTACAATTGCGGCAGCGTTTGAGCACCAACTTCGTACCGTAAGCATAAGAGCGGAGCCCGCCGTAGTCCCACACGTTTGACTCATACCCGCATCCCAGACAGGTGACGAGCCACGTTTTAGACCGCCGCTCAACCTCTTCGAAAAAGCGTTTTGGCAAGATGGCTTTGAAAGCTTTCTGAGCAAGGCTTAAGCTCATACTACTCTCGAGCGTCTTCCAACGCTTTCTCAATCACGTAATCACCGTACCGCTTCGTGATTTCTTCCACCATGACGTTATTGTAGGCGTCGAGGTAATCCCAGGACCTATCTTTTGCGTCGGCGTGGTCACGCCCTACCTCTATGGAGAAGCGCGTTTGAAGTATCTGATCGAATTCAGGAGGGGTAGTTATGAGGGGGCCCCAAAGCTCGAGCCTAAGCTTCCCCTGTTCAATATCCTTCAAAGCTGCGTCGTGTCCCATTTTCTCTATGGTGAAGTCTTCGATTACCGGTGGTTTGACCTCTATCCATTTGTCTTTTGCTGTCGGTGACGTTCCCCACTGACACCCCGACAAAACACACAACAAAAAGAAGGTCGAAATGAGCTTTTTCATTTCGACCAGTTTAGCAGAGAGAGGTTATTCAAGAACGCAGGACTGTCACTCAAGCCGCCTGCGCACCTTTGAGCTTATCCCCGAACTCTTTCCTCATCTTCCGCACCTTGGGGTCAATCACCACGCGGCAGTAGCCCTGACTCGGGTTCTGCTTGTAGAAGTTCTGGTGATACGTCTCCGCTTCGTAAAACTCAGACGCGGGCGTGATTTCGGTGACAATGGAGTTGCGGTACAGCTCGGCGGCGTCCGCTTCGGCTTTGGACTTTTCGGCAATCTCTTTTTGCTCGTCGCTGTGGTAAAAAATCGCCGAGCGGTACTGCGTGCCGGTGTCCGCGCCTTGGCGGTTTAAGGTCGTCGGGTCGTGCGTGCGCCAGAAGACGTACAAGAGGTCTTCGAAAGAGATAACTTGCGGGTCGAAGGTGATTTGGATGACCTCGGCGTGACCCGTGTCGCCGCCGCAGATTTCGCGGTAGGTGGGGTTGGGCGTCTCGCCGCCCGTGTAGCCGGAAACGACTCTGTGAACACCTTTTAAGTCTTGAAAGACAGCTTCGACGCACCAGAAGCAGCCTGCGCCGAGGGTTGCGGTTTCTGTATTTGCCATGAAGTTATTTTACGGCAATATTAGGAGGTCCGTTGCTATCCTACAGACAGTTGGGCCAAAGCGAGGCGAGATAGACCCTAGCCGCCTCTAAAAATGCCCACCCTTCGCGGATGACCTCTTCAACATCCTCTGCCAAAACAGGCGAGTTGATGGAGTAGTCCCCGATTTGCCGCAGCTCGAACGCTTCAATCATCTTTTGATGAAAATGAGGGGGAAGCACCCCGTCTTTAGCGAAATGCAAACCATACTGAGCGGTAGTTGCTTTGTGACTCGAGAAGCGTAAGTTCTTGGTGGCAAGCAAAGCCTCGGCGATATAGAAATAACTGTAGTAAGCCCTAGAAGCAGAGAAGTCGTAGTCGCCTTTTTGAAAGATAGTTTCCGCGACTTCGGGCGAGCGCTTTGCTTTGTCTAAAAGTGCCAACGACGGATTCATAAAGGGATACCTTCGGCGTGTACATTCCAAAAAAGTGGGTCTTGCGAGAGGTGATACGCCTCGAGGCTCACAGGGACTAAGGTCAAGAGATGCCCGGATTCTAAAGCGAAAGGGTAAACCACATCTGAAGAGCGCATTATCTCTCTGCTCGAGCTAACCTCCCCCTTCAGCAACAAAAGCAAATCCACATCGCTATGCTCCGTCCAATCTCCCCTCGCATACGAACCGAAGAGGATAAGCCCAGCGTAACGCTCGCCGTAAAAGTCTTTAAGGCGCTCGTCAAGCTGCGCTAGTAACTGACGTAAATCTTTGGGTAACGCTAACGGCATACTCCAGTTTAACGCCTAAGTTGCGAGCGCACCTCTTCAACCGTCGTTACGGGTAATCTGCACGCGCCGCCTTCGCAGACGTAGACGGTTGGTTTGCCCTCTATTTGACCTCTCTCTTGTAAAAAAGGCAAATGAGGAATGAGCGGATCAGCTTGTTCAACCACAGCGAGTGCAGCAAAAGGTGAGGTGTGCTCGCGGACGGTTTGGAGAAGTTCGTGCACCTCTTCGCCCTCTTTGTTTCCGAAGATGGCGATTTCTCGAGGCTCACTCAACAACCGCTCTAACGCACCGAGCAGCGTCCCAAAGCCGTTAGGCTGCTGCCTCATTGCCTCTACCATCGGACTTATAGCCCCCGCCGCCAAATCTTCCCACTCACGGTTATCCGTATACCGCGATAGGGTCAAAAGAAGCTCCGCCGCCGCGCCGTTATCTGAGGGAACCGCCGCATCGAAGAAGTCTTTCGGGCGCACGATGAGCTTTTCTGCGTCATCGGCGGTGCTGAAAAAGCCGCTGTTTTCGGAATCAACAAAGTGCCGGGTAATCGTATCCGCGAGGTCTAAAGCGAGCAGCAACCACTGGCTGTCAAACGTCGCTTGGTAAAGTGCTACCAGTCCAAGCCCAAAGTAGGCGTAATCCTCTAAAAGCCCTGCAATCTTCGCTTCGCCGTTTTTATAAGAATGAAGTAAACGTCCCTCTTGCATCATCTCACGGCGGATGAACTCAGCGTTATTGACAGCAAGCTCGAGATAATCCTCTCGCCCCAAAATGCGCCCTGCATCGGCAAACGCGGCGAGCATCAAACCGTTCCAAGAGAGGAGGATTTTGTCGTCTAAGCCGGGGCGGATGCGCTTTTCTCTCGCGCTAAAAAGTACCTCATTGATATTCGCCAACCTCTTGTTAAATGCCTCTAAACTTATATCGAAACGCTTCGCCACCTCTTCTTTTGACTGCGTCACGTTAAGGATATTTTTACCTTCGAAGTTGCCCGCACTCGAAACGCCGTAATACGCCTTCGCAAGCGGCGCGTCCTCTTTTAAGAGGTCATCGACCTCTCCCTCATCCCAGACGTAAAACTTGCCTTCGACGCCCTCGGAGTCTGCATCCAACGCGCTGTAGAAACCGCCCGACGAGCCCAACATCTCCCGTTTGACCCACTCGAGCACCCCCACCGCCGTCTCTTTATAAAGAGGTCTATCTGTCTGCTGATACGCCTTCAAGTAGCGCCTGACGAGTTGCGCGTTGTCGTAGAGCATCTTTTCAAAATGGGGTACGAGCCACACCGCGTCCACGCTGTAGCGGGCGAAGCCGCCGCCCAAGTGGTCGTAGATGCCGCCCCTAGCCATTTTTGCGAGGGTGAGGTCTGCCATCTCGAGGGCTTGTGGCTCGGGACGGTTGAGTAAAAAGTCTAAGGTGCTGTGAGGTGGAAACTTGGGCGCACCGCCGAAGCCGCCAGATGCTCTGTCGAAAGAGGTCTGCAAGTTTTGCAAGGCTGTTTCTAAAATGCCGGCATTAAGCTCACCGGGTTGGGTGGGAAGGCTCGAGAGCTGCCCCAAATACTGCGTCATCCCCTCCGCCGACTTCATCACCTCGTCGCGCCGCGTCCTCCAAGCGTTCGCGAGGCTCGTCAGCACGCGCTTAAAGCTCGGGTGTCCGTAGCGGTCTTCAGGTGGATAGTACGTTCCGCCGAAAAAAGGTTTGCCGTTCGGCGTCATCGCCACTGTCATTGGCCAGCCGCCCGCGCCCGTCATCGCTTGCACGGCGTTCATGTAGATGGCGTCCACGTCGGGGCGCTCTTCGCGGTCTACCTTGACGCTGACAAAATCTCGGTTCATGAGTTCCGCCGTCGCTTCATCTTCGAACGACTCGTGCGCCATCACGTGACACCAGTGGCACGCCGAGTAGCCTACCGAAAGAAGGATGGGCTTGTCTTCCGCATGAGCTTTCGCAAACGCCTCTTCGCCCCACGGAAACCAGTCCACGGGGTTTTCGGCGTGTTGCAAGAGGTAAGGGCTCGTTTCGAACGCTAAACGGTTAGGCATAAAACAACCCTAGCGTGAGGTACATCGGAAGTGAGTAAGCCGAGGCACGCTAGGGCAAAAACACTGAAAAGGTGATGTCGCATATCGCGATGCGTGAAGTAAGAGAACTTCAGTGTTGGGTGAGTCTACCTGTTAGCCCCCCGCCAGTTGCTGACAAATGTGAACTTTTTACTTCACGCACTCTTTACAGACTTCACAAGCTCTTTAGACTTCTCACGCACCGGCGCAAGAGGCGTTAATCTGAGAAGCGCATGAGCTTATTACAGTGCTTCCTCACCCATCCGCGCTTCGTCGTCGGTGTCCTCGGGTGGGTTATCGAGCCGCTCGTACACGTCAACGAGCGTGTTGTAGATGTCTCTGGCGTCCTCGCTCTGGCTCATCTCCATCCAGTCGAGCGCGTCCGCGATGAGGTCCTCCAGCTGCCGCGCTAAGCCGTCACGCTTGGCGGCTTCGTTCGACTCTTCGTCCAGCATGTGCGGCACGTCGCTGGCGTTGCCGTCGCGCTCACGCGCTTCGTCATCGGTGTTGTATCTCATTTCCTCTTTGTTGCTGTCATCCATGATGGTCCTCCTAGTAAGGGGAGTTTACGCAATTGCTCAGGTCACATCTGTATCGTGCTCCGAATTACTCCGGTACGGTGGTCAGCATCGAGAATTCAGTAGTCCACAGCTCGTCCTATGCCGAATGCTGATACCTGACTACTTGACCGAAGAGCCTCGAGCTTACAATACCCTTATGCCCGATAAGTCCATCGCCGATTTGCGCCAGAACTACACGCTGAAACGCTTGGAGCCAAACACCCTCAACCCTGACCCCATCGAACAATTTAGGGTTTGGTTGGATGAAGCTATTGAGGCGGAGTTGCTCGAGCCCAACGCCATGACCTTAGCCACCGTGAACGGAAGAGGTCAACCGTCGGCGCGAATTGTTTTACTGAAAGGGTTGGACGAAAGAGGCTTTGTTTTTTACAGCAACTACGAAAGTGACAAAGCGCAAGATATGGCGGAGAATTCGAACGTGGCGCTGGTATTTAACTGGTTAGGATTAGAGCGGCAAGTGCGGATTCGCGGAGAGGTGAGCAAAGTTTCACGTGAAGCGTCGCTCGCCTACTTCAAAAGCCGCCCGCACGCCTCGCAGCTCGGCGCGTGGGCGTCGCATCAAAGCCGGGTGATCGAGAAACGAGAGGTGTTGGAGAAGAGGTTGGCGGAGCTTCAAGAGGAGTACGAAGAGGGTGAGGTGCCGCTGCCCGAGTTTTGGGGCGGCTACGTGGTGACACCCTTTGCAGTTGAGTTTTGGCAGGGGAGACCGAGCCGCTTGCACGATAGGTTTTTGTACACGCGAAAGGGCGAAGCTTGGCAGATTAAGCGGTTATCGCCTTGATCTTTTGTAGTGGTTCGAGAAAGCTACAGGCGTTCATCACAACAGTCAGCAGTGAAGCGAAAGGTTGAATCTCGGTGATTACAGAAAAGGTACGCCTAAGACCCGTTGAACATTCAGACTTGCCCTTATTGGCTAAATGGCGTAATGACCCAACGCACAACTCCGAGTACAACATGTTTGGGTTTCAGCCGGTGGGACAGCTCGAGGAACAATTCAACAAAAACGGCCTACTTGATCCTCGCGGTGGCACTTTAGTCGTATTAGAAAGCAGAGCTGAAGACGTAGCTGGAAGCGTTAGTTACCACAGAGTTGTATACGGTCCGAACGAAGGAAGCCAAGCTTACAATATCGGCATAACCTTGAGTCCCAAATTTCGCGGAAAGGGTTATGGCACCGAGGCGCAGCGACTCTTCGCAGACTACCTGTTTTCAACCTACACCGTGATGCGTGTAGAGGCGTCAACCGATGTTGCTAACGTAGCAGAGCAGCAGGCTTTGATAAAGGCTGGGTTTACGCGCGAAGGCGTAGCACGTAAAGCTCAGTGGCGCGCGGGCGACTGGCATGACCTCATCGTCTATAGCAAGCTTAGAGGTGAGTAAAAGTGCCAAAGCTAACTCGGGGATAGCGTTCAAGAGAGGAAAAAATCGCGAACAAAAGAGATGAGAACTTAATTGAGCAATGTGTAACTTACGCCCTCGAGCACGCCGGGCGGTTCCACCTCATGAAGAACGTACCTGCGTGTGTGAATGAGGAGACGGGCGAGCAGTTTTCGCTCCTGCGATAGTAGAGCGCTTGCAGCGGATGATTTTAGACGAGCAGAAGCCGAGCCGAACAATCGAAACGCCTGTGTATGAATTTGACGAGGTTGCTTAGCCGCTAAACCAGACCTCGCATCTTCGGTGCTAGACTACTCGACAGGTTGGGTACACAAAATTCCTGATACCCTCTGGTATTTTCTCGTCTAACATATGTTGAGTGCGCGTCTCGAGCTACTTCAACACAGCTTGTGGAGGGATAAGGTGAACGGGTTCCTAATCGCCGCAGGACTGCTAGCGCTCTTAACGAGCGGCGTCCATATCTTTTTAGGTGGTAGAGACGTCGCGAGACCCCTTCTCGAGGCGCGTTTGGAGGACGAGATCAAGTACACCCTCTACGCTTGCTGGCACTTCGCCTCTATCTTCTTTGTCCTATCGTCAGCACTTTTTCTTTTGGGAGGGCTCGGTACGGTGAATCTAGGCGCAACTGTAGTCGCGTCCGCCTCGAGCCTCTATATCGTCTTTGGGCTTATCTTTCTGAATGTCAAGTATTTTGTTTCCGAACCGGGTGGTCTCTCTCGCCTGCCGCAGTGGATACTCCTCACTCCGGTAGGCATCCTCGGCTTGTTGGGGCTAGTCTAGCCTCAACCACTCCTAATCTACTCAGCCGCTTACAAGCGCAGGCTCCGCGCGCTCCATGCTCGCAAAAACCTCCCTAAACTGCGCAATCGCCCAGTCTAGCTCAGCCTTCTCGATAACTAAGGGCGGCGCAAAGCGAATCACATTTTTGCGGGTCTCTTTGCAGAGCAAGCCGCGCTCGGCTAGAGCTTCGCAGTACTTTCTGGCGTCTTCTGAGAGTTCAACCGCAATGAAGAGACCTCTTCCGCGCACCTCTTTGATCTTGGGGTAGTCGATGCTTTGAAGCGCTTCTAAAGCGTAGCGCCCTAGCTCCCTTGACCTCTCGACTAAGCCCTCATCCACCAAAATCGCCAGCGCCTCCCGCGCGACGGCGGCTCCGAGTGGATTGCCCGCGAAGGTGCTGCCGTGATCACCCGCTTGGAAACGTCCTAAAATCTCGCGATTGGCGAGGACAGCGGAGACAGGATAAAAGCCGCCACTTAGGGCTTTGCCCAGGATGACCATGTCGGCTTTGACGCCCTCGAGCCCCGACGCCGTCAGCCCTCCGGCACGTCCCAAACCTGCCTGTATCTCATCCGCGATAAAGAGCACGTTGTTGTCGCGGCAAAGCTCCTCTAACCCTTTCAAAAAGCCCGCTGGCGGCATCACCACGCCCGCTTCGCCCTGAATCGGCTCGATGAGGACCGCTACCGTGTTGCCGTTCATCGCCTCTTTGACCGCGTCTAAAACGCCATAGGGGACGCTCCGAAACCCCGGCGTGAAAGGTCCGAAGTCCTGCTTGTACTGCGCCTCACTGCTGAAGCCGACGACGGTGGTTGTGCGCCCGTGGAAGTTGCCGTCAAAGACGATGATTTCAGCTCTATTGTCGGGGATATCTTTAGTTTGATAGCCCCACTTACGCGCAGCTTTAATCGCGGTCTCGACAGCTTCCGCGCCCGTGTTCATCGGGAGCGCCATTTCAAAGCCCATCAACTCGCAGAGGTCCCGGAGGAATAAGCCCATCTGGTCGTTGCGAAAGGCGCGAGAGGTCAGCGTCACCTGCCCCATCTGCTCGATCATCGCCCGCTGCAAACGCGGGTGTCCGTGCCCCTGGTTGACCGCCGAGTACGCGCTCAGCCCGTCGAGATAGCGTCTGCCCTCCACGTCGTGGAGCCACACGCCCTCCGCCTTCTGCACGACGATGTCGAGCGGCTTGTAGATGCGTGCGCCGTAGTGCTCGTCTAGGTTGATGTAGTCTTGCGTGTTCATGCCTCTATTATTGAGCGAAGCCTGCGCAAGTGGAAGACGAAAATCGTTACAATAGACCGTGCTCGCTTCAGAAACTGTTGTTAAAAGCGTTTCATACTATGGAAAATAAATTGCTAGACGCGACTAACGAGAAGATACTCTCCATCCTCACGGCGAACGCTAGGGCGAGCTACAGCGCCATCGCGCAAGAGGTCGGGCTGAGTGCGCCTGCGGTCAAGGAGCGGATGCGGAGGCTCGAGGACGCGGGCGTCATCACGGGCTACCGCGTAGAGGTGAATCAGCAGAGGCTCGGCAAGCCCATCGGCGCGTTTATTCTCGTCGCGGTTCCGTACAGCCAAGAAAAAGCCTTCGTGCGCTTCGTGAACCAAACCGAGGCGATTGGGAGTTGTCATCACCTCGTAGGAGATAGCGCGTTTATCTTACAGGTCAGACTTGAAAGTATGGAGGCGCTAGAGACGCTGCTGAGCGCCTGCATGCGTTTCGGGCAGACGACGACGCACATGCTCTTGTCAAAGGTGAAGTGACGGTAGACCGAGCCCCGCCCCTTAAGTGCGTGTATAAAGAAGTGTGACCGCTCATCTTTGCTTACTGCCGACGCTGACGCTCGCTTCACATGAACAAACTCAGCGGATGACATGAATTACGCAGAGATAAGGAAACTGTCGCTAAAGGTCTTCATCGGCTTTTTAGTGCTCACGGCGCTCATCGCGATTGTCTCTGTTGTCAGCGGCGACTTTGGCGACTTTCAACTTAAAGTGATTGCTACGACCTTTGCGGTGGCGACCTCGAGCATCTGTGCAATGTCATGTGCCGCGTTCATCGAAAAGCGCAACCGGAAAAAGCTCGGGCTCATCGGCATTGCCTTCTCGGTGGTTGCTGCGCTCATGGTTATTTTGGGTGCGTGGACAGAAGCGGACAGTGAGGTCTACTGGAAGCTCACTACGAGCGCCATCATCTTCGCTATCGCTTTTGCCCACGCTTTTTTGCTCGCTCTGCCGAAGTTGGAGCGAAGCCAGACCTGGCTTCAGCGCGTCTCCTCGGTAGCGATTGGCGTTCTCGCTCTGCAAATTGTCGTGGCGGTGTGGGGCGAGGTTGAAGCTGAAGGCTACTTTAGGCTGCTCGCGGTGGTTGCCATTGTCGTTGGTTTGGTGACGCTCGTCATTCCCATTTTGGTGCGGTGGCAGCGAAGTGAGGGTGAACAAGAGGGCGGCGCAAAACAGGATTCGTTAGCGTTAGAACGAGTTGAGGGTGACGTGTATAGAGATGCTACTGGCAGGAGGTACACCGTGAAAGAGGTTGATGGGGAGGCTCGAGCAGACAAACGCTAAACCAAACCCCACACCTTCAGTACATGCATTAAAGGTGGCAGTGGTTCTTGCCAGAGCCAAGCGGTATCAAGCTCGAGCCCTTTTAATACCTCACTGTGAAAGACATCTTCATCTAACGGTATAGCCTGATAGACGCCCCGCTCGTCTAGGAAATAAAATTCCACTTGCTCACGTTCAGGGTCGATCAGCCAATACTCCTTAACGCCTGCTTGTTCGTACTCAAGGAACTTGGTTTGTCGGTCTCTCTTGCGGCTTTCGGGGCTGACGATTTCAACGGCGAGGTCAGCAGGACCGACGAGGCGGTTCTTTTTAACTCTATCAAGGTTTTCTTTAGCGACAAAAAGAATGTCAGGTTCGCGTCCCGACGTAGCTAACTTCATCTGAAACGCAGCCGAACGTACTTTGCCTAAACCATGTTCCTCCACGAAGATACGCATAAGCGCGGTTAAGAAGTCAGAGAGGTCTTGATGACGGTCTGAGGGGGGGCTCATCAGGATGACCTTACCATCCACCCACTCCGCCGCCGTGTCTTCGTCTGCCCACTCGAGAAACGCCTCGTAGCTCATCTCGAGGGGTTGCGCTTTAACCGTCATGGCTCATTATAGCGGTTCACTTGGGGACTGTGTCACACAGGTGTCATCTACTAACGTGAGTGCTTAGCAGTGTTCTCTACCGTGAGCGTGTTCGTGACCAGATGAAGTCCAGCTAGCCAACCCGCTAGGCTTCGCCTGAGAAAGGCTGAGCGAAGCTATACGAAGCAACCTGCTATCACTTCCCAAAGAGGTTCGGCAACTCCTCTAACTCGACAAGCGCATCCCTCGGCTTACTCCCCATGGGCGGACCTACGACCTCTAATGCTTCTAACGAATCCATCAATTTACCTGCGCGGGCGTGACCGACGCTCAAACGGCGCTGGAGCCGCGATACACTCGCCCGACCTTCGTTGATGACCAACTCGGCGGCTTCGCGGAATCGGTCATCGTTCACTATGAAGGCTCTGTGCTCTATGACGCTGACTGATACCGTTTCCGGGTAATTCCCAAAGGAATTACCCCGAGTGTAACGAGTTGAAAAAATACGGATTCCGGTTGTGAACGGAAGAAACGCGCTAGAGTTTATGCAGTGTTCAACCGGAATCCGTATGAAAGGCTCGAGTTCAGCGCAAGAACTCCTGAATGTCTCTATTATGCGCTTCGAAGGTCACGTTAGGGCGGAACTCACCGCCGCGCCCGTGTAAAAAGTAAAAGTAAGGCTGACCCTCGGCGTTGAGGCGCTGAGGCGTAAGTACGACCTGGAGCGCCGCCCGTCCAGGATTGCCGATCGGACCCGGCGGCAGACCTCTTTGCACGTAGGTGTTCCAGGGATGCTCCGCCTCGAAGTCGCCCGCGCTCCTGTCCAACTCGGGCAGGCGTTTGCCGAGACCATACGCCACTGTAGGGTCGGATTGGAGCGGCATCCCTTCGTCTAAACGGTTGAGAAAAACGCCCGCAATCACGGGCATTTCGTCGTGGTTGCCCGCTTCGGCTTGGACGATGCTAGCGAGCGTGACCCAGTCGTGAACGCTCAAGTTAAGAGACGCCAATGCCGACTCGATCTCCGGCGTAAGTTCACGCTCGAAACGCTGCACCATCGTGCTCAACGCCTCTTCGGAGGTGCTGCGAATCGGAAACTCGTAAGAGGCAGGAAAGAGGTAGCCCTCTAAACCGACGCCTTCGGGTACATAGTTTGGGCGCAGCTCACCCGGCGAGAGGATGGTCTGCATCAGCCCTTCTTCCTCACCGAGACCCGCCTCCTCGAGCCGCGACGCCACCCGCACACTACGAAAGCCTTCGGGGATGGTGACGCCTGTAACCCTCGGACGCCCGCCCGCCTCTAACGCCTCGGCAACTTCGTGGGCGCTCATCGCAGGGCTCAGATCATAGAGCCCTTCGCCGACCTGCGTGTCGGTTCCTTCATAACGCAGCCAGAGCGAGAAGAAACGCGCGTTACGGACTAAATCCGCCTCGGCGAGTTCCCGCGCCACCCGTGACGCGCCCCAACCCGGCAAGATTTCGAACTCGGTTGTCTGCGTTGCCGATTCATCTATAGGCGCAAGCTGCTGACGTACAAAGAGAATGCTCGCTAAAGCCAGCGCGAGAACGAAAAAAACTGCGACGAGCACGCCGCGCACAAGAGGTCGGGAAGAACGCTGACGCGGTGAAGAGGTCGGAATGTCACTCACGTGAGCTAGCCTACCTCATTTTCGGACGAAAGCCTAGCGAGATAACTCTCTAAGATAAGGATAGCCGACGCCTCGTCCACGCGCCCTTTGCTCTGGCGTTTGGTTTTAGGGAGCCCGCTCTGCGTGATGCCTTGCGTGGCGATGCGGGTAGTGAAGCGTTCGTCCTCTAAAACGACCTTGAAGCCGCGCTTTTCCAGTTCCTTCGCAAAACTCCGCACCCTGACAGTCTGTTTAGAATCCGTCCCATCACTCCGTTTAGGTAAACCGATAACGAGATACGACGCGCCCTCTCGCTGCATAAGGTCTTGGAGTTCGGCTGCGTCGTTCTTCAACTTCTTGCGCGTGATGAAGCCGCGACCGAAGGCGAAGTGTGAACCCACCTCACCCCTCGCTAAGCCGATGCGGGCGTCGCCTACGTCCAGAGCGAGAACGACCTCAGGCACGAGCGACCTCTTCGTACGCGCTTAGCGCCTTCTCTCTATCTTCCGGTTTGGGTTCGGGAAAGCGGCGCGGGATAGAGGAGAGCAGCGCTCTAAAGTCGGCGGGAGTTTGGGACGCGAGTCCCCTCGAGCTTAAAAAGGTCTGCACCTGCTCTAACTTCATCATAGACGTTAACCTCGCCTCATTCTGAAGCTGCGCGGCTGGCGGCAACCAGTGTTCAGGAAGGGTATCCAAACCGCGCAGAGAACGCACTTGGTCGGTCAGGAGCTTGCGGTAGGTCTCGTTTTTCAGCGTTAAAAGGTCGCGCAGGAGTCTTTCATGACGTTCTGAGCGCTCCTTAACAACCTCTTCCGTCGCGATAGAATTTCCCGTCAAGCTGAAGAGGTCGGCGAGGTATTGAATGCGCGGCAGGTGAAAGCCGAAAGCGAGGAAACCTAAGTTGGTAGAGAGGCTAGAGCGGTCTAAGATATTCGCGACGTAGACGAAATTGGTGACGGTGTCGGTGGCTTGCTGCTCGAGGATAACAACCTCTTTTGGGACATCGAAGTTGCGTATCAGATACCGTTTTATGTACTCGGCTTCGGAAGGGAGGTCTGCGCCACCTGTGCGCCCACCCGTGATGACGATGCGCTCGGCTTCGCCGTGCTGATAAAGCATCCCCGCCGCTAGCGCGTTGAGGCGTGCATGAACGTTGAGGTTGAACGTCTCGTCTGCCTGGACGGGTCCATAACCAAAAACAATAAGCGTCATCATTGCGACTTTACAACCAAGTCTCTAAAACTACCGCTACCCCGTCCTCGTCGTTCGTAGCCGTCACCCTGTCCGCCACCTCTTTCGCCTCGTCGCTCGCGTTGCCCATCGCTACGCCGAGACCTGCCCACGCAAGCATCTCGGTATCGTTGTTCTGGTCGCCAAAGACCGCCACATCCGCCGCGTCCAGACCTCTCGCCGCCGCCACCTGCTTCAAGGCTTCGCGTTTGTTGACGTTCTTTGCGATGACCTCCAAAAGCTCGGGCGAACTCCAGGTGGTGTGCACATCGAAATCTTTTAGGGAGCGGCTGAACGCTTTAGCGTCCATCTCAGGGTGGCGGAAGAGGAGCTTGGTGACGTTTTCGCGGACGAAGTCTTCCGCTTCGCCTACGCCCGTTGGCGCGGGGTCGGGTTGGCGTAAATCATAGAGGGTTTGGTCGTGAAACCAGCCGTAAGAGGTCTCGAGCCCCACCATCACCCCCTCGTGCCGCTCGCGCATGGTGCGTATGACCTCTAGCGCAGTTTTCTGAGTCAACTCATTATGAAAGAGCATCTCATCCTGCACGAAATCGTAGACAATCGCCCCGTGATGCATGATGACGAGGTCGCTGAGCCCTAGCGCGTCCGCCACGTGTTTTGTAAAGCGCGGCGGGCGTCCGGTGCAGAGAACGACCTTGACGTCCTTCGCGCAGAGCCCGCGAATCGCCCTCTCTGAACGTTGTGTGACCTCTTTAGAAGAGGTCAGCAGCGTGCCGTCTAGGTCAATCGCGACGAGGCGGGGCTGGAACATGTTTTTACCGCTAATGGTTCATGCCTTCCAGAATCTCTGGCACTGCTGCGAGCGCCCCTTGCACCTGCGACGCATCTTTAATGCCCGCTTGCGCCAAGTCGGGGCGTCCGCCGCCGCCGCCGCCCGCCCTTTTCGCGACCTCACGAATGAGGTTGCCCGCGTGTGCGCCGCGTCTCTGGGCGTCCTTACCGACCTTCGCCACCAAGAGGTTGCCGCTAGCTAAAACGACGACATCGGCATCCGAGGAGGTCAAGAGGTTGTCGGCGGCGTTGCGCAAGGCAGTCGCGTCGAGTTCCTGAAGCTGCAAAGTGCTGTAGCGGAAGCCCGCCGCCTCTTGCACGTTGCTCTTGGCACCACCGGATGTTTGCGCCGCCGCGAGTTTATCTCGCAAGGACGCGCTCTCGCGCTGCGCCGCTTTGAGGTCGTTTTGAAGTTTACCGATGCGCTGGGCGAGGTCATCCGATTTGACGCCTAAACTCTGCGCGACGGCGTTAGTTCCTTCGCGCAAGCTCTGGACGTAGGTTAGAGCTGCCATGCCTGTTAGCGCCTCGAGCCGCCTTACCCCCGCCGACACCGCCTCTTCCGAAGTGATCACCAAACTGCCGATTTCACCCGTGCGCTTCACATGCGTGCCGCCGCAGAGTTCGACCGAAATCGCGCCTTCACCGTTTGGACTTTCCGCCGTGTTGACCTCTTGTGACGCTCCGGCAACCTCTCCGCCACTCGCCAAGAGATCAGTTCCGTCATGCGAAATCTGGTCTGCCGTGCCAACTGCTTGCCCCATGCTGACCATCCTGACCTCTTCGCCGTACTTCTCCCCGAAGAGCATCATCGCGCCCTTCTCCCTCGCCTCTGAGATAGGAACGACGCGCCAATTGACCTCGAAGTCCGCCTGAATCCAGCGGTTCACGAAGGTCTCGATTCTAGTGACCTCTCCCTTGCTGATGGGTTGCGAATGCGAAAAGTCGAAGCGGAGGCGGTCTGGAGCAACCAGCGAGCCCGCCTGCGCGACGTGCGTGCCTAAAACGCTGCGCAGAGCCGCGTGTAAGAGGTGCGTCGCGGAGTGGTGCTTTTCGGTTTCGCGGCGGCTGGGGTCGATGGCGGCGTGAACCTCTTGACCTCTTGCCAGCGTGCCGCGCAAGACCTTCGCTTGATGGAGGAAGAGCCCCTCTTTGCTCTTGGTGGTCGTGCTGATGATGGCTTTGCCCGGATTGTCACCGGACCACTCGAGCACCCCTGCGTCCCCAATCTGCCCGCCGCCCTCGGCGTAAAAAGGCGTTTGGTTGAGGACGATCTGCGCGTCTCCACCCTCCCTAACTTCGTTGGCTTCTTCATCGCCAGAGATGAGGGCGACAATTGCAGCGTCACTCTGCGTCTCTTCGTACCCTAAAAATTTCGTCTCGCCGTGCTCGCTTGCGATTTTACCGAGCGTATCTTTACTTGCTGTAAAAAGCGTGCCCGTCTGTGCGCCGCTTTTGGAGACTTGCCGCGCTCTTTCCCTTGCGCTCTGATAGCCCGCTCTATCCACCGACACGCCGCGCTCCGCCGCCATCTCTTCGGTTAAATCGAGGGGAAAGCCGTAGGTTTCCCAAAGGTCAAACGCCACATCACCCGGTAGCATCCCTGTATCTGACTCATCCAAGAGATTGCCGACACGTTGGATGCCGGACTCGAGCGTCTTCAAAAACTGCGCCTCTTCCGTCCTGATGATTCCTTGTACGCGCTCTTTGGCGTCTTTGAGTTCGGGGTACGCCCCGCCCATCGCCTCCACGACTTGTTCGACTAAGCTATGCAAAACGGGCTCGCGCAAGCCCAAAAGCCAAGCGTGACGTGACGCGCGGCGCAAGAGCATCTTGATGACGTAGCCCTTCCCGTCATTGGTCGGCAAAATCCCCTCGCTGATCGCAAAGGTAATCGCTCTGGTATGGTCGGCAATCACGCGGTGCGAGGTGCTCTCGACGCCCCTATAAGGTTGTCCCGAAAGCTGCGCGACCTTATGAATGGTCGGTTGAAAGAGGTCTGTCGCATACGCATCTTCCGCGCCCGACATCACCGCTGCAAGCCGCTCGAAGCCTAACCCGGTATCGATGTTTTGCTGCGGTAGCGGGACTAACTCGCCGCCGTCGCGCCTATCGAACTGCGTAAACACGAGGTTCCAAATCTCGATGAAGCGGTCGCCGGAGCCCGTATTTGGACCCGTCTCGTCGGGCGTGCCGTACTGGGGACCGCGGTCATAAAAAATCTCCGAACAAGGACCACACGGACCATTCGGACCCGCTGACACAGCGCTCGCGGGCCAGAAGTTCTCGTCCTCGTCCCAGCGCGACATGCGCTTCTCAGGCACGCCGACCTCTTGCGTCCACACGTCAAAGGCTTCGTCGTCGTCTAAGTAAACCGTGACGTATAGGCGCTTAGGGTCTAAGCCCATCCACTCGGGTGAGGTCAAAAACTCCCACGCCCACTGTGCCGCCTCTTTCTTAAAGTAGTCACCGAACGAGAAGTTCCCCATCATCTCGAAGAACGAGTGGTGGCGCAAGGTGCGCCCGACGTTCTCCACGTCGCCGACGCGCAAGCACTTCTGCGCCGTGGTGACGCGGTGGTGGACGCCCTCGTAACCCGCGAACTTAGGCGTCGCGCCTAAGAAATACGGCTTGAACTGCACCATGCCTGCTGAGGTGAAAAGGAGTGTGGGGTCTCTAGGGTCTAAAGACGCGGACGGGTAGATGAGGTGATTTTTGGATTTGAAGAACTCGAGAAACCTACCCCTTAGTTCGTCAACATTGATGGTTTTAGGTTCTTTAGGGCTTTGCATGATGCCTCCTGCTCACTAAAGGTGATTATACAGAAAGCGTGAGAGGTTTTTGTGCTCACAGAAGTGAATCTCACAACCTCTTCGTGAATTTCGCGTCGCTACACTCGGGGGTATGCTGCGCTATTTTCCTGTTACTGCGCCCCTCATGGTGGTATTCGGTCTGCTCCCCTGGATGACTGACCTCTTTTGGCTGCGATACTCGTTATTTTTCGCCTATCTTTTTCTGCAATACAAGCTCGTTGAAATCTCGCGTGAAGAGGCGAAGTCAGACGCCGATACGCACGTGTATCCTCCGAACTGGCGTCTGGTTGAGGGGGTACTCATCTTTATTTTCGTTATGGCTTGCTTCGTAGGGATATTCGCGCTTTTCGCTTCAATTTTGCTTTCTGCTTTCGTACCTCAAGCTGACATAGGACAAACTGAGGCGATAGCTAAGGGAATACTTCTTACCTCGAGCGGTGTTCTCCTTGTCTACGAGCTTTCTCTACCTGCGACCAAGCTAGACGACGCCTCGAGATAGAACGGTGCTCACTGACTTCAACGTGTAGGACGCTAAGCTAAAATGCCATGTCGGGGAGGACTACACGCTAGGTAGCTCGACTGTGCTCGGAAAGTCCGGGAAGAGTTTAGAGGCGTCCATTTCGCCGCGGTGGTTGAAGAAGGTGACACGCCCTTCCAAGTTGCATGTCCAAACCTCTTTCGCACCCTTCGCAAGGTAGAGGTCGCGCTTTTGCGCCATCTCTGCGGCTGAGTTGGAGGGCGAAACAACTTCAACACAGAGTTCCGGGGCGACGCCGTAGGGTGTTTCCGCGCCGTTCGTAGAGAGAAAATCGGCTGAGACCCAGGCTACGTCAGCAACTTTCACACCTTTGGACGTTTGGACTGAGCATTCAGGAAAGACCAAGCCTCTCGTCTTGAACTCGTTGAGAAGCGCGGAGATGATGCCTTGGATGATGCTATGTCTATTAGAAGCAGGACTCATAACGACGTTACCCCATTCGTTAAGCTCAATCTTAAAGGGTAGGTTTTGCAGCGTTTCGTTTTCGATAACCTCTGACCATTCCATAGGTTTATTCTACTCGGTTTAGGCTGCTCGAGCCTCTCGGTAACGCCTCTACGCTTGACCCTATCTCTTTAGAGGCTTAGGCTAGACCTGCAACGCAGGTTTTCTCATGACTCAAGCCTTTCTCACCGAACTTAGGCGCACGAGCGCCCTCGCCGCGCCCCTCATCCTGGCGCAGCTCGCGCAGGTCTCCTTGACCTTCATCGACACCCTGATGGTTGGGCGGCTCGGCAACGAAGCGTTAGCGGCGATTGCTCTGGGTAGCAGCGTCTTCGTAATGGCGCTGATTGTGGGGATGGGCGTGATGTTTGCCGTCGGTCCAACTGTCTCGCAGGCGCACGGGGCAGGCGATGAGGTAATGACGGCTCGGGCGACGCGGCAAGGTCTCTGGTTAGCGCTCGGCTTAACCGTTCCTGCGATGCTCCTCTTCTGGAACGCCGCGCCGCTCCTTTTATGGATGGGGCAAGACGCGGAGACGGTGCGCTTAGCGGCGGGCTATCTGCAAGCGATTTCGTGGGGATATCTGCCGGGTTTATGGTTCATCGGGCTGCGGGGGCTTTTGGAGGGCATCTCGAGACCACGCCCCATTATGCTCATTGCGTTGGCTGGAATTGGGCTCAATATCTTCGCGAACAATGCGCTGATGTTTGGGCGCTTCGGCTTTCCTGCGTTAGGGCTCGTCGGCACAGGCTGGGCGAGCACTTTTGTGTTCTGGATGTCGTTTCTCTTGGCGGCGGTGTACGTGCAGCGCACGCTGCCGCAGCTCCAAGTCTTCACCAAGCTTCGCACGCCGGATGGAAGCGTCCTTCGCGACCTCTTCATCATCGGTTGGCCCATCGGTCTCACGCTCGGTTTTGAAGGCGGGCTTTTTACCGTTACGGCGCTCCTCATGGGCTTGGTCGGCACAGTCGAACTCGCGGCGCACCAAATTGCGATTCAGAGCGCAAGTTTTACCTTTATGGTTCCGGTAGGTTTGTCGGCGGCGACGGCGGTGCGCGTCGGGCAAGCGGCGGGGCGCAAGGATGCAGACGGCGTGCAGCGAGCGGCGGGCGTCGGCATAACGCTCAGCCTCGGCTTCATGGTGCTGACCGCGCTGACCTTTTGGCTCATTCCTGAGCGCATCGTCTCGCTCTATCTCGACGCAAACGACCCCGCGAACCGCGCCGTAGTAGAGACGGCGGTGCTCTTTTTGGGCTTCGCGGCAGCATTCCAGGTCTTCGACGGGGTGCAAGTAAGCGCAGCGGGGGCGCTACGCGGGCTCAAAGACACGCGCGTGCCGATGCTGATTTCGCTTCTTTCTTACTGGGGTATCGGCATGGCAACGGGGGTGACATTAACGTTTGGGCTAGGCGTCGGCGGGCGCGGGTTGTGGACGGGGCTCGTGGTGGGGCTTATGGCGGCGGCGGGGCTTTTGTCGTGGCGGTTGTGGCGGAAGACGAGGATTGAGACCCCCACTAAACAGATGAGGCTTGGCGGTGTGGGGAAGTAGGCTCCTATTTACTTGATTCGTTGTTGCTAGGATTGCGTTTCCTTGTTGGCCTTTCACCGTTAGCTATCTGCTTAGTCCAATCATCATGTAACAATTCTGAGGACCACTCGGGTTTCTTATCTTCAACTATATATTCTCGAGAAGCACGAGCGACGAGATTTAATTGTCCAGTTGCCGTTCCCTGTCTACCTCTTTCATACGAATAGCGCCACTCTATAAAAGCATCATTGTTATCGTTCAGTAGAGCTTTGATGTCAGTGTCATCCTTCAGAGGATTAAAATTTCTACCTTCGCTTGACTTCGTTCTGAAAAGTGGAGGAAAATATAGAGGTCTATGGGCAAGCAACCCCTTATCCCTTAAATCGATGAAGCGCTGTTCTATTGCGGTCTGATCACTTCTGTTAAGTTTTAGAAATAGGTCGAGTAGCTTGTGTCCTCCCAAAGACTTACCAGATAGTTTTCCTAAACACTTGAAGTATATTTCTATTGAAAGTGCAAGAAGGGTGGTCTGACCGCTCGTACCTACCATCGCCTCATTAATATCACCTTTCAACCGCATCCATTCGACACCAATCCATCCAATTGATAAGGCGGCTTGTCTCAAGCGTTCGGCATGTCTAAAAGCTTCCAATGGACTAAAATCATATCCTTTTGCCACAAATCAGTTTACTTTCAAAAGGTGAGTTTCGAGGTCGTACGGTCACTGACTATAATGAGAGTCTAATGTTCTCCTTGGGATTGTTACTAAATCAGGTTCTTGGACCCTATCATTAAATCGAAGAAGCACCTCACCTTACGCAGCAAGGTAGAGTACCTTTTAGAAATTCAATGTGTTGAATAATTCTGGCGCTGTTCCTACAATTAATCTACATATACATCGTAGTTATGCTCGAGCCCTATTCCTCCGGCAGATGCGCTATCACCCGCGCCGGTCCGCCGCTGCCCCCCTCCATCTTCATCGGCAGCGCGAGGACCGTCGCGCCGATTGGGGGCAACTGGTCCAAGTTGGCGACGTTCTCGATCCCGAAGATGTCCTCCTGGTAGAGAATCACGTGCGACTGGAAGTCGGTGGACTGCCCGTAGTCGATGCTCGGCGTGTCGAGCCCGACCGCTTTGATGTTGCGCTCAGACGCTAAAAATTCGGCGAGGTCGGGATGGATGCCGGGGAAGTGTAAGTCCGCCACCGCCTCTTCGCCGCGCTCCGCTGTGCCCATGTAGCGCTCACGGTCTGGATAGTATTGCGCGAAGCCTGTGTTGAAAAGGACGATTGCACCCTCGGGAAGCTGCCCGTTTTCTGCTTCCCAGTTCGTCACGTCTTCGACCGTAAACTGATAGTCGGGGTTTTCGGCAGACTGCTCGCTTACGTCGATGACGGCGGCAGGACCGATAAGCTGCTCCAACGGAATCTCATGAGCGGCGTTGCGCCCCTGCGCGAAGTGAATCGGCGCGTCGATATGCGTGCCGCCATGCTCAGCCGCCGAGAAGTTGAAGGCGCTGTAGTAGTAGCCGCCGTCCGTCTCGCCCTCGAAGACGGTCTCCTGCTCGTACATATTGGCGGTGGGCCAGAAGATGGCCTCCTCGTTCAAGGTGTGGGTGAGGTCTATCCAGGTGCCTTTCGTAAGGTCTTGGGCGTAGGTGGTGGTGAGGAGCGCGGTGAGGAAGATAAACGCTAGTTTGTTGAGCATCGGTTTCGTCCTTTCTCGAGCCATACCTCTTCATCCATTTGCATATTTTTGTAAGCGTAGGCGTTTATATGCAGTTTGTCAAGAGCTGGACAGTGCTTGAGCCAGCCCACAATTTTTTTGAGCTTTCCTCGAAGATTGCTGAAAATATTTCTACCCTCTACCCAAAAATCGAGCTAAGCGCTCGCTGCCGAAAAATAAGGGTACAGTATCTTCCAATTTCTCTGGAAACTTTTCATTTCCTATTGGTGTGAAGAACAACTGAGTTTCAACAGATGCAAAGTAGTTGATATTAGTGTCCTCGATATTTTGACCAGCCATCTGGTCGTTTGTGAAGGATTTCAACAAGTTGTGTCTCCATAAAGTTCGTGTAAATGTCGGAAGTTTAGAGATAACCTGCTGCAGAGCACACAAAATTTTTATTGTTGTATCGAGCGTTGCCAAGTTGTACTGCTCAATACGGTTGTGTTTGATTTTGTTGTATTTTGTCCACCATTTTAGTTCTGCGAAGTTGCCCGTTTTTCCACTCGTCCACCCTTCGAAGGGCATTAGAAAGCTAGGAGGATATTGAAACACCAACGACTTAACTTGCGAAAGCTGCAAAGTATTTTCGTAATGAGGCGCATAATCTCCAATACGAAGTTCGCGCCTATCTTTTATAGGATTGGCGTATTCTTCCCGAAAAATAGTATCAATTAGACTTCCTGCCTCTACAACTAAGGGGGCGAGTAGAGGCAGGTACATGTTGCGATTTTCCTCTGAGAGAGGAACCGTACTCAAAATACCAAGAAGCCGATTCTCTAGCTCTTGATACCAGATAAGTACCTGTTCAGTTCCTTCCTCAGTCAAAAATCGCCGTTTTCGCCCGCTCCACCATCCGCTCGACCTGCGTAATCTTCACCCTCGGTCTTCCTTGTTCTGCGCCTGCTTGGGTCTCGAGCCTATCAATCTCTAACCAGTCCTCAAAGGTGACGAAGGACACTTGTTTGGAGGCTAAAATTTCTTCGACCGCGCGGGGGCTGGCGGCGTGCTCTGAAACGGGCTCGAGCGAGGGAACATCCTCGAGCAAGCACCTCACGCTCTCCATCGCGTCGGCTTTGTTCGTACCGATGACGCCCGAGGGTCCGCGTTTGATCCAGCCCGCGACGTATTCACCTCTTACGACGTTGCCGTCATTGTCCGTAACACGTCCGTCTTGATTTGGGATGATGTTTTTGCGCGAATCGAAGGGAACGTCTTTGAGTGGCGTGCCTTTGTAACCGACCGAGCGCAGAATCATGCCGATAGGAAGCGTCTCGAATTCGCCTGTGCCGGCGGCGTTCAAGTAGCCGTTTTGGTCCTCGAGGCGGTTTTTCTCGAGCCTGAGTTCCTCAACTTGCGTCTCGCCCAGAAGCTCCACGGGCGATTCGAAGAAGCGCAGATGCACGCAGCGCGGTTTGCCGGTGCGCTCTTGCTCTGCAAAACCGCGTAAGACTTCGATGTTTTTGGCTAAGGCGGGGTTGCCCTTTAATGAGGCTTCGCTGATAGGGTCGAGGTCTAAGTCTTCTGCTGAGACGTTGATATCAGCGTTCTCGAGTTCGCCCAACTCGCGCAGCTCTTTGGTCGTGAATTTCGCCTGGGCAGGACCGCGCCGACCTATCATGTAGATGTTTTTGACCTTGCTTTCGGCTAAGAGGTCTAGGGCGTGGTCCGCGATGTCCGTTTTGCGCAGCTCGTCCACCGACTTCGCTAGGATGCGCGTCACGTCCACCGCGACGTTGCCCATACCGATGACGGCGACGTTTTCGGTGCTCAAATCGGGGTCTAGGGTCGCGTAGTCCGGGTGTCCGTTATACCAGGCGACGAACTCGGTGGCGGAGAGGCTGCCCGCTAGGTCTTCGCCCGGAATATTGAGCGAGCGGTCTGCGGACGCGCCGACCGCGTAAACGACCGCGTCGTAGAAGCGGCGTACCTCTTCGTGAGAGAGGTCAGTGCCGAAATGGACGTTGCCGATAAAGCGCACGCGCGGATCGTTGCAGGTCTTTTCGTAGAGCTTCGTGACCGACTTGATCTTTTGGTGGTCCGGCGCGACGCCGTAGCGCACCAAACCGTAAGGGGTGGGCAAGCGGTCGATGATATCGATGGAGACGTGGATGTCCTTTTGCTTGAGAAGCGAATCTGCTGCGAAGAAGCCGGACGGACCGGAGCCGACGATCGCGACGCGGACGGGGCGTTCAAATGTGCCAAGCGTAGAGTGTGTCAATGTATGTACCTCTTTATATTAAGCGTTGGGTAGGTGCGACAAAAGGGTGCCCGTGAGCAGGCTACGCCTCTATCCTATCGCGCTACGGAGCGACTCGCAAATGCTGAAGGAGAGAGGGAAATGAAACCACTTTTTCTCCTCGTCTTATTGATCCTTTCATCTTGTTGAAACGAACCTCCATATGCCAGTACCAGCGCAGCGAGTACGGACGCGCGTAAGGATTTCGTAAGAGCGCGTGTTCTAGGGTGCAAGGGTGATGCGACGACCTCTTTCTTTGCTTTTTCTGTGGGCGATCCACGGCGTTGCGGTGTACTACCTCGTGCGCGAGATCGGACCCGGCGGCTTCGCCCTGGTGCTCCTTCCTACGACGCTCATCGCTTGGTACGGCGGATTGCGTTGGGGGCTCGTAGGCGGGCTCACGGGTATTACCATCAATTCGCTGGTGAGTAACCTTATCGACGGAGGCGTGTTCGACCCGCTCATCGCGCTGCACCAGGGCGGCTGGGTAGGAATCATCGTCACGCTTTTCGTCGTGGCGGTGGTCGGGTACTTGCGCGACCTCAGGATGCGTTTGGGACGTTCCGAAAGGGAACTGCAAACTTTGAATGGGCAGCTCGAGCAGCGCGTGGAGGAGCGCACCGAGGCGCTTAGCGAGGTGAACGCGGAGCTTCAACATACCGCCTTTCACGACACGCTGACGGGCCTCGCGAACCGGGCGCTCTTTCTCGACAGGTTGGCGCACGTCTTGGAGCGGAGCAAGCGTGCTCAAGCGGGACCTTTCGCGGTGCTCTACCTGGACTTCGACCGCTTCAAAGCGGTCAACGACTCGCTCGGTCACCACGTGGGGGACGAACTGCTCGTCGCGGTTTCTAAGCGGCTCCGAAGCGTAGTGAGACCGACCGACACCGTCGCGCGGCTCGGCGGCGACGAGTTCATCTTGCTCCTGGAAGATTTGAGCAGTGAGGACGAAGCAGTCGCGGCGGCGCAGCGCGTTCAGAGCGTGCTCGCGAGCGCCCATAAGCTCCACGAGCACGACGTGCATCTCACGGCGAGCATCGGCGTCGTGACGAACAGCCCGGACTATACGCGCGCCGCCGAAATCATGCGCGACGCGGACATCGCTATGTACCGCGCGAAGGAGAAAGGTCGCGCGTGCTTCTCGGTTTTCGACCGCGCTATGCGCGAGCATTTAGAGCGCCGCATGAGCTTAGAAGCTGACCTGCGCGTCGCCGTCCAATCGGGCGACTTCGAGGTGCACTATCAGCCGATCCTCTCGCTGCAGACGGGCGAGGTCGAGAGCGTCGAGGCGCTCGTGCGCTGGACGCATCCGGTTCACGGCACGGTTTCGCCGGCTGTATTCGTGCCGATCGCTGAGGAGATGGGTTTGGTCACCAAGTTGGACCGCTGGGTACTGCGCCGCGCCCTTCAGCAGTTTGCAGCGTGGGGGGCGGAGCGAGATACGCAGATAGGGCTGAATGTGAACGTCTCGAGCCAGGGGTTCTTGCGCCCCGGTCTCGTCGCGTACGTTAGAGAGGTTCTGGCGGAAACAGGCGTCGCGGCGCAGCGGCTCAGGCTCGAGCTGACCGAAACGATGATCGTCGACGCCTCTGACGAGGTCAAAGCGACCTTGCAGGGACTTTCTGAGCTAGGCGTCCAGCTTCACATCGACGACTTCGGCACAGGTTACTCGTCCTTATCGTACCTGCAAGACTTCCCGCTCGACGTGCTCAAGATCGACCGCGCCTTTATCAACAAACTCTTCGAAGCTAAAGGGGAAGCTCTGGTGCGCACGATCATCCTCATGGCGCACACCCTGGGGCTGAGCGTCGTCGCCGAAGGCATCGAAACGTCCGAGCAGCGCGCGCGTTTACGCGACCTCGGCTGTGAGTGCGCCCAAGGATACCTCTTCGCCAAGCCGCTTCACGCACAAGAGGTCACCGCGTTTATCGCCAGGCAGGGCGAGAAGGCGGATTCGGTGGCGTGAGTTTAGCCCTTGTGGGCCGTTCCCAAAATCACCCCTCCCAAAATCGCCCCTAGGAGCGTTTCGCGCACCGCCTCCACCGAAAAGTGCTGCGCTTGCCGCTGCCGCGCCGCTTTCGACATCTGCGCGTACGTCTCGGGCTGCTCCAGCACTTGAGTGAGACGCCGCGCCGCGCTCTGCGGGTCGTCTAAGGTCCAGTAACGTCCCTCGACACCATCCCGAAAGACCTCGGGCACGCCGCCCACAGGCACGGCAAAAACGGGTTTGCCTACCGCCATCGCCTCCAGCAAAACGATGCCGAAACTTTCCATGTGCGCGGCGTGGACGTAGGCGCGGTGCTCGGGGATGAGGGTCCAGGCTCGGGGCACTGCGCCCGTGAAGGAGACGAAGTCGCGCAGGCCCAAGCTGTCGGTAAGCTCCTCTAACCTCTTTCGCTCTGAGCCGTCGCCGACGACGCTGAGGCGGTAAGGATGCCCCGCTGCGTGCGCGGCGGCTAAAACGCGGAGCAAAAAGGCTTGATTCTTGCGCGGCTCCAGCGTTCCTATCGTGATGAGGTCGGCGGTGACGGGTCGCGGCTCCGCGTCCGTGCGCGGCACGAAATTCGGCACGACGTAGCGCGGCACTTTGTAAATTTCAGGGACGACCTCGAGGACCTGCTCTTCCATGAAGTGAGAGACGAAAACCAGGCGGTCCATACGCGGCAAAACGCGCCGGTCGCGCATGGTCATCTGCTCGTACAAGCGCCCACCCCTCCGAATCGCCCCTTTGCCGACCCACTCCTCCGCCGCCGAGAGGTTGACGTGAACCGCCAAAACGATTTCCAGGTCGTACCCTTCATCTCGGAGCGAGAGCGCCGCCTCCGCGCTCACGGGGTCTTGGGCGTAGATGAGGGCGGGCGTGCCGGGCTCCAACCTCTTCCTTAGCGCGCGGCGCATCAGGAAGAGGCGGGCGCGTTCGTAGTACCAAGCGTGAAGAGGACCGGAGAGTTTTTCCAGCCCTTTCCCAGTGCCAAGTATAGGGTAGGTTAGTAAGGGAGAGACGCTAAAGGGCGAGACGACCTCCGCGTGAATGCCGACCTCTTTTGCGACGTCTAAAAGGACGTGGAAGTGCTTCTGAATCCCGCCTATCGTCCCCGTCGGGCGGTGCAAGGTGGCGACGATGATAGGTCTGATAAACGAGGTCTTACTGATCCCTTCATTCTCAGCGATTTGGTTGACGACCTCATTGGTCGTCATGAATTTAGGTAGTAGAACTTAGAAGTATTAGATACACTGTCAGATAAATAATGAAACATGTCATTCTGTTCACGAAGTCGGGCGTCAAGCCTTGCGGAACGAAGTGGAGAGAAAGAATCTCTGCATTTGCCTCCTTGTCTAACAGAGATTGCAAGACGAGACCCCTCGGCTGCGCTCGGGGTGACAACAGTGATGCAAATCTTTGTTGACAGTGTAGCAAATACACTGTCAACTAAAGAAAGAGTGATGTCATTCTGAACGGAGCGACAGCGGAGTGAAAGAATCTCTGACCGCCTTCTCCTTAGTGAGAGATTGAAAGGCGAGACCCCTCGACTGCGCTGCGCTTCGCTCGGGGTGACAACAGTGTCGCAAAACTTAGTTGACAGTTTAGTAAATCCGATGCTAGGTAAAGAATGAGTCATATCATTATTCTGCCTTCTGATTTTCTACGCAGCGCCGAACTATCCTCAACCTATTCTACTCACACAACGCCTAACGTGCGCCGTTGGGTTTGACGACGACTTGCACCGTCTCGCAGAGCAGGATGAAGTCCCACCAAACCGACCAGTTGCGCACGTAGTGTTCCTCCATCCAGAGCCGCTCCTCGAAGCGCACGTTGTTGCGCTCTGAAACCTGCCAGTGACCCGTCATGCCCGGCTTCGCCTCGAAGACGATGTGGTTGGTTTTGGGGATGTTGGCGAGTTCTTCTAAGAGGTAGGGGCGCGGTCCGACTAGGCTCATCTCGCCGACGAAGACGTTGAGGAGTTGCGGCAGTTCGTCCAGGCTGTATTTGCGCAGCACCCGGCCGGCTGAGGTGACGCGCGGGTCGTCCTGGAGTTTATGAAATAGCTCGTATTCGGCGCGGTACCTGGGGTCACGCTCGAAGAGGTGCTGAAGCTGCGTTTCGGCGTCTACGTGCATACTCCGGAACTTAAAGCAGCGAAAAGGCGCGCCGCGCTGACCGACGCGCTGGCTGCGGTAGAGCGCGGGTCCGGGGCTGCCCAAACGAATCCAGAGGTAGATCGCCGCGAGTACCGGAAACAAAAAGAGGAGGGCGAGCCCTGAGCCCACGATGTCCACCGTGCGCTTTACGCTCCGGTTGAGGCTCGAGCTTAGATTGTTTCTGACGTTTAGAGTCATCATGTTATGCAGCCCGCTGGCGTAGCGCTTCGTGGTCTCTAAGCTCGAGAGGTCGGAAATGAACTTGAGCTTTTTAGGGACGCCCCCGTCCCTGCCCACCGTGAGTTTGAGCCCGTGGTCGGGTAGCCCGGTGTGGGTCACGAACACGTGTTTGAGCCCGCGGCTCTCGATGTAGTGCTCCGCGTCCGCCAAGGTGCCTCTCACCGGCACCCCCGCGAGGCTGCGCCCGGCACTCTCGGGGTTGTGGTCGAAGAACGCGACGGGGTTAAAGCCGACTAAGGGGCGCGACTGCATCACCTCCGCGACGAGCTTGCCCGTCGTGTTCGCGCCGATGATGACCACGGGCATGCCCCAAACGCCTAAGGAGAGGAGCAGGCGCTTGGTGACGTACTTGAGCACCGGGCTTATCACCATGCCGATGGTCGTAGCTAGGACCGTAAACGTCACGGGTAAGAGGATGAATTCGCTGACGAACAAGCTGATGCCTAAAATAATAAACCCGACGTAAAAGGTGCCGACGACCTGCTTTCTGAGGTGCTGAATCGCGGTGATGCCGTAGCCCGGATAGAGCCCTTCGCGCAGGTACATGAGCGGCCATAAAAGCAGAAAAAAGAGGGTCGCGCGGCCCGCCGAGACGATGACGCTGCTGGGCGCGCCGAATAAGATGTGGATATAGTCAGCGGCGAGAATCGCGAGTAGCGCGCTCGTCAAGTCGGTGACGACGAGCGCGCTAATGACCGAAGAAGAGCGCAGAGTGAGTAGGCTCGAGCGCTTTCTCGCCCTGCTGGAACGCCAAGTCAAATTTTTGAACGGTTGTAGCATAATTGCCCCTCGCCGTAGCCACTAAATAAACCGTGCGTTCACGTAGCGCGCAAGTGCGCGCGCCGCTATTCGTGCCTGATTCGCTGATTAGGTTAAGGGCTGGAAAGGTGTTGACGCTTAGGAATATGCCACCCAAAAGGTGTGTTTGAACAGCTCCCCTCTGTTCTGGTGTTGCCCCCCTTGTATTGGTGTGAGAAACTTCACGGTTGCTCTCACATTTGGAGTCTATAACAGGTCGCGCGCCGGATGCAACTGTTCACGCTGCGGGGTGAAAAAATGTGAAGTGTAAAGTAAAAACCGAACGCGCATGCGCTTTTTGCCTTACACTTCGTGTTCACAGAGGGCTTGCTCCCGGCGCACTACCCTACCTCTTGCGGTCTGTCGCGCGCCGCGCTCATTCCTGCTTATCTTAACGCGCGTGGTGTCATGAGAGGTTCAGCTTGGAGCGCGCAGATGCGTCCTAGCGCTACGAACTCTCCGAAACCGCGAGCTGAGACCCCTCGCGCAGACCGTTGGGTACGGGGTAGACCACCTGCGTGCCGGGGCTCAGACCGTTCACGGCGACCCTACCTTCGACTTCGGCGAGCACCTCGACCTCTTGACGAACGGCGACGCTTCCCTCCGCGTCCTCGCCCTCTCCCCCGGCTCCCGCTTCGACCACGTAGACGAACGTCTCGCCGACCTCGCTCTGCACCGCACCTGCGGGCAAGAGGGTGCCCTCAGCGGCTTTATAGGCGTAAGGGAGCTGCGTGACGACGCCGTTAGGGATTTGGGTCTGCGAGCCGTAGAAGCGGGCGGTGATTTCGACGAGCTGCGTTTCGGGGTTCACGCGGCTCTGACTCAGCACCTTCGCGCCGTAGTCGAGGCCGCCATACTTGATGTAGAGGATGCCCTGCTCCACGACGCGCTCCGCAACGTCCAGCGGCACGTTGAAGCGGGCGACCTGCTCGGCGTTATTGGCGAGCCGAAAGACCGGCACGCCGCCCTGCACGCTCTCGCCCTCCTCGACGAGCATCTCGATGATTTCGCCCGAGAAGGGGGCGCGGATGGTGGCGGCTTGCAGGGCTTGGCGTATCCTGGCGAGCCGCGTCTGCGCCTGCCCCAAGGTGAGGCGCAAAATCTCCAAGCCTTCACCCGACGCGCGCTGGCTTCTCGCGACCGCGTTCTGCGCGTCGCTGTAAACGGTCTCTGCTTGGACGAACTGCGCTTCTAAGTTCGTGAGTTCGGCTAGGGAGATGAAGCCTTCGGCGTAGAGTTGCTGCGCTTCGGTGTAGCGCTGGCGGGCGGCGTTTAGGGTCACTTCGGCGCTGCGCAGCCCCGAAGTTGCCCTGGTTTGCTCCTCTCTGGTTCGCCTGCTGCGCCTGCTGCAACGCGACGCGGGCGCTCTCGACCTCTAGGACTGTGTTTTGCTCCTCTAGCTCTAACGTGTCCGTGTCCAAGATGATGACGGGTTCGCCTTCGGCGACCTGCGCGTCTTTGCGCTTCAAGATGTTCAGCACGCGCCCGTCCGTGCCCGCCGCGATGCGGCTCTCCTGGGCGGGCTCGACGATAACCGAGGTCACGCGCGTCGCGTTGAGCGCGCCCGCCTCGGCGACGACGACCTCGACGGGGCGCGCTTGGGGTTGCAGTTGGGCGTCTTGAGATTCTGAGCCTGACGACTCCTCTTGCGCCCGCGCCACGCCGACAAGCTCGGCCGCGCTGCGCGGCAAAACTTCGCCCGGGTCGTCTTGCGCGACCCCAATCGCGTCTACCTCGCCCCCGTCTATCTCGCCCCCGTCTATCTTGGCTGCGTCTAGCTGCTGTACTGGTTCGCTGACCTGCTCCTCTTGAACGCCAGCGCGTAAACCGGGCACCGCGCTGTCCTGGCGCAGCCACAAGCTAGCGAGCAGCCCTAAACCTATGAAGGTGCCCAAGAGCAGAAATAGACGAAAGCGCACCCTATACCCCATCATTCTCCACCTCCACTGACCTCATCCGTTCTCCCTACCGCTCTCCACTGCCTGAACCGTTGCTTAAGTTATCTCGGGTTATTCGCGTCGCCGCCCGAACCGCTCTGCGGGGCTAAGCCCGTCGGCTCGACTTCGTCCAAGCCCGTCAGCTCGGTGAGTGAGCCCGCTTGAAGCGCCAAGAGCGCGCTCAGGTACGCGCTGCGCGCCGCTAACGCCTCGAACTCGGCTTCGTGAAAGGCAACCTCGGTCTGCTGCAGCTCGAGCTGGGAGACGAGCCCCGCTTCCAGGCGGTTTTGCTGCGCGGCGAGCCGCTCGCGCGCGTTCGTCAGCCGGTCCTGCGCGACCTCGTACGCCGTGCGCGTCGTCTGCGCCTGCGAGTAGAGGTCGCGCACGGTGAGCGCGTAGTCGCGCGAGACCTCCTGCGCGGTCTCCTGGGCCGCCTCTAAACGCACGCCCGCGCTCTGAATCTCGGAGCGCGGCGTGAACATCGGGTCCAAGAGGTCGCTGCCGAGTTCGGCTAGCTCGAGGGCTTGACGCGCCTCTAAGACCGTAGGGTGAGACTCGGCGGTCGTAAGGACGCGCTCCAAGGGCGGCACGCTGACCAGCGCCGCGTCGGGGATAGGCTCTAGCGCTTCTAGCGTCACGCTCTGTTCCAGGAGTCCGTTGAGGCGGCGCTGCGCCAAGTTGAGCGTCTCTTGCGCGGCGCTCTGCGCCTGCTGCGAACCCTCCAACGCGGTCTGCGCCTCCTGCAGGTCGAGAGTGGTCGCTGTGCCGTTCGCCAGGCGAATCTCGGCGGCGCGCACGAGCTGCGCGTTTAAGGACACGCGCCGGCTCGCAAGCTCCGCCTCCTGCCGCGCCTGAAGCGCGTTCGCGTACGCGCTGCCGACCTCGGCCAAGCTCCCATAGTACGCCCGCTCGTACGCTGCTTGCGCCAGCTCGAAGCGCTGCCGCGCCGCCTCGACTTCGGGGCGCAGGGCGAGCGGGTCCGCCTCGCGGCGCGTCAAGTTGACGCGCGCCTCGTCGAGTTCCAACTGCGCGGTCAGGACGCCGGGGCGCTCGGCGATGCTCTCCAGTGCCTCCTCCAAGGTCAGCGCGAGCGTCCACGTGCCGAAGATGAAAACTAACAGGGTGAGGAGGACTCGCGTCACGGTCTCGCTCCAGCGGTGAGGCTCGAGGGCGGCAGCGCGTAGAACTCATAGAGGTCGAAGCGGGCGCTCTGCAGGGCTAGGCGCGCGTTCTGCAAGTCCTGCCCCGCCTCGGTCACGGCGACGGCGGCCTGCTGTGTCTCCAGGGGTAAGCTCAGCCCGAGTTCCTCGCGCGACTGGGTTTCTTCAAGGGTCTGCTGCGCGTTTTCGAAGCCTCGCCTCGCCAGGTCTAAACTGCGCTGCGCGCTCGCGAGCGCGTTGTCTAAGCCGACGCGCTCGAGCTGCGAACGCTCCACCACGTTCTGCAAGGCTGCCTCGGCCCGCTGCACTTCGCCCTGCGCCACATCTACCGCACCGAAGTCGCTAAGCGCGACATCGTACGAGACCTCCAGGCGAAAGCCCGTGTCCACGCCGTTGCTCGTGTAGCTGTAGCCGACGCGCGGCGCGAATGCCGACGTACTCACCGAGGTCGTGAGCGCGTTGCGCGCGTCGAGTTCCAGGTTGTAACGCGCCACCACGACGGGCAAGAGGTTGCGCCGCGCCGCGCCGACGCTGACCTGGTTGAGTGCGATCTCATTTTGCGCGCGCGCCACCGCGAGCGGCGCGTCCGCTTCGGGGACGGGGTACTCGGGCAGCGCGCCGAGCCGCGCGTCGCCCACGAACGTCTCCAAGCGGAGCGCGGCGAGCGTGAGCGCGTCCTCGGCGTCCGCGCGGAGGTTCTGCGCCGCGCTGACACCGAGTTCGGCGTCGCGCAGTTCGGGCGGGTTGGCGACGCCGCGCTCTAGGCGCACCCGGACGGCGTCTCTCGAGCCCTCCGCCACGACCACGCCCTCTCGCGCCGCTTGCACCGACTCCTCGGCGAGCTGTAAGCGCCAAGCAGCCTCCAACGCCTCGACCTCTAAGCTGGTGAGCGCCTCGTTGTAGTCGAGCTGCGCTTGCGCCAGCGCCAACTCGCTCCGGCGTACGGTGTCGGCGTTTTCGCCGTACAAGAAGGGGCGAAAGACCGCGTTCGTTTCTACGGTAAGGGTCGGGTCGTCCGCGGGCGGGTCGGGGTTCAGCGCGCTACTGATCTGCAGCCCAAAGGGGTCATACGCCTGACGCAGCCGCGCCTCAGCCAAGGCGAGCGAGGTCTGCGCCGCTTGCAAGCCGGGGTAGTCCCGGAGCGCCGCGAAAAATTCGAGGTTGCCCTGCGCCGCCCCCACGCCCATTCCCGAGAGCGCTGTCACCATCAGGACGAAGAGGAGGGGGCGCGCCGGGTTCGCCGCCGTTCGCTCTCGCGTCACTCTAAGCGGTAGAAGTTTGGTAAGTCTCGATTTCAAAAGGTTGCCTCTCTAACATTCGTCATGTTCGCCAGAAACGCGATGTCGATGTAAGGGCTTGATTGCGGCTCAGGTGCGCTTTGGATGTGGCTCAAACTCGAGGGCTCTTCAACGCGAGCTTGGGAGAAATCTCACACCCAAGGCCATCTTATAATGAGGTCGGCGCATAGATGCAAAGGGTGAGGAAGCGTGGGGGCAGGATTCACTGTCCACAGACACGTGCTGACACGTAGCCGCGCTACGTGACTATACTACGCACGCTATGAGGGTGTCCTCATGGATTGATGAAGCGTTGGTGAAAATACTTAGAGCGCGGCGGATTTGCTACACTACCTCTTGTGAACACGCTGACGCCACACCTCCCACCAGGACGACCTAAGTGTCGCTGTAGTGTAACTCCCTAAGAGGTAAATCGCCGCGTTTATGCAACCCATACGACCTAAGAGGGAAGCCCGCGCTTCCCTCTTTTCATTGACTGTCGCCACGTTCTACGAGACCTCGGCGCACAATCCGAGCGTGTGACCGAGGCGGTAGCGAGGCAGTCCGCCCGGCGTACGCTAGATAGATAAGCTAGATGAATACGTTTAGAACAAAAAGGAAACACCATGCTGCTCACCCTTTCGACCACCCACACCCCCGCGACCGACCTCGGCTACCTCTTGCACAAGCACCCGGACAAGGTGCAGACCTTTAGCCTTCCCTTCGGTCAGGCGCACGTGTTCTACCCCGAAGCGAGCGAGGCGCGCTGCGCGGCGGCGCTCATGCTGGACATCGACCCCGTACGTCTGACGCGGCGCGGCGGCGCGCCCCGCTTCGCCCTGCAGCCGTACGTGAATGACCGCCCCTACGCGACCTCGTCGCTGATGAGCGTGGCGATCGCTCGCGTTTTCGGCAGCGCCTTACAGGGGAAGTGCAAGGAGAAGCCCGACCTCACTGAAACCCCGTTGCCGCTCCGAGCCACGCTGACCTCTTTACCTTGCCGCAGTTACAAAAATGAGGGTGGCGAAGCCCTTCTGAAGCGACTTTTCGGACCGCTCGGCTATACCGTGGAGGCTGAGTCGCATCCGCTCGACGCCGCGTTTCCGGGCTGGGGCGACAGCGCTTACTACCGCGTGACCCTCTCGGGAATGCGCACGCTCGCCGAGCTGCTCCGCCACCTCTACGTCCTCATCCCCGTTTTAGACGACGACAAGCACTACTGGGTCGAGCAAGACGAAGTGGAGAAGCTTTTGGCGAAGGGCGAAGGCTGGTTAGAGAATCATCCCGAGCGTGACCTCATCGCGAAGCGTTACCTCAAACATCAGCGGGGTTTGGCGGCGTCGGCGCTGGAGGCTTTCGCCGCAGATGAACCGGAACCCGTAGCGAAGCTGGACCCCGTAAACACCGTCAGGCTCCACGATGAACGCCTGAACTGGGTACGTGACCGGCTTAAAGAGAGCGGCGCGAGGCGCGTGCTCGACCTCGGCTGCGGCGAGGGCAAGCTCCTCAAGCTGCTCGTGCAAGAACCGCAGTTCGTCCACCTCACCGGGATGGACGTGTCGACGCGCGCGCTGGCGAAGGCGTCGCGGTGGCTCGCTTCGGCAAATTCAGCAGGGTGCGTCGACCTCTTTCAGAGTTCACTGCTCTACCGGGACTCGAGGCTCAGAGGTTTCGACGCTGCCGCTGTCGTCGAAGTGATTGAGCACTTAGCACCCTTCCAGCTCGCCTCATTTGAGGAGAACGTGTTTGGCTACACGCGACCCGAGACCGTCATCCTCACGACACCCAACCGAGACTACAACGCGCTTTTCGGTCTGGAGGATGGCGCACTGCGCCATCCCGACCACCGCTTCGAGTGGACGAGGGCGGAGTTTAGAGCGTGGGCGCAAGAGGTCACGAAGAGGTACGAATACGGACTCGAGCTTACTGCCATCAGCACCGACCTCTTGCCCGAAGATAGCGAGGTGGGTGCGCCAACGCAGGTCGGGGTATTCAAACTCACTTCGGATGGCGGAAACGAGGAGGTCGCGCGGTGACGCTCACGGTTCCTGAATTCTCCCTCGTCATTTTGGTGGGCGCGTCGGGCGCGGGCAAATCACGCTTTGCGGCGGAGCACTTCAAACCGACTGAGGTCATCTCCTCGGACGCCTGCCGCGCCGCTATCAGCGACAATGAAAACGACCTCTCGGTCACGAAAGACGCCTTCGAGTTGGTGCGTTACGTCGCGGCGAAGCGGCTCGAGCATCGGCGCTTGACCGTCATCGATGCGACCAGCGTGCGGCGCGAAGACCGCGCCTCCTTGCTGCAACTCGCCCGCACGTATCACTGCCTCGCGGCGGCCATCGTCTTCGACTTGCCCGAACCCCTCCTCCAAGAGCGCAACGCGGCGCGTCCCGAACGCGACTTCGGTCCTCACGTCGTGCGCAACCAGACCCGGCAGCTCAGGCGTTCGCTCAAGGGGCTCAAGCGCGAGGGATTTCGCTACGTGCATGTGCTGGGCTCGCCCGAAGAGGTCGCGGCGGTCCAGGTGCAGCGCCACGCGCTCTGGACGAACAGGCGAGAGGAGCGGGGTCCTTTTGACATCGTCGGGGATGTACACGGGTGCTGCGACGAGTTGGAAGGGTTGTTAGACAAGCTCGGTTACACCTGGACGGAGCGAGAGGGGTTTTATCCGCGTCTTTACGCGCACCCCGAAGGGCGCAGAGCGGTCTTTCTCGGCGATTTGACGGACCGAGGACCGCGTAATCTGGACAGCTTAGACCTCGTCAAGGCGATGACCGAAGCGGGTCACGCGCTCTGCGTGCCGGGCAATCACGACGTCAAGCTGCTCAAGCGGTTGCGCGCTCAAGAGGTCAAGCTGAAGCATGGGTTGGAGAGGACCGTCGCCGAACTCGAGGCGCTTCCCGAAGCGGTGCGTCCCGCCTTCGAACGTGAGATAGCGAGCTTTTTAGGCGGGCTCGTCAGTCACTACGTGTTAGATGACGGCAAGCTCGTCGTGGCACATGCGGGGCTTACAGAAGACCTGCAAGGTCGCGCCTCGGGCGCGGTGCGCGCCTTCGCGCTCTTCGGCGACACGACGGGGGAGCCCGACGAGTACGGGCTCCCGGTGCGGCGCAACTGGGCGGCGGACTACCGGGGCGAGGCGCTCGTCGTCTACGGCCACACGCCCGTGGCGGAGCCGCTTCACCTCAACCACACGGTCAATATCGACACGGGTTGCGTCTTCGGCGGCGCGCTCACGGCGCTCCGTTACCCGGAGATGGAGACGGTTTCTGTCCTCGCAAGAGAGGTCTACGCCGAAAGTGCGCGTCCGTTCCTTCCCGCTACGGAGGCGCGTCCGGCGGACGTCCTCGAGATCGGAGACGTGCTCGGCAAACGCCAAATTACTACGCGGCTGCGCAAAAGCGTCACCGTTCGCGAGGAGAACGCCGCCGCCGCGTTAGAGGTCATGAGCCGCGCCGCCGTGGACCCCAAGTGGCTCATCTACTTGCCGCCGACGATGGCCGCTCCCCAAACCTCGAGACGCCAGGAGCTGTTAGAGCATCCCGATGAAGCCTTCGCTAGTTACCACCGCGAAGGGGTCCGAGAGGTCGTGTGCCAAGAGAAACACATGGGCTCGCGCGCCGTCCTCGTCCTCTGCCGCAACCAAGAGGTCGCGGCGCGGCGCTTCGGCGTGACGGACGGGCGTTACGGTGTCCTCTACACGCGCACGGGGCGACCTTTCTTCTCGAACCCTTCTTTGGAGGACGCTTTGCTCGCCCGCGTCCGCGCCTCTCTGGATGAAACGACCTTCTGGGAAGACTTGCAGACCGACTGGGTCTGCTTAGACGCCGAACTCATGCCCTGGTCTGCGAAGGCGCAGCGGCTCCTAGAGGAGCAGTACGCGGCAGTGGGAACGGCGGCGGAGCACGCCTTGAGTGAGACGCTTTCGGTGCTCGAGCAGGCTGAGGCGCGGGGGCTCGGGTTCACCTTGCGAGAAGAGACGACGAAGCGGCTTGAAAGCGTCACGCGTTACCGCGAGGCGTACCGGCGCTACTGCTGGAACGTCGCGTCAGTAGACGACCTAAAGCTCGCCCCGTTTCACCTCTTGGCGACCGAGGGCGCGGTCCATATGGACCAAACGCACGTGTGGCACATGGAGACGCTGGCGAAGTATCTGCGCGGTCCCTCTTTGCAGAATACAGCGTTCATAAGGGTCAACTTAGAGGACGACGAGAGCGTCGCTAGCGCGGTGACTTGGTGGGAAACGCTGACGACGCAAGGGGGCGAGGGCATGGTGGTGAAGCCGCTCGAGTTCATCGCCGAAGGTCGACCCAGTGGAAGGGAGAGGCGAACGCTCGTTCAGCCCGCCATCAAGGTGCGAGGTCGAGAGTATCTCAGGCTCATCTACGGTCCGGAGTACACGCTGCCGCAGCACCTAGAGCGGTTGAGGGCGCGCAGCGTGTCCGCAAAGCGCTCATTGGCACTTCGCGAATTCGCATTAGGTATAGAGGCGCTAGAGCGCTTCGTGAACGGGAACCCCTTCTACCGCGTGCATGAATGTGTTTTCGGAGTGCTCGCGTTGGAGAGTGAGCCGGTGGACCCAAGGCTATAAGCAATGAGCAATGAGTCTAAAGATTTTCACTCATTGCTATTAATTACAGCGTCAAATAAGAAATAAGACATGTCATTCTGAACGGAGCCCTACGGCGAGCGTAGGATAGACTCCGCGGAGTGAAAGAATCTCGTCTTCCAATCTCGACTAGTTGGGATTGTAAGACGAGACCCCTCGACTGCGCTGCGCTCCACTCGGGGTGACAACAGTGTTACAAAACTTAACTGACAGTGTATTAATCAGCGCCGCAAGTCAAGCCCAGAGGACGCTAGCGCTACCTGCATAATGTCTCCACCAAACCCGGCAAGACCTCGCCTAACCTGGCGTCCACACACAAGCAAGCGTCCTTGTCACCCCGCGTCGGACCTGCGTTGATAATCACTACGGGTTTGTTCTCTTTCGCCGCGCGCGCCACGAAGCGGTAGCCCGAAAAGACCGTCAGTGACGAGCCGACGACGAGGAGAACGTCGGCTTGCTCGTACATGGTCCACGCCCTCAGAACGCGCGCTTTCGGCACGTTTTCGCCGAAGAAAACCACGTCCGGTTTGAGGACGCCGCCGCAGCGTGAACAAGCTGGGACGTTGAAGTGGCGGATCGCCGCTTCGGACACCTCCGCGTCGCCGTCGGGCGCGATGTCGGTGGCGCTGACGTGCAGGGCGGGATTAGCCGCGCGCATCCTCTCCTGTAACTTCCGCCGCGACTCCACGCCGCGGCACCCCAAGCAGCGCACGGCGGCTAAGCTGCCGTGGAGTTCTAAGACGTTGCGGCTGCCCGCCGCTTGGTGGAGCCCGTCCACGTTTTGGGTGATGAGCCCGGTGAAGCCGTGCCCCTCTCTAGACTGTAAACGGGTTTCTAGCTGCGCCAGCGCCTTGTGCCCCGCATTAGGCCGCGCCTTATAGACGCGCTGCCAACCGCGAAAGCTCCGCGCCCAGTAGCGCTGCCGCGCCGCCTCGCTGCCGACGAACTGCTGGTAACGCATAGGGTTACGCGGCTTTTTCGAGCTTTCGGGTCCCCTGTAGTCGGGGATGCCCGACTCGGTGCTGATGCCCGCGCCGGAGAGGACGAGCACGCGGCGTCCTTGCAGATGTGAGCTGAGCTGGGGTAGGGTCTCTTGTAAGCTGGGGAGAGCACTCTGTACGTACACCTTGTAGGATAACAAGCGGGGCGTCGGTGCGGTGCTTCCCTGCCGACATGCGTAGGGTGACCTAATTATTCAAAAGGTCATCTGAAAATGACCTCGAGCATAGTACCAACAGAGCCGTCTAAGCGTGGTCTACGCGGGGTGAGAGTCCTACTATACGCAGGCTGATGTTGAACCAACCCTCGCGCAGCGGCGGGGTGCTATCATCTGTCACTTACAAAATCTTGTATACTTGCTAAGTTTATGTTATCGGCATTATGAGCCGATATACCGGGTTAAGAAAGTTCAGGTCTGTGCCAGAATCCATCACCAACGATATATCAAGGGGTGCGGAGCCGCATTTGAGGGATGACGAGGTCTCTTTACGGGAGCTTTATCTCATCTTTAAGCGCGGGCTTCCCTGGGTCGTCGGGGCGGCGCTCCTCGCGGGCGCGCTGGCGTTTGCGCTCACGCTCCGGCATACGCCCGTCTTCGTAGCGAGCGCGTCTGTGCTGGTCTCGCCGCTGCCCGTGGAGGGCGAGCCCGCCGAAGCGGTGCAGCGCCTGAGCCTCGAGCGGAGCGGCGAGGTCCCCTTCGAGGTGTACCGCGAGCTTGCCAGAAGCGAGGCGGTGCTCTCGGACGCGCTCAGCCGTGTGAAGGACGCCGATACGGATATGAGCGCTGCGGCGCTTAGGGCGGCGGGAGGCTTGCGGCGAGACACCAGACCGAACCAGACGGGCAGCGACGCTTTGGTCGTCACACACATCCTCACCCTCCCCGACCCCGAGCGTGCAGCGGCGCTCGCGGACGCTTGGGCGCAGAGCGCGGTGGCGGCGGTCCACAATCTGCGCTCAGCGACCTTAACCGAAATCGAGGAGGCGACGGGCGCAGCGGCGTTGCAGCTCGAGGAGACCCTGCAGCGCGCCGAAACGCAGCTGCGAGACTTCCGGGTGCAAAACGGGGGCGACCTCGCAGCCGCTAGAGCCGAAGGGCTGACCGCCGAACTGGTCGAAGGCGAGGCGGAACTCCGGGCGTTATCGAGACGGATTGACGCCTCGAGAGCGCGGCTAGAAACGCTGCGCGCCCAGCGCCAGACGAACACGCCGAGCCGCGTGAGCGACGTGCAACGCGAAGAGATCGCCCTGAGCGGACTTCTCGCGGAGCAGGAGAGCTTGCAGGCGCAACTGCAGGACATTGAGGCGACGCTCCAAACTGAGCCCGCCGCCGAATCGGGGCAGAGAGGGCGTCAGCTAGGGCGCGCCGTAGAACGCGCCCGAACCGCCTTTCAGCGCGTTACGGACGCGCAAGTACGCGCCGCCTATCTGCGCGACATCATCCCGAGCACCGCGCAACTCCTAGACCGCGCGAGCGTGCCCAACGCGCCCGTAGACGCGCCGGGTGCTTCACGTATCGTTCTCGCCGCCCTCGCAGGCGCACTGCTCGCCACTTTGGTTATCTTTTTACGGGCTGCGATCACGCCGCCCAAGCTGTCACCACGTCAACCTTCCCCTTCCCAGATCAACCCATCCCAACCCATCCCAGAAAGCAGAGGTTAAGCATGAACGTCACCATCATCGGAACAGGCTACGTCGGACTCACCACGGGCGTCGCCCTCGCCTACTTAGGTCACAACGTCACCTGCGTGGACAAAAACCCTAGAATCGTTGAAACGCTCAAGACGGGCACCTCCACCATTCACGAGCCCGGCTTAGAGGAGCTTTTGCGGAGCGCCAAAAGCCGTTTGCGCTTCCAGGCGGACATTCCCGCCTTAAAAGGCGAAGGCGTCGTGTTTATCGCCGTGGGGACGCCGACGAAAGGCAACGGCGACGCGGACTTGCAGTACGTCGACGCCGCCGCTAAAGAGGTCGCCGAGCGCATCGAGCCGGGGGCGCAACTCGTCGTCGTGAACAAATCCACCGTGCCTGTGGGCAGCGCGCGGCACGTGGAAGGAATTTTAGAGCGCACCTTAGAAAAACAGGGCGTCGAAGCCTTCGTCTCGGTCGCCTCGAACCCTGAGTTTCTCGCCGAGGGCAAAGCCGTTCACGACACGCTCTACCCCGACCGCGTGGTCATCGGCGCAGACGGCGCGACCGCCGTCGGGATGCTCCGCGAACTCTACGCGCCCCTCTTAGAGCAGACGTTCGACGCCCCCAGCGAAACGCCCCGCCCCGAGCGCTACCCGCTGCCCTCTTTAATCACCACCACGCCCACGAGCGCCGAGCTGACCAAATACGCCGCCAACTCCTTTCTGGCGACCAAAATTAGCTTCATCAACGAGTTTGCAGGCTTAGCCGAGCACATCGGTGCGGACATCACCCAAGTGGCGCGCGCCATCGGCTTGGACACGCGCATCGGTCCCAAGTTTTTGAACGCGGGCATCGGCTGGGGCGGCTCCTGCTTCGGCAAAGATACAAAAGCGATCATCGCCACCGCCAAAGGCTACGACTACGACATGTCCATCGTCGAGTCGGCGATTCACGTCAACCAGAAGCAGCGCCTGCACATCATCGACCGCCTGCAAAAGCACCTCAAGGTCTTGCGTGGCACGACCATCGGTCTCCTCGGTCTCGCCTTCAAAGGCAACACCGACGACCTGCGCGACGCGCCCGCGCTGACCTTGATCGAGCACCTGCACGAGCGCGGCGCGGTCATCCGCGTCCACGATCCCATCGCGATGGCGAACGCCCGTAGGCTCTACCCCGACTTGCCCGTCGAATACTGCGAAGACGTCGAGTGTCTCTCGATGGGCTGCGACGCGCTCGTCGTCGTGACTGACTGGCAGGAGTACAAGCACCTGCCCCTAGAGGAGATCAAAGCGCGGATGCGCGGCGACTTGATCATGGACGCTCGCAACATGCTCAACCCGAGTGAGGTTGAGGAGCAGGGGATGACGTATGTAGGGGTAGGGAAGTAGCTGTAGATTTGACTTAAAATATGGTAGTGGTTCAATCCCGAATGATCTCCAGGTTGTAACGGACGAGGAAGCGGTGTAGACAGGTAAGATGCATATGCTCGGACTTAGAGAATGCCAACGTCTTGCTCGCTTCGTGCGCAAGACGTTGCCTGAGTGCGTTGTTGAAGCGCTCAACGTGGGAAGTAAGACCTGTAGCTTTACTGACAGCTTGGTGGTGTTCGTCTGGCAGTACGCTCTGATAGGCTTCCCAGAAGTCACTATAGCAGAGCCCTTGCTTGTAGTTTTCAGGAATGCCCTTCCAGAGTTGCTTACAGGTGGCTGCGCCGCGCCCACCTATGACGCAAGCAACCACTTGACGAGTCTGCTTGCATAAAGCGATCCACACCCAGCGTTTCTTCGCTTTCTTCTGCACAAACGAGTGCAACTCATCAAGCTCTAGCTCCACGCGCTGAGGAACATCGAACCTGACAAGGGTGTCTTTCAGTGCGGGGAGTTTTCTTCGTTTTTTTTGAGCCAGCGACTCACCGTGCTACGCGCCACCCCGAAGGTGCGCTCAAGCCCTCTTAAACTGGAACGCTCCTCATACGCGCTTAAAATCTCCTCTTTGCGCGGCTCAGTGTGGCCATTCGGACTCGGCTCCTCACGGCTCTGCTTTTTACAGTCCTTACAGCGATACTTCTGCTTCCCATTCGGCGCTACGCCGTTCTTGACGATGTTCTCGCTGTCGCAGTGGTAACAGGTGAGTGTCTTCGTAACCATGCCCTACTATAGCATTCGGGGTGCGACCACTACCAAAAATATTAAGGGCGCGGTTAGCTTAACCAACCGCGCCTCTTTTTGTATTCAATTTTATAGCATTTCCATTTCTCGCTGCTACAAGTTAAGCTGCTGCTATGCCAGCCTATTCACTAGACTTACGCGAGCGGATTGTTGAGGCGGTTGAGGAAGGGCAGAATAAAAGTGCGGTAGCGAGACGCTTCGGGGTTAGCCGCTGGAGCGTACAGCGTTATGTTGATAGAGCCGAGGCGGGAGAGCTAGCCGCAACGCCACACCCTGGAAAAGGGTACAAACTCAATGAGTATCATCATGAGATATTGCGTCAGCAAGTAGTTGAGCATAACGACTGGACGTTAGAGCAGCACGCTGAGGCACTAGCTGAGGCTACCGGCATTGAACTCGCGAAGTCTACAGTAGACACTTACTTTCGTAGGTTAGGCATCAGTCGTAAAAAAAGAGCCTTTACCCACAGGTTAAGCGCATAGCGCGTTGCATCTGCGATGCTCATCTGTGCCGAGCGAGATGATGTAGCCAGAGTACAGTGGCGTGAAGAGGTGGCGAAACTCGACCCTACGACGCTGGTGTTTCTCGATGAGACGAGGCTTACTTGAACCTCTCACGCAGCTATGGACGCGCTGCTACCAGTAAGCGCGTGATTGATCATGCGCCGAAAGGCAAAAAGGAGCGGGTCAGCCTCTTAGCCGCTGTAACCCTGCGCGGGCTCGAGGGCAAACACTGCCTGGTCCACCCTGAGAACGTCTCTACGAGGGCCTTCGGCAACAACAAGACCGCCTTTATCAGTTACCTCAAAACCCTGTTGCCTAATCTCAAAGTGGGCTCGGTGCTCGTGCTGGATAATTGGCGCGTGCATCAAGGACCTGATGTGCGTGACCTTGTAGCTAAATACAAATGCTCACTTCTTTACCTGCCTGCTTACTCCCCCGATTTCAATCCTATTGAACTGCTCTTCAGCAAGATTAAAGCCTTCGTCAAAAAGCTTCGACCTCTCGCTCTACCCGAGCTTATACAAGCCTTTGCTGATGCTGTCCTCTCTGTAACTTCTGACGATGCCAAAAACACCTTCGAACATTGCGGCTATGTGGGGCAGTGAAATATGGAAATGCTATTAATTCAATGCACAGGTTCAAACAGCGTCAGGTTCAATCCCCAAACGACGACTTGACCTTTGTAGATGTGGACGAATGTCTCGGAGCTATGCGCCGCACGCTCGTCGGACGAAAAGCTCACCAGTTCGCCCGTGTCCACGTCAAGCGTGAAGAGCCGTCCGTTTGAGGCGTACAAGTTGCCCTCATATAACACCGGACGACCTGAAAATGTGTAACCCGCTGGAGTTTCCGAGGTGTCAAAGGTCCAGCGCAATTGACCGTTGGAGACGTTCATTGCAAGGATACACGATCCGCCTCCGTTGTTACGGTAGATGATGCCGTCAACAGCGAGAAAAGCGAACGTAGTCTGGTAATGAGCGTCGTCACAGATGAGCGGGTCACTAATCCACACCTTCTGACCTGTCTGCAAGTCGTAAGCAATGTAGCGGCTCCACGCCTCGACAATCAGCCGTCCTGAGACGATTTCTGCATAGGTGCCTGTGTAGAGAGAGTCAATACCGGGATCATGAGTACCGCTACGCCACAGTTCGTGCCCGTCGTCGCCAGAGAGCTTGAAGACGCTATCATCATAGTCGCCAGCGAAAAGTGTAACATATACGTCGCCTCGTTCGTCTACAGCTACTCCGCTAAGCATCTTAGGCTGCTCGCTTTGCCACAGCAGTGTGGGCTTCGCTGGATTACCAACATCGTATACGTAGAGCTGAGTACCGTTTGGAACGAAAAGCCTATCCCCTTGCAAGACCAGCCTTGCACCTGGAGTATTCCCGCCTGAAGTGCTGGAGTAAGGTATGGAGGCAAGCTCTGCGCCATCAAGGAGGTAGACGCGGAGACCATTTCCTATGTCATAGAAGAGATGCGTACCGTCGCTCACCACAGTAGGGCGAAACTTACTTCCCAATAAGGGTTCCTTCGATTTCCAAAGGACGTTACCGTCCTCTAGGCTGACTGCCGTGAGATACCAGTTGCCGTCCTCACTATCTGTAAAACCCATGATTTGGTCTTGAACAATGAGGCTGTAGCCCAATCCATCTACTGGGGTAGACCAAATGACAGATGTCTCATTAGAAAACTCGCTTCGGGCGCAACTTATAAGGAGGATAGAAGCTGCGAGAAACAGCACCCCTCTTTGAAGAATGTTTGTCATGATTGATTGTAGTGACTGTACAACCCATTCGTTGAGATATTTTAGGTTTTGCGCTCGTTGTTAAGTTTATAACGCTTATACCACGTCGTATTTTCATAAACACGCATCCAACCTCGTCATGCTGGTAGGCTAGAATTAGGAGGGCTCCCGCTTCGGCGTCATTCTACCTCTACACTATAATATCGTGGGGACACGCGACTTGAATATCCTGGAACGACGAACAGGACTTGTGTCTATCTATAACGTTGTGAGAGGGCGTGCAGTTTTCTACTCTTGCTAAACTCAATATACAAGCAGGGCGTATCATGCCGTTATTATCATGCTGCATCTATGACCAGATGCTACCCAGGTTAGAGCAAAGCTCTATAGGCTCTTAGCCTTCACCTATGCTGCTAAAGGCTCTTTTTCGCTCGGATTGATTCGCTAACATGTTAGCGAATCAATCGGAATTGGTATGATACCTGCTATTCAATGACGAGGACGTGAGCAGGTCAGGGAGTTCGCTGAGGTCGTCTATAACGCCGTCGGCACTTCTCGGCGCAGGATAGAGAGCGTTTCGCACCCAAACCGTCCTAAGCCCGACTTGCTGCGCCGCTGCAACATCGTTCTCAGGATGATCGCCCACGTAGACCGCCTGACGTGGCGTAACACCGAGCTGACGAAGGCAGCGTTCGAAGATAACTGGGCTCGGCTTTTTGACGCCCTCTTCCTCCGAAATCTTGACAGCGCTAAAAAATCCGCGAATCCCAGCGTTGTCAATTTTGGCGTTTTGACTTCTACTTCGTCCGTTTGTCACTAAGCCGAGTTTGTAGTGCGCCCTCAATGCTCGCAGTACCTCTTTAACTCCGTCAAATAGAATAGGGTCTCGGCCGTAGACCTCTTCAAAGTCAGCGTGGAGGTCGCCACCAAGCTCGAGCGTAAACCTCTCCTTTCGGCGCGTACCCGTTGGCGTCGTAGCGCTGAACTGTTGCGATGAAGGTGGCACGCGAGACCGTGGCTAAGCCGTCTCGAAAGCGGAGGTGTTGCGCCTCCAAGAAGTGCCTAAACGTCGCCCTTCTATCCACCAACGTCTGGTCGAGGTCGAAAATAACAGCTTTGATCATCTCGGTTATATCTGACGTCCCCTATCCGCTACGATACACTGAATCTATCTACCGAAACACTCGCGCGCCTGTATATTTGGGGAGGTCTCTATGGTTGCTCGCACCCGCACAAGTCGGCGCAACGCCGCAACGCAAACTGCTCATTTGACCCCGCTTAGCACGCTCGCGTTCGACTGGGTCTACACGCTCTTCGTGTTTTTGGTCGCGGTGGGCGTCTACATAGACGGCTGGTCGCACGCCTCGTTCGGACCGGATCAGTCGGTGCTGAGCGAGTACCACCTGCTCTTCTACGCGAGCCTTATGGCGTTAGGGCTGTGGCTGTTCGGCACGGCGTTCAGCAACCGGCGCGCGGGATTCAGTGGGTTGAACGCGCTACCGGCAGGCTACAAGCTCTCGGCGCTAGGGCTTTTTATCTTCGGCGTGACGGGCGTATTCGACCTCGGCGGGCACGCGCTCTTCGGCTTCGAGGTCGATAACGAGGCGCTTTACAGCCCGACGCATCTGGGGCTCTTCCTCGGCTGGGCGCTCCTCAGCGTCGGACCTGCCAAAGCTGCGTATAGGCGGCGAGAGGTGGCTGGGCTCGAGCAGGGGGCATCACAGAAGACATCGCAAAAGACCTCATGGTGGACCTCGTTTCTCACCCTCTTGCCCGCGCTCATCGCTTGGGCGAGTTTTTTCAACATCTTGGCGTTCGTCGCGATGGACCTCTTCGGCACGAGCGCGGGCTTTATGCTGAGCGAGAACCGCGCACGTAGCGATTACATAGGGGAGACGCTAGGTATTTCAGGCGTGATTATCCAGACCGCGACGACGGTAGGCGTGCTCGCCTGGCTGACGCTGCGCTTCAGATTGCCGGCGGGCGCGTTCACTCTCTTCTTCTCGCTCTACGGGCTCTACGGCTCGGTCTTAGAGCTAGACGTCTCGCTTGTTCCTGTGTTCTTCGTCGTCGGCGCGCTCTGCGACGCGCTCTACGCACTTCTGAAGCCGAGCGCACGACAGCGTGTTAGGTTCCACCTCTTCAACGTGCTCGTCGCGCTCAGCTTGTGGGCGACGTTCTATGCGTTTGTCTTTCTCACGGATTATGGCGGCGGCGTCTGGTACACGCCCTACATCTGGACGGGCAGCGTCGCGCAAGCTCTGGCGGTCGCGCTGCTCGTCTCGCTCCTATCCACTTCCGCTCCATCAACCTCTACTTCGTGTGAAACTCAGGGCGCAGCCACTTAGGTTTGAGAGTGCACGTGCTGCGCCCTCTTAGCCATTACCCTCTTATTCGTCCTCTGCGGCTACGCCGTGGACGCCCACAGCGGCTTCAATACGCTCGCGTGGCGTGAGGCTTGGGATGCGTACACCGTGAGCGTATTAGAAGACTTTCACATGGCGGGTGCAGGTCAGGGTAACGCGCAGCTCTTCGTCCAACTTTCGGATGGAAGAGAGACTGCGCCAGCTTCGACCCAGGTGAACGCGGTGATTCGGTACGAGGGCGACGCCCTGTACGAAGACACCTTGTACGAGGGAGCGGTGCCCTACCTCTCGGAGAGCAGCGCGGACGGCGAGACCTCTTATGCGGGCTACCTCTTAGCGATCTCCCTAAATCAAGAAGGGATGTACGGGCTCGAGCTAACCCTCTCAAGTCCGCTCGGCACGGTAAGCCGAACCTACGCTATTCATACGCAGCAGGGCGGACCTTCGGTGCTCGAGGTTCTCCCCAGCGTGCTCATCCTCGCTATCGTCTTAGGCGGCACCGCGCTCCTCTTCGTCCCGTTACCCCTTCCAAGAAAGGGCGTTCGAAAGGAACCTCATGAAATACCTTCTCAGCTTAGTCGCGATTAGCTGCGCCTACGCATTGTCCGCTCCCCTTACAAGCTGGCTCCCTACGGACTGGCTAGGGCGCATCATCAACACCGAAGAGCACCTCATCCACCGCGAAGAGGTTGGACCTTATCTCGTTAGTGGCGACGGGCAACGCCTCATCGATAACCCGTACCTCAAGCTCGACATCCGCTATGAGGGCGAGCGCATCTCGCCGAGTAGCGACGTGCGCGTAAACGCGACGCTTTCTCGTCAAGGTGAGATGAGTACGGCGCGTTACACGCCCGAAGTGCGAGACGGGCTTTTTGTTATCCACCCGCTCGAGCTGCCCGGCGCAGAGACTTGGGGGTGGGAGAGTGGCGGCTGGCTCGAGCTTGACCTCTTAATTGACGGACCCGCAGGCGAAGCGCAAGGGAGTACGGGCTTCTACATCTATCCGCCCAAACCCGAGACGAGTAGAATATTTAGCGTGATTAACTTCGGCTTACCGTTCGCTTTGCTGGTGCTTGTCGCGCTTATCTACAAACTGAGGCGGGTTCGGCTGCAGCGCTACGGCGCGTCCTAGAGTGTAAGCAGCGCTTGTTATTGGGACTTTGTTGAGAGGAGGCTAGGACGCGAGTCTCAACCCGCAACTCAAACGTTACAGTTTAGGCGCTACAACTTAGGTAGCGTCACCCCCCGCTGCCCCTGATACTTCCCCTTCCTATCCGCATACGTCACCTCGGGCTGCTCCCCCTGAAAAAAGAGAAGCTGCACGATGCCCTCGTTCGCGTAGACCTTGGCGGGCAGGGGCGTCGTATTAGAAAGCTCCAGCGTCACATGTCCTTCCCAGCCCGGCTCCAAAGGTGTCACGTTCGCGACGATGCCGCACCGCGCGTAGCTCGACTTGCCGAGCGCCACCACCATCACGTCAGTTGGGATGCGCAAATACTCCACCGAGCGCGTCAGCACGAAGGAGTTGGGCGGGATGATACAAAAGTCCTCTTCGGTCTCGACGAGGCTTCTCACGTCGAAGGTTTTGGGGTCCACGAGCGTGTTAAAGGCGTTCACGAAGATGCGCCATTCGGGGGCGGCGCGGAGGTCGTAGCCAAATGACGAGAGCCCGTACGAGATGACGCCCTCGCGCACGAGGCGGTCTTCGAAGGGGTCAATCATGCCTTGTAATGCCTGCTCACGAATCCACCAGTCGGGTTTGATGCTCATGGAGGGCAGTGTACCCCAGCAGGTATTATCTGGTCACGAACGCGCTGAGTAAAAAAGAATATTGACGACTTTGGGTTCTCGGGGATGATGCAAGGATAAGTTTTAACAAACCCTTTAGATGGGAGGCTCGAGCCTCACGCTTTACCACCCTCAACAGTTCCGGGGCTCTCGAGAGGGTCTCTCACCGCCGAGCGCAACCAGGTCAGCGCCAGAGGAGCCATCAGAATACCCATACCGAAAAAGATGGCGCGAACTGAGAATAGCGCTAACGCCCCACCCGCCAGCGCGTAGCCTGCGGGCTGCGCTCCGCGTACCAACGCCATAAAAAGCCCGTACACCCTCCCCATAAGCTCATCGCTGACGCTCTCTTGCAAAATCGTCTGAACTTGAATGGTCATCAGCGCTGAGGCTACGCCGAAGATGGCTAATGCGACGAGGGAGAGTAGAAGCAGCGGCGAGAGCGCGACGCCAACCAGACAGAGCGCACCCGTGAGCGTTCCCGCCACGAGCACGGTGAGAGGTCGCTGGACTTGAAAGAAATTCATAAGGAAAAAGCCTAAGAACTGCCCGCCGACAAAACTCGCGCTGAGGTAGCCGTAACCCGCTGAGCCTGCCTCTAAAAGTTGGGCGTAAGGTGCAGCGAGGACGGTGAGCGGCGCGACGAGAAAGTTGAGAACGACCGCCGTGCCGATGATAGCGAGGAGGAGCGAGTTGCCCCAGATAACCTGAAACCCTTCAACAAAGCCGCCCTCGGACTCCGTGACCTCTTCTACTGATTCCTCTTGGACTTGCTTAGCAGCGGACCGTGTTGGCTCGCGCAAGAACACGAGAATGATGCTCGCCGCCAGCAATAAGCCTACACAAATCAAGAGCGTTCCGCCCGCGCCGAACGCGGCGTTCGCTAGACCTGCCACCGCGAAGGAGGAGAGGTTCGCCAAGGAGGTCGAAAGACCCATCGCCGCGTTGCCCTTCTGATAGCTCTCTTTCGGCAAGATAAGTGGGAGCAGCGCGCTGAGCGCCGGACCTCTTAGCGCCGTTGCGACGTTAGTAATCGTGAGGAGAACCAGTGCGACGGGTAGGCTCAGTGAGCCAAGCAAAAAGAGCGCAGCGGCGACGCCCGTGAGTGAAGCGTCCACGAGTAACATGCTGATGGACAGCGTTTTCTTGCTGTAGCGGTCTGCTAAAACGCCGCCGAAGGGCGACGCCACTAGATACGCTGACGTGCCCACAAACGCAACCACAGCGACGAGAGATTCGTTACCTGTGGTCGTGAGCACCCACCAGATGAGCGGCACTTCGAAAAAGCCGACGCTTAAACTCTCGAAGAGGCGCGTCGCCAGCAAGAGGTTGAAGTCTTTGATCCTAAGGGGATGCTTCACTTGTACTCCTGAAGGTATCTGTCAAAAGCCGCTCTACAGAAGGCTCGAGATTTCGCAATCTCTATCTCAGTTGGGCTCTACTACATTCTTGACGAGTTTAACAGAATTCGCTATCGTCACCCGCGCAGGTTCAGCACTGAAAAAGACCTCCTCCGAGAAGGCGGTCTTCCATTCAACTTCTTGTGATGTCCTCTCGTAAAACTAAGCGTTAGAACAACCCCGCGTTCGCCATACTAAGCTGCGCACAAACGGTGAACAGCGCAGCGGTGAAAAACAGAAAGGCGAGGAGTTTTTTGGACTTTTTCATGACGGCGCTCCTTGCGTTTTGAGAGAGATTGAGTTGCATAGGGCGATTCGTACAGTGATATACAGGGTGCCCCTACGAGTTAGCGGTTGTTGCGCTCGAAGGCGTTTTTGAGACTGCCGCGCTGGTCTTTGGCTTCTCTGAGCAAGCTGTCTACGTCAAAGGTGCCTTGGGTGGTGAGGGCGTCGGCGGCGGGTAGCTCGAGCCCCAACGCTTCTAAGTGCGCTTCAGCCTTCGCAACCTCAGCCGCGCCACAAGAGGTGAGGCTGTCGGTGCCGTCCACTAAGTCGGCTAGGAAGAGGACGGCGGTTTCGCGGTCCAACGTTGCGTTCTCAACCGCGTCGTCCATTCGGAGGAAGACGCAGCTCGACAAGACGCCGGGGCGCTGCATCTCCCACAAGAAGATTCGCGCGTTTTCCGCTTGAGTGTCTGCGCCGCCGTCAACCTCTCGCCCGCTCAGCATCTCGGCGAGGGTAAGGACCATTTCGGTGCTCGGGTTGTCGTTCAAGGTGTTAGCGCTTGCGCTGCCTATGTACCCAAACGCAGGAAGCATGGTCAAAGCTGCGATAAAGAGAGTTTGAATCATCGTGTTGCTCCTTTAGTTCAATTGTAAGAAAACTCACTAATAAGAGAATGAGAGGACGCTCAAGAAATTTGGGCGTCCCTTTAGCCTTACTTTTTCGGTGTGAGCAGGACGATTCTCCCTGCGACGCCCAGTGACTGCGGACCGAAGTCAGCGATGTAGAGGTTGCCGTTGTTCAAGTCTTCGACGATGTCCAGGGGACCGTTGAAGCCGCTGAAGCCGTCGATGTTGGAGTCCGTGCCTGTAACACGCTTCGTGACGCTGCCGTCGCTACCCAACGAGAAGGTCTGGATGTCGCGCTCTTTGCTGTAGCGCACGTTGAGGAGCTTGCCCTTGAGTGCGCCGCCAAACGTGTCGCTCATGTACTCGATGACGCCGTTCGCGGAGGCGCTCAAGCCTGCGTTGAAGACGCCATCCGCGTCGTAGTTGCGGTCGGGCTTCGTGCCTAAGGGATAGTCGTTCGCTTCGAAGGGGTCGTTCGAGGACTTGACGTTGCCCGCGTTCAAGACCCACTCACAGCGTGCCGGGTTGGGGTGTCCGTAGTAGCGCCCTTCGGAGACGCGGAAGAGGTAGTCCAACTCGCGCTGAGAGTTGTTGTCGATACGAGGAACGTCCGTGCGGGTATACGCGCCTAAGCGGTCGCTGTCGATGCGATTTTTGCAGGACGCGGGGAGCGTGCTCGGTGTAGCGGGCGCGTTGCCGCCGGGGGCAGAGCCGTTTGTGGGGACGTAGAGGCGTCCGTTGGAGTGCCAGACGAGGTCGTAGGCGTTGCGGATGCCCGAGGCGTAGACCGTGAGGGGGGCGCGATTGGAGAACGGGTTGTAGTTGCCGCCTTCAGCGGTTTTGACGTTCAAGGGGAGGCTCGAGGGGAGACTATCTAAATCGAGTCTGAGCACCGCCGCGCTCAAGAGACGCTCCTCGCGGTTGCCCCACGCGCCGTCGGGTGCGCCCATCGCGTTGTTGCTGCCTTGGCTTACGTAGAGTGCGCCGTCAGGACCGAAGGCGATGGAGTTCGTTTCGTGGTCACGTACTGAGCGGGGTAGACCTTCGATGACCGCTTCGTAGTTCTGCAAGTTCGAGCCAGTAAGTTTGGCAATCTTGCCCGTCCAGTCGGGAACATCAGGGGAGCCCATGTAGGTGACGTTGTCCGAGACCCACAAGATGAGGTTGTCTTTCGTCGCGTTAGGGTCGAAGGTCAAGCCGATGATGGTGCGGGGCGCGCCGCCGTTAGCCTTCTTGACCGTGTCGATGACGCGCTCTTCGGTCAAGTCGCCGTCCCGCTCAATCTTGTAGCGGTAGATGGAGCCGAAGGCGGTGCTGGCGTAGAGCTTGCCATCGGGACCGATGGTAACGCTGGTGAACTTCTGCCCCTCATCCACAACGGTTTTGTTGAAGGCAACCGGACCGGCGTTGGTATTGAGCGTGCCTGTGGTGAAGGTGCTCACGAAGGGCAAAAACGCCGCGCCTGACTCATCTTCTGCGTCGCTCGAGACGCTGAAGCGGTAACTAGTGTTTTCGTCTAAAGGCAATTCGTCCGGGTCGATCTTGAAGCTGACGGTGTCCGCGCCGCCGCTCGTGTCGGGCGTGCCACCGACGGTTGCGCCGGTGTCCAGGTTGGTCAGCGTGACGTTGCCGCCTAAGGTCGAGAGCGCTACGCCGCCGTTAGGAAGGCTGAGCCCTGCGGTCACGGTCGCGGTGTTCGGTGAGAGGTCGGTTGCGCCGTTCGTGGGGTCAACGCTAATGATAGAGGGGCGCTGGGTTGCGCTAGTACCGGTGGACTTGATTTCGACGTAGTTAATTTTTGTATTGATACCGCCTACCGCGTCAACGGTGAGCTTGCCGTCTTCGACTTGGACGACGACGGTGCCCTGCTCGAACTCGTTGTCACTGTCCGCTTGGAACTTAGAAAGTGCGGGGACGCCTTCGACGTTGAGGGTGTGCTTACTGTCGTACGCATTAGGAAAGCCTGCTTTGACCTCTTTCGCTGGCTCGTCGCCCGCACTGACCGTGACCTGATAGGTGCCGTTCGGCAGCGCGTATTCCCAGTAAACCTCATTCGTGAAGCCGCTGTCGCAGCAGTCGCCGCGCTGTAAGTGCACGACGGTATCGAGTTCTTGGGCGATACCTGAGCGGTCGCGGTCGCGGGCTGCGCCGGAGGCGTCGACGGGCTGACCGTTGCTCAGTTTGAGCCAGCCGTAGGTTCCGCTAGCTTGTGCGCCGTAGGCTTGACCGCTGTCTTTCACAAAGCCGCTAGGGACAGGGGCGGTGTCTAACTGAAAATTGACTTTAACGTCGATATCGGACGTAGTGGGTGCGTCTGGGAGTAAATAGACAGCCTCTTCGCCGTTTGTTGCAATAGCAGTTTTGACATTGGTAAGAAGCGTAAGGTTGCAAGGGGCGTTGTTGGGGCGCTGACCGATGATAACGACGCGCTCGGCGTTGATAGCGTCACCTCTTGCGCACACGTCGCTCGCGCTGCTAGCGCTTTCTTCGGCGCTACGGGTGACTTGGCGTACGCTGCCATCTACGGCGGCGAACGAAAGTGTGAAGGCGAAGGGGTACTCGGCGGAGCTGTTGGGGTCGAAAGGGAACTTGACGGCGAAGGTAACAAAGCCTGTTTGCCCTGGGGCGATGGCGCGTCCACCTTGCGCGTTGCGAGCACTAAAGCCGTAGCCTAAAACGGTGCTCCCGGCGGAGAGTTGACGCTGCGCTGCGTTCACTTGCGCGTCGCTCAAACCTTGAAAGTCGGCTTCGTCGGACTTGACTTCTAAACGTCCGCTATTACTCTCCATGCGGTGCGTCGGGAGGATCGTGCGGGCTAAGGTCGGGTCGGTAATGGCTTCGTTGCGTGCGTTTTTCAGGGAGCCGAGCGCGGTGCCGCCCAAGGCGCGTCCTGTGCTAAGCGCGTAAAAGGAGAGGTTACCGAAGGTCTGGTCGGAGTTGTTCGTGACCTTGAAGGTGCCGTAAAGGTAGCGCGTGCCGCCCTTGTCAGTCAGACCTTTAGAGGTGCTGACGAGGCTAAAATCCAGCGCTTGTGAGGAGAGACCGTCCGGCATAGCGGAGGCTTTGATGTCATTATCCTCGTCGATCTGGAAGAGAATGTTGATGTTTTCGTTTAAGAGGGTGACGTTATCTCGAGGAGGCCTCGGTCCGCCGAAATTACAGGCGGCTAACGTGAAAAGCAGCGTGGTGAGCAAGACGAGTTTCGTTCGTTGCGTGTGATTCATCAGAACTCCTTGGCGGCGAGGGTGACTCACCGCCTCTATAGAATGTAGGGTTAGGCGTTACGCCGGCGTTACAAAGACGTTATTGCGCAGGCTTGACGTTGCTGATGAAGTAGACGTTGTCGTTGAAGTCGTAGTTGATGCCCGCGTAGTCCATCACCATGAGATAAGCGTCAGGGACGAGAGCGCCGTTGAGGTCGCGTACGGGCCAAAAGCGCATGTGATGACCGCAGGTGCCCGAGCCCGCCGAGCAGTCGTCCTTGCTCTTGTTGTTGCGGCGTGGGTCGCTCCATTCAGGGTCGCTCTTGAAACCGAAGCGGGTATTAGGCGGTGTTTTCGTGCCCTGCGCGGGTTTGCTGTTGCTGCCGCTCATGAGGGGCAAGAAAGACTGGGCGTCTTTGCCGTTATGGGTGAAGAACTTCGCCGTGTTACCCGAGTCGATGTCGGGCTGTAAGTAAACGGACGCCGTGTTGCTGCAGCAGGTGTGGTACGCCGCGAGCTGGCGGACGTAGACGGGTCGACTCTCGTCGGCGCGTTCCCAGAAGGGCGAGAGCACCTCTTCGCCGATCGTCTCGATGCGTCCTTGGTTGTTGAGTTTTTCGCCAGGATTCAAGATGGTGGTGCCGAAGCCGAAGGCGCGGACGATCTCCTCTACGTTAGGCTCGTTGCCGCCCTCCTCTTGAATCTGCCAGGAGCCGCCGAGTTGGACGGTGCGGTTTGGAGTAATGGGGTCGCTCGAGCCGATCAAAAGTTGCGCTCTCACGACTTCGTTGCTGCCGCTCGTGCGCGGGTAGGTGAACGCCACCGTAAGGTCGTAGAAGCTCTTCGCGGCGATCTCTAAAGGATTCTCTACGCTCGGCGCTTCACCGTTCGGGAGGCTGTACGCCGCTAGACCTGCGGCGTTGTTCGTGTTGTTGGCGAGGATCAAGCTCGAGACTTTCAAGACCTCATCCGAGGGGTTTTTGAGACGCAGCGTGACCTCATCGTGAAAGCGGGGGTTGTCCTGATCGCTGGTGATGCGGTTAAAGGCGAGCCAGTTGTCGAAGTGACCCTTCGCTTCGGCGGAAATCTGTTCAGAGGTCCAGTCGCGGTTCTCTAAGCTGAGCGTGCCACTAGGCTCCAAGGTTTTAGGCTGCTCCACGCTAAAGTCAGTAAAGGAGAAGGTCATGGCGCTAGTGGCGCGTCGGTGCGTGGCGAAGATGCCCGCGAAGCTGACCGTATCGCCCCCGACAGCTTGACCTGCGAAGAGCGTTTCGGGCAGCTCGAGGCTTCCAAAGCGCACCGCTTCGCCGCCGTCAACGCTGTAGGACGCCGTCGCTTGGCGGGTCGCGGGGTCTAGCTCGAGGGTGAGCTTGACGTTTCTACCGTTCGCGCCAAACTGTGCGGAGTTGACCTGATCATCATCCGTCATTACCGCATTTGCTTCGCGGGCGAACTGGACGAAATCCTGGTCCCCGCTGCCATTGATCACGGCGAGCTTGACGTAGTTATCCTCGTCTAAGCCGAACCAGAGACCGGCCTGCTGATACTGAGCGCTGCTCGGGAAGCTGAGGTCGGCAAGAGTCGTTTCAATGCGAAGCTTCGTGCTCGCGTCTACACCGACGCCCAGCGCGTTGACCTGCGAGTTGGTGTCGCTGCTGGTGCTCGGCTCCACGTACTGGATACCCTTCGTCGTGGTGAAGGTGAGGTCGCCGTTCGCGACGCTCAGTTTGCTCGGCTCGTAGCCGGGAAGCTGCGGGTTGCTCGGGGTGGTAAGAGGAGAGGAGGGCGCGTCTACCATTGTGAAGCCCGTGCCGACGCCGTTTTTATCTTCTAACTTGCCTTCGTTGCCGCTAAAGGTGAGGTTGTAGGGCAAGCTGACCGCAATTTCGTTGCAGAGCAGCGGGGAGATGGGGGCGCAGCCGACAGGCTCGGGCAGAGCGACGGGTTTCACGTTGCGCAGAATCACGACGATGTCCTGGTAGTCGAAGCCGCTGATGTGCTCTTCGGTGGCGATAACAAAAGCGTTATCTTCGCCGGGCAGCGGGTAGACGCGGACATGATGGGGAACCGCGCCAGAGAAGGTGTTGAGGGTGTCTTCGCTGTAGAGCTTGCGGTTGTTGAAGAAGGGCCAGCTCGAGACGATGCCAAACTCTTTACTGCCGGGGTCGAAGCTGGTGTCGCCTTCGACGGGAGGGAGTAAACGCTGCGCGTTAGACTTGGGCGAATTGGTGACGTCGAAGAGGTCGGTGATGCTGCTCGCGTCGCCCGCTTCGTACCAACCGAAGGTGGTGACGGGGCTGTTTCTGTCGGGACCGAACACGGCGAGCGTCTCGACCGTGACGAGCCCGGAGCCCGCCTTGACAAAGCGTTGCGCTTTAACTTCATCGCCCAAGAGGTCGCTCGTCGGCACCGCGTTGTTACTCGGGTCGGGGTCGCCCGCGTTGACGTCAATATCTAACGCATCTAAAATCCACTGCAAGGAAGGCTCATTGCTGCCGCCCGTCCCTTTGACGCTCAAGCCGCGCAGCGAGACGCTGATGTTGGGGCTATCTGCGTCGCTACTCTGAATATCTAAGCGCGCGCCCTTAGGTCCTAAGCTGCTCGGCGTGAAGGTCACGCTCACGTCGCTCATTTGACCGGGCTGGAGGGTAAGGGGAAGGGCTGCACTGGCGATACGGAAGTCGGCGTCGCTCGAGAGGTCCAAGCTGCTGACGGTGAGTGCGCCGCTGCCGAAGTTGCGTAAGGTGAGCGTTTGCGCACTCTCACCGCCATTTTGCTCCGTATACACTAAGCGCGTTTCGCTCACCTGCAAGTCGGGAATAGCTGCGCCGGGACCGTCGCCTAAAAGGTACTTTGCGGGAAGCGTACCCGTCGCAGTCGCGACTTTAATATCGCCTAAACGCACAAGGTCACAAGGTGCACTGCTCGGCTCGTTCCCAATGACGACAACGCGCCCTGCGCCAACCTCTTGTGCCCGTCTGCACACGTCATTGGCGCTGTTCGGACTCTCTTCGGCGCTTCTCGTGATTTGCCGCGCCGCGTCATCGACGATGGCGAAAGAGAGCGTGAAGGAGAAGGGGTAATCCGCCGAGTCGCTCGGCTCGTAGGGGAACTTGATGGCGAAGGTCACGGAGCCTTTTTTGCCGGGCGCGATGGGGCGCGTGCCCGCTTCGTTGCGCGCGGAGAAGCCGTAATCCAAGACGTTGCGCCCCACGCCGAGCTGGTCTTGCACCTGCGCAACCTGCGCGGCGCTGTAGCCCTGAAAGTCCGCCTCGTCCGCCTTGACGACTAGGATGCCGCTGTTGTCGCGCATCCGGTGCGTCGGCAAGATGGTGCGGGCGAAGGCGGGGTCGGTGACGGCTTGGCTATTCGCGTCCAAGAGGTTCGACATCGCCGTGCCGCCGAGGGTGCGCGTGGTGGAGAGCGCGTAAAAGGAGAGGTTCTCCAAGGTCTCGCTGGAGGTGTTCGTAACGTCGAACGTGCCGTAGAGGTAACGCACGCCGCCCTTGTCCACGAGTCCTTTTGAAGAGGGCTGCAAATTGATAGGGGCTGCTTGCGCGCCCAGTGACGAGGTGCTCAACGTCTCGAGCTGCCCCGTTTTGGGGTTGACTTGGAGGTTGACCTCGAGCGTCTCGTGACTCAGCAAACGGTTAGTGCGTCCTTCGGGCGTTTCGTTATCGACGTTCGTTTCGGGAAGCGCCGCCTGGTTACAAGCGGCGAGAATAAGAAGGGATAAAAGAAGAAATTTTTTCATAGAGGGTGTCCGCAGGGAGCGTGTGTGCTAGTGGGATGAGAGGGAGTGAGATGTCGTTGAATCATTCAGGGCCTCCGGGTTGTATTGTGCGCATCCGAGCGTTACGTAGGCGTTCCGGCTTTGGGGCGCTCGTCCCGTCTCACTCGGGTCCTTCTTAAAAACGTTCATAGTTCGAAGTAGGGTGACGTAGGAATGACATGGGAGCACAAAGATAAAGACGCGCGGTGTGTCGCGCGCCTATCTGAGTATTCGGTTGAGGGGGGGTTTAGTCGTCTTCGCCCGCGGAGTAGGACTCGGGGGGCTGCTGAAGCGCTTCGAGCAAGGCGGTCCAACTGCTCAGCGTGAGTACCTCTTTCGTGTTGACGTTTTGTAGGGTGATGTGCGGCGCGCCGTTCACGTCATCGGACCAGCGGACGCGGATAACAAAGCCTGAGGTCTTTGGGTGCATAAGTTTAAGTGTAATGAGGGAGCATTCCTCGAGCGTTACGGCGTAGATGTCGCCTGAGGAACGCCTCCATTGTGAGCTTATAAAAAGCTGCCGAACCGTTAGCCGAAGCCTTTAAGCTCAAGGTCGACAGCCTCGAAAGACGCACTTTCACGGCGCGCTCACGTGTTTTCGTAGTGATGCGAGCTTCATTTGCGGATAGGCGTGGTAGACGACGTCTTCGGAGGGGCTCGAGCGACCTCTTCCGTTCCTTTTTGTCCCTGCTCCAACAAAGAAAAGAACCGCCACACGAAAGTGCAGCGGTCTTGGAGCGTTTTGCGAGGCTCGAGGTGAGTTCGGGAAGGATTTAGCCGCCTAAAGGCGCGCCCGTGAAGGTGTCTAACTTAACCGTCCCCGTCGCTTCGCCGCCGTTCCCGTCAGAGATAACGTAGGTGAACGAGGTTCTGGCTTCGCTCGTCGGTACGTCGTAGGTGAAGGTGTTGCCGCTCAAGGTAAGGCTACCGACCTCTGGCTGCGTGAAGCGGACAATAGTTAAGCTGTCGCCGTCCGCGTCGGTGTCAGCGCCGCTACCGAGCGTTGTGTCGGTACCGCTCGCGTCAACCGGGTTGAACGTCCAGGTGCCGTCGTTCGTATAGAGCGTCACGATATCGTCTACCGCGACGGGCGCACGGTTCGCGCTGCCGGTTGCGCCGAGCGACACGGTGACGCTAAAGTCGTCTGTGCCGTCGTCCAGCTCGAAGGTCTTGGCATCACTCTTCTCGCCGTCGTGGTTTAAGACGACGCTATATGCCGTGTCGTTCAGGAGTTCCGCCGAGCCGCGCCAGGTTGCGCCGTCTTTGGAGAGACCGAAAACCGTCTTTTCGCCCTCATCATTTGTGATAGTGGCTTCAACCTCCGCCGTTTCTGCGGGCACGTCCGTGGCGGTCACGGTGACGAGGCGTGCCTCTTTGCCCGTTTCGATGGTCACGTCGGTGTCGTCTGGTACCTCGGCGACTTTGACGTCGATGGTCACGCTAGCTTGCGCCGAGACGCCCTTCGCATCGGTTACGGTGACGGTAGGCTTTTGTGGTCCTGCGGCGGCGTAAGTATGCGTGAAGGCTTCGTTGGCGGCGCTACCGCTGATCGTCGCGGTGCTCGCGTCGCTGCCGTCGCCCCATTCCACTTTGAGGCTCGCCAAGTTGCCGTCGGTGTCGCTCGCGGCGACGCTGAGGGTGAAGCTTTCACCTTCAGTGACAGTTTCAGGTGCGCTGAGCCTCGGCACGTTTGGCGCGACGTTGTCGGTGCCGAGCGCGGTGAGGGTGACGCTGACAGCGGCAGTCGTTTCGGAGAGGTCGAAGCTCGCGCTGCCTTGGCGCATACGCGCGCCGCCGTCAAAACCTTCGATGATGAGGGTCTGGTCTGCGCCCGTCTTGACGCCGGTGAGCGTAAGGTTGCTACCCAACCCCTGCACCACACCGCCGACTGTCGCCTTGAGCGTCTCGCCAGCCACTGTGCCCGCGAGGTTGACTTTCACGTCGCTCGTGAGGCGGTTCATGGTCAACTTGATGGTGTCGGTGTCTTCTGTAACGCCTTTCGTCTCGACGCCCTTATAGAGCACGGTGCCCTCAGCGTCCAAGCCGCGCGAGGTAAAGGTGGTGTCTTTTAGCTCGAGGTTGCTGAGCGTAAGGCTCGCCGCGCCCGCGCCCATATCGGCGGTATAGCTTTTTCCGTCAAACTCGAGCGTCACTTTCGTGACCTGCGCCGGAATCGCGGCGACTTGCAGTGTCACCTCGTCGGAGGTGCGGAAGTCTTCTTGTTCTTGCGTGCAGGCAGCCAGAACGGTGAGCGCGAGTCCTAGCAGCGCTATGACAGGGAAGCGTTTTCGTCGTGTCATCTAAAGGTAACTCCTTATGGCTCGGTGAGCCGTTACTTGAATCTAAGCGGAGGGTGGACAGAGGTAAGGACCTGCCTCCTTTCTCGAGGCGCTCCAAATAAAGCATCTATGAGGTCTCGAGACTTCGACTACCGCTATTCTTTATGGGGGCGCGTTTCGTCAGCGTTCCGTTAAAAGCAGCAACGAGTTGAAAGCAATGAGCAATGAGTCTAAAGGTTTTTGCTCATTGCTCATTGCTGTTTTCACGATAAGATGCTCCAAAGAGGTCATGAGGAGGGCGTATGCAAAGGCTGGTCGAACGCATCCGGGCAGAGGGGCAACATTTAGGGAGCGGCATTCTCAAGGTCGACGGGTTTATCAACCACCGGCTCGAGCCCGACCTGACGCTCGAGATGGGTAAAGCGTTCGTGGAGCGCTTCTACGCAGAAGAGGTCACGGGCGTTACCAAAATCGTCACAGCAGAGGTCAGCGGTATCGCTCCGGCGTTAGCGACGGGCATCGCGCTAGGCGTCCCCGTTGTCTACGCGAGAAAGACGCGCCCCATCACGATGGCAGATGGCGTTTATGAAGCCGAAGCCCCGAGCCATACTAAAGGCGGCGTGACCAAGCTCATTATCTCTCCTGAATATCTGCACCAGGATGACCGGGTCCTCTTAATTGACGACTTCTTGGCGTCAGGGAAAACGCTCGTCGCCCTCGTGGACCTCATCAAACAGTGCGGCGCGGACCTTTTGGGTATCGGCTGCGTCATCGAGAAATCCTTTGAGGGGGGGCGTGAGGCGCTCCAAGAGGTCGGCGTTCCTATCGTGACGCTCGCGGTGGTGACGAGGTTAGGGGGCGACACCGTCGAAGTGCAGGATGCAGAAGAGAATCTAAAAGTACAAGGCGCATAGCACGCCGCCGAACCCCTAAAACAAGTACGATAAGGTATGAAAAATAATAATGGCAGGAATGTCGTCCTCGTAGACGGCTGCCGCACGCCTTTTATGCGGGCGGGCACGGAATACTTCGACCTCATCTCGTACGACCTCGGGCGCACTGTACTAAAGGGTCTCTTGACGCGGAGCGAACTCGAGCCTCAAAAAGTAGACCGCGTCATCATGGGCACGGTGGTGCAAAACGTCCGCACCAGCAACGTCGCGAGAGATTCGGCGCTGGGCGCAGGCTTTCCCGTGAGCGTCCCCGCGCACACCGTCACGATGGCGTGTATTTCAGCGAATCAGGCGATTGCGAGCGGCGCGGACCTCATCCGCACCGGCCAAGCGGACATCGTCATCGCGGGCGGCGTCGAGACCCTTTCGGACGCGCCGCCGCAGTTCGACAAGGACATGCGCAAGCGGCTCTATGAGACGCAGAAGTACAAAAATCCGCTGGACTTCCGCAAGTTTTTGCAAGGTTTATCTCCGAGCGACCTCTTGCCGAGTGCACCCTCCGTCTCCGAATACTCCACGGGTGAGGTGATGGGCGAAAGCGCGGACAAGCTCGCGGCAGCGTTCGGCGTTTCGCGTGAGGCACAAGATGAGTACGCGCTCCGCTCGCACCACGCGGCGGCGAAGGCGACCGAAGAGGGCAAGCTAGACCCCGAACTCCTGCCTACCGCTGTGCCGCCCAAGTTCAAGCCTTTAGAGCACGACAACACCTTCCGGGCAGATACGAGTTTGGAAAAGCTCTCCACCCTCAAACCCGTCTTCGTCAAACCCTTCGGTACCGTCACCGCAGGCAACGCCTCGCCCCTTACGGACGGTGCGGCGGCGACGCTGCTGATGGCGGAAGAGACCGCGGAGGCCCTCGGCTACACGCCCGCCGCCTATCTGCGCCACTACACGTTCGTCGCGCAAGACCCCAAGGACGAACTCCTCTTGGGTCCGGCGTACGCGATGCCCCAGGTTTTCGACGCGGCGGGCATCACCTTTGATGACGTGGACGTGATCGAATTTCACGAGGCGTTCGCAGGACAGGTTTTGGCTGTCTTAACCGCAGTCGAGTCGGACGAGTTCGCCAAGGAGAAGTTAGGGCGAGACAAGCGCATCGGTGATGTGGATATGGACAAAATCAACCCCTGGGGCGGTTCACTCTCCTTAGGACATCCCTTCGGCGCGACGGGCGCGCGGCTCGTCACCACGGCAGCGCACCGCCTTCACGCCGAGGACAAGCAGATCGCCCTTGTGACGGCGTGCGCGGCGGGCGGTTTAGGTCACGCGATGCTGTTGGAACGTTACGAGGGCGGCAGCTATACCGCAAATCCGAACAGTAACGGGGGGCAAGCATGACGCACTTCGACATCGACTTCGACGCGCAAAAAGATAAAAGCATCGCGACCATCTACCTAGACGGACCCGAAAAGGTCAACAAGCTCTCCACAGCGGCGATGCGCGAGTTTGGCGAGGTGTTGGACAGGCTCGAGCAAGAGCGCGACATCCGAGCCGCCGTGCTGTACAGCCGCAAAAAAGACTCCTTCATCGTCGGCGCGGACATCGAAGAGTTTAGAGAGTTCCAAACGCCCGAAGAGGTCAAAAGGCTCATCGAAGAGGGACACGATCTCTTCAACCGTTTAGAAAATCTGAGCAAACCTGTCGTGGCGGCGGTGCACGGTCCAGCAGTGGGGGGCGGCTTAGAACTCATCCTCGCCTGCTCGTACCGCCTCGCCTCGGAGCACGAGAAGACGAAGTTCGCTCTGCCCGAAGTCAACCTGGGGCTCTTGCCGGGGCTCGGCGGCTGTCAGCGGTTGCCGCGACTAGTCGGAGTGCAGAAGGGGCTCGAGCTGATCCTCACCGGCAAAAACATCTACGCCAAGCCTGCTAGAAAGATGGGCTTAGTAGACGCCCTTATACACCCGCAGGGTCTCCTCCGCGCTGCGAAAGAGGCGGCGCAAGGGCTTCTTCTAGGTAAGCTGACACCCAGGCGTAACTCGCAAGGCTGGCGTGACAAGCTCTTGGAGCGTACTCCGCTCAGTAGAATTGTCTACCGACAAGCCGAAGAGAACGTCCAAAAGCGCACGCGCGGTAACTATCCCGCCCCGCCCAAAATCATCGAAACGGTGCGCACCGGGCAGGAAAAAGGAATGAAAGCGGGGCTCCAAGCCGAAGCGGACAACTTCGCCGAACTCGTCTTCACGTCCGAGTCCAAGGCTTTAGTTCACCTCTTCTTCGCTAAAAATGCCTCGGAGAAGAACCCGTATAAGGACGACGCTAAGCATATTCAAAAGGTTGGCGTGTTGGGCGCAGGGCTGATGGGCGCGGGCATCGCGCAGGTGAGCGCGGAGGGCGAGCACGAGGTTCTCTTGAAAGACCAAAATTTCGAGATGGCGGCGAAGGGCAAGGGAACGATCTGGAAAGACCTCTCGAAGCGCGTCGGCAAGGGACGGAGCGAATTCGAGCGCGACCTCATCTCTGAGCGCGTCACGCCTGTGGAGGATTACGACTTGTTCGACCGGGTTGACCTGGTCATCGAAGCGGTCTTGGAAGATGTCGATCTCAAGCAAAAGGTTCTGAGTGAAGTCGAAGAGGTCGCGAAAGAAGACCTCGTCTTTGCGACGAATACCTCTTCGATTCCGATCAAAGAGGTGGCTGCAAAAGCGAAACGTCCTGAACAAGTCGTAGGAATGCACTACTTTTCTCCCGTACAGAAGTTGCCTCTTTTAGAAATCGTCAAGACCGACAAGACGCCCGATTGGGTTTTGGGAACAGCGTTTCAGGCAGGGTTGGAGCAAGGCAAAACCGTCGTCGTCGTGGGCGACGCGCCCGGCTTCTACACCACGCGCATCCTCTCGCTCTTCATGAATGAGGCGTTGGTCATGTTAGAAGAGGGCGGCGACATCCAAGAGATTGACAAGGCGATGAAGGACTTTGGCTTCCCCGTCGGTCCGATTAAACTTTTAGATGAGGTCGGTATCGACGTCGGCGCGAAGATCAACGAGGTCATGCGTCCCTTTTTGGAAGAGCGCGGTGTCAACCTGAGTTCTAAAGGTAAAGATGTCGTCGAGGCGGGCTACAAAGGACGCAAAAATAAGCAGGGTTTTTACAAGTACGAAGAGGGCAAGAAGAGCAAAGAGGTCAACGAGGAGATTTACAAATTCTTTGGCGGTTCGGGGCGCAAGCAGTTCGGCAAAGAGACTGTACAAGAACGCTTGTCTCTGGTGATGATCAACGAGGCGGTGCGCTGTCTGGAAGAAGAGGTGCTTTGCGTTCGCCTCGAGATGGCGATGTGGGCGCGGTCTTCGGTCTCGGCTTTCCGCCCTTTTTGGGTGGACCTTTTTGGTACTTGGACCGCACCGGGTTGGGTGAAGCGGTGATGAGGCTCGAGAAGTTGGAGCAACAGCACGGTGTCCGCTTTAAGCCCGCATCACTACTCAAGGATTACGCGCAAGGAGGTCAGCACTTTTACGATGCGTGAGGGCGTGAGTTACTCCCGGGCTCGAGACCACGAGTAGCAAGGGGTTGTACAGCCCCTTGGTTTTTTGGCGCTTTTTCACACCCCCGTTGTGGACTTTTTGCTTTCCCGCCTGCCCCCATCCTTCTTAATATGGAGGTAGCTAACGGGAGGACGCTTATGAGCATCTGGGGAAACCTCAATTTGGACACAGCCTACACCATCAACCTCTACCGCAAGGACGACGTGTACAGCCGCAAGCCTTATAAAAAGGTCTTGGTCTTCGCCCGCGATTTCGCAGAAGCGCTAGAAATCGCTAGGCACGAGGCGGCGTCGTTTAGACTCACCCCTCGCCAGCCTGACGCGCTGAGATTCAACTAAACTCTAAGATTTTAGTAGCAGCGTCGCCACTGCCACCATCAAGAGCCCGACGACTGCCGCCACAAAAAAGACCGCCGCGCCGCCAAATGCGCTGTAGACCCCTGCCATGAGCAGGGGTCCTGTCGTTTCGCCCACGCGCTTGACCATCGTCTGAAAAGCGACGAGCGCACCCCTATAGCCACTCGGCGCGGCGTCGGTCAGGAGCGTTTGCGAGTTAGGCAAGTGGAGCGCGTGCGCGATGCCGAGCATCGCAACGGGTACAAAGGTCCACAAAGCGCTGCCGAAAAGAGGAAGCGTCACCATCGTCAAGGCGCTGAGTGCGAACGCAACCTTAATGAGCAGCCTCGGCGAGGTCTGCTCCGTGAGTTTGCCGATGAACGTCGTCCCGAGCGAATAACTCGCCGCCCACACCGAAATCGCAATCCCCGCGAGGAGCGCGGACGCGCCGTACGTATTCTCTAGGTAGAGCGGTAAGTAGGTAAAAAGCGCCCCAACCACCGCGATGTTGTCGCCGATTGTCAAGATAAAGAGCCCGATGACCTCGCGGTGACGGGTAACCTCTTCGACGCCTCGGAGGTAGTGGCTGAGCTTCTGCTTATTTTTAGGCTCGGGGATTTTCAGAAAGGGAATGAGCAGCAGCCCAACCGGAACGGCGGCAGCGGGAATTAAGAAGGGATAGTTCCAGCCGATGAGCGCGAGTGCGCCGCCCAACGCCGGGTAGAGCGTCGTGCCGAAGCCGTTGACCGTTGCGTTGTAGCCCATCGACTTGCTGCGCGAGACCCCTTCGTAGAGGTCGCCTATAATCGTGATGTTCGTCGAGAGCAGCGCCGCGCCGCCGATGCCCTGGATAAAGCGCAGGGCGAGCAAGAGGTTGAAGTTGTCCGCGAAGAAACACGCGCCGCCCGCGAGCCCGAAGACGAGGAGCGAGGCGACTAAGACCCGCTTGCGTCCGTGCCTATCGGCGAAAACGCCCAAGAGAGGTGTGAGGACGATGGCGGGCAAGGTATACGCCGTAACGATTAAGCTGACCGCGCCCGCCGAGACGCCGAGCTGCTCCACGACGTTAGGGAAAGCGGGGGTGATGGCGGTGACGCTCGAGGTCACCACCAGCGTCGCTGCAAAAACGAGCAATAAGTTTTGGTCTCTGAGAAGTATTTTGGATGGTAAGTTCGGCGTGCGTTCTTCTTGGCTCAGTGGTGCCATAAAAAGCCCCCTTGGACTTGTTTCGTACAGTTTTGTTGTACAGGATGGTGCAGCTTGCTTAGCTGCGAGCAAGTAGGGTAACAAGCTATAGGGAGAGGTGTGTCGGCTTGGCGACATCGTTTTGAGTCGCCTTGTAAGAGGTCAAAAGAGGAATTTTTGGAGGGGTGGCTCGAGGTTTTGAAGAAATGGGTTCACCATGTCTCTAACTGGAAAGCAGCACGCTTACAAATCAAGAATCTTGGCAAAATGCTCGAAATTCTTAGCAACAAGCCTGTGCTCGGCGGAGCCTACCGAGTCAAGCCAGTAGTTTGCTACAACTACAGGGTTGTGCAAGTCTAAACGGTAATCAAGGAAGAAACCTTCTTCGTTGTGATTCACAACGATATTCACAGCTAAGCCAGTATCTAAAAGTTTGGTCTTACTGAAAAGACTTTCATCTTTTTCGGAGTAAACGAAACTATAAATTTCAGCCATTTTTTGGTCGGAAGAAAGTTCGCGGCAAGCCTGCGTTTCACGTTCCATATCTTGAGGTTGCATGAAGCTCAAACTTTCTGGTCTTTCAAATGGAGCAAGCTGGGTAAGAATTGAGCTATTAGCGGGACGCTTCCACCTTCCGGCTTCTAACAATTCAACTAAATATTCTGGAAGCGTTAAGTTGTTTATTACAATAGATGTCATATGTAGAAATAATTTAGCGAAATAACCTTTAGCCACTAACTATTGAGATAAGTTGTTTGAACAAGGTTTAGAAAACAAGTAGTGCGCCGCAGTTGTCACTGCAGCGCATCTAAAACCTCTTGCTTCCCTTACTCCTCTTTATCCTCTTCCTCGGTAGGCCACACTGGATTCTTCGTAAAGACAATCGGGTCAACCTCATCAAACCCAATCTCCGCTTCGTACTTGCCGATCTTCCGGTAAAGCCGCTTTACATCACCTTCGATAAGCCCGTAGTCGAAGGTGTCCCAGAGGGCGGACTGCTGCATGTTGCCGTCCGTCGTGGGGACGAGACGGGTACGTTTGATGCCAGCCTCGAGCGTCTTACGGCTCTCCACCCCTAAGTTTCTAAAGACGACTTGCACCACGTCTCGAGCATATTCACGCGGACCGTAGACGCCGCCCCGGTAGACCGCCTCGAAAAAGGCGTCCCAGTCGGGGACGAGTTTGGAAGCGGGCATGGTGAAGTGCTCCAGCACGTCCTTAATCGCCTCTAGGGTGCGCTGCGGATAGTAGTACATGAAGAGCCGCACGCCCTCTAAGAAGAAGTTATAGTGCGCCGCTTCGTCCACGGCGATGGTCTGCGCGACTTTGGTGAGCACGGGGTCGGCGTCGTTCTTGTGCTGCTCTTTGTCCGACTTGCCCTGCGCAATCTTCATCGCGTTGAGGTAGTTGAGCTGCGTGGCGCGTTCCTGAAAGACGGTGTAGACGAGGTTGCGCAGCGGGTCGTCCCAGGGCTCGTGCCACTCCTTTAAGCGGAGGTCGTACTTGTACTCTTCCAACCACTGCGGGCTGCGGCTGCGCGAGAAGAGCACGGCGTTCTCCCAGGTGTCGGCGTGCTTCTCCTCTTCGGAGCCCCAACGCATCTGAAAGTGGCTGCGCCCGTGGCTGCGGCGCACCATGTTCAAAATCTTCTCGGTGAAGTCGGGCGCGTACTGCTCGACAGCAAAGAACCCTTGAAGAATCTGCACCATCGGCTCGGAGAGGTCGTGACGCATCTTGCGCCATTCGAAGGAGCGGTCCGCGTTCCAGTTGCGCGTCTCTTGGCTGCGGGCGGTGTACCAGCGGTAGAGCCCTAAAAAGCCGCGCTCGATGAGGCGGTCACGCTCCATGCGCGAGAGCAGGTTGGGTTGGGTGCGCGGCTTGTCGTCGTCCCAAAGGTAAGATGGCGGTACGGTGATGTCCATGAAGATGCTCCTAGCTACTGATTCGCAGTTTGTCGGGGTACATGTCCTTTGTTGGGACACATGTCTAAAGAGGTAATCTCTACCAAAGTAGTGTAGTTTAACCCACATCGGCATGAAAAGTGGGGGGAATACCTTACACAAACCCGATCTTTAGGCATTTATTTACGCAAAAACCAGTACATTCGTATGCGATTTTTAGTATGTCCGTAAGGTATTTGCAGCGAGCTAGCAAGAGGTGGTTTACAAGTCCTTTGCTCGAGCTTTTTCCAGGGATTGATGCTCGAGCCCCCACCAAAACTCAAGCAGACCTCTCGTAAACTCGCCTAATTCTAGGTCCGAGCCGCGTGAGAAGTTCGTAGGAAATCGTGTCAACCATCCCCGCCAAGTCCTCCGCGTTTTGCCCGTTCGGACCGAAAAGCGTCACGCTCTCACCTTGCTGAACGTCTAAGTCACCGACATCAACCATAATCTGGTCCATACAGACGCGCCCCGCAAGAGGTCTTTTCTCACCCTGCACCGTGACGCAAAGCTGTCCGCTCAGGGCGCGGAAGAGCCCGTCGCCGTAACCTAAGCGAACCGTAGCGACTTTCGTATTGTATGACGCCGTCCAGGTCGCACCATAAGAAACGGACGTACCCGCTTTGACCTCTTTTACAAAGGTGATAGGTGCGGTGAGCGTCAAGGCGGGTTTGAGGTGAGGCTCGAGTTTCTCAATCACCGGGCTCGAGTGATACCCATAGACCGCAATCCCAGGGCGCACCAGATCGAAGTGAGCTTCAGGATAAGCGATGAGCCCGGCGGAGTTGGCAGTGTGTTTGAGAGGTATGGAGATGCTCTCGTGCTCGAGCTTTTCCAACACCTCTCCATACTGCGCTATCTGCTGATTCGTGTACGCTCGCTCAGCTTCGTCGGCACAGGCAAAGTGGGTCCAGACTGCTTCCAACTCGACCTCTTTAGCAGCGTCAACCTCTTTCGCCAGTACCACAACCTCTTGCGGCGGCGGTCCTAAGCGCCCCATACCCGTGTCTACTTTGAGGTGGGCTCGAGCCTTCTTCCCGACCTCTTGCGCCGCCTTCGCTGCCGCTCGAAGACTTCTCTCGTCTACAATCGTCAAGGCGACATCCGCATCTACAAGGTCATTCACACCGTCATAAACCGGAATGAAGATGAGGATATTCGCACTTACCCCGCACTGCGAAGCTCCAACGCCTCTTCCCGCGTCGCCACACCGAGCCACGTCACGCCGGATCTTCTCCAGATGCTTCGCCACCTCAACCGCGCCGTGACCGTAGGCATTCGCTTTGACAGCGGTCAACATGCGCGTTTCGGGTTTGTAGGTAGCTTTTGAGCCTCGAGAGGTTATGGCTGATGGCGCTGAGGTCAACGGTGGCAGTGGGCATGGTGCTATTTTACCTCTTGCTCAAACGAAAAGAAGCAGGAAGGGGCGTCTCTCGTTCTCACGCCTTACTTCCTGCTCCTCCCGACGGCTTATCTGTCAGAAGTTTCGGCTAGTTGGAACCGAAAGCCGACTCGAGCGCCGCCCCCGCTGGCTCCCCGTCCGCTGTCGTCACGCCTTCGACCCACGTCATCACCGTATCCATATTCGCGGCAATCCACTCGTTCGCGACGGTGTCGGGGTCCATCTCTTGACGGCTGTACTGGTCGATCCAGGTGTTTTGCGTTTCGGGGTCCACTTTGAACTGGCTGAAAAAGGTCTCGAGGTTGGCGTTCTCTTCGGCGAATCCTGCGTTGAGTGCCGTCGCTACGAAACCGTCCTCACCCCATACGTTCTCGGGGTCATCCAAGTACGTGATGTCGTAGACGTTGTTCATCCAGTGCGGGCTCCACGCTAAAAAGGCGATAGGCTCTTCTCGCTCGATGGCGCGTCCGACAGCGGAGAGCATCCCCTCAGTCGAGCTTTCGACGATTTCGAAGTCGCTAAAGCCGTAGGTATCGTTCTCGATCATGTCTAAGATGATGGTGTTGCCGTCGTTGCCCGGCTCGATGCCGTAGAGTTCACTGTTGAACATCTCCGGGTTTTCAGCGACATCCGCGAGCGAACTGATGCCCTGCTCGGCGACGTAGGTTGGGACGGCAGGGCGGTAGATGGTCGGCGCTAAATTCTGCGCGGTGAGCGTGATGCTGCCGTCGCCCGCGTCGGCGGTGTAGGACTCGATCATCCCGTTCATGCTGGGTCGCCAGACGCCTAAGAACACGTCCAAGTCGCCCTCGGACACGCCTTGGAGGATGATGGGCACGCTCAGAGATTCCGTGCTCGTGTCGTAACCAAGCGCATCTAAGATATTTGCGGCAACTTGCGTTTTGACGGTGACGCCGGGCCACTCGACGTAGCCGAAATCGACGCTTTGGGCTGCGCCGAATGAGAGAAGAAGCGTCGTTGCGAGGACTAAAAGGGATCGAATCATCGGGCTCTCCTTTACGAAGGTCACTCAAAAGATTGAGGGCTCGAGCGTCACGGCGTCTGTTATATCGTTGTGAGCCAGACGTGCATACGCAAGGTGCACGTGGCGCAAGCTCGAGGCACCTCTTCACTGTTCAACTGTTCGGACGCGGCACCGTGATACGTTAGAGTAACACGTAGCAGGCAAGCGTTGCGCAAGTGTTGCCAGAGTATTACAGCGAGAGTATTACAGCGGGTTGCAGCGGCTGAGCTGCAACCTTCTAAGCGCAGACCAAGGAGGCTCGAGCCCATGTCTACTCAATCTAATCAAGCCTGGTGGGAAACCTGGTGGGAGCGCGGCGTGCCTATAGGCGATTGGGTCGAGACGGGCGTGGAGTCGCTCTCCTCGAACTTTCCGGGCGTGTTCGACGGTTTCAGTGCGGGGGTGTTATGGGTGGTTGAGGGGTTGATAGGAGGATTGGAATGGCTCCACTTCAGCGTCCTCATAGCCGCGTTCGCCGCGCTCGCTTTCTGGCTGAGCGGCTGGCGCACTGCGCTTTTTAGTGTGTTGGGGCTACTTCTCATTGTGAATATCGACCTGTGGGAATCGTTTGTCAGCACGCTCGCGCTCGTTGTCGCCGCCGAAGTTTTCGTTGTGCTCTTAGGGTTGCCGCTAGGTATTCTAGCGGGCACGAGTACGATAGTTGAGCGCCTCACCAAGCCTGTCTTAGACTTTATGCAGACCATGCCCGCGTTCGTCTATCTAATTCCCTCCATCGTTTTTTTTGGCATCGGCATCGTACCGGGTATCGTCTCCACCGTGATCTTTGCCTTGCCCCCGCTCATTCGTCTAACCAGTTTAGGCATCCAACAGGTTCCCCACGACCTCATCGAAGCGTCTAAGGCGTTCGGCTCGACGAAGCGGCAGATGCTCTTTAAGGTGCAGATTCCCACGGCGACGCCGAGCATCTTGGCGGGGCTCAACCAGTCGATCATGTTAGGGCTTTCGATGGTCGTCATCGCGGCTTTGGTCGGCGCGAGTGGGTTAGGCTCGGAAGTCTTGCGCGGGGTGAATACGCTCGATATCAGCCTTGGGTTCGAGGCGGGCTTGGCGATTGTCATCATGGCGATTGTCTTAGACCGCATCACACAGGGCTTGGGTGGAAAGCGGCGTTAGGGACGCCCTGCGTCTGATAGTTTAGGAGTATGGCAGCTCTACCCGCCTCATTCAGAAGTACCTTAGAAGATGTTCTAAAAACACCTCAGTCTCTCGTCCCACTTCTCTGCCTGCTCGTCACTTCGGTTGCGTGGACTGCGTTCAGCTCTTTCGGTTTCGGTGCTTACAGCGTCGGCGGGCTCTTCGCCGCGGGGTTCGCCGTCTCACTCCTGCGCGAATCACCAGATCGCGCCCTGCGCTACCTCGCTCTCGCCGCGTCCGTCGCCGTGCTCGGCGCTGCGCCCATCAACACGGATACGAGTAACGAACACGTCCTCATCTTAGGAACTGCTTTTCTTCTCGCCATCGTGCTACCAACGCTCATTCTCTGGCGACGTAAACCGCGTGTCATAACCTTTAAGCTCTTTCCCGACGAGTTCGATTGGGTGGAGGTCTTTTACACACTTCTAGCCATACCGCTCGCCTGGGGCGTCTTTCAGCTCTACTTCTTTGTGTGGAGTCCCGAAGTTCCTTTTAACTGGACGTTGCCACCCGAACCACAAACCGAACCTCTCTTGCGGCTGTTTCTAGGCATCAACGCGGTAGGGATTTGGGACGAACTCTTCTTTATTAACATCTCTTACGCGATTATCCGCTCGCTCTTCCCGTACCTCACGGCGAACTTAGCGCAGAGCGTCATCTACACGACGGTGCTCTGGACGATGGCGTTTAGGGGCGTCGGACCTCTTCTCGTTTACATTTTCGCCTTTACGCAAGGGGCGATGTATGAGCGCTCTAAGTCGCTCCTCTGGGTCTTGATCGTCCACCTCATCGTGGACTACTTCCTCTTCCAAGCGATTGTTAGCGCGTACTATCCAGATTTTGAGGTGTGGTGGCATTGACGCATCATCTAGTAGACCACGCTGGAAAAGCCACAGAAGGAGGCAAATACAGTAGGAGTACGTAGTTGACTACCGTATGAATCACCCCTACGCCGCGCACACCCTCACTAAGAATGATAATTGTGCAACATACAAAGAGGTTGAGCAATCTGCCTAGAAACGCTATCTGTCAATGTGGCATCACCAAAGTTTTCACATTCAAAGATGATATCTGCGCCGTTCAAAGCCAGTTATGGTGCTCAGCCGAGCGCGGGCTCGAGTTTTTCTTGTTGTGCTTGCTTAGTTTGCTCGAGTACGGGTCTTTTCGTGAGCATACCCAAGAAAATCTCCGTAATCTCCGGGTCGAACTCCGTACCGGCGCGTTCGCGTAAATAGGCGATGACCTTGTCTTGTGACCAGGCGCGGCGGTACGGGCGGTCGTATGAAAGCGCGTCCCACACGTCTACAAGGCTGAAAATTCGCGCGGCGAGCGGAATTGCCTCACCTTTAAGCCCGCGCGGATAGCCCGAACCGTCCCACTTTTCGTGGTGGCAGTAGGGAATCTCTAAGGCGGGGCGTAAAAAGGTGATAGGGGAGAGCATGGTGAGCGCGTGGCTCGGGTGCTCGCGCATCGCTTCCCACTCGAGGGGGCTAAGTTTACCCGGTTTGAGCAGGATATAGTCAGGCACGCCCATCTTGCCGATGTCGTGCAGGAGTGCGCCACGCCGAATGTGCACGAGCGCTTCGTCGTCGACGCCTACGAGCCTGGCTAAACGCACCGTCATGTCGGTGACGCGGCGCGTGTGCCCTTCGGTCTCTTTATCGCGCAGTTCCAGAGCCCGCGCCCAGCCCTCGATGGTGGTGTCGTAAGCGAGGCGCAACTCCGTGTTTGAGCGGCGCAGGTGCGCTTCGGTGAGCTTGCGCTGGGTAGTGTCGCGAATGATGAGCTGGGCAGCGGGAGCGCCGCTCCAGTTCGAATGTGCGCCGTGCACTTCGACGTGGACGTGTGCGCCGCTCGGCTTGAGAAGCGTGGTCTCAAAGCGCACCTGCGTGGTGGGGAACTTGAAAAGCTCTAAGAGTTTCGCGCGGCAGTGGTTCAGCTCGGCGGGCAGCACAAAGCGGCCTAACCCCTCTTGGCTCCTATACTCGTCGTCAATACCTAACAGGCGGAACATCGCTGGGTTGATAAGTCGAATCTGCTGGTTGCTGTCTACAATGATGATGCCGTCCGGCGAGAGGTCGATAAGTTCGCCGAAGCGCGAGCGTTCGGCGTGGAGACGGCGCGAATGATTCAAGCGTGTCAGCGCCCCGACGCGCCGCCGCAGCAGCGCGGGGTGAAAGGGCTTAGCAATAAAGTCGTCCGCGCCCGCCTCGAAACCCTTGTCTCGAGAGCGCTCGTCGTCCTCGGACGTGACGATGACGATAGGTGTCTCTTCGAAAGCCGGGTTAGCGCGTAAGCGGCGACATACGTCGAACCCGCTCAAGCCCGGCATGTTGATATCCAATAAGATAAGATCAGGGTTGAGTTCAGACGCGCGCTCTAAAGCGTCTAGACCATTTTGCGCCGTAGCAAGATTTAGGTCTAAAGGACCCAGCAGCCGTTTGATCAGCTCGCGCATAGAGGTCTGATTATCGACGATGAGGACGGTAGCGCGTTTCGAAGTCAACGCTGAACTCCCTTACGGTAGTGCGTGTGGCGGCGAGTAGGAGAGGCGTCGTGAGTCAGCATAACGTTCACTATAGGGAAGATGATCTAACAAGATTCTTACCCGCTGACCTCTCTCACCCAGCCACTTTCGACCTTGCGCTCCGGGTCGCCGATGAGGGTGAACGCCGCCCAGTGGTAAGGGTTGGGGTGCTCGGCGCGTACGGCGAATGGTGCCGCACCTCGGCGGGCGTGGCGATGTCGGTGACGGCGCACTTCCCCTCTTGTCCTTAGCTTCACCGTTTCGCCTTAAGGCAAGCTGCGCCTCCGCTAATGTCACGAGTCCAAACGCAACGCCCGAAAGCACTCCCGCCCCTTCTAGCGTCGCAACTCCGCCCTGAGCAAGTGCCGCCGCCTCGAGATACGAGGTTTTCGCCTCCTCGTCTTCTAAAGCTTCTGCGATGTTGAGGTGCAAGTTGGCGATGTAAAGCTCGACTGACGCCGCCTGGGTCGGGTTGCTTAGCTCGAGCCAGGTCGAACGCGCTGCGCTCAGCGCCTCCAACGCTTCACTATTACGCGCACCGTGCCGAGCACCACGAGCGCCTCGACCTGCGTGCGAGGGAGCGCTGTTTCTAGCAGTGTTTCTACAAATCATGATGACGTAGTGGCGGCGCGACAACCGTAAAAAGTTCTGTCCGCGCTTCGCTAAATGTCAAGAGTAAGAATCTTGTAACAGCCCATCCGTAGACTGAGGCTATGTCTTCGTTTTTGCGCTATGTATTTAACTATCTATCGGGCACGCCCCCCGCTTTGATGCGTGCCAAAAGGTCCCAACGACCCCCGAAGGTCGCCCAAGGGATACGCCTATGAGCCTCGAGCGACCCGAATCCCGAAACGATGTCGAGGCGTTGCGCGAGGCGCTGACCCAGGCTGAGCGAGCTTTGCAGGAGAGCGAGGCGCGTTACGCGCTCGCCGCCGCCGCGATGAACGACGGACTGTGGGACTGGAATCTGCAGACGGGTGAGGTCTTTTATTCGCCGCGCTGGCAGGCGCTGCTAGGTCTCGAGGAGCCCATCACGAACGGCACGTCGAACGATTGGCTAGGGCGGATTCATCCGCTCGACCGTGAGCGCGTCAGGGCGCAACTCAACGCGCACTTGGCGGACAACATCCCCGTATTCGAGTGCGAGCACCGCGTGTTGCACCGAGACGGGCGCTACCACTGGATGATGAGCCGCGGGCTCGCCGTGCGCGACGAAACGGGCAGGGCGTTGCGCGTCGCGGGCTCCTTGACAAGCATCGCGCAGCAAGGGGTCTGCGACGCGCTGACCGGGCTGCCTAACCGGGCCTTGCTCCTAGACCGCCTGCGTCAAGCGTTCGAGAAGTACCAGCGCGACCCGTCGCAGACCTTCGCCGTACTCTTCATGGACCTCAACCGCTTCAAAGTCATCAACGACAGTTTGGGACACCAGGTGGGCGATTTGCTCCTCATTGAACTCGCCAAGCGCTTGCAGCTCTGCGTGCGCAGCGCGGACACGGTGGCGCGTCTAGGCGGGGACGAGTTCGTGATTCTGCTCGAGAACCTAGACGGACCTCATAGCGTCATGCAGGTGATCGACCGCATCGGGCGCTACACCGCGACGACCTTTAGCCTAGACGGACATCAGGTGGCGAGCAGCACGAGCATCGGCGTGGTGATGGACATTCAGCACTACGTCTCCACCGACGACATCCTGCGCGACGCCGACATCGCGATGTACCACGCGAAGAGCCGTAAAAATCCCTATGCGCGCTTCGACAAGCGGATGTTTGAGCGCGTCGCGTCGCGGCAGCAGACCGAGATGGAGCTTCGCTCGGCGCTAGAGCGCGGTGAACTCTTCTTGATGTACCAGCCCATCGTCTCCTTGAAGGACGGTGAGGTGAGCGGCTTCGAGGCGTTGGTGCGCTGGCAGCACCCGCGCCGAGGGCTCGTCTCGCCGACCGAGTTTATCGCCCTCGCCGAAGAGACGGGGCTCATCGGCGCGATCGGTGAGTGGGTCTTGAGCGAAGCCTGCGCCCAGATGAGCTTGTGGCAGCGCACGCAGAAGGACCCGCCTCTCACGATTAGCGTCAACTTGTCGAGCAAGCAGTTCATGCAGCCCGACCTCGTGAAGCGGGTGGCGGCGATTTTGCGCGACACCGGCTTAGCGCCGCGCTATCTCAAGCTCGAGATCACCGAAAGTGCCGTGATGGAAGACCCCGCCCTCGCGGTCGAGGTGCTCAGCGCGCTTAGGGATTTAGGCGTGCGCATCGCGATGGACGACTTCGGCACGGGCTACTCGTCGCTCTCGTACATCCACAGCTTGCCGCTCGACACGCTCAAAATAGACCAGTCGTTCGTCAACCGGATGAAGAGCGACCCTAGAAGCTTAGAGATCGTGAGAACGGTGGTGAATTTAGCGCAAAACCTGAATCTGGACGTGGTCTCCGAAGGGGTCGAGTCGGCTGAACAGGCGACGATTTTAGGAACGCTCCACTGCCGCTACGCGCAGGGTTACTACTTCTCCAAACCGCTCATCGAAAGGGAGGTTTTAGAACTTCTTAGCGCCCCTGTTGCTGAGGTGTGCTAGATGCGGGGTGCGCTGCATCCGAGAAAGAAGGAGCAAGAAAGGTTAGCTGACAGAGGAGCAAGCAGCGCGTTTCTAAAACGCCAACAGGGGGTCGCACACCCCTTGTTGTAAGGTGAGACGGAGCGCTGAGTTTGACTACGTACGCTCAGGTTAGAAGAGGGCTAGGCTAGCTCGAGCGCCTCACGCCTGAGCGTCTCCGCCTTGTCAGTGCGCTCCCAGGGAAAGCCACCGCGCCCGAAGTGACCGTATGCGCTCGTCGCTTTGTAAATAGGTTGCCGCAAGCCGAGTTGCGCGATGATCGCAGCAGGTCTCGCGTCGAACACCCTGCCGAGTAAGTCGCTCAACACCTCATCGGCTAGCGTTGACGTGCCGAACGTGTCTACATAGATGCCTACGGGTTGCGCCACGCCGATCGCGTAAGCGAGTTGCACCTGTGCCCGCTTCGCCAAACCTGCCGCGACAATGTTTTTCGCCATGTAACGCGCGTAGTAAGAGGCGCTCCTGTCGACCTTCGTCGGGTCTTTGCCGCTGAACGCGCCCCCGCCGTGCGGCGCTGCGCCGCCATACGTATCCACGATGATCTTGCGCCCGGTGAGCCCTGCGTCCCCTTCTGGGCCGCCGATGACGAAGCGCCCCGTCGGGTTGATATAAAAGACTGTATCTTCGTCTAAATACTCCTCTGGAATCGCCGCATGGACGACCTCTTGCTCGATGTCGCGCTGAAGCCTCTTCTCTGACACGTCGGGGTTGTGTTGCGCGCTCACCACGACAGCCGTAACCTTGACGGGCGTGTCGCCGTCGTAAGCCACCGTCACTTGCGCCTTACCGTCGGGTCGCAGGTAAGGTAAGACCTCTTCCTTACGGCACTCAGCGAGCCTCCTCGTGAGGTTATGTGCGAGCGTAATAGGCAGCGGCATCAGGTCTGGCGTCTCGTCGGTAGCGTAGCCGAACATGAGCCCCTGGTCACCCGCGCCGATCTGGTCGAACTGTTCACCCGAGGCAGCTTCGCGGGCGCGGCTCACCCCTTGGGCGATGTCGGGTGACTGCTCGGCGATGGCGACCAAGACGGCGCAGTGATCAGCGTCAATGCCGTAAGCGCTGTCCGTATAGCCAACCTCGCGCACGGTGTCGCGCACAATGCGCTGCAGATCGACGTAGCCCTTACAGGAAATCTCGCCCGCGATGAGCGCCAAGCCTTTCGTGAGAATCGTCTCGGCGGCGACCCTGGCACTCGGGTCGAGCGTTAAAATCGCATCCAAAACGCTGTCGCTGATGCGGTCTGCGAGCTTGTCGGGGTGTCCTTCGGTTACGGATTCTGAAGTGATGAGCCTATACAATGTGCTGTCTCCTTCTAAAAGATCAACGTCGCGCTTTCGCGCCCCTGAAGAAGTATAGCAAGGGCGAGAGAAGCGCTTGGTTCTTGCTCCCATCATGTAGCAGGTATCAAAGTCTGTTTCTCAAAGCTACGCCCGACTTCGTGAAGACGTTCGGAGCTGATTTAAGTGAACGAAGCTAAGTCGCGTGGTCCCGCTCCCGCTAGGCGAAGCAACACTCTCACTGTGAAAACGCCGCCTATCACACACATTTGGAGATGAGGTCCCGTTACAGCAAGCTGTGAAATCTGTGGCACTCTGTCTCAGTATGTTTTGGAAGTGCTAATGGAGACGTACCAGCATCTCAAACTCTGATGAGCTGAAGTCCCGTTATATCCGCTAGCGCAGGGCTTGCAAAGTACCTCACAGGGAGTAGACCTCTTGCGTCGGGGAGCAAACGCACGTCCAGAGGGCGCTTTTGCCGAGTGGGGCGAGCGCGAGTAGACGCTCCTAGCAGTACCTTCGCAAGAGGTCTGATGAATGACGCTGACTCGCCGATACACTTCTCTCAAACGTTCCCGGAACCCTCATAACGTAGTTTTGCGCACCTTATAATTGAGCTTATGTCTACCGCGATAAGTCGCCCTGCGAGTCGTCCGGTTGTGCGCCATGCGAGACCGAGTGACGCGAGTGCCCTCGTGAATCTGCAAGCCGAAATCTACGCCGAAGGGCGCTGGTTCGTGGGCGACGGGCCGCCCTCGGCGCAGACCTTAGAGCGCCGCCTCCGCGCCTTCGGTGATGAGATGACCCTCTACCTCGTTGCACTGCCGCCTAGAGGAGAGGTGTGCGCCTGGCTCGAGCTGCACCGCTTGACCCCCAAACGCCTCCGGCACGTCGCAATGCTCACGCTCGCCGTGTCTGAAAACTGGCGGCAGCGCGGCGTAGCCACGAAACTTTTAGAAAGTGCCTACCGCTGGACGGAGCAGAACGGCGTTCAGAAAATTCAGCTCAACGTGCGCGCGAATAATAGCGCCGCGCTTGCGCTCTACCGCGCGCAAGGCTTCGAGCAGGAGGGGTGTGAACGTGCTCAGATTCTCGAGGGCGAGCACTACGAAGACAATCTGCTTATGGCGAAGTTTCTGTGATGATGAGCTGAATAAGCTCGAGGTCAGGACTCCTAATAAAGTGTTTAAGAGGGCATTCAAAGAATGAGCCACACGCTCGGTGAGTGGACTGATCAGCGCGTCGGTCTGTTCGTTGATACGCAAAATTTGTACTACGCGGCTCGTGATTACTACAGCGCCCACGTGGATTACGAAAAACTGCTGAGCGTGGCGGTTAGGGAGCGGCGCTTAGGACAAGCGACCGCCTACGTCGTCGAGCGTGAGGGCGAAGCGACCGCGTACGGCTTCGTGACCAAACTCTCCGCGCTCGGCTACCGCGTGCGCCGCCGCACGGTGCGCGTGCACCGCGACAACGGCGGCAGACCCGTTTTAGAAGGCGACTGGGACATGGGCATCGCCGCCGATATGGTGCAAGCCTGGGACCATTTGGATGTCATTGCGTTAGCAAGCGGCGACGGCGACTTCGTGCCGATGCTGGAGCTTGCTCAGCGCCGAGGCAAGCGCGTCGAAATCTTGGCGTTTCGGGAGGCGGCGAGCCAGAGTTTGCTGGATTTGGCGGACGTGTTTCGTAACCTGCCGGAGGTAGCGGATATTTTTGTGTAAGTTAAGCTTGCTCTACTAAGCCTAATTTCTCGCTCAACAAACCTCGAACCGTTTCCGGGTTCGCCTTCCCTTTCGTCTCTTTCATGACCTTGCCCAAAAGCGCGTTGATCGCCTTGGGGTTTTCCGCCACCTGCTCCGCCACGCTCGGATTGGCTGCGATAACCTCGTCCACGATCTGTTCGACCGCGCCGGTATCGGTCATCTGTTTGAGCCCTCTGGCTTCGACGATCTCTTCTGGGTCGCCCCCCTGCATCACATCACTCAGGATGTCTTTGGCGGTTTTGCCGGAGATCGTCCCTGTGTCGATAAGCTTGACGAGCGAGACGAGGTGCTCAGGCGTCAGCTCTGACGCGCGGATGCTCACGCCCTGCGCGTTGAGCCAGCCCGCCACGTCGCCGTTGAGCCAGTTCGCCAGGGTTTGCGCCGAGCCGTCATAATGGGTCAGCGCCGCGTCGAAGAACCGCGCCGCCGCCACGTCTAGCGCGATGAGCCTCGAGTCGACCTCCCGCACCCCTAGCGAGAGGTAGCGCGCCAGCTTCGCCTCGGGCAATTCGGGCGTTTCTCTACGCACTTCGCTCAACCATTCCTGTGAGATAACCATAGGCGGCAAGTCGGGCTCGGGGAAGTAGCGGTAGTCCGCCTCGCCCTCTTTCGTGCGCATGAGGTATGTTTTCTGCCCGCCCTCGTTCCAGCCCCTCGTGGACTGCACCACGCGCTCGCCGTCCTCGATAAGCCGGCTCTGCCGCGCGATCTCGAACGCCAGCGCCCGCTGCACGCTCCGGAACGAGTTGAGGTTTTTCACCTCGACTTTGGTGCCGAAGCCCTCCCCCTCGCGGCGCACCGAAACGTTGACGTCCGCGCGCATCTTGCCCTCTTCGGGATTAGCGTCCGAGACGCCGAGCGCCTGGGCGACGGCGCGGACTTGACCTAAAAAGTCCCTCGCTTCTTCCGGGTCGCGCAGGTCGGGCTCCGTGACCATCTCGATGAGAGGCGTGCCCGCCCGGTTGAGGTCGACGAGGCTGTAGTCCGCGTACGCCGGGTGCACCGACTTGCCCGCGTCCTCCTCTAAGTGGCAGCGCGTGATGCCGATGTGCCGCCCGCCGGGGAGGTCGATGTGTCCGCGCGAGCCGATCGGACGGTCGTACTGGCTGATCTGGTAGTTTTTGGGCGCATCCGGGTAGTAGTAATTCTTGCGGTGAAACTGCGTGTTCTCCGGCACCTCGCAGCCTAAAGCGAGCGAGAACATGATGGCCTTCTCGACCGCTTCGCGGTTGATGGTCGGCAAGCTTCCGGGAAGACCCAAACAGATGGGGCACGTGTTCGTATTGGGCGCTTTGCCTACCGAGTCGTTCGCGCAGCCGCAGAAGAGTTTTGTGCGGGTGCTCAAAGCGAGGTGAACTTCTAAACCGATGACGGGTTCGAACATGCTTCAGTTTAGCAGGGTTGTAGCAGGTGTCATCCGGTCGCAACCCCCTTATAACGTGAAAGCAGACTCTTATCGCCAAGGCGAAAGCGTGGTAAGTCAGGCGATCAGCTCGTCAGCATCGTTCATCCAGCTAGACTGAATTTTAGGACAAACGCTTAGCTGATAGGCTGACTTGCTGAACTGCTCTCGAGGTATCAAAAGAAAAGCGAGTTTCAAAGGGTGACGATAAAAGCCTGTACCTCTAACAGTAGAGCCCCTAAGCGCGTTACACTGTCCTTATGATCGAAGCTGTGCTCGAGGACGTAGCCGTCGCCGGTGACGGCAGCCAATTCATCGTGCTCTTAAAGGCGAAGGACGAAGAGGGTAGCGTGGTGCCCATTTGGATCGGGGCGCTAGAGGCGATGTCGATCGTGGCGGGGCGCTCGCAGGAGTTTCCGCGCCCGATGTCACACGACCTGATGTTGTCGCTGCTCGAGATGATGGGCGCTAAGGTCGCGCGCATCGAAGTCACCGACATCTCGGAGGGGACCTTTTACGCGCGGCTCGTCGTCGAGAACCGCGGCGTGGAGTTCGACATCGACGCCCGCCCGAGCGACGCGCTCGCGCTCGCAGTGCGCGTGGACGCGCCCCTTTACATCGCGGAAAAAGTGGTTAAGCAGACCGCCATGACCGACTTCCCGAGCGGTACGGGCGGGGCGGAGGCTTGAGGCTTAGGACAGGGCGAGTTGGGTGGCGCGCCCCAGCGCCTCGGTCAAGCTCTCAGGCGCGTCTCCGCTCCCCTGTGCGAATTCGGGCTTGCCGCCGCCACGCCCACCTACAAGCGGCAGCACCTCTCTGATAAGGTCTGCCACGCTGAGCGCAACCCCGTCACCCCTCGCGAAGAGGAGCTGCGCACGTCCGTTTTGGGTCGCGCCGAGTAGAGCGATGACGTCCTCTTGCTCCGTCAGAGAGGCGGCAAGAGGTTTGAGCAGCGCGCGCTCATCCGGAGCGAGTTGATGCGCGACGACGCGCCCGCGCTGACCTCTTTGTGCGCCTGCAAGAAGTTGCTCGCTCAGCAGCGCGGCGAGTTTAGCTTGCAGTTCGCTCACCTCTCGCTTCGACGCTGCAAGGTCACGTTGCAGCGCGGCGACGCGCTCCGGGACCGCTTCGACCTGTGCGCTAAAGGTGAGCGCTAAGTCGCGGCTTACGGCGTGTTTGAGGCGGTAATCCTCCACCGCCTCTACACCGCAGACGAAAAAAACTCGCGTCAAGCCGCTCTTAACGCGCTCGGACTTGAGCAGCTTGATGGGTCCCGCCTCGGCGGTGCGGCGCAGGTGTGTGCCGCCACACGCAGAGACCTCCCAGTCGCCCATGTTCACTAAACGGACGCGGCCAGAAACTTTAGGCGCTCGGCGCAGAGGGTAGCGCAGAGCCTTCCCCTCGTCCACTTCGAAGGCGCGAATCTCGAGGTTTTGGTACACGACCTCATTCACGAGCCTTTCAGCGTCAAGCTGCGCCGCCTCATCCGGCTCGCCTGCAAAGTCGACGGTGCAGACCGGACCGTTCAAGCTCACCGACTTCGTTTCGAAAGCCGGGTCGACGCGGACGAACGCCTGCGACAAGAGGTGCTGCCCTGTGTGGCGCTGCATATGGCGGTAGCGCCGGTCCCAATCGACCTCGCCGTGAACGCACCTCCCGACCTCGAAGTGACCCCCTTCGACGAGGTGGCGCACCTCTTGAGCGTCTTTACTTACATCGACGACGCGCCCTTCGCCTAGCGTGCCCGTGTCGTGCGGTTGTCCGCCCGAGGTGGGGTAGAAAAGCGACTGGTCGAGGACGACCCACGTACGGTCGTCCTCGCGGATGACCTTCGCGACCTCACCCGCGAAGATTCGTTGGTAGCTGTTTCGCTGCTCGAGTCTCACAGCATAGTTTACTCACGCTAAGCGCCGAGGTGTCAACGACACTTGCTTTGTGAGCGAGAACTAATCCCATCATGAAGTGTTGGGGCTCGGGGGCGTCCGCTATAAAATGTGAAAATTACGACATCTGCGCATCTAAACTTTGCTACCCTGCATAGTACAAAGTGTCGCGATCTATTCGCCCTTCTACACTCCAGGAGCAACATGGCAACGATTCTTATCGACACACCTAACTCGTTTATGCGCGAGGCGCTCGAGTCTCACCTCACCGCGGCGGGCTTTCGCACCTCAACCGACACGGAGCATGAAATCGACCTCGTGCTCCGCGACCTCCAAGCGGACGTCTCCCCCTACCCGACGCCGCCCCCTTACCCGACGTTAGCCTTCGTTTCGGGGGGCGACAAAGAGGTCATCCACCTGCTCTATCTGGGCTATAAGGGGTACCTGCGCCCGGAAGACAGAGAAAAGGTTGTCCCTGCGATCCAGGCGGTTTTGCGCGGCGAGATTTGGGGCGAGAGGCACCTCATCTCCAGAGCCTTGGAGAAACACACCGCGCCCCAGCTCACGCCCCGCGAGCATCAGGTCCACTACCTCATCGTGCGCAGGCTTTCCAACCGCGATATCGGCAAGCAACTGGGTATTACCGAAAAGACGGTTAAGGGCTACGTGACGAACCTGCTCAGCAAGCTAGGAGCCGAAGACCGCACCGAACTCATCCTCAACGCGCAGAAATTGCCAGGGCAACTTCCGCGACAACCCTCGCAAGAGAGGTCTCAAGACCATCGTCTTAACCTGAGCACCGACTAGAGGTGCTACCCAGTCTTACACCCCCGCAACGTTCGCACCTTTTATTCACGAGGTGCAGGCTCGAGGCTATCAATTTTCCCCACTCGAAGAACTGCGCGGCGCGTGGCAACTGGAACAGAAGCTATACCAACTCGTCAGAGAAGGTGTACTCAATTCACCCCAAAGCGACGGGAACTTTGAGTCCTTTGATAGATTTTGCGACAATCTACTTCACCCGTGCTACTTAGATGTCGGTAACAGCTTCGTCATCGCGACTTACGCCGGAGCGTGGGTCGGGCTTGCGGGCTTTACGCTTAGTCAAGAAACGCGGATGGCGAAAAGCGGCTTAACCGTCGTTCAAAAAGCGCATCAAGGTCGGGGGGTCGCCAAAGCGCTTAAAGCCGTCATTCTCGCTCAGGCTCTGGAGCTAGGGGCGAAAGCGGTTACGACGGAAAACCATGTAGCGAACACACCCATGCTTGCGATCAACCGCTCGTTAGGTTTTGGGTCAGTCTGAACGCGAGGGTCCTCACGACGCGCGTAGCGACACCCAAGCACCGCCACTCACTTGTTACACTCTTTTCTATGAACGTCTCCATTAGTCAATTCAAACACCACATCGGCGAGAGCGTCACCCTCTCGGGCTGGCTCACGAACTCGCGTAGCAGCGGCAAAATCGCCTTTTTACAACTCCGGGACGGCTCGGGCTTCGTGCAGGGCGTCGTCGTCAAAGCGGAGGTCTCGGAAGAGGTCTTCGCGCGGGCCAAGGGTCTCGTGCAGGAGCAGAGCGTCGAAGTGACGGGCGAGGTTCGCGAGGATGCCCGCTCGCCTCTAGGCGTCGAACTTGGCGTCACCGACCTCAAAATCACCACTCAACAGGGCGACGAGTACCCGATCACGCCCAAAGAGCACGGCGTCGAATTTCTGATGGACCGCCGCCACCTCTACTTGCGGCATAAACGTCCTTGGGCAATTTTGCGTGTGAGGGACGAACTCGAGCGTGCCGTCCACGACTTTTACTCAGAGCGTGATTTCGTCCGCTTCGACACGCCCTTTTTCATGCCCACTGCCGTCGAAGGCACCACCAACCTCTTTGAAATCGACCTCTTCGGCGAGGACAAAGCCTACCTCTCGCAGTCGGGGCAGCTCTATGCGGAGGCGGGCGCGCTGGCGCTGGGCAAGGTCTACACGTTTGGACCGACCTTTCGCGCCGAAAAGTCTAAAACGAGAAAGCACCTCTTGGAGTTTTGGATGATCGAGCCCGAAGTGGCGTACTTGGAGCACGAGGGCAACATGGCGCTGCAAGAGGATTTCGTCTCCTACCTCGTCGGTCGCGTGCTGGAAAATCGCAAGGCGGAACTCGACATGTTGGAGCGCGAAACGACGGTTTTAGAGGCGACAGCGAACGGCGAATTCCCACGAATCACGTACGACGAAGCCTTGCAGATATTGGCGGATAAAGGAGAGACGCTCTCCTGGGGTGAAGACTTCGGCGCGCCGCACGAGACCATCTTAGGCGACGCCTTTGACCGCCCCGTCTTCGTGCATTCGTGGCCCACTCAGACTAAAGCCTTCTACATGGAACCTCTGGAGGGCGACCCCACCCGCGTCAAATGCGACGACCTCATCGCGCCCGAGGGCTACGGCGAACTCATCGGCGGCTCCGAGCGCATCCACGACTACGACCTCTTGAAGCAGAGGATCGAGGAGCATGGTCTTCCTTTGGAGGCGTTTGAATGGTATCTGGACCTGCGCAAGTACGGCAGCGTGCCGCATTCGGGTTTTGGGATGGGGTTGGAGCGCACCTTGGCGTGGATTACGGGTGTAAGCCACCTGCGAGAGGTGATTCCTTTTCCGAGGATGTTGACGCGGATGTATCCATGACAGTAGGTATCATCTACATGACAACGCGCTCACCGTAACAAGCACCGTCCAGGCTCGCACATTATGAAGATGATGCCTGCGTGATACAACCTCACTAAAGAAAAGACTATCAGTAGGTATCATTTACATGACAACGCGCTCACCCTAGAAAACGTTTCTTAACGCGCACATTACGAAGCTACCCTTCGCATAGCGAAAACTTCGTAAGCGTGAAACAGCCTCACCGACAGCATCTCCCCTTACTCGAGCCTACTCTCCACCGCTAGATGCTCCAAGAAGACCGGGCGGCTCTGCCCGTTGGTGAGAACGACGACCTCGAAAAGCCCCTGCTGCGCCAGCGTCCTTTCGACCGAGGTCAAGAGCTGCCGCTCTTGCTGCACCGAGAGGTCGGTTGGACCCTCCAGCGGAAAGTCCAAAACCGCCCTCTCGCCCAGCCGAAACACCGTGGGCACGCCCAACGCCTCGGGCCAGATCGCTTCTAACCAGGTGCGGAGCGCGGCGAGCGTCGCCTCTAGTACGGCGCTCGGCGTCTCTGGCGTCTGCACGTTCACGGTGCGCGTCTCTTGCGTCGCCGCATTGACGAGCGTAACTGCGCGCTCGACCTGTGTAGTGGGCTCGGTCTGTACCGCCCCCCGAGGCGGAGGCGCTTGACCCGGAACGCGGAAGAAGGCGTAGAGCCCGAGGAAAAAGATCAGTGCACCCAAGAGGGTCGGCAAGGTAGCGCGGGGCGTAAAAACCCTCGAGATAAGGCGCACCGTATTAGGGGTCTAGCAGCCCGACGAGCGCGTCCGCGAGCGGGCTCACGAGCGCGTCCGAGGCGAGGTCGTCGGGGTTTAGCTCGAGCAGCACCCCCCGCCCCGCCGCGCCCGCAAGCAGATAGAGCGGCGCGCCCTCGACGCTGAGCGCCTGCCAACCTTCCGCTTCTAAGCGCGCGCTGAGACGCTGAGCGTAGCGTTCACCCTGAGTTAAATCGGGGACGAGGCGGCTCAAGGTGCGCTGCGGCGGCGTGAGGCTCGTCGGGTCGTCCGCGCTGAAGTCGGCTTCAGCCGCGTTCTGGCGGATGGCGGCATCTAAGCTAGCGACGTCGCCCTCGAGATAGTAAACCCCGAACTGACCTGAGCTGAGGGGCGCGGGCTCGAGCGAGACGAAGAGCGGTGCGCCGATGCCCGCCGCCATGCGCGCTGCTAGGTCCCCTTGCGCGAGCTGCACCCGCACGCCGCGCGCTTCTAGGGCGCGGCGCAGCGGCTCTGCGGCGTCGCCTGCGTCCAGCACGATAACAGGGGGCGGGCTCGTCTCCTGCGCCGCCTCGACCTCTTCCTCCGAAAAGATGTCCACGACGACCTCGGTGCCTGCCCCTTTGGGCACCGCGTACATCTCATACGTGCTGTCTCGCCCTAACGTCAGCATAAAGTCGGTGTAGTCCGAGCCCGGCAGGAGCACCGCGTCGGAAAAACGCTGACCGCTAAAGTTCTGCTTCTGCGCTAGGTCGGTCCGCGCGAAGCGGAAGCGCACGGTGTCGAGTGAGGGCTCGTAGCGTTCGTCAATGGCGACGGGCGCGCTGAAGCGCAGCACGAAGCGCTCATAGCTGCCCCACAGGTCGGGCGGCTGCACGCTGCGCAGCCGCGCCCTCGGAAAGACCACCACCACGGTCTTCGCATCGGTGAGGTAGTCCACCTCGCCGCCGAGCCGCCGCGCGACCTCTTTAACGGGTACGTAGGGCGTCCCCTCGTGAAGCTGTGCGTCGCCCGCCTCGCCGCGCACCTGTAAGGTGACGAAGCGTCCCGCCAGCTCGAAACCGAGCGCGTCGCCGCTGTAGCGGTACGTCGCTCCCATCGCCCGCGCGAAGGGCTCAGCGGCGGCGTAGGCCGTGCCGGGCTCGAGCGTATTCGTAAACGCAGCGATGTCAACGCCGTTGACGATGAGCCTTTGCGCCGAGCCCAACATGAAGAGGTTGAGCGCGAGTAAGACGAGAAGAGGACGCCTCATCACCTGTCACCGCTCCTTGAGCGCCCGCTCGATCTGCCGCTTCGCGTCCTTCTTCGCTTGGTCTTGGCGCTTGTCGTAGCGCTTTTTACCTCTTGCGAGCGCGACGCCCAGCTTCGCCCAACCATCCTTGAAGTAGAGCCTGGTCGGGACGAGCGTCAAACCTTGCCGCTCTAAACCCTTTCGAATCTCGGCGATTTCGCGGTTTTTAAGGAGGAGTTTGCGGCTGCGCAGGGGGTCGTGGTTGTTGTAGCTCGCCTGTTTGTACGGGGGGATGTACATCCCCTCGAGCCACACCTCCCCGTTTTTGTAGCGGGCAAACGCTTCACCTAGCGTCGCGCCGCCCGCTCGCAGCGACTTGACCTCGCTGCCTGTCAGCGCCAAGCCCGCCTCGTAGGAGTCTAAAAGTTCGTAATCGAATGATGCGCGCCTATTCTTAATCACGCTTCCATCATAAGAAATGTGGATGAAGAAGTGGTGCGCAAAAGGACATGGGAGGCGTTTCAGCGCTCAACCAACCCTTTCGTTTTACACAATACACACGCCGTGTGTCCTTTTGCGCTAGCTTAAAACCGTACCGATTCAGTCACCCTACGTTCTCGTCAAAGGAGACATCATGGACCTTACCCCGCTTTACCCGAGGCAGCAAACCCCTAGCTTGAGCTTACCTACCGTCGGCGGCGACACCTGGACGCTGAGCGAGCAAGCGGGTGAAAACTTCACGATGGTGGTTTTTTACCGGGGTCTACACTGCCCTATTTGCGGAACCTATCTGCGCGACTTAAACAGCAAAGCGGACGAGTTCGCTCAGCGCGGTGTGAACATCGTGGTTGCGAGCAGCGACGTTCAAGAGCGCGCCGAGAAGAGTAAGGAGCGGTGGAAGCTGGATAACCTTACGGTGGCGTATGACTTAGACCTCGACAAGGCGCGCGAGTGGGGGCTCTACATCTCGACGAGTCGCGGCAAAACCTCTACGGGCGTCGTCGAGCCCGACCTCTTCAGCGAGCCCGCGCTCTACCTCATCCGCCCTGACGGGACGCTCTATTTCGGCGCAGTCCAGACAATGCCTTTCGCCAGACCGGATTTCGCACAAGTGTTGCAAGCGCTCGACTTCGTGATGGAGAAAGACTATCCGGCGCGAGGTGAGGTTGTGGACCATCAAGCGGTAGCAGCAGACTGAGCGGAATACGCTGAAGCGTGAAGAGGCTTGGACTTGTTCCGAACCTCTTCACTCTTATTGACCGCACACTCAACATGCCAAGCACTCGTACATATCTAGCCAAGACCCGACGCACTTGTTAAGCTACAAAAGTGTTCGACGCCGCCAACCCGCTCATCGTGCAAGCGGACCGTTCTATCTACCTAGAGACCTTCAATGCGCGTGCGGAGGAGGCGAGGGCGGCGATTTCGCCCTTCGCCGAGTTGGAGAAGAGCCCCGAGCACCTGCACACCTACAGGCTCACCCCGCTCTCCTTATGGAACGCCGCGAGTAGCGGGCAAAAGAGCGAGACGATGGTGGCGGCGCTCACACGCTTTAGCAAGTTTCCCGTCCCTGAAAACGTGATGACTGACGTTCGAGAACTCGTCGAGCGCTGGGGGCGACTGCGGCTCATGGAGCTAGGGGCGGGGCTCGGGTTGGAGGTCCAACCCAGCGACGAAGCGCTGCTTTTGGAAATTTCTAAACAGCGCAAGGTCGCCCCGCTTTTAGGCGAACGCCTCGGCAAGCAGACCTTCGCCGTGCCACTGGCGCACCGAGGGCTCATCAAGCAAGCCCTGTTAGAAGTCGGCTGGCCTGTGGAGGATTTAGCGGGCTACAAGGATGGGTTGGAGCTTTCCGTCGCCCTAGCGAACACCTTGCAGGTGCGTTCTTATCAAGAGGACGCGGTGGAAGCGTTCTATCTTGGGGGTTCCCGGCAGGGCGGCTCCGGCGTCGTCGTGTTGCCACCTGGCGCGGGCAAGACTATCGTGGGTCTCGTCGCCATGACGAGGGTCGGTCAGCGCACGCTCATCCTGACGACGAACCGCACCAGCGTCAGCCAGTGGGGGCGCGAGCTTTTAGATAAGACGACGCTCGCGCAAGAGGACGTGGCGGAGTACCGCTCCAACGCGAAGAAGCTGGGTCCGGTCACGCTCTGCACCTATCAGATGCTGACCACGCGCAAAAGGCGCAAAAAGGGCGAAAAGGAGACCGAAGCGGTCTACCCGCACATGCAGCTCTTTCGCGAGCAGGACTGGGGGCTCATCGTGTACGACGAGGTCCACCTCTTGCCCGCGCCCGTGTTCCGCCTCACCGCCGAGGTGCAGGCGCGGCGGCGCTTGGGGCTTACCGCAACGCTGATTCGCGAGGACGGGCGCGAGGGGGACGTGTTCTCGCTCATCGGTCCGAAACGCTTCGACGTGCCGTGGAAGGACCTCGAGTCGAGCGGCTGGATCGCCAACGCGCACCTCTGCGAGGTACGCCTCAAACTGTCCGAAGAAGAGCGCCTCAGCTACGCGGTCTCCGAACCCGCGCTCAAGTTTCGCATCGCCGCTGAGAACCCGCGCAAACGTGAGCTGGTTGAGCGCATCTTAGCGCACCACCGGGGCGAGCCGAGCTTGGTGATCGGGCAGTACCTGCACCAGCTAGAACTCATCGCGAATGACCTAGACGCGCCGCTCATCACGGGCGAAACCCCGCAGAGCGAACGCGAACGGCTCTTCGCCGCGTTTAGGGAGGGCGGTGTGGAGACGCTCGTCTTATCCAAAGTCGGTAACTTCGCGCTCGACTTGCCCGACGCGCAGGTAATGATTCAGGTCTCGGGCGCGTTCGGCTCACGCCAGGAGGAGGCGCAACGCTTGGGGCGCGTGCTGCGCCCGAAACGTGCGGGCGTCGGCGCTTACTTCTACAGCTTAGTGACGAGGGAAACCAAAGAGGAGGACTTCGCGCATCACCGGCAGCTCTTTTTGACCGAGCAGGGCTACGGGTATAGGATTATGGACGAGGCGGAGTGGTTGGAGCCGGAAGTAAGGGATGCGAGCGCACTGAACTAGCAAACATAAGCGACTGAGTATGAGTATAGAGTATCGGGAGGAAGCAGTTGAAAGCAATGAGTTGAAAGTGGAAAAGCTTTTTGGTTTTCACTCACTACTCACCGTTCGTCCAGCTCGACTGGATTGCTCGGTACTCATTGCTTTTTACTTAAAGGAGTTTTCATGTCCGCTAAACCTAGACGAAATCTCAAGTTTAATTCGCTCGAGCCTTTTCCCGCTCCTAAAGAGGTCGTGCTGCACGAGGGCTTGACGCTCGTCGAGGTGTCGGACGAGGCGGAGCTGAGCGCCCTACAAGCCGACGCCCGCTTGAAAGATTTCATCTTGGCGCGGCTCTCACCCACCGAAGCGGTGGTGCTGCCCCAGCATCACCAGAGTTTTCTCAAGGCGCTGCTCAAGGCGGGGCATACGCCCAAAGTGGACTGAGCGGTGCCGAGAAATAGCCTATTAGAATTACTTGGTGAGTTGAGCGGCGCGCGTGAGGCAGAGACGGACGAAGGCGTTTCACCGGAACTGCTCGAGAAGCTTCGCGTGCTGGGCGTGAGCGTCGGTACCTCGGGGCTCGATAAGGTGACGCTCACTTCGTCACCCGGCGCGGCGTCGGTACCTGCGAGCGAAGGCGTAGGGTTAGAGCCCATGCTGCAGTACATGAACGTAGACCAGCTCAAGCAGGTTGCTAAGCGCTTTAACGAAGAGGCAAACGCGAGTCGCATGGCGGAGAGTAAGAAAGCTGTCAAACAGGCGCTTAGTAAGCCCGCAGCGCTGAAACAGATGGTAGCCGCGCTCAGCCCGCTCGAGCGCGCGCTCTTAAACGAAGTCAAACGGCGCGGCGGCGCGGCGGACGGCTGGTCGCTTATCGTTTACGCCGCCTTACGCGGTTTGAAGCCGAATAAGCGAGTAGGTAGCGGCAGCGTCTACAAGCAGCAACTCAGCAGCGCTTTAGGGCTCGAGTATCTAGGCGTGCTGATTCGCGACGGGCTGCTCATCCCCGCGAGCAACCTCGCGTCGTGGTTTTTGCGCTATCAGTATTATATGAGCGAGAGCAGCCCCGAAGACGACGTTTTGCTCGCAGACCCGCGCCTCCTCGCGCAGCTACCGGACGAGCCGCCCCCAGAGCTGCAACCGCTCGCCCTTGAACCGCCCGCCCTTGAATCACCCGGTGGCGTCACGCTTACAGCGGTGCATCCAATGCGGACGTTGCTCGAGCTGTTCGACCTCTTGTCCCTCGTCACCGAAGAGGGCGGCGTGCAAATTACGCAGCGCGGCACGGTCAGCAGAACGCTGCTCAAACGCTTGGCGAAACGCAGACCGAACTTGGACAAGCGCATAGAAATGCTGCTGCATTTAGGCGTAACATTAGGGCTCTTCGATCCGCCTATAAGCGAATCTAGTAAAGACCCCTGGCGCGTCAACTTCACCCGCCTACACGCCCTTAGAAGTGCCCCGCTCGCGCTGACCTATAGCTTCGCCATAGACGCCTCGCTGCAAATCCCCGAGGCGGAAGACGCTAGGGGCTCGGGCGCGTCCAGCTTGATCTCGAAAGAGGTGGCGAAGCGGGCACTTTTGGAGAGTTTGGAGGCGTTGCCAGAGGAAAGCGTGAAGCTGGACGCGGCGCTGGCGGCGCTGTGGGAGCGGGCGCTCAAGTACGTGGCGAGGGCTCCGCGCTGGGGCGACGACGCCGAGCCCAAGCGCCCCGCTTGGTTTACGGGCGTGCTGCAAGGCGCGTTTCACGAACTGGGTTTAGTGGCAACGGCGGAGCTAAAGGGCGTAAGCGAACCGCAAAAGAAAGCTCGCGGCGGCGTCAAGGTGATGGTTAATGGAGAGATTGTGCCAGCGGCGTCCCTCTACAAAGATGACACCGCGCACAAGTACGCCGTCGCGCCCGCATTAGGTTTCGAATGGTTTCAGCGTGGGCGAGCCTTGCAAGAGGTCACGACGCCGCCCGAAATAACGCAGCTTCGCTCACTTAGGGGACTCGAGCCCGAGACGGGCAAACCCAACGAGCCTAGCTTGCTGATTCAGCCGAACTTCGATATTTTAGTCTACCTGGATAAACTCACGCCCGCCGCGATGACCGCGCTCAGTTGCGCCGCCCTCACCCGCGTAGACGCGCAAACGGCGAGCTACACGCTGAGCCGGGGGAGCCTCTACCGCGCCCTCGAGACCGGACTAGACCTAAAGGGCTTACTCGACCTCTTGAATGAGCACAGCATGGGCGTCCCCGACAACGTCACGCAGAGCCTGCGCGACTGGGCGTCACGCCGCGAGCGCTTGCGCGTGCAGGAGGATGTGCGGCTGCTCGAGTACGCCAGCCAAAAAGAGCGCGACGCCGCCTTGAAGAAGTTGACGGAAAGAGGTGCGCGTGCCCTCGCCGAGCGGTTCATCTTGCTAGAAAGAGGTGCACAACTCCCTAAAGTCAAGGTGCGCCACCCCTACGACCGTGCGCCGAGCCGTACGCTGCGCTTTTTACCCTCGGGACACTTCAAGTTGGAGGGTGCCACCGATTTAGCCGGACGCGCCGTCTTAGCGCAACTCGCTACTCAAGACGAAAAAGGGTACCACCTCGACGTGGATAAGGTTCGCGCCGGAGCGCTCACCCAAGCCGCCCGCGACGCGCTTACCGAACGGGCTCAAGGCGGTCTGCCGCCGCAGCTAGAAGCGCTCATTAACGTGTGGAGTGGCCAGAGCGCCGCGCCCACCGTCGCGACGATTCGCGTCTTTCAGCACCCGAGCGCGGCGGCGCTCGCCAAACACCCCAAAATCGCGCCGCACTTGGGCACAGCCATCAATGAAACGAGCTTTTTGGTTCAAGAGGGGCATGAGGAGCGGCTCGAGCAGCACCTCTCCGAGCTTGGTATAGAACCCGCCGAACGCTTCAAAGCGGACGTCAAACCGCAAGTCATCGACAGCAGCGCCATGCAGACCGGGCTCAACACCCGCAAGATGCGCGAGTTAATCGAGGCGGCGATTGCGCAAGGGCGGGGCTCGAGCTGCGCTACCACCACGAAAAGACGAACTACAACCGCTACGGTTACGACAAAAAAGTCAAGGGCAAGCTCGTCACGGAAAAGGTCACGCCCGAGTCGGTGACGTATTCGGGCTCGACGCCCTACGTGCGGACGAGTGCGCCGGGTAAGAAGGGGAGTTTTGAGATTCGGGTTGGGTATATTGAGGGGATTGCGGTGCTGTAGGTGAGGAGTAGTCAGTGGTCAGAATTCAGTGGTCAAATAGCTTGTCTGCTGACTACTTACTACTGATTCCTGACTACTCCTCCTTTCGACCTCTTACTTCCTCACGCAACCTAACCTCTAAACTGTGACAAATACGCCCTCGAGATAATCAGATGCTGAATCTCGTCTGTTCCCTCACCGATTCTCGTAAGCCTCGCGTCGCGCCACATCCGCTCGACGTGGTACTCCTTGATGTAGCCGTAGCCGCCCAAAATCTGAATCGCGTAGTCGCACGCCTTGACCCCGGCGGTGCTCCCCTTGAGCTTCGCCATAGACGCCGCCATCGCGTAGTCCTTGCCCGCGTCTTTAAGCGCCGCCGCTTTGATGACTAAGAGCCGCGCCGCCTCTAACTCCGTCGCCATCTCCGCAATCTTAAAGCTGATGCCTTGATTGTCCGCAATGGGCTTGCCGAACTGCTCGCGCTCTAAAGCGTACTTCGAGGCAATTTCTAGTGCGCCGCGCCCGAGCCCGATACCCATCGCGCCGATGCCGATGCGCCCGCCGTTTAAGACCTCCATCACGTCCTTAAAGGCTTCGCCGCGCGCGCCGAGCAGGTTTTCGGCGGGAACTTCTAAGTTCTCAAAGGTCAAGGGCGTCGTGTCAGAGGAGTGTAGTCCCAACTTCTCCTCGGGCTTGCCGCGAATCAGACCTTGCGACTCGCCGTCAAAAACGAATGCGCTGATGCCGTTTGAGGGCGAACGTCCCTCCTCGGCCGCGTCGGTGCGCGCGAGAATGACGTAGGTGCCGCCCACCGTGCCCTGCGTGATGAAAATCTTCGAGCCGCTCACGACGAAGTGGTCGCCCATGTCCTCGGCTTTGGTCTTCATCCCCGCCGCGTCCGAGCCGGAGCTAGGCTCGGTGAGCCCCCACGCACCGAGCTTTTCTGCGCTTGCTAAAGAGGGTAAAAACTCACCCTTTTGCGCCTCGCTGCCTGCAATCTGGATATGCCCGGTGCAGAGCGAGTTGTGCGAGGCGACGGTCAAGCAGAGCGAGCCGTCCACAGCGGCAATCTCTTCGATGATGCGCGCCATCGTTTCGGTATCTAGCGCGGAGCCGCCGTACTGTTCAGGGACTTGCATCCCCATCACGCCGAGTTCGCCGAGTTGTTTAACGATCTCGAGGGGAAACTCCCCCGACTTGTCCCGCTCCAACGCGCCCGGTGCGACTTCGTGATTCAAAAAATCTTTGAGCGCGCCAATCAGCGCTTTCTGGTCAGCGTCTAGCTCGAACCAGAGGTTGTTTTCAACATTTTGAAGTGTAGTCGTCATAATTCATTATAGAGCGTAAACTATTTTTGGAGCGCAGTGTACATATGTCGGTAAACAAGAAAGCAATGAGAAAAAGACAGTTGAAAGCAATCCAGTCGTACCCGGAGGGCACAGGGCTGGTTAGGTAATCTTTTGCCGGAGGGCAAAACTTCGTTTGCGTAGTCCTCCTTCGGGAGAAGCGAAGCAATGTACGTCAGTTTTTCCGATTACGAAGTTTTCGCAGAAGCGAAACGGCGAGCAATGAGTGAAAAGCCCTTGGTTTTTACTTTCAACTCATTGCTCATTGTTATCTTCGCCTTACCGCTTCTCTCTCCACCGATAACTTGCTACACTACCCTTATGGAGCACTACTGGGTAAGAGGGATTCGCGGGGCGACGACGGTGGCGCGCGACGAGCCGGAGCTTATTTTAGAGGCGACCGGAGAGCTTTTAGAAACCATGCTGCGCGAAAACGGCGTCACGGAGTTCGAGCCGATCGCGTCTATCTTTTTTACGACGACGCCCGACTTATGCAGTACCTTTCCCGCTGAGGCGGCGCGGCGGCTCGGCATGAACATGGTGCCCCTTAATCTGTAACCAAGAGATTCCCGTGCCGAACCGCCTGCCCTTGGCGGTGCGCGTGATGATGCAGGTCAACACGCGCAAAAGCCAAAAGGAGATGAAACATATCTATTTACGTGAAGCGGTCAAGCTTCGTCCCGACCTGGTAAGTGCGCAGTAGTTGGGTTTTTACTTATCCCCAAACTTCTCCCTGTAGAGCTTTCGGCAGCGCTCGATTGACTCGTGCGCAGCTTCTTTACCCTGGAAGTCCTCGACATCGACGCCTTTTTGCATCGCGTCCTTGTAAGAGTTGAAAAACCACTTGAGTTCGTCGCGCTCATAGCGGGGTAGGTCGCCAACCTCTTTGTAATCGCTGTACATAGGGTCGTCCACATGGACGCAGATGAGTTTATCGTCGGTCTCGCCGTTGTCCTTCATCTTGAAAATTCCGATGGGTCGCACGCGCAGCACGCTGAGGGGAATAACAGCGTTTTGCATCATGACCAACACGTCAATGGGGTCGCCGTCGTCGTCCAACGTCTGCGGCAGAAAGCCGTAGTTCGTCGGGTAAGGGATGGGCGGATGGAGCACGCGGTCTACGCTGATGATGCCTAGTTCGGGGTCGAGTTCGTACTTCGTCGTGTCGCCGCCCGGAACCTCAACAACAGCGCGGACCTCTTCGGGTGCGTCGTCGCCTAGGGGGATGTCGTGCCAGGGGTGAACCATGGTGAATCTCCTTGTTTGCCGGTATCCTCACGGGAGAAGGATACGCGTGAAATTGTTTCAGTTTAGACCTGAAAGCGCTCGAGTTTAACAGAGGAAGATGAAAGCTCACTGTTCGCGCAACCCTGATTCATCCGTGGCGAAGCCGATGTAAGGATTCTCACGCTTCTGCGTCCAAACCTCTTTCAGTTGCGGCGGATAAATGGTGACGCCTTGTACCTCGCCTCGGCTGAACCACCGCGCCTCGGCTAGGTGCTCCTGCTCGGGAATGCTCGGTTCGCTCCCCCCATCTACCAAGGTCGCAAGAAAGGTCAGCTCTAAGGAACGTTCGTGCTTGCCTTCGCCGTAAAATTCCTGCACGAAGAGAAGCTCGCCCACCTCCACGTGCAGCCGCGTTTCCTCGAAGACCTCACGCGCGCCGCATTCGGGCAACGTCTCACCCGCTTCCCAACCGCCACCCGGCGGATACCAGTAGGGGAGACCTTCATTGCGGACGAGCAGCAAACGCGCTTCGTGCATCACCGCGAGGCGGCAGATAACTCTCGGATTCACTCCCACGCTTTGACGGGGATGAGTTCGCCGCCGTCTACGGTCGCGTTCTTGACGCGGTGGCTACGGCTCAATGTGACCTCTAACACGGCTTCATCCAGGCTGCTCGAGCCGATCAGCACCTTGCGCACGAAGTAGCCACCCCCCGGCTGAGCGCTCATCTCACTCGACTTGGACAACCTGACGGGGATGACCTCGCCGTTTCTCGAGGTGCGCACCCTAGCCAGTAAAAAGTTGCCTTCGTTTTTGAAGTTGGGATTTCTGCGGAGGAAGGAGAACATGCTCTTAGTGTAACTGAGTTGCGTCTTTTTGTAGAGCTAGTGCTTTAGAGAAACGAGAGAAAAGAGAAAAGGACTGAGGACTGAGTATTTTACTTTCCTCTCAGTCCTCAGTCCTCAGTCCTTATTCCTCGTTACTCGCCTTTACGCTGTTTTCTGCCGCTGCGCCTGCGTCAGTATCCTATCCGGGTCGTCCAGATTGTCCAGGTTGATGTTCAGCGCGGAGATGTCGCTGCCGGGGACCTCGTACATAATTTCTAAGAGGTTCTTTTCTAGGATAGAGCGGAGTCCGCGTGCGCCTGTTCCTCTCGCTTTGGCGCGTTTGGCAACCTCGACAAGGGCGTCCTCGTTGAAGCTGAGGTCGACGTTCTCGAGCCGAAACAGCTCCCGAAATTGCTTCGTGAGCGCGTTGCGCGGCTTTGTGAGTACGTCTACGAGCGCCTCGACGCTGAGGTCTTCCAAAGTCGCCGTAACCGCCAAGCGCCCGATGAGTTCGGGAATGAGGCCGAAGTGCATGAGGTCTTCGGGGGAAACCTGGGCGGCTAGGCTGCTCTCCTGCTCCACGATGTCGTGATGGGTAAAGCCGACGCGCGACACGTCCACGCGGTTGCGGATGATGTCCTCGATGCCCTCGAACGCGCCGCCGCAGATAAAGAGGATGTTCGAGGTGTCCACCGCGATGAGTTCTTGGTGCGGGTGCTTGCGCCCCCCTTGCGGCGGCACGTGCGTCACGGTTCCCTCGATGATCTTGAGGAGCGCTTGCTGTACCCCTTCGCCCGAGACATCTCTCGTAATGCTCGTGCCTTCGCTCTTGCGAGCGATCTTGTCGATCTCGTCGATGTAGATGATGCCGCGCTCCGCCGCCTCGACGTTGTAGTCGGCTGTTTGCAGGAGGCGCAGGATAATGTTCTCCACGTCGTCGCCGACGTAGCCCGCTTCGGTAAGCGTGGTGGCGTCTGCGATGGCGAAGGGGACTTGCAAGGTGTCCGCCAAGGTTTGCGCCAAGAGCGTTTTGCCCGTACCGCTCGGTCCGAGCAGCAAGATATTCGCCTTCTGCAACTCGGCGTCCGGGTGTTGCAAGCGGCGGTAGTGGTTAAAGACCGCCACCGCTAAGGTCTTCTTTGCTTCCTCCTGCTCGATTACGTAGGCGTCGAGGTGGTGCTTGACCTCTCTAGGTGTCGGCAGGCGCAAGAGCGGTGCGCTCTGCGTCTTCGCCTTCGCGAGCACGTCCGAGATGCGCCCGACGCAGTCGTTGCAGATGTGCGTCATGCCATTTTCGGCGGCGACCAGATGCTTGACCTCGGCGTGGGTGCGCCCGCAGAAGTTGCAGCGTGCCTGCGCCATCCTACTCGTCCTCACTGAGCTGACTCGCGCCGATGCGCACGTTTTCTCTTGGGGAGACGACGCGGTCTATGAGCCCGTAATCCTTCGCCTCGTCGGGCGACATGAAGTAGTCGCGCTCCATGTCCTTTTTGATCTTTTCCTTGTCGAGCCCGGTGTGCTCCTCGTAAAGGTTGAGCATCGTGTCGCGCAAGAAGAGGATTTCGTTCGCCTGCACTTCGACGTCCGGCGTGTTGCCGCGAAAGCCCGAAGAGCCCTGGTGGATCATGACCCTCGAGTTCGGCAGCGCCAAACGCTTGCCCTTCTCGCCCGCCATGAGGATCACGGAGCCCATCGACATGGCGATGCCGACACAAATCGTGCTAATCGGCGCGGAAACGAGCTGCATGGTGTCGTAAATGGCGAGACCCGCGTAGACCTCGCCACCGGGCGAGTTGATGTAAATCTGAATATCTTGCTCGGGGTTTTGAGCGTCCAAGAGGAGAAGCTGCGCGACGATGACGTTGGCAACTTCGGAGTTGATGGGCGTACCCAGAAAGATGATGCGCTCTTTCATGAGGCGGCTGTAAACGTCATACATGCGCTCGCCGCGCCCGGTCTGTTCGATGACGTAGGGGACTAGGGACATAAATCGCTCCTTCTGTAGCAGATATCATCCGGTCGGAGATGATACAAGTCGACAAGATATGTAGCGCGCATTTCAGATCGTACCTTTGGCGTCGCCAAAACTTCGTCTGCTACGCAGCTTGCAGAAAGTGTCATTTCGGTCTCATGTTGAATGATAACCGTTTTGGTCTGAAGCGTACTCGCTATATAAAATATCACTATTGCCAGTATTCACGTCCCCGCGTTCCTTTGCCGTTATCGGGGTCACGTAAACCACGGGGATTTAGGGCTACTCAGTCGATTCGGCGGCTCGAGGCTCGGCAGGTTCATTCGTATCCACGTCCGCCTCTGCTGTCTCCACATTCGTGTCCGCGCTCGCAGCGGTAGTCTCGGTGTCCTCTGATTCACCCGGCAACGCTTCGTCCTCGTCATCTTCACCTAAAAGCTCACGCACGCTCTCGCGCACCGCCTTGTCCCGCGCGAGTAAAAAGCGGTAGTTCTCCACCCCTTCGCGCCCGAGTTCCTGCCTGAGCTTTGCAACGTTGCTCTGCTGACGTTGTGCCATGTAGGTCAGGGCGGCGTCTAGTTCTTCGCTTGTGACCTGCGTGCCGCGCACCTCTAAGAGCTTTTCCAGCACCAAGTCACGCTTCACGCCCGTCGTCGCAGCTTCGTCCAACTCGTCCTCGAACTCCTGGCGCTTGTCGTCCTCTTCCAAGCTCTGCAAGTACATCTGCATGTTCATGCCGCGCCCTTGCAAATCCTGCGCCAAGTTCTCCAAGAGGTTGCGCTTGCGCCGGTTGATGAGACTCTGCGGAAGGCTCAGCTCAGTTTCCTCCACGAGCTTGCCGATAAACTCCTCTTGCTGCTCGGAGAAAATCTCTTGGTCCATCTGCGCCTGGAGGCTCCTGCGGATTTGCGCTTCGGCTTCTTCCCAGGTGCCAAAGCCGAGCGTCTGCGCGAACTCGTCGTCCGGCTCGGGTTTCTCCTTCGCTTTGATATCGCGGATAACGACGTTGAGGACGGTTAGCTCGTTGACTTCTGCGTCTTCTTCGGCTTGCGCGTCTTGGCTCGAGTCCGCCGCGACCTCTTCCGCACTCTCTTCGGACTCACCTTCCGCTAAAACTTCGACCTCTTCGTCCTCGTCTTCGATCTCGGGCGGCGTCGGCACGTCCAACTTCAAAGCGACCTCGTCGCCGATCAACTTGCCGTAGAACTGCTCCGCGAGGGTGTCGCCCACGCGCTCCAAGTCGATGGGCATGGTGGAGCCTGCGGTTTCGCCTAGTGACTCGACGGTCAGATAGTCGCCCGCTTCGGCAGGACGCTCGACGGGAACGAGCGTAGCGTTCTCGCTCTGCAGGTTCTCGACCGTCTCTGCGACCATCTCGTCGGTGACGGGCACGCCCTCCGTGTCGATGACGATGTCTTCGATATTCGGCAGCTTGACCTCGGGGTAGAGTTCGACCTCAACCTCGAACGTGTAGTCCTCGTTCTCGACGGGCTCGTGCGCGTGGAAGTTGGCGCTGACGGGATTCAGCTCTAATTCTTGTGCTGCTTGCGGATAGTACGTCTCAACTAAAGCGTCGCGCACCTCTTGGGCGACGGCGTCCTTGCCGACCCTCGCTTCGATTACACCCCTGGGCGCTTTGCCGGGGCGAAAGCCGGGCACCTTGACCTGACGCGCTAAGCTTCGCAAAATTGTGCTGTACGCCTTGTTGACCTCTTCGGCGGGCACGTCCACCTTGAATTTGGCGCTGACGCCTTGTCGTTCTAAAATCTCTGTTTGCATACCGTCTCCTGACCTCTTCCCGGTGCCTTCGTAAGTTCACCCTTGCTGAGCGTATCCCACACTTGTGCCAGTATCGGCTCGGCCAAGGATTTCAGCTCGCTTTACAAAGTTTTTGCACGGAACTTCATCTACCAACGTGCGCGCTGAATCTGCGAATTTCTTGACCATGAGCGTTCTCGACCAGATGAAATCCCGCTCTCAGCGAAGCCTAGCGGGGTGGCTGACGCCTGAACGCGCAAAGCCTTCCCGGTTACCGTTCATTCCGAAAGGGAAACTTCGTAACCGAAGGAACCCGCTCTATCTGTGTAAATTCTAACCTCATGTCGCGAACGACAAAGCAGTGTAGTCTAACAGGTTGTTTGGATGTGCGCCAAAGCGTGAGGAGACAGAAGCGAGCAGCTCAGGGCGTTCTAGGGGCGTTTGGAGGCTGTTGTTTGCTCGAGAAGGCTCTTTTGGCGGTTATCAGTGGAGTACGAAGTTGTGCGCAGCAACGCTCTCACATGTTGCAATGCTCCCTGCAAGCGCTGCTGGTTAGGATTAGCGCGAAAGTGCTTCTGTCACGCACCTAAAGTTCAACCGCTATACTTTAGCTATGGGTGAAGGAATTCTTGTACGTCTTCTAGCCGACGCCGTCATGGTGCTGCACTTCGGCTTCATCCTCTTCGTGGGTTTAGGGGCGCTGCTGGTACTGTGGCGCAAATGGACCGCGTGGATTCACCTTCCCTGTGTGCTTTACGGCGCGGCTATCTCCTTCTACGGCTGGACCTGTCCGCTCACCCCGTTAGAACAGACCCTCCGCCGCTCAGCCGGTAGCGCGGGGTACTCAGGGAGTTTCATCGAGCACTATCTGGGCAGGCTCATCTATCCCAGCAGTTGGCACGCTATCCACCTCTATCTGGGCGCGTTCGTCCTGCTCTTTAATGCCGGTCTTTATATCTGGTTGTGGCGGCGGCAAAGAGCGGCGCTCACCTCAGGTTCTTCGCGTGCGGTTGAATAGACCCAGAAGCTATCTATGATTTGGTTTTACCTCGTCCTCGGTTATCTCGTCCTTGCCGCGACGTTGAGTGCGCTAACGCGCAGCGTCCAGAAGGGCGCGAAGCGTGCTGGACTTGTGGTTTTTGGCGCAGGGCTGCTCTTCAATCTCTTAAACCCTTCCGGGCTTGACCTCCGCCTCGCGCTTACGTTCGCCGCTGGGCTCGCCTGCTTCGGCGGGTGGGCGCTCGTTGCGTCCTTGCTGAGCTACGACGACACCTTGCAGGAGCACTGGGACGCGGCGCAGGCTGAGGCGGCTCAGAAGCGGGAGGCGGAATCAGGTGAGGACGCGGGCGACGTACCGGAGCGTGGAGCTTGAGCGGCGCTCGAGGCGTACACGCCTACAGGTGCGTTCACTAGAATTTCACCTCATGCGACCCTTCGGGGGGAAGCGCTAAAAACCGCTCCACCACGCTTTTCGCGCCGAGTTTCAAAAAGAAGCTGAAGGGGCTCAGCACGCGCTCTTGGGGTTTGCCAGTCGGCAAGAGGTGCGCTCTCAACCTTTCGAATTGCTTTGACACAGTGGCGTCCTGCTTACGGAGCGCGCGCGCGCTTTTGAAGCGGAGCAGCTCTACCGTCTTGCGCATATGATTTTCACCGCGCTCCACGGTTGACCTTAAGGTTGGGTCGATCGCAGAAACGTGTCCGATAAGGTCGCTCGTCAACCTCTCCAATTCGTTCAAACTCGCCTCGAACGCTTCGCCGTGACCTCTTAATTTTAGAAGCAAGTCATCGTAGATCGTGTCGAAGTCAGTCTGCACCGCCTCGGCGGAGAGGTCGTACTTTTCCAGAATGCGCCGCGCGGGTGGCTCTAACATGGTGACCTCCATGCGCGGGTAGATGAGGGGCATCGCGACGCCGTGGGCTTCGTAGACGCCTCTTAACTGCGCGAAGTAGCGCAGCTCGCCCGGTCCGACGACGGTGGCGGCGGTGGGCAGCGCGGCGTCTTGGGTAACTGGGCGCAAGCCTGCGGCGGGGGTGAGGCGGCTCGGTTCTTCGTCTAAAACCTTTTTCAAATCATCCGAGGTGTAGAGGTTGCTTTCGGTGTAGAACTCGCGTCCGTCAAAGCGGAGTAAGCGGCGCTTACCCTCCTCTTCCAAAAAGAGGTTCGTCGCCTCTTCGCCGCGCCCGAGTTGCGGCGCGAAGCCGAGGTCGCGCAGCCTCTCGCCCGCCTCGTTGATGGCTAAAGAGGAGGCCCTAGGACGGTCTAACTCGGTCTCTACGACGGAACGAAAGAGGGGCGCAATATCGGGCTCTAAGGGATTGATGATGACGAGCCCCTGGTCTCCTAAGAGGTTGTAGAGCATCGCGGCGAACCAGTCCGCAAAGGTCTCGGCGCGTTTAGCGGAGCGCGTCAAGAGGTCAACAGCTTCGTCCCGGTAAGCGCCGTGTGCGTTCACGCTTTGCAAAGAGGTCGTGACGCGCTCTACCCAGTCGTTCTCTAAGCCGATTCTCCCGGCGGGCACGTCGGCGGGCAGGGGCAGCTCGAGCTTATGAAGGTCTTCGTCTAAGTCGAGCAGAAAGGCGTGGTCGATTTCGGCGCTGTCGCCGTCTTGAGACGCGAGCCAGAAAACCGGCACAACGGGCTTCTCTTCGGCGCTGAGCTTCTTCGCCAAGTTGACCGCCGTGACCGCTTTGGAGAGGGTGTAGAGCGGTCCCAAGAGGAGGCCGACCTGTTGCCCGGTCACGACGGCGCGGCTCTCGGGGTGTGCCAGAGCGTCTAAAGACGCAAAAACGGCTCCGGGCGCGCCCAGTTTCTCGGCGTAGCGAGCTAACGCTCGAGTCAAAACATCCCGAGGAATAGAACGCGGTATATTGAGAGACGCGGCGAGCTGCTGAGGCTCGAGATCGAAAAAGGACGACAGCGCACCCCGTGCGTAGCGTTTCTGAAAGGAGGACGGAGGTATAGACACGGTCGTAGACTACCGCGCCCCTCTGCGCGCAACCGTCAGGTGCACTGCAGCCTCGTCACCCTCACCCCACCTGTACAATTTAACTTAACATGTGTATTATGTTACATATACTTTATTTACTTATCCGGGGCAAATAGGTAACAATAGGGATGATGATGACTGATCAACTCAAAACGGTCGAAGTTCTCGGTTACCGCGTGGCCAACTGTACCTTAGCGGAGGCGGCGCAGTGGAGCGTGACCCACTGCCTCGGCTCACAACTGAGTGCGGTCTCGTCCAGACTTCTCGTCACGCTCAATCCGGAAATCGTGGTGCAAGCGAAAGCCCGCCCGGACCTAGCCGGAGCGCTTCGCAACGCCGACTTGACCGTAGCGGACGGCGTCGGCATCACTTGGGCGGCGCAGCGAGCCGGCATGAGGCTGCCCGAGCGCGTGCCGGGCATCGAACTGATGGAGGAGATTCTAGCGCTAGGCGGCGCGTCGCTGCGCACTTACTTTCTGGGTGCCAAGCCGGGCGTCGCGCTCAAAGCCTCCAAGGTCGCCTACGAGCGCTACGGCACGACGGTCGTGGGCGTGCAGCACGGCTATTTCAAACGCCCCGACGAGGTCGAGCGGATCATCGAGCAGATCGCCGAGAGCGGGGCGCACCTCCTGCTCGCGGGTCTAGGCGAGGGGCAAGAACTCTTTTTGGACACGCACCGCAAGGCGCTCGGCGTGCCGCTCATGATCGGGGTCGGCGGCGCGCTCGACGTGCTCTCGGGCGAGGTCAAGCGCACGCCCGTGTGGACGCGGCGGCTGCGGCTCGAGTGGGCGTACCGGGTCGGCTCAGACCGCACGCGGTGGCACCGCTTGCCGAGGCTTGCCCAGTTCATACGGCTCGTGCGGGAGCGGTCGTCAAGTCATTAGATCGCGTTGACGGTTTACACCGTTTCCGGTATCGAGCCGTTCCACTAGGCTTTGCCTGAGAGCGAAATTTTATCCCTGAAAGCGCGTGCTGAGTGACATTTTCGCAAGTGAGGGTGGTGCAAACCAGGTGGTACCTGCTCATTAGTGCGGATAGTCGCCTGTGACGTTGTCGCAAGGGCTGGCGACGCTCTTGGCTATAATGACCGGGGGGTATAGGAGTTATTCATGAACAACTCGGACTTTCAAGGCCCGCTTTTCATCGTCGGCTGCGGTCGTAGTGGCACGAAACTGCTCAGAAATCTACTCAATAATCATCCGCAGATAGGGATTTTGGGCTTCGAGACTAACTTCATTCCGTTTTTCGTCAAACGCTTTGGCAAAACCCCCGACTTCTCGGACGAAGCGACGCTAAGAGCCGTCTATGACGCGCTCACGCAGACCGCTTGCTATCAGTCTCGCCAGGCTGAAGGCGTCACGATGTCTTATGAACAGCTTAAAGCCCGTCTCGAGGGGGTCGACACCGAGCTTGCCTGGCATCACGTCATCGAAGGTATCGTCAAATTCTACTTGAACGCGCCTTCCGTTTCTATCTGGGGCGACAAATCGCCCGACTACACCGTTCATATCTCGCTGCTTAAAGAGGTCTTTCCGCGAGCACGCTTTATCCATATCATTCGCGACCCTAGAGACCGCAGCCTCTCGGCACGCAAGACCTGGGGTAAAAGCGTCTTGCGCTCGGCGCACGGCTGGTCTAAGGTGATGGAGCTTATGGAGAAGGCAAACGTGCGCGCCGACCCTAACTACTTAGAGGTTTTCTACGAACAGCTTATCGGAGAACCGGAAAAGGTCATGCGGGGTATCTGCGACTTTTTGGATGTTCCTTTTCACGAAGATGTGCTCGTTGTAGACCAGCCCGCCGAGGCCGTGGGCAAAACGAAAAGGCTCACCGAGTTCGTTACGAGCAACAAGGCTAAGTACCGAAAGGAACTCTCGCCCTTTGAGATTCGCAGAGCGAGCGAGATTACCTACCCTTACCTCGAGGCGTTTGGTTACCCCTTAGAGGACGCAAAGTCGCACCGCGAACTTAGTCCGCTCTTTTTGAACGTTCTCAAGGTGACTGACGGGCTCTCGACACTCCGCATCCACATGCAGAAAAAGGGCTTCGCCCAAGGGTTGCGCTATTACGTCAAGCGAAACCGCGAGAAAATGAGGTCATTCTGAACGGAGCGAAGTGGCGTGAAAGCGTCTTCCATTCCCAACTAGCCGAGATTGCAAGCAGAGTTTTGGCATCGCCAAACGAGACCCTTACGCCATTATTGTTCTCACTTCGTTCGGACCCGCCAGACTACGTCCTACTGCGTGAATAGGGTGACATCAGTAAGAGAGTATCGATACTTAATTAACGGTGTACTTAGTACACTGTTAGCTAAAATAACGAGTGATGTCATTCTGAGCGGAACGCAGTGGAGCGTAAGAATCTCTGACCTTGCTGACTCCTCTGACAGAGATTGCGAGTTACAAAGTTTTGGCTATTGCCAAACGAGACCCTCACGCCTTCGCCGAAGCTTCGCTCTACTTCGTGAACAGGGTGACAACAACGTCGCAGAATTTACTTAACAGAGTACTCAGTACACTGTCAGCTAAAAAATGACTCATGTCATTCTGAGCGTAGCGAAAGAATCTCGTCTCGCAATCTCAACTCGTTGAGATTGCGAGACGAGGCCCCTCGACTGGGCTCGGGGTGACATCAGTGAGAAGGCGTTAATACTTAACCTTTGCGAGCGTCGCTGCTGTGACTATGCGCACGGGACATTCTTTTAATCGCATTCTATAATATGACCATTCTAAAGCTATTGCAGTGTTTGCATAGCAGTTCCACAATATACTGAGACAGATTACCGCAGGTCTCTGTCCGTAGGACTAGCGGGATTTCATCTCCGAAAGTGCGTGTTACGTTTCTGAAAGCTGCTCCGCGTGAGCGAGCAGTCTGAAAGCCCGTAGGGACGCAAGTTTGCTGCCTAGCAACAGTAACTCGTAGAGTGAGAGTGTTTCAAACTAGATGATACCTGCTACCAGTAGGAAGGACGTACGATGTCGAAAGCGGTACTGGTCTGCCCGAGAAATGCGGATGACGTCTCCTGGACGGGGCTACGTGAGCGCCTAACGTGCCTGAGTGAGCGGCTACTCCCAGATAATATCGAGGCTCAGCAGCCTCTCTACCTCGAGCATGAGGGCGTCAGCGCCGCTGTCTATAACCCCAATGGAACGGTATTGGCGCAGCGAGCAAGCCTGATGCTGGGTCAAATGCTCGGCTCTTCGCCGGACTGGTGGTGCCCTGGGGCGAGCGTGCCCGAGGGCACCTTCGCCCTTTTCCGCAGCGACGCAGAGGGTGTCGAGATCGTAAGCGACACGCTCGCCTCGCGCACGATCTGGTACGTGCAGACGGATACGGTCTTCATCGCGGCGACCTCACAGCGTGCCATCGTCGCGCTACTCGGCAGCTTCGAGCCTGACGAGAACGCCCCGCTTTGGATGCTTTCGGCGGGTCATCTAGGCCCTAACAACGTCTGGGACCGGCGACTCAAATGCCTTCAGGGGGACGCGCGCCTCCGGCTCGACCGGGCTGCGTGGCGTCTCAGCGTCGCGCAGACCCCCGCGGTGTTTCAACCCGAAAGTCTCAGCTTGGAGGAGCACAAGCGGCGGCTGAAGGAGACCTTAGAGGACGTATTAGGGAGCCTCGACCTCGACTACAGCAAATGGGCGCTACCCCTTTCCGGGGGTTACGACAGCCGAGCTATCTTGATGGGCTTGGGGAAACGCGAGGGGCTCCAGACGCTTACGTGGGGCGGGGAGAGCGCACTAAAGGATAAACAGGGCGACGCTTACGTCGCTAAGGCGCTGGCTGCGCACTTTGGCGTCCAACACCACTACTTCGAAACGGATTCTTCGGACGAGCCTACCGAGGTCATCTTCCGCCGCTTCGTCGTCGCGGGCGAGGGCAGAATCGACCATATTCACGGCTACGCCGACGGCTTCGAGACCTGGAGACGCCTGTTCGAGGGGGGAACCGAAGGGGTTGTTCGGGGTGACGAGGGGTTCGGTTGGAGGCGAGCCGGTGCAGCGCGTGATGTCCCGCGTTCGGTGGGACTTTTTCTCGTAGACGACTTTCAGAACCTGGGGACGCACTTGCCTACGCAGTCTCTTCCAGAGAGGCTCCATCAGCGTCCGGGGGAGAGTCTAGCGCTCTGGCGCGACCGCCTCTATCACGAATTCAGAGTTCCCTCCGTGCTCGCCGCGCTGAGTGACCTCACCTGTCCGTATGTTGAACTCTTCAACCCTCTTATCGTCGGTAGGCTGGTGAAGCTGGTGCGGACTTTGCCCGACGAGTTAAGGACTGACAAGCAACTCTTCAAAGACGTCGTCTCCGAGGAGGGACCCGACATCGCTTTCGCAACGCGCGCGGCGACGCGTGCTGGTGGCGACCTGCTTAAAGACGCGCAAGTCGTCGCGTATCTGCGCGACGTGCTCGAGTCGCGCCAAGTCGCAGACCTTTTTCCTGCGCCCTTCGTCGGCTACGTCGCTGAGAATTTAAGCGTCGCCGCCTCTAAGGGTAGAGATTCGGCGTTCAGTCGGCGGCGACTTCTGCAGGCGCTTAAACGCCGCCTCCCAGAAAGGGCACAGCGCCTCGGTAAGCGTGCGCTGCAACAGCCCACCATGCCGCCCAACCGAAGTGCCTTCCGAATCTACCTCGTCGCCGAGATGCATGAGACGCTCACCTCCGACGCAGCCTTTTTAGGCGTGACGTGAGCGTGTCGGCAGAACCTAGCCCCCTTTAGTACATTGTCAACTAAAGAATGAGTGATGTCATTCTGAGCGGAGCGAAGCGGAGTCGAAGAATCTCGTCTTCCAATCTCGACTAGCTGGGATTGGAAGACGAGACCCCTCGACAACCAAGCTTCGCCGTACTTCGTGAACAGGGTGACAACAGTGATGCAGAACTTAGTTGTCAGTGTAGTGAGCCTACCGGCAGAATATAGCTCCCCTTAGACCGATCCGCCGTGATTTCTGCAACGTGTTTCTGTGATGTATCTCTGCGGCTACGCGCACGCGCCTGCTAAGATACTTAGCGGTACCTGAAAGGTACTTAGGTAAGGAGCAGCGTGTCAACACAACCACAGATAGAATCACGTCGGCGCGAAGATAAGCAGATGAAACCAACGAGGCTAGCGCATGGCTTCTAGTTCTGCTCCCGCCAAGAGGAGCTTCATCCGCGACACGATAAGCGTCATGAAAAGCCGCGTGTTCATGCTCGCGCTGTCTTTTATTACAGGGGTCGCCCTCGCGCGGTTTTTGGGTCCGGAAGGCAAGGGCATCTACGCGGCGATCCTCGTTTTTCCCTCGCTTATTCTCAGCCTGGCCGACCTGGGCATCCGGCAGGCGACGATCTTTCAGCTCGGTAAGAAGAAATACTCAGAAGAGGACGTGGTCTCAGTCACGATGTTCTTTTTAGTCGTCTCGAGCTTGCTGAGCCTGGTGGTCGGGGCGGGCGTGTACTACGTCGTCGACAACCCCAACTTCACCTTGCCGCTTATCTTACTCGCGCTCTCGAGCATCCCGACGAGCCTCATCAACTCGTACACCAAAGGTATCTTTCTGGGCAAAGAGCAGGTGCAGCGTTTCTCGTTCACGAGTTGGCTCACCGCGTTCGTCAGGCTCGTGGGGATTCTCCTGCTCGTCGGCGTGGCGGGCTTTTACGTTACGGGAGCGCTCGTCGCGGGGCTTCTGGCGAGCGTTTCTTTGGCGCTCTACTCGCTCTGGCTCGTCTCGAGGCACACCTCGCTCAAGGTCGGGTTCGAGCCCAAACTGGCGCGCGAGATGCTGGGGCTGGGCGTCGTCTACGCCGCCGCGCTGTTTGTGCTCGGGCTCAACTACAAAATCGATATCGTCATCTTGCAGCAGCTCAGCTCCGCCGCCGAGGTCGGGCAGTACGCCCAGGGCGTCAACCTGGCTGAACTGCTATGGCAACTGCCGGCTGCGCTCAGCGTCGTGCTCTTCTCGAAAGGGGCCAACGCGAAAGACTCGCAGGCCTTTTCGCGCAACGTGACCAAGCTCATGCGCGTGACGCTCGTCGCCGCTTCGCTGGGCAGCGTGGCGCTCTTTTTCATCGTCGACTACTTTATCCCGTTCGTCTACGGTCAGGCGTTCGCCCCGAGCGTGCTCGTGACGCGGCTGCTCTTGCCGGGCGTCGTCGCGTTCACCATCTACAAGGTGCTCAACATGGATTTAGCGGGCAAGGGACGCCCCTGGCTCTCGCTCTACGTCGCGACGCCCGCCGTGCTTTTCAATGTCGTTCTCAACGTGCTGCTGATTCCACGTTTCGGCGCGAACGGTGCGGCGCTCGCCTCGACCATAAGCTACAGCGCGGCCGTTCTCGCCTTTCTCGTCGTCTATTCGAGGGCCGTCCACATTCCGCTCCGGGACATCTTGCGGTACCGCCGGAGCGACTTCGACTTTTTAGATAAGCTCGCGGCGAAGGCTAAAGCGTCTAGGGGCTAGCGCGCGCTTAGGAGAAACACATGAAGATTTTGTTCGTCGACATGCACGCCGGCATAGCGGGTCACACGCGCACCGCAACGACCCTCGCTCAAGCCTTGCAAAGGCGCGGACACGAGGTCTCTTTTGCAGTAGCAAAGGACTCGAGAACCGACGTTATCGAAGCCGCCCAATTGCCTATTCACCGCGTTCCTATGCGTTGGGCGGGGCGCTATCCCGACTTAGAAAAGCTCATCGGCAGCCTGTATGAGCGCGGTGAGGTCGACGTCGTTCACTCGTTCAACTCAAGAGGTCTGCCCGAAGCAGCTAAGGCCGCTAAGGCGCTAGGCGTTCCTGTTTTTCAGACTATCTGCGGAGGTAGGGCGCGGCACGACGTCTTGGAGACAAAGCCTATTATCTCGCTCAGCCACGAAGTCAAAAAGACGCTTCTCAAAAGGATGCCTTTACGCGATGAAGATATTCACGTGATTCCGGCTCGCCTCGACTTTGCGGCGATGCTGCGCGCTGCAAAGAGCAAGGATACAGAGGCAACCCACAGGCGCTTTCGCGAAAAATATGCGCTGCCGCCGACTTCAAAGGTTGTCTTGCGCATCGCCCGCGTCAACCAGAAATACAAGGGCAGTTTGCTGCAGGGCGCGGACGCGGTCGCCCGGCTCCGCGAGGAGGGCTTCGACGTCCGCTTCGTCCACATCGGCTTCGCGACGCCCGAGAATGCGGCGGACTTGGAGGAGGTCAGGGCGCATTTTGACGAACTCAACCGCGCCGCGGGCGAAGTCGTGGCGGTGAGCGCGCAAGACGAAGCGCCGCACGCGCCCGACTACTCGGAGCTGGCGGACATCGTCATCGGTTTAGGTCGCACCGCTTTTGAAGGAATGCTTTTTGAGAAACCTGTTCTCTTGGTCGGCTCGAGAGGCTTTGCGGGCTTGGTCGGACGCGACGACACCGAGCAACTTGCGTTTTACAATTTCTCAGGTCGGAACCTCTCTAGCGCTAAACCGTACGAGCAGAGCGTGACGGAGCTGACGGCTACGCTGCGCGAGTTGCTCCGAGACGAAGCGCTGCGCGCGCGCGTGGGCGAGTTCGGTCGGCGCTACGTGTTAGAAAACCTCGACGCGAACGCCGCCGCGCGGCGCTACGAGGTGCTCTACACCTCCTTCTCGAGCGCCAACTACCCGTCGGACGCGCAGCTCGCCAAGTTCCTCAACCTCACGCCGAGGCGTGTCCTAAGGACGCTGCTGCCCGAACCACTCCACCGGTATTATCGGCGGCTTCGTCACGCGCGGTGAGTTCTCTCGAGCCAACCCTGACGCCGCTCACCGCACCAGTTACGGTCTCAAAGGTGAGCCTCCAGCCACGCGCCTACCACCGAATAGCCCGCGCGCGGCACGCGGTGCTTGCCCGGCAACTCTAACCAGGTGACGTCCCGTGCGCGCCGCTCCAACTGCGCCTTAAAATGACGCGCACGCTCCAACGGGTACGCTTCGTCTTCGGTGGGGGCGAGGTGTAGAACGGGTACATCCAACGTTTCATCCTCCGACCAATCCGACGGTGTCGCCCCCGCCACCGCAACAACGCCGCGCACGCGCTCGGGGTGCGCGGCGGCGAAGCGGTAGTTGAGGCTCACGGACTGCGAAAAGCCGAAGAGAAACGCGCCCTTTCTGTCGGTCCAGCCTTCACGGTGAGCGTGCTCTATCACATGCGTCAAAAAGAGGTGATGGTTGCGCACGTCCTCTGCGGGTTCGTACGAACTTACCCAGCTAAAGCCCGCCCCCAAACCCCCTTCTCGGCGGATATGGTGCGGGTGCGGCGCTTGCAGGGCGGCGAGCGTCCAGTCGCTTTGCGTATGGTCGCGGATACCTTGTGCGAAGCGCAGCGCCGCTTCCTTGTTCTGTCCGTAGCCGTGCAAGGCGACGAGGAGCGGCGCAGGTTTGTCGGGAACGACGAGGTCGTAGCGGTAAGAGATGGGAAGCTGGAGCGTTTCACTGTGAATCATAGGCGCAGCATCGGGGGCTAGCGAAAGACGCCGAACGTGTACGCGACGAGCCCCAGAAGCTCGCGCAGGGCGTAGCCGAGGCGGAGCGGTCCCGTGTCGACAGGTACGACGCTCGCGTCAAACCCTAGGTGCGCCGCGAGCCACTGCGTCCGGTAGGCGTGCATGTCGTCGGTGACGATCAGGACGCGCTCATGTTCGATGAAGGGGCGGCTCAGCTCGAGGTTTTGAAAGCTGCTGCGACTCTTCGTCTCGGCTAGTAGGTGTTCTGCGGGTACACCCTGCGCGGCGAGGTACGCGACGCCCGCGTCGCCCTCCGTAAAGCGGTCCCCTTCCTGTTTGCCCCCGGTCACGACGATGCGCTCGGCGCAGCCCTGCTCGTAGAGCGTCAGCGCTTCGTCCAGCCTCCTTGCGAACGCCGGCGAGGGCGTGCCGTCGTACTGCGCCGCGCCCATCACCAGGAGCGTGTCCGCTGAGCACGCGACCTGCGCGGCGACCGGGTACCACCAGATGCCGAAAGCGCTCTCTAAGGTGACGACGAGCAGCAGGAGCGGCGCGAGTCCGACCACGCGGAGCCCTGGGGCGAGCTTGCGCACCTCAGTCCTCGACGCCTGCGTCTACGCCGACGTTTGCAGGGGCGGGAGACAAGCGCGACTCGATCGCACGGGCGTGCGCCTCTAATCCTTCCGCGCGCGCCATCTTCGCCGCGTACGGTCCGATCTCCTGCAGCGTTTTTTGACCCAAATTCACTAAAGGGATGACCTTCTGGAAGTCGCGGACGTTGAGCGCGCTAGAGAACCGCGCCGTTCCCCCCGTCGGCATTACGTGGCTCGGCCCGGCGGCGTAGTCGCCTAGCGCCTCCATGCTGTATTCGCCTAGGAAGATACCGCCCGCGTGTTTCACCTGCGGCACGAGCGACCAGGGGTCGCGGGTCAGCAAGCAGAGGTGCTCGGGCGCGTAGGCGTTGGCGACCTCCAAGCCCTCCGCCAAGTCCGCGACGAGCACCGCGAAGCCGCGCATTTCGACGGATTCCTGAGCGCTCTCCTTCGTCGACAACGTCTGCAGTTGCCGCTCTAGCTCCCGCTCGGTCGCCTCTAAAAGTGCGCGGCTCGGCGTGACGAGCACGGGTTGCGCGCCCGCGTGCTCGGCTTGCGCTAAGAGGTCCGCCGCGACGTGCTGTACGTCAGCGGAGTCGTCCGCCAAGACGAGCGTCTCGGTCGGGCCGGGCAGCGACTCGACGCCCACGTCGCCATAGACGAGTTGTTTGGCGAGCACGACAAAGCGGTTGCCGGGTCCGACGATTTTGTCCACCTTGGGGACCGTCTGCGTGCCGTAAGCGAGCGCCGCCACCGCCTGCGCGCCGCCCAAACGGTAGACCTTGGTGATCCCTAAAAGCGACGCCGTCACCAAAATCTCCGGCGCGACGCTGCCGTCTTCTCGCGGCGGCGTCGCGACGACGACCTCTTTGGCGCCCGCGACCTGCGCGGGCACCGCCGTCATGAGGAGCGTGCTGAAGAGCGGGGCGCTGCCCCCCGGCACGTAGCACGCCACGCGCTCCAAGGGTCGCACCAGTTGACCTAACAAGGAGCCGCCCGTTTGCTCTAAAAAGCCGCCCGCAGGCTGCGCTTCGTGGAAGGCGCGGACTCGAGCCGCCGCCCGCTCGATCGCCCGTTGAAGGTCGCTTGGAACCTGCCGCGCCGCCGTGCCAAACGCCGCCTCGTCCATGAGAAAGGTCTCGAGTTTAACGCCGTCGAAGCGCGCGGTCAGTTCACGTAGCACCGCGTCGCCCTCTTCGCGCACCCGCCGCAAGGTCGTCAAGACCGACTCGCGCGCCGCCGCGTCCTCATCAGCCGCGCCGCGCCGCAAGGTGCGCGCCGCCTCGTCTTTGCCGTGTAGAACTCGCATCGTGCCACTATAACGCTTTCCGACGTTGCCGAGCCTGCAGCGCGCAGACATGTGAAGCTTGTGACATCTTCGGGCCAGCCCTAGCCCGTCAAATCAGGTCTACGTCTAACTTCTTGGTCAGCTCGAGCAAATTCGCCACGCTGAGCCCCACCACGTTGAAGTAGCACCCGTGAATCTCGCGGATTAGAGCCGCGCCGTAGCCTTGGATAGCGTAGCCGCCCGCTTTGTCCATGCCTTCACCTGTGGAAACGTACCAGTCGATTTCGCGGTCCTCGAGATTCCGAAACGTAACCTCCGTCGAGACGACGCGCGCGGCGACCTCTTCGCCCCTTTGCACGGCGTGTCCGGTGTAGACGCGGTGGGTCCGTCCCGCGAGCCGTTCTATAAATGCCTGCTTCTCCTCCCTATCCACGGGTTTGCCGAGCACGCCTTTGTCCAGCGTCACTACCGTGTCGGCGGCGATGACTAGCGCGTCAGGGTGCTCCGCGGCGATCACGGCGGCTTTGGCAGTACTCAGACGGCTTACGAGTGCGTCCGGCGTTTCGTCCGCATGGGGCGTCTCGTCAATGTCCGCCGGAATAACGTCGAAGGTCAAGCCTAACGTCTGCAAGAGGTCGCGGCGGCGGGGGGAGGCGCTGGCGAGGATAAGAGGGGGGTTCACAAGGTCAGTTTACCCTTTAGCTGGAACGCCCGAATATACGCCCCTGTTTCGGTCATATGTGTTTCGGTCATCAACCCAATAATTTGAACTATTTCACATTTCGTCGCCTTTCTCAGCAAACAAGCGTGGAGGCTCCGTAGACTGTGGTGTGATGTTCTTAACCCGGCAGCGGCTTCTACTCCTGATGAGCCTTTTCGTGATGAGCCTCGTCCTCATCGCCCTCAGCCAGCCCTGGGGATTCAGAGCGATTCCTGTACCCGAGGCAAGCGCCGAAGTCGTCAACCCTTATGGGGGCGCGTCTCTAGCGGACTACGGACGCTTTTACGAAGCGGTGCGGCAGGACGATACGGAGGCGCTTAAAGCGCTTCTGAACCGGGGGACGCAAGACTTCTTGACGTACCGCGTCCTGTTGACGCTTGCCAGAGACGCGCTCCCCGCCGCCGAGCGCGTGGGCTACTACCGAAGCGCGCTCGAACTCAAACCGAGCGACCCGCTGGCGAGAGAGGAAACGCGGCGTCTGCACCTCGAGCTCGCCCAGACCGCCGAGAACGCCGGACTTATAGAGGAGGCGGTCGCCGCGTACGCGCAGGCGTTGCCCTTGAGAGAGGCGGTCGCGGGGCTCGAGCGACTCGAGTCCGACCCGCTCAAACTGGCGAATATTTTCTTGCAACATAGGGGTTACGAGGACGCGCTAAGGGTGCTGGACGGCCGCGCGGTCCCCTCCATCGAAGCGCCCGCTTACCGCGCTTTGGGCGAGCACGAACGCGCTTTGGAGGCCTACAGGCGCTGGTTAGAGGAGGTGCCGGGCAGCTTAGCGGCGCGCTACGGCGAGGCGTGGTCGCTTCTGTCACTCGGTCAAAACGAGGCGGCGGACGCGCGTTTTGCCTCCTTGCCGGGCGGTGACGCGCTTTACGGGCGAGGCGTCGTGGCGCGGCGCGAAGGCGACGTAGACGCGGCGGTAGACTTCTTCGTGCGAACGGGCGAAGCGCGGCGTTTGTGGCAGGCGACGGACTTATTAGAGGCCTATAGCCGCGCCGAAGACGCCATTCCTATCTACCTAGAGCTTGCCGCGACGCGAACGAGCTACGCCGACGACGCGGCTTACCGCGCGTTCATCCTATCAGAGCGCTACGGTGATGAGGCGTCAGCAGACCGGGCTAGGGCGCTGCTGCCCGCATTTTCCTACTTCGGGCTCGTGACAGGGCGCGGGCTCGAGCTTCCTCAAACCTCCTCTTTGCCCGAGGTCGCGTCCCCCGTTTTAGACCTCGCTGACGCACTCGCAGGCGCTCACGACAGCGAGGCGGCGGTGGGCGAGCTGCTCTTCGCGCTTAGGGAGGCGAGAGGTGAGGCGGCGACGGTCACGGTCGCGGAGAAGTTGCAAGCTTTAGGTGAGTTTCGTAAGAGCGCCCGCGCCGCCGAAGCGTACCTAGAGCGCGGCAGCCGCGACCTGCGCACCTGGCGAGCCGCGTACCCGAAGGCGTATCCGTCGCTGGTCAACGCGCAAGCCGCGCTTAGAGGGATAGACCCCGAACTCATCTGGGCGGTGATGCGCAAAGAGTCGCGCTTTTACCCTCGGGCGGTCTCGCATACGGGCGCGAAAGGACTTATGCAGTTCGTCTCGCTCACGTGGGATTGGGTCGCCGAACTGCTTGGGGAGCCGCCCGGCGACCCTTTTGACCCCGAAGACAACATCCGCTACGGCGCGTTCTATCTGCGCTGGCTCTCCGACTATTTCGGCGGCGACCTGGAGCGCGTCGTACCCTCTTACAACGGTGGGCAGGGCTATATCGGGAGGCTCTTCGAGGCCGCACCTGTCAGCGGCGACAAAACCGAATTCTACCGCTTCATCAGCCGCGCTGAGCCGAGGGAGTATCTCCAAGCTGTTTTGCTCGACTACGAAATCTACAAGGCGCTCTACTGAATTTCAGCACGAAACACGCCCGAGCACCGTCCTAAAAAACGCGCAGCTTCTCACCCTGCGCGTTATGCTCTTCTGGATGAGCCAAACCCATAAAGCCATTGAGAACCCGGCGGTTCAATCCGTGGACCGAGCGCTGACTATCCTAGAGGTCTTAGCCGAGCGCGGCTGGTCGAGCGTGAGCGAGGTCGCCGAGCATTTAGAGATTCATAAATCGACGGCGTCGCGGCTCTTGGCGACCTTGGCGCAACGCGGCTTTGTCGAGCAAGAGGCGGCGAGGGGACGCTACCGCTTGGGCTTCGGCGTGGTGCATTTGGCGAGCGCCGTTACCACCGAACTCGACCTCGCCCGCCTCGCGCAGCCCATCTGTGAGCGGCTTAGCCAGCAGACCCAAGAGACAGTCAACGTCGCCGTGCTAGACACCTCCTCGGAGAGCTATGAGGTCGTCAACGTCGCGCAGGTCATCGGCTCCTCGTCCGTCGTAAGCGTCAACTGGCTCGGCAGGCGCAACCCGCTCCACTGCACCTCGACGGGCAAAGTATTGCTCGCGTTCTTGCCCCACATAGAGCAGGCGCAGGTGCTAGCAGGACCCCTCGAGCAACCGACCGAGTACACCGTCACCGACGCCAAACGCCTGCAGGCGCAACTCCGCACAGTGCGTTCGCTCGGCTACGCGGTGACAGAGCAGGAGTTAGAGCTTGGTCTCAACGCCGTCGCCGCGCCTGTTTACAACTTTGGCGGTCACGTCGTCGCCGCGCTCAGTGTGGCAGGACCTTCGTACCGCATGTCGAGAGAGCGCTTGCCCGAGGTCGCGCAGAGGGCTCAAAACGCCGCGCGCAAGCTTTCGGCGCAGTTGGGGTTTCAGGCAGAAGAGTAGAGGTGAGCAAAGAAGCCGGAAGCAACAGGCATAGTCGACGGGCTAGCCGAGGCGGAGGGCTTTGGCGCACCGTTTTTCGCCGACGCTGGGTGTCGCCCTGGGGCTCGAGCCTCAAAACTGGCAAAAAAGAGGTCGTTTCGTAAGAAAGCGACCTCTTTTCGTGACGTGTTGACGTGACGCTGACTACTCGTCTTCTTGCATCTGCTGCGCGACAAGCGCGTCTACTGAGGTGACAACGGATAGGGGTGCCTCGCTGTCTTCGGTCGGCGCACCCGCGAAGAAGGTATAGATCACGCCCGAGGCGATCTGCACACCGTTCAAGTTAAGGACCTCGTCGCCGCCGTCGGCATTCTGCACCTGAACTTGGTAGGAACCTTCGGGCACTTCGGCGTATTCACCCGCGGAGCCGAAGGAGAGACCCGAGGCGAGGTTCATACCGCTCTGCATGGCCTGGCTGCCGCCCGTCTGACCGCCGCCCGTGCCGCCGCCGGTGCTGCCACCCGTGCTGCCACCCGTGCTGCCGCCCGTTTGACCGCCCTGCGCCTGCTGCTGCGCCACGATGTTGACCGAGGGGGCGCTAGGTGCGGCGTGGACAACGCGGACTAACGCGCTGCCTGCGGGGGGGAGGCTCGAGAGGTTATCGGTCAACACCTGAAGCTGCACGTTCATCGTCTGCTCGCCCGAGCCGCCCGTCTGCGAGCCGCCCTGTGAACCTGTCGCGAGCACCGTGTAGTACTGCCCCGCTTCTAAGGTGACGCTGCTGGACGTGAGGGGTTGCGCCTCGACGTCGCCGCCTGTTTCATCTTCGGAGGGACCTTGTCCCTCTTCGTACACGTCCACTTGGTGCTCGCCGGAGGGGAGGGCGCTGTAGCTCGAGACCGTCCCCGCCTCGACCCCTTGCAGCGCCTGACTACCGTCTACGTAGATATCGACGTTCGGTCCGCCTTGTGCCAAGTGTGCCACGCGCACGGCGGCAGATTGGGAGCCCTGCTGGGCGTTTGCGCTCATGAATGCTAAGGCGATGAGTAGGGCGAGAACTACGAGTCGTTGTCTCATATTTGTCTCCTTCTGTAGCTGCTGATTTGCTCTAAGTTGGCTACGTAATTTTTGCGTAATTTTTACGTGATGTTCTTGGACGTACGAAGTTGACTCCAGTCGACACCTCCTTTTGCGACGACGCTATGACGAAACGCGGCAAGTAAAACCCAGCCCCCTTTCGAACTTCTCTCGTTTATGAGAGTACCTTTCTAGGCTAGGACACCTGGCGCTCAAAGTCTGGGCGTAGCCTTACAAAAGTGAAATAACCCTCTTTTGAAAGAGTGGCAGGTATACCCGCTGACGCCGGGCTTACGTAGTTTTGACCTTTCGCGTTTGCGAAAACTTCGTAACCGTCAGACAGGTCATCTGGTCAGCTACGCTCTCACTAAAGAGGTTGTTGCTAGGCAGCAAACTTGCGTAACTGGCACGCACTTCAAGTGACGATATCTGCGGAGAAGCGTTGCTGCGCATGGTTTCACCCAAGCAAGGAGAAGTGGAGCTGCTAGAGGGTTTAATGAAGATGCAGTTTGGGAGCGAAGCCAACAAAAAGCCCTCTCCGAACGGAGAGGGCGCGAGGGGTGGGACGTGCTCGTGTCGGGCTTTACGCCGCTTGCAGCGTGAGCGCTCCCGCAAGCTCGGGAAGCTGCTTACGCAAGAGGTAGCGCACGATGTTCAGTGCGCCCGCATCTTTGAGGCGTAAGACGAGCGAGGTGTCTTTGTCCACGCGGCTCAGATAGAGCGCTTGCTTGTCGTACTCTAAAAAGAACCCCTCTAAGGACGACGCGCCCACGTGCGAGCCCAGCGCGTTCGCGCCGGAGAGCATAAAGGCGCAGTAGCTGCCCAAAACGTCGGGTGAGACGCTGCTGTCGCCGAGCTGCACCAAGCTCTCGCCCTGGCGGGTGACGAGCGTCGCCGCCAAGATTTCTTGCTTGTCCATAAAGGGCTGCAAGTGCGTTTCTAGGCCGCCCTGAGGCTGGGCTTGTGGCTGCGCTTGCGGAGCGGACGCGGGCGCGCTCTCTTGAGCAGGTGCGCTCGTGCTGGTCCGAGCTGCGCCTAGCGCCGCTTCGATTTTCGGAAAGATATCGTCGGGCGTAAAAGGTTTTTTGACGACGCCGACCGCGCCCGCCTCTTGCGCTTTGCGCTCGACTTCGCCGTCGACGACGCCGGAGATGAGCATGACGGGGGTGTCGGCGTGCGTGTCACCTGTTTTGACGCTTTCGCAGAGTTCAAAACCGCTCTGACCGGGCATGATGACGTCGGCGATGATAAGGTCGGGGGAGAGGCTTTGCAGGGTCTCCAGGGCGTCTTCGGCGCTCTTAGCGGCGACCACGTCCATCTTGCGGGTCTTGAGGATGCGCTCTAACGCCTTACGTACGCTTACGCTGTCGTCAACGATTAAAATCTGGGGCATGGTGTGACCTTTCTTTCGCTTATCTTCTTACGGGATGACGCGCGGCTTCGCGCTCATGGTCGAGTTCGACTGCCACTTTGAGCAGCAGTTCTTGGACGGTCGTGTAGATGGTATGGCTGTTTTTAGGTAGCGCCGCCTCGCTAGGCTCGAAGAAGAACTCGGCGTCCTTGTGTTTGTCCGCCTCTGCGAAGATACGTACGACTGCGTCCTCGCCTACGACGCCTTCGAACTCGGCGTGGACGAAGCGTCCCTTCTCGAAAAACATCGCTGACTCGGTGTCGCCTAAAAGCACGTAGAGCCTGCCCGAGTTCTCCTTCTGGGTGAGCGAAACGACCAGGTCGAAAAGCGTAAAAACCTCTAAAGTACCACTGACTTTCGCGTCGTTACGCTGCAAGTTCGAGCGCAGCCGGTTGCGCGGCACCTGCCGGTCTTCTCTGATGTGACCGTTGGCGATAAGTAGCTCGAAGGCGGCTTTGAGAATGTCGGCGGGGTGGGCGCGCTCCTCTAAAAATTTATCCGAGTCCGAAGAGGCGAGTTGCGTCGCGTCGGGGTCTAAAAGGATAAAGGCGACCTCTTTTGCCGACGTGTCGTCACGCACGATCTCGTGAAAGTCGAGACCGCTCATGTCGCCTAGCTCTTTGCCGCTGATGATGAGGTCGGGCGTGTCGCGCTCTAACATAGTGAGCGCGTAGAGCGCCCCTTCCGCGTTCTCGATTTCTAACTCACCACCGAAGCGCTTGGCAAAACGCTCGTGCAGCGACCTTGCAAACGTCACGTCGGTCATCGCGGTGAGCACCTTCACCGAGCCCACCTGCGTACATATATAGAATTAAAGCGTGCCTTATTGGGCTTCATCACTTCATCTATCTTCCTACACGGGGTGCGCCTTAGCTGCGAAAAAGCTATCATTGCCGCGTTCAGCGCGGTGCTTACGCGTACGTGTGGGGCTTTGCACCTTAAGGGCTTGTCGTTATAAGTCGTCATAAGTTTAAGGGGTTCTATAAGAATGAGGTCGTCAAGTCTCCTTGCGCTGGGGCTGCGGTGACAGCTCGAGTCGTCACTGAAAACTTAGAAGAAGGGCTAGCCGTGCGCTAGCCCTTCGCTGTTTCAGGATGTCACCCTGGCCTACAGCGTTTGCTCCAAGTAACCTAAGAGCTTGCTCTCGTCCACAGGCTTGCTCAGGTACTCGTTGGCACCGAGCGCAAAGGCTAGGTCCATGTGCTTAGCACCCGCGCGCGTCGTCATGACGCAGATGGGCGTCGTTTCGGTCTCGCTACGGCGGCGCACCGCTTCAATCAACTCGTAGCCGTTCATACGCGGCATCTCCAAGTCGGTCAAAATCGCGTCGAAGGTTTCACCGCGCATGACGATGTCAAAGGCGTCCTGACCGTCCACGGCTGTCGTAACGTCGTAACCGGCACGCTCCAACATCTTGCCGACCACGCGCCGCACGCTGACCGAGTCGTCCGCGAGTAGCACGCGCTGGACGCTCTTGGGCGTGAAGACAGGGGTTTGCGCACGCACTTCGGCGGGCTGGTTGGCTTCTTTCGCCAAGCGGGTGAGTCCGGTGGGCTCGAGCAGCAACACGACTTCGTTCGTGCTCGAGACCGTCGCCCCCGAGAGGTAGTAGAGCTTGGCTAAGGTGTCGCCCAAAGGCTTGATGACGACCTCGTCAATTTCATCGAAGGCGTCCACGATGAGCGCTAAGCGTTCACCGGCAGCCTCGAGGATGACGAGCGACACCGTGTCGGTCTCCGCACTCGGCAAGCCTAAGAGGTCCGCCAAGTTATAGATCGGCACCGCCTGACCTTCGAAGGCGACGCTGCCCTCGTTCGCGCGTTCACGCGAGATCGTGCGAAGCTCGCGCACCGTGTTGAGCGAGAAGGCGTACGCCTGACCGCTTACGCGCACCGTCAAGGCTTCTGACACGAGGAGCGTCAAGGGCAGCTTGAGCGAGAAGCGCGTGCCCTGCCCCGGCTTGGTGAAGACCTGAATCTCCCCTTTGAGCCGCTGGATATTGGTCGCGACCGCGTCCATCCCGACGCCTCGACCCGCTTCCGTGGTGACGGACTCAGCAGTCGAAAGACCGGGGATGAACATGAGTTGGAGCGCCTCTTGGTCGTTCATGGCGTCCACGTCGTCCTGCTTTCGGAAGCCCTTCTCGACGGCTTTGCGGCGCAAGCTGTCGGCGTTGACGCCCGCGCCGTCATCTTCAACGTCGATGACGATGCTGTTTCCTTGCAGGTACGCGCGTAAAGAGACTGTTCCTTCGGGCTCCTTACCTTGCTTCTCGCGCACCTCGCGCGGCTCGACGCCGTGCGCGATGGCGTTCTTGACCAAGTGGAGCATGGGGTCGGTGATCTCTTCCAAAATCGCGTTGTCGATTTCGGCGCTCTCGCCGCTCGTCTTCATGCGGTAGGCTTTGTCCGCGCTGGACTGCACCAAGCGGCTCAGGCGGCTGAAGAGCTGCCCGACGGGAACCATACGCGCCCGGCTGACCTCGCTGCGCAGCGCACGCGAAATCTTCTGCAAGTTCTCGGTCTCGTCCTCGAAGCCCTCGACGATGTTGCTGAGCTGACCCTGAATCTCGTCCAAGTCGTTCGACATCTCGGCGATGGAGCGTGCCAAAATGTTGAGGTCGTTATAGGTGTCGAACTCCAACTCGTCGAACATCTCTTGGACGGGCGCGTTAGTTTTCGGCGCTTGCGTTGCCTGTTTTTGCCCGCTCTGCTGGCGCAACTTTTCGGCGCTCTGCGCGGCTAGGCGCGGGTTCAAGTACTGCTCCTCGAAGTCGTTGATGGTGCGCGTCATGCGTCCCTGGCTGAGCGCCAAGAGCTGACGGATTTCGCCTAACTGACCGAGCTGAAGCCCTAAGCGCGAACGCTGCGCAACCGTTTCACCCGCTAAGTTCATCAGCGTGTCGAGCTTGTCCAAGCCGACGCGAATCGTGCGGACGCTCTTGGGCGCACTGCGAACGGGCGCGACCTCTTGGACGGCCTGTTGCACGGCGCTGGGCTGAGCCGCTTCTGCTGTAGGCAGCGCAATCCCTAAGAGCGACGCTAAACGGGTCTGCAACTCGGGTAGGCGCGTCTCGAGTTCCGTCTCGTCACCCTCAGCCGCGCTAAGCATCATCGCCATAACGCGCGTGCCCTCTAAGAGCGCCTCATGGACCTCTCTGTCAAAGGGCAGTTCGGTCTCGCGGACCTCCGCCATCAAGTCTTCGACCAAGTGACCCAAGTCGCCCAGAGGCTGGAGGTCGACCGTGTACGACGAGCCCTTGATGGTGTGCGCGGAGCGGAAGAGCTGCGCCATCTGCTCGTCGCTCAGTTCGCCCGCTTCGGGGTTCACCTCGGCGAGCGTGTCCTGCATGGCGTCTAGGTGCTCCTCGACCTCGGGTTTGAAGTACTCCCAGATGTCGGCGGCGTTGGCGGCGTAGAAGGCGCGTAAATCTGCCGTAAGTGTTGCAACGGGCATAACCTCTTCGGGTTGTACCTCTTCGCCCAAATTTTCAGAGGCAACGTCAGCGCTCTCGAGCCCCTCTTCTTCAACCTCTTCTTGCGGCATCTCCTCGCCTAAGAGTTCGGCTAAGCGCCTGCGAACATCTAAGAGGCTATCTTCTAAGCCGACCTCACGCCCCTCGGCGGTCTGGATCATCTTCTCTAAAGTGTCCGTTCCGTCGGATAAGGCTTGCACGGTGGGCTCGTCGAAGGGTTTATCCGCTTCGCGCACGCCCATCATGAGGTCTTCTAACTTGTGCGCGAGGTCGCCGAAGGGGTTCAGCCCGACCATGTACGCCGCACCCTTGAGGGTGTGCATGGCGCGGAAGAGTACCGTGATGCTCTCCTCGTCGATCTCTTTGCCGAGCGTGTCGCGCACCAACTCGACGTGCTCTTCGACCTCTAAGGGGAAGAACTCCCACACGTCGCCATTCTGCACGCGGAAGCGGCGCAGCTCTTGGGTGAGCGTGACTTTCGCCGCCTCTTGCGCAATTTGCTCCTTCTGCCCTTGCCCCGCTTTGCGGATGAAGAGCGCGGGGTGCGCCTTGACGAGTTCCATGAGCAGCCTGCTGCCGCCCAGCTCGACTAGCTCGAGCCCCAAGTCGCCCTCTTCTTCGCCGCCCGAAATGCGCCCGAGTGCGCCTTGCAAACAGACCGTGACCTGTTCCAAAAAGCCTAACAAGCGCTCCGAGTCGGCTTCGGCGATTTCGTGACCGTTCTCTAAAAGCTGCTCGACCATCTCCGCGAGTTTGGAGACCTGCGGGTAGCCGTACAGCGCAGCCGTTCCCTTGAGGCGGTGGCTGACCACCGCCAGACTCTTGATCGTGCCCTCTTGCTCGCCCGCTTTAAGCTCCTGGGTGGCGCTTTCAAAGGTCGAAAGCGCGTCCCAGGCGTCGAGCAAGAAGCTCTCTTGGAGGTCGTTAGGGGTGTTGTTTACGTTATCCATCATGCATTCAGGCGGAAGCGCGAGAGACTCTCAGAAAGTTGGGCGGCGAGCTGCTGCAATTTCTCGGCGGCGTCACGCCCTTGCGTCACGCTACCTTGTGAGGCTTGCGAAATCTCGGTCATGGTCTGAACGATCTCGTTCACGCCCTCCACGCCCTGCACCTGCTCCTGCGTTGCTCGTGAGATGAAGCGGGCGAGTTCGGCGGACTTCGTGGAGATGTCTGCAATCTCGCGGAGGCGCTGTCCGGCTTCGGTGGCGACCTTGTAACCCGTCTCCACCTCTTTCGACCCGCTCTCGGTCAGTTCGGCGACCTCGTTAATCTCGCTCTGAAGCTCACGGATAATTGAGGCGACCTGACGCGCCGCGTTCGCGGAGTCTTCCGCCAGTTCTTGCACCTCGGTTGCCACAGTTGCGAAGCGTTTGCCCGCTTCACCCGCACCTGCCGCCTCCAGTGACGCGGAGAGCGCCAAGAGGTTCGTCTGCGAGGCGATGCGCGAGATCGAGCGGACGATACCGGAAATCTCGTCCGAACGCTGCGTCAAGCTCTTCGTACGTTCGGTAATCGACTGCACCTCGTTACGGATGCCCTCCATACCTTTAAGCGTGTTCTGCACGGCGGTTTCACCCTGGCGCGAGGCTTCCAGCGCCTGCGTCGAAGCGTTCGCCGACTCGTCCGCCTGCTGCGCCATCTTACGAATCGAGTCCGTGACCTGCTCGGTCTCGGCGCGTGCCCGCTCCGCTTCGGCGGCTTGCCGCTGGGCGCTCTGCGCGATTGATTCGGTGGTGGCAATCATCTCGGACGCGCCCTCATTCACCGACAGCGCGGCGTCTCTCGTCTGACCTAAGAGGTACGCGACCTCTTCGACCATGACGTTAATCGCGTCAACGATGTTGCCGAGAACGTCCTCGGAGACGTTGCCGCGCTTCGTGAAGTCGCCCTCGGCGATGTCCATCGCGACGTCAAGGAACGCGCCAACGTTGGCTTGGAGTTGGGCGCTCTGCTGGCGCTCGAGTTCGTTTCTCTCCTCAATCTGACGCAGCTCGGTAATCGCTAGGTTAAACGAGCCCGCCAGTGTACCGAGTTCGTCTTTCGTGCCGACTTTGGCAAAGCGCGAAAAGTCTCCCTTACCGACGCGCTCCGCCACCGTCGCGAGTTCGTCCACCGGGCGCGTGATCTGCCGCGCGATGTAAACGACGAGCAGTGCAATGAGCGCGAGACCCAGAGCCAGAGCGCCGAGCGTGAGAAAGAGGCTGCGACGCGCTTCGGCGACTCGAGCGTCTAAACGTTTCACCAGCACGTCGAGCGAAGCGTTGTAGGACGTAATAAAAGCGTCGATAATCTCGGTCATCTGGTCGAAGTAGAGCGTCGAGCCGTAGGTGAGCGCGTCCGGGTTTTCGGCGTTTAGAAGTGCTTCGTTGGTGAGCGAAAGCGCGGTTGGACCAAGCGGCAGCGCATCGCTTAGCGCCAGCGAACCGCTCAGTTCTGGGTCAGCGTCGAAGATGTAGCTCGAGGCTAAGTTCACGCTTCTGAGGTAATCGTTGACCTCACCGACCATCGCGGTAAGCACGGTGGCGTTTTGCTGCGTCATCTGACCGCTCGCCAAGACCCCCGCACCGTAACCGCGCATCCGTCCCAATGTCTCAGTGAGGTTGGGCAGGTCGCGGGTCACGAGTTCGGAGAGGTAAACGATCTCTTGTCTATTGTCAAACTTGAGTGTGGAGGTGTTGCCCGCTGCGGCGAGCGTCAAGAAGAGTTCGTTTTGCAGCCAAGCGGTGTGCATGTTGAAGACTTCGCCCGAAGGGAGCGTAAAGAGGTTTTCCTCGATGTTGCGCCAGCCCGCTTCTAGGTCGGCGAGTTGGCTCGAGAGTTGCAGGTTGTCGTCCACCTGCGTTTCGAACGCCAAAACTTCCGCGAGGTTGGCGTTGACTTGCGCTTGCAAGTTGTCGCGGCGCTCCGCAACCGATTCGTTACCGTTGCGAAAGGCGTTGGTAATCCCCCGGTGCTGCGGTACGAGTTGCACCAGGTCGCCCGCTTCGCGCAAGAAGAGCGCTCCCTGGTCTTTTTGCAGCGCCGTGCTCACGTTTTGCTGGAGTGACGCGGCGTAGAAAAACACGAAGATGACAAGGGGTAAGGTGAGCGACGCCGCGATAAGCGCCAGCTTCTGCCAGATTTTGAGGTTGGCGAGCAGACTGCCTGATGTGCTGCTACCAGTATTCTTAGCTGCCTTCTTAGGCGCAGCCCGCTTCTTCTTAACCTTGCGCGTCTTCCGCGCCTTCGTCCCCTCACTCACCCCCTGTTGGGTGGGCTCGAGTCTTTCAATTTCAGGTGTATTGTCCATGTAAAATGTTTTCTCCTAGATGTTCAGCCGCGCCCCCCAAAGAAGCGCGGCTGAGAGAAGAGGTTGGTTGATTGCTGTGTCACCCTGAGCCGAAGGCGTGAGGGTCTCGTCCCGCAATCTCAGCAAGAGGAGTCGGCAAGGTCAGAGATTCTTACGCTCCACTTCGTTCCGCTCAGAATGACAAATTGTTATGTCACCCTGTTCACGAAGTAGAGCGAAGCTTCGGCGAAGGCGTGAGGGTCTCGCCTTTCACTCTCCGCTAGAGGAGTCAGCAAGGGCAGAGATTCTTTCACTGCGTTCAGAATGACAAGGGGGGCGTTAGTTCAAGCGGAAGCGCTCCAAGTTCGAGGTGAGGTTAGACGCCAACTGCTGGAGTCTCTCCGCCGTCTGGCGACCCTCTTGTCCCGTCTCACGTGCGCGGACCGAAATCTGCGCCATCGACTGGACCTTAGAACCTACTTGTTCCACGCCTGATACCTGCTGATCCGTAGCGGCTGAAATCTGCTGGGCGAGTTGCGCGGACTGGGTGACGATCTCCGCAATTTCACGGAGACGTTCCCCCGCTTGCGTGGCGACGCGGTAGCCGGTTTCCACCTCGCGCGTTCCGTCCTCAACCGAGCCGATAACTTCTTGAACCTCTGCCTGAACGTTCTTAATCAAACCGGCGATACGCTGGGTGGCGCGCTCACTATCCTCCGCCAGCTTGCGCACCTCACCTGCAACGATGGCGAAACGGCTGCCGGCTTCCCCTGCACCCGACGCCTCGATCGCGGCGTTAAGCGCCAAGAGGTTCGTCTGCGCGGAGATGTTGGAAATGGTATCGACAATCTCGGAAATTTCCAAGGAGCGGTCCCCTAAGCTCTTGATACGCTTCGAGATCGACTGCACCTCGCGGCGGATGCCTTGCATACCTTCCAGGGTGTCCGTCACCGCGGCTTCACCTTGGCGGGACGCCTCGAGCGCACGCTGAGACGCCGTAGCGGACTGCGACGCACTCTGTGACATCTGGCGAATCGAGGTCGTGACCTCTTGAACGTTGTGCTCTGCGAGCTGCGCTTGGCTCGCCGCTTCATCTGACGAGGCGCTAATAGCGTCGGTAATGTTAAGCATCTCTTGCGAACCCTGGTTGACCGAGAGGGTGGCTTCTTGAACGTCACGGAGGAGGTACGCGACCTCTTCAACCATCAGGTTAATCGCGTCAACAACGTTCCCGAGAACGTCTTCTGAAACTGCGCCGCGCTTGGTCAAGTCGCCGTCGGCGATGTCCATCGCGACGTCGAGGAACGAACCGATGTTCGCCTGGAGCATTTCACGCTGGCGGCGCTCTTCGTCGCGGTCTTCCTCGGTCTGCACCATGCCGCGCAGACGGACCGTCGTCTGGTTGAGCGAGTTCGCTAAGAGCCCCAGCTCATCGTTGGATTTAATGTCGAGAAGTTGCGATAAGTCACCGCGTCCGATGCGGCGAGCGGCGAAGGTGAGCTTGTAGAGCGGCGCGGTGATGCTGCGTGCGAAGAGCACCGCTAAGATACTGGCGACCACTGCGGCGATACCACCGATGATGATCGCTTGAATCGTGATCTGATAAACGGCGGCGAGCGCTTCGCCGACTTCCTGGCGGATGACGACGACGAAGCCTAAGTCTGCGACGGCACTTAAAACCTGCTCCTCGAGCGTTCCCGCACCTTCGGCCACGTCCTCGTCCGCTGTAACAGCCTTGTAGCTATAAAGGACCTCTTGACCGTTGCCACCGATAAATCGATCTGAGCCCTGCGCGGCTTGGGCGAACGCTGCCGTAAACGCAGCAACGTCAAGTTCGCTGTTTTCCACGTCGCGGGGGTCGTAAATGATGCTGCCGTCCGCCTGCGCGAGCACGGCGTAGCCGGTCTCTTCGAAAGCAGGTTTTGCGACTTTAGTAAAGAGCGCGGAAGCGTCGAGCGTCGAGCGAAGAACGCCGATGATCTCTTGTGAGGATTCTGCGTACATAGGCACGGCGATGTCGAGCGCCACCGAACCCGCACTGGCGTCAAGCTCGGGCGGCGAGATATAGACTGCGCCCGCGCCACCATTCCAAGCGGCTTGCCACCAGCCCTCGTCAGCCTGGTCGTAGTCACCGAGCGTACCCGAAGAGGCGACGGTTGCACCGTAGCGGTCTGTAATGAAGACCTCTAAGTGCTCGCTAAAGCCGCTCATGAACTTATCAAATACGGTGACAGCGGGCGTCACTGCGGCGTCGGTGAGAACCTGAAACTCGGCGGCGGTTGCGCCGGTTTGCGCGTAGAGTGCGTCTAGTGCGTCGATGCTGAGTGCGATTTCTTCTTCGCTACCCGTGTAGCTGGCGTTACGCGCTTCGATAGCTTGGCTCAGAATCTCTGAAAAGGAGAGCACCTGAACGCGGCTCGCCTCTTCAGTGAAAAAGAGGGACAAAATATCGGCGAGTTCTTCCGCAGAGGCAGTCTGCTCTCGCGTAATCTCTTCAGTCAGCGCGGTGCGCGTGTTTGTCGTAACAGTGACGATGGTCGCGAGGAGCGCCACACCTAGAAGGCTGATGATAATCGCGGGCAGCTTGACCGAGAGCGACAAGACGCTCATCTGGTTTTCGCGCGCGCTCGCGCGCTTCTTGCCGCCTTTTTTCACCTTCCTGACCTTTTTAGTCTTAGGCGATGCCCCTGCGTTTTGCGGGGGGATGACTTGGGGTTCGGATTGATCCATCAAGGGCTCCTCATATGACCTCGAGCTGCTGCTCGAGGGCCTTAAATAGGGTGGGAATATTGAGAACGGTGACGCTTTCGCCCGACTGCTTGACCTCGCCTAAGCCATAGTGCTGCATTTCGGCGGAGGCGCTTTTAAGGGGCATTAGAGCAGAGCGGTCGAGCGCCGAAAAGCCTACGACCTCATCGATTTTGAGCGCTACGAAGCGGTCTTCATAGGTGATGAGCGCGGCGAGGTCGGCTTTATTCGAGCCGCCTTCAAGCGCTAAGAGGGGCGCGAGGTCGATGAGCGGCAAGACGCTGCCGCGCACCGCGAAAACTCCTAAGAGGCTCTCAGCGGAGCGCGGGACGGGCGTGAGGTTGGGAACCGTCACGACCTGCTGCATGTAGCCGCCTTCAATGGCGAAAAGCTGACCGCCTAGGCGGAAAAAGCAAGCGGCATTGACCGTGGGTGCGGCTTGAGGTGCTGCTGACGGCATTTAGACGTGGTTCTGGACAGCCGAAAGGATGGAGTCGGGTGTGAAGGGCTTGGTCACGTAGTCAGCGGCACCTTGGCGCTTACCCCAGCGGATGTCGGTGTCTTCGCTCTTGGAGGAAACCAAAATCACGGGGATGTCTTTGGTGGCGGCGTTGCGGCGCAGACCGCGCAAGACTTCGTAGCCGTTACGCGCGGGCATGACGATATCTAACATGATGAGGTCGGGCTTGTCCGCCGCGACTTTGTCCTCGACGGCGGTCGCGTCGGTATAGCTGCTCACGGAGTGGTTCGCGCCTTTTAAGATGCCCGCGAGCATATCGATGGTCGCCTGTGAATCGTCGATCAGAGTGATCTTTGCCATGTGTGTTTCCTCCTCAGGAAAGTGGACGTGTGTCCAAAAAATAGAGATGAAGTGTAAAGAGTAAAGTCCGACAAAATTCTTACGAAACGCGTCTATGGGTGTTTGAATCCTTCAACCTCAGTCGTCACACTCCTCGTGTAGTCGCCGCTTGCGTAGATGGTATGGAATAAATGCGTGTCGAACAGGTACGAGGCGGCTTTACGCCCTCAATTATGAGTCGTGAGGGTGCGGCTAGGCTGGTAAGTTTTCAACGTGAACAAGGGGGGATTTTTCACTCTTGAACGCGCCGCACAGCGCACCGCTGAGCGCGTTTCTGAGAAATTTGAGAACGTGAGTCGCGAGAGCTGCGCCCACAACGTACTCCGTCAGCAAACCGGGATAGGGCAAGGTTCAGCCCGCGCTTTTGCTCGTCCGCCGGATGTGAAAAATCAACTGTGTAGGGCTCACAGCAGGAAGTGGCTTGCGGCGCAGCAAAAAGTAAGAGGCGATTAGAGATCGCCTCTGTATCGTCAAACTGGTTTTAAGGTGTAGTCTTAGTGCAGCGTTAAGTAAAAAGTGAGTTGTGTCATTCTGAGCGGAGCGAAGCGGAGTCGAAGAATCTCTGACCTTGCTGACTCCTCTGACAAAGAATGCAAGGCGAGACCCCTCGACTGGGCTCGGGGTGACAACAGTGTCGCATTCCTTGCTTAACGGTGTAGCTAGTGTAGTTAAAGAGGTTCATGAACAAGTCAAGAGGTTGCAACGCTCTGTCATGAGTCCTCCGAATTTGTCAGTCCTTCGCGCTCGCTTTAGCGGTCTCTTTGGGCTCGCTCTTTTTATCGCTCTTACTCGTCTCTTTACCCTCGGTTTTACTCTCGGACTTACCCACGTCGTCCTTCTTCTCGCTGGTCGTCTCTTTGGGGGAGCTGGTTCTCGAGTCGGTCACGTAAAAACCCGAGCCCTTAAAGGCGATGCCCACAGGCTGAATGAGGCGCTTGACGGGCTCGCCCGTTTCGGGGTGCTCGGTCAAGGCGCTCTCAGTAATGCGCTGCTGAAGCTCAAAGGTCTCGCCGGTGATGAGATTTTTATAAACGTAGACAGGCATGGGCTGGTCCTCCGCAAAACGCAGTACCCCATAGGGGACATAAGTCATCTCGTTGCAGATGCTCTCGGTCGGTCAAGGGGTGTTCCGTGCGCATAGGGTGAATGATGTTCGGGTCGTATCGCTGCAGCGATAACAAGCGATTCACTATATCATCCCTGTTAAGCTAGGGCGATGTCGGACGCTGCACAACCCTCTAAACTCGCCATCGTCGGCGCAGGCGCGTGGGGCACGACGCTCGCGGTGCTGCTCGCTCAGGTCAACCCGGAGCAAAGGGTCATCCTCTGGGCGCGGCGCTCCGAATTTGCCGAGCAACTCCGCGAAGCGCGCGAAAACCACGTATATTTGCCGGGCTTGCCGCTACCTGCGAACGTATACGTCACCTCAGCTTTAGAAGAGGTCGCGGGCGCGCAAACGTTCGTCGTCGTACCGAGCAAGGGGCTCCGGGCGGTGATGGAAAGCTTGCCCTCTGTTCCCGCGCTCATCTGTTGTGCGAAGGGGCTGGAACTCGGCTCGTTCAAACGTTTTTCTGAGGTACTGGGCGAGTATCAGCCGGGCGCAACGCTCGCCGCGCTCTCGGGTCCCAACTTGGCGAAAGAGATTGCGGCAGGGTTGCCCGCCTCGGCGACGGTAGCGTCAAAAGATGCGGGCTTAGCGCAAGAGGTCCAACAAAGACTCTCCGGTCCGACCTTCCGCGTCTACACGAGCCGCGACCTCATCGGCGTCGAGGTCAGCGGGGCGCTCAAAAACGTGATCGCGTTAGCCGCGGGGATGTGCGATGGGCTCGGGCTAGGCGACAACGCCAAAGCGACCATCATTACGAGAGGTCTCGCCGAAATCGTGCGCTTAGGCACGCATTTGGGCGGCGATATGCCGACCTTTTACGGGTTGGCGGGTTTAGGGGACGTCGTGGCAACTTGCTCGAGCCCCGGCTCCCGCAACCACACCGCCGGGGAGCGGGTCGCTAAGGGTGACACCCTGGCGGACTTAGAGCGCGACAAGCTCAACGCGGAGGGGATTCCCACGGTGCGGGCGGTGGTCGCTTACGCTCAGAAAGAGGGGCTCGAGCTGCCGATCTCAAAAGAGGTCTACCGCGTCGTGTTCGAGGAGAAGTCGCCCCGGCAAGCCCTCCATGACCTCATGACGCGGGGGACGAAGGCGGAGTGGTGAGCGGTTGCGGGTAGCAAGGGGTTGAAGCAAGGGGTTACAACCCCTTGTTGGTGCCCCTTGTTAGTGAAGGCTGCTTTCCGCATGAGATGAACCTCATTTGCTCGAGCTGCGTTTAGGTATGGTTAGGCACGGTTCTCCGCGTACCAGGCGCAGATGTCCGTCAGTGGACATTCTGCACATTTGGGCGCTTTCCATACGCACACCCTTTGACCGTGGAGGAGCAGCGCGATATGAAAGTTGTAGAGAATGTGCGGATTTTCCGGTAGGAGCTTCGCGAGCGGTTTGTGCGCCGCCGTGGACGACCTGACCTTCCCAGAGATGAGCCCGACGCGCTGGCTGACGCGGTAGACGTGCGTGTCTACAGGAAGAATGGGTTTGCTGAAGCAGAAGAGCAGAACGAGCGCCGCCGTTTTGATACCGACGCCGGGGAGCGCGGTGAGCCACGCTAAGCCCTCGTCTACAGGTAGGTCTTTCAAAAAGTCGATCTTCGCTTCGCCTCGCTCCTCCATAATCTGCGCCAGCGTCTTCTTGATCTGCGGCGCTTTCACTTCGGGATAGTTCGAGGGCGCAATAGCCTTGGCAAGTTCCCCTTCCGGCGCGTCCCTTATCCCCTCCCATGAGCCGAAGCGCTCCCACATCCGCTTGTAGGCAAGCTCCTCGTTCGCCCACGTTGTGCGCTGCGATAAGATGGTCGAGATGAGTTCGTGCAGGGGGTCACGGCGCGGGGTGAGGTCGCGCTCACCGTAAGTTTCGACTAAGCGGGTGTAGACTTCTCTGGTCGTTGTGTCGCCGATGGTTTGCGCAGACTGCATAGGAGTAGCTTGCCGAGAAATGCTTGTAGTCACAAGGGGTAGGGCTGCTTTTACGCGATCAGCTTACGAAACGTTTTGCGGGGAGAGCGGTACGCTAGAGGTGTGGCGAAGTTTGAATATATCCAGCTCGAGGTCGTTCCGGGCAGGGGTGGCGACCTCTCCGTTCTTCTGACCGAGCGTGACGGCATAGACCGCTTCGCGACCTCTTTTGCCAATCTCGTTCCCTTCTTGAACGAACTCGGCAGTGACGGCTGGGAGGTCGTAGGGATGCTGCCGACGAGCAGCAAGGCGAAGGGTCGCGTCTATCAGGGGGTCGAGGCGGAACTCGAGGTCGAAGGCCGCGCCTACTTGCTCAAGCGCGAAATTCCTTAGAATAGATATGAGATGCTCGCTCAAATAGCTTTGTCTATTGTTCCCGGAATCATTATTGCGATTCTGACCTCATACATCAGAGTGCGCAAAGCGATGCGAAGCAACTCACTCTATGAGCTACTGTTGCTAGGCAGCAAACTTGCGTAACTGGCACGTATGTTCGGAGATGAAATCCCGCTAGCCTGTACAGGCTGAGACCTGCGACAATCTGTTTCAGTCTATTTTGGAATTGCTAAGTGGAACCCGTTGAGAGGAGCTACCCTATGATCGCAGTTGCCAACCGAATCTTTGTGAACCCCGACTACGCCGAGGCGTTCGAGGCGCGGTTTCGTGACCGCGCTGGGCTCGTTGACGAGATGCCCGGCTTTATCTTCAATCAGGTCTTGCGTCCGAGCCAGCCTGGAGACCCCTATATCGTCATGACCTACTGGGAGTCGCACGAACATTTCAAAGCGTGGACGGAGTCCGAAGCGTTCAAGCAGGGTCACGCGAAGAGCGGGTCACTGCCCAAAGAGGCGTTTTCGGGGCGGAACAAGTTGGAGATTCATCAAGTCATCCAGGACTCGCGCGAGCCGGACTTGGTGCCGGAGCCGCCTTTAGAACTCGGCGAAAACGTGCATGGGTAGGTCTGAGCCCGCCAATTTGCAGACGACCTCCTAATCTGCCTATCCTCTTTTACTTAAAATCGTAACTAAGGAGGGCAAGTTATGGCAGACCATCTAAGCAGCGACCCGTTGGAGAGTCCGGCAGCCTCGAGGCAGTCCTACAAAATCCCCGAACTCGCTAAGGAACTCGACGCGACCGAGGAGCAGGTCAAAAAATGGATACGCGAGGGCAACATCGAAGCGATGTCGGATGAGGAGCACGCCGAGTATCACGCGGACACGATCGAGCAGCTCCGCGCCATGCAAAATAGCGGTTAAACTCCACCTTTAAGACCGGTAGGACAGACGGCGCAGGGACGAATTTCGAACCTTCCCTGCGCTGTTTACGAGATGAGATAGAAGCTCGAGCTTTTTGGCTGTCACATCAGAACGCCTGGCGTTCGTATATTTTGCATACTGATGTGAAGAATCCTTGTTGAATTGCCCAACAACTTCTCAAACTCCGCGTGATAGCATCATCTTTATGTCAATGAGCGTTCAGGCTCCCGAAGAGGATGTCGTTACCGAAGAAGCTATACTAGATGATGAAGTCGAAGTCGCCAACAGAGGCCCCTCCCTCTACGCGACAGGCTTGATGAAGAAGTACGGCGGTCGCACCGTCGTCAAAGGCGTGGATTTCCGCCTGGAACCGGGCGAAATTGTGGCGCTTTTAGGACCGAACGGCGCGGGCAAGACGACCTCGTTTTACATGATGGTCGGGTTTGTCAGACCGAACGTGGGGCGCATCTTCTTAGGCGAAGAGAATATTACCACGTGGCCCATGTATAAGCGGGCGCGGCGCGGGCTGGGGTATCTGGCGCAGGAGCCGAGCGCCTTTCGCAAACTCTCGGTGCGCGACAACCTCATGGCGGTTTTGGAGTATCAGAAGCTCAGCAAGCAGGAGCAGGAGCGGCGGGCGGACGAGCTGCTAGCGGAGTTCGGCTTGAGCGCCTTGGCGAACAGCCGCGCGGACACGCTCTCGGGTGGGGAGCGGCGGCGCTTGGAAATCGCCCGCAGCCTCACCATTGACCCCGCCTTTATCCTCCTGGACGAGCCCTTTACGGGCGTAGACCCCAAGTCGATCCGCGAGATTCAGCTCCTCATCGCGGATTTGCGCGAGCGGCGCGGGCTGGGCGTGCTTTTAACCGACCACAGCGTCCGCGAAACGCTGGCCATTGCCGACAGGGTTTACCTCATGTTCGACGGCAAAGTGCAGTTCGAGGGAACGCCCGAAGCGTTCGCTGAAGACGAGAACGTGCGTACCTACTACTTAGGCAGTGACTTTCAGCTCTAATTGTGCTAATTTCTAAGGGTTATTTAACGCTCTGAAAGGCTCCGCACTATGCTCTACACTTTAGCGCTCTTCGCCCTACTCACCGCTCTGGCGGGCGTGATCGCGTATGCGGGCGACGTGCTTGGGACGACGGTGGGGCGGCGGCGTTTGAGCCTCTTTGGGTGGCGTCCTAAACGCACCGGGCAAGTGGTCGGGGTGACGGCGGGCATCCTCATCATGCTCTCGACTTTGGGCATTTTGTCGGTGGCGTTTCGCGGCGCGGCGGACGCGCTCCTCAACGCGCAGCAGGTGTCGCAAGAGTTGCGGGCGCTGACGAGGGAAAGAAATACCCTACAGGCTGAAACGGCGCGTTTGCGCGGAGAGATCGAAGCTAGCCGAACCCAACTCGCCGAAGCGCAAGACATCATCCAGAGCGCTGAAACGGCTCGGGACGACGCTCTAGCTGAAACGAGCCAGCTCCGCTCGACGCAGGTTTCGCTCAATCAGCAGCTCGGCACAATGCAGCGACGCGCGAGCAATTTAGGTGTCGAAGTCGGCAGTTTAGAGGCGCAGCAGGCTGCTTTAGAAGAATCGAACGAAACCTTGGAGAGAGAGAATCGCAGCTTGCAAGTTGCCAACGAAGGCTTAGCTGCCGAGAACGCCGCCTTTAGGGATAACGTCAATGAGCGGAGCAACGAGGTCGTGACGTTACAAAATCAGCTCAGCGCGTTGCAGCGCGAGTCGCAGCGCCAAGCGCAGCGGCTCGTCGCGGCGCGCGAGCAGATCGAAGCGGTGCAGGGCGGGCGGCTCACCTATCGGCGCGGCGAGATCGTCTACAGCCAACCCATCAGCGCGCAAGAGCCGGACGCGGTGCGCGAGTCGCTCGGCGCGTACGTCCAGGAGGCGAACCGCGCCACTGGAAGCCAAGGCGCGGGCGAAATCATCTTGCGCCGCGACCAGGTGGACAGCTTGACCGAGGCGCTCGTCGCCTCGCCGGGCGAAGACTTGGTGGTGCTCATCTCGAGCGCGGACCGTTTCGGTTTAGAGGACGTTCAGGTCGAGGTCGAGGCGTACGAAAACCTCAAGCTCTTGGAGAAGGGGCAGCTCATCTCGAGCCGCCAAATTTACCTGGGTTCAGAGGACGCGCCCGTAAGCCGCGACAACGTCCGCGCCGAGGTCGCCAGGCTGACGCAGGAGACGACGGGGCGTCTGCAGCGTATCGGGCTCTTCGAGCAGGTGCGCCCCGCACCGAGTCCGGCTGAATTCGACAGCTTCTCCTCTTGGCTGTCGCGGTTAGACGGAACTGTGGTGATCGGCGCAGTGGCGCGAGAAAGCGTCTACGTCAACGGACCCGTCGAATTAGAATTCATCATCATGAACTAACACGAAGTCTGTATGGCCGGATGTAAAGCGCGGCGAAGCCACCGAACCATCTTCCCGCGCCACTCGAGCCACGCTGCTTAGCATCCTGGTTCGTTAAGGGGTGACGCCCTTGCCCCGCGAAAATAGCGCCGCGCACAAACTTGTCCGCGCTCAGATTGCGCTATGCTTAGCATTTGTAGGTATCTTTGATGCACCTGTCAAAGATACCCGAGCGGAAAAGAGCCTTTAGCATAGGTGAAGCACATAGTGCTTTGAGCTTCGCTCTGACCTGTGAGGTAGCATCTTTGAATCTATGGGCGTTGACGTAATGTGCCGTGTACACCGGCTAAAGGCTTCTCTGCGAGTACCAACAAACGCTCTCAGTGTGTCAATAACGGATGCAAATGCTAGCTAAAGGGGTATATCTAGGGCATTCGAAAGGAGAACGATGCAGTTTTCTATGGTGAATGGTGAGATCGTCCAGGCGTCCAAAGCGCAGCTTCACGTGAGCGACTTGGCGCTTTTGCGCGGCTACGGGCTTTTCGACTTCTTCCGCATTAAAGAGGGCGTGCCCCTCTTTTTGGAGGACTATTTAGCGCGGTTTTACCGCTCGGCGGAAAAGCTCGGCCTAGACGTGCCTCTTTCGAAAGATGAACTAGAAAGCCTCATCTTCAAACTGCTAGACGCAAACGGCGAGCGTGATTCGAACGTGCGGCTGCTCCTCACGGGCGGTTACTCGGACGACGGTTTCACCCCGGCCGAGCCGAACCTAGTCGCGCTGCAACACGCGCGCAAAGACTACGACCCCAAACTCTTCGAAGAGGGCGCGTCGCTTATTACACACGAATACGTGCGCGACCTCCCCGAGGTCAAGTCCATCAACTACGCCACCGCCGTGCGGCTCATTCCCAACATGAAGCGGGCGAACGCGGTTGAGGTGCTCTATCACGACGACGGCAATGTTGCAGAAACCTCGCGCGCGAATATCTTTATTGTCGATCAAGAAGGTACGCTCATCACACCCGCCGAAGGCATCCTAGAAGGCATCACGCGCAAGCGCATCTTAGAGTTAGCGGAGGATATGGCGGTGGGGGTGCGGGCGGTGAGTTTAGACGAGGTGATGGGGGCTCGAGAGGTCTTTATCACCAGCACGACTAAAGGGGCAATGCCTATCTCTGAAATCGACGGACAAACGATTGGCGAGGGTCGCGCGGGCGAAGTGACAAAGCGGCTCGGTGAGAGGTTCGGTGAGCGGGTTGAGAGGTACGTTCGGGCTCATCAGCTGGCTGCGACAAGCTAGGTTAAGCTTAGGTCGCTATCCATCCCCAATGCTCTCACTGAGTAGGGTGTTAGCCGTGAAGGGGTACAGAAAGAGGCTCGAGCTATTCTCGAGCCTCTAAAGAGTTGGTAGCGATGGAGAGACTTGAACTCTCGACCTCACGATTATGAGTCGTGCGCTCTAACCAGCTGAGCTACATCGCCGTGCACCACGCGCTTTATCCGTTTCGTGTAACCACTTGCCCTCACGACTAGCGGGCTCACGATTGTCGAGTATAGCCCATAACGCCAGCAGTAGACAAGTGGTTTTGCATCATCCACCGCTCAGCAGGTCAGCGCCCTTGGTTTGTTTGGTTTGTATTTCCAACTGACCCGTTCAAGCCTCACCACCGGGGCACTTGCTCGGCTCCCTGGCGGTCGCTTGAGGTCGCAAGTACCCCGCTTCCGCTCCCGCTGGTCGCTCCAGTCGCTCCTTAGTCCATTAGGGTAGGGGTACTAGCCTAAGCCATGCTTGTTCACTCCGGCACACGAATATATTCGTGTGCCCTTTTTGCGTCCCTCACGAACTTTCCGACTTTACAAGACCCTGCCAATTGGGGTAGGCTCTAGGCCCAGGAGGAACCATGCGGCGACGTTATCTTCGTCTTCACCCCAAGGTCAGAGCGCGTCGGGTAGGAGCGGTGTCTACTCCCAGACAGCCTACGCTACTCACCCCTTCGCCTGCGCCAATCTCCGCGCATTCAAGGACGTCTACTACTCGGAACAAGTACCTCAAAGCCTATGTGTCTCGCACCATGCACGAGCGCTTTCACGCCGAAGCCGCACGTCAGAACAAGACTATGAGCGCCTTGCTCCAGGAGCTAGTTGGCGATTATCTAACCCAAATTGAGGTCCAAGAGCGCTGGTCAGCCCTGCGTAGCGCACCCAGATAGGTCCTACCGGCCCCATACAGCCTCGACATAGCAGGACGACATTACGAAAGGATCTAACATCGTGAATGACGCTCGAGAAATCAAGCGGCTGCAACGCCAAATTCTCGACTTGCAGGGAGACTTGAGTAGGCTGAAAACTACCGTTGACACCCAGAAGTACCGCACCGAGAGCGACTTCGACACTCAGACTTACCTGATCAGCAAGCTGGAGCAGGACCTAAAGTGGTTGAAGCGTAAAGGTGATAGCTCCAGCCAACTATCTTTGGCTACCTCCTCTCGAGAGGTTAGGGGCATTTTTCAACACTTACCGGACCCTTTGCCCTTCTTCGCCGGAGTTCTGCTCGGCGTTGTGATTGCGAGCCTGCTTTTCATATTCGACATCGCTGCACGCGCCGCCTGAGTTGCGCTTTGCCTGCCCGGATCGAGATGATACCCCCGCTAGGACTCAAGCCGTGAGAGATGGGCGCACGGCTTCCAAGAACCTTGAGCCCATTCGCCAAAAGAAAAGCAAGTCCAGTGAGCAACAAGAAGAGTAGGTAGTTTGAGTGTTACGCGCGATGAGTGGTGGAGCCTACGACATCTACGAGATCAGTTTGGAAGGGTGTGCCGCCAGGTCATTAGCGATCTGGCGGGCGATGATATGCGCGTCCTCATAGTCAAGCGTTTCGATCCCGTCGTCACGCAGCAGGTGGAGCAGTTCGTCCGTCTCGCCCGCTTCTACTAGATTGGAGGGATAGTAGCCAAGCACGGCGAACTTGGCGTCTTGGTAGACGGTATCCAAGCCCGAGGCGCTCCGCACGTCCCGCGCGGTCATGCGGTAGCTCTGCACCGTCCCGGAAGTTTTCTCGGTGCCCGTAAAGGGGATGAGCTGGTAGTAGTGCATAACGTCGTTCTGATACGCGAAGTCGATTTTAGGTGCAGGGACAGGCGGCTTGACGTCCTGCTTGACCTCAGGACGCTCGAAGAGCCCAGCCTGTCTAAAGACGCTGCTAACCTGCTTGCGCATGGCTTGGCGCGTGACGCGCAGTCTCTTCGTGCCTTCTTCAGGGACCGCGACGAACTGGTGAAACAGCTTCTCCAAGGTTTCCTCTGGGTTGGAGGTCAAGGCGGAGCGCGGCTCGCTGAGTTGGATGTTGTTGTGATAAAAAGCTCTCAGTCTATGAAGCCCTGAAGGGGTCAGGATGCCTTCTGGAGAGACTCCCTCTTCGATAAAACTATTCAACTGCTTATGGTCGAACGCATATCTGAGTTTCGTTAGCGCGTGCCTCACGAAATGCCCATCCCAGTTGCTGAGCGCCTTAGCCCTGCTGTCATCGCCGAAGCTCGGCAGGTAACGCAACCCTTGAAACCTCGTCTCAGGGCACACGAGAATAACTCCCACGTTGACAAACTCTTCGCGGAGCATGTTGGGTATGTAGCGGACTACTGCGTATAGTGCACGCATCCTCTTCACAACCACTATGTTACCTTTGGTGTCCTTTTGCAACCTCCTCGCCAGGTGTTCAGGCAGTGCCCTGACCCTCTGAGATAGGTAGTTTAGCAGGGCTTCTGCGTTGGGAAACCGCGCCGATTCAGCTCATACAACATCGAATGATAGGTTTATCTTGAGTGTTACCGTCTCTGTTTGCTTTGCGAGACCCTCATCGGGCTCGGGCATTTCTTGGTGATTCTCTTCCAATGGGGGACCTTCGTTTTCGGCTGCATCAAGCTCTTCCAGAGCAGCGGAGATGTTGGCTTCGGTGGCTTTGCCATACACGATAACCCCGAACCTTATGACATCGGTGATGTCTTGCATGGAGTTGTAGTCGGGGCGTCTCGTGGCGTAGGCGCTCACAGCGGCGATCATGGTGACTGTAAGCTGACGCGCGTCGAGCGGTACGAGTCCAGGTGTGTTACTGTTCAAGGTCCAGCCCGCGAGGTTGAGGGCATAGTCTGCTGCAAAGGCTTCTAGCGGCTCTAAGTCCATGAGTTCCACAACTTGTCTAGCATTCTGAGTACGTTCCATATTTATATTCCCTTTCCAAAAGCTGATCTCAGACAACTCCAGTCATCCTTGGGTGCGGCTTTTTCTGGCTGTATTTCGCTGCATCTCCGCAAGTGCACACGGCGGGGCTACATAACCTCTTTTCCGGGCTTCGACCTTATCCAACCTACATCTTCAAGTGTTTCGAAGCCGGTCATGGCGCTTGTGTTTGCTAGAGGCACGTTCGTGTAGGTCGAGCCAAACCTGTTTACGCTATGCTTCCCTGGCTGCTCCTTCGTCGGCGCACGCGAGGTGGCTGTATAGGTTCTATGGAGCCGTGCCCTCTTACGCAGCCTGTCGCACCACAGCCCGCTCCCGCATCGCTAAAAGCCACTCTATCTCCGTTCGCCGAGCCCCCGAGTCCGGTTCTCCGCGCTGATACGCCAACGCCCAGTCAGCCCGCTCGACGGCTTCGTGGTAGCGCCCCTCAGCGAGCAGCAGCGCGACCTGCGCTTTGACTTGTTCCCTCTCGTCGCCGTTCAGTTCCGCCCCTCGCCCGAAGTGTACCTGCGCGGTTTCTTGATCACCGAGGTGGAAGGCGTAGAAATAGGCGGCTTCAAAGTGGAGCGTCGGGTTGAACACGGGGCTGATTGCTTGGGCGGCGGTAAGCGCCTTATCTAAGGCATCCTTTGCAGCCTGCACATCTCCGCTGTCCAGGGCGTAGAAGTACCCCGAGATGAGCCCAGGAAAGGCTTCTGCAGGGTTGCGTTCCGGGTCGAACTGGTCGTAGGGCGCAAGCACACGCAGGTCCCAATCGCGCGGTCTGACAGAACCAAAATAGAGACCCTGGTAGCGGTAGCTCTGCTGTAACCTCTCCACGAACGCTGGGTCACGTAAGTTGAGGAGTTGGAGACCATCGAAGAGGAAGTTGCCTACCTTTAGCGGCGCGAGATTACCTAACGCCTGCCACGCCGCGAATGTGCCGATGGTCGTCAGCAGAAGCGCAGTGTACAGCTCCCAAGCGTAGAGTTCGTAGGGCTCGAAAGCAGCCAAACCGAGCGCCCGGTGAGCCCCGAACGCGGTGACTGCCAAGACGAGTGAGGCGAGCGGACCTGCCAAGAGGATGAGAGCATACCTGCGGCGGAAGTGCGGGTCGTCGGGGTTCTCGGTGTGGAGGTGAGCCGCGCCGCTCGGCTTGACTCCCGCCCAGTTGTACTTGACCCTGACGCCGCGTTTGTGTGGCTCAATGTGAAGAGGTCCCACCCATATGTACAGCGTCTTGAAGCCGACCAAGCGCCCCGCTAGGGCGTGTCCCAACTCGTGCACGAAGGTCAGCAGCCATAAGAGGGGCACAGCGAGCAGAAAGGCAACGGCGACCCCTTGGCTGTTCAATGCGCCCAAATAGTCGGTGAAAGGCGCGAAGTCGAGGTCGAGGAAGCCGCCAAGCATCCCCAAGAACAAAAAGAGCGCCAAGAGGATAAGAACTACGCGCCCACGACCATCTTGTGCCGCGCTTGGTGGTCGGGGTTGCGGCGCGGGCACGTTCTCAGACCCCGTAGGAGTAGGTAAGTCGGTCGTTTGCGCTTTGCGAGACTGGTTCATAGAGATTCCCGCTTAACTCTAGGGCAGCCGAGAGGTTTAAGCGCGTGAAACGGTCACGCCAACTTGCCTCTTCCCCTGTGAGAAATCGGGCTTGTTAGTTTCTAAGCGCTGCTCAAAAGTACCCCCCTCCCCTCGTAGTTCACGAAGCGGCAGGGGTTTAGCGCCGTGCGCCCGCTGGCTGCGTTTTATCTCGAGAAACCCTCTCGTTCCCCTACAGACGTTGCCCCGTAACCTCTTTTTGCGCAGGAGTGCAGAACCGCCCCCCTCCGGGTAGGTCTAAATCGTAAGCCGTTTTGGGCAAGCGCTTTGTCTAAACCAGCCTCGACGTGTCCCCCTGGGGTGATGAGTTTTGTACCGGAGATGCCGACTAATTTCTCCCCTTGTCTGCCCTTACTTGATCGTCTAAATTGCCCTGAACCGGACCACGCTTGCCCCCACCGCGAGCTTAAACCATGCCCACGCTGTCTTGGCAGCCGTGCTCTGCCACTGCCTCCACTCATTACGAGTGAAGGAGTTTTACATGAACCATACAGCCCGCTTTTACCGCCACCTCTTCACGCCCATTCAGTCTCTGTCCTGCCGGATGCTCACGCCTGTTACTCCGTTTAAGAACGCGCAGGAAGCGACAACTCTTCCCATAGGTGGATCACCTTGCCAGCCAGCGCCAACAAGTGAATTTCACACCCCTACCGCGCCCCCTGGCTTACACTCAGTTTGGACTATTACCGAGGCAACAATGCACCAAGAATCTCGCCGCCGCACGATCTACCTCATCGCCATCTCGATTGGGCTACCCACTTTGCTCGTCGTCTGGTGGCTTCAGCACGCTATAGACCCCTTCGTGCGCGTGGCTCACCCCCTGCTCATGGGTTATCTCGCCTGGGCTGTCATCGCCCTGAAGCGCGAGCGCGTGCCCCTAAAGGTCATCGAACAAGCGACCTTCTGGGTCAACGTAGCCTTCTGGTATAGCAACTTCGCCTACAGCCTCATCAGCGGTCACACCTTTACGGTGGGCTGGGCTGAGGTCATGAGCGTCACCATGCTCAACTTCTTTATCCTGGCTGTCCTGTCGCACTTGGTCTTCTCGACGCGCTTTGGAGGACGGGTCAACTTGGGGCTCCTGGGTCTCTCCGCCCTCATCGGCGTGGGCGGGCTCCTGCCGGACGTGATGCAGGGGCAGCACCAACAGGAACTCACCTGGCTCATCCACTTCGAACTCGCCTTTGCGGTGCTCATCGGTTTCATCTACGTCGTCGCCAAGAGCAAAGACGATTACACCGAAGCCGCACTCCACGCCCAAAACCTGCACACGATGGCGTATGAGGACGCGCTCACGGGGCTACCCAACCGCCGCCGGGTCGAGGGCGAGCTGGACTGGCAAATCGAGATCAGCGGGCGCTATGGACGCCCCCTGTCGCTCATCAGCTTCGACCTGGACAAGTTCAAGAGCATCAACGACACGTTAGGTCATGCGGTGGGCGACGAGGTGCTCACCTCGGTGGCTAGGCTCGTCAAGCCCCTGCTGCGAGCGAGTGACACCTTGGGGCGTTGGGGCGGGGAGGAGTTCGTCATCGTCGTGCCGGAGTCAGACCTAGAACACGCCTCTGCCTTTGCCGAGCGCATCCGCACTGCCATCCAGCACGCCCAGCATCCGCACGGGCTTGGCGTTACCGCGAGCTTTGGGGTGGTGACGTGGGAGCCAGGGATGAGTGCTCAGGACCTCTTGGAAGTGGCGGACAGGCGGCTCTACCAAGCTAAGGCGGGTGGGAGAAACCGAGTGGCAGTGGGTGCTTGACGCGCCCCCTGTGCGACGTCAACTTGCCCCGGTGAGGACCTCATCACAGGCGGGCTTACGACCCCGCTTTTCCCCGTCCTCGCCGGGAGAAGTCACATAGCGCACCTTGATCCCCGGTTTGCGCAGCAAACCCGCTACGCAGTAGCGGAACACGTCGGGCAAGGTTCCAATCTCGAGACCAGTCGGAGTTTGTAAGCCCTGTTTAGGGGCTGTTACCTCTCCACAACCCGCTGTACTGAATCCTGCCGGGAGTGACGCCTTCGGCGAATAGGCTTCGCCTATTCCATCAATTGACCGGGAAGAGTGGGCTCAACCCTAGCCTAAACCAAACACCCCAATCGGTAGATCAACTCGATCATGCCGGGAGGGAGGAAGCAGGTATATAAGCCCTAGCTGGTGGGGTAATAGCAGGATGAAACTCGCCCCCCTTGGAGTTCTTAACCTCTACCCCTGGGGAGTCTATAAACCCCAGCCCCCTCTACAGGCATGGTTCTTACCCCCTGAAGAGCGTGAGGTCGAGAAGAACCGACAGGGACGAGGAAAATTGCCTTTTAGTTGAGGCTTGCCGACTTACAACCCGCGAAGTTTACTCTATGAGACCCCCTTCAAGTTCGGTGTGAATGTCCATCTGAGCTGCGGTGTCTTTAACGACCTGCTTAATCTTAGATTCCCACTTGGTTATGCTTTTCGTCTTGTAGCTCACCGTGAAGCCATCGAATTGGTAGAGCGTGACTTTGAAAACCTTTTTATTTGGCTCGGCGAGCTGATAAACCGGCGCAAGTAGTCTCAACTCGGTCTGTTGGGCTCTTCTGGCGAGCACCTGCTTTGCGCTCTTACGTGTGTTGTCACCTAGATATCTGGATTCGATACCGAAGCGCTCTGCTAGGTTTGACGAGCAAAGCTCCTGCATAATCTTCTCGATCTCTTCTTCGCGAGCATCGAAGAGGTCTTGAATGATCGGAATCGCCTCGAATTTTTCGTAAAGACTATCGGGTTGACCAGAAGACAACAAGGCGCGTTTGACGTTGTGCTTCTCAGCACCAAAGACTAGCGCGTAGATAGCGGTTTTCAAATCAGGTTTGATAGTCTGGAGGTCTACTCCAAGCTCGTCCGCTAGATAAGCCCAGGCTGAACCCTGCGTTTCTAGCAGGACTTGAAGGTCCGTGACGCCCCACTTCTTCGCTACGATAGCAAGCTGAGCCGATTTCAGGTCGTACTCGTACCAGCCACGTGTGAGTTGCCGCCGAACATCTTTCCTAATACTTAAAAGGGAGGGATAACTTCCGTACAGCCGCGCTGTCTTCTCTACCGTGTGGATCATCGGCTTCGGGCACCCTAGGATGAAGAGGAGTTGCCCCCAAGCCTGATGCTGGGAGCGTTCAGTCCTACCCATACAGTTTGCTAGGTGTTGAATTGCAGTCTCGCGGTTCTTCTTCACGATGTCAGAGAACACTTGGATATCGAGCCCGTTCTGGTACTCGACAATCATCTCGCTATCTGACTTGAGCTTTTCAGACACAATTTCCCAATCTGAGCTAAAGCACGGCATAGGCTTTACAGAGCTGTAAGGGGCAGACAAATCTTCTAAATTGGTAAGTTTCTGAGCTGGGAAGAGTGATTGAAGATGGCTGATGGTAGAGGATGAGTCTGCTATGTCGACATGCAAGGGTATCGACGCTGCCTGCTCGAAAACCGCTCCGCGCCAGTCTGCTTGAATCTGGCGCGTGACCTTCTTGCCGGTCGAGAGGACTACCTCATCCTCTTTGCCCTCTTTAAGGTCCCGCCACATCAGCTCGCGTAAAGCCTCTGCCTCTGGACCGAGCCCTGTGTTTTCAACCTCACGCGCTTTACCTTGCTTGTACCTTTCATGTGTATGGTCAGTATACTCGAAGCCCGGCACAACATCCCTTTTGAAAGCCTCTAAGAATCTATAGCCCACGTAGTTTGAATTCGCCTTTTTGCCCTCAAACGAAGCGAGCTTCTCCCTGGATATCACGATATTGCCCAGCTCATCTTCATCGCCTATTTCATCGCTATCTTTTTCTTCTTTATTGTCAAACTTAGACGGAAAAAGCAAATACATCATTAGATGCCAGTATGCCGGGTTCTTCTCCAGCCCTGAATAGGCTTGCACAACTGCTTCTCTAAATCTTCTGCTGCCCGTAGTCCTCGCGTAGCTCATTGTAAGTTCTCCGCTGTCGTAGATTCATTGACCTCAAAGCCCCACATCACCACAAAGCCCCAGACTCAGCAGTTAAAAACTTCTTGCGAGAGGGAATTCTCTATACCAAAGCCCACCCATGCGTTAAACTTCTCAAAGATGTCAGCTCAACTCACGACCAACCACGCTAAGATCATCAACGAACTCTGGCAAGCCGCCGTCAACCTACGCGGCTCAATAGAACCTGCCGACTACAAGCGCTACGTCCTGACGATCATCTTCCTGCGCTTCTTGTCACTGGGCTACGAGCGCAGGTGTGAGGCGCTTCAAGCGCTGACTGACGACCCCGAGAGCGAGTACCACACGACCGCCCCGGAGGTCGCTGAGAGCATCTTAGAAAACGAGACATTCCTCACGCGACATAACTTTTCTCGTGTGTAACAATACGCTTATTTAACCGGGCTGAAGGGCGTTCTTAGAGGTCTTTGCACCGGCAGTGGAGTTTTGACCTTGGCTCATGAATTTCAACCAGGCATGATCATTCGGGCGCGGGGCAGACTGTGGCGCGTAGACAGCGTTGACGCTTCGACCGTGACCGGCACGAGCCTCGACAGCCCCGACGCTAGATCGCGCCGCTTTTTCGTCCCCTTTGAAGGGCGCGGCATCACGGTTGCGCAGATGGACCTTCCGCCAGCGGTGGAGGGCGACGCGGTCCTGCACGACCTCTTCTTACGCGCGACGCGCATGACGATGATGCACGGCACCGCGCCCCTCGCGAGCCTCCAGCGCTCGCGCGTGATCCCCACGAACTACCAGCTTGTCCCGGTCATGATGGCGCTCGACATGCCCCGCGTGCGTATCCTGATCGCTGATGACGTAGGGCTCGGCAAAACCGTCGAGGCTGGGCTTATCACCTCGGAACTTCTCGCGCGTAAGCAAGCTGAGCGCGTGCTCGTTCTCACCCCTGCGAACCTCAAGGATCAGTGGCGCGAAGCCTTTTCACACTTTTTCCACCTCAATCTCGAGTCGCTAAGCACCCCTGAGATTCGTAAGCTCGGCAGGCGGCTACCGCCCGGCGCGAACCCCTGGTCGCACTTCCCCTTCGTGGCGGCGAGCATCGACTACGCCAAGCAGGACAGCGTCAAGAACCTCATCTTGAGCCAGAGCTGGGATTTGGTCATCGTCGATGAGGCGCACGGTTCGGCTGCGCCTACGGCGGGTGCGAGAGGTTCAGGTAACAAAGACCGCTACGAGTTCGTTCAGGACCTCGCTCGCCGCTGCCGCCATCTGGTCCTTGCCACCGCGACCCCGCACAATGGCTACACCGCCTCGTTCGCGAGCCTTTTGCGGCTCCTCGACGAGACGTATTCCCCGGAGGGTCGTCTCGAACAACCCCTGCAACTCGTGGACGGCGACCTGCACGAGCCGATCATCCGCCGCCGCCGCGCCGAGCGTCACGTGATTCAGCGCCGCCGCCAAGACGTGCAGAACTGGTTTGTCAAAGAGAATAAGCGCTCGCCCTTCCCGGAGCGCAACAGCCGCGAGGTGTTTATCGAGCCGAGCCGCCCCGAGCTTGAGGTCTACCACGCCTTCCAGAGCTACCAGCGCTTCATCTTCGAGGGTAAGGAGAGCAAAGACGTGCACGTGCTGGCTCGCTGGATGGTCATGCACTTTTTGCGCCGCGCGACAAGCTCACCGAACGCGCTCAAGGTGTCTTTGCGCAAGCGCACCGAGAAGCTGAAGCGCAAACTCGAACGCCCGGACGAGGGCGACGAAAACGAGCGAGTCAGCAGCCCAGTCGAGCAGGCGCTCAAGGGCGCGACCCTCGATGCGGGCGACACCGACCTCTTCGCAGAGGAAGAACTCGACGACAAGCTCGACAAGCTGAGCATCTTGCAGCGCTCGGAGATAAGGGCGGAGATAGGCTTTTTAGAGGGCATCTTAGACGCCGTGAACCGCTGGCGACCCGGCTCGGACACGAAGCTCAAAAAGCTCAAGAGCCTCCTGAACGACTACAGCGAGTTGGGGCGCTATCCCCGCACCATCATCTTCACCCGCTACCTCGACACCATGACCTATTTAGCGAGCGAACTCGCCAAAGAGAAGGTTTTCGACATCTTCACGGTGGACGGGTCGCTGAGCGACAAAGCGCGCGCCGAGCGCATCCGCGACTTTGGACGCGCCGAGCGCGGCTTGCTGATTGCAACCGACGCGATCAGCGAAGGGCTCAACTTGCAGTTCGTCGCCAACCAGCTCGTCCACTACGAGCTTCCCTGGAACCCGAACCGCTTGGAGCAGCGCAACGGGCGGGTGGACCGCTTCAAGCAGCCCGAGGCGGAGGTGCGCATCCGCACCCTGATCAACGAACGCTCCTTCGACCTGGTGGTGTTTCGCAAGCTCATCGGCAAGGCGCAGCGTATCCGCGAGGCTTACGGCTTTTTGCCCCCCTACTTCAGCGATGAGAAGTATTCCGAAGACCTCATCGGCGAGTTGATCGACGAGAACCTCACCGAACAGCGTTTCTTGCAGCCCGGTCTCTTCAACCAAGCGTCTCCCGAAGAGATTACCGAAGAGGAGCGGCTCGCCGCCGACAAGATGCGAGAAGAGTCGTTCTACGGTCACGCGACCTTTAACCTCCCGGACGTCGAGGAGCGCCTCCAGGCGTCGCAAGACGTCATCGGCAGCCCGAAAGAGGTCGAGCAGCTTGTCGTGCAGGCACTTAGATACCTCGACTGGCGCGTGGACGAGCGGCGCGGCGTCTACCACGTCCAGCGCGGCGGTGCTGAGCCTATCGCCGGAGTCCCTGACGACTTGGGGCTCATCACCTTCGACGCGGACGTCGCGGTTATGAACCCAGACGTCAATCACCTAGACATCGCTCACCCCGTTGTGACGCGGCTGCTGACCTACATCAGGCGCATGAGCTACGGCAGCCTCAAAGACGCACGCACGGCGGTCGTGACGCGGCTACTGCCTGCGGGCACCCCGGCGCACGCCGTGTTCCACACCCGCGCCCGCTACATAGTCGGGCGAAACGGTGGAGGAGACGGCAAGCAGAGCAGTAGGCAAGGCAGCAAGCAACTCGTCGAGGCGCTCGTACCCGTCGGCGTGGACCTCATGACGGGCGAGGTTGCGCCCCACGCGCTCACCCTCCAGCTTTTGACGGCGGAGCCGCGCCCTTCGACCTTTACAGGGGCGTCCGTGCGGACGTTCATCGACAAGGCGCTCCACCTCCCCAAGCTGCGCGACATCGTCTCGGCGGCGGTGCAGCGCAAAGGCGAGGAACTGCGCGAGGAGCGCAGAAAGTTGCGTGCCAAACTCGAGGAAACCTACCCCAGCCAGTCCACCTGGTTAGAGGGCATCGACGAGATTCACCCAGCCGCCCACGATATCCTGGCGCTGAGCGTCGTCGTCCCGGCGAGGCGGAGCTGATGGCGCACGCGCTCAACGCCATCTCTGTATCGGGCAACCTGCTCAGCAACGAGTTTTTGCACACCAGCACGCAGCCCGGCGGGAAGTTCCAGGCGTTCGACCCGAGCACCTTCGACCCGAGCTGGAAGCGCGAGGCGGACTTCGAGGCGGCGCTGAGCCGCGCCTGGGAAGACCTCAAGGACCGCTTCGACGAGATTTACCCCAGCCTGCCCTACATGGACCTCCCGGCGGTACGGAGGGGGTGGACGCTGCCCCTCTTGCGGACGCTCGGCTTCGCCCCGGCGTATCAAAAAGCGCGGCTCAAGCTCCCGCGTTTGAGCGAAACCTTCCCCATCAGCCACCGTGGATGGGGGACCGACGACGCCCCCGTCATGCACCTGCTCTCCCCTCAGAGCGACTTAGACAGCAAGCCCGCCGAACGCGGCGCGAAGAGCCCGCAGATGATGGTGCAGACCTTCCTCAACCAGGACAGCACGCAGTCGTGGGGCATCTTGTCGAACGGCGCGGTGCTGAGGCTCCTCCGGGTCTATCACCACACGAGCCAGGCGGGTTACGTCCAGTTCGACCTCGTACAGCTCTTCTTGACCCGCGACTACGACGAATTCAGGAGCCTCTACCGCCTCGCACACGCCAGCCGCTTCGTGCCGCGCGGCACGACCTTAGTCGAGGCGAAAGCTGAGTCGGAGGACAAGTTAGAGGATGAGGGCGAGGACGAAAACGCGCCCGCCGAAGCGAAACGCCTCCCGGTCTGGCTCGAGGTCTGCTACGAGCACGCCCGCAGCGAGGGCAGCCGAGCTGAGGCGAGCCTCCGCAAAAACGTCATGGAAGCGCTTATCGTGTTGGGCAACGGTCTCCTAACCCCAGGGCTGCGCCAGCGCCTAATCGAGCGCCCCGCCGACATGGATATCTACTACCGCCAGCTCCTCCGGGTTGTATACCGCTGCATCTTCCTGCTCTTCGCCGAGCAGCGCGGGCTCATCCGCACCGACTCGCCCTTCGCTGAGGTCTACCACGACGAATACAGCCTCACCGCGCTGCGCAACCTCGCCGAGGAGCAGCGCCTAGTGCGCGACCACGGGTCTGATTTGTGGGAGCGGCTGCTCCTCACCTTCGAGCTGGCTCGCGTCGGCAACGAAGACCTGGGCGTTCAAGCCTTTAACGGCGACCTCTTCGACGCCGAAAACCTCTACCTCGTCTACGGCAACGTGTTCGACCCGGCGCTGCGCAACACCCGCGACGACCTCCCCCGGCTCACGAACCAAGAGACGCTGCGCTTCATCGAATGCTTAGGCTTCACCACCGTCAACGGCACCTTGGAGCGCATCAACTACCGCGACCTCAAAGTTGAAGAGATCGGGCACATCTACGAAGGGCTCCTCGACTTCGCGCCGCACCTCGCCGCGCAAGACCTGATGTCGGAGAGCGGTCCCGTCGCCAAGGGCGCGTTCTACTTAGACGAGCGCAGCACGAGTCGCAAGACGAGCGGCTCCTACTACACCCCGAAAGAGCTGGTGCAAGAGATCATCAGCCGAGCACTGCTACCCGTCATCGACGAGCGCCTAGCGGCGGCGGACAATACCTTACAGGCGCAAGAGGAGGCGCTCCTCAGCATCAAAGTCCTCGACCCCGCCTGCGGCAGCGGCGCGTTTCTCATCGCCGCCAACGACGCGCTCGCCAAGCGCCTCGCCGATTTGCGCTGGCAAGCGGCGCGCGAAGAAGCGCTTAGGAGTGCCGCCGACACCTTTCTTTTCGAGGGGCGCGTAGGCGCAAGCGCCGCCAACCCCTCGCAGACCCACGAGCGGTACTACGAAGAGGTCCAGAAAGCCAAGCGCGACGTGCTCGCGAGCTGCATCTACGGCGTAGACCTCAACGACATGGCAGTCGAACTCGCCAAGGTGAGCCTCTGGATAGACGCCGCCAGCAGCGGCAAACCCCTCAACTTCCTAGACCACCGCATCCGCTGCGGCAACTCCCTACTCGGTGCGCCGCTGAACTTTATCTACCTGGGCATCAACCCGGACGCCTACAAGGGACGCGGCGACGCTGACAAAGACACCCTAGCGGAGGTCCGCAAGGTCTTCAGCCCCAAACAGTACGCGGAGCGGCACAAGAGGTTAGACGAAGAGGGGGCGCTCTTCGACCTCAAGATTCAGCTCCCCGACTTAGGCGCGGTGCGCGAGGACTCCGTGGAGGGCGTGCGGGAAAAAGAGGAACGCTACGAGCGCCTACGCGCCCAAGACGCCCTCGCCAAGTGGCAACTCGTCGCCGACTACTGGACGAGCGCCTTTTTCTACCCCGTGAAGCCCAACACCGGGACCATCCCCAACCAGAAGAGCCTCAACCTCATCGTCCAGGCGCTAGAAGAGCGCACCACCGACCAGCTCAAACAGCTCACGCCCCTCTCCCCGCAGGTGCTCGGGCACATTGCCGCTCTAAAGCACCAGTACAACTTCTTCCACTACTGGTTAGAATTCCCCGAAGCGTTCTTTGACAGCGCAGGCAACCTCAAGGCGCAGCGCGGCTTCGATGTGATTGTGGGCAACCCGCCCTGGGAAGTTGTACAGCCCGAAGAGAAGAAGTGGTTTGCGGGACGCAATGAGGAGATAGCCGAAGCGTCGGGGGCGAAGCGGAAGAAACTCATTAAAAAGCTAGAAACCGAAGACCTCGACCTTTACGAAAAGTGGAACGAGCACGCTACAGAGACTCACGCGACTGCGAACTTCGTCAAGGCGTCCGGGCGTTACCCCACGTTGAATACTGGCAAGGTCAACCTGTATGCGGTATTCGCGGCGGGGAATAAAGACCTGACGAGTTCTACCGGACGCACTGGCATCATCGTGCCGTCGGGCATTGCCACCGACAACACGACTAAAGACCTCTTCAGGGACTTCGTAGAATCTCAGAGCCTCGTCTCTTTAGACGACTTCGAGAACCGCGAAAAGCTCTTCGTGGGCGTTGACAGCCGCATGAAGTTCTGCCTCCTGGTCCTCACCGCCCCCGGTTCTGGTCCCGAAGAGGCGCAGTTCAGCTTTTTCAACACCAACGTGAAGCACCTCAGCGACCTGAGTCGCCACTTTACCCTCTCCGCCGAAGACTTTAAGCGCATCAATCCCAACACGCTAACCTGCCCGACCTTTCGAACTGGCAGAGACGCCGAGATTACGCTGAAGATGTACAAGCGAGCGGGCGTGTTTATAGACGAGAACGATGAGGAGAACGGCAACCCCTGGGGCGCGTCATTTATGCAAATGTTCAACATGACGAGCGACTCGAGCCTCTTCCGCACCAGGGAGGAACTCGAGGCTGAGGGGCTTACGCTGACAGGCAACAGGTTTGTTCGAGGTGAAGAGGTCTATCTGCCGCTCTACGAAGGCAAGATGGCTCACATCTATGACCATCACTTTGCCTTTTTCGATTCTTATGAAGGTGAGTACCAGTCTTACGATGAGAAGAATGCTACCGCACCTCTCACCACGCAATTTTACGTCCATCACAACGAGGTAAAAGAGCGTGTATCTCGTCGTAAGTGGGAGCGAAAGTGGTTCTTCGGGGTACGGAGAGTAACGCGCAGTAATGACACCAGAACTGTTATCGGTTCGTTTGTTCCGTATTGTGCAATTACATATGGTCTTTACGTACTTTTTTCGCCCGTATCGTTATTGAACTACATTGCTCTCGTAGCTAACTTAAACTCTATAACATTCGACTACCACGCTCGTAATGCACTTAGTCAGCCTTCGCTAACTTACGGTGTGCTGTATCAGCTACCTAATGTCAAAATTACCAAGTATTCCAAAGAAAACCTCCACTTCATCCTCCCCCGCGTGCTCGAACTCACCTACACCGCCTGGGACATCAAGCCCTTCGCCGACGACCTCTGGCGCGAAGCGGGCGAGGAGGTGCGGGGACTGTTTCGGGAGGCGTGGCGGGCGAACGCGGCGGCGTCGGGTGGAGGTCATGCGACCCAGCCGCCAGCGTGGGCAGAGGTTGACGCGGAAGTTGATGCGGCGGGCTGCCCGTTAGCGCCTTTTACCTGGAACGAGGCGAGACGCGCCGAGTTGCGCTCAGAGCTGGACGCGCTTTACGCGCACCTGTATGGGCTGACACGCGAGGAGCTGGCGTGGATTTTGGACCCGCGCGACATCGACCCGGCAACGCCGTCGGTGTCCTTTCCGGGCTTGCGGCGGAGCGAGGAGAAGCGGTACGGGGAGTACCGGACGAAGCGGCTGGTGCTTGAGTATTTCGATAGGTTGGCGGAGGCTCGAGAGGGCGTAGAGGTATAAGCTGCGGAGCGCGGCTATCCCTAAATTCGCCCTTGATAGAGGCTATAATGGACCAAACGAAGCAAATAAGGAGTCGTGCTATGCCTAAGCGCCCATTAAAACGAGCGAGTGACCTGACTCGAGAGTTCCTCAAAGACCCCGAGTACGCCGCGCTGTACCGCGAAGCGAATGAGGAGGACGAGGCGGCGCGGCGGGCTGTGTGTGAGGCTCGAGTGTCCGCTGCATCTGAGACGGAGGACGAGCAGTAGACGCGCTGATCAGATGCGAAATACCTCACTTCTGTGACCTTCTTCTGATGAAGTGCGTTAGGCTTGACAGAGGTATACAACATGGTTTCTTTATCTATTTCTGAACTCAGACTGGCGCAGCCTGACGTGCGAACGCTAAGCGCGAACCGAGGTGGGTGTCCGTCAGTATGTCTTACTTGTGAGGGGTTATCTTGGTCCGTATAAGGCTTAGTGAGGTTGACTGGAAGACGCCTGCGCACTTTTTTAGCGCCATCCTCCCCAAACTCGTCACGGGCGACGCGGGTTTGGACTTTACGGGCGTCGAAGCGGTGAAGCGCCCGGAGGTCGAGCCCCTGCTCAATAACCTCGCGGCGATGGGTTGGTCCGAGGGCGAGCTTCGTGAGCGTCTCGGCGTCGAGACCATGAACCAGAATGTGCAACACGTCATCTTGCCGCTGTTTGGGCTCCAACCGCCCGAGCGCGAAGCGCCCCCGGAATTCACGAACAACCCGTTCAGCCAGCTCAGCGAGATTCAGCGCACCTACAAGTCTTATGTGGACACGTTCGTCAACATCAAGAACGAGCACGTTCGCGCCTGGGTCGAGGACAGGGTCCAGCGCGACAACCTCCTCTGGAACGAACCTTTTCTGGAGATACGGCGACGCTTTAGGGCTGGACCTGCCCTGGAGGAGTTTATCGGCAAGGGTTGGCTTCCGGCGTCAGCCCGCCCTATCTTCCGCGTCAGCGCCGAGGACAGAGACGACACTCGCCCTATCCGCCCGCACTACCACCAGGCGAAGGCGTTAGAACTCGCCCACGAGGGCAAGAGCTTTGTCGTGGCGACGGGCACGGGCTCGGGGAAGTCGTTCGCGTTCGGGCTGCCCGTCATCGCCGACGCCTTGCGCAACCGGGAGAAGCCCGGCATCAAAGCCCTCATCCTCTACCCGATGAACGCCCTGGCGAACTCTCAATACGCGGACTTCGCGCAGCGGCTCCACGGCAGCGGGCTCAAGGTCGCGCTCTATAACGGCGACACGCCCTATACGAAAGAGGAGGGCGAGCAGTTCAGAAGCCGGGTGGAGGCGGCGAATCTGCGCTTTATCAGCGACGCGGAGTTGTGGAGCCGCGAGGAGATTCGCCAGACGCTGCCCGACATCCTCATGACGAACTACGCGCAGTTAGAGTTGCTGCTGACTCGCGGGGAGGACCGGCAGCTCTTCCCGGAAACGCACCGGGGTGCCCTGCGCTACCTGGTGCTCGACGAGGTGCACACCTACGCGGGCAAGCGCGGCGCGGAGGTTGCGTGTCTCATTCGCCGCCTCAAACAGCACACGGGCACCACCCGCAGCCTCCAGATGATCGGCACCTCCGCCACGGTAGAGTCTGATCAAGGGGAGTCCGGCGAGGGGGAGAGCGCCGAGGACGCTATCACCCGCTTTGCCGAGACCCTCTTCGGGCAGAGCGTACAGGGCGTCATCTCCGAAACGTATGTCGAAGGGGGCGACACTGCCGACACCCTTTTGCCTGCCGATATCGGGGTCTCGCCGAGCGACATCAGCGCGTTTGACGGGCAGGACGAGACGGTCTTCGCCCTCGCTGAAGCTGTGCTAGAGCGTTCGCTCACCCCTTCCGAGAGATCGCCTCAAGCGATTGGGGCGCTGTTTAGAGACTACGCGCCGCTGCACTTTCTCGAGGCGGCGCTCTACGAGAAACCGCAGCCCATGAGCGCCCTCGTGGAGGGGTACAAGCAGCGTTACCGACCTGAGCACACGCTAGAGCAAGTCGAGACGGAGCTGCGTGCCGCGCTCTTTCTAGGGCAGTACGGCGAGTTAGAGCGCGAGGGCGTCTTCGAACCCCGCATCGTCCTCAAACTCCACAACTTCTACTCACAAGGTCTCGGCGTAAGCGGTACGCTCACCCACCCGCCCGCGCTGTCCATCCGCGGGGAGGCGCAGCTCAAGACCGAGGACGGCTTTAGCGCCCCCGCCTTCCCGATGGTCTTTTGCCGCGTGTGCGGACAGGAATACTACATCGCCGACCTCAAACACGCCGCGTTGCAGCCGTCAGCGACGATTTACGAGCACACCGAAGACACCTTCTACCTGCGCCCCGGTGCCTGGAGCCCGGACGCCGAACCCCTCCCGGATGCGTGGCTGACCGACAAGCTCGGCAAGGTGCAGGCTCAGTTCGAATCTCACGTGCCCCGAAACTTCCGGGTTGACCCTCTCCACGCGGAGGTCGGCGAGGGCGAGCCGTTCGCGTTCGTCAAAGCGCCTTTTCTGTTCTGCCCCACCTGCCAGACCAGCTACGACAGACGACGCAGCGAAATCGGCAAGCTCATCCCTTATGGCATGGTCGGGCGCTCGACGGCTACCGACATCCTTATCGCCCGGACGCTCGACGTGCTGCCCAAAGACCAACGTAAGGTGATCGGCTTCGTCGATAATCGCCAAGACACCGAGTTTCAGGCGGCTCACTTCCGGGACCTCGCCCGCAAGCTCGTCTACCGGCAGACCGTCGTGGACATCCTTAAACACGAGCCCGACCAGCGCACCGAGCTTGACAGCTTGGGTACCGCTGTGTGGAAAGCCTGGAAGAACGAGGACCACCGGAAGGTCGCCGACACGCTCTACGACGCCAGCAGCAAAGTCGGGCAGGCGTTTCAGGGTCTCCTTCAAGGGTTTGGGGTCAGCGACGCGAGCCGCAGCCAACAGCCCAACATCCTCAATTTGGAGGAAGCTGGGGTCGTCCGCTACGACTACCGATTTCTGGATGAGGTTCTAAACCACGACACCTTCTGGCGCGGTCTTGAGGGCAGCGAAGAGGTACGCCACGACTTCTTGCGCGGCTTTCTCGACCTCATGCGCCGCCGAGACGGGACCTTCGAGAAGTCGATCTTTAGAAATGACGTCTACATCTTCGACATCCAGCAGCCCCTCGACGATAACGTGCGCGGGGAGCGCTTCTGGGAGCCCACCTACCCTACGCTCTTCACCTTGAAGTCCGGTCAACCTAATCCTAAGTTCGCGAAGACCTCGGCGCTCACCGGCTCGTCTCGGCGCACGAAGTTCGAGGCGTGGTTCATGAGCGTGTTCGACCTTGAACGCGACGCTGTTCGGGGCAAGATAGAGACGCTCGTGCAGCTTCTCAAAGACGCGAATATCCTCCATTTAGAGAACCTACCGGGTTACCGCAGAACGTTTACACCAGGCTTTTTGATCAATCCGAACGCCGTCGAGGTCGTGCTCACCGAACAAGACGAAGTCAGGGTGTGCCCTCGCAGCCGCATGGTCAGCCACAACAAGGTGCTCAACCGCTCGCCAGAATTCCCCAACCTCGACCTGCAAAAGCGAACCACCCACTCGTATTTCAACCAGCAGTACCGCGACGTCATGCGGCTCGACCTGAGCGACGCGGAGGCGCATAGCGGTCAGGTTGATGGGGACGAGCGGCGCGAGATCGAGACGCGCTTTCGGAGCGACGACGATAAGCTCAACGTCCTCATCGCCACCCCGACGATGGAGATGGGCATCGATATCGGCTCGCTGTCCGCCGTGTATATGCGCAACGTTCCCCCGAACCCGGCGAACTACGCGCAGCGCTCCGGGCGTGCGGGTCGCAAGGGTCAGTCGGCGCTCGTCCAGGTTTTCTGCGGCGGTGGGGCGGCTAGAGGACCACACGACCAGTACTTTTACCGCTACCCCGAGCGCATGATCAGCGGGCGGGTCTCCGCGCCCAGGTTCCTATTGGACAACGAGCGGCTCATCGCCTCACACATCCACGCGCTCATCTTAGAGGTGCTCACCCAGCGCAACCAGCTCGAACTCCCTAAAACCGTACCCGACCTCGTCTCTACCGAAAACCCGACGGGCGTCTACACGATGTACGCCGATCTCAAGCAGCGTTTCGAAAGTGGCTTAGCGAAGCACCGAGCCGCTATCATTCAAGCGGTACAAGACGCCTTCTCGAGCGAAATAGACCGCTTCGGCTGGCTCGACGCGGTCTTTATCGAGACCACCGTGGATCACTTCGTCCAAAACCTCGACGGCGTTTTGGACGAGTGGCGCGACGAGTATAGGCTCGCCAAAGGCGACTACGATTCGCTGACCATGCGGCTCAAGCATCTGCCTGACAGCCACCGGGACTATCAGGAGATCAGGCGCGAGCACGGGCACGCCTTTAGCCATGTTCAGTTTCTTAGAGGCGAGGGTAAAAGCAGCCTCGACCTGAGGCGCTACTTGGGCGGTCAGGGGTTCTTGCCTAACTACGCCTTCCCCCGCCGCGCCGCCCGCGTCGAATTTCGCACCGAGACATTCGACCAGCTCGAACGCCCGCCGCTCCTCGCCCTGCGCGAGATCGCGCCCGGCAATAGCCTCTACTACAAGCGGCAGCACTTTCTGGTGTCTAGGGCGTCGATCCCTCAGTCCGGCTTCGACGACCGCCAGGCGAAACGCTGCCCTAGCTGCAAGCGTGTCACCCTCCTCCAGGAGGACGCGCAACTCAACCTCTGTCCAGCCTGCGGTCAAGACCTCTCGAATGTCGCCGCCGCGATTGAGGCGGTTCGCTTGCCCGTCATGCAGGCTGAACCGCGCGCCCGCATCACATCCGACGCAGAGGAGCGTCAGCGGCGCGGCTTCCAGATCAGCTCCGACTACCGCCCCCGCCGCACGACGCGCCACCAGGCGGACTTGGGCGGCGACACCTTGACCCTGAGCTACGAACATAACGGCGTCATCACCACGGTCAACGCCGGACCCAGAACGCTGCTTGGTGACGAGCAGCTCCTCGACGGCTTCGCCTTCTGCCCGCGCTGCAAGCGTTGGCTGTTTAGCGACGAAGCGATCCAGGAACACGTGCAAGAGAGCGGCGGAAAATGTCCTCAAAACGCGACCGCTGAGGACGTTAAGCGGAACCTCACCCTGTTCGTTGAGCAGCAGAGCGACGTTATCGCCGCCGATGTTCCCTATCCTGTCGACCTCCACCCTTCGAACGTGGATGCGTTTTACACCTCCCTCCTCTGGGCATTGCAGCGCGGCGCTCTCCTCACGCTGGAGCTTGAAGACGACGAGCTTTCGGGCTTCCTTCTCAGGCAAAACGACGAGCGCACCCCCTACCGCCTCGTGCTTCACGAGACCTCCGAGGGGGGGTTAGGCGCACTGTCCTCGCTCACCGACCCGCTGGCGTTTCGGGCGCTCGTCACCCGCACGCTGGAACTCCTCCATGACGCTGACGCTGCTGGCTGCGAACGGGCGTGCTACGAATGCCTCCTCTCCTACGAAAACCAGTACGAACACCACCACTTAGACCGCAACCTCGTGCTGCCCACTCTCCGGGCGGCGCGGGGGCTCGAGTGGCGTAAGGTTACCAGCGACGATCATCTTCAGCACCTTAAAGAGCGCTGCCAGTCGAGCTTAGAGCGGCGCTTCTTAGACGAACTAAGCGAGCGCGGTATCCGCCTACCCGACCGAGCCCAGTCCCCTTTCGAGGTCATGCCGGGCGTCAATACCGTCGCGGACTTTTACTACCGCCCGGACCTCTATATCTACGTCGACGGACCCCACCACGACACGGACACCCAGCGAAAAAAGGACGCAGAAATCCGCGACGCGATGCTCATGTTCGGACTGGAACCCTTTGTGATTCGCCACGACGATGTTTGGAATGACAAACTCGAGACGCTTCGCAACCGGCTGAGCAACGCCTCGGTTGCCCAGACGCCCCCCTCCGACTGGCGCGACATCATCGACCTTATTGGAGACATGGATGAGCGCTGGGCGAAACTCGTTGCAGATTTAAGCGAAAAAGGTCTTCCGAAACCCCACATCGACGATGTCTATAGAGACTTGAGCGCCGATGGTCAAACCACGGGCTACAGCGCACTCGCCATTTGGCGGAAGAACGGACGCGCCCTCGCTCTGGTAGACCAAGATACGCCGGACGCAGACTATAGCCTTTCTCTCCTGCGGGCTACTCCTGAAAGCCCACCTGACGACATCGCAAAGGCGATTGAGGAGTACCTGAACACGTGAGGTTCATCATCGCCAGCACCTTTACCGATAGCCTCGCTAAGCTGGACCCGCAGAGCCAGTCTTTAGTCAAACAGTCCGCCTTCGACTTCCAACTCAACCCGGAGAACCCCGGCTTCCAATTTCACCGCGTTACCAAAGCGAAAGAGAAGCTCTTCTGGTCCTTTCGCGTCAACCGCGACATCCGCATCATCCTCTACAAGAGCGCAGCAGATTTCATCCTCTGTTACACCGACCACCATGACGCCGCTTATACTTGGGCTGAGCGGCGCAAGATGGACATCCACCCCGAAACGGGCGCTGCGCAGCTCGTCGAGATTCGGGAGCGGACCGAAGAGATCGTCCAGCGCATCTATAAGCAGGTCGAGCAGGAGCCTGCCCTTTTCGAGCGCTACGAGCCTGACTATCTTCTCGCCTTGGGTGTTCCTCACGAGTGGCTCGACGCTGTACGGTACGTCGGCGAGGGTGGCTTCTTCGAACTCATCGGTGTGCTCCCGGAAGAGGCTGGCGAGCATCTCATGCAGCTTGCTCAGGGTCATCCCGTCCCTCGACCCGTTCTACTCCGAGAACAAGACCCCTTCACGCACCCCGACGCCAAGCGCCGCTTTAGAGTCGTAGACCAAGATCAGCGGCTTTTAGAGAGCGCCCTCGCCGCGCCGTGGGAGCAGTGGATCGTCTTCTTGCACCCGGACCAACGCACTGTAGTTGAAAACGACTATAGCGGTCCCGCACGTGTCTCTGGCGGCGCGGGCACCGGCAAGACTGTTGTGGCGCTCCACCGCGTCGCCCACCTCGCCGAACAAAACCCCGATGCTCGCATTTTACTCACCACCTTTTCCACCACGCTCGCCAAACGCCTCCAGCACAACCTCGTCCTTCTCATCGGTGAAGAGGTTCAGACCCGCGTCACGGTCTGCAACCTACATAGCCTCGCCAAAGACCTTTGGGAAGCGCACGCCCAAGTACCCTTCAAACCCCTTACAGGTGACAAGCTCGCCCAGCATCTCCAACGAGCCATGAAAACCGTCGGGCATACTGAATTCTCTATCGACTTTCTTAGGAGCGAGTGGCACGCACTCGTCGAAGAGTCGGGCATCGGCAGTTGGAACGCTTACAAGACCGTCCCGCGTACAGGGCGCAGCGTCCCGCTCGGAGCACGCCAACGGCGTGCGGTCTGGAACGTTTTTGAGGAGGTCAAACGCGCTCTACAAGCAGACAGCCTCACCAGCTTCAGCCAACTCTGCTTCGAAGCCGCGCACCTGTTCGCGGACGCCCCGAAGCCCTTTGATCATATTGTCGCGGACGAGATTCAGGACTTCGGCACGCCAGAGCTTACCTTCCTGCGCGCCCTCGTACCTGAAGCGCCGAACGACCTCTTCCTATGCGGTGACATGGGGCAGCGCATCTACAAGCCTCGAACTTCATTCTTAGCCCAAGGGGTTGATATCCGGGGACGCTCAACTATTCTCAGGCTCAACTATAGAACCACAGAGCAGATTCGCCGCTACGTCGATACCCTCTTGCCAGGCGCAATCGCCGACGGGGACGGCGAGACAGAAGCCCGCAACGCTGTTTCCGTTCTGAGCGGTCCTGAGCCTGAAGTCGCGTTATTCAGAGACACTTTAGAGGAAGCGGACCATGTCGCCAACTGGCTTAAAGCGCTTCTAAGCGGAGGCTATGAGGCGAGAGACATCGCCGTTTTCGCCCGCACAAAGGCTGTGCTTCAGGAGCGAGCTGAGCCCGTACTCGCACGCTGCGGTATCGAGACCTGCCACCTAACGGACGACACAGCTTCCCTAGTCGAACACGCCGCTCTCGGCACAATGCACCGCGCTAAGGGACTGGAGTTCAAGGCTGTCCTCGTGGTGGGCTGCGAAAGTGAATTGCTTCCTCTCACTTGGGTGCTCAACTCCCTAGAACCAAGCGAACAAGACAGTTTCGTAGAGCAGGAGCGTAATTTACTCTATGTTGCGTGCACACGGGCGAGAGAGCGGCTTCTCCTTACCTCCGTCGGTACGCCGTCGCGGTATCTCGCGAATGAGATGTACACGGTCTCGTCAAAAGGCGGCAAGGTTTCGGGCGGGTGGAACTCGTAGGGCCCGCCTAAAGCATCGCCGATGAGGAGACCGACCAAAACTCCGGTGAGGTGGTCGGATCATCTAATGAGAATAACACCGCGAGGACATCAAGGCGGCGGTGCGCTCAGCGGTCAAGCGGGTGCTGAGACACCGCAAGGTCAAGCGGGAGGACTGGGACACGCTGGTGGTGCTTATCATGGACCAGGCGGAGGCGCTGTATAAGGACTGGCCGCAGGCGGCGTAGTCGCCAAGTCCTTCACCCTTCACTAAAATGGGTCAACCCCACCACAGAACCCGTTGGAGCCCTGCCGCTGTAAGAATTCTGTCAGTGGATGCTCTTTATGCTTGAAGCGATTGCTCGCTCATTAAGAAAATATACAAACGGAGGTTTGGACAAGCTGAGCGGGCGTCCGAGGCACGGGAGGACTCTATGATTCGGATGAAGGCATCATTCCTTACGGAACTGCACAGCTTGCCTGCGGGACCACAAAAAAAGGCGGACAAGGTCATCACGGCTCTCGAGAGACAACGAGGGCGCTACCCGGACGCCATCAAGCTCAAAGGCTACCGCGACCTCTACCGCGTCCGCATCGGCAAGTACCGCCTCATCTACGAGAAGAGCCGCAACCAAGTTTTGGCGCACTGCATCAGACCGCGAGCGACCGTATATAAGAGCTTGGAACTCGTCGAAGAGGAGCAGCTTGACCACTTGGACGCGGAGTTTGACGATGTACTCGACACCTCCCTATCAGCCGAACGAGAGGTTGGTCATGGCGAAGAAGACTTACCCGAGCGGCTCACCCCTCAGTTCCTGAGCGCGTGGAACATTCCTAAGCCCTACCACAGCGCCCTAGCACATTGCCGCACCGAGACGGACCTCTTGGAGACCTGCCTTAAAGGGGTACCCTACCCCGTCTTTTCCAGTCTCATCGCCGCTCTATACCCGTCAAACCTTCAGCAGCTACAAGCGGACGCGACCTACCGCCTGCCTAGCGAAGAGGAGCGTAAACGCCTCGCGGCGGGCGAGCTGACTAGCTTTTTGCTGGTTTTAGACGACGAGCAGACCCGCTTGGCGGAGCTGAGCCTGGATACCGCGCGAGGACCGATCCTCGTCAAGGGCGGACCGGGCAGCGGCAAGAGCACCATCGCCCTACACCGCATCAAAAAGATTCTGGAGCGGGAACACCAGAAGCTCGCAGACGCCCCCGTGCGCATCCTCTTCGCCACCTATACCAAAGCACTCACCAACGCCAACAAAGAGCTGCTGAATAGCCTGCTAGGGACGGGCAAGCACACCGTCGAGGTCACTACCGTCGACGCGGTGGCTTATCGAGTCGTGAGAAAGTGTGGGTCGTTACCCGTAGAGCGGTTGAGCGAGGACCACGCCGCGACCCTGAAGTTTTTTAGAGAGGCCAAGGCGTCTGTAAACCTCCCTAAGTCGCTTCAAGCCTTTCAGGAGGGCTACCTTGTCGAAGAACTCTTCCAGGTCATCGAAGCTCAGGGGCTCCTGACCGAAGAGGACTACTTGCGCAGCAAGCGACTGGGTCGCAAAGCCAAGCTCCCGAAGGCCGCGCGGCAGGCGCTCTGGAGCATCTACGAGCGCTTCTTGGAGCGGATGCTCGCGGCGCGGATGCAGACCTGGGACGGGCTCCGCACCGAAGCCTACGGCTACGTGCGAAACGGCATCTACGGGGAGAAGTACGACTACGTGGTCATCGACGAGGCGCAAGACCTCACCCCCTCCGGGCTGCGCCTGATGGTCGAACTCTGCAAGCACCCTAACGCCCTCTACCTCACCGCAGACGCCGACCAAGCGCTCTACAAGTCGGGTTTCTCGTGGCGCAAGGTCCACGCCGACCTCAACGTCAGCGGGCGCACCTACGTGCTCAGGCGCAACTACCGCAATACCCAGGAGATTAGCGCGGCAGTAGACGATATCCAGCAGCAGATGAGCGGCGAGCGCCAAGAAGCCCATCAACTAGGCGTGAAACGGGGGCGCAAACCGAAAGTGATTTTGACAACGCCAAACACAGAGGTCGCCCAGCTCAAACAGCACCTCAAGGCGGCGTGCAAGGACACTAAGCAGCCCCTCACCAACGTCGCGGTGCTCCTCGCCGGCGACCAGAAGTACGCCCACACGCGGGGTCGGCAGCTCGCCCAGGCACTTAAAGACACCGGCTTGCCCGCGAACTACTTCGCCGCCAAAGATTTGAGGCTTGACGCACGCTGCATCAAGGTCATGTCGCTTTACGCGAGCAAAGGGTTGGAGTTCCCGGTCGTAGTCCTCTGGGATGTCAACGACGGTCTCCTGCCACGTCGGGTGGAGCACCTACCCGAAGCGGAGCAGCGCGAGGAAGCGAGTCGAGACCGGCGGCTTTTCTACGTCGGGGCGTCGCGGGCCATGCAGAGTCTAGCGGTGTTTGCGGACCGGGACAAAGTCTCGCGGTTTGTTACGGAGCTGTCACCTGATGTCTGGGAATTGCCCGCTTGGGATGAGGCGGTGTTGAAGGCTGCTTGACGAGTCTAGCGTTCGCCTTCGTGGAGGCAGCTACTGAGGAGCACCGCTGGGTGAACGAACGTCGCGACGAAGCCAGTTCTTATGGACACTACCAACCACTGCACACTATCCACCATAGCCACGCACTTTGCACCAACGAAAGGATCAGCAAAACTATGACTGCGAGGATTTCATGCTGATAGCCCGACTTTCTCTTCGGATTATCTACCCGCTATGCTTCGCTTTAGCCTCACTTCTCTCTTTCGGCCTCGCCCAACCGGGGAGTCCACCTCCACTGGGACTCGTTCTCAAAATCGAAACGGCGCAGCGGCTCAGACAGGGACAACTAGAAAAGCTCGTCTGGATCGAGCGAGCCACCGCTAAGCGCGTTGAGGTGTTTACCAGCAGATCAGGTCGGACGCACGTGCGATTTGATTTCGAGGCGAACGGTGAGTGGTTTTCCGCCATCATGTTTGCCGGTGAATGGACGGAAACCGAGGTCTCACTGCTGCGTTCCCAAGAGGTTAGTCTAATCGGACTCTGGGACAGATACGGCGGCGCGCATTCACTGGTGACTAAGTGGGTGACGCTCGCAAACGCTTACGCGGACCCCTACGAAACGGCTCAGGCTGTTGACCGGGAACGAGACATGGTCAGCATAGAGAACGCTCACACCTATGACATCACTAAGTTTGTAAGCCGATCAACCCGGATGCACGCGCGTTTCAAATTTCGCGTTGCGGGTCGTAGCGACGAGTTTAGCGGCATCGTTTATGAGGGCGTGTGGAACACCGATCTGCTGGACCGATTACGCTCTGGAACGGCTAATCTGGTGGGCTACTGGGAGGAGTATCAAGGTGAACCCTCGTTTGTACTCCGCGCTGTGGAGCCCTGATGCCGTCGATATTCGCTAAACCATCCTTTAGGGCGTCGTCTCTTTCAAACGTGTTCTACGAGTATCTGGAGTCGCTTGGAGATGATACCGAGGTGCTGCTGGAGTTTGTGTCACTCGGACCCGATAAGCGTCAGATAGACTGCGCCATTCTCAGCCCCAAAGGTGTTGACCTCATCGAAGTCAAAAATAAGTGGGGCAAAGTCACGGGCAGAGCGAACTGTGAATGGCAGGTTGAATATCGGGGAAAAGTCGAAGCTATCTATAACGTCAAACGCGGCGTCCGAGAGAACCCGTTCGGGCAAGCGGACCATTCTGCTCGGGACTTCAAAGAGGGAATTCGCTGGTTCACTCACAAAGACATTCCGGTTTACCCTTTGGTACTCATCCCGCAGGGTCACCCCCAATCGTTCTTTGAGCGCCACAACTTCGTTTATCACGCCAACGGCGTTGCCGAGCTGCCTGCCAAGCTGCGAGCACTGCATCCAAAGCGTCCTGAGCAGCACTGGGATAGAGCACAACGCCGAGCGCTGATTGAACACCTGGGGTTAAGTGAGGTCGGCTTAGCCAGGGTTGTAGGTGAGTTGCTCGATCAGCATACTGGGGAGGGCATTGCAGGAGCCAGAGTTCGCTTTGAGAGTGCACCTGCAACCGAGACCGGGCAAGAGCCGAGTACGCTCACCAACGACAGGGGAGAGTTCAGCGCTATGCTTCCTGTCGGGCACATGCGCCTCGTAATTCAGCCTCCAGAACCCTACCTGTCACGTAAAGTGCCCAAGGAGGCGACGCAAGGCTTCAACAAGCTTGACCCTATCCGACTGACCTCTCGAGATCACAGCTCGCCCCCGAACGAGGTATTCGGTAAGACCTTAGAAGAGATTAAAGTACAGCTTCACCAGCTTAATCAACGCCCGAGAGATAGCTTTCGCGAAGAGTTCAAACAGGAGGTCCAGGACGAGCTTCAAGACCAAGGAGACACGCTCAGGCTCTTGTCAAGCGAGTTTCGGCGTCTTGAAAACAGATTAGAGCAGCCCGTTGAACCCTCTCGTGAGGACCCCTGCGTAAGAGATGCACGTGACCTCAAGCAGCAGCTCACTGACCCACGCACACCACTAGATAAGGTAACAGGTACGACAACGCAGTCAAGAGCACAGCAAGCAGTCGAGCATGGGCCCGTGCCGGAGCGCAAAGTGCAACTCGGTAGCTCGGCCGAGCCAGGGCAAGCACTCCACAACGAGAGCTTGACAGATGTCTCGTCGGAGCCTTCCCGCTCTCAACCTTTTCGGAAACGCTCACGTCGGCTAGGTCTTTTGTATGTAAGCGCCGCGTTTCTCGTACTGGCAGGCGCTGGCACATGGTTCACAGCACAAGAGAGACCCGAGCAAGGAATATTAGCGGTCCCTACGGAGAGGCGAGTGGGGCAGACGCCAGCGGCACAGAGCAGCTTTGTGACACGCCTTCAAAACCTCTTTTACCAGCGTTCCACCTTGCCTGGACAGCCTGTTCTTCTCGAGACCGAGTCCCAGCGCTTACCTGAGCAAGCCGTTTTAGAGCGCCCCCACGCCGGAGCCTCAGCGATTTCATCTCACGCTTGTCCGCAGAGTCATCCTCTTAAAGGCAACGTCAACGCGCAGGGCGTCAAGATTTATCATCGACCAAGTCAGACATACTACGGCGTCACCGTGCCTGAAGCCTGTTTTGCGTCGTCAGAGGAGGCGCTGAGGGCTGGCTTTCGAGCGAGCAAGAAATAGCTGCTTGGTTTTTCAGCGGGTCACGTGAACATCAAAGTGCAACCTTAAATGCCTAATTGTAAATCCCTGTTTCCACTTTCCGGAAAGTGGAAATCTGTGTTAAGCTGTGCTTGTGTTACAGCCTCAAGACGTGCTGGTCGGCCTTAAATTTGCCGCCAGTCCAACTCAGCCGATCGGCTACGAGCGGCTTGCAGATGAACTCGGCATTGGCTTGTCAAGTGCGCACCGCTCCGTCCAGCGCCTCACCAAAGCTGGGCTGCTCAGTCCAGAGCGCAAAGTCAACCGAGCGGCGCTCTTGGAGTTCGTCTTACACGGGGTCCGGTACGCCTACTACGTCAAACCAGGTGAGCTTACGCGCGGTCTCCCTACCGCCTACGCTGCGCCGCCGCTTGCTGGCATCATCAGGTCGGGTAGTGAGATACCTGTTTGGCCCGACCCGGAGGGCACGGTGCGGGGCTACGCGGTAACGCCCCTACATAAGTCAGTGCCGGAGGCGGCAAAGCGTGACCCCGACTTGTATGAGCTTCTCGCGCTCGTGGACGCGGTTCGGATAGGCCGCGTCAGAGAGCAGAAGATCGCATCTGAATTGCTAACGGAGCGCCTGAAGTCAGGCATTAGGCTATGAGTGATCCCGTTTTAGAGAACATCATGACGGTGGCGCAATGCTTGCAGGAGGTCGGCGTGGAGGACGCCGTCTTTGTCGGGGGTGCGACGGTGGGCTTGCTACTCACGGACCCGGCTGCGCCTGAAGCGAGGCCGACGCTGGATGTTGACGTTGTCACGCCCGTCGCGTCCCGCCGCGCTTTCAACATGCTTGAGGCTAAGCTCAGGGAGGCAGGTTACACGCAGCCGTTAGGAGAGCCTATCTGCCGCTGGGTCATCGCCGGGGTCACAGTGGACCTCATGCCGCCGGACGAGGCCATCCTCGGCTTCTCGAACCGCTGGTACGGCGACCTTGTCGAGCACGCCGAGCCTAGAGCGCTGCCGAACGGCACTCTTATCCAGTTAGTCAGCACGCCCTACCTAGTCGCCACCAAGCTCGAAGCGTTCCGGGGACGGGGGCAAGAGGACTACCGCTTCAGTCATGACCTCGAAGACATCATTATCCTCTTTGACGGACGCGAAGAGGTCGTGGGCGAGATAGAGCGAGCGCTTGACGACGTTCGCACCTATATCGTCAGCGAGTTCAGGCGGCTGCTGGGCGACACCGAGTTCCTGGAGGCTGTACCCGAGCACTTAGCTCCAGACGCGGCTAGTCAGGCGAGGGCGTCAGTAATTCTCGAGCGTATGAGGCGTCTGCTTGTGCTCTAACAAGAAGGTCAATAGAGGTCGTGCTGCGCGGTTCTTAACCCATGTCGTCGCTTCAGGCGTCAGTTAGCAGGTACGATCACCGGCGCGTCCGCGTCTTCACGCTCGCCCGAGCTATCCGAAGGCCGGCTCACCAGCTCACCCTGCACGACTATCGCGCTCAACCCGCCGCTATCTGAGTTGATCGCCTCTTGCGCGCGTAGGAACTGCATCACTTCCACCGTCTCGGGCACGGAGAGTCCCACGCTACGTTCCGGCTACCGACCGTCAGAATCATCAGGGGCAGTGTGCCGTCAGTGGTAATACCCGCCGCCGTACGTGGGTAGCGCCGCACCACCAGTAACCATTATCAAGCTCACGAGTGTGATCAACTGCCGAACGCGGTGTATTGTGCTCTGCCTATATGTTTACCCCAGACACTGGTAGAAGCTAGCAGGCAGGCGTCAGCCGCGCGTCGGTATGGACTGATGGCGGTTCTAGGCGCACCATAACGTCTACCCCTCGGGTTAGAAGCAAATTAGTCACGACGAGAGCGCTAAAGCTCGACTTCAAGAAGGGGTGAGGCTCGCCTATGAATCTCCTTGAGGTCTTCTGTACCCATTGCGGCGTAGCGGTCCGACATGGTAAGCGTCTTATGCCCCAAGATGCGCTTCAAAGTAAACACATCCCCGCCATTCTTGATGAACTGGACGGAGAACCCCCGCCGGAAGGCGTGCGGCCCCTTGGGAGCGATCTCAGCCCCTTCACAGAGGTCGTGGAGCATTTTGCGCAGCCCGTAGCGGGTGAGAGGCGTGTCCTCGTCCGAGAGGTAGATATAAGGCAGCGACGTAGCGGGCCGCTCCGATTGAATGTAGCGCTTCAGCACCCTGAGCGCTATTCTGGAGATGGGCACGACGCGGTCTTTGCCACCCTTGCCTTTATTGACCCACAGCCTGCCGTTCGGCTCCAGGTGGCTGAGCTGGAGAGCCAGCAGTTCGGAAGCGCGGAGCCCCGTGTCGTAGAGAGTGGTCACGATGGACTGGTTGCGCAGGGGTTTGCGCGTCGCTTTGGCGGCCTGCATCAGCAGCTTATACTCGTGCTGCTCGATGACATCCTGACGCTCCTCGGGAACTTTGGGTAATTTGATTTTGAGAAACGGATTCTTGGCGATGACCTCTTCGCGGAGAAGCCAGTTAAAAAAGACCCTGAGCGCTCTGAGCCGGGCATGAACACCCCCGCTGGACAACTCCTGCTGCTGGGTCATGTGAGCGATATAGTCGCGTATAAGCGTGCTGGTTACGTCACCTGCCAGGAAAACACCCTGCTCGCCCGCGTACTCGACGAACTTCTCCAGAGCCGTCCGGTAGTAGCTGAGCGTGTTCCGTGAGAGCTGGCGTATTTCGCAGTCGCTGATAAATTCCCGTGCCGTCTCGCCGAGTTCCATGTCGCCTCCTGCTGGAGGAGGTCACACGACTCGCCGAAAGCGTGCACATGATTCGCCTAATTTTGAGTGGTTTTTGAAGTTCAAAAAATGCGAGTTTTTGCGTCCTACACGGGATTTAAACTTGAACTCTCGACCTCACGATTATGAGTCGTGCGCTCTAACCAGCTGAGCTACATCGCCGTGCACCACGCGCTTTATCCGTTTCGTGTAACCACTTGCCCTCACGACTAGCGGGCTCACGATTGTCGAGTATAGCCCATAACGCCAGCAGTAGACAAGTGGTTTTGCATCATCCACCGCTCAGCAGGTCAGCGCCCTTGGTTTGTTTGGTTTGTATTTCCAACTGACCCGTTCAAGCCTCACCACCGGGGCACTTGCTCGGCTCCCTGGCGGTCGCTCTGCACTGTCCCGGAGTAGGCCCAGGAGGAACCATTTTCTCGGTGTCTACTCCCAGACAGCCTACGCTACTCACCCCTTCGCCTGCGCCAATCTCCGCGCATTCAAGGACGTCTACTACTCGGAACAAGTACCTCAAAGCCTATGTGTCTCGCACCATGCACGAGCGTCACGCCGAAGCCGCACGTCAGAACAAGACAGCGCCTTGCTCCAGGACTAGTTGGCGATTATCTAACCCTTATCAGCCCTGCGTAGCGCACCCAGATAGGTCTACCGGACAGCCTCGACGCAGGACGTCGAAAGGATTTCGTGAATGACGCGCAAGCGGCTGCAACGCCAAATTCTCGACTTGCGAGACTTGAGTAGGCTGAAAACTACCGTTGACACCCAGAAGTACCGCACCGAGAGCGACTTCGACCTCAGACACCTGATCAGCAAGCTGCTGAAGCGTAAAGGTGATAGAGCCAACTATCTTTGGCCTCGAGAGGTTAGGGGCATTTTTCAACACTTACCGGACCCTTTGCCCTTCTTCGCCGGAGTTCTGCTCGGCTACAAGCCTGCTTTTCATATTCGACATCGCGCACGCGCCGCCTGAGCTTTGCCTGCCCGGCGAGATGATACCCCCGCTAGGACTCAAGCCGTGAGAGATGGGCGCACGGCTTCCAAGAACCTTGAGCCCATTCGCCAAAAGAAAAGCTTGAGCAACAAGAAGAGTAGGTAGTTTGAGTGTTACCCCCTACGACCCGAGATCACAGGTCATTAGCGATCTGGCGGGCGGATATGCGCGTCCTCATAGTCAAGCGTTTCGATCCCGTCGTCACGCAGCAGGTGGAGCCGTCCGTTGCTTCTACTAGATTGGAGGGATAGTAGCCAAGCACGGCGAACTTGGCGTCTTGGTAGCGGTATCCAAGCCCGAGGCGGCACGTCCCGCGCGGCATAGCTCTGCACCGTCCCGGAGTTTTTCTCGGTGTCCGTAAAGTGGATGAGCTGGTAGTAGTGCATGACGTTTTTCTTATACGCGAAGTTCTGACATGCGAAGTCGATTTTAGGCGCAGGGACAGGCGGCTTGACGTCCTGCTTGACCTCAGGGTGCTCGAAGAGCCCAGCCTGTCTAAAGACGCTGCTAACCTGCTTACGCATAGCTTGGCGCGTGATGCGCGGTCTCGCTTCTCTTAGAAATACCCCCTACCCTCACAGCTTGTGGAGCAGTCAAGGCTCGCCTCCTTGTACTCACGCCTGCTGGCTGCATAACGCTCCTGAAATCCACTTCGTTCCCCTACAAACGTTGCCCCGCAACCTCCTTGTGCGCAGGAGTGTTGAACCGCCCCCCCTCTTCTAAGGACCGAGTAGCGAACCGTTTTAGAAAGCGAGTTCGTCTAGCCCAATTAGAACAGCCCCCCCGGTCGCACCCTTGCCTCTATTTCTACAACGAGGCGTGAAGTATTTCATTCTCGCAGTCACTATTACAAGATTTACCCCATGTCCCTGTCTCGTTTAGGTAGAGTTTGAACAGGGAAGGAGTGCGTTTACTTGCCGTCGTCACACACCACAGAAGCAGAACAAAATGAAGAGATAGACCAAAAGCTCGCTCAATCAGGAGCGGGCGCACTGACGCGCCTCTCGAGCCAGATACTCGACGCTACGAATGCCGTCTTGACAGTTACCGACCCGACGCGCCCTGACAACCCGCTCATCTACGTCAACGAGGGCTTCGAGCAGCTAACGGGCTACCGCCGCGAGGAGGTTCTTGGTCGCAACTGCCGCTTTTTGCAGGGTGCGGACCGCGACCAACCCGGCGCTCAAAAGCTCCGTGAGGCTGTCCAAAAGGGCGAGCATGTCCGGGTCGAGCTGCGTAACTACAAGAAGTCAGGAGAGATGTTCTGGAATGAGCTTTACCTCTCACCCGTCTACGACGGCGAGGGCAGGCTCGCGCTCTATGTGGGCGTCCAGAACGACATCACCGAGCGTAAGACAGCGTTTCAAGCTAGCGAGGAGCAGTTGCACGCGGCTTTAGACGCTGCCCAAATGGGCACTTGGGACTATGACTTAAAGCATGACATGGTCCATTGGGATGGGCGCTGCCGCGAGCTTTTCAACCTATCCGAGCGGGAAACCACGACGTTGGAAGAGCCCCTCGCAAAGATTCACCCTGATGATAGACCCTATGTTGACGTGCAAATTACAGCGGCGCACGACCCTGATAGCGATGGGCATTACAGCGCCGAATACCGCGTTATGACGCCTACGGGCAGCCGCTGGATTCGGGCGTCGGGACAAGTCCACTTTGAAGGAAGCGGGGACGCTCGGCAGGCGGTTCGCTCGGTGGGTGTGGTTATGGACATCACCGAGCGCAAGCAGCAAGAAAACGCACTGCGCGAGATGAGCGAGCAGGTGCGGCTGCTCGTCGAAGGGGCTCGAGACTACGCCATTATCATGCTAGACCTAGAGAGGCGCGTCACCAAGTGGAACCCCGGAGCCGAGCGCATCACGGGCTACTCCGAAAGGGAGGTGTTGGGCCGCCGCGTGGATGCGATCTACACACCCGAAGACCGCGAACACGGCGTGCCCGCGCAGGAGGTGCGCCGGGCCAGCGAGCGCGGCGAGGCTAAGGATGTACGCTGGCATCTGCGCAAAGACGGCACACGCTTCTTCGCAAACGGCACGGTGACGGCCTTGCGCGACGACGAGGGCGAACTGCACGGCTTCGCCAAAGTCATCCAGGACGCCACGGAGCAAAAGCGAGCGGAGGTGGCGCTGCGCAAGAGCGAAGAGCAGCGGCGCGTCGCCTTAGAGTCTGCCGCGATGGGCACGTGGGATATCGACATCATAAACGACAGGCTCTACATGGATACGCGCTGCCGCGAGCTGTTCAACGTCCCCGCAGAGGGCGTGGTCAAACTCGAGCAACCGCTCGCTCACGTTCACCCGGAAGAGCGGGACTACGTCACCCAGAAGATTGCGGCGGCCACGCAACCAGATGCGAGCGGACGTTACGACCTCGAGTACCGCGTCCTCAAACTAGAGGGCGGCGTTCGCTGGGTGAGGGCCACCGGTCAGACGCTTTTTGAGGGCGAAGGCGAAGCGCGCCGCGCGGCGCGCTTCACTGGCGTGGTGACGGAGACGACCCAACGCAAAGAAACCGAAGCAGCCCTGCGTCAGTCCGAAGCGGAATACCGCACGCTGTTCGAGACTATGACCCAAGCCATCGTCTACCAAAATGCCGAGGGCGTGATTATTTCCGCGAACCCCGCCGCCAGAAGGATTTTGGGCTTGTCCGTAGACGAGCTGACGGGGCGCGTTTCGGTGGACCCCCGCTGGCAAGCCCTGCGCGAGGACGGCTCACCTTATCCGGGCGAAGAGCACCCGCCGATGCAGGCGTTACGCACCGGCGAGGTCGTTGAAGACGTCGTGATGGCGGTCTACAACTCCGAAGACGACGCCTACCGCTGGCTCTCGGTGGACTCGGTGCCACAGTTTAAGCCGGGTGAAGACAAACCCTATCAGGTCTACTCGCTCTTCGACGACATCACCGCCCGTAAAGAGGCTGAAGCCGAGCGCGACCAGACCCAGAGGGAGTTAGAGCGTGCCAATGCTCAGCTCTACCACGACGCCTTCCACGATACATTGACGGGGCTTCCTAATCGGCAGCTTTTGATCGAGCGCTTGGAGCGGGTGCTGATGCGGCAGCAGCGCTACGAGGACCACACCGCCGCCCTCTTATTCATGGACTTCGACCGCTTCAAGCTGGTCAACGACTCGCTAGGTCACGCGGTCGGCGACGCCATGCTCAAAGCCATCGCCGAGCGCCTCGAAGCGTGCATCCGTCCCTCGGACTCAGTGGCGCGGCTCGGTGGCGACGAGTTTGTCGTCCTCTTGGAGTGTGTCACTCGTACAGTTGAAGTCACGCGGGTCGCCCGGCGCATCAAAGAGGCGTTCGCCTATCCGCTCAAGGTCGAGGGGCACGAGCTTCACACCTCGGCGAGCATCGGCATCGTCGCCTCGACCACGTCCTACAAGGGTGCAGGCGAGGTCTTGCGCGACGCCGACATCGCTATGTACCGCGCCAAGGCGCAGGGGCGAGGCAGCTACCAGCTCTTCAGCGCTGTGATGCGCAGTCAGGCGGTGACGGCCCTCCAGATAGAGCAGGAGTTGCGCGAGGCGCTCAAGCGGGATGAACTGCGCGTCGCCTATCAACCCATCATGTCCGCTTCGGAGGCGCTCGTAGGCTTTGAAGCGCTCGTACGCTGGCAACACCCTGAGCGGGGTCTCCTCCAGCCGGGTCAATTTCTACCTTTCGCCGAGGAAGCCGGGTTGCTCCGCGAGCTTGACTTCTGGGTCTGGCGCGAAGCCTGTACCCAAGTCGGGCAGTGGCAGCGAGATACGCTCCAGCCCCTCACTCTTTCGCTCAACCTCTCGAGCCAGCAGTTCCTCCACGCCGACCTCGTAGACGACCTAAAAGCGCTTTTACAAGAGACCGGCTTTGACCCCGCGAACCTCGTGCTGGAGATCACCGAAGGGGTGCTCATCGACTCGTCCGAGTTCGTCAAGGCGACCCTAGCGGAGCTTAAAGCGCTGGGACTCAGGCTCTACCTGGACGACTTCGGCACGGGTTACTCGTCTCTGGCTTACTTGCAGCGCTTTCCGGTAGACGCCCTAAAGATCGACCGCTCCTTTGTAATGGAGATGCTCGACGACGAGGGCAGCGCCGAACTGGTGCGCACTATCTTAGCGATGGCCCAAAACTTGGGCTTGGTAGCCGTAGCTGAAGGGGTCGAGCACAGAGCGCAGTTGGCGAGGCTTAAAGAGCTAGGCTGCGCCTATACTCAGGGTTTTCTCTTCGCGAAGCCGCTGAACCAGACCGAAGTCGTCTCGTTCTTGGCTCAGACCAGCTTGAGTTGAGCCAAGAAGAAGCGGGGTTAGTTTGCCTTGCTCTCTTGACGTAGGACCTCGGCTAGCTGCTGCAACACATCCGCCGAACGCGCCAAGCTTGGCGCGGTGCGCACGGCGTTCTGGCGCTCACTTGAGCTCGGGTCGTAGAGTTCTTCAATTTCACGTACCACATAAGCCGCGAGCGCCTCGGTGAGGCTCAGGGTCTCGAGGTTTTTAGAGAACTCTGCGTGCTGAAGCGCTAAGAAATCGTCTGGGTAAGCCTTATTCAAGGTCTCAATTAGTTCGTTTAGGTTTTTCGGCATAACGGTTACCTTTCCCGAACTCAACATGAGAGAAGTGCTGAGCGTCACCCCATTAAGGAGCTACGGGGACGCTTAACGCATAGGCGCGTATTATAGCTCGAAGCTCGTCATGACCCAGACGGCTCATCTCACACCTGGACTACACAAGGGTTTCAGCGATCTGCCAGTTGCTAGGTCGCGCCCGGTCCATCTGCCCGCTCTGCCCTCACAGGAGAGGGCTTCCACTACCTCCACACGATTACTTGTGGAGGTTTTTATGTTCATCAATCCGTTCCGCCCCGTCCGCTTCCTCTCTTGGTCGCACCACGTACCCAACTGGCTCGGTCACAGTAGCTCGTCTTCTCTCACTTACGAGGGCAAATTCAACACGCCCGCCGCGCCTTGTAGCTTACACTCGACCTGGAACATCACCGAGGCTACGATGCACCAGGAATCTCGCCGCCTAGAGACGACCCTCCAGAGCTACCACAACCGCCTGATCGACGCGGCGGCGGTGATTCAAACGATGATCGCGATTAAAGAGGACCTCGCGGCGAGCGAACGGCGGGCGGAAAGCCTTGGGCTCAGCGAAGACGAGCTAGCCTTCTACGACGCCGTGCACAGCACCTACCCGGACCTCTACGACGACGCCTTCTTGCGCGACCTCATTCACGAGGTCGTGGCGTCCGTGCGCCGCAACCTCAAGGTGGACTGGACCGAGCCCCACCGCGAGGACATCAAGGCGGCGGTACGCTCAGCGGTCAAGCGGATGCTGAGACACCGTAAGGTCAAGCGGGAGGACCTGGACACGCTCGTGGTGCTGATCATGGATCAAGCGGAGGCGCTGTATAAGGACTGGCCGCAAGCGGCATAGCCGGCGAAGTGAACGACTCACCTCTGACTGGCTTTCTCAACGTAAGTTCCGCTCACTCCGCTTCTAACACCGCACGTATAGCCTCTAAGACCTCATCGGGGTCATCCTTGGTGACATAACCTTTAGCCCCTGCACCGATAGCCGCTTGCTGGTAGAGCGGGTCAACGTGCCCGGTGACGACCAGGCAGCGCAGCGCGGGCTGCTCAAGCTGCAAGCGCTTGATGAGCTGCAAACCGCTCATGCCGGGCAGCGAGAGGTCCACCAGGACGAGGTCGGGCGCGAGTTCGGGAAGCTGGATAAGCGCGTCCTCTGCCGTTTCCGCCTCACCGACGAGCATTAGGTCGGGCTCCTCTTCGACTAACCGCCGTAACGCCCGCCGCATGACCGGATGGTCTTCGACGAGAAAGAGGCTGTGTGTTTGAGCTATGATGCGTTGACCTTCTACGGTATGGATCAATTACCCGCCCCTATCCTTCAGTTCAGCATAAGGGCGCTCGTAGGCATGAGAATAGTGACCTGTGTACCCTGCCCTCTCATAGAGGCGACGTCCAAGCGGCCCCCGAAGAGTTGCAAGCGCTTACGTACCCCCGACAAGCCTAAACCAGTGCCGAATCCCTCACGGTCTAACGCTGCGGGGTTGAAACCGCAGCCCAGGTCGCTGACGCAGATCGAGAGTCCGTCCCCCTGTTCGGATAACGTGACGGTGGCCGCCTCTACCTCGGCGTGTTTGACCACGTTGAAGAGCAGCTCGCGCACCAGGTTGAAGAGCAAGACCCGCACCGCCTCATCAGGAACCGTAAGCGCGTCGGCGGTGTCTACCGTGACGGAGAGGCGGTGACGCCGCTTCATATCGCTACTGAGCCATTTCAGCGCCTCGACCAAGCCCTCTTCCTTGAGGACAGGCGGGCTCAGGTCGGTAGTTGTAATGCGGGCGAGCTGCAACGCCTCTTTGACCAAAGCGTTGGTCTTGCTGAGCTGCGCTTGCATCTCATCGTTGTCCTTCGCCGCCCGGCGGATGTCGCGCAGGGCGAACTGCACGGCGTAGAGTTGCTGCTGCACACCGTCGTGGAGGACTTGGGCGAGCTTAGCGCGCTCTCGCGCCTCAGCTAGGGTGAGCTGACCTGCGAGGTCTTGCACCTGTTTCGTGCGCGCCTCAACCCGCGCCTCCAGCTCGCGGTTGAGATCGGCTAGGGCGTTTTCAGCCTGCTTGCGCTCGGTGATATCCTTGAACAGGATGCCGACCCTCCGGCTCTTTACGTCGCCGACCCGGAAGGCGTAGACCTCGAACCAGCGGCCCATCTCCCGTGAGCCGTTCTCGAAGCGGGTCGGCTCGCCTGTCAGAGCGACCTCGCCGTAGAGATCGAACCAGTGCTGCTCCAGGTTCGGGACGAGGTCTCGCGCCGTTTTACCGACTGCGTTTTTGAGCCCCGTCTGATCTTCAAATCTAGGATTCGTTTCTAAAAAGCGGTAGTTTAGCGGCTTATCGTCGGCGTCAAACAACACCTCGATCACGCAAAATCCCTCGTCGGTGGCGTTGAAGAGCGTGCGGTAGCGTACTTCACTCTTCTCTTGGGCGTCTTCCGCTCGCCGCTGCTCGGTGATGTCCAGAGCCGCTGTCACAAAGTACTGCCCGCCCCCGAGCGGCAGCGGCTCCGAGCCATAGACGCGCCAGGTTCGCGTCTCGCCTGAGGCCGTATAAATGGTCAGCTCATTAGGTGGCGGGGTATCTCGCTGCTCCAATTGGGCGTGCCAGCTCGCTATGTCTTCTTCTGGCACGTGCAACCCCCTGCGGAGCCAACTCGCGCTGTCGGGCAGGTCCTCCTTGCGGTAGCCCGTCAGCTCGGTGAAGGCGCGGCTGAGCTGGAGAATCTCCCCCGTGGCGGTGTGGACGATCATCGGGATGGGCGCGTGCTGCACAGTGGCGCGAAAGAGGGTTTCGCTCTCGCGCAGCGTGACCTCGTCTCGGCGGCGCTCGGTCACGTCCACGCCCGAAGGGATGAGATAGGTGACCTCTTTCGCTTCGTTGAAGATAGGCACGAGCATAAAATCCACAGTCATAAAGCGGTCCTCGCTGGCGTGAGTGCCGACACGAGGACCTAAGTGGATTACAGTGTCGAAGCGCGACGCTTCGCCCTCACGGGCGCGCGCAACGGCATCACGTATCTCAGCTTTAGCCTCATCCGAGTAGGTCCAATAGGGCAGGTCGTAGAGGGGTTTGTCGATGACGTCTGCGAACGTGAGGGAGGTGGCCTTGACTACGGGACGGTTGACCTCTAAAAGCACACCGTCCGGGGTGGTGAGACCGACGAAGGTGGGCATATGGTCGATCAAGTCGCGCAGGTACTGTTTGCTCGTTTCCAGCGTCAGCATCGCCGACCGCTCGTCGGTGGCGTCGCGCAGCACCTTAGCGTAGCCGAGCAGTTGACCGTCCTCGTCCCTCAGGGCGCTCAAGATACCGTGTGCGAAGAAGGTGCTGCCGTCGGCGCGGACGTGCCAGCGCTCATCTGCCGCGTAGCCCACCTCCCCGGCGGTCGCCATCTCCTGTTCAGGTACGCCAGCGACCCGGTCGTCTTCGGTGAAGAGGAGGCGGAAGTCCTGACCGACGAAGGTCTCGTAGGTGTAGCCGAGCAGGGCCTCGACGCCTGGGTTACAGCTCATGACTTTGCCGCTTAGATCGGTGGCGAAAACCGCATATTCGCTCAGGTTCGCTAGGATCAAGTCGGCGAGTTGTGCGGACCGAGTCGGAGCGCGTTTCGCACCGACCTCTTCGGGCTGAGACATATGTCTATCATAAGGTGCGGTATTAACCGGAAGCAACGGACACAAAAAGACCGCCCGACCTTCGGGTTCAGGCGGCTCCCCCGGCGATGCTGTCCTGCAGGACAGCATTTAGCTGAGTTAAAAGCGGTGGCTCGCGCTAGGTCTATATGTACCGAGAAAAAGGGTACAAAGTACTCAAATAAGCCTCGGGCGGAGCCGAGTTAGGGGCAGCGGCGGCTCGGCTCGAAGATGGTCTAGCTTAGCCCAGCTCTATCTAAGCAGCCGGGAAGTCTCACGCATGAGGTCGTAGAGCGCGGAGAAGTCTCTTGTTCCCGCAACTTACCCTACCGCCACCCCTCAACCTCCGGCAGGTCTTCGCCGTGCTCAGTGATGTAGCGGTGGTGCTCTTCTAACTTCGCCTCGTACTTTTCTCTAAGCGCCGCTTTCTGCCCCTTTAGGTCGTCCCGGTGCTCAGTATGACGCAGCACCGACAGGGCAAGCTGAAAGCGGCTCATCCGGTTGAAGACCAGCATATCGAAAGGGGTTGTTGTGCTGCCCTCTTCGATGTAGCCGTGCACGTGGAAGCGGCTGGGGTTGGGGCGGCGGTGGATGAGTTCGTGAATAACCCTGGGGTAACCGTGGAAGCCGAAGGTCACGTCCATGTCATCTGTGAAAAGGTCTGTAAAGGTGTCCGCGTCTAGACCGTCCGGGTGCTCGGGGTCCAACGCTAAGAGGTTGGCGACGTTCACTACGCGCACATTCAACTCGGGCAGATCGCGGCGTAAGAGCATGGCAGCTGCGACTGTTTCTATAGTCGGCACGTCACCTGCGCAGGCGAGCACGATATCGGGTTTCTCTTTTTGTGCCTCACCCTCTCCAGCATGACCCGCCCAGTCCCACACCGACGCGCCCCGTGCTAGGTGCGCCTGCGCCTCCTCCAGGGTCAACCACTGCGGCATCTCCTGTTTCGAGGCGACGATCAGGTTGATCTGGGCGCGGCTCTTTAAGCAGCGCTCGGTCACCGCGAGCAGGCTGTTCGCGTCGGGCGGCAGATAGATACGCACGATCTCGTTCTTCTTGGTGAGTAAGGTATTGATGAAACCCGGTCCCTGATGGCTGTAGCCGTTGTGGTCTTGCCGCCAGGAGTGCGACGTTAAGAGGTAGTTTAGAGAAGCGATAGGCTTGCGCCAGGGGGTATCTCTCGCTGACTTGAGCCACTTGGCGTACTGGTTCGCCATCGAGTCGATGATGGTGATGAAGGCTTCGTAGCAGGCGAAGAGCCCGTGCCGTCCGGTGGTGAGGTAGCCCTCTAGCCAGCCTTCGCAGGTGTGTTCCGAGAGGACTTCCATGACGCGGCCCTCCTTGGAGACGTGCGCGTCGGTCTCCTCCAAGGGCCAGGTGAAGACGCGCTCGGTCACATCGAAGACAGCGTCCAGCTTGTTCGAGTCGATCTCGTCGGGGCAGAGCAGGCGGAAGTTCTTCTCTTCATCGTTCTCCTTGAAGAGGTCGCGCAAATAAGCGCCGACTGTTTTCGTGGCGCTCGCCTCGACGTTGCCCGGCTCGTCTACCTCTACCGCGTAGTCGGAGAGGTCCGGCAACTTCAGCGGGACCAAAAGCTCGCCGCCGTTCGCGTGCGGGTTGCGGCCTAACCTCTTGCCGGGTTCGGGCAAGAGGGACTGCACCGCCTCATTCGGCTCGCCAGCTTCATCGAAGAGAGATGTAGGGTCGTAGCTCTCTAGCCAAGCCTTCAACGTTTCGAACTCCTCGTCGTCGTTCTTAGGGTCGGAAAGCGGCGTACCGTGGGCGCGGAAGGTCCCCTCGACGGGCTTGCCCTCCAAGCTCCCCGGTCCGGTCCAGCCTTTTGGGGTTCGCAGCACGATCATCGGCAGGGCGGGCTTGGTGAAGCTCGGGTTCTCCCTGGCTTCCTCTTGCAGGTCGCGAATCTCTCCGTAAGCCCGGTCCAGCGTCTCCCACAGCGCTTCGTGGACGGCCCTCGGCTCGTCGCCCGCCACGAAGTGCACGCGGTAGCCGTAGCCCTCGAAGAGCTTCTGGAGTTCGTCGTCGCCCATACGCCCGAGGAGGGTCAGGCCGCCTATCTTATATTCGTTGAGGTGCAGTATCGGTAGAACGGCACCGTCCCTAGCTGGGTTCAAGAACTTGTTCGAGTGCCACGCTGCCGCCAAAGGTCCCGTCTCCGCCTCGCCGTCGCCGACTACACAGGCGACGATCAGCTCAGGGTTGTCGAAGGCCGCCCCATACGCATGAGAGAGGCTGTAGCCGAGTTCGCCCCCCTCTTGAATCTGACCGGGCGTGAAGGGGCGCAGGTGGCTGGGCAGTCCTTCGGGCCAGGAGAAGAGCTTGCAGAGGTTCGCCATGCCCTCCTTGCCGACACGGAATCTGTCGTCAATTTCGCCTAACGTTTCCTCGAGGTACAAATTCGCCAAAATCGCAGGCGCACCGTGTCCCGGTCCGGTCACGAGCAGCACGTCCGCGTCTGTATCCTGAACGAGCCTGTTGAGGTGCGCGTAGATGAGGTTCAGACCCGGCTGCGTGCCCCAGTGTCCCAGGATGCGCGTCTTGACGTGCTCCCGCGCTAGAGGTTCGCGCAGGAGCGCATTCTCCTTGAGGTGAAGCTGCGCTGCGCCTAAGTAGTTGACCGCTCGCCAGTAGGCGTGAAGCTGCTCCAACCTCTCCTGAGCGACCTCTTGACTGTCCGTATAACTCACTGTGCTGCTCATATGATCCCCTTCCGCTCGATCCTTACACCTTAGCGTGACCTCTTAACGGGCGTGTCAGCGTCTGGCCCAACGTTGCGCCGCGAGTGCGCCCAGCGCCAACGCGCCAGCCCCCACTGCGCCGCCCGCGAGCGCCTTGCGCCTGCGTCCCTGGGACAAGAGCGCTTGCGCCGCTAGATAGCCAGAAGTCGCGTTCGTACCGCCGCCCGGCCAGGTCGCCGCGCCGACCATCCAGAGGTTCGTTAGGGGCATCTTGTAGTTCGACCAGCCCTGGATGGGCCGGAAGAAGTAGTTCTGCTTCAGGTGATGGCTCCCCCCGACGCTGTCACCGCCGACGAGGTTGGGGTTGTGGCGCTCTAAGTCGGCGGGCGAATAGACGACGCGCTCCAAGATGAGGTCGCGAATGCCCGGTGCGTACGCCTCCAGCTTGTCCAAGACACGCTCCGCGACGGGTTCTTTGGCCTCGTCCCAGGTGCGGGTCTCAATCTGACCCAAGGCGTCACCCCGGATAGTGCTGGGGAGCGTGCGCACCTGAAGCCAGAGGATGTGCTGGCCGTCGGGGGCTCTCGAAGGATCGAATACAGTGGGCTGCCCGACGATGAGCAGCGGGCTCGCGGGCAGGGTGCCGTTCAGGGCGTCCGTGTAAGTGCGGGCCAAGTCTTCGACGTAGGGTGCGATGTGGACATAGGCGAAGTCACCTATCTCTTCGCCCGCTGCCCACTGCGGCTTACCTCGGAGCGCCAGGTGCACCATCATGGTGGCGGGGCCGTACTCGTAGCGCTTGACCTCGCGGCGAAACCCTTTGGGTAGCGGCGCGTCACGCAGCAGCCGCTCGAAGAGCACCGTCGGGGTGAGGTTGGCGACGACGGCGCGTTTCGCGCTCAGCCGCTCGCCGCTCGCCAATTCGACGCCGGTGGCACGTCCATTCTGCATGGTAATGCGCGTGACCTCGGCTTCCGTGCGCACCTCGCCGCCGTACTCGCGGAGGAGGCCCACCAAGGCTTGCGGCATCTTCGACGCGCCGCCCTTAGGAATCGCCATGCCCTCCTCCATGTCCGCGAAGGTCTCTAGGAGCGGGAACTGCGCCCCGCCCGAGACGTCCGGCCCGAAGTCGAGGTGCATCCCCCAGGTGGCGATGACGGCCTGCATCTCTTGAGTCGCAAAGAAGCTCTCACCGAGTTCGCGGGTGGAATTCAGCAGCAAGCGGGTGAGTTCCAAGACCTCGCCCGCGCCTACCTTGCGTACGGCGTCTGCGACGGCCACGCCCATCTGTACCGACGGGAGCGGCGAGCCGTAGAGGGGCAAGAACGCCTCTTGCAGTTTGTGGTAGTGCCCGTAGAGCTGCTGCCAACCTTCGGCGTCTTTGGAGTTGCGGTCTCGGATGAGCCCCAGCGTCTTGTCCGTGTCGCCGTAGACGCGCACGCTCTCGCCGCCCGGAAAGAGGTTGCAGTAGGGCTTGTCCGAAACGGTGTATTGGAGCCCGTGCCGCTCTAAATCTTCGCTGAGTTCTCCGTAGACGCTCGAGGCGAGAAAGAGGTTCTGGTTCATCGAATAGAGGTCGTGGACGAAGCCGGGGCGGGTGATTTCAGCGCTCTGCACCGCGCCGCCCACCCTCTCGTTGCGCTCCACAACGAGCGTCTTCCAACCCGCTTTGGCGAGGTAAAGCGCCGTCACGAGACCGTTGTGACCTGCGCCGACGACGATAGCGTCATACGTACCGTTATTCATAAGCCCCCCCGAGACCCTGCAAAAAATGAGACCCTACAAAAAACAAGACTCTGCGAAAAACAAGACTTTGCAAAAAACGCGAACCTTGCGTGCCGCTACACCCACTCTAAACCCAGCCGAGACTAGGAAAGTGCGACGCCGCGCAAGGTCTTATAGTGAGCCGCTATTATAAAAACTTGTGCAGAAACCCGTGCAGAGACTGTAGGCGCGAATCATAACGGTTCTTCCCGGAAGGTCTACGTTGGCGTCGGAGGGGTAGCATGAGCGAATTTGAACACACCACCAATGTAGAGGCGTCACCGGACAGGGTTTGGGACTTCGTCGCGGACGTGCGCAACCTGCCCAAGTACCTGCCGACGACCCACAGCGCCGAGCCCGCGCAAGGCGAGCGCGTCGAGGTCAAAGGCGAAGCCCAAGGGCACGAGTACGACTCGGAGGGTTACTTCCGGGAGGACCGGGAGAACTACCGGCTCGAGTGGGGCGCGGACGAGGGGTACTACTCGGGCTGGCTGGAGATCGCGGAGAACGGGAACGGCTCGGACGTGACGGTGCACCTGACCTTTACGGGCGCGCCCCCGCACGGGGAGGGCGACCCGCCGGGGGACAACACCTCCGAACAAGCGCCCGACCGCGACGACGTGCAAGAGGGGCTGGTCTCAGCGCTGGAGTCCATCAAGAACTTCGTGGAGGGGGACCGGCCCGACACCAAAGACGAGTCGAGAGCGGCGACCTACGACGAGTAGCCATCTGTACCGAACCGTGATAGGTAGCGTTCCGTAGTCCGCACTGCTGATGCCTTGCGCCCCGAACTCAGAGTTCGGGGCGCTTTACTTATTCGCGCCTGCTCAACCTTCGCTGTACGCCACCGTGGTGAGCAGGGCGTTCTCGGCCTGACGCGAGTCGAGGCGGCTGTGCTGCACCACGATGGGCACGTCCGACTCTAAAACGCTCGCGTAGTCCGTATCTCTCGGCACGGGCTCGGGGTCGCTCAGTTCGTTGAAGCGCAGGTGCAAGGTGCGTCTCGGCGGCACGGTGACGCGGTACGGGCCGACGGGCTCGCGCTCCGCGAAGTAGAGGGTGATCTCGACGTGGGCCTCCTCGTCCGAGGCGTTGAGTAAACACGCGGTCTCGTGGCTCGCTAGCTCCGGCTCCGGGCCGTGGCTCCAGCTCGGGATGTAGCCCTCAGCTATGGCCCAGCGTTTATGTCCCAACGGTTTCGTCATCTTTGCCCCCTCTCAGGTTTCTGGATACGTACTAAACTCGCCGCACCTCGCGGATGACGAAGCGGCTCTTCGGCGCGGCGGGCAATCTCGACAGGCTGACGCTCAAGTCTTGCTCCGGCACCTTGTAGCGCAACGACCCGGTCAAAAAGTTTAGTGCCCCTTTCATAAGGGCAATCGTGATCCATTCACCGGCGCAGCGGTGGTTCTGGAAGTGATCGCCGCCCCCTTGCGGGATGAAGTTGTAGGCGCTCCCGTCCCACGTGCGGAAGCGTTCAGGTCGGAACGCTTCAGGCTCCACCCAAATACGTTCGTCGTGGTTCGTACCGTAGAGGTCAAGCAGCACCTTGCGCCCTGCGGGGAAGGGGTAGCCCCGCCACTCGAAGTCGCGCTTTACCTGCGCGGCGACAAAGGGGAAAAAGGGGTAGACGCGGCGCACTTCCTGGACGAATTCGAGGCCGTCCGCCTCAGCCCCTAGCCCCGCCCAGCTCTCCGGGTGTTCAAAGAGCGCCAGCGCCGTGAACGCGATGTAGCGGTCCACCGCGACGACGGGCCGCAGCACGTTGATGAGTTCAACCGCTGCCACGCGCCCCTCTAGCAGCGCCCCGCTCAGGTCGCGGTGCCAACTGACGACGGCGAGGGCGCTGCCTTCGGGGGGTTCAAGTCTGCGAGCACGCACCTCGGCGATAACAGCTTCTATCCACCAATTCGCCCTCTGCCGCGCCCGCCTGCCGCGCCAGTGCCGAGGTCCAGCCCCGCCCGCGCCGTCGATCATCGCGCCGAAGTCGTCCGTTCTTCTCTTCACTTCGGATTCTAGGAGGGGGACACCGGCCCAGGTGCACACCGCGCGGCACAGGAGTTCGCGCACTTCGTAGAAGAGCACGACCTCGTCCTGCCGCTCCCACCGCGCCGCCGCCTCGCGCCACGCTCCCTCGGTAATCTGCACGAGCCGCTGAATCTTCTCCCGCGTCATCAGCGACATGAACATCGCCTTGCGGCGCTTGTGGACCTCGCCGTCTAAGCCCTGCACGCCGCCCTGTCCGAAGAGCGTCTTCTGCACCCGCCCTGGTGCGACGCCTGAACGCCTAAAGCGCGAGGTGTCGTAGAAGAGCCTAGCGGCCTCCTCGCCGCGCATACAGGTGAAAGGCTGCAAAAGCAAGCGGGTTTCGAACACGTCGCTGTGGTGGCGCTGACACTCCTCGGAGATAAAGGTGTAGGGGCGTCTCGCGATAGCTAGGGTGCTGTCCGGGCGGCTGTCTCTGGGAAGCGTCATCCGTTATCTGAGCTGCACGGGCGCGGCGTCTACGTCCGTGCGAAAGAGTACGTAGGGCGGACGGCGCAAGTCCTCGCCGTTCTGATAGCTGGGCTGGCGGTTGAGCTGGTTGATGGTGAGGTATAAGGCCCCATTCACGAGGTCCAAAGTGTCCGGCCAGATGATCTGGTTCGTGTAGAGAATCGTCTCCCACCGCTCGGCTAGGGGCGCGTCCGGGGTGAAGCGGTGCACCGCGCCGTTCTCGTAATCGGTGAGGTAGATGCGGCCTGCGTCGTCGGACTCTAAGCCGTCCGAGGCGAAGCCTAAGTCGCCGTAGTCCGTGACCATGCTCGCCAACCCTTGTGGGTCTATGTCCCGGTTAGCGAGCGCGTCCAGCGGCACGCTGTAGAGGTGGCGACCTGCTAAGGATCGGTAGAAGAGCCTATCCGGGGTGATGGCGACGCCGTCCGCCCCGGTGTTGAGGTAGTTCGCGGGCGCGTCGCCCGGGTTGCTGAGGAGCGCCCGCCCCTCGACGATGGGTAAGAAGTCGGGCTCGGCCTGGGCGGAAGGGTGGCCTTCTAGCTGCCGCCACGCCTCACCGCTTGCCAAGTCCACCACAATGATCGCGTTCGGACCAGAGCCCGAAGAATCGGTGATAAACGCCAAACCCGCCTCGCCTTTGCGCAGGTCGAAGCGCACGTCGTTGAGGTAGGTCGTGTTTAGGACAGCAGGACTCTCGGCAAGGGAGACCGTTTGGACAACTTCGTTCGTCTCCAGGTCTATCGCGACCAGCTTAGGACCTAAAGGCGGCGTCTGAAAGAGGGGGCGTCCGGTGTCGAGCACCCAAAGTCGCCCCTCTGGACCGATGACCACGCTTTGGACCGAGATGAAGTGCTCTAAAGGTGCACCCTCATCCAGTTGATTCGTCTCCGCGTCGGGGTAGGGCCGGGGCTCACCGTCTACAATCTCCGCAACGGTAAAAGGCACGTCCTCCTCCCAACGCGGGAAGTTGACGAACACGCGCCCGTCTTCGGACGCTGTGACGCCCGTAGGCATTAGGTCGGGGAAGGTGGCGACGACTTCAGGCTCGCCGGTAGGGCGGCGGTCGGGCAGATTGCCTAAGGGCAGTGCGCCCCCAGTTGCACCACCTGATGTACCACCTGTCTGAGCACAAGCTCCCATCAGCAGCAACGCTGTAGTAAGTGTAAATAATCGCTTCACATAACCTCCTGAACTCTCTATTACTTCGCCGAAGACCAGGTGGCAGCCTCATCCAAGAGCGCCTTTACCTCGCCATCGGTGACTTGCGGGAAGTGCGCGTACCACCTGCCGACCCCGTAGAAGGGCTCGGGCGTCTCGAGGCAGACGACCTCGTCAACCTCACGCGCGAGCCGGGCGCAGGTGTCCGGGGAGCCTAGCGGCACGGCGACGGCGAGATGCTTAGGCTTTAGCGCCCGGCAAGCGGCGGCAGCGGCTCTCATGGTTGCGCCCGTGGCTAGGCCGTCATCGACGAGGATGACCGAGCGACCCTTGAGGTCGAGGGGAGTTCGCTCGCCTCGGTAGAGGTCTTCGCGCCGCGCCAGCTCGCGCCGCTCCCGCTCGACCACCACTTCGATCTCCGCTTCGGTCAGACCCAGCCCTGCGATGAGGTCTTCGTTGCGTGTTTGCACGCCGCCTGTAGCAATCGCGCCTAGTGCCAGCTCCTCGCGACCTGGCACCCCCAGTTTACGCACAGCGAATACATCGAGGGGTGCGCCGAGCGCTTTAGCGACCTCGAAAGCGACAGGCACGCCGCCTCGCGGCAGCGCTAGAACTAGCGTGTCGGCGCTGTAGTCTTCGAGCGCTGCCGCCAGCTCGCGCCCCGCTCCGTGTCGGTCTTCAAACACCTTAGACCAGCGCCGCGCCACTTACGTCAACCCTCTCTGAGCCGGTAGTTAAAATAGGGGAGGATGTCATAAGTTGACATCCTCCGCTCGCTCAAGATCAAGCCTCGCCCACCGCGAACGAGACCTTAGCGTTGACGCGGTACATCGTGATCTGGTCGTTCTCGACAACCGCTTGCATCTCCTTGACGTAGATGTTCTGGATGCCCTGCACCGACTTAGACGCCTCTTTGAGCGCCTCTTTAACTGCGTCGTCGAAACTGTTGGGGGACTGAGCGAGCACTTCGATTACCTTGATGATAGCCATGCGTTTTCCTTTCGCGTGATGAACGGATGGTTGAACGTTGTTTTGACTCGGGCGACATTGACATGGGCGTTGACGTGGGGGGCGTTTACATCGGCATCACTCCCCGCCCTCCTCGCCCCGCACCAGTACCACCGGGACGTCGACCCGTCTGAGCACCGTCTCGGTCACGCTGCCTTGAAAAAGGCGACCTAACCCCTGACGCCCGCGCGTCATCATGGCGATCACGTCTACCCCTTCTGCCAAAGCGAAGTCGATGATGTCTTGAGCAGGCTCACCGAAATGCACGGTCACCTCGGCGTCAAAACCCGCCTCTCCTAGCTGCTCGACTTCGGCTCTGAGTTCGCCTTCAAGCGACGCGCGGTAGTGGTCGTAAGCCTCGTTTATTTGTGTGCGGAAGAGATCGTCGCTACTGCTCTGCGCAGCCTGAGCGCTATCTATGCGGTAGGCGTAGAAGCCCGTGTCTGGACCCCAGGCGGCCGGCTGGTAGGTCGGCGCGGCGGGCGCGGGTGGGGTGGCGACGTGCAAGAGGTGTACCCGGACATCCTCCGGGCGAAAGAGCTGCTCTAGGTGCGGGACGATATGCTGGCTAAAGTCGGTGCCGTCCAAAGGGACGAGGATTTTCAAGGGTGCCATGAGGTCCTTTTCTGTAATTAGGGGTGACTGCTCCGCTCACCACCACGCCGGTCAGCGCCACCGTGCCCTCTCTTACGCTTACGTCGATGCTGCTAGCGTCGATATGTGGATCGCTGATGAGCGCCCACAAGAGCTGCTCCCTGATCGTCTCGTCGATGCCCGGCAGTTCGAGGTCGCCGTCCACCTCACGCTCTGTGCGCCCTCTCATCGCGGCTCCCCCTCGACCTGCCTGCTCGCGTCTATACCTCTTCTATCCGCACGGCTCTCCGCCCGCTTCGCTCGGTACATCGCCGCGTGCGCTAGCAGCGCCGTAACGTTTTCCCCGTCCTCGGGGTAGTGCGCTAAGCCGAAGCTGCCCGTCAGGTAGACCCGCCCTCCCTTCACGCCGAAAGGCGCGGAGAGATTCGTTTTGTAACGTGCCAGCGCCTTCTGCCCCTCCTCGCGCGAGACGTGCCGTAAGAGCACCGCGAACTCGTCGCCCGAGAGCCGCGTCAAGAGGTCGCCCTTGCGCGTTAGCGCCTCGAGCCGCAAACTTACCTCGTGCAGCAGCGCGTCGCCGCTCGCGTGACCGTAGCGGTCGTTGACCCTTTTGAAGCGGTCTAAGTCCAAGTAGAGCACCGCCGAGCCCGCGCCCTCGCGCCGCACCCGTGACCTCGCCAGGGCTCGCTCCGCTTCCTGGAAAGAGAAGCGCCGGTTGAAAGGCCCCGTCAAGGGGTCGCGGTTAGCTTGGTCTTCGATCAGGCGCTCGTAGCGTCGCTGCTCAGTCACCTCTAAAAAGGAAATAACCGCACCCGCGACCTTATCCGCCGAGTCCGACAGCGCGGTAACAGTCACCGTGAAGCAGCGCCCTGGATAGGTCAACTCGAGCACGCAACGCCTCAGCCGGTTAGACAAGACCGCGATGAGCCCGGCGTAGAGTTCGGCGGTGTCCTCTTTTCGCCTCTCATCCGCTCCCTCATCCACCTCTTCGCCCGTGGCGGCATCCTGCAAGCACACCTCCGCGAAGGGCCTGCCGATGAGCACGTCGGTAGGATGACCTAGCTCGCGGCGCATACGTCGCCACGCACCGTTCACGCTCTGGACCGCGCCCTGCTTGCCCACCACGACGAGGGGCTGCTCCAACGCTTCAAACGCCGCGACCTGCGAGAGCACGGCTCTATCTAGGATGGTAGTGAGATCATCACCGAGTCCTCCGAGTTGCGTATACGATACATTCAACAGCGTCACCTCCAAAACTGAGACGTGCTGTTCGCTTTAGGATAGGTGAGCAGAAGGGCGGGCGCTGAATTTGCCTCGCGCCCGCTTCACTCTCCCCCCGGTGGCGGACGAACGTAACGTCCTTATCAATTAAACCGCTAACATCTTCATGAAGATAGATACGAGTGTACTTATTTACCTAGTACGTTCACGTCAAGCTCAGCTCACAGCTCGTTCTCGGCGGCTAGGCGCAGCACGGCGGCGCGGGTCTCCTCTTTGAACGCGGCCCAGTCCGGGCTGCCGTCCGTGTCAGTCAACTTGTGGTGCGCCTCGAAGTCCTCTTCTAGGAGGTGCAGCGCGGCTCCCAGTGCCGCCTCCTCCGAGTGCCCCTTGAGCCGCGCTACTTCAAAGCGCAGGTAGACGAGTTGTACCAAGGTCTCGCGGAAGAACTCGCCGTAGCGCACGTTCATAAACGTCACGCCGCTCCGGACGTCATAACGCCACGTGCCCAGGTTCGCCGCCTCTACCGCTAAGCGGAGCACTGTTTCGTCGCCCAAGCTATTCGCATATTCCTTATCCATACCGAAGTCCCTCCGTCCCTTCCGCACACATCCTTGATCCGCAAACGTGAGCACAAGGAGACGCTGAGCGACTTCACCCTATAGGGGAAGAGAAGAGCGGTACTACAGATGTGCTAGGAATAGTGTAGCTCGAGAGGGGTAGGCAGCGCACTGTTGTTGTCGGTCAGCGCGGCATAAACGCTCCATACTGGCGCAACAAGGTTCCCGCCACAAAAACGTTAGGGCTTGCAACCGAGAAGGGGCGACGCCCGCCTATGAATCTCTTTGAGGTCTTCTGTACCCATTGCGGCGTAGCGGTCCGACATGGTAAGCGTCTTATGCCCCAAGATGCGCTTCAAAGTAAAGACATCCCCGCCATTCTTGATGAACTGGACGGAGAACCCCCGCCGGAAGGCGTGCGGCCCCTTGGGAGCGATCTCAGCCCCTTCACAGAGGTCGTGGAGCATTTTGCGCAGCCCGTAGCGGGTGAGAGGCGTGTCCTCGTCCGAGAGGTAGATATAAGGCAGCGACGTAGCGGGCCGCTCCGATTGAATGTAGCGCTTCAGCACCCTGAGCGCTATTCTGGAGATGGGCACGACGCGGTCTTTGCCACCCTTGCCTTTATTGACCCACAGCCTGCCGTTCGGCTCTAGGTGACCGAGCTGGAGAGCCAGCAGTTCGGAAGCGCGGAGCCCCGTGTCGTAGAGAGTGGTCACGATGGACTGGTTGCGCAGGCGTTCTACTTGGCGCTACCGTCATGGGCTTGCTCTTTTTTGTCTTCAACGCCGCTGAGCGTGCTGCCTAAGCTGGTCTGGCACTATCAAAAAGAAAGCCCGCTAGGTAAAGCGGACTCCTATCTCTTATCTCCACATGGCGCTGCCAACCCCGGTGGATAGGTCTATCGTAGTGCAGCGTTCTCGCCTTAACTAGACCTGTTTGTACCTCTTCGAGTAGTGCTTGAATACGCATTGTCTGTTCCTAGGACAATAAAAAAAGCTCGGGGACCTCCACCGGGGGGGCAGCGGGTGTGGAGGTTCAACCCTGAGCTGTAGAAAGTATACTACTTGGCAATACGGAGCGCAAGTCCAAGAGCAACAAGAGTCGAACGCGTATCTGAGTTTTGTCAGCGCGTGTCTTTCGAAATGCCCGTCCCAGTTGCTGAGCGCCTTAGCCCTGCTGTCATCGCCGAAGCTCGGCAGGTAACGCAACCCTTGGAACCCCGTCTTGGGGCACACGAGGATGACCCCCACGTTGACGAACTCTTCGCGGAGCATGTTCGGTATATAGCGGATTACCGCGTATAGTGCCCTCATCCTCTTCACAGCCACTATCTTACCTTTGGATGTCCTTTTGCAACCTCTTCGCTAGGTAGTCAGGCGGTGCCCTGACCCTCTGAGACAGGTAGTTTGGCAGAGCTTCGCGCTCTGCGCGGTTATGGCGCTAGGGCTTATCAAAGTTGTGCCTGTATAGGTCGGGTTAAATCTATTTCTCATTATAACGCCCTGGCTGTCATCTCACTGGCACACGCGAGGTGGCTGTGCCTAAACACCTCGCTGAGCTGCGCACACGCTTTCCTGCGCCTTTTGACGTGCCACAGCCTGCTCTCGCATCGCCAGAAGCCACGCTATCTCCATCTGCTTGACCCCCGTGTCTCGCTCTTTGCGAAGATACGCTAGTGCCCGGTCAGCCTGCTTGACGGCTTCAGGATACTTTTGCTCAGCGAGCAAGAGCGCCACACGCGCCCGGAACTGCTCGCCCTTATCGCCGCTCAGCTCCGCCCCGTCGTCGAAGTGCGCCTGTGCGGTCTCGTAGTCGCCAAGGTGGAAGGCGTACAAGCAAGCGGCTTCGAAGTGCAGCAAGGGAACGAGTTCCGGCGCAGATGCTTGAGCGGCGTCTAGCGCTTGCGCTAAGGCGGTCTCTGCACTCTGGCTATCGCCATGCTCTAAAGCGTGATAGTAGCGCGACGTAAACCTGTACAGCGGACCCATGAAACTTTCCGCTAGGTCAGGCTGATCGAATACGCTCATATCCCAATCTCTTGGACGCTCAGGTCCGAAGTGAAGCCAGGCGTAGCGGTAGTCCCGGCGCAACTCGTCAGTAAAGGCAGGGTGGCGGAGTTTGAGAAGCTGAAGACCATCCGACTGGTAATACCCGTAAGCTATCGGGTACACGCAGAGCATAAACTGCCACGCCGCAACCGTGCCGATGACGACTAAGGAGGGCGCGGCGTATAGCTCCCACAAAAACAGGTCTTCGGAGTAATAGAAAGCTAACCCGAGCGATAGATAGGTGGCAAATGCTGCCGCCGACAAAAGGAGCGAGGCGAGGAGCCCTGCCAAGACAGCTAGGGCGTGTTTAGAGCGCAGGCGAGGGTGTTCAGGGTCGTCGCTGTAAAAGTACGCCGCGCCGCCCTGCTTCGTGACCCAGCTATATCTCACCCGGAGTCCGCGCTTGAGCGGTTCGAAGATGACGGGTCCGACGCGGACGCGCCACACCTTGAGCCCGAGTAGCTGCGCAGTCAGCGCGTGCCCTAGTTCGTGGACGAGCGTTGCGCTCCAAGCGAGTACAGGTATCCCGACGAAGAGACCGAACAGAAACTCGCCTTGCTCTAGGTAAAATAGGTGCTGCCAGAAAGACGAGAGGACGTCGCCAGGGTCGAGCCTGTAGATCATCACGCCTAGCAGCAAAACGCCGACATAGTAAGTCCAATACCCTAAGTTGCGCCAGGCTGTGCCTGCTGGCTGGGCTTCCGGTGAGAGCTTGTCGTCAGCTTGTTGCGAGACGGGCGGTTCGGTAGGTTGTGGTTCACGAGGCTGGTCCATAAAAGCTCAACGCTAACTTTAGGGCAGGCGGGGCGCTTCTATGGGTGAAATGGTCACGTCAACTTGCTTTGGGGTACGGGTCTGAACCGACAAGCGAGCAGCCCGCCCGCCGATGACGCACCCTCGTCCTGCGTCTCCGAAGAGGTCAGGATGAGGTAGTCTCTAGCCCTCGTCAACGCGACGTAGAGAAGCCGCTTCTCTTCCGCTACCTCTCGTTTATGCTTAGCGCCCTGCAACGCCTCATAAACCACGGGATTGCGCTTGTCGGGGGTCTTCTTATCCAGCTTTAAGCCTAAACCTATGCTCCCGAAGAGCAGCGGGTCTGTACGTTTGCGAAAGGGGTTGCTTAGGTCGGCGACGATGACGACGGGCCACTCCAAACCTTTCGCCTTGTGGATGTTCAGGAGCGTCACCGCGTCCGCCGCTGCTAGAGGCGGTCTCGCCAAACTCACCTCGTGCTTGAGTAAGTCTTTCAGCTCGCGCCAGACGCTAAAGGCACTGTGCGTGTCCGCCTCGGAACGCCTGACGAGGGCGACGAACGCCGCGTAGTCTACGAGCCGCCTATCGCCCCCCGCGAGGTTGGCGATCACCGCGCGGTAGCCCGTGCGCTTCTCGGCTAGGTCAAAGAGTTCGGTAGGAAGGCGTTTACGCCGCTCAGTCAGCTCGAGGAGAGTAGCTTTGGCATCTTCTAGGTAGGGCGATTCGCTCGCCTGGACGAGCGCCCACCAGCTCTGCTCGTCGGTCTTGTCTGCGGCTATCGTCTGTAAATCCCTGTCGCTAAGGGCGAAGAAGGGGCTTCTCAGCAGGGTGAGTAGGGCGAGGTCGTCCTCGGGGTCAGCTAAAAAGCGCAACAGTGCGGTGCCATCTTGCGCCTCTCGCGTTGCCAGCAGGTCGTCGGTGTCGCCCTGCAAGAAGGGGACGCCCGCTTCTGCTAGCGCCTCGGCGTACACGCTGAGGGGCGCTTTATGCCTGGCGAGCACGGCGATGTCTTTGGGCTCTACAGGGCGTTCGACCTCGCCGTCGTGGACCAATACCTGCCTGTCTAGCAGCGCCCTCACGCGCAGGGCGATGAGCCGCGCCTCCTGCTCCAAGCGCTCGGAACGCAACCGGGACGGCTCCTCTAGGGTATATGCCTCGAGATAGGGACCGCGACCCGGCGCACATTGCCTGGAGGCGCTGAGTGGTCCGTGGAGGTCGCCTAAGAACGCAGTCAGGTCGTTGAGCGGGGTGAGCAGTGCGTCGTGGGTTCTAAACGAGGTGTCCAGCGCGATGACCTCACCGCCGTCATACTGTATGCGCTCGCGGAAGCGGAAAAAGACCTCTACGTCTGCCCGGCGGAAGCCGTAAATGCTCTGTTTGGGGTCGCCGACGACGGTGAGAAGGCTGTCCTGGGCTAAGAGGTCCAAAAAGCGCTCTTGTACCGGGTTAGTGTCTTGCAACTCGTCAATTAGAAACGCCTTCCAGCGGGCTCGGTAGTGCGCCCTGACGTGTGCGTGCTCTAGGGCACTCAGGGCGTGAACCTCGAGATTCGCGAAATCCACACAACGCGCCTCTTTGCGCCGTTCGCTCATAAACTGCTTGACGTGTTCAAAGGCGGTTCGGAGCGCCGGTAGGCGTGAGGCGAGTTGGGCGTCAGCGTCGCTCAAGTCCAGCGCGAGCTGCTTTTGGTTTCGTTTGACGCCCTCTCTGAGCGCTGAAATCGCGATGCCTACCTCTTTGAAGGCGTCCTCCCCCCACGCCTTACGGCTGCCGCCTCGTAAGCTAACCGTTAGCGCCTCTTCGTATGCGCTCTGACACGCCTCGGCGTCACCTGGTTCGATGGTTTCCAAGCACCTCAGCGCGAGCTTTCTGGCGTCTTCGCGGGCGTCGCCCTCAGGTCCGGGTATACAGAGCGTAGCCTTGTGCGGCGCTAAAGCGGCGAGGAGGTCGCGGCGGGCGCTCTCCCTGGTCACCTCGGCGAGCGTAGCCCAATCCTCTTGCCCCTTGCTTAGCGCAACGTTCGCCGTGAGTGGGTCGAAGAGCAGTTCTTCTACGAACGCTCTAAGCTCCGTATAGGGGACCTGCTCGAAGCACCAGGGCGGCACGCTCGCCATCGCTTCGCCAAATATCCCAAGCCGGAAGAGCTTTTCCTCGTTCTCGTCCATGACCCTAAAATTGGCGGGAAGACCTGTTTCTAAGGGGAAGTCGCGGCAGACGCGCGCAGCTAGAGCGTCAATCGTGCTGATCTGGGCTGCTTCGAGTTCGGCGAGATGCTCCGGGCTGACGTGCCCTAAACTGCTCATGCGCGTGCGGATGCGGCTTCTAAGCTCCGCCGCCGCCTTGCGCGTGAAGGTCGTGGCGACCACCTCTAAAGGCGACAGACCGCCCTCTACCAAAAAAAGATAGCGCTCGGTGAGTAGAAAGGTCTTGCCGCTCCCCGCTCCGGCGGTAACGGCGACGCTGCCTTCGGCGTGGACAGCCCGCCTCTGCTCAGGGGTCAGCACGGGATTCTCTTTCTAGGTGTTCTGCCTGTAGGTGTTTACCCTTGAGGCGCGGTCCCTTGCGACACAGGAGGTCGAAGTCGCAGTACGCGCAGTTGTCGCTGCTCGGGGCAGGCGGGAAGGTGCCCGACGCTAGCGCCTTTTTCGCCGCTGCTAAACGTTCTTCTAGGTCGTCCGGGGCGCGGCTCGTAATGACCTCCGCGTGCTTTAAGGAGAAGTAGCGGGCGCGGACGGGCTTATCCGGGTGGCGCTCCCTGACGGCAGTTTCGTAGATGCTGAGCTGCACGTCGGGCTTAGAAACATAGCGCGAGGTCTTGTAGTCGGTGATTTCATACCCATCCGGGGTGCGGTCCAGCCGGTCGAGGCGTCCTCTGACCTTGAAGCCCTGCCAGGTTGACACGAAATGCTGTTCGGTCTCTTTGACAAAGGCGTCCTCGGCGATGAAGCCCGGCGAGGCGATAGCGGAGCGCAGAGTCGCGATGAGTTCTAGGCGCTTGCCGGACCAAGCCGGGAGGTCGGGCATCCCCTCTAATGCTTCAGCGTCAGCGAACGCTGCCTCGACGCCCTCTAGCATTGCATCTCTAACATCAGCCGTGCCCTGCGTACGCTCGGCGAGCAGCTGGAGCGTTTTATGATAGAGGTTCCCCGTAAAGAGCGCGTCCTCTTCGAACTCGGCGGGTGGTCCCGCCTCCAGCACATACGCCGCGAACCACTTGAAGGGGCAACTCAGCAGATGTGTCAGTTGGGTCGCGCTGAATACGTGGTCGGAAACGTCCACCGCGACGCCGGTGACGCCGTCGAACTCATTGAACGTCCCCGCCGCCTCACGCGAACGCTCCACCTTTAATGCCTGTGCGCCTACCCCTCCTTTTGCACGCTCTTCATCCCGTAAGCTGGCTCGCTGCCGCTCCTGCTCGCTCACGAGATAGACCTCACGGCTCACCTCGGGCGTCAGCCCTAAAACGCGGAAGTAGTGACTGGCTTCGGCAGGTTGCCCGTCCAAATGCTGCGGGTAAGAAAGCGTCAGGCTCGCCTTAGCGTGCGCCACGAGCGAGTGGAAGCTGAGCTGTTCGCGCCACGCGGCGTAGGGTGCGGTCTCGACGTTTACTCCGGCAGAGCGCAAGGTTTTACGCTCGAAGAAGTCCAGCGCGGCGTCGTCTCTGAGCGGCGCGGGAAAGGTTCCTTCGGCGAGACCTAGCACGAACACGTGGGACAACTCTGCGCCCAGCACCGCCAGCGGCGTATGCACCGAGACGCCCCGCCCCGGCTTAACGGGTACGGTGAGCGCGTGCAGGGTGTCGTCTAGCTCTGCGAGGAAGGCGTCGCGGGACAGCGTAGTTTCGCCGTCCAAAGATTCGAGCGCAGCCCTTAACGATGCAAGCGCAGCCTGCTCGCGCGGCAGACGCAACTCGAAAGCGTTCCAGAACTCAGCGAGCACGGCACTGAACGAGGTGCGCGTGGCGAAAGAGGGTAGGGTGGGGAGGTCTATCCCTAACGCGCCCCAAGCCGCGAGGCGCTGAGGATGCGCCTCGCGTATCTGCGCCCAGAGTGCTGAGTCGAGCCTGTCGGTCAGCGGGTGCGCCAAGAACCTCGTTGTCGCCTCGTAAGCGTACGCACCCCTGATCATGGCGGTGAACGCTCCCACAAAGCTGCCCACGCGGGTGTTCTTGAGCGGCACGGCGTAGTAAGCGGCGACCTCCAAACCGTATTCGCGTGCGACCGCGAGGATCAGCGGACCGTAAAGCGCTTCGTCACGCACGACGAGCGCGATGTCGCTAGGTCGTACCCCTTCATCCAGATAGGCGTTGACCCGCCCCAGCACGCCGCGCACCTCAGCCTCTTGGTTGGCGAAGGCGAGGGCGTGAGTAGGAGCGTACGTTGTCCAAGTCTGCGCCGCCGGTTCGCGCACGCTAGACCAACCTCTCACCTCTAAAAAAGCCGCCGCGTCACTGTTCTCGGTGAAGAGCGCGTCCTCGGCGAAGGGCAGGGCGAGCTGCGAGCCGTCTCCTGCCAGCGCGTCTAAAAAGGTCAGCTCGCCCAAGCCCAGACGCGGGTAGCCCGTGACCGTGACCTGCACCCGCTGGACGGTTCGTGCCGCCTCGAAAAAGACCTGAGAGGCGTCGATTAGTCCCTTTTCGGCGAGCAGATGCTTGAACGATTTCGTCACCTCGGCGAGTTTGACAGAGCGACCGCCGCAGGAGGCGACGACGTCAAGGTCAGCGTCCAACCGGAGTAGCTCTCGCACCGCCGGGGCGAAGAAGCGGGCGAAGCCGAGCGCGTCGCACTCACCTAACACCTCTCGCACAGCGCCCATAAGGAGCTGCCGGGACCGGACCGAAGAGGCAACTTCTAACGTGACAGCTTGGCGGGCGAGGGACTCTAGCGTTATCCCAGTTACGCCCAGAGAGCTGGCGGCGGACCTGTTCGGCGTGACGACTAAGCCGCGAAGGTCCGGCAGCGCTCCCAAATAAACGGTGCGGCTCAACGCGCCCTCAAAGTGTTGAGGTGCGCGTTGCGTGGATGAGCGCAGAAGCTACTTGCGGATAAAGACTGCCGGATCAAATTGGCACACACAATCCGCATCTTACCGCCTCACGCGCATCAGCCTAAGCTGCCGCTTCACTGAGCGCCAGGATTTCGCGCTCGACGTAGGCTTTGAATTCGCCCTCGGACGTGAAGAACCTGTAGCCCGCACGGTTTGCCGCTTCTTCGGTCTCGCTCGGCTCGTCGAGCAGCAGGGCGACAGGCTGCGTTAAACCCTCTTGCAAGCCATTAGGCCAGGCTAAGTCTAAGATAGCTTGCGCCTCGCCCGCCGCGTTCACCAGCTCGAACATGAACTCGCCCTCTGGCAAGCCCTGCTCGCTCACCCACGTGTTGGTGTCGATCAGGAACTGCTCCTCTTCCTGGCTGTCCACGCTGCCGGGAATGACCCGCGCGACCTCATCTGGTGAAGACATAACTTCGCGTTCAGGCATCTGCCCGTGATAGAGGCTGTCCAAAAAGGTGTTGGCGGCGTCGGCTAAAAGCTCACGGCGAGCGGTTAGGAAGTCGGGATAGTTCTCTATCCTCCACAAGTCCCGGTCCAAGGGTATCCAGTGCGATGCCAGCACACCGGGGTGCTTCTCGGCGTACTCGGCTAGGTATGCCTCGGGCAGCCGGTCGGAGACCTTGAGGTTGGTGTCTTGGGTCAGGAAGGTGAAGTTCGCGAGCGCGTTCACTTCGGCTTTGTCGTAGTCGTACTTGTAGAGCTGCGCTTTGGGAAAGATGTGGTGCACCTGCAAAGCGCTCAGCTTGCCGAGCAGGTGGTTGGTGAGTTCGACACCGGTCTCCCAGTCGCGGGTGTGCCCCACGCGGGTCATCATGTAGAGCATCGGGTAAAAGCGTGCGCCCCTGCCCCACCCGGCGAAGTCATTCGCAGCCAGCCGGAGGTCGCCTCGGTTCTGGCGCAGACCGTCGATCAGCCGCTCTAGTGCGCCCTCGTCCTCTTCGATAAGCCCTAAGTCTTTGTTCAAAACGCTTTCGGTCGAGCCCGCGTAGCGACCCCATAAGAAAGTGTGGACGTACCAGTAGAGCAGGCGGTCACGCTCGGCAGCGTCGCTCAGATCGCCGCCTTTCTGCTGCCAGTAGCGCACCAAGAGCGGGAAGGCGTAGCGGTTGCCCAGCACGCGGTCGTGGTCGAGCCCGAGCCGTGAGGCGATGAGGTTCAAGAAGGTGTCAATCCCTGTCTCCGCGCGCTCCACACCCTCTTTGAAGGTCGGCGTGTCTACATCTTTAAGCGCGTTGAAGAGCGCCTCGCCTGTGAGTAGCGTGTTGACGCTCCGCAAGAACCAGTCGAGCTTGAAGCTGTAGCCTGCGTGTTCCCACTTCTCCAACTTCGCCTTCATCGTGTCCCTCGCCTCGGGCCACTCGGCGCAGATTTTGGCGAGCGCCAGGTCGCCCTTGGAGAGCTTAGTGCCGCCGGAGTTGACGACGTTGAAGATGTCCACGACCACGTCGATGGTTTTGTCCTCGCCGGTGACCTTCTCGATATGGACATTGATGTTTTCGATGCCGTGGACCTGGTTGATGCGGTCGATGTAAGTGGTGAGGTTGTCCTGCATCGCCGGGTCGGTGACTAAGCGCTTCATGAACTCGCCCGAGCCTTTTTGCATGAGTTCGGTAACGTCGACCCAAAGGGGATTGTCCTTCATCTTGAGCGGCGCGTAGAACTCGAAGGTCTCGTCGTCTAGGTTGAAGTGCAGCCCGGTGAACGCCTGGGCGTTGCCGTCGAAGAACTTGGGCGGACGACCGCGCATGAGCCCGTACAAGCTGGTCATGCGTTGCTGACCGTCGAGGATCAGCTCGACGCTTCCGGGGGTAAGCGTTCCGTCGCCGCGCGAGGGTGCGCCCTCGGTTTTGGTCACCCAGACAAGCAGACTGCCCACCGGATAGCGGCGGTAGAGTGAGTGCATGAGGCGGCGCACCTGCTCGCGGTTCCAAACGTAGCCGCGTTGGAATTCGGGCAGGGCCATTGCCCCGTTGTCGATTTGGTCAAGGACGGTGCTGATGTTCACGAACTGCTCCTCGGCTTATATGCCCACACCATATCTTTCAGAGCGGGTTGCGCGTTGTGCAGCCTGTCACTTTGAACTGGGGGCGTGACGTTCGCTAGTTCTCTAATAGACTTCAAGCGGCGTCCAATAGTCCGCGCAAAAGAGGTTCATACAGCTCTCTCTCCCGCAGCCCCTCACGCCACCTCTCGGGTATGCCCGCTATCCCAAAGCGCAAGCCCGCAATCCCACCCGCCACACACGCCGTCGTGTCGGTGTCGTTGCCCAAGAGAACCGCCCGCTTCACCACCGCCTCAAAGTTGGGCTCTCTTTGCACTTCATAGGCGGAGTGCAAGCAGTCCACTACATAGCCTGTTCCCTTGCAGGTGTAGGTGTCGAGCGGGCGCACTGAGAATTCTAATTCCGCTAGGTACGCCGCTTCGTCTTGATATGCCGCTGAGAGGGTCTCTACCGCTCTTGTCCAGGCGTCGTTGTAGGGCTGGTTCTCGAGCACGTATCGCGCCCACAAGCAGTACAACGCGCAGCAAACCTGACTCCTCACGTGCCGGTGGGTGGCACAGGACTGCAAGTGAGCATCGCGGATAAGCGCGTCGTCTGACCCTTGGTGCCACAAGGCTAAAGGCAACACCCGCATCAAGGAGCCGTTGCCGTTCGACTGTTCATGGTCTGCGCCTGCTTCGGTTGCCTTCACGCCGCTTCTCAGCTTGCGGAGAGCTTCACCCGTGGTGATGCCAATGTCGAAGACGCGGTTGTCCACTGCCATATAGCCGTGCTTATACCAGTTGAGAAGTTTGCGCCCTAAGTCTTCGGGGTCGAGCTTACCTTTATGAAGTAGGCTTGCCAGCAAGCAAAGGGCTTGTGCGCCGTCATCAGACCAGGTGCCTGGGGGAGTGCCCTTGTGAGCCCGCTGGAAGTCGTCGGGTGGGGTGTACTCGATCTCGTCAAAAGGCGGCAGAGCTTCGGGTGAGTGGAACTCGTAGGGCACGCCCAAAGCGTCGCCGACGAGGAGGCTGACCAAAGCTCCGGTGAGGCGGTCGGTGCGGCTAGGTGAAGTCATCGGACAAGACTAACACCGTGAGGACGGCACACGAGTGCAGTATTTAGCCCAGCAGAAGCACGCAATGTCAACCGGGATAGAGCGCTCGCAGCCGGGCGGAGCAAAGTAGCGATGTAAGTCACTCTTCCTTAGCTCGTGTAAACTAAAGGGGTGACCCGCGCCCTTCAAGAAGTCGAAAAACTCCTCGCCGAGATGAGCCGCGCCGAGAAAGCCCAGCTCTTACAGTGGGTCGTGAGCGACTTGGGCGACGCCTTCCCCGGCATTGAGAGCACCCCTGGCATCGTTGGCGGCGTGCCGCGCATCGTGCGCACCCGCATCCCGGTATGGGTCTTAGAGCAGGCGCGGCGCTTGGGAGTAAGCGAAGCCGACCTGCTGCGAGCTTATCCCACTTTGCAGGCAGAAGACCTCACCCACGCCTGGGCATATGTGCGGGCGCACCGCGCAGAGATCAACGAGCAGATCGAAGCGAACGAAAGAGACGTAGAGGACGCGCTCTGAGTGGCTCGCTTTTACGCCGACGAGAACTTCCCCTTTCCCGTCGCCAAAGCCTTGCGTGACCTCGGGCACGACGTCCTCACAGTCTTAGAGGCAGACCAGGCGGAGCAGGCTATCCCAGATAATGAGGTGTTGGCGTTTGCCGCAGGTGAAGCGCGGGCGGTCCTCACCTTGAACCGCAAAGATTTCATCGGGTTGCACCGCGAGAGCGCTGACCATACAGGTATCGTCGCCTGCACCTTCGACCCGGACTTTCTAGGTCAAGCGAGGCGCATTCATGAGGCGGTAAGCGGGCAGTTCGATCTCGTAGGGCAACTCCTACGGGTCAACCGCGAGCCGTAAAACGTCATGTAAGTACGTGAAGCCGCATAGAACTGGACGATCATTCTCAGTTGAGTTTGTTCTAGCCGCGCACCGCTCAACGCTGGGTAAGCGTTGATGAACCTGCGCCCTAAGTCTTCGAAGTCAAGCTTACCTCTATGGAGCAAGCTCGCCAGCAAGCTAGCCGCATCATCTACTCAAGTTCAGCTAACATCTTTCGCAGCAGTGCCGCCGTTTCGTTCTTGACTCTGCGCCGCGCGTCGATCAAAGCGCCGAGTTGCTCCGTGTCGGGCGGCAGGTCGAAGCTAGCCGCCTCTTGGATACGCCCTTCGAGTTCCGCGATCCGTTCGCCCAGCACTCGGTGGCGCTCATTGAGACCTTCAAGTCGGTCCAACACCTCGGGGTCGAAGAGTTGCATTCCTACAGGTTAATCGGTTTCAGCAGGTCCGCGCTATTCTCCCTCACCCTGCCGACTCTTATAGAAAGGCTAATATCTTGATGCCGCTAAAGAAGAATGACGTAAAGAAAGATTCGCATCCTTTGCTTTCTTTTCGTAATTCACTAAGAAAGTTTCTTTCCTTATTAGCTCGCCAAGAGGTTTGCTGTAGGGCATTTGAGGTAATGGTTGACGGCTAATTCTTTCCTCAAACTTTACACAAACTCTGAATTCAGAGTTCACAACTCATCATGACGAATTTTTCAGAGTGTGGTGTTTCTTCTTGCAGAGCGTTTTCGACATAGCGCAGTGGGCGTTCAGGACAGCGCAGCAGCTCATCGCGCTTTTCGAGCAAGACCGAGGACGGGCGGGCACGTTGCGGCGTGGGGCGGGCTCTGCTTTGCAGGTGTTGCAGTACGCGCAGCGCAAGATGGTCTTCTCGGTACCCGAAGCGGACGAGGCGCTTGGCATCTCGCCGCCGACGATTCGCAAAGCGGTGGAGGGGCTCGAGACACTTGGCATCTTGGACGAGGTGACGGGCAAGGGGCGCAACCGGGTGTGGGTGTACCGGGAGTACCTGCGTATTTTGGGGGAGGGAACGGAGCCTCTATAGAAACACTCGACTAAACAGCTCATAAAAGGCTAGCAAATGCAACACAAACCTTCTCTCTCTTGCGAGTTTTTTCATGGCATGCCCCCAACCATGCTGGGTTATCATGCAAAACTCATGATACGAAAAATTTCGCTTCGACTCGTCTTCACTAATAGTGGAACGAATGGTCAGTGGTAGGAGACTCTGTGGAAGAATCATCAGTCCAGGACAAAGCGCTGCGGCTCGTCCAGTTCTTGCGCGAATATGTCCAGCTCAGAACGTCGATTACGCGCGACGTGCGCGACTACGCCTCAGCCACGGACGGCGGCGTTTTTTGGCTCAAAGACTTACCCGAGCACGACCACTGCAAAGCGGTCTTCGCGCAAGACCGCTTGCCGGAAGATGTCTGGCTGAGCGTTCAAAAACCAGACTTAGAAGACCCGCCAGAGCCGAAGCTGGGCTTGAAGCCCTGGGTCAATAACGCTGCTCGGCTACAGGAGCCCGCCCTTCGAGATAAAGTCTTTCTCCCTAATCCCGCCTTTGTCGAGGGTGAGGACAGTGCAGCCGAGTTGGAGCACGCCCTCGAAGACAACCCCGAGGTCCAGGAGATGTGGGAGGAATATCTCCAGGAGTGGCGTCGTTGGCGCTACCAAAATCAACGAGAACTCGCTGTCCAGAACGCCTACAACACGCTCTACAGCCTCTACAGAACATTCAACCAGAACCGCGAAGCTTCAGAACTTGTCGTCGGTTTAGGGTTAGCAACTTGGAAACCAGAAATTGACGCGCCCGTTCGTAGACACATCATGGTGGCGAAAACGGAACTGGCATTCGACCGCGTTCGCGGGATCATCACCCTCCGCTGCCCTTCACCGCCAGAAGGGGCGTCGCTCTCGCTCGAGGACGAGTTCTTGCCGGTCAAGCCGGACCTAGCGGAGCGGGCCAGGATCAACGACTTCATCGAGGAAGTCGGCAACGACATTTGGGATGAAGCCAAGCTGAGACCCGCGTTTCGGGCACTCGCCAATACGGTAGACGCAAGAAATGACTTGAGCTTCGAGCTAGAGCCGCAGACTACTCAGGGTCCGCACCTAAATATCGCGTTTGCGCCCGCCCTTATCTTACGTAAACGCGGGCTCTCCGGCATTCTCAAGGTTTACGATGACATCGGTCAGCAAATCTCTTCTCAGGGTTATGTTCCATTGGGACTGACGCGGCTAGTCGAGACGCAAGATGACGCTTTACCTAAAGGTCAAAGTACCCACGAAGATACGGCGTCAAGATTATCGCCTAACGAAACCCTCTACTTCCCTCTGCCCACGAATAGCGAGCAGGAACGCATCGCAAAAAGCCTCATGCAGCGGCAAGGGGTCCTCGTCCAGGGACCGCCCGGTACAGGCAAAAGCCACACTATCGCGAACCTCGTCAGCCACCTGCTCGCCCAAGGCAAGCGCGTTTTGGTGACGAGCGAGACGGCGCGGGCTTTGGAAGTTCTTCAAGATAAAATCCCGGAGCCTGTCCAGGCACTCTGCGTGAGCCTTTTAGGAGCCAGCAGCCAATCGTTCTCGGAGTTGAATAAATGTATCAACGACATGACCCAGCGGCACGCCCACTACAATGCGTCCGCTTACGCCGCCAAAATCGAACGCCTAGAGCAGAAGTTGTCAGAGGCGAAGGCGCAGCGAGCAGAGGTCAACAAGGAGTTGATGACGCTTCGAGGGGCAGAAACGCGCTCGGGTCAAATCAATAGCCGGTATAGGGGTACCGCTTCAAGTATAGCGAGGCAAGTGCAAAGAGATAAACCCCGCTACGGGTGGTTCAGGGCTAAAGACCGCGACGAGGCTCCCCTCACCACCTTAGAAGCCCTTGAACTCCTCGAGGGCTTGAGGCGGTTCACTCCTGAACATCGGCAGACACTGAACTTGCAAACGCCTAGTCGCGAAGATTTACCTTTACCTACAGGAGACGAGTTCGCGGAGCTTGTCGAACACGAAAACTGGGCTAGGGACGGGCGCACCGGCTTCGACGCGGTTAAGGGTCAGGAAACTTTTCGCGAGATTCAGAGGCTGGAGACCTCTTCTCGAGCAGAACTCTCACAACTAGCGGGTGAGTTTTTGGGTGCGCTCAGCTCTCTGCGGCAAAGACGAGAGCCCTGGGTTGACGAAGTTGTCAGTGATGTCTTAGCGGGACGCGCGAGCCGCTGGCAGGTTCTCTACGACAACACAGACCCCCTATTCAAAAAGGAAAACCTGCGAGAGGGAGCGAGGCTCGCAGACACCACAAGGACACAACTGCCCGAAGGCGCTGACTCTCAACAGGTTCTCGCAGACGCCCGCGTCATGCGCGACCACCTAGAGAGCGGTAAGGGCTGGGGCTTTCTCGGCATCCCGTCCGGTCCGGCAAAGGGCAAGACGTATCTGCGCAAGGTGAACGTTGACGGTAAGTCGGCGGAGACATACGAAGTGCTGCGGCAGCTCACCTTCATCCTCTCGTTTAAGGAAAACCTGGCGCGGGTGTGGCAGTACTGGGCGGACAAAGTCACGCGCCCAGACCTCTACGAACTCCAGGTCGTCGAGCTGGAAGAGCAGTCGAGCACGCTCCAGAGTGTGCTGGACCTTCAAAAAGTCGCGCAACGACTCAGGAACACACTTGCCGAGTGCAACTTACACCTCACTGTAGAGGTCTCGCCCAAAGGCGTCGAGCAGCTCTCGCGACTCTTAAAGGCGGCGGACGCAGAAGCCTCCTTCGAGCTGAGCGCCGAGCCCCTCGAAGCCCTTCACGAAGAGTTGCGCTACCTAGCGCAAGGCGAAGCGGTCCACCCAATAACGCAGCGCTTTCTCGACGCGCTGCGTGAACGCGACAAGCGTGAGTGGGCGGCTACTTATAATCAATTCGGCGACATCGAGAGCGAACGTACCGAGATGCGCCGAGTTGATGAGCTGCTGGCGAGGCTGGAGCAAGTAGCGCCAGAGGTCGCCGCTTCTCTGACCAGCGACCCTGCTCACAGAACTTGGGACGAGCGTATAGGGCACTTTGAAGAGGCGTTCGCGTGGTCGCACGCCCAGCACTGGCTGAATAAGCTCAACGACGCGAATTATCACCGCGAATTGGAGCGCAACTACGACTTGTTGAGCAAAAAGATCAACGACATCACAGCAGAACTCGCCGCAGAGAAGGCTTGGCACCACTTCCTGAGCCGACTCACACCTAAACAGAGCGCGAGTCTTCAGGCTTGGCAGCAAGCCATCAAAAGAGTTGGTAGAGGCACGGGACGACACGCCGCCAGATACCGCCGCGTCGCTCAGGAACATATGGCAGAGTGCATTCCCGCCATTCCCGCCTGGGTCATGCCGCGCTTCCGCCTTCCTGAAACGATGTCTATAAAACAGGGGATGTTCGATGTGGTCATCGTAGACGAGGCGAGCCAGACAGGTATTGACGGGCTCTTCCTCAATTACATCGCTAAACAAGTCGTCGTTGTAGGGGACGACCAGCAGATCAGCCCCTCGAACGTGGGCATATCTGAAGAGAAAGTAACTGAGTTGCAAGGCAGATACCTAGACGGTATTCATCTCGGCTCGCTCATGGGTCCCGCTGTGAGCTTCTACGACATGGCTAAGATTCTCTTCCAAAGCCAGAGCAAGATCGTCTTGCAAGAGCACTTCAGGTGTATGCCCGAGATTATCCGCTTCTCGGACACCCTTTGTTACGCGGCGAGCGGGACACCCCTCATCCCCTTGCGCAATTATCCGCCGGATCGACTGAAGCCCTTGCAGAGCGTGTACATTTCTGAGGGCTACCAAGAGGGCACGTCGAGCAACGCCGTCAACAAGCCAGAAGCGCGAGCCGTCGTGAACACCATCCTGACATGCGTCAACAGCCCTGAATACGAGGGGAAGACGATGGGCGTCATCTCTCTTCTAGGCAAAAGGCAAGCCGACGCCATCGGCAATATGCTCATCGAGGAGCTGGGCGCGGAAGAGGTCGAAGCCCGCAACCTCGTGTGGGGTGACGCCTACAGCTTCCAGGGCGACGAGCGGAACGTGATGTTCTTGAGTTTAGTTTCAGCGCCAGGAGAGCGTGCGGTCTCGGCGCTAACCTCGGAGTCGGCTAAGCAGCGCTTTAACGTCGCGGCGAGCCGAGCTAAGGACCAGATGTGGCTCTTCCGCAGCGCCAAGTTAGAGCACATGAGCCCCAACCTGAACTGCGTGCGGCGCAAGCTGGTCGAGTTCTTCACCCAGCACAACCACGCTGTCCTGAACGAACACGGTATTGAAGATATTGCTCAGCTTGAAGTTGAAGCGCGTCGAAGAGGTGAGCAGAGCGTCGCCCCGTCGCCCTTCGACAGTTGGTTTGAGGTGGACGTGTTTCTCGACCTCCACCGCCGAGGCTATAGGGTCACTCCGCAGTTCCCGGTGGCGCAGTACCGGATTGATCTCGTTGTCGAGAGCCGAAGGGGGCGACTCGCTATAGAGTGTGACGGCGACTTCTGGCACGGACCTGAACAGTACGCCCACGACATGGAGAGGCAACGGCAGTTAGAGCGCTCCGGCTGGGAGTTCTACCGGATACGGGGTAGCCACTACTACACGGACCCGCAAAAAGCGCTGGAGCCGCTCTGGGAGGAGCTGGAGCGCCGCGAAATCTATCCAGCGCGTGTTGAATCCTTAGACGAAGATACGCTGCCAAAGGTGGCTCACCTATAGACTCATTCGAGTACTAACGGACAGCCGCCCGAAACCCTTGTCACGTTAGGGAGTAACAGTCTACCGAGAACCACACCAAACGCCTTACTCGAATAGGCGAGGAACAACCTTCTCATCCTGTTAGACACAGGAATCTCCGTGTCGGAGACCGTCGGGAAGTTGCAGAACGCCGAAGCTCTCGAGCTAACACGGCTTTACGAGACGGCTCTCTCGAGGGGGTTCGAGCCGCCCGTCAGCAATTAAGGAGTCCCCAGGGGTTCTTTGAGAAAGGTACTACTGCCAGCAGTTTCTCGACATACTGAAACAATTGAGCGCAGGTATCATCCCTTAAAGTGTGTGGTAAGCATCGTTTTGCAAAGTGAGAGTGTCTCTGACCAGATGATACCTGCTATGCCTTATGCGCCCAAGTCGTTCACAAATTCAGACGCTGGCTCCACCCCCGACACGAACAAGAAGTCCCGCGCCCGCGTACACGCCACATAGAGCAAATGCCGTTCCGTGTTGTAGACCTCTTCTAACTCAGCGTCGTCCGTAACGGTTTCTATCCTCTCTTGCAGCGGCAAGACCTCGTCGTCGCAAGCCATCACCACGACAGCGCGAAATTCGAGCCCCTTGGCGTAGTGCATGGTGCTCACAGCGGTGTGACCTTCTGGTAACTGATAGTTCTTGCTCAGTACGTGAAAAGGAAGCTCGATCCTTTCCACCGCGCCCTTAGCCCGCTCTAGCTGCTCATCCGAGCGGACGAACACGCCTATTTCTTCGGGCTTCACCCCTTTGCTTTTCTGCTCTGCAAGCCACGCGCTCACAGCCTGCACCTCATCCCCTGGCGTGTCGAAGGTCTGAATGACCGGAGCAGGTCCGTTAAAGACCGAGATGGTCCCCTTACGTTGCTCCTTGATACCGTCCACATCGGCGAGTTCAGGCGCGAGCAAGAGGTCCGCTTGCATCCTGATCTGGTGCGAAGTGCGGTAGTTGATGTGCAGCGTGTGGGAACGTCCGCGTACGTCTACACCTAAAGCCTTCCACGAGAAGGGCGGCTGGAAGATGCGCTGACCCAAGTCGCCCGAGAAGAAAAGCCCATTAGGTTTATCGCCCACCAGCGCCGCTAAGAACCTCAGTTGCGCGACGCTGACATCTTGCGCCTCATCAAGAACGACGTAGTCGAAGGGCGAGGGCTTCTCAGCGTATGAAGCGGTGAGTTCCTGGTACATGCTCGAGACCGTCAACAACCCACGCGCCTTGAGTCCAGCGCGAACGTGCTCGAAGAGCGACCATAAGACTTCACGCTGCTTCTCAGGCAAGCGCCGCCGCCTGCCCAAGCGCGGTACGTCTCGGTAGCTCTCCCAATTATCCAGTTGCCATGCGTCCACAATCTGCTCCCACTCAGCGAGCAGGAATTGCGGGCTAAATGATGCACCTTCAGCCTTCGCAGCCGCTTCATCTAACAGCGCGGCGACATCGGCGCGTGTTGCAAATATGGGTTGCTTGCCGCTCAGTTTGTAGAGGCGCTTAGCAACGGCGTCTAGGGAGTAAACATCTATTCTCTCCTTGAGACGCGGCTGATTGCTCACTAGTGCTCGCAGCTTCACATCTAGCGCGTTCGCGAGCGAATTAGAGAAGGTCGTGAGTAAAACTCTCGCTTCATCATCCTCACGCGCTAAAAAGACCGCTCGGTGCAGCGCCACCACCGTCTTGCCCGTACCCGCTGAGCCCGCCACCCTAGCAGGTCCACCATAATCACGCTCTACCAGCTCACGCTGGGCAGGGTGCAAGAAGACCGTCCACTTCTCCCAGGGGAATTCGAGCGCCCGCTCTAATGTCTCCACGTCATTCATCACCCTGAAGCGCCGCTGCGCGTCAGGATGGGCGAAGGGGTCCGCGTCCTCGGGGAGCGGCTGCGCGACCTGTGGCGTTACCCCGACAGCGAGGTCTAGTAGCGCCTCAGCCGCCTCTTGGGGCAGGTGGTCCGCCAAGTTTAGCAGTGTCTCCTCAGTTGCTTTTTGCACATCTTCCAACCACTCAGGCGGCACGCCGTAAGCGAGTAAATCCTCTTCGGACATGTCGGCGAAAAGTGGCGAAAGTTCGGTCTTTACCTCTTTCTGAGGCTCGGACTGCGGCACTTCGGCTTCGATATAGCTAGGAATCACGATCTCTTTGACCGTCTCTCGCACCTCCACAAGCTGCGCTGCGCCCGTTTTAGGATGCCGCTCCAGCTTGCGCCGCTCCCCCCAGCGGTACGCCTCGTCATGATGCGCCACGTAGCAGAGCAGCAGGCTCCGCTCAGACCTGTGCACGATGAGCCGCACATCGAGGTTCACCCGCGCTGACCAGAAGCCGTCGTCTTTGGCGCGTTCCAGGCGGTGCAACTGCATACTCGGATGCGCTGGGTTGAGTTGCAAATCGAACGCTGTCGTCTTCACCGCCCGCTGCTCGTCGGCTGTGAGCTTCGCTAAACTATCCGTGAAGGTATCGGCAATCAAGAAATCCACTAGGCAACCCTGTAAACCTTCATGACTTCATCGCCTAAGTGGTTGATAACCTTGACGGCGATGCGCCCGGACGAGGGGGCGGGGAAAGGTCGCGAGGTATCGCTGTTTAGGGTCTCCCACGCCTCCTCGTTGATCTCCGCCTTGAGGGTCGTCTTGAGCGCCTTGTACGGGTCGTTCGCGCCTAAGAAATACGCCTGCCGCACGAAGAAGCTCTCCTCGTTGTAGTCCGTGTCGATGAACCAGCAGGCGATGCCGTCGGCGCTGTCGCTGCGCACCTCGCCCGAAGATGGGTCAAAGACATCTACGCCGTTGATGCGCACCTGAAGCCGGTCATCTTCGACCTCTTTGATGTCCACATCCGGCTCGCCAAAGATTACGAACAGGTTCGCCTTGTCGGTCTTGCTCAGGTCGTCCGCCATATGCAGGTCAGCGTTCATCCGCGCCTTCAAAACCGAGAGCCGCCCCAGCTTGCTGAATTCGGAGGCGTGTGCGTCGTAGTTAAAGGCGCAAGCGATGAGTACGTCGAAGCCCGCGTCCGCCGCCTCCCTCGCCGCCTGCACCAGGTCAGGGCGCGAGACCGTGCCGAACTCAGGACCGATGAAGATAGCCGCCCGCTTTTCCTCGCCCGACTCCCCATTTGATTCAGAGGTATACCGCCCCTCGGCGCATACCAGCTCGCCAGGCCACGGCTTCAGTGACGAGAACGCTATCCTGTCCGCCTTGTGCGCCTGCTGCACCCCCGCCGTCTTCAAGTTCTCCAAGATGACGTTCACGAAGTCCGGCTCGTCCCCCGCATGAGCGCCAGTCTGCTTAGACGCTTTCACCAACTCCAGCGGGTCGATAAGCTCATCATCCGCGCCCACCGCCATGATTCGGTGCGGCGAGCTGCTCTCCACCGTGAAGGGTCCCGCCACGCGCACCTTACGCTTGTCCTCATAAGGTTTATCGTACAGATATTCGAAGTCTGCCTTTGTTGCGATGGAGGCGTCAATCTCCTTCTGCCGCGCAATCCGCTTCTCCCACCACTGCGCGTGCAGCTTCTTCGCCTTCTCAGACCAGCTCTCCTCAGCCTCCCGAGGAATCTCCCACTCCTCCCACGCCTCGCCGAGTTCTTTGTTCAAGCTCTCACGCAGAGGCTCCAACGCCTCCTGAAACTGCTCATAAATCACGTCAATTTCTGCGTTGTTCGCGATGTCTTTGAGCATGATATGGGGCACACGCTCGTACACAAAACCCTGCCGAACATCTCCGAAGGTGGATGAGCTAGACGGCTCCGTGCGGGTTATCTCCGCCTCTTTAGCTTGTCCCTCTTCACTGTCCGCCAAGAGGTAAAAGGGATACCTAGCACCCATGATGCGAGAACGCGCCAGAGCAAGCGCAACACGAGAGGTATCAACCGTAATCCAGCGCCGCCCCCACTGCTCAGCTACATAAGCGGTTGTGCCAGAGCCGCAAGTGGGGTCAAGAACGAGGTCGCTGGGGTCAGTCGCCATGAGAATACAACGCTGGGCAATCTGCGGACTTGTTTCTACAATGTATTGTTTATCCAAAGCTCCACCGACATCGCTCCAAATATTTGTTCTTCCAAATACCGAAAAATCGTTAAAATACCTCACGTAACGAAGCACTGTTCCAGTTTTTATTACACGGTTGGCTTTGATTAGTCGTGAAAATCCCTCCTCTCCAGTTTTCCAATAGTTTGTACGAGGTGTTATTATCGCATTCTCAAACTGAACAGGAAAAGACCCCGGTGGTCTCTGACTTGTAAGATCACTCGAAGTGAATGGCTTACTTCCGTTTGGAAAAACTTTCAGATCAAGGTGCTTTTTAGGCAAGGAAGTTCTTGTGCCATCAGGAAATTCGATTTTTGAATATGCAACTCCACCTTCACCCCCTAGTTGCTTTTCAATGAATAATTGGCGATATTTTACAGATGCAAAATCTTTGGCAAACCACAAAATAAAATCTGAAACTCCTGGTAGTAGAGCTGAGGTTGCACTTGAAGTTTTTGAAACAGTGATCAGGCTAACAAAATTCTCCTCCCCAAACACCTCATCCATCAACGCCCTTACCCTGTGCACGTTCTCATCCCCAATCTGCACAAAGATAGAGCCGGACTCGGTCAAGAGGTCGCGGGCGACGGTCAGCCGATCGCGCAAATAGGTGAGGTAGGAGTGGATGCCGTCGCGCCAGGTGTCACGGAAGGCTTTGACCTGCTCGGGCTCGCGGGTAATGTGCTCCGCCTTGCCGTCCTTCACGTCGCGGGAGGTCGTGGACCACTGGAAGTTGGAGTTGAACTTGATGCCGTAGGGCGGGTCGAGGTAGATGCACTGGACCTTGCCGCGTAAGCCTTCGCGCTCGGCGAGGCTCGCCATCACCTGGAGGCTGTCGCCTAAAATCATGCGGTTCGTCCAGTTGGCGTCGTGCTGGTAGAACTCGGTCTCTGCGCCCGACTTGCTCACGCCGTTAAAGTCGGCGAAGAGGTCGGGCTGCGGGGCGTTCTCCCGCTCGGCGTCCTCGGTGCGCTTTTTCAGGTCGTCGATGAGGACTTTGGGGTGGACCTTCTCTTGGATGTAGAGGGGCGGCGCGTTGACGATAAACTCGGAGTAGTCGCGGATGTCCTTGCCGCGCCAGACGAGCTGGGGGTCTAAGTCTTCGTTACGGCGCTCGAAGGAGGCGAGGACGGGGTTTAGGTCTTTCTCGAGCAGGAAACTCCGCTGCTCCTCAGTGGCTATGAGCTTGCGCTTCTCGTCATGCTTTAAGGTTTCTACCTGTAGGTTGTTGGGGGCTTTTACCATAGTCGAGAAGTGTGAAGTTTGAAGGGTGAAGTGTGAAAGAAAAGCTCTATTTTCACTCTTCTCACTTCACCCTTCCTCCTTTCTTTGTTTTTACTACGATGCTCGTCAAAATCGCGACAAGCTGATCTGCCTCATCAATCAAGGGATGGAGTTTTTCTTCTGGAATGATGTTTGTGGCAACAAGGAGTCTCAGCCAGTAGTGTGTCTCTCGCGCTTCTTTGCAAGCAATAGAGTATTTGTGATTAAAGTCAGCGCGACTCTGAGCCGCCTGCCCTTCTTCAACGTTCGCCCCAACAGACGTACCGGAGCGTAAAAGCTGATTCGCCAGCATCCGACTCACCCCAGGCGTCCCGTCCAGCACCTGACACACCCCGACCACCCGCCGCGCAAACAAAAACGTCCTCTCCGGCAAATCCCCCTTCCCCCTTCCCACTTCTTCCTTCACCCTTCCCACTTCACTCTTCACCCTTCCTAAGCCGCTCGAGCCATGACGGACATGATGGTTTCGTCGAACAGGGCTTCGAACTCACGCTCGATCATGTACACGTCTCTGAACTCCGCGAACGCCCAGCGTCCATACGATTTCAAGTTGTTGACGCCAGGTATCCAGTAGCTATCCACCGCGTTCTTCTTGTCCTTGGCGTCTTCGCCCCGGTAGCCTTTGATCTCTACGATGAGGTTCAAGGGGTCGGGGTAGCCGTCGTCTACCTGCACGATGAAGTCGGGAAGGTAGGTTCTCATACCGCTACCGTAGCGGTAGGGAACCTCCAATCCGAGGTTGTAGTTCTTGACGTAGCTCCTCACGCGCGGATGGCTCTCGGCGACACGGCAGAATTCGGCTTCCCAGTCACTGTCGCAGACGATCCAGTTGAGATGACACTTGCGCGGGTCGGTCTGCCAGCGGGTCGCCTTCGAGGTGTTGAAGTTGACATGCAGCGTCGAGCCTATGGGGTTGTAGGGGTCTAAAACAGCTTTGACGGGTTTGCTGCCGATGTAGCTTTTCGTGATCGCGGCGGTGATGCGCTCGCAAGCCATGTCTGCGAGTTCTTGGTACATGAGCTGGGCTGGATAGGTATCGCCCTTGCAAACGAGGTAGCCGTTCAGCCACTCCCGGACGATGCGCTTGAGCTGCCCGAAGAGGTAGAGCCTGGGCGCTTCGCCGGGGTCGCGCCACTTCTCGTAGAGGAGGCGTTTGGTGAGGTGCATGATGAGCGTCGAGGTCCGCACGTCGCCTAAGTGCTTTAGGTCGAGGTCGTCCTCTTTGCCGATAATGCCCTGCACCCTAGTGATGGAGGGACCGACTAAGTGGGGTGACAGCTCGAGAACGGAGTCGTCCGTGAAGGTCGCGCTGAGCCGCTCCTCGGGAAGTTCGACGCGGTAGCCCTCTACGCGAGGAAACTGAATCTCTAGGTGGTCGCGCTCAGGTCGCACTGCTTTTACGTTGACGGTCTCGCGCGGCTTCTGAGGCGGCGCGATGACGGGTTCGGCAGCAAAGTCGAAGGGAATACCTAGCACGTCGGCGTACTCGACGTTGAAGTACCCTTCTTCGTTCAGATCGTAGGATTGACGGCGTAGCGCACGCCCGATCACCTGTTCGCAAAGCAGTTGCGTGCCGAACGCCCGCACGCCTAAAACGTGCGTGACCGTATTCGCGTCCCAGCCTTCGGTGAGCATAGAGACTGACACAACACAGCGCACGCTCTCACCCAATCGCCCCTCTTTTCCTACCGTATTCATGACCTCACGCAGCAAATCTTGCTCGCTGATATTGTCCGCCGTTTTCCACTGTCCGCGCTCTCTAAGTTCGCGGCGGAAGCGCTCAATCTCGTCACTCGCCATCTCATGGAACTTCTTGTCCAGGGCGTCGCCCGATTCAAGCTGTTCGCTATCAATAAGGAGCGTGTTCGGGCGGGCGAGCGGATTGCCGAAGTTGTCGTAGTTTCTGAAGAGGGCGAGGCGTCCGTTTTCGAAGCTGCTGCTCCCATCTTCGCTCACCCGGCGGAACCCTGAGATGAAGTCATAGATGAGCTTGGATGTGGAGGTGTTATTGCAAACGATGATGAAGCAGGGCGGCACGCGGATGCCCTCTCGCTGCCACAGCTCGAAGGTCTTCTCGTAGTGACCGTAGAGGGCTTCTAAAGCAGTTTGCAATTCCACAGGCAGGCTCAGCGGATCGAGGTCTTTCGCTTTGCCCCGCCCCTTCTTGGGCATACGGCTGCGGATGTTCTCCCAAAGGTTGCGAAAGGTGGGCATATTGTCCTTGCCGCCGGGGATGTTGTCCGCGATGGGCACGCGCGGCAGCTTCACGATGCCGCACTCAATCGCGTCCATGAGCGAGAAGTCACTCATCGTCCAGGGGAAGAGCGTACCCTCGGCGTAGCCGGAGCCGCGCAGGAAGAAGGGGGTGGCGGACAGGTCGATGACCCGGCTGATACCGAGTTTGCGGTTGACCGCTTCGAGTCCTGAAATCCAGAGCCGCGCCGCCTCGGTGTTCTTCTCCGCCTCTCTCTTATCGTCCCCCTTGAGCTTTTCCTCGTCGGCATCACCAGGTTTCTCGCGGTAGCAGTGATGCGCTTCATCGTTGAGCGCGATGATGCCCTTTATGCCCATGAGTTCCGGCATAACACGCTGCAACATCTGCCCCTCTGTTTCCAGGGTGCATAGTTCATCACCGCGCCCTTGCAAGAGGGCGCGGTTTCCTTTCGGGAGGTCGAGTTTTTCGCGGCGTTTGAAAGCGTGGTAGTTCGTGATGACGATGCGAGCACGCTCTAAATCTTTGAGCATGTCGTTTGGCACGAGTTCGCGGCTGGCGTAGTAGCTGTCGGGGTCGTTGGGTTGGAGCACTCGTAAGCGGTCACGAATGGTGAGACCGGCGTGACGACGAGGAAACCTCTTGTGTATCTTTTACTGGTAGGTCGGCGCACCGCGTTGACGGTCTGCCAGGCGATGAGCATCGCCATAACGGTAGTTTTGCCTGCGCCCGTCGCGAGTTTTAGCGCTAGGCGGGATAGGTCGGGATTCGCGTCTTGGTTGACCCTACGCAAGTGCTCCAGGAAGTCTTTGCCGACCTTGTTGTTCGGCGCGACCTCGGTGAGCCAGATAGCGACTTCCACCGCCTCGACCTGACAGAAGAAAGGGCGGATGCTGCTGAAAGGGTGGTGTCGCCAGTGCTTGAGTAGGCGGGCAGTCTCGGGCGTAACGCACCACTTGCTCTCCGGCAGACTGCGCCACTCATCGACGTGTGCCCGCAGTTCGTTGATAATTGAGGCGTTGTACTGCTGGTCTCCGGTTGAAAGCCCTTCGCCCTCGTCAAACGCAATCCTCTGCGCCTGCGCACCTCGCTGTTTCTGTGATCTAGGAATCGGCGAGATAAACTCAGCGCGTCGCCGCCGCTCAACCACTTTACGTGTCGGCTGTCCGTTCTCGTCCAGTTCCCAGTGCCGCTTAGGATACTCGTAAGGCGAGTTTAGAATAGGCTGGTTGAAAAACGTATCACTCACGCAAGACTCCTGAGAAGTTATGTAGAGCTGGCGCTGAGCGACCTAGCTATACGTAGAAGTCAAGATAGTCTCCCGAAAGCATTAGGAGCTATGAAGCCCTCAACTTCTGCGTTCTTGAGCTTGTCTACTTTTCCACTTCTTGGATAAATGAAAAATTTATCTCAATAGTTTGCCCAGTTCTTCACTTCTCCCAACTAGTCGAGATTGAAGACGAGCTTTCACTCCACTTCGTTGCGTTCAGAATGACATCACTCATCTTTTAGTTGACAGAGTACTTAGTCAACTACTGGGTACACCATGAAGCAGCTTCTTCTCGAGAAGTACATAAACAGCTTTCCCTGCTCAAAACATCACTCGTGACGCGGTGCAAGAGGGTAGTCTTGCGGCAAACCTCAAACTTCAAGCAGTATCCGATAGCCCGCGCAAATTAGCTGGTATACGCACGCCTTGCCGGCGACCAGAAGTGCGCCCACAATCTCGCGGTTTGTCCCGGAGTTATCGTCTAAAATTTGGGATGTGCCAGACCTAGAGACGACGCTGAAGGCTGCTCGAGAGCCCTTACGGGCAATACAGCTTGATAGCCTCGGCAAGAGGCACGTCCAGCTTCGGTAGAGGCGTGCTCATAGGCGGAGTCGTGTCAAAAAACGCGAGTGGTGATACCCTTTGCGGCGGCTTCGGGGCGCAGCGTGGCGCGTTGTTGCTGTAGTCCAGCGCGGTGTAAACGCTCAACACTGGCGCGGCAAATGAGGTGCCCGCCACGCTGATGTCGGGATAGGTCGTCCAAGCACCGCTAATAGGGTCGAAGAAGGTGAGTCGGTAGTACCCGCCTGACAGCAGCACCTCGCCAGTGTTCGAGTAGTCCGCATCTTTGAGACCGGCGGGACCGCTCAGGTTCTCCGCGCTCACGCTGACGAACTCAGGCCAGTGGCCGGGAAAGAGGGCGTAGTCGAGCTGATAGTTGCCAGCGGCAGCTAGGTAGGTGATCGCGGCTGCGCCCCCGTACTTCTCCCGGTCTCGCTGCGCGAGGATACGCAGCGGGTCTACACCCACGGGCACAGTCAACACGCGGGCGAGTTCCTCTCTAAACTGTGCGGCGTCGAGGTTGTTCGCTTTCATCACCGCCTCCTGATATCGCTCGAAGGTCGGAAACTGTGCCTTGCTTGCCTGGAAATCTTCTAAAACACTACAGGGCACGAGGCCGAAGCTCAGGTTGACGGCGAAGCGTTCAACGCCTCCCTGGGCTGCCAACATGCGAAGGGTCGCGGCGATTCGTCCTGCAATGATGGTCGTGTCGAAATCTTCGGTGTCCACGGCAGCGACGAGAATACCCAGGTTGGTAAATTCGGCGAGAATCACGTCGAGAGGCTCGAAGGCGAAGGGCACGCCAGGCGCAGGCGTATCGACGCGCAAAGTGCTGATGTTTACGTCCTGGTCGAGGACGCTGAGCAGAGCCAACGTGTGGTTAAAAACGAGCGCCCCGTGCGAGACTTGTCCGTTGGCTTCTAACGTGTCTAGCTCCGCTTCCTGCTGCGGCGTTCTGGCGTTCAGGTCCAAAGGTAGACGTGAGGATAGACCGCCGAGCGTATCGCCTCCTCCTTGGTCGGGGAAATATACGCCAGGCACGCGGAGTCCCTGACCGTTGAAATCGTCGACCACGAGGATAGCCGAGGGTTGGTCAAACTTGGGGGCAGCGAGACTCTCAATATGTTGACTGACGGGAAGCACGTCGCCAGGAGTGCTCCCCAAAGGATAAGGCTTAACAGCCAGCCCGCCGATGCCGCCCCGAGCGCGTACACCCTCGCCTGGTATCTTAAACTCGTTGATCGGGCAGTTGCCCCTCCCCACGTCGATGAGCCTCTCTTTACTGGAGTCACTGATGGCGATCAGCTTGGCTGCGTTGAGCGAAGTTTCGAATTCTAAGCCCGCCGTTTGGATAGGTTTGAGTCCCTCTCCGCCACAAGCGACGAGGAGCAGCGACAACGTAAGCAGTTCTATAGCTAAGTATCGGTTCATGTATTCTCCTAAAGCCGCACATTACATGCTAGGCGTCAACTAGACGTGAATTTCGCTCGGTTAGGAGCCGCTCGACCTGGTCTGCCTCGGCTCGCGCGTGGTTGGCGTCGTAGAGCTTGAGCGCCTTCTCCAAATAATGCTCGCCTATCTGCCGCTGCTGCGCGTCCATATACATCTCGCCTAGCTCATGCAGCGCGTAGGCTTGCCACAGTCTGGTTATCATGAGGCGGTAGCGATGCCTAGAGCCTCCTTTCTGAGGATCACGGCCTCACTCGAAGTTGCCGAGCTTGCGTTTCGCCTCGCCTAGATTCAAGACGGCGTAGAAGAGGAGGTCAGCGGCGCGGGCCTGGTCTGCGTTAAGGTCACGTTTTAGCGTGCGGGCTACCTCTACGGCTTCCATGTTCAGGCGCTCCACTAGAGCCCAGTCGTGACGGAAGGCGGCCACGTAGCCGCGATGCTGTAACACCTGTCCGAGGGCGTCCCCATCGCCTACGCCTTGTGCAAGTTGGTACGCCCGCTCGAAGTCCCGCTCGGAGCCTGCGCCGAGGTGATGGCGGCTGACGCCGCAAAGACTGATCAAGATCGCCTCTCGCGCCGTATTTTTAGTGCGCCGTGCGAGCCGTGCACCTTCGGTATAAGCCTCTAACGCCCTGGCGAAGTCATGGTGCTGCACGCGGTAAGCGTCGCCGAGTCTGGTTGCGAAGTGATGCGCTCTACTGAGCTGCCCAGTTTCCTTTGCCCAACGCACCGCCATTTCCAAAATGCTCAAGGAGCGCGGTGTGTGCCCGCGAACGTAGAAGTACGCCTCGCCGATGACCAAGCCCGCCATCATCTCCACCAAAGCGTGCTGGTCGTTCGCTTCGTGTGCCGCGCCGAGCGCCCCGACGAGGTTGGCCATCTCCGCGCCGAGCAGCTCGAAGTCTTTCTGGGCTGTGCGGATGAGGTCACGGCAAGCCTGAATCACCGTTCGCGTCCGCACATAAGTCTTCTCCCGCGCGAAGCTGTGCGCTAGGTCGTGCAGCGCGTAGCGCACCAGGTCGCTGCCGGGGCTTGCTGTGCGCTCGGCGAGGGCGCGAGCCTGGAGTTCGATGAGGGCGATCTCGGCGGTCTCCGTATCGCGGCGCAACAGGCGGGCTAAGAGCGGCGCGGTGACGGCGCGTGAAGGAAGTGCCCCGACCGCTAGAAACGCCTCGTATGCGTCGTCGCTCAGCGCATCTAAGCTCGCCTGTAAAAGGGCGCTCACGCTCTCTCGCCCCGTTTCTCGCCAGCCTTGAGGTGCTTGTAAGGCGTGTGGGGCGTTTGCGAGTTGTGCCAGCAGTTGCGGCGGGCTGAGCCTGTCGTGCTTGAGCTTAGCTGCGGCCAGACGCAGGGCGAAAGGGTGGTCGCCTAGCGTCTCACACAAGGCGTCCAAGTTGGGGTCGGTATCATATTCAGTGAGCGCCACACCCGCTTCGAGAGCGAGCAAACGCCGTGCGTCTTCGCGAGCGAGTATCCCGATGTCGAGACGCTTCAATCCTGTTATACGCCGCCTCGCCGTGACCACCAGGGGCAGGCTGGGCAAGCGCTGGCGAAGCTCGGTAACGGCGTTTTCGTCCCAGACGTCGTCGATCACGACGAGCGCAGTTTGTTCACGGCGCAGCGCTTCGCGCAGGGTGTCCGAGGACAGGAGTCCGCCTTGAATCCCCACCGCTTGACCCGCTGCCTCCGCGAGTTCGGTCGCTGTGCTCAGCCCTGCTTGGAGCCACAGCACGTTTCCTGTGCTCAGCCAACCCGAAGCGAGTTCGGCGGCCAGCGCCGTCTTTCCGACGCCGCCGAAGCCGTGTAGGAGCACGGACCGCTCTTTTACCTCGGCGCTCAGCCCTGCGAGGAGCCCCTGACGACCGACCAGCCGCGTCGCTCGACCCGGCACGCGGTCGCCGAGCCTGAGCAAGAGCCCCTCAGCGCCTGCACCGTGCGTCCCCATGAGCTGGCGGTGCAGCTTGAAGGTTTCCGGGGCAGGTTTGCATACGCCCAGGTATTCTTTAAGCGCGGCGCGGCAGCGCTCAAAGGCGCGGTGCACGTTCTCGAGGTGACCGCTGTCATACTCCAACTGCATCAGCAGCCGGTGGGCAGCTTCGTTCAGCGGGTTACGGGCTACGAGTTGCTCGGCGAACCTTTTAGCCCGAGCGTACTGACCTCGCTCCGATAGAGTCAGGGCCGCGCTCTGGAAACGCTCATCCAACAGGGTGTTTGCCCGCCGCCGCTGCTCTTCGAGCCACTCACCGTAAGAGGGAGTGGGGGGCTCAAACCCGAACAGGAGTTCGCTCGTGTCGGCATCGGCGCAAGTGGCTAAGTGGTTTAGCTGTGCGTCAGAAGGGGTGCGCTCAGCCGCTAGTCGCTCGAGACCATCCAGGTCACTCCGCCCCCGAATCTCGATAAAGTCGCCATCATCCACGAACCACGTGTCCGCGCCAGGGAGCCGCCGCAGTTTGTAAAGGGCTGTGCGCAAGCTGCCGCCTCGCCCGGTCCCCCAGAGGAGTTCGGTGATCTCACCTCTGGTACAGGCCCGTCCTTGCAGGACCACATAGCAGATGAGCGCTAAGTGCTTGTTCTGGACATCTAAAGCATGTCCCTGGTAGGAGAGGCGGGGTACGCCTAAAAGGGTAAGGTCTAACACGCTCACAGTTTGCCAGACGGAGCCTGACTTCGGCCTGACCGCATCCTGCGAAGCGTTTAAGCCGCCCTAGGCGGCGTTTAACGGCGAGTTGACGCCCCCTCTCTACCCTTAGGAGGTCATCTAACCAAACTCTCAGGATGACGGAGAGGAGACGCACATGAGGCGTCAACTATATGGGCTGGTCGGGATTACGTGTGTGGTGCTGTTAGCGGCCTGCGGACAGCCGCTAAGCTCACAGCCGGAACTGGACGCGCAGGGCTCCGAGGCGTTCAAACAGATTAGGAACGAACTCGATTTGGAACCTGTCGAAAAGATTCTCGCGCAAGGGGAGCCGACCCGGTTCGAGGGTGAGGGCTACCTAGTCGACTTTCTCGGCAAGGGTCGCACCATCAAAGTGGAGCAGGTCGAACCACCTAGGATTGTCGATAACGGCAAGTCTGGCGAGGAAGAGGAAGACCCTGAGCTGCGCTTCGACACGCAGACTTTCGTGGCGTTTAACCCGTCCACTGGGCTCGAATTCGCCGTGACCGTCGAGGAGAGCCTGCACGAGCGGCTCTTCGAGCTTTTCGAAGTTTACGAGGTGCCGATTAGCTCGGGCAAGGCGGACGAGGGGTTAGAGCGCGAGAAAGGCTTCCGCCCACAAGCGATCACGGACAGTGTCGATACCCGTATCCGCCTCAATAACCCGGCGGGCTTCTCCACTTGGCGGCGCATCGTGCACCTCAGCAACGGCTGCACCGGGACGATGGTCGGTCCTCGCGTCGTGCTCACCGCTGCGCACTGTCTCGTCAATAGGGGCTCAAACGCCTACTTCTCGATGTCGGTCGCTCCGGCTCGTGAGGGCACCAGCCAACCTTACGGCTCTTACTTCGTAGGTCCCGGCGTCTCCAACACCTTTGTGTGGGTGCCGTCACAGTGGCGTAACGGCGCGGTCTGCAACACTTACAGCGTCGAATGCCGCCGCTACGACTACGGCTACCTCGTGTTGGCCGACGATATCGGTAATGAGACAGGTTGGATGGGTGTTGAACCGACCTCGGTGTGGACCTTGGACGACAAAGCCCTTTACAACCGGGGCTATGCTGGCTGCGGCTACTCAAATTCGCCTAGCGGCTGCGTACCTCGCAATCTTTATGGTGACACGAGCACCGGCGACATCGGCGACTACCGCTATCTGACGAGCGGCTGGTACCAAATCCTGCACCACAGCCTCGACACGAGCGGCGGTCATAGCGGCAGCGCCGTCTATCACTACCTGAGCGGTCACCCCACCGTCGCGATGGTGCATCACTCCTGGAACTCCAGCAAGCCGAGCGACGCGCACCTGCGCAACGTAGGGCGGCGGGTCGCGCCCGACATCAAGAACAACGTCAACTTCCTCAACACGGTCTTCTAAATACACTGCTGATCTTACAGGGCGAGAGCGAACTCTCGCCCTACTTTCAGCGTCGGCATCCGTGCGCTTGAGCGCCTCTCCACGTACAGTCTTTAGATGCGCTCTATGCTCGTCTCTTCTTCCAAAACGATGTCTGCGGGTTCGAGCAGAACGATCTCACCATCTTGCCACACCACGGCAGGAACGCCTGCCCGCTTATGTTGCTGGAGCGCTCTTCGAGCCGCTTTCGCTAGAGCTTTGTCGAGCAGTGCGGGGTCTTTTAAGCGGTCGTGTATTGTTTTAGCTTCCGTAGCGCTCCTTCAAACCTTGCCAGACGGACGCCCTTGACTTGTTCGGTTTGTAGTTTCTGCAGCCTTTCTACAACATACTGGGACAGATAAACGCGGATATACCCGCTAAAGCAGCTAGCGGGAGCGGTTTCCTACGGCGCTCTATATAGTGGGAGCGTCGCTCCGCACGACTTCATTCACTCTGATTCCTTCTTTCCGCCCGATTTTTCCAAGTTCGCACCGCTAAACCTCCCTTTCGTCGTTACATTCCTGCTTTTGGGTTGCCAAACACGTTAGACTAACCTTAATGAGCGATTTAGACCGGGAGCAACTTTTCTCCTTTTTCAAAGACCATCCTGAAAAACCCTGGCACGTCCAGGATATTCAAAAACGACTTAAACTAAGCGACCGCAGCGACTTGCGCCGCGAGCTGACCCTCCTCGTGGACGAGGGCAAGCTCGTCAAGACGCGGCGGCGCACCTATGGGCTGCCCCAAGAGATGAACCTCATGTTGGGGCGCTTGCAGGTCACGGCGGGCGGCTACGGCTTCGTAATCTCCGACGCCGAGGACGAGAAAGACCTCTTTATCCCGGCGGACAGCTTGAACGGCGCGTGGGACGGCGACAGGGTTATGGCCCGTCCGAACTCGCAGGGCAACGGTAGTGGACGCGATAACGAGCGCATCTCCGGTGAAATCGTGCGCATCTTGGCGCGCAAGCATGACCTTGTGGTAGGGAGCTTAGAGTATTCGCGCGGCTACGCGATTTTGCGCCCCGACTCGCCGAGGTTGCGCGAGCGCATCTTGCTGCTGCCCGACTCGGTAGGGAAGTTGGAGGCGGGCACGCGCATCGTCGCTAAAATTATCTGGCCTGAAGACTCCGGCGAGCGCGACCCCTTCGGCGAAGTCGAGGAGGCATTAGGCGAAGGGGACGACCCCGAGGTCGAGACCCGCGCCGTCATCGTCAAGTACGACCTCAAGGACGAGTTCGACCCTAAGACGATTGCCGAGGCGGAAGCGGTGCCCGAGGCCGTCTCCGGCGAGATGATCGCGGGGCGCACCGACATGCGCGGCATCAACACCTTTACGATAGACGGCGAGGACGCCAAAGACTTCGACGACGCGATCTCCTTGGAGCGTATCGGCGGGCGCAACGGGCATCTGCGCGTCGGCATCCACATCGCGGACGTGTCGTACTACGTCGCGGAAGGCACCAGCCTAGACCGCGAGGCGTTCGAGCGGGCGACGAGCGTGTACCTGCCCGGCAAAGTCTTGCCGATGCTGCCCGAGGCGCTCTCCAACGGAATCTGTTCGCTCGTCGAGGGCGAGGCGCGCCTGGCGCTATCAGTTTTGGTCGATGTGACGAGAGAAGGCGACATTAAAGGGATGAAGGTCAAAGAGACCGTCATCTCGTCCGATGCGCGGCTCACCTACAACCAAGTGCAAGACTTTGCGGACGGTGAGCGTTTGCCCATCGGCAAGCGCAAGTTAGAGCGCGACATCAAGCAGCTGATTAAGCTCACGCAGCTTTTGCGAGAGGCTAGGCTCGAGAACGGCGCACTCGACTTCCAGTTCACCGAAGCCAAAGTGGACGTAGACGACGAGGGCGAACTGCACGTGACCCCCGTGCGCCCGAACCAGGCGCGGCAACTCATCGAAGAGCTGATGCTTTTAGCGAACCGTTTGGTCGCGCAAGAACTCTCGAGCAAAGACATCCCCGCTCTGTACCGCGTCCACGAAGACCCCAGCGACGCCAAGATTCAGGCGCTTCAGGGCAGCCTCGGCAAGTTGGGTTACGAAATCGACATGGAGCACGCCGGACCTCAAGACCTGCAAAGCGTCATTCGGCAAGCGGCGGGCAAGCCTGAAGCGCAGCTCGTCAACACGCTCCTCCTGCGCTCCTTAAAGCAAGCCCGCTACAGCGCCGACAACTTGGGTCACTTCGGTTTGGCGTTCGACAACTATCTGCACTTCACCTCGCCGATTCGCCGCTACCCCGACCTCGTCGTGCACCGCGTGCTGCGCGCCATGCTCCAGCACCGCCTCTCGCCGACCTTAAAAGAGCGCATGAAGAGTGACTTTCCCGCCCTGGGCGAGCACACCAGCGAGCGCGAGCGCGTCGCCGAGGACGCCGAGCGCGACCTTACGCGCTACTACCACGCGAAGTGGGCCAAGGAGCACCGGGGCGAGACCTTTAACGGCACGATCACAGGCGTGACGAACTTCGGGCTCTTTGTGGGGATGCCCAACGGCGTCGAAGGACTCCTGCACGTCTCGCAACTCGACGACGACTACTACATGTATATCGAAGACGCGATGATGCTCATGGGCAAGTCCACGAAGAAGAAGTACCGGCTCGGCAACCGCATCGACATAAAGATTTTGAGCGCGAACCCGACGGTTCGCCAGATCGACCTAGGACCGGAGTCCGCCGAGTTGCCCGACGAGGAAGAGGAGACGACGCGGCGTCCGCAGCGTCCGCCTAAAAATCTCAAGACGCCCCTCTCCGCGTCGCCCATCGAGTCGAGAGAGGCGGAGCGGAGCGCGGGGGCGATTCGCAAGGATAAGCGGGCGGACGCTCTGCCCGAAATGGAGCGAGAGGCGAGCGCACCCGAGCCAGCTAAGCAAGTTGAGCCTGACGTATCCGAGCAGGACCAGGGTCCCCCACCGCCCGTCACCCCCAAACGTAAACGCCGCATCCTCGTTTTCGGGGACCCCACCCGGCGGTAAGGGGTGCGCCAGAGAGTGCGTTGCGCGAGCTGCGGTGAAGTTTTCCCCGTCGAAGAGGTCAAGGACGTAGTGGTGAGGTGTCCCCACTGCGGTCATGAGGGCAGACCCGCAGGTGTGATGCGCACGCCCGACTTCCCGAGTGTGGACACGTTCGCGCGGAGCGTGCAACGGTCGCTAGCGCTAGAAGAGGAATAATTCACATTTTCAGAGAGTTATAGTTTTAAGTCGAATGCTGCCGCGTGCTCCCTCTGCTATCTCTACGTGATAAACGAAGGGTTGACATTCCTCGCTTTGCCATCAGCGTCATTCCAAAAAGAGCTACTACCTTTTAGAAGAGGGCTTGGGGTCGCGCCTGAGCCCTTTTCTTTGCGGAGTAGATGCGAAGAACCAGCTCGAGGTGTAAAAAAGCCATGAGAAACGCCCTCGACAAGTCTTAACGTTTTACGCGGACCCTTTAACCGCGCCTCATCCAAACTTCACAAACTACCCAGAGTATCTACCGCGAACCATTGCCCCTCAGGTGCCTAAGTCTGATACACTTGAGCCAACACCAACCGCAGCTCCCCCTAGGTCGCGGGAGCGCGTATTCTTTCGCTGACCCACGCGGCGAGCGGCTAAGCTGCGCTGCTTACGTGCTCTATTGCCTTTTAGGGGAGCTTTCATGTCGGATGATTTCACCTACCCTCTCACCCGCGTTTGCTTGCGTTCGGGGCAGCTCACCCTCCCCCAAAACATGCTCCACCTCTTTCCAGACGAAGGCACCGTCCACGTTCTCGACACGAGCACCGACGGCGAGTTCGAGCTGACCATGCGCACGCCCCGGCACGTGGCGGGGCTCTCCGAGTTTTTTGAGACGCACAACTTAGAGGTGAACGACCGGGTGAAACTGAAGCGGTTAGACGACGGGCGCGTCTCGCTGACCCCTCTAGTCCGCCCTAAAAAGACCGACTACGCGCGCCCCGAGATGGTGCGCGCCCTCTTAGAGAAGATTGTCGAACTCGCCCCGATGTCCGAAGCGGAAATTCGCAACGTCGCGCCCGACTTGCCCGCCGAGTTCGAGCTTAGGGAGCTTTTGGAATCCGACGAACGTCTCGCGCTCAACCACGAAGGGCGCTGGGCGCTCTCGGACAAGGAGCGGACGAGGGAGCCGGGCGCGGACGAAGGCGAAGAAACGGCCTCTAAAGCGAGTCGTCCTACGGTGACCTCTTACGCACAGGACCGCGAGTTGGAGTACCTCTCGCTCAACTCGGCGGCGCAGGGCTTGGGCGACGCCACCCTCTTCACCCGCGCTAGGAGCGCCCTCCAAGCCTTCGGCTTCCGCGTCGAGGCGACCCCCCACGCGCAGCTTTTGGCCCACGCCGAGCTAGGCAGACACCACTACAGCGCCCTTATCCACCTCCACAGCGAAGGTGCTAAGCCCGACTGGAACAAGCTAGTCACGCGCCGCCGCGAGGCGGGCGCGACCTACCTGGCGATCTTTGGGTCACACCGCGAACTGCTGCGCCTTCAGAAACACGCTGGTCAGTCGAAGGTCACGCTCTGGTCTTGGCAGGGCCTAACCCGCGCTCAGGACCTCTCTCAGAGCGTGCCGACGAGCCCCTTCGACCTGGAGCCGCATTTCGCCAGAGACGGGCTTTTCGACGCGGGGCTCGCCCGCTTCGAGCGCACTGTGCAGAGTCGCATCACCGAGCGCGGTCACTTCTCGCTCGTCTTGTCGCAGCTGGCGACGATGAGAGCGCCGACGGTCTTTCTGCTCGACGACGTGTTGACGGACGGACACTTTCCTAGGGACCAAGCGCTGAGCGTGTTAGAAGGACTTGCCCAAGCGCCCTTTCACATGGTCAGCAAGGTGGGCAGCGGCGAGTTTTGTCTGCGCGTAAACGTGTCCGAGACCTTGACGCACCTCTCCGACTACGCCCTGTCGCTCCGCGAGCGTTTGCCTACAAGACGCACCGAGCGGCTGCGCGGTACGGGTGAAGAGGTCGAGGAGACCGAGGCTAAGCAAACCAAGCAAGCGCGGGAGTAGGGGCGATTCATGAATCGCCCCTACGGGGTAGCGTTTTGAGGAGATAGAGCGTGTGGTTCGTCCTACGCGGTTAGCGTCATCACGACGTCCTCGAGACGTACTCCTCTTCCTCTTCGAGGGTCTCATACCTGAGTTTCTCCAAACCCGCGAAGAGCGCGGAGAGCCCCGCCGCAAGTTCGATGCCTAAAATCATGAGGTTGAGTGGCGTCACCGCGAAGTCGATAGGTAGGATGCTCAAAAAGCGACCGAAGCCAATCGTGAGCCAGACGAAACTCGCCGCGAGCACCCAAGGCCGCCCCCGCGGCCGCGACGCGAGCCCCCACACCATCGCCGCCGCCACGCCGATAAAGAGCACGCCGAAAACCGCCCGCATCGTGCTGAGACCGCGCGGACCCTCGATGCTCAGCCCTACGAACTCCGACATGAAAAAGGGGTTAATGAGACCCAATATGCCTACGGCTAAAGTGAATAGCGCAGATACGTAGGCGAGCTGCGTGCGTTTGCTCATGCCCATCATCCTACTTCTCGAGCCTTGCCGTCATAGCTTAAAACGTGCACGTGCGTGTGAAAGACCTCTTGCCCCGCGCCCGCCCCGAGGTTGACGACGAGCCGGTAGTCCTTCACGTCGTTCGCGCGCGCCGCTCTAACCGCCGCCTCGAAAAGCGCCCCCACGTCCTCCTTGCCCTGCGCGTCCAACATCTCGTCTAGGCGCGGGCTGTGCTTTTTAGGGACTACCAGAAAGTGAACCGGCGCTTTAGGCTGAATGTCCTTAAAGGCTAAAAAGTGCTCATCCTCGTACACGCGGTCCGCAGAGATGTCACCGTCGATAATTTTTTGGAAGATGCTCCGGTTGTCTGCGCTGTCTTTGCCGCTCTCGTTCGCCATAATGAGGTAGTTTACCCGAAGGCGCAGCTCGGTGTCGGAACTTGCGCCCAGATGAAAAACTTCACCCCCCCGGTCAGCGCGACAAGTGTTACCATAATAAGCTGTGACGCTCCGCCTATTTTTTCTGACGATTCTCGTTCTAGCGCTCCCGCTGCCCGTGCAGCCTTGGGGCGTTAGCAGCGACGAATCCTCGGGCATGAGCGCGCCTGTGCCGATGGTCGCGGAGCCTGCGCAGCGCCTTATCCTGCCGAGAGTCGGTAAGAACAGTTTTCACCTCTTGCCCCCGCTCATCGCCAGTTTCACGGTTGCCGTATGCGCCGCGCGCCTCATCACGTCGAAACGCCTAACGGGCGCCGCGCGGCGGCGCACCTTCTTGGTGTTCGGGAAGTTGAGGCTCGAGGGGGGCTAAAAGCAGCGATTAGCTTTTAGCAAAAGCCTCTAAGCTAACGGCTAACAGCCTTTCACCCAATCTCGAGACTCAATCCTCTTAACAGAGCAACTCAGTACTCTGTTAATTAAAAGATGAGTGATGTCATTCTAAACGGAGCCCTACGGCGAGCGTAGGATAGACTCCGCGGAGTGAAAGAATCTCTGACCTTGCTGACTCCTCTGACAGAGAACGAAAGTTACAGAGTTTTGGCATAGCCAAACGAGACCCTTACGCCTTCGCCGGACTTCGTCTGACTGCGTGAACAGGGTGACATGTAAGAGGTATCAAAACTAACTTAACAGTGCACTCAGGAGAAAAATATGAATCAACGCTCATTCACGGGCATCCTCGTCCTTGGCGTTCTACTCGCCGCCATTCTTTACATGTGGCAGCCGTGGGCGGAGGACGCCTCGCTCAAACTCGGCTTAGACTTGCAGGGCGGCTTGCGCGTCGTTTTGCAAGCTGACGACCCCGACCCCGTACCCGAAGACCTCCAGGCAGCGCGGCGCGTTATCGAAAACCGCGTCAACGAGTTCGGCGTGGCGGAGCCCATCATTCAGACCTCGGGCGCGAACCGCATCGTCGTCGAGCTGCCCGGCTTGACGGCGGAGGAGCAAAACCGCGCGCAAGACCTCATCGGACAACAAGCGATTTTAGAGTTTCGCCTCGTCAGACCGGGCGCGAGCGAACCCCTCACGCCGGACAAGCTGCAACCCGCTTCCTTCACGGGTGAGGTGCTGCGCGGCGCGCAAGTGGCGTACGACCAGTTCGGCCAGCCGATTGTTACCTTCCAGATTCGCGGGGCTGACGCGCCCGCGTTCGGGCAGTTTACGGGCAGCAACTTGGGGCAGCGCATGGCGGTCGTCTTGGACGGCAACGTCATCACCGCGCCCAACATCAACGGGCGCATCGCCGAGAGCGGGCAGATCGAGGGGCAGTTCACACTCGAGGAAGCCTCCGACTTAGCCCTCGTCCTCCGCTCGGGCAGCCTTCCCATCTCGCTCAACATCGAAGAGATTCGCGCCATCGGCCCGACGTTGGGTCAGGACTCGGTCGCAGCCGGTACGACCGCCGCGATTATCGGCGGTATCGCCGTCGTCGCCGCGGTTATTCTCTACTACGGTCCACTTTTCGGCGGCGTTTTGACGGTCGGTCTCATCTACGTCTTGCTCCTCATCTTCGGCATCCTCTCCGGTCTCGGCGCGGCGCTCACGCTGCCCGGTCTGGCCGGTCTCGTCTTGACCATCGGCGCGGCGGTGGACGGCAACGTCATCTCGTTTGAGCGCATCAAAGAGGAGCTGCGCGAAGGCAAAAGCCTGCGCCTCTCCATGCGGAGCGGTTTCAGCAACTCGCTCTCGGCGATCATCGACGCGAACGTCACGACGCTTTTAGCGGCGGCGGCGCTGTACCAGTACACCTCGGGTCCGGTGCGCGGCTTCGCTATCACGTTAGCCATCGGCATCGTGTCGGCGGTCTTTGTGAACACCGTCGTCGTGCCCTTTTTGCTCGACGTGCTCACGGTGCGCTTCAAAAAGCCGCTCATGCCCAAAGGTTTTTACTTCACCGACCTCAAGTTCGTTTCGCGTGCGCCCATCGTTATGAGCATCTCGGGCGGACTCGCGCTCTTGGCGCTCCTCATCGTCATCGTGAGCCCCTTAAACCTCTCGACGGACTTCACGGGCGGCACGAGCGCGCTCTATAGCGTCTCGGAAGAGACGACCATCGACGAGGTGCGCACCGCCATCAGCGAACTCAGGCTGCCCGGCGTGGACGGCGGCTCGGCGACGGTGCAAGAGGTGCAAGACACCACGATTCGTACAGAGGGAGGTGCAGAAGGCGGCACGGACGACGCCGAAGCAGCAGCGGGCGCGAACAAACTCCTCTCGGTGCGTATCGGCGTTAGCGAGGACAGCGGGGCGCGGGGTGAATTTCCGAACCTCTTAGCGGAGCGGCTTGACGCGGAACTCTTGCAGGCCGACTTCGTCGGTCCCTCCGTCGGCGAAGACCTGCGCAACGGCGCGGTCTTGGCGGTGCTCGTCTCGCTCGGGCTGATCTTGCTCTACGTCGGGCTGCGCTTCTGGCCGAACTGGATCGTCGCGGTCGCCGCGATTCTGGCGTCGATTCACGACGTCGGCATCGTGATGGGCTTTTTGGACCTCATCGGCGCAGAGTTCGGCGTGCCCGTTTTGGCGGCGCTTCTCTTCGTTGTCGGTTACTCCTTAAACGACTCCATCATCATCGCGGACAGAATTCGCGAGAACTTGCGCAAGGTGCGCGGGCGTTCGTACAACGACATCATCGACCTTTCGGTGAGCCAGACGCTCTCGCGCACCGTCGTGACCTCGGGCACGACGCTCCTGCCCGTGTTGGCGCTCCTCTTCTTCGGCGGCAGCGTCTTGCGCGACTTCAGCATCACGCTCCTAGTGGGCATCGGCTTCGGGACGTACTCGAGCATCTTCATCCTCGCCCCGATGGTGGCGTGGTTCAAGAAGCGTCAGCGCAAGCCTAAGACCGCGGTGCGTAAAAGCGCAGCTTAATACACTGTTAGCTAAAAAATGAGCCATGTCATTCTGAACGTAACGAAGTGGAGTGAAAGAATCTCTGCCTTTGCCTCCTCTTCTGCGAGAGCGCGCGAGACGAGACCCCTCGACGGAGTCTATCCTACGTTCACCGTAGGGCGGAGTCTATCCTGTCAAGGGCTCCGCTCGGGGTGACAACAATGTTGCAAAATTTGGTCAACGATATACCTGATACTGCTTCTGGAGAATTCCTATAAGAAGATTCTTGCGGAGCAGCGTGGCATATAAATTGGTGAAAGGTAGAACGAGGAGCGAGCTTAGTACTTGCTCCTCATCTTTTTACATCCTTCACGTCGTCAGCGCCTTTGCTAACAACCCGCTATGTCCGAACGCCGTGCGCGTCAGCGGGAAGCGCACGGCGTTCGGCGCGTGCGCGAAAAGTCGCGCCATCGTCTCGGCTTGGTCTTTCACGCTGAGCGTCCCCGAGAGGTAGCCCTGCCAGAGGGGTGCGGGAAGTTCGAAAAAGGCTGCTAAGAAACTTCTAAGCTGCGCTCCGTCCAGTTTGAGCTGCGCTTCTAAGCCGAAGAGGTAGAGCGAGCGTTGACGTACCTTAGAGGCGGACCACAAGGTGTTCCAGGCGAGGTTGGAGACGCCCGTTACGTCCCCCCTTCCCAACGCTTGCGCTACGGTTTTCGCAAGCGTCGGCGCTGTATTCAAAACCGACGCCATCATGTACCCCGACGCCGGGTGCACCATGCTCGCCGCGCCGCCGAAACCCACCACGCGCTGAGAGAGGTCAGGTAGGGGCAAGCCCATCGGAAAGAGGCAGCGCTCAGCTTCAGTAGTTTCTTTAACGGTGACACCACGATGTGCCAAGCGACGGTAGAGGCGTTTTTGTAGCACGTCTAAAGACATACCAGGACGGCGCACCAGCGAGGTTTCCTCCACGAAGTAAAGCCCGCCGCCCAAATCCATCGCGTAGAGGAAGGTGGGCTCTTTGCGCTCCGCGTCGCTCAAGTGCGCGTCGCGGAAGTCCATGAGCACCATCTGGCCTGCGGGAATCGGGGGGGCGGAAAAGTAGCCGGTGACGCCGTAAGCAGCTTGAAAAGCGATTTGAGAGGCGCGCGGACGTTCGACCAGGGCGGGGAAATGACCGCTCGCGTCGATGACCAAGCGGGCGCGGTGGCGCTGACCCTCGCGGCACCTCACCTCGGAGTGACTCGAGGTGTGCGCCACCTCAGCGGCGTGCCCTCTAAGAAACTGCACCTCGCCGCGCTCGCAACGCTTTAAGGTTCGCGCTTGGAGTTTGGCGTTGTCGAGACGACCGTACGAACGTTCTAGTCCGACCTCTTGCTCGCCCTGATGTCCACCCCGATTTCCTATGTAGACCAGCGGCGCGGACCACGTCTGTGTAAAGTTGACGTAGCCTAGCGCGGCGACCTCGTCCGTCCACACGCCGTACGAGTTGGGCCAAGGTACGACGCCGTCCGGCGCTAGACATGCTACCCCCAAGCCCGCGCCGCTAAGCTCCGCCGCGAGCAGCAAGCTCGAGGGTCCCGCGCCTACGACGAGGACGTCATAAATGTCAGCCTTCAATAGCGCTCATCCACCACGAGGTCGCCCGTCACCGAATCCTCCACGTGAATTTCGTTCATGCCGACGCCCAGCGCGCTTCGGATGCGCTTCGCCAGCTCGAACGTGTTGGTGTCCGGGTCGCCCTCGACGTGCAGCGCGGCGACGTCGGTGCCGTCCGCGCCGCGTTTCACGCGCAGTTGGTAGTTGCGGAAGTTGAGCCCTTCGGTCGCGGCGAGGAGAAACAGTAACTCGCGCGGATAGACCTTGACCCCTTTGAGCTTGACCATCGTGTCGGTGCGCCCGAAGACGCCCCTGGGTAAAACGTTATCCGACCCCTTGAGCGTGAGGTCGCCCGTCAAAAAGCGGAGCATGGGCATCCCTTCACGGGTCAAACTTGTGATGACGACCTCGCCCTTGTCGCCCTCTGCGACGGGCTCGAGCGTCTGCGGGTCCAACACCTCGACGATGGCGGCTTCGGGGACCAGGTGCATCCCATCCCGCGCCGACGTCTCCGCCGCGATGACGCCCGTCTCGCTGAGCCCGTAGGCGTCGTACGCGGTACATTCCAAACTCGCCTCGACCTCTTCGCGCAGCCCCGGCACGGCGCTGAAGGGCTCGCCCGCCGCCAGGAGCGTCTCGAAGCGCCCGCCCGCCGCGCCGATTTTGCCCGCGAAGCTCGGATTGGAGACGAGCACGTTGAAGCCGTACGTCCGCGCGATGTCCACGACCGTGTCGGCGTCGCTCGGTCCTAGCGCGAGCACGGCCGCACCCAAAGCGGTGAGCCCCTCGTGAAAGAGCCAGCCGCCCGCGAGCATGTGGTAGCTAAAGACGACCAAGCAGCGGTCCCCAGCGCCCAGCCCGCAACGCCCCACCTGCTCGCGGACGGCGTCGGCTTGCCACCTGATGTCTTGCGCGGTGAGATACTCAGGCATCCTGCCGCCCGGCGCGGGCGTGAGGTGCATCTGGACGATATCGTCTGTGGTGCCATCTGCCAAAAAGCCCCCGTGCGGGTCATCACGCCCAGCGTGCGCCTTGAAGTGCTCGGTGAGGTCGTTTCTAGTCACGAAAGGCAGCGTGCTCACGTCGTCTGCGCTCAAGGCGTTCGGGTCTACGTCGCGCAGCCGCTCCTCGTAGAAGGGGAGCTGCTTGGCTCGAGAGACGATGTGGCGAAGTCGGTCGGTTCTATCCATAGCGCTCCTCGTTATCTATAGGCGGTGCACCACGTTTCGTGTTGGAAGCCCCGCGAAGTCTGTGAGAGAGGTGCTTGCGCATTCACCTGCGTACGAAACGGGACACCTTGTAGTTTTTCTGTCGAACTAACTACACTGTTAAGCAAAAAATGAACCATGTCATTCTGAACGAAACGAAGTGAAGTGAAAGAATCTCTGCCCTTGCTGACTCCTCTTGCAGAGAGTGCGAGTTACAAAGTTTTGACGTAGTCAAACGAGACCCTCACGCCTTCGCCGGACTTCGTCTGACTGCGTGAACAGGGTGACAACAGTGTTGCAGAATTTAGTTGACAGTGTACTCATCATGTCGGTCTCTCGCCACTATACCTCTTCGCTCGAGCAAGTTTAGATAACCCCTCAGAGAACAACCCTCGTCCCCGCCTCTCCCGTCAGTGCGCGTTCCAACGTCCCCGGCACCCGCCCATCCGCAATCACCGCGAAGCGCGCGCCCTTGTCGAGCGCGTCCAGTGCCGCCTCGACTTTAGGAATCATGCCGCCCGCGATGCGCCCGTCTCGGATGCGCGCGTCGACCTCTTGCTTGGAGAGTTCGTTGAGGAGGCTCTCGGGGTCTTCGGGGCGGTCCAGGACGCCGGGTATATTGCTCAGAAAGACGACCGGGGCGGCTAGCGCGCCCGCCACCGCGCCCGCGACGCTGTCGGCGTTGACGTTGAGAACCTCCGGTTTGTCCCGCACCCCGGCGATACAGGCAATCACGGGCGTGAGCGGCAGCGCGAGAAGCTGCCGCAGCACCTCCCGGTTGACCTCGACCACCCTGCCGACGTGACCGAGCACAGTATTTGAAGGTATGTCTAAAGGTTCGGCGATGAGCAACCCCACGTCCCGCCCGGTGAGCCCTACCGCGCCGCCGACCTCTTGCGCCAAGACCTTGCCGAGCCGGGTCAACACGCTCTCAATGACGAGTAAGCTGGCGTCGTCTGTGACCCGTAGCCCGCGCACGAAGGCGCTGGGGATGTTCGCGTTGAGGAGCGCCTCGCCGATAAAGGGACCGCCGCCGTGTACGACGATGGGCGCGTAGGTCTCTCTCAACAGGGCGATCTCCGCCGCGACGCGCCTGCGGAGCGCCACGTCGGTCATGGCGTTGCCGCCATACTTGATGACGATAGGGGAGCCGGTCACTGACCTAGTTTACCGCTCCCTTTGCGGCAGTTTTGCAACGCAGTGGATACACCTCTCGAGGCTCAAGCGACAAGCAGCTTCGCCACCGCCAAATCCTCCAACGCCACCCCGACCGACTTAAAGAGCGTCGTCACCTCTTCATTGCTACGTTTTGTGCGCCCTAGCACGAGGCTCGAGAGGTCACCCTTGACCTCTTCAAACGACCAGCCTTCTTGCGCCGCTTGGATGAGGTCACCCGCTTCGATTTTTGCAGCTTCTACGTCATCCACGAAAACTTCCGCACCTCTTACCGTCTCACTATCCGACTCGCGCATCTCGGGGACGAACGCGCCGACTAGGTCGATATGTTGTCCACCTCCCTGCTGTCTATCTCTCAAGAACTCAGCGCGGACGAGGGGTTGGCTCGAGGTCGTCGCCGCGCTCACCGTATCCGCTCGGCTCAAGACCTCTTCTAAGTTAGACGCCTCGCTAACCTCTACGTCCGTAACCTCTTCTCGCACCTCTTTCACTGTCTGCGCCGCTTTGCTTTCGTCTCGTCCCCACACGAGAATCCGCTCGTACGCTCTCACTTGTGCGTGCGCCTGCGCCATGTAGGGCGCGAGCGAGCCCGTGCCGATGATGAGGAGCGTTTTGGCGTTCTCAGGTGCAAGATACCTCGCCGCTAACGCCGACGCGCCCGCCGTGCGGATGCGCGTCAAGACCGTGGCGGCGGCGCTCAGGACGGGCGTTCCGGTCGGGTTCATCAGCGTGTAGTGGGCTTGGACGGTGGGGAGGTCGCGGTTGGCGTTCGTGGGGACCACGCCGACCTGTTTCACGCCGAACCAGCCCTCGGCGTCGGCGCAGGGCATGGTGAGGTAGGAGCCCGCTTCGGGCGCAGGGATGACGACGCGCTCGGGGGAGAAGTAACGGTCCGGGTTCTGAAAGGCGGTTTCTAAGCTGCTCAGCACCGCGTCCCAAGAGAGCGCGGCGCGCACATCGCTGTCACTAAGAACGTTCATGGCGACAGCTTAACGGATTGTAGTAGCAGGTATCATCTGGTCAGAGACACTCTCACTATATGAAGCAACGTTTCGCTTTGCGAAAAGTGCCTAACTAGCACGCACATTCGATGATGATACCTGCGACAATCTGTCTCAGTATGTCTTGGAACCGCTGTAGGAAGCGGCGTTCGCGCGTCGGGAAGCGACGTCCTTTTGAGAGGATAGTTGAAAGGGTAAGGTAAGTGCGTGTTCACCTTCCCAAAACCAGAAAGTTTGGACGAGGCGCGGCGCTTGCAAAAGGAGCTTGCGGCGCGGGTGAGGCTCGAGGGTCTCGCCCCCGTGCGCACCCTAGCCGCTCTGGACGCCTCCATGACGCAAGACGGGCCCATCATCGCCGCCGCCGTTCTTTGGGACGTCGCCGCGCAAGAGGTCAGAGAGGTCGGGCTCGCGGCGGTGGACCAGCGGGAGGTTTTCCCCTACCTCTCCGGCTTCCTCTCCTTCCGCGAAGCGCCCGCCTATCTGAGCGCGTTAGCCGAACTCTCGGAGCAGCCGGGGCTCTTGCTCGTAGACGGTCAAGGACTTGCGCACCCGAGGGGGCTCGGCATCGCGTCGCATTTAGGCGTTCATCTGGACCTGCCGAGCATCGGCGTGGCGAAAAGTCGGCTCTACGGAAAAGCTGCCGGAGATTTGAACGAAGAGGTCGGGAGCGCGGTGCCGCTAGGGGCGAAAGGGGCGCAGCTCGGCTGGGTGTACCGCTCGAGGACGAACGTCAAACCGCTCTACCTCTCGCCGGGGCACAGGGTGGATATGCAGAGCGTTCTGGACTTCGTCCGCAGCTTGCCGGGCAAGACCAAGCTGCCCGAACCGCTGAGGCAAGCGCACAACTGGGCGGGCAGGGCGCGCAAAGAGGGGCTAAGAGGGCGCGTCAGCCCGTAACCTTCTCCTCATGCTGGCGTCACGCCCTAGGGTAAACTCGGAGCTATGCGCGTTCTCGCCCTCGCCCTTTTTATCGCTCTAGTCGGCGTGCTCACCCTCTCGAACCCCACCACCGAAGCTTTCGCGCAGCGCTACGCCGACGAAATCAACCGCGACGTGGCGCAGGAGTTGGGGCTTTCAGGCAGCCTCGGCAACCTCTTAGGCAACGCGACCCAAGCGCTCATCGAGGAGGCGTTGGCGCAGGAGACGCGGCGCAACAACTACGCGGTGGCGAGTGTCTTTAACGTGCCGCTTTCGGGGGAAGACTTGCGGGTTCTGGGCGTCGCAGGGCAGTTCATCCCGCTCAATCAGCCCGGTGAGCAGCAATGAAGACACGAAGATTGCTCAGCGTCACTCCGCTTCGCCCTCCAACTCCAGCACGAACTCCTCCTCCCCCACGCGCACCACATCTCCCTCTCTAAGCTTGCGCTTGCGCCGCGTCTCCACCTCACCGTTGACCAACACCTCTCCGGCTTGAATCATCACTTTGGCGTGTCCGCCCGTCTCGGCTAAACCGGAGAGTTTGAGGGCGTCATTCAAGGTAATCGTTTCGACTTGCGCGTCTACACTGATATCCGAATCCATGTGCTCAGTCTAGCCCGTCAAGTCTAGCTCGTGAGCAGTTGCACCGCAGGCGCGAGGAGTAAAATCCCAACAACGCGGTTAAAGGTGCGCTGCGGCACGCGCCCGAAAAAGAGCGAGCCGAGCCAGAGCCCCAAAAACATCGGTACGATGAGCCCGACGCTCCACAGTAAAACGTTCGGCGTGTAGAGCCCGCGCAGGCTGTAGACCGCGACTTGCGAAGCGGAGCCGACCAGGAAGACGTAGGTGAGAAGCAACCGAAAGTTTTCTTTAGGATAGCGCAGCCCGAGGTAGATGATGAGCGGCAGCGCGCCCGCCCCGACCGCTCCGACGATGAGACCGCTGAGGCTCGAGACCACCAAAAGCCTCACCTGCTCACCTCTGTCTAAAAGAGGCCTTTCGTCGACTTGCCGCCCACCCCAAAGCTGATAACCACAAAACCCGACGAGCGTCGCCCCGAGAATCTTCTGCAAGACCGCTTCGGGCAAAATGACGAGCAAGTTGCCGCCGAGCGCCACGCCGACGCCGAAGCCGATGGCGGCAGGAATGAAGCTCCGCTTAGGCAGTTGACCTCTTCCTGAAAAGGCGAGGGGAAGGTTCGAAAAGAAAAGGAGTGCGCCGCTGATAGGCACGACTTCGGTGAAGGGCAGAAAATAGCTGAAAACTGGGACCATCACGAGGGCGGGACCGAAGCCCGTCAAGCCTTTGATGACGAAGGCGAGAAGCGTGGTGAGAACGAACGTGATAAGCATGGTGTTAGAGATAGCGGTAGACAGTAGTCAGAATTCAGTAGACAGCCGTCAGCGTGAAAGCCCTACTGAATTCTGACCTCTGACCCCTGACTACCTCTAGCCTACGGCTCCACGATAGATGGCGCAGCCGGATACGATCCCAAGAACTTCACGAACGCCGCTTTCCTCATAAGCCCGGTCATCGCGTTTTGCACGTTCTCGTCGTCTAAATGCCCTTCGATGTCGATATAGAAGAGGTAGCTCCAGGGCTTGTCGCGGCGCGGGCGGGACTCGAGCTTCGTCATGTTGATGCCGTACACGGGGAACTGCTCCAAGCACGCCACCAAGTCGCCGGGGCGGTGGCGCGTGGCGATGACCAAACTCGACTTATGCTTGCCTTCGCCTTTGGGTTTCTCGTCGGGTCCCAAAATAAAAAAGCGCGTGTAGTTAAAGTCCACGTCTTCGATGTGCTCACGCAGAATCTCTAACCCGTAGATTTCGGCGGCGCGTTTGGAGGCAATCGCGGCTTTGCCCTCACCTCCGTTGTCCGCTAAGAGTTTGGCTGCGCCTGCGGTGTCGAAATCGGTAACAGCTTCCATATGGTGCTTTGCTAAAAACGCCTGGCACTGCGCCAGGGCCTGTGGGTGGCTGTAGACGCGCTTAACCTCTTCTAGTTTGGTGCCGGGTTTCGCTAAGAGGTTGTGGTGGACGCGCACGATCTGCTCACCGACCACGTGCAAGACCGAGTCGGTCAAGAGGTCATAGGTCTGGTTGATGGAGCCTGCGAGCGAGTTCTCGACGGGCAAGCAGGCGAAGTCGCAGCTTTCCGTGACGGTGGCTTGAAACGCCTCTTTGAAGGTGTGAAAGCCGATAGTCTCGCCGTCCGGGGCGAACTGCAAGGACGCCTCTTCGCTGAACGCGCCGGAGATGCCCTGATAGGCGATGCGGGGGACTTTTTGCGTGACGCTCATGGAGTAGCAGTGTAACAGGAGAGGAGCACTTCAGCTAGTCAGCCGGTCGGCGTGGCAGGTTCTCTTGCCCTGTTACGAAGTTTTCGGGTTACACAGTTTCCGCGCAGGCGGAACGAAACTAGCTGACACGCTCTTTTACCCTTGCAGCAAAATCCATGCTTCTCAAAGGAGAAGGGGCTGAACGGTCTAAGCGTGCGCTCGGTCCTTTCTCCCCGCTTCGCAACCCCGCGGAAAGTTCTTTGAGACATTCTAAAAGTCGGTTGAGCGGGCGCGCACGACCTCGCATTCCTCTATTGCCGAAGTGTCCGCGGGTTATATCGAATGCTGCTCGCTGTGCGCTTCGTCATCCTCGGGGCGTTTCAGCGTGATGAGGGTGAGTTCGGGCATGCAGAAGATGCGTAGGGGCACCAAGCTAAAGCCGATGCCGCGGTTTACGTAGAGGCTGTTGCCCGCGTTGGCGTGCGACGTGATCCAGTCGTCGTCGTACACTTCTCCGTCGCGGACGCGAGTCAGCAGCGACCAGCCAGGCGCTTTAGGCAGGCTGATCTGCCCGCCGTGCGTGTGCCCGGCGACGGCTAAGGGCGCGCTATGAGCCGGAAAAGCGGTGAACGAACTCGGGTGGTGCATCAGGACGAGACGAGGCGCGTCCTGGTCCAGGTGCGCCAACGCCAACGCCGGGCTATCCTCGCCGGGCGTGTGCGCCCCAATTCCGACGAGGTAGAGCGGGTTGTCGGCAGCAGCGCCGGGTAACGGTAGTGCCGCAACTTCGTTGTGCATAACCTTGACGCCAATGTCCTCTAACGCCCTGTGCAAGTCCGCCGCAAGTTGCTTGTCCGGCTGGTCATCTTTGGTCGGTTGGGCGTAGTCGTGGTTGCCGAAAACGGCGTAGGTGGGTAGTCCGGCGTCGACGAGCGGCTTAGTCAGTTGGACGGCTTCGGGAATCGCGGTGCGTTTGTCGTAGATAAAGTCGCCCGCGATCAGCACGCAAGCCGGGCGCTCCTCGATGATCTTGCGGACGATGCGGCGGATCGTCGGCGTGTTGTGCAGCCACATGCCGACCTGAAAGTCCGCGATGAGCGCGACGCGCTCGCCCCGCCACGCAGCCGGTAAGCGCGGGATGAAACCCTCTTTTTCCTGTACGTCGATAAAATAGGGCTCGATAAGACCCCATAGAAGCAAGCCTAGTACGAGCGCTAGAAAGCCGAGTAGTACGGTGGCGATGGCGATGACATACCCCTTTCGCTCGTTACAGTCAAGTTAAGCGGAGCGCGCGGTGTTAAAGCAATAGAAGACGATACAACAAAAGTCAGATTTAAGACCCGGCGCGGCGCGATATTCATCTCACAGTAAGCTTAGCGGCGTGCCAAATGCACCGTTAAATCTTTCACAACCCTATAAGCTAGGAGTGTGAGACTATACACATAGCACCAACGTATTTGGAGCAGTGCCTCGAGCGCTTTGGGAGGAGAAAGATGAATAGACCCCTACGATTAACCTACGCAGTGATCCTTTTAGTCGTCCTCGCCGCGTGCGGCGAAGTGGATTCGGAGCCCGCCGTCGTTACCGAAGCTCCGGTCATCAGCAGTTTTAGCGCCTCGCCGAATACGCTCGAGCCCGGACAGAGCAGCACGCTCACCTGGGAGCTAGCCGGGGGTGAAGCGACTTCCGTCACGGTTGATAACGACGCCACAATCATCGGAAGCAGCGCAAGCGTTTCACCTAGTGAGACCACGACGTATACGCTTACTGTTCAGAACGAGGGTGGCATTGACTCAAAGACGCAAACAGTTGATGTAACCCCCTCGGACGATCCCACACCCGCGCCGCCTATTAGTGCCCCTATAATCGAAAGCTTCACCGCGACGCCGGACATGCTCGAGGCAGGTCAAAGTAGCACCCTTACGTGGACCTTGTCAGGGGATGAAGCGACCTCTATAACCATCGACAACGGTGTGGGCGAGGTGACAGGAGATACCGCCGAAGTCTCTCCCACCGCGACGACGACGTATACGCTCACTGCGACGAACGAGGGCGGTGACGACACGGAGACCGTGACCGTCGTCGTGAGCGAAGCCGCTATCGTCCCGCCTAGTGATGACGACACGATCGAGGCGGCAGACGTAGAGATTACCGGGGAGACGGACGGCGTCACCATCGACGGACCGTTCGTCATCATCGACGTGGGTTATATCCTCGGCAGCGCGACCTATCCCGAAGCGGGCTACAGCGCGCCTGAGCTGAGTATTCCGTCGGACACAACGGCGAACGGCACCGTTTTCGCAGAAGATGGTGAGATTTTCTACCTGTCGGACGGGGAGGATATCAGCGCAGACTCGTTCGAGTACACGCTCTCTGTCACGAACGAGAGCACGGGGGAGGCGCTCGAGGACGGAGGAACCATCACGCTAGACGTGCAGTAGTCGCTTAACCAATAGTGTAGAGGGTGAGCAACCGCTCGCCCTCTTTCTATTTACCCTCTTTCTATTTAGTCGCACTCGCAAACCTCACGAAACCTTCGTCAAACCTTCATGAACCTTCATTTTCTCATCACTATTTGTTATTTTGGGGTATCCGCGTTGCCCTTATGGGGCAGGTATAATTGCGCAACCTTACCCTCTACGTTCGTTGACGCTCACTGTCACTGACAGTCTACACGCGGCGTGTTCGTAGAGGCGTAGACTTGAGGATTGGAGGTCTTCATGCGACAATTCCACCGATGTTTCTTCTTACTCGTGCTCATCGTTTTGGCGTCATGTGACGAGATAGAGGGCGGCGACAACGTCGTAGACGACGGCAGCCCGACTATCGTGAGTTTTACGCCCTCTCCCGGCGAGGTGAACCCCGGCGAAAGCGCCACGCTCTCGTGGAGCGTCAGCGACGCGACGTCCATCGTTATAGATAACGGCATCGGCGACGTAACCTCGGACGCGGACAATCAGTTCACCGTAACGCCTACACAGACGACGACCTACACCCTGACCGCGACGAACGCGCAAGGTGAAGACGTCGAGCAAGCGAGGGTCGTCGTGAGCGGCGATACGCCGCCCCCACCCCCACCCGGTCAGGACACCGCCGCGCCCACAGGTAGCTTCGGCGTGAGCGAGACGCAAGGTGGGCCCTTCCAGAACGACGAAGCCAGCAACATTCAAGACGCTTCCGACGATCGCATCGTCGCAGTCCAGCCCGGCAATACGTTCTACGCCCAGGTCGATTACAGCGATCCGAGTGGCATCACGGACATCAACATCAGCCTCGTCAACAGCGACCCGCCCAACATCAGGGGCGAACTCGACCCGAGCGACCCCCAGCTAGGCTACTTCACCAAGGGTGAGCCCGTAGGACCCTGCACGCTCTCGAGCACCCAAACCGACGTGACCTGCGTCTATCCGATCACGGTCTCAGACGACGCGGTCAACATCACCGAACTCGACAACCCCGACGACGAGTTCGCCTACGTGTTCCGCACGCTCGTGACGGACGGCGCGGGGAACACGTCCGAAGAGCTTATCCGGGGTTATGTGATTGTGGACGGCGACGGCGATCCGACTGATCCGACCGACCCGACTGATCCCACAGACCCGACCGACCCGACTGACCCTACAGACCCGACTGATCCGACTGATCCGCCCGAGGAGAATAGCGCTCCGGAGGTGAGCATCGAACAGGTTGATGAGCTGACGCTGAACGACGACGGCACGGTGACGACGAGCTTAGACGCCACCGTGACCGACGAGGAGAACGACACGCTCAGGTATCAGTGGAGCCTCACGCAAGGTAACTTCAACAACGTGACCTTCGCGGCAGAGACGAACGTAGACACGGACGTTACTTTTAACTCAGCGGGAGAATACACCTTACAGCTCACGGCGACCGATGTAAACGATGACGGGAGCTTCGGCTCCGGTACGGTGGACGTTACCGTTGTGGGCGGTGACTCAGCCGAGCCACCTCCACCCGCTAATCAAGAACCTGTTGCTGACTTCTCCTGGCAGCAACAGGAAGGGTCGCTCAACGTCCGGTTCAACGCTTCATCGTCCAGTGACCCTGACGGTACAATCGATTTGTACAGTTGGGACTTCGGCGACGGAAGCAACACGACGACGGACGGGGCTGTTTTCACCAAGACATACAGCGAAGCCGGTGACTACGAGGTTTCGCTGACCGTCACGGATGATGGCAGCGCGACGAGCGCGGCGAATACGCAGACCGTCACGGTCGAAGAGGTCGACGCGGACGAAGCACCCGAAATCGTCTTCTTCACCGCCAACCCGAACCCCGCTGCTCCTGACGAGGAGGTCACGCTCGCCTGGGAGATAGATGGCGAGGTGACGTCACTCACGACGCTGGATTTGGAAAACGACAGCGATAGGGACGTGACGGGTGAGACGAGCACGGTCGTGCAGGTGCCAACAAGCCGAACGTTTAGGCTTATTGCTGCCTATGGCGACGGTGAAGAAGTAACTGAAGACGTCACTCTGAATATCAGCGAGGGCGCTGTCGTACCGCCTGACGACGCCCTCGACGCCGTCAATGACGAGGTCCCGGAAGCTGGGGAGGAAATGTCTGACACGTATGAGGTCGACGTTATCGTCAATGACACCTATCCGGAGAGTGAGTTTCCCAACATCTCAGTGGCGAGCCTGCCCGCGAACGGCGAAGCTTACGAAGACGACGACAAGATTTACTATGTAGCGAACGACGGCTTTAATGGTGTCGATACCTTCGAGTACAAGCTTACGCTAACGGACCGACAGGCTGGCACCGTGCTTTCTGACACGGCGACCGTCACTGTCAACGTGGGACAGAACTAATACGGATTCGGCTCAACCCCTCAGCACTTAGGAAAGACCATACCGCTCCGTCGGTATGGTCTTTCCTAAGTGCTAAAGCGTATTACCCAGGTTAGAGCACCGTTCGTTTGCTGCGCAAGACCGTTCTACGTGAGGACTTACGTACACCAGCCCTGTGCCCCGTATGGGGTATGACTGGACTCAAAGGTCGTTCATTCCCGGAAGCTAGTGGGAGCAAAGCGACGGGCTCTTAGCCTTCCACACCAACCACTTCTTCCATGTGCGCCCCACGTCCGCCTGGGCTGGCAGGGGCTGCGTGAGCTTGTAGATAGTCAGCTCGACCAGCGCTTCGTCCGGCGCGTGTTCGCAGTTCCACTTCGCCGCTAGCGCGCGGCCTAAAGCGTCGAAAAGCGCCTCCTCGTCGTCGTAAGAGTTCGCTTTCGCCATCGCCAAGCGCCACTTGCTGTTTTCCTCAAAGAGCGCGTTGGGTCTCTCTTGGTGCGCCCAGACGACGGGACCGCCCTCTTGCAGCGTGTCGACCCAGGTGCCGTTGGCGAGTTGCGCCTTGGCGACGTACCAGGTTGCGACTGTACTAGGGTTGGTGAATAGCCCCCAGTTCTGGTACAGGTTGAGCCCTCGGATGAGCGTCCAACTATGGGGTGGATACGTCAGCTTAACGATGTTCATGCTCTCTAATCCGGTCGCCACGGTGAGCGCGGCGAAAATTAACGCGAGCGTCGTGGCTAGCGCGGTACTCGCCGCCTCTCCCGCTGTGCGGATTGCTCCCTTGGCGCGGCGGTCGCCCTGCTCTACGTTTGCGCCCGGCACATCCGGTCTACCGAATAACGTAGCGGCGCGTCGCCCTAGTCGCGTTGACGTGAGTTTCGACGACAACGTTGCAACTAAGGTTATGAGGGGACGCAGCGCTCGAGCCGAGTCGTCCCAGAACGCAGTCGGGAGTAGCGCGAGTAGGCCGGCGCTCGCGTAGAACATGAAAAAGCCGACGTCGAGCATGGTGTGAATGCCTAGATTCAGGGCGAGCAGACCCAGCACCGCTAGCGCGCGGAGCCGGCCGCGCCAGAGCGGAACGAAAAAGAGCAGGGGCAAGATGATCTCTGCCCAGGGCGTGGCGAGCGACATGAGGTGCAAGAGCGGTTCGAACTGAGCGAACCAGAGCCCGAGCGGACGAACGAGCATGTTCATGTCGAAGACGTTGCGCAGCGCGGTGCCGTTTTGCCAAAAGCTGCTGCCCAGCTTCGACGCACCCGAGGCGATGTAGAGCACCGCCATCTGCGTGAGCAGCCACAAAAAGCCTACGTAGGCAACCGGGGCAACTGGGGCAACCGGGCTTTGCGTGCGGGGCGCGTTGCGCACTCTGCCGAACGGATGCGACAGCGGCAGCCACGCCGCGATCAGCAAGAGGATGGGCGCGAGCTTGTCGCCGCCGTAATGCAGGAGGGGGTTGCGTAACACGAGTGACAGCATGAGCACCCAACTGAGCAAACTGACTAGGCGCGTCCGGTAGCCGACGAGCAGCGCGAACGCCAGCACAATCTGGAAGAGGAGCAGGGCGTAGAGGAGCCCTGGGCTCAAGAAGTGCAGCGACCAGTAGTACGCCCGCACGCCGAACAGCGTCTCCCAAATCTCTTGTGGAAGGATGCCGTCCTCGCTATAGAAGTAGGGCGCGTTTCTCAAGCGTTGCGTGAGGTCTAAAAGCAACCCTAGCGCCAACATGACGCGGAAAGCGACCAGAGAGCGACGGTCGGGCTGAAAGTTGCGCTGAACCGCACGCTGGAGGTCTAGCCACAACCTCCCTAGCGGTGCGCGTCTCGCCGCATCTTCTTTTGCGTTCGCCAGGTGCAGCTTCATACGCGGGGCTGCGGCTATTTTTGAGTTTCCGGGGTGGGAGTGCTGCCGAGCGCGTCCACCTCGTAGCTCAAGCGCTGCACTTCGGACTGCGTCTTGGCTAGCTCCCCTTGGAGGTCCTCTAAACGTCCCAACTCGCTCCGCACGAAACGGGTGTAGGGGCTGATTGCGGCGTTCACCTTGTCGGTGGCGCGGCGCAGCTCGTCTCCAAACTGCGCGCCTAAGCGCTCCTCCAAGCCGTCCCGTAGCGCTTGCATCCGCTCGTGGAGGTCGCGTTTGGCGGCGCGGCGTCGGCGCGGCAGCACGAGAAGACCCAAGCTCGTCACGGCGAGCCCCGCGACGACGCCTGTGACGTCCAAAGCTGCGCCCGATAAAAAGGCAACTGCCGCTGCCCCCAAGCCGATGCCGCCCACCTGGATCAGTCCGGTCTGCATAACCGCGCCCTGCAGCGAATTCGCCAGGCGACGCGACTCGGCGTTCTCGTCGTAGGTCTCTAAAATTTCTTCGGCGCTGCTGCCGAGCGAGCGGATCAGCGCGTCGCGGTCGTACTGAAACTTGCCGCCGACCTCGCCCATGACCCCCTCGCGGCTCGACTTGCGCCGCTCCTTCACGAACGCCATCACGTCTTCCCAGAGCTGCAAGTTGCGCTGGATAAACCAGTCCACCATCTCGCTGACGGCCCGGTCGATGTCACGGTCCGCGCCCCGGATGACCTGCGCCTCGAACTGCTCGCGTATGCGCTCAGAATTGATCAAGCTGCCGACCTTTTGTATGCGTATGGTGTCGTCGAAGAAAACCTCGCCGCGCCGCTCGACCTCTAGGAGCACGGTCTTGACCCGCGCCAGGTAGCTCTCGAACTCGCGCTGCATGTCGCGCTCGAACTGCTTGAGCTGCCTGTCCACCGCGTCCAAGGTGCGGCGGTCGTCGCCGAGCAGGACGAGGCGCTCGCTGATCACGTCGCGGTAGGTGCTCGAGACCCGCTTGGCGATTCCCAAGGGCGTACCCAACTTGAGCTTGAGGCGCTCTTCGGCGGCTAAGGCGGTCTCGATGTAGCGCTCGAGTTCCCGTAGCCCGGTTTCCTGAAGCGCCGCGTCGTCTCGGTCTTGCCGCGCTCTAAACGCATCTCGAGCCGCCACGCCGAAGACCTCGGGGGTTACGTCCAGCGTTTTATGGGCGTGCTCGCTCACGAACGACAGGACCTTCTGCCGCTCCGCGTCGCCCAAAATATCGATCTTGTTGACGACGACGACGACCTTCTTGCCCCACGAGCGGATCAGCTCCAAAAAGCCCCGCTCGCTCTCGGTGAAGGGTCTGTCGGCGGAGGTGACGAAGAGCACCAGGTCGGCGCGGGGGATAAAGCCCTCCGTCAGCTCCTGGTGCTGGCGGATAACCGCATTCGTGCCGGGCGTGTCGACCAGCGCGACCTCGCGCAAGATGTCGGCGGGATACTCGCGCCGCACCACGAAGCCGCGCTCCTCGGTGACGCGCTCCTCCTTGCCGTACGAGACGATGGTGATGCGGTCCGTGGTGGGCGTGACGCCTTCGGGCATGACGTGTGCGCCCAAAAGCGCATTGACAAAGGTGGACTTGCCCGCGTTGTATTCGCCGCACACGACTAGCAGGAACAGACCCTCCAGGTCACGCAACGCCCTCTTAATTTCTTCTACGTCGCGCGGCGCGGCGTCTAAGCGTCCTAACAGTGTGCTGAGGTCGGCGAGCACCGACCGTTCGCGCCGTATGAGGTCACGAGCGGCGTCGCTCATGTCGAGATTCATGGACGTACCATATCATGCGCACTACGAGTATCCTCTGGTCACGGACACGCGCGGTGAAACGTATGCTGTCTAACACGTACTTCAATGGGTGGTTCTCGTGCAATCTACCCGCAGTTTCCCGAGATAAGTGCTCGCACCTATTTAAGCACACCGTTAAGCAAGTATTGCTACTTATTAGTATGTCACCCTGTTCACGAAGTAGAGCGGAGCTTCGCCGAAGGCGTGAGGGTCTCGTTTAGCTACGCTAAAACTCTGTAACTTTCATTCTCTGTCAGAGGAGTCAGCAAGGGCAGAGATTCTTACACTCCGCGGAGTCTATCCTACGCCCGCCGTAGGGCTCCGTTCAGAATGACACGACTTATTTTTTACTTAACGCTGTAGTAGTGAGTATCCTCTATCTTCCAAAGCTTTCCCCTTCGCAACTCGCCCCGATATCGTCTTCGCGCCTCTGGGCTAAAGTGTTTATGTTTGCTAAGCTCGAGCCAGAAACCGGAGGAGCGAGATGACAACGGAAGCCGCCAACGTACCCGAAACGATGAAAAGGCTCAAAGCGGAACTCGCCGTTTTAGAGGATTTGTCGCAGGCGCAGAGCCTGCTCTCCTGGGACCAGAACACCTACATGCCAGATGGCGCGGCCACAGCGCGCGCTCAGCAGATGGCGACTTTGAGTAAACTGAGTCACGAGCGGCTTACCAACCCCAGCGTGAGAGAGATGCTGAGCACGCTGGAGAGCGCCGCTCCTTCTAAAGACAGTACTGAAAGTGGCGCTGAGGACGATGCTGAGAGCGCGTCAGATAAAGAGGATGACGCGGCGCTTTTAGAGGTGACGCGCCGCAACGTGGCGCGGGCGGTCAAGTTGCCGAGCGACTTCGTCGAGGACTTTACCAAAGCGCGTTCGGCGGGTCAGCAAGCCTGGATTAGAGCGCGCGCGAACGCCGACTTCGCGCTTTTTGCGCCCCACTTGGACAAGATATTGGACTTCGCGCGGCGGCAAGCGGACTATCTAGGCTACGACGACCACCCCTACGACGCGCTCCACGACCTCTACGAACGGGGCTCGAGCACCGCCAAGGTCAGGACCGTCTTCGCCGAACTCCGCGACGCCACCGTGCCGCTCGTCAAAGACGTGGTGGAAAAGGGGCGCGATATTGACGACTCGAGCGTCCATCAGCCCTTTGGCGAAGCCTTGCAAGAACAGTTTGGCACCGAAGTCGTGAAGAGTTTTGGCTACGACTTTGAACACGGGCGCTTAGACCGCACGGTGCACCCTTTCGCGACGGGCATCAGCAAGTACGACGTGCGCATCACGACGCGCTATCAGCCCGACTTTCTCAACCCCGCGCTCTTCGGCACCATGCACGAGGCGGGGCACGCGATGTACGAGCAAGGAATTGCCAGCCGCTACGACCGCTCGCCGCTCGGCAACGCGGTAAGTTTGGGGATTCACGAGTCGCAGTCGCGCTTGTGGGAGAACCTGGTGGGGCGGAGTTACGGCTTTTGGGAGTTCTACTATCCGCGCTTACAAGAGGTCTTTCCCGCGCAGCTAGGCGAGGTCTCGCTGGACGACTTTTACGCGGCGATCAATAAGCTCGAGCCCAGCCTCATCCGCGTCGAGGCGGACGAAGTGACCTACAACCTTCACGTGATGGTGCGCTTCGAGTTGGAGCTGGCGCTCTTGGAGGGGTCGCTCTCCGTTCAGGACCTGCCGGACGCCTGGAACGCCAAGTACGAGGATTACTTGGGGCTCACCCCGCCCGACAACGCGCAAGGGTGCTTACAAGATATCCACTGGTCGTTCGGTGCCATCGGCTACTTCCCGACCTACACGCTAGGCAACATCATGAGCGTGCAACTCTTCGAGGCGGCGAAGCGGGCGCACCCAGAGTTAGAAAAGGAGATTCGGCAGGGGACGTTCACGACGCTTCTAGGCTGGCTGCGGGGCACCATTCACCAGCACGGCTCCAAGTACGAGCCCAGCGACCTCTTGCAACGCGCGGTCGGCGGCGAGCTTGATGCGAAACCCTACATCAACTACCTGAACACGAAGTTCCGTTCGCTCTACGGCGTGGAGGAGGGTGATTCATGAACCACCTCTTATTATGTCTTAGTACTCCGTCAGATAGAGAAGGAGTGAGGTCATTCTGAACTAGGTTAGAGCAAAGCTCAATAGGCTCTTAGCCTTCACCTGTGTAGTGCAGCGAAGTGAAGAATCTCTGCATTCGCCTTCTTGTCTAGCCGAGAGTGCGAGGCGAGACCCCTCGACGTGGCTCGGGGTGACAACAATGTTGCAAAACTAGTTGACGGTGTACTTAGAGCAGCGCGGTTCGTCAGTACAGAGAACACGGAAGCGTAGCTTTGAGTTTCGACATCCTTACACAGGTGCTTGCGAAGCTGAGAGCGCGTCCAGGGCTTGCAAAAACGTCCCGACAGGTTGCGCGCCCGAAAGCCCATGTGTGCCGTTAAAGACGTAAAAAGGAACGCCCGAGATGCCCAAACGCTGCGCCTCTTCCTGACTCTCCCAGACCTCTTGCGTGTAAGCGTCGCCCCGCAAGGTCGCCTCAGCCTCCTCTAACCCGACCTCTTGCGCCACTTCTAAGAGGTCATCCAAACGGTTCAAGTTCCGCCCGTGGGCGAAGTACCCCCGAAAGAGCGCGCGCGCCGTCTCCCAGGCTTTACCCTGACGAGACGCCAGCAGCACGAGCCGGTGCGCGTCCACCGTATTGGGCGCACTCGCCACGCGCCCGAAGTCGAAGGTTAAACCTTCTGCCTCGGCAAGGTGCGTCACCTGCGCGAAGGCAGCTTCGGCGTTACGCATGCCGCCGAACTTTTCCTCCGCGAAGTCGCGCCAGGGCAGCCCCTCCGCGGGCATCTCGGGGCGAAGCTGGAAGGGACGCCAGCGCCGCGTAACCTCGAGTTCTGACCGTTCAGCCAACGCGCTTTCCAACCGCGCCTCACCGATGACGCACCAAGGGCAGACGATGTCGGCATAAATGTCGATATGAAGCAAAGTAAAACCTCCAGACAAGGGTATGGAATCAATACTGTAGCAATCTAGTCGAGCTGGTTACGCAGTCTCCCGTAGGGAACGAACGGTGAGTTCCGAGCAATGAGTGAAAATCCTTAGACTCATTGCTCATTACAGCGTGAACTAAAAAATGAGTTGTGCCATTCTGAATCCTACAGCGAGCTATAGGATAGACTCCGCGCAGCGTAGTGAAAGAATCTCTGACCTTGCTGACTCCTCTGACTGAGATTGCAAGGCGAGACCCCTCGGCTGGGCTCGGGGTGACAAGTAAGAGGTTGTATTATAGAATTTGCTTAACGGTGTACTCATTGCTATCAATAACTCACCACCGGCGCATCGTGAACGTACGTATCGTCCGCCACTTGTTCAAGCATGAAGTCGGCGGTGTCGGCGTGGGAGATTTGGGTGCTCGAGTTCTTTCCCACGTACCCTACGCGGTACGTTCCCGTGTGGGCTCCGTTCGTGAGCCGAGGGCCGCGCACCATCACCCAGTCGATATCTCTGTTTTGGCGGAGCACCTCGGCGTGGTTCTTCGCGTCTTCTAACACCTTGCCTGCGAAGGTCTTGAGTAAAAAGCGGATGACTTTGTCGGCAAACTTGGGCTCGTCGTTCGGGTCTTCGACGCCTGCGCCCGTCAAGCTGACGAAGCGTTTCACGCCGCGCCGCTTCATCGCCGCGATGATATGCCCCGTCGCCACGGTCTGCACGTCGTCGGGCGAGCCCTTCGCGTGACCGAGGGCGCTCAGTACGGCGTCTGCGCCGATGATGATGCGGTCTACGTCGTGGGGGTCCGTGGCGTCGCCCTGCACGAGCATAAGGTCAGGGCTCTGAATGGGGAGCTTGGACGGCGTGCGCACGAGCGCCGTCACCTCATGACCTTGTGCTAACGCCTGTTCTACGAGCGGTCGTCCTGTTTTTCCTGTTGCACCAAAAATCGCGAGTTTCATTCTTTATTTTACCGTCTGCCCTTGAAACGCCTCTGCGTGCTGGCGCGCCCACATTTCCAAAGAGGTCAGCTCGATAGGCATTTTCTCGAGCGCCGCGTCTAGGTCGACGCTCGAGGAGAACATCTCCGGGTGCTCGTACGCCATCGCGTAACCCTGCGCCGCGCTCTCGCCCATGCCGGGGAAAACCGCGTCGATTTTCTCGCCGAATTCGGACGCGGGCATCGGGCGGAAGGTGACGTCTCGCTCTAAGCCTCGGCTGAAACGTTTCGCGACCTCCGTGCCGCTGAGCTTCTCGGGGCCGCACACCTTGATGTTGAGGTCGGCAAGCTCGGGGTGCTCTAGGGCGTACACCGCAAAGGACGCCATGTCGTCCGTCGCGACCCACTGCATCTGTACGGTGTCGGGCGTCGGATAGGCGAACACATCATCTTCGGCAAGCTCGGCGCGCGTCCACGGACCCAAGAAGTTCTCCATGTAAGCGGTCGGCTGCAACACGACGTGCGGCAGACCGCTCGCCTGCAGATGCTCCAGGATGTCAAGGCGCACGTCGAAGCCGGGGTTGCCGCTACGCTCAGGGGGAATCTCGCCGCTGGTATTCCAGACCAAAAGGTCCACGCCCGCCGCTTTCGCCGCGTCGATAGCGTTCTTCCCGTAAGTGACGCCGTCGGTGGGGTTCTGGGTGAAGAAGGGGACGAGCAAGAAGACGGCGTCCATTCCTTCGCTCGCACGCTTTAGGGCTTCTAAGTCGCCCATATCGCCCTCGAAAACCTCTGTGCCGGCCAAGTCCTCGGCTCTGCTGGGGTTCCTTGTCACCACACGCACGCCGTGTCCCGCGTCTAAGAGTTTTTTCGCTACGGGTTTAGCTTGTGAGCCAGTTGCACCGTAGACTAATACGTTTTGGTTCGTCATATCGCTCCTTTGTTTTGATGAACGCTCGCCTAGTAAGAAAGGCATAAAACGAGTTTAGCAGCAAAAGTTCTATTTGTGAAGTAGTATCTAAAAAGTAACTAAAAGAGGCTCGAGTAACGTTTTGGCGGCGCAGGCGAGGCGGGCACGCTTGACGAAGCTTACCCGCTGTAACATAATTTTAGGTAATGAACCGAGATTACCAGGATAAAGTGGCGAATACGCCCCAGTGTACCGTCGAACGTACCGTCAACATCATCGGTGGCAAGTGGACGACGCTGATCGTGCGCGAGCTGCTAGGCGGCACGAAGCGCTTCGGCGAAATACGCACCTCTTTAACCGGCGTGAGCCCGAAAACGCTGACCGACCGGTTGCGTGAACTCGAGGCGCACGGTATTTTAGAGCGGGAGGTCTACGCCGAAGTGCCGCCCAGGGTCGAGTATTCGCTGACTGAAAGGGGCAGGGCGCTCAGACCGATTTTCGACGCGATGAGTGAATGGGGGGGCAAGTGGACATAAAGAACATGGGGGAGCCGAGTTGGTTTCCTCATTAGGAACACTTAACAGTCTGGAGCGGGTGGCGCTAGGCGGTCTGGAGCAGACCCTCCTCTTGCGCGGTTCGCCCCGTAACCCGGTGCTGCTCTTTTTGCACGGCGGACCCGGCGTCTCTGAGATGAGTTTGTCGCCTTACATGCGAGCCTTGGAGCGGCATTTTTTGGTCGTTCACTGGGACCAGCGCGGCGCAGGTCGGAGCTTCTTGCCGGGCATGTCGCGTGAATTTATGACGCTCGAGCAGCTCATCGCCGACACCAAAGACCTCGCTAAAACTTTACAAGGACGCTTTCAGCGGGAGAAGCTCCTGCTCGTCGGTCACTCGTGGGGTAGCGCCTTGGGCGCGCTCACCGCGCAACGTTACCCCGAGCTGTTTCACGCGCTCGTGGGTGTGGGTCCGCTCGTGCACGGTCAGGAGAACGAGACGCGCTTTTACAACTACGTCCTCGCGAGGGCGCAGCAGCTTAAACGCATGGCGACCTTGCGCCGCCTGCACCTCTTAGGCGAGCCCGACGCGGCGGCGAACAGCTTCTTGATGCGTTGGTGGTGGCTCTACCGGATGGGCAATCTCTTCTATCAGTCGAGAGACCTCTTCCCGGCGCTCTGGACGGGGGTGCGCTTCTATATGCCTAGAGAGGTGCCGCGCTACTTTCAGGCGCTCTTTTTTTCCCTGGAGTCCCTTTGGTCCACCAAGCTGCGGCTCAACCTCTTCGAGAGCGCCGCCTCGCTGCAGGTGCCCCTGTACCTCTTCGCGGGGCGTCACGACGTGGTCACGCCTACCGACTTAGCGCAGGCCTATTTTCACGAGGTGGACGCGCCGCATAAAGAACTCGTGTGGTTCGAGCGTTCGGCGCACTGTCCGCATTTGGAAGAGCCGGAGAGCTTCGCGCAAGCCTTGGCGAGCCGAGTTTTACCTCTTGTTTAGCAAACGCTTATTACTCTGTCAACTAAATAATGAGTGATGTCATTCTGAGCGGAGCCCTACGACGAGCGTAGGATAGACTCCGCGGAGTGAAAGAATCTCTGCATTTGCCTTCTCCTCTGACAGAGAAGGAAAGACGAGACCCTCACGCCTTCGGCTCAGGGTGACATGTTAATAAGTAGCAATACTTTGTTTACGGTGTACTTATTATAGCGTTAAGTTGAGAAAATAAGGCATGTCATTCTGAGCCCTACAGCGAGCTATAGGATAGACTCCACGCAGTGGAGCGTAAGAATCTCTGCCCTTGCTGACTCCTCTGACAGAGAATGAAAAGCGAGACCCTTACGCCTTCGCCGAAGCTCCGCTCTACTTCGTGAACAGGGTGACATCAGTAAGAAGGCGTCAATACTTAGTTTACAGTGTACTCACTTAGCAAACGCTTATTTAGTAAAGAGGTCCATCGACACCCTAAATTTGTCATCCCTACTCCGTCGACTGCTGCGCCGTCTGTCCTGGGCGTACTAGCTTATAGAGCACGGGGGCGTCCGCGTAGACCAAGAGGTAGTCGCCGCCCGCCCAGAGCGGATAACCGACCACAGCCCGCCAGGTCCTCTCCCCGACGCTGAGCTGCGTGTAGTCGCCCTGCGGCGACGCGCTCCAGCCGTCGCCTAAGAGGGTGCGCGAGGTGTCGCGCCCTAGTTCTCCTTCTGAAAAGAGCGTCTGCAGGTCGAATAGGGGGACGGGTAAGTCGGTTGGGAAACCCTCGGGCGGCGCGCGGTTGAACCAGGTGAGGCTCGGACCGCCGGGCGGCATCCTTTCGGGCGGGTTGCCGAGGGCGCGGTAACGTTCGCCGCGCAACGCCGCGACGTCGGACGTGGAGCCGCCCGACACCGCACCACCCGACACTGCGCTCGTCCCGAGGACCGCCGCTCGTTCGGCTGCCATACCAAACTGCTCGGCGAGCACCAGGTAGGGCGCGCCGCGTCCGGGCTCGAACAGGGTAAAAGGGCGCACCTGCTCGGGCGTCAGCTCCAGGCTGCGAGCGACCTCTTCGAGCCGCGCTTCGGCGTACGCCTCGCGCTCGGCTTCGCTCATCTCTCCGCCGGGCCAGAGTGAGAGGTTGTAGGTGCGTAGCGCGGTCCCCCCTGACCCTTCTTGCGGCGCGGCGCGCCACGCTTCGAAGATGACGCTGTCCGCGCCGGGGCGCAGCACGCGGTACTCGGCGATGAAGGGTTGGTCTTCGAAACGACCCTGGGTGCGCAGCGCTGCCCCTTCGCCCCAGGGCATGACCTCGAGGCTCACCATTTCGGGCGCGCTATCAAAACGCTCTAAAAGAGAGGGCTCCAAGGGGAAGAGTTCCGCCGGAATCCCTTCGGCGAGCGCGGGCACGGGCGCGGTGCCGCCGACGCCGCCCATCGCCTCGGCGTAGGTCTGCGCGGCGGCGCGGTCGGCGAACGCGCCCACGCGCAGGCGAAAGATCGTGCCGCTCTCGCTCGGCACGCTCACCAAGTAAGCCGGATACCCCTCCCCGCGCAAACTCTGCTGCAGCGCTAGCGCCGCGTCCTCGTCGGAGAGGGCGGCGACTTGAACCGTATAGGAGATAGCCGCGCTCTGGCAAGCCAATTGTAAAACGAATAGAATGATGAAAAAGATAAAATATGGACGTAAAGACTGAACGCGCACCTCGCTAGCGTACCACCCGTAACCCCTGCAAGAGAAGCTTTATAGGGCACGAAGCACAGTCGCGCAACGCTCCCGCTGGGCGAAGCAACGTAGCGGACTGGGTAGCAGCGCATCTTAGCAGCGCTATAGGTTGTGCTGAGTAGCGAGGCTAGCTCGAAAGGGGTAACTCAGGGGTGTTTTGCCGGGTAGGGATGGGGTACATTCGGTAGCGAGAAATTCTCGAGGTGGCGGGGGCAGCGCCAAACTAAGGAGCGTTATGATCAACTTTGACTTCGGTCAAGCCTTGCAGCAACTCACCGAAAAGCTCACCGGTTGGGTGCAGAGCGCCGTCGTCGCCCTGCCGAACCTCGTCATCGCCGTTCTCGTCTTTCTGCTCTTCTACTTCGGCGCGAGAGCCGCTAGAAATCTTATTCAGCGCGGGCTAGATAACGTTTCACACAACCGCCAAGTCAACGGTTTAATCGCCACGACGAGCTACGTCGCGCTCATTATCGTCGGCGTCATGACTGCGCTAAGTATCCTCAACCTCTCGGGCGTCGTCACTTCCCTCTTGGCAGGCGTCGGCATCATCGGTCTGGCGCTCGGTTTCGCCTTTCAAGATTTGGCGGCCAACTTCATGTCGGGCATCTTGATCGCCATCCGGCAACCCTTTAATATCGACGACGTGGTCGAGACGAACGACTACACGGGCACGGTTGAGAGCGTTTCGCTGCGCTCCACCTCGATTCGCACCTTTCAAGGGCAGATCGTGCTCATCCCCAATAAAGACATCTTCGGCAACCCTATTGTCAACTACTCGACCACGAGAAAACGCCGCATCGACCTCTCGTGCGGCGTCGCCTATGGGGACGACTTGGAGAAGGCGAAGGAGCTAGCCATCCAAGCCGTGAAGTCACTCGACTACCTCGACACGAACAAAGAGGTGCAGCTCTTTTACACTGAATTCGGCGATTCGTCGATCAACTTCGACCTCCGCTTCTGGATAGACTTTAAGAGCCAGGTGGACTATTTGCGGGCGCAGAGCGACGCGATTGTAAACATTAAAAAGAGTTTCGACGACAACGGTATCACCATCCCCTTCCCGATTCGCACCTTGGACTTCGGCGTGGTCGGCGGGGAAAAGCTCGCCGAGGCGTTGCCGCCTAAGTTGAGAGGGTAATCATACCGCTACATCCATTTCGCTGGTGCGAAAACTGCGCGATTGTTCCCACTTAAAAGTCCTTCCGCTCAAAGAGCGTCACCGCGAGCGCGGCGAAGGCGGCAGCGTAGACGGCTAGGAGCATCATCGCCCAAGGTAGCGTGCCGCCGGGCGCGGCGTAGGCGTCCAGATGCTCGGTGAGCAAGAAACGCCCGAGCCCCGGAAAGACGACGAGGAGTTTCATGAAGATGAGCACGGACAGCGTCGCTAAGGCTCCCCCGGCAGCGTTCATGAAGATAACGGTGAAGAGCACCGCGAGAAGACCGATGGGGACGAGGCTAAAGGCGGCGACGAAGTAGGCGCGCAAGAGTTCGCCCAGCGCCGCCCCCGGTGTCGTTACGCCTTGCCCCAAAAGCCCCGCTTCGCCGACACCCGTGCCGCCCACGAACCCGCCGTAGCCGAAGAAAACGCCCGACACGAGCGAGGCGAGCAGGAGAAAGGCGAGGAGCAAAAAGGGGTAGGCGAGCGCCACCAAGAGCTTGGTGAGCAGCCACTGCGAGCGGGTGACGGGGCGCAAGAGAACGGTGGGCAAGGTGCCGTGCGTGCGCTCTAAACCGACCAGTTCGGCGCTGGCGATGGCGACGAGCAGAGGCAGTAAGAACTCCATGCTCGAGAGTAGCGTCAGCCCCGGCACCTGGTAGCCCGAGACGATGAAAAAGCCGTAGATTTCGCGAATACCCGGCGCGTACGCCCACACGATGGGGAAGAGCGCCAAGAGCCCCAAGCTGAAACGGAGACTCGAGAGGTGAAAGAGCTTGCCGAATTCCAATCTGAGGAGCGTTTTCATGCGGCTTCCTTCGCGCTGTCGGTATTTTCTACCTTGGAGTTTCTGGAGGTTCTTTTGACCGCGCCACCATGTGTTTTTTGCGCAGCCGCTTGGTTCCGCGCCACGCGCTCGGCGTAGTACGCTTGCAGGTTGAACGTGTCTTTTGTAAGCGAGAACACCTCGACGCCCGCGCCGACTAAGGTACTGGAGACGCGCCCCAGCGCGCCCTCGTCCGTCAGCGCGAAGACGACTTCGCCTTCGCCCCCGCCGACCTCGCCGATGAAGGGTTGCGTCTGCAGCGCGACTTTGGCTTGCGCCGCGTTCGAAACGCGCGCTTTGTAGCGCTGGCGGCGCTCACGTAAATCGACCTCTTCGACCAGCGCGCCCTCTTCTAAGATAGCGACCCTCGAGCAGTACGCCACGACCTCGTCCAGGTGATGCGTCGAGAGCAGGACCGCCGCGCCGCCCTCCGCCGCTCCGCGCAGCACGCGGTGCACGAGGTGGAGGCTCAAGGGGTCCATCCCGCTCGCGGGCTCGTCTAAAATGAGCACGTCGGGGCGCGTCAGAATCGCCGCCGCCACGCCCAAGCGCTGCCGCATCCCCAGGCTGTACGCGCCGACCTTGCGCTCCGCCGCGTTGCCGAGTTCGACGGTGTCCAACACCTCGGTGATGCGCCCCGCTTCGACGCCGCCCGCGAGCTGCGCGTGCAGGTGTAAGTTGGCGCGTCCCGTCAGGTAGGGGTAGAACGCCGCCGGAGCCTCCACGACCGCGCCCAACTTGCGGCGCACCTCCGGCGCGGTCAAGGGGTCCTCGCCGAGCAGCTTAACGGTACCGGAGGTCGGAAAGATAAGCCCGGTCAAAAGCCGAATCACCGTCGTTTTGCCCGCGCCGTTCGGTCCGACGAGCGCGTAGACCTCGCCGGGGTCGACGTGGAAGCTTAGGTCGCGCACGACGGGGCGTTTGCCCCGCACTTTGTTGAGATTCTGCACCTCGATAGCTTTTTGAGGTGCGTGGACGGCTGCGGCGATTTGCTTGCCCAACTCGTCCTCAACCTCGAAGTCGCTATCTAAGTCATCTAAGGAGAAAGCGTCATCCATGCCCTCTTATATCAGCCGAGCGAGAGGGGCGACGCGAGATGTTTCTCAGTTGTGGGATGGCTCCCCCCGCTTGTCTGTGACGGATGCACAGCCAATGACGTTTAACGCGCCTCACGCCCCTCCCTGTAAGGTTTCTAACTTCTTCGCCACGCGCTCCGCGTGTCCCGTCGCTTTAACGTCATACATCGCCTCGGCGATCAGCCCTTGCGGGTCGATGATGAAGGTCGAGCGGATGATGCCCTCGTACGTCTTGCCGTAATTTTTCTTCTCGCCGTACGCGCCGTAGCGCAGGGCGACCTCGTGCTCCGGGTCACTCAGGAGCGGAAAGGGCAAGCTGTTCTCCTCGGCGAAACTCTCGTGAGAGGAGAGGTCGTCCGCTGAAATGCCCAGCACTTGCGCGTTCAACCTCGCTGAGCTAGACAAGTCGCGAAAGTCGCACGCCTCCTGGGTGCAGCCCGGTGTGGCGTCTTTGGGGTAGTAGTACACCACAACCCATTCGCCTAGATGCTCGGCGAGTGTTTTGATCCCTCGGTTGGAGGGTAAGCTGAAGTCGGGGGCCCTGTCGCCCGCTTTGAGTTTGGTGCTCATGAGGACAGCTTGACATGCGAAGAGGGCGCAGACAGTGTGGCGTCTCAGCTTCTCGGCAGGTCAGCCTTTCAGGAGAATCGTCGAGCGTCGTTCCCCAATCTCCTGAACCAACAGCGCAAACCTGTTTTCCTATTCGTCTTCTAACTTACTACTCTGTCAGCTAAGTTCTGCGACGCTGTTGTCACCCTGAGCTTGTCGAAGGGTCTCGTCTTGCAATCTCGGCTAGCCGAGATTGCAAGACGAGATTCTTTCTCTCCGCTGCGCTGCGCTCAGAATGACATACTTCATTTTTTAGCTGACAGTGTACTTACTACTCTGTTAAGTGAAAGATGAGTCATGTCATTCTGAACGTAACGAAGTGGAGCCCTTTACAGGATAGGCTTCGCCTGATGAAAGAATCTCTGACCTTGCTGACTCCTCTGACAGAGATTGAAAGTTACGTAGTTTTGGCTACTGCCAAACGAGACCCCTCGACTGCGCTCCGCTCGGGGTGACAACAGTGTTGCATTCCTTGCTTAACGCTGTACTTACTCCAAATCCTTACAACCTGACTGGCTGACAAGATGACCAGCTTTTTCCTGATCGACTGACGAGCTGACACGCTTCTTCTGCTAAAGTGGACCTCATGACACTATCCTCTTACTGCGAGGGCTACGAGCGTGCCTGACCTCGAGGCTCAAAAAGAACAAGCTGCCTTGAAAGCGTTGGGGCACATCGAAAGCGGTATGCGCGTCGGGCTCGGCACGGGCAGCACGGCAAAATACCTCATTCAAGCGTTGGGGCAAAACCTTCGCAAAGGTGCGCTGCAAGATATCTCCGCCGTGCCGACCTCAGAAGCGACGGCGCAGATGGCGAGAGACCTCGGTATTCCTTTACAAGACCTCTCTGCGTCGGGCGTGGACGTCGCCGTCGACGGCATGGATGAGGTGACGGATACCTTAGACGCCATCAAAGGACTAGGCGGCGCGTTAGCGCGGGAGAAGGTCGTAGCGGCGAGAGCGGCGCGCTTCATCCTCATCGGCGACGACACCAAGCGCGTGCGCTATCTGGGCGAGAAAGCGCCTGTCCCCGTCGAGGTGCTCCCCTTCGGTTGGCGAGCGGCGCGCGCGGACCTCGCCGCGCTCGGCTGCGAGGTCGTGCTGAGAGAGAAAGAGGGCGAGACCGTGAAGAGCGATAACGGTAACCTCTTGCTCGACTGTCACTTCTCGGAGCCCTTTGACGTGCAAGAGGTCGCCGTGCGAATAAGCGTCATTCCCGGCGTGTTGGAGCACGGCCTCTTCTTAGGGCTCGCCGAACGCGCCTTCGTCGCCACCGCCGAAGAGGTCACCGAACTTCGTCTATGAGGCTTAGCCTATGATTGTCGCTATCGGGCTCGACGTAATCGAATTGGAGCGCATCCAGGGTGTCTGGAACCGGCACCGCCACCGCTTTCTGGAGCGGCATTTTCACCCGGACGAACTCGAGTACTGCCTCAAGCAGAAGAACGCGCTGCCGAGTTTAGCGGCCCGCTTCGCCGCCAAAGAAGCCTTTCAGAAGTGCTGGCCCGAGCCGCACGGCTGGCGCGACGTGTGGGTGCTGCGCGACGGGATGAAGCCCGTGCTGCGTTACAGCGAAGAAATAGAGGCAGTCATGGCGCGCGAAGGGTGGCGCGCGCACCTGAGCTTGACGCATTCCAAAGCGCACGCGGCGGCGGTGGTGGTGCTCGAGACGTAGCTTAGTCGTTACGCGCTAGAAACTCGAGCACCACCTCGTTGAACGTCTGCGCCCGGTCCTCATTCGGCAAGAGCTTCGCACCCGTAATCGGCACGAACTCGGTCTGCGGTCTCGCCCGCAAGAAGTCCGCCGCGTCGCCGATGGGCGTCGTGTCGCCCTCCGTCCCCCACAAGATGAGGGAGGGTTGCACCACCTCCGGCCAGAGCCCCGAGACATCTTGGTCTAAGTTGCCCGAGATAAAGGAGAGTACCGCCCACTTCGCGTTCTCCACCTTGAGGTTGCGGTCGTAGGTCGCCAGGACCTCGGGCGTGAGGCTCTCGCGGCTCGCGTAAGCGTCTAGGAGAAAGAGCCGCTGCGTCCCCTCATCTAAGAGCGTGACGTAGATTAAATTGCCCGTGAAGCCGGTGAAGCGCCCGAACGCCTCTATACGCGCCTCGTTCTGAGGTCGCGCCAAGCGCTCGTATCCCGTCGGGCTGATGAGGACGAGGCTTTTCGCCGCGCCCGGTCGCTCCGCCGCGATGCGAATCGCGTACGCCGCGCTGAGCCCGTTCGCCACGAGCACCGCTTCGCCCGAGACCTCTTCTAAAAACGCCGTGAGTTGCGCCACGTATAGGTCCTGCGTGTAGCGAAGCTCGGGATGCGCGCTGCGCCCGAAGCCCAAGAGGTCGACGACGTAGACCCTGTAGCCAGCGGCGGCGAGCGCGGGCGCGTTTTTGCGGTACTGAAAGCCGGAGGAGCCCCCGCCGATGCCGTGCACCATCACAACGGCTGGACCCTCCCCGATGACCTCGTAGTAGGTTTCGTATTCGCCCAGCGTGACGGTTCGCGTCTGCGTCCCCGGAATGATCGCAGGCTCTTGCTCGATATCTAACGAGGGCAAGCACGCGCTGAGCAGGAGCGCTAGGGGGACGAAAAAGCGCTTCACGGGGCGCGCTCTAAGGCACGCTCGAGCGTCACCCACGGCAGCGCGGCGCACTTCACGCGGGCGTGCAGCTTCGCGACGCCCTGGAGCATCCTCAAGTCGCCGAGGTCGGCGCTAGGCGGCTCGCCCTGCAGCATCGCCTTGAACTTTTCGCTCGTCGCTAAGGTCTCTGCCAACGTCTTGCCCTTGACCGCTTCGCTCATCATCGAGGCGGAACTCTGGCTGATGGCGCAGCCCTCGCCCACGAACTTCACGTCGGTAATGACGTTTTCCTCGACGATAAGAAACAGCTCCAACTCGTCGCCACACGAGGGGTTGAGTCCCTCCTCGCGCACGGTGGCGTCCGCGAGTTCGCCCCGGTTACGCGGGCGTTTGTAGTGCTCTAAGATGACCTCTTTGTATAGATTCTCTAGTGCCATCTGGGTTCCCTACATCATTCCTGAGTTGTCGGCGACTTCCCAAAGGTGACCATCAGGGTCAGCGAAATAGCCCGAGTATCCACCCCAAAAAGCTTTTTGCGCATACTTCACGATACGTCCGACCGCTCTTTCTGCTTGTTTTAGAAGCGCATCAACCTCCCCTTCGGTCTCGACGTTATGCGCGAGTGTGACGCCTGAAAAGCCGGCTTCTCCGACGGGTACTTGAGCGTCTTCGGCTAATGCGTCTCTTGAGAAGAGCGCGAGCGTTAGACCTCTAAGGGGGATGAAAACGATGCTACCGCTATTCTCGCTTGGAGTTAGACCGAGTCCATCACGGTAAAATGAGAGGGAGCGCTCCAAGTCTTGAACGCCTAAGGTAACGATGCTGATGCGAGGTTCCATAGAGCTAAGCTTACTCGAAAAAGTCAAGCGTGCGCGTTTCGGGGCTCGAGCATCCTTTTGCCACGCTGGACGACCTCGCGAACCCTGTGTTACGCTCCAGCTATGCTTCATCAGGTACTGACAACTGGTCCTGCTCGTCCGCACGGTGGCTCGGGCGACATCAGGCAATAGGGACTGGTCTGTCAACTTTTCATCTCTAAAACCTGAGGAGTACCCGTGCAAAATTTACGTATTCGTTTGTTGCGTTTCTACGCCACTGTGTCGTCTCATTCCTATCAAAAACAGCAATTCTTCTCCTGCCTCGCAATCTTTTTCGTTCTCGGGTTACAGTCGGGCGCGTGGACCGTGCTGCTCGCTGATCTTGCGGAGGCTGCGAATGCTAACCCGGCTCGGTTGGGCGTTGCTCTGACGAGCATATCCGCTGCGGGCATCACGTCGCTTATCTTCGGAGGACGCCTAACCGATGTCCTCACTCGGCGTACGATTCTCGTTCTTTCTCTTATCGGCTCAGCCATGTTCTTTGCCATGCTCAGCGCGGTTTCTACCTACACGCAACTACTTGCCGCTTTCATCTTCGGGGGTCTCGTCATCAGCTTCTTTGACCTCATCGCCAACGCGATCGGCGGCGACTTTGAGCAGCAACACGGGAAAGCTCGCCTTACCTTCTTCCACGCGGGCTGGAGTTTCGGTGCGGCGTTGGGAGCCCTTGCAAGCGGGGTCGCCCTAGCTGTAGAGATAAGCTACTCGGCGCTCTTCGTTAGGTTGGCGGGTCTGCTTGTCTTTGCTGGACTCTTGAGCATCATTGCGCCCTTCCCTAAACAAGTGCGAGAACGAGAAGCGTCAGCGCAAACATCAGGGCGTGTGCTTAGTATCCGGGGTGTACTGCTCGCCGCACTACTAGTCGTTTCGACCTTCTCCATTGACGCGGGGCTCGAGGGCTACATCTCCCTCTATCTAAGGCAACTCATCGGGAGCGGCGCACTTTTGGGCGGTATCAGTGTGGCGCTTCTCTACAGTGCTGCGGTTGTAGGAAGGCTCATGAGTGGCGCGGCGATTGGGCGTTTCGGAGAGCGGCATGTCATCTTGGTGTCCGGCGTGCTGACGCTGGTTGCGCTGCTACTTATCACGCTCTTCACCTCCACCTTACCTGTCGCTATAGGACTGCTTATTATCGGTCTGGCATTATCCCCGCTCGCTCCCATTGCTTATTCGCAAGCAGCGAGAGCTGTGCCGGGGCGCGGTGGGCAAGCCGCCTCTGCGGTGACAATCTTCGGTTACAGCGCCTTCTTGATTGCGCCTCTAATTATTGGTGGTGTAGCTGAACTTGCCTCATTGAGAACTGCGTTTATGCTACTTTTCGTCTCCGGTTTTGGCATTGTTGCGGTGTCTCGAGCGACGAAACCAAGCGCGTAGGACATATGTCTAACCTCTCAAAAGGTAAACTGTTCACATGAGTCAAGGTCCTACCGGAATCGTCATGATGAACTTGGGCGGTCCCAAAAATTTAGATGAGGTCCAACCCTTTCTCCTCAAACTGTTCGAAGACCGCGAGATCATCCAACTTCCCGTGCAGAAATACCTGGGTCCTTTCATCGCGAACCGCCGCACCAAAAGCGTGCAGCAGAACTACGCCGACATCGGCGGCGGCTCCCCGATTCTCAAGTGGACTGAGGAGCAGGGGCAGGGCATGGTGGAGCGCTTAGACGAGATGTCACCGGAGACCGCGCCACATAAGTTTTACGTCGCATTTCGTTACGTCAACCCCTTTAGCGAAGACGCCCTACAAGCGATGAAAAACGACGGCGTCAAGCGAGCGGTGGCGTTCACGCAGTACCCGCAGTTTTCGTGCTCCACAACGGGCTCGTCCTTGAACGAACTCTGGCGGGCAGCGCGTCGCGTCGGATTGCAAAACGAGTTCGAGTGGAGCGTCATTGACCGCTGGCCCACCCATCCGCGCTTCATCGAGGCGATGACGGAGACCGTGAAGCAAGGTCTGGAACAGTTCGACGAGGCAGACCGCGACGACGTGCTCGTCCTCTTTAGCGCGCACTCGCTGCCCTTAGACGTTATCAACCGGGGCGACGCCTACCCCGCCGAAATCGGCGCGTCGGTCCACGAGGTGATGTCGCGCTTAGACTACTCGCATGAATACATTCTCGCCTATCAGTCCGACGTAGGTCCGGTGCCCTGGCTCGGACCTGGCACCGAAAAGGTTCTCAAGAATTTAGGCGCGAAAAAGCGCAAAAACGTCCTCGTCGTCGGCGTCGCCTTCACGAGCGACCATATCGAGACGCTCCACGAACTCGACATCGAGTATGGCGAGTTAGCGCATGAGGTGGGCATCGAAAACTACAAGCGTGCGCCCGCTCTAAACGGAATGCCTGTCTTTCAAGACGCGCTCGCGGAAATCGTACATGAGCATCTTCAGTCCGGCGAAGCCTGCACGAAGCAGTACGGTTTGCGCTGCCCCGGCTGCGTGAACCCGCAGTGTCGCAACATCCTCAATCCGGTTGCGCCTTATAAGCGCACGAAGGTGAGTGTGGGGAAAGGGAACAAGCAGTATCAGGCGGTGTAACCGCTATTCGAAGTAACAGAGAAAGGAGTAGCGCAGAGTAGTGCCGCGCTACTCCTTTTTCAGTTGCCCCATTTTGTAGAGATACACCGCTAAAATCAGCAGGGGAAGAAAAAGACTCGAGACAATCAGCACCGGCACGCCCCATGCCACCTCGACACCTTGCGCCGTTCGCACCGTGAGCCACGAGAGAAAGAAAAAGATGCTGACAGTGAGCAGCTTGAGCCACGCCATCAGTTCGTTTACGAGAGGTCTCGAGCGCCCCGACGTGTCTTCTTTAATGTGCTTGGGGAGATTCCAAAGAGGTGAACGGAGCGGTACGAACGAGAGCGCCGTGAACATCGCATAGAGTCCTAGACTAACGAACCAGAGTGACCAGATACTGTCTTTAGAGCCGAAGTCGTCCGCTTGCCCTGCCGCATTAAAGTGTGTCGGCACGGTGCTCGGTAAAGAGGTGTAGGAAACCCAGAGGTAGACGAGGTGCAGCGCGAGCACCGTAAGAGAGAGACTCTCGAGCCAGCGCCGCACTGACCTCTACTCCGTACCCTCGAGTTCTATCGTCACCACTTCCCCAAACTCCTCCAAAGGCATATCGAACTGCGAAGCGTCCCCTACGACCATCACGACGAGCCCGTCTGGGCGCAGCTCCGAACGCGCGACCTCTTGCACGTCCTCCGCTGAGACCTCTTGGACGCCGTTGATGTAGTCTTCGTAGTAGTTCTCTTCTAGGTCTAAAAACTCCGCTTGCGCGCTGCGCTGCGCCACTTGCGCCGAAGAGGTGAAGCGGAAGACGGCGCGGCTCAGCAGGGTCTCTTTTTGCTGCTCCAACTCGGCTTCGGTGACGCCCTCTTGTTGCAACCCCTCGATTTCCGCTTGCAAGAGATTCAAGACTTGCCCGGTGGCGTCGCCGCGCGAGAGCGAATAAGCGTAGAAAAAGCCCGGATACTGATAGCCCTGCGTCAAGCCGCTGCCTGTCGCGTACGCTAAGCCGCGCCGCGTGCGAATCTCCGTGGTGATGCGCGAGGAGAAGCCTTCGCCGCCCAAAATGCCGTTCGCCACGGTGAGGTCGGCGTAGTTGGGTGAGTAGGCTAAAACGCTCGGGTGCCCCATGAAGATGACGCTCTGCGTAGTCTCTTTAGGGGCGTAGTAGACTCTCGGCTCGGGCGTGGGGTCGAACTCGGGCAGCTCGGGGTAGTTTACGTCCACTCGTTCCCAGTCGCTGAAGGTCGCCTCGAGCTTCTCCACCATCTCATCGCGTTCGAAGTCGCCGCTGACCGCCAGAACCGTCTCGTTCGGCGCGTAGTAGCGCTCATAGAAGCTCACTACATCGTCTCTCGTGACACTCTGAACCGTCTCCACAGTAGGAAATTCACCCACCGGATGCCCCTCCGCGACGCGCCTCACGAACTCGCGCTGGGCGATGCCGACCGGGTCGTCGTTCTGGCGGCGCAACTCCTCCAGGGTGCGTCCGCGCAGGAGTTCCAGGCGGTCTTCACTGAATTGCGGACGCTGCAGCACATCGCCGAACACCTCTAAGACCTCGTCGATATTGTCCGAGAGCGCCGAGAAGCTCACCGCGGCGGAGTTGTTGCTGGCGGAGCCCTCCACCGAAGCGGCTAAGAACTCCAAGGTCTCGTCTACCTCGTCAGCACTCCTCTCGCCCGCGCCGCCCGTGCGCAAGAGGTCGGCGGTCATCGCGGCTAAGCCGATTTTACCTTCCGGGTCGTAGAGGCTGGGGGCGCGGACGTAGGCAAGTCCTTCGGTGAGGGGCAGCGAGGAATCAGTAAGCAGATACACCACCATTCCGTTAGAGAGTTCGACGCGCTCGGGCTCGAGCGTGACCTCATCTAACTCGCCGAAGGTCATCTCGAAGGGGTCGGGCCAGCTATCGGGGGCGGGCTGCGCCGTAGCGAGGGCGAACGTTGCTAACAGGAGGGAAAGTGAAAGACGAATCATGGGTTGCTCTCCTCAGTTATTATCTCACTGGTGGATTCGCTGGTAGACTCACTTGTTGCACCACCGGAAGAATGAGGGTTGATAGGCTCGAGCCGCGTCACGATGCGGTTGTCTTCGTTAAAGATACGCTGCGCGACCGCTTGAACCTCTTCAGCGGTGACCGAGTTGATAATCTCCTCGTACTCCAAGATGCCGTCCCAGCCGCCCAAGAAGAGTTCGTAAAAGGCGAGCTGCGAGGCTAAACCGCTGCCCGAACCCAAACCGCGAATGAAGCCCGCCCGCACCTGATTTTTGACCTTCTCTAGTTCGCGTTCGGTCACGCTCTCATTCTTAAGACGTTCGACCTCTTCGTAAAAGACGCGCTCCATATCCTCATTCGTGTTCGGAAAGCGCGGCGCGCCGCCGAAGACGAACAAGTTGGGCTCGCGGATACCGGGGAAGGCGGAAGAGGTGAAGACGTCTAGTGCCACCTGGTCTTCAACCACCATACGCTCAAAAAGCCGAGAGGTGCGCCCCGCGCTCAAAATCGCGTCGATAACGTCCATCACGTAAGCGTCGCGCTCGGGATAGGTCGGCTTGTGGTAGCCCACCGCGAGCTGCGGCTCGGCGTCGAATTCGACGCTGCTACGGCGCTCCTCGGTCTGGTCGGGCTCTTCGGGAATCGCAGGGCGCGCGTCTGGGGCTCCCTCTAACACGCCGAAGTAGCGCTCCAAAGTGACGATGTCGCGTTCCGGCTCCACGTCGCCGACCAGCACCAGCACGGCGCGGTTCGGGTCGTAGTAGCGCTCGAAGAAGGCTTCCGCTTCGGAGGCGAGGTAGCTTTCCAACTCGTTCGGCGCACCGATGAGCGGGCGTCCATACGGATGAACCTGATACGCTTGACCTAAAAATTCTTCGAACAGCACGCCTTGCGGGTCGTCCTCGGAGCGCTGCCGCCGCTCTTCGCGCACCACGTCGCGCTCTTCATAGAAGGAGCGGAAGACGGTGTCGCGTAAAATATCGGCGTAGACGCGGGCGTAGAGTTCTAAGCGGTTTGAAGGCATGGAGATGACGTAAGCGGTGCGGTCGTAGCCCGTCGAGGCGTTGAGTCCGACGCCGCCGTTCGCGTCGAAGAGTAAGTCCAGCGCGTTCGGCGAGGCGAAGGCTTTGGCTTCCTCCCTAGCCTCCAAAAATGCTGCCTGCGTCTCGGCGATCTCCTCCTCAGTGCCGTTTTTACGGACCCACTCGAGCGCCAGCGCCAGCACCTCGACCTTATCCAGCGCCTGTTCCTCCAAGTCGGGCGTGTCCGTGCCGATGGTCTGCGTGCCCTTAAACGCCATGTGCTCGACCATGTGCGCGATGCCGCCCAGACCGTCCGGCTCGTCGATGCCGCCCACATCGAACATGAGGTTAAAGGAGATCACGGGCGCGGCGTCCTGTTCGACCATGATGACGCGCATCCCGTTATCCAGCGTGTAGGTGCTCACCTGCTCGCGGAGGTCTTGGGCACTCCCGAGCGCCAAACCCAGCAGGAAAGACAGGGTTAGGAGGGTACGTGCGGCTAGTTTCATCTCTCACCTCTTCGTGAAAATTTCTATCAGTATATAAGGCGAAAGACTGAAGGAGTGAAATGTGAAAAAGGGGGAGGCTCGAGCCTTAACAGGTCTTCATCCACAAGGTGTAAAGGTACGTCTCGCCGTATGAACGCGGTATCTCTTGTGAGGATGAGGACAGGTCTTCTTTATAAATCGCCCAAATCCTGTTCGGCGTAGAAGTCTGAAAACTCGCCCTCGGTTACGGGTTGTCGCTTATATCCCTCGGCGTGTCTTTGCTCGAGCCTCTCAACCTCTCCTTGCGCTTCTTGGCGGTCATCTCGAGCGTTCGTAAAGCTATCTCTTTTGCACATGACGTCCTTTATACTCTAGGGATGACGGAAGCAACCCTCAACTCAGAACAAACCACCGCCACAAAGAAGAAAAAGCGCGTTTTTTCAGGGATGCAGCCCTCGAACGCGCTACATTTAGGTAACTACTTAGGCGCACTCAAACAGTGGGTCGCGAATCAGTACGAGAACGACAACATCTTCTGCGTTGTGGACTTGCACGCGCTGACCATCCCCGAAGAGATTGACCCGAAAGTCTTATATAGACAGTCCAGAGAGGTCGCCGCCCTTTACCTCGCGTGCGGCATCGACCCCGAGAGCAACCTCGTCTTCATCCAGTCGCACGTGCACGAGCACGCCGAACTCGCGTGGGTCTTAAACTGCACGACGCCTTTGGGCTGGCTCTACCGGATGACGCAGTTCAAGGCGAAGTCCGACCAGAAGGAGAGCGTTGGGACGGGTCTTTTGGACTATCCCGTGCTGCAAGCCGCCGATATCCTCCTCTACGACACGCAGTCCGTGCCGGTGGGCGAAGACCAGCGCCAACACATCGAGCTGACCCGCGACATCGCGATTCGTTTCAACAACCTCTTCGGCGACGTGTTCGTGCTGCCCAACGCGACAATTCCGCCTGCGGGTGCAAAGATCATGGGCTTCGATGAGCCCGAGGCGAAGATGAGCAAGAGTATCGCGCGTGAACGGAGCGGGCACGCCGTCAATCTCTTGGACAACCCCAAGACCATCAAAAAGACCATCATGTCCGCCGTGACTGACTCGGAGCGGGAGACGCGCTTTGAGCACGCTTCGCCGGGGGTGAAGAACTTGCTTTCGCTCTATCAGGTTCTGACCGAAGAGTCGCGAGAGGTCATCGAGGCAAAGTTTGAGGGTCAAGGCTATGGAACGCTCAAAAAAGCGGTTTTAGAGGTGGTGACGGAGACCTTGGAGCCGATTCAAACCCGCTACCAGGAAATCATGGCGAACCCTGAGGGGCTCGAGTCCCTCCTCTCGAAAGGTGCAGCCCAAGCCCAGGAGATGGCGGCGAAGACGATGGCACGGGTTAAGGACGCGACGGGCATAGGATGAGGTTTAAGCGGATGAGAGCGTGAGCGTCCTCTTCGTCTTTTTAGACGGGGTAGGGCTTGGTGAGACAAATAAAGAGGTCAATCCGTTCGCGGCGGCGCACACGCCCTTTCTCGCTGAGTGGTTGGGGGGGAAGCTGACCTCGAGCTTAGAAGAGGTTAGCGAAGAGTACTTCGTTTTCACTAGAGCGGACGCGACCCTCGGGGTTGACGGTCTCCCTCAATCCGCCACCGGACAAACAACGCTCCTGACAGGTAAAAACGGCGCAACCATCATGGACCGCCACTACGGACCTTGGCCCGGTCCGACCTTGAAGCGCGTACTGGACGAAGGCACGCTCTTCTCTGGGGTTGTGGATGCGGGCAAACGCGCCGCTCTAGCGAACGTCTACCCGAGAGGCTATTTTTGGGCACTCGAGCACGGCAAGCAGAAGCTCAACGTGCCCGTGTACGCAGCGAGAGCAGCGAGCGTACCCCTTCGCACCGAAACGGATTATGCGGACGCTAGAGCGATAAGTGCCGACCTTACAGGCAAGTACTTACACGCGCAAAACGGCTCACCGCTACGCACACCTGAAGAGGCGGGCGCGAACCTCGCCGCGCTCGCCGCCGAGTTTGACTTCACCTTTTTGGACTTTTGGGCGACCGACCGCGCTGGGCATCGCTGGTCGTTTGCGGAGTCAATTAAGCTCGTGGAGCAGTTGGACGCTTTTTTTAGTGGGCTCGTGTCTGCGCTCGAGAATAGAGAAGAAAAAGAAGAGGTGACGCTGCTCGTCACCTCCGACCACGGTAATTTAGAGGATAAAACGACGAAGTCTCACACGGTGAACCCTGTACCGCTCATCGCGTTCGGACCCGCCGCGCATCTCTTCCAAAACGTAAAGAGCCTCCTAGACGTTGCGCCGGCGGTGCGCGCGGCGCTCAGCTTGGGCGTGTTTACGACCCTAAAATAACGACCGCCGCCTCGTACCACGCGCCTAACATCAGCAGCAAGAAGGCGATGGGTAGCATCATGATGAGCTTTCTCGAGCCGTCCCGAAAGCCCTTGAACCCTTCACGGATGACCGTCATGAGGAAGATACCGCCGCCCGCTGTCACGACGACGTAGGCTGAAAGCTCCACGACGATGAGGATAAGCACGAACAAGACGTTGAGCGGTCCGGCGTCCACTAAAAAGCCGAAGGGGATACCGAGCGCCAAAAAGCGCAGCCCGTTAAAGAGGTACGCGCCTAGCCCAAGCGTGATGAAGGTGAGCGAGAAGGTGGTGACGAGCGTGCCCATCACGAAGTTTTGGTAGAGCGTCACCACGGCGGCTCGGCCCACGTTGCCGCTGCCATATGCCTCAGCCGCGCCGAGTTCTTCGACGGTGGTTTGCACAACGTTTGAAATCGCCGTCTGACATACGGGCGGAAGACCCGCCCCGATGCCCAACCCGACCGCAAAAAGCCCGAACATCGCGACGAACGTGCCGATAACGAGCGCGCGGTAGCCCTTGAGCAGCGCCCACCCCTCGGCAAGCCAGCGCCGGAAGAAGGACGGGCGCACGAGCAAATACACGAAGTAGAGGCTGAAAACGATAAATACCCACGCCGTTAAGGGCTGCTGAAAAACGCGCGGAATCGTGCCGCCGCCCTCGGTTTGCACGCCGATATCAGAAGCGGTCCAGCTACCCTCTTGCTGCTCGAGGGTAACTTCTAAGACCTCCAAGCGCTCACTCGGAAAGGCGACGGGATAGGTGTAGCGGCGCGTACCGCCCGCGCCCGTCTCGCGCTCGACCCTGTCACCAAAGTTGACCCGCGTGCCTTCGGGTGGAGGCGGGCTCCCTAAAAGGGAAGGCAACTGCTGACAGAGTTGCTCGGGTGGGAGCCCTGAAAGGGTGCTCAGATTGGTGGGCGGTTGGTCCAACCACTCACGCACCGCGTTATCCGCCGCCGCTTCAGGGGACTGACCTAAGGCGAAGGTCGAGAGAGCGAGTAGAAAAATAAAGAGGTAAGGGATAGGATTTTTTAGAATCATAAGGTTAGATATCCTCGAGGGGTACGCCCTGGGCGCACAAGGAACAGTCGTCAGCGGGATAGGTGGGAAATGAGAGCGTTTGGAGCGCAGTGAGGGTCATATTAGAGGTGCCTCTGTCGATGATGCACCCGACGCCGACGCAGGTGCCGCCTTTAGCTTCGGCAGCGTGGATGGACTTTCGCAAGCTGCCGCCCGTCGTCACCACGTCTTCCACCGCGACGAAGATCTCTCCCTGCACGATTTCGAACGCCTCACGAATCTTCATGCCGCCCATCCCGTCCTTTTCGGCGAACAGCGCGCGGCAGCCGAGCGCTTTGGCGACCGTATGAGCAAGTACGACGCCGCCCATCGCCGGACCGAGGACAAACGCGGGAACATCGTCTAAGGTTTTATCAAAACTCTGGGCTAAAGCGCTGCCGACGGCTTCGGCGTGCTGCGGGTACTGCAACACCGTCGTAGACTGCAAGAACTTAGGCGAGTGACGCCCCGAGGCGAGCAGAAAATGCCCCTCTAAATACGCCCCCGTCTCTCTATAAAGGTTGAGAACATCCATCATAAATCAGCATACAGCAGGGAGGCGCAAGTCGGTGTGGGAGGTGAAGAAAGTAACGAGTTAAAAGCAATCCAGTCGAGCTGGTTACGCAGTCTCCGAAGGAACGAACGGTGAGCAATGAGTCTAAAGGGTTTCACTTACCGTTCGTCCAGCTCGACTGGATTGCTCGTTGCTTCTATTTTGCTCATCAAGCACAGCCACCGTCTTCGCGGTGCGTTATAGTAGCTCCGTGCAGAGCGCGACCTGGCTTAAAAATACGTTTTGGCGCACCACCGTCGCCCTCGTCCCCCAGCTCGCTCATGCGGACGACCGCTTTGCGAAACGGCTGCTCTCAGCGGAAGAGTATGGGCTCTACATGCAGATGGACGTGCGTGACCGCGACCACGCTTGCACCGTCACGAAAGCTTTGCTCGTTGGCTTCCCCGACGCTTCGCTCGAGCTTTTGCGAGCGGCGCTCCTCCACGATGTCGGCAAGACGAAAGCCTCTTATAATCCGCTCAGCCGCATTCTAGCGGCGCTCTATACGCCCCCCCAAATCCCTGCAAAGCCGCGCTTTTCGGGCGTGCGCGGGCTCTGGCAGATGAAGCGTCACCACGGTCGCTACGGCGCACAGATGATCCGTGCAGCGGGCGGCGACGCGCGCGTAGCGGAGATCGTCGCGCGGCACCACGCGCCCGCTGGCGACGCAGAAGCGTCACGGCTTAAAGAGGTCGATGAGCGCTTCTAACCCCTCGCTGCAACGAGATACCGACCTCTTGGCGTGGCTCTTCGCGCGGCAGCGTTTCGGGATTAAGCCGGGGCTAGCGCGACCCCGCGCCCTATTACACGCCCTCGGCAACCCGCAGCGCCATTTCGACAGCGTGCTCATAGGCGGCACGAACGGCAAAGGGAGCACGGCGAGCACATTAGCAAGTATGCTGAGCGCGTCGGGAAGACGCACCGCGCTCTTCACCAGCCCGCACCTCAGCACCTTCACCGAGCGGTTCGTGGTAGACGGTGAGCAGCCAGCCATGACGGACGTGCTGAACACGCTAGCAAAGATGAAGCCCGCGGTAGAGGAGACGGGAGCGACCTTTTTTGAAGCAGTTCTAGCGCTCGCTTGTTTGCTCTTTGCGCAAGCGGACGCTGAACTCGCGGTGATGGAGGTCGGGCTAGGCGGGCGCTTCGACGCGACGAACGTTTTAGAGCCCTCGCTCAGCGTCATCACGGGGATTTCGCTCGACCACACGCATATTTTGGGGGGGAGCGTGCAGGAAATCGCGGTCGAGAAAGCGGGCATCATGCGCGCCGAAAACCTCTGTTTGACGGGCGCGCGGGGCGAAGCGCTGCAGGCGTTGCAGAGCGAAGCGCAGAGCAAGGGGGCGACGCTCTGGTCTTTTGAAGACGAGATGAAATTAGCGTATCGAGACCTAGGCTGGCAGGGCTTAGAGGTTAGTCTTTGGGGTCCACACGGTCAGCTCAGCGTTCACACGCCCCTACTCGGCACCCATCAGGCGAGAAACGTTGCGTTGGCGGCGGCGGCGGCGCAACGTTTGGGTGTACCTGACGAAGCGATTCGGCATGGCGCGGCGCGAACGCGGTGGGCGGGGCGGCTCGAGCCCATCCCCTACGAAGGGCGAACCTTCTTACTCGACGGCGCGCACAACGAAGAAGCCGCGCTCGCCCTCGCGCGCACACTCCGCGCGTTGGGTGTCCAGAACGTACTCCTCATCTTCGGCGTAGCGGTCGGCAAAGAGGTTCAGAAGATGAGCGCGGCGCTTTCTGAGTTGACTAGAGAGGTTATCCTGACCAAGGCGAGCCTGAGCCCGAGGGGAACGCCTCCCCACGAACTCACTTCATCATGGCAACCTTCGGTCGTGAGCGAGACGCCTCAAGAGGCGCTGGGGTTGGCTCTGGCGAAAAGCCAGCCCGGTGAGGTCATCGTGGTGGCAGGCAGCCTCTACCTCATCGGTGAGGTGAGACCGCTCCTGCTCGGCGAGGTCACCGAACCCTGGACGCGGTCTCAGTAAGCGTCCCGCTTCAAGGCGTCGTAGGCTTGGGTTGCCTCTAACCTCCGCTCCTGCCCCAACCGCTCCGCCCGCAACCGCTCGACCTCATCCGCGAACACGTCCTTCTCATATTGCAGCTCGAGCCGCCGCAGATAAACCTGCTCTTTCGCCTCGAATTCACGCACCTCTTGTGCTGACGCTGCGCGTGATGAGAATTTCGCGAGGTCTTCTCGCAAGGCGACCTGGTGTGCGTTCCAGAGGGCTGAGCCGACCTCGACGTGGGTCCGGTAAAGCCGCACTAGGGTCCACGAGGCGGCGAAGAGGGACAGCACGAGAGCGCCGAAAACGAGTAAACCGATCATGCCTATTTATAGCGCACGTAGATGAAGTAGCGGTCCGACTTGGTAGGGCGAAAGGCCCTACACCGCTGAAAATCGGTACTCAATAATGTGGCGGTAGACCTCCCCCGGTTGCAAAATCACGCTGGGAAAATGCGGGATATTGATAGTGTTAGGATAGTGTTGGGGCTCGAGCGCCACCCCTGCGTGTTTCTCGTATACCGCGCCGCTTTTGCCCCTCAGCCTTCCCTCTAAAAAGTTACCGCTGTAAAATTGTAGTCCTGGCTGCGTCGTGTAGAGTTCCATCACTCGTCCTGAAGCCGGGTCGTGGAGCCGCGCCGCAAAACGCAAATGACCTCTTTCACCAGCGAACGACAAAGTTCGTATCATAACCGCTGCCAGAGATGCACTGCACATCCGGATGCTCAATATCCGCGCCTATTTTCTTCGCATTGGCGAAGTCAAACGGCGTTTCTTTAACCGTCAAAATTTCTCCCGTCGGAACCGAAGTTTCATCCGTTGGCGTGTAGAGGTGGCTGTTCAGCGTCAACTCGTGGTCCAGGACATTTCCCGAACCCTCTCCGGCAAGGTTGAAATAGCTGTGCTGCGTGAGGTTGACGGGCGTGGATCGGTCTGTGGTGGCGCGCAGCTCGAGCCTCAAGCGGTCCGCTTTCAGGGTGTAAAGGGCGCTGACCTCGAGCCGACCCGGATACCCCTCCTCGCCGTCCGGTGAGGTGTAGCGAAGCTCGAGCCCTTCGTCTAACACTTGAGCCTGCCAAACCCGCTTATCGAAACCTCGAGCGCCTCCGTGCAGATGATGCTTCCCTTCGTTCGCCGCGAGCGTATAGCCCTCTTCTCCAAGAGTAAACTGCGACCCAGCGATGCGGTTGGCGACGCGCCCGACGAGTGCGCCGAAGTAGGGACTGCTCTGCTTGTAAGCCTCAGACCTATACGCTTCTAGCGTCTTAAAGCCGAGCACCACGTCAGATGTCTCGCCGCGCTTATCCGGCACGTGCAGCTCAGTCAAAACGCCGCCGTAGTTCGTTATCTTGGCGCTCAGACCATTCCCGGTACCTAGCGTAAAGAGGCTCACCGCCTCGCCGTCCACCTCGCCCCAGAATTCTCTTTCTACCCGCATACCTATCACCTCTTCATGAATGTGTACTCAGCTTAGCAAGCTTCTTTACCCGCCAACAAAAACGCGCTATGCTGAGGAGTGAAGGTTACAACTCGAGCAGATTAAGAAGACCGCTCAACCCTGGGTTTGACGGCGTTAGGTGTAGCGAAATTAGCTCTAACGAACGACTTTGAGCGACCACAGAGCGAACCGTTCGCTGGACTAGGACTGACTTCTTGTCTCTCGAGTCTCAAAACCTTGTGCAATCAGAAAAGGAGACGCAATGAAACGACTATCTATGCTACTTCTCACCCTACTCTTGGGCGCTGCCTACGCCCAAGAAGAGCTGGAAATCTTCTCCTGGTGGGCGGGCGACGAGGGTCCGGCACTGCAAGCGCTGATCGACCAATATCAGCAGGAGTACGACAATACCGAAGTTATCAACGCCACCGTCGCGGGCGGTTCGGGCGTGAACGCGCGCGCTGTTCTTAAAACGCGCATGTTGGGCGGCGACCCGCCCGACTCGTTCCAGGTCCACGCCGGACAAGAACTCATCGGCACTTGGGTCACGGCGGAGCGCATGGAAGACCTCACCCCGCTCTTCGAGGAGCAGGGCTGGATGGACGCCTTCCCGCAGGGCTTAATCGACCTCATCAGCACCGAGAACGGTATCTGGAGCGTGCCCGTGAACATCCACCGCTCGAACGTCATGTGGTACGTACCGAGCAACCTAGAGGAGTGGGGCGTCAGCGTGCCTTCAGGCTGGGACGAGTTCGTTAACACGACCTGTCCCGCTCTGCAGGAGCAAAACGTGACGCCTTTGGTCGTCGGCGAAAACTGGACGCAGCAGCACCTCTGGGAGTCGGTAGCGCTCGCGACGCTGGGTACAGAGAACTACCAAAGGCTCTGGGACGGCGAACTTTCCTTCACCGACCCCGAAGTGGTGAGCGTCTGGGAGACCTTCGGGCAGATTCTGGACTGCACCAACGAGGACGCCTCAGGTCTAAGCTGGCAGCAAGCCACTGACCGCGTCGCGAACGGCGACGCCGCCTTTAACGTGATGGGCGACTGGGCAGCGGGTTATATGAGCACAACGCTCGAACTCACTCCGAACGAAGGCTTCGGCTGGGCGGCGTCACCCGGTACGGAAGGCAACTTCATGCTCTTGTCCGACTCGTTCGGCTTGCCCGTCGGCGCGCCGCACCCCGAGAACGCTAGAGAGTGGCTGAGGCTGGTAGGTTCGCAAGCAGGGCAAGACACCTTTAACCCACTCAAAGGCTCCATCTCGCCGCGCCTAGACAGCGACTTGAGCCAGTACAACGCCTACTCGCAGTCCGCCGCTGAGGACTATCAGGAAAACACCCAGGTCGGCTCGCTCGTGCACGGCGCAGTCGCCAACGAGACCTTCATGAGTGAATTTGCCAGCGTCATGGAGAGCTTTTTAAGCTCACGCAACCCTGAAGCGGCGGCGAACGCCGCGCAAGAAATCGCGTCGCAGACGGGAATCGGCAACTAAGACGGCAATGAGTTACGAGCAATAGTAAAAAGGTTAAAGGACTGAGGACTGAGAGAAAAGTAAAGACCAAATCTCAGTCCTCAGTCCTCAGTCCTTTTCTCTCAGCTCATTGCTCGTTGCTTCTATCTCGCTTACAGCTTTCAACTCGTCACTGTCAAGAGACGGATCACCATGAAAAACTACCGCGACAAATTCACCGCTATCGTAATGCTCTTACCCTCGCTTATCTTGTTGGGTATCTTTGTTTACGGCTTTATCGGGCAAACCTTTTGGGTGTCGCTGTCGAACTGGGGGCAAGACCCCGCGCAGGCGTTGGCGCTCAACCCTAAGCTCGAGTTCGTCGGCTTAGCCAACTACGAGCGGCTCTTTACGGGCGCGACCAACGCGCGTTTTCGGCAGGATTTGGTCAACACTTTTTTCTTCACTATCTTCTTCTTAGCGGGCTGCTTAGGTGTGGGGCTGCTATTAGCGATTTTACTCGAGCAAAACGTGCGCGGCGAGGGCTTTTTCCGCACGATATTCCTCTTCCCTATGTCCTTGGCGTTCATCGTCACCGGCACCATCTGGCGCTGGATGCTGCAGCCGCAAGGGGGCGTCAACGTCTTGCCGACGACGGTTGGACTGCCTAGCGGCGAATTTCGCTGGCTCGCGAGTCGTGAGCAGATTTGGCAGTTCAACTGGCAAAATCTTCATCTTTACACGGGGGCTTTGGTTGCGCTCGTCTTGCTCTGGGTGGCGTTTCGCGCTTTTCGCAGTGGTAACACTCAGCGCACCTTGATTGCGGGTATTTCAGCGGCAGCGCTCATCGTTTGGCTACTCACCGGCGCTCGCTCCGCCAAGTTGCTCCCTTTCAGCGAGACGCACGGCTTTAACCTCGCCTTCATCGGTATCATCATGGCGGCGGTCTGGCAGATGTCGGGCTACACGATGGCGCTCTATTTGGCAGGGCTGCGCGGCATCCCCGACGACTTGCGCGAGGCGGCGCGGGTGGACGGCGCAACTGAAGTGCAGCTCTACCGCCACGTCATCTTCCCCTTACTTGCGCCCATTACACTCTCCGCGATGATCATCTTGGGTCACATCAGCTTGAAAATCTTCGACCTCATCTTCGCGATGGCGGGCGCGGACAACGCGACGACGGACGTGCCTGCGCTTCTCATGTACTTGCGCTCTTTTAGGGCGAATCAGTTTGCGGAAGGCGCGGCGATCGCGGTTGTGCTACTCGTTATGGTGGCGGCGGTGATTATTCCCTATCTCTACACCAGCTTGCGCGGGGAGGTGAGGCGGTGAGTACGGCGCAGAAAACGGCGACGAAACAAGAGGTGCAAACAGGTAAAGGGCGCAGCTCAGGGCGCTGGATTGTCTATCTTCTTTTAGGTATCGCTACGCTCTTCTTCTTGCTGCCTGTCTACCTCGTTATCGTCACGAGCCTTAAAGAACCCGCCGCGATCAACCTCGCCAACACTTGGAGCTTGCCCGAAGTTTGGTACTGGCAATCCTTCGCGGAAGCGTGGGAGGCGTTCGCGCCCAAGCTGCTCAACAGCCTGATTCTTACGGTTACGGCGACGTTGGGCGCAGCTTTGCTCGGCTCGATGAACGGCTACATTCTTTCCAAATGGCGCTTTCCAGGCGCGAATGTCGTCTTTCCGCTCATTCTCTTTGGCATGTTCATCCCGTATCAGAGCGTGCTGATTCCGCTTTTCGAGTTCTTGCGCGACTTGGGGCTTTACGGTTCACTGTGGGGGCTTATCCTGACGCACATCGTTTACGGGCTGCCCATCACCACGCTGATTTTCCGCAACTTCTACGCGGAGATTCCCGACGAGATGTTGGAAGCCGCTAAGATTGACGGCGCAGGCTTTTTTGGGCTGTACCGCCGCATCATCTTTCCGCTCTCTATTTCGGGTTTCGTCGTCGTCATCATCTGGCAATTCACGCAGGTCTGGAACGAATTCCTTTTTGCCGTCACCTTGACGCGGCAGAGTTCACAGCCGATTACGGTAGCGCTCGCGCAGCTTGCGGGGGGGCAAGCGGTAGACTGGAACTTGCCGATGGCTGGAGCGATTTTAGCGGCGCTGCCGACGCTCTTAATTTATATTATTTTAGGGCGTTACTTCATCCGGGGTTTGCTGGCGGGGTCGGTTAAGGGGTAGCTCGTGCTCCGACTTAGGGTTGCGCAACCTTCTTGAGAGGTGCGTTATTACAGCGCGCTCTGGGCCTACTGAAAGAATCGTAAAATACTTGTGCCACCAAGGGAAGTTGAGCGTTGTTGAGCACCTTTCGTGCAAAGTGTCAATGGGAAACATCGGTTGGCGAGTAGGCGGCGGAATTCTGGCGGATTGAGTTCGGCGTTGTAGCTCATGTTTAATGTGCGTTGTCCCGATGAGCGCGTCGTGGGCTCGGTTCGACCAAAGGCGCAAGAGGTCTAAGGAGGTGAACTCGAGCGTTATAGCAAGTATCATTTGGTTTGAGCCAGTCTTACGCTGGAGAACACCGACGAGCACGCATATTCTTGAATGAAATCCCGCTAGTTCTTCGAACTGAGACTTGCGCTATTCCAATTCAGTACTTCTGTGAACTGCTTTAGATAGCACCCTTCGGGTTCTTCGACGTGCGTAAGCTGCTTCACCGCGATAAACCCCTCGAACGAGCGGAGCGCGTTGGCGGTTTCCTCTAGTCAAATTGGAAAGTAATCGTATCCCTCTTTGCTCAAAAAATGCTGAACATAGACGAGAATCATTCGGTATGAGCGCTTAGAGCCACACGTGAACGTGCTCAGGAAAGGCTAAGGGCGCAAACGCTTCGCCAAAAGGAACCTCAAAAACTGTTTCGTATCGCTCGCCTTTGGGCTCGCGGTGAATGGTCCACCGTTCGGCGCTAATATCAGCTACCCAGTAATTTTTGATACCGACCCTCGCGTAGATACTGCGTTTGCGACCTAAAAGCTTGAGAGAGGTGTTGGCGACTTCGATCAGCAAAAAGATGTCCGCTGGCTTGGGTCGCGTCACAGAATAGTCCCTCCGTTGAACAAGAGCCACATCAGGCTGCGGCAACCATTCAGGCAACTCTACATCCACTGAATTCTGAACGCGCACCAGTGCCTGTTCATAGAAGGTGTGAGCAAGTTTCTCGGTTAGCACATCAATAGAAAATTCATGCTTAGGGTCGGGAGGGCTCATGTCAACGATCATCCCACCAAGAAGTTCAACACGTTGGTCCTCAAAAAGCCCCGCGTTGACCATGACCATAAAGTCGTCTACGGTGAAAGAGTGAGGTTTAAGCATGAGGTATTTTAGCATTTCAGCTAGTCAGCACAGGTGAAGGCTAAGAGTCTACTGAGCTTTGCTCTAACCTGTGTCAGGTTTTCGCTCCTGACTCGCTGAAGTCCAGTCATACCCGAAGGGCACAGGGCTGGATGAACGATGCTGACTAGCTGACCGGCTCCCCTACCCAATCCCTCGGCTGTAAAAACGAAAGCATTTCCGCTTCTGGCGTGCCCGCTTCGGGCTGATAACCGAAGGTCCAGTGCGCGTAAGGGGGCATACTCATCAAAATCGCTTCGATATTGCCGTTGGTCTGCAAGCCGAAGAGCGTGCCCCGGTCATACACAAGGTTGAATTCGACGTAGCGCCCGCGCCGGTAGAGTTGCCACTGTCTTTCGCGTTCACCGTAAGGAACATTCATGCGCTTGCGAACGATGGGCGGGTACGCCTCTAAAATCGTCTGAATGCCGTCCTCGACAAACGCAAAATTCGTCTCCCAATCGCCCTCTTTGACGGGTGAAAGCTCGTCGAAGAAGATACCGCCGATGCCCCTCATCTCGTGGCGGTGCTTGATATAGAAGTAGCGGTCGCACGTCTCTTTGAGTGTCTCGTAGTCGCCTACCGGATGACGGTCGCACTGCGCTTTGAGCGTTTGGTGAAAGTGAATAGCATCTTCGGTAAAGGGATAGTTCGGCGTCATGTCTGCGCCGCCGCCGAACCACCACACCTCGCTCTCGTCACCTGCTTCGCCCACTTCGAAATAGCGGTAATTCGCGTGAAAAGCAGGCGCATAAGGGTTACGTGGGTGTAAAACCATCGAGATACCCGTTACAAAATAGGGTTTGCCGTCGGTACCGGGATGCTGCGCGGCGAGGCTCGGCGGAACTTGGTCGCCCTGAATAACGGAGTAGTTGACACCCGCGCGCTCAAAGACGTTGCCGCCCTCCAAGACTCTCGCCCAGCCGCCACCGCCACCTGGACGCGTCCAGGTGTGCGGCTTGAATGTACCCTCGCCGTCAATCTCTTCGAACGTAGCGATAAGTTTCTCTTGTCCCTCACGCATGAGGGCGACGACGCGCTCGCGGCGAGTGGACATCAGTTGAGCCTTTCTGAATAGAGGTCAAGCGGCAGATGTTCCGCGAAATAGGTAAAATCTCTGTCCGTCGTGAGCAAGGGCAAATCATGATTGATCGCCTGAGCGCAAACCAAGAAGTCAGCCGCCGAGCCCTGAATCCCTTTGACGCGGCAGGTGTTATAGCATGTTGCAGCCGTAAGGTGATCGTGGCTACTTGCGAGGAGGTCAGGAAAGCCTCCTAAAACTGAAAGAAATTTGTCGAAGCGCCCTGACTCTTTGATACCAGACAGTAACTCTTGCTTAACGATACCGAGCATCTGCACGCGCTGTTCACGGATAAGTTTTTTTAGCGCGGTAACCTCTAGTTCAGGGCGGTTGCGCTGCCGTAAAAAGAGTGACCACACCGAGGTGTCAACGATGACCTTCACCGCCACACTTACCGCCTTTGTCGCTGTTTTTTGTAGTCGTAATCGTCGTAATACTCAATTTGCCCCTCGAGTTCCAATATCTCCAACTGCTTGTGATGCTCGATAAACGCTCTAAGCGCCTGGTTGACCGTTTCCTTTTTGGTTTTGAAGTCGCCTAGTTTTTGCGCCTCGAGCAGCAATTCGTCGTCAATCTGTAAGTTCGTCGCCATGCCTGATTTTATCACACAACGTATTGTGTAAGCTCGAGCCGACCTCTTACTGCGCTAAAACCGTACGCCTGTCAAACGCCTTCACCGTCTCCACCAAATGCTTGACCTTCTCGGGGTCGGTCTGCTTCATAATGCCGTGCCCTAGGTTAAAAATGTGCGCGCCGCCCAAGCCTTCACGCAGCACACGCTCCGCCTCCTCGGTCACGACCTCTTCGGGCGCGAGTAAAACGGCGGGGTCCAAGTTGCCCTGCAAGGTCTTACCGGGCAGCAGCGGTCTCACTTGCGAGAGCGGCACGCGCCAGTCCACACTCACCACTTCACAGGCGAGGTCTTTGATTTCGTTGTAGAGGTGCAGCGCGTCCACGGCGATGTAGAGACGCGGAATGTCGTAAGAGGCGAGGACGTCAAAGACACGTTGATTGTAGGGCTTGGCGAATTCGGCGTAAGTTCGCGCGGTATGCAGCCCCGCCCAGGAGTCGAAAAGCTGCACGGCTTGTGCGCCCGCTTCGATCTGCATCGTAAGATATCGAATCGAGACCTCGGTGAGTTTCTCTAGCAACCTATGCGCCGCCTGGGGTGCGTAGCGCAAAAATTGCCGGAAGTCCTCGTAGTCTTTCGAGCCGCCGCCCTGAATCATGTAGGTCGCGAGCGTCAGCGGTGCGCCGCCAAAGCCGATGAGGGGGACCGGAGCGTCAGCGCGGATGAGTTTAATCGCATCGGCAACGTAGGGCGCAATCTCGTCCTTTTCAGGAACATGCAGGGCGTCTACTGCCCCTTCTGAGCGTACCGGCTCCTCGAAAACGGGACCGGGGCGAAAGTCGATTTTCACGCCCATCGGCGGCAGCGGCGTCATGATGTCTTGAAAAAGAATAGCGGCGTCTAGCCCGAAGCGGCGAACCGGTTGCAGGGTGATTTCGGCGGCCAATTCGGGCGTGCGGCACATCTCCCAGAAGTTGGACTTCTCTTTGATGGCGCGGTATTCGGGTAGGTAGCGCCCAGCTTGGCGCATGATCCAGATGGGGGCGCGGGGGGTGTCTGCGCCGTTGGCAGCGTCTAAAAATAAGCTCATACCTCGATTCTTTCAGGTTTGAGGGCGCGTTGCATAGCGCTCCAGGCACGCTCTACATTGCGCTGTTCGGTTCGCCAGTTGCTAATAGAGATGCGAATTGCCGGTGTACCGAAGAGGTCTGTGGGCGTCAGAAAGACCTCGCCCGCGTCACTCAACCTCTTCAAATAAGCACTGATGTTGTCAAAAGTAGGTTCGCCGCTCAAGGTGAAGCAGACGCCGTTCATCTGCACGGGCGCGAGCAGTTCGAAGTCGGAAGAGGTCCCTAACCATTCCCCCATTTGCTCAGCTAAGTCACAGCAGCGCTCCACCATCTCACGGTAGCCTTCTCTCCCATACGCTTGCAGCGTCATCCAGGCACTTAGGGCGCGTAGACGCCTCGAGTTCTCCGGCGTGAGGTGCACGAAGTTCGGCTCATCAGAGGGGTTGCCCAAATAGACGGCGGCGTTTTGAAAGACTTCGGTTTGTAGCGCTTTGTGATGTGTAAAGAGGACACCGGAGTCGTAAGGAACGTTGAGCCATTTGTGGTTGTCCACCGTGATCGAGTCAGCGTGCTCCCAACCTGCAACGAGGTGCGTGGTTTTTGAAGACACTGCTGCAAAGCCACCAAACGCGCCGTCTACATGGAGCCAGAAGGGGTACTTTTCTTTCAACTCAGCAACCTCAGCAATGTCGTCGTAATCTACGGTATTGACCGTGCCCGCGCTCGCGACCACGATGCAGGGTTGTTGGAGTGACTCGAGCCGCCTCTCCAACGCCGTCACATCCACCGCTTCACGCCCTTCTAAACAGGCAACTTTCTCCACGCTCTTTCGTCCCATTCCCAACATCGCCAGCGCTTTATATACGGATGAGTGCGCCGTTCCTGCCAATACAGGGATAGGCTCGAGCAAGCCCTCTTCCGCTACGTCTACACCGCGCTCTTTGCCCACCCACTGCCGCGCCAATGCCAAGCCCGTAAAGTTCGACATCGTCGCGCCCGTGACGAACGCGCCGCTGAAGCCTTCCGGTAAACCGAATAGCTCGCGGAGCATGGCTATGGTCTCGAGTTCGACAAGGGGCGCAACCGAGTCGCCGTAGCCCGTCGCGTTCTGGTCGAACGCCGAGGTGAGCCAGTCGCCCGCTAGTGCCGCAGGCGTCGCGCCGCCCGTTACGAAACCGAAATAGCGCCCCCCTGCACTGCCTGAAAGCCCGTCGCCGTAGCGGGTCATGAAGTCTGAGAGCGCTTTCTCCGCACCTAGTCCTTCGGTCGGAAGAGGTCTGTAGTCCTGTTCTTTTGGAGAAACGGCGACGCTTCTATCCTCTAAAGAGGTCAGGAAGTCGGTGGCAGTGTGAAGGGTGTGCTCCAAGAAGTCAGGGAAAGTGTCTTTATCGTATTGCAAATGTTTATTCATAGCGGTTCAATTCTCCTGAGACAACTCGAGCAAAAGCTCACCAGACTGCGAGCTTATCCAGCTACCCTTTTTGAGAAAGACCGTCCACGTAGGGTGTTCCTCCTCTAAACCAAAGGATTTAACCCATGTGTCATCTGACAGTTCTACAACCAACTCGGGCAACCGACCTTCGGTAGAGAGACTGCGCACCAATTTTCCTTTGAGGCTTGCTAAACCTTTCTCTCGCTTGGTAACGCAACTACGGCTCGAGAACCAAATGGTGTTGCCTTTCTCGACGCGCCAGTGATGCTCGAGCATTACCCTGGCTTCGCTCTTGTAGAAGCTTCGACCCGCTCGAAACGTATGCTTTGTGAGATCACCAAAGTGAAATAGAGCAGTTGTGTAGTAGCCTTCGTGCGTTCTCGAAATGGGTAGACCAATAATAGGTTGCGTAAGAGTAAGAAATTCTTGCCGAGAGATTTTTTTACTCTTAGACATCATCCCGTCCTTCCGGCGTAAACTTGTACCCCACGCCCCACACCGTGTGAAAGTAGACCGGGCTCGAGGGTTCTGGCTCGAAAAGCTTACGCAGCCGCACCACGAAGTTGTCCACGGTGCGGCTACTCGGGAAGGCGTCGTCGCCCCAAACCTCATCCAAGATGTCATCGCGGCTCACCACCTCCCCTTCCCGTTCAGCGAGGAGCTTGAGAATGCCCAATTCGCGCTCGCCCAGAGGTTCGTTCGTGCCATTTGCCAACGCTGCCGTCCAGGTGCGGAAGTTGACCTCATGCCCGCCAAACGCGAGAGTCGCCTCGGTTGGACGCTCATCCTGAACTTGCCTACTCTGCGCCTCACGCCCCCAATCTTGGCGGCGCAACATGTTCTGCACGCGGAGCAAAAATTCGGGCAGGTGAAAAGGTTTAGGGAGGTAGTCGTCACCCCCGGCGAGAAGCCCCTGCACGCGGTCTTCAGGTTGACCTTTGGCGCTCAAAAAGAGGACGGGCGTCGTATCGCCGCCCTCGCGCATCGTTTTACAGACCTCGTAGCCGCTTTTGTAGGGCAGCATCACATCCAGCACAACGAGGTTCGGCTGGAGGGTGCGCCACGTCTGCAAGCCCGCGTCGCCGTCAGGCGCGACCTCCACGTCATAGCCTTCTTCGCTCAAGTTTTCAGCCAAGATGTCCGCGATGGTGGGTTCGTCTTCGATAATGAGGATGGTTGAATTGGGGGATAGATTCATAGTTAAATTCTCAGTTTAGAAAGCGATAAGGGCGGCGAGCAATGAGTTGAAAGTAAAAAACTTTCAACTCATTGCTCATCGCTCGGACCTCATTGCTGTCTTTTCTATCACCGAAGTAGCAGCGGACGCCCCAACGCGCTTCGGAAACACCACGCTAAAGCGGCTTCCCTTACCCGTCGCGGGGTTAGGCGACTCGCAGCGCACCCAACCGTTCATCGCTTCGGTGAGAGACTTGACGAGGTGGAGCCCCAAGCCGACACCTGTAGACTCGCGGGTCAGCTCGTTGCCGACGCGGTAGAACTTGTCGAACACGCGCCGCACCTCTTTGGGGTCTAAACCGACGCCCTCATCCTCCACGTGAATAGCGGCGACGTGCCGCTTCGCCTCGAGGCGCACGCGCACGCGCTTTTCATGACCACTGTATTTAGCGGCGTTGTCCAAGAGGTTGTTGAGGACGATACTGAGCGCGTTGAGGTCGAGAGAGACGGGAAGTGGGCTGCCGGTATAAGTGGTCTCGAGCACGACCCCCCGCGCCTCCAAACTGCCGCGCATCTGACTCACGATGCTCTGCACAGCGCTGTTGAGTTCGGTCTCTTGCAGGGGTTGGGTGGTGCGCTGCTCGAGCCTAGCCGACGCTAAGACCTGCTCGCTGGTCGCCTCTAAGCGGGTCAGCTCGCGCTCCATGCGCTCTAAATAGTCGCGCTGCTTCTCGGGCTTGAGGGAGCGGTAGAGCGCCGTTTCGACGAGCAGACGGAGGGTGCTGAGAGGCGTCTTGAATTCGTGACTCACTGCATTCAAAAAGTTTTGCTGCCGCCTTTTTAGTTCGCGCTCCGCTCGCAAGCTCATGGCGATGATGAAAAGACCTGTTAGGACGACGAGACCGAAGAACGGACCTTCAAAGGCGAACATGCGGATGTAGCCGCGCTGCTCGCTGGTGAAGGTCTGCACAGCGGTTCTATCCAGCACAAAACGCCCCTCCTGGAACGCCAAGTGCGGGTAGTCTCGCTGGACCTCTTTAATCAGCGCAGCGTCCCTCGGCGAACGTTCTAAGAGCGCATTGACCGCCGCCGCATCTTGCCGCCAATTCTTCAGCGTTGCCTCCGTCACGCCGCCGATGTAACGCGCCTGAAAGATGATCCACCAGACCACCTGCGCCAACACGAACACGATAATGACGCCAAAAGCGATGCGGGTGACGCGGCGGGAGGTCATAAAAAGCGAGCAATGAGAAACGAGCAATCCAGTCGAGCTGGACGGCACGGCGAGCAATGAGTTAAAAGCTTTTGACTTTCACTCATTGCTCATTGCTTTTAACTCATTGCTCCTCTACACCCACCCCTTCTCAACCGCGTCTAAAGCATGGTAACTGATAATAAGGTCTGCTCCTGCCCGGCGAATAGAGAGCAAGCTCTCACGCACCGCCGCCGCCTCGTCTAACGCGCCCGCCGCCGCCGCCGCTTTGAGCATGGCGTACTCGCCCGAGACGTTGTAGGCGACGACGGGCAGCGTGGTCTGTCTGCGGAGTTGCGCTAGCACATCCAAGTAGGGCAGCGCGGGCTTGACCATGAGCATGTCCGCGCCTTCGGCTTCGTCTAGGGCAGCTTCGCGCACGGCTTCGCGTGAGTTCCGGGGGTCCATCTGATAGCCCTGGCGGGTTTTTGGAGGTATCATCTCGTCCTGACCAGATGATACCTGCTTCGGCGCAGAGCCCGCTGCCTCACGAAACGGTCCATAGAAGGCGGAAGCATACTTGACCGCGTATGAGAGGATACCGACCTCTTCATGTCCCGCGTTATCTAATGCGCTGCGAATAGTGCCCACGCGCCCGTCCATCATGTCAGAGGGTGAGACCATGTCCGCGCCCGCCTCGGCGTGGACCAAAGACATCTCGGCTAAAGCGGGGAGGCTCGAGTCGTTGTCCACCTTCAAGCCTCGAGGCGTCTCCTTCAAGAGTCCGCAGTGTCCGTGGTCGGTATAGCCACATAAGCACACGTCGGTGATGAGCACCAAGTCGTCACCGAAGGCGCGGCGCGCAGCGCGCAGGGCGTTAGGGACGGGTCCGTGCGGGTCGCGGGCGGCTCCACCTAGAGCGGTTTTTTCGCCTTGCGGAACGACGCCGAAGAGCACGGCGGATTTGATGCCGGCGTTCAGGGCGCGCTCGAGCTGCCCCAAAAGCGTATCCACGCTGAAGCGCGACACGCCGGGCAGTGCGCCAATCGGTTGCGCCTCGCCTTCTCCCGGCACGACGAAAAAGGGCATGATGAAGTGCTCGGGGCGTAAAAACGTCTCCGCGACGAGTTCGCGCATGGCGGCGCTCCCCCTTAGGCGGCGCGGGCGTTCTTTAAGCTGCATTTTCTCTCTCGTTAGCGTCATTAGGCGACCTCTTCAACCTCTTCAAACGTTCTTAAAATGGCGTCGGCATTGGGCGCTTCTGCTTGCACGCACGTCCAACCTCTTAGGACAATTGCTTCGCTCGTGCTCGGTCCTAATGAGATAAGTTTAACGCGCTTTCCGACCTTCTCGGGTAGCGCCTCGGCAGCGGAAGGGCTCGCGAGCACCACGGCGTCCACCTCTTGTTCTATTCGCCACGGGCAGGTCGCGGTTTCGTAGATTGTCACGGAGGAAGTTTGGACACCGTGCGCCTCCAACCTCTCCTGCAGCGTTTTGAGTGAGCGGTTGCCTTGGGGCAAGCCTGCGCTGCCTCTAACCTCTTGTCGTAAAAAAGCGTCGGCTAAGCCTTCCGCGTTTTGCGGTTCTCCGGTGAGCGAGACTTTACCGCCGAAAGAATAGACAGCTCGAGCCGTCTTCTCGCCCACCACGCCGACGTTCGGGTGGATGTTTCGAAACGGTAGACCTAGAGCGTGCCACGCTTCTACCGCATTGGGGCTAGTAAAGAGGAGCCAATCATAAGAGAGCAGCTTCTCGGCTCGACCTCTTACCTCTTCGCTCGTAAGAGGTTGCGTGCGGATGAGCGGCTGGCAAATAACCTCATGCCCGCATGACGTGAGCGCGTCGGCTAGCCCTGCCAAACGCCCTTCGGATTGGGTCAGCGCAATTTTCATACCTTACGAGGTGACTTTGGGAGCAGGACGCCCTAACGCTTCGTAAGCCAAGAACGCCGCGCCTTCTGAAGATGGATGAGAGACGGTGACGCGCTCCCCCTCATACCAGGCGCTCAGCTCAATCTCGCCATTTTTGAGAACGCCGTGTGCGCCTAGAGCGAGCTGACAGCCGCCCTGGAGCATCGCCATGAGCCCGCGCTCGGCGGCGACGACCTTATACGCCTCCACCGAGTGAAGCTCGGTCAGCACGGAGGCTAACTCGAAGTCGTCGCGGCGGCACTCGAGCGCTAACACCCCCTGCGCGGGCGCGGGCACGAACAGCTCGGGTGAGAGAAAGCGCACCTCCAAATCGGAGAGGTCGAGGTCTAAACGCGCTAACCCTGCCGCCGCCAACACAACCGCGTCGTACTGAGCGTCGCGAAGTTTTTGCACTCGCGTCGGCACGTTGCCACGCAGCTCCCTAACCTCCAAGTCGGGGCGGAGGTAGAGGAGTTGCGCCTGCCTACGGGCGGCGCTCGTGCCTACTTTGGCGTTTTCTTTGAGGGGTAAATCGGCTGCGTCCAGGTCAAAAGCGTCCGGTCGGACGAGAAGTACGTCGCGCGGGTCTTCGCGCCCACTGATGGCGGCGATTTCCAAGCCCGGCATCGGCGCGCTCGGCAGGTCTTTATGCGAGTGAACCGCGACGTCCGCCTCGTTCGCGTTGACCGCGTCTTGCACCGCTTTGGTGAAGAATCCCTGCCCTTGCATCAGCTTGAACGCATCCTGCTCCTTATCCCCTTGCGTCTCGATGAGGACGAGGTCGGTGGTGTGACCTAGCGACTCGAGCCTCGCCTTGACCCAGTTCGCCTGCCAGAGCGCCAGGTCACTCTTGCGCGTCGCGATGCGCACGGGTCTACTCACGGCGTCCCTCCGCTAAGCCCGCTTCCGTCAAGAAGGTCTTCGCCGCCTCTAAGCCGTGCTCTCTCGCCACCGCGCGCAGACCCTTGATCGGCACGTGCGCGAACTTGTGTGCCAGCTTTTCCGCGTCCTCTTTCGGGAGGGAGTCACCGATGGTCGCCAGGTACATCTCGCGTAACCTTTTGATCGAGGGTCCGAGTTGCCGCTCGGTCCAGTTGGATAGAGCGGCGTCCAGCTCGAGCTGGACGATCCTCTCCGCTTCAGCGAACTTGTGCGCCAGCGCGCCGCGCCGCCCCTGGCTGGCGCTCTGCAACGTGTCCACGTTCAGCACGAACAGCGCGCGGGCTTTCGCCGCCGCGCGGTTCACGTTGCGCGGGATGCCTAAGTCCACGGCGATGCTGAGGTTGGGGAGCTTCTCCAGCAGCGCTTCATCCACTAAGTCTTTGACGGGCGTGGCGCAGATGAGGGCGTCTACGTCAGGCGGCTGCGCCAGGAAGTCGGCTAGGGAGAGGCTCGAGACGCATATGCCCTTCTCGTTCGGGCTCGAGAGGTGCTTAGAGAGTTGTTGCGCTCGCTCGGGGTTGCGGTTCACGATGACGAGGTCCGTACCCGCGCGGCTCGCCAGCGTCTTCGCGGCGAGCGTCCCCATCTCGCCTGCACCGATGATGGCGACCTTCGCCTGGTCCGGCAGGCGCTTCTCCAACTCGGGGCGCGCTAAGCTAAACAAAGAGGTGTTGAGAGGCGCGAGCGCGACCTCGCGGCGCACTTTCTTCGCGGTGCGTAGCGCCATGTGGAACGCGAACGAGGTCCGAGGTCCGGTCGTCCCCGCGTCTTGCGCCGCCCTAAACGCTTCACGGACTTGCGCCATAATCTGGTCTTCGCCGGGGTTTAAGGAGTCGAGCGAGGCGGCGACGCGCGTGATCTGCTCCAACGCGCCGTCTTCAACATAAGCGTAAGGGCGCACGCTCTGACCCGGCGGCGTGAGGATATCTCTTGCGCCATTCAGAGTCATGCCGCCCGGTAAGACGACGACTAAGTCCCAGCGGTTGCAGGTGACGATAGCGACGTGTTCGGCGAAACCTAGCTCTGCTAAGACCTCCGGGGTGAAGGTGGTTTGCCACGCCTCGAGCGCCGCCGCGCCGCCACGACGGTGTGAGACGCCTATGAGTGCGAGTCTGTTCACACCTTTTATTTTATTCGGAATGATTCTGAAAGAGTGTCATAGAAGTGTCAAAATCAAAATATAGAGAAACAATCTTTAGAACAAAATCATTGAAGGCAGCCTCTTCTCAAACTCTTTCTCCCATTCCTTGGGAGCTTCAAAGGTTACAAATGCAGGCAATCGCGCCTCCATAAATTTGTTGCCGTTTTCTACACACTCACAAAGATAGTTGGCGCATCTATTGATTAGAAAGGGTTGCCGAAAGAGATGAAGTAGGGTACTCAACATATACTGTGCCACGAAACTCTGATGTTCCATATCGTCACTTTGCAGTTTTTTCCACACGATTTGTTCAAGCTTACTTTTGCTTTGTGGAGAAAGATATTCTGCTATATTAGAAATCCAGGTTGCATCAGTATTGCTAGTATACTTGCTTTCCGGTTCGTAAGTAGCACCTTCGACAGCCTCAATAAGTGCGTTCTCGGCTCTAAGACGAGGCATCTTTTGAATTCTAGGCCATAGATATGCAGGCAGTACTTTGACGGCTAGACTTATCTCGTATTCTTCCTGTACCTGCTGTAACTCGTCAGAAACAACAAGAAGAAATTCATCAACTTCGTTTTCGGACAGCCTCTTCAACAAAATTTCTATTACAGGCTGAAAATTATCAGACTGCAGCCAAGTCTTCTGTCTGTAAAGTTCTATAATTGTGTCACTACGTTTTCGCACAGGAATTTTTTGAACCAATTCCTCAACGTAGTCTTGGTCTCTAACAAAGTACCTATCGGTTACCAACGAGATAAAACCCTCTATTGTGAATGACTGCTGGGATTCACCTAGAAAGTCCAGAAGATGATTTAGAAAAAGGATTATCGTGTCTGCTGTTTTCTTTGTGTCCTCTACTCGTTCGTGGCTACGAGGATTGCGGACGAAGGAATACATGCCCTTTAGCAACTCTTGAAGACCTATCTGTATATTTTTCTCGGTATCAGTCTGAAGCTTATTGACCTGAATTCTCGGCGATTTGCCCTTGCCAAAACCTAATGCTGCGCCGACAAGCTCTTTGCCATCGCCATCCAAACCTGACTTATCGCGAAGAACGTCAGTCAGAAAGCTCATTGCATCCTTAATTGCGTTCGTGTAGTTCTCCGACGTGTACGAGCCTTCGATAGCTACCCACAGTTCAGAGCTAATTTGCGTCTCGAGATTAACGTTAATAGCAGACTCCAGAAGGCGAAGTTAGTTGACTCATCTTAACTCAAAGAAGTCTGTTGGGCTGTTATCGTCAGCTTCCGAATGCTAATGTTTTCTTCGCCCACTCGAGCAACCCCTCCGCCGCCCGCCCTCTATGGCTCACGCGCCGCTTCTCCTCGCTCGTCGCCTCAGCAAAGCCCTTCTCCAAGTCGTAGCTGTAAAAAACGGGGTCGTAACCAAAGCCTTCCCGACCTCTTGGCGCAGATAGAATCTCACCTTCGCAAACGCCTTCGAATGAGTTGACCTCTCCTCCTGGCGAAATCAGCACGAGGCTACAGACGAAGCGTGCGCCGCGCTTTTTCTCAGGTACGTCGCGAAGTTTGTCCAAAAGATAGGTGACACGTTCCGCAGGGGAGAGGTCGCCGCCGAATCTGGCGGAGTAGAGTCCGGGCTCGCCGTTTAGGGCGTCGACTTCTAAGCCGGAATCGTCCGCCAATGTGAAAGCGTCCATCTGCGAGGCAATGATTTGAGAAGCAACGTGCTTAGCTTTGATAAGGGCGTTTTCTCGGTAGCTTTGACCCGTTTCCTCAGGAAACTCCGTGACGCCGACCTCTTTCGCGGAGACGATTTCTGTATTGAGTTCTGCTAAAATCTCCCGAAACTCCGCCACTTTTCCCGCGTTGCCCGTCGCTAACACGATCATCCCAAATCGCTCCGAATACGCTCAAAAATACGCTGCACGGCGGTGATACCCGAGGCGACGAGTTGCACGTAGGTCTCGGCGGGGATAGGTCTCTCTTCGCCGCCCCCTTGTACCTCGACAAGTTGTCCGTCGGCGGTGGCGATGACGTTCAAGTCCACCTCGGCGCGGCTGTCCTCACTGTACTCGAGGTCTACTAAGGATACGCCTCCTACCACCCCGACGCTCACCGCACCGAGTTCGTGGGTGAGGGGCCATTCGTCTAAACTCCCCTTACGAATGAGTTTATTTGCCGCGTCGTGCAGAGCAGCGTAGCCCGCTAAGATGCCCGCGCAGCGCGTGCCGCCGTCCGCCTCGATCACGTCGATATCGACCGTCAGAGTTTTGCCGTTAAAGAGCGTCAAGTCGGTGACGCTGCGCAGAGCGCGCCCGATGAGCCGCTGAATCTCCTGCGTTCGTCCGCCCGAATAGAGCCGTTCGCGCTGGACTCGTTCGGGTGTACTGCGCGGTAAAAGGGCGTATTCGGCGGTGAGCCAGCCGCTTTTGTTGCCTTTACCGCGCAGGTGCGGCGGCAGTTTGCTCTCTATCGTCACGGTAGCAATCACGCGGTTATGACCCCACTCGACGAGCGCGGAGCCCTCGGCGTGGCGGCTGTAGCTGGGCGTGAGCTTGATGCCCCGGAGTTGCCCCGGACCTCTATCTGAGCGCGCACGCGCTCCTTGGGTCTCTTGTGGCGGCGTCATCGCACCGTCGACCTACGAGTCAACTGGTGCGTCAATTTGTGGTTGAAACGCTTCGGCTGAGGGGTTCCGAGCCCCGCTAACGTTGGAGAGTATAGAACACGCATGGCCCAAGCCTATCACTTGGAGGCTCGCCAACCTCTAGCCACGCCACTACACCCCGCTGCATTGCCCCTCTCTACCTGAAGGTTGGATGAACGCTCCATGTGACAAATTACCCATGCTCTTAAACGTTAGAAAGGTAACTTTAGAACTAGGAGAACGTGCTGTGTAAGTTTTTCCTCTTGCGTCGTCCGCCAGGAGCGGGATGCTAGAGGATATACAACATGTAGCGCGGCTAAAAACCGTGCGCCAGAGGAGAACCGTTATGAAATACTTCTTGAACCTTTTGGGACCTGTGGGTAAGCTCACCCCCTTTATCCTCAGCCTCGTTCTGCTCGCCGCTTGCAGCAGCGTTCAGCCTGGGTTGCCAGCTACCCCGACGACAGATACCTATACTCACTCTTTGAGCGTCGACATTGACGCCTCGAGCCTCAAAGCAGAGGTCGAAGCGCGCTATGGCGGCGACGTTATCGTGTGGCGTCCCGAAGCGGGCTTCGCGGTTTTAGGACTGAGTGGAAAGAGCGCGCTCAGCACACAAGCTTTAGAGGGCGCGGTTATCGAACCTAACCAGGACGAAGTCGCTGCGCCCGAAGCGGAGGTGGCGGCCTCGAGTGTGTGGGGTGGGGGAGAAAATGTTTGGTCCGGTGGGGAAAATGTTTGGTCCGGTGGAACTGACGCCATCTCAGAACCTACCCTGTCCCGGCAAAACGCCGATATTTGGTGGCAGGTCAACCTCGGCGGCGGTCTCGCATTAGCGCCGCGCAAAGGCTCGGGTGTCAAAGTTGCTGTGATCGACAGCGGCATCGACTTGCACCACCCTGCCTTTTCCAACCGCCTCGCCCCGCGTCACGAGTGGAAAGACTTTGTCGACGGTGACACCTACCCTCAAGAGGAGCGCTCAGCGGAGGGCGAGAGCGGCAACTACGGTCACGGTACGGGCGTCGCGGGCATTGTTTTACAGGTGGCACCTAACGCGACGATTTTGCCCTTACGTGTGCTTGGCGCTGAAGGTATAGGGGATATCACCGACGTGGCGGCGGCGATAGACCACGCCCTCGCGTGGGGCGCGGACGTCATCAACCTCTCGCTAGGCACGAACGAGGACTCCGAGGTGCTCAACCGGATGCTCGCGCTGGCTGCCGAACGCAGAGTACTTATCACCGCGTCGTCGGGCAATACGGGCGACGGCAACATTACCTATCCCGCTCGCAACGCTCGCGTCGGCGTAAAAGGAGGCGCGTACTTGCTGAGCGTCGGTAGCGTGAACGCCTACAACGCGCTTTCCACCTTCTCCACCTACGGCGAAGCGTTGGAGATGACCGCGCCCGGCGAATTCGTCTACACCGCTTTTCCCGATAACCGAGTCGGCTATTGGAGCGGCACGTCGTTCTCTGCCCCGATGGTGGCGGGCACCGTCGCCCTAGTTTTGGGGGAAGAAAGGGACGAAAAGGACGTGGCTAAAAAGTTGGACGAGCTTGTGAGAAACCACAGCTTGTATTACGTTCGTCTCAACGTCAGAGATTTTGTAGGCTGGGTCCTTGACTGATCGGCTAAGCCGCCACGCTTGCATTTAGCGCTTGACCTGATCTTTGCCGCCACGCTTGGCCTCGTACATCTTGTCGTCCGCGAGGCTGAGCATCTTTTCGTAGTCGAGCACTCGAATATCATCCGTAAGCCCTATGCTCGCGGTGACCTGCAGGTCAGGATGCACGCTCCCCCAGGGGTAGGTTCTAATAGCGCGCCAAATCCGCTCGCAGATGATGCTGGCTTCGTCTGCCGAGGTTTCGGGGAAGTAGCCGACAAATTCCTCACCGCCGTAGCGAGCGACCGTATCGATTTCGCGCACGCTGTTATGGAGAAGCTGCGCAACCGCCCGGAGCACCTCGTCGCCAACACGATGTGAAAATCTGTCGTTGATCTTTTTGAAGTCGTCGAGGTCGCAGATCACGACGCTGAGGTTGAGTCCGAAGCGGCGCGCGCGGGCGAACTCCTGCGCGAGCTGGATGTCGAAGTGGCGGCGGTTATAGAGACCCGTCAGGGCGTCCTCTCGCGCTTGCTGCTCGAGCTGGCTTAGAAGCTGCGACTTTTGATGGTTAGCGCGCTGCAGCGACTCAGTTAGTACCCTGAGCCCCTCGTTCGCTTGTGCTAGCTCCACATTTCGAAGGCGATAGATTTCCGTTTCTTTCTCGGCTTGCTCGATTTCAAACTGGACGCGCAGACTTTGGAGCTTGAGGTCTGAACTTTCGTTAAAAACTTTGTCTTTTGCTTCGATGTAGCGTTGCAGGTGCTCGAGCGCTTCGCGAAATACCCCTTTACGCCAGTACACCTCGGCGAGCGTTTCGTGCGTTTTGTAAATAACAGCCTGACTGCTAATTTGGTGAGCATATGCTAATGCTTCGTGGAGTGATGCGGTAGCTTCATCGTAGCGTTCCTCCTCTGACCACACTTGCGCTAGGAAAACCTGAGTTTGTGCCCGACCTTTTAAGTCACCCGCTTCTTCTTTGATAGCTAAACTCTGCTTTAGAAATGCTTCAGCTTCCCTAAATTGCGCTAGTTCAAGATGGGTTTGTCCCAAATGATCAAGTACAAAACTTTCGCCTAAACGATTTTCTAAAGTGTCCATCTGTTTCAAGCTTTTATCGCCGTAAGTACGTGCTTGTTCATAGTTACCAAGCTTGAGATAAGTGCGACCGATGTTACACAGACTAAATGCTTGAGTATATCTTTCTTCCGCAGCCTCACTAATTGCTAAACACTGCAAAAAGTACTTGAGCGCTTCGGAGTAACGTTTACGCTCGTAATAGATTGTACCCACATTATGTAGCGCTTCAACCTCTCCTGTGCGGTCGTCCAGCTCTCTGAAGAGCCGTAGGCTCCGTAAGTGATAGTCTAGAGCGTTGGCATAGTCGCCTATAAAAGCGTAGATTGTACCAATATTATTAAGTGTTCCCGCTTCGCCTCGAGCGTCGTCCAATTCAGCACACAGCTTCTGCGCCTCTAAAAACACCTTGAGCGCCCCCAAGAGGTCGCCCGTATCGCCGTAAATAATACCCAGAGTATTAAGCGCTCGCTGCAACCCTTCTCTATCTTTAAGCTGTTCAAAAAAGGTGCGCGCCTCCACCACGTTTGCGAGGGCGTCCTCGAGTTGCGAGAGGCGCATCTGGCAGTAGCCCTTCGTGAGCAGGCTGTAAGCTAAGCCTTGTGTATGTCGCAAGTCTCTGGCTAGCGCGTGGGCTTCTTGGCTCAACTCTAACGCCCGCCTCGTATCGACACGTCGCAACTCCCAAGCTAGCTCGCTGAGGAGTTCCAGGCGAGCCGCCGAATTTTCGTTCGTGACTCGCGTGAGGTTGTCCTCTAAATTCTTGACGCGCTCGGCTTGTTCGGTGTTCATGAAGTATGCATCGCCCCTCACTTTTAGTGTATCTCGCTTTTCTCGAGAATGAAAGTCCGCAAAAACCAAACCCTCTAGGGGCGCTCTCGCTACTAAACTGAGGCAGAAAAGACGGACTCGTTTAAAGCCTGAAGTGAATAGGGTTCGACTTCCGTGGTGTGGTCGTCTGGTCTAAAAATGTCCTGCGTGACGACCTCGTCAAGCCTCCCCTAATTTATGATGTACCCCACCGCTTGACAGAGACGCGCGTCTTTACCTATACTGAGCTTACCTTATTTATTAAGGTAAGCACGAGGCTAAAGAAGGAGACTGTGGAGCTATGAGCCAGTTACCCAAGATGCAGCGCAAAGTTTACGAGCGAATCTGCGAGCATAAGTCGCGAACGGGCACCTGCCCGGAGCTTGCCGTTTTTGCGCGTGAGCTAAATATTCACTACGTGTCGCTCAAGCAGCATCTCGAGGCGCTCCACAAAAAGGGCTATCTGGTCTTCGAGAGCCGGGGCAGAGGGCAGTCGCCGAGGCTCGAGCTGCCCGCCAGAGCCACGGGCGTGCCCGTTTTAGGGAGCATTCCCGCAGGTCCACTCAGCGAGGCGTTAGCCGAGCCCGAGGGCTACTTGCCGCTCCACGACGGACAGAGCAACTTCGCGCTGCGGGTCTCGGGCGATTCGATGGCAGACCTTATTCAAGACGGCGACGTAGTGGTCTTCAAAAAGGGCGTCCCGATGCGCAGCGGCGAAATCTGCGCGGTGCGCGTCGGTAACAGCGAGGTCACGTTGAAGTATCTCGACAAACTCGACCCGAAAACGGTCGCGCTGAGACCTCACAACCCGCAGTACCCGACGCTCTCCGTGGACGCGAGAGAGGTCCACATCGAAGGGATTTACTTGGGTCTCGTGCGCGGCGAACTGCTCAGTTCGCTTTACGAGGAGGTGTGATTTTAGCGTCGTCATTGAATCGCGCGAGTATTACCTTAAAGTGTTACGTACCGAATGAACGGCTCAGGAGCGTAACCAGATAATACCCGTTGCGAATGTAGAGATTCCTCTCAAAAGCAGATGACCAAAGCAAAAGCCCGCGCCCCATCCGCCAAGAGTTGCGCGAGCCCACGCCTTGTCCGTCTAGCTCATACCCGTTTTCAGGCGGGACTAAAGGAGAACTAGCTCATGAACTATCCTGCACGCATCTTTAGGGATTTGTCAAGTGTTTGGCAAAGGGACGCCGCGAGTCAGCGCGTCGACATCCTAGCCGCCGAACTCACCGCCTGCGTCGCCGCGCAAGGCACGCTCTGCTTAGGTCTCATCCGCGCTGAGGCGGTGCCTAAGTACTTCGGTCTGGTTTACCTCTTAGACGGCTACGGTATCTTGCTGCGCAAGCGTCACAGAAAAGAGGGGGGCGTGCTCGTTTTTGCCGAGGTCAAGCGAGAGGTCGCGTCCGAGTTTGCGGGCGCAGTCGTCACCGAGCGCACTTTAGCGCCTTCTAAAACTGCCACAACCACGGTTGAAGTCGCAAGAGAATTCGCGCACGCCGCGTAAGGAGGGTTGAGATGAATACGAGTACCGACCTGACCTGGGAAACACTTTTGGAGAAACTCGCGCGACCCTTCCCGGTGTCCTCGATTTACTGGCGAGCGGGCGTGGTTAGCCGCGACAAGAAGCGGGCGCAGGCGCTACCTTACGCTGAGCCGCGCGTGTACGAAGACCGCCTTAACGGAGTCTGTCCTGGTCTCTGGAGCGTCTCCTTCCGTCCTTGGGGCGAATCGCGCATCATCTGCGACCTCTCGATCGGCGAATTGACGCGCTCCTCTACAGGGGAGGAGAACGAGGGTTTCGCGCCCGGTACGGCGGCGGAGGCGCAGGCGTTTAAGCGCGCTTGCGTGAAGTTCGGTCTCGGTCGCTACCTCTACGACGTTCCGATCGTCTGGGTTCCTTACGACGAGAAGTCGCGGAAGCTCACCGAGACGCCGACCTTGCCTGAGAAGTTTTTGCCTCACGAGCAAAGCGCACCGCCCACCCTCTCCGAAGGACGCGCCACCGCCATGCACCGCGAGCTAGAGAAGTTGGGTCTCGTCAAGCCTGAGCAGTATAGGCTCGCCGCGCGTGTGCTCGGTCACGAGGTCGCGCAGTTCACCGCGCTCACCGAAGCCGAGGCGTTAGAGGTCTGGAACGTCGCCAAGCGTGCTCAGGTAGGGCAGGGCGGTCCGTCAGCGCAGCGAGCGGCGTGACGAGCGCCGCCGTCCCTACCGCCACGGCTGAAACCGCTGAACGCGAACGCCTCTACCGCTGCCCCAAATGTAAACGCCGCGTGACGGTTTTGCTCGAGAACGTCGCCGTAAGCTGCAGTCGCTGTGGCCGGATGATGAAGCGCGTTGACGGTGGCGCTGAGCGAGTTCACACAGCTTAGTAGGCTTGAATAAGCTCTTCTTAGTTCGGCGAGTGACGTAGTTTTGAAAAGGGATAGGCTCGAGTTCGCGTTGAGACTCGAGCCTCTTCCAACCGCTCTCGAGCCAGGTGTACGCCCCTGCCCAACTGCTTTGTTTAGTTCTCTTAACTACGCGGCGCTGCCGAAAGGACGATATGAATACCGGGCTTACTCTCACAACCTGTCCGCATTGTGACGGTGAAGGAGGAGAAATGTACGCAGCCGGACCTGGCTACTATGCGCCTCACTCTGGCGGTTATCTTCCCTTCGAACAGACCGATATATGCGAGATATGCGAAGGCTCAGGTGAGGTAGAGGTGTGCGCCCACTGCTTAGAACCTTTAGACGTCTTGCACGGCGAAGAGGTATGTGGCTGCGCTGCACTCAGCGCAGCCGTGCGACAAGCTGCGTAAAGAACTCGCGTTAGGGTGCGCGCTGCTTGAGTTGGTCGGAAACGTCTTGCGCAAGCTCGCGCCCTAGTTCTTCAGCCTCGCTCGCCTCGCCCGAAATCTCCGCTTGGATAACGAGGTCGCCCGCCATGTCGGTCACTGCGCCGAAGAGGTTCAAGTCGCCCTCCGAAGTGACGGTGGCAAGTGCGCCTAGCGCATGCGACGCGCTCCCTAGCGCCCTAGCGAAGCTCCGCTCGGCGCGGGCGCGGTCGAAGCTGGGGCGGTGCTGAAGGGTGTAGGCGAGATCGGTGGCGAGGTCGTCGTCTTCGTTGACGACCAAACCGAGCGACCCCTGCCCGGCAGCCGGGGTGAAGACGGCAGGCTCTAAAAGGACGTTGATGCGTTCTCTGCGCTCGAGCTGAAGCAGATGCGCGCTCGGCATCACGAGCGCGTTCACTTCGCCCGTAGCGAGCAGCGACAGCGTCACGTCAACGTCGCCGGAGACCGTCTTGACTTCGATATCCTTGCGGTTGGCGAGTAAGAAGGCGCGGTCGCGCTGGGTGCGAACGCCCACTACGCTACCTGCCGCTAGTGACGCTAAGTCCTCACCCGCGCGGTTGACTAGGGCGGCGCGGGGCTCGAGCCGCCTCGTCACAGCGGCGAGCATGAGCCCTTCGGGGAGGGTCGGAGGCAATCCCTCCAAGCTCTGCAGCGCAATATTGATGCGCCCGGTTGAAAGCGCATTCAGGAGGTTGGTTGCGCCGTTATCACCTTGCACAGTTTTCTGGATGATGTTGACGTCAGGCCAGCCCTCACTCAGTTCGGCGAGGACGCCGCGGGCTTGCGGCAGCGCCAAGACACCGCCCCGATTTCCTAAAACAATTCTAGGCATGTGTTGGTTTCGTAGAGCGGTTTAAGGGTTGCTTCAATCTAGGCACGCTGCCAAGTACATAGTTAGACATATGGTCGAACACACAGTATTTTACAGTAAATGCGTGGCGGGCGCTATAAAGACCGGACGGCGTCACCATCTCACCGACAACACATACTCGGCTACCTGTACTGGAGACGGCTTGAATAGCTTTTTCGAATTTTGGGCTGCTAGCCGATCCCTTCGATAATCACATCAGCGGTGAGCTGCGAGCTTGCTGGTGCGAACGTTGGCGCGCAGCCGTTTCTCGAAGGCGCTGTTATCTTGCTCGAGCCAGAAGGGAGTGCCCCGAGCTTAGAAAACTCGGCTAAGACTTCATCGACGCTCAAGCTGTTGGCCAGCAAATCCAAAATATCGACGACGCGAATGCGCTCATACGCGAATGCAGGGTCTGCCACCACACTGCTTAGGTTTGACGGCAATGCGGTCTATAACGTAGGTGGTCATGAATTTAGCATAGACGAAAGCGGTGCACCTAGACAGAGTTGGGGGGCGTCCTCTCGAGCTAGTTAGCTACACGTGGGTCGGATACCTGCCAGGCCATCTCTTGCTCTCGAGCAATCCGGTAAAAGACAGACTCCCCCGTTTTTAGTCGGAACTCGACGTAGCTGTAGTTACCGAGACGAAACGATCGGCTCTTGGTGATGCGCGTACCTGGATGATCAGTCCGAAACTGCTTCTTCGCTAGACAAGCGCCGCCAACACGGAAGAGGTAGAAGAGCCAGCTTAGAATACCAATAACGGCGGAAATAAAAATGTAAACGAGCGCGACGGCCGCGCCTCCGCCTGGGAAGATGATGTAGTCACCTACTTGCATAATAGAATTATCCGACATCGCGAAGCGGAATTCTTTCAAAAGCTCACATCTCGTTATAGTTGCAAAGTATTTAACGCAAAGTTCGGGAGAGGAACACCTACAACCACCCTCAAAACGCATACCGCACCTCACAATACGGCAACTTCTCAGCGAGGAGCGTCTTAAACTCTCGCACCCGCGCCCCCTTAAACCCGCGCCGATACCGCACATTCTTCCCGCCCATCTTCGACACCTTCGCCTCTTGGTTCTCGGGCGTCCAGAGCAGGTCTTCGGCCTGCGGGTGCCACCCCAAGTTGACCTCGTGCAACCCCTCGTTGTGCGTCAGGAAGATGACCTCGCACTTGAGCTGCGCCTTAGCCTCTTCGGAGAGCACGTCGTCCACCTCTTCAAGTAGCGCGGCGTAGTCCTCGAGCCAGCCCTCATAGAGGATGACCGGGCTAAAGTTGAGGTGCACCTCGTAGCCCGCCGCCACGAAGTCATCTACCGCCGCGATGCGCTCGCTCATAGGCGAAGTGCGCACGTCTACTGTCTTAGCGACTTTTTGCGGCATGAGCGAGAAGCGGATGCGGGTCTTGCGCTGCGGGTCGTAGTTCAAGAGGTCGCGGTTGACGTATTTGGTCGCGAAAGAGGCTTTAGCGTTATCGAGGTCGCAGAAGAGCGCCACGAGGTCGCGGACATTGTCCGAGATGAGCGCGTCTACCGAACAGTCGCTGTTCTCGCCGACGTCGTAGACCCAGTAGACGGGGTCGGTTTGGAGGGGCGGCTTAGGGGGCTGTTTGGCGGCGTGGCGCTGAATCGCTTTGCACACCGCGCCTATATTCACAAAGGCGCTGATGGGGTTGGCGTACCCCTTGCGGCGCGGCACGTAGCAGTAGGCGCACGCCATCGCGCAGCCGTTCGCGGTTCCTGGCGCGATGAAGTCGCCGCTTCGCCCGTTCTCGCGTACTGGGAGTGACTTGCGCACGCCCAAGACGAGCACGTCTCGCTTGACGCGCACCCAGTCGTCCACCGAGCCCGCATTGCCGTGCAAGCTGGGGATGTTCCAGTGGGAAGGTACTTCGATCTGTTCTGCGTCAGGAAAACGCGCTAGAATTTCCATGCCTCTAGGGTAGGCGGGGACAGTGGGCTCGAGATATATCTGCTTGACGTCGAGAAGATTCAGAGGGGTCTCCTAAACCAAAAGAAAAGAGGTGCCAGCCGCCAACAGCCGACACCTCGTGCGCATCTGCTTACGTCCAGTAAAGTACTTGCGCTTCGGGGAAACGCACCGCGATCTCCGTCTCGAAAAAGCCGCGCAGGGTCGTCATCGTGTCCTTCGTATAGACGAACTTCGTGCCGCCAAACTTGTTGCGCTTGACGCTGCGGTTCTCCTCGCTCAGGTCGAGGCTCGAGTTCGGATACCAACCCTCCAAGACCTCTTTCGAGCCGGGCGTGAAGCGGTGGCTGATCAGCTCGAAGGTGAGGTCAACGGGGAAGTCCAGGGTCTGCTCGATCTCGTCGAAGAGCGCAGTGTAGTGCTCGCGCCAACCCTCGATGGGCATAATCGGTGCGATGACCAAACCGACAGGGTAGCCCGCCTGGGCGAGCTTGCGGATGGCTCCTAAACGGGCGGAGATGGAAGCGGTGCCGCCCTCGAGCCGCTTGCCAATCGGCTCTGCGTTGACCGACGCGCGGGCTCTCGTCTGCCCATTGTGCGGCAGGTCGAGCAAACCGTCCACCGCGTCGAACTTACTGACGTAACGCAGTGAGCCGTCCGTGCGCGTGCCGAAGTACTTGATGCACTCGGACAAGCTGCCCGTGAGGTGCTCCAAACCCAAGGGGTCGGTGTAGCACGACACCTCGAAAGAGGTCGGACCATCCTCGTACTGCGCCAAGTGACCCAAAATCTCGGGCAGGTTGGCGTAGACACGGGTTACGGGCGGACCGGAGAGCGAGCCCGCTAGGTAGCAGTACTGACAATGCGCAGGGCAACCTTTGGCGAGGTGGAACTGCCAGTCGGCGGAGGGCGGGATAGGCTGGAGCTTCATCATGCTGGGCGGCGCATTGACAACCGCCAGGGTCTGCTTGGCGAGGCGATAGGTCTCGCGCTCATCTTTGCCGCGCAAGCCCGTGACGCGGTTGCTAGGAAGTTCGGTGATGTCTAAACCCAAAGAGGTCATGCGTTCGTACATCTGCTGACCGAAAGGTTGCTCTAAAGCGTCCGGGGTGAAGAGCACGCGCTTAGGGGTCCAGAGCTTGGGCTTTTGCTGGCGAGGAGCGGGACGCGAAACGGAAGAGGTCGGGCGGATAGGCTCGGCTGCAGGCAAAGAGGTCTCCTTCTTCGCGAGAAAGTTGGGTTGTCTAAAGGGGTAAAAAGGTAGTGGAGTTGCGCTTGAGGTCGCTAACTAACTTGAGTTTATTGTACTCAATTTTAAGGTGAAAAGCAAGGTGCCTGAGTCACATTTTAAGCTGTGCAGGACGAGGAAAAGTCAATTTTTCTACTGGTCATGGGGAAGAGCTACACATTGTCCCGAGAAGGTGGAAGAATACGAGCTAGATCATCTTCAACATCTAATCCGTACATTACAGCAAGTACGCCAAGCCGTAAGCCTATGTCTGAACGCAACTTGCCGAGAGATGTAAAGAATTTCCAGCTTCTAGGACCCCCATCAAAGCTACTACGGATAATCAATTGCCGTTGTCCCTCCTGAACGTCATCTAAAAACTCTCGACAAGCAGCTCGCATGACTCGCAGATGTTCAGCTAAATCCTCCTGATTCTGTAGGCCTTGAAGCGTATCAGTAAGGAACTCACGTATCATCATTACCGATTCCACACAATGCTCTAGCACCTCGAGTGCGTAATCGTTGTAAAGTACGCGCCTATCTTCAAAGAACGCTATTATGCGTCGCGCAACTGTAATCTCAGGTTCTGAGGGCTCCCAAGAAACGCCGAAGATTGGAATGCTGAATCCCGTGATACGGCTCGCTATCTCCTTATAGTGCATGGTTACTCTTATACCGTATAGCGCGGCAAAAACCCTTCATCAAACCTTTTCGCTCAACGCCTTCACACGTCATTCAAGCACTTTTGGGTAGAGGCATATCATCAGGCTCAGCGAACGCAACCTCGTGGATAGCGTTCCAGTCAATCACAGCAATCCAGATATTTTCATCAGTAGAAAACTGGACGCGCCCCTCGGTCTCTAAATCTTCGCTGTAGAGCGTGAGGCGCAGACCCTCTTCTAAGGTAATGCGCTGCCGTGATAAGTCTTGCACCGTACCAACACAATTGAGGCGCAAACGACCGTTTGGGTCGGCGCTGTGAAAGTCGGCGTATACACGGGGGGTGCTCATAAAGCGAGTATATCACCTCTCTATTCGCGCTGGATTAGGCTGCGTAGGCGTAAGGAGACGGCTGATTTGCTCAGGTACTAACCCTGTGAGGGTAGCGTGATAAGGGCTTCTGCCGGAGGTGCGTACGACATCGCCCCCTAGACTCCGAACTTCGCCGACAGTCGTTACGCCTACTTGACCATGAGGAAGGGTCTTTGCCAACTCCAGCATAGAAATATCATCCGCGCACTCAACGGAAATACCTGTGACACCACTTGGGTGCGTTCCGGTTGCTCTAGCGATATCTTCAGGGCGGTTACGCCCACCTCTTACGACGAGCGCTTCATCAGGAATGTCGTGTTGCACCGAACGACTTTAACATTGAGGAGCGCAATAGAGCCTAAAACGGTTCAAACCTTCTCGCTCAACATCTCCGTCACCTCTTCCCACTGCGCCATTTTTTCCAACAGCTCAGCCTCGAGCCGCGCGTGCTCCTCTCCTAACTCAGCAATCTCTTCTCCCTTTAGTTGCTCGGGCTTGGCGAGCTTTGCGGTGATGTCAGTGAGGGTGGTCTCGAGCCCTTCGATCTCACTCTCCAACGCTTCGGAGTCGCGCCCCAGCTGCCACTTCGAAGGTGTCTTTTTCTCCGGTTTAGCAGCCTCTTTTTTATGTGAAGAGGTCTCTTGGGTTGCTCGAGCCTCCTGGTCTTGAGACATCCGCTCTCGCCGTTTACGCTGATAAAAGCTCCAGTCGCCCTCAAAAACCTCGAATTGCCCGCCGCGCACCTCCCAAATAAGTGAGGTCGTCGCTTGGATAAAACGCCTGTCGTGCGAGACGACGAGGAGCGTGCCGGTGTAGTCGGCGAGGGCGTCCTCTAAGGCTTCGATCATCTCCACGTCCAAGTGGTTGGTCGGCTCGTCCAGCACCAAGAAGTTGTACTCGCCTAAAGTTAATTTGAGGAGCGCGAGCCGCGCCCGCTCGCCACCAGAGAGGTCGGCGATACGTTTGAATTGCGCGTCGTAAGGGAAGAGGAAGCGCCCTAAGAGGTTATGCGCTTCTTTGTCGCCCACCATCCGAATCATTTCTTCGATGAGCGTGTTCTCGGGGTTCACGCCGCGCAACTCCTGGTCGTAGTAGCCGACGCGCACCCGCGCGCCGTAATCGAGCGTGGCTTTGGGGTTATCACTCGCGAGGTTGCCCAGTACGACCTTGAGAAAGGTGGACTTGCCCGCGCCGTTGGGTCCGACTAGGGCGATGCGCTCGCCCGAACGCACGGTGAAGCGTACGTTTTCGAAGAGGTCTGTGTCGCCGAAGCCTTTACTAAGGTGCGCGGCTTGCAGCACAATCTCGCCCGAAGGCTCAGAGTCGAAGCGGAAGCGGGTGGTACGCTCCTTGCGCTCCGCTTCCCCAATCATCCCGGCTTGGTAGCGGTCTACGCGCTTTTCCATCGCCTTGGCGCGGCGGTGGAGCTTTTCGTTTTGACCAGCCCACTGTTTCATCCTCGAGGCTGCCGCGTCTAAACGCGCCAACTCCTGCTGCTGATTTTTGCGGGTCGCCGCTTCGATGGCAAGTTGCTCGGCTCGCGCCTCGCGGTAGCGGCTCGGCGTGCCGTCGAAGGTGCGTAGGATGCCTAGCGCGATTTCGGCGGTTGAGTTGCTCGCTTGGTCCAGAAACGCCCGGTCGTGCGAGACGAGCAAGACGCCGCCGGGGTAGCGCCCTAGATAGCCCTCCAACCACTCGCGCATCTCCATGTCGAGGTGGTTGGTCGGCTCGTCTAAAAGGAGCACGTCGGGCTGCGCCATCAGCAGCCGCGCCAGTCCTAAGCGCGTCTTTTCGCCGCCGGAGAGGTGTGAGGCTGTTTCGTGCTCGCGTCCGCGAAAGCCTAAGGCGTAGAGGACGGAATCGCGCCGCGCTCTGCGTTCGTAGCCACCGCGTCGCTCGAAGACCTCATGCAACGCTTCCCACCGTTCGTATACCTCGTGCCTGTCTAAGCCTTGCGCCTCGAGCCTAGCGAGTTCTCCCTCGAGCCGGTCTAAATCTGTAAACGCCCCCTCCGACACCTCCAAAACGCTGCGTCCCGCGTCGATATATGGGTCTTGCTCCAGCATCGCCAAGCTCACGCCGTCGCGTTTATAAACCCAGCCCCCGTCGGGCGCTTCGCTCTCCATTAAAAGACGCAAGAGCGTCGACTTGCCCGCGCCGTTGCGCCCGATCAGCGCGAGCCTCGAGGCGGTGCGAATCTCCAGCGTCGCGTTCTCTAGCACGACCTGTTCGCCGTAAAACTTTTCAACTCCGTGGAGGGCGGCGAGTAGCATAAGGTTTAGTTTACCTCTTGTTTACGTTCAACCTCCTAAAGCCAGGAGTCACGATGTGTCGCAATGGGGTAGTCCGTGAATTTTCGTGCTGACCCCTGTCTACACCGTTACTCCAAGAGCTTCTCGAGCCGGGTCATCACCGCTTCGATGTCGTCCCTCGCGTGCCCCAGACCGCTCATGAGCCGCCAAATATTCTGTTCGTCGCTCGAGTTGGGGTCGTACAATTCGCGCATCTGCTGCATCAAAAAAGAGGCGAGCACGTTCCTAAAGCTCTGCGTTTTATCGCCGCTCTTTTCCATATCGAGAAACTGATGGACGAGAAACTCGTCGGGGTAGGCTTCGCTCGCCTTTTTGATAATTTCGTCTAAGCTTTTGGACATCGCGCCTCGCTTCGGCTCAGTGTACTGAAAAATGAGAGCCTCGCTAGGATAAATAGGGCGGTTGTACTTCCGTTCTTCCTCATCTGTCCTAGTGGGGTGAGTCAGCGTGAGGTGAGTCAGCACCTCGAGCCTTACGTTCTTACTTTATAAGCGCACCAAGACGCACCTTCGCCGCTTGGTAGCTCTTCTTCGCGTCCACAATAGGTGACGGATAGTCCCGCCCAATAACGCAGCCCAGCATCTCTTGTAAGAGGGGGGGCGTTTTATGCGGCTCGGCGAGGTAAGGCGTCGGTAACGCGCGGAGTTCGGGGACGTAGCGGCGGATAAACGCGCCCGTCGGGTCGCGCTCTTGGGCTTGCTTGACGGGATTATAGATGCGTAAAGTGCCGCGTCCCGTCGTCCCGGCTTGCATCTGATGTTGCGACCAGTGGATGCCCGGCTCCATGTCCAAAAAGTGCTTCGCTGTAAAAATCCCGACCTCGCGCCAGTGGAGTCCTAAGTGATGCGTCGCGAAGGAGACGAGCATCGCCCGCATCCGAAAGTTGATCCAGCCGCCCCTATGCAACGCCCGCATACAAGCGTCTACGAGCGGATAGCCCGTCCTCCCGGCGCACCAAGCGTCGAAGAGGTCTGGGTTATGCGTGTTGTCCAAGAGGTCGAACCTGGGGTCTATGTTGTCGAACTCGAGCCCCGGATTCGACTCCAACTTCTGGATAAAGTGGCAGCGCCACCGCAGGCGCGACTGGAAAGAGGTCAAAGAACGCAGCCAGCGCCAGTCGGCGTCAGCGCCCTCGAGCTTCAAGACTTCCAGCGCGTCCAACTGCTTTGTAGCTGTCTGATAGACCTCTCGCGTGGACAGGTTGCCGAACGACAGATACGGTCCCAACTGACTGCACGCGCGCTGCGCTCTCTCCGGGCTCGACATTTCGCGGTAGTAGCTGCGCCCCCTATAGGCGAGAAAGGTGCGGAGTTCGCCTCTCGCCTGCGTTTCGCCGCCTAGCCGCGCTTCGTTTTTCGTACTCGGCGGTAAGCCTAAATCTACCGGCGTGCGAATCGCTTCGGCGGGAACCTCTTTCACTGCGCTGATATGTAAAGGCGTCGGCGCAAGCCGTTCTCTCATCTGCCGCCGCCACGTGTCGCCCCAGCCGCGCCTATCTTTAAGCCCTCTCGTGATGCCAGGTTGCGGCGTCTCTGCCCAGCGCACGCCCCGCGCTTTTGTCCACGCCTTGACCCGCTTGTCGCGGCGGTACGTCAGCGCGTTGCCCGTCTCCTCGTGACTCCAGAGGGTGAAGGGACCGAGCTGCGCGTGGAGCGTCTCTAAAACTTGCGTCACCTCGCCGACGCGGTAGGTCAACCTGCCGCCAACGTCGCTGAGCTTCGTGTCTAAGTCTAAGAGCGACTGGTTGATAAATTCCAGGTGTGAAGCGTCGACCTCTTCGTTGTAGAGTTCGGGTTCGTAAACGTAGAGACACAAGGTAGGTCCACGCCGCGCCGCCTCGAAAAGAGGCGCGTGGTCGCTCAGACGCAAATCTCGCTTGAACCAGACGACGTGAAGCACGATACTAGAATACCTTAAATTTTAAGTATTGTGGGTAAGAGGTGGTGCACACGTCGGAATTCGAACGGCGTTCGCTCTAGCTTTGCGGGGCTAGAAACATCTCGATGGTTTCCCTGTTCGTTTCGATCAAGGCGCGCTGTTCGGGCCAAAACATCGGCGGGAGGACGTCTAAGTCGTGCCACTCGAGGCTGTACGCATGTCCTTCGTCACTTGGTACTCCCTCGACTTGCTCCGTGGAAAAGAGAAAATAATGCGTCACCGTCCAGCGCTTCTTGTTGTACGTCAGCCGCTCGCGAACGCCGAGCTTGATGACCATGTGGAGGTCATTGATACCAGCTTCTTCCGCGATCTCGCGCCTAGCCGCCTCCAGCAAATCCTCGCCCGCTTCCACCCCGCCCTTCGGCAAAATAACGCGGCCTAGCCCCGCCTCGCGCACGAGCGCGACCTTTAAGCGCTCCCCTTCGGCGCGGACCACCACGCCGCCCGCTGCGACGCGCTTGTACACACCCTCAGGACGCTCGTACCAACTCGCGTCGATTTCTGCATCTTGCGGTACGCTTTCGGGCTCATCGGAGAGAACCATCAGCACGTCGCTTGCCGGGTCAGCGACCTCGAAGCCGAAGCGGGCGTAGAAGGGTTCTAACCCACCCGTCGCGACGAGCGTCACATCCAAAGACCGACCTCTTGCGAAGTCTAAAAGCCGCGCCATCACGCCCGACGCGACGCCCTTTTTCCAACTGTCGGGGCGCGTCATCACGTCCAAAATCTGCGCGGTGTAGGGGTCGGCGAGGACGCGCCCGAAGCCGACGAGCTGCTCGCCTGACCAAGCGGCGACGTAGAGGGAAGAGGTCTGCAGCGTCGCCCTCGTTTTCGCTTCGGTGCGCTCGCTCCCGGCGTTCCACTCCACGGCGGCATAGAGGTCGTTCAAGAGGTCGGGGGTCAACCGCTCGTCGTTCACCACGAAGCGCACGTCCCTCTCCACCCTCTTTCCCGTTTGTCGCTGCGGCAACTTAAAAAGCCGCCCGCACCACGCCGCCGTCCACGCGCAAAGCTGCGCCGTTCGTCGCGGACGAGAGCGGGCTGCAGACGTACGCGACTAGGTTCGCGACCTCTTCGATCTCGATAAAGCGCTTTAAGAGCGAGGTCGGGCGCTCCGTTTCGAAAAACTGCTTTTCCATCTCGTCCCAGCTGATGCCCTGACTCTCCGCCATGCCGCTGATGAATTCCTCGATGCCTTCCGAGCGCGTCGGACCGGGCAGCACCGAGTTGACGGTTACGCCTGTTTCGACGGTGGTTTCCGCCAGACCTCTCGCCACCGCGATTTGCGCCGTTTTGGTCACGCCGTAGTGGATCATCTCTTCGGGGATGTGAATCCCGGACTCGGACGAGACGAACACGATGCGTCCCCAGCCGCGCGCTTTCATCTTGGGCAGATAGAAGCGCGAGAGCCGCACGCCGGAGAGCACGTTGAGCTTATAGAAGTCCAACCATTCGTCATCCGAGATGTCGGCGAAGGGTTTAGGGTCGAACATGCCGACGTTGTTGACTAGGATATCGACGTCAGGGTGCGCCTCGGTGACGCTCTGTACGCCCTCCGCGGACGAGAGGTCGGCGGCTACGCCCATGACCTCGCCTAGGTTGCCCTCCGGCGCGCCCTGCTTAATCTTCTCGGTCGCTTCGTCCACACGCTCCTGCGTGCGCCCGTTGACGACGACCGACGCGCCTTCTTTCGCGAGCGCGTCGGCGACGGCGAAGCCGATGCCCGCCGTCGAGCCGGTGATGAGCGCTTTCTTACCGCTGAGCTGTAAATCCACGATGCCTCCTCAGAGCCTTCAGTCAAGAGTCTTCAGTGCTTAAAAGTCCTCTATGTCCAAAATCTTAATGAAGGTAACAGGTCACACATACATGTGTCAGCGACGCACGCTTCATTACCTTTTTATACCTGCCTTCTTACACTTGTCACGCTGAGAAGAGGTCGGCGCGCGGTTCTCGAGAGTGCCTTTCACGAAGCGAAGTTCACGCTCGAGCCAGCCTCCCCATTCCCGTCACGACCAGGATAGTTTTGCAGCGCATCGACTCATCTCTGCGTTCTAATAGTTATGCTACGCCTGCGTAAATACGCGACTTTGCCATCAGCTTTTCATCAACTTGACCCTTGTACGTGCTATCTTGCCCAAGCTTGTGGGTATGTCTGTCAGGACGCCTGAGCCCAAAGCGTGACGCTTCGGCGCTAAACCATATCGTATGTAAAAAACTCCTCTCATAAGCGCTTAGCCGACGAGAACTGCGCAAGCGGAGCCTGAACGACTGTGTGTCAGCTTGCATCGACTCACCCCTTATATTCACGCCTCGAGGAGACTCGTGTTTACAAAGACAAAAGTTTTAACGGTGGCGCTCGCGCTGACTCTGCTGCTGAGCGCGTGTTCGCGAACGGCGTCCGCCCCGGACGTTGCGCCGGCACCCACCGAAGACCACGTCAAGGAGAAGCCCGACGCGGTAGACGAGAGGGTACCGATCATCTTCGACACCGACCTCGGGTACGACTGCGACGACGCCGGCGCGCTCGGTGTTTTACACGCGCTCGCCGACTTGGGTGAAGCCAATCCCTTAGCGACGATGACGGTAGTCGGTGCGCCGCACAGCGCGGGCGCGCTCGACGTGATCAACACGCACTATGGACGCCCTGACTTGCCCGTCGGCGCGTACATGGGCGCGCTCTGGCAAGACGCCAGACCGTACTGGCTCGAACCCGATACAGACTTTTTAGAGCCGCTCGTTGATAAGTACCCTGCTGACATCGAGACTAGGGCGCAGGCGCAAGAGGTGGTCGCGCTTTACAGGAAGACGCTCGCCGCGCAGCCCGACGGGAGCGTCACGGTTGTCGCGGTCGGCTTTCTGCAGAACTTAGCCGACCTTTTAGTGTCGCCTGCCGACGAGCACAGCCCGCTCGAGGGCAAAGCGCTCGTCGCCAAAAAGGTCAAGGAACTCGTCGTCATGGGCGGTAGGTACCCCGCAAACGACGAGACGCGCGACTTCAACCTTATGGGCGGACCCGAAAAGGATGGTCAAGCTGCGCAGAGGGTCGCCAAGACGTGGCCTACGCCCATCATCTTTAGCGGGAGCGAAATCGGCAACGAAATCCTCACGGGCAGTTCCCTTCCGGCGACGCTACCCCAGAACCCTGTCGCCCACGCCTACGACCTCTACCCCGGCACGAACAGTGAGGGCGAACGCGCGAGCTGGGACTTGACCGCGGTCCTCTACGCCGTACGCGGCGAGGCGAACATGTGGAGCCTGCGCAGAGACAGCCATATCGTGATTGGCGATGACGGCTCGCACAAGTGGAAGTCCGGCGCGACGAGCCCCGCGCGGTTGTCCTTGGTGAGAGAAGCCCCGGTCGAGGAGATCGAAGGCGTGCTCGACGACCTCTTGGCTCGCCCTCCCGAACGGGGCTCCTCTTAAAAGGGACTCCCACTCAATAGAGCAATGTGGTTTCAGGGCGTAGGCAGGGTCCGTTCAACGCTCAAACGTCGCGATGTGCCAAACGCCTACGCTCCGTTTTCCTGTGAAAGCGTGTCCGCTGGTCTTCGCTGCCTCGAGAAGCGCACCTTCGCTGTGGACGTAAAAACGGTAGTCTTTGCGCCAGACGCGCATGCCTAAGTTGAGAAGTCGCCCGGCAAGGTCCATCCACCACGACGGGCGAGGATAGCTAAAGACGAGCCGCGCCCGGCTATGCGCCGCCGCTTTGCGCAGCAACGCGGGCGCGTCGGGGTAGCAGCAAACGACTCGGTCGAGCAGAACGGTGTCAGCGGGGGAGAGGTCACACTGCATAAAGTCAGCCTCTATAAAGGTGGCGTTCTCACTCACCTCTCGTTGTTCTGCGAGGGTCCGGGCTGCCCGCAAGTAGTCCCTCGACACGTCTACAAACGTGCCGTGCGCCGCGCCGCGCGCCAGCAAGCTCAGCCCCAGCCCGCCGACGCCGCAGCCGACGTCGAGCACCGAGCTTCCCGCTACGGAGCCCCGCAAGGTCTCTACAATGGTGCGCTGTCTCTTGCCGAGCCCGCGCCTTTTGAAGTCGCGCAGCTCCGCCTCTACGACCGGACCTTTGAAGAGTCCATTAAGCCCGTTCGGATCGCAGCAACTCATGAGATGCGCTTAGTCGGCCTGGTCAAGAGGTAGGTGCTGACGCTCAGACCTACGAAGACGAGCACAACCTTGACCCACACAATAGGGACAGCGAGGGCGCTCGAGCCCACCGTCACGACGATGAGCGAGACCGCCAGCACCTTCGCCCGCAAAGGAAGCCCCAGCCCCGCGCGCCAGTCGCGGATAAGCGGACCGAAGGCGCGGTTATTCAGGAGCCAGTTGTAAAACCTGGGGCTACTCCGCGCGAAGAAAAACGCGGCGATGAGCAAAAAGACCGTCGTGGGCATCACGGGCAAAAACGCGCCGACAACGCCCAAACCCGTAAAGAGGAGACCGAGCACGAGCCAGAGAAAGCGCACTGCGGGGTTCGCAGACAGGCGCATCTCGTGGCTGTAGTCTACTTGCGGCGGTTTACTCACCTCTTTAGCGTAGCGCGAAATGCGGTGAAAAGACGTTAGGGAAGAGGTCAAACCTCGAAGAACGAACGCAGGTCGGCGGCGAGTTCGTCGAGTTTATCCCTGGGAACTGGCGCGTTGTCCCACTCGAGCCTAACCTCATCTCCCGACCAGCGCGGCACGAGGTGAACGTGGACGTGAAAAACGTCCTGCTGACCTGCTCGCCCGTTCGACTGCACGACGCTAAGCCCTTCGCAGCCCGAGACCGCTTTGACCGCTCTCGAGACGCTGACAACCGTTTGGAAGAGCGCGGCTGCCTGTTCGTCCGTGAGGTCATGGAGTGTTTCGACGTGTTCGCGCAGGATGACGAGCACCTTGTACGGATTAGGCTGCTCGAGGCTCAAAAGTGCCGCTGTCGCCGCATCTTCGTAAACGAAGCTCGCCGGAACGTCGCCCGCTAAGATTCCGCAGAACACGCATTCATCCATCCGAACGCGCCTGCTTCGCTTCGCGCCGGCACCTTTCCGAACAGTACTTGACGTTCTCCCAGTCGCGCTCCCACTTCTTGCGCCAGGTGAAAGGCAAGCCGCACCGAGCACAGACCTTGCTCGGCAGCTCGCTCTTTTTGCGCTGCTTCGCCACCTTGTACCCTTTCCGGTCAATTCCTGTAGGAATTGACCCGAGTAAAGAGTCTTCAACAGCGGGTAGCATCTGTTGATAGACACAGCGTGTCGATAACGGCATGATACGCCCTGTTGAAGACTCTTTACCTAGAGCATCCCTTCGGAGCGGAGCAAGAAGAAGGTCGAGGTGGCAAAAACGGCGAACAGGAGCACCAGCAAAAAGACGTTGGGCGGGGTTCCCAGGTACAGCTCGTTCAAGAAACCGATGGCGGAGAGGATAACGATGGCGACGACGACGAATTTATTGAAGGGTTTTAAGGATTTCGGGTCCATCTCACTCCAGGGGGTCTGAGAAACGTTGCACCTCGAGCCGGTACCCATCGGGGTCGCGCGCAAAGAAGTGGTAGATGCCGAACGAACCGTTCTCTTTGGGTTTGCCTTCCGTCTCGATGTTGAGGCGCAAGAGCCGCCTATAAACTTCGTCCACCTCGTCCGTCAAGAGGGTGATGATGACGCCCTTGTGATCCGGAATGTCGCCCTCGTGCTGGCAAAATCCCAGGTACGCTTCACTTGCCGCCTTGAAGATGACGCACGTTTTCTGGTCCCTGACCAAGCTCAAGCCTACGTCCCGCGTGTAAAAGTCCGTCGTCGCGGCGAGGTCGTGGCAGGGGTAAAAGGCGACGAAGCCCGTTATGTCAAAGTCCGTCGTCATCAATAGTCCACCGGGCGCAGATAGAATTCGTTGATCGCCGTGCCCGAGACCATCGCGCTGATGGGCAGTTCGCGCTTCCAGTGCGTCTTGGCGACCTTCGCTTTGACGAGGTCGATTTCGCTCTGCTCGAAGCCGAGCGAGCAGATGTAGGTGTCCTCATAGCCCGCGAGGTGATGAAGCAGAATTTTATCGGCGCGTTCGTACGAGATTCCCAAGTCGTCCTCGTCGGATTGACCGGGAATGAGGTCGGCAGAAGGTGCTTTGCCGACGATCTCCTCCGGCACGCCTAGATGCTTCGCCAGCGCTTTTACCTGCGTTTTGAAAAGGTCGCCCAAGGGGTTCACGGGCGCGGCGTCCGCAACGTCGTGCCAGGTGTAGTACCCGAAGAGCCGCTCGGTCTTGTTGCTCGTACCGACCGGCACCGCGCCGTATTCAAAGGACTTGTCGAAGGCGATGATCATACGCTGGCGCGCCATCACGTTGCCCTTGCGGTGCGCGTTCATCGAGGGGACTTGCTCCGTGTAGCCGTCCACCGCACGCGTAATGTCGATCGTCTCGGCGTGAATCCCTAGGTCGTCAATGATGAGTTGCGCGTGGTCTAATGACGCCGAACTCGAGGTCTCGTAAGGCATGCGGAGCGCGTAGACGTTCTCCGGTCCCAACGCCCGAGCCGACAAATAGGTGGTCACGGCGCTGTCCACGCCGCCCGAAAGCGCCACGACGACCTTCTCGAAGCCTTTGCGCCGCCGCACCTCGTCGCGCAAAAAAGCGACGAGAAAGTCCGTCACGGTCGCCAGGTCGATATCCAAGCTCTTCTGCGGTCTGCCGTTCGCGCGAATGATAGTAGTGCGTTCTTTCGGTAGGGTCTGGCTCACGGTTTCGCTCCAGCTTCTGAAAAGGCGCGCACCAATTCGGGCAAGTTGGCGCGCAAGTCCGCTAAGAGTGGGCTCTCGTAGCGGGCGGCTTGAATGCTCTCCAAGTGCACCTCGGTAAGCAAGATGCATTCGTCGAAAAGGGGTCCTTCCGCGACCTCCGCGCCGTAGGGGTCCATCATGTGCGACATGCCCATGAAGCCTTTGCCTCCTTCGAAGCCCGTTAAGCACGTGGTGAGGACGTAGACGCCGTGCTCGGCGGCGATGCCTTTGGCGGTATCCTTCCAACGTTGCGCGTTGCTCGGGATGCCCTTTTGCCCGGCTTGCTCGGCGACGAAGTCCCGCGCCGGGCTCGCGGTCGGGATGTAGAGAACGTCCGCGCCTTTTAGAGCGAGAACGGCGGCGGTGCTCGCGTGCCAGGCGTCCTCGCAGATGAGGAGCCCTGCCCGCCCGAAGCGCGTGTCGAAGGCGTCTAAATGGGCACCCCTCGAGACGTAGCGTTCCTCGTCGAAAACCCCATACGTCGGCAAAAACATCTTCCGGTGAACGTGCCGAACGCCCTCATGGTCCGTCCCGAACTCCGCGTAGAGCGAGCTGTTGTAAAAGGTGCCGCCGTCGCGCTCGTAGAAACCGAGACAGATGTCTAAAGGTGCGTTCCAATTTGCTTTTTTAAGCGTCTCTTTCAAAAGGTCGAAGAGGTGAGGCGCGGTCAAAGCCTGTTCGCGCACGCCCGCCTGCAAAAAGTAGCCCGAGAGCGCCGTTTCGGGCAGCGTGAGAACGTCAACAGATTCATCTTTGAGGTCTTCTAACATGCCGCCCAGACGCTCTAAATTATGCTCAAGTCTCCCTTTATGCGGCTTAAACTGAACCAGTGCGTGCCGTATCATACTCTTATCTTACTCGCCAAACCCGCCCGACTTTTGAGCCCGCCGCAATGTTGCAGGAACGCCCTCATACAGCGGTCAGCGCTGCAGTTCCTACACATGTGACTTTTACCCTTTGTGACGCACGCTGTGATATTTCATAGTTAAGCGCCCGTGCGCAGGTCCTACGCTAGAGTCATGTCAGCGACGCTCCTTCTTGCCGCTAATCCCTTACCTCTTACGCTCATCACTTGTTTGGACGACTTGGGCTATGAGGTTGTCACGGCTGAGGGCGGGCGTGGAATGCTGGAGCACCTCGGACGGCGCACGCTAGACTTGCTCATTTTGGACGCAGATATGCTCATGGCGAGCGGGTTGGGCACGTGCGAGAAGTTGACCTGTCTATTGAAACATTACGACCTCCCCGTCATCATGACGAGCACGCTCTCAAATTTTCGCGAGAGGAGCGTCACCCATCTCGTAAACGCGAAAGTCGTCCTCCATAGCCCTATGGCTGGCGAGGTCGCGGCGATGGTCGAAGGGCTGCTCGGTAATGCTTACCAGAAGCTCACTCAAGCGGACGAAGCTCGCCGCTGGCGCACCGCTTCGTAGAGCAAGAGCGCCCCGGCAGTTCCTACGTTTAGGCTGTCCGCCAACCCTCGCATCGGAATCCTTACGCGGCTCTGCGCCGCTTCTAACCACGCTTCTGGTAATCCCTCGTGCTCTGCCCCTAAAACAACTGCGACCGCGCCCGTGTAGTCGGCGTCCCAATAGCTCAACTCGGTATGCGGCGTCGTCGCGACGACGTGGACCTCGTGTTTTTGCAACCAAGCGAGCAGTGTTTCTGTCTCGACGTTCAGCACAGGACGGCTAAACACGCTTCCCATCGAGGCGCGAATCACGTTCGGGTTGGTGAGGTCCGTGCCTGCGCCCGTGACGAACACGGCGTCCGCGTCCACGCCGTCGGCGGTGCGCAAGAGCGCGCCTAGGTTGCCGGGTTTCTCGAGCCCCACCACCACTAAAAAAAGCGCATCCGGCTCAACGTCTAAGGCGTCCAAAGAGGTCTCGCGCATCCATGCAACAGCGAGCAGTCCATCTGGCGTGTCGCGGTAGCTGACCTTTTGAAAGGCGACGCTCGAGAGGTGAATGTGCTCTAAGGTGTCGGCTCGAGCCAGAACCTCTTTACCCTCAGCGTTTAAGAAATCCTCACAGGTATAGAGTTTTTCCACTTCGACGCCAGCGCTGAGCGCCCGCCCGACCTCTCTCGCTCCCTCAATCAGAAAACGCCCTTCACGCTCCCGCGTCCGCCGTTCGCGTAGCTTCACGAGCGCTTTGACCTGCGGATTTTTCGGGCTTTCGATGCGCGTCACATCGGTATTCTAACGGCATCTTAGCTCGGTAATACGTTCTAAAGCGCAGGGCGTACTAAACTTGAAACATGAAAAACGTCATCAGCGCAAAAGACCTCCAAGACCGACTAGACGACGTCAACCTCGTCGTCGTGGACACCCGCTTCAACCTCCAAGACCCGTCGGAAGGACACGAGCGTTTCAAAGACGCGCACATTCCCGGCGCGGTCTATTTCGACCTGGACAAAGACCTCTCCGCGCCACCCAAAGCGCACGGCGGGCGGCATCCACTCCCTGAAACCGAGGGGTTCGTGCGGAAGCTCGAGCTTTCCGGCATCGGTAACGACACATCCGTTATCGTCTATGACGACTCTCTGAACGTCTTCGCCGGGCGCATGTGGTGGCTGCTCAGATATTTAGGACACGAGGATGTCAAGGTTTTAGACGGCGGGTTCTCGGCGTGGCAGCAGGCAGGGCTAGGGACGACCGCCGAACTCCCACACCGCGAAGCTGCGATGTTCACGCCGCACCCAAACTCCAAAATGGTCGTAGATATCGAAGAGGTGAAAAAGAAGCTGAACGACCCGAATACGGTTCTGATCGACGCCAGAGGCGCAGACCGTTACCGCGGCGACGTTGAGCCGATGGACAAAAAAGCCGGGCACATCCCCTCGGCGCGGAACCTGCACTACGCCGGGAACTACGAAAACGGCAAGTTCAAGGACGAGGGCACACTTGAAGAGCGCTTTACAGAGGCGAGAGGAGCCGAAGAGGTCATCGTCTACTGCGGTTCGGGAGTGAGCGCGGCGAACAACCTCTTGGCGCTCGAAGAGGTCGGTGTGGAGGGCGCGAAGCTCTACGTAGGGTCGTGGAGTGACTGGAGTTCGTATGAGGATACGCCCGTCGCTGTAGGCGAGGACTGAAGACGCGGCCGAGTTGGGAGAAGTCGCCGATTTTGAACACGTCTGACCTCCACGTCTATTGTCTTAGCTTAGACTCCAACACCGCGTAAGGGTCAAGGGTCGGAAGGCTCGATGAAGAAGTGCTGAAAAGACGCTGAACCTCTGCATGCTAAGATTCGTTATGAAAAAACTGAGTCATCTGGCTTGCGCCCTAGGTCTTTTGCTTACGCTGCAAAGCTGTGGATTCTTTCAGAGTTCCGTCACCAAAACAGTTGTAATCGAAAGCTACCAAACGCAGTGCACGACGTCTTACCCTTTTTTACAAACACTTTGTCTGGTGATGATAGAGCCAAGTGGAGAAGAGCAAGCAGTCGTAGGAATCGGCGACTTCGAGTACGAATGGGGCTACACTTACGAACTGGTTATCAAGGAAACGAAACCTGATCCGGACTTGCAAGATGCACCTGCGCTTTTTCGCGACCTCGTCGAAGTTGTATCGAAAGAGAGGGTTGCGCCTGGTACAACTTTCGAGACGCGCCTTGAGACCGTTCTCCCTGTCAGAGACATCGGCGAAGGGATGAGCCGTCAAATCATTACTCGAGAAGCGCCCGACCTCTTCGCCTTTTTTAAGGGAATTTACTCATACGAAGACGCCGATTTCGGACGAGAGTTTACGTGTGAGCCCGCGCTCTGCGAGGAGATGAGCGACTTGGTGGGACAAGAACTCGAGCTAACTCTCAGGTTCGCCCATCCCGAAACCCCGAATCAGCCTCTTGTCTTAGAGCAAATTGTCAGCACCGAGGCGTTGCCCGACTGGTATTAGTCCTCAGTGATTCCGACGCTCTCTTTCAGCGCTGCAATATTCTCCTGCACACTGTCCATCCCACTAAATATCGCGCTGCCCGCCACGAGCACCGACGCGCCCGCGTTGGCGACCCTGGGCGCGGTGCTCTTGTCGATGCCGCCGTCCACCTCTAGCTCACAGTTAGGGTTGATTTCGTCAATCCAACCTCTTACCGTGCGCAGCCTGCGGATCGTCGCTTCGATAAACTTCTGTCCGCCGAAGCCGGGGTTGACGCTCATGACGAGTGCTAGGTCGAGGTAGGGCAAGGCTTCTTTCACAATCTCTAAAGGCGTCACCGGATTGACCGCCAGACCTGCGCGCGTGCCCGACTCGCGCACGACTTGCAGGGCGCGGTGGACGTGCGGTGTGGCTTCGGCGTGGAGGGTGAGGATGTCTGCGCCAGCCTCCGCAAAAGTTTCCAAGTAGCGTTCGGGGTCTGAAATCATCAGGTGAACGTCTAAAGGAAGTTTCGTTACGCGCTTGCAGGCTTGTACGATCAGGGGTCCGATGGTGATGTTTGGAACGAAGTGGCCGTCCATCACGTCGATGTGGATGTAGTCAGCCCCGGCTTCCTCGGCGGCTTTGACCTGTTCGCCTAAGCGCGAGAAGTCGGCGGCGAGGATCGAGGGGGCGATTTTGGGAGTGTTCACAGCGCAGAGTATAGCAGGGGCGCGGAGGGAGAGGTGTGTGGGGTTTGGGGAACGGAACAGTCGGAATCTGTTAGAGGTGAAGGTTTGACTCGAGCCCCAACCCCCATAAGGCTTCTGCCGACGCCCCACCCCGCAATTCAAACTGCTTGACCCTACCCCACGAGACCTCGAAGTCGGGCGCTTTGCCGAGCGAGAATCAACTACCGTGGCGGTGATGAGGTTATTTTCAAGCTCGAGCCTCCTTGAACACATCTCGAGCCGTGTGAGCGCCGATCAGGGTTGGCGTTACCCTTTTAAGGAGTGGTCTGCGCACGCTCTCGCTGCAAGGGTTGTACTCCGCCATACGTTAGGCTGCGCCACACCCATTCCGCCGGACCGAAGCGGTAGCGTTTTAGCCACCACCTGCTGAAAACGACCTGAAAGGCGAAAATCGCTAAGCTAATGGGAAGGGTGGCGGCTGCGCCTAGCTCGCCGTAGAGCCCGAACGCATAGGGATAGAAGAGCGTCGTGCAGATGAGAGACTGTCCAAGGTAGTTGCTCAGCGCCATCTGCCCGACGGGGGCGAAGGGTTTGAGAAAGCCCCTCGGGGCGAAGAGGGACAGACCCGCGAGGTAAGCAAAACCTAGTAGCGGACCGGCGAAGATAAACTCGAGCGCGTACATCCACCCCTCGCCTTGGAAGAGGGGGACGGCACCTAAAAACCAGAGTGTGAAGGGCGCAGCGAGCAGGGTGCACGTCAGCGCGACGCGCCGCAAAAAGCGCCTGTTCTCCAGCACCTCTCGCACGCCCCTGCGTCCGACAAAGTAGCCCACCAAAAAGAGCGCGAGCACCGCCGGACCGATCAAAAAGAGGTTGAGGAGTTCTAAGGGGAGGACCGCGAGCCGCCCTACCAAGTTGGAGAGGTAGGTCTCGCCGCTCGGCGCGAGGAAGTCGCTGGGTTTGGGTTCCGGGATCAAGAACGCGCCGTTAAAAACATAGAGCGTGAGGGTAAAGAGCCACATGAAAAGCGCGGAGACGAGGAGCGTGCGCTCTTTCTTGTTGCGAAAGAGAACGAGCACAAAGCCCAAGACCGCGTAGGTCAAGAGGATGTCCCCCGCCCAGAGCAGCAGCAGATGTAGAAAACCGGTGCCGAGTAGAACGGCTAGACGCCGCCGAAAGGTCGGCAGCATCCTGTCACCTTTGCGCAGCTGCAGCGCGAAACCGAGCCCGAACAAAAAGGAGAACATCGGATAGAAGGTGCCCTCGGCGAAGGCGCGGATGAACGTGGCGACGGCCTCATCCGCGCCAGTTCTCACGAACGAGTAGCCTTGCAGCATGTTGGTAACGAGTACGCCCAAGAGCGCGAAGCCGCGCAGGGCGTCTAGGGTGGCGATGCGCGCGTTCTGCGGCGTCGGCGCAGCGGAGGTAGAGGCGGGTGCTTTTGGAGGGGGAGTGCTCATGAACGCGCGCCGTTCGCGCCCACCTTACTTAAATCCATAACGCCTACGCGGATGGGCTGACCCTGCTGTGGTAACAGAAACTGAGCGCTCGAGGAGGCTCGAGAAGACGTTCACGGCGTTCATACCGCTATCCTTCCCCTCCGTTTTCTGAGTTTGATGAAGTCTGGGGGGGCGCTCTCTAGCGCCGCGCGCCGCGTTACTGCGCGGGCACCGCTCGCTCCCGCGCCCACGCCCTAAGCTCGGCGAGTTTTTCTGCGTACGTTTGAGATAAGGGTCGCGTCAACGCTACTTCACTGAGGAGCGTCTCGGTCGAGAGGTCGGTTCCTGCAGAGAATGCCGTGTAGAGCCCCGCGACGATCGCCCCTTCGATCTCCGCGCCGCTAAAGCCCTCGGTACACGCGGCGAGCTTGTCCAGGTCGAAGGTGCGCGGGTTGCGCCCCCGTTTCGAAAGGTGAAGCTCCAGAATCGCCCGCCGCGCTGCCAGGTCGGGCAGGTCCACGAAGAAAATCTCATCGAAGCGCCCCTTGCGCACCAGCTCGGGCGGCAGTTTGGTGATGTCGTTCGCGGTCGCGACGACGAAGACCTCGCCTTTGCGCTCTTGGAGCCACGCGAGAAAGCTCCCCAACACGCGTCCCGACGCGCCCCCGTCCATGTCGCCCGCACCTTGTCCTGTTGCGGCGAACGCTTTCTCAATCTCGTCGATCCAGAGGACGATAGGCGACATCTTCTCCGCCGTAGCGGTTGCCCGCGCCAAATTCTTCTCGGTTTCGCCAATGTATTTGTCGTACATCTTGGCGGGGTCCATCTTGAGAAGGGGCAAGTTCCAACTCGAGGCGACCATTTTGGCGCACAAGCTTTTACCGCAACCCTGAACGCCTAACAGCAATACCCCTTTAGGAAAGGTGAGCCCGAATTCGGCGGCGCGTTCGGGCTCTAGGAGGATTTTGCGCCGCTTTTCTAGCCAGGTTTTGAGCCCGCCCAAGCCCGCAAGCTCCCCCGCGTTTTCCTCAATGGGATAGTACTCCAAGAGCCCGTCTCGCCCGACGATCGTCTGCTTCGCCAAAATTACCCGTTCGATATCGGCGGGGCTCAACATGTTGTCCTCGACCATCACCTTCGTGAGCACCTTTTCCGCCTCTAAGAGCGTCAAGCCCTTGAGGTGACTCACGAGCTGGTCGAGTTCTCTTTGCGTCAGGTGCACCTCGACGTGGATTTGCTTTTTGAGGTCGCGGTAGACGTGCGTGATGAGGTCGCGGTATTCGCCCGGGTTAGGGAGCGGCAGGGACAAGGTCGCGCTCATCTCTTTAAGGGGAGTGGGAACCTCTAGGTCTGCGCCCGTGACGATAACGGCTCCGCCCCGGCTCGAGAACGGCCACGCCGCGTCTTTAAGCTTCGTGGCGACCACGCGGTCCTCTAAGTCCGAGCCCAAACCCTGGAAGTTGTAGAGCGCCGAGCGCTGCAAACGTTCGACTTCGCTCAAAGCGGCGACGGGCGTGAGGGTGTCGCGCGACGTCGCGAGCTGAAAGGGTTCGCGCAACCCCTTTGTGCGCGTCCAGGTGTAGAAAGGCAGGCGCAAGCGCTCCGCGAGCTGAGCGAGCAGGGTCTCGGCGCGACCTTTTTCGGCGGTCTCTAAGAAGATGAGCGGATAGCGCGAGCGCACGAGCAGCTCTAAGTCGCTTAAAAAGGTGCTTTTGGGCGTTTGGGTCCTCACACCTAAAGTAAAGCACTTCGCCGCGGCGAACGCGGTGGAATAGTTCTCCGAATTCGTAGTGCGTCTCATACGGATTCCGATCGATTCGTTATTTTCTTACGACACACAACTACGCGCTACTCGTCCGTCAGATAGAGTGAAACCCATGCCCGAACTTCCCGAAGTCGAAACCGTCCGCCGCGAGTTGGAGCCTTGGCTAAGAGGTCGGCGGATTAGAGAGGTCGCGCTCGTAGACGCCGCGCCCGGACCGAAGTACGAGAATTTGCTCAGCGCGGCTGGCAGGGAAATCTTAGGTGTAACGCGGCGCGGAAAGTTCTTGATTTTGCCCCTTTCAGGCGGGCAAGACCTCATCATTCACTTGGGCATGACGGGCATCGTCACGCCGCGTGAGCCGGAGAAGCATGTGCGGGTCAGGCTCGAGCTTGAGGACGCGCCCACGCTTTACTTTCAAGATGTGCGCCGCTTCGGTCGTTTCTTGGTCGTTCCTTCGGGTGATTATTCGACACTACCCACCCTGCACCAGATGGGACCAGAGCCCCTCAGCGACGACTTCAATAAGGAGCAGTTCGCCAAAGCGTTAGAAAGGTCCGTCACGCCTATTAAAACCTACTTGCTCAGCCAGAAGCCCGTCTCGGGCGTCGGTAACATCTACGCCGACGAAGCCCTGTGGGGCGCGAAAATTCATCCGCTCACGCCTGCGAATAAAGTTCCCAAGCGCCAAATTCCCCTCCTTGTGGTGATGATCAAGGACGTGCTCGAGGCGTCCATCCGCGTGCAAGGCACGACCTTGCGCGACTACCGCACCACCAATGGAGAGGTCGGCGCGTACCTAGACGAACTCAGAGCTTACGGACAAGAGGAAACCCCCTGCACCCGCTGCGGCACGCCCATTTCTAAAATCGTCGTGGGCGGAAGAGGGACGCACTTCTGCCCAAACTGCCAAAAGCTCCCCCGTAGAAAATCTTCCAGAAAGAAAGAGACCGCATGAGCCAAGCGTTTCGCACCTCTCACCGTACCGACATCCAAGTCCGCTTCAACGACACCGACGCGCTCGGGCACCTCAACAACACCTCGTTCGCGCTCTACGCCGAGTATGCGCGGGTCGAATTTTTAGACAACTTGCGTACAGGCGACGTGTACCTCATCTTGGCGCACCTCTCCTTGGACTTCGTCAAGCAGGTCAAGTTTCGCGAAGAGGTCTACTTGACGACGCAGGTGGCGAAGATGGGGAATTCGAGCGTGACCCTTCACCAAGAGGTCTACGCGAACGGCGAGGTCGCCGCTAAGATTCGTTCCGTCGTGGTTCTTTTCGACTACGGCACGCAGAAGAGCGTGCGCCTCTCCGACGAGGTGAGAGAGCAGCTCCGCACCTACTTGCTCACAGAGGCTTGACGCCCGTTTCCGTTACAAGGTGCGTCATGGGAACGTCGAAGAGGTCCTTCGGAAGCTTTGGGACAACGAGCGCGTCGGTAGTGACACCGATAAAAGGTGTATCTTTATGCAGTTTCGGCAGAAGGCGGTCGTAGTAGCCGCGCCCGTAGCCTAAACGTGTACCCCTTCGGTCGAAACACAGTCCCGGCACGAGGGCTAGGTCAACCTCTTGGGGGTCAACCCTTGAAGAGGTCGAGGCGGGCTGCAGGTAGCCGTAGGGGTGGGGCTCGAGCCCTCCATCTAGCCTATGCACCGTCAAATTTCGGTCCGTCTCCCAAGTACGCGTGACGTAAAAAATTTTTTCCTGCTCAGTGAGAGGCGCTAGGTCTATTTCTGAGCCGAACGCGAGATAGACTAGGATATGTTCAGCGTTCCCGAAAGGCGACCAAGAGGTCAAATGCTCGGTGACTTGCTGGCTGATCTCGCGGATATGAAGTTCTGAGCGAACCTCTTTCGCCCACGCGCGCCACACCTGCTTCGAATCGGTTGCGGTAGGTTGCAAAGCCACGAGATAGAGTCTAACCGAAGCGTGTGCTCGTGCCAACATCTGTTCCGCGAGAGAGGCGCATACTAAACGTTATGACAACGACTAAAAAAACAACCGTTTATCATCTCGTGGATAAACGCTTTTTGGGCGAAACACCCGACAAGATGCAGGTCATGATCGACGGGGAAGACTACGCCCAGAGCGGAATGCGCCCGATGGAACTCCTTCTAAACGCCGTAGGCGCGTGCGCTGCGTATGACATCGTGGAGATGCTCAAAAAGCGGCGCTTGGAAATCAGAGATTATAAAATCGAGTTGGAGGGCGAACGCGCCGACGGAACGCCTAAATACTATACGCATATCCGCGCTAAACACATCTTCGATGTTCCTGGCTTAGACCAAAAAACAGCGGAGCGCTTTGTAGATTTGGGTATGAACAAGTACTGCTCGGTGGCGGCGAGCTTAAAGTCTGAGATTTCGTTTGAGGTCGTCTTAGAGCACGAAGCAGTATCAGCTTAGGTTTCCGAGTTTTACCGAAAGTCAGCCCCGAGACATCCGCACTAAACTCACCTCTCTAAAATACCCCCTATGGATATATCTCGAGAAAGTGTTAGAAGAGGTCATGACGCTACTTAAACGAACCGAGAGGTCAGCATGGTAAAAATCCACCGCCGCTACTACAACCTCACGCTCGCCGCGCTCATGAGCGGGCTGATGTCGCTGATCATCGCGTTTGTGCTTACATTACTGAATGAGGGTCTAGGTGCAAGCTTTGTACCGATCTGGTTGCGCGGTTTCTTCGCATCCTGGGCGACCTCTTTGCCCGTTGCGGTTTTTGTATTGCCTTTAGTGCGCCGTTTGATCGAACCGCTTTTCGTAGATGTGCCTGCGCCACAACGTTAAGCAAAACGAGAAACAATCCTTAAGATATCTTCAGGTCTCTCTACACCTGCGTCGGGCTGACTTCTGTCATCCGCCTCCGCGTCTATCTTCTGCCAAATCGTGCGCATTCCGAGCGCTTTGGCTGGGCGAACGTCTTTACGAAGACTGTCGCCAACCATCACAACTTTTTCAGCAGGGAGTTGCCACGCCTCTAAAACTGCCTTGAAAAGTTGAGGGCTGGGCTTACGAAAACCGAACTCCGCCGAGGTGATAAACGGCTCTAACATCTCGCGGACGCCGAGCTTCGTGACGATGCCATCGATAAGGTGATGCGAGCGGGTGTTAGAAATGACGGCGAGTTTGACCTGTGTTCGAAGCGTTCGGATAACCTCTACAATGTCCGGTAGCACAACGCTTCCCGCTATTTCCGGCGTGTAGAAGGCGTGCTCGAGCCTCCCCACCCCTCCCTCATCTAAACGAACACCGTGCTTCTTCGTAATCTCGACAAGCGCCTCTCTCGTCGTATTGATTTGCCGGAAGTCCTTACCCTCTTTGGGCGAGTGTCGCCGTAATGAGATTAAGTCGCGGGTAAACGCTTCGCCGTCTAGGTTGTATCCCCAACCTCTTAGCGTCAGCGCCGCCGCCCAAGCGTTCGCGCGCTCGAAATGCTCAAAGTTCGAATAGATAAGCGTGCCGCCCACATCAAAGATAACCCCTTCCACACTTTTGCCTGACTCCATAGTGATAGTTTAAGCGCGTGCAAGGTCCGCTGTGAACATCGTCCGAAAACCCGTCTCGCCCAACAACTACCGCGAAGGGCGAGGAGGGCAGCGCCCTGACCTTATCGTCATCCACGTAACGCAGGGGGAGAAGGGGGCGGTTGCGAAATGGTTCAGCAGCCCTAGAGCCCAAGTGAGCGCCCACTACCTCGTAACGAAATTAGGTGAGGTTTGGCAGTTTGTGGATGAAGCGGACACCGCGTTTCATGCGGGTGATTATGACGTCAACTTGCGCTCGGTTGGACTCGAGCACGAAGGCGTCGGTCCGAACTACCGTCCGAACGAGGTGCAGTTAGAGGCGTCCGTTAGGTTAGCCGTGCAGATTTGCAAGCGGTGGAACTTAGAGCCGAACGGCGCAACGATTCAGCCGCACAGAGCGTTCCGGGCGACGCGCTGCCCGGCAGATTTTCCGGTGGAGAGGTATATCAGTATGGTCGAGCAAGAGGTGGGAGCCGAACAAGAGGTTGGCGAGACACAAAATAGAGAGGTGCGCATCTTCGACCCGCGCACGAACGAACCCATCGGCGTGGGAACGCTCGTGGCGGGCACGGATAAGGTCTACGTGAAAACGTTGCATATCGACTTCACATCTGACACCAAATAGCGCCGCCCTTAAAGACTTCGGAAGAGGTTTTTGCTAGGCTAGCGTATGGCGGACATCAACCTGCGCGACCCGAGCCTCTACTTCAACCGCGAGCTGTCGTGGCTCAAGTTTAACGAGCGCGTGTTGGAAGAGGCGGTAGATGAGGACAACCCTCTTTTAGAGCGGCTTAAATTCCTAGCGATTTTTAGCACCAACTTAGACGAATTCATCATGATCCGCTACGCGGGTCTCAAGGAGCAGATATCGGCGGGCATCGTCTCCCCGAGCTTCGACGGCATGACGCCCGCCGAGCAAGTGAAAGCGGTTTCCGAAGAATTGCATCCGATGGTGACGCGCCACCGGCATATTTTGGCGAGGGAGGTGCTCCCCGCCCTAGAAGAGCACGGGCTCTTCGTCGTGCCGATGGAGAAACTTACGGACGCGGACTGCGAAGAGGTCAATGCGTACTTCGAGAGCGCGCTCTTTCCCGTACTAACGCCTTTAGCGGTGGATTCCGGGCATCCTTTCCCGAGGCTGCCGAACCTCTCCTTCTCGCTCATGCTAGAGCTTTACGACGAACTGCGTAACGAGAAGAAGACCGCCGTCGTGCAGGTCCCAAGCGTGTTGCCGCGCTTTTTACGTCTACCGGCGCAACGTGACGCGCCGCACCGTTTTGTGCTGTCCGAAGAGGTCATCCGGGCGAAGGTGGGGGCGCTCTTTCCGGGTCATGAGGTCTTGCGCGCGCACGCTTTTAGGCTCACGCGCAACGCGGATATCGAAATCGCCGAGGACGAAGCCGACGACCTCTTGCAGGTGATTCAAGATGAGGTGCGCAAGAGGCGTTGGGGGGACGCGGTGAGGCTCGAGGTGTCTCAAGACATGCCCGGCGCATGGCGCGAGTATCTGCAGGAGACCTTGGAGTTGGAGGCGTTCGATGTTTACCGCGTCCCGAACTATTTAAGCGTTGCCGACTTTATGGAACTCGCCCTGCTCAACATGCCCGAGCTGCGCTATCCACCTTTCAACACGCGCCTTCCTACCGAGTACCGAGGGACAAAAGACATCTTCTCTGTAGTGCGTGAGCAAGACGTGTTTATCCATCACCCTTTTCACGCCTTCGACTCGGTCCTCAACATGATTGAACAAGCCGCCGAAGACCCGAACGTCTTAGCGATTAAACAGACCCTTTACCGCGTCGGCAACAAGTCGCCCGTGGTGGCGGCGCTCGCGAAGGCTGCGGGCAACGGCAAGCTCGTCACCGCGCTAGTCGAGTTAAAAGCCCGTTTCGACGAAGAGAACAACATCGTCTGGGCGCGGGAGTTGGAGCAGTCGGGCGTGCACGTCGTCTACGGCGTTATTGGTCTCAAAACCCACTGCAAGGCGCTCCTCATCGTGCGGCGCGAGGGCGACCAGATTCGCCGCTATGTGCACATGGGAACGGGCAACTACAACCCCGGTACGAGCACCATCTATACGGACTTCGCCCTGCTCTCTGCCGACCCCGACCTAGCAGCGGACACCTCGGAACTCTTCAACTACATTACAGGCTTCTCCAAACAGCACGCTTGGCGTAAACTCTGGATCGCACCTGAGACGTTGCGAGAAAGGGTTTTAGAGGCGATTGAACGCGAAGAGGCGCACGCGAAAGCGGGCGAAAAGGGTCAGATTGTCGCTAAGATGAACTCGCTCGTAGACCCAAAGGTGATTCGCGCCTTATATCGCGCCTCCCAAGCGGGCGTCGAAATCGACCTCATCGTGCGGGGGATTTGCTGCTTGCGTCCTGGCGTGAAAGGGGTGAGTGAAAAGATTCGCGTGCGGAGCATTGTCGGGCGGTTTTTGGAGCACTCGAGGGGTTTCTACTTCTACAATAACGGCAAAGAAGACCTCTACATCGGCTCAGCCGACTGGATGCAGCGCAACTTAAACCGCCGCGTCGAGGCAGTCTTCCCAATCGAAGACTCACGGCTCAAGAAGAAAGTGATGCAAGTTTTCAATTTAGCTTTGCGCGACAACGAGAAGGCTAGGGAGTTGCAAGCGGACGGATGTTATACGCCCGTTAAGCGAAAAGTCGGGCAGAAGCGCCTCAACTCGCAAGAGCGGCTCTTGGAGCTTTCGGCGCGGCGCTTGGCGCAGGTGGGGCGTTAAGCTTTAGCCTCGAAGCGTGTGACTTCCTATCGTAGTAATTTTGTTAGAACACTAGAGCGAACGGCCGCAGGTATTATCACAAAGGTGTGAGCTAAACATCGCTTTGTAGAGTGAGAGCGTTTATGACCAGATAATACCTGCTATCACGCCTGAATCGGACCACGCGGTACGCTTTCTAGCTCCTCTTCATCACCATCCGCCACCGCGTACCCCGTCTGCAAGCCCATCAGATACCCGAGCTTGAGCATGAACATGATCGTGTCGGCGTCCCCTTGCGCGATGCGCTCTAAAACGTACTCCCTCGTCCCTTCGGGCAGTTCGACGCCAGCAATGTCCTCATCATGGCGTTCAGCCATCTCTTCTAAAAAGGCGCGGATGGCTTCTTTACTCATTTTCTGCTCCTACCGTGTCTTGCTCCAACTGCTCCTCCAACCACGCGATGATCGCCTCGGCGCTCCCTAAGTTCGTCGCAAGCGGTATCTCGTGAACGTCACAGATGCGCATCAGGGCGGATACGTCGGGCTCGTGCGGCTGCGCGGTCAAGGGGTCGCGGAAGAAGATTACCGCCATGACCTTCTCCTCGGCGATACGTGCGCCGACTTGCAAGTCGCCCCCTTGCGGACCGGACATGAGCCTCTCCACCTTGAGGTGGCTTTTCGTTTCCAACATGCCGCCCGTGGTGCTCGTGGCGATGAGGGGGAACTTTCGCAAGATGTCGGCGTGGTCTTTAGCGAAGATGGCAAGGTCCAACTTCTTCTTGTCGTGTGCGATTAGAGCGACGGCTTTCATGCTTTAGTGTACGGCACTTTGGTTGAGGGGGCTGTCTGTGGAGAGGTTCAGCCTTGAGGCGATGCTAAAGTTGAGCTAAGAGAGATAGAGAAGTGCAAATCAACCTTACAGATGCTAAAGCGCACCTATCCAAGCTGATTGAAAGAGCCCTAGCAGGTGAAGAGGTCGTCATCAGCAAGCGCGGCGAGCCGCTGGTCAAGCTCGTACCTTATGAACATGACACCAGCCCCCGCGATATGAGCGTCCGCATTTGGGAGGGTGAGGTGTGGATGGCGGAGGATTTTGACGAGTTGCCTGAAGACCTCTTGAAGATGTTTGCGGGATAGACTCGAGCGACCTTCTTTCTATTGAAACAAATCAGGTAACTGCTCGATTGGAATCCCCAGCTCCTCAAGTTTCGTTATCAAGATGGTTAGATTGGCTCCCCACTGTGTAGCTCTGCCAATTCCACGCGAAGCCCTCTGTAGCATTTTGAATGATCTGCTAATTTTCCTCGCGTCAGGCTCACTACTTTTAACCTCTTCTTGTAGCACTTCCAAAATATCAGCGGCATCCTCCTGTTTCTCGTCGGGTAGTTCTGCAAGATTTCTTCTAAGCTGCCCGAGCAAGCCGATAATTTCAGCCGAGTTAGCGTTAATATTCTGAGTGACGTTGGCTATACTATTCGGACCAGTTTGTAAAGCTCCAACAGGTCCGTTGATAGTTATTACCTGAGATGGGTTCCCAGTTTGAGGTTGTATATCTTGTTCTACTGAAGTTGGAGTACCTGAACGATAAGCCTCGACGTCTCTATATGCCTTGCCAGTAATTGAAAACGTTTTTACATTGCTTGCTGTGTCGTTTGTGGACAGGTACGAGTTCCTGACAAGGATTTCCAATTGATGTCTATCCACTCGAGCTATAGGATTTGAGCCTTCAATTATAAAATCTCCATTGCCGAACCATACTTCGAATTGCTCGCGTATTTCTCCAGACTTCGCTTTATATACTAATTGGACTAAGAACTCAGTCGTTGTTCGATTCAAATTTCCTATCACCTGAAGATTATAACTCTCGAGCCACTTTTCTTTAGCTAATACAAACTAAAAGGGCATCTCTCGAGCCAACCCCACCTCTTTCCCAAAACTCAATTCTAGCGTCCCTCACAGCAAAAGTCCGTGATAAACTTCTCGCGAAAGAGGTCGAAAGTGGGGAAAACCTCGAAATCATGTAACTAGGGGGTTGACACGCTTCGGCTTAGGGGTGTACACTATTTTTTGTCGCTCGAAAGAGCCGACAGCGAACAATGACAAGCGAATAAGAGTGATTGAGCATCCAAAAACGTAATTGAGTTTAGGCTCAAAAGCGTGTCTAGAATAGCTTTTATTGAAATAAGGTTAAGTTACTAAGGGCGCACGGTGGATGCCTTGGCAGTCGAACCGAAGAAGGACGTGGCTACCTGCGAAAAGCCTCGGGGAGTTGGAAGCAAACATTGATCCGGGGATGTCCGAATGGGGAAACCCACAAGAGCGAACCTCTTGTACCCATAACTGAATTCATAGGTTATGAGGAGGGAACCTAGGGAACTGAAACATCTAAGTACCTAGAGGAAAGGAAAGAAAACTCGATTCCCTGAGTAGTGGCGAACGAAACGGGAATAGCCCAAACCGAAACCTACGGGTTTCGGGGTTGTAGGACTGACGTTGTGGATCTCGAGCAGTTAGCAGAAGCGCACTGGAAAGGCGCACCAGAGTGGGTGAAAGTCCCGTAAGCGAAAACTGCGAAAGCCTAGTCAGCACCTGAGTAACTCGAGTCACGTGGAACCTCGAGTGAATCCACGGGGACCACCCCGTAAGGCTAAATATTCCGACTGACCGATAGCGAACCAGTACCGTGAGGGAAAGGTGAAAAGCACCCCGTGAGGGGAGTGAAATAGTACCTGAAACCGTGTGCTTACAAGCAGTCACAGCCCTATGTCTTTCGAGACAGGGTAGTGGCGTGCCTCTTGAAGCATGATCCTGCGACTTACTAGTTGTGCCGAGTTTAAGGCGATAGCCGGAGGCGAAGCGAAAGCGAGTGTGAATAGCGCGTTTAGGCGCAATTAGTAGACCCGAAACCAGATGAGCTAGCCATGGCCAGGTTGAAGCTTCCGTAACAGGAAGTGGAGGACCGAACCCGTTCAGGTTGAAAACTGTTGGGATGAGCTGTGGTTAGGAGTGAAAAGCTAACCGAATCTGGAGATAGCTGGTTCTCCCCGAAATAGCTTTAGGGCTAGCCTCGGAGGTTTACCATTGGCTGTAAAGCACTGATTGGGCTAGGGGGCCTACCAGCTTACCAAACCCTGTCAAACTCTGAAGACCAATGGTCCAGACTCCGGGAGTCAGTCTGCGTGAGCTAACTTTCGTAGACAAGAGGAAAACAACCCAGACCGCCGGTTAAGGTCCCTAAATTATCGCTAAGTGGTTAAGGATGTGAGGACGCTAAGACAGCTAGGAGGTTGGCTTAGAAGCAGCCATTCCTTTAAAGAGTGCGTAATAGCTCACTAGTCGAGCGTTCTTGCGCCGAAGATGATCGGGGCTAAGCGATATACCGAAGCCGCGGCATGACAACTTGTTGTCATGGGTAGGGGAGCGTTCCGTAGGCCGTTGAAGCAGTACCGTAAGGAGCTGTGGAGGTATCGGAAGTGCGAATGCAGGAATGAGTAACGATAAGAAGGGTGAGAATCCCTTCCGCCGTAAGCCTAAGGTTTCCTGAGCAAGGGTCGTCCTCTCAGGGTTAGGCGGGACCTAAGGCGAGGCCGAAAGGCGTAGTCGATGGACAGCAGATTAATATTTCTGCCCCGCTTTCGTGGAGTGATGGGGTGACGCATTAGGATAGGCCAACCGGAGCTATGGCTATGCCCGGCGGGCTGCGAAGCTTGTGAGGATAGGAAAATCCGCCTCGCAATAGAGTGACGTAGTTCGGGAAGGCCCTACGGGGCTGATAACTGGTTGAATCCACGGTGCCAAGAAAAACCTCTAAACGTCGAAGCGAGAGCGCCCGTACCGATAACCAACACAGGTGGGCGAGTGTAAGAGCACTAAGGCGCGCGAGAGAACTCTCTCTAAGGAACTCTGCAAAATGGCCCCGTAACTTCGGGAGAAGGGGTCCTGCATTAGGGTCCGGCTTGTCCGGGTGCCCGAAGCAGGCACAGTTAATTGGCTCTAGCGACTGTTTACCACAATCACAGCACTCTGCAAACCCGCGTAGGGGACGTATAGGGTGTGACACCTGCCCGGTGCCGGAAGGTCAAGAGGAGGCGTGCAAGCGCCGAATTGAAGCCCCGGTGAACGGCGGCCGTAACTATAACGGTCCTAAGGTAGCGAAATTCCTTGTCAGGTAAGTTCTGACCTGCACGAATGGTGTAACGACTGGAGCGCTGTCTCGGAGAGAGACTCGGTGAAATTGAATTGGCTGTATAGATGCGGCCTACCCGCAGCAGGACGAAAAGACCCCGTGGAGCTTTACTATAGCTTGATATTGGCGTTAGGACGAATCTGTGTAGGATAGGTGGGAGACTTTGAAGCCGGGCCGCTAGGCTCGGTGGAGTCAATGGTGAAATACCACCCTGATTTGTTCGGACGTCTAACCTGCTTCCGTTATCCGGAAGGGGGACAGTGTTAGGTGGGTAGTTTGACTGGGGCGGTCGCCTCCCAAAGAGTAACGGAGGCGCACAAAGGTTCCCTCAGTACGGTCGGAAATCGTACGTAGAGCGTAAGGGTATAAGGGAGCTTGACTGCGAGACATACACGTCGAGCAGGAACGAAAGTTGGTCCTAGTGAACCGGTGGTACCTTGTGGAAGGGCCATCGATCAACGGATAAAAGTTACCCCGGGGATAACAGGCTGATACCGCCCGAGAGTTCATATCGGCGGCGGTGTTTGGCACCTCGATGTCGGCTCGTCATATCCTGGGGCTGGAGAAGGTCCCAAGGGTCCGGCTGTTCGCCGGTTAAAATGGCACGCGAGCTGGGTTCAGAACGTCGTGAGACAGTTCGGTCTCTATCCGCTGTGGGCGTAGGAAAATTGAGGAGAGCTGTTCCTAGTACGAGAGGACCGGAATGGACGCACCGCTAGTTTCTCAGCTGTTCTACCAAGGGCATATGTTGAGTAGCTATGTGCGGAACGGATAAGCGCTGAAAGCATCTAAGCGCGAAGCCGACTCCAAGATGAGTTTTCCCATCCCTTTATGGGAGTAAGACCCCCGGAAGACCACCGGGAGATAGGCTGGGAGTGTACGCACTGCAAGGTGTTTAGCTGACCAGTACTAATAGGTCGAGGACTTAACCTTATTCTGGACTTATTTTCAATCACTCTTATTCGTCATTGTCGCAACTTTGAGGTTTAGTCGAATTGAGGACCACTATGTTTTAGAACTTCGCGTTTTAGAACCTTTGCGTCCGAGATGAGATGATACCTCTCTATCTTTTTCTTCGTGCCAACAGCGGCGTGGACCCACCCGATCCCATCCCGAACTCGGAAGTTAAGCACGCCAGCGCCGATGATAGTTGGGGGGCAGCCCCCTGCAAAAGTAGGTCGGTGCGAGGATTTATTTCAAGACTCATGAGGTGTTGCCCGCTTGGGTAGCGCCTCTTATTTTTAAGCTGAATACATGGGTATCTGAAACGAAAAAATAGACACCGCAGTTTTGACTGATAGCGTCTTTTGATGGATGATACCCATCCTGCGGGAGTAGCTCAGCTGGTAGAGCACCACCTTGCCAAGGTGGATGTCGCGAGTTCGAATCTCGTCTCCCGCTCCAAAGAATTAAGGCTCCGTTTCTGACGGAGTCTTTTTTTGTGTTTTATCCGCTTCAATCTTCTCTTCTCGAATCTGCCCAATTTACGGTAAGCTAGCAAGAGGAGGACATCGTGGAAACGTTTATCGAAATTATGTTTTACAGCACGCTGGTCTTTGGTGGCATCACGGCGACGGCGGCGGCATTTGTTTATGTCGGTCACCTCTTAGCGGAGGAAGCGGTAGAGCCGGAGGATGCGCACTAAGTTGGCGTAGTAAGGTGTGTTTCAGACTGTTCAACAATTTATAAAGAGTGACGCGCCGACGAAATCTCAAGCAGCGCTTAGTTTGCGCTTTGTTTTCGCGCTTGCGTTTTGGGGTCAGCTTAGTGTGGTGGTGGTGCTCTGGTTGGCGTTGCTGCTTTTTGTAGAACCGCTCGAGCGCCCCCTTCCCTTCACTAGCGAAGCGCTAATAGGATTAACGGTTCTTCAACTTTTTGTAGCGCTTTTCATAGGACGTTTAGTGGCGCACACAAATATCAACGCGAGAAACGTTCCTGAAAACGTACAAGAGGGCAAAGGCGGCGCTTTGTCCGCCGTGATTGCGCAAGGAGTGATTCTCTCGACGCCGGCTTGGTTTGCGCTCTTTGCGTGGCTTGTAGGAACTGAACTGCGCACCCTCCTTATTTTGTTGGCGGTGCTCGGATTCTACTATTTACTCGGATTTCTGTTTGCAGGTTCCTATACGCAGATGGCACTCTCGAGCCAGAAGAAACCGGCTGAATCTTAAATTTGTGCCCAGCTCGAGCCTCATAACAATATTCTGACCCTAAGAACGTGGTAGAAATCAGGCTATGACAGACATCTGGTCGCTCTTTTGGTCGTTTACCAAAGTCGGGCTCTTCGGCTTCGGTGGCGGACCTTCGATGATTCCACTGATTCAAGAAGAGGTCGTAGACGTGCAAGGCTGGCTCAGCCAAGAGGAGTTTTTAGACGCTTTTGCGTTTGGTAATACGCTGCCCGGTCCGATTGCAACGAAGATGGCGGGGTATGTGGGCTATAAGGTCTCGGGCGTGGCGGGCGCGACGGCGGGCGTCGTCGGCGTCACCGTTCCCACCGTCATCGCGATGATTGCGCTCGGCGCACTCTATCTGCGCTACCGCGACGCGCCTATCTTTGAAAACTTCCTCAAGGGGGTGCGCCCTGTCGTGATTGCACTCTTGGCGCTCGTCGTCTATGAGTTTGCGCCGCGTGCGTTCGGCTCGCCTTCCGAATGGTTTGGCAACTGGGCGTTTTGGCTCTTAGCCATCGGCGCGTTTGTGTTGGCGGTCCGTTTCGATGTTCACCCTGCGCTTCTTATTGTCGTGGGCGGCGTAGTGGGTATCACTTTATTTCGCTAGGAGCTATCTATGTTCACCTATGACTTTCCCTACCTCTCACAGCGGATGCCCGTCTTGGCGCACAACGTCGTGGCGACGTCTCAACCTCTCGCGGCGCAAGCGGGTTTGCAGATGCTCAGCGCTGGGGGTAACGCCGTAGATGCGGCGCTCGCGGCGGCGATTGCGCTTACCGTCGTGGAGCCAACCTCGAACGGCGTCGGCTCGGACGCCTTCGCGATTCTATGGGACGGAGAAGAACTCGCCGGGCTCAACGCTTCGGGACGTTCACCTAAAGCGCTCACCAAAGAACGCTTTGAAAGCTTAGACTCGGTTCCGTTACGCGGTTGGGACGCGGTGACAGTTCCGGGTGCAGTTTCGTCGTGGGTCTCGCTCTCAGAGCGCTACGGCAAGCTCCCCTTTGAGGCACTCTTTGAGCCTGCGATTCGCTACGCGAGAGAGGGCTATCTTGTTTCGCCCATCACGGCTAAAGCCTGGTCCGTCGCGCCTAAAGTGTTCGGTGACTTTCCTGAATTCGCGGCTAAGTTCTTACCGAACGGGCGTGCCCCGCACGCGGGTGAGCTTTTTAGATACGAGGACCAAGCGAAAACTTTGGAGCGTATTGCTGAGACGAAGGGCGAAACCTTTTATCGAGGCGACTTGGCGCAGAGGATAGCGGCGCACGCGAAAGAAGCGGATGCCCTTCTTAACGAAGAGGATTTAGCGGAGCACCGAGCGGATTGGGTTGAGCTTATCTCTCAAGATTACCGAGAGGTCACGCTCCACGAGATTCCACCCAACGGGCAAGGCTTGGCGGCGCTCCTCATGCTGGGAATCTTAGCGCATCATCCGGTCGCAGATTACCCAGTGGATTCGGCGGATAGCTTGCACGTGCAGCTCGAGGCGATGAAGCTCGCCTTCGCCGACGCCTACCGCTACGTCTCCGACGCGGATACGATGGATATGAGCTTGGAGAGGCTGCTCCACAGCGATTACCTGAAAGAACGCGCTGAAGAGATCGACATGAAACGCGCTAAAAACCCACACTACGGCGTTCCTAAGCGCGGTGGCACGGTCTACCTCACGGCAGCGGACGCGGGCGGCATGATGGTCTCGTTTATCCAGTCGAACTATTACGGCTTCGGCTCGGGCATCGTCGTACCGGGGACGGGGATTAGTTTACAAAATCGGGGTGCGGGCTTCACATTGCAAGAGGGTCATCCGAATCAAGTGGCGGGCGGCAAACGTCCTTTTCATACGATTATTCCTGGCTTCTTGACGCAAAACGGACAGCCGTTGATGAGCTTCGGCGTGATGGGCGGACCGATGCAGCCGCAAGGTCACGCGCAGATGGTGATTCGGCTGTGTGACTATGGACAGAACCCGCAGGCGGCGAGCGACGCTCCGCGTTGGCGGGTGGCGGGCGGCTTAGAGGTCCACGTAGAGCCAGGCTTCAAGCCTGATGTTTTAGACGAACTCCGCAGCCGAGGGCATAAGGTTAAAGTGGAGGGTTCGGCGTTTGGGGGCTTTGGTGGGGCGCAACTTATTTATAGGCTCGAGGATGGCTACCTCGCCGCTTCGGACAGCCGCAAAGACGGACAGGCGGTAGGCTTCTGAAGGCGAAGCGCGTCCGCACGAAGCGGTGCGAGAGCTGCGAGCAGGAGAGGGATACGCTCTACCGCATTCAAAATAGTGAGACGGATGGGTGGATATTCGTCTGTATTGACTGCTTACCAAAGTTCAAAGAGGATGAGCCGACATATGTGTACGGTGGGACGTGGAAGGCGCGGAAGCGGCACTGAATAACAGAACACTCTGGAGCAAGGTGATGGTTTTCCGTCACGGACGATAATTGCGGAGAGTGGTAAAAAGAGTTGAGAAGTCTTATGTGCCCAAGAAGATTCGCTATCGTTTTCCTGTACCTCACGCTTTTAAGTGCTCTATCGGGTTGCTCTTTCGACATCAACTATAGTGACAAGGCAATGATTCGACATTTTCAGAAGAACGAACAGCTATTTAATGAATTAGCAACAAGCGCTCTGCGGGCGAATGATCTAAGAATTTTGAGGTCCTGTGACGGTCCACCGTGCTACCGAAACAGAGCGACTGAAACCTACTATGCCATTTTGGAAGACGGTGAAAGGGTTGAAACCGGATTCGGTAATCTGTCAGAAATCATGAATACTTTGGACCTTGCGTCTCTCGATATAGAACACGGTGGCTATAAAAAAGAAGTATACATGAGACGATCCAAAAGAAGGGAGATGACACTTTTCGATCCAGAATCGAGCTACGCAGTAAAAGGCTATCTTTACTCTACAGAACCTGTAGACCCTAACAGGCTTGAAGATAAATTAGAAAGCAGCTCGTTATACAATAACGATTTAAGATTCAGACATATCGCTGGTTCCTGGTACTTATATATAAGCATCGATGTATCGTAAAAACTGCTAACCTCTATTCGTCTAAACTCTCCTCAACCGCCCCAATCATCTCATCCATAAAGGTCAAAATGACTCTCTTTTCAGATGTCTCGAGTGCGTCAAGCGTTCGCCCTAACCTTTCAAAAAGCGCAAGAGGTCGTTTTACACTCTGGGCGTCTTGCTCCACATAGTGCATCAGCACCTTGCGCCTATCACTCGGATGAGGGGCGCGATTGGTAAACCCTCTTTCCTCCAATCTGTCCAAGAGCCGCGTCACCGCGCCCGAACTTAGCCCGACGCGCTCGCCGACCTCTTTGGGCGTAAGCGGTCCGTCTAAACGCAAGTGCTCGCACACCAAAATTTCGGTGAGGGTGAAACCCGTGTCCTCGGCAACCTTGGCGCTCATCGTGAGGAGCATCGCGTTGAGCCGCTGAAAGGCTGCTTGGACCTCTTCGTCTACGTTGCTGTTTTGTGCAGTAATTTGATATTTCAGCTTCTTTGTCATACAATCATTATAGAGGTTTGGGGAAGCTCGAGCCTCAACTCATGAGGAGGGATAAAGCAAGTTAGAGGTTAAAAGTCCAAGCTCGAGGAGGTCAAACGGTGAATGTTAGAGAACAAAAGGTTACGCAAGTCGCGCCGCGAGAAGAGTTCGAAGTAGAGCATCCCGGAGACCAAAAGCCGAAACGCTGGCGCTGGTATCACGGGCTGCTCGCTTACGCCGCTACTGAAGTTATTAGCTATGGGCTCGGCAAGCTCGCGGAGCGCTCTACGGGAAACAAGACGGATAGAGAGGCACAAGACCCTTTCTACGAGAGCCTCAAGCAACCCATTTACGCGCCGCCAGGTCCGGCATTTCCTGTTGTTTGGGCGGTGAACAATACGGCTCGAGTCTCCGGGCTAGTCCGCGTTCTCAACAAATCCACAGAGACGCCGGGACGGAGCGCTTACCTCGCCTTGCAAGGGACCTCACTCCTCAACTACGCCTCCTTTAACGCGGCTTACTTCGGGCTTCGCTCGCCGAGGCTGGGCGCGGCGATGACGGTGGCGGACCTCGGGCTGGCGGTCGCGAGTGGTTACGTTGCGCTCGAGAAGCTCGAGGACTCTAAAGTTGCCGCTTCGCTCTCGACCCTTATGCCCTGGCTCGCTCTCGCCGCCGCAGTCTCGGTGCCCGTCGCGCTGTGGAACGAAGACAGGTTTTACAGCGCGTCGCCTTGCCTAGACGCGCCCAAAGGGTGGGTCAAAGAAGCGTGAACCTCTCCGCCCTAGAGGGGAGCTGACGGTATCCTCACTCAAAGTCAGATTACAGTCATCTTGCCAGTCTGCGTTACCCTAGTTGTATAGACGGACCTCGCCTTAAACGTGAGGTTCATATCAGAAGGGAGCAGCACATGGCAGGAGCGAAAGATGGCGACACCGTCAAAGTACACTATCAAGGGACGTTAGAGGACGGCACCGTCTTCGATTCGTCAAAGGACCGCGAGCCCTTAGAATTCACGCTCGGCGGCGGCAACATTATCGCGGGGTTTGAAGAGATTGTGACGGGGATGGAGACGGGGGAGACGAAGTTGGAGCGCATCCCCGCCGAAAAAGCCTATGGGCAGCGCCGCGACGACATGGTGATGGAGGTGGACCGTCAGCAAGTCCCGAATGAAATCGACCTGCAGCTCGGTCAGCAGCTTCAGGTGCGCCAGGAGAGCGGACAAGCTGTACCTGTAACGGTCACGGAGCTTTCGGAGAACACGGTGACGCTCGACGCAAACCACCCGTTAGCAGGCAAAGACTTGATGTTCGAGATCGAACTCATAGAGATCGTTTAAGGTTACATCCAAAAGAGCGCTCAGCGAATAGGTTGAGCGCTCTTCTTACATATTGAAATGATGAAAGAAATTCAAAGCCTCGAGCAAGCCGCGGCTAACGCCCTGCCGCCCGCCCGTTTTCAGCTCGACGAGGGCTGGCGGCTTCGCGCCGACGGCGGCGGATCGCGCAGGGCGAACTCGGTGCTGGCGGAATATAATCTGGCGGATACGCCGCTGAATGACAAGATAGACCGCGCTGAGGCATTTTATGCACGTTTGGGGAAGGCTGCGCGGTTCCAGCTCTGCCCTGCGTCGCAACCGTCCAATTTAGACTACGTCCTAGCGGCAAGAGGGTATCGCACCAGCAGCGGCGCACTCGTCCAACGTGCGCCGCTCACGAAGGTCTTGGGACGCGTAGTGAAGCAAGCTGTGCCGGACGCGGTCATCGACTTGTGCCTCACCGCTGATTGGCTCAACCTCTTTGGATGGGGTGCTGGAGTAGAGGGTTATGGGCTCGAGGCCAAGCGTGCCCTCTTCCAGCGCATCCCTTCGCACGCCGCCTTCGTCACCGTGAGGTTGGCGGGCATCCCGGCAGCGGTCGGTCTAGGTGTTTTAGAACGGGGTCAACTCGGGCTATTCAACATGGCGACGTTGCCGAGTTTGCGCCGGAGGGGTGCGTCTCGAGCCGTTATCCACGCGCTGGCGGTTTGGGGGGCGCAGATGGACGCGAAGGTGATGTTTTTGCAAGTCGCCGAGGAAAACCGAGCAGCGAGGGCGCTCTATACGCAGTTGGGCTTTCGAACACTTTATACCTATCACTACCGAGAAGCGAAGTAGCGAACGCGAACCACGCTGCGTGGGCTCTGGGCGGGTTCCGCTCGGTCCCTCTTCGCTCGCGGCGAAAACCCCGTTAATCTCCGCCCCTGCTCGCCGCGCTTCACCACTTAAACTTCCTCGTCGAAAAACAGCGCCGCCTTGATTTCTCCCTCTTCCTCCAAGTTGCCTCCCAAAGCCGCCGCCAAGATACCGATCGACGCCATGAACACCACATAGTTGATGCGCGGCAGCTCAGCGGGTTCGAAGCCTGACCAGCCCGCGACGACGCCGAGAGGGAGCGCGTAAGAAACGACTAAAAGTAGAGAGAAGAGCACGAACCAGAGCGAAATCATCCCGACGAAGAGCGTGCCGAATAAGACGATGCGGCTCCTTGCTAACTGCTCGCTCCAGCCGCGTCCGGGACCGTGACCGAGCTGTTCTAGGTTTTGCCCGTAGAAGATGAATAAGCTCGAGGCCGTAATCGCCGCCCCCGAGCCGGTGAGGAGCCAAGCGAGTTGCGAATTCGTCCCCGCCTCCCACGACTCGGCTGTGAGGAGTAAGAAGAGGAGCGAGACGATGACGGTCGCCGTCAAACGTCCTAAGTAGAGGGGCATCTTCCAGGGCGCGTAACCCCAGATGCTCCTTAGAATCGAACTCGGGTCGCTGAAAAAGGCGCGAAAGTAAAAGGTGACGACGTTCCAGCGTGCACTCGTCTCCTCGAGCCGCGCGTCTGCCACGTCTTGCAGCGCGTCTTGCGCGATCTCATACTGCGCTTTGGGAAAAGATTCTAGGGTCAGCCGCTCCACCTTACCGGGCGGACGCATCGGTCCCTCGTCGGCGTATTCTAAGGTGAATAGATGACCCAAGAGGTGCAGCGCGAGCGCGGCTAAACGTTCGGGTAGCGCGTCGTGGGGACCGAGCCTAGCACTCGAGACCACCGCCACCTCCAACGCCGACGAGGGAACGCCCAGCGTCGAAATGCGCTGCCTCGGCTCCAGGTCGTTCGGCACGACGACGATAGAGAAGTCCCACTGGTGATAGAGTTTCTCCTCCGCGCCGAGTTCCAGGAGGGGAAGCGGTTTGAGGAGCCCGGCGGCGGGGAAGGCGCGGCGTTCGACGGGCTCGAGCTGCCAATCGAAAGATGGGAACGCTATTTGCAGGTGCTCCAAGAGTCGTTCCGCCGCCTCGCTATAGCGCTCCGCGAGCGTGCTGTCGGTGAGCTTCGAGGCGAGGATCCAGCCGATGGCGATTTTGGGTTTGGTCATATGTGAAGCTGTTCCCTGTAGTGCTCGGTTAAAATTTTAGCCTGCAATCATGAGGTCTTGTCGATCAACTTCAATTCCTATAGGTAAAGCGTCAGAGTCAGGAAAAGACCCCCGATAATAGAAATTGAAGTCACCAGACCGAACCCGCCTCTGTCTACCGACAGAATCACCGAAATGTTTGGCATCAACTTGTTGTCCGTACACTTTAATTTCCCCGTAGCGCATAATCTTACCTTTCGGCAAAAGGACCGAAGGGGGCTCTAAGCGTGTACCATTATCCGCAATCCATTCACGAGTGAACAGGGTTTTCGCTGTCGCGTCAGACGTTACCCAGGCGAAGCCGTAAAAGATTGATGCTCCTTCCATCTCTATAGGCAAAGTATGTATGTAAATATGGTCAACAATCTTGTGATAATGACCAAATGAGTTTGTGAACCTAACACTAAGTTCACCCATAGGTATGCCAAAAGGTAGTGATAGTAGGTCGGTTAGCTCGAGGCTCATTATTGTCTGAAACTACGCTTGAACTCGAATGAAATAGCGTAGGTATCATCTTGCGAGCTGTGTTAGCGCCTCATTAACTGAGGACCTCTTTACGTAGATGATACCTACTCTCTTGGCGGAGAGAGAGGGATTCGAACCCTCGGTGCAGGTTACCCCACACACACGCTTTCCAGGCGTGCTCCTTAAACCGCTCGGACACCTCTCCAGGTGTAGCAGGTATCATCTGATTAGCGCCAACCTCACGATATGGAATACCGCTTAGCACGCACGTTTGGTGATAATGCCTGCGTGATACAAACTCAGTGGCTATAGTAAGCCGACGTGAGCACTAAAGTCTATCAAGATTGCATGAGGCGGGTCAACCAGGAAAGAGGCGGGTCAACCAGGAAAGTTGAAAGCAATGAGCAATGAGTTGAAAGTGAAAGTCAAAAACTTTTTACTCACCGTTTCGCCTCCGCGAAAACTTCGTAAGCGGGAGACTGCGTAACCAGCCCTGTGCCCCGTATGGGGTATGACTGGATTACATAACCAGCTCGACTGGATTGCTCGCCGTTCGCCCAGCCCTGTGCGTCGCGTGGACCGCTCCCGCTAGCTGCGTAAGCGGATATGACTGGGTTGCTCGGAACTCATTGCTGCTTTCCACACAACATACCCTCAAGAGGTCGCTTCTTACAATGAAAGCAGTAAAGGAGTTATCTATGTTTAGAGACAGAGTGGTCAACTTAGAAAGTGTCGAAGCGACTGAAGCGTTTCTCAGTCAGTACCCCACTAGCGTGATCTTCAAGGCGGGAACGTGCCACAAGACGATGCAGGGTTTCGGTTTTGTGCAGGAGAAGCTGGAGCCTCGAGAAGACCTCATGGTCGGGCTCATCCGCGTGGTCGAGGCGCGTCCGGCGAGCAACCTCATCGCGGAGAAGACGGGCATCGTCCACCAGTCGCCGCAAGTCATTCTCTTCAAGGAGGGCGAAGCGGTTTTCGACGTGGACAACTGGAACATCACGCCTGACGTGTTGGATACAGGCTTTCAGCGGGTGCCACCCAGTGGTGAAGTTATGAGCAGCGGGGCGAAGACCTCGAGCGACTTAGGACCCTACAAGCAGCTTTTGGAGCAGTACTTAGCGGGCGTCATCGACTACCGCCAGTTCGAATACGCCTACACGACGATGTTTCGCGATGACGCGAGCTTGCGCTCCCGCGAAGAGGTCGAGGTTCTGGGCTCTATCTTCGGCGATGTAGACCGCCACGTCGAGATGCACATGATGATGGGCGGACGCTCGAACAGCGACGCGGTGCGGCAGCGGGCGGAGGCGGCGTATCAGAAGCTGCAAAGTCTGTAGTTCTTCGTTGGACAAGTGAGCGCGTCACCGGAACTTTTGGAATTCATTCAAGCTAAGTGGCAGGAATGGTCTTGCCCCTTAGTTAATGGAATAGTGTTCGATGATGGTCAGGTAGCGATACTTGACCATCGGATTTTTTCAAAAGAGGGTGAATTCCAGTTAGGGCAGGTTCCGATTATCCGTGAAACGGATATTAGGTGAATTTACCTTGGCAGACGATGACGATTTCGTATGGTGCGACCCTCATGTCTCTATACGGATAGGTGAATCTCTATCTGTTTATGCAGGAGAGTCAGCCAACCACGGTAGCTACGGTTTTGTGGCTCTCTGCAGAAACCCCTCTAGGTACTTCAAATGGATTTTCTTTTCCAAAGATTTGAATCCGTTTATTGAGTTGGCGGTAAGTGAGAACGAAGAGGTCGTGGCTACGAACAACAACGGGGTTGTGCTGAGAATTCCTTTAAGTAATCCTCGAGCTTCGAATATAGAGAGCAATGGTCGGCATGGCTTGAGAAGATTTTAGCCGCATTTTTGTTCCTTCTTAACTCGGCAAGAAATAAAGCACGACCATAATCGCTGCGAGCGACCCTACCGTCGTCGCCACCACCGTCCGCGCCACCCCTTCGTAATCGCCTTTCACCTCAACCGCCACCACGAACATCGTCACGGCGGCGGGCATGGCGGCGGAGAGTGTGAGAACGTTCAAATCCAGACCGCGCAAGCCGATGAGCCAGCCCACGGCGTAAGCGATAAAGGGACCAACCACGAGCCGCAGCCCTGACGCCCGCAGCGCCGACGCCCCCACACCCCACACCCACGAGCGGCGCATCTGCAGCCCGAGCGAGAGGAGCATCACGGGGATGGCGGCGTCGCCTAAGAGCGACATCCCTCTCGCCGCGCTCGTCGGCAGCTCCCACGCGAAGAGGGTGAAAGCGAGACCCGCTAAGGTCGCCCAAATTGGCGGCAATTTAAGTGCGTCCACGAGTTTCGTGCGCAAGTCCTCGCCGCCCCCCGCCAACACGGTCGGTCCAACGACGAACATCAGCACGAGCGAGAGCATGAAGATGACCACAGCGCGCTCGAGCCCCGCCTCCCCGTACGCGAAGAGCGTGATGGGCAGCCCCATGTTTCCTGTATTGCCGAAGAGACTCGTCACGATGACCCCTCTCGTTTGCGCTCCAGAGAGCCCAACCGAGCCGAGCGCAGAGATGACGCCTAACGCGGCGAGGTAGAGCAAGTAGCCGAGCGAGAGCAGCGACGCCGAGGAGAGCGTCAAAGAGGTATTCGCGACTGCGTTAAAGACGAGCGCCGGAATCATGAAGTAGACCGTCAGGCGTGTCAGGGTCGGCAAGTCTAATTCCGGAAAGAGACGGTCGGCGTACGCACCCAGTGCGATGAGGAAAAAGGCGGGCAAGGTGGCGTTGAGAGCAGTTTGGATGGCGTCCACACGCCCAGTCTACAGCGCATAGGGACGCCGAAAGTGTAGAGGCGCCGTGCGCTAGATAAGTCGCCCCACGTCAGCGCCGTGTCCAAAGGCAGAGACGACACCTAAGTGGCTCGAGTGCGAAGTGCCGCGCTAGTAGCCGTTAGGTGCCTAAACGAAATTGTAACCCCCACGCCTTTGAAAAGAACATCTCAACGTAGCATGGTAAGGATGATTTTACGACCCGGACACCCTTACCCCTTGGGCGCAACCTGGAACGGCTTGGGCGTCAACTTCGCGCTCAGCAGCCAGCACGCCGAGCGCGTCGAGCTGCTTCTGTTTGACCACCCGAACGATACGGAAGAGGCTAGGTGTGTCACCTTACCCGAACGCACCGGACCCGTCTGGCACGGCTTCTTGCCTGGTATAAGACCTGGTCAGCTCTACGGCTACCGCGTCCACGGTCCTTACGACCCCGAAAACGGACACCGTTTTAACCCGAATAAAGTCCTCCTCGACCCCTACGCCAAAGCCCTCGGACGCTCCCTAACCTGGGACGACGCGCTCTTCGGCTACGAAGTCGGTAGCGAAGAAGAAGACCTCGCGGTGAGCGGTGCGGACAGCGCCCCTTATGCGCCCCTCGGTATGGTCGTCGAAGACGCTTTCGCCTGGGGCGACCACCGCCGCCCAAACGTGCCTTGGGAAGAGACCATCTTCTATGAAACGCACGTCAAGGGCATCAGCAAGCTGCACCCGGACGTGCCCGAGCACTTTCGCGGTACCTATTTGGGTCTCGCCTCAGAACCGATCATCGAGCACCTCACCTCGCTAGGTGTCACCTCCGTCGAACTGCTCCCCTGCCAAACCTTTACCAATGACCGCTACTTGGTCGAGCAAGGGCTCTCGAACTACTGGGGTTACAACCCGCTCAACTATTTTGCCCCTGAACCCTCCTACGCTTACGACCCTAAGATGGCGGTGCGCGAATTCAAGATGATGGTGCGCGCTCTCCACGATGCGGGCTTAGAGGTCATCATGGATGTGGTCTATAACCACACGGGCGAGGGTAACCACATGGGACCGACCCTCTCTTATAAAGGCATCGACAACCACAGCTACTACAAGATGAACCCTGACAACGCGCGCTTCTACATGGACTATACAGGCACAGGCAACACGCTCGACGCGGGGCACCCTCAAGTGGTGCGCCTCATCACCGACTCGCTGCGCTACTGGACCCAAGAGATGCACGTGGACGGCTTCCGCTTCGACCTCGCCACGACGCTCGCAAGGGAACGGCACGATGTGGATATGCGTGCGATTTGTATGCAAGCCTTCGAGCAAGACCCTGTTTTGTCCAAAGTCAAGCTCGTCGCGGAGCCTTGGGATATCGGGCCGTACGGCTATCAGGTTGGCGGCTACCCCTGGTACTGGGCGGAGTGGAACGGGCGCTACCGCGACACCGTGCGGGGCTATTGGCACGGCGGCGGCGACGCGGGCTCGACCCCCGAACTCGCCACGCGCACCACGGGCAGCAGCGACCTCTACGCGCACAACGGGCGCAGACCCTACCACTCGGTGAATTTCATCACTGCCCACGACGGCTTCACGCTTCAAGACCTGGTGAGCTACAACCAGAAGCACAACGAAGCGAACGGTGAGGACAACCGCGACGGCGAAGACCACAACCTGAGCTATAACGGCGGCGAAGAGGGTCCCTCCGAAAACGAGAACGTGCTGCGCGACCGCGAGACGCGCAAGCGCACCTTTTTGGCGACGCTCTTTCTCTCGCAAGGCACGCCGATGATGCTGGGCGGTGACGAACTCTCCCGCACCAAGGGTGGGAACAACAACACCTACTGCCAAGACAACGAACTCAACTGGTACGACTGGAACCTAGACGAGCGCGAAGAGAACTTCCTCTCGTTTGTAAAAGACCTCATCGCCTTTCGCAAGGCGCACCCCGTCTTTCACCGCCGCAACTTCCTGACCGGGCGCGAAGAGAACGGCTGCCGCGACGTGTCGTGGTGGCATTCGGACGGGCGCGAGATGGCGGATAATGACTGGAACGACCCTAAGCTCAAGGGACTCGGGATGCTCTTATGCGGGGAAGCCTCGAGCGAACTCATGCGCGGCGGCACGCACGAAAACGAAACCTTTTTAATGCTCTTCCACGGCAAGCAGGCGAGCCGCTTCGTGCTGCCCGAGCCGCCCAACGCCGCCTGGCGCTGGGAAGAGGTCTGGGCGACTGAGGCGCGGCGCAGGCGGACGCGCTTTTTAGCGGCGGGCTCACGTATCGTATTGCCGCCCCGTCAGCTCTCGGTGCTGAAGGCGGTGCCGCCACGCTGAGCACTTAGAGTATAAAGAATTGTATGTGACGATACGCGGTTTGAGAGAGGTTCAAGCCGCGTATCATTGTATCTGTAGAAAACTGTTGAACATCTAAAAACTATGAGTCAAGTTCACTGGAGATTTTATCTGTGACAGCGCGTTTGTTTTTATTTCTGACCTTGCTAGGTTCTGTCGGCGTTTCGCTAGCTCAGAGTGGCGGCGTGGATGAAGATAAATATACGTTGACCCCTACGTTTATCGGTTACGACTTGTACATGCCGACTAACTTGCGAGAAGCCGTTGATGAATTATCGAAAATGCTCCAGCCTGCTTTAGCTACCGAGATACGCAAAAGTAGCAGTGGTGGATTGATTATCTACCACTTCAGTCTCGGACGGTGGATGCGCAACAACTGGGGTTTATGGGGAAACTCTGAGTTGGCCCAGTATTTCCAGAGGCGTAGCATTTGTCACCCTGACGCTATGTCCAGCGTTATCCTTACGGCTTACTGGCAAACGGTCAATGACTTGGATATAACATTTGATGAACATGTTCCAAGCCAAAGTGCCTGTTTCAATTCAGAGGACAGCGGGATTGATTAACCAGCGAATAGCCCAAAAATTTGTCCTATTCAACTCCTATTATTCTTTCTTAGGCTGGTAAGAGCGTGTTCAAACACCCCTCGAAACCTCACCTTCGCCTCCTCCAACTCTCTCACCTCACCTCTCGGCGGCACTGGCTTATCCAATTCGTCGCGTTGCAAATACGTCGTATAACGCTCCACCATTAGCACTTCAGTCTGCGGCATCTGAGCGTAATGCTTGACGACATGCCCGCCCGTAAAGACCTTATTGCGAACCACCCCAAACCCACACGTCAAAAAGCTTTCTTCTAAAAGTGGCATAAGCGTCTGAGCGTCCGCGCGTCCGTTATCGTTACCTAAACAAACGTCATCGGCAATCGGTCCCATAAAGCTGTGCAAATCGAGCAAGTAGACCTTGCCAAAGGTGCGCCTTATTTGTTCCAAGAGGTCAGCCAACGTTTTATGATAGGGGAGATAGAAGGTCTCGATGCGGCTCTGAACCTCTTGTCTCGTAAGAGGTTGTATGTAAAGAGGGTCGCCCCGAGTCGAACTCTCGTAAACAACCGAAGTCTTGTAAGACCCGTAAAGAGGTTCGCGCGAGGAGCGGTTCACGTCGGCGACGTAGCGGCTAAAGTTCGCTTTCAAGACAGTGACGCCGAGCGCGGGTAAGAAGTCGTAGAGTTTGTCCAAATGCCAATCTACATTAGGTTGAGCTTCACGGTATTGGGTAACGAAACGGCTGCTGACCTCTTCGGGCACAAACGCGCTGCTGTGCGGGATGCTGGCGATGATAGGAAGAGGTGAAGAGGTAGGACTTAGCACCGTAACAACCTCTTTCACAAAAGAATCAACCCCAACTGCGCCGCCCGCACCACCGCTTCCGTCCGACTCTTCGCGCCCAACTTGCTTAAAATTGCGCTCGTGTGAAACTTAGCGGTGGATTCGCTGATCTCGAGCGTTTTAGAGACCATCTTATTTGACGCGCCCTGCGCGAGCAGTTGCAAGACCTCTTGCTCTCTGGCGGTGAGAGGCTCAACCTCCACGTCCGGGACGACCTCTTGTAGTGAAGCGGTGAAAGCGGGCTCGAGCACCACCAACCCCTGCAAAGCTGCCTGAAGCGCGGCGACGATTTTGTCGGTTTCGGCGTCGCGGTAAAGAACGCCCGTTACACCTACATTCAGCGCGTCCGTCACATTCGCCTCAACCTCTTGGATGAGGGCAACAATAGGCACGCTGAGTGAATCAACCTCTTCATCTGCGTCAAAGTCCCATAAAATCACGTCAGGTTCGAAAAGGTCTGCTTCCGCTAGGGTCGCGGCTTGTCCGACAATGTTGAGGTCGGGCTCGAGCACCGCTGCTAGCCCCATGCGCACGAGGGGGTCGTGGGCGACGATGACGAGATTGAGGGTGGACGGTTCCATCTACAGGACCTAAGCATGACCTCTAAAGAAACCTCTTGCCGTAAGCTTGCTTGCGCAAGGAAGCAATGAGTTCTGAGCAATCCAGTCGAGCTGGACGAACGGTGAGCAATCCAGTCGAGCTGGTTATGTAATCCAGTCATACCCCATACGGGGCACAGGGCTGGTTACGCAGTCTCCCGCTTACGAAGTTTTCGCGAATGCGAAACGGTGAGTGAAAATCTTTAGACTCATCGCTCGCTCCTCATTGCTACCTATCTGCGCCGCAATCTTTCCCAATTGTGACACCGGTACACCCTCACCCCCACAAATGCATATTTCCACGTCGCATCGCCTCCCGTACCCTTATAGTCAAGCTTATGTTAGAACCGTCCCTCGAACTCTACGGCGAGACCTTTGACAAGGTGGACGCGCTCTTGGAAGACCTGCTGACCAAGACGCACGCGCGTTACGCGCTTGTCATCGACCTCAAAGGCTTCGTCCTCATGCATAACCGCGCGCTGTGGGCTCCTAAGCCCCCCTCACTCGATTCGCTCGCCACGCTCGTCGCCTCGAACTACTCCGCGAACGCCGCCATTGCTCAACTTTTGGGCGAGCCGGGCTTTCGCGAGATGGTGCAGCAGGGCAGCGAAGTCGGCACCTATATCGAGGAACTCGGTGAGAAGGCGCTGCTCATCACCGTTTTCGACTCCTCCTCCGCTCTCGGTAAGGTCAAACTGTTCACTAAAAAAACGGTTGAGGCGATCCGTGAGGCGCTCGCCGATTCCACTGACGCGCCCCCTGAACTCACCTTTGACGACGCCTGGAAGGGCTCCGCCGACTCACTCTTAGATGGAATATTTGGGAAAGACGCATGAGCACCATTAACTTTGCCGCCCGCGAAATCAACTTCAAGATCGTCTACTACGGCTGTGGTATGTCGGGCAAAACGACGAACATCAAGAAAATCTACGAGCAAGTCCCGGCGGAGAGCAAGGGCGAGATGGTCAGCCTAGCGACTGAAGACGAGCGCACCTTGTTCTTCGACTTCTTACCGCTGGACTTAGGCAGCGTCAACGGCTTCAAGACGCGCTTTCACCTCTACACAGTGCCCGGACAGGTTTTCTACAACTCCTCGCGCAAGCTCATCTTGCGCGGCGTGGACGGCATCGTCTTCGTCGCGGACTCCGCGCCGGACCGCCTCCGCGCGAACGCCGAATCTTTGCGCAATCTGCGCGAGAACCTCACGGAGTATAACCTCTCGCTGGGCGAAATCCCGTATGTGATTCAGATCAACAAGCGCGACCTGCCGAACGCGGTGCCCGCCGAGATGATCAAGCAGATTCTCGACCCCTCGGGTCAAGTCAAGTTTTATGAGGCGGCTGCTGCGAAGTTCGAGGGCGTATTCGAGCCCCTGCGCGGCGTGTCGAAGCTCGTGTTGGAGAAGCTCGCACAGACGAAGTAAGTCAGTCGAGGTTCCGTTTAGCCCTCTTCTATCATTAGGAGAGGGTTTCTCCTTTGTCTCGAGAGGTCAAGTACACGGTAAACTAAGTTTTGCGACATATTACTTGTCACCCTGAGCCCTTGGGCGTGAGGGTCTCGCCTTTCAATCTCAGCAAGAGGAGTCAGCAAGGTCAGAGATTCTTTCACTCCGCTTCGCTACGTTCAGAATGACGTGCTTCATTTAGTTTATGGCGTATTAAGAGACGGTGAGGCTAAATAAGGTCTGACCTCTTTCCTTGATTGTTTAGTCTCAAGCACCTCTCTATGTCAAAACCAAGCGTATTTTGATTCTTCATCCATATAACGTGTGAATTAAGCGGCGCTTTCTCAGCCGAGAGCGTTGGTGACTAGATGCTACCTGCTGTATACTTCACGCATGGCACTTCACACGGGTTTAGAGATTTTGGCGGCGGCCCGCAAGGGCGGCTACGGCGTCGGCGCGTTCAATACGAACAACCTGGAGATCACCCAAGCGATCTTGGAGGCGGCGGAGGAGACGAGAAGCCCCGTGCTCTTGGCGCTCTCGGAGGGTGCCATCAAGTACGGCGGCAAAAACTTGGTAGATATGGTCGTCAAATTGGGCGACGAGGCGAGCGTGCCGGTCTGCGTTCACCTAGACCACGGCTCCTCTTATGAGTCGTGCTTGCGCTCGCTCCGCTACGGGCTCACCTCGGTGATGATCGACAAGTCGCACGAGGACGAAGAGACGAATATAGAGGAGACGAAGCGCGTCGTCGAAGCGGCGCACGCCGTGGGCGCAACCGTCGAGGCGGAGATCGGGCGCTTGGGCGGCGTCGAGGAGCACGTGGTCGTCTCCGAAGAGGACGCAATTCTCACCAAGCCCGACGAAGCGGAGCGCTTTATGGAGAAGAGCGGCGCGGACTATCTCGCGGTGGCGATTGGCACCTCGCACGGCGCGAACAAGGGCAAAGGACGCCCCTACATCGACCACGAGCGTATCAAAGAGATCGCGAACCGCCTCCCGCAACCTCTGGTGATGCACGGCGCGAGCGGCGTGCCGAATGATATCGTGGAGCGTTTGCGGGCAGCAGGGGGGCAGCTCGAATACGCCTCTGGTATCCACGAAGAGGACGTGGAAAAAGCCGTCACCGAAGGAATCGCCAAAATCAATACAGACACAGACCTCCGCCTAGCCTTTACAACTAGAGTGCGCGAAGTGCTCATGAATAAGCCTGAAGAGTTCGACCCGCGTAAAATCTTAGGACCGGCGCGTGACGAGATGAAAAACGTGGTGAAAAAGCGTATGGAGCTGTTTAAGTCGGCGGGAAAAGCGTAGGGGGTAGTATCCCGTTATAAACGCAGCGAGCCGTATCGTAAGTTCAAGAGCTGTTCACTTTTAGCAGTTAGGTAGTAGCAAAAGTCTTTCAGCTAAAAGTTAATACCTAAAAGCTTCCTATGAGATTTCAGCGCCACTTTAGACTTGCGCAGTGCATGAAGGGGGAACAATGGAAGAAATAGACTTAGGCAACGGGCAGATCATCTTAGGGCAAGAGCGCGTGGTGGCGTATACGCATTCGGATGGAACGTTGAAGGTGCATCTCGAGGGTGGTCACACCCTCCAAACGGACGACGAGGAGCGCATCGAGGTTTTTTTGCGCAACCTCAAGATCAAGTCCACCGGACCCTATTTCCGCTCCTCGATCGAGCACGCGCCGGGCGAAGAGACGCAAGACCCGGAAGAGGCGGAAGAGGTAGCGAAAGCCTCCACGGGTGCGGTAGATGATTCCGAAGAAGATGCAGATGAGGAAGACAAGAAGTCCGAGGAGGCTAAGCATGGCTCGGAGGCGAGTCAGCAAGAGGATTAGGGTCTAAAGCGACGGTGACTCTATCGCGCCCGCCCTCCTTGGCGCGGTAGAGCGCGGCGTCAGCCCTGCTTACGAGCGTACCCAGCGTGTCGCCCGGTCTGTAGCTCGCCACGCCGCAACTCACCGTGACCTCGTGGTGCTTGGCGAGCGGTCTAGCCTTGAGGCTCGCCCTGAGCCGCTCGCCTAAAGCGCGTCCCTCTTTCGTTGCCGAAACGGGCGTGATGACGATGAATTCTTCGCCCCCCCAGCGCCCGAAGATATCGCTCTCGCGCAGTTCCCCTTTGAGCCGCGCGGCGAGTTCGCGTAAAATCTCGTCACCGACGTAGTGACCGTAGGTGTCGTTAATGCTTTTGAAGCGGTCGATATCGAGCATCAAGACGGAAAAGCTCTCGCGCCGCCGCTGCGCCGAAGCGAGGGCGATTTGCGCTAGGACTTCAATTTGGCGGCGGTTGGCGATGCCTGTTAAGAAGTCGTGATATGCCAGACGTTCGAACTGCTCCGCGCTGCGGCGCGTTTGGCGCAGTTCGGGCTCGAGCCGCGCAAAGGCGTTCAGGGCAAAAATCAGCATGATGTGCGCGAGCGTCATCGTCATAGGGATGAGCAGGTTGAGGCTCGTGATGCTCGAGGTGGCGATACTGGGGAGGCTCGAGGCGACAAACACCGCGAGAACAATCAGGGTGAAGCGGAGCGCCTTAGGCGGCGAGAGGATAAGAAAGGTCAGCGCGTAGTAAACCGTGAGGTAGACCTTGATCGAGAGCAGCCCGACGAGGGCGTAGATATCTTGGTCAATCCCGTAAAGCGCGACGAGCCAGAGCGGAAAGAGCAGCCCGAAGTAAGCGTAGGGTAAACTCTTGTAAAGACGCCGCCCCAACCACCTACGCGGCACGACCAAAAGCCCGAGGTTGAAAACGATAAAAAGACCTAGGAACGCTGAACCTAAAAGCGATACATCTCCTAAAAACAGCAGTTCGGTCAGCGCCGCCGTAATACCAAAGAGCGCCAGCGCCACATAGTATTTACGCTGGAAAAGTGGTGACGTTTGATAGTTAGATGGGGACGACATCAGAGGTAAGGACCTCTCCTTTGCTTTGAGCCTGTTTTGCGGCGTCGGCGCTAGTATTACAGACGCGTCAAAAAGGTGGTCGAGCGCGCTGCGGCTGCAAGGGCTACTCACTAAGCTTGTACAACTATACCGCCGCGCTACGGCTACTCATATGTAAAATTTCTCACTGATGCACCGTAAAGGGGTGGGCGAGAAAGATACCGTTCTACAGCCTCCACCGAAGGAAAAGGGTGATAAAGATTTCTCACCTCTCTACGCTCAAAAGGGTTAGATGTATTTAGAGCGATACGGTGCTAACTTCACTGATAGCTAAGACACTAATTATAAATAAACTTGACACAGGTAGACTCAGGTTTTATAGTACAGTTATTATGGATGCAGAACGACTGACTGAATCAACTCTACAAGCGGTAGCGAGCGCTCAGCAGATCGCGCGGACGCGGGGGCATCAGAACATTGTGCCTGCGCACGTAGCGACCTCTTTACTCGCCGACCCGAACAGCCCAGCGGCAAGGGTCGTCGAGCGCGCGGGCGCGAACCTTGACCAAGCACAAAAAGAACTCGACGCTGTTTTAGACAAGCTCCCTAAAGTTGCAGGGAGTGACAGCCAGTACATGAGTAACGAACTCGCTCGCTCGTTTGGTGAAGCTGAACGCATTGCTAAGGAGTGGGGCGACTCGTTCGTCGCGGCGGACGCTTTACTTGTGGCGCTACGTAGTGTTGGAGGAAACAGTCTCAACGCACTACCGAAAGCGAAAGACTTAAAAGAAGCCGCACAAGAGATCAGAAAGGGGCGCACGGTGGATTCGAAATCGGCAGAGACGAGCTTTGAATCGTTGGAAAAGTATGGCATCGACCTCACGCAGTTAGCGCGTGACGGCAAGTTGGACCCCGTTATCGGACGCGACGAAGAGATTCGCCGCGCCGTGCAGATTCTCTTGCGCCGCACGAAGAATAATCCCGTTCTAATCGGGGAACCCGGTGTCGGTAAAACCGCCATCGCCGAAGGCTTAGCCCAGCGTATCATCAACAAAGACGTTCCTGAAGGCTTGCAGGGCAAGCGCATCATCCAGCTCGACATGGGTTCTCTGCTCGCAGGCGCGAAGTTTCGCGGCGAGTTCGAGGAGCGCCTCAAAGCAGTGATCCAAGAAACGGTCCAATCTAAGGGAGAAGTCGTCCTCTTCGTAGACGAACTCCACACCATCGTCGGGGCGGGCAAAGCCGAGGGCGCGGTGGACGCGGGCAACATGCTCAAGCCGCCTTTGGCAAGAGGTGAACTCCGCATGGTCGGTGCGACGACGCTGAGCGAATACCGCGCGATCGAGAAAGACGCCGCCTTGGAGCGCCGTTTCCAACCCATCGTCGTGGACGAGCCCGCAGTAGAGGAGACCATCTCCATCTTGCGCGGCATCAAGGAGAAGTACGAGGTGCACCACGGCGTGCGCATCGCCGACCCCGCCATCATCGCCGCCGCGACGCTCTCGAACCGCTACATTGCGGACAGGCAACTCCCCGACAAAGCGATTGATTTGATTGACGAGGCGGCTTCACGCATCCGCGTCCAGCTCGACTCGATGCCCGAAGAGATTGACGACCTGCGCCGCCGCCGCTTGCAGTTGGAGATCGAACAAGAAGCCCTCAAGCGTGAGGACGACGTAGAGTCCGCTAACCGCCTGCTGCGCATCGAAGAGGAACTCCGCATCATCGAGGACGGTATCAACCAAGCCCAGTCCGACTGGGAAGCGGAGCGCGAAGTTTTAGACTCTCTCAGGGGCGCTCAGGCAAACCTCGACAGCGTGCGTACGCAGATTGAAGCGGCGGAGCGCGACTACGACCTCAATAAAGCCGCCGAACTCCGTTATGGGCAACTCCCGAGGTTAGAGCAACAACTCCGCGAGTACACGCAGAAGTTGGAGCACGCCAAGTACGTCCGCTTAGAAGTCGGCGAAAACGAAGTCGCCGAAGTAGTGAGTCGCTGGACGAACATTCCGCTGTCGCGCCTTATGGAGAGTGAGCGGGAGAAGTTGTTGCGGCTAGAGGACGAACTCCACGGGCGCGTCATCGGGCAAGACGAGGCGATTACCGCCGTCGCGGATGCGATTCGCCGCTCCCGCGCCGGACTCGCCGACCCGAACCGTCCCATCGGCTCGTTCATCTTCTTAGGACCGACGGGCGTAGGTAAGACTGAAACCGCCAAAGCCTTAGCCCAACAACTCTTCGACTCGGAAGACAACCTGATTCGCCTCGACATGTCCGAGTACATGGAGAAGCACACGACCGCCCGCCTCATCGGTGCGCCTCCGGGTTATATCGGTTACGACGAAGGCGGACAACTCACCGAAGCGGTGCGCCGTCGTCCCTACAGCGTCATCCTGTTCGACGAGATCGAGAAGGCGCACCCGGATGTTTTCAACACGCTCCTGCAACTCCTCGACGACGGACGCCTGACCGACTCGCAAGGGCGCACCGTAGACTTCCGCAACACCGTCATCATCATGACCTCGAACATCGGCTCACCGCAGATTTTAGAAGCGAGCCGGAGCGGAGCGGACTACGACTCCATCAAAGCGACAGTCTTTGGGCTCTTGCAAGGGCACTTCCGCCCCGAGTTCTTGAACCGCGTAGACGACACCATCGTCTTCCACGCCCTGGAGCAAGACCAAATCGCCGCGATTGCCGAGATTCAGCTCTCGCGCCTGAGAGGACGCCTCCGCGAGCGCCGCATCACGCTCACCTTTTCAGACGCCGCGATGGAGCAACTCGCCCGCGTCGGCTACGACCCCGTCTTCGGCGCACGCCCCCTAAAACGCGCCATCCAACAGCGCATCGAGACGCCCCTGTCGCGCAAGATTATTGCGGGTGAGGTGCAAGATGGGGATGATGTGGTGGTGGAGCCGGGGGCGAGTGGGTTTAGCTTTGAGGTGAAAGAGGTGGCGGTAGCGCTGAATTGAGAGAATTGCTTCAACTGAAATAACAGCTAGCTTGTCGAGCTAGCTGTTATTTTTTAGACTACTAGGTCGCCAAGATAAAACCCGAGAAAGGCGAGAGCAGCATAGAGAATTAGAAAACTGACGAACTTTCCGAAGGCGCGTAGTCGTCTATTCGAAGGACGATTTCTAAATAGATAGAAAGGGATGATGAGACCTCCGAAGAATATGAATAAGATAAACATACGCCTACTAAAAGGCTTTCCTCTTTCTGTTCTATCAAAGAAATACCACGCATAGACTAGGAGGTTGAAAATTAACGCCGAGATGATACGGTAGCCGCCATAAAACGAAGGTAGTTTTTGCTCAATTACAATGTCTAAGACGGAAGCAGTCAAAGCTTCTATACATAAAATCGCCAAAATAGTATACTTGCGTCTTGTGAAATCCTCTTCTATGCTAGAGTTCACTTTTTGAGACCCTCCAGCAAAGCGTTCCCTTGAGCTTGTCCTGCGCCTTGTTTTCGATTAAGTGGTGAGACAGATGAGCCGAATAGCATAAAAATATTATGCGAAGTAAAAGGCTTTAATGCTGTGCTTATTACACTGACAGGAGTTCCCGAAGAAGAGTTTTTCGAGTATATCCCCTAACTAATCTACTCACACCCTTAACCCCTCTCAAAACGCTCTTTCAGCGTTTCAGGCGGCGTTGGAGTCGGGCGGTAGAGCCTCGAGCCTCTCAAAACAGACGCTATTCGAGAGGTTCCAAATGCTCCCCCAACCACCTCGTCAGCTCACCGCGCGAGATTTCGGACGACGCAACGCCTAAGATAAGCTGCTCTTGCTCGTCTACGCCAGCTTGAATTTCAAAGCCGTTGAGGAGAAGTGTCACTTCCATCGCGGCGTGACCGATGCGTTTGTTGCCGTCTACGAAAGGGTGATTTTGAATGAGCGAGAAGGCGAGAGCCGCTGCTTTTTCGACGAGAGTAGGATAGAGTTCGGTGTCGCCAAAGGTCATGGCGGGTTGGATAACGGCTGACTCTAATGCGCCTAAATCTCTTATGCCTTCAGCGCCTCCCGACTGTTGGAGCAGGAGCTTGTGCAGCTCGAGTATCTCGTTTAGGGTCAGATAGCGTATCAAGCGAGCCGCTTATATAGCTCCGCATTTTTTTCGAGGACACGCTTTGCTGCATTTTGAAAGTCTGTGTGACGCTCGAGCGTCTCCACTAAACTATTCGCAGCAAATTCTTCAGGGCTGAGGTTGAGCTTAGACGCTATTTGCTCGAGCTTTCTGGCTACATCATCAGAAAAAGTAATCTCAAGTTTGTGCATAGAACTATTTTAGACTATTCTGCTGAGCAGCTTGTCGTGCAATTTGATACCTTACTCAACCTCTCGAGCCCCCAGCCACCTCTCAAACGACGCCTTACTCTCCTGACTCTTCCGCCCCGCTAAAAGCCCTTCAACCCCAATGTGCTCGTCTAAATCAGCCCATTCAATCCCGTAGCCATCCCCTAAAAGCTCCCAGTTCTCGCGCTCGGCTGCGCTGCCTGCTTCTAGGCGTGGATACCAGGTAAGCGGAACGCGAAGTTGTCTGCCGTCCTTTAGGGTCACGGTAAGGGTATCGGCGTCAATCTGTATGTCTATTGCGGTAACAGAGTTTTCATCCACTGCAAAACGGTTCGGCTTAGTGCTGCTGTAGTCAAACTGATAGTTGGGCAAGAGGTCATCTTTGTCAGAAGGCATGTCCATACCTTTATACTATCTACATGCCCCGCGCCGCCGAACCTGTTAAAACAGGCTTGACCTTTGAGGAATACCTCGAGCTTGAACATGCGAGCCCCGTCAAACACGAATTTGTGGACGGTCAGATGTTCGCGCTAGCAGGTGCGAGCGACAAGCACAACCGCCTCGCGTTTCGTCTAGCCACGCTGCTCGAGGCGGATAACCAAACCGAGAATTGCGTAGTGTACCTTCTCGACCTCAAAATGTGTACGCCGAACGGTGTTGGCTATTATCCAGACGTTTTTGTGACGTGCGAAGAAGAGACTGATACCTATGTCAAGCGTAAACCTTGTCTTATTGTTGAAATCTTATCCGCTTCAACTGAGGCGATTGACAGAGGTGAAAAGCTCCACAACTACCGAACCTTCGAGACGCTGCAGGCTTATGTACTCGTCAATCAAGGCGTGGCAAGAGTAGAGATGTACCGCCGCGAAGATGACGGGACATGGCGGTACGAGGAGTGTGAAGCGGGCGAGACGTTGAGGTTGCCCTGTCTCGGCTTCGAGTTACATGTTGACGACCTCTACAAGGGGGCGTGAAGGTGGTACTAGACATCTTTAGGCATTGAAGGGCTATATAGCTGACTCTAGCGTGCCTTTTCCAAGCCTCTTCAGCACCTTTTGCTTGTTGAAATAGTAGAGCGTGCAACTCGAGCATCTCTTCTAAGGTCAGATAACGTATCAAGCGAGTCGCTTGTACAACTCCGCATTTTTGTCAAGGACGCGCTTTGTAACATTTTGAAAGTCTGCGTGACGCTCGAGCGTCTCTAACAAGCTATTCGCGGCAAATTCTTCAGGGCTGAGGTTGAGCTTGGACGCCACGTGCTCGAGCTTCTTGGCGACATCGTCGGAAAAAGTAATTTCGAATTTGTGCGTAGCGTTATTTTGGAACGAGGTGGGCAAGCAGAGCATTTGAGGAGGCTTAGAGAGTACGAAGAGCGCGCAGCGGTGCTTGTGGACGCATTGGTCGAACTTGCTGCGGCGAGTCGCGCCGAGCTAGAGTTCGCGGACCCCACGCCGGGGCTGAGTAGGTGATGTGACGGCGCTTCTGCGCTACTGACGACCAAGCAAGCTTCCGCTCACCTCCACCTATAGCCGCTACAGGGCGAAACCCGTGTCACCTTTGTCTTTTTTTCCGCCCCCGTTCTTTATCGCCTCGCGGTAGACTAGAGCGGTACGGGAGGACGAACTTATGAGCCAATCTAAACCGCTCTGGACGCCGAGCGACCGGCGCGTCGCTGAGGCTGCGATGACCGAGTTTCGGCGCGTGGTAGAAAAACATACCGGACAAACCCTTTCGGATTACGGGGCGCTCCACACCTGGTCGGCAGAGAACCCGGCGGACTTTTGGGCGCTCTACGCAGACTACGCGGGTTTCGACCTGAAGGCGCAGCAGGTCATGAGCGACGACCCGATGCCCCACACAAAGTGGTTTGGGGGCGCAACCTTGAACTACGCCGAGGCGCTTCTCTATCCTTCTGAGTTGCAGAGTGAAGACCAGTTAGCGATCGTCGCCGCGAACGAATCAGGCGACCTCCGGCAACTCACCTATGCCGAACTGCGCCAAGAGGTCGCGCGTTGCGCCGCCGCTTTGAAGCGCACGGGCGTCGAGGAGGGCGACAGGGTCGCCGCGTCGGTCAGCAACACGCCCGAAGCGGTTATCTTGCTACTCGCGTGCGCCTCGCTCGGCGCGGTCTTCTCGTCGTGCTCACCGGATTTCGGTGCGGACGCCGCCGCCGACCGCTTCGGGCAAATCGAGCCGAAGCTCCTCGTCGCCTCGGGTGGGTATCATTATAATGGCAAGTTCTATAGCACACTGGAGACGGTGCAAAAACTCAGCGGGCGTATTGGGAGTTTGCTAGAGACCGTCGTCATTCCTTCGGATAAGGGCTCAGGCGACTTCACCGCTTGGGGAGATTGGCTAGGGAATGAGGACACCCCGCTCGACTTCACCCCGCTCCCCTTCGACCACCCGCTCTACATCCTCTACTCGTCCGGCACGACGGGGCTGCCTAAAGCCATCGTCCACCGGGCGGGCGGCGCGCTGCTAACGCATCACAAAGAGCACCGCCTCCACGCCGACATCAAACCGGGCGACACCGTTTTTTACTTCACCACCTGCGGCTGGATGATGTGGAACTGGCTCGTGTCGGTCTTGGCGCAGGGCGCGACGATCGTCCTCTACGACGGCTCGCCCTCGCAGCCCTCCTTGGAAGTTACCTGGAGGCTTGCAGAGCAAACCGGTATGACCTACTTCGGCACGAGCGCGCGCTTTATCCATTCCTGTAAGGATTTCGGCGTCGTTCCTAAAGAGGTCGCTGACCTGAGCAAACTCAAAAGCATCTCCTCGACGGGTTCACCCCTCTCGCCCGCGGGCTTTCGCTGGGTCTATGACGCAGTCAAAGAGGACGTTCACTTAGCGAGCATCTCGGGCGGCACGGACATCGTGAGCTGCTTTATGCTCGGCAACCCCGTTCAGGCTGTTTACGAAGGCACGATTCAGTCGCCAGGCATGGGCGTGGCGCTCGCCGCTTACAACGACGCGGGCGAACCTGTGACTGGCGAACCCGGCGAGTTGGTGTGCGAAAAACCGCTCCCCTCGATGCCCCTCTCCTTCTGGAACGACCCGAACTTCGAGCGCTACAAGGGCGCGTATTTGGACTACTTCCCCGGCGTGTGGCGGCACGGCGACCTCATCGAGGTGACGGACGCGGGCATCGTCGTCTACGGACGGAGCGACGCGACCCTAAACCCCGGCGGGGTGCGCATCGGCACGGCGGAAATCTACCGCCCGCTACAAGCGCTACCCGAGGTGATGGAGTCTTTAGCCGTAGGCAAAAAAGAGGACGGCGACGAGGTCATCTGGCTTTTCGTGGTGCTCCGCGAAGGTCTCTCGCTAGACGACGAACTGACGAAGAAAATCAAAGGGGCGATCCGGCAGGACTCGAGCCCCCGCCACACCCCCAAGCGCGTCTTCCAGGTCTCGCAGCTCCCGCGTACCCGCAGCGGCAAATTGGTCGAGGTCGCCGTGTCGCGGTTGGTCAACGGGCGCAGCGTGCCGAACCGCCAGTCGATGGAGAACCCGGAGGCGCTGGAGGATATTACGAGGGTGCTAGAGACGCAAACGAGTTAAGGCAAAAGAGGAGAAACAAAAAAGAACCCCGCGCTTGGCGGGGTTCTGGGCTCTTTGTAGGGCTGAGGGTTTAGAACGTCAGGGCGTATTCGATGGTGAAGGCTTGACCGTTGTTCGTGTCTTCGCCACGCTCGTTCCGGTAGAGTCCGTAACCGAACTCTAAGCCGTAGTAGGTCCATTCGACTTCGACACCTGACGTGGTCTGCGTGAGTCCGTTGTTCTCATCACCGTCCGAGATATCAGTGGCGAAGTCGTCTTCGCTGTCGCCGCTGTTCGTCTCGTCTTGGATGTTTTCGCCTTGGTAGTAACCGTAGCGAACGCCCAACACGCTGTTCTCGAAGAAGAACTCGTTGAGGCTGACGCCGACGCTGAACTGGAGTTCGGTCGCGGTGTAGTCGGCAGCCGCTGTGTCTGGTTCGTCGTCGCCATCAGTGTCAGTACCGACGTCGGTATGGTCGGTGGTGCGGTAGTTGACGTTTGCCGCAAGGCTCGGGGCTAAGAAGACGTTAAGCTGCTCAGACTCCAGACCCGTGCCCACTTGGGTGGTGACCTCATCGTCGGAAAACTCTTCCTCGCTGAAGTCGCTGTCGTAGTCGAAGTAGGGGTTAAGGGTGAAGCCGAAAGCGGAAACCTCGCCGTCCGCTTCAGCGCGTATCGCGCCCTCTTCGATGCTGTCTTCGCTAAAGTCGTAGACGATCTCGAAGTCGAAGCCGGAAACAAGCGCATCTTCCGAGTCGCCGTCATGCTGAATACCGATGCCGAAGCCGGTGAAGTAACCAGCGTCGTCGCGCTCGGTGCTGTCCACCGCCTCGACAGCTTCGCCGTCCAAAGTTACTTGGTTAAAGAAGGCGAAGGGTCCGACAGCGCGGAAAATGTCTACGCCCGCCTCTACGCCGAAAGCGAAGACTTCATCACCTGTTACTGTCGTGACGCCTCCGTCTGCGTTCTCTAACGGCTCGGTCTCTTCGCCCTCTATCGTGTAGTAGTCAGCAAACACCTCGAGGTTGAAGATGAACAGTCCGAGGCTCGCTTCCGCGCCGAAACCTGTTTGGTTGAGACCGTACGTGTAGGTGTCTTCGTCGTACTTGAGGCCGTACCAGAATTCCGGGATGGTGCGGTAGTTGGCCGAGAGGCTTTCTAAGAGCGGGAGGCTCTCAGTGTCCACCTCGACTTGCGCGTAGAAGAGCGAGCTGTCGTCGACCGTTCCCGCTGCGAGCGCGACGGGGCGGCTTTCCGTATCGTCCGCGTCGATTACGCCGTCATCGTTGACGTCTTCGTCGATCTGGACGTCTTCTTCATTGTCCTCGTCTTGGAAGATGACGTTGTCGTCAATCTGGTTAGCAGCGAACTCCGCCGTGATGGTGAAGATGCTCAGATTAACTTCGCCGTCTAAGCCGTAGACGAAAATGTCAGCGTTGTCGCCCGACTCGTCCTGGAACTCGTCCGCGTTGCCTGCAATTTGCGCGACTGAGAACCCGCCCGAGACACCCTCGAAGGGGCTCAGCGTGCCGCGGATGGCGCGGTAGTAGGCGTCGGAGAAGGGGTTAGGCGTGCCGTCAGCGAAGAGGTCGTCGTCAGCCAACTCGACGGTGTCGTCGTCGTCGTCGCCGCCCTCTTCGAATACGCCGTAAGCGAGGGTCAGTTCAGGCTGCAAGAAGGCGAGCACGTCGGGCGTGCCGAGCCTTGCAACGAAACCGGCACCTAAGCTTTCAAAGACGTAGGGCGTGAAGTTCGCGTCGGGCTCTTGACCGAAGGTGAAGGTCAGCGGCTCCGCGCCGATGGGCGAGAAGGTCGTCTCGAAATCGTCGAAGCTGAAGACGTAGCCGTTAAAGTAGGCGTCGTCGTCGGCGTAGTTGGGAAGGCTATCTTCGTCGTCGTCGGCGTTGCCGTTCGGGTCAACGTCGCCGTCAAGGATGGTCGCCTCTTCGAGCGACAGGGTTGCAGACGCCTCGAAGCTGTTGAACGCACCCGCGATGCCACGCTCGCTCGAGAAACCGAAGGTGATCTCGATATCAGGCTCGACCTCGCCCTTCTCGTTCTCGATGTCGTCGAGGTCTTGGGCTTCTTCGCCGTCGTCACCCTCGTCGCCGTCGTCGTTGAAGTCTTCGGTACCGGATGAGAAGATGGAGGCCGTAACCTCGCGCTCTAGGCCGATGCCGAAGATACGGTCAACGTCGAAAGCGACGTCGTCAGGTCCTATGCGGCCTACTGCGTAGCTTAGACCGAAGCTGCCGTTAAAGGTGATGGACTGATCTTCCAAGGTCGAAACGCGCTCTTCGAGCCCACTAAGGCGCTCGTTTTGCTGCGCGTCATTCTCTTCGATCGCGGCGATTTGGTCGCGCAAAGCCACCTGGTCGCGGCGCAAGAGGATGACGAATTCGCGGATGTTGGCGATGTCCGCCGTGTTGCGCTCGATGTCCTCTAGGAAGCTCGGGTCGATGTCTCCGCCTGCCTGTAAGCCCACGATCTCCTCATTGAGAAGCGCAACGAGGTCGTTTAGGGCGTCGATGGAGCGGGTGTTTTGTTCGATGCTGGACTCTAACTGGCGCAGTTCGTCGAGCTGGTTCTGGAGGTCTTGGAGCGCCTCCGGGTCCATACCCATGCCGCTACTCACCGCCGCTTCTAAAGCCGCGATGTCAGAAGCAATCTCTTGCACCGAGTTGCGAAGAGAACCGAGTTCGTCTTCGGTGACGAATTGTGACTCGAGCACGTCGATTAAGCGGGTGACGACGAGCGCCGCTTGGTAGCGGGTGAACGCCTCGTTGCCGCGGAAGGTCCCGTCTGGGAACCCGATGACGATGCCTAAGTCGGCGAGTTCGGCGACGGCGTCAGCAGCGTAGGAGCCTTCCGGTACGTCCGGGAAGGACGTCTGCGAGCTACTATCGCTGTCATCGTCGTCGTTGTCTTGCGCGTAAGCGCCGCCAACCATCAGTAGAATGGCTAGCATGGTGAAAAGAAGTTTGTTCATCTATTTACCCCTTGAACTTTCGTGAATTGATCTGCGCAGTAAGAGGTGATTTTTTGGCGCTGACGTGTGAGTGTCCGAGTTTCCTCACCTAATCTTTGCCGTATTCGGGTCTCTCACTGGGATACTGCGCCCTAAGAAGCCGGTTCAAGTGGTACACCTCCTCTCAGGTGCGACCGCTCAGCGACACAAATCCGTTGTAAGTATTTCATAGGCATATACATCTGTCAAACCCCTATGAAACGAAGGTGAGAGCGCATTTTTGCCCGCCATCACGGGGAAGAACACGTGTGCGACGGAGCGTAACTCTTTAACCTCTTCATGAAGGCGGGCGAGGTTGTGAGAAAACCCTCATCGGTTGATGAACCCGCTCTCACACGAACGTTTGCGACGCACACGGCACAGCTGCAATTTGCTACTTTTATTCTCATAAGTGTTGAGTGTTCAATCGGTACTATAAGTGCGATGTGTAAAATGAGTACAAAATACAATCTGGTGGAACTCGAGCCCCATACCGCTCACATCACCTAGTCCTAATTTGGAAAAAGTACAATAGGTACAACGCGATCTCGATTTTCGGAAAAAGACGCTCAGGTGACGCCGCTCAGTCCCTATTGCTCCTTGAAGTAAGAGCGTAGAGCCTCACGAGCAGCTTGAGCAATATCGCTTTGGCAACGCCCAAGCTTGGAAGGTGCAGACGACCGCTTTACTGAGACCTCTAAATTAAACGCCCTCAAAGAGTGCCTGGACCTTTACGGAGGTTTCTAAACAAGCGACCTCGAACCCGTCCCCGAGTGCATACGTGCGCCACCCCTGCGGCGTGCGCTTCACGTATTCGGCAGCGTTCGATTGAGGGTCAACCATGAGGTAACCCTGTAACGTCTCAATCGTCCGGTACGCCTGCAATTTTTCGCGCCTGTCCGTCGCCTCGGTACTCGGCGAAAGGACCTCCGCAATGAAGCAAGGGAATTGAAAGATTTTATCGTCCGTATCACGTGGGTCGCAGAGCACCATCACATCGGGGTAGTAGTAACGGTTCAGGCTAGGAATCCAGAGCTTGACGCCTTCGAAAGCGATGCGGCACCCTCTTCTGTCGGCGTGCGACAGCAGTGTTGCGTAGAGCCTTCCAGCGATCTGATTGTGCCTTATCGTTTCACCGGGTAGGGTGTAAACTACGCCGTCCACATACTCGTGACGCTCCGCGGAGGTTTCTTCAAATGCTAAGTACGCTTGCGGCGACACCAGTTGGAGAGGCTCAGCAGAGTGAGACATAGGTTTATTATAGCGGAGGGTGAGGTTACACAGGTCAGACGACACCAAGCTAGAGAGGATGACGCCATGCTTAAAATGATCTTACATTCGAGACATAGAGGTCACTCAGCGGAAAATGAAACGCTCGGAGACGTAGAACTTACTCGCGTGCCGTGTGTCGGGGAGTTTGTGAGCTTAGGCAAGGACGGTCCCTACTACCGCATCCGAGGGGTTCAGCACCTCACCGATGACGGAGACTACGCGGCGCATCTCTACGGCGATAAAGTGAATGAGAAAACGATGCTCGAGAGCGTGTGAATCATTAGAGTACCGACCCGTCGCCGCCCGACTCGTCCCGGCTCGTGAGCAGGGCACGCCTGGTTCGTCACATAGTCCTCTTTCATCTAAACCCGTTATGATAGGGGTATGAAAAGAACACTTTGCGTCTTAGTTACCCTATCTCTCCTCGCAGCTTGTGCGCCGAGCACGCAAGGAACGTCTACGAACCCGGAAGCTGACGCGGTGCTCTCAAGCCCCGCCGCCCGAGAGACGGAGCGTGTCGCCACCGCCGCTTACCACCGCATGGAGCTGGTGAAACTCGAAGAGGGCGTTTACACCGCGAACGTGCTGATCAACCTGGAGGTGCCTCAGGGCGTGCGCTGGATATTGGCAGAGCCGACCACGGACACCTCCTATATGCTCCGCTTCACCTCCACGAACGTGCCGGGTGTAGCTTGGATCGTCACGCCCGAAGGGGTGGAGCCGCGCCGGGTGGAAGAGGGTGCGCCGTCCTAAATCCAGGCGTCGCTGAAGTTTCACTCTGGCAGCCCCAAAGCTCGTGTTAGCGTAAGGCGAAAATCTCACTAGCCCTAGGAGACCCCACTGATGACGCGCTTTCTGCTAACCTGTGCTCTACTCACCCTCGCCTTCTCTCACGCCTCCGCCCAACCTCTTGCCGGGCTCGCCCCTGCCGAAACGGTGCTGACGCTCGGCTACAAAGTTTCGGGCTCCGACGCGCAGCAAAACGCGCTGCGAGAAGACTTAGCCGCGCTCGAGTGGGGGCAAGCGGGTGAGACCTTGCAGCAGCTCGCCACGTACTTAGAAAATAGCGACCTTTCGAGTGATTTCCGGGACCTAGGCGACCTCTTAAATGAGTTCTCAGGTGGCGCGGATGTTCAGGAAGAGGGGCGGGCGATGTTGGAGGGAGTCTGTCCTGAACTCCTGGAGGAACGCTTTAGTGAGAACGAAATGGAAGATGTCGCCTTTGGCGCGCTCTTCAGTGTCAGCGTGAGTCCTTTTAATCCTGTACCCGCTGTAACTGCGCTCGCGAGAATAGAGGACGACGAGGTGGCGGAGCTTTACGCCGAGGTGCAAGAGGTCATCCTCACCTGTGCGGAGCGCGAGGTGGAGGTGGTGCGGCTCGAGCAGGGCGACGTGCCGCTCTACGTCATCGGCGACGGCGGCGACTTTCCGGTCATCATTGGACGCTCGGAGAACCTCTTTTTCGCGGGCAGCAACCCCGAAGTGCTGCGCGGCGTGGTGCGGCGGGCGCAAGGAGATGACGAGGCGAACTTTGCGGGCGGCAGGCTCTACCGCGAAACGAGCGACCTCTTGGAGGCGGACGGCGTGAGTTTCAGCCTTAACTTAGCGGGGCTCGCGCAGATCGCCGAGAACTTCGGCGGGCTGTTCGTGGACGGTCCTGAGATGGAGGCGGCGTTCGGGCGCGGCTTGGCGATTTTGCGCACGTTAGAGGGCTACGCGGGGTCGGTTCGCGCGACCTCAGAGGGGCTCTCCGCCGAGTCGCTCACCCTCGTCAACGCTGAAGGGGGCGACGCCGAACTCGCCGACCTCTTACTGTGCGACACCTGCTCGGTCTCCTCGCCCTTTTTGGCACTCGAAACGAGCGTGGCGGTGAACGCGCAGTACGTGGCGCTAGAGCCGGTGTTCAACTACCTTCAGGGCGTCTTAAACGATTTGGAACCGCTCGTGGGCGATTTGGACGTTAAGGCAATCCTGCGCGAAGAACTCGGCTTCGACTTGGACACTGCGCTTTTCGACTGGCTCGGCAACGAGTTCTACGCGCTGAACTTAGAGCCCTTCAGCCCGGACTTAGGCACGCTCTTCTACGGTCAAGCGAGCGCTTTCTACGTACCCGTCACGAGCCGTGAAGCGGCGGAGGCGGGGCTAGCGGAACTGAGTGAGGGGTTAGCGTTGGCGCTCGAGGCGTCTGACGATATGAACATGGATGACGTCTCCTCGCAGCTTTTTTCGGATGTCGCGACCGAAACCCTTTCTTACGAGGGCACAGAAATTACACGCTACCGCTCGGGCTTCAATACAGATATAGGCGTGGCTTTCTTAGGAAACTATCTCGTCGTTAGCACGCCTGCCGAGGCGATGGAAGACCTTATCGACACCTTTGGCGGCGACGCGCCCAACATCTTTACGAACCGCAGCTTTCAGAGTGCACTTTCAGACCGCCCCGAAGAGGTCATCGCGTTAAGTTACAGCGAGTACGGCGAGCAGCTCATGGGCTTGGCTAATCTCGCCGGGCTCTTTAGCCAACCGCTCGCGTTCGCGGCGAACTTGGCGCTCAGCGAAACCGAAAGCTCCAGCGCTCAAAAGCCGAGTTACACTGAGCTTTTGGCGCTTACGGACCTCTTGCCTGATGCGTTAGACATTATCGCGGAGCGCCTAGGCGTCTCGAGCGGCTACGCTGAGGTGCGCGAGGGCGCGATTTACCGGCGCGGCACGCTGCAGATCGACTGGTAGTGCTGAGTTTGGGCTCGAGCCGCAACTGCTCGAGCCCCTCTTCGAGTCACGCACTCCAACTCAGCGACGTGAGCGTCCCGTCCGCCTGATAGTGCGTCACCCCGATGCGCACACGCTCTTGAGCACCCGGGTCACGCTTCATGTCTTCGACCAAATGAGGTAAAACCAGGTCCGTCGTTTCGATGATGTCTAGCGCTGCAAAATCTGCGGGTTCTTTCCAGTGGAGCGTGCCTTCGCTGCAGTTTGGCAAGGTGTACCTCTTTAACTCAGCCGTGTAGTAAAGGAGACCCGTAAGCGGTTCGCCCGCGCGGTTGTGATAGAGCACGCGGCGCAGCGCGAGGTGAGAGAGGTCATCTTCTGTAAGGCGTGTCTCCTCCTCCAATTCGCGCAGCATCGCGGCGCGGAGGTCGCTCAGTTCGTCCGGTTCGACCTTTCCGCCCACGCCCGTCCAGCGCCCTGGAGCGATGCGTTTGGTAGGCGCACGCTCGAGGAGTAAAAAGCGCCCCTCAAAGTGCAAAAAGAGGACGTTGTAAAGGGCGAAGGCGTTCGGCTCTAACGGGGGGGATGCTCAACGGGCTCGAGCCTCTTTCAAGACCTCTTGAATAAATTCGTGCTTACCGTCCGTATAGGCTTCGCGGTCTCTCGGATATCTTTTGGCGAGGTCTTCTTTAAGTGTTTGATACGCGGTAACGGTCTCAGGATGGGTTCTCAAATAATCACGGAAGAGCAAATGGGTTGTCCATTCTTCGTTGACCTCTTCAAACATATGAATATGATGCGTTCTATTATCCGCTGGACCTTTGACGAAGTAGTGGCGGCGCGGGATGCCGTTCTCACCTCTATAGGTGTAGCCGAGTGATTCGATAGGGGAGACGAGCGCGAACGCTTCCTCGAAGTTCTTTACCGCAACCCCGATATCGAGAATAGGTTTGGCTTTGAGATTTGGAACGGCGGTGCTGCCGATATGCTGAATGTCTAAAACGCCCTCGCTGATAACTGCTTCCAACCGCTTCTTTTCTTCTTTGAACAGCTTTACCCATGCGGTTTGATAGGGGCTGAGTCTGACTTTGTCACGCTCTAAACCAAGCACCCTTTACTTCCGTTTCTTATACGCAGAATCGTGATCAGGGTGGAGCGAGAGAAACCGGAGCACGTCCCCCTCGCGCTTGACGACAGCGCGACACTTTTGCGTTACCCGAATTGTATAGGCGTTAGCTTCTACCGATTTGATGCTCTCCCAACGCAACCCTTTGTCGCGGTAGACCTGCTGCCAAGAGAGTTGTTTGAGCTTGCGGAGCGTCTTAAAAAAGGCGAGAAGTTCTTCTTTCTCGAGCCTCACAAGCTCCGTTTGAAACGTTGCGCTGTTGAGGTCGAAATCCACTAATCGTCTAAACGTTCGCCGTGCTCAGCTTCCCACTGCTCACGCATATCTTTTTCAAAATCCTCCAAGTTCGTGACCTTCGCAGGCGTTTCGCTTACCCACGCCAATCCTACTGCCACCTTGCTCTTAGCGGGTTCTTCGTGCAGCCACATCTCATTATCCGGGATAACTTGAGCGGTGCGGATGACCCAGACACCCTCTTCGGGATTGTCCACCACAACGGTGCGCCCCGCGTACTCTTTCCCTAAAGAGATTTGCCCACTCGTTCCAACGATTTTGACGTTCATGCTGCATGGTAGCACGAAATTACGGTATAGCCCGAGGCGGATGTCATGCTCGAGACCAAGCACTGCACCCCTCCGCATAATAGTGACGCATGGACACTTCAATGCAGTACGTCAATTTAGGCAATACGGGGCTCAAAGTCTCGCGCATCTGCTTGGGCATGATGAGCTACGGCACACCCGAGTGGCGCGAGTGGGTCTTGGACGAGGAGGCGAGCCGCCCCTTTGTGCAGCGGGCGGTGGAACTCGGCATCAACTTTTTCGACACGGCGGATATGTACTCCAAAGGCGTGAGCGAAGAGGTCACGGGCAAGCTCCTTAAAGAGTTCACGCGCCGCGATGAAGTCATCATTGCCACCAAAGTCTACATGCCGATGAGCGACGCGCCCAACCGGGGCGGGCTGTCGCGCAAGCACATCTTTGACGGGGTGGAGGACTCGCTCCGCAGGCTCGGCACGGGCTATATCGACCTCTACCAGATTCACCGCTTCGACTACGACACGCCTATCGAGGAGACCTTAGAAGCCCTCCATGACGTCGTAAAAGCGGGGTACGTGCGCTATTTGGGCGCGAGCAGCATGTTCGCGTACCAGTTCGCGAAGGCGCTTTATAAGGCGGATTTAGGGGGGCTAACGCGCTTCGTTTCGATGCAGAACCACTACAACTTGCTCTACCGCGAAGAGGAGCGCGAGATGCTTAAACTCTGCTCCGAAGAGGGCGTCGGCGTGATTCCTTGGAGCCCCTTGGCGAGAGGCTATCTGACGCGGAGACCGGAGGAGAGGACGGCGACCTCGAGGGGCGAGAGCGACGATATCGCGGAGCGACTTTACGCGCCCGAAGGCAGCGACGATATTGTGAACCGGGTGGTCGATCTTGCTGAAAAGCGAGCCTCGAGCCCGGCGCAGATCGCGCTCGCCTGGCTTTTACACCAGCGCGCCGTGAGCGCACCTATCGTCGGCGCAACCAAGATGAAGCATTTAGAGGACGCGGTGGGGGCGGTGGGCTTGACGCTGAGCGAGGAAGAGCTGAAACGTTTAGAAGAGCCTTACGTGCCGCGTCCGGTTGTCGGGCATAGTTGAGCGTGTGCCGCGTCCGAAATCGAATAACGATTTCATATAATGTCGCTTAGTACTCTGTTAAGTAAATTCTGCGACGTTGTTGTCACCCTGAGCCGAAGGCGTGAGGGTCTCGTTTGGCTATGCCAAAACTTCGTAACTCGCAATCTCTGTCAGAGGAGTCAGCAAGGTGAGAGGTTCTTACGCTCCACTGCGTGGAGTCTATCCTATAGCTCGCTGTAGGGCTCAGAATGACATGCCTTATTTTTAACTTAACACTGTACTTAGTAGCAGCGGCGACCTCATCATCGCTTGACGAGGTCGCCGCGCACCCTTTAACCGCGCCTAGTCTCCAAACTCGAATTCAGCTACGTCTTGTCCCTTTTCTATAGCGCCCAAGTCGGGGGCGGGACCGGCGTAGGGTAGGTCAACCCTTGCGCCCGCGTTTATCGCGGGGCTGCCCTCTTCTAAACGTAAGAAGTCTGGCGAGTCGGGGTTTAAGCTTTTGAATTCGGGGTCACGAATACCTAAGTTCCAGGTGTTGTTGCTGTGCTCGTCCTCGTCGCCGTAGGCGAGGTCGGGGTCTTTATAGCTGATGTTGTTTTTGGCGACGTTGGGTTTACCGTCCGCTCTAAACATGAAGCCGTTTCGACCTGCTTGCCAAGAGGTGTTGTGTAGGAGCGTGATGCCGCCGCCGCCGTTCGTGTAGAAGTTGTCTACACGGTTTTTATAGGCGATGTTGTAGCGCACGGTGGTGTTGCTGTTTTTACTATATCGTCCCTCACGACTGCCCAGTTTGAAGCCCGCCCCGTCTCCCGACGAACCACGCCCGTTCTCGTGGGAGATGCAAAACTCGACCAGGGTATTTCTGCTCTGCCAGATGTCGGTGCCGTCATCCGAATTGTTGTAGGTGTGGCAGTTGCGGATGACGTTGGCGTTACCGGAAGCGAGTTTGATGCCGTCAGCGCTGTCGCCGCCATTTTGCTCGCTGTAGTTGCTGTGCGAGACGACGCCCTCGAGCAGGTTGTAGTCCCCTAAAATATAGACGCCGTCGGAGTGGTTTTCATAAGACAAGGACGTTCCTAACGACGTTGTGGTCGCCTTCTAGGTGCAAGGAGCGGCCCGCGCTGTGCCGAAAGGTGAGGTTTTGTACGACGTACCATTCGATCTCCTCGAGCCTAAAAAGCGCTGGGTAGGCTGTCGACTCCGTGTCGGACCAATGCTCCTCGCTGCCGTCGATAACAGCCATCTCGCCCGGATAGCTTTCGATGGTGATGGGAGCTTCCCGCGTGCCGCTAGCGATCTCGAACGACGTACCGTTCACGTACTCCTTGTACACGCCTTCGCGGAGCTGTATCCGCTCACCGGCTTGAGCGACGCTGAGCGCTTTGGCGACGGTGCCGAAAGGTCGGTCGACGCTGCCGTCCGCCTCGTCGGAGCCGTCCGTAGCGACGTAGTAGTCCGCTTTGAACGCCACCTGGACGCCCTCGGCGACGAACGCCGCGGAGAGCGTCCGGCGAAAGCCGGACGCCAGCGTGACCTTCGCAGTGACGATGTTCTCGCGGCGGTCTAAGTCATCTACATTGAAGGGGTAAGCCCCCTGCTCTTTGCTGCCCGCGAAGTCGAAGGGGGCGACCGACTCGACCTGGAGGGGGCTGAGCGCCTCGCTATCGTTGAGGTAGAAAGCGACCTCTTCGACGCTTCCAGCGCCACCTAAAAGCGCGGGCTCGAGGAAGATATAAACCTCGCCCGAGAGCGCTGCGCCCTCTAAAGGTTGCGCGTTCTCTCGTTCCGGCGAGGTGCTCACCGCGAGCGCGGCGCTCGTTGGGACCGAAGCCTCTGACGGCGCGGCCCGTGTGTCCGGACGCTCCTGAGCTAGCAAGAGTGGGACGACGGCTAAGAGAAAGGACGTTGCTAGGGAAAGTTTCATCGTTTGCTAGCCTAGCACGCGAACGTGAAATCCTTTGGTAAGTTTTGCCTTTAGACAGCTTTAATTTAGTTTGAAGCACATTTGATTAACGTCGTCGCTACCACACCTCGGAGAACGCACTGCGAAGCTGCGTTTTAGTTTTGCAGGCGTGGTGGGGCCTTCATGAGGTCTTCGATGGTCTTCGCGAGCGCGCCCGCATCCGCGACGCGCCGCACGAGGACCTGGTCGCGGCGGGCTCCTTTCTTTTCGTATATCTTGAGCCCGTCGATGACGAGACGCTTGGTGTCGTTTTCGCGAAAGACGTTGCCGACGCCGCGCACCGCCTGGAGCACTGCGCATTGGTCCCACGAGGGACGCGACCTACGCTTGGAGCCGTAGAACTTCCTGTACGCTTGACCGACGGGGTTGTCACCGCTCAGGCGTTTACCCGTTCGCACGTCGCGGCAAACCTCGCCGTTTTGAAAGGCGATTTTGGTAGGCCAGGAGCGCACGAGTTCTCGAGCGTTCGCCGATGACTTAGCTGGACCGCCCGTTAGGTTAAAGTCTCTTTTTTCCGAGGCTCCACCCATCACCACGACCTCTTTGACCTTTTGCACCACCAGCTCACGCCCTCCTAATGGCGACACTTCATCGGGTTCGCTGCGGAGCAGTTCGGCGAGATTTTCAGGAAAGCCGGTGACGACGACCGTAACGGAGCGGTCGGGTTGTTCGCTGAGCACGCGGCGGTAGTTAGCGGTCGCCGAAGGAACGGTCTCGGTAGCTGTATCGTGGTCAAAACGTTTGTTCAGATAGACGTTGAACCGGTGCTGTGAGTCGTTCCAGTAGGGCGCGGCGGTCCGCCACACGTCGGGTCCTTGCCTGTTCTGCCCGATAGGAATGTCCGGTCTGCCGTAATAGGTATTGACCGCGTCGATCGCGCCCGGCGTATGCGGGTCGAGTACCACCGAATTGACCCCGACGATCTCGGCTTCGTGCCTGTCTGCCAAAGCGTGCAGCAGGGCGAGCGCCCCCACGTCGTCAACGTCGAAACCAAAGTCAGTGTCGAAGAAGATGCGCGGCGCTTCGTCTCTCGTCTCTACGATTTGCGACGGTTCGTCTGTTTGCGAGCAGGCTGCAAGGAGGGCAAAGCATAGCGTAAGGGAGAGGAGTTTCGGAGAATGCATGACGTGAGCCTTTCAGAGGATTCAGTTGCGCGAGGGTCGGGCGGTGCGTAAACCGGAATAACCCAGTGGAGGGTAGGCCGACGCACTCGGCTCATCAACATCGTACTTCATGAGCCTATTCCTTCATTATCTTAATTCTTATTTGTGAGAGCTTACTAATCTTGCTTCTAATAGCACTTCCACGACTCATTGAGACAGATAGCCGCAATGTTCAAAGGCGTTTTGAGCGTCGTCTTGAGTAACTGTAAGCACAGCGTCTTCAAAGGCTTGCTTGAGCTCAGGTACGGTGTCGGCGCGTTGCTTTTTGAGCCAGGCTTTGATCTTAGCGAAGAGATGCTCGATAGGATTGAAGTCAGGGGAGTAGGTGGGCAGGTAAAGCAACTCGCACTCAGCGTCCTCAATCAGTTCTCTCACCTTATGGTTGTGGTGGATGGTGAAGTTATCCATGATGACGATCTGTCCAGCTTTGAGTGTCGGTACAAGCGAGTGTTCGATGTACGTTAAGAACGCGGCTCTATCGACACTTCTGTCAAAGACAAGGCAGGCTCGGGGGTTCATGCCCTGCGTACTCACTGCGGCGATGAGACTCACTTTACCTTTGCGCCTTTTCGGAGCCGTGTCTTCTATCCTTGCGCCACCCACGATGCGGGCGTAAAGTCTCGTCAAGCCCAACCAGCCCCCTGCTTCATCGACGAACACCAAGCGGCTTGCCGCCTCTTTCAGCGTCGCCTCTAGCCAAGCCTGTCGCGCTTCATCATCACCTTCACTCGGACGTAAAGTCTTTTTTTCTCCTTACACCCAAGCGAGCAAAGTAGTTCGCAATACTCGACTTCTTGAGACTCACGCCCTGTTCTTCGTAAAACAGTGCAGCGTGCTCTTCTAAGCTCGCGTCACTGTTCTCTTCTAGTTGCTCTAGCAGCTTTTGGCGTAGCTCAGCGCTCAAGCGTTGCTTCTGTCCTGGATGTCTTTTCGCCTTCACACTACCTTGCTTCTCTAACTCGAGGTAGCGATACACACTTGCACGGCTGACCTTGTAACGTTCAGCTACCGCAACTTTATCTAGCTTCTCGACTTTCACCGCTTTGACAATTCGCTCTCTTAAATCGACTGAGTACGCTCGCATTCTCTAGCTTACCTCTGTCTCAATGTCTTTTGGAAGTGCTATAAGGTTGGCCTCATATATTTGCGGAGATTACAAAACTGTACTCGCGAACTGCGTAGAACTTGAAGAAAACCTAGACTTGAAGAAAACCTTTCGCCAGCTTGATTCGTAGGACTAACGGAATACTCCCTACAACCCTCGAGCCTGAAAACAGAACTCGAGAAGGCGGAAGCGTGATGTGAATTCCGACCGATTCGCCTTCGTGCGAACCAATCTGAGCGAAATTCATATGAGAGGGGCTCGAGTCTGACTCGAGCCCCTCCAAAACACCCTCTTCGAAACTTGAAAGTGCAGCTTACGCCCAGCGGATGCTATGCGCGTCGAACGCATTCACGAGGTGCTCGTGTACCGGATAGACCCGTACGCCGTAAGCCAAGCGGCCGCTGATTTCGGGCTTGAAACTCGTGCGGTACAAACTGCCGCCGTCGGCGTAAGACTCGACGCACTCCAAGGGCACTTTGCGCAGGTTGTGCTTGAGTTCGTCGGCTTCAGGGCTGTAGACGAGTTCGACCCGCAAGTCGGACGCCTCTAACTCTTTGGTGTTTAAGACCGCTTCAACCGTAATGGCGTCGCCGATATTTGCGGTGTGCTCACTCGCGGCTTTCGCAGTGAAGTAGAGCGTGTGCCAGCTTCTCTGAACGTGCCGCCGCCACTCGGCGAGGTCGGCGGCCGCTGCAAAGTCGCCCTCTTCCATCACCTCCGTACGCTCCGAGCCGGGCGCGTAGAACTTGGTCACATAATCCTTGACCATGCGCTGCGCGTTGAAGTTCGGGCTCACCGTGGCGATCGCGTCTTTCGAGCGCTCCAGCCACGCCTGCGGCAAACCGTTCTCGTCACGCTCGTAGTAGAGCGGCACGACTTCGCGTTCCAAGAGGTCGTAAAGCGCGTCCGCGTCCGCGGCGTCGGCTTGCTCGGGGTCGGTGATGTTTCGGCCCGCGCCGATCGCCCAGCCGTTCTGACCGTCGAAGCCTTCGGGCCACCAGCCGTCTAGGATGCTCAGGTTCAAAACGCCGTTCATCGCCGCCTTTTGCCCGCTCGTGCCTGACGCCTCCAGAGGGCGACGCGGGTTATTGAGCCAAACGTCCACGCCCCTCGTGATGGCGCGACCTACCGCCATGTCGTAGTCCTCGATGAAGATGATCTTGCCCTTGAAACGCGGGTCATTGGAGAGGTTCTGAATCTTTTCGATGAGTTCTTGTCCCGGCTTATCGGCGGGGTGCGCTTTGCCCGAGAAGACGAGTTGCACGGGCTTGTCGTGGTTATTAAGGATGCGCGCTAAACGGTCTAAGTCCCTGAAGATTAGCGTGGCGCGTTTGTAGGTCGCAAAGCGGCGCGCAAAGCCGATGGTCAGTGCGTTCTGGTCGAAGAGCGTGTCTAAAGCGCGGACATCCGAGGGGCTCGCGCCGTGGCGCTCTAACTGCGTGTGCAGGCGGCGTCTAAAAAAGTCGATGGTCTGCTCGTTGAGCGTTCGCCGCGCTTCCCAGAGCTTCGCGTTATCGATCTCTTTCGCGCCTTGCCACATCTCGGCGTCGTCTAGGCGGCTCAGCCAGTCGTCTGGTAAGACCTCTCGGGTCAGGTTACGGATTTCGGGGGAAACCCAGGTCGCCGCGTGCACGCCATTAGTGATGTGGTCAATCGGCACCTCTTCGGTGGGCACCTCGGGCCAGAGGTCGTTCCAGATGCGCCGAGAGGTCTCGCCGTGCAGCTCGGCGACGCCGTTGCGGCCGCTCGAGAAGCGGAGCGCCAGCGCGGGCATACTGAAGACCGGTCCCCAGCCGTGGTCGTGGCGGGCGAGGTCGAAAAACTGCTGCTGCGAAAGCCCTAAAGAGCCCCAGTAGCCGCTGAAAAAGTGCGTGATGAGTTCGAAGGGGAAGGCGTCGTTGCCCGCCGCGACGGGCGTATGAACGGTGAAGTTCGTCCCTGCGACCACCGCCTCGCGCGCCTGGTCGAAGCTCACGCCGCCCTCGACGAGTTCGCGGCAGCGCTCTAGGGGCATAAAGGCGCTGTGCCCTTCGTTCATGTGCCAGGCGGTCGGCTCGACACCTAACGCGCGCAAGAGGCGCACGCCGCCGATGCCCAAAATAATCTCCTGCGCGATGCGCGTGCGCTGGTCGCCGCCATAAAGCCGCGCCAAAAGTGCCCGGTCTTCGGGGCTATTTTCGGGTACGTTGGTGTCGAGCAAGTAGACCTTGACCGCGCCGACTGACAGGAGCCACGCTCTCAGCTCGACCTCGCGGCTATGGAGCGTCACACGGACGCGCACCTCGTTGCCCGCGTCGTCATGGACGGGCTTAAAGGGCATTTCGCTCGGGCTGAGGCGTTCGTAGACCGCTTCTTGCTTGCCGTCCGCGCCGACCTGCTGGTGGAAGTAGCCTTCGGGGTACCAGAGCCCGACCGCCACGAGCGGGACGCCCAAGTCAGAGGCGGCTTTCGTGTGGTCGCCCGCCAAGATACCTAAGCCGCCCGAGTAAAGCGCCACCGCTTCGTGCCAGCCGTATTCGGCGCAGAAGTAGGCGTAGACGTGCTCCGAATCCGCCCCGTAGGTCTGCTTAAACCAGCTTTGGGGCGAGTCTAGGTAGGCGTCGAAGGCTTGGATGACATCGTCGTAGAGCGCCAAATATTCTTCGTTTTTCACGGCGGCCTCGAGCTTGCTCTGGTCGATGTCGCGCAGCATCGTCACCGGGCTATGCCCCACGCGCTCCCACAGTTCGCGGTCTAAACGCCTAAATACGCGCCGCGCGTCGGGTCGCCAGGTCCAGTAGAGGTTGTGCGCCAACTCGTCTAGGCGTTCGATGCGTTCGGGCAGATCGGGCAGGACAGTCACACGTCCTAAGACATTCATAAAAACTCCTCGGTTCGCTCTGGGTTGCAGGGACAGATTGCAGGGACAGGGGGAACGATCAATCAATATTGAAATTTACCACTCTTTAGAAGGTGTTGCCTAGAGAAAAGTGCCTCATTTAAGCTGTTCACACGGGTACTTTTGTGGTTCTAAGTGAATAGAACGCACCTGCCCCATCTTTTCCCCTCGCATCTTATACCGAAGACGCGGCGAAACAGCAAGAGAGCGTACACCTTTTTCCTACCCAAGCGCATCCAGTTGACGACACCAGCGCCTAAAGTAAGACAGAATAGAGGCTAGTGATTCCTTCGACGCGCCCCCAACCTCACAAGCAGCCGCGCAAACGCGCTCGAACCCGGCGGTGGCCGCCCCTTATCGTGCTCGTGCCGAGCGTGGTCGTGGCTGCGTCGGTGCTCCTGCCGCTCGTCTACCTCGTGCTGCGCTCTTTCGAGGCGGGCGAGGGCGTGTGGTCTTTCGTCTTACGTCCGCGCACGCTGGGCGTCGTGTGGCGCAGTTTAACGCTCGCCTTCTGCGTGACGACGGCGAGTCTGGCGCTCGCTCTGCCTATCGCTTGGCTGACCTTGCGCACCGACTTAGCGCTGCGGCGACTCTGGTTCGTCCTGAGCGTGTTGCCGCTCGTAATCCCCAGCTTCGTGGGCGCGTTCGCGCTCGTCTCGGCGTTCGCGCCCGGCGGACTTGTCACGACTTGGCTTCCTTTCGACCTGCCGAGCCCTTACGGGTTCTGGGGCGCGTTCGCCGTGCTCACGCTCTTTAACTACCCCTACATGCTCCTGGCGATCCGGAGCGGTCTGCGCGGGCTCGACCCGAGTTTGGAGGAGGCGGCGCGGAGCTTGGGGCGAGGACGCACGCGCACGTTTTTAGAGGTGACGCTGCCGCACCTTCGCCCCGCGATCGCTGCGGGTGCGCTCCTCGTCTCGCTCTACGTTCTGTCGGACTTCGGCGCGGTCTCGATGCTGCGCGTGGAGACCTTTACCCAGGCGATCTACATTCAGTACAAAGGCTCCTTCAACCGCGCCAACGCCGCTGTTTTAGGGTTGATGCTCGTCTCGCTCATCGGGATAGTGATGCTCGTAGACGCCGCCGTGCGCGGACGCTCCCGCTTAGACAGGCTCGGCTCAGGGGCGGCGCGAAAGCCCGCGCTCGTCAAACTCGGCGCGTGGCAAGGACCGGCGCAGCTCTTTCTAGGAAGTGTGACGCTCGCCGCGCTCGTCTCGCCCTTGTCGGTCATGGTGGTGTGGTTCTTGCGGGGTTTACGGAGCGGACAGGCGTTCAGCGTCGAACTCGCGCCTATCTGGAACGCGGTCAGCGTGTCGCTCGCTGCGGCGCTCCTCACGAGTCTTGCGGCGGTGCCTATCGCGGTTTTAGCGGTGCGCTTTCCCTCTAAGCTCAGCGCGTCCTTAGAGCGCTTAACTTACGTCGGCTACGCGCTCCCCGGCATCGTCGTGGCGCTCTCTTTAGTCTTCTTCGGCGCACGCTACGCGCCCTGGCTCTACCAGACACGCGCTATGCTCGTCTTCGCCTACGCGGTGCTCTTCTTGCCGCAAGCGGTGGGCAACGTGCGGGCGACGCTCCTGCAGGTCAATCCGCATTTAGAAGAGGCGGCGCGGAGCTTGGGGCGAGGACGCACGCGCACGCTTTTAGAGGTGACGCTGCCCCTCGTACGCAGCGGGCTCATCACGGGCGCGGCTATCGTCTTTCTGACGAGCATGAAGGAGTTGCCCGCCACGCTCCTCTTGAGCCCTATTGAATTCAACACGCTCGCCACGCGCATCTGGTCGTGGACCACGGAGGCGTTTTTCGCCCAAGCTGCACCCTACGCGCTGCTCTTGGTACTCGTGTCGTCGCTCTCGGTCGGTATTCTGCTGTCGCAAGAGGAGTAGCGCTCACACGACCTCAGATTCAAAATACGCCTCGAACAACTCGGGGTTAAACGAGCTTACCGAGACGATCTCCTGCACGACGATGATCACTTCGAAGTCGTGCGCGAGGGCGCTTATCTCACCTAGTCGGGCAGCGCGGCGGTAGACCTCTGCCATCATGTCCGCCTCGTCCATATCGGGGAACTCGAGCACGACCTCGTCGATGACCTCGGCGTAAATCTCCCGGATTCGCGCCTGGATGGAGGCGTGGGTCGCCTCGTAGTTGATATTTAAGGTGAGTTTGTGGGTCTTCTCGTCGCGGTAGCCACTACGCACCAAGCTCAGCCCGACGCTCTCGACGCGCCTAGCCGGGTTGATGGAGGTGATCACGCGCCCCACGTAGACTTTACCGGAGCGCAGGGTGATAGAGAGCAGCTTTTGCGTTTCCAGATGCTGAAAAAGCGTGATCTCTAAGGGGTCGCCCGCGCGCAGAATCTCTTTACGCTTCACCGCCTGGACGCGCAGCGCAGGAACGAAAAACCGGAGCAAGTTGAGCGGCCACCAGAGCGTCGCGCCCAAGAGAAAGCCGAGGACCGCCTGCGCTGAGTTCTGGATAGGGACGAGGCTGTACCACCCGTCCAACACCTCCTGAAAAGGCGAAACGCCCCTTAGCGCTACGACTGAAAAGTGAGCGACGAGGAGAAAGACGCCGCCCGCTATGGAGGCGATGAGGACCAACTTGTAGCCCTGCAAGCGCTGAATTCGGTAGTAGAAGGGGTACCAGAGGCTGATAAAGATAAAGCCGCCCAAGAGGGGCCGGCAAGAAGAGGTTGACGCTCGGCACTAGTCAGAGGGATCCTGCTTAGCGGCTAGACGCTTCTGAATAAGCAGGCGTAAAGCTTGCGGTGGCATGACCGCAACCGCACTTTCAACATAGGGCGTGCCTGAGCGGGTGAACTTGACCGGCACACAGTCGCGCTCCGACGTGCGTTCGCGCCTCGAGACGCCCGGTAGGGTGATACTCGCCACGTGGTTCACACTCCTTAGCGCTAGTATAGCAGACCCCCTAGCAGACGCACACGCTCTAGGCTAGCGTCGCCCCGTCGGGTCCATCGGCGGCGCGTCGTAGAGAGGTCGCATGATCTCCGCTAAGTCGTCGCGGTCTTGATAGACGGTTCCGTGCAAGGGGCAAATGGTGCGAAGAGGTCGAGAAAAGGTGCGCCACTGCTCAGCGAGACGCTCCGTCATCGCTTCGGTCGGTCCGGGCGAGCGCTCCAAGCGCGGCGGCTCTTGGTCCTGGCGCGGTCCGGGTCCGACGGCACAATCGCCCGCTAAGAGGACGCCGCCGTGTTCCGTCCAGTAAAGCATTACAGAGCCTGCCGTATGACCCGGAAAATGAACAACCTCCAAGCCCGACTTTCGCAGCACCTCGCTCTCCGCAGGATCATCAAAATCAACGCCCGACCTCTTTGCTTCAGGATGCGAAGCGTCATCCGGGTGGAGGAGGATGGGCAAGCCGTACGCCTCTTGTAGCGCCTCGTAAGCGTCGCCTTGCCCCGCGACGTTGCGGTGAGAGAGGACGAGAACCTTGGGGGGATAACCTTTACTCGCTAAATCCTCAACGCCTGAAAGCGTCCAGCTATAGGGCGCGTCGAAGAGGACGGAGTATCCCTCAAAGAGAAGGGCGAACGAGTTTGGGGGGCGTCCGCTGCCGCCCGTCGCCGCGCCTTTTTGGGGAAGCAGGATGAGATCGTTGTAGAGGGTTTGGCTGCCGGGGGAGAAGAAGTCCATACGTTCCTCTTTTCTAGGCTAGAGGTCGGAGAGTAAAGTGCGTAGACTCGAGCCCGCCCTCTCCCCTGCTTCTCGTGCGCTCATCGCGTCGAAGTCGTCCGAAAAGAGTTCGATTCCTACCGAGGATAACCCATCTATCTCGTTCAAAATCTTTAAGGCTGATTCTAAAGCGAAATCGCCCTCACCGGGCGGCAAGCGGTAATGCAGCAAATCCTCGCTCAGTGAGCCACCTCGAATTTCAGCCTTGGCGTCCGCAACCTGCACACGGTAGATGCGCTCGCCGGGGACCGTCTGGAGTAGGTCGTCATCTGGGTCACTGCGAAAATAGTGCCACATATCGAAGACCAAACCGCCGTTAGGCTTGTCGGCCTCCTTGACGATCTCCCAAGCGGTGGCGAGTGAGTCGATGCTCGAGGTCGGCATGAACTCCAAGTGCACCTGCCAGCCGTTCTGCGCCGCCTTATCACAGATAGTTGCGAAGCTCTCCACCAAAGCATCTTTAGGAAACTCGTTCATGAAGGGCTCAATGACGCTCATTGATTCAATGCCTAAGACCTCACCCATACGGAAGAAGTCACCTTCATCAACATCTAAGAATGCTAGGTCGTCCTCATTTAGACCGTCCGGTGGATTCCAAGAAGGTGTCCACTTCGTAAAGGGGTCTAAAACCGTGACCTTGAGACCGCTCTCGTCCATCATGGCACGCATGTCTTTCACGGAAGTACCCTTCTCGGTGAACATCTTGTAGTCAAGCGGAAACAGTGACATGGTCTTAAAGCCGCCCGCTTGCGCTGCCTCGATGCGCTCTTTGAAACTCTTGTTTCTGACTGTCGCTGCCCAAAGCATAAGGTCTCGGTTCATGGTGCTCCTCTCAGCTGCTATTGGTATTTAGGAAGGTGCGTAGGCGCTCGAGCAGAGCTTCGGCTTGCGTTTCGGGCACCCAATGACCTGTGTTTGGAAAGATCGTGACCTCTACGTCGCTAGCCACCGAATTCGCCAACGCCTCGAGGATGGGGCCGCTGCTATTCGCACCCCCTACCGCTAAAACAGGCATGTCCAAAGGCGTTTCGGAGAAGGTGAGGTTGTCCTCTGCGTCTTGTGCGAAGGCGCGGTAGTAGCCGAGCGTCGCGGAGAAGCGGTCCATATCGCTGTAGGCCGCCAAGGTGTTTTCAAAGATGCGTTCGGGTAGCGCGTCCGGCTCGAACGCCTGTTCGCGTAAAAACTCTTGCAGGAAGTAATCTTCTTGCCCCTCAATGAGCGTTTCAGGAACCTCGTCTTGCTGGAAGAAGCCGAAGTGCCAGGCGAGCAACCTTATCTGTGTCCAAGAGGGCTCAATTCCAGGTAATGGTACATCAACAAAGGTATAGGTGCGCGTGCTCTCTGGATAGTCATTTGCGAAAGCGTAGCCAACCATGCCGCCGATGTCGTGCCCAACGTAATGGATGGGAGCGAGGTCTAAAGCTAAGACTAGCTCGTGGATGTCGGCGGCTAAGGTACGCTTGTCGTAGCCTCTCTCCGCGATTTCTGACGCGCCTGCGCCGCGCAGGTCTACGGCGATAACGGTGTAGTCCTCGGCGAGCGTGGGCATAATCTCTTCCCACTCACGCCAAGTCTGCGGCCAGCCGTGCACGAGCACGACGGGGTCCCCCTCGCCGCCGATAACATAGTGCATCTCTATACCGTTGACGGTGACGGTTTCGCTCGAAAACACATCATTAGGTAGCTCGCTGACACCGCCCGACTCTTGAGCTAAAGTTGTGCTAAGCAGCGATGTTACAAAAACACCAATAAAAAATAGCCTCATAAAGCCTCCCTAACCGTGGAGAATGACACGGCATCTTTTAGGGTAGACGCTCTAGCGGCGTGCGTCTTGAACGTTTTGGACGTTCAGGCTTGGGCTGGGCGAGTTGAGCAGGCTCGGCGTGAACTCGAGGTAGCGTCTAAAGGCCCGCGTCAGGTGTGCTTGATCGGCGAAGCCAACCTCTAAAGCGGCTTGGGAGATAGGTATACCTTTAAGGATGAGTACCTTGGCACGCTCGAGCCGCAAAAGTGTTTGATAGCGGTGCGGCGGCACACCCACATGAGCGCGAAAGGCTTTGCGCAGATAGTCCCAGTTCATCTGCGTGACGCTCCCTAGTGTTTCCAATGACACGTTTTTATTCAAATTTGCCGCCAAATACGCTTTGACCTCACGCACGGCGTGGGGTTCATGACCTATAGGGCGCGGACGCACATCTATATCGGCGTGACGCTCTAAAAGGAGCGAGAGGGCGTCTACGGTTTGTGCTTGGGCCTCGAGCGTCGAGACGCCCTGCTGCAACTCTGTGAAAAGAGATATAAAGGGCTTCAAAAGGTCAGGTGCACCCAGCTTAGGAAAGTGGAACGCAGATATCGGTTTGTCCGCCACTGCGCTGCCGACACACCGCAAGGCGCACGGCTCGATATAGAGAAAGGTGCGGCGCAACCAACCCGCCTCTCCTATGAGGTAGCCCGCATGAGGTTCGCCCGAATCGAAGACAATAAGCTCGTCTTGAAGCGCCTGGTACGCACCCCGGTAGAAAGCGCGAGCCTTGCCACCCGCAAGCATTCCTATCTCGTAGGCAGCGTGAGCGTGTCCGCTGCCATAGCTGCTAGGTATGATGCGACTATTCAGAGTCATACCCTCTAAGAGCTGAATAGTCGTGGACACCATAAGGTTATTAAAGCGCTTAGCGAAGGTATATTCAACCCCTGCTCAACATACTCAGTTTTGCCCCGTCGTCACCTGCACACGCTCAATTCTCCCTCGATTTACGGCCTAATATTAGGCTTGACTTTTGAACATGGCTGAAAGCTGGGCTCAACTTTAAGAATCCGGCAGCCGCTCTGGGTGCTTTTTCTGCCAGTACCTCTTTAGACCCATCACCGTCATCGCGTCGTTCGAGGTGACGCGGTGGCGCTCCATGACCGCTTCGGAGGCGTTGTCGGCCTCTAATTCTTCGCGCGATAGTTGCGCTAGGCGAGACTCGAGCGCCTCGTCCGCTTCGCCCGCTCGCAGCCCCGCCAGAACCTCTTGCGCCCACGCCGCGTTCTTCTCCCCCACCTCATCCAAGTGCGCATCGACCTCTCTCACCTCGCCGAAATGCGTCAAGAGAAGCCGCTCCGCCCCCGCTTGGCGGATGACCTGGAGCGTATCTTCCCACGCCTCTAGATCCACCTCGGGTGGCGGTAACGCAGGGCGCACGACGCCCGAGCCGGGCAGTTTAATCGCCGCCGCGTCGCCCGTGAACATCGCGCGTTTCTCCATCAGATACGCCACGTGATGCGAGGCGTGACCGGGCGTGTAGAACACGTCGAAGCGCTTTCCCGCCGCTTGAAAGGTCTCGCCGTCGCGCACGACGCGCAACAGCTCTTGCGGTAGAGGTTCCATCTCGCCCCAGAGCGTCTCCATTTTGTCGCCGTAGATGCGCTTAGCGCTCTTCATCAAGCGGCTGGGATCCAAGAGGTGCGGCGCACCGTTTTCGTGGACGTAGACCTCGGCGTTATAGCGCCTCGCGAGCGTGCCCGCCGCGCCCGCGTGGTCGAGGTGGATGTGGGTGACCATGACGCTAGAGAGACCCTCCGGCTCGAAGCCCGCCTCGCGAATCGCGGCTTCCAAATGGTCCAGCGTCGAACCGGGTCCGCTCTCGACCAAGGCGAAGCTGCCCCCCGGTCCTGGCACGAGGTACGCGCCTACCGTCCCTTGATAGTCCATGTGCCGCGTGTCGAGTAAAAAGACGCTATCTAGCGCCTGGGCGAGGGGCATATTCACGCCGCTCTGATCCATATTTTGACTCATCTTGCCTCCACCCGGTTTCTCAGCGTGCCGACGCCTTCGACGCTGACTTCGATCTCGTCCCCGATTCTCAGAGGTCCGACCCCGTCGGGCGTGCCCGTCAGCACCACGTCCCCCGGCTCCAAGGTCATGAACGTGCTGATATAGGCGAGTATTTGCGGAACCGAGAAGATGAGGTCCGAGGTGCTGCCGTCTTGCTTTAACTCGCCGTTGACGCGCGTCTGCACGCTCAGGTTGCTCGTGTCCAAATCCGTTTCCAACCACGGTCCGAGCGGACAGAACCCGTCGGCGGACTTGCCCCGCGTCCACTGCAGGTCGCTCCGCTGCTTATCCCTCGCGGTCACGTCTACGGCGCAAGTGTAGCCGAGAACGTGAGAGAGGGCGTCCCCCTCCGCGACGTTTTTCATGCGCTTGCCGACGACGACGGCGAGTTCGCCTTCGTAGTGCAAGTTTTCCGTCCAGGAGGGATAAGGCACCACGTCCCCTGGGCCTGAGAGCGTGTTGAGCGCCTTGAGAAAAAGCCCCGGCTCGCTCGGCAACTGCCCCTCGTCGCCGCCCATTTCTTTGATGTGCTTGGCATAATTCTTACCGACACAAACGATGCTACGCGGCTCGCAAGGCGCGAGAAGCGTCACGTCGGATAAGTCCGCGCCTTCACTGCTACGCTCGCCCGTCATGCTTTTCAAAGAGTGAACGTGTCCGCCCTCTAACTCGCCCCAGTGCACGCCCTTAGAATCCCTATACTTCACACGCTTCAACACGTCACCTCTTCCAGGTCCTATCATCTGCCGACATTAAATACGAGCATCTTACCCGGTGGGCTGACATTGTACCCTCTAACCTATCTGTACCTTCCAACCTATCTCGCCACGCCCGACCCTCCCCCTCATCAAGACGTGTCATGCTTAGGCACGTGAGTAAGCTGCGCATCTTCTTCGCAACGATCGCCGCTGGCGGCGGGCACGTGGCGACGGCGCGGGCGATGGCGCAGGCGGTCGAGGCGACCTATCCGGGCGAGTTCGAGGTCGAGATGTCGGACTACATGCTCGAGCTAGGTCGGCGTCACCCTGGCGTTCGCACCTTCGACGCGCGGCATAAGGCGCTTTGGAAAGCTATCCTCGCGCGCCCGCACCTCGCGCGCTACGGTCAGCGCCTGCTCGACGCTGCGCCGAGGCTTACCTACGCTGCGCACAGGCGGCTGCTGCGCTCTTTCGCGGCGGTCGTCGCGGAGGATATGAAGGCGCGAGCGCGAGGTCACGCGCCCGCGCTCGTCGTCACGAATCATCCCTTTCTCACCGTGAGCTTCACCCTGGCGCAACAGGCGAGGGGCTTTCCCGATGTTCCCGTCGTTCACTTCGCCACCGAACCCCTCGACGCGAGCGCGCTCTGGCGCGAGCCTCACGCGGAGCGCGTCGCGGTGCCGTCCAGAGCGGCGCTCCGCGACCTGCGGCGCATGGGCGTTGCGGAAGATAAGCTCGACCTGGTCGGCTATCCGGTGCAGCAACCTTTCTTACACGCGCCTAGCCAAGCCGAAGCGCGCTGCCATCTAGGGCTCAGCGACACCTTTACCTGCCTCGTCTCGCTCGGCAGCGAGGGCGTAGGTAGGGGCGCTGAGCGGACGGTGCGGGCGCTTTTGGAGCTGGGCGTGCAAGTTGTCGCCGTCACAGGACACAACGAGAGGTTGAGGGCGAGGTTGGAAGCGAGCACGTCCGGCCACATCAACTTTACCGTCAGAGGCTTTGTGGACAACATGGCGCAGTATCTCGCTGCTTGCGACCTCATGGTCGGCAAAGCCGGACCCGCCTCGGTGATGGAGGCGCTCGCGGTCGGTCGCCCCGTTCTGGTGACGCGCTACGCAGGTCTCAACGAGCGCAAGCTCGTCCACTTCCTGAGCGAGCGACGCTTGGGCGCATATGCGCCCGATATCAAGCGCTTGACCCAGGAGGTCTCGAGCTACCGAAGCGCCCCCGAACGCTTGTGTGAGGTCCGTAGGCGCAGCGCGGCGCTCGGCCTTGCGGAGATGACCGAGCAGTTGGCGCGCTACTTGGCACGCGCAGCCACACACGGCTTGCCGGAGGCGAGGTTCGAGGGACGAGGGCTGGAGTAAGAGGGCAGAAGGAGGCGTGTCGTCTCTACGTTTCAGTCGATGTGTTCCTCGTGAGTTCTATAAGTACTTTGGGACGCCGTTCACCGCTTATTGCCGGCATTTCGTCGGCTTAGCAGCTTTTGGAACGGTTGGAAAACAGGTCTAGCGATCGGAATCTGCATATCTTCTCGCTTCGTCCACCGAGTCGGGCGGGTCGATTCTCCACCCTCGTCCGGTGAGCGTGACCCGGCCCTTGTCGCCCGGACGTGCGCCCGCTAAGCCGTTCGCGCTCAGCACGTCGTAAAGCCGCCCTGTCTTGAGCGAGACCCACTCTTGCCGCGCCGGGGTCACCGTTTTGCAGACGACCTCGATAGGCGTAGCTCTTTCGGTCGGGCGAGGTTTCGGCGCGTCTGGCTCGAGCGGCAACGCCGGGGGCTGAGGCTGCGCCCAACGCACGAGCAAAAAGGCGGCGAGTCCGGCTGAGAGCCCCCACAGCGCGTCTTGCGTGCCGACTAAAACAGCGACGCCGACGCCGATGCCGACGAGCCAAACGGTCACGAGGCGTCCATGATGAGCGCGCTACGGGTTGCGTAGCGCACGGCGGAGGTTGTCCAGGTCGCGCTTATGACCGAGGTTGTCTGCGCCTAAAGGGGTCTCGAGCACCAGCGGTACACCCTCTAAGCGAGCGTCGCTCGCCAAGCTGACGAACGCCGCCATGCCGATAGGTCCCGCGCCTAAGTTCGCGTGGCGGTCTCTGCGCGAGCCGAGCGCGTGCTGCGAGTCGTTGAGGTGGACGCAGGCCAGGTCGTCCCAGCCGACGGTCTCGCCTAGTTCGTTCATAACCCCGTCATAGTTGTTTTTCAGGTCGTAGCCAGCGGCGAAAGCGTGACAGGTGTCGAAGCAGACCCCTAAGCGTTCACGCCTCTCCACGTGCGCCCTTATCCAGGCGAGGTGCTCGAAGCGGCTGCCTAAGACGGTGCCCTGCCCGGCGGTGTTCTCGAGCAGCACCTTCACCTCCAGCTCTGGCTCCGCGCTAAAGACCTCATCCAACGACTCGACAACCGCCGCTAGCCCGGCTTCTTCGCCGCGCCCCATGTGCGCGCCCGGATGCAGCACCAAGCCGCGGACGCCGAGCAGGTGGCAGCGCGCCAGTTCGTCACCGAGGGCGCTCAAAGATTTCTGCAAGGTCTCAGGGTTCGCCGCCGCCAAGTTGATGAGGTACGACGCGTGCGCGACAATGGGCAAGCACCCCTGCGCGGCGTGTTGCGCTCTAAAACGGGCGACTTCAGCGGACGCTAAGGGCTTCGCCTGCCAGCGGCTCGCGTTCTTGACGAAGAGCTGCAGGGCGTCGCACCCCAACGCCGCCGCGTTGCCGAGCGCCTTGGAAACGCCGCCCGCAGCGGAGACGTGTGCGCCGAGGAGAGGTGCCATCCGTCAATCTAACCATATCGGGCGCGGGTTGTTTTTGCGGTCGCGAACGAATGAGGCGTGTTAGAACGTCGACTGAGTAGTACACTGTTAGCTAAAAAATAAAGCATGTCATTCTGAATGTAACGAAGTGGAGCCCCCTTTCGGGGATGAACGATGAAAGAATCTCTGCATTCGCCTTCTCCCCTATGAGAGAGCGAAGGACGAGACCCCTCGACTTCGCTGTGCTCCGCTCGGGGTGACAACAGTGCTACAAAACTTAATTAACAGTGTAGTAGCTCGAGAAAAGTAGAGAACACAAAACCCTCCCTTTCTCCTTCTCTCCTCACGACGCTCTCCCCGCCAATTCTTTGTCGCCCAGCACAGACCTAGTATCTTCAACCCTGTAACGGAAACCTCACGTCCCTCGCGCAAGGAGGCTGCTAGACTTGGCGCTATGCCGCAGTTTCGCAAAGACCCTTTTGGCTCTGCTTGGGTCATTATTTCGCCGGAGCGCGGGCTCTTGCCCTCGGACTTCGGGAGCGCAAAACATGAGAGTGCGCCCTGTTCGCTCTGCCCAGGTCATGAAAGGGGTAAAACGGTGCGGACGCTCGCGCCGAGCGCGTCGTCTGCTGCCGGGGCGCAGTGGCAGATGCGCGTGTCCGAAAACCCCGCCGCGCTCCTCTCGCCGGGCCGCTTTCAGGTGGGCGGTGGTGACCTTTTCACCTACGCTTCGGGCGTGGGCTACCAAGAACTCATCACCGAGCATCCGCAACATGACATGCGCTTGGAGAGGATGCCGCCCGCGCACCTCATCGACCTCCTGAAGCTCTACCGGGACCGAATCGGGCACCTCTCGAGCCGACCCGACATCAAACACGTCCAGCTTTCGCGTAACGTCGGACGCTCGGCGGGCGCGCTCTATGACCACGCGCACGCGCAGGTGTTGGCGCTGCCCGTCACGAACCGCTGGGTCGACGAGGAGCACGCCGCCGCGACACGTCACTTCGACGCGCAGCGCCGCTGCTTATTCTGCGACGTGATTCAAGCTGAACGCGCCGAGCGGAGCCGCCTCATCAGCTCGAACCAGCACTTCGTCGCGCTCGCCCCTTACGCCTCGAAGACGCCCTTCGAGGTGTGGCTCTTGCCCAGGGAGCACAGCGCGTCGTTTGCAGATTTAGCGAGCAACACTTTGTCTCTTTTAGCAGACCTGCTACAATCAGTTGTCAAAGCTATGAATACCGCTCTCAACGACCCGCCTTATAACATGATTCTGCACGCTTTGCCGGCGCAGTCTGAGAGCTACCACTGGCACATCGAAATCTTGCCGCGCTTGACTGCGCAGGCGGGTTTCGACTGGGGCAGCGGCTTCTACATTAACCCGACGCCGCCCGAAGACGCCGCACGCTTTCTCAAAGAGGCCCTGGCGTTGCAAGGGACCATGCATGTGTAGGGGCAGGCATGTGTAGGGGCGTGTATAGTGTATACAGCTACTATGCATTAGCCGTTTCACTTATTGTTGCTGCACTTCTCCGCAGATATCATCACTTGAAGTGCGTGCTAGGCAATGTTCTTTTCAGTGAGAGTGTTGCTTCGCATGACTTCGTCCAAGCTGACCAGATGATACCTGCTATATATAGGGGGCAAAGATGAGCGTTCGTTCACTAGGGCGCAAGGGCAAAAGAGCGAATAGGGGCGCGAACCTGCTCTTTTTGGTCATCGCGGTGGTCGGCTGCATTCACGCGCTCGCCATGCTCACTCTGGAGATAAGCCGCTCCGTCTACACGGAGCGCGAGGTCGCGCGCTTAGAGCGCGATATCGCGGCGCTAGAACTCGAGGCTACGAACCTAGAAAACGTCATCGCCCATAAAAACGACCCCGCCTACCGCGAGCAGCTCGCGCGGCTCCAGGGGTTTATCTACGCCGACGAGTCACGTTACGTCACCGTTTCTGCATCGACCGCGCCCGCAGTAGACACGGAAGAGACGTCTCCTAACACCTCCAACTAAAACACTTCAGAGCAAAACGCTGTGCACGCCACCGAAGCTTGCTCTCGCTTGCTGCTTGAACGAGTCTGTTAAAGGGCTAAATGTTCACGAAGCCGCGCATCTATCTCCTCCATAACATCTGAGGATAGATGGCCGAGCACATGCTCGATGCGGCTTACGCTCATGTGGCGAAGCAGGTGAGGCTGCGTTTTAGAGTCGTAGTCCAAACCGCTAAGGTGAACGCGCAAGAGCATTTCGTGCGGGTAGATGCGGCTTAGATGAGTGGTGAGGGGAACAACCGTAACGACGTGCATGGCTGAGTTCGCGATGTTGTTGCTGACGACAATAGCCGGACGCTTCGAGGCCGCCTCGAAGTGTCTGGCGGGATCAAAATCTATGAGGGCGATTTCCGTCCCTACCTTCACCCGCCTAAGGGTTGGAGGTGTTTGAAGACGTTTCTTCGCTTGACCCCTCGTTACCACCTTGTGGTTTGGAAGACAGCACGATGTTTATTCCTTTCTTGCTTGTTAGGCTCACGTGGCACATTCGGTTTACACCTACTCGGACGAACATAAGTGAGGAGCAAACATGGGAAGCTTAGACAATAAGGTTGCAGTGATTACGGGAGCCTCGAGCGGTATCGGCGAGGCGACGGCGCGGGTTTTAGCGGGCGAAGGTGCCGCCGTCGTGCTCGCGGCGCGGCGCAAAGAGCGCTTGGAAGACCTCAAAAAGGAAATCGAAGATAACGGCGGCAAGGCGCTCGTCGTCGAGACGGACGTGACCAAGCGCGAAGACACTCAGAACTTAGTCCAGAGTGCCAAAGACACCTTCGGCAGCGTGGACATCTTAGTCAACAACGCGGGCGTAATGCTGCTCTCTTTCGTCGAGAAGCTCAAGTTGGACGAGTGGGAGCAGATGGTGGACGTGAACGTCAAGGGGCTCATGTTCGCTACCGCCGCCGCGCTGCCGACCATGATGGAGCAGCAGAGCGGCCACATCGTCAACATCTCGTCCGTGGCGGGGCGCAAAGTGATGCAGTCGGGCGCGGTCTACTGCGCGACCAAGTTCGCCGTGACCGCCTTTTCCGAAGGGCTACGCCAGGAACTTGCGCCGAACAAAAATATCCGCGTGACCTCCATCGAGCCGGGCGCGGTCGCCACCGAGCTGACGAACCACATCACCGACGAGGACGCCATCGAGGGCATGAAAGGGATGATGGACATGACGATTTTGGAGGGCGAAGACATCGCCCAGTCCATCCTCTACGCGGTCTCGAGCCCGAGCCGCGTCAACATCAACGAAGTGCTGATTTTACCGACCGAGCAAGCGTAACGCGGCGTCAAGGGGTGCGCCGGAAACACGCGCCGAACGGTAGACTAAGCCATGACGCGCCCCACGCTCACCTTTTTAGGCTCCGCCGACTCGCAGGGCGTCCCCCGGTGGTGGTGCACCTGCTCAGTCTGCGCGGAGGCGAAGACGACCGGGCAAAACGCCCGCACCCGCCCCTCCGCCGCGATTCGGGGAGACGAAACGGTTCTCCTCGACGCTTCACCCGAGTTGCGGCTCCAGTGCGCCCGCGAAGGCTTGACGGGCTTTGGCGCCGCGCTCATCACCCACGCGCACAATGACCATATTCTAGGGCTCGGCGACCTGGGCGATTGGGGGCGCTGGACAAAGCGGAGGTGCCCTGTCTACGCGCCCGAAGAGGTCTTGCCGCAGCTAGAGGCGAGATTTGGGTACATGACGAGCGGTCGCTACCCGGCGCATACGCCGTTTTTGGCGCTCGAGACCGCGCGAACCTTTGCGGGTTATGAGGTCCGCGCTTTCAAGGTGCCGCACGGCTACAACGGCTTTGCCTACGCTTTTCGCTTCTCGAGCGGAAACGCGCGTTGGGGCTACATGCCCGACTGTTTGGGGTTGCAAGACGTAGCGCCCTGGCGAGACTTGGACCTCTTGGTGCTCGGCGCGAGCTTTTACGAAGAGGACGCCCCGGTCGAAACGCGCAGCGTTTACGACGTGCGGGAAGCCGCCGAACTCTTGCGAACCTTACAACCTAAGCGGACGATTCTGACGCATCTGGGCCACGGTATCGACATCAGAAAGCCTGCACCGGAAGGCGCGCGCTACGCCTTCGACGGGCTCACGGTTGCGCTGCCATGAATTTGCGCTTGGAGGGTCTCGAGAAGCGCTACGGCGAGATTGGGGCGGTCGACGGGGTCTCTTTGTCGCTCCAGCCGGGCGAGACGCTGGCGCTACTAGGTCCGTCAGGGTGTGGGAAAAGCACGCTGCTGCGGCTCATCGCCGGTTTGGAAGCGGCGGACGCGGGGCGCATTTTCTTGAACGGCGAAGAGGTCACGGCGCGCCCGCCGCAGAAGCGCGGTTTCGGCATGGTCTTTCAGGACTACGCCCTCTTTCCGCACCTCAACGTGGAGCGCAACATCGCGTACGGTCTGGTCGAGAAGGGGTGGACGAAGCAGGAGCAGCGCGCGCGCGTAGCGGAGCTTTTGAACCTCGTCGGTTTGGAAGGGCTAGAGCGCCGCCGCGTGGCGGAGCTTTCGGGCGGGCAGCAGCAGCGCGTAGCGTTGGCGCGGGCGCTCGCGCCTAAACCTTCGCTCTTGCTGTTAGATGAACCCCTCTCCAACCTCGACTTAGCGCTGCGCGAAGACCTCAAAGGGCAACTGAAAGACCTCTTGAGCGACCTTGAACTGAGCGCCCTCTACGTCACCCACGACCAAGAGGAAGCCTTCACCTTGGCGGAGCACGTCGCGGTGATGCGCTCGGGGCGGATTTTGCAAGTCGACGACGCCGAAACGCTCTACGCGCAGCCCAAGACCGCCTGGATTGCGCAGTTTCTAGGACATACGAACGTCTACGAGGCGCTCGCCCACGAAGGGCTCAGGACGCTGACGAGCACCTCTTTAGAGAAACCCTATCTCCTCATCCGCAGCGATTTGGTCTGTTTGGGCTCGGGTGAAATGAGCGCAGAACTGCTCAGCTACACACGAACTGGCGCGCTGCACCGCCTCGAGCTTGACCTCCACCCCTTCGGCTTGCGCTTCGTCTGGACGGGCTTCTCGAGGGAAGTTCCGGGCGGACTAGCGCCCGGAAGGACCCTCCAGCTTCACATCCCTGAACACGCCGTGGTCGGTCTAAACGGAGATAGGCAGTGAAAGCGGTTATCTTAGCGGGCGGCGATATAGCCGTAACGGATGCCCTCAAAAACACGTGCCGAGATGCAGAACTCGTCGTTGCAGCAGATTCGGGGCTGCGTCACGCGGCGGCACTAGGCGTCTCACCGGACATTATCGTCGGCGACTTCGACTCGGTGACGCGGGAGGTTTTGGCGGACTATCCCGAGGTGGAGAGGCTCGAGCACCCTGCCGAAAAAGACCTGCTCGACTTGGAACTCGCGCTCGACTACGCCAAGGAGAAGGGCGCGGCGCATTACCTCATCGTCGGCGGGCTCGGCGACCGCTTCGACCAGTCGCTCGCGGCTGTGTTTATCGCCGCAAGGTGGAAGCGGGCGGGCTACGGCGTGTCGCTTCAGTCGGGCGACCGCGCCCTCTACCCCTTGGCGGGAGAGGACGAGGTGAAGCTCGAGCTTCCTCCCGGGCAGCACTTTAGTCTGCTCAGCTTAGCCGAGACTTCGGCGGTGAGCTTGGAGGGCGCGAAGTACCCGCTCGAGAGGTACGCGCTCCCTTTCGGCGTCGGGCGGGGCGTCTCGAATGAGGTAGCGGGGGTTCCTTTGAAGGTTGAACTGCATGGTGGCCTGGCGCTGCTAATTGTGGAGAAGTTGAAAGCAACGAGTTGAAAGCAATGAGTGAAAATCTTTGGACTCATTGCTCATTGCTCTGTTAAGTAAATTCTGCGATGTTGTTGTCACCCTGTTCACGAAGTAGAGCGAAACTTCGGCGAAGGCGTAAGGGTCTCGTTTGGCTACTGCCAAAACTCTGTAACTCGCAATCTCGGCTGGTTGGGAATGGAAGGCGAGATTCTTTCATCGTTCATCCCCGAAAGGGGGCTCCGCTATCGCTCTCCTTCGGAGGTACTGACGTGAACCGTTCAGAATGACATGTTTCATCTTTTGGCTAACAGTGTACTTATGGCTGCCTTACCACCGCTGATGCACCTGGTCATAAGCGTAGCGTTCGTAGACCTCGCGCGCGCGCTTCATCACCTCGTCCGAGAGGGGTTCGAGTTCGGACGCCCGCGCGTTGTCTTGGGCCTGCTCGGGCTTTTTCGCGCCCGGTATCGACGCAGCTTACCTCGCCGAACATCAGAATCCAGCGGAGCGCGAACTGGGGCATGGTGGCGTTTTCGGGGATGAGGTCGCGCAATTCGTCCACCGCTCGTAGACCCGTCTCGAAGTCCAGCCCGGCGAAGGTCTCGCCCCTGTCGAAGGCTGACCCGTCGCGGTTGAAGAGGCGATGGTCGCCCTCTTCGAAGCTCGTTTGCTCGCTCATCTTCCCGGTCAAGAGCCCGCTCGCGAGGGGCACGCGCACCAAGATGCCGACGTCTTTGCGCTTCGCCTCCCTGAAAAATAGCTCGCTCGGGCGCTGCCGCAAGAGGTTGAAGATGATTTGAACAGAGGACAAGCCGGGGTACTCGAGCGCCTTGAGTCCCTCCTCGACCTTCTCCACCGACACGCCGTAGTGCTTAATCTTGCCCTCGCGCTTCATGTCCTCTAAAACTTCGAAGACTTCCGGCTGGTAAAAGACGTTTGTAGGTGGGCAGTGAAGCTGAACGAGGTCGAGGGCGTCGGTGTCTAGGTTCTTCAGGCTTCTGTCCACGAAAGCGTTCAGGTTCTCGCGGTTATAGCCTTCGGCGGTGTGCGGGTCGAGGCGACGCCCCGCCTTGGTCGGGATGTAGAGCGTCTCGGAGCGCTCTTTACGGAGCTTGGCAAGGAGCCGTTCGCTGCGTCCGTCGCCGTAGACGTCCGCCGTGTCGAAGAGGTTGATGCCTTCGTCCACCGCCTTGTGTAGCGCCTTCATTGAATCCTCGTCGCTGACCTCGCCCCACGAGCCGCCAATCGCCCACGAGCCGAAACTCACCTCAGAGACTTGCCACCCTGTTTTGCCCAACGTCCGGTAGTTCATCGTTCCCTCCACACCTTTTGTTTTTATTTTCAGTACACCGCAAACTAAGTATTGATACTTCTCACTGATGTCACCCTGTTCACGAAGTAGAGCGAAGCTTCGGCGAAGGCGTAAGGGTCTCGTTTGGCTATGCCAAAACTTTGTAACTCGCAATCTCTGTAAGAGGAGTCAGTAAGGTCAGAGATTCTTACACGGAGTCTATCCTATGGTTTACCGTAGGGCGGAGTCTATCCTACGCTCGCCGTAGGGCTCCGTTCAGAATGACATCACTCGTTTTTTGATTAACAGTGTATTCAGACCGTTCGGCGTGCAGCTTACCGCGTTTTGGCAAAGCTATTTTGTGGGATAGTCCGAGGTAATGCGAAATCTCTTACTTTTAAGCCGCCGCGCTACTACGAAGCTCACGCTACCCGACATAGCGTAGAGGCAAACCTAGCGTACACTTGGGGATGATGTTCAACATAGTGAAGCGAATTGTCTCGAGGGGTGACGTGCCACATCGTGTTCAAGCCAACTGACGTATACCTAGACGCCATCAACTTTGCTCATGTCGCCCCTAGTAGCACCTCTATGACGCGGTGTTCGCTCCGATGACGCCTTCCGTCGTCATCCGCGGCACGGGCGCTTACGTTCCCGAGACGCGCCTCACGAACGCTGACTTAGAGCGCATGGTCGACACCTCCGACGAGTGGATCGTAGCGCGCACGGGCATCTCCGAGCGGCGCATCGCCGACCGTGACGAGGCGACCTCGCACATGGCGCAGCGCGCGGCGTGCGCGGCGCTGCAAGACGCGGGCGTGAACGCCGCCGACATCGACCTCATCGTGGTCGGCACCTCCACGCCGGACCATCACTTCCCCTCGGTCGCCTGCAAGCTCCAGGCGAGCATCGGCTGCACGAACGCGGCCGCGTTCGACGTGAACGCGGCGTGCGCGGGCTTCATCTCGGCGCTGCAGGTCGCCGAGCAGTTTATCCGGGCGGGCAGCGCCGAGCACGTGCTGGTGGTCGGCGCGGACTGCATGTCGCGCATTTTAGACTACACGGACCGCGCCACGAGCATTCTGTTCGGCGACGGGGCGGGCGCGTTCGTCCTCTCCAAAGGCGAAAAGGGCGAGGGCGGCATCCTCAGCTCCGCGACCTACGCCGACGGCACCTACTACGACAAGCTCTACGTCTGCGGCGGCGGCTGCACCACAGACGGGCAAGAGGACCGCGCCAAAATCCTCATGAACGGCAGAGCTATTTTCCAACTCGCGGTGCGGGCGATGGTGAGCGCCACCGAAGAGGTGCTCGCCAAAGCGGGCGTGTCGGTCGGCGAGGTCGACTGGGTCGTGCCGCATCAAGCGAACCAGCGCATCACGGACGCGGTAGCGAAAGGGCTCTGCGTGTCGCTCGAGAAGGTCATCAGCACCATCAAAGACTTCGGCAACAACTCCGCGGCGACCGTGCCCTTAGCGATGGACATCGCTATCAAAGACGGACGCATCCAGCGCGGCGATAAGGTGATTTTAACGGCGTTCGGCGGCGGGTTGTCGTGGGGGTCGGTGCTGCTTAGTTACTAAGAAGAGAGCAATGAGCAACCCAGTCAAGCTGGGCGAACGGCGAGCAATGAGCAATGAGTGAAAAGCTTTAGACTCATTGCTCATTGCTTCTTTACAGAACCGCCTGCAACGTCCACAACGCCACCATGCCCGCTACAATCGTCCAGATGACGCTCTTGGTGTAAAACGCTACGGCGAGCGCAAAAAGTCCCGCCAACAGTTTTTCATTGGTGAGCGCAAGCTCCAAGTCACCCTCGCGGAAGACGAGCGCGGGTACGACGATGGCGGAGAGCACCGCCGCTGGCACGAAGCGGAGCGCCCGCTGAATGAGGGGCGGCATCTCGAGGCGTCCCGCTAAGGCGATGAACGACACGCGGAGCGCAAAGGTGACGAGACCCATTAAGAGAATCGTCAGCCAGAGCGCCGAAGTGCTCACGAACGCTCCGTCTTTGCGCCCACCGTCTCGACCAGCACGCCGACCCCAATGCCCGTAAGCGCCGCGACGATGAGCGCCAGGTTGAAGGGCAAGGGGTCGGCGGCGACGACCGTGACGCCCGCCATGAGCGCCGCCGCTGCTGAGGCGCGGTCGGTGACGGCGGGGATGATGAGCACCATGAAGATAAGCGGAATCGCGAACTCCAAAGACCAGCCCTCGGGGACCTGTGCGCCGACGAATACGCCGACCATCGTAGAGACCATCCAGACCGCCCAGATAGGCGCGGCGATACCGAGGTAGAAGAGGTTTTTGTGCGACATCTCGGGCTCGTCTGAGAAGCGGTTGAGCGCGAAGGCGTACGCCTGGTCGGTCATGAGGTACGCCATCAGACCTTTCCAGGGTGCTGAAAAGCGCTTTAAGTAGGGTGCGATCGAAGCGCTGTACATCACGAAGCGCAGGTTGATAAAAAAGGTCGTCATCAGGATGACTAAAATGGGCGAGCCCGACGCGATAAGCTGCAGCCCGGCGAGCTGCGACGCGCCCGCGAAGACGATGGCGGATAGGAGCACGGCGGGCAGCTCGGGCAAGCCGACGCTGACCGCACTCACGCCCGCGACCAGCCCGAAAGGGACGACGCCCAGCATCACAGGTAGACCTGTTTGGACGCCGGAGAGAAAGGTGGCTGAAGGGGACACGGGCTCACTCTACGTCACCTAGAAGTAGCTCGAGCCCCTTTCAGATGCAAAAGAGGGTAAAAGAAGACGGCGCTGCCCAACCGTCGCCGTCAACGTAAACGTTAAACCTCCGGCTTGAGGAGCGGAAAGAGGATCACGTCGCGGATGCTCGGTACGTCCGCCAAGAGGATCGCCAGGCGGTCGAGCCCTAGCCCCAAGCCGCCCGTGGGCGGCATCCCGTACTCGAGCGCCGCCAGAAAGTCCTCGTCCAAGGGTTGCGCCTCGTCGTCGCCCGCGTCGCGCAAAGCCTGCTGCGCCTCGAAGCGTCGCCGCTGGTCTAAGGGGTCGTTCAGTTCCGAAAAGGCGTTGCCGAGTTCCATGCCCACACAGACCGGCTCGAAGCGTTCGACTAAGCCGGGTCTCTCCCGGTGCTTTTTCGCCAGTGGGCTGATCGCTAAAGGATGGTCCATGACAAAGGTCGGCTGCTCTAAGTGCGGCTCTACGTAGATGTCGTAGAGCTTGTTGTAAATCTGATTGATGGGCTGCTCAGCTAATGGCTCACTATCGCCTTGCGGTGCGTGATGCTCGCGCACCCATGCGCGCAGTTTCTCCTCATCTAAAGGGTTGACGTCCATGTTCGCCCTCGCCTTGAGTTCGCCTGTGTAATCGACTCGAGCCCAAGGCGTGCTAAAGTCCAACTCGGTCCCCTGATAGGTGAGCGTGGTCGAGCCCGTCAGTTCTTTTACCAGTGTGCTGTACATCGTCTCGACCAGGTCCAGAATGTCCAGGTAGTCTTTGCCCGCCCAGTAAAGCTCCAGCATCGTGTATTCCGGGTTGTGCTTGGGGCTCATCCCCTCGTTGCGGAAGTTGCGCCCGATCTCGTAAACCGCCTCGAAGCCGCCGACGATAAGGCGCTTGAGGTACAGCTCCAAGGAGATGCGCAGGTGAAAGTCGTGATCTAGTGCATTGTGATGCGTTTCGAACGGCCGCGCCTCTGCGCCCCCAGGAATGCTCTGCAGGACAGGCGTCTCGACCTCCAAAAAGCCCAAGTCGTCCAGGTAGCGGCGGATGTAGGCAATCGCGCGTGAGCGTAGCACAAACGCCCGCCTGACCTCCGGATTGACCATGAGGTCGAGGTGGCGCTGGCGGTAGCGCTGCTCTTTATCTGCCAGTCCGTGATACTTGTCGGGCAGCGGGCGCAGTGACTTGACGAGGGGACGAAAATCTGTCGCTTTGACCGTCAGCTCGCCTGTTTTCGTGACAAAGAGGGAGCCTGTGACCTCGAGCCAATCCCCCAAGTCGATCTTTTTAAGCGCGTTGTAGCGCTCTAGCGCGTCCTTTTGGAAGTACGCCTGAATCTGCCCCGACGCATCTTGCAAGGTTATAAACGATGCCTTGCCCATCATCCGCACGGTCATCGCCCGTCCCGCAATAGTCACGACCTCTTCAAAGGCGTCACCCGGCTCTGCGCCTCCATGTTTGGCTTGTAAGTCCGCCGCGCGGTGCGTCGCCTGGTAACTATACGGATACGGCTCGAAGCCGCGCTCCTCCAGTGATTCTAAATTTCTAAGCCGCTGTTCGCGTTGTTCGTTGAGTGACATAAATGAAATCCTAAAGTAGAGAGTCGGAGAGTCAACGTCCGTTTGTATTAGATTACCTCTCACGCGCTGCGGCGAACGTAGGGTCAGTTTGTTTAGAGGGCGTTGGTAAGCGAGCGGTAGTTCCCTCGTTAGGAGTCAATACATCGTCAACTAAATTCTGCAATACTGTTGTCACCCCGAGCCCAGTCGAGGGGTCTCGCCTTGCATTCTCTGTCAGACAAGAAGGCAAATGCAGAGATTCTTTCGCGGAGTCTATCCTATACTCGCGTAGGGCTCAGAACGACATCACTCATTCTTTAGTTGACAGTTCAGTCGTGTTTTTACGTTGACTGCTGAATTCTAACGATTGGCTACTCAACCTCTCTGATACCGGACCAGCTTCGCTACCCCTTTATAATTTACTACCAAAGGAGTTTTTACCATGAGCAAAAAACCTATCTACCTCACCCCGCAAGGTCATCAGAAGATCAAAGACGAACTCAAGTACCTCGTCGAGGTGCGCCGCCAGCAAATTTCTGAGAACATGGGGCAAGCCATCGCCGACGGCGACCTTCGTGAAAGTGCCGCCTACGACGAAGCCCGCATGGAGCAGAGCGCCAACGAAGCGAGAATCGCCGACCTAGAAGAGATCATCCACCGCGCCGTCGTCGTCGAGCATCAAGAGGGCGACGTCGCTATCGCCCGCTTAGGCGCGAGCCTCATCCTGGAGGACACCTCGGGCGAGCAGAACACCTTTCACTTGGTCGGCACGCACGAAGCGGACATTTTGGATAACCGCATCTCGGACGAGTCGCCCCTGGGCTCGAAGCTGATGGGCAAGCAAGCAGGCGATAAGGTCAAGGTTCCCCTCGGTAGCCGTACGGCGGAATATACCGTGGTGGACGTGCGCTTCGAGTAGAAGAGGTTGGATTCCTCGAGTAGCGCGAAGCCCAAAGAGAGTCCTTGCATGATTCGACGCGAGGGCTCTCTTTTTGTTGTGCACCATTTTGTTGTGTCCCATCCTGTACACTAAATGCCTCATGGAAAAAGACGCCTACATCAGAGCCAACCGCGCTATGTGGGACCAGACCGCCGAAGTCTATGAGGCGGAGGGGTTTGCTGCGCTGCTTGAAGCGGTACGTCGGAGCGACTTTTCAACCTTTGACGAGGTGGAACGGCGCGTCTTCGCAGACATCAACCTCACGGGCAAAAACGTCATTCAGTTAGGCTGCAATAACGGACGCGAACTTATCAGCGTGAAAAAGGCGGGGGCGGCGCGATGTATAGGCGTGGACGTGTCGGAGAGGATACTGAGCCAGGCGCAGCGACTTGCCGAGGCGAGCGGGCAAGAGGTCGAGTTTGTCCGCAGCAGCCTCTACGACCTCGGTGACACGTTTGATAATGCCTTTGACGTTGTTTACGTGACCATCGGTGTGCTCGGCTGGTTGCCTGACCTGCCTAGTTTTTTCGAGGTTGTAGACACGCTGTTGCGCCGTGATGGACACTTTTTTCTCTACGACCAACATCCGATCTTGGGCATGTTCGACCCGGCGCACAAACTCGTGATTGACAGCTCGTACTTTCGCCAAGAACCGTTTGTCGAAGAGGTCTTACCCGACTATATGGACCCGTCACAGACGGGACGCGCTACGTCCTACTGGTTTCAGCACACGCTCTCGAGCATCCTCAGCCTCTGCCTCCACGGGCTCGACCTCACACATTTTGAAGAACACGAGCACGACCTCTCGGGGACATACAGGGTGTTTCAAGACCTCGAGCATAAACCGCCACTGAGTTTTTTACTCGTTGCCAAGAAGAGGTAGCGCGGCGATGTGTAAATTTAGGGGTTGCTAACCCCTCCGTAACTCTGTTAAACTACTTGTCGCTCTGAGGAGCGCGTATTCCGCGGTAGCTCAGTGGTAGAGCGACCGGCTGTTAACCGGTTGGTCGTAGGTTCGAATCCTACCCGCGGAGCCACTTTAGACCTCGTTTCGAGCTTAAAAACTCGAGGCGGGGTCTTTTCCTTTACGCCCGTTATACTCTTCCTATGTCTGACCTCTTCTCCCTCACGCTAAGCGAGCTGGCGAGCGCCTACCGCACAGGTGAACTCACCGCCGTACGGGTCACCGAAGCTTATTTAGAGAAGCTCGAGCCCAGCCCCATCTACCGCCTCATCACCGAGGAGCGAGCCTTCGCGCAAGCTAAACGCGCAGATGAAGCGTTCGCAAGAGGTGAAGATAACGGACCCCTCCAGGGCGTGCCGATCGCGCTCAAAGATCTCATGGATACGGAGGGAGAAGTTACGGCGGCGGGCTCTACGGTTTTAGCAAAGAACCCGCCTGCCGCGCAGGATTGTCCAGCGGCGGCGCGCTTGGACGAGGCGGGCGCAGTGTTTTTAGGCAAAACGAACATGACGGAGTTCGCGTTTTCCGGTCTGGGTTTGAACCCGCACTACGGCACGCCAGGCAACGCTTTAGACTCGGCGCGCGTCCCTGGCGGCTCCTCTTCGGGCTCGGCGGTGGCGGTGGCGAAAGGTCTGGCGGTCGCTGCGATCGGCTCGGATACGGGCGGCTCGGTGCGGATTCCGGCGGCGTTCAATGGGCTCGTCGGACTCAAAACGACGGACGGCGCGGTTCCCGTAGAGGGCTGCGTGCCGCTCTCCACCACGCTCGACACGCTCGGACCGATCACCAAAACGGTAGAGGATGCCTGGCACGTGTGGCGCGTGCTCGCGGGGCAGCCTGCGGCGGCATTTATGCCTCGAGAGGTGACAGGGCTCAGACTCCTAGCGCCCACCACGGTGTTACAAGAAGATTTAGACTCCGCAGTGAAAGAAGCGTTCGAGCAAGGGTGTGAGAGGTTAGAAGCGCTAGGCGCAACGGTCGAATATTGTGAAATGCCCGTTATAGATGAAATCGGCAAGGCGCGTGCGCGCTACGGCTCGTTTGCGGGGCTCGAGTCTCTCGCTCTATACGAAGACCTGATAGGGCGCGAAGGCAACCAGATAGACCCCCGCGTCACCTCACGTATCTTGAAGCAAAGAGGTAAGCAGGCGACAGATTACATCCGCCTAACTTACGCGAGAAGGAGGATTCAAGCCACCTTCTGGGAAACGTGCGCTTCATTTGATGCGGTGCTCGCGCCCACCGTCGCTGTGCTGCCTCCGAGAATCGGTGACCTGGAGGACGACGCACGCTACTTCGAAGCGAACAGCCGCGTGCTGCGCAACACCTCGGTGTTCAACTTTCTAGGTACGCCCGCCGTGAGCGTTCCTTGTAGTACGTCACCGGAGGGCTTATCGGTTGGGTTGACGATCGTAGCGAGACCTCATGAAGAGCACTTGGCGCTCTCGGTAGCGCAGGCGGTGGAAGCGGATTTTAGGGGAGAGGGTTGAGCAATACGAGCCAAAAAGAAGAACAGATGCCCGAAAACACCTGCTCGTTGCTGGTTAGTTGTTTGGGTACTCGAGCCTAATCGCTCCGCCGCGTCACTAAAACCGCGGCTAAGATGATGAGGCTGACACCGATAGCGGGCAAGAGCCAGCTCGGACCCGTCGAGGAGGCGAGCCTGAACGCCGCACGCTTGTTCGCCAACGTAACGCTGTCCACGCGCCCAAAACCGGGAACCGTGTAGCCTCGTCCGCCCGCGCCTTCGCCCAGAATGAAAAGAGGTCCGCTTCTATCCGCGACCTCAACGGTAAGCCCCTCTCTAGCTAGCATCGCCGGGACTTCTGTCGGCGTAAAAGAGGCTCCAGCACGTTTCAAATTGGGTAACGAAACCTGCAAAAACTTGCGCAGCGTGCGAGCCTCTTCGACCTGCAGACGCATGTGACGACCCGCGCCCGTGAACTTGGCACGCTGACCGTCTATCTCGAGGTCTAAATCGGCTATGACGCGGCGCGACATCGCTTATTGTCCAGGTTCGGAGGTGGTGACGCGGATGGTGCCGTCCATCTTCCAGACTGCGCGGGGCGAGTTAGGTCCGGTATCGCGGGGCACCTCGACAGTCATCTTGTCGAATTCGTAGGTGATTGTCGCGTTGCGACCGGTCAGCCGCTCGTAAAGCGCCATCCCTAAGTCCACAAAGGTGACGCGCTCCTTGTCCTCGATGTTGGTTGAGTTGGTCAGTTTGGTGTCGGCCATATATTATCCGCCTTTCTATTTGCTTAGCTCTACGCTACGCGAAAGTGGTTAGGTAGACCGTAAGCTGCGCTAAAGCTACGCTTCGGGGTAACTGCCAGGCTACGCCAAGGATTCCCACAAAGCTGCGCTAAAGCTACGCCTAAGGATGACTGCCAGGCTGCGCCGAGGATTCCCCAAAAATTCTCGGCAAAGCCACGCTAAGGATTACCTGAAAAGGGGTGAAGCTGCACTTGGAGATTGAGCATCCTCTAGGGTGTTTGGGACGGAGACCTACTGATTAAATCCCGGTCCTTTGAGGCGCGTTGATAAGTGCCGGATTCACGTCGGCGTCTCTGTCGTCTCTACGAATAAGACGCGCCGCCGCAAGCAAGCCGATGACCGTTTTAGCGAGAATATCCGCGAAGACAATCTCGCCCATCTGCGCTACGCTCAAGGTTCCTGCGAAAGCGATGACGGTGAAGGTGACGGAGTCAATCGGGATGCTGACCGCGTTCGAGGTGACGACGCGGGTCAGCCAACGCCTCGAGATAAAGCGCTGATAGACCTCTGTGTCCGCCGCTTCCGCGAGAACGATGGCGAGAAAGCCCGCCAAGAGAAAGCGGAGCGGAATTCCCAAATAAAAGCTCAGCAGCATGTTCGTGACCGCCGCGACGAAAATCATCAGGTAGACCTGCGTGCGCCCGTAGCGGTGGACGCGGTCTCGCTGGGTAAAGGTGACGCCGAAAAAGAGCGTGCCCACCGAGAGTAGACCGAAAAGCGGCAAGGGGATAAAGGTGTCAAAGGTGAAGTTGGCTAAGAGCGTACAGAGGACATAGACCGTCATCGCAGCGAGCATAGCGGCGTCTTCTTGCAAAAAGCGGGCGTAAAATTCGCCCATCAAAATAGCGGTCAGTGGCGCGATGAAAAAGAGGGGAGACGCGCCCGTGAAGAGGGCGAGGAGACCTAAGACCACCCCGTTCAGCATTAAAGCCGCTAGAATTGTCCTGGCAAGCTGACCTCCTTCCCTAAGCTGCTGGCGCAGATGATACATCACGCCTGTAAAGAGCCCGCCCACAAAGATGATCACGACGAGCGGCAGCGTTGCAGATGCGGCGGCTACGCCGTCATCCGATTGTGCCAGATAAAGAAGTAGCGAGCAGCCCAAATTCGCTGTGAGTGTAGCAACAAGGTAACTAACTGTCGGGGAAACCCTGGAAAACACGTAAAACTCCTCTTAAAGTTGCGGTTGAGTGGAGCGGTCATGTCACCTCCCGCCGAAATAGAAGTATAACGTACGTTCTGCCTCTCTACGCGGCTTGATGAACGAACGCTGAATCTCGTGAGGCGCGTGCTACAGGCAGTTAGGTAACCCTCGCAATCCTCTCATCAAGCTCGGCTGTGTGAGTTCTCGAGCATACCCCTCGCCACTACCTCTTCAGCATTCAGTTATGCTCGCTACATGGCACCTAAATCTATAGGCGAATTTACAGGCGAAGACTTTGTAGGTACACCGGCAGACTCGCTCCTAGAAACCTTGGATATCGAGGTCACGCACGCCACGCCCGAAGAGGTCAGGGCTACGATGCCCGTCACCTCTAAAGTCCATCAGCCCTACGGCATCTTGCACGGCGGCGCGTCCGTCGTGCTGGCAGAGACCGTCGCGAGCGTTGGCGCGTCGGTCAGCGTGGACTTGAAACAGCGGGCGGTAGGTTTAGAGATCAACGCCAACCACCTCCGCGCCAAGCGTGACGGGACGTTGGAGGCGGTAGCGAAACCGCTTCACAAGGGACGAACGACGCAGCTCTGGCAGATTGAGATTCGCGACGAAGAGGATAAGCTGGTGTGCGTGTCGCGCTGCACATTGGCGATTATTGAGGTGGAAGGTTAGGTGGACCTCTTGCCAGCCCCACTCAAAAAAAGACCTCTGCACCTTAGCTAAGGTGCAGAGGTCTTCTCGAGGTACCGCGTTTTCGAGATGATACCTCCTTATATAATCGGGGCGAGAGGATTTGAACCTCCGACCCCATCGTCCCGAACGATGTGCGCTACCAGGCTGCGCTACGCCCCGATGAACAGCAGGTATCATCTGGTCACAAACGCCATCAGCCAAAAAGGTGTTGACTAAACTTGCACGTTCAAAGATGATATCTGCGAAGATACACGGCAACCTGTTACGAAGCCGCTACATAGTTTACTCGAGGAAGCGTTAGAGCGTCAAGCCGTGAGGGAGCAAACTAAAGATACTGAATGGTTAGTTGCGTAAGTGCAGAGTCATGCGGATTCCAAGGGACTAAAATCATTCGAGCTTTGGCAGGCATTATCTTTATAATGTAGTATTCTCAAGCGTGCTTTCTCCGCTGAGAGTGTTCCTGACCAGATGATTGCGCGAAGCTTTTCCCGGTTACACCGTTCGTTTTCGCGGATGCGAAAGGGAAACTTCGCAAACGAAGTAACCTGCTTCAATTCTCCTGCCGCACCACCATCACCGTGCAGGGCGCGTGCCGCACGATGCTCTCGGCGTCGTTGCCCAAGAGGATGCGCGCAGCGGTATTCTGCTCGCGGTTGCCGATAACGATCACATCCGCGCCCAGCTCTTCGCTCAACTTGATGATCTCGCCGTCCACTTTGCCCATGCGCACGTAAGACCCGGTAATGTCCCCGCCCGCCGCCTCGATCTGCTGAAGGCTCCGGTCTAGGCGCTCTTGCGCCTCCTCTTTGAGCTTATTGAACTGTCCTTCTGAGAGCGTGTCGGGGTGCGTCCACTGCGAGAGCATCCCGACGTGAATCACGTGCAACTCGGAGTCGGTCTTGTTGGCGAGGTCCACTGCGGTTTTGAGCGTGTGCGAGGGTTCTCTAAGTCCGTCCACGGCTAAGAGTAGCTTCATAGGAAAGGTATCTGCGTTCATGATTCACCTCTCGAGTCTTTAAGGGTCCTTCAACTGAGCAATGCGCCCATCTAACCTCTTGTTTTATTAAGTACCTATACCTAATTAGTTTTAACTACCCTAGAACGTTCGAATTGCTGATCCTACTGTATTGCGCAGCTTTAACAACGCTCTTTTGGTTTAACTTAAATCAGTGCGAGCACTTAGATTTATTTAACTCGGTGCTTTGTGCGCTGAGGTGCTCGAGGCTTCTGGGTCTCGAGCACCTTTTGGCATGGATTTAGTGTACGCGATTGAGTGCGCGCGCTTAGCGACTCTTGCGCAAAATTGTCTGCAACTCCCTTTGCAAGTTGCTCACCGCTTCTTGCCCATCTACCTCGCCGCGCAGCACGCGGGTGAAGGTTTGGGCGATGCGCTGCGACATCGCGGAGTAAAAAGGCGTTACGGGTCTCACCCGCGCGTTTTCCACCGCGTCACGTCCGAGCGAGACGACGGGGACTTGCTCCGTGATCTCTTGGTCTTCGTAGAGGGGTTGCAGTGTCGGTAAAAAGCCGCCCTCTAACGCTCTGAGTTTCTGCTGCTCGGGGTCAGTAGCAAATTGGATAAACGTCCAGGCTGCGTCCACATTGTCAGAGTCCGCGCTGATCATCAGGTTCCAGCCGCCCAAGGTGGCGAACGTCGGGTTGCCTTCTGAAACAACCGGGAGCTGCGCGACGCCAACCTGCTCGAGGGAGAGGTTTGAGTCCTCTATGAGCCCGTAGACGAAGGGCCAGTTGCGCATGAAGACCGCGTCGCCCGCTAAAAACGCTTCGTAGGCGTCCTCTTCGCGGAAGTCAGTGACCTCTTGCGGCGCGACGCCGTCTTCGACGAGGCTCCGCGCCGCGTTCAAGCCCTGCGCCGCGCCCGTGCCGTCAATGTTGATGACGTTCGGGCTCGTCACGTTCTGCCCGAAGGTGCCCGCTGTCGAGATGTTGCCGGTCAGCACGCGCCCCCTTGCGCCCCAAATGTACTCCAGCGCGTTTGCTACGCCACCTTCGTAGGTGGCACCCTGAAAGACGAAACCGTACTGCGTGTCTGAATTTTGCGTGATCTGGTTCGCCATCTCGCTCAGCTCGTCCCAGGTGGCGGGCGGCTCACTGAAGCCGTTTTGTTCCAAGAGGTCCGCGCGGTAGTACAAGAGTCCGGCGTCGGTGAACCAGGGCACGCCCCAGATGCGGTTGCGGTACGTCGCCGAATCGAGGGCGGCTTCGACGAAGTTCTCGCGGTTAAAAGCGCTGTTAAAGCGCCCGGTTAGGTCTCTCACCTGGTTGTTGTAAACCAACTCGGCGGTCCAGACCACGTCCGCGCCGATCACATCGATGTCCGAAGCGTCCGCCAAGAAGTCCGACTGAAGTTGCCGCAAGTACTCGTCCGTCGAGCGCGGCATCTCGCGCCACGTCACCTCGATCTCGCCCTGATATTCCTGGTTGAAGCGGTCAATAAGCGCCTGCAAGCTGCCCGAGTCGTCCGGTCCGAAGGAGAAGACGATTTGAGTGGGTCCTTGCGCTTGAACGGTTCCCAGCAAAGCGAGACAGAGAATGAGGGCTCCGCCTAACCGTTGACGCCACCGACTGATTCGTCTCGAGTGTTTCATTTCTTTATGCACCCCTTCCTTTAGAGGTTTTGCGACGTGCTGAAAAGATTGCCGCAGATTTTATAATTTTACCCTTGTGATGTATCTCGTGTTGTTTATCTCAGAACGTGTGAGTTGAGTCGCGCCTTATTCACTGAGCGCATCTGTGACCGGTTCCGAACGTTAGTGAGACCGACTTTGATACCCGCTTGCACGCCTACCAGAATGACCCGACGATAATCGCGGTCAACACGAGTAACGCGATGGACTGATAGCGGTAGTTGAGATACCACGGTACGTCTTGGAGGTCTTTGGTCTCTTGCTTCCAGAGTTTGGGCTTCCAGACTAAGTCTTCGATCCTTTCAGCGGGCTCCGGCTCGGTAACTAAGCTTATTCCGACGTAAACGATGATGCTGAGGAGGAAAGAAATTCCGGAAGCGTAGAGGAACTGGATGGTAAACACGCCCAGAATTTCGTTGAGGACGAAGAAGACCAGACCCGTAGGCACCATGATGGCGAGCGTCCAGAACGCGCCGTGGCGGGTGCCGCGCATCCAGGAGATACCGACTAAAAAGACCACGACGATGGGCGGCACCGCGTAGGCAAGGACCGACTGGAAGTACTGCCAGAGCGTCGGGAAGCGCTGAATCTGCGGAGCCCAGAAAATCGCGACGGTCATGACAATGGCGGTGGTCACACGCCCGATAAAGACTAGTGTGCGGTCGCTGGTATCGGGGCGGAAGGTCTTGACGTAGTCCATGGTGACGAGCGTCGAGGCGGAGTTGAGGACGGAATCGACGCTCGAGGTAATCGCCGCGACGAGCGCCGCCAAGATCACCCCGCGTAAGCCGACGGGCAAGAGGTCAAAGGCGAGCGTCGGGAAAGCGAGGTCGGGGTTGGCGAGGTCGGGGTAAAGCACAATCGCCATCGTGCCGGGTAAAACCATGATAAAGAGAATCGGCAGTTTGAGAAAACCCGCAAACAAGGAGCCCCAGCGCCCGTGGTTGAGGTTTTTCGCGCCCAGGGTGCGCTGCACGATGAGCTGGTTCGTCGTCCAGAAATAGATGCCGATAATCAGCACCCCGCTAAAGAGCCCAGGCCACGGCAAGGCAGGGTCCGAAATCGGCTGGATGATGCTCAAAGCCCCTTCGGGCGCAGCCGCTACCATCTCGCTCCAGGAGGGAATAGCGGCAAACGTCATGAAGAAGACAATGGTGCCGCCGATAATCAGCACCACCGCCTGAATCGAGTCGCTGATAACCACCGCGCCCAGCCCGCCGAAGATGGTGTAGACCCCCGCCAAAAGCGCGAGCACGAGAATATGACCCCACAGGGGGACGACGGGAAAGAGCGTTTGGCCCACCAGCCCGCCCGCGTAGAGCGCCCCCGCACAATCTAAAAACATACTCAAGAAGATAAGAAAGCCTGAAAACGCCAAGCGAGAGCGTCTGTCGTAGCGCTCCTCTAAAAACTGCGGCATGGTGAAGACTTCGCTGCGGAGGTAGAAGGGCAGGATAAAAAAGACGAATAGGATGAGGATAATCGCCGCCATCCATTCGTAGGAATAGACCGAAATCCCCGAGTTGTAGCCCGCCCCAGCGAGCCCCACGAACGACGCGCCCGACATGTTAGTGGCGAAAAGCGAAAAGCCAATCAGGGGCCACGTGAAGTTGCGCCCGCCCAAGAAGTAGCCGTCGCTGTCATCGCCGCCGCCCCGGTTGAGCCAGAGCGGGATGAGGCGGCTCAAGATGAGATAACCAACCAAAATACCGATGTCGAGCCCTGTAATGTCGAATCTTTCGGACATACAGATTCCTCCCTCTCGAGATAAGCGTCCTAAAACGTCGAGAAGACCGCATTTAGGCTAGAAGCTACCTACGTTGAGTTGCAAACTTATTCGGGAGTATACGCACCCGCACAAGAAAAAGCAACCCCACGGTGAGGTTGCAAAGAGGTTGCAGGGAAACGGAGCAGAGCCGTCTAAATTTCGGGGTGAGTGAGGGCGACAGCGAGGCGCAATTGGGCAAATTTATCTGTTCGTACCCTGAGCACAGTCAAACTTTGTGAATTAAGAAGGGCTCGAGGGGTGCGGGAGCACTAGTAAACGAATCGGGAGCATTATAATAAGGCTGCTAAGTGTTCCCTGTAGGTTAAGCGCTACGCGCTAATGAAGCGTAAACGCAGTTAGGCTTCTTCGCGCCGCACCACCAAAACAGAACAAGGCGCGTGCCGCACGATGCTCTCGGCGTCGTTGCCTAAAAGGATGCGCGAGGCGGCGCTCTGCTTGCGGCTGCCGATGACGATCATGTCCACCTGGAGTTCGTCGCTGAGCCGGAGCACTTCGCCGTCCACGTCGCCTAGCCTCAAGTGAGACTGGGTGACGTTTCCGCCCAAGTCCTCTATCTCTTTTTTGTTGCTGTCCAGGCGTATCTGCGCGCGTTCCTTGAAGCGCTCCAACTGCCCCGGCGACATCGGCTCGAAGTGCGCGCCGTAGTAGAGGATGCCAACGTGAACCACGTGCAGCTCCGCCCCGAAGCCGTTCGCCAGTTCGACCGCCGTGTTGATGGAGGGGGAGGGACCTTCGTAGCCGTCGATGGCGAGCAGGATTTTCTTCGGAGGAATGCTCATGGAATAGGCTCCTTATGTGTTTAGGTCGCACCTGATTAAAGTAACCCGAGCCCCGCCCGAACGCTAGGTCACTCAGATCTTTGTCCGATACTATAGCAGACACCTTTCGGCAGACTGATGTGTCTAGGCTTGCTATTTGGAGATAGGTTTGGACGATCAACTGAGGTAGAAACAAGTCACGATAAATGCTTCCACACCTCTATATTACTCAGTGCGCCCGTGCAGTCCTATTGGTTGCGCTCTCAACTGACGCCCCGCAAATGCGTTATCCTACCCCATGAAACCTACGCGAACTCCCCTGATGGCAGCCAACTGGAAGATGAACAAACTCCCGAGCGAAGCCGAAGGCTGGGCGAACGCCTTCAAAGACCGCCTCGCGCACGCCGATAACTTCGATAATGTAGACGTGGTGCTGTGCGTGCCCTTTCCCCACCTCACAATGCTCCACACTATTCTCACGGACAGCCCCGCCGAGTTGGGCGCGGAGGACGTGAGCGCGTATGAGTCGGGCGCGTACACGGGCGAAGTCTCGGCGGCGATGCTTAAAGACGTGGGCGTAACGTACGTCATCGTAGGGCATTCGGAGCGGCGCGAGTACCACGCCGAAGATGATGACTTGGTCCGTGAAAAGATGAACATCGCCTTGGAGCACGGGCTCAAGCCGATCCTCTGCGTGGGCGAAACTGAGGCGCAGCGTGACGAGGGCAAAGCGAAAGAGGTCGTCCTCAATCAGCTCAAAGCTGACTTGCGAGACCTCTCTACCGAGAATGCGGACGCCTTCGCCGTCGCTTACGAGCCCATCTGGGCGATCGGCACGGGCAAAACGGCGACGGCGGACGACGCCCAGGAGATGTGCGCGGAGATTCGCAGTGCGCTCAAAGACCTCTTGCCCGACATTGCCGAAGAGGTGCGCATCGTTTACGGCGGCTCGATGAAGCCGAACAACGCCGACGAACTTTTAGCACAAGAGGATATCGACGGCGGGCTAGTCGGCGGGGCGAGTTTGGAGGTGGACTCCTTTATCCAACTCATCGAGGCAGCTAAGTGAGCCCTATCGACACGCTGAGAGAGAAATTCAGCGAGTTGGAGGTGGACGCACTTCTTGTGACCCAGCCCGCGAATGTGCGCTATTTATCAGGGTTCAAGACGCCCGAGGATGGGCGCGTGCTCATCACCGAGGACTTCGCTGTTCTCATTACCGACGGGCGCTACACCGCACAGGCGGCGGAAGAGTCCAGGCTCAACGTCGAAATTGCCGAGCAGAACTGGTTAGAGGATGTCGCTGAAAGAATCGGCGAGCGGCGCGTCGCGTTGGAGAGTGACCACGTGACGCACGCTTTATTCAACAAGATGGCGGAGAAGTTAGAGCGCGAGCCCGCCCCGTCTGAGGGGCTCGTCGGTGAACTCAGGCTGCGCAAAACGCCCCAAGAGATCGAGACCTTGCGGCAAGCGGCGCGAGTCACCGATGAAGCGTATTCGCATATCTTGAACTTTATACAAGCGGGTCAGCAAGAACTCGAGGTGGCCCTAGAGTTAGAGCGCTTCATGCGGCAAGCGGGCGCAGAGGCGAAGAGCTTCGAGATCATCGTGGCGAGCGGCGTGCGGAGCGCGATGCCCCACGGCGTCGCCTCGCAAAAGGTCATCGAACAGGGCGACCTTGTCACGCTCGACTTCGGCGCGCGGGTGGACGGCTACCACGCGGATATGACCAGGGCGGTCGCCATCGGCGAGATCGGCGGCGAACTAAGAACCATGTTCGATACGGTTTTAGAGGCGCAGGAGACCGCCCTGCACGCCCTCGCACCCGGTAAAGATGGGCGCGACATCGACGCGCTAGCGAGAGAGGTCTTAAACGCCAAAAATTTTGAGGAGCACTTCCCGCACGGTTTAGGGCACGGCGTCGGCTTGCAAATTCACGAGGGACCGCGCCTCTCGAAGCGCGTCTCGCAGACCTTGGAGCCGGGCATGGCGGTGACGGTCGAGCCGGGCGTTTATATTCCCGACAAGGGTGGCGTGCGCATCGAGGACTTGGCGGTCATCACGGAGGGCGGTTACGAGCGGCTTTCGCACAGTGACAAGTCGTTCGTGCAGGTTTGAAGTGACACTGGGCGTGAACGAGATGAGGAAAGAGGGACTGTGGGATGTGCTCCGCTCCGCGAGTACGACGTGCTTCTATACTCACTTTGACCATCTAACTTACGAGGTCTCATTCACTTGCAGTGTCTTGAACGTTTAGGTCTTAAACGACTAGGTTTCAGGTGATCAGGTGAATGAACGTAACTTCAGTGCTGGAGAGAGGTGAAGATGAAAAAGATACTTGTTGGACTACTGAGCATCCTCGTCTTGGCGGGGTGCGCGAGCGGACCTGAGAGGTCGCTCTCGGAAGAGTTGGAGGACGCGCGCACGTCGTTTAGCGCTTTAGAGGCTAAAGCTGAAGAGATCGTGGAGCGTAACCGCGAGCTAGAGAGGCGCACGAATACGCTCAGTCAAGAAAATGAGCAGCTCAGCGCCCGCGCCGAGACGCTTAGCGCTCAAAATGAGCAGCTTACCGAGGAAAATCGGCAGCTCGAGCGGCAGTTAGAGCAGGTTTCGGGCGCACTGCGCAGTGCGGTCAGTAGCCTTAACGAAGCCGAGAGCGCGACCCCTGAAGGCGAGTGAGCCGATAAATCTGCGCTATTAAAACCCCAAGTGTGACGAGCACTCCTCTTATTGCAAGTCACTTTTCATATACTCGTTGCGAAACCCCTAGTACGAAGGAGAGGTCACGATGAAACGAGCCCTAACAGCTTCCTCAGTTCTTGTCGTTTTGCTGCTCGCCGCTTGCGATTCCGATTCCACGATTCAGCAGCTCGCTACGGAGAATCAGGAACTGCGCAACGAGGTCCAGCAGATCGTGGAGGTCAATCAGGAGTTGCAAACGCAAACCAGGGAGATCGCTCGCATTATTGACGAGCTTCAGCTAAGCATTGACAGCCTCGACGTGACGGGCGGCGTTACTGGGGGAAGTTCGGAGTAACTGTAAGCTGAACGTTGAGCCAAAGCAGGAGACAGCGAAGTTTACCGCTCGCCATCTTCTGCTTTTTCATGAGCTTCAGAGCGGGAGGAACGTGCCCTAAAACCTGAGCCGAACGCTCGGCGGCTTCATACTCCTGAACCCTTACCCTGAAATCATATATACTCAAGACGTGAGATTCGTTACATTTCGCTATATGCCGTTTTACTACCGGAGATTCAAGGGGGTTTCATGAGAGCAGCACTCGTTATCGTCATGGCGTTAGGTTTAGTGGCTTGCGGCTCGGACAGAGCGTTAGAGGAGCAGCGTCAATCTTTCGAGGGACAAATCAGCTCGCTACAGGAGCGCGTTTCGAGCCTAGAAACCGAGCGTCAAGACTTGCAGCAGGAACTGGGCACGAGTTTAGAAGAGGAGTACAGCTTCGTCACCGCGCAGATTGCGGACTTGCAGACGCAAGTCCGGGCGCTCGAGGTGCGCCGCGACGAACTTCGCGCGGAACTCCGAGCGGCGGGTATCGAGGTTGCGCCACTAGAAACGGGCGGACAAACGGGTGGTACGGCGGCGCTTATCGAGAGGTTGGAAGGTGCGTTAAGTGGCGGCGTGCAAGAGAGCACAGGCGGCACTTTGGACGTAACAGGGGGGTTGCTCGAGACGGGCGGCACGAACTAACTTACGCAACAAGGAGTTACAACTTTTGATGACGCTACCTATCAGGTTTCGGTAACGATCGGATGTTCAGTTGAGATGCGTCTTCGTCGCGAGTTCGGGCGCTTGCCCTCTGACCACGCGGGCTCCCAGGGCGCGCAGCCGCTCCTCTAAGCCTTCGTAACCCCGCTCGATATAGCGCACACCTGTAATCGCGGATTCGCCCTCCGCGGCGAGCGCCGCGATAACGAGCGCGCCGCCTGCGCGGATGTCGGCGGCGTGCATCTGGGAGCCCGCAAGGGTGCCGCCCCGCACGATGAGGGTGCGGTCTCGCAGCTCGAGCTGCGCCCCCGTGCGCGTCAATTCGCCTACGTGGGTAAAGCGGTCCGGGTAGACGCGGTCTTGAAGCGTGCTAAAGCCTGGCACCGTCGCTAAAAAGGCACCGAAGGGCGCTTGCAAGTCGGTGGGGAGACCGGGGTACTCGCTGGCTGTCACGTCCACGGCTTTGAGGGAACCCGCCGCGTCAACGTGAAGGGTGTGCGCGTCTAATTGTGTAATGACGACGCCGCTTTCGCAGAGCTTATGGGTGACGGCGCGCAGGTGCTCGGGGTTGACGTTGCGCAAGGTCACGTGACCCCGCGTCGCCGCTGCTGCAAGCATAAAGGTGCCCGCTTCGATACGGTCAGGCACGGGGCGGTACGTGACGCCGCGCAGTGAGGCGACGCCCTCGATGTGAACTGTAGGGGTGCCCGCGCCGCGAATGCGTGCGCCCATCAAGTTGAGCATTTCGGCTAAGTCAGCAATTTCGGGCTCCAAGGCGGCGTCTTCGATCGTCACGTGTCCTTCGCCCAAAGCGCTCGCTAAAATGACGTTCTGCGTGCCGCCGACGGTGGGCACCTCGAAGACGGCTCTCCCCGCCAAGGCACCCGAACGCCGCACCTGAAAGTCGCCGCCCGCTTCGCCTATCTCCGCGCCGATCTGCCGGAAGGCTTTGATGTGCCGGTCCACGGGGCGCGGACCGAACGCGCAGCCGCCCGGCATGGAGATGTTCGCCTCGCCGCAGCGCCCTAAAAGTGCGCCCATCGCGACGAAGCTCGCCCGCAGTTGGCTGACGAGCGCATACGGCGCGTCGCAGGTGAAGATTTCAGACGCTTCGATGTGGAGGTCACGCCCGTGCCAGCGCGCTGACGCGCCGAAATGCTCCAACATCTCGCACAGGATAAGGATGTCACTGAGCTTGGGGATATTCTCGAGCACGACCTTTTCGCGCGTTAGGAGTGCGCCCATCATCAGGTAAAGGACGGAGTTCTTGGCGGCGTGGGCGCGCACTTCGCCCTGTAAAGGTGTGCCGCCCGTGATGTAAAGCGCGTCGTGATGAAGTTCCATAGTCGTGTTCCTTGCCCCTATCTCTATTCTCGAGCCGTAGCCCGTTCGTCAGCCTAACCTAACACCCTTCTAGGGCTTATGCGCTTAGGCTAACAGATTCGCCCTAGCCTACAAGCGAATTACGTCACTTACACATGATACACATTAATATTCTAGGAGAAGTTTTCCACATTGTCAAGTTGTGTAAGGTAGTGCTATAATAGCCTATAGTGAAGCATCTGCCAAGGACGGATGTTGGTAGTTCCTCTAGTGACTTTAGGGCGGCGCGCTGCGCCGCTCATGTACAGGAGACCCATGCCGAAACGTGAGAAAAGCAAGCGGCTTCAAGTCGTGATCACCGAAAAACAGGACTCGCTCCTGACAAAAACCGCCTATCAGCTCTCCAATCCCGAGCGCCTCATCTCCAAGTCCGAGGTCGTGCGCCTAGGTATCGAGATGCTTAACCGCGCGGTGGAAGAGGGCAAGCTCGACCCTGAGCTGCTCACCGCAATCGAGGAGGAGCAGGGGAGCTAGCGATCCGGTGATTGAGTATGCATAAACGGGTGGGTTCGTTTAGACCTGTGCTCGGACGAAGTACCGAGCCTAGTGGAACCCGAGTCTCACTTCAAACCTCCTATCTTTGAATCTCGCGCTGACTCGGAGGGGTAACGACCATCTACCCACATTGCACACTGTGCGCCGCATACCTCGTCGTGCGAACCTCTCTTTAGGGAAGCTCTACGCCTTATGTCCCTCTTTACCCCCGGCAACCTCATCGACGAACGCTATGAAATCACCGGCATCCTCGGGCAAGGGGGCACGGGTCAGGTTTACCGTGCATATGACCGTCACCTAGACCGCGACGTCGCTCTCAAAGCGCTCCGCCCGCACCTCACCGAAGCCGACGAGGGGCGCTTTAAGCGTGAAATCAAAGCGCTCGCTAAGCTGAGCCATCCGGGAATCGTCAGTATCTACGACTTGGGGCGCGGGGAGCACGTCTACTTCGCGATGGAACTCGTCGCGGGGGGACCTTTTACGGACTTGGGACCGCTCGAGGGCGACTTGGAGCCCTTGCTTACCCTGCTCGACGCCGCCATCTCCGTCTGTGAAGCGCTCGCCTACGTCCACCATCACGGCATGGTCCACCGCGACCTCACGCCGCGCAACATCCTCATGACGCTGCAAGGGCAGCCTAAAGTGATGGACTTTGGTTTGGTGCAACTCGCCGAGGCAAGTCGGCAGCTCACGCGCACGGGCTTCACGCTCGGCACGCCGCAGTACATGGCTCCCGAGCAAGCCGAAGGGGGCGTCATCGGCGCGCACACCGACCTCTACGCGCTGGGCGCGGTGCTCTACAAAACGGTAACGGGCGCGGCGCTCTTCGAGGCGGAGAGCGACCTCACGCTGCTCTACCAGCACGTCTACAGCGACTTCAAAGCGCCCACCGAGGTCAACCCGGCGGTGCCGCCGAGCTTGGGCAGGCTGATCAGCAGCCTGCTCGCCAAAGACCCCGCTCTGCGCCCCGCCTCGGGCTACCGCGTCGCCGAGGCGCTGCGCACGGTTCGCGACGAGGTGGCGCGGGGCGGGGCGCGGCAGCGGCTCGGCGGGCCGGGGCAACGGGGGGTGCTGAGTGGCGGTCCGCCTACGCCTAACGCGCTGCAACGCGCCTGGCAAGTCAAGCTCGCCGAAGGTCCGCAGTGGCCCGCCGCCCTGACCGCCGCCGAAAACTTTGTGCTGCTCGGCACGCGGAGCGAAGAGGTCTACGTCCTCCACCCCGCCGACGGCGGCGTGCAGGCGCGTTTTCGCGCCGAGGATGAGGTCAACAGTCCGGTGGTATGTAGTGACGAAAGGCTCTACTACACGAGTCGCGGCGGGGCGCTCAGCGCGCTGCACTGGCCCAGCGGCGCGCGCGCCTGGGAGGACGAAGAGGCGGGCGCGGTGGGCATACTTCCCTACGCCGATGACCTCTTTGTGGCGGCGGAGAGAGGTCTCGAGCGGCGCACCAAGGGGGGCGAGGCGAGGTGGCACTACGACCTCGCCGGGGACGCGCCTGTGGCCGCGCCGACGCTACACCACACGCGGCACCACACGCAGATTTGTGTCGTCACGCACGGAGGCTGGTTGCATAGCGCCGACGCCGCGACGGGTGAGGGGAAGTTCAAGCTCGAGCTTGGGGCTGTCGCCGCGCAACCCGCTGCTAAGGGCGACATCTTACTCCTCCCCGAACGAAGCGGCGACCTGCACGCCTTTCACACCGAGCGCTTAGAGGTCCTCTGGACCTACGATATGGAGGGGCAACTCTGGGCGTCACCGCTCCTCTGGGGACCCTACGTCTACGCGGTCTCGTGGGCCGGGGTGATGCGCTGCTTGTCGCTGCAGACGGGTGACGACGTATGGGCGTATGAGGTCGGCGCGAAGGTCACGGCCGCGCCCGTCCTGGCGGGCGGCGTGCTCTACATTGCCACCGAAGAGGGTGAGATTATCGCCTTGGATGCGCGCAGCGCTCAGCCTCTCTTTACGGACCGCGTGAGCGCTGCGCCTATCCAAGCGAGCCCGCTCGTCATCGGGGAGACGCTCGTGGTCGCGGCGCTCGACGGGATGGTGCGGGCGTACCGATAAGGGAAGTCATCTGAATCTGGGGCGCGGCGTGATAGAGGTCGGTGTACTTTAATGATACGGAATTGCACAGTTTACTTACCCTAACTGAGGGCGTTAGAGCTTACTATCACAGATAGGCATGACTTTGTTTTGCAAAACAAAGTCATGCAACCTCGTATGAGTTGATAAGAGTCAGTGCGCCCCGACCCTCTCGTCAATCTTGAGAAGGTCCCCCGACGCCGACAGGACATGCGGATCACTTGAGCCTCGGTGGGTTGCTCCTGACTGAACAAAAGAGGCTGAGGTCGAACCTCAGCCTCTCAACACTTATCTGCGAATTTACGCTTGCGCCGCTGGCGCTTCCGGGTCCTTACGCTTGCGGCTCTTCTTAGGCTTTTTGCGAGACTCTAGCGCCTCCAACCCGCCGACCATAAAGACCTCTAACGCTTTGTCTAAGTCGTCTACCTCGTGGAAGTCTAGGCTGCGGCGCAGGTGGCTTGGAATGTCGTTTAAGTCCGAGAGGTTCTTCTCGGGGAAGACGATGTGCTTGATGCCTGCCCGCTTCGCCCCCAAGATTTTTTCCTTGAGCCCGCCAATGGGAAGGACTCGTCCGCGCAAGGTGATTTCACCTGTCGAAGCGACGTCTTTGCGCACCGGCACGCCGGTCAAGGCGCTGATCAAAGAGGTGGCGATGGCGACCCCGGCGCTCGGCCCCTCCTTGGGCGTTGCGCCTGCGGGGACGTGGATGTGGAGTTCGTGGTTGTCGAGCACGTCCTGCGGAATGCCGAAGCGCTCCGCGTTGTTCTTCGCGTAAGTCAGCGCTGCGCGCGCCGACTCCTTCATCACGTCGCCGAGTTGACCCGTCAAGACCAAGCCACCTTTACCGGGCGTCACGGACGTTTCCACGAAGAGGATGTCGCCGCCGACGGGCGTGTAGTACATGCCTGTCGCTACGCCGACGAGATTCTCTTCCGCTTCGCTCTCGGGGGTGTAGCGCTCCGGTCCTAAGAACTGCTCTAAGGAGCGCTCACCGATGCGCACGCGCTTGCCGTCCCCTTCCGCGATACGCCGCGCCGACTTACGAGCGAGCGTACCGATGGTGCGCTCTAAGTTGCGAACGCCTGCCTCGCGGGTATATGACGTGACGAGCTTGGTGAGTGCGCCGTCCGAGATGGCGAGCTGCTTCTCTTTGAGTCCGTTCTCTCTGACCTGACGCGGCAAGAGGTAGCGCTTGGCGATCTCGACCTTTTCCGGCTCGATGTAGGAGGAGAACTCCAAGGTTTCCATCCGGTCCATCAAGGCTTCGGGGATTTGCTGACCGTAATTTGCCGTGGCGATAAACAGCACTTCGGAGAGGTCGAAAGGCACACCTAAGTAGTGGTCCACAAAGGTGCTGTTTTGGGCGGGGTCTAGGACCTCCAAGAGCGCGGAGGACGGGTCCCCCTGATAGCTCATGCCGAGCTTGTCGATCTCGTCCAAGAGGAACACGGGGTTCTTCGTCCCGGCTTGGCGGATGCCCTGAATGATGCGCCCCGGCATGGAACCGATATAGGTGCGGCGGTGTCCGCGGATGTCGGACTCGTCGCGTGCGCCGCCCAAGGAGATGCGCACGTACTCGCGCCCTAGCGCCTTGGCGATGGACTTCGCAATCGAGGTTTTACCGACGCCGGGCGGTCCGACGAACAGGAGAATGGGTCCGCGGTTGACTTCGCCCTCTTCGAGTTCGCCTTTCGCAGCGCGGTCCGCTTTGAGCTTGCGCACAGCCAGGTACTCGATAACGCGGTCTTTGATCTTCTCCAAGCCGTAGTGGTCTTCGTCCAGGATGTCCACCGCTTTGTCCAGCTTGAGCCTGTCTTCGCTGCGCTCGTTCCAGGGGAGTTCGGTGATGGTCGTGAGGTAGGTGCGAATCACCGAGGCTTCCGCCGAGTCGGGGTGCATCCGGGCTAGGCGGTTCAACTCGCGCTCGGCTTCTTTCATGACCTCTTCGTCAAGCTCGAGTTCCTCCAGCTTGACGCGGAAGTTCTCGACCTCGTCGTCGCCCTCTTCAGAGCCGGATAGCTCGCGCTGCAAGGCCTTGATCTGCTCGCGCAAGAAGTACTCGCGCTGGTTGCGGTCGATCTCATCTTTGACCTCGCGCTGAACGCGGCGCTGAGTTTCGGCGAGTTCGATCTCGGTATCGATTAAAACCAAGACCTTGCGGACGCGCTCCTCGACGGAGTCGGACTCCAAGACCTCTTGTTTATCCTCCAAGCGAAAGTCCAGGTGATACGCCACGTAGTCCGCAAACTGCCCCGCGTCGTCTAAATTCATGACGAACTGCGCAACCTCGGGCTGGATGTTACGACCCGATTCGATGACATCCGAGAACTTCTCTTTGAGTTCGCGGAAAGCGGCCTCTAAAGTCACTTCGTTGCCCGTCGGCACTTCAAAGGGAGACACGTCCGCCTCGATGATCTCGCCGGAGTGGTAGGCGTCGATGTGCACCCGCGCGAACGCCTGCACGAGCATCTGGATGCTGCCGTTCGGGTTCTTCTTCATCCGCAAGATGTTACACGCCGTCCCGACTTCGAAGAGGTCGTCGCCCGTAGGCTCCTCCACTTCGCGGTCTTTTTGGCTCACGATCAGGATGGTGCGGTTGCGGTCGAGTGCCGCGTTAATCGCCCGGATCGAGACGCCGCGCCCAGCGTCAATCGGCATGACCATCGTGGGGTACAAAACCGAGCCGCGCACCGGACAAACGGGAATCGCCGCGTCGAAAAGTTCGTCGTTGGTTATCTCTGCCATGTGGGTCTCCTCTGAGTGAGAGGTTCAAGGTCTGGGATTGCTACGGAAATATGAGTGTGCATGTATCAAGTTTACTACGTACGCCCATATAAGCTGGAAGGTGGCTTACATGAAACGCGCTATGAGGTTTGGCTCGGAGAACTGCGATGTGGCGGATATTGCGTTCATCCTTTAGTGTAAACCTCTTTAGGGGGCGTAACGGTAAGAAAATGCGAAAAGGGAGAAATTTAACAGGAAGATAGCAATGAGTTGAAAGCAATGAGTCTAAAGTCCTTGGTTTTCACTCATGGCTCGTTGCTCGTTTCTCATTGCTCCTCCACACGCGCAGCGAAACCCTCCTATGTTAGCTTTGAGCAATGCAACCGCTCAAATCCCAACTCAAACACGCCCTGAGTGAAGCGCTCCAAAAGATGGAGGTAGACGCGCCCGATATCGCGATTCAAGAGGTCCCCGAAGGAAAAGCCGGAGACTACGGCAGCCCCGTCGCTTTCGGGCTTGCTAAAACCTTGCGGAAGAACCCGGCGGCGATTGCGCAGGATATTATCTTAGGGTTGAACCTACCCCCTAGTATCCAAAAAGCTGAAGCGGTTGGACCTTACATCAACTTTTTCGTCAATCCCTCAAATTTTGTTCAAAACGTGGCGACAGTAGAAGCACCCCTACCTGATCAAGATAAAAAAGCCATCGTCGAACACACCAGCGTCAACCCGAACAAAGAGGCGCACGTGGGGCACTTGCGCAACATCGTTTTAGGGGACGCTTGCGCCCGCATCTTAAAAGCGGCGGGCTACGAGGTCGAGATTCAGAACTACATCGACGACACGGGTCGGCAGGCGGCGGAGTCTATTTTCGCGACGACGTATTTTAAGGCGCAGTACGACGGGTCTAAAAAGTATGACCACTGGCTGGGCGAGCTTTACGTGAAGTTGGGTGAGGCGAAGGAGAGGGACGGCGAGAGGATCGAGCAAGGTGTGTCGGAGGTGATGCATAGGCTCGAGCGCGGCGAACTCCGTACGAAAGTGGAGGACGTTTTGAGGTCGCAGTTGGAGACCTACTACGCGCTAGGCGTCGAGTACGACCTCTTGGTGTGGGAGTCCGACATCGTTCACAGCGGCTTTTTGGCGCAAGCGCTAGACGTGCTCAAAAATAGCGAATACGTCTTCCAACCCCAAGAGGGCAAGTTTGCGGGCGCGTTGGTCATGGACGTGTCTTCATTCTTACCTGGGCTCGAGGAACCTCTCGTCGTCCTCGTTCGCAGTGACGGCAACGCGATGTACGTCGCCAAAGACATCGGCACGCAGTTCTGGAAAGTCGGTCTGTTTGAAGGCTTGAAATTCACAGAATTTGACATGCAGCCTTCAGGGAGAACGCTTTACACGAGCAACCCCGACGGTGAAGCGCACCCGGACGGACACACCTTTGCGAAAGCGGATGAGGTCATCAACGTCATCGACGTGCGGCAGTCGCACCCGCAGACGATTGTGAAAACGGCGCTGGCGCTGACCGATACGGCGCAAGGTTTCGACGCTTCGCGTCACCTAGCGTATGAGGTGGTGACGCTCGAGGGTCAAGCCATGAGCGGGCGCAAAGGGATTACCTTGTCCATTGATGAGGTCATCGACGAGGCGACGAAACGCGCAAGGGGCGTGGTTGAGGAGAAAAACCCTAACCTGGCGACGATAGACGAAGTGGCGCGGCAAGTGGGCATCGGCGCGTTGCGTTTCGGGATGCTCAAAAGCGAGGCGAAGCGCATTATCGACTTTCGTTGGGAGCAGGCGTTGTCGCTACAAGGGGACTCTGCTCCTTACGTTCAGTATGCGCACGCGCGGGCGTGCAGCATCCTTCGCGCGGCTGAGGGGTTGGATGAAAAGGATGCAGACTGGGACAAGGTCGGCGTGTTAGAGGTCAAGTTGGCGCAAGAGGTCGCGCGGCTGCCCGAAGTGATAATGGGCGCGGCTAGGAGCTACGCGCCGCATCTGGTGGCGCAGTATGGGCTCGAGCTGGCGACGAGTTGGAACAGCTATTACAACCACAAAAATGAGCAGGGGAGACCGGACACGCAAGTCTTGAAGGCGGAGCCCGGTTTAAGAGAGGCGCGGCTTGCGCTTGTGCGGCGCGTCAAGGAGACATTGGCGCAGAGTTTGGCTTTGTTGGGAATTGCTGCGCCAGAGGAGATGTAGGCATTTCCGTCTAATTCATTCGTGCTTGAACCGGATGTGATGCGGCGCTGTGTAGTGTAGGGGCGATTCATGAATTGCCCCTACGGAGCAAGCGTTCCTGGTGTGATCATTGCTACAGCTAAAGAGGAGGTCTGAATGCAAGGCTGCAAAACGTGTGAGCTTATTGCGCGGCGCGATAACGGCGATGCACCGCTTTGGGATGAAATCCTCCGCACGCCTCTCTGGGACGTGGTGCATAATTACGACACCTCGTTACCGGGCTGGCTCGTTCTCGTGGTGCGCCGCCACCTCTCGGCGATCGATGAACTCACAGAAGAAGAGGCGGCGGAACTCGGTTCACTGCTGCGAAGAAGTTCCCATGCGCTTAAAGAGGTCGTCGGCTGCGAAAAGACCTACGTGCTTCAGTTTGCCGAGCACCCCGAGCATCCACACGTGCATTTCCACGTCGTGCCGCGCATGGCGGACATGCCTGATAAATACCGGGCTACGGGGATATTTGAGTACTCGAGCCCCGCCCAAAAGCGCCTTAGCGAAGCGGCGATGAACGCGCTGGCAGCGCGGTTACGTTTGCTGCTCTAAACACGGCAAGCCGAGCGCTACTTACGTAGCGCAAGAGGTAGACTGGCTGCGTGGGTAACGCCGAACACGAGCAAAGCGGGGGGCAAGAAGTGTCTTCTGAGCGAACGCCGCCGCAGGCTAGAGCGCAAGTCTGGCTGCGCAACCTGCTCGCGGGGGTCTCGGTGGCGCTAGTATTGGTTCCGCAGTCGTTAGCCTACGCCGAACTCGCCGGTTTGAGCGCGCTGCACGGTCTCTACGCCGCTGCGCTGCCGCCGATTGCGGCGGCGTTTTTCGCCTCGAGCCCCTACCTACAAACCGGCCCGACCGCGCTCACGGCGATCCTCGCTTTCGGGGTTCTCTCTTCGCACTTCGCGCCCTCGTCGCCTGAGTACGTCGGCGCGGCGGCGCTTTTGGCGCTGCTCGTCGGCGCGCTCCGCGTCCTTTTGGGGCTCCTCAAAATGGGCGCGCTGGCGTACTTCATGAGCCAGCCCGTGTTGCGCGGTTTCACCTCGGCGGCGGCTGTGCTCATCCTCTGTTCGCAGTTGCCCACCGCGTTAGGGGTCGAGGCGGTGGGCGAGGGGATATTCTCGCGCCTCCTCTACACGTTCACGCACCTTAGCGCGTGGCAGCCTAGCGCCGCTGCGCTAGGCCTCGTCACGCTTCTTTTAGTTCTGGGAGGTCGCCGCCTCTCGCCGCTCTTCCCCGGCGTGCTCGCGGCCGCCTTGCTGGGTCTCGGCGTGTCCGCTCTGGGCTATTCCGCGTCCGTAGTCGGTGACGTCGGCGCGCCTTCTCTCGGCCTGAACTTGGCGCTTCCTTGGCACGCCCTGCCCGAGCTTTTCGTCGGTGCGCTGGTCATCGCCGGGGTGGGCTTCGCGGAGCCGACCGCTATCGCGCGCGCGTACGCTGACGAGGCTGAGCGTTGGAACCCGAACCGTGAACTGGTCGCTCAAGGGGTGGCGAACATCGCGGCCGGGCTCGTGCAGGGCTTTCCGGTCGGGGGCAGCTTCTCGCGCTCGAGCTTGGGCAAATTAGCGGGCGCGACGAGCCGCTGGAGCGGTCTCGTCGCCGGGCTCGTAGCGTTAGCGTTTCTCCCCTTCGCCTCCCTTCTAAGCGCCCTGCCCCGCGCCGTGTTGGGGGCTATCGTCATCGCCGCCGTGGTGAACCTGCTCGAGCTTGGCGAACTCGTCAGGCTCTGGCGCTACGCCCGCTTCCAGGCGCTCACCGCCTACGCGACCTTCGCGCTGACCTTGCTGCTAGCGCCCCGCATCGACTACGCGGTCTTGGTGGGCGTCGCGCTCGCTGTGGGGCTGCACCTGTGGCGCGAGACGCAGCTCACCGTCCGCAGCAGCCGCCGCGAGGACACCTTGGTGGTCGAAGTGACCGGCGTGCTGTATTTCGGCTCGGTGCATAGGCTCGAGGCTGAGCGCCGAGCCCTACCCGACCTCGCCGGTCTCGATGTCGAAGAGGTCGTCGTGGACGGCGCGGGTCTGGGCCGCGTAGACATCAGCGGCGTCATGGCGCTCCGCACGTGGCAGCGGGAGGTCGAGCGCTCCGGCGTCCCGCTCCGCTTCATCCACTTGCAACCCCACGTGCGCAGGATGATGCGGCGGTTAAAGGAATGAGCGTTTTTGTGGTGGGCTTGTATACGTATTGAGCTGACAGGGCGTCAAACCTCTGAACAGTAGTTTGACCCGGTACCTTTACACATCTACGACCTTGTAAAATAGACCCGTGGACGCCCTCATCCTCTTAGCGAGCTATCTCATCGGCTCGTCACCTTTGGGCAGCTTCCTCGTGGTTTGGGCGACGCGGCTCAAGCCGAGCGAGGTGACGGCGCACAACTTGGGCATCGAGAATGTAATACGCTTCGTCGGCGTGGGCACTGTGCTCGCGTCGTTCGCTGTGGATGTGCTTAAAGGCTTCGCGGTGCTGGCGCTTTTCGCAGGCAATCCCTGGGCGGCGCTCGGGGTGTATGCAGGTCATCTCTATCCGCTGACGTGGCTCTCTTACGGCGAAGTGCCGCGCGGCAGAGGGAGCGGCGTTTTCCTTGGCGTGCTTGTGGGGCTGTGGGTCTACACGGGCGTCCCTCTTTGGACCGTGCTCGCGCCGCTTGCGGTTTACGCTACTCTCCTCGCTTGGCGTCGCTACGTCACGCTCGCGACGGTGGCGGGGCTCTTGACGCTCACCTTTACCCTCTCTCTACCCGCGACCTCTCAGCCTGCGCCGCTGACGCTCGTCGGAAGTCTTATCTTCATTTTAGGACTGTGGCGGCACAAGGTCGGACTCGCGCGGATTTTAGATCAGACGGAGCCGAAACTCGGCAAGCCACCCCCCGTGCGCGGCGTGGACCCGAACACTGTGACCGCCGCTTTTATGATTCACCCGCTGACGATGGACGACGTTTGGCAACCCGGCAGCTTGCGTTGGCTCGGCTTTTTAGGGCGGCGCGGCGTCGTTCCGCTACCCTTCATACGCCGCGCGCTGCGCCTCTTACGCCCGCAAAAACAGAGCGAGATGCGCGGGATTCGCCTCGCGGACGGGCGCGAGTTGCGCGTGATGATCCTCAGCGGTCCCTTGTTCCCCGAGCAGATTCGCCGCTACCCCGAGGAGGCGACGCGCTTGGCGGTCCAGGGGGCGCGGCTCGCGCACGAACTCGGTGCGGAGGCGTTCGGGCTGGGGGCGTTTTGGTCTACGGTAGGGGAGAAGGGGCTCAAAGTGCAGGAGGCGGTGCCGGAGATTCACATTACCAACGGCGGCGCGTACACGGCGGCGACGGTCAAGGCGGCGGTGCCGGGGCTCCTCAAACGGTTCGAGGCGGAGGGGGGCGGGCTGGGGCGCTCGAGCGCTGCTGTCGTCGGCGCAAATGGCGTCGTCGCGTTTGGCGTCGCCCGCACGATTGCCCCGGAGATAGCGCGGCTCATCCTCATCGGGCGAGATAGAGCGCGTTTAGAGCGCAGCGCTAGAACGTTGCGCCGCAAATACCCCCACACGGAGATTGAGACAAGCACCGACGTCGCCGCGTGTGAAACGGCTGACCTCATCTTCACCGCCACCTCCGACCCCGCGCCCGTCCTGTTCGCCCACCACGTCAAACCCGGCGCTTGGATTTTCGACCTCGGGAGGCCCGCCGACGTGGACGAGGGCGTGCGCGAGGTCCCCGGCGTCCACATCATCCCCGGCGGCGTGGTGCGCCCGCCCGGTGAGATGCGCAGCCACCTCGACTTGCACTTCGGGGATGGTATGGTGCCCGCTTGTATGGCGGAAACGATGATCATGAGCGCGACGCGGGCGTTTCACCGCAAGTCGCTAGGGAGCGCGACAAAAGGTGCCGATATCGACTTCTATTTAGAGGAAGGGGCGCGGCTCGGCTTCGAGATCGTGACCCGCGACGCGCGCGTCGCTAGCCCTAAGGAACTCGCGTGAGCGTCTCGTTTCACATGCAGGGCGAGTTGGAGAACTTGGAAGCGGAGACCTCTTTACTGTGGGATTTACTGTGGGACGCAGGCTGTCTCGGCGTCGCGCAAGAGGGTGACGAGGTGGTGGCGTATTTTGCTGAGGTGGTTGCCCTGCCCCTCGAGGGCACCTGGCGAGAGGTTGAAGAGACCGATTATCTGGCGGCTTATTATGCAGAGCTTGAACCTGTTTATCTCGAGCACCTCATCGTCGCCCCCACCCACTGCGACATCCCCGCAGGTGAAACGCGCCGCGTCCTCTGGCTCGACCCCGGCATGGCGTTCGGGACGGGGCATCACGCGACGACGTATCTGGCGTTGGCTGCGCTCGAGACCTTCCATCTAGAAAACAAACGAGTTCTGGACGTGGGCGCAGGTTCGGGTATCTTAACCATCGCTGCCGACCTCTTGGGCGCAGCCGAAGCGGTCGGCATCGACATCGACCCCTTGACCTTGCCCGTGGCGGAGGAAAACCGAGCGCTGAACGGTTCGAAGGCGACCTTTCGGCTCAGCACGCTGGACGACACGGTCTCCGGAGGCTTCGATATCGTTACGGCGAACCTCTTCGCCGAACTGCACGTCGAGTTTGCGGCTGCGTATCGCCGCGCTCTGCGTCCAGACGGCTGGCTCTTGGCAACGGGGATTCTGGATGAGCGTTTGGCGCTGGCAGAGGAGGCGCTGAGCGCTCACCTTACGGTTCACTCGGTTGAATATAAAGAGGAGTGGGCGCTCATCTTGGCGCAGAGATGTGATGACGACATATGAGAATCCACCGCGTCTTTCTAAAGGAATTACAAGCAGGGGAGCGGACGCTCTCCGGTGCGGAGGCGCATCATCTCGCGCAAGTTTTGCGGGTTCAACCGGGGACGAGGGTGAAAGCGTTCGACGGCTCAGGTTTAGAAGCCGCGGGCGAAGTTCAGGCGGTGGACGAACTGAGCGTCACGCTCCGCTTGGAGTCGCCGGAGCCGAGCGACGTAGAAGCTACCCTTAAACTCACCCTCGCCGTCCCGCTCCTCAAGGGCGACAAATTCTCCGAAGTCGTGCGGCGCGGCACCGAACTCGGCGCGGTGCGCTTTATCCCCGTTTTAACCTCTCGCTGTGACGTAAAAGTGCTCTCTGAGAATAAGCTGACGCGCTACCGCCGCGTGGCGAAAGAAGCCGCCAAGCAGTCGGGGCGGAGCGTCGTGCCAGAGGTGGAGCCCTTGCGCAAGTTGTCCAAGTTGGACTTGGGACCTCTTACGCTCGTCGCGCATCCTCGCTCCTCCGCGACCTTACAAGAGGTCATGAAGTCGAATGCCGACGCTTACGAAGAGGTCATGCTCGTCACCGGACCCGAAGGCGGCTTGAGCGAACAAGAGGTTGAATCTCTGACTGAGCAAGGTGCGAAGGGTGTGACCCTGGGCGCACGCATTCTCCGCGCCGAAACTGCGCCCATCGCGCTCACGGCGGCGCTCTTACTGCCGGAGGCTCTGTAGAATCTTGAACATGCTCGAGCGCCAAAAACTTCACAGAACACCCTCTTTCATCGACGCCACACACGCCCTCTAAGCTCAGCCCGTATGATTGAGGCGACATGAAACGAATTGCCGTACCGATACTCGCCCTTCTGCTCCTCTCCGCTTGCACGTATACCTACATCCCGCCCGTTCCCGAGGCGCGGACCCGCGAAGAGGTCTTTACCCTCAGCAGTTCGTCCGGTTTGGTGAGGGAGGGGGAGAGGCTCAGGCTGGACTTCGTGGTGGAGGAGGTGCCCGAAGCGGACTGGCTCGCGGTGCAGTGGTTCGCCCCGAACAACGACCAGGTCGCTTCGAACTCGGTGTGGATACCCGAATACGACCGGGCCACCGGAACGCTCTTCTCACCCGAGCGCGTCACCTTGCGCCCCGGCACGTGGCGGGCGGTGCTCTCGTTTCAGGGGCGCATCGTGCGGCAGTTCGCCGCGGTTATCGAGTAAAAAAACTCCAAAATAAACGGGGGCGGGTTTCGAAACCCGCCCCTAAGCTCGCGATATCTTTTGCGTTTAGCGCCGCGACTGCGACACCCGTACGTTGGTTGTGCGTCCCGGCTGAATGTCGAACTCGCGGATGTGGGTCGTGAAGCCTGGCGCGGTGACTGTGAGCTGGTGTGTGCCCGTCGGCAGGTCGGAGATGGTAAGCCTCCCGCTGCCGTTAGGGATGGTGCCGTAGTCCTGCCCGTTGATGAACACCCTCGCGCCGCCGACGTTGGCTTGGACGCGCAACGTGCCCGTGCTCGAGCGAAGCTCCGCGCTGACCCGCCTGGTGTCGCCGCCGTTCACCGAGAAGCTCACCGCCGTATTCTCGTAACCCGAGTAGCGGAAGCTCGCCCTGTACTCGCCCGCGTTGAGCGTGACTGGACCCGTGGGCGTCGTGCCGACGAACTGACCGTCCACGTAAACGTCCGCGCCCTCCGGTTGCGAGGTGAAGCTCACGCTACCCGTGCGCCGCACCCTCGAGAGCCCCGCGTCGACCTCTCTGGTTTCGCCGCCGCGCAAATCAACGGTTGTCGTGTAGGCGTCGTAACCGTCGCTCTCCACGCGCACCTCGTGCGTGCCCGAGGTCGTGCCGTAGCGCACCGGCGTGTAGCCGACGAAGCGCCCGTCCACATAGGCTCTCGCGCCTTCGGGCGACGAGGCGATGTCGAGCGTGCCGTAGCGCTGGGTGGCGGGGCGTCCGCCGACGTAAAAGAGCGCCGTGTCTGTGACCCAGTCGTCTTGAGGAAGCGGTCTCACGACGACCGAGAGTGACTCGGCGAATTCGCCTTCATCCGCGCTCGAGGTCCTAAAGCTCCCTTCTGACTCGAACTCCAAGAAGTCGGAGGTGTCCAAGGGGTCTAAGCTCGCCACCGCGAGCACTTTGTCCAAGCCGCGCGGTCCAGCGACCTGGAAGGTATAACGAGCGTCGGTCGGCGGAAAGTACTTCGTCTGGTCCGCCCGGACGAAGTTGTCGCGTCCATAACTGTCGACCTCGTTGGGAAGAATCTGCTGAATCTCGCCGTCGCTCTTGACGCTAAAGAGGTAGACGTACGCATCTTCACTCGTGCGCACGCCAATGCGGATGTCCTCGCCGACGTCGTAGCTCGGCACGCTCTGACCCGAGTCGTCTCTGTCAACAAAGACCTCGACCTCAAACGAAGGGTCGGGGTTGACGATAATGGACTGCGGCGAGAAGACCGCGCCGTCATCTTGCGCGAAGCCGAAAGCTAAAAGTAAGAGGGGAAGGCTGAAGAAAAATTTCAAGTTCATGACCTGTTCCTTTCTATCAAAGTATCTAGCATAATAAGCACGGAACACGTAGATATCATCTCTAAACGTGCGTGCTTATAGATGGTTTTTTGTCTAAGAACGTCGGTGACCAGATGATACCTGCTAGGAGCGTAGCACAGCCACTTTCACGAGGATGTGGTGGTCCTAAAGGTCTCTTCATGGACGTTTGCTGCACATAATTTTTTGCAATCGTCCTTGGTGCACCGGTAATTAAGTTTTACAACACTGTGTCACCCCGAGCGTAGCACAGCGCAGTCGAGGGGTCTCGCCTTACATTCTCCGTTAGATAAGAAGGCGAATGCAGAGATTCTTTCATCGTTCATCCCCGAAAGGGGGCTCCACTTCGTTACGCAAGGCTTCGCGTCACTGCGTTCCCACTGGCGACTTCGTGAATAGAATGACATGGCTCATCTTTTAACTGACAGAGTACCGAACCGCTAAAACGTGCTCTTTTTCGCTTCTCGAGTCGCCCTAGACCCAAGATGAACGAAGTCCCAACCTCACGCCTCGTTCTTCTCACGCCGCCTTCAGCCCTGCTCGCCATAATCCCTTTAAGCGCCGCCGCACGTCGGACGCCGCTCAGCTTGACAACTTAGCACGGGGTAAACTGGGCGTTATGCCTTTAAGACCCCATCCACGGAGGAACATGAAACGCAACCTGAATTTGAAAACTATCCTGACCCTTTTGGCGCTATTTGCGTTCGCCGCTGTTTCAGCGCAAGATTTGAACGCGGACGAGATTTTGGAGCGGTTGGAGAGGAAAGCCGAAGCCACCCAAGACGCCTCGACCCTCGTCACGGGCAGCCTCTACGATTCGGACGGTACGGAGATTCCTTTAGAGGTGGACGTGCAGTTCGTCGCCGACGAGCAGCTCACCCGCGCCGAGTTCTATCAGCCCGACGCGCTGGCGGATAACTTCGTCGTGGTGGACGGCGACGCCGTTTACAACTACCTCTACGTCACCAACCAGGTCACGATCCTTAACGCCAGCGACCCCGACGCGCTCGGCTCGCTCTTCCCCGAAGTCGAGGACGAGGTCGAGGGGAGCTTTAACGCGACGCCCGACGTGAGCAGGCTCTTTAACGGCTGGGACGCGACCGTCGAAGGCTACGGGGAGAGCCCCGCCGGGAACGCCTACCGGCTCCGCTTCGACGGCGTCAACGAGGGTCCCATAGACCACGTCAATGCCGTGATTATCGACGGGGAGTGGTTGCCTTATAGCCTCGAGTTCGTCCAGGGTGATGGCAGCGTCCTGGCTAACCTCACCTTCGAAGATTACACCGTCGACAGCGGCTTAAACCCCGAAGAGCTGCGCCTCATCCCGCCCGACGCTGAAGTGTTTGACGACAGATAAGTAAGAACGCTGTAAGAGAGTTTCCTGTACCTTAGCTTTGGGACGGACCCCACGCGGCGCAACGCGAAGACACCCGTCCCCTATCTTCAGCGCGAGCCTCCACCCCGGTGGGGGCTCTAAATTTTGAGTAGGGACGACAGGACTCGAACCTGCACTGAACCGGTCTCTACCGATTGGGCTACGGTGACTTCTGTTCACTGCAGGTCCACTAAAGCGGGGTAAACTAGGGTAATGTTACCTAAACTTGCCTTCTCTTGTCTTCTCCTCCTACTTCTCAGCGCGTGCGGTATTTTCGGCGGCGGGTCTAGCGCCGGCGTCTGCTACCCCGACGTTAGCAGCGCGGCGCGGCCGCTCACCGCGTCTTCGGCGCAGGCAGATAGCGCCTATGTGCCGGGGCAACTGCTGGTGCGCTATAAAACCGAGGCAGGATTAGCGACGCTCGCGGCGCGTTCACAGGCGGTGCAGCGTGACTACGGCTTGCGGGTGCTCGAGGCGAATGCTCACTACGCCGACCTCGTCGCCTTGCCCGCAGGACAGAGCGTGGAGGCTGCGCGCGACAGGCTCAGCGCCGACCCCCGCGTCGCCTACGCCGAGCCGAACTACTACCTCTATATGCAAGCCATCCCGAGCGACGTCCTGATAGACGAACAGTGGAACCTTTTGGGGTTCGGTCTGCCGCAAGCGTGGGACATCGAAACGGGGCAGAGCAACGTGACCCTCGCCGTGTTAGATAGCGGCGTCGACCTCTCGCACGAAGATTTGCGCGGCAGGATTGTGCAAGGGTGCGACTTCTATAATCAGGACAACGACCCTAACCCCGGCTCGCCTAAGTCGGACGCTAGCACAACGCATGGCACGCACGTCGCGGGCATCGCCGTTGCAACGGGCGACAACGGGGCAGGCGTCGCGGGTGTGGCGTATACGGGTGTCAAACTACTCCCGGTTAAAGTCTTTGACGACCGAGGACTCGACAGTGAGCGCACGGCGACCAGCGCAGTGGCGAAGGCCATTCGCTGGGCGGCAGGGTTGGGGGTAGACGGCGCGCAGCGCAACCCCAACCCTGCCAGGATCATTAACCTGAGCTTAGGGAGTGACGGTATGAGGGACCCTGATACCGGCGAACCCCTCAACATCATTACCATTGACGAAGCGATCCGCGACGCGCGGCGAGTAGGCGTCTTGACCGTCGTCTCAGCGGGTAATGTCAAAAGCGGTGCGGAAGGAGACGGCATCTTCGCGCCCGCGAATGCGCCGGACGCGCTCGCGGTAGGCTCGGTCGATTCTGACTATACGCGCTCGTCGTTTTCAGCCTACAGCGATTCGGACCGCACGGTTGACCTGATGGCTCCGGGTGGTTTTGGGCCGAGTTACTGTGGTTCAGTTGTTAGTACGTTCGGCTCGGATACGAGCACCGACAACTACGGCTGCCAAGCGGGAACCTCGATGGCGGCACCCTTCGTCGCGGGTGTGGCGGCGCTTATCTGGAGCCAGAACCCCGACTGGAGCGTGGACGAGGTCGAGCAGCAACTGCTCGCTTCAACCTTTTTCGACCCTAGCTATATGAACTCGAGTGAATATGGTGCAGGCGTGCTGTGCGCGGACCGGGCGCTCGGCGCGGCGACGCTCTGCGGGAACTAGCAGGCGCGATCCGGTCACAGTGAGTGAGATGATGCGGAGCAACGCACTCGCTTCGTAGGTCACCCAACACATACCCTAAGGACCAATAATATCTGCGTGATACAAGCTCGTTCAGGGTAAAGAACGCCGCGACAACAAGGTGAATTAACCGACGATGAACGGCGTGCTGAGCGCTGTTCATAAAGCCTAAGCCGCGCGCAGTATAACTAGAACATGAGACGATTCCGCCTTCTACTTCTCCTAGCATTTTCTCTCTCGCTCGGGCTTGCGGCTTGTTCTGTGCAGACCCAGCCGCCCCCTACGACGCCCGAACCTAACCCGCCCGCCGACCCAGCCTTGCAGGGCAGCTTCACCCTCTCGACCGACAGCGCGGGCAATAGCTTGGACCCCGGCGGCGAGGTTAAGGGCGTGCCGATCCGCGTAAACCGCGCCAGCACGTTTGAAGGCGCGGTCACTTTTGAGCTTTTCGGCGCGCCTGAAGGCGTCGCGGGACGCTTCGACCCGCCGAGCACTACGGGCGACCGGAGCGAGTTGACGCTTCAAGTGAGCGAGACGACCCCCTCGGGCGAGTACGATTTGACCGTAAGAGGGAAGAGCGGCGGGACGAGTAATACCGTGCAGATTCCGCTCTTCGTGACCGAAGCGGCGAGCAACAGTCAACCCGGATTTAGCGTGGCGCTGTCGCCCTCGAGTCTCAACCTCTCACCTGGCGAGAGCGAGAACGTGCGCGTCACCTTCAACCGGAGTGGTGGTGTGGACGGGGCAATTGGACTTAGCGTCTCGGGCGAACCGGCGGGCGTCACCGTCCTTATCGACACCTCCTCGCAGCCGACCTTGCGCGTCACGGCGGACGAGCGCGCGGTTCCCGGCAACTACGCACTCACGGTGCGCGGCGCGTCGGGCGGGCTGAGCAGCAGCACGCAGCTTGGGCTGAGCATTGCGGGCGAAGGCGGTAGCGACGCGTCGGGTAGCGCCCGCGTGCGGGGCAGCGTGCGAACTGCAAACGCCGATATCTCGGTGCAAGCCGCGTCGCAAGCCGCCGCTTCAGAACGTACGTCCCTCGGCATGCTCTCCGCAGCGGAAGGACGAGCAGCGGCGAAGCCCGCTTTCGTACCGGGGCAGGTGCTCGTGCAGTACCGAACGGGCGAACTGAGTGCGCAGTCAGCACAGAAGGCAGCGCAGAGGGCAATGCAGATGAAAGTAGCCGTGCGCCAGCGCTTCGGCTTAGACCTCTTAGAGGCGGGCGCTGACCAGCAGCCCGACCTCGTAACCATTCCCAGAGATAAAGAGGTCGAAGACGTCGCCGCAGAGCTGAGGCGCGACCCCGACGTCCTCCACGCCGAGCCGAACTACTACCTCTACCCGGCAGCGCTACCCAATGACCCCAGCGTGGGCAAACAGTGGGCGCTCTCAGCCGCAGGGTTGCCCGTCGCTTGGCAGAGGGAAACGGGCGACGAGGTCGTCATCGCGGTTTTAGACTCCGGCTTCGACCTCTCGCACGAAGACTTGGCGAGCCGCTTTGTGCCCGGTTACGATTTCTGCGCCTTGACGAGCGGCGACTGCGCGAACGCGCCGAGCGACCCAGACCCCAGCTACGGCGACGCGGCCAACAGCCACGGCACGCTCGTCGCGGGCGTCGCGGGCGCAGCCGGAGATAACGGGCGCGGCGTCGCGGGCGTCGCTTACGGCGGCGTCAAGCTCCTGCCCGTCAAGCTCTTCAACGACGTAGGCACGGGCGCGACCTCGCAGAGTTTTATCCAAGGGATTCGCTGGGCGGTGGGGCTCGAGGTGGGCGGCGTCCCTGTCAACCGCAACCCCGCACGGGTCGTCAACATCAGCTTGGGCGGAGACTTTAGCAGCAGCATCGTGCAGAGCGCCATCGACGAGGCGAGAGGTCGGGGCGCGGTCGTCGTCGCCGCGACGGGCAATAGCGGACGAGGAGGCAGCTCGGGCGGCGTCTTATCGCCCGCGGCTGCAAACGGCGTCATCGGCGTCGGGTCCATCAACCGCGACTTCGAGCGCTCATGCTTTTCGAACTACGGCGTCGGCGAGCGCAACGGGCCGGGCGGCGTGGACCTCGTTGCGCCGGGCGGCGAAGCGGCGGCGGCGAGCTGCAACAGGGGCAGCTACGGACTTCTCAGCACCGCGCCGGGCAGCCGCTACGAGACCGCCATCGGCACCTCGTTCGCCACGCCGATGGTCGCGGGCGCGGCGGCGCTCATCCTCAGCCGCGAGCCCGGCTTAAGCGCCATACAGGTCGAGGAGAGGCTCTTATCAGGTGCCTACCTTGACGACGCGATGAGCCGAGACGAGTATGGGCGCGGCGTGCTGCGCGCCGAGCGGTCGCTCGGAATGGCTGGACCCGGCGACCAGGTGAGCGTCACAGCGAGCGGCGAAGGCGTGTCCGACAGTGACCTCGCGACCGTCACGCTCGACCTCTACGGCGGCTCGTCCGCCTACAGCTTAGAGGACCTGGCTGCGGGGCGTTACCGCCTAGAGGCGGCAGCGGACGGTCTGAGCGCCCAGACCACCCTCAGCCTGCGCGACGGCGAGCGGCGTAGCGGCGTCACGCTCGAGCTGCGCTAGGCCTTCCTTACTAACGGCGCATAATTGCACGACAGTCAACGAACCCGCACGGACCCCTACGCTATACTTGCGCGGGGGTTCTCTCAGGGCTTTACCTAACGGTGACGCCGAGATGGTAATACCGTTTTCAGGTCATTCTCGTAGAAATTACCCCGAGCGCAACGAGTAGAAACTACGGACTCCGATGATTGTGGCGTCGACTCTGTAAGCGTTTGCGTAATCATCAACCGGAATCCGTGTAAGAACAAGCTCGGAGGAAAACACGGGAGGCGCAGTGACGCGACCCCGTCCTCTCACCGCTGACGCGCTCACCGCATATAAAGGACATTTATGCACCTAGACATAACGCACATCACCCAATATCACTACGGCGAGCCCGCTTGGGATTCGTTTAACGAACTCTGGCTGCGCCCCGCCGACGACTACCGCCAGACCCTCCTAGCCTTCGAACTCACCATCAGCCCGAAAGCGCCTGTGCGCAGCCGCAAGGACTACTACGACAACCTCATCCATCACTTCCATTTGCCGAGCGACCACACCGAGTTGCGCATCGAGGCGCGCTCACAGGTGCTGACCTACCCAACGCCTGCGCCCTTAGCGGTCTCGGCGCAGACCCTCCCCGAGTTGCGACACCGCTTCTTCGAATATTTAGCGCCTACAAAGCGCGTCCCGATGAACCGCAACTGGCCTAGTGTCTTCGGCGCGCTACCTCTCAAAGAGGACGACAATATGGTCACCTATCTGAACAACTTGAACATCTACCTCAACAACCACTTCATCTATAAGCCCAACGCCACCCGCGTTGACACCCCGCTCGTCGAGTTCGCTGAGAACAGCACAGGTGTCTGCCAGGACTTCGCCCACGCCATGCTCGCTCTGTGCCGCACCGCAAACATTCCCGCCCGCTACGTTTCAGGCTATATTCACAGCAACCCGAACATACCTGATGAGGAGCTGATCGGCGCGGCAGCGTCGCACGCTTGGGTCGAGGCGTTCGTCCCCGGCAGCGGCTGGGTCGGTTTCGACCCCACCAACGGCTGCCAAGTCACCGAAGCGCACATCAAAATCGGCGTCGGGCGCGACTACGACGACTTACCACCCGTGCGCGGCTTGCGGCGCGGCGGCAGAGACTCCTCACTCGATGTCGAGGTGCGGGTGCGCAAGTCTAAAGAGACGCACGTGAAGGCGGAGGGGTTCTCGAGGCTCTAATCTTCACCCGAGCGTCTCAAAGTAGCGCTCATACGCCCGCTTCACTTTGGGGTCGAAGCAGACTAAATAGATTTCAGATGGACATGTGTCGTGAGATTCGCAAAACTCGAGCACGCTATCAATGGCGACTTTCGCTGCTTGGTGGACCGGAAAACGGTACGCGCCGCAACTGATGGCGGGAAAGGCGATGCTATTGACCTCATGCTCGTTGGCAAGCTCTAAAGACCTCTTATAACAGCTCGCCAATAGCTCGTGCTCGTTACTGTCGCCACTCTGCCACACCGGACCTACCGCGTGAATCACATACTTTGCAGGCAAATTGAAGCCATTCGTAATGACTGCCTCGCCCGCTGAGATAGGACCCAACTTGCGGCTCGCTTTGACGAGTTCTGGACCTGCCGCGCGGTTGATCGCACCGTCCACACCACCCCCACCACTAAGGGCAGAATTCGCCGCATTGACAACCGCGTCTACCTCAAACTTGGTGATATCGCCGTCTGTAATCTCGAGCGTCATAACGTTAGTCTACCGGTTTCTTTCCTCATAACGTGCCTCGACAAACCTCTTTAAGTTCTCCTTGAAACGCTCCTGACTAAAGGTGAGCGCGTGCGAGCGAATCTCGGCAGGTTTGAACCTCTCGCCGCTTTCTTCAAACCGCTCGAGCGCGTCAACCAGTGAAGAGACCTCTTGCGAGTCGTAGAAAACACCCGTCGGACTGTCCGCATCCAACCCTTTGACGGTCTCCAACACGCCACCTTTCGCAAAGGCAATGACGGGCGTGCCGCACGCTTGCGCCTCAACTGGGACGATGCCGAAATCCTCTTCGGCGGCGAACACAAACGCTTTAGCCCGCCGCATATGGTCTTTAAGTACCTCGAAGGGTTGAAAGCCCATCAGGGTGATGTTCGGCTCCGCGAAGGCGCGAACTTTGGTGAGGTCCGGTCCCTCGCCGATCACGACGAGCTTTTTGTCCGGCATTCGCGCGAACGCCTCCACGATGAGGTCGATTTTTTTGTAAGGCACTAGCCTCGAGGCGGTAACATAAAAGTCCTCTTTCGCCTTTTGCAGTTCGAACGACGAGGTGTCCACCGGGGGATAGATCACCTCCGCCTCGCGCCGATAGACCTTCCACACGCGCCGCGCGATGAAGTGCGAATTAGCGATAAAGTGATCCACCCCGTTGGCGGTTCCCAAATCCCAGCGCCGCATCCGGTGGAGCATGTAGCGCGCCGCCCAGCCCTTGAGACCTGTATCTAAATTCGCCTCCTTGAGATACTGATGCTGCAAATCCCAGGCGTAGCGAATCGGGGAGTGGACGTACGAGATGTGAAGCTGGTCGGGTCCGGTGATGACCCCTTTGGCGACGGCGTGAGAACTCGAGAGCACGAGGTCGTAGCGTGACAGGTCAAACTGCTCCACCGCGAGTGGCATGAGCGGCAGAAACTGCCGGTAACGCTTCTCGGCAAAGGGCAGACGCTGGATGAGGGAGGTCTGGACGGACTTGTTGCGGATGAAGTCGCGCTCCCCCGTCCGCAAGAAATCGATGGTGCTGAAGAGGTCGGCGTCCGGGTAGAGGTCCAGCATCTGTTCTAATACACGCTCGGCTCCGGCGTACGTGACGAGCCAGTCGTGGACGATGGCGACTTTCATTCAAGTGCCTTGTTGCTCTGTTCATTTTGTAGATTAAAGGTCATAGCGTCCATGAAACAGAACGTATCACTTTTATAGCTTCAGTGTGCTCGAGGCTCTTCACCTAATACCTGCGCTGCTATCGCAATCTCTTCCGGCGGCAACTCCTCACTACTCACCGTGATGGTCACCTTTTGCTGTAGCCTGCTGAGGAAGTGCATCAGCCGTTCGGCGGAGTAATGTTCTAGGCGCTGTCCTCAGCTCAGCGCGAACACGTCCGGCTGCTTGATGCCTAGCACCTCGGCGGTCTGCTGCTGCGTCCAGCCCCGTTGCTTCACAATGCGGTCGATGAGGTGGGTTAGCTTCGCTTTCAGTTGTAACTCTTCGGGGTTCTCGAGCCCCAGATCAGCGAAGACGTTGCCGCTGCTCAGGGTGTAATCTTGCTCGCTCATCCTTCTAGCTCCTTCACTATCTCTTGCGCCCGCAACGTTTCAAGGTGGTACGTCACCGCTTCCCCTTTATCGGAGAAGTGTCCGGTTTCTACCCTCGACCTCGCAAAGGTTTGCACCTGCTCAGAGAGTTCTAAATTCATCCTTCGGTTGTAGTCCTGTTTCACGTTGTGGTCAATGAGCGAGGATAAAGCTGCTCCATCAATCAGGTTAGTGCGACGCTCTATGCGTCTAGCGTTTTCTCCAAAACCTCCAACGTCTTCTCGGCACAAGCTTCCCACGTGAACCGCCTTGCACGCTCTAACCCTTTTTGTCTAAGCGATGTTCGCAACGTTTTATCCTCCGTGAGCAAGACGAGCTTCTCCGCAATGTCCTCCGGGCTATGTGGATCGCAGTAGAGCGCAGCGTCGCCGCAAGCTTCGGGCAGCGAGGCGGCGTTCGAAACCAGAGCGGGGCAGCCGCACGCCATCGCCTCCAAAGGGGGCAGACCGAAGCCTTCGTAAAAGGAGGGCAGCGCGAGCGCGTCCGCGTGCTTGACGAACTGTTTTAAGTGCTCGTCCTGAACGAAACCCGTAAAGTGAACCCGCTCGCCTAGTGACTGCGCCAGTGCCGCAACCTCTTCGTCTGCTGTGAGGAGCCCTTCGCGCCGTCCGACGATGACGAGGTCGTGTGGGATTTTATGTTGCGCGAGCGCCAATGCCCGGACGAGCCCTCCTACGTTCTTGTGCGGCTTGACGCTGCCGACAAAGAGGATATACGGCTTTCCGTAAGGACGCGGTCTGTCGGGAACGTCGAACCACGCCTCATCCACGCCTATATGAATCGGCGTCACCTCTTGCTTGCCCTGCCCTGTCAAACGTATAAGCTCATCTTTGCTGAATTCGGATACCGTCACGATGGCGTCGGCTTTCTGCCTGACTGCGCGAAACATCCCTTTGGCGTAGAGTTTTTTCGGCACGCTCATATCCGGCTGGGCGAGGTGAAAAACGTCGTGGACGGTAACGAGGAGCTTGCCGCTGTAAAGAATAGGGACGTTGTAGTGCGGCGACCAGAAGAGGTCGGTTTCTGAGGGCGTTTTCTGGCGAAGCTCGAGCTGCTCCCTGACCGAATAAAGAGGTGAGCCGCAGTCCGTCACCGTAACGTTAGGGGCATCCGTCCAAGTGAATTTAGAGAGGTCAGCCGTAGACCCTAAGAGGTGAAACCTCAGCTTGGGCTTCGCCGCGACAAGCCTCGGCAAGAGGTTTTGAATATAGGTGCCGATGCCCGAGTTGTGCAAGGCGCGAACGTCAATAGTTAATATCTTAGGGGTGAGTGTCAAGTCTTGTATCCATATTCAAAGAAGAGGTGTAGCGCATTAAATACGTCGCTAGAGCGAGCACCGGAAAGAGCCAAAACTGGTAGAAAAGCACGTTGTTGAACTGGCTCGTGAAGACGACAATCACCAAGAGGTAGAGTAGAAAGTAACGGAGGCAGCGGAAAGCGAAAGCGTGTTCGGGAGAAAGCCGCCGCCACAAGGTCACGCCCCACGCCAAAACGAGCGCGGCGATAAAGAGCGTCCCCACTGCGCCAAAATTGACCAGAATCACCTGCAAAGACGAATCCAACGAGGTGAGCCCTCTCGCCCTTTGCGCGTAAATCAAGAGGTAATTGTAGCCTACACCGAAAAAGGGCTGCTCAGCGAAGAGCGAAAAGCCTAGCTCGAAAGAACTGAAGCGAGCTTGCGCCGAAGCGTCCGTGCTCACCGCCGCGATGCGCGACCAGGTGCGCGTGAGGGCGCTTAGATAAACCGGGCTGGCAAGCGCAAAGAGAAACAGCGCTGCAGGAATAACGGCGAGCAGTGAGCGCTTAACGCGCCGCTTCGTCACGAGGTGCAGCGCGCCCGACAGAGCGAACACGCCGACCACGGCAGCGAGGGTGGCGATACCGCTCCTCGAGCCCGTCAAGACCACCGACACCGCGAAGAGCCCCGCGAGCAGGAGATAGCGCGTTTTCCAAGCATGCTGATAGGCTAAAACGCTCAAAGTAAAAGGAAACACCGCGATCGCCCCGTAGTAGTTCGGGTCGAAGTAGGGCGAGACGAGTCGCCTTTGGTGCGGGTCGCCGAAAAACTCGACGCCGAAACCTCGCAAGAACGCCCAGAGGTCGCGAGAGTCTGGAAACATCACGTAGATGACGAAGGCAAGTAGCGCGGTGCAGAGGTACGTGACGAGAAAATACTCGAGTACTTTTAAGAGGTCGCGCCGAAAGAGGCTAAAGAGATAGTAGCCAGCCGTGAGCCCCGCCGCGACGAGAAGAACCAAGCGCACGCTGTAAAAGAGCGCCGACATGCTAAACCCATTGAGCATCGCTCCATAGACTGACGACAGAGCGAGAAAGAGCGTGAAGGGCAACAAGCTCCTCAGCAAGAAGAGGAGCAGCTTGCGGTGAAACATAAGACAGCCTACGGTAAGCGCGTAGAGCCCGAACTCGCTCAGGGGTAAGTTGTCCGTGCCCGGCGACGTCGGCACAAGCCGCGTGCTGTTGCCCAAGACAAGATAGAGAAACGAAAACGCCAAAAAAGCGTGCGGCAAGCGTAGCGCGTAGCCCGCCTCCGACTTGCGTAGCCCACGCACGTAAAGCGTCACGTTCTCGCCTGCTTAGGTCTAAAGGATTCAAACACAAGCCCCAGAATCATCGGAATGCGTTCCCACTGCCTGCGCTGGACACGTTTAGCAAGCGTGACGAGCAGCCCGAGGTAGACGCTCGGCAGGGCTTCGGGCGCGTGTTTGCGCGTGTAGAGGAGGCGGTTGCGGACGCCGTAGTAGTCGGCTAAGCGGCTCTTCTTCGCGCCGTCGCTGGACGAACCTATAGACCCACCCTCTTTATGATAGACGACGCTCTTAGGCGCAAATGCGAGCGTGTAACGTCCCCTCGCCCGCGCTGCCCAGTCCACCTCTTCGTAGTAGAGAAAGTAGTCCTCCGACATGAGCCCGACCTCTTCTAAGAAGGGTCTCGAGACCAAACACGACGCGCCCACAAGGTAATCCAGTTGCGACTCGACCTCTTCGGTGTTGACCTCTTGACCTTTTGGCGCGTCCTGCCCGATGTGGCGCGAGGTGGAGAGCCACTTGTTATAGGTCGCGCCACCGTACGCCTGAACCCTGCTCCTGTCGTGATGATAGACGAGCGTGGAGCCGCAGAGCCCCGCATCCGATTTTTCTTGCATCCTCTTCACAAGCTCTGTAAGCGCGTCCGGCTCGACGAGCGTGTCGTTATTCAAAAGCCAAGCGTAGTCCGCGCCATGCTCAAGCGCATACCGCAAACCGACGTTCGTCCCTCCGGCGAAGCCCAAATTTGCTCCGCTCTGAATAATGATGTGCTGCGGATAGCGCCCTTTCAAGACCTCTTCTGAGTCGTCCGAGGAGTCGTTATCCACCACGATAACTTCGAAGTTGGGATACTCGAGCCCCGCTAGCGACTCGAGGCAGTCCAACGTGTCCGCCAGCCCATTCCAGTTGAGGATGACGATAAAGACTTTGGGCGCAGCTTGAGATTCAGCCACGTTTGCCCATCTTTCCCGTTAGAGCGTGCCAAAGTCCTTCACCTACTGCGGAGAGCTTCTCCCTTTTGCTCTCTTCGATCAAAATAATCTTGCTGACCTCTTTGAAAAATCCGAGCATGTCCCGCAGCACCCAGCGCGTTTCTGATAGAAGATAACGGCGGTAAACCACAAGACGGTTGCGTGCGTTGTAGTAGCGGCGCAGCGGACTATGGTTTGTGGCGTGGAAGGTCAAGCCAAACCGCTCGTACTTCTCCGTCTCGCCTAAGTTGTGGTTCAGGATAGCGGTGCGGGACTCGAGCACCCTAAACCCCTCACGTCGAGCACGTAAGCAGAACTCGTGGTCTACGTAGTCGATAAAGAGGTCTTCCTCGAAAAGTCCTATTTTAGCGAGTGCGTCCACTTTAACCAGATTTCCCGAAGTCATCGTTGAGATAATCTCTTGAAACGGTTCACCATCTTGTTCACCGTGTTGAAAGACTGTCCCTGTCGCCTCGTCGCGGTAGACGGGGGAGAGAATAGCGATGTGCTCTCTATCGGGATAGAGATTGTACGTCTCCAACAACCTCTTCACAAATTCAGGCGGCGGCTTGCTGTCTTGGTCAAACGTAGCAATCCAGGTGTAGCCCCGTTCTAAAGCGTAGTTCGTGCCGATATTCAAGGCAGCGGCGACGCCTAAGTTCTCTTGGTTATAGAAAACTTTGACGCCACATTGTTCTATCTGTTGGATGGGTCCCAGGTCCGTAGAGGCATTATCCACCACCACGACCTCTTGCACTTGAGGGCGTAGGGCGGTGATGTTCTCGAGTAACCTCTCACCCGGATTGAAGGTCACGACAACAGCGCAGATACTACGGTTAGAATTCGTAGAGGAAGTCACGTTTACTTAGGTATAACGAGAAGTCAGGGCGTAACTCTGCGCCCACTTCTCCCTAGCAGTGCGTCTATACCCGCTTTAGAAATCATCGCCGCCTTCTCCTGATGCTTTTCCTTGCCGAATATCTTCAAGAGTGCGCCCAAAACGATGACCTTCACCGCCTTGAACTTCGCGCCTATATACCCTTCGTGTTCGGCGCGTCGGAAGACGAGGTTGCGGTAGTCGTAGTAGAGCTTCCAACTCGGCTGCTCGGGCACGCTGACCTTGCGCCCTAAGATGTTCACGTCTTCGCGGGGGACTTTTTTCATGTCGGCGTGATAGATAGGTCCGTACGGAAGGCGCAGGATTTTCGCGCCCGCTTTGTGGATGCGGAAGGAATACTCCAAGTCGTCGTGGTAGATGAAGTAGTGCGCGTGCGGGTAGCCGATTTTTTCCACCAGCGTACGCGGCAGCGCCATGCCGACGAAGATGCCGAACTCTTCCTCGACGGGTTCAGTCGCCGCAAGTTCGCCTTTTTTCTCGTAAGGAAGCGACGGGTTGACAAGCGCATTTTTGCCGTCGTAAAAGTCGGCGAGCGCCTTGCACGCGCCCTCGGAGGGCAGCGCGTCGTCGTCCATCACCCAAATGAGGTCGCAGTCGATTTCGGCGGCACGTTTGAAGCCCGCGTGAAAGCCGCCCGCGCCGCCGGTGTTTTCAGACAGGACGAGAAGCTCGAGCCCTGAATACTCCTGCGCCAACATCTCCGGTGTCCCGTCCGTACTCGCATTGTCCACAATCAGAATGTGACTCACCGGATAGGACTGATTTAGAATGCCGTCCAAGCAGCGTTTTAAGAGTTCTTTGCGGTTATAGGTCACGACGACAGCGCAGATTTTCACCGTTTTCTTCGGCGCTTCCCTTTCGGGCACAACGCCCGTATCTCTCAGAGTAGAAGAGGTCATTTCACCATCCTTTCAAAGAGGCTCAGCGCCCGCCCCGTCGCTTGGTCCATGTTGTAGTATTTGTAGTCGCCTAAGCGGCCCGCGAAGATGACGTTGTCCTGCTCCTTCGCCTCTTCCAAATACTTCTCGTACACCTCGCGGTTTTCGTCGCGTGGAATCGGATAGTACGGCTCGTTTTCGCCCAACACGTAGCGCTGTGGATACTCCGTGACGAGCGTGGTTTTGGGCAACTTCTGCCCCGTCAGATGCTTTTGCTCCGTCGTGCGGGTGAACTCGTACTCGTTCGGGTAGTTGACCGTGCCGACCTCTTGATGTTGCGCTTCGTCGAGCGTCGTCAATCCGAAGCGCACGCTCCGGTACGGCAGTGCGCCATGTTTATAACCAAAGTAGGCGTCGATCTGTCCGGTGTAGACCATCTGCTTGTACGTAACCTCTTCGGCAATATCCTGATAAGGCGTGTTGAGCAGCACACGGATGTTCGGATGCTTGAGCATCCGCTTGAAGAGCTGCGTGTAGCCGTATTTCGGAATCGCCTGGTAGGTGTCCTGAAAGTAGCGGTCATCGCGGCTGATGTGAACGGGCACGCGCCCCGTCACGGACGGGCTAAGCTCCTCGGGCGTCAGCTCCCACTGCTTGGTGGTGTAGCCGTAGAAGACCTTTTGATAGATGTAGTCGGCGAGTTCTTGCAGCGGCTTGCTGTCACTCTCCCTCATCTTGAGAATCGGCACCTTGACGCCGAAGCCGTAGTGCTCTAGGAGGAGGCACTCGAGCCGCTTCGCATAGTCCGGCGGAAAGAGCATATAGAGCGCGTTGAGGTTGAAAGGCAACGGCACTTTTCGCCCGTCCACCACGCCCAATACGTGGTGATAGTAAGGTCGCCACTCGGTGAAGTTGGATAGGTAGTCCCAGACCTTCTGCGAGTTCGTGTGGAAGATGTGCGGTCCGTACTTGTGGACGAGCACGCCGTATTCGTCGTGCTCGTCGTAGGCGTTGCCGCCGATGTGGTCGCGGCGGTCCACGAGGAGCACCTTTTGATCCAGTTGCGTGGCGATGCGCTCCGCCAACGTCGCGCCTGTAAAGCCCGCGCCGACGATTATCCAATCTACATTCATAGAGGTCTACTTTCTTTTGAAGTCGTTGTGAAATAGTTCATAGTCGCTCTATCAGTCTACGTTCTGTGGCGTCTTCAGCCACGCTGATAGGTCACGGTCAATCAAGGTTTGCAGCTCGAGGATGTCCTCGCGGTAAAGCTCGGTGAGTTCCGCCTTGACCTTCGGGTCCAAGGGCGGCTTGGCGAGGTTGTTCTGCCGCACGTTGGTGATGAGCTTGTGGCGCATGGCGTCAGGGATGAGGTGCTTAAACGTGGACTTGAACCAGTTGGGTTTCGCTAAGAAGCTGTGAAGCGCCTGATTTTTGGGCACACCCGAGACGTTGAGCTTCAAAGAGGTGTCGGGCTTGAAGTTGGGGTCTACGCCCAAGAATTCGAAGAGGTCGCGGAAGAGGGCGTCGGAATCACTCTTGAGGTCTTCTTGCAGATAGACCTTGATGTTCTCAGCCGGGAAGTGCGCGTAGTAGCGGCTCAGTTGCTCGTAGTAAAACCCCAAGCGGCGGTAGTGCCAAATGTGCTCATAGCCTGCGGCGACGCGGGCGTCCTCTTCGCGCAAGGCTTGTTCGAAGTCGCGGAGCGGCTCGCGGTCGTCGCGGATGAGGTGGAGAAAGCTTGCGTAAGCGCGCTCGGCAGGGTTGCGCAGCATCACGATGATTTTGGTGTCAGGGACGTAGTGAGCGATGCGCTTTACAGCGCGTTCGCTGTAGAGGTAGAGAGGTGAGGCTTCGCCTAGCGCGATTTCATCCGTGACGCCGTCATACTGCGCGTGATACGCCTCTAAAGAGGTCACGGAAAAGTCGTTGACGGCTTCGTCATCGCCGGGTCCGGTGAAGTTTAAGGGTTGGTCCTCTAAGGCAAAAAAGTTCGTCTCTTTGGTGTGCGAGACGTACACCCGCGGATGCTGCTTGAGGTAGGCGTGCAGCGCCGTCGTGCCTGCTTTCGCCGCGCCGATGATCAGAAAGTTGGGCATCTGGCGGGAAACGAGTTTACTTGCTGCCTTCGTAGGTGAGGTGGTTGATTCCGTCATAAACTTTCCTTCTCATTTTTACGCACGTCGATGAGCCCCAGAATAGAGTAGAAGCCGAAGCGTTTATAAACGAACGCGGCTAAGAGCGTGTTGTAGACCGCCATGCTGGTCGCGGTGGCGGTGGCTGCGCCGACCATCCCCAAGCGCGGAATGAGCAAGAGGTTCAAAGCGACGTTTAGGACGGCGCTCGCGCCGATTGCTTTGGCGGAGTCGCGCTCGTGCCCGGTCATGTTGAGCATCTGCCCGACTGAGCCAGCGGCGGCGTCTATGAGAAAGCCGACGCTCAGCACAGTTAAAGCGGCGTGACCAGCGGGGAACTCGGGTCCGAAGATGCGCAAGAAGGGTCCTCCGAAAACGATAAGCCCCAAAGCAAGCGGGAGCGAGCAGAGAAAGATGATGCGGGTGGTGCGGCGGATGGTCGCCTCGAGCCTCTCCCGCTCTCCCTGCGCGTAGAGCTTCGCGATTACGGGTGAGAGCGCCGCGTTCACTGCTGCTAACACGAACGCGATGAGCGCCGCGCCTTGCGCCACGATTCTATAGATACCCACCTCGGTCTGCGTGCCCAAAAAGCCCAACATGATGATGTCGGTGCGGGCGTTAATGATCAGCACGCCGCCGATGAGCAGAAAGGGCAGGGCGCTGCGAAGCCAGGTTCCCATCTGATATTGAGGAATAGCTTGGACGACCTCTCGAGCCAACGCCCGCCGCAAGAGCCACGCGCCGACTAGAAACGATACGCCCGTCGCTGCAACGGACATGCCAACCGCCCACGCCGCGTTGAACTCCGCGTTGAACTCCGAGCCGGAGAGGTAAGCCCCAACCACGAACACGATGAGCAAAACCGGGCGCACCAGCATCTCGGGAACTTGCCCCGCAACCACGCGGTTGAGACCTCTTAGTGCCGCTTGCCTCACAAGTGTTAGCGCAGCTAAGGGCAATGAACTGAACGCGATGATGAGCGCTAAAGAAGAGGTCGAGAGTCCTCGAGCGTTCCAGACGACGAGCGTTGCGGTGAGCGCAATCAGGAGCGAGGCGAGGAGTGCCGCGCCGTTCGCCCACCTCAAGATACCTTTGAGGTGTCCCCAAGCGTTTTTGGTTTTATAAACGGACACCTCTCGCACCAAAAGTTCACCCAAGCCGAGTACCGCCGGAATGGTGAGCAAATTAACCCAAGCAAAAGCGAGCGCGTACGCGCCAAACGAGGTCGCGCCTAAGAGGTTGGTCAGTAGGATGCTCGAGGCGAACCCCAGCCCCGTCCCGCCTACCTTGAGCGCAAACGTGCCGAGTGCGCCTCTAGCGGTTTTCCCTTTGACAGCGTCGTAAAGTCTGGATGGTAGCGTAGCCGTTCCTATATTTTTCAGCGTATTCAAGTCGCGTGTCCCTGCGAGGTCGAGAGGTTGATGGTGCATGAGAGTGCGCCGAAGCAGGGCTCCTCGTTCTAGGATACCAGGATGACAAGCGTTGGTGAGGATTGATGAAGGTGCGGCGTGGCGAGCGTTCCTCATCCACCACGAGCGCTGCCAAATCATGAACGCCTTGAAGTTATGCGTTCAGGCTCGTGTCGCCTATTTGACGGGGTCAAGCACTTGACGGCAAACTCGAGCGCAAAGGTGCTCCAATAGGGTCCGAAAGGGGTTCAAAATGAATAGAGTCACCGTTATACTTATCATGGTCACGCTGAGTTTAGGTTTCGCTCAGGACACGGGAGGGACGAGCGACATGGCGGCGTCTGCCGAACTGTCCGCGACGACGGACAGTGGGACGCCCGAAGCCTACACCGAGGAACGCTGGCAAGAGGCGAGCGGAACGGCCTCTGTTGCGTCGCAGTCCGAGGGTGAATATACAGTGCGCCTCGAGGCGAGCGGCTTGGTCCCGGACGGGCTCTACACCACCTGGTACGTCATCCCTGGCATCGCAGGTACCTCCGCTGGACAAGAGGTCGGACCTGCAGGAGGCGTGCCCAACGAATTCCGCGCGGACGCCCAAGGAAACGCCACCTTTGAGTTCGCGGTGCCCGCCGAGAACGACTACCGAGACCTCGTCGTCGCCTACCACGCGGACGATATGACGCACGGCGAGATGCCGGGCGCGATGGGCGAGGTGACCTTCGCGCACCTGATGACGGCTTTCCCTACGCCGAGCAACTAGATTTCAGTATGGCGAGATCTGAGCGAGGTACACCACCTCGCTCAGGTCTCGCGTCAAGCTTACCTTCGACCTCAACCAAAGACGAAGTCGAGGAGGATTTCGAGGCGGCGTCAGCGCGGGTTTAGGCTAGTAAAATGATACCGACTTGGCTTCATGCGAGACAGAGGCGTAGCCGAACGCGCGCTCAAACGCGCTAAGCTGTTCGTCTCACTCGGTTGCGCCCCGCTGTTTTGGCTGCGTAGAGGGCGTCGTCTGCCTCCTTAATGAGATTCTCGAGGCTCACCGTCGCCGCGTGGTCGTGATGCGAGGCGATACCTAGGCTAACGGTAACCTTGAGCTGGCGATCTTCAACTTTTATAGCCGTAGCTGCTAAAGTCGAGCGCAAGTGTTCTCCAGCGCGGACAGCCGCACATTCATCGGTGTTGGGAAGCACGATGAGAAACTCTTCACCGCCTAAGCGTCCAACTATGTCCGTGTGGCGCATCTGCGTACGACACACGCTTGCAAGCGTCTGCAAGACCTTGTCGCCCGCGGCATGACCGTGGGTATCGTTGACTCGCTTGAAATGATCCACATCCAGCACAATGAGCGAAAACGAGCCGCCGTAGCGCTCTACACGCGCCCACTCATGTTCGGCGAGCGTGAGAATATGCCGCCGGTTATAAACACCTGTTAAGTCATCCTCGCTTGCCAAGCGGCGGAGGTGCGTTTCAGCTCGGTCGAGCCGGTGGACGAGGGCGACGAAGCTGTAGAGCGCGAGCGGTGAGACGATGAGCGGAACTGTTCCGCCAATAACCAGGCTAGTAGGCGGAACATGTCCTCTGAAATATACGCTGAAGAGTACGGTAAATAGGAGCGAAAAACCGACTGAGAACGTGGTCGCAACCCCTACGATGCTGAAAGTTCCATGATGGCGTGTGAGCCTCTGTAAAAGCTTTAAGATATAGTTCTGCGCGGTGGCATTGTGCTCATCTAACATGCTCGTCTCTCCTTGAAAGAATAATAAGGCGAGCGTTCTGACAAAATTCTGAAGCGCAGTCTATAGGAAGTCTACCTTCTCAAGCTAGACGCAACCACTCCAACGACACCCTAGCCTCCCCGCCGCTTACATCCGGCGTGATGATCAGCTCGAGCGCCGCCACATCCTCAAGCTCAACCTTATAATCCTCGTCCTCTCGCGTCGCCCCGCCCGCGCTGAAGTTGTACTGCTGCCGCACGACGTCGCGGGTGTCGCCCGACGCCGACGTCGTGCGCAGCACGAACTCCTGTGTGCGCGTCTCTTGAACGTGGAACGCGAGGGCGATTCGCCTTAAGCGTTGGGGCTCGTCAAAGAGGAGGCGAAGGCGCTGCTCGCCCGGCTCCGACGCCCGCCAGCCCGAACCGTGACCGGGCAATAACGCCGCTTCAATAGGGTTCGCCGTCTCCTCGGAGGTCACTTCGACCTGGGCTAAACGTTCTAAATCCAGCCAGTCGCCATCCGGCGCGTCGGCGGACCTCTTGATCACTCTTTTACGCATCTTGACGCCTCCTTGTTCAGGTGCTAGCGGTATGCCGGCTACAGAGCCGCATATCACGCATCGTGAAACCACGTCGCGAGTTTAACGCATAGGGTCGCTCTACTGCTCCTATATCGCCCGGTACACGGTCCGCCTTTTGCGCAGAGTGACGCGGTATGATGAGGTGTGCCCGGCACCTCATCCAGCACCTCACCGAACCTGTCGCTGCGCGTCCTCTTGCCCCTGCCGCTGCCGCCTTTTACCTTTTTGCCGCCGCACGGCGAAGCGGCGCCGCAGGCGGGGTGCCGCGTGGTCGTGCCCTGGCAGAGCGGCGTGAGGACCGGGCTGGTCGTCGGGGCGGAGCCCTTGCGCGGGGCAGCGGCGCTCGAGCTGCGCGAGGTTATCACCGCTTTAGACGCGCAACCCTTTTTGTCGGCTGCCGGGCTCGCCCTGATCGGGCGCGTCGCGCGGCACACCTGTGCGCCGGAGGGCACCGTGCTCGCCAACCTCTTGCCGACGGGCCTCAGCGAGCCGCTCTTACACGAGGTGCGCGCGTTAGCCGAGGTTGACGCCGTGCCGTCTGAGCGCTGGACGGACGCCGCCAGGCTGTCGTCCGCCGAGCTTGACCTCTTGCGGCGGCAGGGACTCCTGGCTGAGCGCGTGCGCGTCACTGTAAAGCAGGTGCAGGTCTTGGAGCCGCGCCGCCGCGCCGACGATGCGCTGAGCGGCAAGCCGCAGGCGAATCAGCGGTGGGCGCTGGAGGTCTTGTGGCGCTTCGAGCACGCCCAGAGCGCCGCCGCGCTGAGCCGCGAGGCGGACGTTCCCGAGAGCGCGGTGAGGGCGCTCGTCAAGAAGGGGTACGCGGGCTACGCGCAGCGAGACGCGCCGCCGCCCGCGCTGCCGAGCTACTTAGGTGACGACGTGATCGCGGACGAGTCACATCAACAAGTCGCGCTGCCCGAGGGTCACTTCAGCCTCTCGGGTGGGCTGCGCCGCGACCGCGTTCGTGCGCTCTTGCCCCTCCTGCGCGAAGACCTGCGGCGCGGCGAGAGTGTGCTGGTCCTCGTGCCGGAGGGCGCGTACCTGGAGGAAACGGCTGCAATTTTAGCCGCCCACGTGCGCGTTCAGGTCCTCTCCGGCGAGCTGTCCGACGCGCAGCGCAGCCGCTTGTGGTCGGAGCTTCGCGCGGGCGAGCCTGTCGTTTTGGTCGGGAGTTATCTGGCGCTGCTTGCGCCCCTAGAACCGCTGGCGCGGGTGGTGGTGCTCGAGGAGGGCTCCAGCTCCTACAAGCTCGCGCAGGGCTGCCGCGTCTTCGTGCCGACCGCCGCGCGGCTCCTCGCCGAAGCCGCCGGAGCCAAACTGGTCCTCGCGGACGCGCTCGCCACGCCCGAGGCGCACCGCTTTTTAAGCCAGTGTGACTCTCGAGATGGGCGAATACGGGACGGTCAAGCTGGACGTAAGGACGAGCGTAGTGCGGTCGTCACCCTGCCCACGCCCCCCGCCAGGGTCCACACCGTCGACCTCACCCAGGGGCAGAGCTGGCCCCTCAGCACCGATCTCATCAAGGTGCTCAAACAGGTCGAGGCGCGGGAGCGTCAGGCGGTCCTGCTCGCGCCGCGCCGCGGCTTCTCCGCCGCGCTGCGCTGCGCCGAGTGCGACTGGCTCGCGGGCTGCCCCAACTGCGACCTGCCGCTACGCTACCACCGCGAACGCTACGTGTTGCGCTGCCACCAATGCGGTCACGCCGAAAAAGCGCCCGCGCTCTGCCCGTCGTGTGACTCCCCCGACATGAGCCCGTCACGCGCGGCGGGCACGCAGTGGGTCGTCTCGGCGGTCCAGAAGCTGCTCCCGCACGTCCCCGTGTTGCGCTTCGACAGCGATAAGCGCGAGGACCTGACGGGGCTTTATGACGGTCAGCCCGGCGTGCTGGTGACGACCTCCGCGATTCTACGCCGTGCGCCGCTGCCCAACCTGTCACTCGTCGCCGTGACGCTCCTCGACACGCTCCTCAACCTGAGCGACTTTCGCGCCGAGGAGGGGGCGTACCGCTCGCTCCTCAACCTAGCCGAACTCGCGCCCGGCAAGCGCCCGCTGACGCTCGTGCAGACCTTTCAGCCCGAGCACGTGGTCGTGCGTTCCTACGCCGAAGGTCACGCGGAGCGGTTTTTAGAGGCGCTTTTAGAGCGCCGCGAGCGCTTCGGCTACCCGCCCTACAAAACGCTCGCCAAGGTCCAACTGAGCGCGAAACAGAAGAGCGAAGCCGAGCGCGCCGCGACCTGGCTGGCGGGCGCGGTGCGCACCGCCGGGGCGACCGAAGAGGAACTTTTAGGACCCACACCTGCCCCCGTCGCCCGCGTCAGGAACCAGTACAGCTACCAACTTTTCGTGCGCACCGCCTCGAGCCAGTCCCTGCGCGAACGCCTGCAGCCCGCCCTGAACTACCGGGGCAGCGCGCGGCTCAGGATCGACGTGGACCCGCGCGAGATGGCGGGGTTCTTAGAGTGATACAAAAATACGGATTCCGCCTCATACGCGCGGAATCCGTATAACGACCTACCTCGAAGATAAGATTACTCGCCAGTCACTTCCAAGAAAAGCGCCTCTAGCGACTGCGCAAAGGCTTCCTCCGAGCCGAGCTTCGCGCTCTCCAAGGTTTGCGCGCTCAGGTTCTCTTTCACGCTGTGAATCACGACCGGCGACGCCGTCGAGGTGATGTAGGGCGCGCTCGCGAGTTTGACCATGCCGAAGCTCACCGTCTCTTTGTCTCCTGTCGTCTCGTACCAGATGCCGCCGCCCAAGAAGGTCGGTTGTCCCTCGGTCTCGGTGCCGATGGTGTTGTCGTTGTCAATCGCGATGAGTTTAACGTCGTTATTTGTGTTGGCGAACGAGGTCGTCAAGCGCCACGCGCCGTCAGCGTATATGTTGCTGATCAGCCCGGCTCCGTCGACGCCTGGGCAGTTGTCGACGTCGCCGCCCTCACACCAGCGCCACGCGCCGCCCTGCGCGTCTTTGACGTCGTCGTATTCCGTCAGTTCTGCCGATACGCTCAAATAGCCGCTATATTCGGTGCCGTCGTCTAGCTGCGCCAACCAGAGCCACTCGCCGGTGTCGTCGCTGCTAGCGGGCGGATTAGGCCGGTCGGAACTCGAGCAGGCGCTCAGCGCCAGGATAAGAAGTAACACTAAAGGTGCGTAAATTTTTTGCATAGACCATCCCTCCAAGCACGAAGCTAGCATGCGCTTCGCCCCCCCCAAAGAGAAAATTTCCACACCTCGGCTTCGTCTTTCTCGCGGCAGCCGAACGCACCCTCTTCTGTGAAAAATTCAACACGGAGACTGTTAAATTTCGAACACCGCGCGCTATGAGAAAGTGACACGTTAGGTTTTAACAGACGTCTGTTTGAGCAGCCCACGCTCGCAGAGTTTAGAGGGGAGAGGGGTGCGCTTCTGATGAAAGCAGCCAGCCACACCGGAGACAACCGCGCAAAGACTAAAGAAGAGGGGCGAGCACCCGTCATCGTCGCCGTGATCCCGGCCTACAATGAGGAGCGCTTTATCGCCAGCGTGGTCTTCAAGGCGCGCAGATACGCGACGCATGTGATCGCGGTGAGCGACGGCTCGAGCGACAGCACCGCCGAACTCGCCGAAGAAGCGGGCGCGGAGGTCGTGCGCCAGCCCACCAACATGGGCAAAGCCGAAGCGCTCAACGCCGGTTTCGAATACGCCATGCGCTACGACCCCAGCGTCGTCGTATGTTTAGACGCCGACGCGCAGCACGACGCCAAAGAGATTCCCACGGTTATCGCGCCGATTCTCAGCGGCGAAGCCGACATCGTGATCGGCTCGCGCTTTTTGGAGACGAAGAGCCGCATCCCCGGCTGGCGACAAGCGGGTCAGCACTCGCTCACCGCCGTTACCAACACCCTCAGCGGGACGCGGGTGACGGATTCTCAGAGCGGCTTTAGAGCGTTCTCGCCCACGGCGGCGCGCGCGCTGCGCTTCTCCTCCGAGGGCTTATCCGTCGAGTCGGAGATGCAGTTTCTCTTTGAGCCCGCCGGTCTTCGCGTTGCCGAAGCGCCCATCAGCGTGCAGTACATGGACGGCAACAAGCGCAACCCGGTGGTACACGGCTTACAGGTACTCGATGCGATGGTGACGCTTGTGGCGCGGCGGCGTCCGCTGCTGTTTTTGGCCGTGCCGGGCATCTTTCTCGCCCTGGTCGGTCTCCTCCTTGGCGTGCAAGTGACCTACACGATGCAGGAGACGGGCAGCCTCATGACCGGCACCGCGATTCTCACGGCGCTGCTCATCATGGGCGGCATGATCCTTGGCATGTCGGGGGTGATGCTCCACAGCCTCAGGCATTTTAGTAAACGGATCAGCGAAGAGCTGAAAAACACCGTCGCTTCGCAGTTCAAAACGCCTCTGCAAGATTAGCGCTAGGCGTATTAAGCGACGAGCGTTTGTCGTAACACCCACGAAAACTTGTAATCGGAAGAGGATTTTATTTATGAAAAAAGCATTGGTATGTGGCGCGGGCGGGTTTATCGGCAGTCATCTTGTGAAGCAGCTCAAGGCTGAAGGCTACTGGGTGCGAGGGGTCGACCTCAAGTACCCGGAATTCAGCCCGACCGCCGCCGACGATTTCGTCATCGGCGACTTGAGAGACGCCTCTATCTGCAACCGAGTGTGCGACGGGCCGTTCGACGAGCTTTACCAGTTGGCGGCGGACATGGGCGGCGCGGGCTTTATCTTCACGGGCGACAACGACGCCGCGGTGATGCACAACTCCGCTACGATCAACCTCAACATGTTGGAGGCCGCTAAAGGGGTCGGCGTCAAGAAGATATTCTACTCGTCGTCCGCCTGTATCTATCCTGAACGCAACCAGCTAGACCCCGAGCGCCCGGTGACCGCCGAAGACTCCGCCTACCCCGCCGCCCCGGACAGCGAGTACGGCTGGGAAAAGCTCTTCAGCGAGCGGCTCTACTTCGCCTACGCTAGAAACTACGGGATGGAGGTCCGCGTCGCCCGCTTCCACAACATCTTCGGGGAAGAAGGCACCTGGACCGGCGGCCGCGAGAAAGCGCCAGCGGCGATCTGCCGTAAAGTCGCTCAGGCGCCCGATGGCGGCGAGATCGAGATGTGGGGCGACGGCGAGCAGACGCGCTCCTTCCTCTACATTGACGAGTGCACCGAAGCCGTTCGCAGGATGATGAAGTCTGAGTTTGTCGGTCCCTTGAACATCGGCTCGGAGGAGATGGTCTCGATCAACCACTTAGCCGCCCTCGCGATGCGCGTCGCCGGGAAAAACCTGTCAATCAACCATATCCCCGGTCCGCTAGGTGTTAGAGGCAGAAACTCGGACAACACGCTTATCCGCGAGACGCTCGAGTGGGCCCCCTCGCAGTCCCTCACGGTTGGGCTCGAGCGCACCTACAAGTGGATCGAAGAGCAAGTCGAAGCCAGCTACAGCGTGGCGGCGGACTGATGGACCGCGCCGCGCTGCCCAAAATTTCGGTCGTCACCCCGTCTTACAACCAGGGCGACTACATCGAAGACACCATCAAATCGGTCCTTGGCCAAAACTACCCTAACCTCGAGTACATCGTGATGGACGGCGGCTCGACCGATCAAACGTTCGACGTCTTGCGAAAGTACGAAGACCGCCTGACCTGGATCAGCGAGCCCGACAACGGTCAGTCCGACGCCCTCAACAAAGGGCTCCGCATGGTGACAGGTGACGTGGTCGCCTTTATCAACACGGACGACGTCTACGAGCCGGGGGCTCTGCTGACGGTAGGACAGTTCTTCGCGCAGAACGCCCAAGCCGACTGGGTGACGGGGAAGTGCCGGAACGTCGGCACTGACGGTCAGGAGATTCGCAAAGCCATCACGCACTACAAGAACTTTTGGCTCCGCCTGGGGGTCCAGCGGCTCCTGTTTGTGCTCAACTACGTGTCGCAGCCCGCGACCTTCTGGCGCAAGGAGGCGTTGGAGAAGGTCGGCTTGTTCGACGAGAGCCTCCACTACGCGATGGATTACGACTACTGGTTACGCATGTTAGGGACGTACCGGCTGCACTTCATCGACCAGTACCTAGCCCGCTTCCGAATCCACCCGACCTCCAAGGCTGGCTCCTCAGCGCACGCCCAGTTCGACGCGGGCTTAGACATCGCACGAAACTACACCCGGTCGCGCCTCGTGCTCGCGCTTCACCGCCTGCACCTGTTTGTGACGGTGGGTGTTTACCGGCAACTGCTCAAACAGACACCGCAGGCGCAGTAAGACCCGTTAAGACGGATTGCAGGTCGTGAGTGTTATGGCCCTAGAGGTCGTTCCTGTTTAACCGCAGCTAGCTTCGCCCACGACAGAGTCCAAGAGGTTATTCATGAAAGTGCTAAGAGTAAGTCAAGAATTCGCGCCGGTGCATACCGGACCTATCAAGCAAGCCCTCAACATCATGGCGGGGCTTGCTAAGCATGGTCATAAGAACATCGTGCTCGCGTCAACGCAGGGGCTAGACGACAACGCCTACAAGGTCGAAGCGTACCCACACAACACCACGCTCTACCGTTATCCTGTCCTCTTTAAGGTCATGCGCTATTTCTTCGTCCGAGGGGTGGCGCGCGACCTCCCGTCGTTCGCTGACGTAGACCTCGTTCACGTCCACTCGTGGCGGAGCCACCTCGCCGACGCGACGATTCGTTTTGCCAAAAAGCGCGGCGTCCCTAGCGTGCTTCACGCCCACGCGAGCGCTTACGCTGAACACTTGGTGTCTAATCCGCTGCTGCGTTTTCCCTACAAGGTTTACGACCTGCTCTTCAAGCAAAGTGTGGCCCAGAGCGCCGACGCGGTCGTCGTCTCCACCGAACAAGAGAAGCACGAATGCGTCCGCTATGGCATCGACGAGCGCCGCATCCATGTCATCCCCTCCGGCGTCAACGCCTCCGACTTCGCCGATGTCCAGCGCACCAGGCCGACTCACCCCGACGTTCCTACCGTGCTGCTCGTCGGGCGGCTCGCTCGAGACCGCAACGTCGAGCTGCTCCTCCGGGCGCTCGCGCCCCTCAAAGCGCAAGGTGTACCCTTTCAGGCGCGCATCGTCGGTCCTGAGGAGAACCGCACGAAGATGAGTCGCGGCGGCTACCTGAACGAACTCAAGAGCCTTACACAGCAACTCGGTCTCGCTGAGGACGTTACGTTCGTAGGACCTCTAAAGGGTCAGGCGCTACGCCAAGCGTACGTAGACGCCGATATCTTCGTCTATCCGTCCCTATATGAAAACTTTGGTAACACGGTGCTCGAGGCTGCCGCCGCCGGGTTGCCGATTCTCGCCACGTCTACGGGCGTTGCGGCGGACCTCGTTCAAGATGGCAAAACTGGCTATTTGGTCGATATGACCGACCCCGCCGATCTCAGCCACCGCCTCGGCGACCTCTTGCGCGACGGAGAGAAGTGCCAACGTTTGGGGCAGGAGGCGAAGCGTTTGGCGCTGCGCGACTATAACTGGGATGCGATTATAGAGCGGTATATTGATCTGTACAATCATCTACTTAACCGTGTGCCGCTGGCGAAGGCTGCGTGAAAGTATGCGCTTAGTTTTTCTGTCACACGTCTACCCGCACCCCGCCTCCGGTTTTAATCCAGGAATTGAGCGTGTCATCGGTGAGCTTGCGCCTGCCCTAGCCTGTCTAGGACACGACGTACACGTTCTTACCTCTTACCGCAACGGACAAGCTCCTAAGACGGAGAAGCACCGAGGCGTCACCCTCCACCGGGTAGATGACTGGCGTAGCCGCTATGGCCGTATGGCTAGTGTCGGCTCGCTTGACTTTCGTTCGTTAGCGCGCACGCTCGTTCGCGATCATGCCGAGCTTATCCGCACAGCAGACGCCGCCCACACCTTTACGCAGCTCCCTAATTGGCCCTTCCAAACCCCTCTATTCGCACACTACCACCATCACGACAAGCCCAAGCGCTTCATCGAGCACCTTTTCATGCATACCGCTGACGCTCTATGGCAGAAGACGTATCAACTAAGCCATAAAGTTATTGCTATTTCCAAATTTTCAGAAGCTGAATTTCGAACTGTTTACAAACGGGTCAATACGCCTATTGAAGTTGTCTACAACGGGATTAATCCTTCACAGTTCGCCGCGCCAAAGCGTTCTGTCCCCTTCGGAGGACGCGCTCCCACTATTTTGTATGTAGGACCATTTTACAAGCGCAAAGGACTAGATTATCTTTTTCAGGCTTTGCCGGGCTTACTCGAGACCTACCCTGATCTAACGCTTAGGCTTGTAGGTAAAGGTCCCGAAGAGGCAGCTTTGAAGCAGTTAGCAGAAACGCTCGGTATTTCGAGCGCACTAGAATTCTTAGGGTTTGTATCAGAGGAAAAACTGCGCGAACTCTATGCTAGAGCAACACTCTTTGTATTGCCATCTCTACATGAAGGTTTCGGGATCGTGCTCGCCGAGGCGATGGCCGCGGGTTTGCCTGTAATTAGCACGACGAGTAGCGCGATACCGGAAGTTGTGGGGGATGACGGCATTTTGGTTCCCCCGAAAGATGTCCGAGCTTTGGCTGAAGCCATTACGCAAATGCTATCTGACTCGGATAAGCGATGTGAACTCGCCAAGCGAGGACAAGCAAGGGCACTTAAACACTTTACTTGGCACCAGTCGGCGCAGGAATTGGAAACACTTTATGGTCAGACAAGCAATATCTAAAATTTCAGTATCACGGGAAGTCAGCGTATTTGAGAGACAATTATTGATCGCTACGCTCTTTTGGTTTGGAATTGCTGGAGGACTAGCTGTGCGCATCTTGCCGTGGCTACGTGGCTTACTGCCTTTCAATCCGGGCGATCCTGCTAGGTACTACATGGCGACCTTGAACGTCTTTGACAGTGGTAGCATTGAGGCAACTCCGTTCTACGAATCTGTCTACAATCAAGTTTCTATGTTGTTGAATTGGCCGGGATTTCATATTTTGCAAAGCGTTGTAGCTCAGTTCAGTAATATTGATCTGCATACAAATCTCACCCTGTTTTTCGTTGGTAACGGATTAATCGGTGGAACCCTTTTAGCGGCTGCAGGTTATCTTTTAGGTGAAAGCTTGTTTAGTCGACGTATTGGATATGTTTCTGCCGTAGCTGTTTTATATGTCGACCAAGGTATTTACTACCAATCCGAATATCACGCTCAAGGTTTGGGACTTAGTCTCGTCGTCTTTGCGGTCGCTACGTATATTAAGTCGTATCGTAGTCATTCCTCAAGTATGGGCTATCGTGTCATTGCTATTATTGCATTTGCTGCTGCGACTATCTCTCATCACTTCTCGTCGTATATGTTAATTCCTTTCAGCGTTGCTTTCCTATGCGCACTGGTTCTGCCACGCTTTTACAAACAATATAAAGGAACTCATGCGCTTATTGTCTTTGTGCTAATAGCGGCGTACAGCACCTATTTCGCGAACGACTTTATTATGATTGTTGCTAGCAAACTCGATAACTTCTCACCTTCTAATTTAGGTACAATTGTTCAAGCAGATGAAACTCGTCCTATTCAAGCGCAACTAAAGTTCTTTTCGCGTCTTCCCTTTGGTATGCTGCTCCTTTTTTCGCTTTTACCTATAATTAAAGCGCGAAATGTACCCGTGTTTAGACTTGTGCTACTTATCTTCGTTACTCTTCTCGCTGCTGCAGGAATTTTTATGAGCTTTGCTCTCGGTGCGCCCCTCAACCGCGTTTTCGTCTTTATCGAGATTCTTTTGGTCCCTTTCATTGTGCATGGTGCATTTGTTGCTGCGGACCATATAAAGCTTCAATATACATTTCCATTCACTCTACTCACGTTTGTACTAATCCTTAATTTAGCAAGTGTGTTTCCTGCCCAGTACTGGGGTTTTGAAGGACAACAAAATTCCTACTATTGGTATTCTGGAAGAGCTATTCCGTGGGAACATGCTAACAACGTTACATCATTTATTACAAATAGCTCGACGACACTAAACGGAGAAATTGCTGCAAGAGAAGCAGACCCCTTCTACAATGCTCTTTTCATAGAACTGAAACCTAAACATAAGCAATTGGTTCGTTCAAACTCTAAGAGATCAATACTCGATGCGATGCAAAGGTCAAATGCTCAGCTTGCTATTCTCGATATTCAAGACGATGAGTATGAAGAAGAAAATTTGAAAGCGTCGAATATATGGTCGGTGGTTTATACGGACGGTCTAGCGGGTCTATTAAGTAATCCTAAAATCTTACCTCCGGAGGGTCAAAGTGCCTCAACTAAATCGAATCATTAGAACGCTAAGAGTAGCAGAGGCAAATTTCTCAGTTCGCCGCCACGTATTTTTATCCTCAGCGGAAGCTGCAAACTGGGCAGAGAAGAAAAATATGTTCTTTGTTTTGTCGCACGGTCGTTCTGGTACAAACTTTCTGGCAGACCTTTTGAATCATGCTGAACGTACCTTGGTTGTACATGAACCACACCAGGTAGACGATTGTGCGATTGAGCTAGCAACTTATAACCCCACTGCTACAACTACTTACATAAATGACTTTCGGCAGAAAGATATCTATCTGCGAGCGAGAGATGCCAACATTGATACTTACGGCGAAGTCAACAGCTTGCTTAGACGACATGTGCAAGAATTACAAGAGACTTTTCCACACGCGCATTACATCCATCTTATTAGAGACGGGCGGGACGTGGTTCGCTCAATGCTTACGCGAGATACTCTAACTTTACGAGACTCAAAAACTGCTCATCTGATTCCGCCTTCAGATGACCCTTATCTCGAACAGTGGTCAATTATGAGCCGATTCGAGCAGCTTTGCTGGTATTGGCAGCACGAGAACAAACTGCTAATGAAGCATTTAGACAAGTACGTAAAATTCGAGTTTGTCACCACGGACTACAACTATTTTCAAGAAGAGCTTTTGGATAGTATTGGTGTCAGACTATCGAAAGCCACTTGGGAAGAAGAAGTGAATATACCTAAGAATCATACACGAGGTCAGAAAGCACCCCATTGGCGTGAATGGACGAGAGAAGAGACAGAGGCGTTCTGGCGTATATGCGGTGATGTAATGGAGGCGTTTGATTACGTCTAAACTAATGCCAAGTCGGTTAAGGGATGTTACGAGCTAAGAGCTTTCGGGGGTAGTAGTCTGATCGGATATAGTACATAGTTGTACTACCTTCTGAACCAGTCTCGGTTCACTTTTCTGACCGCAGTAAGACCTAATCCCCAGCAGTATCCGTTAATGTAGTGAAAAATCATGGAAAATTTTTGTAGCCATGTCATACGTTTGGTCTTAACGTTTAGCAATTGAGCAATGCTACCTTTTGCAGTAGGAACTTCGTATTTCTGATACTGAATAGCTTTGCGCATATAAGCTACACAGGCCTCTATATCAATTTCATCTACAGACCAACTCGGTATGCTAAGAAGTTTTGCAGCACTCGATACCTTGGGTGCGTACGAAAGAACAAGTAAAGGCTTGTAAGCAGCAGCGGCTAGAATAACTGCGTGTAGTTTTGAAGCTATTATGAACTGGCTCATCTTCATGATTGCTAGCACTTCAGCGGGGGAGTACAGACGTTCTATAGAATCAAATTCAACCGTAAGCTGATTCTGTATGTCCTTGATAATGGATGTTTTCCAATCTCCGTGTTTGAGGGGAATGAAGACAGGTCTCAAGTCTAGCTCACGACTTGCTGCATCGATAAGGTGGGCTAAGCCGCGTACGTCCTGCTGCTGAATTGATGTTGTTATCGATACGAGGAGAATATTATCGTTTGTTATTTCTTCTTTGTCAAAGATAGTTCGTCCATCTGGAATAGATATTTCGCTCCCGAAACTCCAAACAGGGTCTGGAATTGTATCTATCGTATCAGGGACACCAAAGCTCTCTAGCAACTCTTTAGACTCCTGGTCTCGTACCGTTATATAGTCAAAATTGTGAGACAGGCTTCGCAACATGTACTTACCTAGCGAATGTCTAACCGGACCAACTCCAATCGCATAGGTCACAACAGGTTTATCAAGAAGTTTGGCTAAAACTAACGTCTTGAAATATCTAGGTATAGAAAGGGGAATATGTAGGTCTTGAAGCAATCCGCCCCCACCAATAATAATTAGGTCCGAACTACGAACAGCGCTCCACAATTTCCACAAATAAGTTGGTGAGTCAATATCCCTGCGAGGAATAGCGGTAACATCATAAGTAAGTTGCGTACTATTTGCATCAAAAGATAGGACTGAAATATTCGAAACATCTTGAGCGCGCAATCTAGCTAGAATGACTCGAAGGATCGCTTCATCGCCTAGATTATGAGCACCATAGTAACCGTCAACTAAAATAGACATATTCATTGGGAATTCTTTCTAGCTCTCTTCTGTCGTGTGAGCTGGGCAAAGGCATTGAGGTCTTAATTTCACGGCTCTCACTTTCCCTTCTTGATAAAGATGCTCCAGCTAGCGAAAACTAACGGCGCGATATGAGCTTGAGCAAAAGCGTACGCTACACCTGTCAGGCTGGTAGCTTGACTAATAAAAAACAACGCACTTAAAAGAAACAGTAAGCCAAAAATATTCATATTGAGTACTTGATCTCTAACTCGGCAGTAGGCAATGTAGAATCTGGTCAACGCGCTTAGTGGAGCCACCAAAATTAGAATTCTTAGAACTTGTGTAGCATCTACATAAGTTTCACCAAAAATTGTTAAAATAACAGGTGCCGCAAGGTAAAGAACCAACACAATAACAATCAAGGATATTAAAGAAAATTTAGTTGCTCTCTTGATGTGGGTTACTTCCAGGTTTGTTGAGCTTTCTACAAGGGCGGAAGTCGAGATTGAGTTGAATAAGGCATAAAGTATCGAGGCAATCGTAAATGCAATATAGTAGAGTGCTGCCTCTGCAGCACCTATCGCATTAACAATAAATAAAGGAAAGATAAATTTTGGCGCATTGACTAAATAACTTCCAATGTGGCTTCCAAGTGCGTAAGTTACAACTTCTTTCCTTTTGATTAATTCTGAAATTTGCAGCCGAAATTTATAAGAAGTTCGGAAGTGAGTCGAAAGTAACCATAAGGCAAATACTGAATAGATGAGAAAAGCGAAGGTAAAGGAACTATAAATTGCAACAGTTCCTCCGAAAACAATCAAAAGGAAGGGAGATACTAACTTTATTACGTGCATTGTCAAGTTCGCCTTGAAAACAGCCTTACCCGCGCGATGTGCTAGTAGAATTTGCTCGAGAACAGCTTTTAGTGTAGTAAATGCAACGCCTGCTGGAAACAGGAACCAAAAGGGCAAAAAATACTGAAGAGACGACAGTTCCGGTGACCAAATATGAGACCCAGCGAAATAAGCGACACCGAGGAGAAAACTCAAGACAAAGCTAACCGAAAGACATGAATTAATTAGTGAATGTCCGACGTTTTGTGGAAGGTGGTGAATATAGCGAATTACACTCATACCTAGACCAAGATTACCTAAACCCGATAGAAGCGCAGCAGCTGAAATTAGTGCCGTTCCAATACCAATAGTTTCAGGTGAGAAAAGCCGCGCTATAATAAGCCAGTAGATAAAACCTAAAGGAGCGCCAATAAGCGTAGATAAGAACAAATACATGCTGTTGAGGTACAGCGGATCATTACGAAGTTGGTGGAGCGATAATGTAGGGAGTCGCGCGGGTAGACTTCTAAGTATTTTATCTATTTTAGCGATTGGGAGTTGCAAGTTTCATTCCTTTATTTTCCGTAACATATCTGTGATAGTCGCATATCCCGGTAGAAATGCGATTATTGATCGAAGAAAACGACGCAATGTAGCTAGAGTCAACCCGACGTGAAATTAGTAGTAAGACTTCACGATATATTATTGGGTAAAGTCTACGAACCTCATTGTAATATTTTTGCGAAAAATTACACACAGTTTCTCGATTTAGTCCGCCACAGATTGGTCACTTTACATTCACTCTGTATCTAATGTTGGCAGTGTCTGTATCTGATATTGGCAGTGAATATAGGGCACCTGCGAAGGTAAATACAAGAAGTACGTTAGCCGGAATCACGGTCATGTTCCCATCTGATATCCCGTGCAGCATAAGCGCAACGATAGCAGCAGTAAGTCCATACCGTAAGCCAGTGCGTCTATGTTTATCCGAAGCTGTAAAAAGGACAAGAAACCAGAAGCTCAAAAAGGCAACAAGCGCCACCAACCCCGTTTCACTCGCCACTTGCGTATAGTCGTTGTGCGAGTAGTTGACAAACTTATGCAGCGTCTGGCTCACGTCATCGGTCGCTTGCGGCGCTCGGTGCTCGGTAAAGGCGTAGATGAAGTTTCCGGGACCAACACCGATCATGGGGTTCTCTCGGATGATCTTGAAGGCTGCCTCACCGATCTTCACACGCTGCATAAAACTCCGCGTCACCCACACGTCGAAAAACTCGGTGGTGCGCGTCGTCAGCGACTCGTCGGAGAGCTGCGGCGTAAAGCTCAGCAGCGCACCTAAACCGGCGAGTCCTAAGAGGGACGCGGCAGCAGTCGCCAGCACAAAGCGCCAGACTTTGCCTGATTGAACCGCCCAAAACGTGAGCAGACCGAAAACCGTGAGGCTCACCGCAAGGAGTCCCCACGAAAAGGTCAGCGCGAGGTTAAAGAGCAGCAGGGCGGTGAGAAGGGCGTAGAGGAGCTTTAGAGCGATGTGCTTTGTATAGATAAGGAGGGCGACGCTGAACGGTACGAGCAGCGCCAGGTAGCCGCTGTAGTGGTTGCTGTTGTAGTAGAAGCTCGAGACCCGGCGCGGCGTGAGCATCGGCGTCCACTGATACCCGAAAAACTGCAGCGCTCCGTAAACCCCCATGACGAACGCCGTAGCAACCACCACCCCGACGAACACACGCCGCCGCTTCTGCGACCCGAGAAGCCCGCAGCTAAGCAGAAACGCGGCGGCGTAGACGAAGATATTGAGGGTCGTTTGAAGGCTGCCGAAGGTATAGGCGCTGAGCAGCGTGCTGAGCGTAACAATGGTTAGATAAGCGAGTAGCGCAAAGAGGATAGGGCGCGGCGGCAGCGCGAGCGCACCCTGCAAGCAAGCCGAGAGAAGCCAGAGCGTCGCGCCGACGATGACGAGCAGGCGGATGCCCAGAAGCGACCAGGGGTCGACGCCGCCGACGGCGATAGGCGCGAAGGCTGTGACGAGCAGCAGCAGGGCGAACGCGGCGCGGTTGAAAAATAGACTGAGCGGTTGCGAAATAGATTGGCGTGGGTAGGCGGTAGATAGTTGCATAGATCGTTCTTATTCTTCGGCGAGCGCGTCGAGCCTCGCCTCGACGCGGGGATCGTGTTTAATGGCTACAGCTTTCGTGTAGAGGTCTCGAGCGCCTGCGAGGTCGCCCTGGCGCTCCCTGAGCTTGCCGAGGGAGTAGAGGTAGTAGATATTGTGCGGGTCGCGCGCTAGCGCCGCCTCGAACGCCGTTTCAGCGTCGGCGGTGCGGTCGGTGAGCATGTAGGACCAGCCGAGGTTGTTGAAGGTCGCGCCGTCGAGGGGATTGAGGCGCGTGGCGTCCCGGAAGGACGCGAAGGCGCGTTCGGCGTACACGTCGTCTTTGCGAAAGGCGTGGAGCAGGTAGTTGACTTTGCCCTGCTCGAGGGCGAGGTCGGCGTCGCCGGGGGTCAGCGCACGGGCGCGTGAAAGTGCCGCTAGAGCGGCGTCGTAGCGTCCTAGCGGCAGGCTGTCTTGGGCTTCTTTGAGGTGGGCGTTCGCTCGAAAGGTGGCGAGGCTCCAGTAGCCCGCTAGGAGCGCGAGCGCCACTGTGAGCACCGCGAGCGTGACCCGCAGGGGCAAGGTCAAGCGAACGCCCACCTGGGTTTAGTTACCCGTCGCGTTGATGGGCGAGGCGGGCGCGTCGTAGGCGTCGCCGATGGCGTTGGCGAAGTCGGGATTGGTGAAGATGCTGTCGATGACGCTAGTATCGACGTTGGGCTCATTTGCGGCTACGGTGACGCCCAAGTCGGCTAAGAAGGCCGACGCTTGCTGCGCGCTCAGCGCGGGCGCTTGACCGTTGAGGACGTCCGCCAAAAAGATGTTCAAGGTGTCGCTCGAGAGTTCGCCCGAGGTGAGCGCCGCTCGCATACTCGCGCTCGTGCTGCTCTCGATAACGCCTTGTCCTTCGAGCGCCTGCAGGTGCCCGAGCAGGTCGCCTTCGGGCAGCTCGACGCCTAGCGCGCTGCTCGCCCGGACGAGAACTTGCGCCGCGGACGAGTCCACGTCGACGTTGCTTTGCGCCGCGCTGAGCGCGAGGAGCGAGAGGGTGAGGCTGATAAGAATAGTTTTCATGGTCGTACTTCCTCCAAAGGGTGGGGTAGGTTCTACGTGTTTACGATAGGTTGAGTTGAAAGGTCGTGGTGTGGAAAATTACACGTTACGTTCATAAGTGCGGCAAGATGACGAAGAGCATGATGTTGGCGACGCCGTGCGCCAAGGTCACGCCGAAGATGGAGCGGGTTTTGTAGACGAGCCAACCGAAGTACACGCCGACGAGCGTTACGTAGGCGACGTCTAACCAGGAGTTCCAGCCGAAGTGGAACGCGCCGAAGATGAGCGCCGAGAAGAGAATGCCCCGCGCCGCGCCGACGTAGCGCACCACCGCCGTGAGGAAGAGCCCCCGAAAGAGCAGCTCCTCGCTGAGACCCGTGAAGAGCATCAGGCTGAGCATCGGCCAGAGTATCTGCGAGAAGTCCAGGCTGGGCGAGAGCGCGGCGGGCTGGATGATGAGGCGCTCCAAGAAGCCGATCAAAAAGCCGCTCGAGGCGATGAGGAGCTGCACCCACAGGTTGCGCCCCAAGTTGAGCCGCAACTCCTTGCGCCCGTACCCCAAGGTCCGCGCGGCGATGACCGTCGTTACGATGAGCGGCAGGTTGATGAGTAAAAACCAGTTCGTCGACGAGACGAGCCACACGGGGATGCTGAGCGACAGGATGCGGATGAGCGGCAGCACGCTCAGGGCGAGGTAGAAGTTGCCCAGCTTGCTGTCGGTGAGCACGTAGCGCGCGAAGAGGTAGAGCAGCGTCGCGGCGTGGAGGCTGAGCCCCAGCGTGAGGTGGACCCCCGCCGAGAGGAACTCGGCCGTCACCATCACCACGAGGTAGCCCCACAGGAGGCTGGCGTCGGGTCGGTGAGTGGACCCCTCCTTGGCCCACTCGGTCGCGGCGTTAGCAGGCTTAGTGGTGTGCGAAAAGTCGGTCATGGGCTTACGGTCTACTTTCTGAGGGCGCTAAGAAGGGAAGCTCGTGCACCGTCGGCGGCTCGTCCAGGGCGACGGTGAGGTGCAGCGAGCGGTAGGGTTGGCGGGCGTCCCCGCGCAGGAGGTCGAACTGGAGTTTCGTGCTATCCGCGCCTTCGGGGACCCTGACCGCCAGAGTCTGCTCCCACTGCTCGCCCGCCTCCAGCGGGGGCAAACTCACGGTCTTGTCGGGAGTGCGCAGGCGGTAGATGACGGTTTCGCCTTCGTGGTTGCGGACGCCTAAGGTGAGCGCGACCGTGTCGCCCTGCGTCAGCCTGGTAGGGAGACCGTCTAGCTTGCCTCCCGGTCCCAACATGTAGAACTCGGTGAAGGTCTCCGCGGGGCGCAGGTGCTGCGCGGCGATGACGACGCCCATCAGCGCGAAGCCCGCCGCGAACGCGCCCCACAGCGCGGCCCTGGTTTGGGGGTGGCGCGCCGAGAGCCGGAAGCGCTCCTCCGGCGAGACCCTACGGCGGCGCAAGAGGGTCAGACCCGCCATGAGCCCGACGAAGAGCGACAGGGTGAGGGTGACGCTCGCGAGGCGTATGCCCCAAGGCGTGTAGTTGAGCAGCAGCCCTAACAGGGGGACGACGGCGACCGACAGCCCTAGGCAGAGCGCGAGCCGCTCGGCGGCGGCGAGGTCGTCTTTTTTAGGAAATAGAGCGGCGGTGAGCGCGTACCCTGGCGCGACCAAAACGAAGGCGAGCCCGAGGACGACGCGAACGGGCGAGTGCCACGTCGGGACGAGCAGCGTAACCCCTAGAACGAGCAGGGTGAGCACGGTGAGGCCGACCAGATCGGTGTGGGGTTGGGCGCGTTTCATCTCGAGAGTTAGCCTACCTCTAGGCGCGCCGACGCGACTTTGAAATTTTTCACACTGGGCTGCTGATAGCAGGTATACCCACTGACGCCGGGCTTACGTAGTTTTGACTTCCGTCAAACAGGTCATCTGGTCAGAAACACGCTCACTTGAAAAAGCATTGACCAGCACGTACATTCGGGAATGATACTTGCGTTATTCCAGTTCAGTACTTCTGTAAATTGCTGTATAACGTCGGCGGGGCGTCTAGCCCTTATATACAAGAAGCCCGGCCGCTTCTAATCAGCCGAGCTTCTTATCCAGGGTCGGTCCTCTAGGCGAGGACCGACACGACTTTGGCAACGGTCGTTGCGGCGAATGAGAAAAGCAGCGGCACCGTGCCTACGTTGAGGGCGCGGCTGAGGCGCTGCGCGCGCGGGCTGTCCGAAGCGCTCGCGACTTCTTTGGCGACAAGTAGCGTGACAAGTAGGACCACCGCTATCACGCCCAACGTCACGGTGACGGGGTCGGCCGTGGTCGTCGCGGTCGCCGTTGCTGCTGCGGTCGCTGTTGTGGTTGTAACCATCTGTACTCCTCTCTATGGTAACGCGACTCTGTTGGGATGCTAGGAGCGTACCTAAGCAAGAGTGAGCCGTCGTAGAAATCATAAGTCGGGTGCGGTATGTGGCGAAGTGAAAAACGTCATAGCCTGTAAAGAGACGAACGCTGTAGAAGGGAGCGCGCAGCTCGCCGACATCACGTCAGCGGCACGTCTCCGGCTGAACGAGGCTCACCTTAGCCGCGTCCGGTCCGCTAGCGCGATTGTTCCTCGTCTCGGCGTCCGGCGTCGTGAGGATGACGCCGAGGTAATAGTTGCCTTCTGAGCAAGCGGGTAGCTCGAGCGCGGGAACCTCCACACGCACAGAACTTATAGGGTTGAACGTCCACTCGAAGGTGTGGGAGGAGAGCGCGAGGTCGGCCGTGCTGATCGTGTCGTTCGCCGAAAGGTAAACCGTGCCTATGACCGGACCGCTCACCGAAGACGCGCCGTAGTTGTGAACGAGATAGGAGAGGCTGCGAGTGCCAGCTTGCGCACCCTCAGCGACGCGCACATCGAGCGCGTGCAGGTCGGCGGCGTCCGGGGTGGCGCGGGTGATGGTCTCGTCTGTCCAGGTGACCATGGACCGGGTGAGGCGCGCGTCCCACGTCCGACCGAACTTGCCGTTAGAGAGAACCGCCCAAACGACGCCCGACTCGGTCGCGCCGGCCCCGCTTTCGCCTCCGTAAGAAGACCGCTCGGACCACACCTCGTTGCCGTACCACGTGCCGTCGGGGTTACTCTCGCAGCCGCCGAACGTGCTCACGTCCTCGACCATGTTCTCGCCGTTAAAGGGCGACGCGGGCGCGGCGGGGTAGCTGAGGTAGCCGAACGCACCCTCCGTAAAGAAGGCGCAGCGGTCGCTCGCGCCGTACCCGCGCCAACCCGTGAGAGCCCCGATGGGCCGCTCGAGCCTGATCCAGCCCACGTCCCAGTCGAAGTCGCGCGCTTCGCGCCAGCCTCCCCAAACGTAGAGCTGCGCCGCCACCGCGCCGCCCCAGGGTGCTGTCCCTTCCCCGTAGCCCGGCACGACGGTGGTTTCCACGTTATAACCGCTGTCATGGTCGTACAGACAGTGCCCTGCGGTGAGCACCCACCGCGGGTCGATCAGCGTGCCCGAGCAGGCCCAGTAGGTGATGTCGCCGCCGCGCTCCTGGCGCGTCAAGAAGACCTTGACGTGCTTCGCGTTGGGGGATTGGGTCGGGTCGGCGACTAAAGAGGGTGAGGACTGGGCGCGAGCGAGTTCGCTCAGGGCTGAGCGAAGGTCGTCGCTATCTCCAGATGACGTCTCGGCATGGTACGCGACTTCGCCCGGTGCAGTCTCGACACGCTCGGTTCTCGTCTGGACGTCGAAGCGCACAACGTCGCCACGTCGCGAGGGAGGTGAAGCCGCCCCGGTTCGCCGCGGCAGGGGGAGCGGCAGGTACGTCTCGTACGCTTCGCTCTCTAGCCCTTTGGTCTGCAGGTCATTTCGGTCCGCCGCCGCCTCGTCTTCACCGAACACCGGAACCGAAACGGCGTCTAAGGTCTCCGCTGTCACTCCGTGCCGCGCGCCGCTACGTTCCTCATAGAACACGTTGTCTAAAGGGATGCTGCTGCTTTGGTTGCAGGCAGTTACGGTAAGTAGTAGTAGTAATGCAACGATGAGCGGCACGCGGTCTCCTAGTTCTGAATACGGTGTGCAGACACGCTTTGTCTGGCTTATTCAGAGCTTAAAAAGGAGGGCGTTACGCGGGCGTTCCCGAAGCGGCGAGTCGTGCGGTGAATGGCGGCTCGAGCCAGCAGCCATCCACCGACCGTTCGCTCAGCGAACAGTCGTACATCTGGGTAAAGAAGGGTCTGAGTTTTAGAAAGTCCAGGGTTTAGAAAGTCCAGGGTTTAGGACATACTAGTGCGCTGTCCGCTCACCGCATTCAGTGAGCGTTCGTCACACCCCATTTGGTGGGTGAAAGAGCCGCCTATAAAGCTCCTGGAACTGCTTATAGGCTTGCGCCAGCTCGGAGTTTTCATTCGGACGGACGAGCGAACCTTGTGCAAGGGCGAGCGGTACGTCTTCCCCCTGTGACACCGCCGCTAAGCGCGCCGCGCCGCGCGCGGAGGCGTCGGGGAGGGTAACGGGCTCGAGGTCGACGTTGAGCACATCCGCCAAGAGCTGCTGCCACCTCTCGTCTTTGGTCCCGCCACCCGCCAAGCGCAACTTGTCTACCGTCTCCTCGGTTGCTTGGAGCGCCGCGAAGCCGTCCGCGATAGAGAACGCCACGCCTTCTAAAGCGGCGCGGGCGAAGTGCGCTTCTGTGTGACGCCGCGACGCTAGGAGCCAGCCGCCGCGCGCGTCCGGGTTGAGGTGCGGCGTCCGCTCTCCCGTGAGGTATGGCAAGAAGGTGAGGCCGTCAGCGCCGGGGGCGACACCCTCGAAGCCCTCATACATCTCGTCCCACGTCAAATCCAGAAGTTCACGCGCCCATTCGAGTGCCAAGCCCGCGTTTTGCAGCGCCGCTAGTTTATAAAACTGACCGCCGGAAGTCGCCCGGAAGAGGTGCAACCCCCTTTCTGGCGCGCCGTCTGGCGTCTCGGTCAGGAGGACAATCTGCGCGCCGCTACCCACCGTGAGCTGCGCCTCGCCGACGGCGAGCCCGCTGCCGTAAATCGCTGCCGCCGTATCTCCTGCGCCCGTCGTGACGGGGAGGTCCGCCCTCAGCCCTAACGCCTCCGCCGCTTCGGGCTGGAGCGACCCCGCCACCTCAGCCGACGCTCTGAGCGGGGCGAGCAAGTTCGGGCGAAGCCCCAAGCGTTCCGTGGTCTGCCCCGCCCAGCGGTCCTCCGCTACATCGTAGAGCAGCGTGCCCGAGGCGTCCGAGGGGTCGCTGTACGCTTCGCCCGTCAGCCGCAGCCGGAGCCAGTCCTTGGGTTGCAGCGCCCAGCGCGCCCCCTTATAGACCTCCGGCTCGTGCTCGCGTAGCCAGAGCAGCGTCGGCCCCGCCATGCCTACTACGAGCGGATTGGCGAGGGCGTTGCGCTGTTCTTCGGGGAGGTCGCGGTAGACCGCTAACTGTTCGGCGCTGCGGCCGTCCGACCAGAGGACCGCGGGGCGCAGCGGGCTGCCGTTATCATCGCAGAGGACGACGCCGTGCATCTGCCCCGAGAAGCCGATCCCGCGGACCTCTTTGCCGCGCTCGCCTACAGCGTCACGGACGGCCGTCACGGCGGCGTCCCACCACGCTTCGGGGTCGCTCTCCGACCAGCCCGGTCGGGGGGCGTCGACCTCGTAAGTCGCGCGACCCTCGCCGACTACGTCGCCGTCCTCGCCGAAGAGCTGCGCCTTGAGTGAAAGCGTTCCCAAGTCGATTCCGAGCCACATAATCTAGGTCACCATAGCTCAAATCGTCCCGCTTAGAGGTCCGCTTACGAGCCGCATTTCCGCCTCAGCACTCACCCTACGCCGCCTCCCCCGCGCGCTTTATGCCGAGCTTGCGGCGCATCGCCTCCAAGGGTATCCCTTTCGTCTCCGGCATGACGAACAGCACCCAGAGGAGCTGCAGCACCATGAAGCAGAAGAAGATGGCGAACGTCCCCGCCGTCGACCAGCCGACCAGAGCCGGGAAAAAGAGCGAGACGACGAAGTTCATCGCCCAGTGCGTGAACACCCCCAGCGACTGACCGCGCGCGCGCACCTCGTTCGGGAAAATCTCGCTGATAAAGACCCAGATGACTGCGCCTTGACCGAAGGCGTGCGCGGCGACGAACAGCATGAGGCTCACGAGCACGAGCGTATCGGCGTTGCCGATGGCGGCGGCGGCTTGCGCCGAGCCTCCCTGCGCCTGCTGAAAAAGCTCCCCGAACCGAAAGAACGCATACGTGACCGTTCCTAAACTCAGCAGATAACCCACCGAGCAGACCAGCATCAACTTGCGCCGCCCAAAGGAGTCGATGATCGCCAGCGCCGCCGCCGTCGCGACGAAGTTCGCCCCGCCGATGAGCACGGTGTTGAGAAGCGCTGCATTTTCGCCCGCGCCCGCCAGCGTAAAGATGCGCGGCGCGTAGTAGAGCACCGCGTTGATGCCCGAGAGCTGGTTAAAGAGCCCGATGGCGATGGCTAAGAGAATCGGCGTCCGGTACTTAGCCTGGAACAGGGGGACGCGCCCGCCGCCCGTCTCTTCGTTCAGCTCACGCTGAATCTTGTCGATCTCCTCGTCGGGGGTGCCCTCATCGGTGCCGGTGCGCTCCATAATCGCGCGCGCTTCGTCCTCGCGGTCATTGGCGATGAGCCAGCGCGGGCTGTCGGGCACGGTGAAGAGAAAGCCTAGAAAGAGAACCGCGGGCACCGCCTCGACGCCGAACATCCAGCGCCAATCGGAGGGACCCAGCCCCAGCGAGCCGATGATGTAGTTTGAAAGCTGCGCGATCAAGATGCCGACGACGATATTGAACTGAAAGGTCGCGGTCATGCGCCCGCGGTACTGGGCTGGGGAGAGTTCGGAGACGTACATGGGCGCGATAACGGCAGCGCCGCCGACGCCGATACCCCCGATGAAGCGGAACACGATAAAGACCCACCAGTTCCAAGCTAAGGCGCTGCCGAGCGCGCTCACGAGAAAGAGAAGCGCTAAAACGTAGAGCATCGCGCGCCGCCCGAAGCGGTCCGCCGGGTCGCCCGCGGTGAGCGCGCCGAGGATGGTGCCTACGAGCGCACTCGAGACCGTAAACCCGAGCCAGAAGTTGGACAGCTCGAAGACGCGCTGCAAGTCGTCGTTGGTGCCGGAAATCACCGCGGTGTCGAAGCCGAAGAGCAGACCGCCCAGCCCGGCGACGAGCGCGCAGGTGAGTACGTAGCGCTGCTGCGCGCTCATGAGGCGGCACCCTGTGATCGAGCGGGTAACAGTAGCGAAATAACGACCGTTCGTGTCATGACCTCCCCCATCCTTTCGGTCAACCCTATGCTTACCTTCACGAGCGTAGATTTCGGTTTTCAGGCATGTTCTGAGGCACTATAAGCTGTACTTGGCGATAGATGCAACTGCTTTGTACTCGAGGTCGTACAAGATGTCGGTCAAATGGAGCAATGCGCCGAGTAGAGCGTTAGCTAAGCTGTCCGACGATCTTTTTCAGCGACCGGAAACCCTGCACGAGCCCCGGTCCTGGTCTGCCTAAGTCCGCTTCGGGAACGCAGTAAATCTGTCCGCGCTTAACCGCCTCGACGCCCTGCCAAGCGGGGTTACGGCGGACGACGTCGGGGCGCACCTTTTCCGGCGCGACGCCGCACCAGCTTAGAATGATGGCGTCCGGGTTGATCCAGGCGACCTCTTCGTCGGTGAGGGGTCGGCTTTTGACCGCTTCGTTGCCTAGCGGGTTCTGCCCGCCTGCTCTCCCGATAAGGTCGTCCACCCAACTGAGCTGCCCCGGCGCGATGACGGGTTTGGGCCACCACTGGACGAGGAGTTTGGGGGCGGAAGGGACCAGGCTCGAGACCCCATCCAAACGTTCGCGCATTTCCTCCGCCAACCGCTCTCCCCGTTCCGGCACGCCTAAATGTTGGGCTATCTCGAGCACATCCCCGAACACGTCCTCTAAACTCACAGGCTCCGGCGCGTAGTAGGGGAGACCTGCGCGCTGCAAACCCGCGATGACCTCTTCATGCCCCGGCACCGTGAGTGAGGCGAGCACGAGGTCGGGCTCGAGCGCCGCCACCGCCGCGATGTCGATGTGTAGGTCGGGTCCGAGCTTTGGTAAGCGCGAGACGACCTCGCGCGGTCTATCCGAGTGAGCATCCACCCCGACGAGCCGGTCCGCGCACCCTAACGCGCAGACAATTTCGGTGTTCGAGCAAGCGAGTGAGACGACGCGCACGGTTGACCTCTTCAATCTTCTATCCTCAATTTTTGGCGGCGTACCACGTTGCGCCTATCGAACTGCGCGAAGCTCGTGAGAGAGGTGATACAGTGTCCGCGCACGAATAAAAAAGGGCACCTTTAATCTCTTATCTTCAGTCTTCGACCGCTTCGGGGCGCTCGCGTCCTTTGACGTGCCACTCGGTTTCGGACACGCCTGCGCGTGCGTTCACCACCCGCGACATCACGAAGAGAAGGTCCGAGAGCCTGTTGAGGTACACGCCGACGTGTTCATTGACCTCCGCCTCGTGCATCAGCTCCACGACTTTGCGCTCCGCGCGGCGCGTGACGCCTCTCGCGACGTGCAGGGCTGCCGCCGCCGGATGGCCGCCCGGCAAGATGAAGTTTTGTAAGGGCGAAAGCTCCTCTTCTAACGTATCGATGAGCTTCTCAACGTGCGCCACGTCCTCTTCGTCTATCGGCACGATGTTCTCGCGGTAGCGTGAGCCGTGCGGCGAGGCTAAGTCCGCGCCTAAGTCAAAGAGGGCGTTTTGTAGCTTGGCGAGTTCGCTACCTAAGGCTTCGTCCGCTAGGTGCGCCCGCGCCGCGCCTAGCGCCGCGTTCGCCTCGTCCACCGTGCCGTACGCGCTTACCCGCCGCGCATCTTTGGAGACGCGCTCGCCGCCGTAGAGGGCGGTGGTGCCCTTATCGCCTGTTTTGGTGTAGATTTTCATCCTTTCAGCATAGCGTATGTGAGAGGCTGACAGCACCAGGCTAGGTGTTGGCTTCCGTACATACGCCTTTAATGAGCGAACCACTTCACGGAGCGCCTGTCGTTCCACCCGTACAATAACTCATGACTCACTCACCTACGCCTACGGCTCCACTCTTGGAGCACGCTCAGCTAACGGACTACCTCCGTGAGTTGCAAGCCCAATACGACCTAGGGGATTGGCAGCTCGAGGTCAAGTTCGTGCCTGAGGCGAGCCTAGGCGCTGGGCGCGCAGCAGAACTCTACTTAGAGGAGCCCTACCGCTACGCCCGCGTTGACCTAGCGGACAGTCTGCGGGGTGCGCCCTTCAGCGTGGTCGCGCATATTTTAGAGCATGAGGTGCAGCACGTCGCCCTGTGGCCCCTCGACGCGCTCCGGGCGCTCGTTTTGGAGTGCGTCCCCGACACGCTCTACGGACCGCTAAGAGGTGAGTTCAACCGCGTGAACGAGCGGCTTAGAGCGACCTTAGAGCGCGTGCAAAAGAAAAGCGCTCCTTTGTGAAGAGCGCCTAGCAAAGATTGAAGTGTAGGTGACCTACTGGGTTCGTCAAACCTGGCTGTTCTGCGTATCTTGCTCCTGCGCAAAGTTGTCTAGCTCCTCTTTTGCTTGAGCCTGGGAGTAGCCGTAGCGTTCGGAGATACGCTCGGCTAACTTATCCTGTGAATTCTCGCCCTGGGCGACGTCCTCAGGGGTGAGCTTGTCGAAACGCTGCTGCAACGAATCCTTGTGTTGGGGGTAGTTACGCTGAATCTCGTCCCACGTCATATGAAGCTCCTTTGCACTATTGGTTTGTGGTTTCGGGCTGACCCCCATAGATTAGAGCAAGCGAAGGGGTCTAAGATATAAAAAATTTCATAGTATGTGAGTTTGGTGATATCGACGGTTCGGCAGGATTTTCAGCTTTCTTGACCCCCTCATACGGATTCCGATGATAACGGAATGAACGACGAAGGAGGCTCACTCTTGCAGCCTCGGCAACCACGCTAGCCGATATCAGAGCCTAAGGGCTATACACAAGGTGCCCTCGTGATTTAATGGTTCCAGAGGTCAACTATGAAAAAAGAGCATCAAGAGGGGCGTAGAGGTACGCACGAGGCGGTCACGGACGCCCGCAATGAGGACGTACAGGTCTATATCAATGGCGCGTTTTATCCGAGGGACAAAGCGAAAATTTCCGTTTTCGATAGCGGCTATTTAGTCGGTGACGGGGTGTGGGAAGGTATTCGGCTAAATAACGGGTCCTTCGCTTTTTTGGATCGCCACTTGGACAGACTGTTCCAAGGGGCAAAAGCCATCGACTTGGATATCGGCAAGACGCGCGAAGAACTCGCCGAAGCCTTGCGCGAGACCGCGCGACGAAACGCGATGACCACGGACGTGCACATGCGCCTCATGGTCACGCGCGGAGACAAGAAGACGCCCGCGCAAGACCCGCGCTTGACAGTGTCTCCGCCGAATATCGTCATCATCGCAGAGCACAAAGTCGCCGACCCCGACGTGAAGCGCCAGGGGATTCGGCTTTTCACCTCTTCGGTGCGCAGACCTCCGCCGCAGACGCTCGACGCGAAGCTCAACTGCCACAGCAAACTGCACGAGGTCATCGCGCTCATTCAAGCCTTGAAAGCGGGCGCGGACGAGGCGCTCATGCTGGACGTACATGGCAACGTGGCGACGTGTAACGCGACGAACTTCTTTATCGTCACGAGAGGTCAAGCTGGAAAAGAAAAAGAGGTCTGGACCTCTTCGGGGCAGCACTGCTTGAACGGCGTCACGCGGCGGCTCGTCTTAGAGCTTTGCGCGGCGGACGGCGTCCCCGCGCACGAGCGCGACTTCTCTTTAACGGATGTCTACAGCGCCGACGAAGCCTTCGTGACGGGAACCTTCGGCAGCCTCACGCCCGTGGTGGCGGTGGACGGGCGCGTGATTGGAACGGGTGAACCGGGCGAGATGACGGCGCGACTTTCAAACCTCTATAAAGAGGCGGTAGAACGTGCCTGATAGTATTAAGGAAGACTGCGTACGCCTCTCCATGTGGTCGGGACCGCGCAACATTTCCACCGCGCTCATGTACAGCTTTCGCCAGCGTAGCGACACGCAGGTCTTCGACGAACCTCTTTACGGTCACTACCTGAATGTCACGGACGCGCAGCATCCCGGTGAAGAAGAGGTCTTGAGGACGATGGACACGGACGGTGAGCGCGTCGTGCGAGAGGTTCTTTTGGGCCCGTGCGACGCGCCCGTGCGCTTTTTCAAGAACATGGCGCATCATCTGACGAACCTAAACCGCGACTTTCTGGATGACGTGACGAACCTCTTGCTGACGAGAGACCCCAAGGAGATGCTCTTATCGCTCATCAGCCAGATTCCGCAGCCGACGCTGCGCGACACCGGGTTGGAGGAGCAAACGGAACTTCTTGACCTCATCCTCGAGCAGGGCAAAGCGCCCGTCGTGCTGGACGCGAAAGAGGTCTTGCTCGACCCGAGAGGCGTTCTAAAAGAGGCGTGTCGGCGGCTCGAGCTACCCTTTGAAAGCGCGATGCTCTCATGGCCCGCTGGTCCCAAGCCCGAGGACGGCGTGTGGGCGAAGTACTGGTACGACAGCGTGCACGCCTCGACCTCTTTCGCGCCGTATCGCCCTAAAAACGCGCCCTTCCCGGAGAGGTTGGAGCCTCTTTTGGAGGCGTGCCAACCCCTCTACGAACGCCTCTTTGCTCACGCCATCCGCGCCGACTCGTGGACGTGAGCAAGCAGCACCTCTTAAGCCGCCGCCAGGGACACGTCGAGCGGTGGGCGCAGTTGCGGGCTGATACCTTTTTGGACGGGGCGGAACGCTTCGGCGTGTTCGTGCAGCATATCCTCGAGACCCTCTACCTCGAGGCGGCTTGGTCCCGACCCGTTGAGCAAGACCTCAGACGCGCCTTTTTAGACGACCTCGTCGACCTCTTCGTGCCGCCGCGCTTCGCCCTTTTTAAGCGCTTAGTGATGACCTCTCCCGCTGTACTAAGCGAGACGATCACGGATACCAAAGAAGACCGCGAGGGCTTTCATCCCGTTTTGAAACCGGGCGGCGGGCGCTTCCGCCACTTCGCGATGAACGCCGCCGCTGCCGAGCGCTACCCGCCGCTGCTCGTCGACTTGAGCGCTAGGGCCGTCGGCTACGACGTGCCGTGGCGGAACGACCCGAGCGGCGACACGCGAGCCGACCTCGCCGCCAACCGCATCGGGCGCGACTTCTCGCGTTATCTTAGGGAGAACGGCGTAGGTGAACTCGCCGCAGACGCCGCCGTGCGGGACTGGGTCACGGCGCGGTTTCGTGCTGGATAAGATACATATAGCAGGTATCATCTGGTCTGAGACACTCTCCCTGTACGAAGCGTCGCCTAGCACGCACGTTCGGTGATGATACCTGCGGCATTTTATCTCAGTATATTTTAGAACTGCTGACAAAAGAGGTGAGCAAGAGGTTGAGCGAGAAGGCACAGGATACTCAGTGGTACATCTACATCGTGCGCTGCCGCAACGAGGCGCTCTATACGGGCGTCACCACCGACCTCGCGCGGCGCGTTGCGGAGCATAACCGGGGCAAGGGCGCGCGCTACACCCGCGCGAACGGTCCCGTCGAACTCGTCTACAGCGAACGCGCAGAGGGTCACGCGCAGGCGCTCCGGCGCGAGCGTGCGATCAAGCGCACCACGCGGCGCAGGAAGCTCGAGCTTGTTCGCGGCGGGGAAAAGGTTAAAGCGTGAGCGGAACTTTGCAGTGGGCAAAGTTCCGCTCTGTTCAGGATTGCGCTAGTCGATCTTTAAGGGACCGAACTGCGTCAAGCCTGACTTCGTGCGCAGCACGACCCAGTAGAAGCCCGGTCGCGGCTGCGGCACGCTGAACTGGCCATCTTTGACCGCCGCTTCGACGGTGGGCGCGTGCGGCGCGTGGAGGATGATGTAGCCTTGGGCGTCGGCGTAGACGCCGGTGAATTGACCTTGTAAGCGGTCTTGGTGGGGGGTTAGCTCGAGGGGCGAGGTCATCATGAAGGGGCTAAGCGCGGCTGAGGTGTGGGTGGCAAACGCTGACATAAAGAGAGTGTAGCAGAGCGTGCCTGACGCGATTCTTACTCGTGGTCTCGCTCGGGGTCTTGCTTGGCGTCTCGCTCGTGGTTTTGCCCTCGGATAGGGTGTGCATCGTCGTGATGCCGGCTAAAGCGGCGACGTTTTTCGGGGTCCATACATGCATAGCTCGTAGCCTACCCTCTCGCACCTCAGTATGGTGTGGCGCTGCGTCAGATTCAACTTCACATTTGTAGCAGGTATTAAAGTCCGTCTCTCAAGGCTACGCCCGACTTCGTGAAGACGTTCGGAGCTGGTTTGAAACACGCTCACTTGAAAGAACATGCTCTAGCACGCACGTTGAAAGATGATGCCTGCGGCACTTCGTCTCAGTAGGCTGCGGAATTGCTGTTGTACGCGCGCCGCCCGGAGTCACGGCTGCACTAGCGCGTCCTCCTCGCACATCTCCACGAAGACGGGCACGAGCGCCGGGTCGAATTGGGTGCCCGCATTTCTCCTGATCTCGGCGATAGCCTTCGCCACGGGCCACGCCTCCTTGTAAGGGCGCTTGCTCGTGAGCGCGTCGAACACGTCGATGAGGCTGAACATACGCGCCATGAGGGGGATGGCTTCGCCCGCGAGCCCGTCGGGGTAGCCATGGCCGTCCCAGCGTTCGTGGTGGCTGCGCACGACCTCGCGCGTCTTTTGGGGCAGAAAGGGGATATCGCGGCAGGTCGCGTGACCGATGACGGTGTGCTCCTTGATCGCTTCGAATTCATGGTCTTCTAGCTTGCCCGGTTTGAGCAGGATGTTGTCGGCGATAGCGACCTTGCCGATGTCGTGCAGGTACGCGCCCCAGCGCAACTCCTGCAACTCGCCCTTGCTGAAGCCCAGGTGTTTGCCTAGGCGCAGTGACAAGCTCATCACGCGGTCGGTGTGCCCCTTCGTTTCGAAGTCGCGGTATTCCAGCACGAGCCCGAGCGAGCGTAAGGTCGCCTCGCGAGTCGCCTCGACCTCGCGCAGGTTGTCGGCGCGCTCCAAGGCGTTCTCCAAGCGCTTGACGAAGTTGCGCGCCACGGTGAGCTGCTCCTCGCTGATCTTGACCGAGCGGAAAAAGCAGCAGAGGGCGATGACCTTGACGACCTCGCCGCGCTGCTTGACGGGGATGACCAGGAGCGTCGTGACGCCTAGCGCCGCGTACGCGGGCAGCGCGTGGTCCCACGCGCGGTAGTCCGAGACGAAGGCGACCTCGCCCGTTCTGGCGACGCGCCCCGCTAAACCTTCGCCTACCGGGATAGGCGCGCGCACGTACTCGAGCCGCTCCGGGTACGAGCCGTAGAGGTTGACGGGGTGGCACACGTCGTCTCTGATGTCATAGTAGGTCGCCATGTCCATGCCGATCTGCTCGCTCAAACTGGTGAGCCCGAGTTCCATAAGCGCGCCGACGTCGTTGATCTCCTCGATCGCCTCGCCGAAATTCGCGAGCGCCCGGTACGCCCGCGCCTCGCGCTTCGTCTTGCCGACCAAGCCGAGGCGCACGAGCGCGCCCGTACAGCTCTGCGCGACAGCCTCGGCAAACGCCACGTCGCTGGGCGAGAAGGTCGCGTCGCCCCAGACCGAGAGCACGCCGATGACCTCGCCGTTGGAGTCCAGGAGCGGGCAGCCGATGTAGTGCCTCAGTTTGCTGGGTCGATCATCAGGCTCGGCGCTATAAGCCAGAGAGGGGCGCGTGGGCGACTCGAGCTGGGCGGGTTGTGCTGGCGGCTGCGAACGGTCATCAGCGCAAAAATCGTCGTCCGCGAGGACGTTCTCTAAAGAGAGCGGTTTGCCGCCCATCAGCACGTGCCAACTCACGCCGCGGCCGCGCGGCAGTTCCTGACCCACCGCGCATTCACCGCGGCGGCTCCAGTTCGCGACGACGGTCAGCACGTCGCGGTCCGCGTCGAAGCGGAGGATGCTGCTCGACGATGCTGAGGTGCGCGAGACGATCATCTGAGTGGTGCTCTCGTAGACTTCGGCGAAACTCGCCGCGCCGCGCAGGGCTTCGTTGGCTGCGACGAGCGCGTTCATCCGCTCGAGCTGCCGCTGCACCTGTTCGCGCTCGGCTTCTTTGGCGAGGGCGAGTTCGACGCTGCTCGCCACCTGCGAGACGAACGTCTGGATAAGCGGGTCAAAGGCGTGGGGCCTGCGCGCCGACACCTCCAACATGCCCCACAAGGTGTTGCGCCTTTTGAGCGGATAGAGCAAGCACGCGCGCGCTTGCGTCCCGGTCTCTCTCCAGGTCGCCTCGCCGTGCAAGTCGGGGCTATAGACGGGCTGCGCCCGGAGCGCGGCGTGGGCGGCGAACCCTTTAGGCGCGCGCAGATTGAGCATGTCGCCCTGCGTCAAGGTGCGGTGTACCTGCGCGCGCGCGTCTTGGGTTAGCCCGTAGAGATCGACCTCCAGATGTTCGGACGAGGTGAGGCGGTAGACGCAGACGTGGTCGACGCCGATGGGCGCGTCCAGCAGGAGCTTGGCGAGCAGCGGGAAAAAGTCCTCCAGTGCGCCAAACGCCAAGAGGAGGCGCTCGAGCTGACCCAAAAGCGTCCCCACCGCGCTCCGGCGCTCCGCCTCACGCTGAAGCTGCAGGCGGCGCAGCACCACGCCGACCTGCTTGGCGAGCACCTCGGCGAACTGCACCGTCTCCTCGGAGAAGGCGTGCTGGGAGCTAAAGCTCTCCAGGTTGATGAGCGCTTCTAAGCGTCCGCCCAGCACGACCGGGGCAGCCAGCGTCACCTCGATCTCGTTTAGGCGGCCCGAGTCGCGAAGCTGCGCGCGTTTTTGCGGGGCGTGCTCGCCGCTACGGTAGTGGACGAGTCGCGGCCGGCTCACACCCTCGCCTTCCACGTGCCACTCGCGCAGCTCACGCTCCATGTAGCGCACCTCTCGGAGGGACGCTAAGTCGTAGCCCCTAACTGCCACATAGCGAAACTCGCCCTCCGCCGCTCCGCCCCCTTCCGCGCCACTGTCTTGCATCAAACTGTCCTGTACTAGACTGTCCCGCACCAGCACGCTGCCCCCTTCAGCCCCCGGAATCGCCTCGACCGCGCGGTCGATGAAGTGCTGATAAAAGCTCTCGTCGAGCGTGTCCGCCAGGACGGTGCTCGAGACCTCCATGAGGTGCTGCTGGACGTGCGCCCACGTCTCGGCGCGCCGCTGCACCTCCAAGCGCTGCAACACGACGCCTAGTTGCGCGCCGAAAATCTGGGCGGTCTTCAAGGCCTCCTGGTCGAAGGCGTCCGGGCTGCAGAAGTTATCGAAGAAGAGCACCGCCCGCATCGTTGGTCCGACCATGACCGGCACCGAGAGCGCGACCTTGATCGCCTCCGCCTTGCCGACCTCGTTGAGGGTGCGCCGCGCGCCCTCGCGCACCACCTCGCGGTTGACCTGCGCGTAGTTGCGCGCCAAGTAGGGTCTATAGGTCTGCACGTCGATGGTCGGCGCAAGCTCGTCTAAGGTGAGCGAGACCTCCTGCAAGCTCGCCAAGTCGTACCCTACCGCCGCGCAAATCCGGTAGTCGCCCGAAGGCTCGAGGAGGAAGATGCTGCCCGCTTGGGCGTTGGGGATAACGGGCACGGCGCGCTCTAAAAGCCGCCTGTAAAACGCGCCGTCCTCGCCGTGCGTGAGCGCGTCGCTGATCACGTCTAAGAGGGCTTCGCGAAAGCTGTCTAAGCTGTTCGCCCCAAACTTAACCCCGGACATTCACCACATCCGAGAGCCGAGCGGTAGAAGCTCGCGCAGTAGAAGCCCGCAACGTAAGGGCCCACACCGCAAGAGAGACGTACCACCGACGAATCATAGCTATAAGGTGTCACGCACGCGGACGCGCGTGCGTGAAGTATTCGTCTCGTGCGTAAAAATGTGAAGTATATGTGGGAAAATAGGGGTGCAGCTGTAACGTGCGACTTTAAGCACTCGTAATCTATTGCTCTACTATCCTAGAAAAGTCATAATCATCTTTCTTAGTGAGGGAGTGCGCGGCGTAGGGGTGATTCATATGGTCATAAACTATGTACCCCTACGAAGCAGCGCGACTTGCGCAGAGCTTTGGAGTCGTTAAAACTAATTCTGTAGGGGTACTTATAAGCTCGAGCACTACGAGCGAGGGGTCGCATTCCTACGACACGCGCGTCATCCTAGATAGAGTCACCCCTAAAGCCAGCCCTTCTCCCGCGCGAACCGCGCCGCTTGAATCCGGTTAGGTGCGCCGAGCTTGTGAATCGCTTCGGAGAGGTAGTTCCTGACGGTGCCGTCCGAAAGCCCGAGTTCGCGGGCGATGTCGGCGCTCGTGAGACCTTGACCTGCTAAACGCAAGCAGCGGCGCTCGCGGTCCGTCAAGGGGTCGCGCTCGCCCCACGCTTCGGCGGCGAGTTCGGGATGAACCGCGCGGCCGCCCGTGTGGACGCGCCGTACGGCGTCAGCGAGGTCGCTCGCGGGCGAGTCTTTGAGCAGATAGCCCGCCGCGCCCGCCTCCAGCGCGCGGCGCAAATAGCCGCCTCTAGCGAAGGTCGTGACGATGATAACCCGCGTCGCGAGGCCTCTGTCCCGGAGCGCCCCGGCTAGCTCGAGCCCCGTGAGGTGCGGCATCTCGATGTCGGTTAAGAGCACGTCCGGGCGATGCTCCAAAACGAGGTCTAGCGCGGCGCGTCCGTCTCGCGCTTGAGCGACGATGGCGAGGTCGGGCTCGAGGTCTAAAAGCGCCGCCAGCGCCCCCAACACGAGCCCCTGGTCTTCGGCGATAACGACGCGAATCACGCGAGTTCCGGCTCGGCGACGCGCTCGGTTTTGGGTTTGGTTTGCCGCGGAAGATAGACGCGCAAGCAGGTTCCGTTTTGCGTACCATGCTCGAGGCGTCCCCCCATTGCCCCGAGTCGCTCGCGCATTCCGCTCAGACCGGAGCCCTCGTGTTGATATCCAAATGCGTTACCGACGCCGTCGTCGCGAACCTCCAAGCAGACCTCTCGAGCTGTCCCTTCGTCTACCGCAAAGAGCCGCACGTCGCAGCGCGCAGCGCCCGAGTGCCGCACCACGTTGGTTACGGCCTCGAGCAGCGCGAAGGCGAGCACCGACTCCTCGGCGGCGCTGAGCGTGACAGAAGCGGTCTCCTCACAGAAGGTCATATCTGCCGCCTCCGCCATGAGCTTCGCGCTCGCGAACGCTGTAGCCAAGTCCTGCCTGTAGCCCCGCACAGCGCTGCGCACCTCGCTCAGCGCGTCCCTAGAAATGCGCTCCACGTCGCGGATTTCCGCCGCTGCCCTGTCCGCGTCGCGCCCGATGAGCTTCGCCGCCAACTCCGACTTCAAGGTGATGACCGACAAGGTGTGACCCAAGAGGTCGTGCAAGTCCCGCGCGATGCGCTCGCGCTCTGCGACTTTGGCGAGCCGCTCGACCTCCGCTTGGGCGAGCCGCAGTTTGGCGTTTTGCTGCGCCTGAGCCGCGTAGAAGAGGTTGACCGCGCCGATGACCGGCACAAAAATGAGGGGCGGCAAGTAGACGTAGAGCAGGCTCTCGAGGTTCCAGCCCAGCACCGCAAACGAGAAGAGCGCGTGTAAGAGCGTCGCGACGAAAACACCCGCGACGACCATCACCCCGTGCTTCGTGCGGGCAAAGCCGCCCGCCGCCCCCGCTGCGTAGATGAAAAAGACGTTCGCGCCGGGGCTTAGCGGGACGGCGACGAAAGCGAGCGCCACGGTCGCCGCGACCACCGCGAGTAGACGCCGCCCCGCAGCCCAAAAGCTGAGAAAGTAGAGCGGCAAAAACGCGGCGACGAAGACGCCGACCCACACCCAATCGCGCGCCGCCGTATCCGACGTAAAAATGAGGACGAGCGGCAGATTGAGGAGGTAGATGAGCCAGACGTAGGCGACCCAACCCTCGCCCTCGGGGAGCAGTCGCCAAGATTTATGCATGTGTGCCACAGCTCCCCCATTCTACTCGCTTATAGCAGGTATCAGCTGGTTTGCTACACTCCCACTCGAAAGAGCATTGACTAGCACGCACGTTCGGGGATGATGCCCTTCGCGAGGCGAAAACTTGCGTAAGCGGAGAAGTGTTGCAACGTCGCGTGGAACTGCTACGAGTAAGACGCGCAGCCGCTACGCTAGCCATACGTCTTTCCCTCGTCGCGCCGATACGCCCACGCCGCGACGAGCAAGAAGAAGGTCGTAAAGCCCAACAAGGCCGCGACGTGCGTCCACGCCTCACCGCGCGCGACGCCGAGCGTGCTGAGCGCTAATTCTGCGAGGTGATAGGGCGGCAAGTAGGGCGCGGCGCTTTGCAAAAAGGCGGGCAGTTGCGCGACCGGGACCCACAACCCCGAGGCGAAGACCATCGGCAAGTAGATGAGGTTGACCACGGCGGGCGCGGCGTTCGGTCCGACCAGGTAGCCGATAGCTAAACCCATCGCGCAGAAGGGCAATACGCCGACTAAGAGCACGCCGAAGAGGGACAGCCAGGTCGAGAGCGGCAGCCGCACCTCGCCGACGAAAAAGCCGAGCGTAAAGAGGCCTAGCACGACGAGGCAGCCGAACAGGAGCGCCATGATGACCTTCGCGCTGAAAAACGCTGCTAAGGGCATCGGCGAGGCGCGTTTCAGGCGCATCCAGCCCTGCCCGCGCTCCGTCGCCACGCCCACCCCGAAGCCGAAGAGCGCCACGCCGATCACGCCGAACGCGCCGTAGGTCGCGAGCATGTAGGTGCTAACGTCTATAGGACCCGCCGACTGGTTTCCAAAAGTCAGCCCGAAGATAACGTAGAACATGAGCGGAAAGGCGAGGGTAGGCACGGCGTAGGCGGGCATCCGCCAGAGCTTTAAGAACTCGTACTTGGCTTCCAGGACGTAGACCCGCCGCAGGTCGCGCTTCGTTGCCGTTTTCTCGAGTGAGGTTGCGGGGCGCGTCGTCACGCGGCTGCCCTCGCTGCCTGTTCGTTTCCAGTTTCTCGCCTCTCGGTGAGGGCGAAAAAGGCTTCTTCTAAACCTGCGCCCGTCACCTCTAAACCTCGCAAGTCCGGGTCGCGCTGCAACAGCGCCCGGACGACGGGCTCCGCCTCCGTCACGAGCAGCGTCAACGCTGCGCCGTCCCGCGCCGCCGAGACGACGCCAGGCAGCGCAGACACGTCTTGCTTACAGAGCCGCGTCACGCAGCGAATACGCCGCCCCGCCGCTCTGGACTTAATTTCGGCGGGCGACCCCTCAGCGATGATTTCGCCGTCACGCATCACGGTGATGCGGTCCGCCAGCGCGTCCGCCTCCTCCAAATAGTGCGTGGTCAGCACGACCGTCTTGCCGCGCCCGGTAAACCTACGTATCTGCTGCCAAAAGGCGCGCCTCGAGCCCGCGTCTAAGCCCACCGTCGGCTCGTCCAAAAAGAGCAGGTCGGGGTCGCCGCAGAGCGCTAAAGCAAAATGTAAACGCTGCTTTTGACCGCCGGAGAGCCTTCCGTAAGCGCGGTTTTCCAAGCCTTCCAGTCCCGCGATGTGCAGGGTCTCTCGTAGAGCCAAAGGTCGCGGATAGTAGCTGCTGAACAGCTCGAGGTGTTCGCGCACCTTCAAGGTCTCCGGCACGCCCGAAATCTGCAACATCGCGCCCGTACGCATCCGGCTCTCTGCGCTCCGCGGGTCGCCGCCAAAAAGTCTCGCCGCCCCCCTGGTCGGCTGCAAAAGTCCGAGCATGAGGTTGACGGTGGTGGTCTTGCCCGCGCCGTTGGGTCCTAGTATCGCGACGACCTCGCCGGGGCGGACCTCTAAACTGACCTCCCTAAGCGCCCATACCTCGCCGTAGCGTTTGCTCACTCGCTCCAGTGAGGCGACCTCGCATTTGGTTTTAGATGCTGTCAAGGTCGTTTCAGCCGCTTCGTAGGTTTGCGCCGTATCCATAGAGACCTCCTGAACGTCACTATGAAGGTGCTCGCCGAGCGGCGCTAGTCGAACCTGTCAGGAACCGCTGGTGACAGATGTCATGTGGACGGGGCTAAGCGCCCCACCAGACGCTGAGATCGGGCACTCCGGTAAAGACTTCGTCACTCGAGACCAGCGCGAGTTGCTCGCTCACCGCTTGCGCAGCTAAGGCGCGGTCAAAGGGGTCTTTGTGTAAATACTCTAACCCCCCTTCTGCAAGCGCATGAACGCTCGTAAAAGGGAGTTCGCTAAAGCCGTATTGAGCCAGGCGGAGATGAAAGTTTTCGTAGAGCGTCTTCGCTTGAGGTAGCTTGCCAAGGCGAACCTTAATCGAGATTTCCCACGCGCTGATAGAAGAGACAAAGATGCGCTGCTCGGTATCGCGCAGGCGCTCTAGTACGCTCTCTGGCAACCTTTCTGGGTTGACGCTGTACCAGATGAGCGCGTGCGTGTCGAGTAAGAGCGTCTTTTCTTTGGGCGACGTTTCACCTCTACTCACTCGTTACTGCGTATCTTAGGATTATGCCACAGCGCCAACTCCTCTTCGCTCAGGGGAGCCATTGAACGCTCTACAAAGTCCTCGCCGACCTCTTGGCGGTCTAGTCCGAAGGGGCGCAGCGCTTTGGGCTTTGCAACGGGCTCGAGCCTCACCAGCGGCGTCCCGTTTCGAGCAATCACGACCTCTTCACCCCGCAAAGCTTTTTCAACCAACTTCGAAAAGTTCGTCTTCGCCTCGTGCATGTTGACCTGGGTTTTATTTTTCTCCTCATCTTTAGACTTCGCCAGTTTGGACATCGCAACTTCCTTAGCCCAGTTTAGCATAGTCGGACTAAGAAGCGACACGAGATCGGCAGGCTCATGTGTAGACCAACGAACGAGCACGGGAGCTTCGGCGCTCCTACGAAGCGCTCAATCTGGCTCGGTGATTTCAACGACGCGACCCTCTTTGGAATGCGTCCAGCCAGGTTTGCCCCACCCCTGCGCGTTGCGCAACCGAATCCCGCTCGCGTGCAAAGAGGTGCGCCAGACCTCTTTCAGCGGGACGAGACTGTCAACCACGCGAAGTTCAACGTCGTGAGCTTCTAACTCGTCCACTAAATTGCTCAGCACGTCCATCCGCAAGGGTTCCATGACCTCTTTAGAGACCCACATGCCCGCGTCGTAAAGGTTCTCGAAGGGTTTGGTGGGTAATTCATAGCGGTAGATTGTGGTGGTTTGAAGGGGCTCGAGCCACGCCTCTTCGACATAGGCAAGTTTTCCGTAAGAACTTCCGCGCCACCAACGTTCGATGTCCTTAGAGGTTGACTCCGGCGTCGCCCAAAGCAAGATGCGGGGGCAGTCGCGGGGGAAGAGGTACATGGCTTGATGAAATTCGCCGATTGCCCAAACAAGAGGTCCGTTGAGCCAGTCGAAACCTGCGGGACGCTCTACCAGAACGCGAACGGGACGCGGGACGAAGGTCTGGATGCTGGGGTCTTCGCTGAAGTGGTAGAGGCGCGTCATTCTGAAGAAGTGAGGATGAGGAAGCAAGAAGTGAGAATAGAGAAGCCTATATCCTTCTTGCTTCTTGCTCCTTACTTCTACCTTCACCCCTTCGCTGGACGCACCGAGAGGTCCGTTACCTCAGCCGTCGGTGGAAGAGAAAGAACACTTGCTACTTGCTGCGCCACATCCTCTGGCTGCACGAACTTTTCGGGGTCATAGTCCTTCCCTTCCATCTCGTGAACGTAGCGTTGCATCGGGCTCGCCACGCGCCCAGGGTAAATGCTCACCACGCGCACCCCGTCCGGCTTGACCTCCGCGCGGAGTGAGTCGGCGAGGGCTTTTAAGCCGTGCTTAGAAACCGCGTAGCTGCTCCAGTTGGCTTTCGCGTTGAGACCCGCGCCCGAGTTGATGAAGACGATTTGCCCTTTGGCTTGTTTGAGCGAGGGGAGAAGTTTTTGTGTCAAGAGGTAGGGCGCGCGCAGGTTGACGCGGTACTGTTTGTCCAAATCTTCAGCGGAGGTCTCCGCAACCGGAGCAAGCGACACTGCGCCTGCGCTGTGGACGAGAACGTCGATCCCGCCGAGTTCGCTGAGCGCCGCCGCGACCTCTTCCAACTGGTCATCCTCGGCTAAGTCGACCTGGTGGATGACCGCCTCGCCGCCTGCGTCTTCAACCGCTTGGGCGACCTCTTGTAGGCGGTCTTCGCTCCGCCCCAAAAGGTGCAAAGAGGTTTCAGAATGAGCGAGTGAGTGCGCAACGGCTTTGCCGATGCCGCTACTCGCGCCTGTGATAACGACCTGCTTCACGCCTCACCGCGAAGGTGCCGAATCGCGCCTTCTAAGTCGCCGCTGCCTGCGACGCTGCTGCCGACTAGAACGGCGTCAGCCACGCCGCGCAAGTCACGAAGTTGCTCCGGCGTGCTGTAGCCTGACTCGGCGACGAGCAGACCGTCAAAGCTCTCGCCTCTAGCTTTTTGAATCAATTTAGGTGCGTTGTTTAGGTCGATCTCGAGCGTCCGCAAATCCCGATTATTCACCCCGATGATCTTGGCGTCGGCGGAGAGCGCAAGGTCTAATTCTGCCTCGTCGTGGACTTCGACAAGCGCGTCTAACTCTAAGCGCTCCGCTAGGTCTAAGTACGCTTTTAAGTGCTCTCCCAAGACAGCGACGATGAGGAGTACGGCGCTTGCACCGGCTCGTTTTGCTTCTAAAAGCTGTGCGGGATGCACGGTGAAGTCTTTACGCAGAAGAGGGGGCGGGGCGACGCTAGCGACCTCTTCTAGATGCTCTAGCGAGCCCCCGAAGTGACGCGGCTCGGTGAGGATGCTTAAAGCCGCCGCGCCGCCGCGCCAGTACGCGCAGGCTGCTTGGGCGGGGTTCAAGTCGGCAATCGTCCCGAGAGAAGGGGAAGCGCGTTTAACCTCCGCGATAATGCTAACCTCTTCGCCCTGTAACGCTCTATAAAAGCTCGGTCTCTGCGGAAGGTTCAAGTCGAGAGGTTCAATCTGGGCGTTGTTATAGTCCAGCAGGCGCTCCAAGGAAATCTGCCCTAAGACGCCGGGCACGGTGGTGACTCGCTCGAGCGTCAGGGGTAAAACATCACCGAGATCAGTACGTGTGGAAGCCTTCAAGGTTGCCCCCCTCTCCCCAGGACACATCGACGTCTTCGACTTCGGCGTGAGCGGGTCCGCGCTTAAGTTGGTGCAAAAGTGCTTCTAGGTCGTTACGCTCGCCCTCCGCGACGATCTCGACGCGCCCGTCGTCTAAGTTTTCGGCGTAGCCGCTCAGGTCCATGTCGAGCGCGTGGCGGCGGGTAAAGGCGCGAAAGCCCACCCCCTGCACGTCGCCCGCAATCAGCACGGTCATGCGCGTATGTCCAGTATGTTCATCTTTACTTGTCATCTCGCCTCCAGCGCGTCCGCGAAGGAGCGCCCTTATCTATCCGGCTTCGTTAATGAAAGGAATTGACACTTTACTTTAGGTAACTTGGTTGCTACCCCTTTACAGTCTAAAACATCCGCGGCGCTTGAGGGCGAAAGAGAGGATGCGGAACGAGATTTTCCGTGCTCCTCCCTTTTTCGAGCTTCATCAAACCTTGAGAAAAAATGCACTGCGCACGGCGGGGTGTGCGCTCCTGGTTCACAGTAGTGTTATCCTAATGAGCAATTCACGCTTGTACGTGAAGCTATCTCTTATGTCCCAACCGAGTCGCGAACGTTCCAACGGAGTTTTGAGTGCCCTAAGAGGCGCGCGCGTTAAAAAGCGCGTGCTCGTTCCTGTGGCGCTATGTGCGCTCGTGCTGGCGCTCTACTTCGTCCCGCAACTACCCCCGGTAAGAGGGTGGGTGCTCTCGAGGGTGCAAAACGTCGTCTCTAATCTAGGCTATGACCTCTCGTACGCGCGGAGCGCGGGCAACTTGTGGCACGGCGCGACGTTGCGCGGCGCGGAGGTCACGGGACCAGGGGTGGATACGCGCTTAGAGCGGCTCTCGCTGGACTACAACCTGCTCGGGCTCTTCGCCGGGCGCTTCCCCTTTTCGGTCTCGGCGGCGGACGTGTCGGGCGACATCAACCCGCAAGAGGTCGAAGTGCCCCGTGGTGGTGGCGGCGTGCCGATTCGCCCGGTGCTGCGCGACGTGGACGTAAGCGGCGTCAATCTTAATATCAACGACGTGCCCTACACGCTTCCTGATCTGAGCGTCGCCGACCTCAACGTGAACGATACCGAAAACGGCTTGAACGCCGCCGCGACGCTCGCGACGCCGCAAGGCGAGGCGCAAGTGGACGCGGACGTGGCGTTTTCGCCTCTACAAGTTGACGCCCGCTTGCCCCGTGTCGATCTGGCGATGGCGAAACACTACTTTGGAGGCGTCGAGGGCGGGCAAGCGTCGGGCACCGTGACCTACGCGGACGGCGCAACGCGGGCGGACTTAGACGTGACCGAGGGCGCGGTCACGGTCGTCGGCACGACGATTACGGGGCTGTCCGGACCTGTGAACTATGAAGGACAGGAGATAACCGCCGACCTCACCGGACGCGCCCTCGGCGGCGACGTGCAGGGCGACGCGGTAGTCGATATCTCTGCGCAGCAGTGGCGAGCCGATGTAACGGGTAACGCGCAACTCAGCGAGGCGGCGGCGTGGTTGGCGCAAGGCAACCTGCCCGAAGACGTCGTCACGGGCGACGCCGACGTGTCGCTCTCGCTCGCGGGCTGGCAGCAGATCGACCTCACAGGTCAGGCACAGGGGCGGGGTGAGGTGTTCGGCAAACCTCTGAATGACCTCAATGTTGACTTTGGCTTCGAGACGGAAACGGGCACGAATGTCCAGGCGAACGGCACGCTTATGGGCGGACCTTTTACGGCGAACTTGACCCCTTTGGAGGGGGGCGGTTTCGGTATTCAGGCGCAAGCTGACGGGGTAGGCGTGACCGAGCAGTTCAGGGCGAACGTGCGGGCGGACCTGCGGCAGTCGGAGGGGCTGACGGGGGACGCGCTCCTGGAGCTGTCCGGCACCGCCGCAGGTCGCGAACTGTCCCTCAACGCGGACGCGGTAGCCTTGGAGGGCGGCGGCTGGAACATAGACCTCTCGGGCGGTGACGACTTAGGCGCGACGCTGAGCGGAGAGGTCGCGCTGCGCGGTGAAGAGGTCACGGGCGACCTGAGGGCGCAAAGGGTGAGCTTAGAAGGCACCCCTGTCCAAGCTGAACCCCTCAACGCGGTGCTGAGCGCGGACGGCACGCTGAGCGAGCTTCCCGTGACGCTCCGCTTAGGAACGCAGAACGCCCTCACGCCGAGCGTAGCGGGGGTTGAACTGGCGAGCGACCTCTCGGGGGAGGCGCGCGCCGTTTTAGACGGTACGAACCTGCGCGACCTCTCCGCGCGGTTCGGACCGCTCGTCGCAGAGGGCGCGTTCGACTTGGCGCAGCAGACGGGGCGGCTCGAGTACGCCCTCGATGACCTCAGTTTAGACGGGCGGGTGCAGGGCAGTCTCAGTTTGCAAGGGGGGGTGCTCGAGCGAAACGAAGACGCGCTCACGAGTCAAGTCACCGTCGACGCCACAGACCTCGTCGCGTTCGGCGTTTCACCTTTTGACCTGAATGCTGATGTGTCCCTAGAAGGCGCGTCCCTGGAAAACGCGCAAGACCTCACGGGCACCGTAGACGGCGTGCTCGCCTTTACCGAGGACGCAACGCTAGACCTCTCGGGCACCTTCCGCGACCTCTCGGTGACGGGCACGCTGCCTGCCGACCTCCTGGTCGCCTCGGACGCGGTTACCTTAAATGGTGACGTGCGGCTGGACGCGCAGGCGAACCTCTTGGAGCCGAGTTATGGCTTAGAAACCGTGTGGGGAACAGCCGAGCAGTCTTTTGAACTCAAGGCTCAGGGCCGGGGAGGGCAAGCTGAAGGAACATTCAGCGCCGAGGGATTAGACGGAACGTTCTCGACGCAGGGAGGTCCGCAAGCTCGGCTCGAGGCGGACGGTTTCACCCTCTCACCTTTCCTGGCGCAGCCCAACGTCAACGCCACTTTAGACGGCTCGCTCAGCTATACGGGCGGCTGGGACGGCGCGCTCACCGCGCAAGTGGACGCGCCCTTAGACGCCACGGCGCGGCTTGTCGGCGCAGGCGACGCGCTGAGGCTGGAGGCGCAAACCGCTCAAGGTGCTTTAGATGCCTCCGTGAACGCTTCCGTGTCGGGGCAGGTTTTGCCCGCGCTCGAGCTGGATGTGAATGCGAGCGCAGCACAGAGGGCACAGCTTAGAGGCACGCTGAATAGAACTTCGTTTGACGGCACCTTGCAGACGCAAGCGGTAGAGACGCCGCAGGCGAGCGTGGACGCGCAGAGTGCGCAGGTGCAGGCGTCGCTGTCGGACGGATTATCCGCGCAGCTTAGCGGCGAGAATATCGACCTCAACCTGAATGGTGGAACGTGGACGGGGAACGTCGATCTGCCGTTCACCTTGCGCGGCGAAGCCCACACCCTCCAAGCTTCGGTCTCGGGGCAGACGGCGACGCCGCAAGTTGACGGAAACGTGCAGGGTCCGCTCGTGCAGGGTCCGGTCAGCGCGAGTCGGCAGGGCGGGCAAGCCTCCCTGAACGTGGACGCCGCGCCCTTTCTCCCTACGGAGGACGCGCAGCTTAGCGCCGACCTCTCGTTCTCGCAGGATTTGTCGTGGAACGCCGAGGTCACGGGCGACGGGACGTATCGGGGCGCGCCCGCCGGCGTACAGGCGACGGTTTCGGGTGAGGGTCAGAATTACAGAGGTGAGGGCGCGTTGCGCGTGCGTGACGGCAGGGTCCCGTTTCAGGTGAGCGGGTCGGGCGGGGACGTGGAGGCGAGCACGCAGCTTGACACCTTCGACCTCGCCAACGTGCAGGGGCTCGTGCCGGGCTCGCCGACGGGGACCGCCTCGGGCACGGCGCGCTTCAGCCGCACGGGTGACGGGCTCAGCTACGGCGCCGACTTGACCGCTTCGGGCACGGCGCAAGGAAGACCGCTCGACGTGCGCGTCCGCGCGGACGACGAAACGGGTGTGGACATCACGGGCGAGGTCGCGGGGACGAGGGTCGCACTGGGCAACGCGGCGAGCGGCGAGGCGAACACCTATGACCTGTCCTTAGACGAAGGTCCGCTGACACTCCAAGCGCAAGTGAGGGCGGGGGAGAGGTTGAGCGTAACCGGGGACGGCACCTTCCAAGGTGAGCCGCTGAGCGTGGCGGGGTCGCTCGAGCCCGCCACCTTCACAGGCGACCTCAGCGCGACTTTGGGCGACGCGACGCTCGATGTGGACGCCACAGCTCAACAGATACAGGGCGACCTCAGCGCGCCTAACGGCGTGTTGAACGTCGCGCAACCCTTCAGCGCCGACTTTCGCGCGTCGCGCGAGAACGGGCAGTTCGCGCTGACCTCTCTGAGCGCCGCGTTACCGCAGAGCGACCTCGCGTTATCGCTCGCGGGTCCTGCTTGGCCCAGAGCGAACCTCGCGGGCAGCTTGCGAACGGGCGTGCTGAATGAGCCTATTGAGGTCGGCTTTAGGCAAGAGGACGGGTATCTCCTGCTTTTAGAGCCGGGCGACTTGGTGCTGCTCGCGGACCTCTCGCCGAGCTTCGCTCTGGAATCGCTCCTGGCGGAGGGGTCGCTCGAGGTCGCCAACACGAACCTCGTCAGTGACCTCGCGTGGCGCTCTGAAACGGGCTTCTCCGGCGAGGCGCAAGCGGTGTTCGCGCAGGGCGAGGCGAACGCCGCTTTGACGCTCGCGGGTCAGGGTGATCTCGAGGTGTCGGGTCTGGTCGGCTACAGCGGCGAAGAGGTCGCGACGCTTCAAGCCGCGCTGAGCCGCGCGCCCTGGCGTGATGGGAGCGTCGCGGGCAGCGTGAACGTGGCTGCGCCCGTAAACGACCTCAGCGCGGCGTATCCCGGCGAGCCGCTCGCGCTGAGGAGCGACCTGACGCTCGGCGGCACGCTGAGTCAGCCTAACCTCGCGGGTCCGGTGACGCTTGAAGGTGCGCTAGAAGCGGTGGGCGCGTTACGGGCGTCGCGTGAGGGCGCGACCTTCAATTTGGAAGGGGAGGACTTAGTGGCAGCGGCGCAAGCCGCGCCGCAGGGCTGGACGTTCTCCCTAGACGCTGACGCGCTGGGCGTACAAGACCTCTTGCCGCCTTTGGACGCGCCACGCTTGTCGGCGCAACTTCGGGGCGAGGGCACGTGGGGCGGCTCGCCGAACGTGCGGGCGGAGACGCTCCTCCTGGAAACCGTGCGCAGCCGCGTGGCGGGCGAACTCCTCTATGACGGCGCGCTCTTCGCGCCCTTAGACCTCAGGGTGAACTTGGCGGAACTAGGTGACCTGCGCGGCGAGGTGGCGGGCTCTCTCCTCATCGGCAGCGCGACCTCTTTGGAAGGGACGCCGCTCTCGGGCGCTCTGGTCGTGCGAGACGCGGGTCTCGCCGAGGCTCCCTGGAGCTTGGCGGGCGCGCTGGACCTAGGCGGCACGCTCGCCGCGCCGACCTTGGAAACGCGCTTGGAGGGAACGGGCAGCGCGACAGGCGACCTCACGGCGCGCCTGGAGCCGGGGCGCTACGCCGCGCTGACGAGCACGTTGGCGCTCGGGGCGTTCGGGAGCGACTTGCGCTTGCGCTTGCGCTTGGGCGAGTTGGCGGCGGGGGGACAGCTCGCCTTCGCCGACTACGCCCTCGCGCTGAGCACCCCCGACGCGCTGCCCGAGAACACGGTCCTGCTCTCCGGCAACGAGAAGTTGGCGGGCTGGCGCGGCGTGGTGAGCACCGAAGCGGCGCAGCTCACGGGCGAGCTGGGAAGTTTGTCGCCGCAACTTGGAGGCGCGGTGAGCCTCGAGGCGGCTTGGGGGTCTGAAACGCGCGTGGCGGGCTCGTTCACCGACTTACGGGTAGGGTCCTTTGCGCTGGGCGACCTCATCCTCGACTCGGAGCGTGCGGCGGGAAGTTTAGAGAGGCTCACCTTACAAGGCGACGTTCTCAGCGCGGCGCTCGACTTGATGGGTACTCCGGCGTGGCAGCTCTCGCGCCTCGAGCTGCCCCTTCCCAGCGACAGCACGCTCGTCGCGGAAGGGTCGGGGACCTTTAACGAGGGGTCGCTAGACGCGGCCCTTTCGGGTACCCTCTCCGGCGAAACGCTTCAGGTGCCGCTCGCGGTGCGCTACGGGGACGAAGGTCTCGCCGTGCGGTCTCAGGCGGACCTCTTGTCGGGCACGCTGGATTTGGATGCACGTTACAGCATGTTAGAGGGCGCAACGGGCGGCTGGTCGGGTCAGTTGGCGCTGCTAGGCGTCACCTTGCAAAACGCGACTGCGGACGTGCAGGGTGCGCTTTCGGGCGCGCTCTCTGCGCCGACCTTAGACGGTACGCTCTCCCTGACGCAAGCACAGAACACCTTGGAAGGCACCTTTTTAGCGCGTCCGGGCGAGGTGCGCCTCGAGCAACGTTTAGCCTCACCCCTTCTCGCGGAGCCGCTCGCGCTGACCGGGAGCTTAGCGCCCCTCGAGCTAGCGCTAAGCGTCTCGCCGCAAAATCAGCTCGTCGTCTCACGCGAAGAGGGCGTGCTGGCGGCGTCCGGGGCGCTGGCGCTGGGTACGGGGCCGGCGCAGGTCCGTTTCACGCCGAGCGAGGTGGCGGGCGGCTGGCTCGACCTCCTCCTTACCTCCGTGCAGACGCCCGGTCTGGCGCTCTCAGGCACGCTGCCGAGCGGTCCGCCGCAGGTGTGGCTCCCCGAGGTGTTGGATGGTTTTACGCTCTCGGGCGTTCAGGACACGCAGGGCAGTGTGACGGTGCAGGCGCAACCGACGCCCCGCGCCACGCTCCAGGCGTTACGCTGGAGAACCGACTTAGGCACGCTCGCTTTGGAGGGGACGGCTATGCCCGGCGACGTGGACGTGCAGGGGTCGTGGCGCGGCGCGGAAGAGGTGCCCCTAACAGAAACGACGTTTCTTCCCTGGCTCGCTGAGGTTAGAGCGCTCCCCTTCGAGCTCGAGGTCGCAGGCAGCCGCGCCGAGGTCACGGCGGCGGGCGGCGTCGGCACATTAGACGCCAGCGTGGACTGGGCGGCAAATACCGCCGCGCTGAACGCCGACCTCACGCTCGGCGCGGGCGAAGATGCGGGTGAGTTCGACGCGGCGCTGCGCTACACGCCGGAAACGGGACCGCAGGGAGATATCCGGCTGCTTGAGGTTCCTCTAGCCGATGCGCCCGACTTGCCGACCCTGACCCTCACCACGCTCCTCACCGCCGACCCGCGCGGGCTGCGCGGCAGCGGCACGCTCGGCGTGGGTGACGGTCAGGCGACGGTACAGGGGCAGCTCGGCTGGGCGCAGATGCTCCCTCAAGAGGTCTTAGAAACCTACTTGCCGCAGGGCAACAGCGCCCGCGTCGCGCGGCTCCGTCTGGACGCCCTCAACGTCTCGGAGTTGCCCGCCGCGTCGCGCCGCCTGCCCAACCTAGACGCGCCGCTGAGCGGGGTCGTGCGGATCAACGGTCGTCAGGTCTTGGGGCAGCTCGTCAGCCCCGACTTGCGCGTCACCGACACGGCGCTGCCGACCCAAGTCGAGCTGAGCGGCACGGTGCAGGACTTAGAAGCGAGGGCGAGCTTGGGGCGCAGCCAGCTCCGGGTAGGGTACGACGGCGAGAACGTCACAGGCTTTTTCGACCTCGAGCAGTTCCCCTTGGAAATTTTGGCGGAAGCCGCCACCGACGCCAGCACGGTCAGCGCCTCCGCCACGGGCGCGGCCCGCTTCGACGTGCCTTTGGGCGCGCCCGCGCAGAGCTACGTGCAGGTCGCGACCGAGCGCCTCATCTTAAAGCGTGAGGGCGCGACTAACACTCAGGTCACGCGCGGCGAGGTCGCGCTCCGCTACGACGAAGGCGGGCTCATCGTCGACCGCGCCGAATTCCGCGGCGGCGGCTTCTGGCGCGCCGAGGGGCGCGTCACCCGTGACGTGCTCGACCTCTCGCTCCAAGCCGAGAGCGCCGACGTCACGCCGCTTCTTAGCCTCGTGCCGCAACTTGCCGCGCTGGGTGTCGGGGCGCAAGGCTCGCTCAGTTTAGAGGCGACAGGGAGTTTGGGCGAGCCGCAGCTCGAGCTGACGAGCCCCAACTTGCGCCTCCGCTTGGCGGGCTCGTCGTACCGTCTGACGGGGACGAAGGTCACGCTGGAAAATGAGGACCTAGATATCGTCGCCGCTTTAGAGGGCGTCGCGCCCATCAGCGGCAACCTCGCGCTCCAGGGGGGCGGTCAGCTCAGCCTCTCGCCCTACAACCTGCAAAACTTCGCTTTAGGTTTCGAGGGCGCGGCGACCTTGCCTGTACTCGGCGCGGTGCAGGACATTTCGGGCGAGGTCACGACGGACGCGGGCGACTGGTTGCTCGATAGCCAGGCGCGGCTCGGTCGCCCCGTCACGCTAGCGGGAAGCTTGCTGCCGCTCGACCTCGAGCTGCGCGGCGACAGCCTCGACCTCAACGCCAAAAACTTCTTCGTCGCCTCCTCGTCCACGGACCTCGCCATCGACATCTCGCGGCGCGGCGAAAATTTCGTCATCTCAGGCGACGCCGTCGTTGACGCGGCGCGGCTGACACCTGCGAGGGAGCAGACCGCCGACAGTGGGTCGGCGAACGGGTCCGCAAATAGCGCGAACACGAGCGCGGCGCAGCCTGCAGGTCGCGGTACCACCGGCGCGCCGCGACCCGCGGGCGCACCGCTCGACGCGACGATCGAGCCGGGCGAGGGCGGCTCGAGCAGCGCAACTGCGATGACCAACACAACTGTGACGACGAGCGCCGTACCGAGCGTCGTCCCGGATATCGCACCTAACCCGGTATCCAATCTGGACGCTGACGAAGCTGACATCTCTCTGCCCGCGTCCGCCGCGTCGCCCGCCGCCCCGAACCCCGTACTGCAGCGCGTCCTCTTCGAAGGCGTCGACATCCTCGCGCAGAGTAGCGTCGTGTTCCGCGCGGGCTTCGGCACGGCTGAACTGACCTTCGACCTCGACTTGACGGGCTCTGCCGCCGCCCCGGAACTCTCGGGCGTCGCCCGCATTTTACAGGGAACGGTCCGCTTCTCCGGCAAAGACTTCGTCATCGAAGAGGGTACGGCGACCTTTCAGCCCTCCCAGGGCGCGTTTCCGGCGCTCGACTTAGAGGCGCGGGCAACCTTCGACAAGGGGGATGCGCTGGGCAACTTACGTAACCGCTACGAATTCATCGAGCCGCGCGAGGGCGCGACCTTTAGCACGCAGCTCAGCGTCACCGGCACCTTCGAAGAGGTCGACGGACAACCCCGCCCCGTCCTCGACCTAGAGCCGAGCTTGAGCAGCGACGCGGTGGTCCAGGAGCAAGGCAGCGGCACGCCGAGGTCCTTGCAGGAGCCCGAGCTGGTCTCGCTCCTCACGTTAGGGCGCTTGCAGCTCGGTCAATCGCTCTCGGGCGCGGACAGTTTGGCGGGCACCGTCGCGGAGAGCGCGTTGGACACCGCCGTGGACTTTCTCTTCCTATCCGAGCTGCAGAGCGCACTCGGTGACGCGCTCGGCGTCGGGCTTTTCGAAATCCGCACGAGCGCCATCAGCTCACTTCTGGACCGCTCCGAAGACGACCCCTTCGGCGTGTCGCTGCGCGTCGGTGGCTATATCGGCGACGACCTCTTCGCCAGCTTAGAGGTCGGCCGCTTCGACGACCCCGACGGCGACTACGCGCTCTCCAACGAATTTTCGCTCCGCTACGACCTAGCGCCCTTAGAACTCAACTTCTCGGGCGAGGTCAACTTCTTGGACAACCCCGCCCTGACCGCCGTAACCGAGTTCGACTTCTCGCTCGGCTACGCCGTGACGCCCCTCATCAGCTTGGAAGCCGGCTTAGGCGCGTCGGGTTTTACGCAGAGCACGAGTGCGCGTTTGGGCGTGAGTTTTACGTGGTAGATAGAATGACCGGCTAAGTTGTTTAGAAGTTTTTAGCCGTGAGAAGCTATACTTGTTAGACTCACGCTACGTATCCTGCCAGGGTTTGAGAATGATTTTCCCTGTCGTTTCCCTCGCCTCGAGCATCCTATGGGCCTGCGCTGCCTCAGCCAAAGGCAGTACGTGGTCAACTGCGACCTTCACCTGACCAGAGGCAACATAGCCGATTATATCCACCATTGCTTGCGCCGCCATTTCGGGGCGCATTCCGAACCACAAACCAAGATTGAAAACGTGAATAGCTTGGTTAAGCGACGGATTGTAAAAGAAGCGCTCAACGGCTCGAGCGTCAAAGGTTAGTGGCTGTCCACTCGCCATACCGTAGACGACACAGCGCCCAAACGGAGCGAGGCAGCGTAAACCTTGAGTGAATGTCTCACCGCCGCTCATCTCCAAAGTAATGTCCACCCCTCTACCATCGGTGAGGTCAAGGACGCGCTCGGACCAGTCCGGTTGGGTGTAATCAATGGCGTGGTCTGCGCCCAACTCGAGCACCTTGTCCCCCTTTGCCACCGAGCTACTTGCGCCAATAACTGTCTTCGCACCAAGAATTTTTGCCAGTTGTACAGCGCAACTCCCTACGCCCCCGGCTGCGCCTTGAACGAGTACGCTTTCACCGGGTTGTAAACGCGCTGTTTCTCTAAGTAGCATCAGCGCTGTTGTCCCCGCTATAGGTAGAGCCGCCGCTTGATCCACGCTTACCCCCGGTGGAATAGGAATCACCCTATTCGCCGGGCTGAGCGCATACTGCGCGTAACCGTTGGAGCCAGACCCGACCAGCGCGAAGACGGGCGTACCTATGGGTGGACCGCCCACACCTTCACCAAGTGCTGCAACGACGCCCGCCACTTCACCGCCAGGGATAAACGGAAGAGGGGTTGGAAAAGGGTAGATGGCTTTGCTGCGCCGTAAAGCGTCCGAGTAATTCACCGAGGCCGACTCGACTTTGATGAGCACCTCACCTGCGCTGGGGTATAGATCGTCTACGGTTTCATAGTTGAGGACAGCCGGCGTTCCGTACTCATAGATTTGGACAGCTTTCATTGTAAGCCTCCTTGGAGTGCTGACTTAGCAGAGGATTTGGCTAAGTACCTAAGCGTACTCTACCTAATTGTTTTTTGCAAGTAATAACTTGTTAATTAAAATACAACAGTAAAAATAAGCAATTCAACTTAGAATGGCAGCTATGTCAGACAAGTCTTACAACCAATACTGCGCAGTGGCTCACGCGCTCGACCACGTTGGTGAACGTTGGACACTCTTAGTTGTGCGAAACCTGCTCATCGCGCCCCAACGTTTCAGCGATTTACGAACCAGTCTGCCTGGTATCAGCACCAATGTTTTAACGGACCGCTTAAAAGGTTTGGAGAAGCGTGGTGTCGTGACGACGCGCTATTTACCGCCACCGGCGGCGTCTACGGTATATGAACTCACTGAGCGCGGCTACGGTTTAACTGAACCACTCGCCGCCCTCGCACAGTGGGGAAGCGCGACCTTAGGTGCGCCCCAAGAAGGTCAGAGCGTCGTGATAGAGGGTGTTTGTTTCATGATTCAGGGGGTCTTCTGGCGCGAAGATGATTTGGATGTTGACTTAGGGTGCAATATTCACGTTCGAGATGAGCATTTTGAGCAAACCTTCGGTGTAACGCTGTCGGCGGGCGGAGTCGAGATGGCAAGTGAACTCAGCGAAGCTGACGTTGACATGTACGTGGCGCTAGAACCTCTGAATATATTGAGCGCTCATCGGCAGAGGCTACAAGCGATGGTTGCGTCCGGTGTAGTGAGACTTGACGGGAATAAGAAGGATATAAACATATTGCACCGTTGGATAGATGGCAGCTAAACTGTTTGACCTGTCGGTATTTTTCAGAGATAACCCTTAAACGTCCTGTGCGTCCTCCAGCGGTAACAGCGCTATCACGAAGAGATACTGCGCGTCTTTGCTACTAGCCTCTAAGCTTCCCCCGCGTCTCAAGAGGTCTTGCAGGTCAGCTGAGCGCGTCGTCTCTACGGAGCTTCGTCGTCATATCCGCGTAGGTAATAGGCAAACCCGCTGAGGTAAGCTCCGGCAAAAGGTCACTCGTGCAGAACGCGCCGCCGCTGCGAAAGATGTGATGTCCATAGTGCTCACTTTCCTCGAGGGCGTCCGCGTGAGCGCGCAAGAGGTTGGCGAAGAGGGGCGCGGCTTGCCCCTTCCTGACACGATTTCAGGTACATTGGATTTAGGTAGGCTTAACCTCTTGACGAGAGAAGGAGCGAGAGATGGACAAAGAGAAACTGAAATGGCTTATGGGTGCTGCGCTATGCTGCGCCGTTTTGATGTCTTGGGTAGGGGCGCAAGCGCAGGAAACCGGCGGTGCGACGGGTGGCGTGACGGGCGGTGCGACAGGCGGTATGACGGAAGACGCAGCGGGAACCACCACCAAGCTGCGCCTCTTGGAAACCACCGACATCCACACCAACATCGTCCCCTACGACTACTACCGCGACGAGCCCACCGACGAGTTCGGCTTAGCGAAAACCGCCACGCTTATCAAGGCGGCGAAGGGAGAGATAAACAACGTCCTCCTGTTCGACAACGGCGACCTCATTCAAGGGAGCCCACTGGGAGACTTCAAAGCGCGCACCGAGCCCCTGAAAGAAGGCGAAGTGCACCCGGTCTACAAGGCGATGAACCTCCTGGACTACGACGCGGGCAACATCGGCAACCACGAATTCAACTACGGCTTGAAGTTTTTAGACCTCAGTCTGGAGGGCGCGAACTTTCCCTACGTCAACGCGAACGTTTACGTGGACGACGGCGACGACAACCCCGACAACGACGAGAACCGCTATACGCCCTACCTCATCCTGGACAAGACCGTTACGGACGAGAGCGGTGCGGAACACGAGTTGCAAGTCGGCGTCATCGGCTTCGTGCCGCCGCAGATCATGGAGTGGGACCGGAGCCACTTGCTAGGCGAGGTCGTGGCCAAAGACATCGTGGAAACTGCGGAGAAATTCGTCCCGCAAATGCTCGAAGAGGGCGCAGACCTAGTCGTCGCCATTCCGCATTCGGGCTTCGGTCCCACCGAGCAGCAGGGGATGGAGGAGAACGCCTCGTACCTGCTCAGCCGGGTGGAAGGCGTCGACGCCATCTTGTTCGGGCACTCGCATACGGTCTTCCCCTCCGAAGCGTTCTCGGACGAGCCGAATGTGGATTTGGAGAAGGGCACTATCAACGGCGTGCCCGCTGTAATGCCCGGTTTTTGGGGCGACCATCTAGGCGTCATCGACTTGACCTTAGAGGTCTCGGACGACGAATGGACCGTAGTGGATTCTCAAGTCGAAGCCAGACCCATCTACGACTCGGAGAACGACGCGCCCTTAGTCGAAGCGGACCAGGAGATTTTGGACGCTGTCGCGCAGGAGCACGAGGGCACGCTCACCTATGTGCGCGGCAGCGTCGCCCAGACGAGTGCGCCCATCACCTCTTACTTCGCGCTCGTCAAGGACGACCCGTCGGTGCAGATCGTTAACCAGGCACAGACGTGGTACACCGAGCGGGCGGTGCAGGGGACCGAACTCGAGGGACTCCCCGTCCTCTCCGCCGCCGCGCCCTTCAAAGCAGGCGGACGCGCCGGACCGAACTACTACACCGACATTGCCGAGGGCACGCTAGCGGTGAAAAACGTCGCGGACCTCTACATCTATCCGAATACGCTGAAAGTGGTGAGGCTGAATGGCGACCAGGTTAAAGAGTGGCTCGAGATGTCCGCCGGGCAGTTCAACCAGATTGCGCCGGACGCTACTGACCAATCCTTGTTAAACGAAGACTTCCCCTCCTATAACTTCGACGTCATTGACGGCGTGACTTACGAAATCGACGTGACCCAGCCGCCGCGCTACGACGCGGAAGGGCTGCTCGTGAACGAGGACGGGGGCCGCATCGTCAATCTGCAATACAACGGCGAGCCCGTCACCGCCGATCAAGAATTCTTAGTCGCCACCAACAACTACCGCGCCTCGGGCGGCGGCAACTTCCCGAACTTAGACGGCACGACCATCGTCATCGACTCGCCCGACGAGAACCGCCAGGTCATCATCAACTACCTGACCGAACAGGAGACGGTGAACCCCTCAGCGGACGAGAACTGGGAGTTCGCGCCCGTCGAGAAAGAGGTCAGCGCGACCTTTCCGGGAGGACCGGACGCGCAAAAGTATCTGGAAGAGGTGCAGAGCGACGACGAGACCATCGAATACGTCGGCGCTGCGGAGGACGGCTTCGCACTCTACGAGTTGACGCTGAAGCCGAGTTCGGCGCAGTAAACAGTGAAGTAGGGGCGATTCGTGAATCGCCCCTACGCCGCACACTCCCTCCCGTATATACGACGCAGCGCTTTACTCTACCTACGCGCTCAACACCCGCCTAACCGCCTCTAACACCCGCCTCGCGTCCGGGCGGTAGTGATGTTCGATGGACGAAAAGGGCGGATAGGGTGCGTCCCAACCCGCAACGCGCACGACGGGAGCCTCGAGCGAGTAGATCGCCTCCTCCGCAATCCGCGCCGCGACCTCTGCGCCGAACCCGCTGGTTCTCGCCGCCTCGTAAACGACCACCACCCGACCCGTTTTTTGCACTGACTGGATGACGGTTTCGCTATCAAAAGGGGTGAGGGTCTCTAAGTCGACGATCTCGAGTTCGACCCCTTCTCTCGAAGCGACATCCGCCGCCTTCTGACAGATTTCGATCATCCCGCCGTAGCCGATGAGCGTGGCGGCGTCGCCCTCACGTGCGACTCGAGCCTTGCCGAGTTCGTGTGTGTAGTAGCCCTCTGGCACCTCTTCCTTTGACGAGCGGTAGAGCTTGATCGCCTCTAAAAAGAACACCGGGTCGGGGTCGTTGATCGCAGCTAAGAGCAGTCCTTTGGCGCGTGCAGGCGACGAGGGAATCACCACCTTCACGCCCGGAACGTGCGTTAAAATCGCCTCGGGCGAGTCGGCGTGTTGCTCGGGCGTATGCACGCCGCCGCCATAGGGCGCGCGAATCACCATCGGGATGGAAAAGCGCCCCCGCGTGCGGTGGCGGTAGCGCCCTAAGTGCGACAAGATTTGGTCGAGGGCGGGGTAGAGAAAGCCTGCAAACTGCATCTCGGCGACGGGTCTCAGCCCTGCGAGCCCTAAACCGATGCCGAAGCCCGCGATGCCCGCTTCGGCAAGAGGTGTGTCGAACACGCGCCCCTCGCCGTATTTGGTTTGTAAGTTGTCCGTCGCCCGAAACACGCCGCCCATCGTGCCGACATCTTCGCCGAAGACGAGGACGTTGTCATCCCTCGAGAGCGCCACGTCAAGCGCGTTATTGATGGCTTGCACCATGTTCATCTGCTTCGTTGTTTGCTCGCTTCGGCTCACCTCTTTATTGAGCGTTTGCACGTGCGCCCTCCCTCAGCGTCTCCCACGCCCGCCGCTGGTCGGGGCTCATCGTCTCGAAGACGTGTTCGACGATCTCTTGGGGCTGTGGCGTCGGTGCGTCGTCCGCTTTCTGTACGGCGACGGCGAGTTCTTCTTTGAGGTCCGCTAAGAGGGCGTCCTCTTGTTCGTCGTCCCACAAGTCTAAATCTTGAAGCGCAGTGCGCATCCGTTTGATGGGCTCTCTCCCCATCCACACCTCGGTGTCCGCGTCGTCGCGGTAGCGGCTCGGGTCGTCCGAGGTCGTGTGCGGCGCGACGCGGTAGGTCATCGCCTCGATGAGGGTCGGTCCGCCGCCGTCTCGCGCCCGCTTGACCGCCTCTCTCGCCGTGTGCCACACCGCCACGAGGTCGTTGCCGTCCACGATAACGCCGGGCATGTCGTAGCCTTTCGCGCGGTAGGCGATCTGTTTGACCTTCATCTGCTTGGCGGTCGGCACGCTGATCGCCCAGCCGTTATTCTGCACGACGAACACGACGGGCGCGTCAAAGACCGAGGCGAAGTTGAGCGCCTCGTGAAAGTCGCCCTCGGAGGTGCCGCCGTCGCCGATAAAGGTCGCCGTCACGCTGTCTTCGCCCTTATATCGGCTCGCGTGCGCGACGCCCACCGCCTGCGGAAGTTGCGTGGCGATGGGGATGTAAAAGGGCAGGACGCGCAACCCGTCAGGGAAGCGCCAGCCGACGGGGTGCGCCCGCCAGAAGAGGATAAGCATGTGCATGGGCAGCCCGTGTACGAGCGCGGCGGCGCTCTCGCGGTAGCTCGGCACGAGCCAGTCGTCCTCCCTGAGCGCGAGCGCGACGCCGACTTGGGCGGCTTCTTGACCCCGGTAGGGCGGATAGACGCCTAACCTGCCCTGACGCTGCAACACCTCGGCGCGTTCGTCGAAGAAGCGGGTGCGGCGCAGGGCGCGGTAGCCTTTAATTAGCTCGTTACTTTCAAGAGGGATATCTCGTAAAGGTTTGCCGTGTTCGTCCAGATAGCGGATGATCTCCATTCGGTCTCCTGTCCGGGTAGGGTGTGGGACGCTCGAGCCTGGTGTGCTCCGTAGGGGCGTCTCCACGGGGGTTCTGGTTGGTCATCTCCATCAATTTACCACTCGTGGGGGCGCTTTTAACTGGTTTTAGCACGTCACACAACAACGAACTCGCTCAGATGAAACCCCGTCTACGGTCTTTTCGCGTTATGAGGCGTAAACTAGAGCATGATTCAAGATATCGACAAAGTACAGAAGTCCGAAAGCGAATGGCGCGACGACCTCACCCCCGAGCAGTTTCACGTGCTGCGCGAAGAGGGGACGGAAAGGGCAGGGACGAGCCCTTTAGACAAGGAGAAGCGCGAGGGCACCTTTGTTTGCGCGGGGTGCGGTCTGGAACTCTTCACGAGCGAGATGAAGTTCGACTCGGGGACGGGTTGGCCGAGCTTTTATAACTTTATAGGCGGTCACCTAGAAACCAAAACCGATTTCAAACTCATCTGGCCGCGGACGGAATATCACTGTGCACGCTGCGGTGGACATCAAGGGCACGTCTTTAATGACGGACCGCAGCCGACGGGGAAGCGCTACTGCAACAACGGGGTGGCGCTGGAGTTCGTGCCCGAAAGCATTTAGATTTGTAGCGCTTTGGAAATCTATGTGAAAGCTCTTCGAGCTTGGTCGACTAAAAATCTGCAAAATACCGAATGCAAGCGCCTAGTAGCCCAACTGAGCTTTGACACAGATACTCAGCAGCTACAAAGGATGCTCGGCTGAGAGGACGATGTTCTCTCAGTTTTTTAGTGACCTTCGGCTCGAGCCTCCGAACGCAAAAGTTTTATACGGGTTCCGGTTGAACACTGCATAAACTTATGGCGAGTCTCTTCCGTTCACAACCGAAATTCGTATTTTTCCAACTCGTTAAGGAGCCATCAGCCGCTAGCGGGAGCGAACTAGCCCCGAAGGGGCGCTCTTTGCCCGTTCTAGGGTCCACGCGACTGCGTATCATGCCGTTGTGACGTCGCTCGTACGGGCTATTCGTTGATGCTACCACCGGCTGATGGCTCTTTCACTCGGGGCAATTCCCAAAGGAATTACCCCGAAACGGTATGACACAACAAATTTCAGCTCTGATCCAGCTAAGAGGTGCTGACGTGGGGATATAATGGTTTTAGTGCTCTTGCGAACCTCTTTTTATCTTCTTTTAGTGGGTCTGCTCTTTGTCTCGGCTGCGCAGGCACAGATCGTCGTGCCCGAATTCAGTACGCGCGGCGACGTGCCTAGCGAGGTCACGGCGCGCTTTTTAGACGCCTTTCGGCAGCAGCTCGCCGCCCGCACCGAGTTGGAGGTCTCGGCGGGCAGCATCTTCGCGCCGCCGCCTAAAGGGGGCGTGGACCCCGAAGTTGCGCGGGCGGTAGCGAGCTTAGCGGACAACCGTTACGGGCTCACGGGCGAGATCATCGCCTCGCCTGGCGTCATCAGCGAGGAGACGCCCTATACAATCAACCTCTTGGTCGTTGACGCGCAGACTGGACGAACCTCAGACCTCATCAGCGAACCGCTCAGTACGAGAGATTATCTGGGCGCGGTCGCCGAACTCACGAGCGCGGTGAGCGCCTTTATCAACCCGGCGAACCCGCTCTCGAGCGGCTCGGCGAGCCTCTTCATCTCCTCGCAGCCGCGTCAGGCGCAGATTCGCATCGACGGCGCGTACGTCGGCAGCACCTCGGAAGTCGGGCTCATCTCGCTCGCGCCGGGACGCTACAGCGTCGAATTGCGCAAGGCGGGCTTCGTGCCCGAATTGGAGACGGTGGTGCTCGAGGTCGACCACACCGAATTCATCAATTTCGAGCTGATGCCGATCCGTAGCGGCAGCGTTCAGGTAACGAGCACGCCCGTCGCCGAGGTTTTTGTAGACGACACGCCCGTCGGCACGACGCCCCTCACGGTGAGCGCGGAGCCCGGCGTGCGCACGCTCCGCTTGGAGCGCCCCGGTTTCGTGCCCGAAACGCAAGCGGTGCGCGTACGCAACTTTTTCGTGAGCCGCGTCTCGGCGACTTTAGAGCCGCGCTCGGGCACGCTCCTCTACTGGACGCCGCCTGCTGGTTTTTCCGTGGCGATAGACAGCGAACCCAGAGAGCGCGGCTTCGTCTCCGAACTGTCGCCGGGTCCGCACCGCGTCGAGCTGAGGCGCGGCGTCAACACGATCCGCTTTACACTAGACGTGCCGGAAACGGGCGTCTATGAGATCGACTTTCAGACGCGCTCACTCGTGCCGTTAGAAGAGGAACGCTGAGCGCACATGCGTAAAACTAGACCGTCAGATTTTAGACGCTAAGCGCGTGCTTAGCGTCTAGCTCTCCTTTAGACCAACTTCGCCTGAGTGTTCGAGCGCTGCTGGACCGATAGGTTAGACTGTCCCCCATGCCCGAGACTCCCTTCGAAGACTCGATAGAAAGCTTTATCTCGCAGTGGAAGCCCTACGCCGCGAGCGTGACCCTCTTCTCGCGCACCGAGGGCAACCCGCTTTTGGAGTGCGGCGCGGCGGGCAAAATCTTCCACGTGTTAGAGCGCACGGGTCCCTACGGCGTCGTGCCGGGAAATGCCAAAGTCATCGTCAACGCGATGACCGAAGCAGGTCGAGAAAGCCGCCGAGCTGCGTAAGCGCCTGGAAGTCACCGGGCTCAGCAAGGTTCACGCTAGGGGTCCGGTCTTGTTGCGTCAACAGCGCACCGTCGTGGTGGACGCGGGCGTGCCTTTAATCGTGAGCGTCTTTGCCGGCTTGCCCGACGACGTGGCGGCGGGGGACTGGCTCGAGTTCGACTCCTTGCCCCCCTTGCACGGTTTCGTAACGGAGGCGGCGCAACGTCCTTTTGTGAGCGCGCAGGGGGAAGAGGGACTGTGAGACAGCAATGAGTAGCGAGCAGCGAGCAAAAACCTAATTTACGCTTATTGCTCGTTCCTCATTGCTTCTAACCTCTGCGTAAGCTGCTCCTCAATATCAAACCAGAAGAGAGCGGTAAGCTGTCCCCTATGGATTTACCCGCTGTTCCTAAGGGCGTAGCCAGGGCTTTTACCCCCGCCCACGTTGAGTTGCCTCTACCCGAGGAGCACCGCTTCCCCATCTCAAAATACGCTAGGCTCGCAGAGAGGTTGCGCGAGCTGGGGTGGCAGGTCGATAACGCGCCGAGTGCACCTTTAGAAGACTTGGGGCGCGTTCACACGGAAGCGTATCTTCACGCGCTTAAAACCTGCACTTTAGACCGCAAAGCCGAACGCAAGCTGGGCTTTCCGCAGTCGGCGGCGCTGTGGCAGCGCTCCTTGCACAGCGTCGGCGGCACGCTCGCGGCGTTTCACGACGCCTTAGCGCGCGGCTACGGCGTCAACCTAGCGGGCGGCACGCACCACGCCTATCCGGGTCACGGCGAGGGGTTTTGCGTTTTCAACGATTACGCCGTTGCGATTCGCCGCGCCTTTCACTACGGGCTCGCGAAAAAGTTCTTCATCGTCGACTTAGACGTGCATCAGGGCAACGGCACGGCGAAGATATTCGAGGACGACGACAGGGTCTTCACCTTGAGCGTGCACGGCGCACGCAACTATCCCTTTCAGAAGGAGCGGAGCGACCGCGATATTCCTTTAGCTGACGGGATAGAAGATGAAGAATACTTAGCACTCATTCGCGCCGAACTCCCGCCCCTCATGCGAGAGATTAAGCCGGACGTAGTGCTTTATATCGGCGGCGTGGACGTATTAGCGAGCGACCGCTTCGGACGAATGGCGCTGACGCGTGAGGGCGTACGCCAGCGTGACCGTTTCGTCTTTGACCTTTGTCGCACTGCAGACGTGCCGCTCGTCTACACGATGGGCGGCGGCTACCAAAAAGACATTGAAGTGACGCTCGCGGGGCACATAGCGGGGCTGGGGGAGCTTAAAGAGGTTTTCGTCAGCGGCTAGCTATTCGCGTTATAGGTTAAAAACATCTCCGCTTCCTCTTCGCCGTAGTCCATCAGCTCGCGAATGAACCCCGGACGGCGGTCGAGCTTGCTGGCGTAGTCGAGGTCGCGGGTCATGATGATGCGCCTGATTTTGGTAGGGGTATAGGTGTCGCTTTCCAGTGCGCCGTCCCTAAGAAACCGGTTGATACGCTCGATGAACATTACGTCGCGCTCTAGGGATAAGTTTCCGGTGAGTTCGTTGTGTCTGTCGGTGATCTCTTCGAAGGTGCGCGGCAATTCGGTGCGGACTTTAGGGTTGATCTGCACGACCCAGATTTCGTCAATGCGAGTTTGCGCGAGGCTCAGCAGCGGCGGATTTTCCGAAAAGAGCCCGTCCCAGTAGTACGCTTCGCCGAGCTGAACGGCTTGAAAGAGGCTGGGGATGGCGGCGGAGGCGAGAAGTGCTTGGGTCGATACTTCCGTGTTTTCGAACACCTTAAAGTCACCGCTCAACACGTTGACTGCGCTGACGAAAAGCTGTGGACTGTTTGAGTTGAATGTTCGCGCAATTCTCTCCGGCTCAAAGAGCGCCGTGACCTCTCGCTGCAGTTCGCGCTGCGCCCAATCGACGGGCGAACTGTTCGGGTTGACGCCCGGCAAGCTGCCCCGCTTGCCCGCCCTCACCGCGTGGACGACGACGTTATTGAGCCAGACCTCTTGCAGCGAATCGGCTAAGTTACGCGCCCAAAACCGCTCCAAAGCCGCCGTACCGCCCTCCAAAATGAGCCCTTGCCACGCGAGCGCCGCGCAGATCGCGCCGCCCGAGGTGCCGCTCAGCGCGGCGACTTCGAAGGGTCTATCCGAGGGCTCATCACGCAGAAGTCGTTTCAGGACGCCCGCCGTGAACGCGGTGTGGCTGCCGCCGCCTTGACACGCGATAGCGATGCGAGGCTCTGTCATCGGGTTGCATTATGGCGTATGCGCTGGGTAGGCGCAAGCCTACTTGCCAAAAGTTTATACGAGCGTCTATAAACCGGGCAACGGCGGCGCGCTCAGCGCGACGAGGTAGGTGCCTCCCTCTGACGGTGCGGCGGCGAGTAGGAGCGTATATGTTCACAACCCTTTGCCTGAGCGCTCGCGTTTTGTTACACTTAACGCTTATGACCTTAGCCGCCCCCAAGCCCGCTCTAACTGACGCACCCTATACTGCGACGATTTCGCAGGTCAGTCCTGACTCGCCTGCGGACGCGGCGGGCGTGCAAGCGGGCTGGGAGTTGGTGCAGGTCAACGGCGTCTTTATCCCGGACATTTTAGCGTACCGCCGCGAGTTAGAGCGCGGCGTGGCGACCTTAAAGGTGCGTGACCCGCTTTTAGGGGACGAGTTGGATTTCACCGTGGAGTGGGAAGACCCTGGGCTCGAGTTCTCTGAGGTCATCTTCGACGGGCTCAAGCTCTGCGCCAACAAGTGCGAGTTCTGCTACGTCCACCAGATGCCCAAAGGTTTCCGCAAGTCGCTCTACGTCATGGACGACGACTTTCGCACCTCTTTTTTATACGGCTCGTTCGTCACGCTGACCAACCTCACCGACGCGGATATAGGGCGCATCGTGAACGAGCACCTGAGCCCCATGTACGTCTCGGTGCACACGACCAACGAGGATTTGCGCAAGGACATGATGAAGTGGTGGCGCTTGAAGGTTAAGGACGAGCGTGCGACGAAGATTCGCGATATGCTCAGGCGGCTGGAGAGCATCGACCTCTACACGCAGATGGTCTTACTACCCGGACGCAACGACGGCGAGCATTTAGACGAGACACTCGAGTTTCTAGCCTCACAAGACAACGTGATGGCGGCGGCGTGCGTGCCCGTCGGTCTGACCGACCACCGCACGAACTTGCCCGACTTACGCACCTTCACGAAAGAAGAGGCGCGGGACGCGCTGCGCCGCGTTCACGCCTTCCAAAAGCGGATGCTAGCCGAGCGCGGCACCCGCTTCATCTTCCCGAGCGACGAGTTTTACCTCTTGGCGGATGAGCCCTTACCTGATGAAGAGGCGTACGAAGGCTTTCCGATGTTGGAAAACGGCGTCGGCATGGTGCAGGACTTCTTGAGCGAGCCGCCAGCGCGGTTACCCGTACGTCTGCCGCAGCCTAAAAAGGTCATCTTGGCGACGGGCAAACTGTTCGCGCCCGTTTTAGAGCGTGCCGTAGAACCTTTGCGAGAGGTCGAGGGGTTAGACCTCGAGGTCCGCGCCCTCAAGAACCGCACCTTCGGCGAAGTGACGACCGTCGCTGGGCTCCTAGCCGGACGCGACTTCCTCACGCAGATTGCGCCCGGCGAAGCCGACCTCTTGCTCGTCTCGCCGAACGTGTTCAAGTACGGCACCGAGACGATGTTAGATGAGCGCACGCTAGATGATTTGCGCAGTGAGTTAAAGATGGCGGTCGAAGTGGGCGGTACGAACCTGCGCGAGTTAGCCGAGGTGATTTTCAGCGGGGTGGGGGAGAGGCACATGCCGCAGTTCGGCTTTTCGACCCACGCGGTGAAAGAGGCGGCGAAGCAGCACTGACTCGAGACTTCCTTTACATTCTCCTTACCGCTCGTATGTAAAAATCGGGAATGCAGAGGTCAAGAGGTTTTCAAAGGTGACAGTTTCCCTTCTCATCCTATTCTGCACGGCGGTGTGCGTATTGGTGACGTTGCAGATGCAAGACGAACCGGATTTGTCCGAGGACGTGCCCAAAGTTTCAACTCGGTTTCTTGTTCTGCTCGGCGGATTTGTGGTTTTAGCGGCGTTCGTCGCTTTCCCCTCTAATCCGGCAGAGTGGTCGCTCGGCAACGTCGTGCTCTTTCTCGCGGAGCACACGCTCAATCCGCTGCGGATTTTAGGTATCTTAATACTGGGCGGCGCAATTTTCTATTCGGCGGTGTGGGCGTTATACCTTCAGCGGCGGCGTTAGTGGCATTTTTAATGTCTACAGCGCCTTTCGCAGTGAAAACGCTGTAGGCACAATTTGAACGAAGAAACGCCGTGCTACACTCTGCAACTATGGGCGGGAAACGTTTGGCAAGATGTAAAAAGGGGTGGCTGAGCGGTGTCAGTTTGGCTGCTCTACTTCTCGCTGCACTCCTACTCGGCTTTACCTGGCGCGACGTGCCCGGTTCTGGCTTAGCGCAGGAGACGCTGCAATCCGCGTGGCAAGGTGCCATCAACGCGGCTAGGGGTCCGGTGCGCGTCGGCATCCAAGTCGGACACGAGGACGTGGCGGCGCATCCCGACGAACTCGCCCGGCTGAGATTCAATACGGGCGGACATGCGAACGGGCTCGATGAGGTCGACCTCAACCGCGCGGTGGCTGAAGCGTTGAAGGACCGGCTCGAGGCGTACGGCGTCACCGTCGACCTGCTCAGCGCCACGCCGCCGCCAGGCTACTACGCGGACCTCTTCCTCTCGCTCCACGCCGACAGCGTCGAAGACCCCGCCCGGCGCGGCTACAAGTCCGCCTATTTCGACCCTGAGCGCAACCCTTTAGAGCCTCGCCTCAAGGCGTATATCGACCGCGCCTACCTGAGCGCGTCGGACTTTCCGGATGACCACCACAACACGACGCAGAACATGCACCGCTACTACGCCTTTAACACCTGGCGCTACCGCCACAGCGTCCATCCGGGCACGCCCGCGCTTCTCGTGGAGATGGGCTACTTGAGCAGTGACGCGGACATGGCATTTCTGAATCGTCCGGAGCAACCCGCGGCGGCGCTTACTGCGGGCATTTTAGCGTTCCTTCAAGCGCAGGGGCGTTTGCCTGTCGAGCTTGTCGAAGTCGAATAGCGTTAAGAGGTCTAGCGCTACTGCCAGACCTCTTTATAGTCCTGAGCGAAGCGCCCCAGCGAGGTAGGCGCGCGCCCCATCACGCGCTCGAACGTATCTGTAACCTCTGCGGTGTAGCCTGCTCGCACGGCTCCGTAAAGCTCGGTCATCAGCTCTAAGTATTCCCCCGGCATCCCTGCTCCTTGCATACGCGCCTGAAAGGTCTCCTTGGAGAGCGGTTCGTAGCGAACGGGTTTGCCTACCGCTTGGGCGATGACCTTAGCGACCTCATGGCGGTCGTAGGCGCGTGCGCCCGTCAGCGCGTACGCCTGCTCGTCGTGACCCTCTTCCGTGAGCGCTTTGACCCCTACAGCGGCGATGTCTCGCGTGTCGATAAAGCTCGTTTTCGCGTCGCCTGCGGGCTCGGCGATAACACCTCTTTCGCGAATCCCTTGGGCGCTCGTCGTGCTGAAGTTCTGCATGAACCAGTTCGGGCGCAGGTGCGTCCAACTCAGCCCCGACGCCTCGAGGTGCTGCTCGATCTGCCGCAGCGGGTTGTCGCTCCCCTCGACGCCCATCGCGGAGAGCCGCACGACGCGCTCTACGCCTGCGTTTTTCGCGAGGTCGACCACGCGGTTCATCTCAGCCACGTTGCCGTCGCCAGGTGACGCGAGGTAGAGCGCCTGGACCTCGTTAAGTGCAGCGCGAACGCTTTCCTCGTCGGTGAAGTCGAAGGGAACGATGTCTACACGGGGTGTACCGGAGAACGCCCTCTGAGCTTTCTCGACTGTGTGCGCAGCGAGGCGCACCTCTCGGTTTTGGGCGATGAGCTGCTTAGTGACCTCTCTGCCGACTTTACCATTCGGGGTGGTGACTAAAATCATGATTCTCTCCTCTCTCTTTGCGCGTTGAAAGGCAGCATAGCGCCTTGCAATCCAAAAAGGAAGTACCTACCATTTAGTGCGTTAGTGTGTCTGGATATGCTATACCTTAGAGATGAACCCTTCGCTCTGCCAAGAGAAGCCATCCGACAGGACGCCCAACGTGCTCAGTCAGCACTGCCCCTCAAACAGCGTGCTCAAAATGGTGGCGGGCAAGTGGCGGGTGCTCGTCCTCTACGCGCTTAGAGGTGAGAAGCGCCGCTACAGCGACCTGCAGCGTTCGGTCGGCGGCATTTCTCAGAAGATGCTCACGCAGACGTTGCGCGACCTAGAGCGCAACGGCTTAGTTGAGCGCACCGTCTATCCGGTCGTGCCGCCTCACACCGAATACGCACTCACCCCGCTCGGTGAGAGCTTAGAAGAGGTCGTGCACGGTTTGGGCACGTGGGCGCAGGACCATATGGAAGCGGTGTTAGGGGCGAGAGAGGCGTATGACGAGAAAAAGTAGCGAACCCCGACCAGAATCAACGAGCGTGTCTAAGACGCTACCGCTCGAGCAGGCGCACCTCTCGCGCCGTGACGTTTCTCCCCTCGAGCGAGCCGCGAATATAGAGGGTGTTCCCTACGGCGATATTCCCTAGGGTCAGCGCGTCGCCGCGCTTCGACACGACGCGCGTCTCCTCCGACGCCGCGACGCGGAGCGCGCCGCCGCGCTCACTCTGCACCTCGAGCGGTTGCGCTGAGATGACCGTCGCGGTAAACGCCGTGTCGGGGATGCAGTCCGCGGCGGGCGCGCAGGCGGCGAGTAGGGAGAGAAGGATAAAATATAGAAGCTTCATTACGCACACTATAGCCTAACGGCACCGGGCGTTGCAGCGAAGCTGTAGGGAGCAAAAATCGACTCGCGCCGGTCAGGACTGAGCACGCGTCTGTCCCCTTTACTACCTTGTCGCTACGCTACACCTCCAGGCGTAGCCGCGTGACATGCTGAAGTGTTGTGAAGACGCGCCGCTGGGGGCTCCTGGGGGGCGGCGGACAGACGGAACGCTCGAGGAGACGCACATGGCAGTTAAAGACTTTAGCCCTGAAGAAGAGTCCAAAGACGAAATCGAAGCCACTGACTATCAGGAAAATGCCCCTTCCGTTAAGGACGCGCCCGCCTCGGGACAGGCGGTGCGCGACAGGTTCGGCTTCGATGAGATTTTCAAGCGCGTTTTAGCTACCGCGGACCACGAACTTTCGCGCCCGCTGGCGCTGCTTTTCTGGAGCGGGTTTGCGGGCGGCGGTACGCTGGGTTTCAGTCTGCTCGCTAAAGCGGCGATGGACGCGAGTACGGGCAGCGAGATGCTCGGCAACCTCGTCTATCCCATCGGCTTTATCTTTTTGATTATCGGGCGCTATCAACTTTTTACTGAGAACACGCTGACACCCGTCGCTTTAGTTTTTACCCGCCTGGCGAGTTTAAGAGATTTGGGGCGAATTTGGGGCACCGTCTTTCTCGCTAACATTCTGGGTGCGATGGCGATCGCGCTGCTCTTCGCTACCACGCCCCTTCTCAACGTCGAAGCGGCGGAGGCCGCGCGGGGCTATGCCGAACACCTCATGGAAGTGTCTTGGTCGGCAGCCTTTTTCAAGGCGATCGTGGCGGGTTGGATTCTAGCCGGGCTCGTTTGGCTCGTTCACGCCGTGCCGGACAGTATCTCGCGTGTCCTGCTCATCTGGTTCCTCATGTTCGTCCAGGTGTTCGCCGCCCCCTTCCACTGCATCGTTGGCTCGGTCGAGGTGCTTTACCTCGTCTTTTCGAGCGGCGTACATGTCGGCGAATATCTAGGCCAGTTTCTGTTGCCCGTGACGCTCGGTAACACGGTAGGCGGGGTCGTTGCCGTCGCCTTACTCAACTACGCGCAGTTCGGCGCGGACAAAGAGGGCAGCCCCTTCGCGGAGCGCGGCGAACGGCTCTCCTGGGACGAGTGGTTCTTCGCGAAAACGCACCGGACGCCCTCAAAGCCCTTCGGCGGTCTGGGTAAAGGCGACTGACCGGCACCACTACACGCTAAACGCAGCCTATTTCGTACAATGAGGTTATGTCCGAACTCTCTGCGCCCGACTTCATAGCGATGTGGCGCTTCGAGCCCATCCCCATCGCCCTGACCTTTGTCGCGCTGCTTTTTTACACGTTGGGGACGGGTCCGCTACGCTCCCGCTTCTTTCCCGGTCGTCCTTATCCCGCGACCAAAGCGGCGCTCTTCTACCTCGCTTTGACGGTACTCACGCTCGTCTTCGTGTCGCCGCTCCACACGCTAGGCGAGTTCTACCTCTTGAGCGCGCACATGGCAACGATGATGGTCGTGATCTTCGTGGTCGCGCCGCTCTTCTTGCTCGGCATTCCGGGCTGGTTGATCGCGCCCTTGGCGCTGCATCCGGTGATCAAACCCATCTTGCGCTTTTTGACGCGGCCCGTTGTCAACGTGATTCACTTCAACGCCGCTTTTCTCCTTATCCACCTGCCCTTCGTGCTCAAGCCGCTGATGTTTTCGGCCGACGCGCTGCACTACTACACCTACTTCGCTATTTTCGGCTCGGCCGTGCTGATGTGGTGGCCGCTCATGAACCCTTTGCCTCACGATTTGCCCAACCCGACCTACAAAACGCAGATGATCTACCTGCTCGTGCTCATCACGGCGCATAACCCTTTCTCGAGCGTCTTCTCGTTTTACCCCGGTATCATCTACCCTTGGTATCAAGAGGTGCCCAGAGTCTTTAACCTGAGCGCCCTGCAAGACCAACAGCTCGCCGGGGTGATCATGGGAACGATTTACATCACGGTCATGCTCATCGCGCTCGCGGCGGTGTTCGTACGTTGGTTTAGCGAGGGGGAGACGCGGAGTCAGCCGTTCGCCGATTTAGCTTGAGAAACGTAGCGGACGCGTAAACATCATCGTCGGGGCGCTTTTCAGCAGGGATCAGGGCTAGGCGCATTCACCTATTGACTTGCCACAACGCCGCTATGCGCCTATAAGCGTTACACTTTCCTTTATGTTAGATGACCTCAGCAGACTCACCGCCGCCGATGAGCGCGGCTTTTTAGCACGTTTAGCCGCGCTTCCCGGTTCTTACGACGGTCCTGATGGGCTCCGCGCCGAACCCTACGGTCTCATCAGTTTCGGTGAAGCGAGCGCTTTGAGCATTGCGCTGCGGCGTTGGGTAGACGCCCCTTTAGTCGTCTCCGGCACACAATTTATGCTCGCGTCGGGCTTCGACTACGGCGAACTCGGGGCGCTTAAGGTCAGCCTCGAGCTGTCCGACGTCTCCGTCGTCACGCTCGGTCATGAGGCGTACGGGCCAGACTTCCGCGTCGAACCAGGCGTGCTGAGCCCCTACACGTACGCGAGCTACCTCGCCCACGCCACCGGGCACAGCGAAGCGTTGGCGCGAGCTGAAGCGGTCATGGCGACGCTGCGCGACGGGCTCCGACCCGAAGTCGAGACCGAGCGTAATCCCGCTAAGATGCTCGCCTGGGCGCTCTGGAACCGCGTCCCTCTTCTCATCGCACCCAAAGGTGACGCGGGCGTGCTTACTCTCTTGCAGCGCGTCTTCGCGCGGGTCGGCAAATCGCTTAGCGTGAACGCCGGGGAACACCCTTTGGAGTTCTTAGCAGGCGCGTTCGAGGGGCGGCACAGTCTCGCGGATGACGTCGTCGGTGTTGTGGTAGGTGCAGAAGACGAGGAGATTGGCTTAGCGAAAGAGGTGCTGGACACGCGGGCGGCGCAACTTGAATCTCTGAGCATCCCTTTCGGTGGTGTCAGTGAGCCGCTCGCTGACCCTGGGGCTAGGGCTTTAGTCTTTTGGTACATAAGCCTGTGGGTCGCGGCGTACTTGGCATTTCTCCATGAGCAGAGCCCGGAAGATAGCCAAGTCTACGAAGCGTTACAAAAGGTTCAGTAAAGAGTAGAAAACAAAGAAGAAGTGCTTAGCGGCGATATGCTAAGCACTTCTTACGGCGTCGGTGCGTTAGTCTTGCTCGAAGCGGATATTCATCTCATCTTCCATGCCGAACGCTTGCATCTTTTCGCGGTCCGCGAGCAGCTCGATCTGGTCGCCGGCTTCGACCCTCGCGTGCGGGTCCACGCGGGCGACGAGGTTCTGGTCGCCGTCTACCGAGGCGATGATCTGCGTTTCTGCGCCCAAAGGCTCGACGACTTCGACCGTCGCTTTGATGATGTTGTTCTCTTCGGGAATCTCGGTGAGTCCGCGGACACCCAAGTCCTCGGGGCGGATGCCGAAGTAGACCTTTTTGCCGTCGTGCTTCTTGACTTTACGGAGCAGCTCGTCGTCGGGCTTGACGCTAAAGCTGTTGCTCTGAATCATGCCGTCTTTGACCGAACCTACTAAGAAGTTCATAGCGGGCGAGCCCATGAAACCGGCGACAAACTTGTTGACGGGCTTTTCGTAGAGGTTGATGGGCGTGTCGACCTGCTGGATAAAGCCGTCTTTCATGACCACGATGCGCGTGCCCATCGTCATCGCTTCGACCTGGTCGTGCGTGACGTAGATCGTCGTGACGCCTAAGCGCTTATGCAGCTTCGAGATCGAGGCGCGCATCTCGACGCGGAGCTTCGCGTCCAAGTTGGACAGCGGCTCGTCCATCAAGAAGACCTTCGGCTCGCGCACGATGGCGCGGCCCAGGGCGACGCGCTGGCGCTGCCCGCCGGAGAGTTCTTTAGGGCGGCGGTCTAAGAGGTGCTCGATCTGCAAAATTTGCGCGGCTTCTTTGACGCGCGTTTCGATCTCGTCTTTGGGCGTTTTGCGCAGACGAAGACCGAACGACATGTTCTGGCGCACGTCCATGTGGGGGTACAAGGCGTAGTTCTGGAAAACCATCGCGATGTCGCGGTCTTTGGGCGGCACGTCGTTGACGACCTTGTCGCCGATGCGGAGCGTGCCCTCGCTGATCTCCTCGAGCCCAGCGATCATCCGCAGCGTCGTCGTTTTGCCGCAGCCTGACGGACCTACGAAGACCATGAACTCCTCGTCTTGAATGTGCAAGTCGAACTCTTGAACCGCCGTCACCGGACCGAACCGCTTGTAGACGTTATCCAGCACTACCTCTGCCATACCAGCCTCCTTAGGGTCTTCTCTTCCTAATCTTATTGTGTCATTCACAGTGCGTGTGATGTTTTACTCTAACACAGTTGGGCGAAGAAGAGAAGGGGGCTCACATCCGTGTCGTACCCGTTATCCATTCGCGCCACGAGAGCTTGTCGCCGCGTTCGGAAAACTGCCCCTTGTCCTCGCCGAACTGCATGTAGTTCAAAAACGCGACAAACACAACGCCGCCTAGCGTGTTGCCGAGCACGACGGGGACGAGAAAGCGGAAGAGGTAGTCGCCCAAGCTCGCGCCGCCCTTAAACATCAAGAAAAGCACCTCGACGGAGCCGACGATGCAGTGGAAGAGGTCCGCTGAGACCTGCAGGTAGATTAAAAGCCAGATGAGGACGACCCTCGAGAGCGTGTCCCGCGCCGCGTGAACGAGCCAGACGATGCCCGCCAGAAGCCACCCCGCCAGGATCGCCTTATAGAAAGCGTCCCACCAGCCCTCGCTGATGAGGTGTTCGCCAAAGCCTATGGCGGCTTGCGTCGCTTCGGGCGTGAGCACGCCCGTGTAGGCGAGCAGCATCGCAAAAAGCGCCGCCCCTATGATATTCGCGACCAAAACGGTGCCCCAGATGCGCAAGAGGTCGGGCAGGCTTGCCAAGCGCGTTAAGACGAGCGCCACGGGCGTCAGCGTGTTCTCCGTAAAGAGCTGGTAGCGCCCTAAAATAAGAAAGATAAAGCCCACCGGGTAGAGCAAGTTGGCGACCAAGCCGCTGCTATCGAAGGGGGCTAGGGCGGTAAAAACAGCCCGCGCCAAGATGCAGAGCCCCAACACGAGCCCCGCTGTGAGCCCGCTCCAAAAGAGCAGGCTGTTCGAGCGCCCCAGTTCCTCGTCGGCGGTGGCTAAGACGCGCCTATAGATTTCGTCCAGGTTGAAAAAGTCGGGCACGGCGTCCGCTTCGGCGGGCGCGTCCTGAACGGAATGCGGCACCTCGCCGGGCGGCACCTCTTGGGCGTCTAACGTCTCGTTGACCTCAGCCATGAAACCCCTCTCGGTTGCTTCTGGATTGCCTCTCAGTTGCTCGGTGATTTTACCCTAATGTCGTCACCGCAAGTTTTTCGGAAAGCCGGTCCTATCGGTGCGCTCGAGCGTTTGCACGACTATTCGAAAGGTGAACCTCAACCGCTGCATTGACGCTTCAGTAGCGCTCACTACTCTGTCAACTAAAAGATGAGTGATGTCATTCTGAACGCAACGAAGTGGAGTGAAAGAATCTCGTCTTTCATTCCCAACCAGCCGAGATTGCAAGACGAGACCCTTACGCCTTCGCCGAAGCTTCGCTCTACTTCGTGAACAGGGTGACATCAGTAAGAAGTATCAATACTTAGTTGACAGTGTACTCACACGCTGCACAAGTATAAAAGTCTACACGCGCTCCGTTATTCGCGGCTTTACAATTGGCGAGGGATGAGGTAAGTGTTACTACTGCGCCAACATTGAGGCTTTTCTCTTCACTGCGCCTAACTTTATTGATGATACTAGGGAACGATATGGACAGCGTTCTGTCACAACGTAGCGAGCAAACCTCCGCGCCAGACCGTGTGCGGCGGGCGCGTATCTTGATCGTCGACGACCAGAACATCAACCTCGTTCTCTTGACGAAACTCTTAGAGCGTGCTGGCTACAGCGAGATCAAAACGCTCGACGACCCGCGTACCGTCCTCTCTGAAATCGCTAGCTTCAGACCTGACGCTATCCTCCTGGACGTGCAGATGCCGCATATGAGCGGCTTGGAGGTGCTCGAGACCCTCCGCGCCCAAGGAGACCCCGACGACTACGTCCCCGTCATCATGCTGAGCGCCAATCCGAGCCAAGCGTTTAGGGAGCGCGCCCTAGAGGGAGGAGCCACCGACTTTTTGCCGCGCCCCTTCGACGCCAGCGAACTCAAGCTCAAACTGCGCAACGCGCTCCATATCCGCGCGCTCCACCAGCAGCTGCGCGCGCAGAATGCGGTGCTCGCCGAGCAGGTCGAAGCGCGCACGAAAAGGTTAAAAGAGCGCGAAGCTGAGGCTCTTTTGCACGCCGAGCGTATCCAAAAGCTCGCCGACCTGTCGGTCCAACTAGAGGTCCTGAGTGACCCCCACGCCGTCGCCCGCATGGGGTTACAGACCTTCATGTCGCTGTGGGATTTTGACCTAGGCGTCCTATACAAAGCGGAAAGCGATCTCTTGACGCCGATGCTCACGGTAGGAAAAGCGCCGCCACAAGCATCGTACGTGCTCAAGGAGATTGACGTTGGCGGTACTGGCGAGCTGCATAGGCGCGTCATAAGTCAGGGTAAGCCCGTATTCGTTGCCGACTACAGCACCTGGGAACACGCGACGCCCAGGCTGAGCGCCACAGGTTTGCGCACGGTGATCGCGTTAGCGCTCAAGGTGAACGGCGCGATATACGCGGCGATGTATATCGGCAAGTTTGGCGGCGTCGCCGAAGTGGACGAAAACGCGCACAACGTCCTCCAAGCGATTCAGCGCCGCGTCGAGCGGGCGTTAGAGCGCATCGAACTCCTGGAGAACTTGCGCGACACCCGCGAAGACGCCCTGCGCGTGGTCGGCTTGACCTTGGAATACCGCGACTACGAGACGAAGGGGCACACCGACCGCGTGACGGACCTCGCGCGGCGTTTGGGCGACGCGGTCGGACTCGACCAGACCCAGCGCGAGCACCTCTTATGGGGCAGCTACCTCCACGACACGGGCAAGATCGCCATCCCCGACCAGATTTTGCTCAAACCCGGCAAGCTCACGGACGAAGAGTTCGACTTTATCAAAACGCACGTGACGATGGGCGCGGATATGCTCAGCAACCTCGCCTTTTTGCCGCCTGAAGTGCTAGGCATCGTCAAGCACCACCACGAACGCTGGGACGGACGCGGCTACCCCGACGGGCTCGCGGGCGAAGCGATTCCTCTTCTAGCGCGCATCTTCTCCATCGCCGACGTGTACGACGCATTGACGAGCGAGCGCCCCTATAAAAAAGCCTGGACGCACGAGGACGCCATTGCAGAACTCGAGCGGCAGGGCGGGGCGCAGTTCGACCTCACGCTCATCGACGCTTTCGTCGCCCTGTTCGAGTAACCTCTACTCACCTTTCGTCAGTGCTACACTCTCCCTCATGAGCCGCAAAGGGTACGAGTTTTTTGACGACGAACAGGTTTTGGAGACCTACACGTCGCGCAGGAACCTGCCGACGAGCCCGAACGAAACCATCGAATACCCTATCTTCCGGGAGCTGATAGGGGAAGTCGGGGGCTTAGATGTCCTTGATTTTTGAGGTTGATAGAGATGGAAGAGGGGAAGGAATAGTAGATAGAAGTACTACCCTCAGTTAGCTGAACTCTATTTAGCCTATTTTTGGTATTGCCGGAGCAGATATAAGGGTAGAACCCCAACTACCAACCACCCTATAGAAATCCAGACAGCAGGGCTAATAGACCAAGAATTAAGTATTTCGTAGACCGGCAACCAAACGAGAGATAAGAGAATGTAACTGCAAGCTAGATATCTCTTATCTCCGTGATCCTTCAGTTTGATCTTATTTGTACGGTTTGCATAGATTAAGAAGATCAACGCTAAGGTAAACACTGTGAGATTTTCGGAGAAAGTTTCGCCAGAAACCCAGCCCGCTAGAAATGAGCAGATGAAGAGAACGAAAATCCATGACCACCAATATTTAGTCTCCAAGAGGAAGACGCTTAGAGGTAGACCTAAAAGAAGGAAGGGGAAAATCATCACCATAATCAATATTAATGCTTGAAACTAGAAGACCACCAGTGGCGGTAGCCTTCTATCTTTCTACTTAGTATCACCGCTTAGCGCGTTCGCTACTTAGCCTGCTGTTTGTTCGGTTGATACTCGTTTGCAACTGATCGTTCCTAATTTCCAAATCAGTAATCTCCCGTCCCAGTGAAGTTTGATCGGCAATAGCTTGGTTATAACCGTCATAGAATACGTCGCGAGTAGTTTCAGCCTCTTCCAATGCTTGCTCAGCGCTCCGTACTTGCTGCCTGGTTTCTGGCACAATGAATAGATTTAGGTCTTGCTTACGTCCATAATCATCCGAGTATTGTCTAAGGTAGTCGCTTATACCTGCTGCTGTAGTGGGTGTGCTGCCGGGCGCGGTGACGATTGCAACTCCTGTACCAACTGCCCTCGCAAACCCCTCAGCAGCGACCTTGAAGGGGGCAATTTTCTCCTCTAATCGCTGTTGCTCCGCCTCATAGTTCGCAAGGTCTGACTCTAGCTGCTCGAGATTTTGCTCTTTATCAGCAACGTTCTGAAGGACCCTCTCCTCATTAGCGTCGTAGGAATCGACAAGCTCATTTACAGCTTGCAACTCCTCTCGCTTTTCCCCTAACTCAGTGACGACCTCTTCCTGCTCCTCGAGAAGTGCGTCTAGCTCTTCCTCGAGGTTCGCAACGAGTGCAGCGTCGTAATTGTCTTCCTCTTCTTCGTCAGAATCACTTCCATCAGGGGGACCATCATCGTCTTCTTCTGGTTCTTCGGGGTCTTCCTCCGGTTCTTCGGGGTCTGGCTCAGGTTCAGGCTCGGGCTCAGGTTCAGGTTCAGGCTCGGGCTCAGGTGGCGGATCAGGATCATCCCCGGATGAAGGGTTACAGTTGTACGCACACTCAAGGTCTCCCTGCGGAGTCAGCACTTCCTCGCCTTGAGTGGTAGAAGAACTTTCAGGAGGTAGAGAGGAGATATTTAGCATCTCCTCTAACGTAGCTAAACCCTGTGAAAATCCAGCGGATACCACTTCCGGTTCGGGGCCACCTGTCAAGTATCCCTCCGCTGCATAAGCGACGGTTTCTCGAGCGAAGATGAGATTAACGGTTGAGACTTTAAGGCGGTCACCTTTGCAAACGCCAAGCGTATCTCCATGATTTTTCGTGTGCGCTCCGATTGCCGAGAATCCTACAAAAATTGTGTGGGCGTTTGCAGGATTACCAGGTGGGACGTGGCAGACAGGAAATTTTGAGGAATCATACTTGACAATATTTGCGCCGAGCATTCCTTCGTTACCTAAGATAAACTGAGTCAGAATCGCATCGGTTCTTGTAGGAACCTGAACAATGTCAGTATCTTCGTTTTGAACGACAGCAGCATTCTTCCAATCTAATTCGTAGCTAGAGGCGCGTAAAGCGTCAATCGCAACTTGGGCGTCTTCGCTTTCTTTGATCTGCTGCTCTAACTCCGTAAGAGCAGGAGCGTCATAGAACACTTCAAACTGTGCAGTTTCATCTAGATATTTCCCGCTTTTCGTTTTGGCTGCCGTGCCCACTTTAGCGATATACTGTGCTCCGGGGCGGGGTTGTACATCGGGACGGAAGTCGAAAGTCTTGTCATCGTCGCTCCAATTCACCTCTGGATCGATTTGAACCTCTTCCCCCTCCGCAGTCCTCACCTCTAAAGAGGTTTCTACGGAGCGTCGGTCCATCGGCTCCGTGAAAGAAAATGTAAGCCAGAAGTTGTTGTCGCGCTGAAAAGTCCTTGTTGTTACTTCTACAGAAGAAATGACATCGCTTTGTGTGGTGACACTAGTTGCATTGGAAGAAGATACGGAACGGTTGCTGCACGCACTTAACACAAGTATAGATGCAAAGATTAGCGTGAACCTGAGTGTTTTCATCTTTAGTTTGTCTGCTCCCGTCCTCTTTTTGGACTTCCTACGGTTCTTGGCTGTTCGTTTAGGATTCAATTCTGGTCTCCACTAGAAGGTGGCTGATGGAGAGATACAGGTCGAAGAGATGTTTGAGAACTGGACAGAGAAAAGTTCTGAGCCATGTATGAAGAGTTGAACGCGCCCTCAGGTAGCATTACAGGCCCTTCTACGAAATCGACAGGGAGAGCCTGAATCCCAACGATGTACTCTTTGCCGTTGATTAGAGAAATATCATCGAACATGTAGGTTGTCGTATTGGTGTAGCCCTTGCGCACTCCGCGCTTGAGCGTGCCATCTGTAGCAAAAATGTCTAGGAAGTAAGAGTTTGCTCCCTCTGCTGGCTTCCAGGTGACGTCAACTCGGGAATCCGTCGCATTGATAGCAATATCTGTCGGTGGAGGTAAAATCTGTTGTGCATCGACGGAAACATTGGCGGAATAGGGAACACCATTTACCGTCGTTTCGAATGAATAGACTCCTGTGACAAGAGGAAGGTCGTTACCTTCGTTGTCAGAAATTAAGTTGCGCCAACTCCAATGATCGCCTGCTCGATTGAAGCTCGATATTGTGGTTAGACTCTTGTCGTTGTTCCACCCTTCAGGACCGCTGACTGTTACCTCGATGTCTCCTGTTGAGCCTTCCTCGAGGTCAAAGGTATAGAGTGTAGAGAGACCAACACCACCGGGATAGTCCATCGTTCCCGCAGCCACTTGAAAAGCAGCTTTGCTATCGGGTGTTTCAGAGCCTGTGCTACAAGCAGTGAGAAGGGTTATAAGGAAAGCGGTTATGAGAATACTTCTTAATCCTTTCATAACCAAAAAAATACCGTTCTTATCGCCTTCACTATCACAGAAAACTCACAAAAAGGCTGGAGTGACCAATCTCACTCCTTTGCCTTTCTCAGTAACGTGGAATTGAGTAGAATTCGTGTAAGCTTGCTTGGCTGGTGCTACACTCTTTTCATGAGCCGCAAAGGGTACGAGTTTTTTGACGACGAACAGGTTTTGGAGACCTACACGTCGCGTAGGAATCTGCCGACGAGTCCGAACGAGACCATCGAATACCCTATCTTCCGGGAGCTGATCGGCGAGGCTCGAGGCTTAGACGTGCTCGACTTAGGCTGCGGCGAGGCGGCGTTCGGTCGCGAACTGCTAGACAAGGGGATAAGGTCGTATGTGGGGCTCGAGGCGTCCGAGAAGATGGCGAACGTGGCAGAGGAAAGGTTGGAAGGTCTCAATGCTAGCGTCGTACGCTCAACCATCGAAGCGTACGACTTCGCGCCGACCTCTTTCGACCTCGTGATGTCGCAACTCGTTTTTCACTACGTCGCCGACCTCTCGGCGACATTTAGATGTGTGTTCGAAACGCTCAAGCCGGGTGGCAGGTTCATCTTTTCCGTAGAACACCCCGTCATCACCTCTTCCTCGCAGAGTTTGAAAATGTCCGAGCGGCGCACCGCTTGGCTCGTGGACGACTACTTCAGGACGGGCGAGCGCACCCACTCCTGGATGGGCGGCGAGGTGACCAAGTACCACCGCACCGTCGAGGACTATTTCGCCAGCTTACAAGCGGTCGGCTTCACGGTCGAGCGCCTGCGCGAGTCGCGCCCCGAGCGGGAGCGCAGTGTCGATGAAGAGGAATACAGGCGGCGCTTGCGGATTCCTCTTTTCATCTTCTTCTCCGCGCGTAAAGGTTAGTACAGTGTCAACTAAACAATGAACCATGTCATTCTGAACGTAGCCCTACGGCGAGCGTAGGATAGACTCCGCGGAGTGAAAGAATCTCGTCTTCCATTCCCAACCAGCCGAGATTGCGAGTTACAAAGTTTTGGCGGTAGCCAAACGAGACCCTTACGCCTTCGCCGAAGCTTCGCTCTACTTCGTGAACAGGGTGACATCAGTAATAAGTAGCAATACTTCGTTTACAGTGCAATTAGCGCGCCTAAGAGTTTCGGTAACGCGCTAACGCCTCCTGGTAACGCTCGGTTTCTTTGGGCTCAAACCGCGCTGACACGTTCGTCTCACCGAGTTCGAACGCCGACGTAATGTGACCCGTACCCTGCAACGCTAGCAGCGCCGCGCCGTACGCCGCGCCCTGGTTCTGCTCAGGCTTAGAGAGCGGCAAACCCAGCACGTCCGCGACCATCTGCAACCAGAAGTCAGAGCGTGCACCGCCGCCGGTCGCCAACGCCTCGTCCAGTTGCGCGAGGGGCGACATCACCTCCAGGCAGTCTTTCAAGCTAAACGCGACGCCCTCTAAAACTGCGCGCACGACGTCCGCCTGTGTCGTCGCCAAGCTGAGCCCCGTCCAGGAGCCGCGCAAATCCGGGTTCATGTGCGGCGTGCGTTCGCCCGCTAGGTACGGCTTAAAGGTCACGCCGTTCGCACCGGGCTCACTCTCTTCGGCGAGCGTGATGAGGTCGCTGAAACTTCTATCCGAAGCGAACGTACGCTTATACCAGTCCAAGCTGCCCGCCGCCGCGAGCGTCACGCCTAAGAGGTTGTAGCCGCCGTCGGCGTGGCAGAAGAGGTGGACGCGCCCCTCGGGGTCGGGCTGCGGCGCTCCGAGCGGTGCGAACAGCACGCCCGACGTGCCCAAGCTCACGCTGCCGCGCCTCAAGTTGTGCGCCCCGAGCCCTAACCCCGTTGCCGCCGCCGCGTTGTCCCCTGCGCCCGCGACCACGGGCAAGCCCGCGGGCAAGCCCGTCTCGTCCGCGACCTCTCGAGTGAGCTTTCCGACGACCTCGTGCGAGGCGATGACGGGGGGAAAGAGGTCCGGCGAGAGGTCTAGCGCGCCCAAAATCTCCTCGTCCCAGGTTTTGGACGCCAGGTGAAAAAGGTTCGTCCCCGAAGCGTCCGAGGGCTCCGCCGCCATCTCGCCGGTGAGGACGTAACCGAGGTAGTCTTTGGGCAGAAGGACGTGCTCCGTTTTCGCGAAATTCTCCGGCTCTTCTCGCCTCATCCAGACGAGTTTAGGAAGCTGAAAGCCGGTGACAGCCGGATTGCCCGTGCGCTGGATGAGGGTATCTCTGGCGACCTTCTCTTCGATCTCTTCGACTGCTCCGCCCGTGCGTTGGTCGTTCCACAGAATCGCCGGGCGTACGGCGTCGCCGTGCTTGTCCAGCGCGACCATGCCGTGCATCTGCCCCGAGAGCCCGAGCGCGGTGACGTCGTGATGCTCGAGCTTGCCCGCAATCTCACGGAGTGCCGCGACCATCCCTTCGGTCCAATCACTCGGCTTTTGCTCCGTCCAACCGGGTTGGGGCGTGAGCAGCGGATAGCTCGCCGTCGCTTCGGCTAAGAGGTCGCCTCCCTCGTCCACGGCGACCACCCGCACGCCGCTCGTGCCGCCATCTAACCCCAAGGCAACGGGTGCCACTAGCGCACTCCTAAGAGGAGGTCGGTGGTGAGCTGGTCTAAGTGCTCGAGCCCCGGACCTCTCGTTCTCAAAGTCTGGAGGTCGAAGCTCTGCGCTTTAAGTTGCTGAGCACGTTCTGCTGAGTAGGCTTGGGAAAGGGACTCGAGGCTTTCATCTTCGACCTTATACCGCGCCAACGCCGCCTGAATCTCCTCGTCCTCACCGAACCTCTGTGCCTTTTCCTTCAAGATGAGGTACGTCCTCATACATCCCCTCGCGAACGCCCACACCCCCGCTTCGTCCTCGGTTCGGAGCGCGTGCGCGTCGAAGTGGCGCGGTCCCGCGTAGCCCGAATCTTCCAAGAGCTTCACGGTAAAAAACGCACCCTTCACGTTCTCCGCCCCGAAGCGCAAGTCCTGGTCGAAGCGGCTCATCTTCTGGTCGTTTAGGTCGATGTGAAAGAGCTTATCCGCGTCGATAGCTTGCGCGACCGCGTGCACGAAGTTAAGCCCTGCCATCGTCTCGTGCGCGAACTCGGGGTTCACGCCGACCATCTCGTGATGGTCCAGAGTCGCGATGAAGCCGAGCATACTGCCTACCGTCGGGAGGTAGAGGTCCGCCCTCGGTTCGTTCGGTTTAGGCTCCAGGGCGAAGCGCAAACTGTAGCCCTGGTCTTTGACGTACTCACATAAGAAGTTGAGGCACTCCCGAAACCGTGCCAAACCCTCCAGAGGGTTGCCCGTCGCGTCCACCTCCGAGCCTTCGCGCCCGCCCCAGAAGACGTACGTCTTTGCGCCCAGCTCCACACCTAAGTCGATCGCCTGCATCGTCTTTTGCAGCGCGTACGCCCGGACCCTCGCGTCCGCCGAGGTGAACGCGCCGTCCTTGAAGACGGGGTCGGCGAAGAGGTTCGTAGTCGCCATCGGCACGACTAAGCCGTGGTCGTCCAGGGCTCCTTTGAATTCTTTGACGATCGCGCCTCGCTCTGAGGCGGAAGCGTCCGCCGGGACGAGGTCGTTGTCGTGCAAGTTCACGCCCCACGCGCCCAACTCGCCGAGCTTCTGCACGATGTAGGTGGGGTCTAGCGCCTCCCTCGTCGGCTCGCCGAAAGGGTCACGTCCGGGGTTGCCCACCGTCCATAAGCCGAAGGTGAAACGGTCGTCTTTCGTGGGTTCGTATGCCATAGCGTCCCTTCTAAGAACAAGTGCGTGAGGACTTGAAGCGCTGCGCCTCGAGCCAAAAGGACGACCCTCGCCCGCCAACCTCTTGCACCTCATCTGGTGCTCTAACTTCTACCATGTTTTAGCGCGATTTCTGCGACGTTTTCGCTACGTCCCAACGCTCTTGCAACCGCTCGAAGCCCGCCTCGAGCCTCTTCCTCTCCAAAACAACCTGCGTCGTCGTCCCCTCGCCAACCCTATCGCCGAGTTCATTAAACGCTTCGCAACTCGCATAAACGCGGTTTTTCTCGGTGCGGAGGTACCTAGCCTCGAGCCGCACCTCCATCCCCGGCAGCGCCGAAGCGAGATGCTTTATGGACACTTCAAAGCCGACGCCCTCCTCAAAAGGTTCTAAAAAGGGGAGGATGATCTTTCTCGAGACCAGTTCCATGTGTTTGGTCAGCCAGTAGGTCGCGTAGACCGGATGGAGCTTGCCGAGTTCGGGTTCAGCTTGCTCGAAGTCTACGGTCATCGCTTCAGAAACGGTGAGGGCGTGCGTAGCGGTGGTGCCTTCAGGAATCGGTTTCATCAGGCTCGACCTCTTGCTCAGCTTGTTCGAAGTCAACCTTATCGTAAACCTTTTCCAATAGAAGCTCACAACGGATACTCGGAAAAGAAATCATAGAGTCTAAAGCTGAAAGCTCACTAAACATCCAGCGTTCGTCCTCCTGCCTTTCGAAAACCTCTACAAGGGGTTCGTGCTGAGAGACGAGGACATAGGTTTGCAGCGAGTTAAGCGTGCGGTAGCGCCTGAACTCTTCACCTCTGCCGTAGTTCTTTGTAGACGGCGACAAAATTTCGACGACAAACGTTGGATTGACGAGCGTGTCGCGCGTGCCGCTTACGAACTCGGCTTCGCCGCAAACGATGACGACATCGGGATAGAAATAGCGCGTGGACTTGGCAAGTTGAACGCGCATGTCGCCGGGGTAAAGTTTGCAAGGCTTCCCTACGAGTTGCGACCCTAGAGCGATAGTTAAATTTGTGGTGACGAGGTTGTGCGGCTCGCTCGCGCCAGCGAACGCGAAAATCTCACCGTCTACGAATTCGCTTTTATATTCGGCTTGGCGTTCTAGCTCGAAATACTCCTCTGCGGTGTAACGCTTTTTATCCTTAGCCGGTAGAGCCATAGCCTAACGGTTCCTCTCGTCGTTCTTTTTGACCTCTTGCGCACGCTGCTCAAAGTTAATCCTGTCGTAAACCTCTCTAAGCTGGAGGTCGCAGCCGATAGCGGGAAGTGGGACACTCAAGTCCAAACCCTCATACTCACCAAGCAGCCAGCGCCCGTCTTTTTGCCGCTCGAACACCTCTATAAGAGGTTGGTGCTGAGCGATGAGCATGTAGGTTTGCAGTGAGTCAATCGTACGGTACTGCTTGAACTTTTCGCCTCGGTCATAGCTTTCGGTGGAAGAGGACAAGACCTCAATCACGAGTGTCGGGTTCGTCAATGTATCCTCCACTTGACCTGCAAATTGGGGTTCGCCGCACGTCACGACGACATCAGGGTAGAAGTAGCGTGTGGACTTTGCGAGTTGAACACGCATATCACCGGGATACGCTTCGCACGTTTGCGCGAGCTGCCGCCTGAGTTCTGCGCCGCAATTCAGCACGATGAGATTGTGTACCCGAGTTGCCCCGGCGAGCGCGAAAATCTCACCGTCTACGAATTCACTTTTATATTCGGCTTGACGCTCCAGCTCGAGATACTCCTGCGCCGTATAGCGTTTGTCCTTGATGGGAAGGGCCATATCTAAAGGTTCTCCTCAGTTTCAAGGTTGATCCTGTCGTAGACCTCGCGCAGTGAGAGGTCGCAGCCGACGGTCGGAAGAGAGACACTCGCGTTTAGCCCTCTATGGGCATTAAACCTCCAACTTTCGTCCTCTTGCCGCTCGAAGACCTCCATAAGAGGTTTGTCTTGCGAGATGAGCACGTACGTTTGTAGCGAGCTTAACTGGCGGTAGCTTGCAAACTTCTCCCCCCTATCATAGCCTTCGGTAGAAGGGGAAAGAATTTCAATAATCAGCGTTGGATTGGTCAGCGTGTCGCGTTTCTCGTCTATAAACTCAGCATCGCCGCAAACCACCAAAACATCAGGATAGGTGTAGCGCCTGGACTCGGATTGCACGCGCATGTCGCTCGAGTAGAGCTTGCAAGGTTTGCCTTTGAGCTGCTGCCTCAACTCGCCCGTGCAGTTCGTGGAGATGAGGTTATGCGGCTCGCTCGCGCCAGCCAGCGCGAAAATTTCACCGTTCACAAACTCGCTCTTGTACTCGGCTTGGCGCTCTAGCTCGAGATATTCCTCCGCCGTGTAGCGCTTGTCCTTAACAGGTAGAGCCATACTCTATCTTAAAGGTTTCTTTCATCCACAATCCGCCGCAACTTCCCGCCCGCACTCCTGGGCGCACTCCCCGGCGCTAAGAGGTTGACCTTGACGGTGACGCCCACCGTGTCTTTGATTTTATGCTGCACCTTGTTCCGTAAGTCGCTCAGGTATTGGTCGGTCTCGAGCAACTCTTCAGACAAGACCTCTTGACCCAAACGGTAGAAGGCGTCTTGGGCTAGCTCGAGCCTCAGCTCGCAGGTGTCGAGGGTGCCTTGCCGCTCCAAAGCAAGTTGGTAATGCATCGCCACATCGGGGATGCGCTGCAAGACCTCTTCGATCTGCGTCGGATAGAGGTTCACGCCGCGCACGATGATCATGTCGTCGCTGCGCCCTTTGATCATCCCCATGCGCGCGTGCGTCCGCCCGGACGCGCCGACCTCGCGCCGCAGATTCGTAATGTCGCCCGTCCAGTAGCGCAGCAGCGGGAGTGCCTCTTTCGTCAGCGTGGTGATAACCAAAACGCCGTCTTCGCCCTCGCGGGCAGGCTCGCCTGTCTCCGGGTTCAAGATTTCAGGATAAAAGTGGTCCTCCCAGATGTAGGAGCCCGCTTGCTCGTTCACGTCCTCGTTCGAAACGCCGGGTCCGATGATTTCGGAAAGTCCATAGATGTTCGTCGCCTTGACGCCCAAGCCCGCCTCCACGTCGGCGCGAATGGCGTCCGTCCAGGGCTCGGCACCTAGAACGGCGACCTCTAAACTCGTCTCTTCGGGCGCGATACCTTTCTCCCGCATCGCCTCGGCTAAGGTCTGCGCGTAAGAGGGCGTACACGAGATAACCTTAGGTTGCAAATCCTGAATCAGCGTCACTTGCCGCTCGGTCATCCCGCCCGAGACCGGAATCACGGTGAGCCCCAACCGCTCGCCGCCGTAATGCAGCCCCAAGCCGCCCGTGAAGAGCCCGTAGCCGTACGCATTGTGAAAGACCATGCCCGGCTCTGCGCCCGCCGCCGCCAAGCACCGCGCGTTGACTTCGGCGAAGGTCTCGATATCTTTTTTCGTGTAGCCCACGATGGTCGGTCTGCCCGTTGTGCCGCTGCTGGCGTGGATGCGGGCGACCTCTTCCATTGGCACGGCGAAAAGTCCTGTCGGGTAGTGGTCGCGTAGGTCGGTCTTTTTAGTGATGGGAAGTTTGGTGATATCGTCAATGCTCTTGATGTCGCCTGGCTTAAGACCTCTTTCGTCCAGCGCGCTTTTGTAGAAGGGGACGCGCTCGTAGACGTAGTGAACCAGGTTGTTAAGGCGTTCGGTTTGCAGGTTGCGGAGTTCGCTTTGGGGGAGGGTCTCGAGGTCGGGTTGAAACATGGTTACGCTCCTACAGGTCGAGAAGTCAAAATTTGCAAGAGGTCGGCGAAGAAAGGCTCGAGCCCCTCAACATCATCGTAAAAAACAACTTCCTCGGAAATACCTCCCAGCGTTTCCGAAATATCACGTCCCTGTTTCGCTATCGTCACCACCGGGATTCCTTTTGCGTAAGCATATCCCGCTTCGATGCCAAGACCCACCCCTTTTTGGCTCAATTCGGTAACGACGAGGTCGCAACTGTCTATCATCTCAAACGTCTTTTGCATGAGGTCTCGAGCCTTCAAACGAACCGCGCCCCACTGCTCCAAGTCTCGAGCCACACAAGAGGTTGTTACACCACACCGAGCGAGCACCTCAGAAATCTCTTCAATGACCTCTCGGTTGCGGTTATCGGCGTGGTACTTGATGCCCAAATACGCCCTCACAGCGGCACAATCTGCACGGCGACAGCTCTCCACCTTTTGCCGCGCTTAGCGTAGATACGGGTGAAGCGTTGCTGAATGAAATCACCCGCTGTCTTAACCGTGACTTGCCCAGTCGTAACCGCCGTATCGTCGAAGAGGTACACCGTTCCCTCTTCGAAGGTGCTTTCGACCTCTTCGGGAGGCGGCGCTTGACGCTGAGACTCTAAAAGCATCTCTTTCGTGATGACTTCATGCGCAGGCGTTAAACCTGCCCAATCGTCTGCTAACACCTCGTTCAGCGCTTCTAAGTCTCGAGTTCGGTATGCCGCGTTCCAAGCACGGTCGAGCTGCTTAACCGCTCCTTCGTCGCTCACCGCTCACCTCATTTCACGAACAAACGTTCGTTTTGTGCGGGTGTCATTGTATGCGGAGGCGTGCGGCCTTGTCAAAGTGGTGTAGCAAAGAAAATCGCACGGGGCACGAAAGGCCAGACGTGGCGCGATCAGCCTCGAGCATGAGGTGGGCGAATATAGGTTGCTCGGTGAGAACGCTCGAAGCTACAGTGGACCTAAAATTAGACTTTATCCGAGCGTGTGGTATAACCTTGTGTAGGTCACTCGCCACTTTGGTGTTACACACCTTCGCCTGTTCCTGTTAGACCCCTCTTGTAAAACTGGTGAAGCGTAACGGCAAGCCTTTTGTACCCTTGGTGCTCTGGGTTTAAGTAACGGGTCTTGTAGGATTTTGATTTCATTGAGCTTGTATCGCGTTTACGGAAGTTTTGGCAACGCCGAAGGGATCATCACCGAACGTGCGTACTCGACAATGTTCCATTTAGTGAGATTGGTTCAAACTAGATGATACCTACTAACCTCCGCCGTTCATCAAACTCGGGTTTTCCCTCAACCTGCGTGCTGTACACGTAATACGAAGAGCGCGAGTATACAACCGTCCAGAGGGACAAAACTAAGGGGTAGAAATGGCAGATAATAAAAAGAGTCGTGAGGATGTAGAGACTAGAGTCGGCGAAAGGAACATTCAGCGCTGGGGTTTGGATATGCACAACCCGGTGTTTTTCACCTCGAGCGGGTTCATCATCGTCCTGCTCGTCCTGACGCTTCTGTACCAAGAAAGCGCCGCGAGCGCCTTTAGCGCGGTGCAAGCCTTTGTCTCGGACAAGTTCGGCTGGCTGCTGATCATCACCGTCAACCTCTTGCTCGTCTACTCGGCCTTCTTGGCGTTTGGGCGTTTCAGCAAGATACGCATCGGCGGTAAGGACGCAAGACCGGAGTTCTCGACGCTTTCTTGGTTCGCGATGCTTTTCAGCGCGGGTATGGGCATCGGGGTTATCTACTGGAGCGTGGCGGAGCCCATCACGCACTTCTCGAACACGCCCTTTTTAGCCCAGTCGGGCACGGAGGACGCCGCACAAGTCGGCATGGTCACAGCCTTTCTCCACTGGGGCTTTCACGCTTGGGCGGTCTACGCGGTCGTAGGCTTAGCCCTCGCCTTTTTCGCCTACAACTGGGGCTTGCCCTTGACGGTTCGCTCGCTCTTCTATCCGCTTTTAGGCGAACGCATCTACGGCTGGATTGGCGACGTGGTGGACACCATCGCGGTGCTCGCGACGATGTTCGGCATCACCACCGTGCTGGGGCTCGGGGCGGGGCAGATCAGCGCGGGCATGAACTACCTCTTCGACACGCCCGACACCATCGTCGTCGAGGTCAGCGTCATCGCCTTTATTACAAGTATTGCGACGATGTCGGTGGTGGCGGGCTTGGACGGCGGCGTAAAGCGGCTCAGCGACATGAACATCGTCATTGCGGCGCTGCTGCTCGTGTTCATCATGATCGTTGGTCCAACGATTTTCATCCTCAACGGATTTATCCAAAACGTCGGCTTCTACCTGCAAAACTTCATGTTTTTAGGAACCTGGGGCGAAGCGTACGAGGGCGGCACTTGGCAGAATAGCTGGACGGTCTTCTACTGGGCGTGGTGGGTCTCCTGGGCACCTTTTGTCGGCATCTTCATCGCCCGCATCTCGAAGGGACGCACCGTCAGGGAGTTTATGTTGGGCGTGGTGCTCGTGCCGAGTATCGTGTGCTTCTTCTGGTTCTCAGCCTTCGGCGGGACGGCGCTCTATCAGGCGCTTAACGGTGTCGGCAATATCGTCAGCGCGGTGGACGCAAACTTCGCCACGGCGTTTTTCGTCATGGTCTCGGAGCTTCCCCTGAGCGGGGTCATCTCGTTCATCGCCGTGGTGCTGATTTTCACCTTTTTCGTGACCTCGTCGGACTCGGGCTCGCTGGTCATCGACAGCATCACCGCTGGCGGCAAAGACGACGCGCCCGTCGCGCAGCGCATCTTCTGGGCTGTCACCGAGGGCGTCGTCGCCGCCGTGCTGCTCATCGGCGGCGGGCTCACCGCGCTGCAAACGGCAGTAATCGCGCTCGGCTTGCCCTTCGCCATCGTGATTCTCTTCGTGTGCTATAGCCTCTACAAGGGCTTGCAGGCGGAGTATCGCGACGAGGTGGTGCCGCGCGAGGAGGCGAAGGAAGAAAGGGGCGGGCAGACCGAAGCGGTGCCTGCGGATTGAGCGAAGAGGTCTAGGCGCGTTTAGTATTTAGTAGCAGCGCGGAGGACCTCCAATACGAACCTCACATCCCCTAGCGCCCGGTGGCTCTGGTGCATCTCCAAGAGGTGCGCCAGCCCCTCTTGCCCCACCGCCTTATGCAGCCCGGTGCGCTTCGCCCCCTTGAGCCGCGCGTACATCTGCATGGCGCAGGCGAACAAAATCTTCGGATGTGTCACGTTCCAAGCGGCGCTCGTCTGCTCCAACATGCGGGCGTCGAAGGGGGCGTTCCAGGTTAAGACGGTGGCTTTGTCGGTCAGGTCTACGAGTTGCGGGAGTATCTGGGGCCACGTCGGTTGATCTTCTAATGCGGCTAACGAAATCCCGTGAACCCGCCTCGCGTGCGGGTTCATGTAAGAGGTGCGCGGACGCACGAGCGTGTCTAAGAGCACCTCACCCTTCGTGTTGATGACGCTCACCTCGATGACCTCAGCATTTTTAAGTCCGGTCGTCTCGGTATCTAAGATGAGCACGTCCTCTCGCTCTAAGAGGTTGGCGACTTTCGTGCGGAGCTGAGCGGGTCCTGCAGTGCGGGTCACAGGGAAGTATAACTTAGGAGCAATGAGTTAAAAGCAATCCAGTCGAGCTGGTTATGTAATCCAGTCAAGCTGGACGAACGGTCTTGCGAAGCAAACGAACGGTGAGCGGTGAGTGAAAGACGCTGGTTGTCCACTTTCAACTCATTGCTCATCGCTCATTGCTAACATTTCCTCAATCTGCTCCGCTAGATAAAGTTTCGCCAGCGTCTGCGGCTCTGAAAGAGGTAAGCCGATAAGCGTTTCAATCCGCCCGAGGCGGTAGCGCAGCGTATTGACGTGGATGTGAAGCTCCGCTGCTAGACTTATCATGTCATCAGGTGAGCGTAAGTAGGCGTGCAAAGTGCGCCTTAGTTTTCCGCTCGAGTCTCCCGCTCTAAGCGTGCCGACAAGCTCGGCATGGAGTGCTCGTAAGCTCTCCTCAGATTGTCTCTGCAAGAGTAGCGTCACCGGCTCGAGATGAGTAGAACTTCGTCCGCCTCGCACCTCCCTTACTGACTGCGCCGCTAAACGCGCCTGCCGCAACGCTGTTTTAACCTCTTGGTGGCTCGTTATCGCCGCGCTCACGCCGAGTTGAAACGGTTCATCCGTCGCGTTTCGAAGGGCTTTAAGAAGGGGTCCGAGCTGCGCGTCGGGGTCTCGCCCACTAAAGACCCACACGACCTCTTCACCTCTGGTTGTAGACAGCATAGGCAAGCCGAGCGTCCCGAAGAACTCGTCACCCGCCCCTCTTAGGCGCTCCAGAATAGGGTAGCGTTGTTTACTCCTTATACGTCTGAGGCTTGAAACGGCAACGAGATAGGACCCCTCGAGCCCCGCCTCTTTCAACCTCTCTACCAGATCCGCATTCGCTCCGCTACTCAGCCACTCGTTGAGTAGAAGACTCTTGTTGGACCCTACCTTTTGCACCTCTAGTTCTCGCTGCGCGGCTGCTAAACGTAGCAGGCTCCGGGCAAGCTCCAAAAGGGGCAACCAAGCGCTACCGACCTCTTGCGCCACTAGGACCGAGCGCAGCCGCCCGCCCTGTTCAACGCGAAAGGTGAGATAGCCGCCGTCACCTCTTTGCAGCAGACCTTCCGGGAGGGATTCTAACGACCCCTCCGCCCGCCGCCAACCTCTTGGACCTGAGCGGGCCAACAATGAACCCCAGGGGGTGAGAAGGGCAAACGAGCCGCCGCTCATGATGGCGAGACGTTCCAGCAGATCGCGTTCAGGTTTGGGGCTTTCTAGGGCGTCTAAGAGATAACTCTGGAGGCTCGAGCCCACCTCCAAGCTTCCCAAGTTCTCCTGTGCGAGAAGTCTGAGCGCCGCTTCTTCGACCCTGGCTAGGTTGACGTGGGGCGGCGCGGTGAAAAGCGCGACGTCCAGTGCTGAGGCTTTCGCTAATATTTCGGGCGGTAGAGTCCGGTGCTTCGGCGTAAGCGCGTAGCCGACAGCGCTCGGAACGGGATGAAAGAGGTGGGCAGGCTCAAGCGGCACCTCACCCAACCGTAAATCACCCTCACTTAGCCAAGCGCGGTGACGCGGCAGCGCAACGTTTCGCACCGTTTGAAAAGTAACGTCACCTTTTCCGCCGTGAAGCGTTAAAGCTAGTTCTGAAACGTTCAATAAATCTGCCAAACGCATAACGTCCTAGAGAGTCCACTTTGGTATCTCCTACAACTATAACAGAAATATTAGTCGTTTTCGACAATTGCGTTAAGCGTCAGCGCCCTCTATTGTCAGAGAAAGCCGCTGAGACTTATCATCGTTGTGCTAGGAGGCACAATGCCATCAATTAAATCAGTCAACCCATCCGAGTTCCGCAATACCTTAGGGCGCTTTGGCACGGGTGTCACCGTCGTGACCGTGCAGCAGGGCGAAGAGGTGAGAGGCATCACCGTCAACGCGTTCATGTCGGTGTCGTTAGAGCCGCCCCTCGTTTTGGTTTCTATCGACAAAAACGCCAACAGCCACGCCCTCTTAGCCGAGAGCGAGCGCTACGGCGTGAGTATTTTGAGCGAGCACCAAGAGGCGATGAGCAACCTCTTTGCGGGACGTTTTGATAAGAGCATCGAGGTGCATTACGAATACGTGGACGGCTTTCCGCTGATTCACGGCGCGTTGGCGCATCTGGTGTGCCGCGTGTCAGAGGCGCACGAGGCGGGCGACCACACGCTCTATATTGGTCAAGTCGAGTATTTGAGCTATCAGAACGGTAAGCCGCTGCTCTATTTCGGCGGACGCTACGGACGGTTGGAGGTTCCTGCTCGAGAACCCATTCTGGACGGTTAAAAAAGTTAGGAGAGGTTATGCAACCCTTGAAAGGTTCGATTGTCCCCTTACCCACGCCCTTCACGGGCAGCGACGCCAAGGTTGATGAGGCAGCCTTAAAAGAGATTATCGAGTTTCAACTCCGCGAAGGCTCACACGGTTTAGGCGTCACGGGTACGACGGGTGAACCCTCCTCGCTTAGCCTAGACGAGCGCAAGTACGTTGCGGAGTTCGTGTACAAAGAGGTCAACGGGCGCGTGCCAGTCATGCCGGGGACGGGGACGAACAATCTGGATGAGACCTTAGACCTCTCTAGACACGCCGAGTCTATCGGTGCAGACGCCGTGCTCGTCATCAGCCCCTACTACATCAAACCGAACCAAAACAGCCTCTTCGCGTATTTTAAGCGCGTCGCTGAGAGCGTGCCGAATACGCCCGTCGTCCTCTACAACATCCCCGGACGCACAGCGGTCAACATCGAACCGAAAACGATTGGACGACTCCGCGAAGCCTGCAAAAACATCGTCGGCGTGAAGCACGCGACGAAAAACTTAGACGACGTTTCTTACACCTTCGTTCATGCGGGTCACGACTTTGGCGTCTACTGCGGCATGGAGACGATGACCTATCCGATGCTCACCTTAGGCGGCTCCGGTCATGTGAGCGCGACGGGCGTGGTTGCGCCGCGTGAGGTTGCCGAGATGTATAACCGGGCGGCTGCAGGGGATTGGAACGGGGCGCGGGAGTTGCACTATAGGATGCTCGAGCTAAACGACATGCTCTTCATCGAAGTGAACCCCGTACCGCTTAAAACTGCGCTATCCATGATGGGCTTGTGCGAAAAACAGTGGCGCTTACCGCTCGGTCCGATGATGCCCGAGAACGAGGTCAAGCTTAAAGAAACATTGAAGAAGTATGGGATTTTCGAGCGGGTGGGGGTGAGTGCGTGAAACACGCCAGAGTCATCGCTGATGGACATTACGAAGACGTTCTCATCGAGGGGAACCAAGTCGTCACCGCGTCGGGTCAGCGCTATAAACAGAATGAGGTGACGTGGCTCCCGCCCGTCGAACCGGGTACGATCCTCGCGCTCGCGCTCAATTACGGCGACCACGCTACCGAACTCGACTTAGAGCGCCCCGAAGTCCCCGCCCTCTTCCCCAAACTCCGCAACGCACTCACGGGTCACTTGGGTAATATCGTCAGACCGCACGGTATCGAATACATGCACTACGAGAACGAACTCGCCATCATCATCGGCAGACCGGCGCGGCGGGTGAGGGCAGAGAACGCTTTGGATTACGTCAAAGGTTACACGATTGCGAATGATTTAGTCGTGCGCGACTTCGTCATCAACCACTTTCGCCCGCCGATCAAGCCCAAGAACTTCGATACCTTTTTGCCACTGGGTCCGTGGTGGGTGGACGCCGAAGATATTCCCGACCCGCATGACTTAAAGCTCACGACGCATGTGAATGGCGAACTGCGACAAGAGGGCACGACAGGGGACATGCTTTACAGAATCCCTGAAATCATCGAATACGTCTCCGAATTTATGACTTTGCAGGAGAACGACCTCATCTTGACGGGGACGCCCAAAGGGATTTCTCACGTGCATCCGGGGGATGAGATTCGTTGTGAGATTGAAAACGTGGGGGTTTTGGAAAACAAGGTGGTTGAGGAGAGGCTCGAGGCTGCCGGTCCCAAGAAAAGAGAGGTGAGCGCGTGAGCGGCGCAGTTCCAGTTTTTAGCGAAAGCGCCACCAATCAAGAAAAGGTTGAACCATTTCGCCAAAAGGTTGCTGAAAGAGGTATCAAACACCTCATCAACGGCGAATGGGTTGCGTCGGCGTCGGGTGAGACCTTCGAAACACTGAGTCCGATTGACAACAGCGTGATTGCTGAGGTTGCCTCGGGCAATGCAGAAGATATCGACAAAGCCGCGAAAGCCGCCGCCGAAGCCTTCAAAACCTGGCGCAACATCAACCCGAAAGAACGCAAACGCCTCCTCCACCGCGTCGCCGACCTCATCGAAGACCGCGCTGAAGAAATCGCCCTCTTAGAAGTTCTCGACACCGGGCAGACGATTCGCTTCATGAGCAAAGCAGCGACTAGAGCCGCCCAAAACTTTCGCTTCTTCGCGGACAGGTGTGAGCGCGCGAGGGATGGCTCGAGCCTCCCCACAGATGAACACCTCAACTACACCATCCGCCAACCTATCGGTCCGGTGGGCATCATCACCCCCTGGAACACGCCCTTCATGCTCTCGACGTGGAAGATGGCTCCCGCGCTCGCCGCAGGCTGCACTGTCGTTCACAAACCCGCCGAGTGGAGTCCGGTTACGGCGTCGCTGCTCTCTGAGATTATCCATGAAGCAGGCGTCCCCGAGGGCGTCGTCAACCTCGTCAACGGCTACGGCGAAACCGCAGGCAAGGCGCTGACCGAGCACCCCGACATCAAGGCGGTGGCGTTCGTCGGTGAGTCGGTCACAGGTAGCCACATCATGGCGCAGGGCGCGGCGACTTTGAAGCGGGTGCATTTCGAGCTGGGCGGGAAAAATCCCGTCGTGGTATTTGACGATGCAGATTTAGAACGCGCTTTAGACGCCGCGATGTTTATGATCTACAGCTTGAACGGGGAGAGGTGTACCTCTTCAAGTCGCCTTTTGGTCCAAGAGAGCGTGTACGACGATTTCACCGCCAAACTCGCCGAACGCGCCAAGAACATCACCGTCGGCGACCCCTTCGACCCCGCGACGGACATCGGTCCACTCATCCACCCTAAGCATTTGGAAAAGGTCATGAGCTATATGGATTTAGCTCGAGATGAAGGCGCAACCGTCGCGGCTGGCGGTGAAAACGTTGAGGGTAACTTGGTAAACGCTACCCTTTTTACAGGTGCAAGAAACGACATGCGCGTCGCCCAAGAGGAGATTTTCGGTCCCGTTCTCACGGCGATACCTTTTAAGGACGAAGCGGAAGCCTTAGAGATTGCCAACGGTGTGCGCTACGGGCTCGCGGCGTACCTCTGGACGAAGGACGTGACCCGCGCTCACCGCTTCGCGCAGAGCCTGGACGCGGGCATGGTCTGGGTCAACTCGCAGAACGTCCGCCATTTGCCCACGCCCTTCGGCGGGATGAAGGCGTCAGGCGTGGGGCGTGATGGGGGGGACTACTCATTCGACTTCTACATGGAGACGAAGAATATCGCGGTGGCGTTGGGGGAACACCGTATTCCCAAATTGGGAAGTGGCGAGTAGTGAATGAAGATTTTATAGAGGAAAGGACTGAGAAAAAAGAGGAAAGTTTTATCTTCTACTTTCTCTCAGTCCTTAGTTCTTCTGTGCGAAAACTACGTAACAGTCCTTTTAACTTCTCCGAAGGAGGTGATTTATGGGAAGAGTGATTGAGTTGGAACTCGAGACCGATGAAAACGGTGAACTTCATTTGACGAGAGAGCAGCTAGGCAGCATTGGGGCTCATCAGAACGTGAAGGTGAGACTCGAGAAAGGATCGAAGCCTGCGTGGGGACCGAGGTGGGCGAACATGACGCCGGAAGAACGGGCAAAGGATTTTGAAGCGTGGGCGAGGCGCTTTAGAGATGATGATGCACCCGCTCTTTCGGACTGGGCAGTCAGTAGAGATTCCATTTACGACTAATGGTACTTCTTGATACCAATATCTGCTTGCGCTTAGCGAACGCTAACGCACCTCAACATGCGCTGGTATCTGGAGCAGTTAAAACGCTCTTTAGTCAAGGAAATGAGCTTGTGGTTGTGCCACAAAATTTCTACGAATTCTGGTCAGTCGTGACGCGCCCTTCGAGCAGTAACGGTTTCGGTTGGGACGTTTCACGGGCAGAACAGGCAGTTGAGATGCTGCGCTCACGCTTCGCACTGCTCAACGATGCGCCCGATCTACTTGAGAACTGGCTCGAGCTTGTCACCCGCTATGACGTCAAAGGCAAACAAGTCCACGACGCCCGCCTAGTCGCCGCGATGCAAGCGCATAAAATAAAGAACCTCTTGACGCTGAATATCAAAGACTTTGAGCGCTATTCGGAGATTGAGGCGGTTCATCCAAAAGGAGTGGTTGGCAGTGAGTAGCGCCTATCCGAAGAAAGAAGTTTGGGATAAAGTCATGAGTCGTTACAAAGAACTTATTGAAGAGCATGGTTTGACGTACTTTGCTCCGTTTCTAAGCGTTCTCGAGCAACTTGCTCAATCGGAATACGGCAAGATACTTCATCCAACTATAGCTATGCATACTTTTGTGATTGCTTCTACGCCTCACTACCCCGAGCGTCTGCATAAACCTTTCATCGTTCTAGCTCCAAAGAAGGATGATGTTGAAGTGACTCTAGGACCATCGCTTGAAGACTACGACCGCCGTTTCTCCTTTTCGTACGACACAGTTTTCGAAGAGATTCAACCACTGTTGCTAAGCCTATTAGGTTACACATCCGTTCACGAGTCTTAGTCGAAAGGAGCCCCACATGCCCGCACGCACCGGCAAACAATTCCTAGAAGGTCTCAAACGAAATCCACCGAATATCTACATTGACGGTGAGAAAATAGAAGACCCCACCACGCACGTCTACACCAAAAACGCCGCTGCCAGCATCGCCAAGCTCTACGACTTGCAGCATGAGCCTAAGTTGCGCGACACAATGACCTATGAAAGCCCGACGACAGGCGACAGGGTTGGGCTGAGCTTTTTGGAGCCTAAGTCGAGGGAGGACTTAGAGCGCCGCGCCAAGATGCACAAGGTTTGGGCGGACGCCTCTTTAGGTTTCATCGGACGCGCCCCCGACTACATGAACGTCAACTTGATGGCGGCGGCGAAGGCGGCGCAGTACTTCGACCAGGGCGACCCGCGCTTTGGCGAGAATATGAAATCCTACTATGAGTACGTCCGCGAAAACGACCTCTGCTTGACGCACGCCTTGACCAACCCGCAGGTGAACCGAGAGGCGAGAGCCGACCAGCACGACGATCCTTACATCGCGTTGGGACTTGTCAAAGAGACGGATGAAGGCATCATCGTGCGCGGAGCGCGGATGATGGCGACGCTGCCCATCGCCGATGAAATCCTCATCTTCCCCTCGACGGTTCTCAAGGAGCAAGAGGAGCTGACGCGCTATGCTCTAGCCTTCGCCGTGCCGACGAATACGCCAGGACTATCGTTTCAATGCCGCGAGCCTTTAGACATCGGGCGGAGTCACGAAGACCATCCGCTCGGCTCCCGCTTCGACGAACTCGACGCGATGGTCATCTTCGACGACGTGCTCGTCCCCTGGGATAGAGTGTTTATCATCAACGATGTGAAGCTCGCCAACCGCGCCTACGGCACGACGGGCGCGGTCTACCATATGGCGCATCAAGTCGTGAACGTCAAAATCGCCAAGACGGAGGCGTTTTTGGGCGTGGCGCAGTCCATCGTGGACATGATCGGCTCGGCTCGGTTTCAGCACGTGCAGCAGAAGGTGGCGGAAATCATCATCAACTTAGAGGTGATGAAAGCGCTTAAAATCGCCAGCGAGCAGGGCGCGATGTTAGACGAATACGGCACGATGACGCCCGCTAAGGGACCCTTAAACGCCGCCCGCAACCTCTACCCGCAGCTCTACCCGCGCATGGCGGAGGTGATTCAACTCCTCAGCGCCTCGGGCATCATCATGATTCCGACTGAAAATGACCGCAAGGGACCGATGGGCGACACAATCGCTAAGTTTTTGCAGGCTCGAGGTGCGAATAGCGACGAGCGCATCAAGCTCTACCGCCTCGCGTGGGACATGACCATCTCGAGCTTCGGCGCACGCCAAAACTTGTACGAAAAGTTCTTCTTCGGCGACCCGGTGAGGACGCAGTGTGCGCTGTACGAGAACTACGACAAGGAGCCCTATGTGGAGAGGATAAAAGCGTTTTTGGAGCGGAGTGACGAAGCGGTGAATGAGCCAGTGGAGGTGAGTAGTCAGTAGTCAGCATGTGAGCAAACTACTGACTACTGAATGCTGATCCCTGACTACCCAGGAGTTTTATGCCCATAACCTCAGCCAACGCCAACCCGCCTTTCAACCTCATCCGCCTCAGTCACCTAGAACTCGGTGTGACGGATTTGGAGCGCTCTAAAGCCTTCTACATCGACGCCCTCGGACTGATTGAAACGGAAGCAACGAGCACCTCTCTCTACTTGCGGGGGCTCGAGGAGCGCAATCACCACTCCATCATCCTGACGAAGACCGACACGCCCGTATGCCGCCGCCTCGCTTATAAAGTCGGTTCCGAAGAGGATTTGGACAGAGCCGAAGTGTTCTTTCGGGAGAGAGGTTTAGAGCCGCAGTGGGTTGAGCGACATGCGCAAGGGCGAACGCTCGCGGTGCGGGACCCGTTTGGGGTTCCTTTAGAGTTCTACTACCGAATGACGCAAGTTGAACGCCGACTCCAGTATTACGGCGAATACCAGGGCGCACAAATTATGAGGATTGACCACTTCAACCTCTTCGCTTCAGATTTGCAGGGTACGCACGACTTCTACGCGGGCGAGTTGGGCTTTCGCACCACGGAGTACACCGAAACCGAAGGCAATGACCCCAAGCTGTGGGCGGTCTGGATGCACCGAAAAGGAAACGTTCACGACTTAGCTTTAACAAATGGGCGTGGACCCCGCTTGCATCACATTGGCGTGTGGGTTCCCACCGCTATGAATATCATTCATTGCTGCGATGTGCTCGCGACGACGGGGTACGTGAACGCCTTAGAGCGCGGTCCCGGACGGCACGGCATCTCGAACGCCTTTTTTCTCTACATCCGCGACCCTGATGGGCACCGCACCGAGTTATTCACCAGCGACTACCTCACCGTAGACCCCGACTTCGAGCCGATTCGCTGGACCTTGAACGACCCGCAACGGCAGACCTTGTGGGGTGCGCCTGCGCCGAAAACGTGGTTTGAGGAGGGGACGCCGTTTGAAGAGGTGGAGGTGAAAGAGCCGGTGTTAGAAGAGCGTCCGGTAGTGGCGGTCTGATTGACGTCACTCTGAACGCAACCCTTCGGCAAGCTCAGGACAGGCTCCGTGGAGTGAAGAATCTCTGCATTCGCCTTCTCCTCCAGTGGGGAATGAAAGACGAGACCCTTCACGTTCGTTCAGGGTGACATCAAATGGGTGATAGGCGAGAGGTGGGTCATTCTCAATCTTCACTCAACCGCTCACTCTCTTGCGAACGAACGTTAGGTTGGGTATGCTTACGGAGTATAGAAAAATGTAGAAGGCTGCGCTCCGAACGCTTTTTGTCGTAATTCCAGCGTGGTCTAAGGAGGATGAGATATGAACATCGGCAAAGTCTCTCTCACGGTAATGCTCACGACTTGCTTGATGCTAGGTGCTGCTTTCGCCCAAACCATCCGCATCGGCGCAGTCGCTTCAGCAACGGGTCCGGCTTCAGCGCTCGGCGAGCCCGAAGCGAACACTTTTCGGCTTTTGCAACAGCAACTCAACGACGCGGGCGGCATCGCGGGCTTTCCCGTCGAAATCATCTTTTTAGACGACGCCACCGAGACCTCCCAAGCCGTGACGAATGTCCGCCGCCTCATCAGTGAGGAAGAGGTCCACGCGGTGATTTGCTGCACGATTACGGCGAACTCGCTCGCGATTATCGACACCGTTCAAGAGGCTGAGGTTCCTACCGTTTCGATGGCGGCGTCTGCCTCGATCATCGAGCCCGTCGAAGAGCGTTACTGGGTCTTCAAGACGCCGCAGACAGACCGCTTGATGATTGAAGGCATCGTCGAAGATATTCAGGCGCAGGGGTTTGAGAGCGTTGCCTTTATGGGTTTGGATGACGCTTACGGCGAGGGCGGCTTGACGGAGTTTCAAGCACTTGCTGAAGAGGCGGGCATCACGATTCCTACCGTCGAGCGGCACGGACGCAACGATACGAACGTGACGCCGCAAGCGTTGCGTGTCGTCTCGCGTCAGCCTGATGCCGTGCTCGTCTGGGGCGTCGTTCGTGATTCCGCTCTAGTCGTCAATGCACTTCGTGACAGAGGCTACGAAGGACAGATTTATGTGAGTCACGGGACGGGCAACCCCGAGTTTTTACAGCTCGGCGGTGACGCGATTGAGGGAACCCTTCTTCCCATCGGTCCGATGATCGTGGCGGAGCAGCTTCCTGATGACAGCGAGATTAAGCCGGTGGCGCTCGAGTACATCACCGCCTACGAAGCTGAATACGGCGACGGCACCGCGAGCACCTTCGGCGGTCACGCCCAAGACGCCGTGAAACTTTTAGAACTCGCTATAACCCAAGTCGTCGAAGAGGGCGCAGACTTGAGCGATTTAGACGCCGCCCGCACCGCGATTCGCGACGCTTTAGAAGCGGCTGAACCTTACACTGGAATAGGCGGTGTCTTCGACTACACCGCTGAAGACCACTTAGGTCTCGATGAGCGTGCTTTAGTTCTTGTCGAGATTCGAGATAATACTTGGACGCTCGCCGAACAAGAAGCTGAGTGAACCTGAGGGGTGGCTTCGGCTGCCCTTTCTTCTAAATAACATCTTCGTAGGTGAGGTAAAACGAACACGTGTTTTATTTGGAGCTTCCTCCCGAAATGATGACCGTCTACGATGAGGATTATTATTCAGGAAAGATTCGTATAGAAAATTTCCAGGAGACCTTTCTGGCTTCTTCTACGTTTTGGAAAATTGAGGACTACCACCGACAGTGGATAGAAGCCTTACGCAATATACAAGAAGGGTCTCTTCGGGAGGCACTCATCACTTCGATGTACGACCCCGCCAACGCCCACTTTTTCGACTGGTGGTTACTCTATAGAGAGAAAGACTCGATATGCGTACAAAACCAAATTTTTATGTTTGGCGAGAGCTTGCTAAACCTCGAGGAGGTAAAGTACCGAGATTTGAGAAGAGAGATTCCCCTACGCGAAGTACATGATGAAGATGGAAAGCTGATTTCTGAATGGACGACGAGCGTGAATTCGGTGTCCAACTTCTACAGGCAGCTAATGCGAGATAGGGAAGGTTGAGCGCTTTGTTCGAACCCTCGATTATTTTAACGCTTCTCTTCGATGGACTTACCAACGGCGCAATTTACGCTTTCATGGCGCTAGGTATCGTCGTGCTCTACTCCGTGACGAGCGTGATCAACGTTGCACAAGGAGAATTTGTGATGCTCTCAGCGCTGACCGTCGCAAGTTTCCAAGCGGCGCAGGTGCCGGGGACGCTCTATCTCGTTGTAGCGGGGCTCGTAGCGTGGGCGCTCTTTGAGGCGGTTGGTGCACTTTTGGAGCGGCGCTATTTGCAGGCGCTGGTTCGCGCCGTTGTCCCCTTACTCGCTGCAGCGGGTATCTATTTCGTCATCACGCTGGCGGTTTCGGCAGGGCTCAACTACTGGCTACAAATCCTGCTTGCAGTGGCGCTTACAACACTTCTCGGACCTCTTTGCTACCGGCTTATCGTGCAACCTCTTCCCAGGGCTTCCGTCTTGGTCTTCCTCATCCTCACCATCGGCTTGCACCTCGCGCTGACGGGCTTAGGGCTCGCCTTTTGGGGACCCAACGCTTACGACATCCCTCCCTTTCAAGAGGGCGGCACGCTGCTCGGACCCGTCTTTGTAAGCTACCAGAGTTTGTGGGTGCTCGCGGTGGCTGCGCTGATGATGACACTTCTTTATCTCTTTTTTAGCCGCAGCATCTACGGCAAGGCGCTCCGGGCAGCGGCGGTGAACCGTTTGGGGGCGCGGCTCGTCGGGGTGAGCGCGGTGCAAGCGGGGAGCCTGAGCTTTACGATTTCGGTCTTTTTGAGCGCGGTGGCAGGCGTGCTGATTACGCCGATTACGAAGATGGTGTATGACTTCGGGTTTTTGCTCGGGCTCAAAGGATTCGTCGGCGCAGTGATTGGCGGACTCGTCAATCCAGCAGTGGCCGCGTTAGGCGCTTTGTTCGTCGGAGTGGCGGAGCAGTTTAGCGCGTTTTATATCTCCTCAGCGTATAAAGATGTTCTCGTCTTCCTCTTGATTATTCCAGTTCTCTTAGTCCGCTCCTTGCAGCACCAAGACTTCGAGGAGCACGTGGACTGATGGCTCGCGAAGAGGTCAGGGCGGGGCGTGTACCCGAGACAGAGAGGTTGGACCCGAAGCGTTCAACCTCTTTACCGCGTCTTGCAAGGGTTCCCTGGCGGCTCGGCTTGCTCGCGGCGTTCCTCGTCTTTTTAGCGGTTGCGCCCTGGATTCTTTCACCCTTTTACGTCACGCTCCTCAACTTCATCGGCATGTACAGCATGGTGGTGATGGGGCTCGTCTTACTCACTGGGTATGCGGGGCTCGCGTCTTTGGGGCAAGCGGCGTTCATGGGCGTCGGGGCGTACGCGGCGGCAATTCTCTCGAGTCGCTTCGGCTTAAACCCCTGGCTCGGCATCCTGAGCGGCGTCGTCTTATCCTCACTCGTCGCGTGGCTTATCGGGCTCATCACCTTGCGGCTCAAAGGGCACTTCTTGGCGCTCGCCACGCTCGCTTGGGGCATTGTCATCACCGGGATTTTGCGCAACTGGATTGAGGTCACAGGTGGCAACACGGGCTACGGCATCGGCGCGGCGCAGCGGATTCCGGCTTTGAGCGTGTTCGGCTTCTCGTTCCGCGACGAGCGGTTTTACTACTACCTCGTGTGGGGCTGTGCGCTGCTCGTGCTTGTCCTGTCGCTCAATTTGATGCGCTCACGCACCGGACGCGCCATCAAGTCGCTCCGCACGGGCGCGGTGGCGGCGGCGTCTTTTGGCGTGGACGTGGCGCAGCTCAAGATGCTCTCATTCGTGCTGGCGGCGGCGTTTGCGGCGCTTGCGGGCGGGCTCTTCGCGCACCTCTTCCGCTTCGTCAGCCCGAACCCGTTTGACCTCAATCAGTCGATCGACTTTTTGATCATGGCTGTCGTGGGTGGGCTCAGCAGTTTGTGGGGGGCGATTTTTGGGGCGGGGCTCTTCGTCGTGTTCGAAGAGGTGTTGCAAGAGACCTTGCCACAACTCATCGGGCGAAGTGGTAATTACGAGATTATCGCGTTTGGCTTCGTGCTGATTTTGGTGTTGCACCGGGCGCGGCGCGGGCTGTTACCTCTGCTAAACGGCTTTTTGCCGACGCCGCCACCCGAGCCTGTTCGTAAGGCGGAGCCGTTACCTTCTCGCAAGAAAACCTCGAGCCAACAGCGTCAGCAAGGGGTGCGAGAGCCGCTTTTAGAACTCTCCAACGTCTCTAAAGTCTTTGGGGGTCTGAGAGCGGTAGACACCCTCTCGTTCAGGTTAGAACAAGGCGCAATCTTGGGGCTCATCGGTCCGAACGGGGCGGGCAAGACGACAGTGTTCAACCTCATCACAGGCGTATTGCAACCTTCTGAGGGCGAGATTCGCTTTGGTGCTCAGAAGATAAGCCATTTGCCGCCCCACAAAATCGCCCGGCGGGGGCTCGCTCGCACCTTTCAGCATCTCAACCTCATCAGCAACATGAGTCTTTTAGAAAATGTTGCGCTGGGCGGCTACACGCGCACCTCTTCGAACTTTGTGCAGGGAATGTTAGGGCTCGAGCGCCGTGAAAATGCCCGAACGAGAGCAGAGGCGCTGCGGCAGTTGGAGCGCGTCGGTCTAGCAGAGAACGCCTTCGACACCGCCGGCAGTTTACCTCTTGGCAAACAGCGGCTTTTAGAGGTTGCGCGGGCGCTCATGGCGGACCCCGAACTCCTACTTTTGGATGAACCCGCCGCCGGGCTCCGCAAACACGAAAAAACGGAGCTGATGACGCTCATCCGCAAGCTGCAAAACGAGGGCATCACCGTGCTCATCGTCGAGCACGATATGGATTTGGTGATGGCGTTAGCCGAGCGCATTGTAGTGATGAACTACGGAACGAAGCTCGCCGAGGGAACGCCCGCCGAGGTGCGGCGCGACCCGCAAGTGCTGGAGGCGTATTTAGGAGCGGATGCGTGAGCCGTCAGCGGGAACCTCGAGCCGACGCTGTTTTAGAGGTTGATGACCTGAGCGTTCGTTACGGCGGCGTACAGGCGCTCTCCAACGTCTCGCTAAGTGTGAAAAAGGGCGAACTCGTGACCGTCATCGGCGCGAACGGGGCGGGGAAGACGAGCCTTTTGAACGCGGTGATGGGCATTGTTCCTAAGCACGAGGGTCACGTCACCTACGCGGGTGAAGACATCAGCCGCGCTGTACCCGAAGGCTTGGTGGAAAAAGGCATTACCCTCGTTCCCGAGCGGCGCGAACTCTTCGCGGCGCTATCCGTCGAGGATAATTTGCGTTTGGGTGCGTTCCACCGTTTTCGCAAGCGCGATAAAGATATTAAAGGAGATTTGGCGCAGGTCTACGACACCTTCCCGCGCCTTGCGGAGCGCAAAAAACAGCTCGCCGGGACGATGTCGGGCGGCGAACAGCAGATGCTCGCGGTCGGGCGAGCGGTGATGAGTCGGCCGCAGCTTCTCCTCCTGGACGAGCCGAGCTTGGGGCTCGCGCCCCTCATCGTCAAAGAGATTTTCCGGGTCGTTGAAGAACTAAAAGCTGGGGGCGTTACCGTTTTACTCATCGAACAAAACGCGAAAGCGGCGCTGAGGTTAGCGGATTATGGGTACTTGCTCGAGACCGGCGAGGTCGTCCTCGGCGCGCCCGCCGCTGAACTCGCGAACCACGAGCGGGTGGCGGAGGCGTACCTCGGTCTGTCGTGAGCACAAGTCTAGCGCTGCCTAGCTCATATTTGCGTCCCTCGGCGCGTTCCGTTTATCATCTAAAGATGTCTGTAGAGCTTATTTTATGGTTTGTAGGCTGCTTGGTGTTTCTACTGCTCCTCTTTGTGGCGCGTCCTTACATCTTGCAAAATCACGATGACGACGAGCTAGAAACGCGCGACGAACCCTACGAGCGCGACTCAGCCGATACGCCATCCTAGCGCCCTGAAGTCGGCTCCTTCGCGGATAGACTGGGGCAAATCCGCCAGCGTCATCGCCGTTTGCGCGGCGACCGTCCCGCCTGGCAGGGTCAACTCGCCGACCGCTTTGCCGAGGCGTCCGCGCAGCCTTAAGGCGCGTCCGGTAAGGCGCAGCGGGGTGTCCGTCGGAACGGGATGGCGGAACTTGACCTCGAGCTTGACCGAGACCATGAAGCGGTGGTGGTCGCCGATCATCGCGACGCGCCCCACGCACTCGTCGAGCATCGCCGTGACGATGCCGCCGTGGACTAAACCGGGGTAGCTCCCGTAAAACTCAGGCACGGAGGTTTCCGCGTAGACCTCGTCTATGCCGTTGTCGAAAAAGGTCATCCGGAGACCTACCGGGTTGTGCCGCCCGCAGATAAAACAGGTGTCGGAGTTGGGTTGTTGGAAGGGGTGTTCACGTTGCGATTCTGCGTGGAGGCGTCCAGACATAGCCTCTAACCTAACCTAAAATGAGGCGCGGCGAGAAGGGTTAGCCGACTTCGTAGCGATAACTGTAAAGAAGCGCGCAGAGGGTGAAGAAGTTTCTCGCTGAAATACTGACGTACGTTTACTCCCACTCGATGGTCCCCGGCGGCTTGCTCGTAATATCGAACACCACGCGGTTCACCTCCGGAACGCTGTTCACGATGCGGTTGGAGACGGTCGCTAAGAAGTCGTGCGGCAGGCGTGTCCAGTCGGCGGTCATGCCGTCAGAACTTGAGACCGCTCTAAGCGCCACTGTGTTCGCGTAGGTGCGTCCGTCGCCCATCACTCCAACCGAGCGAATCGGCGTCAAGACCGCCAAAGCTTGCCACGTTTCGTCGTAAAGCCCGAATTCGTGTAAGCCGCTGATAAAGATGTCGTCCACGCGCCGCAAGACCTCTAAGCGCTCCTTTGTGACCTCGCCGATGCAGCGAATCGCCAAGCCGGGACCGGGAAAGGGGTGGCGTCCCGAGAGGTGCGGCGGCAGCCCGAGGACGCCCGCGAGTTCGCGCACCTCATCTTTGAAGAGCGTGCGGAAAGGTTCCAAGAGCTTGAAGTTCAGCTCTTTGGGCAAGCCGCCGACGTTGTGGTGGCTTTTGATGTTCGCCGCGCCGCCTGCGCTTCCTTGTTTATTGTGTCCCCCTGCTGACTCGATCACATCGGGGTAGAGCGTCCCCTGCGCCAAAAAGGTCAGCTCGCCCTGCGCCGCCTGCTTCTTCGCTTCGGCGCTAAAGACTTCGATGAATTCACGTCCGATGATCTTGCGCTTCTGTTCAGGGTCGGTGACGCCTCCGAGTGCGTCTAAAAACCGCTCCGACGCCTCTACGACCGTTAGGTTGACGCCCAAACTGCGTAGCGCCGTCTCTACCTCTTCCGCTTCGCCCACGCGCAAAAGCCCGTGGTCGACGAAAACAGCCGCAAGCTGGTCGCCGATGGCTCGGTTTAAGAGGAGACCTAAGGTGCTCGAGTCGACCCCGCCCGAAATCCCCAAAAGCACGCGCTCGCTTCCGACTTCCTCGCGCACGGCTTGGATCATAGTTTCTAAGATGCTTTCCGGTGTCCAGTCTCTAGGGACGCCCGTTTTGCGCACGAAATTTTCCAACAAAAGGTCGCCTTTCGGCGTATGGCGCACCTCCGGGTGAAACTGGATGCCGTAAAGACGCCGCGACGGGTTTTCCATCGCCGCGACGGGCGTGTCGCTCGTGCTCGCGACCCCCTCGAAACCCGGCGGCAGTTCGCTCACCGAGTCGCCGTGGCTCATCCAGGCGACGAAGTCGCCCTCGATACCCTTAAAGAGGTCGCCGCGATAACGCTCTAACGTCGCCTTGCCGTACTCGCGCACCGAACTCGGCGTAACCGCGCCGCCGGTCTCTTTCGCGACGAGCTGCATCCCGTAGCAGATGGCAAGTATAGGCAAGTCCGCCTCTAAAAGCCCGGCGGGAAGCCCCGGCGCGCCGGAGTCGTAAACGCTATTCGGACCGCCCGAGAGGATGACGCCTTTGGGGTTGTGCGTCTGAATCGTCTCTAAGAAGGTTCGCGCGCTTAAAATGACCGAATAGACGTTCAGTTCGCGCAGCCGCCGCGCGATGAGCCGCGTGTACTGCGAGCCGTAGTCGAGGACGATGATGCTGGAGGGGGTGCTTGCCATGCGGCTTACTATAACGTCTCGGGTGGTGAGGCGTCAGAGTGAAGTCGAGCACGTTTGGTTACTCAGCGCTCTTCGCGGTAGGCACGTCCAACCAAGGAACGCTAAAAGTTACGGTGCGCTCTTCGGGCACGCGCACCTCTTGAACGTCGGAAAGCCGCCCGTCCACCTGCGCCTGGAGCCGCCACAGCCCCGTCCGGTCGAGCACGGCGGAGCCCGGCACGACGCTCACGGGGCGCGCCAAGGGCAAAGAAGACCCTGCCGGGCTCTCGACGACGAACAGTTCAGCTTGCACGTTCGCCGGGATGACCTCGACGCGGATGAGGTAGCTGCCACTTTGAGTTTGACCTGTGCCGGTGACGATGCTTGCGAACGTCGTCAGCGCCGCGCCTGCGCCCGCCGTTACCCTTTCGCCCAGCCCCGCCCCCGCCGCGCGGCCCAGCGCCTCGCTCACGGACGCGCTGAGCGTATCTCGGTTAAAGAGCGCGAGCGCGCCGAGGACCAAAAGACCGATGAGTAGGGCGATGAGTAGGACCGTGCGGCGTCCCCTAGCGCCCCTGCGCGGCGGTCGTTCGTCGATCTCGCCGCCGAATCCGAAGAGGTCGTCATCACCTGCGACGTCAGAAGTTTGGTGTGCAGCTTGATTTGTCCCTGCCGCGTCGCCTTGCGGCGCACCCCGTTCGCGCTTCGTCCCGCTCGAGGCGGACGTATAGGCGGATACGAAGGGGTTACGCGCAAACGTCTTCTCTTTCGGCTCGGCGAAGTCCAAGTTGTCGAAAGGGGACGCCTCCGCCGCTTCCGCCGCAGGCTCACCGGGCTGGACGATCTGCTTATAGATCGTTTCGGCGTTCGGTCTATACTTAGGGTCAGCGTTCAGGCACGCGGTGATCATCTCGCTCAGTTCACCGGGAAGATGCCGCCCCGCTAAAAACTGCACGGTGCGCGCCCACGAGAAGACGTCGGCTGGAGCCGACGCGCCGCCGATGCGTTCGGGCGCACTGAATTCCGAGCCAGCGTCCCAGGTGGTCCAAGGGACGCCGTACCCTTCCACCATCACGTGATCGTTCGCCTTCAAAAAACGCTTGGGGCGCAAATCGCCGTGGACGACACTCGTTCTAGCTGCGTCATAAAGCGCCGTCGCGCTGTCACGCAGCAGCCCCGCGACCTCATGCGCTCCGACGCTTTCGCTTAGGGGCTCATACCCCTTCGCGTACGCGACGACGAGTTGCCCGCGCCCGCTCTCTACCGTCGAGGTCAGAATGGTCGGGATCGCCTCAGACTTTAGCTCGCCGACTTTCGCCGTGGGTCTGCCCGCGAACCTGTAAATTAGTACGGGCAGCCCCGTCAGCGGGTCTAAACCGTGAAAGGTCTTGACCGCCTCGTGGTCGGCGAAGAGCCGCTGCGGTTGATAGCGCGCGACCTGGGTCATAGACACGTCCATGATGTGTAAAATTGATGCACGCTTAAAGTATACCCGGAAAAGGGTGAAGATTTTTATAGACGCGCCGTTTTGAGGTTCTGTGGACGAGTTTGGACGGTTGAGGGGGTGAGAATTGAGAAGGGAAAATTAAAAGGCGCAGTCTCTTGTTCTTCTCTCTACCTCAGCTTCTGTGTTCAGCTTTTGTCCCGTACTTGGGTTTTCGGCGCAAAGCGTGGGACGCCGGGACAACGCGAGTGCAGGCGCTACATCCACCTTTTGCGCCGCTTATACGATTTAATGTTCTTAAACGACTTGCGAGTTTCTCCTTCACCCATCCCCATGTAGAACTCTTTCACGTCGGGGTTGTTTTTAAGCTGCGCCGCGCTGCCCTCTAACACGATGCGCCCTCCCTCCATGACGTAACCATAGTCAGCGATGCCTAGAGCGACGTTCGCGTTCTGCTCCACGACTAAAATCGTCGTGCCCGCTTCATTGACCTTTTTGATGCGTTCGAAAATGTCTTTGACCAAGAGCGGCGCAAGTCCTAAACTCGGCTCGTCTAAAAGGAGCAGCTTGGGCGCAGCCATCAGCGCTCGCCCGATCGCGATCATCTGCTGCTCGCCGCCGCTCGTATAGCCCGCTTGCCGGGCGCGCAAGTCATAAAGGCGCGGGAAAATCTCGTAGATGTGCGCTAGCTCCTCTTTGATCTTCACATCGCGCCGCGTAATCGAGCCGACCCGCAAGTTCTCCTCCACCGAGAGGTGCTTAAAGACGCGTCGCCCCTCGGGAACCTGCACGACGCCCTTCTTAACGATGCGTTGTCCCGTGAGGTGATGCGTTTCGTCGCCTTCAAACGTGATGTAGCCCTCGCGCACCTCGCCGTTTTCAGGCTTTAAGAGACCGGAAATCGCGCGGAGCGTGGTGGTTTTGCCTGCGCCGTTCGTGCCTAAAAGCGCGACGACCTTACCTCTCGGTACCGCAATAGAGACGCCGCGCAGGACCTGGACGATGTCGTGATAGACGACCTCGATGTTGTTCACAAAGAGCTGAATTTCGCCTAAGTCTTGGGGGCGCGTAGGGGCGCGGCTCTCTACAGCTTCGGTCATAAAAATCCAATCAAGATAGGCAGTTCGTTGAGTTAATTCAAGCGTCATATTCAAATACATGCGAATCTGACGCGGCGTAGGGGTGATTCATGAATCACCCCTACATCACGTTTAATTCGACGAGCGAATCTCCGAGAAGGTTTCAGATTGATACGGCTCGGTCATCGGCACGAATTCGCCGTCTTCGACCTGTAAGAGACGCAGGGCGTCCACACCGACGTGGTCATCTTCGGCGAAAGAGACGGGGGAAACGCCGAAGCCAGAATCATACGCGCCTTCGGCTTCGTCGTTCATCGCCAGCAGTTCCTCGTAGATCGTCTGCGAGTCCACCTCGTCGCCGCGTTCAGCAACGCGCCGCGCCGCTTCGATATAGATGGCGGCTTGCATCAAGCCCGTCGTGTAGTTTACGTCCTGAATGGACTCCTCGCTGCGTCCGTAGCGCTCGCCGATCTCGCGCTGGAGCTGCATCCCTGGAGTGTCTTCGCTTTCTAACTGAAAGCTCGTCGCCCACAAAAATCCCTCGGCTGCCCCCCCTGCCAAGCTCGTCAAGGTGGAGCCGCCCGTGTAGTGTGCCCCTAAAAAGGTCATCGAGTCCAATAGCCCTAACGCCTGCGCCGAATTGAGCATCGCCGCGACGGGAGACTGCACCGTCTGACTGATCACGTACTCGACGCCGCCCGCGTTCCACCGTTGCAACGTCGCGGTGTAGTCCGTACCTTCGCCGTGCTCTTGCACGCCGACGATTTCAATGCCTAGGGTCTCCGCCGCCGCCTGCGCGTCCTCGACGGGCGCGCGCCCGAAGGGGCTGGGATGCGCGAGGATCGCGACTCTAGGCGGTCCGTCGCCCTCGTGGTTCTCCGCAATCCAGTCCATCAGCGCGACGACCTGTTCGCTATACGAGGTGATCGGCAAGAAGTTGTAGGCGTTGTCGGGCGGGTTGATCACGCCGATATGGAGGCTCGCCGAGATCATCGGCATCTCTTCTTCCACAGCGTTGAGTTTAAGCTGCAAAGTCGCGCCCGTCGCATACGAGATAAAGGCGTCCATGTCTTCGTCTAGGTACGACTCGAAGTTGCGGAGCGTATTGTCGTTATTGTAACCGTCGTCGTTGACTAGACATTCGACCGTCGCGTCGGGGATGAGGTTCTCTTCGTTGGCGTAGCGGCAGTAGTCCTGTACCGCCTCGAAGACGAAGCGCCCGGCGTCCGAGGTGGGCCCGGTGACTGCGCCCGACCAACCGATGACGACCTCGTTCTGGGCGTGGCTCAGCCCGAGCAGGGCGCAGAGGAGGGTGAGTAGGGCTAGTTTAGCTCGTTTCATTCTGTCTCCTTGTGGATAGAAAAGATGAATGACAGTGTGCAGCATGGTCTCTTTGAATACCTCTTTTAGTCGATAGCTCGAGCCACCTCCTCTAAAGGCTCCACAACGACTTGCAAGTCTCGACGTGCAGAGCGACCTCTTTGTTTTTAGTCCAGAAAGAGCATACCATTAAAATTTGAAAGGCCACCGCTTGAAGTATTGACGAACAAGCCGCCACCAATTTGCCAGACCTCTCGGCTCGAAGATCAAAAACAGCACGATGATGAGCCCGAACACGGTAGGTCTCATCGCCGTGGTCACGTCGATGTTGCTGGGGAAAATCTGACCCAAGAGGCTCGAGAACTCCTCCACCCAAGGATCCAAAAAGAGAATGAAGGCAGGTCCGATGAGCGACCCCACCATCGTCCCTAACCCGCCCACAATCGCCATCGCTAAGAAGTCAATCGAGATACCGAGCGTAAACGACTCGACGATAGCGCTGCCGTTATAGAGCGTAAAGAGCGCGCCCGCCACACCCGCATAAAACCCGGCGATCGCAAACGCCATCACCTTTGTGCGCCCCGGCGCGATCCCCATCGCGTCCGCCGCCCGGTCGTTGTCGCGCACCGCGATGAGCGAACGCCCAAATTTACTTCGTAAAAGGTTACGCATACAAATCGCCATGAGCACCACTACGGCGAGCGCGAAGTAGTAGAAAAAAGGACCGATCGTAGACGAGCCGCTGATGCGCTCCCCGAAAAAGTCGATGCGCGGAATGCGGATGCTGCCCCCCTGATTGAGCCAGGGCGAATGTCCCACCGTCCAGGTAAAGATAATCTGGAAGGCGAGCGTCGAAATCGCTAGGTAGAGATGCTTGAGCCGCAAACTCGGCAGCCCGACGAACGCGCCGAAGCCCGCCGCTACGAAGCCGCACATTGGTAAGAGCAGAATCACGTACCAAAAGGGAATCGCGTCCTCAAAACCTAAAAGCGGCACCGCCAAATCTCGCGTCACCGTAATTGCCGTGTACGCCCCCACCCCCATAAACGCCGCTTGCCCGATCGAAATCTGCCCCGCGTACCCCGTCACCAAATTAAGCCCCATCACCGCCACCATGTATATAAGCGCCAAGTCGAAGAGCCGGAAGAGCGAACGTGACATAAAAGGGAGTTGCGGCAAGATAAGGAGCGCGATGAGGAAAACGACTAAAGACGCCTCTTCGCTGTAAGTGGCAAAAATCGTCTGGTCTTCTTTGTAGCTTCTCCGGTAATTACCTGACTGGAACCAGCGATTAACGGCCATGACGCGCTCCGCAGGGGCAGGACTGAGGGGAAAGGACTGAGGTGAAAGAGGAAAGTTTTTTCTCTTTTCCCTCAGTCCTTTCAACTTGCTTTTTATACACGTTCAATCTCCACCGTTCCAAAGAGCCCATAAGGTTTGATCAGCAAAATGATAATGAGGAGAACAAAGGGGACGACTTCACCCGTGCCGCCGCCGGGGACAAAGGGGTCTAGGTAGCCCGACGCTAAGACCTCCGTCACGCCGATGAGGACGCCGCCCACCACTGCGCCCGTGACCGAGTCGAGACCGCCCAAGATGACAGCAGGAAAGACGCGCAGACCGATGGCGGTGAGACCGGCGAACTCGAGCCCGTACAGCCCCCCCACCACGAAGCCCGCCGCCGTCGCGCTAATCCCTGCCGCCGCCCACGCCAGCGCAAAGACCCGCTCGATTGAAACGCCGACGCTCAGCGCCGCCAACTGGTCATCCGCCACCGCCCGCATCGAAATACCCAGCGTGCTGCGCGTGAAAAACCAACTCAGCGCGAGGATAAAAACGAGCGTGAGACCGATGGCGATGGCTTGCTCCCAGCGGAGGATGATACCGCCAAAGGTGATGGGCGTATTCGGCAAGAAGCTCGGAAACCGCGCCGTGAGCGTGCCGAAGGGCGTGAAGTAGACAAGCCCCGAGAGCAAACTCGCCAAACCAATCGTCACCATGATGACGCTGATAATCGGCTCGCCGATCATCGGGCGCAAGAAGAGGCGTTCGATACCCTGCCCGACGAAGTACATGAGGACCATCGCCCCGACGAACGACACCCAGATAGGGACGCCCGCCCACACGGTTAGACCGTAAATAATAAAGGTACCAATCGCAATCAGCTCGCCGTGCGCGAAGTTGATGACGCGGCTCGCTTTGTAGATGAGGACGAAGCCTAAAGCGGCGAGGGCGTAGATGCAGCCGACAGCGATACCTGTCACGATGAGTTGAAGAAAGTAGGTCACCCACCGACCTCTTTCACAACCTCTCGTTTAGGCGAAGGTCCGAAGCGGTTCTCACCCTCCGACCCCGCTAAACAGCCCGTTTCAACGAACGCCCAAATGCCGCCGATAAGAGGTACGAAGTTGATTAAGTACCACCACCCCGACTTCCCTCTGTCGTGCCAGCGCTTCACCTGCGTGGCGATGCCGGGCCATAGAAGCGCGAGGCTCCAGGCAATCGCGAGCCAATCCATAGGACCGCTAGGGCTGGTTTGGTCCGCGCCGCTCGCAAGAAATCCGATAAGCAGGGAGATACCGAGCGCAGGCAACAGAAAGTTGAGCCAGTACTGCTTGCGGCTGATGCGTCCTTGCAAGGAGAACAAAAACCACTGCCAATCCATTTCGTTCACCCGGTTATTCACTGTGCTCCCCTCGCAGCCTCACGCTTGCGCGGCTCACCTGCCGAAGCCTCTAAAATTCGCACGTCCGTCTCCACCTCGTTCACTTGTCCATCCTGATAGCGAAACTCCGCCTTGATGCTGACCTCTTCTAATTCCGGCTGATAGAGCGCCCCTAAAATCTTCCCGTAGCGCTCCCCGACGAACCCTCGGCGCACCTTGCCCGTGCGCGTAAGCTCTTCGTCGTCGGCGTCCAAAAGTTTATAAAGGAGTACGAAGCGGTGAATGCGCTCCTCCTCGTTCAAATCTTCGTTGACGCTGTTGACTTCGCTCAAGATAAGCTTGGCAACTTCGGGCTGCTGTGACAAATCCATATAGGTCGTGTAGGAAAGCCCCTTGTCCTCCGCCCATTTACCCACCGTCATCGGGTCGATGTTGACTAAAGCGGTGATAAAGGGTTTGTCGTCGCCGTACACAACCGCCTCTTTAATGAACGGGCTAAATTTGAGCTTATTCTCGATGAACTGCGGGCTGAACATGTGCCCGCTGCCCGTGTGCATCACATCACCCACGCGGTCAATGATGACTAAGTGGCCGTCCTCATCCAAGTAGCCCGCGTCGCCCGAGCGAAACCAGCCGCCTTCTGCCAAGACCTCTTCGAAATCTTCATCGCGTTCGTAGTAGCCGTGACAGACGCCGTCGCACCGCGTCAAGACCTCACCGTCGTCCGAAATTTTCACCTCGACGCCGGGGAGCGGCAAGCCCACCGTGTCGTGCTTCACGTCACCGTCGCGCTGAACGTACGCCAAGCCGGAGGTCTCGGTTTGCCCATACACCTGCTTGAGGTTGATGCCCATCCCCTGAAAGAACTTAAAGGTATCAGGTCCTAACGCCGCGCCGCCCGTATAGGCGCGTTTGAGGCGCAGGAAACCGAGCTGGTCTTTCATCGGGCGAAAGAGCGCGAAGTGGGCGAAGCGGTAGCCGATTCGGAGCCCCAGCGGTAACGACTCGCCGCGCATCCGGTAGTCGGCGGCGCGGCGTCCTATGTTCATGAGCTTCTTGTACGCCCAGCGGTTGAAGGGGTAAGACTCGTCCATCTTGACCCAAATGTTCGACTGAACGCCCTCCCACACGCGAGGCGCACCGAGCATCATGTGGGGTCCGATCTCTTTAAGGTCGTCCATCGCCGTCTCGCTCGACTCGGGGAAGTTGACCACCATGCCCGTTAAGAGTGGCACAGCGAGCGCGAAGACCTGCTCGACGATCCAGGCGAAAGGAAGATACGAGACGTAGTCGTCGCCCTCGGCGATGGGGTCAATCTGGTGGAGCGCGTGCGCCATCGCTAGGTAGTTGCGGTGGCTGAGCATGGCGGCTTTAGGGCGTCCGGTGGTGCCTGAGGTCGCGGAGAGGTGGCAGATGTCGTCCGGTGCACCTTGCGCGACGTGCTCCGCGAAGAGGGTAGGCTCGCGCTGGTGGAAGGACTCGCCCACCTCCAGGAGCCGCTCCCAGCTCATAAACCAGTCGTCCTCTAAGTAAGGGCGCATCCCCTTCTCGTCTTCGAAGATGACCTTTCTGATGTTCGGCAGCTCATCTCGCAATGCTAAGACCTTATCGACTTGCTCTTGGTCTTCGGCTAGAACGAGGCTGGCTTCGCTGTACTCCAAGAGATACTTCACCTCGTCACGACCCGACGACTGGTAAATCCCAATGGTCATCGCGCCTAGGCTCTGCGCCGCGAGTTCTGTGATGGTCCATTCGGGAATATTGTCGGCGATGACGGCGATTCTGTCGCCTGGTGTAACGCCTAGTGAGAGCAGCCCTAGAGCGGCGTTGCGGACGTTGGTCTCGAGCCCCCGCCACGTCAACTCGTTCCAAATCCCGTAATCCTTCTTGCGAAGCGCCACCTTGTCGGGCGTCGCGGCGGCGCGTTTTAAGAGGAGTTGCGGCAAGGTCATGTGCGCCATCTCGCTCGTTACGTTCACACCAAGACCTCTTCATCGCCTACATACGCCTCGATGACAGCGGGGTCTTTGGCGACCTCTTGCGGTTCACCCCCGGCGATCCGCTCGCCAAAATCGAGCACGTAGACAAAGTCGCTGATGTCCATGACCACGCCCAAGTCGTGCTCGATCAAGACCACCGTCGTCTCGCGCTCCGCTTGAATGTCCAAAATAAAGCGTACAATATCCTCTTTTTCGCCCAAGGTCATGCCCGCCATCGGCTCGTCTAAAAGGAGGAGTTTGGGACCGAGCGTGAGCGCCCGCGCCATCTCCACGCGCTTGCGCACACCGTAGGCAAGTTCGCCCACCACCTTTTTGCGGTGTGGCTCTAACTCCATAAAGTCGATGACCTCTTCCACGTAGGCGCGGTTTTGGCTCTCCTGCTTGCTCGTGCGTCCGTAAAAGAAGAGCGCTTGCCAGAAGCTGTAATCAAGGTGCGTATGCCGCGCCAACATGAGGTTGTCTAGCACCGACAACCCTGAGAAGAGTTCGATGTTCTGAAACGCCCGCGCTACACCTAGCTTAGAAATTTGATGCGGACTCGCGCCGATTAGGTTGTGATCTTCAAACTTGATTGTGCCACTCGTCGCCTCGTAAAAGCCCGAGACGCAGTTCAAAAGGCTCGTTTTGCCCGCGCCGTTGGGGCCGATAACCGAGGTGATCGTATTGGGCTCGACCGCCAGTGATACGTTACTGAGCGCGTTAAGCCCGCCGAAGGTCAGCGTAAGATTCTCTACCACTAACTGAGGAGGCGCGGCTCGAGGAGGCGTTCTGGAAGACACAGGATTGCACCTTATTTCTCGCGGTAACTGAATGAAGTGACGTGCTGCAAGTATAGCAACCGCGCGAACGCGAATGTCAACTAACGCGGCTCTGTAGGGACAACGCCCTATTGACCCGAGGGCGACGTAGTGTGCCAGCTTCAAACGTGCTACGTGCGTTTTGTTCGTGGTTGCGCCGACGCTCCGTGACTGTCTGTAAGGCTCACACGGCGGCGGACGTTTTGGATTAAGGTAGACTATGGATAAAGATACCCCTCTAGGCGTTTTTATGCGCAACTTTATGTGTGGGGCGCGTCCGCGGGTCTATCGTTTAGGCTGGTTCGTAGGCGGAACGGCGCTGACGCTCGCGAGTTTTGCGGTAGGCAGGTTGAGCGCGAGTCCTCACGGCGCAGAGCCCGTTACGGCTGCTCTTCTAGTACAGAATCTGGACGCGCCTGATGACCCTAGGGAGCTGATCCCGCTGCCCGGACCGGGCGCGCAGCCGGGTCAGCCGGGCGAAGGGGCGCAACCGGGAGAGTGTCCTGTCTACCTCTATCAAGACGGGCAGCTCTATGAGCTGAGACCCGGAGAAGAGGGGATGCCCCTGCCGGGTCAAGGGCAACCGGGCGGGCTGAGACCGGGTCGAGACGGTTCGCCCGAGCTGTTCCCGCTCGAGCCACCCGCACCGCGCACGCCGCCTAGAGCGCCACCGAGACCCTCTAATCCCGAGCCGGACAACTTTCCTGGGCTCGAGGTCAGCCTGCCGTCTGGCATGTTGAAGGTAGCGAATAAGTAGTGTCTCTCCTACCGAATCACTCGTGGCTGAGTACCACCCTAGGCCTCGAGCCTCGCCCTAGACCTCTTCGGTATCACCGCGTATCAGAACCGTACGCTCGAGTACGCCCAGACTGCAACATCGGAGGAGACCCAACATGGCGGATAACAGGTATGTAGACACGTCCATCAGCCCTCAGCAGGTGGCGGACGCCGCCTCGAAGCTGCGCACGCTGCTGCTCGAGACGAAAAAGATCATCGTCGGGCAGGACCTGATGCTCGAGCGGATGCTAGTCGCGCTTTTGGCGCGCGGGCATATCTTGATCGAGGGCGTGCCGGGTCTCGCCAAGACGCTCGCCATCAAGACGCTCGCCGAGGCGCTCGGCACCAGCTTTAAGCGCGTGCAGTTCACGCCCGACCTCGTACCTGCCGACCTAGTCGGCACGCGCATCTACAATCCGAAAGAGGGCGTGTTTGGCGTCGAACTCGGACCTATTTTCGCGAACCTCATCCTCGCCGACGAGATCAACCGTGCCCCCGCGAAGGTCCAGTCGGCGCTTCTGGAGGCGATGCAGGAGCGCCAGGTCACCATCGGGCACGAAACGCACCGCCTCCCCGACCCCTTCTTGGTGCTCGCCACCCAGAACCCCATCGAGTCGGAGGGAACTTACTTTCTGCCCGAAGCCCAGGTGGACCGCTTCATGTTCAAAGTCATCATCGATTATCCGGGCTTCTATGAAGAGATGACCGTCGTGGAACGCGTCTCGGCGACCTTTGCGCCCATAGACGTGCAGCTCAGCGCCGAGGAGCTGCGCGCGCTCCAAGCCCTCGCCGACCGGGTTCACGTTCACTCGGCAGTGACCGAATACGCGGTGCATTTAGCGCGGGCGACGCGCGACCCCGGCGCGGTCGGGCTCAGCGACCTGAAGCCCTACATCAGCTTCGGCGCGAGCCCCCGCGCCAGCGTCAACCTGATCTTGGGCGCAAAGGCGCTCGCAGTAGTGCGGGGCCGCGAGTACGCGCTGCCCGAAGACGTGCGCGACCTAGCCCCCGAGGTGCTGCGCCACCGCACCGTGCTCTCCTACGAGGCGCTCGCCGACGAGGTAAGGCTCGAGGACGTGCTCGCGCGCATCCTCAGCGCGACCAAAGCTCCGCAGGTTCATCTAGGCGATCCGCACCGCTCGGCGAGGCAAGAGGGTGCGAGGCCGCAGGCTTAGCGCGCAGAGGTCGGACGTAAAGCGAGGTGGTTTCGGATGCACCTCCAGGGTCCAACCGGTAGAGGATGGATGCTCATGATGCAGACGTTTAGAGGGTTGAAGTGGACTGGTTTGAGGTGGCCCAGACGGGTACGCCCGAAAGTGAAGCTCAAAGTCGCGGTGCCGCCCGCAGACCCGGACCTGACGCGGCGCGAACTCCCCGCGCAACTCCTCAAGCGGCTCGAGTTCACGGTGCTGCGCCGCCTTGACGGGTATCTGTTCGGCAACTACAGCGGCCTTTTCTACGGTCCTAGCCTGGACTTAGCCGAGGTGCGCGAGTATCAGCCGGGCGACGAGGTCAGGCGCATCGACTGGAATGTCACGGCGAGAACGGGCACGGTGCACGTGCGCCAGTTTATAGAAGAGCGCGAGATCATCGCCTGGCTCCTCGTGGACCTGTCGCCGTCGATGGACTTCGGCACGCGGCGGGTCTTAAAGCGCCAAGCGGCGCTCGAGTTCGCAGGTGTAGCGGCGTCGATCATCACCCGGCAGGGCAACAAGGTCGGCGCGCTCAGCTTTTCGCCCGCTGGCGCGGCGCTCACGCCGCTCGGCGCGGGCAGGCGGCAAGCCCTCCGCGTCGTGCAGGACGTGCAGACGCACTTGGGCGAACATTTAGGCGGCGACGGACGGACCGGTGACGTGACCGACTTAACGGACGCACTGGGGCACGCGAGCCGCATTCTGCGCCGCCGCGCGCTCGTCTTCGTGGTCTCGGATTTCATCACCTCGGGCGCGGACCCTGGCGCGGACTCTAGCACGGACCCGCCCTGGGGCAAGGAACTGCGGCGGCTCGCCCAGCGCCACGACGTCGTCGCGGTGCGCGTCGCCGACCCGGCCGAGCGCGAACTGCCCGACGTCGGCGAGCTGCGGGTGCGCGACCCCGAGACCGGTCAAGAGCTGTGGCTCGACACGGGCGACGCGCGCGTCAGGCGCGCTCACGCTGAGTTAGTCGGGCGGCGCGATGAGACCATCGCGCGGACCCTGCGGGGGGCGCGAGTGGATTTGCTCGAGCTGTCCACCGCCCAAGACCTCGTCGCGCCACTCCTGAAGTTCACGCAGCGGCGCAAAAGGAGGCGCACATGAGGTTTCTCTGGCCCGACTTTCTGTGGTTCTTGCTGCTCGCGCCGCTTCTGCTCTTCGCCCTGCAGCTCTTAGCGCGGCGGCGCGAGCGGACTGCCCAGGCGTTCGCGGACGCCCACCTTCTGGCGCATGTGCTCACGAAGCCTGGTCCCGCGCTGCGCCGCTGGACGCTCGGCTTGCAGCTCGCCGCGCTGAGCGTCCTCCTCGTGGCGGCGGCGCGACCCGTCGCCACGCCGCCGCTCCTAGTCAACAAGGCAGCCGTAGTCATCGCGCTCGACGCCTCGCGCTCGATGCTCGCCTCTGACGTGGAGCCGAACCGCTTAGAGGTCGCTAGAGGTCTCGCCGAGCAGTTCGCCGCGCAAGCACCTGCCGGGGCGCAGATCGGCTTGGTCAGCTTTTCAGACGTCGCCTCGGTGCTCGTGCCGCCGACGACGGACAGAGAAAAACTCTTAGAGGCGCTCGCGCGGGTCCAGCCGGCGCGCAACACCTCGCTGGCGTCCGCCGTGGTGACGGGGGTGCGGATGCTGCCGGGGCGCGAGGGGGTCGCGCCGCCCGAGGCGCTCACGCTCCCCAGCTCCCTCACCCCTCCCCCTAATGACGCGCCCAGCCAGCCCGACAATGTTTCGTCCGATAACGTCCCGCCCGGCAGTATCCTCATCTTGTCGGACGGCGTGTCCAACGTGAGCGCCGCCTCGGGGCTGCCGGGCACGTCCGCTATCGACCTCGCCGCCCGCTTCGCGGCGGACAACGAGGTCAAGCTCTACACGCTCCCGGTCGGACGTGAAGGGGGCGCGGTGACGCGCATCGGCGGACAGGACTACTTCGTCCCTTTTGAGGGCGAGACCCTGGCGCGGCTCGCGGACATTAGTCAGGGCGACGACTTAGGGGACGCCGACGCGGAGGCGCTCGGCGCGCTGTTTCGCGACCTGGGCCGGGCGATGCGCTGGGAACGCTCGGACTTCGAAATCGCCGCGCCGCTCTCCGGGTTCGCCGCGCTCCTCATGCTCGTCGCGGGCGGGCTCAGCCTACGCAGCCAGCGGAGGGTGCCGTGAACGACCTCAACCTGCTCTGGCCCTGGGTCTTAGGCGTCATCCCGCTGCTCGGCGTTGTCATCTATCTTTACTGGCAGAGGCTCAAAGGGCGGACGAAGGCGCACATGGCCTATCCGGGCGCGTCTCTCGCTTCCGCCGCCATGCGAGCCGCCAACCCGTGGCGACGTCCGCGCTTCTTGCCGGCGCTCATTTACGGAAGCGCCCTCCTCTTCGCCGTCGTCGCGTTAGCCCGCCCTACCGCAAAGCTCCTCACCCCTGATGACCTCTCTGGTGTGATGCTCGCCGTCGAGACGAGCCACTCGATGCTCGCGCCCGACATCCCGCCGACCCGCTTAGCCGCCACCCAGGACGCCGCCAACGCACTTCTAAAAACCATCCCCGACAATATCAAGGTTGGGCTAGCGACCTTCTCGGGCTACGCGGCGCTCAACGTGCCGCTGACTTTGGACCACGCGCGCGTGGCGCAGGCGGTTGATACGCTCAGCATGGGCGGCAGCTACGCCTTCAGCTACGGCCTCATCGCCGCTTTGGAGGAGCTTCCAGAGGAGCCCCCGGAGGAGGGGCTGCCAGGAGCCATCGTGCTCTTCTCGCACGGGCACGACAACACCGCGAACGACCCGCTCGCCCTCGCTGAGGAGGCGTCCGCGCGCGGCATCAAGATTCACACCGTCGGCGTCGGCACGCACGGCTACAACTTCGACGACGACGTCTTGCAGCTCATCGCCGACCGGACGGGCGGGCGCTACTACCCAATTTATAGCGCCAAAGACCTGCGCAACGCGCACCGCGACCTGGGCCGGGTCATCACGCTGAGACCAAAGACGACCGAGGTGAGCGCGTTTGCCGCGCTCATCGCGGCGGGGCTCCTCAGCTCGAGCCTCCTGCTAGCAGGATTGCGGCGGCGGGTCGCGTGACGGACCTCTTTCTCTGGCCCTGGGCGCTGCTCCTGCCCACCCTCGCGCCGCTGGGCGTCTGGCTCTACCGCCGTATAGGTCAGTTGCCCGCGGGAGCGGCGGCGCGCCACCCCGACCTCGCGCTGCTCAAAGCGGCGAGCGCGCGTGGCGGGCGTTCGCGGCGGCACGCGCCCGCGCTCCTCTACGGGGCGGCGCTGGTACTGGCCCTCGTCGCGCTGGCGCGGCCGACGGCTAGGGTGCCCGAAGCGAACCCGCAGGCGGGCGTCGCGCTCGCGTTCGACGTGAGCCGTTCGATGCAGGCGACCGACATTGCGCCGAGCCGCTTCGAGGCGGCGAAAGAGGCGGTGAGGGGCTTTGTCGATGAGCTGCCGGACGGCGCGCGGGTGAGCCTCGTGCCCTTCGCGGGTTACGCCACCACCACCGTCCCCTTGACGAGCGACCACGAGCGGCTGCTGGCGTCGGTCCGGCTCCTCGAGATGAGCTACGGCACCGCCATCGGCGAGGCGCTTTTAGAGGGTCTCGCGTCGCTGCCGAGCTTAGAGGCGCGTCAGGAAGCGGAGGACGACCCCGCGAGCTTAGCGACCATCATCCTGCTCTCCGACGGGCGAAACTGGGGCGGGGCTGACCCGCTCGAGGCCGCCGCCGAGGTGAGGCGGCAAAGCGTTACGGTGCATACCATCGGCGTCGGCACCTTGACGGACGGACCCATACCCGGAATGCCCGAAGGCTTCCAGTTCGCAGCCCGCTTCGACGAGGCGACGCTGCGGGCTGTCGCCGCCGAAACGGGCGGACGCTACGTCTTCGTGGATTCGGCGCGGGAGCTGCGGGGCGTCTACCGCGAGCTGAGCCGCTCGCTCGTCTGGCGCTACAGCCGCGGTGAGGTCACGGCGCTAGCCGCACTAGGAGCCGCCGTCCTCCTCCTTTTGAGTGTCGGCTGGTCGGCGCTGCAACGGCGGGTAACGTAAGAACGGGGGACGCTCGAGATTTGCTGAAGGTGAACCGCGGTTTTGGGGGATGTCTGAGAAGCCCAGGTTGGGGGAGCGTCATCGGCGTGAGTCTTTTAGACTCGGCTCTGCCTCAAGGTGTATACCTGCTAATCAGCTCCGCATCAGAAGCTCGCCCCGAATGTTTTTCAGACCGTCATCCAGTTTCACCGCCGCGACGCCCTATCAAGCCCGCGCGAACTCTTTCACATTTTCCTCTTACGTGACGAAAGCACATGAAGATATGAACGGTCTATGAAAAATTAGGGTACCCGCATAGGGGTGCTCACACTTATAATTATAGGGTGGACGCTGTCTCCTGCCCCTCATGTAACGCGCCGAACCCTAAAACGATGCGCTTTTGCGGCATGTGCGGCGCGCGGCTCGTCGCGCACCCCTTAGGACGCGAGCGGCGGCGGGTGACGGTGGTTTTCATCGACCTGGTGGGCTTCAGTGCGCTCACCCGTGACTTCGACCCCGAAAAACTGCGCGACCTAGCCGACGAAATCCTGACCGTCATCGCGGGCATCGTCGAGGACTTCGACGGCTACGTGGACGCTTTTCAAGGCGACGGGCTCATCGCGCTCTTCGGCGCGCCGCGCTCACACTCGGACGACCCGGAGCGGGCGGTTCTAGCGGCGGCGGCGGGACTCCGTGCGGTGGAGACCATCGGGCAGAACAAGGGCATCGTCCTTAAAGGACGCGCGGGCATCAACACGGGTACGGTCATCGCGGGCACAGTGGGCACGCGGCGCGTCAAGGACTACACGGTGATGGGCTCGGCGGTGAATCTAGCGGCGCGGCTCGAGGCGGCCGCCTCCCCCGGCGAGGTCTGGGTGGGCGAGGATACCTTCGAGGCGACGCGCCACCGCCTCTACTACGCGCCGAGCCCGCCCTTGGCGCTGCGCGGCTTCCCCGAGGTGACGCGGGCGTACCACTTCACCGAGCGGATGCACGCCCGCGACCCGTACGCGCATCTGAACTTCGTAGGGCGTACGGAGGAGCTAAAAGCTTTATGGGACGCGCTCAACGAGGTGCGCCGCACTGCTCAGGTGAAAGAGGTGCGGCTCGTCGGCGAGGCGGGCAGCGGCAAGACGCGGCTTATGAGGGAGTTTTGTAAAGAGGTCAAAAGGCGGCGGGCGGCGCACGTGGTGTGGCCCCAGCCCGACCCCTTCACCGCGCCCCTCGCCACCTCTCCGGGCGCGAACGCCCCCCTAGAGCCGCTCCTGCTCAGCGATAACCTCGAAAACACGCCCCTCTTACTCGTGACCGAGCCGAGCGCGGCGCAAGAGGCGATGCTCTTGGAGCGCGCGGCGGCGGGCGCGCTCGTCGTCCGCTTGAGCCGTAAAAGAACCGAAATAAGCGCGAATGCTGAGGGCACCTTGCCCCTCGCCCCGCTTAGCGCGGAGGAGAGCTTAGCGCTCTTAGGGCAACTCACCCGACCGGAGTTCAAAGTGGCAGCGGAAGCCTTGGTCACGCAAGTCGGCGGCATCCCTGCGCACGTCATCGAGCTAGGGCGCGCCCTCGGCGCGGCTCGCTTCGGCACCTTGCCCAACTCGCTCACCTCCCTCTTACAAGCGCGGCTCGACTTGCTGCCGCAGAGCGCGCGGCAACTCTTGGCGCAGCTCGCCCTAGTGGGCGAGCGCTGCTGGGCGGGTCTCGCTCTCGTCCTCGCGGCGCAAAGCGATTTGGAAACGCTCCTCAAAGAAAACTTACTCGTACTAGAGGCGCACACCGCGCTCCCAGGCGAGCCGGAGTACCGCTTTCAGAGCGACCTCTTGCGCCGCGCCGCGCTCCTCATGGTCCCCTTGAGCGAGCGCCCCAAAACGCATCAGCACATCGCGAACTGGCTGGCGAGCCGCGACCTCGTCGAAGAGACGAAGATAGAAGACATAGCGGCGCTGACGGTGCACCATTTCAGGCAAGCGGGCGACGACGAGGTGGCGTATCCTCACCTCTTGGACGCGGCGTTGGCAGCGGCTGAGAGAGGCGTGTATGAGGACCTCGAGACCCTCTCAGTTTTGAACGTTCCCCCGCACCTGCACGCGCAGAGCGCCCTCGTTTACGTCCAGGCGATGTGGCAGCGCGACGCCCGGACCTCCTCTCAGAAACTAGAAGAGGTCAGAGCGTGGCTCGCGTCGCAGCCCGAAGGCGAGTACGAAGCCTTACGGACGCAATACGACGAACTCGTGAAAATACTCAAAGCCGACGTTCAAGTGGGTCAACCAGGCTTGCGTTTAGCGAGTTGAGGGGCGGCCGTCCTAGGTCATTGGGGCACGCTCACCTCTTCGGGCGATTCCCCAGGTAATTCGTCCGCCGAACCGAAGACCATGAACCACGCCCGAAAGCTCGGCTCGACCTCTAGGAGGAGCCTCGAGACGTCACCCCGGTTCGAGCTTCTTGCCGCCTTGCAACTGTTCACGCAGCGCCGCCGGAAAATCCCACCCTCGCTCCGCCAAAAGCTCCGCCGCCCGGAGCGTAAAAACCCCTTGAAACCAGAGTAGATTACCGAAGTCGAGCTTCCCCCTCGGATACTCGAACGCGCCGAGGTCCGCCCGTTTGACCGTGGTCCCCGCGACTTGCAGCCGCGCCCACGCCGTGAAACGCTCCTTGACAGTATCCAAACTCGCAGCCTCGAGCGCTGCCAGAAAGAGGTACGTCGCCATGAACTCGTCTACCCACTTCACGCGGCTACGTAAGCCAGCCCCATTCGCCGCCGCGTGCCCCCACTCATGCCCGATCAAGAGGTCTAAAAACTCGCGCACGTCCCCCGGCGCATTCTCACCCGCCTGCGCCGCCCGCACCAAGATGTCGTCCCAGCACCGCAACATCCGGGGCGGATAGTCCGCCGCCGCGACGATACTGACGCCTCCACCTTTCTGCGTGCGTGTGAAGGGCAAGCCGTAGGGGTAGCTAAAGAGCTTTTGCCAGTCGCGGCGGCTCACGATGAGGAGTTCTGTATCTGGCAGCTCGCCCAAATGCGGCGCGGCTCCCGCTTGCAGTTCGCTTAAAAACCGCCTGAGTTGCGCAGTGCGCCGCTGTGCACCTTTGGAGAAGCGGGCAGGCGGTGAGCCGGGCAGAGATTGTAAGTAGACCTTGCGGGTGTAGGGGTCACTCACGCTTCGGCGCGTGGTTGAGTGGGTTGCGTCATAGGCTAGTGTACCGCGAAGGGCAGAAGATTGAGTAGACAACTGAATCATCATTCTGAGCGGATGTGAAGAATTTCTATGTTCACCTCCTCCAGTTGAGAAAGAGAAGAATCTTCACTAACGCTACGTTCAGAGTGACATCTTATTCCAACTCTACTCACCAGACCTCTTGACAACTCAATTACATAGGAATACTATACACTCAATTCAGTACCTAGCATTCCTATGGAGGCAAATGTGAACGGCAACCTGCTCAAAGGCAACTTAGACCTCATCCTCTTAGCGATTTTGGAGGACGAGCCCAAGTACGGCTTAGAGATTATCAGCGAAGCTAAGAGCCGCACGGACGGCTACTTCGAATTCAAAGAGGGCAGCCTCTATCCGGCGCTGCACCGCCTCGCCAAAGCCAATCTCGTCGCGGCGGAGTTCGCGCCCTCGGACGCAGGCGGACCGCGCCGCCGCTACTACCGTTTGACGGATGCGGGCAGCAAACGCTTGGCGGAAAAGCGCAAGGAGTGGGAGAGGTTCAACGGCGCAGTTCGGGCGCTTTGGGAGGGACGATGAACGAGGTGAAAGTTGAGCGGTATTTGAGGAGGGCGACGCGGGGGTTGTGGGGACGCAAGCGTGAAGAGGTCCGTGAGGAGCTAGAGGCGCATATTCAAGAGAGGGTTGTAGCGCACCGGATTACAGGACTTAGCGAGGAAAGCGCCGTAGAGCGCACGCTCAGTGAGATGGGGGAGCCGAAAGAGGTGAGAGAAGGGATGACGCGGATTTACACCTTGCCCACGCTGCTAGGTTCCGGCGCGTTCTTCACGGCAGTTTGCGCGGTTATCGCCGTAACGTTTTCGGACGGTTTGGCGCAATCTCTACCCCTCGACTACCGCTGGCCTGCGGAGATTTGTCTCGAGGCGTCCGCCCAAAGCCTACCGGAGAAGTGTAAGACGGATGTCCCCTGGCTCAGCGTTCGAGAACTCGAAGAGAACTTAGAACCTCTAGGCGTAAGCGTAGCCGAGCAAGAGGGCGGGGTAACGCTCACCTTTCCTAATGCGCAGCCTGTACGCTTACCACCCCTCGATATCAACCCTGCGGATTACTACAACCCGAGCGGGGACACGCTCAACTCGCTCGTGCGAAGCGAGCAACTGCGGAAGGGTTACTATCCTCTTTATGAAATCCTGTTCGAGATTGCGAGCCAAGCTGATGTGCCTGTGAAGCTTAGCGGTTGGGAGGCACCCGAGCTACAAGTGGGCAATACCGCGTTTCAGCTAGGAACCGAAGCGCGGGCGCTTAAAGGAGACCTCTTTAGGTTCGGCCTTCTCTTCTGGCCTTTGGTAGAGCAGCCGTCCTTCCCGGAATTCCTCGAGTCTGTGGAGCTTATCTACACTGCTTGGGACGACGGGGACGGCTCCTCTAAGTACGACTTCGGGAGTCAGCGCTTCGAGGTCGGTGCGGAAGAGGATACCTACGGGTACTTCTTGGCGGCGTGGCTCGAGCCGACGCCGGGCGACACCATTCTCTGGTACGACGCCGTAAGAGCAAACGGCGATGGCGTCATCGACTTACGCATCCCCGACAACGTCACCTTCGTAGACCAAGTAGACGAGCAACCCGCGCTCAATACGGCTGTGCTTGTACGCCTCGAGCACACCTTTACGACATACGACGTAGCGACAGAACGTGAAGGGTATGAGGTCGCAGGCTTAGCTTACGACATCGTTTCACCCGCTCAGATTCGTGCAGCGGAGGAAGCGCAGTGAAAGAGGTTGAGCAGTACCTGAAAAGTGCCACACGTGGACTTTGGGGGCGCAAGCATAAAGAGGTACGCGAGGAGTTAGAAGCGCATATTCAAGAGCGCGTTATGGCGCACCGAATGGCAGGACTGAATGAACAAGACGCAACCGAGCGGACGCTTAGGGAGCTTGGGCATCCGAGAGAGGTGAGTGCAGGCATGGCAAGAATTTACGCGCTACCGACGCTTTTTGAAACGAGTCTTTTGGCTACCGCAGCTTGTGTCGTAGCAGTGACGCTTAGCTCGAGCAGCTTAGCTCAGTCCGTCGTGGGCTCCTTTTACTTTCCTTCTGAAGCGTGCATTCAGGAGATCGAGAGTGGCGCGGTTAGCCTCAGCCCTCGCGACTATTATGAGTCCGGTGCGTTTGCAGGCGACTGTGTGATCGCTGATAACTCGTTGTGGTTGAGCATAGAATCGCTCGAGCAGACCCTCGAGCCGCAGGGCGTCGAGGTCAATCATGACGGGTTTCTAACGCTCGACTTTCCGGGGGCGGACCGGGTCTTCGTCGCTTCTAGCGCAAACCATATTCGAGTGATGCGCGAAGACGGAACAGAGATTTCTGGTCAGCCCTCTTACGTTTCGCTTTGGCGTCTTCTCAGGGCAGCGTCTGAGTTGAGGAGTTTGAACGTCAGCGTGACAGGCTGGGACAACCCAACTGTAAACATCGATGAGGTGTCGCTACAAATCGGTACGGAGCAGCAGCCGATGAAGGGAAGAGATTTTTACGACAACTACCTGAGCGCGGTTCTGTTCGGTGATGTGATCAATCCAGTTATCGGCGCAAGTTATGTAGATGTCGTCAGTCCCTATCTCGAAAAAGCTTTGAATGCTGCCAACTTCGAGGAAAATGCCCCGCTTCGCACTCTGCAGGTTAATTCTACGCAGGGTAATGCTGGCAGTTCATCAGATATCTACGGCGTCATGGTGGTACTCGATGTGTCTGGACCTCTGACTCATAGGTCTGAGAACGGCGAGCCGGGTGACGTTCCGGACATCGGGTTTTTAATGGATGTTGCTAGAGTCAACCAAGAGGGTCAGCTAGACCTGCATTTTCCAGCGGGTAATGTTCGGTTTGTCGAAACACTGTCAACAGACCCGGAGCCCGGTACGGCGGTATTAGTACGTCTTGCTGGTGGGTCGAATGAATTTCAGAGGTGGTACGAAATCGTCTCGCCTGAGCAAATCCGAGTAAATTAGTCTGACGCAAACCTCTTCAAAACCCCAAATACGGCGCGGGGTCATACCACACCGCGCCTTCCCCTTGGGGCGTCCCCATGCGAAACTGCAAGGTGTCGGGCGGCGTCAGCGTGCCGCCGCCTAAGTAGCCGATAATCTGCCCCTGCTCGACTCGGTCGCCTATCTGGATACTGTCGGGGAATTGCAGGTTGGAATACGCGGTGATGAGTTCGGGACCGTTCAAGATAGCAACCAAGTAACCGCTGTTCGCAGAGATGCGCCGTACGCGCCAGACGGTGCCCCCTTTGACGGCGCGAACGGCGGTGCCGGGCTGCTCGGCTTTTAGGAGAATTTGACTCGCGCCACCTTCGCTAAAGCCGCTCACGAGACCGGGGTTGGGAAAGGGCAGCGTGAATTCGCCGTCGCCGAGGTCCGTGGGCGTCTCCAAGGTGCGAATCTGGTCCTCTAGCTCCTCCGCCTCTTGGCTAAAGCGCTGCCACTCGCGCACCGCTTCCTCGGCGGCTTGGCGCTGCCGCGCCTCAGCATCCCTATTTACTTGGCGCTCGCGAGCCGCAGCTTCGCGCTCCCTGGCGGCTGCCTCGCGCCGACGCGCGAGTTCGGCGGCGCGGCGCAGTCTGGCGAGTTCTTCTTGGAGAGCGGCTTCGGCGTTGAGCAGGGTCTGTTCGATGTCGGCTTGTTCGTTCAACAAAGTCTGCTGCTGCGCGAGTTGTCCTTGGCGCGTCTCCTCGAGCTGCGCAATGACGCCCGCTAGGTTCTCTCGTACGCCTTGCAGCGCAGTTTGGTTCTCGGCGAGCTGCGCCTCTTGCGCGTTCAGCTCTTCAATCTGCGCGCTGAGCGTGAGTTGCGCGTCTTGCAGCTCGGCGACGGTGCGGTTCATCTCTTCTATGAGCGAGACGTCTTGCTCAGTTAGCCTCGAGAGGTAGAAGCTCTTCACGCGCAAGTCGAAGATGGACTCGGACTCCGCTAAGAGGCGCGCGTAGCGTCCGCCGCGCTCTTTATGTAGATTGACGAGCAACGCTTGCAGGCGGGTCTCGAGCGTCGTCAAGCGCTCCTGCAGATCACCGATACGTCCCCTCGTCCCCTCCAAGTCCTGATTGAGCGCCGTAACGCGCTCCGTAAGCTCGGCGCGTTGCCCCTGCAGAGCATCGATTTCTGCGTTCAAGCGGTCCCGCTCGGCGAGTTGCGCGCCCAGTTCAGCGCTCGTCTCCTGCAGGGCAGCGTCGATTTCAGCTTGGGCGGCTCTACGCTCCTCTAAGAGTTGTTCGTAACTTTGAATGTCTTGCTCGAGCTGCCGAGTCTCACTATTTTGCGTCTGCGCATCCTGCGCGTGCGCGAAACTAAGGGTAAGAACGACAAGAATCCAGGCGTACCTCATACGTCCTCCTGTAGGTATTGCGAGACCGAAATAGCGCTGCCTGCGAGCCCCACCAAGAGCGACAGCGCGGCGAGGAGCACGGTCACTCGCAAGAGGACCAGCGGGTCGCGCTCGAGGGGAAAGAGGGGGAAATTCTCCGTCAAGAGGTCCGTGACAAAGCGGTAGCCCGGCAGCACCAGCGCGAGCGTGATAAGGGCGCTGATGAGCCCCAACAAAAACCCTTCGATGAGGAAGGGCGCGCGGATAAAGCCGCGCGTCGCGCCGACCAAGCGCATCACTTCGATTTCATCTTTGCGGGCGGTGATCGCGGCGCGAATCGAGTTGACGATGGCGAACAAGGCGGCAGAGAGCAGCACGACGATGAGAATGGAGCCCACCACGCGAAAGGCGTTGTTGATGGCTAGAAAGGTCTCGACCTCGTCGCTGATGGCGTCCACCTCGGCAACGCCCGGCAGCCCCCTCAGCCGCTCAGCGACGCCCTCGGTCTGCGTCGGGTCGATGAGGCGCATCCGCAGGGTGAATGGGAGCGGGTTCGCCACCGCGCCGCTCGCCTGGGCGATGTAGGGACGCTCACGCTCGAGCGACGCCAACGCCTCCTCCGGCGGAATGAGGTCCACGGTCGCCACCTCTGACCAGGTATTGACGCGCTCCAAAATAGCGGACCGATTCGCGCCTTCTTCTAAGTAAGCCGCCAACTCTAAGTCGCTCTGCAACTCCTGCAAGGTTAGGTTGAGGTTGAGGCTCAAGAGGCTAAAGCCCGCCAGAATCGTCAAGGACAACGTCATCGTGGTCAGCGTCGAGACGCTGGCGATCCAGTTGTTACGCAGGGCGCGGAGGGCTTGGCTAAAGGCGTACATGTTAGCGCCGTCCCCATACGCAGCACTGTGGGGAGAGGGCTCGAGTTCTCAAATCCTTCTGTCTTTTCCGCTTCACTGAGACGAGTGTATCAAATCGGAGAGGTGAGTTCGCTGAGTGGGTGAAACGTTTGCCTTAACTGCTGTGTTGGGAACGTGTCTGCTAGGGCCTCTATAACAGTTGTAACCGTGGGTATAGGCCGGTTGAGCATACGAGTAAGTTTAAGCACAAGGAGTGGATAGCCTCTTTTCAACCTCTTGTCTAAGCTGTAAGTACACCGTCAACTAAAAAATGAGTGATGTCATTCTGAACGTAACGAAGTGGAGCCCCCTTTCGGGGATGAACGATGAAAGAATCTCGTCTTCCATTCCCGACTAGCCGAGATTGCGAGTTACAGAGTTTTGGCAGTAGCCAAACGAGACCCTTACGCCTTCGGCTCAGGGTGACAACAGTGTCGCAGAATTTACTTAACAGTGTAGTAAGTCAGGAGGCGAAAAGGATGAATATAACGGTATTAGGCTACCCTCTATTAGCAGCTCCAAGACATACCGAGACGAAGGGTAGCAGGTATCATCATTAAATGTGTGTGCTGCATGATGTTCTCAAAAATGAGGGTGTTGCTTCGCAAAACTACGTACACTCAAACCAGATGATACCTGCTATATGAACCTCAAAGTCACGCTCTTCCTACTTCTTCTAGCGGTCTTTTGGGGCTCGGCGTTTCCACTTATCAAGATAGGGTTAGAGGACTTCTCTCCAGGTCACTTGACGCTGATACGCTTCATCGTCGCGTCGGCGTGCTTCGCGCCGTACCTCTACCTTACGAATAGCACCCTCTTTCCCAAACTGCGCGACGTTCCCTACTTCTTCTTGCTCGGACTCTTGGGTATCACGATTTACCACACCGCGCTAAACTTCGGCGAGCTTTACGTAACGGCGGGGGCGGCGAGCCTGATTATCGCGACGGCTCCGGCGATCAGCGCAGTTTTGGCGTACTTCATGCTCTCGGACCGCTTGCCGTTTATGGGCTGGATAGGCACGCTCGTGTCGTTCTTCGGCGTGTTCCTCATCGTTATGGGCGAGGACGAGGGGTTGAGTTTCAATCCTTACGCGCTACTCATCCTGCTCTCCGCCATCGTGACGGCGTTTTTCGTCGTCTTGCAAAAGCCGATGCTAGGGCGCTACAAGTCCGCCGAAGTCTCCGCGTTCGCAACCTGGGCAGGGACGGTGCCGCTCTTCGTCTTCGCGCCTGGGTTTATAGGCGAGGTCAGCGCGGCGAGTACCGCGCCGCTCTTAGCCGCTATCTACATCGGCGTCTTTCCCGCCGCGATTTCCTACGCGATTTTCTCCTACGCGCTCTCCAAAGCGCCCGTTACAGTGGTGACGGCATTTCTTTACACCGTGCCCGTTTTCAGCATCTTCTTCTCCTGGCTGCTGATCGACGAAGTCCCGACCTATCTCACGCTCATCGGGGGCGTCGTAGCAATTTTAGGCATTGTGATGGTGAACTGGGCGAAGCGGCGGGTACGTTTAAGAGAGGCGCAGTACGCACCCTCGGCTGCGAGGTAGAAAGACAGCAATGAGAAACGAGTGAAACCCTTTAGACTCATCTCTCGGTACTCATTGCTAAGATTTGTACTCATCGCTAAAACAGCGAATACGCTACCGGGCGCGGCGTCCACAGTGGCTCGGCGTACTTCACCCCGATGAAGGTTCCCCAGTACGCCGCTCGCCCGCGTCTGCGCATGTATACGTCCGGCGTGACCGTCTCCGAGGCGGCTTCGCCCGTGAATTGGCTTCCGTAGCAGCGCACCGCCTCTTCCCAGGTGTCTATGTAGTCGCTCGTGTCCACCACGAGCGTCGCCTCGAAGGGACCGTTGCCCATGTAGAAAAAGAGGTTTTTGGGCTTGTAAGGTTCACCGGACAAGGGGCTATTTTTGAGACCGGCCAGGTGAACGGCAGCGGGGACGATGTGCGCCGCCGCGACGTGGTCGGGGTGGCGGTCGTTGGCGTGTGGGGCAATCACAACGTTCGGGCGCAGTTCGCGCAGGACGCGCCCGAGCTGCAAGCGGCGGTCTTCGCTGTCCATGATGCGCGAGTCGGGCCAGCCTAAGTTGTGGCGCACGTCCAAGTTGAGAACTTTCGACGCCGCCTTGACCTCTTCGGCGCGAATCTCCGGCGTGCCCTTGGTGGCGGCTTCACCCCTCGTCAAGTCGACGATGCCCGTGCTGCGCCCCTCGGCTTTGGCGCGCGCTAGGCTGCCGCCCACGCCGAGTTCGGCGTCGTCGGGGTGAGGGCTCACCACTAAGAGGTCGAGCCCGGACGTTTGGCTAGGCACGGCTCGAGGAAGGGTCCTTCTGCGCTTTCGTCTTCTCACCGATGCGCCGCTCGTTGCCGTTCGCTAAACGGACGATGTTCTCCTTGTGCCGGATGACCGCGAGCGCCGCGAGTGAGGCGAGCAAGCAGAGCTGCGGCAGGCTGAACGAAGGCGTCATCACTAGGAAGAGGGGCGCGGCGACAAGACCCACCACCGAGCCGAGCGAGACGTAGCGCCCGATAACCATTGTAAAGAGTCCGACGGCTGCGGCTGCGAGGGCGGCGGCGGGCGCGATGGCGATGCCGACGCCCAAGCTCGTGGCGATGCCTTTGCCGCCTCTCAGCCCTAAGAAGACGTTGAAGTTGTTGCCTAAAACCGCCGCGAGCCCCGCCAAGACGAGTCCCCATTCACTCAAGCTGAAGAGGTCGGCGATCAAGACCGCGAGCATCCCTTTGAGGGGGTCCGCGACGAGGACGATAAGCGCCGGGACGGTGCCCACTGCCCGCAGCACGTTCGTCGCGCCGATGTTGCCCGAACCCGTCTTCTGAATGTCCACGCCGTGAGAGCGCGCCACCCAGTATCCCGTCGGGAAGCTGCCGATGAGGTAGCCCACCACCAAACAAAGAGCAAAACTTAATGCGTCGATCACCAGGACCTCCTCTTGACTCTAATGTATCCTTTGCCACTCACCGCGACCACCCCCGATAATCTGCCCTGTACTCTACTCGTAAATGCAGTTACAAGGTCAGTTATACACACCTTTGCGTAGTTCATCAGCCTATCATGTTAAGCGTGCGCGGGGCGTGGTGTCGCCGGCAGCTATACACAAGCTGTTCCCGCCATCCGCTCGCGACTTAGGCAGTAGTGTAAGGCGCGTATGCTCCACGTTGCCCTTCGACCCCTGCAAGACCCGTGTAAAACTAGGCGTCACCTCTTTTTCGTTCAGCGGGGTAGGCTAAACCCATGAGTCAAGCCGCCCTCTTCTTAGTGGTGCTGAGCATCACAGGTATTTACAGCGTCCGCTGGACGACGCGCTTAGCGCCTCTCACGAGCGAACTGCCGCTCAAAACGGTTCTTGCCACCGCTCTCTGCGCGCTCGTCGCGGCGCTATCGTTCGCGATGAGTGTCTCTTCGGCGCTTCTCGTCCTCGCGCTTATCGTAGGACCCCTCTTCATCCTCGCCCCGCTACTCCTGACGAGTCTGGCAAGAGGTCGCCTCTACAGTGCAGCCAAATCTATAATGGATTTACTTTACTGGACGGATGAAGGGCGCACGGGCGTGCGGCGTCTGCTCGCGCAAGTCGCGCTGCAGCAGGCGGACGCGGACGAAGCGCTTAACCTCTTGCCGGAGAAGGGCGCGGACCTCTTGCGAATTCAAGCTTACGCGCTCGCCGAAAGGTGGCGGGAGCTTTTGGAGCTGGACGTGCCCGAGTGGGGCGACAACGCAGCCCTGGCGCGTGCGGGAAGGGCGCAGGCGTATTTAGCCCTCGAGCAGCGGAGCGCAGCCGAGGCGGAGCTGACGCGAATGCGCCAAACCTGGGAAGACGAGGGGCAAGGTCCCATCGGCTACCGCAGCGTTAAGCTGACCCAAGCGCGGCTCCACGCCTTTGATGGCAACTTGGAGGCGGCGCGGCGCGAACTGCAAGACCCGCTGCCGGGCGTGCCGCCCTACCGCATTTTAGATATCCTCGCGGACGCCGCCGAAAGAGGGCGTAATTTAGAAGCGGCGGTGCGCCTCTACGCGCAAGCCTATACCTACGCGCCGCCGAGTCAGCGGGGGAGGTTTGAAAGGAAGCTCGAGCTGTACGGTCAGCCCGTTCCTGATATACCAAGTCGCGCGTCTAGGACGAGCACCGCTACCCTCTCCCTCGCCGCCACTATCGTCGCTGCCTATGTTATACAAGTCTGGATAGACCGCACCTACGGTGCGAATGCAGGCAGCGTCGTAGCAGGCTTTCTGCTCAACCGTCCACAAATCCCCGAGTCCGACGCGCTATGGCGCTACCTTTCTTATGCGTTTGTGCACGGCGGCATCGTCCACATCGGACTTAATACATGGGTGCTCTACGACATCGGGCGGCTCTACGAGTCGCGGCGACACTGGGGCAGTCTGCTTGCGGCGTTCGTTTTCGGCACGGTCATGGGCGCGTACCTCTCGCTCGTCGCAGAGGGGAGTGCGCCGCTCGGGTTGGTCGGCGCGTCGGGCGGGGTGCTCGGCGTCGCGGGCGCGCTCCTTGCGGACGTGTGGCGCAGCACCAGTCCTCAAGACAAGCTCTTGACTCGCTCTCTGTTGCAGTGGGTCGTCCTCATCGTCGTCTTTTCTCTTGCGATTCCGGGTGTGTCGCTCTGGGGTCACATTGGCGGGCTGGTCGGCGGTGCGCTGTGGGGCTTCATGCGGCAAGGTTTGCCGAATACCCGACAGCTCGACCTCATCGCAGGCGGCGTGAGCGTCGGGCTGATGATTTACGCGGTGACGGAGGCGGGGTTGTGGTTGGTGCGTTACGGTCCGCAGTTGTAAGCCGAGATGCTGAGCAGCGTTTCAGACGGCTACGGGTAGTGGCTTTCTCTGGAATGCTCACTGGATATGAACAAAACAAGGGGTTGCAACCCCTTGTTTGCTAGCGGGAGTTGGGTCCACTCACGAGGCGCGTCATTCGATCTTGACCCACTACCGGGGGCTACGAAACTCGGTTGAGTGACGTGCGGTGAGGAAATTGGGGAAGGGAGAATATAGGCGCGCCTATATTCTCCCTTCTTTATCTGCTCGACCGACTTTCGGGGGTGTCTTCAAATAACTTGCATCACGTAGTGGTCCGTCGCCGCTTCTAACCCTTTCGGGTTGGCCACGTAGATGCCACGCGTGCCTGAAAGCGCTCCCTCGCTCCTGAGTTCGCCCAAGATGCGCGTGATAGTGACACGTGACGAGCCCGTCAGCGACGCCAAATCTTCGTGCGTCAGGGCGAGCGGTAGTTTGACGCCCGTCTGGTCGTCGGCGTGCTGACCGAAGCGCTCGGCTAAGCGTAGAAACGCCCTCGTGACGCGGGCACCGACTGGAAGCTCGGCGTCGTCGATCGCTTCACGGCTGCGGCGCAGTTGCCGGGCCATGCTGCTCACGATGTAGTCGCGCAGCTTGCGGTCGTTCATCGCTTGTTGGGGGTCTAAAGGCGTTAAGCAGGCGTCATGTACGGCCTCGACGGTCTCGGCGTGGCGACCCGACTCGATCGTCGCGACACCTAAAACGTCGCCGGGACCGTAGAGGTCCGCGATGCGGTCGCGCCCTAGCGAGGTCGGTACGACCGCTTTGAGCACGCCCTGGTTGACGATATAGAGCGAGCTAGCGTCGCGACCTGACTCGTAGAGCACGCTGCCAGGCTCTAAGGTGCGCGTCGGATGGGCGAGCGTGCTAGGAACGATGGTGGGGGCGTTGCAGTCTCCTTGGATGAGATGTTCGGTTACGCTTAACATGGAACTCCTTTGCGGCTAAGCTCAGCCACCCGTCTCGACATACACGTGTTTCGTGTAAGAGAGGAGCTTAACCCTACAGACTAAATGGTCTGTTATTTTGGCTGTCATGTCGGTATGAAAAACTACATTGTTTGTGAAGATCTTAACGAGAACCTTCATAGACAGCTTAAACCACTGTTCATCAAAAACTTTGAGCGCTACGAGGCGAACGTTTCTGAGGTGGTCAAGAAGGCGGGACTGAAGCTCAGCGTGACGGCTTAGGAGGTGGCGTGAAGACACTCAAGGACAAACTCATCATCATTACAGGCGCAGGGGGCGCGATCGTGGGCGAGGTCGAGGGGATGCCTTTCGGCACGAAGGCGCACGCTTAGTCTTTGGTCGATAAGGACGGGGTGTGCATCGCCGGACGTTCGTCCTCATGTGGAGCATTGGCGCTCGAGTCCGACTTCGCCACCTTAGAGAGTGCTCAAGAGGTCGTCGCAGAGGTCAAAAGTAAGTTAGACGCTCGGGAGATGAGGCGAGTCTCTTAGAGATACCGCTCAACCCGCCGCGTCATAGGCGGTGACGCACGCGCTGAAAGTTAGCATGAGTCATACTGTCTTCCGCAGATAGCGAAATAGAAAAAAGCGTGCGTTGGACCTTCCAACGCACGCTTTTGAGGTGAGGTTTAAGCTCGAGCGTTTACTGACCGCCGGTCTCGCCGCCCGTCATGCTGCCACCTGTTTCAGACATACCGCCTGTCATGCTTCCGCCGGTCTCGCTGCCACCTGTAGCGGAGCCGCCCGTCTGAGAGCCCATGCTAGAGGGTAGAAGCACTGCGTCGATCACGTGAATCACGCCGTTCGAGGCTTGGATATCCGTTTCGGTAATCGTCGCGTCACCGATCATGGGGCTACCGCCCGAGGTGCTAATTGAAAGCTCTTGACCGTTGAGCATCAAGACTTCGGAGAAGCCTGTGATCTCCGAGGCAGGGTACACACCTGAGACCACGTGGTTTTGGAGCAAGTTGGCGAGCTGATCCAGGTCGTTGAGAATGGCGTTGAGTTCTTCCGAAGGAAGGGCCTCGAACGCTTCGTTAGTCGGCGCGAAGACCGTGAACGAGCCGCTCGAGAGTTCCTCGGCTAAGCCCGCCGCGTTAAGCGCGTCTAAAAGGGTGCTGAACTGCGAGTCGCTCGAGACGATATCGGCGATTGTCTGACCGCCTGCGCCGCCCGTCATGCCGCCCGTCTCACTGCCGCCCGTGCTGTCACCGCCTGTCATGCCGCCGCCCGTGCTGCCGCCGCCCGTCATGCCGCCCGTATCCTGAGCGAGTGCTAAACCTAACGTGAGAGCGAGACCTAAAAGTAAAACAGATAGTTTGTTCATGTCGTCTCCTAGTATTGAAGCCGCGCTAGCCTAGTGGTTTGACGATGCTGAGACCTCAACGCGGAAAGGTCCCCCCGTGTCTTTTCCACCCTGCACCATACCGGTACATATGTGAATTATTTTATAGAAAAGATGAGAATCATGATCCTTGGCTCACAGTTGTAAGGGTCAACAAGCTTTGTCAGGGACAAAGCGGTCGCCTCACGCAACGCATTTTATGAGGAAGAGGGTCCGCTAGGACGAGGTTCGCCGAGGTCTATAAAGGTATAGAGGGCGCGGAAAAGGGACGACCGTTTAATGAAGGTAAGCCGTAGAGGTCCGTCCGGTAGGGCTGATACCGTTTCCGGGTAATTCCTATGGGAATTACCCCGAGCGAAGAGCCTTCAGCAGGGGGTATTGACTGGTCATAGACGTGCATAGATAACGGGATGCTACCCCCTGCTGAAAGCTCCTTAGCGAGTAGAAAAAGTACGGATTCCGATGATTACGGAAGCAACGACGAAGGAGTTTATGCAGGAATCATCGGAATCCATATGACGCCCCGAATGCATCCGAGAAGACGCGCCCTGGTTCAACCTAGCGGCGCGGTGAGAACTGACAAGGGTCATCAGATTTAGGGTTGTGTCTAGGGACCGCAAGGAGCGGCGCTAAAGGCGCTAGGGGTTGCTGCGCTCCGGGCTCAAGTCGGCGCTTAAGTGCGCCTGAATCCGCTTGACCAAATCCCTCGGGTTAAAGGGTTTCTCGATAAAGGCTTGCGCGCCTAGCTTCATGCCCCGCTCGATCTGCTCCTCGCGGCGCAGCGACGAGAGGATGAAAACGGGCACGTCGGAGCGTTCGCGGATGAGTTGTAACAGCTCGAAACCCGTGCCGCCCGGCAAGTTCACGTCTAAGAGGACGAGGTTCATCTGGTCTAGGTGCTTGGTGATGAGCGAGCGGGCTTGCGGCACGTTCTCGGCGCTCCGCACGAAGTAGCCCTGCCGTCCCAAAATATCGCCGATGAGCCCGCGCAAGGCGGCGCTGTCCTCGACGATGAGCACGTTCGGACGCTCGTCTTGTTGACCGTGCATGGTGATGTCGGTGCGCGTGACTTTGGGCGTCTCTTTGACGAGCGCGCGCACCGCGCCCAGCAGCTCCTTGCTGCTAAAGGGTTTGCTCAGCACCTCGTCTAAGCGAACGTCCGAGTCGTCGAGCGCGTGCTGCTCGTCGTGCGTCGCCAGCATCAAGATAGGCACACCTTCTAAGCGCGGCACGCGGCGCATCCGCCCGGCGACCTCTAAGCCGCCTATATGCGGCATCGTCGCCGCTAAAATGGCAAGCTCCGGGGTGCTCTGCTGCAGGTGCGAGAGCGCCTCATGACCGTTTCTGGCGAGGGTGACGGTGTAGTCTCTCGAGATGAGCACGATCTCGACTAAGTCCAAAACCTTGGGGTCATGTTCAGCCACAAGCACGGTAGGATTCTCCGCCATCACGTGTTCCGAACCCAGGAACAAACCCAGGAAGAGGTGACCGAGAGGGTGGAGAAAAAGATCATATGCGCTAGTTTACCGCACCACGCCGCCCTAAAACGAAAATGTGAAGTTCACGGCATTGTTGTGGCAACTCAATACTCTGTCAGCTAAGTTGTGCGATATTGTTGTCACCCTGAGCCCGGTCGAGGAGTCTCGCCTTGCAATCTCTGTTAGACAAGGAGGCGAATGCAGAGATTCTTACGCTCCACTGCGTTCCGCTCAGAATGACATCACTCATTCTTTAGTTGACGGTGTACTCAACCAAATCTACACAAGCGTCATGTTTCGACGCGCGCATTGGTCCGTGCTTGCTCGAGTGAGCGTGTTGGTGACCAGATGCTACCTGCGGTTCACTTCTCCGAAGAAAGCGCAAACCCTCGCATGAACTGCTCCTGCAAGATCACAAAGATAATGAGGGGCGGAATGAGCGCCAGCAGCGCCCCCGCCATCACGTACCCCCACTGTGTCCCCTCGCCCGTGCTGATGATGAGGTTGAGCCCGACCTGAATTACCTGCTTGCTCTCGCGCCGGATGATGACCAAGGGCCACAGATACTGGTCCCACACGTAGACGAACTGGATGACCGCCAACGCCCCGATGGTATTCCAACTCATCGGGATGAGGATGCTCCAGAGGAAGCGTAAGGGGCTCGCGCCGTCCATCTTGGCGGCGTCGGCTAAACTCGTCGGGATGGACATGAAGTGCTGCCGGAACAAAAACGTCCCCGTCGCGGAGGCGAGAAAAGGCACGATGATCGCCCAGTACGTGTTCGACCAGCCGAAGCCGTACTCGGTGGGGCGCGTGAGAATCGCCAGCGGATCGCTGAGCCAGTCCCACCACGCTTCCCACGAACCAGGCGGCTGCTGCGACACGAGGTCAAAAAGTCCGACGATGAGGACTTCGGTGGGCATCATCAGGGTGAAGAGGATGAAGGAGAAGACGAACGGCTTGAATGGGATGCGGAAAAACACGAGCGCCATCCCCGCCATGAGCGAGAGGATCGTCTTACCCACCGTCACGGTGAAGGCGATGATGAGCGAGTTGCGCATGAACACGCCCAAGTTCGCCCCTTGCCACACCGCGCGGATATTGGTCCAGAGTTCGCCGCCCGGAATCAGACTCGGCGAGACCACCTCCCCTCTCGTCTGCGTCGCTTTGATGAGCGCAAAGAGAATCGGCGCGCAGATGATGAAGCAGCTTATGACGAGCAGGATGTGGATGACGGGGCGAGGCTTATTACTTCTCATCAGTTACCTCCCATTAGTTGCCGCCGTACTGCACGTTACGGCTGCCGTAGCGGAACTGCAAAACGGTGACAGCCGCCACCGTCATCAGAAGCACCACCCCTTGCGCCGCCGCGAAGCCCAAGTTGCCGTTGCCGCCGAAACCGTCCTGGTAGAGCCTGTAGATCATCGTGGTGGTGAGCCCCGCGTTATCCAAGGGTTCAGGTCCGACGGGACCGCCCCTCGTCAAAATATCGATGAGTCCGAACGTCTCGAAAAAACTATAGGTGAGGTTCGTAAAAACCAGAAAGAAGGTCATCGGGCTGAGTAGCGGAAAGGTGATGGACCAGAAGCGCTGCCAGGCGTTCGCGCCGTCGATTTCGGCGGCTTCGGTGAGGCTGCCGGGGATGTTCTGCAGCGCCGCTAGATAAAAGACGATGTTGTAGCCGATGTTCTTCCAGATCGAAGCGAGCACGACCAGACCGAACGCCAACACGGGCGTGTCGAGCCAGCGCGGTTTGATGCCTAATGTCGCGTCTAAAAGCTGGTTGACCGCGCCGACTTCGGGGTTGAAAAGAAACGAGAAAATAGTACCTGCGACAGCAGGGGAGAGCGCGAAGGGCCAGATAAGGAGCAGGCGGTACACGCGAGCGCCACTCACGTTTTGATTCGCGAGAACCGACAGCGCGAGGCTTACGCTGAGACCGAGCCCTACTACCGCGACGCTAAAGAGGAGGCTCTGAACGATCACTTGGCGGTACATCGGCGCGAGCGGACCCGTAAAGAGCGCCTGAAAGTTTTCCAGACCGATGAAGCGGCGCGTGCCCAAAATCAGGTTACTTCTATAGAGGCTGATCACAAACGATTGGAGCGCAGGGTAGTAGAGGAAAAGCGTCAGGATGACGAGCGACGGTGCGAGGAGCAGCCAGGCCGTCCTCGAGCTTTTGAACACAGGATTCTCCTGCATAAAACCTCCAAGCAGGTGTCATCCGGTTGCAGCCCTCCATATAGAAAGCGTTAATTTGGACGTTCTGAAGCGATGATTCCTGCAATTAGATTAGAGCGAACCTTCACCGAAAGCCAAAAAATATAAAGGTTGTCTCGAGGTGCGACTTGAATAGTCTAACCTCGATAGGGTTGAGCTGTAATGACCCATTGGGACACCCGTTACGACGGCGTAGGGGCGATTCATACGATAATAAACATACACGTGCCCCTACGTCAGCGCTGCATTAGCGTGTAGCTACTGCGCTATTTAGAAATTACTGTTGTACTGCTCCAGAGCGTTATCCGCCAAACGCTTTGCCTCTTCTAACGCCGCGTCCACCTCTTGACCATTTAAGACCTTTTGAATCGCCTCTTCGATGATGGTGCGGATTTCGGGGAAGGGTCCCATGAGTGCGCCCGCTGTAGCGGGGACGGTCTCGGTGTTCTCGAGCTGGTCAAACGCCACCTCGAAGCGCGGGTTATCGTCGAACCAGTTCTCGGACTCTAACGCCTCCACCGATGAGGTGCGCACCGGGAAGTAGCCTGTGAGCTTGTGCCAGCTCTCCATGTTTTCGGTGTTGGTCATGTACAGCACGAAGTCGCGGGCGGCGGTGAGTTCCTCTTCCGGGTGGTCTTGCATGATCCACACGCTCGCCCCGCCGACGATGACGCCCGTGCGCTCCGCGTCGTCCGCGATGGGCAAGAGCCCCGTGCCGACCTCGAACGAATCGCCCGCCGCGCTCACGATGTTGCCGATATCCGCCGTCGAGGTGATGTGAAACATCGCGTTGCCCTCGGTGAAAATGGCGTCGCTGCCCGACCAATCTTCTAATACGCCCGTGTAGGTGTAGTAGCCGCTATCATTGAGTTCTTTAATCCAACTCGCGATATTTTTAGCGGCGTCGCTCGTCAGCAAAACTTCGGTGGCTCTGCCGTCACGTCCGTTATTGTTGTTCGCTAAGAGTGCGCCCTGCTGCGCCATCCACTGCTCGAAGAACCAGGAGTGGAGGTTAAAGCCGATGCAGTTCGCGCCCACGCCCGCCTCTTCCGCTGTTTGGCACGCCTCCAAGACTTCACCGTACGTCTGCGGCGGGTTCTCCGGGTCGAGCCCTGCCTCGTTCATCAAGTCTTCGTTCATATAGAGAATTGGGTTCGACGAGTTGAAAGGAATCGAGTTGACCGTGCCGTCAATCGTGTAGTAGTTCAGCACAGGCTGAATGTAGTCGTCGGTGCTGAAGTCACCGATCTGTCCGACCGGCTCGAACAGCCCGGAGTCGACCGCAATCTGGCTGCCGACCTCGAAGACCTGCACGACGTGGGGCGGCTCGCCCTGCCGCGCGGCTAAAACTGCGCCGTCCAAGGTTTCGCGGTAGGAGGCTTTGCTCTCGACGACGACGTTGAAGTCGGAGTTTTGCTCGCTCCACTCGGCGGCGCGCTCTTCGATCCAGCTGCTGCGCGCTTCGTCGCCGAAAGCGTGCCAGAATTCGATGGTGGTTTGGGCGCTCGCGAAGCTGAGCACGGCAAGAAGAGATACCAGCACGACGGTTAAAAGACGCTTCATCAGATTATTCTCCTTTGACTGCTAGATTGCATAGCCATCATATGAACTTGCGTTCTAGCATGTCAAGTGAGGGTCAGATAGATGTCAGGTTGGGCTCGAGCCTTCTCTCTACACCGCACTGAGTATATTTCGCCCGCGTAGCCGCCTGCACGGTTCCAAGCTTTGAGATATGGTCTAACTATCTGTCTGGACCGCCTTAGACGGGGATGACAAGAAGAGCAAGCTCGAGCCGAGCCCCTGCACGGTGAGCAGGTACGGTGAGTTTGTACGCCGCAGCTCGAGCTTTACCACCGTAAATTAGAGTGTTGTAGAGGAATGAGGAACCAATGGACTACCGAACCGAAAAAGACACGATGGGCGAGATTCAAGTTCCAAGCAACAAGTACTGGGGCGCGCAGACCCAACGCTCCCTAGAAAACTTCAAAATCGGCGGGCAGACGATGCCTTTAGAGGTCATCCGCGCCTTCGCCGTGCTGAAAAAAGCCGCTGCACTCACCAACGCTGAACTGACCGACTTCTCACAGGACAAAGCAGACCTCATCGCGCAGGTCTGCGACGAAATCTCCTCTGGCAAGCTTGACGAGCACTTCCCCTTAGTCGTCTGGCAGACGGGCTCGGGTACACAGTCGAACATGAACGTGAACGAAGTCGTCGCGAACCGGGCTATTGAAATCAAGGGGGGCGAGTTGGGCAGCAAGACGCCCGTTCACCCCAACGACGATGTGAACAAGTCACAGTCGTCTAACGACACCTTTCCTACCGCCATGCACATCGCGGCGTACACCGCGCTAGTTGAGGGGATGCTGCCCAAAATTCTGACCCTTCACGACACCTTCCGCGCTAAGTCCGAGCAATATATGGACGTGGTCAAAATCGGGCGCACGCACCTCATGGACGCGACGCCTGTGACGCTCGGTCAGGAGCTGTCGGGCTACGCCGCGCAGCTTCGCAAGGGGATGGAGGCGGTGGAGAACAGCTTGGAGCATCTGCGCGAGTTGGCGCTAGGCGGCACGGCGGTCGGTACGGGTCTCAACACGCCAGAAGGGTTCGCAGAGCGGGTTGCTGAGAAAATCGCCGAGGAGACCGGGCACCCCTTCATCACGGCGGAGAACAAGTTCGAAGCGCTCTCGGCGCACGACGCGGTGGTGGAAGCGTCCGGGGCGCTCAAACGTTTAGCGGCGAGCCTCATGACGATTGCTAATAACGTCCGCCTCTTAGCCTCCGGTCCCCGTTGCGGCGTCGGCGAAATCATCATCCCCGAGAACGAGCCCGGCTCGTCCATCATGCCGGGCAAGGTCAACCCGACGCAAGCCGAAGCGATGACGATGGTCTGCGCGCAGGTCATCGGCAACGACGCGGCGATCACGGTGGGCGGAATGCAGGGGCACTTTCAGCTCAACGTTTTTAAGCCCGTGATGATCTACAACTTGCTCACCTCGGCGCAGCTCTTAGGCGACGCTTGCCAATCCTTTAACGACAACTGCGCGGTGGGCATCGAGCCAAACGAAGGGCGCATAGAAGCGCACCTCAACAACTCGCTCATGCTCGTGACGGCGCTCAATAACCACATCGGCTACGACAAAGCCGCCAAAATCGCTAAGACGGCGCACGCGCAGGGGTTGACCTTGAAAGAGGCGGCGGTGGAGTTGGACATCCTCACCGAGGAACAGTTCGACGAGATGGTGGTGCCGGAGCAGATGGTGGGGCGTTGAGCGCTTAGGGGCTCGACCCTAAACCTGCCTCTCACGCACCCTACGTCAGCTACGCCCGAGGTACGTTACCCTTGGGGAGTGGCAAACAGCCTGACCGACCAACCTCTAAGCGCGCGCAAGCTCAAGCACGTCGAAGTGTGCTTAACCTACCCGGTGGACTATGAAACGCGCACCACGGGCTTCGAACGCTTCGACCTGCCTTACGCCGCGCTGCCTGAAAGCGACCTAAAGAGCGTAGACACCCGCGCGACCTTTTTGGGAAAGACGCTCCGCGCGCCCCTGCTCATCGGCGCGATGACGGGCGGGGCGGAGCGTTCTGCCATGCTCAACCGCAACTTGGCGCTCGCCGCGCAAGAGGTTGGTGTGGGGCTGATGCTGGGCTCGCAAAGGGTGATGCTCGAGCACCCCCACGCCCGCGCCTCCTTCGAGGTGCGCCCCGCTGCGCCCGATATTCTACTCGTCGGCAACTTGGGCGTCGCCCAGCTCAATAAGGGCTACGGCGCACCTGAACTAGACCGCGCCGCCGACCTCATCGGCGCGGACGCGCTCGCTCTGCACACCAACCCGCTTCAGGAAGCTTTGCAAGAGGAAGGCGACACGAACTTCGCGGACCTCTTGCCAAAATTGCGCGACCTCGTCCCCCGAGTCTCTTTTCCCGTTTTACTTAAAGAGGTTGGACATGGACTCAGCGGCGCGGTGGCTGAGCGCGTAAAAGACGTGGGCTTCGCCGCGCTCGACGTGGCGGGGGCGGGCGGCACCTCTTGGGCGAAGGTCGAGGAATACGTCAACTACGGCGAGGTGCGCCATCCGCAGCTCGCCGAGTGGGGCATTCCGACTGCAACCGCGCTCCAAGAGGTCCACGAAACGCTGCCGCAGATGCCTTTAATCGCCTCGGGTGGGATTCGCTCGGGGGTGGACGCAGCGAAAGCTATCGCGTTGGGCGCGGAGGTTGTAGCAGTCGCAAGACCGCTTTTAGAGCCCTCTACGGTGTCGTCTGAAATGGTCGCCGCGTGGCTCGAGCACTTCATCTGGGAACTTCGCGTCGCGATGCACTGTATGGGCGTGAAAGATATCGCGGCGCTGAAAAAGGTGACGTTAGGGCGGGTATAGTGCGCTATGAATCTACAACTCGAGGGTAAAACGGCGCTCGTTACGGGCGCATCTAAGGGCATCGGTTTCGCAGTTGCACAAGGTCTCGCTGCTGAAGGAACGCGCGTCATTTTGAGCGCGAGAGGTCAGACTGAGCTTTACAAAGCCGCCGAGAACATCCGCGCCAATGGGGGAGACGCCACCGCTGTCGTCGCGGACGTGAGCGACCAAAGCGGGATTGATGCGCTCTTTGAAGAGGTCGGAAAAATCGCCTCACCGGATATCCTCGTCGTCAACGCGGGCGGACCGCCTGCGGGCAAACCGACCGCGCTCTCACAGGAGGCGTGGGCGCAAGGCTATGACCTTACGCTTATGTCCGCCGTGCGTTTGGCATATAAGGCGCTGCCCGCCATGCAGGAGCGAGGCTGGGGGCGCATCCTCAACGTGACGAGCTTATCGGTCAAAGAGCCCATTGACACGCTGACCTTATCCAACGCCTTTCGCGCCGCTGTGACGGGTTTCGCCAAAACCCTCTCCACGGAGGTCGCGGCGCAGGGTATCACGGTGAATAACGTCGCGCCTGGCTACACGGCAACGGAGCGGCTGAACGAGATTTTTGAGGGTGACGAGGACAGGGCGAATTTAGAGCGGAGCATCCCTGCGAAACGCTTCGCTTCGCCCGAAGAGGTCGCTGCCGCCGCCGTTTTCTTAGCATCACAGCAGGCGGCGTATATCACCGGGCAGACGCTACTCGTAGATGGCGGCGCGACGAAGGGTGTTCTTTAGGGCGGCTGAAGAGACTGAGTCGCCCATACGCGCTTCGACCTCCGACGTTGCCCAAAGGCCCAGCGCAAGAGCCTATATTACTCAACCTCTTTGAATTGCGCGCCATCACTTTCCCTGAGGGAGTGCGCGGCGTAGGGGCACCTCTATACACCGTTGTATGAATCGACCCTACTGCATTCGCCTCTTTCTGTGACTTTTCCAGCGTGGTCTACCAGTATTACACTGGCGTTTCTCAAACCTCAACACGCTAACTTTCCCACGTTCTTCGCCCTTCAAACCCTCCAAAGTGACGTCCTGCATACGTTTCTCGTGAAAAACACCATTCTCTTTTATAAAAATCCTGTCAGACTTATCGGTACAGGATAAGAGCCTGACATGCCCCTGGAGGGCGGAAAGAGGTAATGCATGGATATGACGGAAATGATGAGCTACACCTGGGATTTTCGCCTCGTAGCGCTCTCGTACGTGGTGGCGTCGGTGGCGTCGTTCGCGGCGCTCACGCTCGCGGGTAAGGTCAAGGACGCCGAGGGTCAAGGTCTCTGGATGTGGCTCGGCGGGAGCGCGTTCACGATGGGTATCGGCATCTGGTCGATGCACTTCGTCGGCATGTTGGCGCTGAGAATGGACATGCCGATGTCGTATGACCTCACGCTTACGGCGCTCTCGGTCGTCGCCGCGTTTATCGCTTCGGGCATCGCGTTCTACACGGTGAGCGGCGAGAGCCTCGGCGCGGTGCGCCTCTTGGGAGCTGGCGTCGTTATGGGCGCGGGCGTTTCGGTAATGCACTATACGGGCATGGCCGCGATGCGTATGCCCGCCGACATCTCCTACGACACCACGCTCTTCAGTGTCTCTATCGTGATCGCGGTCGTCGCCTCTATCGCCGCGATGATGCTCTTCTACTACCTCAACTTAGAGGAGACCGAGGAGCGCTTCGGTCGCGGAACGGTTGACCTCGCCAAAGGAGCCGCCGCGCTTGTGATGGGCGTCGCGGTCTGCGGGATGCACTACACGGGGATGTTCGCCGCGCAATACACGCCGACAGGTAACATGGCGATGGCCGCGCAGGGCATGGACCCCATGCTGCTCGCGGTTATCGTGAGCGCGGTGACGTTCGTTATCGTCGGGGTGGCGCTCGTTACGACGATGGCGGGGCGCGGGTTGACGCTCGAGGACGAACTCGAGTACGCCGAAGAAGCTCTCTAAAGCTTTTTCTCGTCAAAGAGAAGCCGGACTGAAACGCTCAGTCCGGCTTCTTGTTTTCGTTCACTGCTCTAGCAACCTCTCTATCTCGCGCGCACTCGGCAAGCTCGGCTGCGCGCCCTGCTTCGTCGCGGCGAGTGCGCCAGCGGCGTTGGCAAAATGGAGAGATTTTTCTAAGTTGTGACCCTCGGCTAAGCGCACCGCGAGCGCCCCGCAGAAAGCGTCACCCGAAGCGGTCGTGTCCACGACCTCAACCTGATGTGCGTCCAAACGACCCTCACTCGCCCCGCTCGACCAGACGACCCCTTGTGCGCCCAGCGTAATCACGACAGCGTCCACGCCGCGCTCCCTGAGCGCCTTCGCCGCCTCTCGTGCCGACGCTTCATCCGACACGCTCATGTCACTTAAAAACGCCGCTTCCCCTTCGTTGAGAATCAGGTACGAGAGGTTAGCGGTGAGGTCATCAGGCAGGTCTTGAACGGGCGCGGCGTTGAGCATCACCGCGACATCATTTGCCCTAGCTCGCACCGCAACCTCAGCGACGGTCTCTAAAGGAATCTCGAGCTGCATCAGTACGAGCGCCACGCCGTCAAAGAGGTCCTCAGAGATGTATTCGGGCGTCAGCTTGCCGTTCGCGCCAGGGCTCACGATGATGGTGTTTTCGCCCCCTTCATCCACCGCGATGAGCGCCACGCCGCTCGGTCCTGAAATCTGCTGGACCGCCCGAACGTCTACCTTTGCTTTGGCTAAGCTCTCTAGGAGCGTGCTGCCATAACTGTCCGCCCCTACGAGCCCGAGCATCACTGCGCCTTCACTCGCGTTTCCGCTCGCTTTCGCCGCAGCAACCGCCTGATTTGCCCCTTTGCCCCCTGGAAAAGTCTGCAAGTCGCCCCCCAAAACGGTGTCGCCCGGCTCGGGGTGGCGCGCGACGTTCACGACTAAGTCCATGTTGAGGCTACCGACCACTAAGACACGCCCACCAGAATTCGCCATAGGAGCACTATACGGGTTTAGCGTCATCAATTTGTAGAGGTTTAGCGGTTATTTGGAGCGTTTGTAAGCTACACTCGTTTGACATGTGGACGTTTCTCCTCTTCGTTCTGGCTAGTACCCTCGAGCACCTCACTCGCCCCTTCTTAGCCACGCTCACAGGGCGCACCTTTGCTTACCTCTTAAACGCGCGTCCTTTGACGCCTCACCTTTATGAGGTAGGCGCGCTCCCCGCGTTTGGCTTTAGAGCGACCGCGCAAACGTGGGGTGAGACGGTTCTAGTCGTGAGAGGCTATCAAACCCCGCGACTCTTGGCGCATGAAGCGGTGCACGTTGCGCAGTTTCGGCGCTACACGAGTTTGGGCTTTTGGCTTCTCTACCTCGGACAGTGGGTTTACGGTCTTTTCAGGACGCGGAGCCTGTACCGGGCGTACTTCGAGATGGGGCTCGAGCGAGAGGCGCGGCGCGAGAGCGTGCGCGCAGCTCGAGGTGAATAACCTGTAGATGTAGACCTCCTCCAAGGCGCGCCCTGTAAGCCCTCTTTCAGTTCGCGACCTCTTTCCCTCCTAGCATAGGCTCAGGAGGGGAAACTGTGAAAGACAAAGTTGCTTTTATCACAGGTGGCGGCTCCGGCATTGGCGCGGCCACCGCTAAACTGCTCGCGCGACAGGGTGCCAAAGTTGCCGTTTCGGGGCGGACGAAAGAGGACCTCGACGCGGTGGTTGGAGAGATCGAGGACGCGGGCGGCGAGGCTCTGGCTATAACTGCAGACATCGCTAACGTGGACGACCTCAAGGAGGCTTACGCGCAAGTAGTAGAGACCTACGGACACTTGGATATCGTCTTCGCTAACGCGGGCGTCAACGGGACGTGGGCCCCGATTGACGAATTGGAACCGGACGAGTTTCGCAAAACGGTGGATATCAACCTGAACGGCACGTTCTTTACGATCAAATACGCCGTGCCGCACCTTAAAGCGCGCGGCGGCTCCGTGGTCGTGACCTCGTCGGTCAACGGGACGCGCAACTTCGTGAACAGCGGCGCGACGGCCTACTCGAGCACCAAAGCCGCCCAGGTCGCTATGACGAAGATGCTCGCACTCGAACTCGCCAAAGACCGCATCCGCGTCAACGTGATCTGTCCCGGCATGATCGACACCCAGATCGACGAGAATACCGACCGCGAAGACTTAGACCAGGCGGGCGAACCCGTCGAGTACCCAGCGGGTAAAATACCTCTTACAGACGGCGAGCCGGGCTCCTCGGAGCAGGTCGCGCAGCTCGTAGCGTTTCTAGCCTCGGATGCGTCGAGCCTCATCACTGGAACTGAAGTGTGGATTGACGGAGGACAGTCGCTGTTGCAGGGGTAGCGAGTGCGCCTACATTTTGCGCCCGAACGCTATTATTTAGCGCGCGAGTGGGTAAGCTAGACCCTACCAGGAGGTAGCAATGGCAAGCGAAATCGCAGAAAAATTTATGGACGGTCTGCAAACGATTGAGAAGGAGAACCAGGTGGACGCCCTTGTCGAGCTGTTTAGTGACAAGGCGGAGCTGACGCGGCTGACGCACAAAACCTACGAGGGCAAGGACGAGGCGAAGAGGTTCTGGCAGGAGTATCTGGAGCCCTTCGATGAGGTCCACACCGAGTTCTTCAAAGTCACCGAGGATGACGAGACGGTGGTGCTCGAGTGGGAATCCAAGGGCAAGCTCGCTAACGGTCACGATATCGACTATCAGGGCGTCAGCTCGTTCGATACCGAAGGGGGCGAAGTGGTGCGCTTTCGGACCTACTACGACTCCGCTGCTTTTTTACCGGAGGGCGCGGAGCAGTAAGGTTTATAAATTCTAGTGAGTCACGAGGGCAGGTTTAGAGCCTGCCCTTCTACGTACACTGTCAGCTAAGTTTTGCGACACTGATGTCACCCTGAGCCGAAGGCGTAAGGGTCTCGTCTTTCAATCTCAATCAGGGGAGTCAGCAAGGTCAGAGATTCTTACGCTCCACTGCGTGGAGTCTATCCTATAGCTCGCTGTAGGGCTCAGAATGACATGTCTCATCTTTTAGTTGACAGTGTACTTAATCATTTGCTCACACGCACAAACTGCGCCGTTGCGAGGCGCTCTAACGCAGAAACTCGAGCACGCCCTTCGCCAGCACCTCTACGGCGATAGGCAACGCATCCTCGTCCAGGTCGAACTTAGGGTGGTGATGCGCGTAGTGTGCGCCTTTCGCTTCGTTTCTCGCGCCGACGAAGAAGTAGCAGCCCGGCGCGCGTTGGAGCCAGAGCGCCATGTCGTCGCCGCCCATGATCGGCGGGGCGACGAGCACCTTGTCTCCGACAACCTCCGCCGCGACCTCTTTCAACCTCTCTGTCATCGCCTCATCGTTCACCACGGCGGGCGACTGGGTGATCCACTCTAGGCCCGCCGCGCCGCGCATACTGTGCGCTGTGTCCTCGCTAAAGCGCTGGATTCTGCCCTGCAAGAAGCGGCGCGTTTCGGGTAAAAACGTGCGGAGCGTGCCCTTGATTTCGACATTTCCAGGAATGATGTTGTACGCGGTGCCGCCGTGAACCGAGGTCAAGCTGATGACGGCGTTATCGAGCGGGTCAGTCTCGCGCGAGACGAGGCTCTGCAAGCCCGTGATGAGGTGCGCAGCGATGAGCACGGGGTCCACGCTTTCGTGCGGACGCGCCGCGTGACCGCCCTTGCCGGAGACGACGAGCCGGAACGAATCGGTCGCCGCCATCGCAGGACCGCTGCGCACGGCGACCGTGCCGGTCGGGAACTGCGAGCTGAGGTGCAAACCGATGCTGTGCTCCGGTTCGACGCCGCCTAGCGCCCCGTCCTCCAACATCGCCCTCGCGCCGCCGACGATCTCTTCGGCGGGCTGAAAGATAAAGACGACCTTGCCGGATTCGCGCTCGCTCAAAATTTTTGCCACGCTCAGCAGCACCGCCGCGTGCCCGTCGTGTCCGCAGGCGTGCATTTTGCCGTCTATATCTGAGCGGTACTCGGTCGTCTTTTCGTCGTGAATGGGTAGCGCGTCGATGTCAGCCCTGACTAACACGGTTTTACCCGGCTTGCCCGAATCCAAAACAGCGACGACGCCCGTTTTCCCGACCTCGCGCCGCACGTCGAGCCCGAGGCTTTCGAGCCGCTCGGCGATAACGCCGCTCGTCCTGACCTCTTCGAAGGCGATTTCGGGGTGCTTGTGAAAGTCGCGGCGCGTCCGAACCGTTTCCTCGCCCAGGGCTCTCGCGGCTTCTCGCAGCGAAGTGTCAATCATGAATTTCTCCTAACGTCAAGACTATAGCGAATTCCGTTTCTGTAATGCGCATCACGCTGAGGCGGTTGCCGCGCTGGACGAGTTTCATCTCGGCGAGCGCGCTTTCCTCTTTGATCTCTCGGAGGGACACGAACCGCTTTAGCCGGTAAAGTCCTTTCACGTCTACCGCTGACCAGCGCGGCTCCTCTTCGGACGCCCTTTCGTCGTAGAAGTCGCTCGCCGCGTCGAACTGCGTCGGGTCGGGATACGCCGCGCGCACGACCTCCGCCACGCCGACCACACCGGGCGGCTTGCAGCTGGAGTGGTAAATCAGCGCCTTGTCGCCCGCGTTCATCTCGCGCAGAAAGTTCCGCGCCTGAAAGTTGCGCACGCCCTCCCACATCACGCCTTCTGACGCAGCGCGCTGCTCGGGCGCGTCTAAGAGGTCGCCGAAGCTGAACACGCCGGGTTCGGTTTTGAGGAGCCAGTAGGAAGACACGAGGCGATTGTAACGCGCCGAGGTAGTGGCGTATCAGAAACAGAGGATATCAGGGCTTACGCATGTAGATTCGTGACGTCCTATTCGCGTTCGATATGTAGCTTTTTAAGGGACAGAATTCGGCTTTATACCCTCTTCGAGCGGATTCTGTTTTCGTTTCGAAAGGTTCACAGCGACTTCTTTCAAAGAATTGGCGTACATGCGTACGCCCTAGGATATTGAGAAAGAGAACTCTGAGAATTGCTTTGGATCAAGTATCTACGTTCTTTCCATCTTTATGCGGTTCTATACGGTGAGCACCTTTTTCTAACGTGCCACCTACAGGGGCTGCTATTCGTAGTAGCCCCTACTGATAGCTCCGCATCAGCGCCGCGAGCGCCTCTTTGGACGGCCGCAATTGGTCTTCGGAAAGTGCTGTCAAGGGCGTCTCGGCTAACCCGCTCGCCTCAGCCAGAGACGGCCGCGAAGGGTCGTAATAGATCAGCCCGGTGATAAATTCCTGGGCTTCCTCGGCGCGCTGGAGTCTCGCCGTCGCCGCTGCACGGTCAGTTGGGTCGTAGCCCTGCTCGAGCTTGCGCAGTTCGATCTTCGACCCGTCGTGCAGTTCGACGACCTTGAGTTCGCCGGGCTCATAATCGTCAATGGCAATCTCCTCAGCAGTCGGGACGTAACCGATTTCTTGAAGGGCTTTTTCGTGTTTCAGGCCGTAGGGGTAGCTTTTGGGCGAGGTGGCGTCGTTGTTAAAGGCGACGCACGGGCTGATGATGTCCAGAACTGCCGTGCCCCGGTGCGAGAGAGCGGCTTTGAGCAGTTCGCGAACCTGTTTGGCGTCACCCGCGAAACTCCGCGCGACAAACCCGCAGCCCGCCACGAGCGCCTCTAAGCACAAGTTGATGGGCGGCAAGTCGTTGTGTCCAGCGTATTTAAGCTCCAAGCCTTCATCGGCAGTGGCTGAAAACTGCCCCTTGGTGAGCCCGTACACGCCGTTATTCTCGACGATGTAAACCAGGCGCACGTTTCGCCTGACCAGGTGCTTGAATTGCCCCATGCCGATCGAGCCCGTGTCTCCGTCGCCCGACACCCCGATAGCGCGCAGGTGGTGGTTCGCCATAAGCGCCCCGGTGCCGACCGACGGCATCCGCCCGTGCAGCGCGTTGAAACCGTGCGAGCGTCCCAAAAAGTAGGCGGGGGACTTGCTCGAGCAGCCGATACCCGAGAGTTTGATGACGTCGTGAGGCTTCAGATTAAGCTCAAAGGCCACCTGAATGATCTGGCTGGCGATCGAATTGTGCCCGCAACCCTTACACAGGGTTGAAGGGCGACCCCCGTAGTCACTTTTTGAAAGTCCGATGGCGTTCTCTTTGAGTGCTTGGGCTCTACTCATATTTCGTTTCCTCCTGCTCGAGTCGCTCTACGATCCACTGCGCCGTGAACGGCATTCCGTCTAGGTGCGCGACCGAAACGAGCTTAGCCGCGAACTCAGGTCGTTCGGCTAATAAGATAGCGTGGAGCTGCCCGTCGCGGTTCATCTCGGTGACGTAGACGCGCTTGTGGCGCGCGATAAAGTCCTTGACTTCGCGGCTTAGCGGCAACGCTCTAAGCCGCAGATAGCTGGTTTTAAGGCCGCTTTGCGACAAGAGGTCGCGCGCCTCGTCGATCGCGTGCTTAGTCGTGCCGTAAGCGAGGATGCCAACGTCGGCGTCCTCGACCTCGTCGATAACGGGTTTGGGGACGATGGTCCTTGCGGTCTGAAACTTGCGCGCCAGGCGTTCGGTGTTCGCGAGCCAGTCCTCGGGACGCTCGCTATAGAGCGCGTGTTCGTTATGTCCTGTGCCCCGCGTAAAGTAAGCCGAACCCGCGCTCGTGTTTCCAGGTAACGTGCGGTAGCCGATACCGTCACCGTCGAGGTCCAAGTAGCGCGAAAACCCCTGCGCTTCGACCTCCTTAGCGCAGAGCACCTTGCCGCGCTTCAGCGGCTCGCCCGGGTATTCGAAGGGTTGACCCATCCAGTTGTTCATGCCGAGGTCTAAGTCCGAGAGGACGAACACGGGCGTCTGCAGGGTTTCAGCCAGGTCGAACGAGCTGTAGCCGAACTCGAAACACTCCTCTATGGTGGCTGGAAAGAGCACGACGTTTTTGCTGTCGCCGTGGCCTAGGTAGTACACGAACGCCACGTCGCCCTGGCTGGTGCGCGTCGGCAGCCCGGTGGACGGACCGACCCGCTGGATGTCCCAGATCACCGCGGGAATCTCGGCGAAGTAGCCGAGCCCCGCAAATTCGCTCATCAGTGAGATTCCTGGTCCCGAGGTGGCCGTGAGCGCGCGCGCCCCGGCCCAGCCCGCGCCCAGCACCATGCCGATAGCGGCGAGTTCGTCCTCAGCCTGGATAACTGTGTAGGTCGGCTCGCCCTCATCGGTTTGGCGTAACCTGGGCAGAAAGTCGCGCAGGGCGTCGATAAAACTGGTCGAGGGCGTGATAGGGTACCACGCGCCCAGCGACACGCCGCCAAAAACCGCGCCGAGTGCGCCCGCCTCGTTGCCGGTCATGAGGATGAGCCCGTCCGTCTTACCTAACGGTTCGACCCGGAAGGGGTCGCGCTTCTCGAGGTTCTCTTCGGCCCAGGCGTGCGCGGTGCGCACCATCCTCATGTTCGAGTCGATGAGGCTTTGGCGTTTGCCGAAGTGAAACGAGAGCGCCTCTTCAACCGCGTCAAGGGGCACGTTCAGCAGGTGCGCGAGCGCGCCGACGTAAGTCATATTCGCGATGTAGTCTTTGAGCTTCCCTTTCATCCCGGTTTGAGAGACGAACTCGCCGACGGGCAGCGCGTAGGTGAAGAGGTCGTCGCGGCGGAGCCCCCCGCTGAAGCCTTCTTCATATATACACACGCCGCCCGGCGGAAGCCCGCGAACATCTTCGTCCAAGGTCAGCGGGTTAAAGGCGACCAAGAGTTCTGGAGGTTTGCGGGCCACGTAACCGTCGCGGCTCACCCGGATGTTGTACCAGGTGGGGAGTCCTTGGATGTTCGACGGAAAGATATTTTTGCCGTGAACCGGGATGCCCATCTTGAAAAACGCGCGTAGCAGCGTCAGGTTGGCGGTCTGACTGCCGGTGCCGTTGACCGTAGCGACGACGAGTGAGAAATCGTTGACGACGCTTTCACCTCGGACAGGGGTCCGAACGGGGGCGGGCTGGTTGGCGACCTCCATAAACTAAACCTCCCTACTCACAGGTCGGAACGTCAACCTATAAGTCCTTGCGATATTCGGTAAACGTATGGACTTTAGTTTAGCTCAGATGGAGCAAAGAGGTTTCATGATGCTGGGTTCGCGCGCGTCCACCTGGGTCGCGAGCACCCGGGCGTCCCAGCCACCGAAAGAACGCAGTTCGCTACTGGCGTAGGATACCCGCTATTAAGAACGCTTCTCAACTTTCGCTGCTACAGGCTTTGTGGCGGGAATACGCGCCGTTATCTGCGTTCCGAAAGGGGGCGCGGAGCGTATCTCCAGCGTACCTCCGACCGACGCGGTGTGCTCCTCTAGGCCGATAAGCCCGAAGTGGTTGTCACGCGCGAGCGCGCTGAGCTGCTCAGGTGGGGTGAAGCCTTGGCCGTCGTCATGTACTTTGAGAATGGCAGCGCCGTCCTCGAGCCCTAGCGACACCTCGACGCGACTCGCTCGGGCGTGCTTGAAGACGTTGCGGAGCGCCTCTTGCGCGGTGCGAAAGAGGCATAGGGCGATCGGAGCGGGGAAGGTATACCCGTTTGTATGAATGTCGGCGCCGATCACTACACCAGGTTTTTCATCCTGGAGTTGCGTGAGATAGTGTTTGAGCGTGACCTCGAGCCCGAGTTCCTCCAGCCCCGAAGGGCGCAAGCCACCGATGAGGTGACGCAGTTCTTTCGAAACCCCTAAAACTGCCTTGCGGTGCGCGCCGAGCGTCTCGTACTCGGGATGTGTGCTCCCTAAACCCTTCTGGCTTTCGGCGAGACCGTACGAGATACCGATGAGTTGCTGCACCGCGCCGTCGTGGAGTTCGCGGGCGAGAAAGCGGCGCTCGCGCTCGCGGATGTCGGCGAGTTTGACGCGCAGTGCGTTGAGTTCACGCTCGACGCGCCTGCGTTCGGCATTTTCACGCTCGAGCTGCGCGTTCGCCTCTCGAAGTTCCGCCGTCCGCGCCTCGACCCTCGCCTCCAGTTCATCATTGGCAAGTTTGAGGGCGGCCTCAGCCTTGCGCTGCGCCCCCTGCGCGGCGGCTTCGCGGAGCGCCCGGTCCACCGCCGGCCCCAAGCGGTGAAGCTGGTCTTTGTTGATGAGGTCGGACGCGCCCAGTTGCATCAGGTGAACGGCCGCCTCTTCACCCACCGCCCCCGAGACAACGATGCAAGGGATGGGCGTTTCACGTTCCCCCAATAGCTTTAACACGTCGTGCGAGCTTAGCTGCGGCATGGCGTGGTCCGAAAGGACGATGTCCCAGTCAAAAAAATCGAGGTTTTCCTCAATTTCGGCTCGAGTCTGGGCAAACTCTGCGGTGACGGCGAACCCGTAGCGGCGCAACTCCAACACGGCGAGTTCGGCGTCTTGGGGAGAATCGTCTACGATGAGAACGCGGAGCGGAATCCCGCCGAGTTCTTGACCTCTCGGGTTCACGCTTGCCCTGCCAAAACAACCGTGACGCTGCGAGCCCTCATGTGGCAGCCGACCAGGGGTTCTCGTTCAAGACGAGCCAGTACACGCCGAGCTGCCGAATCGCCTCGGAAAACGCCTCGAAATCGACGGGTTTGCGCACGTACGAGTTCGCGCCGTTGCGGTAGCTCAGCGCCACGTCATGTTCTTCTTGCGAGGTCGTGAGCATGACGATGGGCAGAAGTCGGGTGCGCTCATCCTTGCGAAGTTCAGCCAGCACGTCCAAACCGCTCAGCTTGGGCAGGTTGATGTCCAGAAGGACGAATTGCGGCAGCGTGTCCACGCGCTCAGCGTACTCGCCGCGCAGGAGCAGAAAGTCGAGCGCCGCCGCGCCGTCTTGCAACACGACGATGTCGTTGATGAGGTTGTGACGGCGCAACGCGCGAATCGTAAGGTCGATATCGTCCTGATTGTCCTCGACTAAAAGAAGGTAGGTGTTGTCTTGCGTCATGTCGCCCCCATTATGACCCATTCTAAGGCTGTGGGGGGCTTTCTGACGCGAGAGCTATCTTTCCGGCGGGAGGGAGCGTGAAGTAAAAGGTCGCGCCCTCACCTACCGCCGCCTCCGCCCAGACCGCGCCGCCGTGCCGATGCACTACGCGCTGCACCGTCGCCAGACCGATGCCCGTACCCTCGAACTGACCGGGCGAGTGGAGCCGCTGAAACGCGCCGAAGAGCTTGTGTGCGTACGCCATGTCGAAGCCCGCGCCGTTGTCGCGCACGAAAAACGCGCCTTCCTCGTTCACGCCGAAGGTGATGTGCGCGCTTTCCTCATGTCGGGTGAACTTCCAGGCGTTTTCGAAGAGGTTGGTCAGCGCGATGCGTAAGAGCCGCGTATCGCCCTGAGCACATAGCCCGCCCTGAATCTCGAGCGAAACCTCACGTTCCGGTTCGCGTTCTTGTAATTCTGCGACGATAGACGCCGCTTTAGCGCTTAAATCGACCTCTTCGCGCGTCATCTCGCTGCGCGAGAGCCTCGAGAACGCCAACATATCGTCGATGAGCGTGCCCATGCGCTGCGCCCCAGAGCGTACCCGCTTGAGGTAATGAATCGCCGTATCGTCCAAGGTGTCGCCTGTGTCGTAGTCCTCTAAGAGCGCTTGTGAAAAGCCGTCGATGCCGCGCAGCGGCGCACGTAAGTCGTGCGAGACGCTGTACGAGAAGGCTTCTAATTCTTTGTTGGCAGCTTCTAGCGCGGCGGTGCGGTCTTTAAGCTGAGCGTTGGCGGTGCGCAGTTCGGCGGTGCGGACCTCGACCCGGTTTTCCAACTCCTGGTTGAGTTTAAGCACCTCGGCTTCCGCCTCTTTTCGCGCAGTGACCTCTTCCACGACGGAGATGCAGTAGAGAGGTTCGCCGCTTTCACCGCGTTGCAGCGCGGTGGTGAGGTCGATCCAGACGGTGTGACCGTCCCTGTGGAAGTAGCGCTTCTCCATCATGTAGGAGTCTATCTCACCTTTTATGAGCTGCTCGAACTGCTCGACATCCGCGCCAACGTCATCTGGATGCGTGATGTCTTGAAAGGTTCGCGCTAAGAGTTCCGCTTCGCTGTACCCTGAGATGTCGCACAGCTTCGCGTTGACCTTGAGCCACCGTCCGCCCAGACCAACGTGTCCGATGCCCACGGCGGCATTCTCAAACGTGCCGCGAAAGTTGCGTTCGCTCTCCTTGAGCGCCTCTTGCGCCTCTTTGCGAACGGTGATGTCATCAAATAGAGAGTAGACCTGAAAGGGCCTCGTCTCGCCCGCTCTGTACTGCGGCACGGCGTCCACCGAGAGCCAGTGGTAGCGCTCATCACTGGGGTTATAGACCGCCATCACGACGTTTTCGACTACCTTACCTGTGCGGAGCGCCCGCATCGGCGGATGCTCTTCGCCCGGAAAGTCGGAGCCGTCTTCGCGCAAGGCTCGCCAGCGCGAGTCCGCCGAGTAGCGCCCCGTTATCTCGTCGTTTGTCAGACCTAGAATCCGCCCAGCGGCGGGGTTAGCGGAGATGATTTCGCCCTCAGCATCCTGATAGACCACCGCTTGCGTCATCGTTTCGAAAAGGGTGCGGTACTCCGCCTCGCTCTTGCGCAGAGCTATCTCTGTCTCTCTTTGCTCCGTGGTCTCCGTCACCACACCCGTGAAGCGTACTGCCCGCCGTTCAGTATTTTCACCTTCGAAAATGACTCGTCCGGTAACGCGAATCCAGCGAATCCCGACGCCCGGTTTGAGAACGCGGTACTCAATGTCGTACTCGCCGCCCCCGTCAGGTTGCAGCGCCGCCTCGATGCGCTGCGTCACGTAGTCCTGTTCGTCCGGGTGAATATGCGAAATGGGGTCCGCCAGCGTCACGGCTCCCTGGGTGGGCATATCGAACAGCTCGCGGCAGCGCTTGTCCATGAAGAGAACGTCTTTGACGAGGTCGAGGTTCCACGTGCCCATCGCGGCAGACTCCAGCGCCACGCGGCGCTGCTCCTCGCTCCTGCGCAGCGTCTCCTCGGCTAACTTTTGCTCCGTACCGTCGCGGAAGACTTTAGCAAAGCCGCGCAGCTCGCCCGCGTCGTTGCGCAAGGCGGTCGTTGTACCGTCGGCGAAGAAGCGTGTGGCGTCCCCGCGCAGATGCCAGCGCACGTCTTGTGCGTCGCCCGCTTCGCTCGCGGCGCGCATCTCCTGCGCCGCTACGCCCTGCTGCACATCCTCAGGGGTAAAGATCAGATTGATGTGTTGGCCGAGCGCTTTCCCTTCGCGGTGGCCTGTGATGCGCTCGGCTCCGGGATTCCATTCAGTGATAATGCCGTTCGGGTCAGTGATAACAATCGCGTAGTCCCGCGCCCCTGAAACGAGCAGTTGCAAACGCTCGGTGGTCTCTTGCAGGGCTTCTCGAGCCTTTTCGCGCTCGGTGATGTCTTGCACCACGCCGAACAGTTCAGCGGGTACACGCTCGCCGTTTTCCTCCATGAAGCGGCACTGCCCGCGCACCGCCATCCAGCGCACTTCACCACCTACGCCGTAAAAGCGGTGCTCGACCATATAACGGTTTTCGGGCTCACGCGGATTCGTCGCGTGAAGGATGGCGCGTTCCAACGCGGGGAGGTCGTCGGGGTGAACGAGGCCCAGCATCGCGCCCGCTTCGGCTTTAGCAGGGACGCCGAAGAGGTCCTGGCAGCGTTCGTCGAACCACATTCGCCCGCTCCGCAAGTCGCGGCTCCAGATGCCGAATTCTGCGCCGTCGAGCGCGAGCCTGAGCCGCTGTTCATTTTGCTGCAAGGTCCCTTTAGTCTCTTCGCGCTCGGTTACGTCCGCCGCTGACGCGACGAGGCTCGAGACGTTGCCTTGAGCGTCGCGAACGGGTGCGAGCATGAAGTCTACGGTGAGAACGCGGTCCTCGCTCATCCGCACCTGCGTATCAAAGCGGCTCGTCTCGCCCTGGGCGGCTTTGCGAATCGCCTCTCGCAACCTCCCCTGCACCGCCGCATCGTGTCGCCACCAAGGTGTTTCGGCGAAGGGTAAGCCGATGACGGCGGCGAGCGTCACGTCCGAAGCGTCCAGCGCCGCGCGGTTGACGTATTGGAGCGTACCGTCCGGGTCCAATACAGCCACGAAGGTGAGCAAATGGTCGAGCACATCCAAGAGGCGGCTTTCTGAAGCGCGCACTTCACGCTCGGCGCGTTCTCTCGCTTGGACTTCGAGCCGCAACGCCTGGTTCGACTCGTCGAGCGCACGGGTGCGCTCACGGATGCGCTCTTCTAAAGCGTCGCGTGCCCGCCTGACCTCTTCGGTCGCTTCTTTGCGCGCCGTCACGTCGTTCTGTACGCCTAAAAAGAGCACCAGCTTGCCCTCGTCGTCGTAGACGGGCGAGAGGTAGAGGTGATTCCAAAACATCGAACCGTCTTTGCGGTAGTTGCGCAGCTCTACGTCCGTGCTCTCGCCCGCACGGACCGCCGCACGGAGCCGCTTGACGCCCTCCTGGTCGCGGTCGTCGCCCTGCAAAAAGCGGCAGTTCTGACCGATGACCTCGCCTGGACCATAGCCCGTGAGCTTTTCGAAGCCGCCGTTGACGTAGATGATGGGGTTGTCGGGCTTGCTGGGGTCGGTGACGACGATGGTGTTGTCGAAGGCGTCTAAAATTGCGCCCAAAAGCTCTAAGCGGTCTGACGAGGTGATGAGCGCGGTGAGCCGCTCCTCCAAGTCTTGAATGCGGCCTCCGTCGTTCGCCCGCATCCGTTCGGCGTCGTGTTCGCTGTTGCGTCGACTCGCCATTTATAGAGGCGCGCCTATGACGAAGAGGAAAAGGTGTGCTCTGAGGTGCTGCGCGGTGTTCATGCGCATAATCTACCCCGAAGTGGACAGGAAAATCGTCAGCGGTATAAACCTCTTTGCAACGTGTCAAAAATCTCATAGCGCGCGTCTACAGGCGTACGATCAGGTTAAAATGTGAGCGAAACTTCCCCCGAAGAACGGGCGTATTTTAAGAGGTCGTTCAGGAGGTGAAAGTGCGTGACAGGGGCGCAAACATTTGCCGACGAAAAACCCTGAATAAGACGCGCTCACGCCATCATTAAGGGTGTGCTTAACCCAAAACGCTTTACAAATCTCCACCGCAAAAGGTAGCATAGTGTAGCGAGGGGAAAACTTCACATGACCCAGAGATGCGGTCGCTACGATTTAATCTCTAAACCTGGGTCACTCTAAAGGAGAAAATATGCAGAAACGTTTATTTTTAATCATTGTGCTCTGTGCTGCGTTCAGTGTGGCCTCGGCGCAGAACCTGTACGAGGAGATTCAGAACCGGGGCAACATCGTCTGCGGCGTCAACGAAAGGCTCCCCGGCTTCGGCAGCGTCGACGACCAGGGCAACTTCGAAGGCTTCGACGTGGACTTCTGCCGCGCCGTCGCCGCTGCGGTTTTTGGCGACGCAGAAGCCGTCGAGTTCCGCCCACTCAGCGCCCAAGACCGCTTTACGGCGGTGCAGACGGGTGCGGTGGATTTGCTCGCGCGTAACTCTACCTGGACGAGTAGCCGCGACACCACGGTGGGTCTCAACTTCGCGCCCGTCAACTTCTACGACGGTCAGGGCTTCATGGTGCGCCGCGACTCGGGCATCGAGTCCATCGAGGACCTAGAGGGCCGCCGCATCGGGGTGCAGTCGGGTACGACTACCGAACTCAACCTCGCGGATACGATGGAAGCCTTGGGCATTCAGTACACGCCCGTCATCTTCGAGAACAACGACCAGCTAGCGAGCGCTTACGACGACGGTCAGATGGACGCCTGGACGACGGACAAGTCGGGCTTAGCCAGCACGCTCATCACGCTCCGCGACCCGTCTGCGCACCGCATCATGGACGTGACCATTTCCAAAGAGCCGCTCGCGCCCGCCGTTTTGCAAGGTGAGGACGCCTGGTTCGACGTGGTCAAGTGGGTGATGTTCGGTCTCTTCGAAGCGGAAGAGTACGGCATCACGATGGACAACGTCTCGGAGATGGCGGAAACCACCGAGAACCCCAATATCCAGCGCATCTTAGGCGTCGAGCCCGAGAACGTCCAGGGCATTGGTCTCCCCGCCGAAGGCATCCGTAACGCGATCGCGGCGGTCGGCAACTACGGCGAAATCTACAACCGCAACCTGGGTCCGGATACGCCCTTCGACATCCCGCGCGGCTTAAACGCGCAGTATTACGACGGAGGTCTCATCTACGGGATGCCCTTTCGTTAAGCCGAAAGAGTGATACGTGGGGTGATGGTTTGAACCATCACCCTTTTCGCTATAGAAACTCCCAGAGTCAAACCTTTAGTCATTAAACCTTTAGTCATGAAGTATTAGCTGATATTGAGTTGCCGAGCAAAGCTTGAACCACGATTTTACTAGTAGAAAATTTATCGTAAAAATTTAACCGCGAATAGACGCGAAGTTAGAGGTGAAGAGGTGCGCATCAATTTCACATTCGGGCATTTTGGGACGTTCTGATGGCGTCACGCTCATTTCAGGAGGATAAAAGAGGTGAGGGCGAGCGCATTCCCTTCTACCGTAACGTCAAGCTCATCGGCGTTATCGCGCAGGTTATCTTCGTGCTCCTGCTTATCGCTGCGGGATACATCCTCTACAACAACGTAACCACCGCGCTCGACCGTTCGAACTTACCTGCGGACTTTGGCTTTTTAGATGCGCGGGCGGGCGTGCCCATTGCGGAGACGCCAATCCAATATGAGCCGAGCGATTCCTACGGGCGGGCGCTTATCGTAGGCGTTTTGAACACCTTGCGTGTGGCGCTCGTCGGCGTGGTACTCACGACGCTTCTAGGAATTTTGGTCGGGGTGATGCGGCTCTCCAGCAACTGGCTCATGCGCCAAATTGCCACCGTCTATATCGAAGCGATTCGCAACACGCCCCTAGCGGTCCAGCTCGTCTTCTGGTTCACCGCCGTACTCGTGCCGATCCCGCCACGCATCTCGAACCCGGTAGATTTGCCGGGGGGAATCTATTTTAGTCAGGTCGGCTTAGCGTTACCCTGGCTCTATCCGTCGTACAGCTTCTCGAGTTGGCTCCCTTGGCTCGTCGCGGCGTCCGTCGTGCTCGTCGCGTTCTACCTCTTTCGGCGCAGACAGATCGAGCGCTCGGAGCGCCCCGGCAACGCCTGGCTCTGGCCGCTCCTCTCGGCAGTCGGTATTGCTGTGGTTGGCTATATCGTCGTGACCTTCACGACGGGGTTGCCTGAAAACCTCGCTACCGACTTCCAAGCCAACCGGGGGCGCGGCGTCGTGTTCGCCGACAGCAACGACAACGGCTCGCGCGACGCTGGTGAGCCGGTCGTCCCTTACGCTGTAGCCCGCGTCAACGTCGAGGAAGGCACGCTGACCACCAACACCCAGAACTTCGTCGAGTCGCGCAGCTTTGTCAACAGCACCTTCCGCTTCCCCGCGATCGAAAATATCGAGGTGGGCGAGGCTGAACTCTCTTTCACCAACCCGGAGCAGGCTGAAGGATTAGCCATTCACACGCTCAACTACCCGAGCACGGGCATCGTTTACGAGGATAGAAACGGCAACAGCGAGTACGACGAGGGCGAGGAGGTGGGCGCTGAGGGCGCGGGCTTCGGAAACGTCGGCGTCACCTTGCAAGTTGAAGACTTTACCCGCCGCATCGTCGCGGATAGAGGCGGGCAAATTCGCATCCCTATCTTCGAAGGGGCGCAAGCCGAAGGCGAGGGCGGAGAGGAAAGCGCTAGCAGTTCGCAAGGCGGCGGAGGTGGACTTGGCTCGCTCTTCAACCGCTCGAGCGGCGGCGGCTCGAACGCCGTAGACGCGAGCGTAGAACTCCAAGCCACCGCACCGCTCGTCCTGAGCTTCCCGAGCGTCCCGCGCGGCAACTACGTCGGTGGCATCAGCCTCTCGGCGGCGTACTTGGCGCTCCTTATAGGACTCGTCGTCTACACGGCGAGCTTCATCGCGGAGATCGTGCGTGGCGGCATCCAAGCGGTGCCCAAAGGTCAGCGCGAAGCCGCCAAAGCTGTAGGTCTCAGCAACTTCCAGACCTTCCGTCTCATCGTCTTCCCGCAAGCGTTGCGCATCATCCTGCCGCCGATGATCAGCCAATACCTCAACCTGACCAAAAACTCGTCCCTGGCGATTCTCGTCACCTTTCAGGACTTCTTCTCGATCAGCAACATCGTCGCGAACCAAACCGGCGCGGCGATCCCCGTGATTCTTATCGTGATTGGTGGGTACCTCATTATCAGCTTGACGTTTGCGTTTATCCTCAATATCGTCAACGAGCGCATGGCGCTAGTGGAGCGCTAAGATGGCGACCTCGCGTAAGCCCCCTACCGGGACAACAGGCGTCGCAGGTTGGTTGCGCGGCAACCTCTTCAATTCGGTGGTCGACTCCATTATCACGGTGGTCATGGGCGTACTCATCGTTTGGACGATGTATAACTTTCTGACCTGGGCGTTCTACGCCGCGTCGTGGCAGCAAGTCTGGAACAACCTCAAGCTCTTCTCCATCTACCGCTACCCCTTCGACCTCCTGTGGCGTCCGATTTTCGTGATCGGTCTGCTCATGGGTCTTTTAGGGTTTTCGGCAACAGCCATTCAAGAAAGTGTCAGTAAAATCTTGAAGGGCGCGTTCTGGCAGTTTTTCGCGCTGCTCGCGCTCATCACAGTGGTCGCGTTCATTACGGGCTGGGGTGTGCAGGGGTGGTGGCTCGCGGCGAGCGCTCTAGCCCTTGCCGGATATTTCGGCGGGCGCGCCGCGCCTTCACTTGCCGGAACGGTGCCCTGGCTCTGGCTCGGCGCGCTGGTCATCGCCTTTTTTCTTCTCTACGGTGCGCCGGGCGTGCGCTCCGGTGCGCTGCACGTCGTGCCTGTGCGCGAATGGGGCGGCATCATCCTCACGTTTATCCTCACGACGGGCGTTATCGTGAGCTTTCCGCTGGGCGTCGCCTTGGCGCTCGGGCGGCGCAGCAAGCTGCCCGCTATCAAGTACTTCTGCATCGGCTTCATCGAGCTGATACGCGGCGCACCGCTTATCTCCTGGCTCTTCATCGCCGCGCTTTTGGTGCCGCTCATTCTTAACATCGATACAGCCAGCATCAGCGGTCTCGTGAAAGCGTACGTCGCCGTGACGCTCTTCTCGGCGGCGTACATGGCGGAGAACGTGCGCGGCGGTTTGCAGTCGGTGCCGAAAGGTCAGCCGGAGGCGGCGAGGGCGCTCGGGCTTTCAGGCTGGCAGACGACGCGCCTCATCGTCTTACCGCAAGCCCTCAAAGCGGTGATTCCTGCGATTGTCGGGCAAGCCATCGGGCTCTTCAAGGACACCTCGCTCGTTTTTATCGTCGCCTTGTTCGACGTATTTAACGTGCATAACATCGTCGCCAACCAGGTCGCCTCGAGGGAGATTACGGGCGGCATCCGGCTCGAGCTATCCCTCTTCCTCGCCGTCTTCTACTTCTTCTTCGCCTTCCGCATGAGCTTGGCAAGTCGGCAGTTGGAGGAGCAGCTTGGAGTCGGAACGAGGTAGGAAGGAACGGATACGTTTTCATCAAGGAAAGGATTGAGAGAAAAGGACTGAGGACTGAGCAAAACTTTTCTCTTTCTCAGTCCTTAGTCCCTTCGCCTTTGGCGAAAACTTCGTAACAGTCCTCTCAACTTTTTTCCTGAAAGGAATACCATTATGGCAACCGCTTACAGTTCTCTCGCCAAAAACGCCGCCCACGCCCCCGAAGATGGGGAGCGTATCATCGAAGTTGAAGGGCTCAACAAGTGGTTCGGCGACTTTCACGTGTTAAAAGACATCGAACTTTCTGTCAACAGGGGAGAGGTCGTCGTGGTGATCGGTCCGTCGGGGTCGGGTAAATCCACCTTGATTCGCTGCATCAACCGTCTGGAGGAGCACCAAGAGGGCAAAATCTTCGTCGATAAGGTTGAACTCACCGATGATGTGAAGAAAATCGACCAAATCCGCCGCGAGACCGGGATGGTCTTCCAGCAGTTCAACCTCTTTCCGCACCTGACCGTGATGGAGAACATCACCTTAGCGCCGATTCGCGTGCGCGGCTGGAAGAAGTCCAAGGCGGAGGAGCGGGCGCAGTACTTTTTAGGCAAGGTCGGCATTCCCGAACAAGCCAAGAAGTACCCCGGTCAGCTTTCGGGCGGTCAGCAGCAGCGCGTGGCGATTGCGCGGGCGCTCACAATGGAGCCCAAAGTGATGCTCTTCGACGAGCCCACCTCGGCGCTCGACCCCGAGGTCATCGGTGAAGTTTTAGAGGTCATGGTCAATCTGGCGCAAGAGGGGATGACAATGGTCGTGGTGACGCACGAGATGGGGTTTGCTCGCGAAGTGGGCAACCGCGTGATTTTCATGGACGCCGGGCAGATTGTGGAAGTGGGACCGCCCGAGCACTTCTTTACAAATCCGCAAGAGGAGCGGACGAAGTCGTTTTTGTCGAAGATTCTTTAGATTTTACGCCCAGTGTCTCATACCGATGGACGCAGGTGCGGTTGGTTCGAAGCCGAATTGGGCGTATAAATCCTCTGCCTTTCCATCAGCGATGAGGCTGAACAAAACCCTAACTGCTTGGACTGGCTCTTAATGCTTCGGTCGCAAGCATGTCACCTGCATCCCAGAGCATTCGTAACTTGGCAAGAATAGGCAAGCAGTCGCGCTCACCTTTTGTTAAAGGACGAAGAGACTCGTAGCCCTGAAAAAAGGCTTTCTGCAGCGCGTCAGGTGCATGATAAAAAGGAACCAAATCATAAGCGCGCCAACCATACCTACAATGGTCAAAATCAAATAAGGTTACGTGATCGCCTTGAAAGTGCATATTGCCGGGGTGCAAGTCACCATGAATAATGCCGTATTCATCCTTTTCAACGCTTAGACTTTTTACTGCGTTCACCAAGTCGGGTATGGAAGGTAGAGAGGCGAGAAGCTCTTGTGCTTGGTCACTATTGTCTTTCTCGAGCAATCTCAGCGGTTCATCCACGAGATATCTGAGATTCAGATGATAGCGTTCATAGTTTGAAGAAAAGTCATTAGCGGCAAGATGAAAAGCGGCAATCGTTTTCCCTATTTCTAAACTTTCTTCAACCGTAATAGATTCTTCACTTACTTCTCCGCCTAGAGCAAATGAAAAAAGTGCCGTAGCTCGTTCGCCCAAAGCAGTGGAAGTCCAGCCAAGCAACTCACCATTATTCATGCGGATGGGATAAGAAACAGGGATATTTTGTGTCCGTAAATAGTCGAGCAGGTCAAGCTCAAACTGAAAAGCTTCAGGTGAGTCAACGTAGTATTTTCCGTTCAAGTATACCCTGAAGATATACCTTTTTTCTCCAGCCGTAAGAAGGTAGTGGTCGTTAAAACCACGTCTGATCAAGGTGCAAGTTTGTGGTGTATCTAAAGAATAGTTAGTTCGCACAATCTCGAGTACTTCATCTGAATTGAGTAAGGTGTTCATGGATTTACCTACAGAGGATTCAGGCATTACGCATCTTTGCCGAGCCAAAACTCGTCTGGGAGCGGCTCGTCAAAATCGTCACTCGTAATCGTTTGACCTTCGTGTAATCCTGCGACGCGAGCGGCTTGGCGTGAGACTTGCTCACCCCGCTTCTCGAGCAAAAACGCCGCAAAGTCGTAAACTTCCCGTTGCAGCTTGGCGGGCAGTTGGTCGATGAGGGTGTGTAGGCTCGAGCTATCCATAAGGCTATTTTACCTCTTTCCACCCACCTATTACGCTTTCGGAGCGTCTAACTTGAGGGCGACGCGCAACGTTTAGTTAAGGCGCAGACTGAGACGAAGACGACTCATCAGGAATAAGCTCAATCAGCCCTCGTAGGGCTTTATTCACAGCCTCTGATGTAGGAAAGTACTTGCGCACGTCAGGGTCTAATTCAATCGCGGGTGCAATAGTTTCTTCGGTGACTGTACCATCAGTTTGACGAATTCTTACCGTTTGTGGCTGTCCAATCAGATGCTGATGTTTACCTCTTACACCTTGTGAGAAATCATAGTGGTCGCGCATCGTATTATCGGCTTCCTTGCTCATAGATTCTCCTTTCTTGTATATTGGCTCTGCGGCAGCTAATGATGCGAATAATATCTAAACGCTCAGCATAAACAACAATTAGAACATGGCGTTTGGCAAATCCCAAAAGCACAAAGCGTTCCTCTTCAATGGAGTGGTCCGGGTCGGGTAAGGTGATGTTGAACGGGTCTAAGAATGCTAATCGTGCTTCATCAAAGGAAACGCCATGTTTTTGCTGATTGGAGGTGTTTTTATCAGCATCCCATTCAAAGATTGGCGTCACAAGGTGATTATACCGCTTAGAGGTACAAAATAGGCGAGCTTTATTTATATTTCACGAAGCTCACGCTTAAACTAAGACCGTCACATCAAATTAACAGTACAATTCGCAAATCATTAACGCTCGTATTTATCGTCCCTACTTTTGAAGCGCGTTTCGCTCCCTAAATAGCCGTGATGTCGTACCTTTGTTATATTCGGCAGGAGCGTTCACCGCCTACGCGCCGACGAACCGTCCCTCTTGTACCCTTTCCACAAACGCTCTAAAGGGCGCAGCGTGCTCCGGGTAGTGCCCAAAGCTCATCTCGGGGTGCCACTGCACGCCTACGACGTAATGCTGTGAGGTGCTCTCGATCGCCTCGACCACGCCGTCGCTGCTTCTCGCGGTGACGCGCAAGTCTTCGCCCAAACGTTCGACGGCTTGGTGGTGGTACGAGTTGGTGCGGATGATGTTGGAGCCGAACGCGCGGGCGAGGTGCGAGTCGGGCTCCAGCCTCACCCCGTGCGAAGGCGCACCGCCGATGTTGGTTTGCTCGTGTTGGATGGCGTTTTCCAGGTCGGGCACGTGTTGGTGCAAAGTGCCACCTTGCGCCACGTTGACGAGCTGGATGCCTCGGCAAATCCCTAAAACGGGCAAGTTTCGCGCTTTGGCGGCGCGGTATAAGGCAAGCTCGAAGTGGTCTCTGGACGGGTCCACAACGCCCAACTCCGGGTGCGGCTCCGCGCCGTAAAAGCCGGGATCAACGTCGATGCCGCCCGTGAAAAGGACGCCGTCCGCGCTCTCGACAAACGCTTCAGCTATATCCGGTTCCAGGTTGCTTGCGAACAGGGGGAGCCCGCCCGCTTGCGCGACGGCTTCGGCGTAGTTTTGTCCGCCGACGGAGTCGGTGCGGCGCAAGCTGTGGTTACGGAAGCTCGAGGCGGTCGTGATGAGAATACGAGGGCGCGTCATCTGCGTAGCTTATCAAGTTGAGAAAGGGTCGAACGTGTCCAACCGAACAGCCTTCTTAGGCGAGATGGAGAATTGAAATTCTTTACGTCTCAGCCTGGGACTCGAACCCTCAGGCGGTGAGGATCATCGGTCTGCCCTTTGTGATCACGACCGTATGCTCGAAGTGCGCGGTGAGGCTGCCGTCCCTCGTGCCGACCGTCCAGCCGTCTGCTCTCGTCTGAACGCGACCTGGATTCACCGACACCATTGGTTCGACCGCGAGCACTAAGCCGCTCGTGAGCGGCGCGCGGTCTTGGGCGCGGTAAAAGTTGAGCACCGAGGGCTCCTCGTGAATCGTGCGCCCCAAGCTGTGACCGGACAGTTCGCGGATGACGTGGAAGCCGCGCCGCTTGACCTCCCTCTCGACGGCTCGCCCGATGGCGTGGAGCGGTCTGCCTGCTCTAGCGACCTTCATCGCAGACCAAAAAGCGGCTTCGGCGCAGGCGGTGAGGGCTTTCGTGTGTTCCTCGGCGGGCGGCACGACCACGGTGACGGCGGCGTCCGCGATAAAGCCCGCGACGAACGGCGTCACGTCGAGCTTGACCACATCGTTCGCGCGGAGCGGTCGCAGCGTCGGCAGCCCGTGCACGACGTCGTCATTGACCGAGATAAAGGCGTGGACGGGCGCGCCGTAGACGAGGCGCGGCGCGGAAACCGCGCCATGTTTGGCGAAGACGCCGCTGCAGAGCGCGTCGAGTTCGGCGGGCGTCACGCCTGACCTTATAGCCTCTTTCATCGCCCGCAGCGCCTCGGCGACCACTGCGCCCGCACGTTTCATCGCCTTGAGTTCAGCTTCTGTGCCGATAGACATCGTCTCTCCTCAATTTCGTTAGGCGTTGGGCTCTTTAGGCGTTCGGTCTCAGCAGATGCTCCAAGCAGGGTTGATAGGTCACGCCCTGCCTGAAGTCCGCTGCAAGGTCCTCTATCGTCACCTCCGAAAGCGCCGCTAGGAGCGCGTCCCGGACGCGCTGCCAGACCGAGGTGCGGGCGTGGCAGCGCTCCTCCTCCTTACACGGCTCGTGCCAGTTAAGGCTGACGCACGAGAGCGGCGCGACGGGTCCGTCGATCGCCCGCATCACGTCGCGCAGGGTGATGAGGTGCGCTTCGCGTCTCAGCGCGTAGCCGCCGCCTGTGCCCTTTTTCGAGGCGACGATGTCCTTGGCAGAAAGCTGCGCTAAGATGCGCACCAAATAGGGACGCGCTACCCCCGTCGCCTCGCTGATTTCGTCGCTACCGACCCAGCGTCCGGGGGGCTGCGTTCCTAGAAAGCCCAGCGCTTGAAAGGCGTAGATGTCCGTCGCGGAAAGCCTCATGGCCGCATTATACGCTGCGAGACGCAACCTGATTTAACGTCTGCTGCAGCGCGCGCCGTCCCCTCGAGTGTTCCGCACGAGTCTACCCAGCCCCCCTTAGTTCATTTTCCCAGCTCATCCCCTTAGCTCATCCGGGGTCGGCGGCTGAAACCAGTCTAGCCACTCCCTGAGTTTCGCCTCGGGAATGTAGGCCGCACCCTCTTGCAGTTCGGCGTTTCGCTCCACGAGGCGCGCTAATAGAACTTCTGCAGGCACGTCCAGATAGTGAAGGTCGCTCTTCGCGCCTAACGCCGCCGCGCGCGCGGTAGTCCTCCCTCTCGCCCCTGCTCCAAAAACCGAAGTCCAGTATCACGTCCACGCCAAGCGTGAGAACGCGCGCCGCCACCCCCCAGAGCAGGGCTTCGATAAGGTGGTGTCTCGCGTCGTGTTCCGCCTCCATCACATCATGACCGAATAGGCGGACGTGCCACTCGTCGGGCGTTAAGCGCAGGGCGGAGGCGCTATGCTAGCCCCTTAGCGTACGTCGTCTTGCCCGAGCAGGGGAGACCACAGATGAGGTGAAGCGTCGGCATAGAACCATCTAAACACGTCGGCGAGCAACCGTGACGCTGCAACGCGCGGACACGCCTTCGAGCCCTATATGAAGTTTCTCATGGCGAAGTGGACAAGGTGCGGATAGGCTTAAACATGGAGTCCACAAGTCATACCGATGTGCGCGTCGGGGCGCTTCGCCGTACTCAACTGCTTGATACGCCGCCCGAAGCCGCCTTCGACCGCCTGACCTCTCTGGTCTGTATGCTCCTAAAGGCTCCGGTCTCGCTCGTGTCGCTCGTCGACTCGGACCGACAGTTCTTCAAAAGCGCGAGCGGGCTCGCCGAGCCGTGGGCGAGCCTCCGAGAAGCGCCCCTGTCGGGCGCGTTCTGTAAACACGTCGTCGACAGCCAAATGCCCCTCTCCGTAGAGGACACCGCCGCACCTGCGTGGCTCCAGTTCAGCCCCGCGGCCAAAGCGATGAATATCGGCGCGTACTTAGGCGTCCCCCTCTTCACGCCCGAAGGTCAGCCCGTCGGGACGCTCTGCGCGCTTGACTGCGAGCCGCGGACGTGGTCAGAGCACGACCTCTGCGTGCTCGGCGAACTCGCCGCTATCGCGATGTCAGAAGTCGCGGCGCGGCGCTACCGGCTCGAGCGTGACGCTGCTGAGGCGGCGCTCCACCACCTCGCCTACCACGACGCCTTGACGGGTCTTCCTAACCGCGCTTTTCTGCTGCCCTATCTAACCCGCGCGCTCGAGCAAGGACGGGCGCGCGCCGTGCTCTTTTTAGACCTCGACGACTTCAAAGCGCTCAACGACTCGCTCGGTCATTCGTTCGGCGACGAGGTGTTGCAGCGCGTCGCACAGAGGCTGCAGCGTGCGGTCGGGGCGAACGACGTGGTGGCGCGACTCGGCGGCGACGAGTTCGTCGTGGTGCTCACGTCACCTCACACGCTGGATACCGCCGCCGCGACCGAGGTGCTCCTCGCCGCCGTCGGTCAACCGCTTTCGTTAGCAGGGCGCGTGATCAAACTCACCGCGAGCGTCGGGGTGACGACGCCCCGACGCGGCGAGAGCGCCGAAGAGACGCTGCGCCGCGCCGACCTCGCGATGTACGGGTCGAAGCGCAAGGGCAAAGGAACGCTGAGCTTCTCCCCGCAGCTAGGCGACAGAGACGATAGAGCGGTGGGGCGTCAAAGGCGCTCGGTCTCACGGTGGTAGTCGAAGGGGATCGAGACCCCGTGGTAGCGCGAGTTGGCCTTGGCGGGCTGCGAGGAGGGGCAGGGGTTCTTCTACAGCCGCGCGCTCCGAACAGCGGCGTTCGAACAGCAGTTTTTGACCCCCCGAGGGTAGGTCGAGGCTCGAGCCGCTCGGCGTACGTGCGTCTAACATGAGCAGGGGAGACCGCGAATGAGGTAAAGCGTAGACGTACCTTGTGGCAAGTGACAATTTGAAAGTCGTCAGGGCAATGACTCGGTCGTCCCTCGCCCCAGAAAGTGCGTGTAGGTGCTGCCGTGAGCGTGTAAGATACCACCTACTTGACGTTTATCTTTAGGGTCGCCAAGTTGTACGGCGATGAAAGACGCGCCCTCCTTGACCTTCTCCTCATAGCGGTTCAACATGTCGCGCTCTTCCGTCAGGTGTTGCAAGGCGCGGTATAGACGCGCCAAGGGACCGTGATGCTCGCCTTTAACGTCGAGCAAGTTGAGCGCGCCTTCACCTCTGGCGTACCACAGGTTCTCGCCGAATCCGGCCTCATCAAGCTCTCTCACGGCCGCCTCAGCCTCATCTGCATTTTCGATAATGCTCGTTACGTGGTTCGCCGGGTAGAGCCGGAACTTGTCCGTGTTGCGAAAAGGTGCGCTCATAGTAATCTCTCCTCGAGTAGGATTTAGCTCAACATAAGCTCACCTTCTGCTGTAGTCAAGGGTTTATCAAAGCATTTCAACTAGTCGGCATCTCAGGTTTTCCTGACCGGCTGATAAGCTGACCCGCTTCGTCACGATACTCTGTTACCTATCTCTCCCTAAACCTTTGCTACACTCACCCATGTCTCTCCTAAACAAACCCCCGGCAATCTTGGCGCTCGAGGACGGCACCCTCTACCCCGGCTACGCCTTCGGCTATCACGGCGAGACGGTCGGCGAGATCGTCTTTAACACCGCCATGACGGGCTACCAAGAAATTTTGACCGACCCCTCCTACCACGGGCAAATCGTCACCATGACCTATCCGCACATCGGCAACTACGGCGTGTCGGTCTACGACATGGAGTCGAATAGACCCTTCGCAAAGGGCTTTATCGTCCGCGAATATTCCCGCGTCGCGAGTAACCACCGCTCGAATCAGGATTTACAGAGTTTTATGGACGAGCATAAGATCGTGGGCATCGAAGGGGTGGACACGCGCGCCCTGACGCGGCGATTACGTGAAGGGGGCGTAGTCAAGGGCGTTATCTACCACGGCGAGACGGACGAGGCGCGGCGCGCCGAACTGGTGGGGCGGGCGCAAGACCACGAGGACATCGACGGGCGCGACATGACCCCGGAAGTCACGACGCCGCTCCCGTACGCCCGCCCGACCTTCAAGGACAACCCCCGCGTCGCGGTCATCGACTTCGGCATCAAGCATTCGATTGTGTATAAGCTCGAGCAAGCCGGCGCAGAGGTTATCGTCGTCCCGGCGCAAACCACGCCCGCACAGATCATGGCTCTAAACCCTTACGGGCTCGTCATCGCCAACGGTCCCGGCGACCCGAACGGTCCCAAGTACGCCCACGACACCGTGTGGCAGATGTTGGGGCTGTTGCCGACTTACGGGATTTGCATGGGACATCAGCTTTTAGGTTTAGCTGTGGGCGGCAAGACCTACAAGCTCAAGCACGGGCATCACGGCGCGAACACGCCCGTGAAAAACCTCGTCACTGGCGAGGTCGAAATCACCTCGCAGAACCACAACTACGCGGTGGATATAGGCTCCATTCCTGGCGGGCAGTTCCGCGCGACGCACATCAACCTCAATGACGGGACGTTAGAAGGCATGGCGCACGTGCGCTACCCCGTTTTCAGCGTGCAGTATCACCCCGAGGCGAGCCCCGGTCCGCACGACGCGTCGTACTCGTTTAAGCGCTTTATCGAAGAGGTGAATGCGTTTGAGGGGGCGACGGCGCTGCCAGCGGTGCGGGAGTTGGGCGAATTCTGATAGGTGCTAAGGGGAACCTCTGTGCTGCTCTTTAGTTGGTTGAGGTGCTAAGTGAAAGAGAGACTACAGAGGCGTATTTCATGAGCTTCGCCTCTTCTAAACTGCCGCTTTCCAGCATGACGCGGTTAGCGGCGTCACGTCCTTCGCGACGGAAGAATTCAGTGCGGCTGAGTAGAACGGGTTGCGCGAGCTGCGCTAGCGAGCCGTCAAGCGTTCACTCTCTTCAAATCGTGCGGACGCCCCGCCGAACCCTTTTTCTACTGCGTAGTCCTCGGATACGACAAGCCGCGCCCCGCTCGGCACGACTTCGGCGCTGAAGGGCGTGTGTCCCAAGGTCTCGCCGTCGATTTGAATCTCTAAGGGCGGCGTTGCGGAGATGCGCACGCGCTCGGCAGAAAAGATTTGCAAATCGCGGTAGTTCTCGAAGTTGCCGGTGATGAGCCGGAACACGAGGCGGAGAATGCCGCCCAGCGTGTTCGGCACGACCACGGCGAGGTCCAACTTGCCGTCGTGAGGGTTGCTGCTGCCCATCTTGATGTTCGCGTCGGCGATTTCGCCGACGTTGATGAGCATGACGGTGTGCGCCCGGAAGTGGTGCTCTACGCCGTCCACCTCGAGCGTCACGTCCGAGCGGCTGAGGGTGAAGAGGTGCTTGACACCTGAAACGATATAGGCTAAAAAGCCCAGGCGGTTCTTGATTTCGCGGGGCGCGTCCTCGATCATCCGCGCGTCCCAGCCGGCTCCTGCGACGATGGCGAAGTAGCGCTCGCGCTCGGGCAAGTAGCCCACGTCGAGCGGCACGGACACGCCGCGTAGAGCAAGCTCGAGCGCCTCGTCCGCACCGATGGGAATGCCCAGCGCGCGCGCGAGCAAGTTCGCCGTGCCACCCGGAAGCTGCGCCAAGGGAATGTCGCGCTCGTTCTCGATAAGACCGCTCATCGTCTCCATCACGGTGCCATCGCCGCCCGAGACGATCACGAGGTCGGCCCTGGTGGCTTTCGCCCACGCCAAGGCGTCGCCCTGCCCCTGCGTTTCGCGGACCTCGTAGGAGACGCCTTCTGTTTGGAGCTTAGCCTCGACTTTCTCCCTGAGCTTCGCCTGATCGCCCTGCCCTGAGACCGGATTGATAATAACTAAAACAGTTCTTTCGGTTACACCTTTTTCCATGCGTGTTTGCTCTCCCGTTTCTACAGGATGTGTATAGCTCGAGTGCGCCGTTACTTGGCCCAAGTCTACACCGTTCTATCCGAGTGGATGCGGGTCTGAGTCTCTACTTCGCTGCGTGCATCTCTAGCACTTGCGGACGCTTCGCAATGAAAGTCGAGAGAAATAAGAGGTCGGACTTTTCAGTCCGACCTCTTTAACACGTTTATGCCTCCTGAGTTGGAAGGGCGCAAGTATCATCACTGAAAGTACGTGCCAAAGCGCCACTTTATCAACTGAGAGCGTTTGTGACCAGATGATACCTGCTGTCAATGCGAGGAATGGGACTTGAACCCACACACCTTGCGGTACTAGATCCTAAATCTAGCGCGTCTACCAATTCCGCCATCCTCGCAAAAAGTGGTAAAAGATTGAAGATGAAAGAAAAAAGATTTTGTAATCTTTTTTCTATCTTCAATCTTTTATCATTATGGGGTGAGTGATGGGTCTTGAACCCACGACCTCCGGGACCACAACCCGGCGCTCTAACCAACTGAGCTACACCCACCGTGCGCGTACCCATACTACCAAGTTTAGCGCCCTTTGCGCCACACTTCTCAGTACGTCAGCGCGCTCGAGCAGTCTCGAGGGCACCGCCAAGTTTACTCAACTTACGCGCCGCATGTCAAGGGGGCTAGAGCAACCGGCGCACGCCGCGCCGCGTCAAGTCAGCGGCAACGCCGTAAAAGAAGTGCGTGGTCAGCTCGTTGGCTTGCCGTCCCAAGGGAATCTTAAACGGTCCGCCCTCTAAACCTAAAAGAGGCAGCGTAGTTCCGTGCGTCAGGGTGAAAAGAGCCGCGCCGAAAGACACGCCGTAGCCCCTACTTGCGGCGGGCGCAAGCTCGGCGAGTGCGCCGTACGCGCTCCCCGTGAGCGACCCAAAGGTCCAGTGAATCGCCTCTTCGAACTCGTCTTCGCGCCCTTCGACGCGCGCGTCTCCCCAGATTTTCTTGGCGGCGACAACAGGTGGCGACTCCGCGTCGGGCGGACGGGGCGGGAACGCCTCCTCAGCGAGCGACTTCACCGCCGTAGCGACAATGCCGCCGACTAAACCCGCTAGCGCTCCCTTGAGCACGTCGTCTCTATTGACTTCAACTTGACCATTCAAACGCTCGTTCACGCGCGTTCCTCCTCGGCACAAGCTTAACAGAAGGGGCGGGAAGCGAGATTATGTCTATCTTCCATTTACTAGCAGGTATACCCGCTGACGCCGGGCACAGGTCATCTGGTCTGAAACGTTCCCACTGTGAAAAACGCCGATGAGCACGCACGTTGTGAGATGAAGTTCCGTTACAGCAAAGCTGTGAAATCTGCGGCGTTCTGTCTCAGTATGTTTTGGAAGTGCTTTACTTCTCACTGCCTACTCGCTGACGCCGCTCATCAGTTGAGTTCACGCTCGCCTTGTAGGTTGACGGGCGGCACCTCTTCGTCCTCCAGATACAGATAGTCGTCAATGGTCTCCAAGAGGTCGCGCAGTCTGGGGTCGTCCACGAGCGCGTCGCAGAGTTCTAGGCGCTCGGCTTCGCCTAATGCGGCGAGCGCGTCGATAAGGTCTTGTAAGGTTTCGGGTTTTGGGTTAGGCATAGAGACTCCGTTAAGATGAGCGGTATGCTCCATTTTAAGCGGACCGCGCTATGAATAATGCAGTAAACCCTACCGCCATGCGGCTCACGCCCGGCGAAGACCTCAAAGAGGTGCTGCGCGAATTCACTCAAACTCGAGCGCTAAAAGCGGGCATCATCTTGACCTGTGTAGGCAGTCTGGCGGAGGCGTCGCTGCGCTTTGCCGGGCGCGACGAGACGACGACCTTACCGGGTCCCTTCGAAATCCTCTCGCTCGTTGGCACGCTCTCCCCTGAGGGCGTTCACCTCCACGTCGCCCTCGCTGATGGAGAGGGCAGGACGGTAGGCGGACACGTGCAGCCGGGTTGCTTGGTCTACACGACGGCCGAACTCGTCGTAGGGGAGCTGAGCGGGCTGACGTTCCTGCGGACGTTCGACACGGTGACGGGTTACGGCGAGCTGGAGGTGCGCGGCGAAAAGGGGTGAAGGTCGGTTTTGGGAAGGCAGAGACGGACCTCTCGTCCTACCGTGAGACCTAAGCGGCGCACCTCCGTTTCGGGCAGGAGAACCTCTAGCGTACCGCTATTTGAGACGTGAAGGGTAAGTAGCGCGTCCTTGCCCTGCAAAGAGGTTTGTAAAAGTGCCGCGTTTAGCACGTTTTCCCGTAGGTCGTTTTGAGCGGAGTTGCTCGAGCCAATCACCCGCACCCGCTCAGGGCGAACGCCGAGGAGCGAGGTCGAGGTGGCGTGAGGGAGCGTTAGCACTGCTTCTCCCCACCTGACCTGCGTTCCGCCTAGCGGCTCGACCTCCAAGAGGTTGCTCATCCCGACGAGTTTGGCGACGCTCGAGCTGGCGGGGCGGTGCATGACCTCTTGGGCGCTGCCGAGCTGCACCACGCGCCCCGCCTCGTAAACCGCGAGCGTGTCGGCGAGCATCGTCGCTTCGCTGAGGTCGTGCGTGACCAAAACGAGCGGCACCTCTAAGCGGCTCAAGAGGTCGCTGACGCGGCGGCGCAAGGTGGCGCGCACGAGGTCGTCGAGCGCAGCGAAGGGCTCGTCGAGCAGTAAGAGGCGCGGCTCCGAGGCGAGCGCCCGCGCGAGCGCCACGCGCTGCTGCTGTCCGCCGGAAAGCTCATGCGGATAGCGCGCTGCGAAGTCGGAAAGCTCCATCTGACTGAGCCACGCCTGCGCCCTCTCCCGCCCCGACCCCTTACGGAAGCTATACGCCACGTTTTGCAGCGCCGTGAGGTGCGGGAAGAGGTGATAGCCCTGCGCGACGTAGCCGATGCGCCGCCGCTGCGGTTTGAGGTCGATACGCCGCGCCGAGTCGAACAGGGGCGTGCCGCCCACGCGGATGTGTCCGCGCCCCGGCGTGAGAAGACCGGCGATCGCCTCTAAGGTCAAGCTCTTGCCCGAGCCCGACGCGCCGAAGAGCGCCAAACGGGAACTCGCCGTGCGAAAGGACGGCTCGAGGACGAAACCCTCCAAGGTCGCGTGGATGTGAAGCTCGAGCCCTGTCATCTCGTCAGGTCATCTCATCACATAGCTTCTGCGAACGACGAAGCGGAAGAGAAAAAGCAGCAAAAACGCGCTCACCGTGAGTACCGCCGAGAGCGCTAGTGCCGCGTCCAGGTCGCTCTCCAGCGCGGCGTAGATCGCGAGCGGCATCGTGCGCGTGCGCCCCGCGAACGAGCCCGCGAAGACCACCGTCGCCCCGAACTCGCCTAGCGCCCGCGCCCACGCGAGCACGACCCCTTCGATGAGGTACGGCACGACCAAGGGCAGCGTCACGCGCACGAAGGTTTCGTAGCGGCTCATGCCGAGCGTGAGCGAGACGGCCTCCAACCTTCTCGGCACAGAGGTGAAGCCCGCTTTCATGGCGCGAATGAAAAGCGGCGAGGCGCTAAAAAGCTGCGCTAAAACCACCGCCGAAGCGGAGAAGGCGACGTTTATCTCGAGTTCCGCCAGTGCCCCGCCCAGGAGTCCGCGCCGCCCGAAGACGAGCAGGAGCCCGACCCCCGCCACCACGGGCGGCAGCACCAGCGGCAGGTCTAAGAGCGTATCTAAAAGCCTGTGTCCGGGGAAGCGGTAGCGCGCCAAGAGGTACGCCGTCGGCGTGCCGAGCAGGAGCGTGAGCGAGAGGCTGATGCTCGTCGTGACGAGGCTGAGCCTAAGCGCTTGCAGCGCGGCGGGTTCTAAAAGCGCGCCCATCAGCTCGGGGTTAAAAGCCCGCAGCAGCAGCGCGAGCGTCGGCAACACGAGGAGCGCCCCCATGACGACGCCCGCGGCGACGGGCAGAAAGGGCGGAAGGTTAGGGCTGCGCAGGGGAGAAGCCTCGCTCCGCTAGGGTTTCTTGACCGCTCGTCTGGACGAATTCGACGAACGCCGACGCCAACTCGGGGTGTCCACTGTCCGCGAGCACCGCGATAGGATAGCGCGCCGTGACGTTATATGCCGCCGGAATCTCGATAATATCGACCCCGCTCAGCACCGCCGCGTCGGTCGCGTAGACGAGCGCCGCGTCCGCCTCGCCGAGCCCCACTTTCGCCGCGACTTGCCGCACGTTCGTTTCTTCAGAAACGAGGTTCGCCAGGACGCGCGCCGAGAAGTCCGCGCCGTAGACCGCGTTCAACCGCCCTAAAACCTCCAGCGCGTAACGCCCCGCCGGTACGTTCGGTCCCGCCAAGACGAGCAGCACGCCCGGCTCGGCGAGGTCTCGAAGCGTTTGAATAGCTGAACCCGCCGGCGTGATGACGACGAGACGGTTTTGCGCGAAGGTCTGCGGCTCACCCTTCAGCAGCCCCGCCTCCGCGACCATGCCCATCTGCGCCTCGTCCGCGCTGGCGAACACGTCGGCGGGCGCGCCCTGCAAAATCTGCGTGCTCAAGGTGGACGAGCCCGCGAAGTTGAGGACGACCTCCACGCCTTGCTCCGCCTCGAACGCCGCCGCGACCGCTTCGAACGACTCGGTGAGGCTCGAGGCGGCAAATACCGCCAGCTCCTGCGCGTAAGTGACGCTAATTAGAGAGAGTAAAAAAACGAGAATCGTAGAGCGCACAACCGACTATATCAAGCTGTTTCGGAATGAAAGGCTCAGATTTGACACGAAGAGGTCAAGTTACGACTCTGCCTCATTTTGAGGGACGCGGTTTTGCTCGAGTCTGCCTAGCAGTCCCGTCAAAGCGTCCACACCGAGGAGGAGCCCAACACCTAAAACGAGCCTCACCGCTCCACTAATAGGCCGAACTAGATTTGTGAAGCCCGCCGGTGCAAAAAGACCGTCCGCCGCTGCCTGCAGCAAGTCGGCGGCTCCTTGCACCGCGAAGATGAGCCCGACTACCGAAAAAGCTAAACGCTGCACTTGCTGAAACGAGAGGGTGCCGACGCTTATCTCGCTAGGCTTGGGCGTGAGCCAGGTGGCAAGGCGGGGCGCGTAACGCCACAGCGCGAACGCAACGCCGAGGGTGACAAAGGTATTTGCGGCGTAAGAGGTGACAAAAAGAAAGACCTCTTCCGTGCTAAAAAGTGAAGGGATAATCCAGGTGAGAGAGGTCAGCGTGACGAGGACGAAGTAGAGCGCTAAAACTCGGCAAGCAAGGACGGAGAGGTCTCGGGTGTCCATATCCTGATTATGGCGCAGAGGGTGGTTTAGAGACAACTCGAGCCGACAGATACGCGCTTCTGTTCGCGTTCCCGCGAGGTTGAAGGTACCGCGTAGCGTGCGCCCCGAACAACACCCTTTTTCGATGCCACTTTGCGGTATGCTCTTCGGGTGAGCACCGAAACCGTGCAGACTTTACAAACGCGCTTTTTAGACCGCAACGAACGCGCTCTAGCGAGGGCGATCAGCCTCATCGAGCGCGGTCAAGACGAAGGTCAAGCCCTCCTCAAAGCGGTGCGTTCACGAGGGGGCAAGGCGCGCATCGTCGGGCTGACGGGCTCACCCGGTAGCGGCAAGAGCACCTTAGCCGACAGGCTAATCGGTGAAGTTAGGGAGCGCGGGCAAGAGGTCGCCGTCGTCGCCGTAGACCCCACGAGCCCTTACAGCGGCGGCGCGATTCTGGGCGACCGAATCCGCATGATGCGCCACCACAAAGACCCCGGTGTCTACATCCGCTCGATGGCGACGAGAGGTCATCTAGGCGGCTTGGCGGCGGCGACGCTGCAAGTCATCGCGCTTTTAGACGCTTACGGCTTCGACTACATCTTCGTGGAAACAGTCGGCGTCGGTCAGTCGGAGGTGGACATCGTGCAGGTGGCGGACTCGACCGTGCTCATCCTCAATCCGGGGCAGGGCGACGGCGTGCAGGCGTTCAAGGCGGGCATCATGGAAATCGCGGACCTCTTCGCTATTAACAAAGCGGACCATGACGGCACCGGGCGCTTAAAGCGTGAGATTCAAGCTGCGCTCGACTTGGGCATGTGGGAAGAAGGCGCGTGGCGTCCTCCGCTGCAAGAGACTGTCGCCCTAGAGAATAAAGGCAGCGAAGACCTCTTGGCGCACCTCTCAGAACATTATAAGCATCTGAAAACGACGGGCGAATTAGAGGAGCGCAGGCGCAGGCGGGCTCGCTTCGAAATCTCCGCGATGGTCACCGCCCAGGTGCAGCGGCGCGTGGAGGCGGACGAGGCGCGTTACGTCGAGGCGGTGCTAAAGGGCGACCTCTCGCCCGCTGAAGTGGTGGATGAGTTGCTGGGCTCGAGGGTTTAGAAAGAAGCTGTTAGCTCTTAGCCATTAAGTGCCCGCACTTATTACACTGTCAACTAAGTATTGATACCTTCTCACTGATGTCACCCTGAGCCGAAGGCGTAAGGGTCTCGTCTCGCAATCTCTGTTAGAGGAGTCAGCAAGGGCAGAGATTCTTACGCTCCACTGCGTTCCGCTCAGAATGACATCACTTATTCTTTAGTTGACAGAGTACTTATTTAAGTTAAACCAAAAGTGCGGCGTAAACACTGTACAGGACTGTAGAATCAGCAGCTCGAGCGCTCTAAGGTAGTTAAACCTAATTAGGTACGAGTATTTAGCTGTTAGCTTTTGCTAATACCCAAGCGCTAAAAGCTAATAGACCTCGTTATCAAGATTTAGAGCGCCGAGACGCAGACGTTATCTTGCAACGTGCGTGCGAAACTCTCGCCGACTTGACTGATAGCGTCTATGACCAGCTCCGACCAACGGGAGACAGACTTTAATACCTGCTTTCCCCCGTACCACTCGCTTTTTAACCTTTCACACGTTACACTGTGCGGCATGGTCCAGGCAGTCTACCCAGGGTCGTTCGACCCGCTTCATAACGGTCACTTAGACGTCATCCGCCGCTCGAGTCGCATCTACGACCACCTCACCGTGGCGGTCCTTGATAACCCCCTCAAAGACAACAAGCTCTTCTCGATTGAGGAGCGCGTCGCCATTATCGAAGAGGCGACGCGCGACATCGAGAACGTCTCGGCAGAGAAGTTCGAGGGACTCCTAGCGGACTACATGCGCGTCAAAGGAGCCAAGGTCATCGTCAAGAGTTTGCGGGCGATTTCGGACTTCGAGTACGAGTTGCAAATGGCGCACCTCAACCGGCAGCTCAACCCAAACGTAGAAACGACGTTTATTATGACGGCGACGCGCTGGTCGTACGTCTCCTCGACGCGGGTCAAGGAGATCGCCCGCTACGGCGCGGAGGTGAAAAAGCTCGTGCCCGAGGTCAGCCGCCGCGCCCTTGCCGAGAAGTTTACAGAGGTCAAAGAAAGGGTCGAAGTCGAAGGTGGCTGAGACGCTTTTCGACTTCTCGAGACCCGAAGACGCCGCGCTCTTCGAGTCCATCAACGACGGGGTGATGGGCGGCGTCTCGAGCAGCCGCCTCGTCTATAAGGACGGGTTTATTCACTTTCAAGGCACGCTTTCCTTGGAGCAGGGTGGCGGTTTTGCCTCCGTGCGTACAAAGATTAAAGAGGTAGACCTGAGCGCGTTTGAAGGCTTAGCCCTCCGCTTTCGGGGAGACGGCAAGGTCTATCAGCTTCGCTTACAAACGGACGCCGCCGACGTCTTTTACGCCGCCGAATTCGAGGCGTTGCCTGAGTGGCAGACCTTTCACATGCCCTTTCACACCTTTTTACCTGTTTACAGAGGTCAACCCGTCCATGATGCGCCAGACCTTAACTTAGCGCGCATCGCGAGCTTCGGGCTAATGATTTCCGGGGCGCAAGCGGAGGTGGGGGCGTTTCGGCTCGAGCTTGCTTCGTTAGCTGCTTATACTTCGGATGAGCGTCCGTAGAGATGAGCAACGAGCAATGAGTCTAAAGCCTTTCACTCATTGCTCACCGTTCGTTCCTTTCACATTCGTGAAAACTACGTAATCGGAAGCTAAAACCACCAGCTCGACTGGATTGCTTTTAACTCATTGCTGCCTTTTACAACAGTTCACGTGAACACTGAGCTTGAATCACGCAAGTATCATTTCGCAATGTGCGTGCTCATCAATGTTTTTTAACGTGAGACTGGCTCAAACCAAATGATACTTGCTATAGATGTCATTGACCCTACGCGCTTTTTTTCGCGTTAAGCGTATACTTTTTGTAGTGATTTAGGAACGCATCCACCCAGACAATCCAAAGACCATTCAATTCGAAAGGACATTATGTCTTATTTACTTCGCGGCATTGCGGCGGATGGGGGCATTCGCGTGGTCGCTGCTGACACAACGAAGCTCGTCGAGGAGGCGAGAGAGCGCCACGACACCTCACCGACGGCGACGGCGGCGCTAGGGCGCACCTTGACGGGCGCACTGCTGCTTTCGCACGTGCTTCTCAAAAATCCGCAAGACCGCGTGACCCTGCGCTTGCGCGGCGACGGTCCGATGGGCGGCGTGATTGCAGACGCGGGCTTAGACGGCTCCGTGCGCGGTTACGTCACGAATCCGAATACCTACGTGCCGCTCCGTCCCGACGGCAAGCTCAACGTGGGCGGCGCACTTGGCAAGGGCGACTTGCAAGTGATTCGTGCTCACGCGCCTTACGGCGACCCCTACAGCTCATCGGTTGACCTCGTTACAGGCGAAGTCGCTGAAGACATCGCCGTTTTTCTGGCGCAGTCCGAGCAGATCAGCTCCGCTGTATTAGTAGGCGTCTACATGGAGCGCAACGGCGTCGTTAAGTCGGGCGGTGTGATTCTGCAGGCCCTACCCGACGCCGACCCCGCCGCTTTAGACCTCTTAGAAGCCAACGTCAAAGCGGTCGGGCAACTCACCGACGCGATGCAGCGCGTTTCGCTTTTGGAGATTTTAGAGGAACTCTGCTGGGGTTTGGACTTTAAGCTCTTGACGCAAGACGCCTTACCGCTTAGGTTCGAATGTCATTGCAGCGATGAAAAAGCCCTAGACGCCCTCGCCTATTTCTCCCCCGAAGAGCGCGAGCAGATGATCGAAGAGGATGACGGCGCAGAAGCCGTGTGTCACTGGTGTGGCGAGAAACGCTGGATAACGCCGGAGCAAATTCGCACGATCTCAAGCGACGAAATTCGCTGCCCGGAGTGCGACACGCTCTGGTATAGGGAGGGACAAGTGACGATGGTGCGCGAGTCGGAGCGGTGCGCGTGCGGGGTGCCGGTGCAACTTCCCGCTTAACACTCACCTTTCATCTAAAAGAGGTCGCTTCGTGAGCGACCTTTTCTTTTTTGGTTGGTGGAGGCTCGAGACCTCCCGCACTTCAACAAGGGATTGCGCAACCTCTCGCCTTCTACAAGTTCGTCAGCGCGTCAATCACCGCGTCCGTAAACTCCTCCGTATTTGCCTTGCCTCCCAAATCAGCCGTTAAGGGACCCTCTGCTAAAACCGTATCTACCGCCTTGTCGAGTTTTTGCGCCGTCTCTTGTTCACCTAGATGCTCCAACATCAGCGCTGCGGTTAAAATCGTCGCGGCGGGGTTGGCAATGCCTTGACCCATGATGTCGGGGGCGCTGCCGTGGACGGGCTCAAAAATGGCGTTCTCGAGCCCGATGTTCGCGCTCGGCGCGAGCCCTAAACCGCCCACTAAACCCGCCATGAGGTCTGAGAGAATATCCCCGAAGAGGTTCGTCGTCACGAGCACGTCGAAGTTCTGCGGCTCGCGCACGAGCTTCATGGCGGCGGCGTCCACGATGATGTCGTAGGTTTCCACGTCAATGTAGTCTTTCGCCACGTTGACCGCAGACTCTAAAAAGAGACCTGTCGTGAGCGGCAAGACGTTCGCCTTGTGGATGACCGCGAGTTTCTTGCGGCGTCTGCGCGCCTCCTCTAGCGCGACTTTCGCGATGCGCTCCGAGGCGCTTTTGGTAATGACCGTATCCGCAATCGCCACATCCTCGTAGCGCCGCTCCTGCTCCACATAAAGCCCCTGCGTATTCTCGCGTACCATGAGCATGTCTACACCCTGGAGCGAGTCGGGGATGGGGCGCGACTTGGCGGGACGCAAGTTGGCGAAGAGGTCTAAGTTGCGCCGCATATAGCGAATCGCGCCCTGAAAGCCAGGGACTTTCTTGCTCGGGCTGGTGAAGGCTCCGGCTAGGGTGGCGTCGGTCGCTTTGATCTTCTCCAGCGTGATATCCGGGACGCTGTTGCCTGTTTTCTGGAAGGTGTCCCAACCCGCTTCGGCGTGACCGAACTCTAAGTCCAACCCCGTCGCCTCCAAGACCCGCTGCGTCGCCGGAACGACCTCTAAGCCGATGCCGTCGCCTGGAATAAGTAGAATTTTGTGCATAAGTCACCTCAAAAATTAGGGGAAACGTGTCCCCGTCCAAATAGTTTGATTTGCGCCCCAGGCGCAGACCTTTTCTTCTCACGCTACCACGCTGAGAAAATGCGAATGTGCGCTTTTTCATGATGAGGGGTCTCGAGCCTCATCTCCCAGGGACCGAGCACGGCGTCTATCCACCAAAAGGTAGAGTGGCAGCGAAAGGGCGAGCAGCCCAGCCGCAATCATCCAAGCGGTGCTGATGGAGAAGCCCTCGGAGACATAACCGAGCGCAATACTCCCCAAGCCGCCGCCGACGTAATTCGCTAGCGACTGCACCGAGAGCATGGACGAGCGTTTAGCGGCAGGGACCTCAGCGTTGAAGAGCGTTGCATGAGGCGAGTTCATGATGCCCCTCGAGAAATACACGAGCCAGAAAAACGCCGTCGCAAGCCCCGCCGTAGACTGCAACGCGAGCAGGAGGAGCACCCCGCCCTGAACCCCTCCAAAAAGCGCCGCAACTAAGCCGTAGCGTTTTCTGAAGAGCTTGCTGAGCGGCGTCGAGAGGAGGTTGCCCACCATGCCGAGACCGAAGCTGCCCGCTAAGAGAAAGCCGAACAGGACGCTGTTGCCTTCGCTACCGCCCAAGAGGTTAGCGAAATAGGGTTGCCAAAACGTCTCTACGCCGCTGAGCGCAAAGCCACCTACGGACGCTGCGCCTAAAAGCAGCAGAATCGTAGGATTGCGCCGACTCAAACCGACCGCCTCGCGGATGAGGCTCGGAATCGTGCTAAAGCCGCTTATATCGGCGTCTCCTAGCCTCGAGCGGTCCTCTTTTACCAATAGCGCCACCGCTAAAAAGGTCACGGCGAACATGGCTATGGAGAAGACGATCGTCATAGAGAAGGGCGTGAATATCGCGGTCCCTTCTTCGGGTAGACCGCCGAAAAATGTTGGGATGACGCCGCTCAGGAGCGTGCCAACGCCGAGCGCGAAGAGTTCGAACGTTCCCGCGACGGCGAATGCGGGTTGAAGCTCCGCGTCAGGGTCAACCTCTTGCAGGCTGTCGATAAACCACGCCTCTAGCGCGCCCGAAGACAGCGCCCGACCTGCCCCGGAGAGGACGGCGAAGGCGAGCAGCGTGACGAACGAGAAGGCGACGAGGAGGACGGCGAGAGAAGCCAAGATAAAGCTGAGCGCTAAGAGCGTCACCCGTTTGCGCCCGATGGCGTCGGCTAAACCGCCCGTGGGTAGCTCGAGCAACACAACCGCAAATCCGTAGATACCCAGCGCAACGCCGATTTGCGAGAGGTCAAACCCCCTAGCTTGGATGAGGAGCACTTGCACAGCGGCAGGTAGAACGGTGGCGAACCAAAAGAGGGTGACGTAGAGGTAGTAGGTGAGTTTGATTCTGCGTAAAGAGGTTGCGTCCGGCGTCATGAGGCTATGCTGCGTGCTACTCTACGTAAAATGGAAGATAAATATTTACGTAGAGAATTGCCTGAGACGTTTTTCACCGTGCAGGATGCTGAGCAGGCTCATCTACTGAGTGACGTGAAAACCAGAGCGTACTTCGAACCCTTTTTAGGGCGGGAGCTGAGCGTATTGGCGGCGGCTCGAGAGGTCGGCTGCTCACTCCACGCGATGCTCTACCGCGTTCGGGTCTTTGTGGGAGCTGGTTTGCTGCGCATCGTGAGAGAGGAGGCGCGGGCAGGGCGTCCTATCAAATACTACCGTTCAGCTCATGACGCCTACTTCATTCCCTTGGAGATGACCCCTTACGCCGAGTTAGAAGAACGTCTTAGCGTTCAGTTTGCGCCTAGCGTCAATATGCTGACTAAGTCCTGGTCTCACCTATTGCGCGAGATAGGGCAGCACGGGCGGCGGCTCTACCGCGACGATGCCGGGTTCGTCTTCTCAGACTCTGGCGAAGAGGGTCAGCACTTTTCTGACTACCGCAGCCTCAACTTTCCTGCTGCGTTCGATTTCTTCTTAGAGCTTCATCTACCTCAGGAGGAAGCGAAGCGCTTACAGCTCGAGCTTGTCGAACTCTATAAGCGTTATTTACCTTGCCGGGAGAAAAGTGGCGATAAAGCGTACATCTTCCAAGCCGCGCTCGTTCCAAAAGTGCCCGACTAAACGCCCTTTTCAATCCTGAAAAACCGTCGCCAACGCCTTCCCTAGCGCCACCCCGACCCAAGCGACGCACATCACAAAAAGCCAGAGCGTCACGTCCCAGCGGAGCGAGTCGGTGCTCAAATCGAGAGGCGCGGCTCCGACAAGAGGCAAGACGTAAAAGTCGAGCGAGAGAAAGAGCGTCACCAGCGCGAGCGCCCACCAGCGCCCGATGAGTGCGCCTATTACGAGCGGCGCGAGGAGTTGCCAAGCGCCGTAGAGGTTAAGGGCGAAACCGACGCCGATAATGGTGCTGAGGAGGAGCGCCCAAAGGCGTAGCGGCGGGCGTTGGTCGAAGCTTTCCCTCACACTAATCTCCTACCACCCGTCAAAGAGGTCAAACCCCGCAAAAGTCTTCATAGTCCACCAAGGCGCGGATACTCGGCGCGTCCCCGCACACCGGACACGCCGCGTTCCGCGCCAGCTTCACCCGCCGAAACTCGCTGTACACCGCGTCGAAGTGGAGCAGGGTGCCCGCGAGCGTCTCGCCTAAGCCAACGAGATGCTTAATCGCCTCGGTTGCCATTAAGCTCCCAACCACACCGGGCAGCGCCCCGAACACACCCGCCTCCGCGCAGCTTCTAACCGTACCAAGCTGCGGCGGCTCCGGGTACAAGCAGCGGTAGCACGGACCTAGCCCCTCGTTCGTCTCGGCGTGAAGCAAACTGACTTGCCCTTCAAACTGAGACATCGCGCCGTAGACGAGAGGTTTACCGAGCAAGACACAGGCGTCATTGACGAGGTAGCGGGTAGGAAAGTTGTCGGAGCCGTCTAGGATGAGGTCGTAGCCTGCGAGGATATCGAAAGCGTTGTCGGCGCTCAACCTCGTGTTATGCAAAATCACTTCAATATCGGAGTTGAGGTCTTCGAGTGAGGCTCGAGCCGAGTCCGTCTTCTTCTCCCCCAGCCTCTTCGCGCTATGGATCACCTGCCGCTGCAAGTTGCTCACGTCCACCACGTCGTCGTCCACCACGCCGAGCGTGCCGACGCCCGCCGCCGCGAGGTAAAGGAGTATAGGCGAGCCCAAGCCGCCCGCGCCAATGACGAGGGCTTTAGAGTCTAACAACCTCTTTTGACCCGCCGCGCCCACGCCCGGCAAGATGATGTGGCGGGCGTAGCGGTCGAGTTGGTCTTTGCTGAACATCTCTTCAGTGTACGACTTAAAGCCGCCTTAACGCCTCATCCATCTCGACGTTACCGGAGAGGATTTCGAAGATTTTCTTAGAGGTGTAGCCTGTACGTAAGGTTTCCACCGCGACGAGGGCAACATTGGAGCCGGTCCGTCCATTTGCGCCTACGACCAACACTGCCACTAGACCTCCTTAATAGTTTCTTGAGTTTAGGTAAGAATACCCGAGAGAAAGGGTGAATGAGCGTTATATTTGGAAAGTTATGGTTCAATGTTCGCACTGGAAAGGCAACTTGCTTATGCGCAACTACGCTCTAGGACTGTTCTCTATTCTCTTGCTCGCCGCTTGTACCCCCGACTTTCCGCCGCCGGAACCGATAGACTTTGAGAGTGATCCGCGCGTTCTGCGCGGTGAGTGGACGGGGAACGCTGTGCTCGCCTATCCTGTTTCGCCACTCGTCTACAGCCCGGACGGGTCTCGCCTTTTCTTCACGAAAGCGTTTATAAATGCCGTCTACGATACGGCAACGTTTGACACCGTGACAACGCTCGACCTTGCCGATGCGTCCGTTAGCACGGCTCAGTTTAGCTTGGACGCTCAGGTGCTCGCGACAACCGAAAGGGACGGATACGGGGAAAGCCTAGCGACCTTGTGGGACGCTGTCTCTGGAGAACGCCTTCAAACATTTTCTATAGAAAGAGATTTTATAGGCTTTTCTCGAGACTTAGCTCTCTTCGCCACACGAAGCAATGTAGAGGGAGGAACAGAAATCGCTATCTCTAATACGGACAGTCGTCAATTTCTATATTCTTTCATCGTACCCGAGGGCTATGCGCAGGCGATTGAAGTGGGCCCTGACCTCTCAAGCGTTGCCGTATTTGAGAGTCGAGAGGGCGGCGCGGAGAGTTTGACGTTTAAGGTGTGGGACATAGAAACCGGAGAGAATTTACTCGAGCTGTCCCTAGACCCGAACATTAGCGACTACAATATACTCTTTAGTCCAGATAGCTCGCTCCTTGCTATAACTCACGGTAGCTTGACACGCATCTGGGACGCGGCTGTAGGTGCATTTCTACCTGACTTAGGCGAAGATGCAGGAGAACCTCTCGCTTTTAGTGCAGATAATAGCCAACTCGTTACTAAAGCAGGTCGGTACGTCCGTTTTTGGAATGTGCAAGAGGGCGTCAAGCTCAAAGATGTTGAACTCGCAGTTACAGCGCCAGATAGATTTGGTGCCATTACCGAACAGGCTATCAGCCCTCAACTGAACCAGATTGCACAGGGAGAGGATGGTCAACTGCAGGTTGCAGATTTGAATACAGGCAGTAACTTAACCGATATAACCCTGAGCGAACCGCTTGACCTTAGGCTGAACTTAGAGGCGACTTACGTAGACGAAACATCCTACGACATTTCAGGGACGCTCCAATATGACAGTGAAACCTTCAACGTTCAAGGAGAGGTCTTAGGCGGCGGTGATCAAAGGTATGTAAGACCTGCCACCTCGCCACCACCCGAAGCCACCTACAGGCTAGAAGCGTTGGATACTGGAGGTGAAGTGCGCTGGATACTCAGGGGGTTAGCCCCCCGTTATGACCTCTACGGCGATCGTCCAGATGAAGCCCTTTTTGACGGTGAAATCTTTCGTCCAGAAGAGCGTTGGTCGCGCAGCTTTTCTTTAGAGCGTCAGCCTTAAGAGACTACAGTCAGGTCAACCTCTCTCAACGCTTCGCCTAAAACAAATCCTCTCACTATCCCAAGCTGAGGTACAATAATGAGGTGCACCGCGTCATAGTGCGCCTCTTTTACGTCTATTTCTGAAGGCGTTTGTCGCCCGTTCGGGTGTGAGTGATAGACGGCTAAGAGGTCATCGCTTTTAACCTCTGCCTCTCGCAAGGCTACAAGAATCTCAGTGGGATCAGCAAAGTAACGAGTCGGAGTCTCAGCGATATTCGTTAGTGGGACACGCCTTTTAACCCTATCATCCTGTCCAAAGAGCAAGCCGACGCACTCGTTAGGCAGCGCGGCGCGAGCGTGCTCCAAAATGTTCTCAACCATCCTTTGCGAGAGGTAAAGTCTATCCACATCTTACGGCAGTGTTTCAAAGATTAGCGGCGGCGCGTGGGTCTCTTCTTGGCTGATATCGGCAGCTTTTTCAAGCAACTTCAGCGCGTCTTGCAACCCTCTTTCGTCGCGGTGATAAATCGTGAGTAGGGGCGCACCCTCTTCGACCTCTTCTCCCACTTTCACCTGGAGCATGATACCGACACCCACATCAATCTCGTCACCTTTTTTACTGCGTCCGCCGCCTAAAACTTTCACAGCTTGTCCAATCGCAAGTGCGTTGAGTTTAGCGACTTTGCCGCTCTTTTCTGCGCTGAGTTCGTAGCGCTCAGGGGCGAGTTCTAAACTCTCCAACTTAGATACGTCGCCCCCTTGCGCCTCTATCCAGGCTTCGAACTTCTCGTAGGCTTCGCCGTTCTGGAGCTTTTCCTCTAGCTGCGCCCGCGTCACCTTCAAGCCTGCCGCCGCTAAGACTTGCTCGGAGAGGGTCAGGCATAAGCCCTTCAAATCCTCCGGTCCTTCCCCTTGCAAACAGCGCATCGCCTCTTGCACCTCTAAGGTATTGCCCACCGCGTAACCGAGCGGCTCGGACATGTCGCTCAGGACCGCGCGCACGTTGCGCCCCGCCCTTTCGCCGATGTCGATCATCGCTTGTGCTAGTTCACGGGCGTCATCTAAGGTTTTCATAAACGCGCCGCTGCCGACTTTGACATCCAATACGATGGATTTCGCGCCGCCCGCGAGCTTCTTGCTCATGATGGAGCTGGCGATAAGCGGCAGCGATTCAACGGTGGAGGTGGCGTCGCGAAGGGAATAGAGAAGCCCGTCAGCGGGCGCTAAATCTTTGTTCTGCCCGGTGATGACCGCGCCGACCTCTTGCGCCTGCTTGTAAAAATGTGCCTCGCTGATGTCGGTCTTAAAGCCGGGGATGCTCTCGAGCTTGTCGATGGTTCCCCCCGTATGCCCGAGCCCGCGCCCGCTCATCTTCGCCACCACCGCGCCGCACGACGCCAGCAGGGGCGCGAGCACCAAGCTCGTCTTGTCGCCGACGCCGCCTGTAGAGTGTTTGTCTACCGTGTTAGAAAGCTCGGCGAGGTCTAAAACGTCGCCCGAGTCCGCCATGATCTGCGTGAGGTCGGCGGTTTCTTGGGGGCTCATGCCGCGCCAGCAGACCGCCATGAGCCAGGCGGAGACTTGGTAGTCGGGCACGTCGCCGGAGACATATCCCTGAACGAAGGCTTTCAAGTCTTCTTTAGCGTGGCTTCCGCCTTGGCGTTTTTGGTCGATCATATCTGTTGGGCGCATTTCACTATTCTACCGCTTCAAGCAGTGCGGTACGCTCCCAATTCTACCGCTTCAAGCAGTGCGGTACGCTCCCAACACAGTCATGAACGACAACCTCGTTTGCCATATTTCTCATACTTCTTAATGTTTTTAGGCGTGATGATAGGCGCAATCTGCTCTATAGGGGGATGCAAATGCAAACGACGCCTTATAAATCAACGACGCATCTCTGGCTTCTCGTCAGCGTCATTCTTCTAGGTACGAGTTGGTTTTCGTTCGCGATTATCTGCAACTATTTAACCGCTTGGTTTCTACCTACTTCGCTCTTTCCCGCCTCTATCCCAGCGTCTAACCTTGCCTGGCTCCGGGAGAGCCTGCCGCGACTTGTTATGGGGCTACCCCTCTTCTGGCTGCTTGTTCCCGCGCTCTTGGGCGTCAAGCGTCAAGATTACGGTGCATTTCTGCGAGCGTCGGGTGTGAGGGGCTTTAAGCGCGGGGGGCTTCGGATGTTCGCTGCTTTTGTGACTTTGTCTATAGCTTTTAGTGCGCTCTATCTCACTCGCTACAGCGACGCACTTAGCGAACTGCCCTCACTGACGATGTGGTGGAAGTGGCTCTCCGATATTCAGCCACCGCTCATCGAAGAGATGCTTTACAGGGGCATTCTATTATCGCTTTTAGTGAGGTATACCAAGCCTTGGGTCGCCATCACCGTCTCGTCGCTGCTTTTTGGTTTGCCTCATCTTGTTGCGTGGGGAACCCTTTCAGCTTTTGCAGTTACTACCGGCTTCGGCGTACTACTCGCGCTCACTTGGTTCGCTACGGGCAGTTTATGGCCGTGCGTATGGATGCATTTCATTATGTCTCAAGGTTTATTCCTTCCAGTGGGTATCGCCTACATCCTTGTTCTTACCCTTGCACCCCTTGTCAAGCGTAGCGTGAGGGTAAGGTCAGCTAAATCAATAGGTATTTAACTCACCCCCGCTGAATCGCCACCACCTCATCACCTGCTTGCAAGTCCTGAACGCTCCTGAAGAGGTGTCCGCTTTGGTCGCGCCGCACGGCGAGAGGTAAGACCGCCGCGTTCTCGACCTCTAGCCCTCGCTTATCACCCTCGATGCGGTAAAGCAGCTCCTGCGCCTGCTCAGTAAGAAGGTCGTAGTCCCACTCGAGCAGGTTCACCGGATCGGCAAAAAGAGGCCTAGCGCCCATGCGCTCGAGCTGCCGAAAGAGCCCACCATCACTCCCTTTGGTAAGGAGCGCGTAGCATTCGGGCACGGCGAACTCTTCGGCAGCGCGTTTTACGGCTAAAACGTTGACCTCGGCGTTGGGCGTTAAACCGATGAGGAGCCCCGCCTCCTCGACGCCCGCGTCGAGCAGCGGCGTATCGTCCAAAGCGTCGCCGCGCACCGCGTTTAGCCCAGTTGCAGCCGCTTCGTCACAGTTCGCCTGATTCGTGTCCACGAGCGTAACGGGGCGCGAGGCGCTCAGCTCTCTTCCTAAAATCCGCGCTACCGGACCTGCCCCGACGATGACGACGCCTTGACGTTCTGAACTCGCCCGCGCCAGCTCGCCGCGTTTGGAAAGCCAGTTTACGCCCCATACCAAGAGGAGCGGCACCGTCGCCGTCGTAACCACCGCCATCACCACGAGGATGGAAAAGACCTCGTTCGTGATGAGCCCGGCGCGCAGGGCGATACCCGCTAAGATGATCTCGACCGCGCCTCTATCGTTCATGCCCATTCCGATAACCAGACCCTCGCGCCAAGCGCCGCCGCTCCAACTGTAAAAGAGAAGCGTACCGACGATTTTACCTACTGTCGCAATCACGATAACTGTAAGCAGCAAGCCGAGGCTCTGCCCCAACATCCCGAACGACACCTCGAAGCCGATGGTCAGAAAGAAGACGGGCGCGAGAAAGCCGATGGAGACGTCGCGCACCAACTCGGTGAGTTCGTGCGACAAGCGGCGCTCTGAAATCGCTTCGCGCAGGAACATCCCCGCTAAAAACGCGCCCAAGATGCCGTGTAGCCCCGAGACTTCCGCGAGTTCGGCGAAGGTCAAGGCGATGATAAGTGCCAGTGTCGCGTGAAAGGTGCGGCTCGTGAGCCCGCGTTTACCGAGCCAGCGGTAGAGCGGCGGCACGACGTAGAGCCCCAGCAGCCACGAGGCGGCGAAAAAGAGGCACACGCGGGCGAGGAGCCACAAGGTGCCGAGTAGCTCGAGCCCCCCCGCCTCCGCCACGCCCAAAATGCTCGCAAAAAGGAGCAGCGACAAGGTGTCTGTAATCAGCGCCCCCGCCATCATCACGCTCGCAAGGCGCGTATCCAAAATGCCCAAGTCCGTGAGGATGCGCGACTTCGTCGCTAAAGAGGTCACGCCCATCGCTATACCTACGAAGAGCGCCGCAACGAGCGACTCGTCCCAGAAGAGCATCACCGCGACGCCGAGTATAAAAGGGACGATGAACCCGCCCATTGCCGCGTACAACCCGCCCTTAGACGAACGCTGCAACTCCTTAAAGTTGACCTCCATACCGACGAACATCATCATCAGTAAAACGCCCAAATCCGCTAAAACCATGAGCGCGTCGCTGGCGTACAGGAGCCCTAAGAGTGGCGGACCTAAAACGATGCCCATGACGATTTCGCCTAAAACAGCCGGATAGCCGACGCGCACCGCGAGGCGTCCCCCTGCGAAAGCGGCGACTAAGACGAGCAAAAGGTTGAGGGTGCTGAAGGTCATGAGGGACCCTCGGTCCTTGGAGGACGACCGAAAAAGCATCTGCGCGGGTCACGTGCCAGGTTCATCCGCCCTCCTTAGGGAGAAGCCCTGCATATGGGGGTGCGGCCGGTTCCGGCTCCCCACGGTTACGCGGTTTCCGCGGCGAAGAGGGCTCTCGAGCGCCGCGGAGGTCTCCCTGAATATTCTATTACGGCGTCGGGGGTGGTTCGGCTACAACTCGAGCCGCCAGAGAGTGCGCGCCGTACCAGAGCAAGAGAATAACAGCAATGTGAGTAAGAATGCTGACGCCGAAAAGGGCGAGTGCGAAAAGCGCTGTGCTGTCAAATCCTGTGTCAACTAAAGATAAAGGAACAAAGGACGCGGCGATCGTGCCGGGTAATGACACGGTGAGCTGGACTGAGAGGTAGAGCGCTAGAAGTCGGCAGGCAAGTTTAGCAACGGTTCGGGCGTCCATCCCTCATGGTAGAAGCCTTGCGCGGACGAACTCGAGAACAATCCCTCTTTAGGCTCACTCCCCGAACATCATCCGCACGGGCGCGGGCTCGCGGTTCTCCTTGCTGACGTGCGCCCACGTCCAACCCGCACACCGCAGCATCGTGTGGAGCCTGGCGCGGCGTTCCGCGTAGCTTTCCAACCTCTCTTTGACCTCTTCACTCCGGTTGTCCGCAGAGTTATCTATCAGCGAAAGGTCCGGTAGCGGCGGCGTTTCATGCGTGAATGCTACGAAGACCTCTTCTAAGCTCGAGACGAAGCCCGCCACCGCCCGCCTCGAGACCAAAAAATGCTCGTCTTGTTGAACGTTGTCGGTAGTCTCGAGAATCGTCAAAACCTCATCCAACATCGCCACAGCTAAAACGAGGGCGTAGGCGGGCTCCTTCGCACCCGAAAAGTGCAGCGCAGGGTAGCGGCGGTGGGTGTGTTCCAACGTTACAAGCATCGGCGAGAGCGTGCTCAAGATGGGGACGGTCTTATCCTCTTCGCGCCAGACGCGTTTTAGTAACCTCTCCGGCGTGTCGCCTAGATGATGGATGTAGAGCGCCAAGCGCCGCCGCTGCATCTCGCCTTGAACCATCGGCACGAAAAACGAGATGATGAGCGTGATTAAAAAGAAGCTGCTCAGGGAGGCGAAGGCGGTTAAGACCTGGTAGAACTGCGTGCCCGGCTGGTAGTCGCCGATGCCTAAAGTCGAGAGGGTGTAGCCGCTGAAGTAGACGCGCGACCAGAAGGGGGCGGGGTTGCCCGTGGAGCCTTCTAGGACGGCTTGAGGCGAACTGGTGAAGACGATGAGCCAGCCCAGCCAGAGCACGAGGAACCAACCCGTGACGGTGCATAGAATCGTGATCATGCCGAGTTGAGGCAGCGGGCGTTTTAGTCCGCCGTTGCGCCGCACGAAGCGGCTCGCACACCACGTTACGCCCATCGCGACGGGTCCGCCGCCCGTCATGGTGATGGTGGCGACCATCTCCACGGCGATCACAAGAACAACAGCCAGTCCGACCAGGACGCTCAGTGTCATCTCGACATTATAGAGTTTGGTAAAGGCGGACGCGCTAAACGAGTCCCTTAGCCAAAACATTCACCGCCCGCGCGACGACCTCTTCTCGCTGCGCCGGGTCGGTGAGCTTGGGCACCTGTTTTTCGGTGGTGAGCTTAGCGAGCCCGTGCAGCGTCGCCCAGACGACGGCGCTGTCTACGTACGAATCGCTGCCTAAGCGCTCAACGCTCTGCAAGAGCGCCCCGTAAGCCCGTTTCGAGGCGGCGTAGAGGGGTTCGTTTTTCATCCTCGCTTCGGCAGGAATAAGCGCGAACATGACGCGGGTTAGCTCGGGGTTCCCTAACGCAAAGCCGATGTAAGCATCGGCTAGAGAGCGAAGCGTAGACTCTAAACCGCTTTCACCTCTTTCAATACTCTCGAGCAGAGCGTCCGCAAGCTCCTCAAATCCCTCTTGCGCGACAGCCTCCAAAAGCACCTCTTTACTCGCGAAGTGCCGATACACCGCTGGATGCGTCACGCCGATGCTACGCGCTAACGCCCGCAAGTTGAGAGACGCCGCACCCCCTTCTGAGATCTGCGCCCGCGCCGCTTGTACGAGCGCGTTCTTCAAGTCTCCGTGATGATAGTCGCTGCTCAAGGTTCCGTCCCTATGTCTTCTAGGATACAATGTTACCGCTGGTCACACAGGATACTCAGCGTTAGTTACCAAGGGTAACATATTCGAGAGGTTGAGCAGAGTCTTTGACTTTGGAGAGGCAGGTGCGTATGCAGGGCAAAACTGTTGTAGTGACGGGCGCAACCAGTGGCATCGGCGAAGCGGTTGCAGAGGGTTTGGCGGGCGAGGGTGCAAATCTCGTCATCGTCAGCCGAAATAGGGCGAAGTGTGCGGAGACAGCGAAGCGCATCACCGAAAAAACAGGAAACTCGAATATCACCTACTACGTCGCTGACTTGTCTGTTCAACAAGAGGTACGCGACCTCGCGGGCAAGCTAAATGAGAACCTCTTGCGGCTTGATGTGCTCATCAACAACGCGGGCGCTTGGTTTACAGGGCGCAAACTGAGCGCCGACGGAGTTGAGATGACGTGGGCGCTCAACCACCTGAATTACTTTTTACTCACGCATGAGTTGACCGACCTCTTGAAACGTACTGCAGCAGAATACGGCGAGGCGAGGGTGATCAACCAAGCTTCGATGTCACATTTAGAAGGCAAGATTCGCTGGGATGACCTCGAGTTTGAGACAAGCTGGGATACGAAAGGCAAAGGCAGCATCGGACCGGGTTGGGGCGTCTACAGCCAGAGCAAACTGGCGAATGTCATGCACGCCTTTGCTTTAGCGCGGCGTTTGGAGGACACGGGTGTGGTCGCGAACGCGGTTCACCCCGGCGTGGTCGTAACAGGGTTTGCCGCTAACAACGGCTTCTTTTACAAGTTGATGGCTCCTGTACGGCGTCTATACAACCGGAGTACACCACAAGATGGAGCCGAGCCAGCTATCTATTTAGCCTCTGCACCCGAAGCCGCTACCGTCACGGGCGCGTATTACGGACCGCCCCGTAAGCGAGAAGAGGTCAACCCGCTTGCAAATGATGTAGCCGCGCAAGAGCGGCTGTGGAACGTCTCTTTGGATTATATCGGCGCTGCTAAGGTCGCCTGACGGTAAGGAGAAACCATGAAACGCGGCTTACAAGTTTTACTCGGTGTTCTCAGCCTTATTCCGCTCCTAGTCGCCTCTTTGGGCTTACTCTTCGGTGCTGGAAGGTTTTTGCCCGAAGAGGTCGTTACGCCGGGCTTCGACAGCCACTACCGCTACATCACGGGGTACTACCTCTCGCTCACGCTACTCGCCTGGTGGGTCATTCCGAACATCGAAAACCACGTGGTTCCGCTGCGCATCGTCAGCGCCGCAATCTTTATGGGCGGTGTCGGGCGGCTCGTGTCGGTGCTCGAGGTGGGGCTGCCTAGTCCGGTCGATATAGGCTTTACGGTGCTCGAGCTGCTCTTCCCGCTACTTCTCATCTGGCAAGCTCGCTTGCCCGAACCGGCTGCTGCTTAACTCTGTAGAGGGGATAGGCGTCTCGGGGCGTATTGTAAGGTCCCTAAAACCGCTTTACAGCGCCCCGTGATAGGTTGAGTTATGAGCACCGCCGCACCGCAACCCCGCCGCAAGGGTCTAAAAACCTACCTCTCGTTTGTCAAATTCGAGCACACCCTCTTCGCGCTGCCTTTCGCCTACGGCGGTATGCTCTTAGCGGCGAACGGTTGGCCCGGCGTGGCAACGTTTCTCTGGATCACGCTGGCGATGGTCGGCGCGCGCACGGCGAGCATGGCGCTTAACCGCGTGATCGACGCGGAGATAGACGCGCGCAATCCGCGCACGAAAGCGCGCGAGATTCCTAGCGGCGTGCTGCGCAGGCGCGAGGGCGTGTGGCTCGCGGTCGCCGGTTTCGCGCTTCTCATCCTCTCCGGCTGGGCGCTCAACGCGCTCACCCTGGCGCTCCTCCCCGTCGCGGTGTTCTTTTTAGCGCTTTATCCCTACACCAAGCGCTTCACGTGGCTTTGTCACTACTGGCTCGGTCTTACGATCGGGGCGGCGGCGGCGGGCGGCTGGATCGCGGTAACGGGCGCGTTTGCGCCCGCTGCTGTGGCGTTCTGGGCGGGCGTCGGGCTGTGGATTGCGGGCTTCGACATCATCTACGCGGTGCTCGACTACGACTTCGACGTGGCGCACGGGGTCTACAGCGTTCCGGCTGTATTTGGCGTGGATAACGCCCTCGCTATCTCTGCCCTTACGCACACCTTGGCGTGGTCCATGCTCGCGTTAGTCTTGCCGCTCACGGAGATGGGCTGGCTCTACGGGCTCGGTTTAGCGGTCGTGGCCGCGGTTCTCGCGCTGCAACACCTTCTGGTCCGCAAGGGAGAGGTCGGCGCTACGCTCCGCTCCTTTAACGCCAACCTCTACGTCAGCGCTGTGATGCTGCTAGCTATCCTTGCAGATATCATTATCTGAGAGACTTTTCCCATCTCACCTACACTGAAAGAGGTCACAGTGCGCTACGTTTTTTCAACCCGCCAGGAGGACTTGACACGCTACCGCTTCCCGACGCATATCAACGACTTGGTGTTGGATAGAGCAGAAGCGGCCACCTCAGAAGTCTTCGTTGTTGTCTTGGACGAGGGCGAGGCTCCGCCGCTGCATCAGCACGACGATACGGAGCAGGTTTTTTATATACTCGAGGGGCGCGGCAGACTCACGATTAGGGGAGAGGAACATCACGACCTCTCACCTAGTGACGTGGTGCTCATCCCGCCCAGCACACCGCACTCGGTGGAGGCGGTGGGAGGCAAGTTGCGCTACTTAACCGTGGACTGCTTTTTAGGAGGTCGCCCCGAAGCGGAGCCGACCTGGGAGAAGCACGTCGAAGTGATGTGCCGTGAGAACGGCTGGGACTTGGAGCGTGTTTTGGCGGAGGCGAATAAGAAGCAATGAGTTAAAAGCAACCCAGTCATACCCGCTTGCGCAGCTAGCGGGAGCGGTCCACGCGACGCACAGGGCTGGGCGAACGGCGAGCAATGAGTCCAACCTTTTCACTTTTAACTCGTTGCTCATTGCTCAAAAACTGAGGTTATGTTTAGCTCGGTAGTCCTCGAGCAACCTATCCACGACTTTAGCGGTACGTAAAGCGCTCTCGCCGGTGCTCGAGCACTCTCCTTGACCCGTCAAGGCGTCCACGACCTCCTGAATGAGTGGCTGCTGCACCGTCTCGGGATAGGGTGCCTCGATGACCTCTTCGCCGTCACCCGTCGTGAGATGGAGCGGGCTGCCGTCGAACGAGGCGAAGCGCAAGCTTCCTTTTGAACCGATCAAGTTGACCGAATCGACCTCTTGCGTGCCGCTAAAACACCACACACCCATACCCTGAACGCCCGACTCGAATTCGAACGCGGCGCTCACGATATCCTCGGCGGGGTAGCGCCCTGCTTGGTTAGCGGCGAAACCTGTGACTTTAGCAATGGGTCCGAGCATCCAGTCCAGAAAGTCTAAGGTGTGTGAGCCCATGTCCACGAAGTAGCCGCCGCCGGAGACTTCGGGGCGTACGCGCCAGGGAATGTCGCCTACGTCCGAGGGAGACGCGGAGAGTTGCAGCCGCACCTCAACCGCCCTCACTTCACCAATCGTTCCCGAATCCAACATCTCTTTGATTTTGACGAAGCGCGGCATCGCCCGCCGGTAGTAGGCGACGAAGAGGGGTACGCCCGCATCCTTACACGCCGCAATCATCGCCTCGCACTCTTCCGCTGTACGCGCCACCGGCTTCTCGACGTAGACGGGTTTACCCGCCGCCGCAACTTGTAGTGTGTAGTCGTGGTGTGAGTCGGGCGGGGTGGCGATGTAGACGGCGTCCACGTCAGGGTCATGGATAAGTTTGTCGGCATCGTCGTACCACTTAGGGACGCCGTGACGCTCGGCGTAGTCCTTTACTTTATCTGTAGAACGCCGCATGACGGCGACGAGTTCTGAACGCTCCGCTTGCTGAAAGCCGGGTCCGCTCTTTTTTTCCGTCACGTCGCCTACTCCGATAATGCCCCAACGCACCTTATCCATAAGTCGCTCCTTTGTAGAGGTTAAAGTAGCATATGTTCGCAAGGTGGCAAAGGATTTCGCATGGTGAATAGAACTCAGGCTGAGGAGGCGTCACCTCGAGCCGGTGGGATGTTAGGTAAGGGTCTAAACCTCCTGACCCTTTTAGGCAACTATCCAGACGGCGTCGCCCTGAGCGACCTCGCGGCGGAAGCGGGCTTGCCGACCTCGACGGCGTACCGGCTCCTCGGTGCGATGGTCGCGCACAAGTTCGTGACGTTTGACCCCGCGACGCGCTGCTATCAGTTGGGGCTCAAAGTCTTCGAGTTAGGGCATCAGGTCTCTTCGGTCAAAAGTCTGGTTGAAATCGCGACGCCCGCCATGCAGCGGCTCGCCGACGTGACGCACGAGCTGATTTCGCTCGCAGTTTTGGAGCATCACGAGATGGTCATCTTGAAGCGCATCGAGCCCAAAGAGCGGCTGCACATTAAAGCGTACGTGGAAGGGCGCTTCGCGCTGCACACGACCTCTTTAGGAAAGTCGCTCCTAGCGTACATGCTCGAGAACGAACGCGAAAAGGTCCTTCAAAACCTCACCCTCACCCGGATGACCGAGCGCACGATGACCGATTTGGGCGCGTTGCGCGAGGAGCTTAGGCGCACCAGAGAGCGCGGTTACGGCATCTGCGACGAGGAGAACGACGTGGGCATCCGGGCGGTGGGCGCGCCGATTTTGAACGCCCAAGGGCGGGTGCAAGCGGCGCTCTCAGTCGCGACCTTGACCTTTCGGCGCTCGCTCTCAGACTTAGAGCAGTTCGTGCCTGACGTGCAGGCGGCGGCGCGTGAGGTCGGGGTGCAGCTTCATTAGGCTCGAGGGGGGGCGTTTTTTTCTCGAGTGGCGTGCAACATATATCCTCAGCATGATTCTTTCGCTACCTGCGGTTCGCTGACCCCTTTTGCTATCCAAACCACAGTTTATCTCACCCGAGATACTGCCCCGCCACCTTGAAAAAGTCGCAAGAAGTCATATCGTTTCAATAGGGTAGAGGGAGTGCGCGGCGTAGGGGCACATAATTTATTACTGTATGAATCGTCCCTACTGCATTTGCCTCCTTCTGTGACTTTTTCAGTGAGGTCCACCAATACCTTGACGCCGCCTCGAGAGATACGCTACACTCGACCTACATCATAAAAAGAGTTTTCACATGGTGGAAAAAGTGCTGGAAGCCACCAGGCGAAAACGGCTGGCGGGTCGCACGCGGCGGCGCTGGCATTTCAGGAGGTAGGTATGAAGCGGATCGTCGGTATCGTCTCTGTCCTGTTACTGAGCACGCTGAGTATGACCTTTGCGCAGGAGTACACGCTCCTCGCCGGGCATCAGCTCGCTGCTGGCACGCCTTTCGACCAAGGGCTTATCCGCTTCGCCGAACTCGTGGAGGAGAAAACGGACGGGCAGGTCACTGTGGAGGTCAATTCAGGCGGAGCCATCGGCAGCGAGTTGGAGATGTTTGAAGGGATGACGGTCGGCACCGTGGACGTGGCCGTGGTCGCGCCGAACTCCATCGCCGAGTTCGTCCCCGAAGCGACGATTCTCTCCATGCCCTTTTTAGTCGACAGCCGCGAGATGCGCGACCAGGTCATCGAGAGCGAAGCATTCCAACAAGTTGCCGACCTCATTCAAGAGCAGACCGGCGTCGAGGTCTTGGGCGTCTTCGGCGGCGGCATCCGCAACATGTTCTTCACCGAGTCGGTGGAGAGCGTGGAGGGAATGCAGGGACGGCGCTTCCGCGTGCAGCCGAGCAACATCTTGACGGATTCTTTTAGCGCGGTCGGCTTAGAGCCCACCGTCGTCGCCTACTCCGAGCTTTACAACGCGCTCGCGCAAGGCGTCGTGTCGGGCGCGGAAAACGAGTCGGTGTACGTCTTGTCGCAAGCCTTTTACGAGCCCGCGCCCTACTTGCTTCAGACGCAGCACGAAGTCACCATTCGCCCCCTCGTCATCAGTGGCATGACACTGGACCGGCTGCCGCCCGAACTCGCGGACGCGGTGCGTGAGGCGGGCGCGGAGGCGTCGGCGTATGCCAGAGAGGTCGAAGCAGAAGCCGATGACGCCGCCTTACAAGAACTCCAAGAGGAGCACGGTATGACGGTCTATGAGATCGACACCGCGCCGCTTATCGAAGAGGTGCAGCCCATCTGGAGCGAGTACGCCGAGCAGTGGGGGCTCACGGACGTGTTAGAGCAGATCACCGCGCTGCGCCAGTAGCCCGTGAAGCGCCCCCTTGACCTTTTACAAACCGCGCTGGCTGGTCTCATGACCAGCCTCCTTTTGCTGTTTACGGTGGTGGTTTCCTACCAGGTCCTCGCCCGCTACGTCGGCTTCGTGCCCCGCGCGCTCTGGACCGAAGAGGTCGCCCGCTACGCCTTTATCTGGATGCTCTTTGTGGGCTCGGCGATTGCGGTGCGCACGCTTTCGCACTTCACCATTGACCTCTTGCCGAACCTGAGCCCACGTGCGAACAAAATTGTCAACGTCATCGTCGCCTTGCTCATGCTCGCGGTTGCGCTCCTTATTCTTTTTGGCGGCGTCCGCTTTTCGCAAATTGGCATGAACCGCGTCTCGACCTCTTCGGGAATCCGGCTAGGCTACGTGTACATGGCGCTGCCGGTGTCGGGGGCGGCGATGGTAGTGTTTTTGCTCGAGCGCCTCGTCAACGTAGTCCAGGGTAAAGAGCTAGAGAACAACCCCGACGCGGTGAGTGAAACGGACGTCAAGCAAACTCCTGAGTCCCAGAAGAACGAAGGTGAACCGTGACCGAAGCGCTCGTCCTGCTCGTGAGCTTCCTCGCGCTCATCACCTTGCGCGTGCCTATCGCCTTTGCCCTGCTGCTGTCGGGCTCCCTCTTCTTCTTCTTCGAAGACCGCTTGGTTCCCTGGACCATCACCCAGCGCATGTTCTCAGGTGTGGACTCCTTCGTCATCTTGGCCGTGCCTCTTTTCATCCTCACAGCCAACATCATGAACGAGGCGCAGGTGACGAGCCGCCTCATCCGCTTGACGATGGCGTTGGTCGGCGTGATTCGCGGCGGCTTGGGCATGGTCAACGTGGCGACGAGCATGATCTTCGCGGGCGTGTCGGGCTCTTCGACGGCGGACACGGCGGCGGTAGGCTCGGTGCTCATCCCGCAGATGACCAAGCGCGGCTACGACAAGGAGTTCTCCGTCGCGGTGACGGCGTCATCGTCCGTCATTGGGACGATCATCCCGCCGTCCATTCAGATGATCTTTTGGGGCGCGCTCACCAACACCTCTATCGGCGCGATGTTTTTGGGTGGAATGATTCCGGGGCTGCTCATCGGTGGGGGGATGCTCGCGGTGGTTTACGTGACGGCGGTGCGCCAAGACTACCCCACCGAAGACCGCATCGCGCTGAGCGAGGTTCGCGCTGCTTTCTGGGATTCGCTACTCGCTTTGGGCGTGCCCGTCGTCGTGATTGGCGGTATCATCCTGGGTATTGTGACCGCGACGGAGGCGGCGGTGCTCTCGGTGCTTTACGCGCTCGCTTTAGGTTTATTCGTCTACCGCTCGATAGGCTGGCGCGACCTGCCGCGCATCTTCCGCGAAAGCGCCAACCTCTCGTGCTTGCCGCTTTTCGCGCTCGCGGCTGCCTCGGTCTTCAGCTTTCTCCTTGCGTACTACCGCATTCCGCGACTTTTAGGCGGCGCGTTGGAGGGCGTGCCCCTCGTCTTGCTGCTGCCCGCCATCGTCTTAGTCTGGCTCCTCATCGGCACGTTTTTAGACGCGCTGCCTGCGATGGTCATCATGATTCCGGTGCTCGCGCCGCTCGTGACCTCGGCGGGACTCGACCCGGTGCAGTACGGCGTGATCTCGGTGATGGCGCTGGCGTCGGGGCTGATTACGCCGCCCTACGGTTTGTGTCTACTGCTGTCCGCCTCGATTGCCGACATCCCGATGGCGCAGGCGATACGGGGATTATGGCCCTTCTTCTTGGTTATCATGAGCGTCATCGTGCTCTGTATGCTCTTTCCTCCCATCGTGACGTGGCTGCCTGGGCTAATGTGAGGGCAGTAACGAGCATGAAAGTGAGAGAAAAGGAAAAAGGACTGAGGACTGAGGTTAAAGTCTTTTCTTTCCTCTCAGTCCTCAGTCCTTTGCACTTTTAGCTTATTTTTGCTTTCCCAGAACGGCACGGTGCAACATTGCGAAATATAAATAAACTCGTTGACGTAGCGGAAGTGGTAGCGCGGATTCCCGACGGGGCGACGCTGTCGGTGAGTGCCTCGAGCGCCTTGGGCTGCCCTGACAAGGTCTTGGAAGCGGTTGGCGCACGCTTCCGCGAAACGGGGCATCCGAAAGAGGTCACGAGCCTCCACCCCATCGCTGCGGGCGACATGTACGGCGTCCCTGGTATCGACCACTTAGCCCAAGACGGACTCTTGAAGCGCGTCATCGCCGGGTCCTATCCGAGCGGGCCGTCGTCTACGCCCTCGCCCGCAATTTGGCGCATGATTTTAGAGAACCGCGTCGAAGCGTATAATCTGCCGAGCGGCGTCCTCTACCACATGCACGGCGAGGCGGCGGCGGGGCGTCCGGGCGTGCTGACGAAAGTCGGGCTAGAGACGTTTGTAGACCCCTGCTTAGAGGGTGGGCGTATGAACGCCTGCACGACTGAAGATATTGTGGAGAGGCTCGAGTTCAAAAACGACACCCACCTCTTCTATCCAGCCATCCCGGTAGACGTCGCCATCATCCGAGCAACGACCGCCGACGAAGCGGGCAACCTGACGGTGGAGCACGAGGGTGCGCCGTTGGGGGTTCTCGAGCAGGCGTTAGCGGCGAAGGCGAACGGCGGCACCGTCGTCGCACAGGTGAAACGGGTGGCGGCGGCGGGAACCCTGAACGCTCAAGACGTGCGCGTCCCCGGTGCACTCGTGGACTTCATCGTCGTAGACCCCGACCAGCGCCAAACGACGGAGACGGACTACGAGCCCGCCATCAGTGGAGAGGTCAAGCGACCTCTTTCTTCGTTCGAGTTACCTGAGTGGAGTATAGAAAAGGTCATCGCCCGCCGCGCTGCTATGGAGTTACAGCGCGGCGACATCGTCAACTTAGGCTTCGGCATCTCGGCGCTGGTGCCGTATATTTTGCTAGAAGAAGGACTTCACGGCGCAGTCACCTGGGCGATCGAGCAGGGCGCGGTGGGTGGCTTGCCGCTCCGTGACTTTCAGTTCGGCTGCGCCAGCAACGCCGACGCGCTCGTCCCGTCGCCCTTACAGTTCAACCTCTTTCAAGGGGGCGGCTTTCAGCGTGCCATGCTTTCTTTTATGCAAGTCGATAGGGAGGGCAACGTCAACGTCTCCAAGCTGAGCGCCAAGCCCCACGTCACAGCGGGCGTCGGCGGCTTCATCGACATCACGCACAAGTGTCCGCACCTCGTCTTCAGTGGCACGTTCGCGGCGGGTGGCTTGAAAACGGAGTGTCGAGACGGCGAACTGCGTATCGTACAAGAGGGCAAAGCGAAGAAGTTCGTCCCACAAGTCGAGCAGGTGACGCTGAGCGGTAAGCAAACTCAGTTAAAGGGGCAGCGCGTCACCTACGTGACCGAAAGGTGCGTGCTCGAGCTAACCCCCACCGGACTCGTAGTCACCGAAGTTGCCCCTGGAATCGACTTACAAAAAGATATTCTCAACCAAGCTGAAATCTCACTCGAGGTCAGTCCGAACATTAAAGAGATGGACGCTACACTTTTTCGTCAAGAGGTCTTAGGGGATGTTCTTACGAGGCGTTTGGGATGACCTTGATTAGGCTCAAGCTTGGGCAAGTCGCCACCCTCACGCTGAACCGTCCCGACAAACTCAACGCCCTCACGGCGGAGATGTTAGACGAATTAGAGGCGCACCTCTTCGAATTGGAGCGTGACCAAGAGGTGCGCGCCCTGCTGCTCAAAGCGGAAGGACGAGCGTTTTGCGTCGGGGCGGACATCCACGCCTGGATGAGTCTGGAGCCTTTAGAGATGTGGCGCGTTTGGACGCGGCGCGGACATGAGGTCTTTAGAAGGCTGGCGACGTTGCCGCAACCCGTCATCACCGTCATTCAGGGCTATGCGTTCGGGGGCGGGCTCGAGCTTGCCCTAGCTGCTGACGTGCGTCTCGCTTCAGAAAGTGCGGCATTTGCGATGCCTGAAACCGGCTTGGCGACGCTGCCCGGTTGGGGCGGGACGGAGCGGTTGCCTCAGCTTATCGGCGTGGCGCGGGCGAAGCAGATGATCTTCTCGGGTGAGCGGTTGGGTGCGGATAGGGCGGCGCAGTGGGGCTTGGTCAATGAGGTGCTGCCTGAAGCGGACCTTTCGGTTAGGGCCGATGAACTTGCACAGCGAATCGCGAACAACGCACCTCTCGCGGTGCAGATGGCGAAGCAGATTCTTAACGGTGAGGCAGGCGGACCGCTGACCGAGGCGTTGGCAGGCGGCTTGAGTGCGTTTACGCAAGATGCCAAAGAAGGGCTCGACGCTTTCGCTGAAAAACGCCCGCCGAAATTCGAAGGGATATAGATGATAGAGGCTCGAGCTTTACAAGAGCGTGCGGAGGAGGGGTTGGGGTTCGCCGCAAAGCAACTCCGCACCCTCATTACGAACCACCCCGACTTCTTCCCGCTCTACACCGAAAATGGCGAATGGAAGCATGGCAAAGAAGCCTGGACGCGCTGGTGCGACGGATTTTTAGCAGGGATGCTCTGGATTGCGGCGCGGCGTAGCGGTGACAAGTGGTGGCGCGAGCGGGCAGAGCGCTACTCGTTGCTGTTAGAAGACAGACAATATGACCGCGACGTACACGACTTAGGTTTCGTCTTCTGGTCGAGTTGGAAAAGGTGGCTGGACCAGACCGAAGATGAAAGGGAGCGCGAGCGAATCGACGCCGTTATCATCCAAGCGGGCAAGACGATGGGCTTGCGCTTCAACGAAAAGGGGAAGTTCCTGCGCTCGTTTGTCGCGCCGGAAAGCTGCTTTATCGACATCATGATGAACGTCGGGATCATCTTCTACGCGGCGCAGAGAGGTGGGGACGAGACACTTTATGATAGAGCGCTCTCGCACTGCCTCGCCACCCGTCGCTACCTTGTGAGAGGCGACGGAAGCACCGCGCATGAAGGGATTTTCGACCTAGATACGGGCGAGTTCTTGCGCCAATCCACCCATCAGGGTTGGCGCGGTGATTCGTCGTGGGCGCGGGGCCAGGCGTGGGCGCTCTACGGGTTCGGCACGGCGTACACCTACACCCAAGACGAACGCCTTTTAGATACCGCCAAACGCTGCGCCGACTTCTTCATCTCGCGCACGCCCGAGCACGGCGTCCCGCCGAACGACTGGGAGGAGCCTGACCCCGCGCAACCTTTTGAGAGTTCCGCTGCGGCAATCGCCTCGAGCGGCTTGTTGCAACTCGCTGAATTAACTGGAGAGACCCGCTACCGAGAGGCGGCATTACGTACTTTAGACACCCTCCTCACCCCTGAATTCCTCGCCGTCGACACGCCCGGCTGGGAAGGTATCTTAAAACACGGCTCGTACCACGAGCGCAAAAGCTTGGGCGTGGACGAGAGCGTGATGTGGGGCGAGTATTTCTTCGTGGAGGCGTTGGATAAGCTGACGCAAGAGGTCGAGAGGTGATGTCAGAGGTATTTTCAAGGCTCGAGCAAGCCAAAATCGTCGGCGTGTTACGAGCTGATGCGGGAGCGCAAGACCAGGCGGAAGCGGCGCTGAAGGCAGGATTAGAGGTGTTGGAAGTCACGTTCTCCACGCCCAATGCAACCGACCTCATTCAGCGTCTGCGTGCCAATTATCCCGAGAAACTCATCGGTGCGGGGACGGTGCGAACCTTTGAGCAGTTAGAGCAGGCTGCTAGTGCGGGAGGGCAGTTTGCGGTGAGTCCGCATTTGGAGCCAAAGTTGATCGAACATGCTGCTACGCTTGACTTACCCTACATTCCCGGCACGTCCACACCCACCGAAATCGCAAGAGCTTTATCTCTAGGCTGCACCTTGCTTAAAGTTTTCCCCGTCCGTCCGCTAGGCGGCGTCGATTACCTGAGCAGCTTGCTCGGTCCCTACCCTGAACTCGAGCTGATGGTGACGGGCGGCGTCAAAGCGGAAGAGGTCGGTGCGTACCTGCGCGCGGGCGCTAAGGCGGTTGGGCTAGGGTCACTTTTCGCCTCTGACGCTGAAGAGACTGAGGCTCGAGTCCGACGCGTACTGGGCGCGCTATGAACCTCAGCCGCCACGCTTCGCGCGGCTGAGGTTGCGCAGGAAAATGGCGTGGTGGTCGCACCCGAACTGCCGCGCGAAGCTGTGGCGGGCGCGGACAGCCTTCGAAAAGTGGACAGGTGCTTGCTCGAGCGGCGACGCAGACCCTCCTTCCCTTTGTCGATAGTCTTTTACTCAGCGCTCCTGCTGACTTGGAGGCGTTAGAGGGTAGCGCTGACGAACTGGCTGAACGTCTACCTCTTGTATGCGTTAAGCGCGGCGAGCAAGGCTACACGGTTTATAAGGGAGGCTCGAGAATCGACTTTCCTCCCACGAGTGCAGACGTTGTCGGTACAACGGGCGCGGGCGAGCTTGCGAGTCGGGCGGCGGCTGCATCTGTCGCTTATAGAGGTGCAGTGCCCCCTCGAGGCTAACGTTCACATATTCGTAAACTGGTACGCCTCTTGAATCAGCTCGAGACTTCCCTTCGCCATCTCACCTGTCACCAGCGGGTCGCGCCCCTCGCGGATCGATCCGATAAAGTCCTGAACGACGCGCTCATGGTTCGCGGTTGAAGTCTGTTTCGGGTCGGCGGCGCTGCTATCTGCCATGTCGCTCTCAGGTTTCGGTACGCCCGGCACGTCCCAGCGCACGATGCGCTCTCCCTCAATCCGCAACGAGCCCTCCGTCCCGCAGAGTTCAACTGTATGCGCGACGCCCGGCTTGCTCGCGGTCGTGCCGCAGATGGAGCCTAAAGCGCCGTTCTGAAACTCGAGCCCCACCACCGCCGTATCCTCGACCTGAATCTCTCGTGCTAACCTCTTGCTAAACGCGGCGACTCGCCCGACCTCTCCGAACATCCAGAGCGCCAAGTCCACCAGATGAATCCCCTGATTCATGAGTACGCCGCCGCCGTCGAGGTCTTTGGTGCCGCGCCACGCGGCCGAGTCGTAATAGTCCTGCCCTCGGAAGTAGGGCATGGTGATAGACAGGAGGACGGGACGCCCGAACGCGGCGCTGTCTACCGCGGCTTTGACCTCTTGGAAGAAGGGGTCGGCGCGGCGCTGAAAGGTGACGCCTAAGCGGAGGTTGTTTTTTCTCGCTAAAGAGGTGAGGTCATCGGCGTGGGTGGGCTTTAAGGTGATCGGCTTTTCGGTAAGAACGTGTTTGCCCGCTTCTAAAGCCGCTTTTGCCTGCTCGTAATGCTGACCGCTCGGAGTAGCGATGCAGACGGCGTTGAGGTCGGGTTCTTTGAGAAACCGCTCCAAGTCATTGGAACAGGGGACGCCCCAGGCTTCTTCTACGGCCTGAGTATCTCCATCCGAACTGCGCAGCGCCGCTACAAGTTCCGCCCCCTCCAAACGCCGCAAGATATCCGCGTACCACCCGCCTGCCGTTCCTACGCCGATAACGCCAAAACCCAGCGGTTTAGCCATCTAATTCGCCCCGAAGAGGCTCGGCAACACGTTCACGAACCAGGGGAAGTAGGTGACGAGCAGAAGCACCACGAGCATCACCGGCCAGAGGTAGAGCATCGCCCTACTCGCCTCCTCGATGCGGATATTGCCGATCGCGCAGCCCACAAAGAGCGCCGTACCGACGGGCGGCGTGGTCAGCCCTAAACCTAAGTTCATCAAGAGAACGATGCCGAAATGCACCGCGCTCATGTTGATGGGGTCGGCGGTGACGATGGGCAGCAATACGGGCGTGAGGATGAGGATCAAGGGAGCCATGTCCATGATCGCGCCGAGTAAGAGGAGCAACACGTTGATCATCAGCAGGAGCAAGAGCGGGTTTTGCGTCAGACTTTGCATCCCTTCTGCCAGCGTCCCCGGAATCCGCAAGTACGCCATGAGCCAGGCAAAGGCGCTCGCCGCCGCGATGAGGAAGATGACGATGGCGATGGTGCGCACCGACTGGCGCGTCGCTTGCCAAAGCTTTGCGGGCGGCAGTTCGCGGTAGATAAAGGTTCCAACGAGCCACGCCACAACGGTTCCAATCGCCGCCGCCTCGGTCGCGGTGAACCAGCCGAACGCGATGCCGCCGACGATGATGAGCCCGACGGCTAAGCCGGGAATGGCGGCGAGTGCGATGCGCAAGCTTTCCTTAGCGGGCGGACGTTCGTCCGTCGGATAACCGCGCCGGAGGGCTAAGATATAAGACGCCGCCATCAGCCCGAGCCCGATCATGATACCGGGGATGTAGCCGCCTAAAAAGAGCGCCCCGATGGAGACACCCCCCGCCGCCAGCGAGTAGATCACCGCGTTGTGCGAGGGCGGAATGATGAGCCCCTGCGTCGAACTCGCCACCGTCACGCCGACGCTAAAGTCCGTGTCGTAACCCTTCTTTTTCATCATCGGGATGAGAATCGAGCCGTTCGCGCTCACGTCCGCCACCGACGAGCCCGACGCGCCGCCGAAGAGCATCGACGAGACGATATTGACCATCGCCAAGCCGCCGCGAATCGGACCGACTAAAACGCGGGCGAAGTCCACGAGCCGCTGCGCGATGCCCCCTTCCGCCATGATCTGCCCCGCCAGGATGAAAAAGGGGATGGCCAAGAGTGGAGTCGAGTTGACGCCGTTCGCCATCCTCTGCGCGACGATAAGAGGCGGCAAGCCGAGGTTAAAGGCGGTGAGTAAGCTGGCAATCCCTAGCGCGATGGCGATGGGCACGCCGAAAATGAGGAGCAGCGTTAAAGAACCGAGCAGCAAGCCCACCGGACTCGTCAGCGTCTCCCAGCCTAAGAGCGCCACGCTGCCCACAGAAAAGAGCACGCCGATGGTGACGAGCGCGACCCGCAAGAGGGTATTGCGTTGCGGCGTCACCTCGTCGACTTGATCTTGCACCTGAAAGGCGTTTCTCAGCGCGTAAAAGGCGATGAGCACCCCGCCAAAGGGGATGCCTAAATACATCCAACCGATGGGGAGCTTCGTCGCGGAAAAGGTCTGCGACATGGTGCGGCTGCTGAGTTCTGCGCCGTACCAGACGAGATAGACGCCGAAGCCCACGACGAGCGTCCAGACTGCGTAAGTCAGCGCTTTTTGCACGCCTCTCGGAAACTGCCGCACCACGACGTCCACCGAGAGGTGCTCGCCTGCGCGAATCGCCAAGCCGCTGCCCAGCATCGAGAGCCAGACCATCAGGATGAGGCTCGTCTCTTCGGTCCAGCGGGGGATGCGCATTCCGGGGATGTAGCGGGCGACGACTTGCCACACGATAATCAGCACAACACCTAGGAGGAGCGAGGCGGTGAAGGCGCGTACCACACGGGTGAAGCCACGCTCGAGCCGCCCAAGCAGGGAAGGCCCCTCGCGGGGTCCCTGTGCACTCAGTTCAGATGCCATATGCTTTTACTCGGTATCTAAAATGCGCTGCACCAAGTCGCCGTACTCGCTGCCGTATTGGTCATAAAGGGGCTGCACCGCCTCCTGAAACTCGCTCGTGTCCACCTCGATGATCTCGCTGCCCGCCTCGATGACGGCTTGCTTACTTTCGTCGGACAGCTCCGCCCACGCCTCGAACTGCACGCTCACGCTCGCTTGCGCCGCCTCGCGCACGAGCTGCTGGTCTTCGGGGCTCAGGCTGTTCCAGGTGGACGCGCTGATCATCACCACTTCGGGCACCCGTGCGTGACCGTCCTCGGTGAAGTGCGGCGCGACCTCGTAGTGGCGCACGCCGTCGGGACCGTACGAGGGGTAGTTGTTCTCCGCGCCGTCGATGACGCCCGTTTGTAAGGAGCTATAGACCTCACCGAACGCCATCGGCACAGGCTCCGCGCCCAAAAGCTCCATCATGTCCAGCACGACTTGGCTCTGCTGCGTGCGGATGCGCAAGCCCTCCACATCTGCCACGCTCCGAATGGGCGTCTCGGTGGTGTAGAAGTTGCGGCTGCCCGAGTCGTAGTAGGCGAGCCCGACCAAGTCCGACTCTTCCAAGCCCGCGAGGAGTTCCTCGCCGATATCTCCTTGAAGCACGTTCACGAAGTGGTCCATGTCTCTGAAGATGTAGGGCAGACTATAAACCCCCATCGGCGTGTAGAATTCGCCCACCGGACTCGTCGAAGTGCGCACGATGTCGATGACGCCCAACTGCGTCTGCTCGATGGTGCTGCGCTCGTCACCGAGCTGCCCACCTGCGAAAACTTCCATCTGGATGCGTCCGTCCGAGTTTTCGTTGAGATAATCCGCCATCGCGTTTAAGCCGATGACGGTTGGGTAATCCTCGGGTTGGTTGTCGGCGGCGCGGAGCGTGACCTGGGCGAACGCTGCGCTCCCCAAAAGCAAGACTGCGAGTAAAACGCGGAGCTGAATCATGACGACCTCTCGGAGTGCGCCCTTAGATTTTCTCACGTGTGAGAAGACGCGCCCGTGCCTACTATGCGTGGTTCTACAAGCGACTGCGCCGTGACCCGCCGCGCTACTTCGCACAGCTACGCGCACGATATTCCGCTCGCACCCGTTCGTACGCGCTGCCACAACACGCAGAAACGCATGAACCTAGTTAGGACTAATTGAAGCCACTATACCAGGTATACTTTTAGAGAAACAGGTGTGTATAGAGCGGTGCGCTTAGCGGTAAGCGCCGCGAAGAGGTTGACGACAAGGACGCCGCACGGCGTGAGGCTGCCAGATGAGGAGAGAGATGATTTTCAGTCCGTCAGCGCAAGACCTCGAGTCTCAGCTAAGTCAAGAGGTCTACCAGAACTCGCTCGTTCACAAGGATGGTGCAACGCTCTGCTTGAGTCGAGACAACCAGCTTCTCTTAATTGCGCCGCAGGGCGATAGGGGGCTCGAGCCCTTCGGCGGCGATGCCGAACCCTTCACCGCCGACCTCACCCTCAAGCGTTGTCCTCTAGGTCACGCCAACGCCGCCGCGCTGCGCCGCACCCTCTCTTACCTGCAACCTAGACCTCTCGGACTCAAAACTTCATCAGGCTTTGGAGACCGTTTTGGTCTGGCAACACCCGGACACGCGCTAGCGTTGCAGCGAGTGAGCGGCGACATTGCACCTATCTTCGCCCAACAGTCCATCCGCGAAATGACGCGCACGAAGCGCACGCCGCAAGAGGTGATGACCGACGCCACTTGGGGCGCGTATCAAGCGGGTTGGCGCGGTCAGGTCGGAGCCGATGCCGACCATTTGAAGACGCCCGAAGACGTTGATGGCTGCGTGGACGCGGGCTACAGCTTTTTCACCACCGACCCTGGTGATTATGTGGACAGTTCAGCGCATACCGCCTCAGCGGAAGAGGTCGTGGAGAAAGTCGAGAAGTTACCCTGGGAGAAGCTGGAGACCTCTCGAGCCGACCTCACAACGCGGTTTGAAAAGATGAGGCTCGAGCTAGAGACCTTCACCCTCACTTTTGAGAAAGAGGATGTGTTTCGCGCCGCTGCCAAGTACGGCGCAGCCCTCGCTCACGTCGTCACGATGTACCGGCACTTAGCAAGTAAAGAGGTCCCCTTTGAGCTAGAGGTCTCCGTAGATGAAACCGAAACGCCGACGACGCACGTGGAGCACGCCTTCATCGCCTCGGAGTTAAAGCGCTTAAACGTCCAGTGGGTCAGCCTCGCGCCGCGCTACGTGGGGAGTTTTGAAAAAGGAATCGACTATATCGGTGACTTGGACGAACTAGAAAAAGATTTACGCGGACACGCGGAAATCGCTCGCGTCCTAGGACCTTACAAGCTCTCCTTGCACTCTGGCTCGGATAAGTTCAGCGTCTATCCGCTGATTGCCGAAGCGACCGCCGGTAGGGTGCACCTCAAAACAGCCGGGACGAGCTACTTGGAAGCCCTGCGCGTTATCTCAACTGAGGACGCTGACCTCTTCAAAAGGATTCTCGACCTCTCGCATGAAAGGTTCCAGACAGACCGCAAGAGTTATCACCTCTCGTGTGACCTCTCTAAAGTGCCGACCTCTTCGCAGATCGAGGATGCGGAATTCCCCCAGTTACTCGAGCAGGACGACTCGAGGCAAGTGCTGCACGTCACCTACGGTTCGGCGTTGGATACTTTTGGAAAAGAGATACGCGGTGTTCTGAACGCGCACGAAGAGAAACATTATGAAACCTTAGCAGCGCACTTCGAGAAGCATCTAACACCTTTTGTAGAGAGGAGCTATTAGCGTTTAGCCGTTAGCTTTTTTGCTAATCCCTAGACGCTAACTGCTATATGTTCGATTTAACCGGAAAAGTCGCCCTCATCACGGGCGGAACGGGCGTCTTAGGTGGCGCATTCGCGCACGGTTTGGCTGCTGCAGGTGCAAAGGTCGCCATCATGGGGCGGCGTGAGGAGAAAGCCGAAGAGGTTGCTGAAGCGATTAAATCAGCGGACGGGGAGGCGTTGGCGCTGCCCGCAGATGTGTTGGCACGGGGGCAGTTGGAAGAAGCAAGGGGAGACCTCTTAGAAGCCTGGAACCGCTGCGACATCCTCATAAACGCCGCCGGCGGCAACAGACCTGACGCAACCGTCGTCGGCGACTTGGACTTTTTTGACGTTGAGAAGGATGCATTAGAAAGCGTCGTCAACCTCAACCTCTTGGGTTCAATCCTTCCCTCCCAGGTCTTCGGCGAAGTCATGAAAGACCAGCAAAGCGGCTCGATTATCAACATCTCTTCGATGGCGGCGCAAAAACCTTTGACTAGAGTTATTGGCTACGCCGCGTCGAAAGCCGCGGTTGACAACTTTACGCAGTGGTTGTCGGTAGATTTGGCGCAGAAGTACGGCGAGGGCTTGCGGGTGAACGCCATCGCGCCGGGCTTTTTCGTCGGTGAGCAGAACCGCGACTTGTTGCTGAATGAGGATGGCAGTCTTACAGCGAGAGGTCAACAGATCGTGGACCACACGCCGATGGGACGCTTTGGCGAGCCGGATGAGCTTGTAGGGACAGCCGTTTACCTAGCGAGTGATGCGTCGAAGTTCGTCACGGGCATCGTCGTTCCCGTTGATGGTGGTTTTTCGGCGTTCGGGGGGATTTGATGGTCGAGGCGGGCGTGATTGGACGAGGGAGCGTGGAGACAACGCTTACCGAATCTGACGTGCGCGGACTGCTCCACGAGGCGTTTGCGGGCAAAGAGGTCAAAAACAAACGCTTGCTGATTATTATCCCCGACGGCACGCGCACCGCGCCCATCCCGCTTATGTTCCGTCTGCTCTACGAACAGCTAGGCGAAGCGGTGAAAAGGCTCGACTACCTGATCGCTTTAGGCACGCATCAGCCGATGTCCGAGGCAGCCATCGACAAGCTCGTTGGTGTTCCGAAAGAGGCTCGAGCAGAAAGCTTTCCCAAGTCCGAGGTTTACAACCACCGCTGGGATTTGCCTGATACGTTAAGAGAGGTGGGGGTCATCTCGAGCCCAGAGATGCAGCGCCTCACAGACGGCTACGTGAGCCGCGAAACGCCTATCACCCTCAACGATATGGTCTTCGACTACGACGAACTCCTCATCGTCGGACCCGTCTTCCCTCACGAAGTCGCGGGCTTTTCGGGCGGCGCGAAGTACCTATGCCCCGGCATCGCCGGGCGCGAGGTCATCGACAGCACGCACTGGACGGGCGCACTCGCCACGAGCTACGAGACCATCGGCGTGAAAGACACTGCCGTGCGCCGCGTGTTGCACCGCGCGGCTGAATTCGTCGTCAAGGAAAAGCCGCTGACCTGTCTCAAAATGGTCATGAAAGGCTCTGACTTTCACGGACTCTACATAGGCGACTATCTGAGCGCGTGGGCGGCGGCGGCGGACCTCTCGGCGCAGCTCAACATCATCTATAAGCCCAGACCGTTCAAAAGCGTCCTCTCCACGCCGTCTGAACGCTACGACGACCTCTGGACTGCCGCCAAAGCGATGTACAAAACAGAGCCTGTGGTGGCCGACGGGGGCGAGGTCATCATCTACGCGCCGCATCTTAAAGAGGTCAGCGTGACGCACGGGGCAGAGATTGAGCGCGTCGGCTACCACGTGCGCGACTACTTTACGAAGCAGTGGGAGAAGTTCAAGGACTTGCCCTGGACGGTGTTGGCACATTCGACACATGTGAAAGGGGCGGGGACGTTCGAGGACGGCGTGGAGACGCCGCGTATTCAGGTGACGTTGGCGACGGGGATTCCTGAAGAGGTCTGCCATAAGATCAGCTTAGGCTACCGGGATTACCGGACGCTAGATCCGCAAGACTGGGCAAACCGTGAGGACGAGGGTCTACTTCTCGTCGAACACGCGGGCGAAATGCTCTACCGCTTGGAGGAAGGATGATCAAAAACACGTGGACGCTCTCGGAAGACCGCTGCTTCTCCGCCGAGCCTTCTCAGCTCGAGGTGGCGAGAGGTCTCTACAATTCGGTCAAAAACTTGCCGCTGATTTGTCCGCACGGACACGTCGATCCCGCCCTATTAGCCGACCCCGACGCGACGCTTGGCACACCCGCCGAGCTGTTCGTCATCCCCGACCACTACGTCTTTCGGATGCTCTACAGTCAGGGGGTGAGGTTGGAAGATTTGGGTGTGCCAACCGAGGATGGCTCCGCTACCGAAACCGACCACCGCAAAATCTGGCAGCGCTTCGCCGAGCACTTCTATCTCTTTCGCGGCACGCCGACGGGCTTGTGGTTGGCGGACGAGCTTACCGGTGTCTTCGGTATTTCGGAAAAGCTGAGCGGTGAGAACGCGGCGCAGATTTATGACGAGTTGGAGGAGAAGTTAGCGCAGCCGGAGTTTAAGCCCAGGGCGCTCTTCAAGCGGTTCGACATCGAAGTCTTGACGACGACGGACGCGGCGGCCGATACGCTCGAGCCTCATAGGTCACTCTATGAGGAGGGCTGGACGAACGTCCGTCCGACCTTTCGCCCCGACGCGGTTGTGAATTTGGATATGGCGGGCTGGCGGGAAAACACCGCCGAACTAGGTGAGGTTTCAGGTGTCGAGGTCACGGACTATACCGCTTACATTCAGGCGTTGGAGCAGCGCCGCACCTTCTTCAAGGAGAGGGGCGCGGCGGCTACGGACCACGCCGCTCTAAGACCCTATACCGGACGCCTTTCGGACGCGGACGCCCACGCCATCTTTGCACGCGCCTTGAAGGGCGAATCAGAGAAGAACGACGCCTACCGGTTTACCGGGCACATGCTCATGGAGATGGCGCGGATGTCCGCTGAGGACGGGCTGGTGATGCAACTGCACGCGGGCAGTCTGCGCAATCACAACCGCGCGGTCTATGAACGCTTCGGGCTGGATAAGGGCGCGGATATTCCCATCCAAACCGAGTGGGCGCGCAACCTCTTGCCCCTTTTGAACGCTCACGGCAACGACCTGGACTTCACGCTCGTCCTCTTTACGCTGGACGAAACCTCTTACAGCCGCGAGCTTGCGCCCTTGGCAGGTCACTATCCCGCCTTGCGCCTAGGTCCGCCCTGGTGGTTTTTCGATTCGGTCAAAGGGATGGAGCGGTACTTGGACAGCGTGGTCGAGACCGCAGGAATTTACAACCTGGCAGGCTTCAACGATGACACGCGGGCGTTTGCGTCCATCCCTTCACGGCATGACGTGTGGCGCAGGACGACCTGTAACTGGCTGGCGGGCGAGGTGGTGAAAGGTCTTGTGGACGAAGCGGACGCGGGCGAGATGGCTCGAGAATTAGCCTACGATTTGGCGAAGAAAACGTACCAGTTGGACGCTGCATGAGTGTCCTTGCTCCTACGCGAGAGGGTAAAGTTCGCCTCGAGCTACCCGATATCTCGAGGCGGCTCAAAACCGCTTTAACAGACGTTGAATGTGACCTTGTGGTGGGCATCGCAACAGGCGGCACGGTCTTGGCAAGCTTGGCTGCCGTTCAACTGGGAGTGCCGCTTAAACTCATGCACCTCAACTACCGAGCACGGGACAACGCGCCGCAGCGCGAGAAGCCGGAACTGCTCGAGCCGTTCGAACTGGCGGAGCGACAGCGCGTGCTACTTGTAGACGACGTGAGCGTGACGGGCGCGACCTTCCGGGTGGCGCTATCTCACTTGACCGGTCACGGCGTCAGGACGTTGGCGCTTAAAGGTCGGGCGGACACCGTGCTCTACCCTGAGGTGACGCGCTGCGTGCTGCTGCCATGGCGCGACTAATGTTTTTCTCTGACGCTGCCGGGTTCGCATAGAGCGCACTTAGTAAATACACCGTAAACTAATAGCAGGTATCATCTGGTTTGAGACAGTCTCACTTTATAAAGCGGCGTTGCTAGGCAGCAAACTGCGTAACTAGCACGCACATTCGGAGATGATATCTGTGCTCATCCGTCTCAGTATGTTTTGGAACTGCTATAAGTATAGCAAGTATCATTTGGTTTGAGCCAATCCGAGAAGAGGGAACGCAGTCTAGCGCGCACGTTTGGAAATGATACTTGCGTGATTCAAGCTCAGTGCTTATGTGAACTGCTATATTGGCACCTTCTCACTGATGTCACCCTGTTCACGAAGTAGCCAGTGGGAACGCAGTGACGCGAAGCTTCGGCGGGTCCGAACGAAGTGAGAACAATAGGGGCGTAAGGGTCTCGGTTGGCTACGCCAAAACTGCGTAACTCGCAATCTCTGGCAGAGGAGTCAGCAAGGTCAGAGATTCTTCGACTCCACGGAGCCTGCCCTGGTGAGGGTTCCGCTCAGAATGACATCACTCATTCTTTAATTAACAGAGTAGTAAGGTCTCTGACGTAAAAATTCTGATAGACTGATGAGACAGACTAATTCGCAGCGAAAGGTAGCTCTATGACATCAACGCGCTTTATCCTCGTGCTCCTCCTCTGGAGTGGCGCTCTCGCCCAAACGTCCCCAGCCGCCCAGCAGACGGGCGTCAGCGACACGGACAACCGCATCGACCTGATCCGACAGGACGCGCCCGAGCTTGCGGCATATGGACCTTATGACATAGGCGTGCGCACCCTAGACCTCGTCAACGAGGACGAACTCGATATTGTGAACGCGGCACCCGGCGAGCCGGTGCCGCGCTATGACCGTCCGCTCACCGCCGAAGTTTGGTATCCCGCCGCGCTGTCTGGCGCTGAGCCCAGGGGCGAATACGCCGCCACGACGAGGGACGGCACTCCCACCACGCTCGTAGGGCGCGCCGTAAGGGACGCCGAACCTAACACCGAGGGCGCGCCCTATCCGCTCATCATCCTCTCGCACGGCTACCCCGGCAACCGCTTTTTGCTCTCTCACCTGGGCGAGAACCTCGCCTCGAAGGGCTACGTGACGGTCTCCATCGACCACACCGACAGCACCTACAGCGATCAGGCGACCTTCGGCAGCACGCTCCTCAACCGCCCGCTCGACCAGCAGTTCGTGCTGGACGAGATGGCGCGGCTTTCGCAGGAGGACAGTGGCAGCTTCTTGGCGGGGCTCGCCAGCGCGGGCGAGATGGGCATCGTCGGCTACTCGATGGGCGCGTACGGCGTGGTGAACCTGCTCGGGGGCGGCTTCACGAGGGCGAGCGTCGAGTCGGACTACGCGCCGCCGAACGGGATTCTCGCCCTCAGACAAGAGGGCGACGAGGCGTATGAGGGGAGCGTAGACCCGCGCATCAAAGCGGCGGTGGCGATCGCGCCTTGGGGCATGAACACGGGCTTTTGGGACGCGGAGGGGTTGGCGGGCATCGAAACGCCCATCTTCTTTATGGCGGGCAGCGCCGACGACGTCTCGGGCTACCGCGAGGGGACGAAAGCGATCTTCGAGCGGGCGGTGAACGCCGAGCGCTACTTGCTCACCTTCGAAAACGCGAACCACAACGCCGCCGCGCCCATCCCCGCGCCCACCGAGACGTGGGGAGAGGACAGCTTCATGCACTACGCGGACGCGGTCTGGAACACGGTGCGCATGAACAACATCGCGCAGCACTTCGCCACCGCCTTTTTTGACCTCGAGCTTAAAGGCGACGAGGAGAAAGGCGCGTATCTGGACCTGCTCCGCAACGCCGAAGACGGCGTCTACGCGGTGGACGCCTCGGGCGACTTCACCGAGGAGCACACCTACTGGCGAGGCTTTCCGAACCGCACGGCGGTGGGGCTCTCCTTAGAACACGAGACGCCCTCGGAATGAGGTTAGGCGTCTATTCGGTCCCTTATCTGTAAAGGGATAGGGGCGCGTCCCTGTGCATGGTGGCGTTTCGTGAGGATGTCGGTAGCAGCTTCTAGTGACCCCTCACGAAAGCCGAAGCTGATGAGTGCAGGACCGGGCAAGTCGGTCACGTGGTAGGGGTTCCATAAGGCGACGTGGACGAAGTTTCGGTTGTGCTCCCCTGCGGATTGTGCAGCGGCGTCAGCTAAATCCACCTCTTTAGGCTCCATGCGCGTGCGCGAGGTGGAGATGAACAAGGTCACGTCGTGGTGCGCGGCGGCTGAAAGGACCGCTTCGCGGCTCGAGCCCGGCTCAGCGCGTTCATAAAACAGGTGGTTGACGCTCAAGCCTCGAGCCCTCAGCATCTCTATCAATCTCTCGGTAGGCGGCGTGAGCACATCACTCGCCGCGCCGCCGACACTATCTTCCGCCGCGATGACCACGAGACTCGTCTCTTCGTCGAGTTCTGGCAGATCGCCGATGAGGACGACGCCGCGCCGCGCCGCGTCGGTGAGAAGCGCTCTGTCACCCTCTCGCCAGGCGCGCTCAGGGTCAGGCTGAGCGGGATAGGTGTGAGCGAGCCTGCGCAGTCTCCGAAGCTTCCCCTCAACCTCTCCTTCATTCAAGCGCCCTTCTCTCAGCGCCTTGTCAATACCTTGCAAGATGCGTTCATGCGTGCTGATGGGTCCGGTGTGGATATCGAAGAGGGGCATGTCGATACCTGCGACGAGCGAGCGCACCACCGCCTCAGCAGGGGAGAAGAGGTCGGCGATAGCGTGCATCTCGAGCGCGTCCGTAAAGCTCACCCCGTCAAAGCCGAGGTCAACACGTAAAAGGTCGGTCATGGCAATGCGCGACAGCGTGGCGGGCAACCCGGCGTCCAAAGCGGTGATGCGCCCGTGGTAGCTCATGACGCAAGCTGCGCCCGCTCCGAACGCCTTTTTGAACGGGACGAGTTCAACCTCTTGCAAGCGTTCTAGCGGCACATCCAGCGTCGGCAAGCTCAGGTGCGAGTCCGTATCCGTATCGCCGTGACCGGGAAAGTGTTTGACCGTCGCCGCGACGCCCTCGCTCTGCAACCCTCGGACATAAGCCGCGACGTGCAGAGCGACGTGCGCCGGGTCACTCCCGAAAGACCGCTCGCCGATGACGGGATTACGCGGGTTGTTGTTCACGTCCGCGACGGGCGCGAAGTTGACGTTGACGCCCACCGCACGCAACCCTCTCGCAGTCGCGGCGGCAACCTCGAAGGTCAGCTCGGAGTCATTCGCCGCGCCTAAAAGCATTGTGCCGGGCGAATAGGGAACGTCCAACGCCCGCACCACGCCGCCGCCCTCTTGGTCCGTGGCGATGATGAGGTTTGGTCCGAGCAATTCACGCAGTTCACTCGTCAATTCCGCCGCCTGGACGCGGTCACGGAAGTTGCGGCTGAAGAGGCACACGCCGCCCACCTTATAATTTGCAAAAAAAGCGCGTTCGTCCGGGGTGAGCGTGGGACCGGAGAGGTCAGTCATCAACAATCTGTGCGGGTTCATTATCGACTTCCTATCCTCGAGGGCATTGAAGTAACGCAGTTTTTTGTCTAGCAGAAGCTCGTGCTCCTAAAGGTAGAGGCTCGAGCCTTCTTATACTATTCTACTACCCTAAAAAAGCCACAGTCATCATTCTTGGTGAGGGCGTGCGGGGCGTAGGGGCGATTCATGAATCACCCCTACTGCATTTGCTTCCCAGCGCGTCCAACCTCAACGAGCCGCATCTACAATCCCTGTACGTCCGCCGCGTCGCGCAGGGCGTCACCTAAGAAGTTGAACGCCAACACCGCCACGACGATGAATAAGCCAGGGATGAGCAACCACGGATAGAGCCGCAACGTCTCGAAGTTCTGCGCGTCCGCTAGGAGCAACCCCCAAGAGGTCATCGGCTCTTTGATGCCGAGCCCTAAAAAGGACAGGGCGCTCTCGCCCAAAATATACGCGGGTAGCGCTAGCGTCGCCGCCACGATGAGATAAGAGGTCAAGTTTGGCAAGACGTGACGGAGGATGATGGGCAAATCGCGCACGCCCAGAGCCCGCGCCGCCTGTACGTAATCCGACTCCCTCGCCGATAAGACTTGCCCCCGCACCACTCGCGCCAGCGCCGCCCAGCCGATAAAGGATAAGACCGCGACGATGCCGACGTAGACCCACGTCGAGGGCCACGTCGCCGGGATGATCGTGGCGAGTGCTAAGAGAATCGGCAGACGCGGAAAGGAGAGCATCACCTCGATGAGGCGCTGAATGCCCGTGTCGAGCAAACCGCCATAAAAGCCGCTCACCCCACCGACTAAGATACCGATAGAAAACGAAATTAAAATACCGATAAGCCCCACCGTGAGCGAGACTTGCGAGCCAACCAAGGTGCGGCTCAACACGTCGCGCCCGAAGCGATCGGTGCCGAGCGGGAAGAAGAGACCTTCTTGGATGCCAAAGAGGTGGCGCTCGGTGCGGAAGAGCCCCAGAAAGGTGTAGGGCTCACCTCTTACGAAGAACTTGAGCGGTTGCGGGTTCGTCTGGTCCGCCTGGTAGATACGCTCGAAGGTGACGGGGTCGCGGGCTTGCTCTAAAGGATACACAAACGGACCCCGAAACTCCCCCTCGTGAAAGAGGTACAACCCCTGCGGCGGCAGGTGCGGAAAGTCGCGGTGCTGTGTGGTGATGTTGTAAGGTGCTAAAAATTGCGAGAAGAGCGCCATGAGGTACAACATGATGAGAATGATGCCCCCCGCTACACCGACTTTAGAGCGCTTGAAGCGCCGCCAGCCGAGGCGAAAGGGGCTCACGGCACTCGAGTCTCCCCGAGTCGTATCTTTAGTCATACCGAATCCTCGGGTCCGCCCACGCGAGCGCCAAGTCAGCGAGCAAGTTACCGATCATCAAAAGGAGGCTTGTCAGGAGCAAGAGCGTCATGGCGACGTACTGGTCTTTAGCTAAAAGCGAGTCGTAGAGAAGCCGCCCCACAGCGGGCAAGTTGAGCACAATCGAGACGATGATCGTGCCGTTGATGAGTTCGGGTAAGCTCAGCCCAGCGAGCGAAATGAGCGGGTTAATGGCGTTACGCACAGCGTGGCGGTTGATGACGACGCGCTCTTTCAATCCTTTCGCCCGCGCCGTGCGTACAAAGTCCGCGCTCAGCACGTCCAAGAGGTTCGCCCGCATCTGCCGCATCACCGTAGCGATGCCCGCTGTGCCGATGGCTAAAACCGGAATCCACATGTGGTTGAGAAAGTCTAAGACCTTACCCCAACTCCAGGGCGCACCGATATATTGCGGGCTAAAGAGCCCCCCGACTTGCGAGCCGCCGAAATTCAGCACGAGGGCGACGAGAAGTAGCGCAACCAAAAAGTCAGGAATGGCGAGACCGATGTAGCCGACGAAGCTCGCCACCGCGTCCGTAAAGCCGTTGCGCCGCACCGCTGTATAGATGCCTAAGGGAATCGCGACGAGCCAGGAAAAGACGAGCGTCATTCCTGCGACGACGATGGCCCAGAAGAGCTGCTCCCCGACGAGGCTCGAGACCGGGCGGTTCGCAAAGAACGAAAAGCCGAAGTCACCCCGCGTCACAATCCCCCAAATCCAGCGCAGATACTGCTCGTACGCCGGTTTGTCCAACCCGAGTTGCGCCTCTAACCGCGCTACCGTCGCCGCGCTAAAACGTGGGTCTTCTAGGTAGCGGTCCGTAAAGCTGCCCGGTTGCAGTTGAATCACGGTAAAACAAACCACCGAGACGAGCAGCAGGGTGGGGATGAAGATGAGGATGCGGCGTAGGAGGTAGTTGAGCATAGGTCTTAGATTCGTCTTTCTAAGAGATAGTGGTCAGGGCGTTTGCGCTAGGCTGCCACCACACCATGAACCGTAATCGAATTCTTCAGAATGTGTGAGAAGGTGGCGTGAGCGCTTTATCCAAATTCTAATGAGCGGGTTCGTCTCCTCTTTCGCTAAATTCAGCAGGTGCTCCACCTCGCGGAACGATGTTCCTTTCCCATCCGTTATGACAGCGTCACCAACAAGCAAATATAAACAAGATAGAACGTCTCTCTGTTTCGGACATCGATCATCAGAAGCTAGCTCGAGCAGCAGTTCGTTGACACCCAAAGAGATAAGTGTAAGGTCATAGTCTTGAGAGGGTGGCGGAGTATCTTTACTATAAGCCCAAGCCTTGACTTTATCTTCGACATTCATCTAAATCGTGATGGGGCGCGGCGAACCGCACCCCAACCTTTCTACTCCTCGCTGATGAAGTAAAGCGGCAGCGGATTGTAGCCAGGAATCACGCCCAAGCTGTAGACGAAGTTCTGCACGCGGTTGTATACAGCGGCGACGTTCGCGCCCTTAGCGATCATAATGACGGGCACGTTCTCGGCGTTGAGCCGCTGCCACTCGGCGTAGAGTTCTTGGCGTTGTGACTGGTCGGTCAGCGTGGCGGCTTCGTTGAAAATCTCGAACACGCGCGTTTCCCATTCGTCCATCGCCTCCATATTGGCGCTGCTGCCCTCTTCGCTGGGCTGCGTGGCGCGGTGCCAGTAGTAGAGCGAGCCGCCCGGCTGCCAGATGGGTTTGCGCAGCTCGGGGTCGGGCTGGTTGCCGAAGGCGACGAGGATAGCCTCGAAGTCGCCCGCTAAGGCGGTGCCGAAGAGCGACGAGCCCTGGACACCCTGCAAGTTGACGCGCACGCCCGCTTGCCCGAAGTCGTTCTGCAAAATCGTCGCGATGTCCGTGAAGATGGCGGAGTCCGAGTCGTAGGTGAGGGTGAACTCGAGCGGTCCTCCACCGGGCAGATTGCGTACCCCGTCACCGTCAGTGTCGGTATAGCCGAGTTCGTCCAACGCGGAGTTCGCCGCGTCCAAGTCGAACATGTTCATGAGGTCAGTCGTGTCGGTATAGAAGGTGCTGTCTGCAGGTGCCGTGGGTGTGCCGGGAATCTCGGCTAAGCTGTTATATACGTCGTTGATGACGCGCTCACGGTCTACGGCGTACTCCACCGCCTTGCGGAATTCAACCGAGGAGAACACCTCAGCCAGTGCCTCGTTCGCCGGGTTGAAGTTGAAGGCTAAGTGCGGCGGCGAGCCGAACAGCGCGTCGCTCCGAATCACGCGGAAGGGTGCGCCGTCCACCTCCCGCGACTTGAAGTCAGGAAACTGCGCCCCCGAGATGTTGAGCTGGTCGATATTGCCCGCCAAAAACTGCGCCGTTTGCGCCTCCGTGCCGGGCGTGATGAGGTACTCAATCGTCTCGACGTAAGGGAGGGGCGTACCCGCGCTGTCCACTTTCCAGTAGTTCGGGTTTTTCTGAAGCGTGACGAGTTGACCGGGCGTGTAATTTTGCAGCGTGTACGGACCCGTGCCCACCACTTCGCTCGGGTCGACATCGGTGGGCCAGGCGTTGTTGATATCGGCGGGCTCCGCGCCGCCCTGGACGCTAAAGCCCTCTAACTTATGCTCGGGCATGATGAAAAAGCGCTGCTGCAGTAAGAACGCGGCGGAGGCGGTCGGCAGCGTCATCCGCACCGTCATATCGTCCACCTTTTCAAAGGTAACGTTCTCCTCTTGACCGTCCAAGGTGAAGAGGAACTGCGCCGCGTCGCCCGCCCGCGCTTCGGGATTAGTGATGATCTGCTCGTAGGTGAAGATCACGTCGTCGGCGGTGAAGGGCTCGCCGTCGTGCCAAGTGACGCCTTCGCGCAGGTTAAAGGTGTAGACGGTGCCGTCCTCGGAGATGTCCCACGAGGCGGCTAGCGCGGGCTCCAACTCGTACGTTTCCAGATTGAACTCGACTAAGCTGTCGAACATCTGCTGCGACAAGGTCTGCGAGACGCTGCTCACCTCGCCATAGTAAAAGAAGCGCGGTGGGGCGTCGTCGAGCGCTAGAGTAAGCGTGCCGCCCGCTTCACCAGGGGTGATGTCCAGAGCGCTGTAGTCGGGGATGGTCTTGGGTTGGGCGAAGGCGGCGCTACTCAGCAAAAAGGCGAGCAGCAGGCTTAGGGCTGGATAGACGGAACGCTTCATACATCCTCCTTGGAGCTATCTTTGATACTCTAGCCTATACCACTTCAAGACCATTTGCAATCGTCCTACTACTTTTGCGTGGGTGACTTGTCCGACTTATAGACTGTGAGGGTGAAGATCGCAAGATCGATACATCAGCAAGAGGGGCTCGAGTCTAAACTCGAGCCCCTCTTGCTGATGTATCTACTTGTTTGAACAAACAACAAACGCTTGCTTTACCTGACCTGATCAGGGGTGTTGCCGAAGACGTTGTACATACCGTCGTTGCCAACATCGTTACCTGCATAGTCCAAACCATTCAGGGTGACAGCATTGATGCGATATACCCCACCGCCAGCAGCGGCTGTGTTGTCACTAATGATTGCATTGTCTTGCAGTGTGAGCACGGCATTATTTCTGAGAAACACGCCGCCACCGTTTCGGGAAGAGCTGTTACCCGTGATCGTTGCGTTGTCCTGTAGCGTGAGCGTGCCATTATCTCTGAGATACACGCCGCCGCCATCATTTGTCGTCTCATTTCCGGTAACGGTTGTATTACCTCGTAGGGTGAGACTGCCGTCACTGTATAAACCGCCGCCAGAATTGCCAGTAACGAAACCGTTGGTTATTGTAAGGTCCTCGAGTATGACGTTGGCTCCTCCAGCGATATAGAAAATGTTGCTATAAGCGCCGCCATCAATAGTCACGCTACCTACGATGGTTAGATTCTTGTCAACGATAATTCTCTCTCCGCTTAAGACAACCGTCTGCACATCCTCAGCAAAACCGATAATGTCACCTGCCTGAGCATCTGCTACAACCTGTCGCAACGAGCCCGCACCATCATTGTTACCGTTTGTAACAACTGCCGAAAATGCCGCTACGCTCGCGCCCTGCTCAACTTCCGTCTGGTTCCCCGAGGTGTCAATCGCCACCACCGTAAGGTCGTAGTCACCCTCCTCAGGCGTCCAGCTCATGCTCCAGTCGTTTCCCGTGAACGAGACCTCCGCCACGCCCTCTTCGGCGTACTCTTCTGTGTCGCTCGAGCCGATCAAGACCGGTCCCTCGAACACCTGCACCTTTTGAATACCGATGTTGTCCGAAGCGGTGCCCGTTAAAGTTGTTTCTTGTCCTGCGACGAGCGAACCGGGGTCGTTCACGGTGAGGCTAGGACGCTCGTTGTCGAGAAAAAAGCCCGCGTTCTCGACGAAGGGCAGGGTGAATTCACTGGTCATCTGCTGGTTCTCTGTCGCTACGCCGTCTACGATCATCCAGCCGATGACCGTTACAGTGACGGTGAAGTCGTTGTCTTGCGGATTTGTGGTCGCAGTAACGCGCGTGCCTAAGTCGCTCTGCTCGTTTACATTGCCATCGTCCGCGCCAACCTCGTACACGGCGCTGTAGTCTTCAAAAGGAACTTCGTAACCGCTGGGTGAGGTCACGCTGAGGTAGAGGTCTAAGAGCTGACCGGGCACGACCGAGCTAATGGGCGCGGTGTGGTCGAGCGTGACTGCGTTCATCAGGGTGTGCAGCCCCAGTGCGACAGTGTCTGTGTCAATATTGACGACCTGTGTCACTTCGCCGTAGCTCATCCAGGTGCCAGCCCCGTCGAAGCCTTTAGCCTGAAAGGTGTATTCCTGACCGGCGACGATACCCACGCTGACGTCGTCACCCGGAGTGTACGGGATAAACGCCACGCTGCCGCTCGGGTCGAGGTTGTAGTCCTCATCAAAAGTGAGGGGATTACCGTCCGAGTCGAGAATGGTGATCTCCAGCGACTCGACGACGGGTGTGCCATCCTCTTGAAAGGGAACGCCCAAGGTGCTCAGACCGAAGTCGAGCGCTAGGGAAACGCGGGTAAGGTTGGGGTTGGAACTAGGCGTGTCCGCTTCAGGCTGGCTGGAGCAGGCTGCAATCAGTACTAGCAGGGCGAAAAGGAATAGTTTCTTCACAAAAAAACCTCTTTAAGGGGTGGAGTGCGCTGGGGGCGTCCCGAGAGCGCGGACTCAGGACACCCTCCTAAAGCGCAACGGAACCCTCCACCCCTCATAAAGGGTGAAGTAAATTACGCTTTATGGGCTCAATATATGAAGAAGATGAAAGTGAGCCCGTGAAGAATTTCATGTGGCGCGCCTAGTATGTAATTATTCACACGTTTGAAAAATTCGAAGCGGCTCAAAATGTCGCGTTTCTGCGCAGGCTAAAGTCCCGTCGCGCTTCTAAAGGGTCTCAGGTTCGGTTAGCCGTGAGCGCGTCGCGCTGCAAATTCTCTCGCTACCGCTTTATGAAACGCCCGGCGAAGCGCGTGGATATTCTGCCCCCTGCTGCGGTGCGGGTGCACGCGGTTGGTGAGGAGCACGGCGAACCATCCCTGCACGGGGTCTATCCACAAACTCGTGCCCGTGAAACCTGTGTGTCCGTAAGCGGCGGAACTCGCGAGGCTGCCGACGCTCGAGCCCGCCCCACCAAGCTGCCATCCCAACCCCCTCCTCACACCGTCCGCTTCGACTTGCACCGAAGTCGCCTCACGGAGTAGCGTCTCACGTCCCAACCTCTCATTTAGTTTCAACCAGGCTTGCGCGTAGGTTGCTAGGTCTTGCGCGGTGCCGAAGAGCCCGGCGTGTCCGGCAACGCCGTCCATCACCCAGGCGTTCTCGTCGTGAACGACGCCCCCCAGCAACTCCCCGCGCCAACCGCAATCCTCAGTGGCGGCAACCGGAACGTCATGAAGAGGTCCGAAGGAGAGGTGGGGCAGCTCGAGCGGCTCAAAAATATGCGCCACTGCAAATTCATCCAACCGCTGTTTACTGACTCGCTCCACCACCGCGCCCAAGAGGATAAAGCCTAAGTCGCTGTAGGCGTAGGTCGGCTCACCCAAAGAGGTCTGCAGTACGTTGGCGAGCGCCGTTCGCCGCCCCTCAACCCAGGCGAAGAGAGGTGTCCAGGCGGGCAGCCCCGACGTGTGCGTGAGGAGTTGCCTGAGCGTCACGTCGGCGAGCGAGGGCGACTGCGCCCAGCCTGCGTTGCTGAAGAAATGGCTGACGGGATGCTCGAGCCTCACCTCTTCCGCGTCTACCAGATGCAGGATACTCGGCAAGGTCACGACGACTTTAGTGAGCGAGGCTAAGTCGAAGCGCGTATCCAGCGTGACGGTTTCTCCACCAGATTCTTCACCAGAACCACCGCTGTAGCGCCGCACGCCTTTGGCTGCGATGACATCGTGATGATGCGGCGTACCTGCAACGGCAACCGCACAGGGAATCTCGCCCTTTGCTACAGCGTCCGTTAGAACGGCTCGAGCCTCACCGAAGGGTCTCACGTCAGCCCGTCCATACGAGGTGAGAAGAAGGTGTCCCGTTTTAGGGTTGCTAAAATCGGTTCGCGTCCCTTACGAGTATTCCGTTGCTGAATATATAAAACGTGGTACACCGCTGGCGAACAAGAGGTCACGGCGTCGCTACGTTGAGCTTGCCCGCGATGACCGCGCGGCGTGCGCCCGTCGCATTCGGCAAGGTGTTCGGGAGACCGTGCCGCGCGAAATAACCCATCACCGCAAAGGCGAGGGCTTCGCGGTCTTTGGCGTTCCAGCCGAGGTCAGCGAATGTACTGACGTTTGTCTCGAGACGTTCGCGCAGCATAGCTACGAGCGCCCTGTTGAGCGCCCCACCTCCAGCAAAGACGATTTCATTCACGTGAGGGACAAAGCGTTCGTACGCTTCTACGATGGACGCGGCGGTGAAGGCGGTCAGGGTAGCGATGAGGTCATCGGGTTCCAACCTCTTTAAGGGGACCTCTTTCTCCACCTCCGCAAGCGTAAAGACCTCTCGCCCCGTCGTCTTGGGCGGTGGACGCTGCAAGTAAGGGTGCGCCGTGAGGTCGGAGAGCACTCTGTCATCGGCTTGACCGCTTGCAGCGTGGCGTCCGTCTGAGTCGTACTCGAGTCCGTAAAATCTCTCCATCGCCTCGTCTATAAGGCAGTTGGCAGGTCCGGTATCGAACGCAAAAACTTCGTTCGGGTCGCCGTTCGCGGGCAGATAGGTGAGGTTCGAGATGCCGCCTAAGTTGTGAACAGCCCTCGTCACACCGGGCTTGTGAAAGAGGTGCAGATCGCCGAACGCAACCAGCGGCGCACCCTGTCCGCCCGCCGCCATGTCCCCCTGCCGAAAGTCCGAGTAGACCGGAACAAAGCAGCGCTCCGCGACGAGGCTCGCTTCACCGAGTTGGAGGGTGCTGGGGGTGCGCCAACCTTTCGCTTCATCTTTTAGAGGGATGTGATAGATCGTCTGCCCGGAGAGCGCGACCAAGTCCACCCTCTCGTTTGCGCTTTCTTGCACCTCGGCGGCGAGGTTTGCGTAAGCGTGACCTACCTCGGCGTGAAGCTGGGTGAGGAGCGCGACGTCTGAGGTTGCGGGGTTCATGGCGCGTTGTAATCTGCCTCGCAAGGAAGAGGGGTAGGGCTCGGAAGCCCTCGCTAGGACGCGGTGCTCGAGCTTACTATCCTCACGCCTAAGCCGGACAAGTACCGCGTCCACGCCGTCGAGCGAGGTGCCTGACATCAGCGCTAAGATGTTGAGCGGCGGTAGGTCAGCGTTCATTCCGGTCAACCGTACCCCTGCCATTCCGGTTCGTGCTCGAAAATCCAGCGGTAGTAGTCCTGTCCTTGTAACTCAGCAGCGGCGGCTTCGTCCACAATGACTTTGCAGTTCGGATGCAGTTGCAACGCCGTCGCGCTGATCATGGCGGTGATGGGACCTTCGGTAGCTTTCGCTAAAATGGACGCTTTGCGCTCGCCTGTGACGAGCATGACGATCTCTTTCGCCTCTAAAATCGTACCGACGCCCATCGTGAGTGCCCGTTCGGGAACGTGTTCCGCGCCGCCAAAAAATTCGGCGTTTTGCTCACGCGTCGTAGGCGTGAGCGCTTTGTCTCTGGTGCGCGACATGAGGGAGGAGAGCGGTTCGTTGAAGCCGATGTGCCCCGTTTCGCCCAGCCCCAAAAGCTGAAGGTCGATGCCGCCCGCCTCTTTGATGCTCGCTTCGAAGCGGCGACATTCGGCGTCGAGGTCCGGGGCGACACCGTTGGGCAGATGCGTATAGTCGGGGTCGATGTCCGCGTGGTCGAAGAGGTGCTCGCGCATGTAAGCGTGATAAGAGCGTGGGTCGTCCGGGGTCAAGCCGACGTATTCGTCTAGGTTGAAGGTGCGGCACGCTGAGAACTCGAGCCCCTGCTCGTGATGCTTGACGAGTTCACGGTACACACTCTCCATCGTGCGCCCGGTGGCGCAGCCCAAGACGAGATCGGGCTTGCGGCGGAGCCTGTCGGCGACGAGCGCGGCGCAGAGCGTGGCGGCGGCTTCGGCGGTGGGGCGAATGACGAGGTCCACGCTAGTCCTGTGCCTTCTCTAAAGCGTCGCGCAAGCGCGGATAACGCGCCAAGAGGTCGCGGCTGGCTTCGGGGGAGAGGTCGGTCTCGAGCCTCAAAATCGCCTCGCCTATCGTCCAATTCGTTTCGCGCAGCACCTCTTCTACCTGAGCACGCGGTTTGCCTGTCGCCGTCTGTACCATCTGCGCTGCCCTTTTGTAGAGCTTGTCATTGACGGGCTTCATCCCCACCATGAGGTTCTTGTAGACGCCGCCGAGTTCGGGCATGACGGCGGTGGAGAGGGCGTTGAGCGCAACCTTTTGTGCGGTTCCCGCCGCTAAGCGCGTTGAGCCGGCGATAACTTCGGGTCCGGTGGCTAGGAGGACGGGGCGTTCGGCAACGTTGAGGAGCCTCGAGCCGGGGTTATTCGCAATGCCGACTGTGAACGCACCTCTTGAGCGCGCCTCTTCCACGCCCGCTACCGTGTAAGGCGTCCCGCCACTCGCAGCTAAGCCGATGACCGCGTCCCTATCGTCTACCTCAGCCTGACGCACGGCGTCGCGGGCGGCGTCTTCGTCGTCTTCCGCGCCCTCTTGCGCCTGTTTGCCTGCTGCCTCACCACCGGCGAGTAATACAACCGTCTTGCTAAACCCGAAGGTCGGCGGCAACTCGGCAGCGTCTTGCAGCGCCAAGCGCCCCGACGTGCCCGCGCCGATGTAGATAAGTCTGCCACCGTTTAACAAGCGTTCGCGGATGCCGGCGGCGGCGTTCGTAAGCTCAGGCAAGGCGTGCGCCACCGCTTCCACCGCGCGTTGATTCGCCCCGATAAGAACCTCGAGCCGTTTTTCCAAGTCCCACGTATCGAACCGCTCAAAATCTCTGTAAACCTCTTCGGTCTGGCTTCTCGTCATAAAACCTCTAAGCTCGCAGCTCGAGCAGCAGCCTATACCTATCGCTGCGGTAGGCGCTGCGCACGTATTCGAAGGGTTGGGTGTCCATGAAGGTGGTGCGCTCGAGCGCCAACACGGGCGTGGTCTCGGAAATCGCCAGCATGTCGCGCTCTCCTCTAAGCGGCAAGCGGGCGCTGATGGCTTGTTTCGCGCCGGTTGGCACGACGCCGAACTGGGTTTGCAAGGTTTCGTAGAGGCTGCTCGTCGCTTTAAGCAGGTCGCGGGAGAGGTCCAAATACGGTGGCGAGAGGTGCGACACTTGCAAAGCTAAGGGCTCGTCGTCGGCGGTGCGCAAGCGGCTGATGCGCAAAACAGTATCCATCTCCTCCAACGCCAAAGCGTGGGCAACCTCTTCGTCGGCTGAAACCTGTTCGATGCCTAAGAGCACGCTGCCGGGTTTGAAACCCAAGAGTTGCGCCTCGTCGGTGAAGCCCTGGACGCGGTCTACGGTCTGCTCGAGCCTCCTCCCTAACACGTACGTCCCCGAGCCGCGCCGCTGCTCGACGTAGTGCGCCGCCGCGAGTTCTTCTAACGCGCGGCGCACCGTCATGCGCGAGAGCCCCAAACGCTCGGCTAACACGCGCTCAGACGGGAGCGCCCTACCCGCCTTGAATTCGCCCGCGCGGATGGCGCGTTTGAGCTGCTCGGTGAGTTGCAAATAGGCTGGCGTAGGGAGCGTTTTGTTGATGTCTAGGGTCACGGGTTCGCCTCTCGCTCGCTTACGCTTCCTGCCAGCTCGAGCGCGAGCCTAGCCGCCGCCCGCACGGGTTCGCCCTGGACGCGCTCTAAAGAACTGCTAGCGGGTAGGTGGTGCTCGAGCGCCGCCTCGACGACATGATTCTGAGCGATGCCGCCCGAAAAGATGACGGGCAAAGGTTCACCTAAGCGCGTGAAGATAGCCCCTGCCAACGCCGCGAGTTCTGCGCCCGCTCGCTCTAAAATCTCCGTCGCCGCTTCGTCGCCTGCCTCGGCTGCTAGGGCGACAGCAGGCGCGAGCGCGGCAACTTGACGCCGCCCGCCGCCGTAGACAACCTCAATAATGTCATCCCAATGCTCACTTCCCAACGCTCTGTAGACCTCTCGTGCAAGAGGTCTTACGTCAGGTTGTCCGCCCTTATCGAACCAGCGCAGCACCTGTTTCAACCCTTGCTGACCGATCCAAAAGCCGCCGCCCGCGTCGTCGATGAGGTAGCCGTAGCCGCCCGCCCTGATGACCTCTCCCCCTAAGCTCACGTGATAGGCGATGCTGCCCGTGCCCGCGTAGACGAGCACGCCTTCACCTGGCTCGAGCACGCTCGCATACGCGACAGACATATCATTGTCTAAACGCACTTGTTCGGGCTCCAGCCCAAGCTCTAGGCAAATCTCACTTTGGAGCGTTTCAGCGGCGGGCGTACCCTTATGAAGTCCGGTGATGCCCCCTACAACCGCGTCCGGTTGCGCAACCTCAATAGCAGTTTGGAGGACCTCTTTCAAACGTCCCAAGTTCTCCGCTCGCGCCTCCTCCGTAAAGATATGACCCGTAATGGGCGGAGCAGTGCCGAAGCCGAGTTCGTGACCCTCGTCATCCAAGAGGAGCCAGCGGCTGCTCGAGCCCCCCGTATCCAGACCCAAACCGATCATGCGCCCTCCAGCACGGCAGAGACGAAGCGTTTGGTAATCTCTACAGGATTCGTAATCGCCGTGCCGATGACGACGGCGTGGGCTCCTGAGTCGAACGCTCGAGCGACGTGCTCAGGGGTCCAGAAACGTCCCTCCGCGACGACGGGAAGGTCCACTGCACGGACGAGTTCGCGCAAGAGGTCAAAGTCCGGTGTGTCCGTGCGCGTCGTATAAGAGGTATAGCCCGAGAGCGTCGTAGAGACGTAGTCCGCGCCCGCCTCGGCAGCGGCGACGCCCTCTTCCAAGGTGGCAACATCCGCGAAGATAGAGCGTTTCAATTCGTTCTTGACTCTCTCCAGAAACCCTTCTCCTTCGGGATGCGCCCTCAAAGTGGCGTCAAGGGCGATGATGTCCGCACCCGCCTCCGCGATAGCTCGAGCACTTTCTAGCGTCGGGGTGATGTAGGGCTCGAAGCCCTCTAGCTCGAGCTTCCACAGTCCGATGACGGGCAACGTACTCACCTCTTTGATCGCCCGAATATCCTCTGGACCGTTCGCCCTGAGCGCCACCGCGCCGCCCAGCTCCGCCGCCTTCGCCATCGCCGCCATAAATACGGGACCGCGCAAGGGATTCCCCGGCTGCGCCTGACACGACACGATAAGACCTCTTGGAACGTTGATCACCTCAGCCCACCACCTTGTGACCCGCAACGTAGACCTCTAAAACTTGCAAGTCATTATCCAAGAGGACGAGGTCCGCGCGTTTGTCAACCTCTAAACGCCCTCTATCCGTTAGACCTAGATAGCGTGCGGGCACGTCCGATAAGAGCGTGCTGACCTGCGCTAAAGGTACGCCCGCGTTACAGGCGTTACGTAAGGCTTGGTCAAGCGTCAACACGCTGCCTGCTAGCGTGCCGTCGTCTAAACGCGCTGCACCTTCTGAAACAGTCACAGATTTGTCCGCCCAGCTCCGTCCCACCTTCTCGCAGACCACACGCCCGAATCGCGTCGGTGATGAGGTGCAAACGTTCAGGTTTGGCGCTTAGCGCGGCTAAAAAGCTACCCGGATGAACGTGGTGCGTGTCGAAAATAAGTTCGGCGTAGGCGTCCCCTTCTGCAAGCGCCGCGCCGACTGCGCCGGGTGCGCGACTCCCCAAGGCGCTCATCGCATTGAAGAGGTGGGTAAAGCCGACTATGCCGCCAGCTTCTCTCACAGCGTTGACGAGAGCCTTAACCTCCTCAAATGTCGCATTCGTATGCCCAACACTCACCCGTACACCCGCTTGTGCAAAGTGCTTTGCGGCTCCAACTGCACCAGCAATCTCGGGTGCTAAGGTCACGAGCTTGACAATACCAAGGTCTAACACCTCTCGGACGTGTTCGGCGGTTGGCTCTAACGTATACGCAGGCTGCGCCCCCAACCGCTCCGGGCTGATGAAGGGACCTTCCAAATGTGCGCCAGGGATGCTCGGCAGCGTCTCATCTCCCTGCTCCGCAACCTCTTTCACGCCGCGCAGTGCACCTAAGACCTCTTCCCAAGGATTTGTCATCGTCGTTGGCAGAAGCGTCGTCGTGCCGCGTTGCACGTGAAAACGCGCGAGCGTGCGCACGCCCTGTGCGCCGTCCATCGTGTCACCGCCATCACCGCCGTGCACGTGGGTGTCGATGAAACCCGGCAGGATGTACGGACCTCCCGCTGCTGCTGTAAAAAGGTTGAGCGCTTCGATTTGTTCGTCAAAGCGCACTTCGCCCATCCGAACGCCACCGGAAGAAACGAGTTGACCCCTTAGCTTTGTCATTCTCGAGCCCGCCACGCGCATCTATTCCTACCGAACTCACCACGCCATCTTTCCATTTCGCCTAGTATACCCTATACCAATCCCTTACCACTACTTGACAACTTGTGCACCGTGCGCGGTACAATATTCGGAGCAGCGTCACAACAATTGTGTAGGAATATTCCAAGGAGGTAGAACGTGAAGCGTTGGCTTTCGGTTTTGTTGATTGCGTTTTTGGTGTCGGTAGGTGTGGCGCAGGCGCAAGAAGAGGTTGAACTCGAGATGTGGACCCTAGCCCTCTCGCCCACCTTCGACGACTACATCAACGGCGTCATCTCCGAATTTGAGGAGGAGGTTTCGAACGAGGAGCGCACCGTCACGGTCAACTGGGTAGACCTCCCCGACGGCGGCTTCCCGGATAAGTTCTTCGCGTCCATCGCGGCGGGCGAAGCGCCCGATGTGGTGAACTTGAATACCGCAAGGATGCGCACCGCCGTGCGCGAAGAGGCGCTTGTCAACCTCTCCGAAGCGGCGAGCGAGGAGCAACTGAGCATCTATTTCCCTTCGCTTCTGGAGTCCTCCTCAGTCGAGGGCAACGTCTACGCCTTCCCCTGGTATCAAGCGCCCACCGTTCTGATGTACAACAAATCCTTATTCGAAGAGGCAGGGCTTGACCCTGAAGCTGCGCCCGGCAGCTACGAAGAGGTCTTTGACGCGGCGCTTTCCATTCGCGAAGGACTCCTCTTAGACGGCATCAACCTCTTGCCCTTCCCGGAAGATTGGCTCGTGCAGAATGACGTCCCGATTCTCAACGAGGACGACACCGCCGCTGCCTTTAATACCCCCGAAGGCGTCGCCGCGCTGCAGACCTACATGGACGCCGTCGAAAACCGCGCCATCAGCCGCGAGACGATTAGCAACACCACCGACGAGGCGGGCTACCAAAACGCCATCGGCGACTTCGCAGGCGGACAGGTCGCCATGCTGGTCTCGGGACCCCAATTCCTGCGCACCGTCGAGTCGGACGGCCCCGACGTGTACGAGAACTTAGGGCTCGCGCCGTATCCGCAGACCGAGACGGGCATCATCCCCAACGCGATCCAGAACATGGTGGTCCCTGCAGCGAGTGACAACGTCGAGCTTGCGGTTGAACTCGCGAACTGGATGACGAACGACGAGAACCAGCTCGAGTTCGCCAAGCTCGTCTCCATCTTCCCCTCTACGGTAGAAGCCGCCCAAGACCCCTTCTTCTGCTCGGACCAGGAGAGCTTAGAGGGACGCGCCCGCTGCATCCAAGCGGAGTCGGTCGAGCGCAGCTTCGACAACCAGGTGCGCACCGACATTAGAGACGCGATTCGCCGTTCGTTCGCCGAGGCGATGCTCGGGCAAAAAGACGCGGAGACCGCGTTAAGTGAGGCGGAGTCGGCGGTGAATAATATTTTGGAGTAGGGGGGGTCATTCTGAGCGGAACGGAGTGGAGAGAAAGAATCTCTGCCCTTGCCTTCTCCAATGTCAGAGAGTGCGAGACGAGACCCTCACGCCTTCGGCTCAGGGTGACATCAGTAAGAAGGCATCAATTCCTTGTTGACAGTGTACTAAGCTGTTCTACACAAGCCTCGAGACTCACCTTCATTCACCGAAAGACATCCCTTGGCTACTTCTGCAAAATCCGTCCCCTCGACCCCCGCTCGCGCCGCCAAGCTCCGGCGCGAGGCTAGCTTCGGGTGGCTCATGGTCTCGCCCGCACTCCTCATCTTTTCGGCGTTCGTGCTCTTTCCTATTCTCGTCGGTCTTCCTCTCGCCTTTTTCGAAGTCACCATCCGCCGCGCCGGAGTTGACCTCGACTGGGTTGGACTGTCGCACTTCCGCCGCTTGGCGGGCGACGCGAACTTCTGGAGCGCCATGTGGCACTCGCTTCTCTACCTCTTGGTGGTGCCGCCCCTACAACTCTTCTCCATCATCTTGGCGGTGCTCTTAAATCAGAAGCTGCCGGGGACGGTGGTCTTTCGGACGATGTACTACATTCCCGTTGTGACCTCGATTGTGGCAGTCGGCATCACGTGGCGGCTCATCTATCAAGATAGAGGGCTCGTCAACGGGTTGCTGGCGTCGCTAGGCGTGATTCATCCCTTAGACCCCATCGGCTTCTTGTCTGACCCGAACGTCGCGCTGTGGGCGGTCATGAGCGTGACGCTTTGGAAGGGCATCGGCTACTACATGGTCATCTATCTAGCGGGCTTGCAGGGCATCCCGAAAGAATTGACCGAGGCGGCGCGAATCGACGGCGCGGGCTACGCGCAAAGCGTCTGGTTCGTGACGATTCCGCTCTTGCGCCCCTTCGTGCTCCTATGCAGTCTCCTCTCGACAATTGCCGCGTTGCGCGTGTTCGATGAGGTCTGGGTGATGACGAAAGGGGGTCCCGTCGGCTCGACGTCGGTAGCGAACACGTACCTTTACCGAACGGGTTTCGAGCAAGTTCAATACGGCTACGCGGCGGCGGTGGGTCTAGCCATCGGTGTAGTCGTGCTTATCGTATCGGTGGCGGTGTTTGTCTTTAACCGGCGGGGCGGGGTGAGGGCGTACTAAATGGCTCAGGTGTTGCCTGATCACTTACCTAGAATGAAGCTTCTTTTAGGGAGCAATGAGTTGAAAGCACAGGTGATCGCTGAAACAGGTGAGCACGTAAAGTGCTACGGCGTGAGCCTTAACCTGCGCGACCGGCTTTACGCCGTAACCTGTATGAGCAATGAGTCTAAAGTCTTTAGTTTTCACTCATTGCCCGTTGCTCATTGCTCATTGCTAAAAAATATGCAGACGTCAAATAAGCTCGAGGCACAAGCATGACCAGAGCCCTCCGCTGGACCCTCCTCTACGCGCTCCTCCTCTTCTTCGCGCTGGTTTCTGTCGGTCCTTTCTTGTGGCTCGTCTCGACTTCGCTCAAGTCGGGCAACGTCTTCGCCTATCCGCCGCAGCTTTTACCGGAGGAACCGACGTTAGAGGCGTACATCACCGTCTGGAACGCCCAAGACATGCCCCGCTTCTTATGGAACACCGTGCTCATCACCTTTTGGGGCGTCTTTGCGAACGTGGCGCTCTCGTCTACGGCGGGTTACGCGCTGGCGCGGGTGCGCTTTCCGGGGCGCAACGTCATCTTCGGGCTCATCTTGTCCACGCTGGTGCTGCCCGACACGGTGGGCATTATTGTTAACTTCATTACTTTAGCGCGGCTTGGGCTCATCAATACGATCATCGGCGTGGTGCTGCCTTACGCGGTGGTGGCGGTCAACATCTTTATCATGCGGCAAGCCTTTATTGGCATCCCGAGCGAGCTAGAGGACGCCGCCCGCATCGACGGGGCGAGCGCGTTCGGCATCTGGTGGCGCATCATGCTGCCGCTGGTGCGCCCCGCCTTGATGACGGTGGTGATTTTTCAGTTCGTCAACATGTGGAACCTCTATATCTGGCCCCTTATCGTCTTGCAAGACCCGGACAAGTACCCGCTGTCGGTGGCGATTGCCAGTTTGACGCAAGGGGAGCTGTCGCTGAACTTCTCCAACATCGCGGCGGCGACGGTGATTTCGATCATTCCGGTGATTATCTTATTCTTAGCGTTGCAGCGCTATTTTATTGAAGGCTTAGCGGGTTCGGTCAAAGGGTGAAGTCGGGCTGACGTGACCCTCCTCCTCGTCCCCCCCGACACGCGCCCGCCGACGCTCGCGTTCCCTCGTAACCTCGCGCTAGCTGTCGGTTTGAACGTCCTTGTCCCGCCACCGGACGCGCTTAACACAATCAATAAACCTGGCGATACCGAAATCCTACGCGAGTGGCTTTTAGACAACGCCGCTGACGCTTCGCTGCTTATCGTGTCACTCGAGACCCTCACCTTGGGCGGCATGATTCCGGCGCGGCGGGTAGATACTTCTTCGGAAGAGGTGAGGCGTAGGCTGGGGACCCTCCGCGAACTGAAAGAGGTCAATCCTGAGCTGCGAATCCTAGCGCACGGCGTCATCGTGCGTGTGGCTCACGACAATGACCCTTTGGAAGAGAAGCCTTATTACGGGGTGTGGGGTGACGCACTGCGGCGCTACTCTGAGCTAAGTGACCGCCGTTCAAGAGGTGAGGATGTCTCCCTACCGAGTGACGTACCTATGGATATTCTGGAGAACTGGCTCACCACGCGGCGGCGCAACCATCAGCTTCACTTGGACGCTTTGGACCTCGTGGCGGAAGAGGTGTTGGAGCATCTCTGTTTAACGCTGGATGATACGAGCACCTACGGACTCGCCGCACAGGACAGGCGAGCGTTAGAAGCGAAAACGGATAACTCGGGTTTGTGGTCTCAGGTAGACATCTACCCCGGCGCAGATGAGGTTCCTGCAACCCTACTCGCGAGAGCGCTCAATCCCGAACCGCTTAGGGTAGCGGTGCGCTATCCGAGTGTGAAGAGTCCTCTAGCAGAGATGCGCTACGAAGACCGTTGCTTGGGCGAACTCGTCAAGGCGCACTTGCGGGCGGCGCACGCGGTAGAAGTCGAGTGCGCCGAGGACGCTGACCTTATCTTGGCGGTGAACGCGCCTGCGCTGAAACAAGGAGAGGTGCAGCCGGATTACGCCACGGTAGACACCGCCGAGCGGCACTTACCCTTATTTGTGGAGCGCGTGAAAGGGTGGTTGGGGCAAGGCGTCCCCGTCACCCTCGCCGACGTCGCCTACGCCAATGGAGCCGAAGCGCGGCTCATAAAGTTACTCGCCGCGCAAGTGCGGCTGAGCGACCTCTCAGGGTTTAGCGCGTGGAATACGGCAGGCAATTCGCTCGGTGGTGCGTTGGCGCAAGGGCTTCTTGCGCACAGAGTCCAGCGTCAGGATAAGTGGCTCGGGCTGCGTTTCAACCGTTTCGTGGACGACTACCTCTACCAAACTTTAGTTCGCGCAGAAGCCTACGCTGCGTTGCCCAATCCTGACCCTTTCGACCTCGGTGAACGGGTTGAACAAGCCGAAATCGCGATTGATAAGCACATCCGACCTCTTGCCGAAACCCTCTGGGCTGAGCACTTCGCTGACGAAACGCACGACCTCATCTGGCAGCCTGCCCGCCTCGCCTGGGCTCGACTCTTTACAGGGGTGTTCGAGTTTCAGGTGAAAGTGAAGGGGTAGAGACGTGCCATACTCGCTTTTGGATAAGGTGAATCGACAACGGTTCGATGGGAGATTCGGATGAGCTTTACTTTTAGTTCGACTGGAATAAATACTTTACTTCTTTGGTTCGTATGCTGACCCTCCAGCAGCGCCTCCTCCGTGCTCAGGCGCGCGTGCTCGAGCTGTCACTCTGGAAGGTGAGAGCGCACGTGCAACTTGGCGGCTGGCACTGGGATGGTCAACCTCTTCGGATGGGCGACGCTTGGCACGAGCGCGAGGGCGTTCACTATCTGACCTGTAAAGAGGTGCGTGTACCGGATGAGTGGAGCTTAGACGAGAGTTTTTTGCATCTGAACGTGGGTGGGGAGAGCTTATTGAGCATAGAGTACGAGGGAGAGACCGAACGCTTCGGTCTCAACCCGCACCACGAGCACTTCCCGCTGTTGGGACGGAATTTCTCTATTCACACGGAATCCGTCGCTCGCTTCGAGTTCGGCGTGCCGAACCCTGATCCGCGTTTGGAGGTGGCGCGGCTCGAGTGGCGAGACAGCGGCGTCGCTTCCCTGGTGAGGCTCCTTAGCGTGACGCTCGAGACCGCCGAGTGCCTCGCTAAAAATCAGCCCGTCCATGAAGTCGCGCCGCTGCTTATCAAGGCGGCTGAACGCGCAATTCGGTCGGTGGCGTTGCCCTCGCACACCCCTCTTTATACTGCCCGTACCCTCGGAGAGTTCGACACGCCGCCTATCTGGAAAGCCCCCGACGTTGACAGCCATCCGCCCGGTCTCAGCGACGAGGGGCGCGAAAGCGTGCGCCGAGCACAGGGGACTTTGGAGGAAGACCTCGCGCAACTCCGCACCTGGTTCCCCAAGGTTGGAAAACTCTGTCTGAGCGGTCACGCGCACCTAGACCTCGCCTGGCTCTGGCCCCTGGACGAATCCAAACGCAAAGCCCGGCGCACCGCCTACACGCAACTCGCGTTGATGAAACGCTACCCCGAGTTCCGCTTCAACCAGTCCTCGGCGCAGTGGTATGCGTGGCTGGAGGAGGACGCGGACCTCTTCGGGAGTATCCAAACGGCGGTGCAAAGAGGTCAGTGGGAGGTTGTGGGTGGCATGTGGGTGGAGCCCGATATGAACCTCTTGGCGGGCGAGTCGGTGGTGCGACAGCTTCTCTACGGACAGCGTTATTTCGAGCGGCACTTCGGCGCAACGTGTGACACCGCGTGGCTCCCGGACTGCTTCGGCTTCTCGGGTTCGGTGCCGCAGCTTTTAAGAGGCGCGGGCATCCGCAACTTCTTCACCGCCAAGCTCAACTGGAATGAGACGACGAAATTTCCACACGACCTCTTCTGGTGGGAGGGCTTGGACGGGTCCAGAGTTCTCACCCACACCCTCGACAACAAGCCTTTCGGTGAGGGCTACAACGGTATCGTGCGCCCCGAATCGCTACTGCGCACGTGGGGCAACTACCGCGGCAAGACGGCTCACCGCGAGAGCCTCTTTGCGGCGGGCTGGGGCGACGGGGGCGGCGGTCCGACGCCGGAGATGTTGGAGGACGCCCGCGCTATGACGCACCTTCCCGTCGTCCCCGAAGCGACATGGGGCAGCGTGAGTGACTTCTTCGCCCGTGCAAGAGAGAGCGCCGAGCGCGAGCCCATTTCCCTCTGGCAAGGCGAGATGTACTTGGAGTTTCACCGGGGCACCTACACCTCGCAGGAGCGCACCAAAAACCTCCACCGCCGCGCTGAGGTTGCGTTGGTCGAGGCAGAAATGGACTCGAGCCTCGCCTACCTCCAGTCTCGAGCTGAGCAGAAGGATGATAGGGGATATCCTAAGTCGCTCGAGTCCAAATGGCACACCGTTCTCCTAAGCGAGTTTCACGACATCTTGCCGGGCACATCTATACGAGAGGTTTACGAAGAGGTTGAGCCGATGTTAGGGGAGATGTTGGCGTCGTTGCCGCCTGCCGAAGAGGTCCACAATCCTGATGTAAAACAATCTGAGATAAAACAAGAGGTGCGGCAAGATGGGCTCGAGAACGCCCACCTCCGCGCCGCCTTTTCATCCTCCGGACACCTCACCAGCCTGTTCGATAAACGCGCCGGGCGCGAACTGCTGAGCGAGCCGAGCAACGCGCTTTGGGTCTACCCGGATAAGCCGCGCCGCTGGGACGCCTGGGATGTCGAGGATTTGCACGCGCCTTACAGCGTTCCCGGTGAGCCGTTGCACGCCGAGTACGCCGAAGTTGTGGAAGAGGGTCTGGCGGTTCACTACGTTTTTCGCGAGAGTCGCGTCGTGCAAACGTACCATTTAGTAGGGAGGCGGCTCGAGGTCCAGACCGAACTCGAGTGGCGTGAGCGGCGGCACCGGTTGAACGCCGTTTTCGGGCTGCGCGGAATTGGACCCTTGCTCACAGGAACAGCGTTCGGCTTTCACACCCGCTCACCTCTTTTGACGAGTAGAGCGCGTCAAGCCAAGTTCGAAGTGCCGATGCAGGGCTTCGCCGCGCTTTTAGGAACAGATGGCTATGCGCCCGCGCTCCTTGCGAGCGGGCGCTATGGTCTCTCACTGCGCTCACTCGGGAGGGCGACGGAGTTAAGCCTATCGCTTCTGCGCTCACCCGTCTATCCCGACCCCTACGCCGACGAGGGAGCGCACACCTTTCGTTACGCACTTACAGCAGGTCACTTCGCGCAGGGCGAGGTTCATGCGGAATTAGCGTCATTTGAGAACCGTTCGACCTCGGCGGTTTACGAATGGCTGGGGTTGGACGAAAAGGGACCGTTGGAGTTAGCCGCGCTCAAAAGAGCCGAGGACGGGGACGGGCTCATCGTCCGGTTTGCTGAGCGCTTCGGGCTCTACGCTTCACCTCCCCAGAGGCTCGAGCTAAAAGGTTGGCGCGTCCAAGAGGTTGACCTCTTAGAGCGCGAGCTTGAAACGACCTCTTTCGACTTCGCCCCTTTTCAGGTGCGCTCATACCGTTTAACCGAGGATGGTTGAGACGCTCGAGGCTGACGTCGCTATCATCGGCGGCAGCTTGGGCGGTGTCGCCGCCGCGCTCGCGGCTTGTGAGATGGGCTGCACCGTCATTCTAAGCGAGGAGACAGACTGGCTAGGCGGACAACTCAGCGCTCAGGGCGTCTCGGCGTTAGATGAGCACGAACGCACCGAAACGCACGCGAACGCTCGCTATCTGGAGTTGCGCCGCCGCATCCGTGAGCATTATGTTAAAAGGGGTGCGCCGCGCTTTATGCCGGACTCTGCGTTTAATCCGGTGCCATTAAATCCTGGCAACGCTTGGGTCAGTCGGCTCTGTTTTGAACCTCTTGTCGGCGTCAAAGTAATACGTGAAATGCTCCGCCCGTTTGAGCGAGCGGGGCAACTCGAGGTGCTGCTTCAGCATCGCCCCGTCGCCGCTAAAGTCGCGGGTGAAGAGGTGCGAGAGGTGAGGCTCGAGGCTCCACACACGCACGTCACCCTTCGCGCCGACCTCTTCCTAGACGCCACCGACTTGGGCGACCTCTTGCCGCTGACGCATACACCTTTCGTCACGGGTGCGGAATCTCGGTTTGATACGGGCGAACCTCACGCGCCCGAAAAGGCAAATCCAAATGAGGTGCAGAGTTTCACCGCCTGCTTTGCGGTTGAGTATTGCCCCGGCGAATCCCACGTCATTCCGGAACCAGAAGGTTACGAAACCCTCCGGGACGCTCAGCCTTACAGCTTGAGCTTGGATATTGACACAGGGCAAGAGAAGCATTTCAAGATGTTCGCTGAAGGTGAAAACGGCGAACTCCCTTTCTGGACGTACCGCCGCTTGCTGGACGCGGAACTTGTAGGCGTGCCGAACGACGTCGCGCTGATCAACTGGGCGAGCAACGACTACAGCGGGCTGAGTCTGTTGGAGGATTACGAACGCGCCTGGGCAGAAGCCAAACGTCTCTCGCTAGGGTTTCTCTACTGGCTTCAGACCGAAACCCCTCGAGGTGAGGGCGACGGGAAAAATAAGTGTGGCTTCCCCGAGCTAAAGCTGCGCCCCAACGTGATGGGAACTTCGGACGGGCTCGCTAAAGCGCCCTACGTCCGTGAATCTAGGCGAATCGTTGGCTTAGAGCGCGTCCTCGAGCAGCACCTCACAGGCGCTCACGATTGGCACATACCCGTCGCCATCGGCTGGTATCCGCTCGACTTGCACCCTTGCGTAGGCAACCCCAAAAGCTCCATGTATCACCCCACCCGCCCTTTCACCCTGCCGCTCGGCGCACTGATTCCGCAGACGCGCACGAACCTCCTAGCGGCGTGTAAAAACGTGAGCACGACGCACCTGAGTAACGGCGCGTGCCGCGTCCACCACGTCGAGTGGGCGCTAGGCGAGGCGGCGGGTGTCGTGGCGGCGCTCTGCGTTCAGGAGCGGTGCACGCCGCATGAGGTGCACGCTTCGCAGAGGTTGCAAAAGAGGTTGGCTGAACGCTTCGCGCAGCAAAACATCCTCATCTCGTGGACGTGACGCTGAATTGAATGAGGTAGCGTTTAAGTCTGGCGGAGTTTCTGTCCCATATAGACCTCTTGCGGCTCCTCGAGTAAAACCTCAAAGCCTACCCGTTTATAAAACTCGAAAGCCCTCTGATTACTCGTCCCCAAACCGAGATGGACGCCCGCTGAGCCGCGCCGCCTGAGTTCGCCCAGTAGCGTTTCCATCAGCTTACGCCCCCAACCTTGACCTTGTGCGCGCGGCAAGAGGTCGATGTGGAGGTGCGAGGGATACGCGGTTAAATCGACGGGTTTAGAGAGGTCGGGGTGATGGACTCTGTTATAAAGGCGCTCAGAGGGCGTCCAGTCCGGGTTACCTGATGGGTCGGGCAACGTCGCTTGTAGCGGGGGGAGCCACTCGAGCCGATACCGCTCATTGAACCTCTCCGTACCGAACGCACCTAAGATATAACCCACGACCTCCCCTTCACCCTCTCTCTCATCCGCAAGCATAAAGGCGAGTTCGGGCTCGAGCGTCACGTAGGGTCCTGCGTAGAGGTGTCCTAAGATATTGGGGTCACTGTAAAGTTCGCTAGCGTCGTCTCCCGAGTTGCCCGTACGGAGGCAGATGTCGTAGACCGCGCTCAGGTCTCGCGCGTCATAAGGGCGGATGGAGAAAGCCATAAAAGAGTCTAAGCGTTTTCCTTCACACGTGTTCTTGAATCGCGCCTTACGCCGTCTCACAGGCACTTCGCGGTAAGGTAAAAGGGTGAAAGAGGGTCGCCAAAAGAGCTGTTGTGCTCCTTCGCGTTCGGCGAATGAGGCTCGAATCGGCTCGAGTGAGGGCAGTGCTGCAAAAAGCTCAATGAACAGTTCCGTAGAAGGAATGGTTTATCTTGAAGGTGGGAGCTTCCTCATGGGCACCGACGAGCCGACCTTTCCCGCCGACGGCGAGGGTCCGGTGCGCGAGGTGACGCTCTCGCCTTTTTGGATAGACCCCTTTGCTGTCACCAATGCGCAGTTCGCGGCGTTTGTCGAAGCGACAGGTTACACCAGCGAAGCGGAGCGTTTCGGCTGGTCGTTCGTGTTCTATCAGTTTTTACCTGAAGACGCGCCGCCGACACAGGGCGTCGCGGACGCTCCCTGGTGGCGGCAGGTCTTCGGCGCGTGTTGGCACCGTCCCGAAGGTTCACGCTCATCGGTGGACGGGCGTCTGAACCATCCTGTGATTCACGTCTCTTGGAATGACGCTATAGCTTACGCGACTTGGGCGGGCAAACGCTTACCGACAGAAGCGGAGTGGGAATACGCCGCAAGGGGTGGGCTCGAGCAAAACACCTTTCCTTGGGGAGACCGCTTGGTCCCCAACAAAAAGCACCGCTGCAACATCTGGCAAGGGACCTTTCCGAGCAAGAACACCGCCAAGGACGGCTTTGTCGGCACTGCGCCCGTAGACGCTTTTGAGCCGAACGGCTACGGGCTCCACAACGTAACGGGCAACACGTGGGAGTGGTGTGGCGACTGGTGGGGCACCTCTCACGGAAAAGGACCCTACCTCAATCCGCGCGGACCCGAAGAGGGTGGAGCCAAAGTCATCAAGGGCGGCTCTTACCTCTGCCACGCTTCGTACTGCAACCGCTACCGGGTGGCGGCCAGAACGTCGAACACGCCGGACAGCACAACGGGGCACATGGGCTTTCGGGTGGTGCGGGATGCCTGAGCTAAGAGGTGCGGAGCCCACCGAACAGTCTGAATAGATAGGGGTGAGGTAAATTGCACCTAACTTTTTAGGGGGACGAGATGAAACACATTCAGATGCAGCTTGATGGTAGTGGACAGTTCTTTAACGTCATCGCCGAAACCAGCCGCTCGCAGGTCGCCGCGATGACGCTGACAAAAGGTCAGACGACAGGCGGACCGAACAACAAGCATAAGAGCAGCGACCAGTGGCTTTACGTTATTTCGGGCACGGGCGAAGCGGTTGTGGCAGGGGAGAGCGTCCAACTTTCGCCCGGTAGCCTCTTGCTGATAGAAGCAGGCGAAACGCATGAGATCAGCAACTCAGGTGATGAGCCTCTGCAGACGGTCAACATCTACGCGCCGCCTGAGTACTGAGCTTTTGCCACAAGCTTAGGGAAGAATCCTGCTCAAGTCCACCGCCTGCGCACTGATTTCTAAAACTTCAGGCACACTACCTTCTAAGCTCGTCTGCGAGCCGAGCTTAATGATGTTCACTTATCTGCTATACTCACCTTGCCGAGCTTCGGCGTTCTATGCGTGACTAATACCTTTTCCTAATTCCTATCAGGCGCGTGCTTGTGAGCACGCGAGCTTCCCCTTTGGAAAGGTGTTTTTATGTCGCTTGCGCTTCAGGCGGAGGGCCTAACCTACCGCTATCCCCAACAGCTAGACTTTCTCTTTCAAAATCTCTCTTTATCGCTCTACACCGGCGATAAAGTCGCGCTTTTGGGCGCGAACGGCGCGGGTAAAACGACGCTGCTCAACCTCTTGAGTAGTGAGATAGAGCCGCTCGAGGGGCGTGTCACGCGTCACGACGAGCCTTATGTCCTCCGCCAAGAGGACCTGCTCAGTGGCGAGGGTAACGTGTTGGACGCGCTCCTGCTGAACTTCCCTGACCTGGGACCGCTCTGGGCTGAGCTTAAAGCGGTGGAGCGCTCCGGCGTCCCCGACCCGCTGCGCTACGCCGACACGCTCAGCGCCTTTGCCGAGCGCGGCGGCTATGAGGTGCAAAGACGTTTAGAAGCCGAACTCACTGCGCTCGAGTTTCCAGCGGACACGTTAGCGCGACCTCTCGCCACCCTCTCCGGCGGCGAGCGGCGACTTTTGCGCCTCGTGGCGGCGTTCAGTCGTCCGCAAGGGCTCTACCTCTTGGACGAGCCGACGAACTATTTGGATGAGCGCGGCGTCCGCCACTTGGAGACGCGCCTGCGTGAAACCTCGGCGGCGTGCCTCATCGTCTCGCACGACAGGAAGTTTTTAGATAACACGGTGAGCGCGGTGTGGGAGCTGGAGCGGGGTGGGCTTACGAGGTATAGCGGGTCTTATACGAGCTTCCGCCACACCAAAGAGGTGCGCTACAGAGAACAAGTGCGCAAGAGTCAAAAGCTCAAACGCGACATCGCGCAGCTTAGGGAGCAGGAGCGCACCTACAAGGTGTGGGGCGCGCAAGGAGAAGGAGAAGTCGGGCGCGGTGGACAAGGGCTTTGTCGGCGCACGCGCCGCCCGCCTCACGAAGCGCGGTATCCAGGCGAAAGAACGGTTGCGCGAGCAGGCTGAAGCGTTGGAGCAGGAGAAGCCTTGGGTGGAGAAGCGTTACGGCGTCCGCTTCGCGGTGCCCGATGTGCCGAGCGGTGTTTGTCTGAGGGCTCGAGCCTCCAGTTTTGACCTCTTAGTCCCTTGGGGTGAGCGAATTGCGCTTAGAGGGCGTAACGGTGCGGGCAAGACGACGCTGTTAGAGACCTTTCTTGGTTTGAGCAGGGTTTGTGCGAGTGAAGTGCACTGGGATTCAGAAGCCGTCATCGGCTACTTGCCGCAGCGCTGGAACGATACCCAAGACGCTAGACCTCTTGCTGAGCGGTTTTTACGCTCTCAACAGGACGAAGCCCGCATTCTTTTAGGCGCGCTCGGTGTAAAAGGGGACCACTTCACCGCGCCTCTCGGAGCGCTCAGCGAGGGACAAAAGTGCAAGGTGCGTCTGGTCGAAACTATCCTCAAGCGACCCAACGTCCTCGTATTGGACGAGCCGACCACGCACCTCGACTATGTAAGTATCGAGATACTCGAGACCGCCCTCTTCAATTTTCCAGGCACCATCCTTTTAGTGAGTCACGACAGGTATTTGTTAGAGCGAATCGCGGAGCGAACGGTTGCGCTAGACTGACGCAACGCGAGATGGTTTCATTCTGATCTGGTGAAGTGGTAGCAACAGGAGAGTATAGCAAGTATCATTTGGTTTGAGCCAATCCGAGAAGAGGGAACGCAGTCTAGCGCGCACGTTTGGAAATGATACTTGCGTGATTCAAGCTCAGTGCTTATGTGAACTGCTATAAAGCGTGCGAAACGTATGCAAGGCAAACGCCATTTTGTTCAACGTTGCTAGGAAGGCGCTCGCGGTGAGTGCGTCCCTAAAGTTTTGGTTCGTTCTCTATGGGTGATACCGTTTCCGGTCAAATTACGATGCGAGTAGAAACAGCGACGGATGCCGTGGGTAACGCAGGGGTGCGAAAGTGTCTTGTAGTGGATCGGAATCCGTATTAGGACCAAATAGAGCGCATAGACCAGGCCTCAAAGCTCAGCAGCCTCGAGCCTCCTTCCACAAAAGGTTGTACTGACGCGCCGCCAGGATGCTCCTGATAGACCCTCGTCGTCAGGCAAAACCGCGCGTTGGCGTAGACCTCGGTAACGGAGTGGTCGATGAAGACGCGCAGCTCGAGCCTTTCTCCTGCCTCTAGCTTTAGTACACCTTCTTGCAGGTCAGTGGCTAGGTTCGCGCCGTCCAACTGAGCAAGCTTCCTACCTGCTGTCAGACGCCCTGTCGCCGGTGTATAAGTTATCCGCCTTTCGCCTTCAAGCGACAAGATACTTAAACCGCACTTTCCCTCAGTTACTTCGAAAGTAGCGCAAAGCTCGAGCTGTCTGCCTTGAAAGGATGCGAGGCGTTTGCTCCTCAATTCGCTCAGCTCCGGCGCTGGCGAAAGGCGTAGCGCGTTTCCTTTTAGGTCGATCAGGCGCGGCAGCGACATCACCCCAGACCACCCCGCGCGGCGCTGCGCGCGCTCGCTCCGCCCCTCCTGCAGCCAGCCCCACATCAAAACGCGCCCTCGGTCATCTCGCAGCGCTTGGGGCGCGTAGAAGGAAGCGCCGCCGTGATCGAGCGTTTGCACCCGCTCTATAGTAAACTTGCGTTTTTCACCGTGGGGATTAAATCGACCTACGAGCGCAACCGTACCGCAAGTTTTGGGCGTTCCGTTATGTTTGAGGAGGCTGAGGAGTAAAACGTGCCGCTCGCCGAACGTGAGCAGTTGCGGGCACTCCCACACGTCCGCCCGGATGAGGTCTGCTTGAATGAGGTCTGTTTGAATGAGGCCGTTGTCTAAGTCTCGAGCCGTGAGCAGAGGTCCTAGATAACGCCAGTCGAGCAAATTATCCGAACGGTAGAGGAGTACCGTGCCGCCCACCCCGCGCAGCCCCGCCCCAACGAGCATGTACCAGGTGCCCTCAACGCGCCAGACGTTGGGGTCGCGAAAAGCGGTCAGCTCGAGCCCTGAAGGGGCGCTCAAGATGGGGTTCGCAGCGTGCTTCGTCCACCTCTTTAGGTCCGCCGACCCCAGCGCCGCGCAAATGCTCTGACTTTGCGCCACCTCTACGGGACGCCGCACGCCCGTGTAAAACAGCATCGGCTGCCCGCCGTCGTCCACCGCACAACCCGACCAGCACCCCTCTTCGTCCGCGCTACCGGGCGTCGGCGTGAGCGCGACATCCAGGTCACGCCAATGAACCAGGTCGCGGCTCACCGCGTGCCCCCAGTGGATACCGCCCCAAGCGGCGGCCTTCGGGTTGAACTGATAGAAGAGGTGGTATTCGCCCCCCCAGTAGATGAGCCCGTTCGGGTCGTTCATCCACTTTGAGGGCGGCAAGAAGTGATAGCGCGGTCTATGAGGGTCGTGGGCGAAGGGGGCACGCATAAAGAGGGGTTCGTTGTGAGGTGGCACGTCAGATAGCTCCTTGAAGGGGTAGGGTCTTCGTGTCAAGGCTAAGGGTATCGTTTTTTGGCGGCTGGCCCGAGGTCTGTTCGCGAATGTCGCAACGGTCACGTCTCAAAGTGGCTTCACGCTAACGCCGACGTTGACCGTGACCATGCGGCGTGATTCTCTCAACCGAATAACTCAGCCGATCACGACGTCTATCCTTTCACACCTGACGCCGCCACGCTCTCGATGAACCACCGTTGGAAGAGCAGATACACGACCAAGATGGGCAGCGTCGCCATCGACGCGAACGCCATGATGGAGCCCCAGTCAATGTCTTGCAAATAGAGCTGTGTGATACCCACCGTCAAGGGGCGGTAGGTCTCGCCGCGCGTGGTCATGAGGGGCCACAAGTAGGCGCTCCAGATGCTCAGCGTGTGTAAAATAGCGACCGTCGCAAAGGCAGGGCGGGCTAGGGGCACGACGATGCGCCAGTAGACGCCGAAAGGCGACGCGCCGTCCACGATGGCGGCCTCGTCGAACTCCTTGGGAATATCCAAAAAGAACTGGTAGAAGAGGAAGATCGAGAAGGGGTAGGCGATAAAGGGAATGATCTGCACCTGATACGAGTCGAGCCAGGTCTGCACGACCTCGAGGCTTAGCCCGCCCCCTAAGTTGACCCAAGGTAGCTCATTCACCACCACGAGCATGGGAATACTGATAGCCTCCAAGGGCACAATGATGAGCGCGATCACCGCCGCCAGGACGAACGACCTACCGCCCCAGCGCAGACGTGAGAGCGCGTAGGCGATCATGCTGTTGATAAAAAGTCCCGTTCCGACCGTCACCACGGTGATGAAGACCGAGTTAAACAAGTAGCGCAAGAAGGGCGTGCGCTCGAAGACGAAACCGTAGTTCTCCCAGGAGAAGCCGCGCGGCACGAAGGCGAGCACGACCGTCTGCAAGTCCTCGAAGATAAAGCGCTCAGGCTTAAAAGACGAGGCGAACATGAAGACGATGGGAAAGAGAAAGAAGAGCGCGAGCACGCTCATGAAGGCGTAGTCGGCGATAGTGAGCCAGCGCCGCCGCGCCTTGCGGCTGACGCCGGGGCGCGGCGCGGTCTTCGTCGTAATCTGCTTCTGCTGGTCCATCACACGCCTCCTTCCGAGGGCAGGACGCGGCGCTGTACAAGTGCGATGACCAAAACAATCACGAAAAAGACGATGGTTACCGCCGAGCCGTAGCCGATTTGCTGCTGCCGAAAGCCCGTATCCACCGCATGGTAGATGATCGAGCGCGTCGCGTTCTGCGGCCCGCCCCGCGTCATCACGTCGATCTGGGTAAAAACTCTAAACGCGAGAATCGTCGTGCTGATAAATACAAAGATCGTGGTATTGCGAAGCTGCGGCAGCGTCACGAAGCGGAAGCGCTGGGAGGCGTTCGCCCCGTCAATCCGCGCCGCCTCGTAGAGCACGAAGGGGATACCCTGGAGACCCGCTAAAAAGATGATCATCTGCAGTCCTACCGAGTGCCAGATAGACAAGATCACGACCGCGATGAGCGCCGTGTCCGTCGAGATGAGCCAGGGGATACCGTCTACCGCGCCGAAGGTGATGACCCCTAGAAACTCGTTGATGAGCCCCTGGTCGGGGTTATAAAGAAAGGTCCAGACGATGGCGATAACCGCCATCGAGGTGACGATCGGCGTGAAGTAAGCCGTGCGGAAGACGTTGATGCCTCTAAGCCGTTGGTTGACTAAAAGCGCCAACGCGAGCGCCAAGCCGCCCTGCCCTGGCACGATCAAGATGACGAACAAGAAGGTGTTGACCAGTGAGCGCATGAAAACTGGGTCTTTGGCGAGCACCGCGCGGGGCGCGCCGAAGAGGTCTACGGTGAACCACTCGCGGAAGCCCTCGTAACGTTCGCTGCCCCGCACGAGGCTGCGCACGCGCGGGTAGACCGGGTCGCCTGCTTCGTCCCGCACAACCTCATCCGCATCGTCCCTTTCGGGCTCGAGCGTCAAGATGCTCAAGCTCAAGAGCCTGTCGTAGTTTTCAAAACCGATGAACTGCGTAGGCAGGGGCGAGATGAGACGCTTGTCGGTCAAGCTCCAATAGAAGCCTAGTGCCAGAGGTGTCGCGATAAAGAGGAGTGCGAGCAAAATAGCGGGCGAACTCATAGACCAAGCGGCGCGCACCTCGCGCTGGCGGCGGTTGAGAGCCATAAAACCTCCTAAGAATTCAGTGGACAGTAGTCAGAATTCGGCCGTGCTTCCTACCCTGAATTCCGACTACTGAATTCTATTTACCCGAGCCTAACGACCGCCCAACTGAGCAGCCATCATGTCGCCTTACGCCCTACTGCTCCGAAGGGGGCGGATAGCCGCTATTCGCCTCGATGTTCTGGTCGATCTGGTCTACAGCAGCGTCGAGTTCGCTCTGCGCGTCCGCGCCTTTAATAACGTTGTCCATCGCCGTATAAAAGGCTGAGGTGACAACAGGGTATGCGGGCGTCACCGGGCGGGGGAAGCCCAAGCCCTCTTCTAGCTGCTGGCGGATGACGTACATGTCGCCCCCTTCACTCCACAGCTCTTGCGAATCTAAAAGCGAAAGACGCGCGGGCATCGAGCCGAACTCGCTCGTCCACTCGTCTATCTGCTCAGCTGCCAAGAGGTACTCCATGAGCGCCCACGCGCCCTCTTCGTTATCGCATTCGGCGCTCATCGCCCAGGCCCACGAGCCCATCCCCGTGAGGTGGCGTGCGCCGAAGTTCGGCAGCGTCATGATGACAAGGTCGTCGCCGAAGGCCTCGTGGTAGTCGTTATACATCCAGTTGACGAACCAGCCTAAACCCGCTTTCCCGTTGACGAACTCGAAGTTGTCGGTAGGCGTTAAGGTCGCGTAGCCCTGCTCGAAGAGCCCCTGCAGCCACTCCATCGCCTGGACCGATTCCTCGCCGTTTAGGACGCCCTCCGCACTCTCATACTCGGGGCGCTCGATGAGCCCGCCGCCCCACGACTGCAGCGCGGGCGAGAAGGCGTAGGTATACCACTCGCCCGCGCCGAAATTCATCTTGAGGTCGATGGCGTAGTCCGCCGAGTCCAAGTTCTGCACCGCCTCTAAATACTGGTTGAATTCGTCTAACGTCCAGGGGTCGTCGATACCCTCGGGGATACGCGCGCCAATCGCCTCTAAAACGGGGCGCGTGCTGACCAAGCCGATGCTCGTGTCCGAGGGGCCGATAGCGTAGAGGTTGCCGTCGTAAGTGCCTTGGTCGGTAATAGAGGGCAAGAAGTCGTCCATGTAGCCTTCGGGCAGATAGTCGTCTAAGGGCTCCAAAAAGCCCGCCCAGGCGTAGTTGTAGGCGTAGGGGCCGTCTAGGTCGAGCACACAAGGCAAGTTACCTGCGACCGCAGCGGCGTTCACGGCGTCGTTATAGCCGCTGCCCGAGACCGAACCACCCGGAATCTCGGTGATGACCGCTTCGTACTCGTCTTGCGACTCGTTGAAGCGCGCGATTTGCTCCTCGTAGATGGGCGAGGCGCTAGACGAGTGGAACCAGATGGTGACCTCTTCTTGCGCGAAGGCGAGCGCGAAAAGAGAGGCGAAAAGTAGTGTGAACAGTCGTTTCATGAACGTTCCTTTCAGGTAGCTTCGAAAGAGGTACGAGACTTTATGGATGAACCGTAGACCTCCTCTCTAAAGGGAGTGACGCGAGATAAGTGGGCAGGGCAGCTTGTGACATAGAGGTGGTCCGGTTGCCTGGTTGGTGCCAGTCAGATAGTTCACCGCCCAGCGCCCCATCTCGGCGTGGGGTAGCGCGACGGTCGTGAGCGCAGGTCGCAGATAGGCGGAAATGACCTCTTGGTTGTCGAAGCCGATGACCGCAACGTCATGAGGGACGTTCAAACTCAATTCAGCCAGCGCGTTATAGACGCCCATCGCCGTGCGGTCGTTGCCGCAAAATATCGCGGTGGGCGGCGTGGGTAGCGCCATGACACGCCTTGTGATGTCGTAGCCGCCCGTCGCTGTCCAGTCACCCTCGACGACGTAACACTCTTCGTAAGGCACACCGAATTTAGCGAGCGCTTGCGTATACCCTTTGTGACGAGCAGGCGCAGCAAATTCGCCGCGCATGTTGATGAGCGCGATACGCCTGTGACCTCTCTCCAAGAGCGCTTCGGTTGCCCGGTAGCCTGCGCCCGCCTCATCCGGGACGACGCAAACGAAACCCTCGTCGCTAAAGCAGTTGAGGAGCACAGTCGGCACCTCGTGTAAAAGAGGCGGCGGCGCGACGCGCCGGAAGTACATCGCGGCGTAGATGACACCGTCGACTTGACGGCTTAGAAGGTTCTCCAGCATCGCCTTTTCACGCGCGACGTCGCCCCCAGTGTTGGCGATGAAGAGCAACTTGCCGCGCTCCCAGGCGGTGCGCTGCGCCCCCTCGACCACGCCGACGGCGAAAGGGGTCGTGGCAATCTCGTCGGTGACGAGTGCGATGACGTTCGTCTCTTGCGTGCGCAGGTGCTGCGCCGCTGAATTCGGACGGTACTGCAAAGCTTCGATGATGGCGCTAACCTTCTCCCTGGTCTTCGCGCTTACGTTAGGGTGTGCGTTTAGAACCCTCGAGACCGTGCCCACCCCGACGCCCGCCAAACGCGCAATATCTTGGATGGTTTGTTTCTCTGACATAGCGATCTCCAGTTTGGAATCGTTTCCAAATCACTCTCAAAAACGAGCGGTTGTGAAACAGCAAGTTGTTTAAGACCCCTTTAAGCTAGCAGACACGTTTCAGTCTGTCAATGGAGCGTGTAAAACAGGTGGCGCAACGTCTACCGGGTCGCACTCGAAAAGGAGCGCAACTGGTGGTGTGAGGCTCGAGCTTCACGCAGAAACTTCGGCAGACCGGTTCTGCTTGATTTATACACCTCTTTGCATATACTATCAGTTCTTTGAGGCTCAAAGCAGGTATTATCTGGTCACAGAAGCCCTCGCTGGAAGAAGCGTCGGCTTCGCGCACGCGCTGAGGGATAATACTTGCGAAAACGTAATGATATTGACGTAACGACTCGAGCCGGAAGGACTTCTAATGACCACTACCGCCGACGTACCCGCCGTTGACAGCCTGAAAGGACGCGACCTCCTCTCTCTCGCCGACCTCTCTAAAGAAGAATTTAGGGGGCTTTTGCAAAGCGCTCACATCATGAAAAACAACTTTAAGCGCGGCGAACGTCCGCTCTATTTGCAGGGTAAAACGATCGCGATGATCTTCGAGAAGCAGTCCTTGCGCACGCGCTCGACGTTTGACATCGCCATGTACCAACTCGGCGGACACTCGGTGCTGCTGAGTCAGAACTACATCGGCTGGGGCGTGCGCGAGACCATCAAGGACGTGGCGCACAACTTAGAGCGCTGGGTCGAGGGCATCATGGCACGGACCTATGGGCACGGGACGCTCGTAGAACTCGCCCGCTACGCGCACGTACCGATTATCAACGGGCTCTCAGATTTGGTGCACCCCTGTCAGCTCACGGCGGACTACCTCACGCTCAAAGAGGAGTTTGGCGTTTTAGAGGGCGTCAAAGTCTGCTTCGTCGGCGACGGCAACAACGTCGCCAACTCGCACCTCTACGCGGCGATGCACGCGGGAACCTCCCTGACGATCGCCTGCCCGGAAGGGTTCGACCCGGACGAGGGCGTCTTAGAACAGGCGCGGGAGAGCGGCGCGGACGTGACCATCGAGCGAGACCCGAGGGCGGCGGCGAGAGGGGCAGATGTGCTCTACACCGACGTGTGGATTTCGATGGGACAAGAGGAGGAGACCGAGCGGCGCAGGGAGGCGTTCGCGGGCTACACGGTGACACCCGAATGGTTCGCTGACCTCTCCGAAAGAGGTATTTTCATGCACGACTTGCCCGCGCACTACGGCGAAGAGTGCACCGAAGACGCCGTCTACCACGAGCGTAGCCGCGTCTTCGACCAAGCGGAGAACAGGCTACACGCGCATAAAGCCATCCTCTTTCAGCTTTTGAGGGATTAGGCGTGGCGGATAAAGTAAGAGTCGGCATTCTCGGCGCGAGCGGCTACGGTGGTGCGGGCCTCTTGCGGCGCTTAGCGGTTCATCCGCAGGTGGAGGTGACAAGCGTTGCCTCGAGGCAATTCATCGACCAGAACGTCAGCGCGTGTTGGCCGCAACTCGTCGGGCACTTTCCTTTAACCTTCCAGGATAACGACGCCGTGATCGAATCTTGTGACGTGCTCTTCTGCGCCACCCCGCACGGCGCAACGGCACCTCTTGTCAAACAGGCACTGGACGCAGGCTGCAAAGTCATCGACCTCTCCGCTGACTTCCGCTTGCCACCGGACGAGTACGCCCACTGGTACGGCGAGCATCCCCACCCTGAGCTTTACGAACGCGCGGTGTACGGTCTCGTTGAGCTTCACCGCGACGAGTTGAGGGGGGCGGAGCTTGTCGCGAATCCGGGGTGCAACTCATCGGCTGCCATCCTCGCCCTCGCACCGCTTGCCGCGCACGGGCTGTTAGGACGCGGTACAGTCATCAGCAACGCTTCGGGCGTGTCGGGGGCGGGGCGCAGTCCGAGTTTGGGGCTGCACTACCCTGAACTCAACGAGGACATGAGACCGTACAAAGTTGCGGGGACGCACCGCCACACCGCCGAAATCGAGGCGACGTTGGGACGGGTACAACACATGGGACGGCATCTGAAGACGCACGAGGCGTTCGACAAGCCAATTGTAACGCTTTCGCCGCATCTCGTTCCGATGACGAGAGGTATTTTAGCGACCTGCCATACGAGACCCGAGGAGACAGATAGACCTCTTAGCAACGAGAGTTTGCTCGAGCTTTACGGGTCTTTCTATCAAAATGAACCGCTCGTCAGCGTGCAGACGGACTTGCCGCAAACCAAGGCGGTCTATGGAGGTGACAGATGCGTCCTCAGTGTGCGCTATGACGAGCGAAGTGGGCACATCGTGGCGATGGCGGTCATCGACAACTTGGGTAAGGGCGCGGCGGGGCAAGCGGTGCACAACTTCAACCTGATGATGGGTTTCGAGGAGACGCTCGGGCTTTTTACGCAGGGGGTGTGGCCATGAGTATACCTATGAGGTTACCGAAAGGATTTCGCGGGGCGGGCGTGGCGACGGGCATCAAGGCGTCGGGTAAGCCGGACTTGGCGCTTATCGCTGGACAGGTCGGGCTGAGCTGGGCACTAGCTTCGACGACAAACACGCTTAAAGCGCCCTTTGTGACGCGAAATGCTCAGCGTTATGGATCGGGTGAAGAGGTTCGCGCGGTTGCGATCAGCAGCGGCAACGCGAACTGCGCGGCGCAAGGGGACGTGGCGGCGAACGAGGCGTTCGTGGCGGCGGTGGCGAAGAGGTTGGGGGTTGTCTCTCAAGAGGTCTTGACGCTAAGCACCGGCGTCATCGGTCACGCTCTGCCTGTGGGTAAGATCGAGGCGGCACTCCCGAACGTGGCGCTTTCGGGAGAGGTAGAACCCATCGCCGCAGCGATTCTCACCACTGACCTTGTACTCAAAACGGCTGAGGTCGAACTGGGGGGCGGCGCACGGGTCGTCGGCGTCGCCAAAGGCTCCGGTATGATTCACCCGAACATGGCGACGATGCTGGCGTTTGTTCTAACAGATGCCGACGTGCCGCAAGCCGACCTGCGCGAAGTGTGGGCTGAGGTCGTCAACGGGAGTTTCAACCAAGTGACGGTGGACGGGGACACGTCGCCCAACGACACGGCGCTCTTACTCTCGAGCCAGCAAACCCTAGCCGATACGGAAGAGGTCACAGGGGCGCTCCTCAGCGTCTGCCAGGATTTGGCGAAACAGATCGCCAGGGACGGTGAAGGGGCGACGAAGCTCCTTACCGTTCAAGTGACGGGGGCAAAAGATGTAGAAGAAGCGAGGCGGGCGGCTAGGGCGGTTGTCCTCAGCCCTTTGGTCAAAGCGGCGGCGCACGGCAACGACCCGAACTGGGGGCGCATTTTAAGTTCTGTAGGCGCAACAGGCGTGGCACTCGACCTCGCTAAACTCTCCATTCGTGTGCAAGGTCAAGAGGTTTATTGCGGCGAGGCTCGAGCATTTGACGCGGAGGAGGTCTCCCGTAAGATGGACGCGCCCGACCTCTCCATTGAGGTTGACTTAGGCGTAGGTGAAGCAGCAGGGAAAGCGTGGGGTTGCGACCTCTCGGCGGACTACGTGCGGATCAACGCGGACTATCACACGTGAGCATCCTTTGATACGGATTCCGATTGATTCGCTATGTTAGCGAATCAATTCGAGCGCAGCGAGTAAGAAGAAATATAGCAGTTCACATAAGCACTGAGCTTGAATCACGCAAGTATCATTTCCAAACGTGCGCGCTAGACTGCGTTCCCTCTTCTCGGATTGGCTCAAACCAAATGATACTTGCTATATACGGATGGAGCGGTGTGGACTGTCACCGAGGCTTTTTCTCGGTGATAGGGCACTAAGCGGGATCCGTATGACCTCTCGAAGAGGGTATGGAGCCCTCTCTAGCAGGTTATATAGATTCCGGGTGAATCCACTGCAAAATGCATTCGCACCCCTGCGTTACTCACCGGCATCCGTCGCTGTTTCAACTCGCTATGCTCGTTTGCTGGAGCCCGCATTACGCTCGTAGCAACACCGCTCGCGCCGCCGCATCGTCCGTCACGAGCACATCCGTGTAGCCGCCGCGCAGGGCACCTAAAATAGCTTGCGCTTTCCCCAAACCGCCCGCAACGGTGACGACTTCGCGCACGTCTCGCAGCGTCTCTAACCCGATCGTGATCGCCCGCTCGTTAAAGAGCGTGTCGGTGAGGGTTCCGTCTTCATCAAAGAACTGAGCGCACATGTGCCCGACTGCGCCGCTAGCGCTGAGGCGCTCCAAGTCCGCCTTACTCAAGTAGTCCGCAAAGATGAGCCCCGCCGCACTAGGCGTCAGAGGGCTCACGCCCATCAAAATCACGTCCGCTTGGCGGGCAATTTGTAAGAGGTCTTTGACGAGCGGCTCCTGTGTGAGTAGCGCGCGCGTCCGCGCGCTCTCGACCATCAAAGGCGCGTGGAGGTAGCGGTACGCCCCGCCGTAGAGGTTGGCGAGTTGCCGCGCCAAGTCGGGACCGTCTTGCAGAGGATTACCCGAGCCCAACGCGCCGATAACTTGAAGGACGACGATGTCGGCGAGGCTCTTAGACTTGACACGCTGCACGACGCTCGCCACCGAGCGCCCATACGAGACACCCACGATCATCCCGTCCGTAACGACCTCGTCTAAATAGCTCGCCGCGAGCTGCCCCATCCCGCCGATGACCTCACCCTCTGAACGTCCAAAACTGCGCAGCACGCGCGCTTCTTTGAGGTCGAAGTGCGCCTTGAGTTCTCGTTCCAGCAAGCTGTCCCTCGCCAGACTGTAGTCGATCGAAATCTGTACGACGCCGCGCGCTCTGGCTTCTTGTAAGAGCCTAGAGACCGTCGAGCGCGAGGTGCCGACCCGCCGCCCGATTTCGGCTTGGGTGCGACCCTCTTCGTAGTAGAGCATGGCGACCTCGATGAGGAGGGCTAAGTCGTTGGGGTTGGTTAAGGTGTCGGTCCGGGTCATATTTAGGTAACCCTGAGTATAACGCGGTGCGCCTCGTCTGCGTAAGGAAAGTCTGTTTTAGCGATTTGCGCCGCTAAAACAGGGTCGGGTACGGCGTCTTGCCTTGTTCGGTTGCGGACGAAGAGGTCGGTGACAGAAGGTTGCAGCGCTACGAGCGTCGTCAGCGCGCCGTAGTCGAAACCGAGAGCTAAGACCGCGCTGCGCTGGTTTCTAGTCAAACTCGTTGCGTCCCATACAACCTGCTCTTTATTACGTAAATGCGCTTTTAGCTGCGCCTTCGCGTTCTGCAATACCTGACCGTTCTTGCTCTGGTCGCCGCGCTCGCCCGTCAGGTTTTCGCGGATATCGTCGAGTGAAATAACGTGGAACTCCGGCAGATGCTCCGCTATCCAACTGCTCTTACCCGCGCCGCTCGGACCGCACATGACGGCGAGGTGTGCGAACCCCTCACGGAAAGGGTAGCCCCGCGCCACTGCTTCGTGCGGCGTAGAGATGAGCCCCGCCTCTGCGTCTAAAATGCCTCTTTGCAGCGTGACCTCGCGTGTTTTTAGGTCGAACGTATTCATTTCGGCGTCTACGACCTCTTGCCAGTGCGCGTAGGGGTCGCTCACGCTCACCTTCCAAACGCCGACCTCTTGCGCGAGGAGCTTGAACAGCTCCAGCGTATCCAACTGCTCCTCTAAATCTTTCGCTAAGCGACCCCTCAAGTCGGCGCGCTCGAGCCAGTACACCAGTTCCAAATCTACGAGCCGCGCTAGACGTCTATACGCAGAGTCGGGCGCGTCGTTCATCACCAACCGCTTAGGGTCATGATGGTGTCCGACGAGCGCCATCACACCGTTTATTTCAGCAGGGGAGAGGTCAAGCTCAGGCAGTCGGTATGCCAAATATGAGCGTCCTCTATCCGCGTGGCGCGGCGAGACGGTGCGCTCTTGACCCCCAATCAAGCTGGTGCGCGTCGTCAAGGGTTTACCGGTGTCGTGGAGCATCGCGCCCAGGACAAGGATGGTGCGTTTTTCGGGAGAGAGGTGCGCGGCTTCAGTTTGGAGGAGGTTGTAGACTTGCCCCAACACCAACGCTGTATGAGTCTCTACGTTCCCTTCGCCGTGCCACTTGGGGTCTTGCGGCGTAGCGTGCAACTCGCCGAGTAGAGGGAATACAGCGCCCAACACCTCTTTGAACGTCTGAAAGTCCGGCGTTTTACCCTGTTTGATAGCGTCGATGAGTAATGCTGGTGTCACAGAAGTTACGTTTCCCTAAGTTTGTTCGGCACGACCGCGCGGTGCATCCAGTGTTCATCCGTCTGCACGTGGCTCGCTCTCACCCACTTGGCGACGGAACGCCCGAACGCACCGTAAGAGAAAGAGGTTGCCAATCTGACGACGTAGCCTTCTTGCTTTGTGGGGTCTAAGCTCACGGATTTTAAGACCTCTTCATTCCATAGTCCTTGGTAGAAAACACGGGGCAGCTCGAGCCCCAACCGCGCTGCCCAACGCCTCGTGTCGTCCCAAGTCAGACACTGGTTCGACTCATCCCATACCGAAAAGAGAATGAAGTAGCTCGGCAAGTCCTCATAGTGAAGCGAATGCTGCGCGTAGAGGTTCTCGCCGCAGAGCCGCCAACCACTCGGGATGTCGTGGGCGACCCTAGCGTGCAGGGCTTTAATCCAGGTTCTGGAGGGGTGATGCTTAGAGTTCAAGCTGCGCGCGTGCAAACCGTCGGAATAGAGTGTCGTATTCTCGCCGTCGTATTTCTCAGTGATAATGACTTCTCGACCTCCGAAAGCGTACGTGTCCACGAGGTAGGTGTCACCGCCCGATGCGCCCGGCGACCAGGGAAGATGCGGCGTGCGCGGGTATTTGTAGCGTTGTGTCATGGGATGACCTCTAAAAGGAACGGTGCAAAGAGATAAACTCACTGCTTGTGAAGTCGGCGCATTGAGCGCTTTAGACGCTCAACATGCAGCCCCGAGTTCACTTCAACCAGAATTTGTCATGGGGTAGCGGGTTTCCGGCGGTGTAGGCGTCTAGCTCGAACACGCCGAGTATCTCCATCACCCGCCGCTCCTCCTCCGGCGTCACCTTGTCCTGCCACTTCTTGATGAGGTAGTCGCGTTCGTACGCGCCGCTGAGCATCTGCTGCGTTTTCTCATCTGACTTGTACGTCGACTTGGACCTCACGTGAAGTTGCTCTTCCATGAGGTGCGGCGCGGGCAGCTCGAGCTTGCACGCGAGTTCTCTAAGCACCGGGGCGGGGTCTACAACGAGCTGTTCGTAAGAAGCGACGACCCAGTCGTCCGCTGCGTGTTTGAGGGGCACGGCCATCTGAAAACACCACGACAGCGTCGCGCGTTCGAGGTGCGACCCCGAGCGAACGATCTTTTCGGCGAACGCCAACTGCTGGTCCGTAAAGTGCTCTTTATAGTCGCTCGTCATAAAGGCGTCTAAGCGCCACAGCTCTTTGCGCGAAAGGCTCACCGCGATGGGGTGTCGCAGCAACAGAACGACGCGCCCATTAAAGGTGTCGCGAAACCAGTTAATCCTATCCTCGCCGCCGTGAAGCATTTTGAAGACGATGCGCCGCGTCAGGAAGCGGTAGTGCTTGTTGTGCCGGAAGTTCGTGTCCTTAAAGTGCAGCTTGCCGCTGCATATATCCCCGAAGTAAGCCTGCAGCGCCGCTTCTGCTCGCTCACCGTGGAGCCCTTGCCAACTGCTGATTCCTAAACGGTCTCTGATTCGCTTCTGTTTGAGGTTGAGCGGCTCGTCGATCGCCTTGAAGGTCGGCTGACTTAAAACAAGCTCCGCGAGCCAGGTCGAGCCGCCGCGCGGCATGGCGAAGACGAAGACGTTAGGCGAACCGTCAGGTCTGTGAATATTCATGGCGGACTTTACAAGGCGTTTCAACGTTTCGTTCATGATCACCGTTCTATTCATAAGGTCGTGGTTTCGGCAACCGCTACAAACTCTCGGCTGAGCCGTTTGGTCTAAGCCGGAAGACGCGGCGCGCGTGCAGCAGCCAACGTCACCACTGAGCTTGTACCGCGCGGACATCAGCTTCTGATGCGCGCGGGCGTCCTCTCAAGCGATAGCTCAAACCAGATCTTACTCGCCAGGGTGCTCTTTGCGCTCGTAATTTGCTCACGCTTAGCGGCGGGACGTTGCCGCTGAGCCGCGCAGCCCTACTCGTGGCGCAGCTAAACGCCTACCGTATCCAGAGTCGCCGATTGGGTAAGGCGTCGCCGGCGCTATAGGTATCTAGCTCGAAGCAGGCGAGTATCTCCATCACCCGCCGCTCCTCCTCCGGCGTCACCTTGTCCTGCCACTTCTTGATGAGGTAGTCGCGTTCGTACGCGCCGCTGAGCATCTGCTGCGTCTTCTCGTCTGACTTATAGGTTGAGTTAGAGGCGACGTGTAGCTGCTCTTCCATGAGGTGCAGCGCGGGCAGCTCGAGCTTGCGCGCGAGTTCTCTAAGCACCGGGGCGGGGTCTACGACGAGCTGCTCGTAAGAGATCACCGCCCAGTCATCCGTCATCTGTTTGAGCGGCACCGCGACCTCGAAGCACCAGTGCAGCGTCGCGCGTTCGAGGTGCGACCCCGAGCGGACGATCTTTTCGGCGAACGCCAACTGCTGGTTCGTAAAGTGCTCTTTATAGTCGCTCGTCATAAAGGCGTCTAAGCGCCACAGCTCTTTGCGCGAAAGGCTCACCGCGATAGGATGACGGACTAAAAACACGATGCGCCCATTAAAGGTGTCGCGAAACCAGTTGATCCTGTCGCCGCCGCCGCGAAGCATTTTGAAGACGATGCGCCGCGTCAGGAAGCGGTAGTGCTTGTTGTGCCGGAAGTTCGTGTCCTTAAAGTGCAGCTTGCCGCTGCATATACCCTCAAAATAGGTGTGTAGCGCCGCCGTTGCCGACTCGTCGTAGAGCGCTTGCCAACTATAAATGCCGGAGCGGTTTCTGATCTTTTCGTATTCGAGGTTGAGCGGCTCGTCGATCGCCTTGAAGGTCGGCTGACTCAAAATAAGCTCCGCGAGCCAAGTCGAGCCGCCGCGCGGCGTCGCGAAAACGAAGACGTTGGGCGAACCGTCGGGTTTATGGAGATTTGTTGCGAACTTGATGAAATTTTTGAGAGGCTCTTGCATGACGTATGGCTCCGTTGATCGGCTACGTGGTTTCTCACATGACCGCTAGATTAGATAAAGCTTACCTCGAGCCGCCCGGCTAAAATTCTCACTGCGCACAGCCGCGCGCTTTCCCTGTAGAACCTCTGCCGAGGGTAAAACCGCGCTAAACCTGTGTGGGAGGCAGTCGAGCAGCGTACGCGTCAGGGGATACTTTTGTATTCCCGATTTAGATTAAAGCGAGGTTAAGACGAAACATGACTTTGCCTCACAGACTTCACCGCCTTCATGAGAGAGACTCATAGCGGGTGGGTAAGCTTATAGCTAAGATTGCAGGGCTATCCCTAAATAGGACAATCTAAGAGGAGTGACATAGTGAACGCGAGACGACTATTTCTTTCGCTAGGCGTGATGGCGCTGCTAGGTTTCGGCGCGTTTAGTGTGGTCGGAACGGGCGCAGTTACCGCGCAACAAACGGGCGGCCAGAGCGGCGAACAGACGAGCGCGCAGAGCACGTCGCCGGACGGCGGGCTTTTGGAGTACGAGCAGAATACAGTCAGTGTGGTCGAAGAGTATGGTCCGAGCGTGGTGTCGGTCAACGTGACCGCGCGGGGGCAGCAGGTCACCAACCCTTCACTGCCCGAGAACCTGCCCGATGACTTTTTAGAGCAGCTCCCCCCGCAGTTCCGCGAGTTTTTTGACCAGCTTCCGGGGCAGCCTGGGCAGGGTCAGCAGCCGCAACAGCCGCAGCCCGTCGAGGGCGCAGGCAGTGGTTTCGTGATCGACGAGCAGGGGCGCATCATCACGAACTACCACGTGGTGCGCGCCGCCTTGCAAGACGGTAGCGTGAACCTCACCGAAGGTTCCGAAGTCACGGTGACGTTTCCCAGCAACGACGAGGCGTACCCGGTGCGCGTCGTGGGCGCGAACGCGCTTTACGATCTGGCGCTTTTAGAACTGCAAAATCCTGACGAGTTGCCAGAGAGCGTCACGAGCGTCCCGCCGATCCCCTTCGCCAACTCGGACGAGCTGAGTATCGGTCAGAAGTCCATCGCCATCGGCAACCCCTTCGGCTTTAACTCATCCGTGACCATCGGCATCGTCTCGGGCGTGGGGCGCAGTTTGCCAGGTGTTGGCGAGGCGGACATTCCCCTGATCCAAACCGACGCGGCGATCAACCCCGGCAACTCGGGTGGTCCGCTTCTGAACTCGAGGGGTGAACTCATCGGCGTGAATACCGCCATCATCCCCGGGCAAGGCGGCGGTTTAGGACAGCGGGGCAACATCGGCATCGGCTTCGCGGTGCCTAGCAACCTCTTGCAGAGCAGCTTGGCGCAGTTGGAGTCGGGCGGCGTCACCGACCTCTCGACGCGGGCGCGGCTCGGCGCGAGCATCGCCAGCGTCGACGTCTACCCCGACAGCGTTCGCCAGGAGCTGAATTTGCCCGAAGAGGGCGTGGCGCTCCTAGAGGTTGCGCCGGGCAGCGCAGCCGAGAGAGCCGGCCTGCAGGGCGGTCAGTTCGAAGTCACGGTGGACGGTCAGCCCATCCCGGCGGGCGGCGACGTGATTCTCTCCGTAGACGGTCAAGAGGTCTCGAGTTCGGGTGAACTGCAGCGGCTTATCTTCGCGCAAGAGGAGGGCGACACCGTCGAGCTGCGCATCTGGCGCAACGGCGAAGAGATGACCGTGCCCGTCACGCTCTCCGTGGTGCCGCAGGAGAGGCAGGCGCAAGCGCCTCAAGAGGACACGGGCGGCGCAGCTGAGCAACCTTCGGGTCCGCGCCTAGGCGTCGGCATCTTCGACGTGCAAAACTATCCTGAAGGGGTGCGTAGCAGCTTAGGCTTGCCCGACCAAGGCGTCGCCGTGACCGCCGTGCAGCCGGGCAGCCCTGCCGAGCAAGCCGGGCTGCAAGCGGGCGAATTCACAGTCGACATAGACGGTGAAGCTGTGCCCGTGGGCGGCGACATCATCCTCGCGGTGAACGGTCAAGAGGTGACGACGCCGCAGGAGCTTCAGCAGGTCATCTCGAGCCAAAGCGCAGGCGACACGGTCGACTTGAGAATCTTACGCGACGGCGAAGAGCAAACGGTCCAAGCGACGCTCGCCGCACCCGAGGGTCAGGGCGGCAATAACTAAGTCCAGATTCTTGTGTAGGTCAAAGAGGGGCGCACCGCCGGTGCGTCCCTATTTTTGTGCTTCCACTTGCGTCACCGCGTAGATGCGAGTGTCGCGCAAGGAGCCGTCTACGCCCCTCGAGTAGCGCCTCAAAACGCCCTCGAGCCCGTACCCGCACCGCTCCGCGACTCGCGCGCTTCGCTCGTTTTCATCGTCGCACTGAATCTCGACCCTCGCCGCCCCGAAGTCCTCCAAAGCGAGTTTTGTCAGCGCACGAACAGTCTCCGTCACGTAACCTTGTCCGGCTCTCGAAGTGCGGCACCAGTAGCCGATCTCGAACTTGGGTACCTTCCAGTCGATCCGGTGGAGGCCGCTGTTGCCGATATGCTCGCCCGTCTCCTTGTCGTGAAAGTGGTAGCGCAAGTTCTGACAGGTGATGAACTGGGCGACGGCGTCGCGGGTGTTCTCTTCGCAGCCTTCGCGCGAGTACACAGGCGTCGCCCAAGCCATCCAGGGTGAGAGTTCGCTGAGCGATTCGCGCACCGAGGTGTAGATCGCGTCCACGTCCTCCACGCGCGGTCGGCGGATGGTGAGGCGCTCGGTTTCTAAGCGTTCGGGCACTCGGGGAATCATCAGGCTACAAGTATAGGGTTTTTCGTTCACATAGCAGGTATCATCTGGTCTGAGTGTACGTAGTTCTGCGAAGCAACACTCTCACTCTACAAAGCAGCGTTTAGCACGCACCTTATAAGATGATATCTGCGGCATTCTGTCTCAGTATGTTGTGGAACTGCTTACATTCACACCCTTAGGGTTCATCTAGCGGTGGTAGAGTAGTCTCCTATGGAGTTGACGGAAGGTCCCGCTAAAAATAAGGGCAGAACGCGCAAGGTCGGGCTTATTCTGAGCGGCGGCGGCGCGCGGGGCTTCGCGCATATCGGCGTGTTGCGCGTGTTGGAGCGGGCGAATATCCACGTGGACGTGGTCGCGGGAACGTCTATCGGCGCGATCTTAGGGGCGCTCTACGCGAGCGGCTACAGCGCCGACGAGATCGCCGATCTATCCAAGTCGGTCTCGTGGCGTCATCTCCTGGACTTCTCCATGCAAGCGGGTCTCCTCAAGGGCGAAAAGCTCCACGACCTCTTGGCGCTGCACCTGCCCGCCGACTTCAGCGCGCTAAAGAAGCCGCTCGCGATTGCGACGACGGACGTGGAGACGGGCGACGAGGTCTTCATCTTAGAAGGCGACCTGGTGACGGCGGTGCGGGCGTCTAGCTGCTACCCCGGCGCGTTCGAGCCCGTGAATTTCAACGGGCGGATGCTGGCGGACGGCGGCATCGTGAATAATTTGCCCGTGAACGCGGTCGCCTTTTTAGGCGCGAACTACGCGGTCGCCAGCGACGCCACCGCGCCGCGCCGCGCCGCCTTTTCGGACCCCCCGGGCGACGAGAACTGGTGGCGGCGGATGACGGCGACGATCAAGCTCGAGCGCCGCAGCCTCATGGCGCAGATGGTTTTGCGCTCTACGGACATCATGCAGAGCATCCTGACCGAAATCCAGTACAACATGCACCCCGCCGACGTGCGGGTGCAACACGCCATGCCCCACGTGCGCGTCGAGTCGTTCTGGGCCTTCGACGAAATCGTAGCGCTCGGCGAGTGGGAAGCGATGCGCGTTCTCGGCCAGGCGGGCTTGCTCTCTGAAGAGGTCATCGAGGCGTACACGCCACCCGAAGGGATACCTAAGCACCTCGCTATGAATATGAAGTAGGTGCAGCAAAACCCAGCGTGCGTCAAGTCTGCACCAAAATTCCACATCGTTAAGAAAGAATCCAACCATGAATTCAGCAACAATCTCCCTTTCAACCTACCGCGCCACGCCGCACCTCGGCACCGCACCTGTCGCCCCATTTGCAAGTGCTCACGTAGCCCTAGCCGAAGGAGCCGTCAACGCGAAGGGGTACACTACACGTTATGGCAACTGAAGCGACCGCACCTGAACAGTCGGGTGAAAAACCAGCAAAAAAAACCGCCTCTCAGCGCTTTTGGGCAGAAGTCCGGGGCTACGCCGAAGCGCTCGTCGTGGCGTTTCTCATCGTCACCTTCATCTTTACGACAGTGGGCGTCGTGGGCCGCTCGATGCGCCCGAACTTAGACGGCGGCAGCGGCAGGCTCCCCCAGTCGCTCTTCACGGGCGACAGGGTGTTTATTCCTAAATACGACACCTGGCTGAGGCGCGCTGGAATTTTAGGACCGTATGAGCGCGGCGATATCGTGGTGGTCCGCGAGCCCGCCAACTCGCCTAACTCGCAGCGTTCGGGGCGGCGCAGCTTCTTCATTAAGCGCGTCATCGGTGTGCCGGGCGACCACCTCTACATTCAAGAGGGGCAGGTCTACGTCAACGGCGAAGCGCTCGACCAGAGCTTTATCACCGAGAGCGGCGAGATTCGCCCCGAGCCCATCACCTTTCCGGTCGTCGAGGCGAATAACGGCGAGGTGACGGACTTTCAGGGGCTCATCTCCGGCACCTTCGAGGGCGGCTTGGGCGGTTTGGAGCCCGCTCCCGTCAGCAACCCCGAGACGCAGTTCTTTTATGGCGGCACCGTAGACGCCCTCGCCCCGATTCCGGCGGACGCGCCCGAAGGCGAGCCCTTTCTGCACGAACTCATCGTCCCCGAAGGTCACTACTTCATCATGGGCGACAACCGCTCGCCCGGCGGCAGCGAGGACTCGCGCTACTTTGGACCGATCGACAGCATCGCCGTGGCGGGTCAGGCGAGCGCCGTGATTTGGCCGCCGCGCCGCGACGGTGAGTGGAACTGGCGTCTTTTAAGCTCGCCCGAAGCGTTTGAAGAGATTCCAAACGAGCCGCGGGGGAGCAACTAAACCAACGAAACAGGGTGAAATAGTGTGATTCGCTAAGGGGCAGAGGTCGTGGTGACCTCTGCCCCTCTTTTACGGGTTAGGCTAACCGCCCGTCAAGCCCCAACGTCTCGGCGTCGCGCTGCATCGCGGCGAGCACAAAGGCGACGTGCTCCCACAACTCAACGTCCAATTCCTCCGCGCCGCGCACCACATCCTCACGGTTTACACCCTTGGCAAACGCTTTATCCTTAAATTTCTTTTTTAGACTCTTGAGCGTCTGATTGCGAATATCTTTGTCAGGGCGCACCAGCACGGCGGCGGTAATGAGCCCCGTAATCTCGTCGCAGGCGTAGAGCGTCTTGGCTAGGAGCGTCTCGCGCGGCACACCCGTGTAGTCCGCATGTCCCATGATGGCGTCTGTAACGATGTCGGGATAGCCTCTCTCTTCAAGGTGCCTAACGCCAACATAAGGATGTCCTTCTTCGCTGGGTTCGGGGTACTTTTCGTAGTCGAAGTCGTGCAGGAGCGCGGCGGTGCGCCACAGCTCCTCGTTCTCGCCGAACTCGCGGGCGTAAGCGGCTGTGGCGCTCTCTACAGCGAGCATATGTTTGCGCAACGACTCGGACTCCGTCCACTCGGTCATAAGGGCGTAGGCGTCTTCTCTGGACACATCCATACGCCCAGCTTACCAAGCACGACGGCGCACTGCGCACTTTTAGAGCTACCGCGAAATGTCGGAGAGGCTCGGCGCGTAAACTGCGGCTTATGAGACTTGGCCGCATCTTCGAGTGGATTCTGATACAGGTGCGTTGGCTGCTCCTCGCACCCGTTTTGGCGCTGATCGTCGGCGCGGGATTTCTATGCTACCGCACCGTCATGGACATCGTCTCGGCCTTCTATAAAACCAAACCTGAAGATTCTATCTCTGAGATTCTTAAAGCGGTGGATTCGGGGCTGCTCGCCGCTATTGTAATCATTGTTGCGCTAGGGCTGTACGAACTCTTCATCGACCGCATCGAGCCAGCGGACGACAAGACGCTCGGCTCGACCTTGAAAGTGGGCGACTTAGAGGGGCTTAAAAACCGCTTAGGCAAGGCGATCATCCTCGTTTTTATCATCCGCTTTTTCGAGTACCTGACGCAGATTGAATTCAAAGAGTCGCTCGATCTGCTCATCTACGCTGGCGCGATTGCCCTCCTAGCGCTTACACTCTACTTGATTCGCGACCTCAAACAAGACGATGATAAAGGAGACGAAGATGCAGCGAGAGGTTCAGACGGTTGAAGATGTCGGCGCAGCAGGAGCGCAGCTTTTTGTAGAGGCGGCGCAGCGGAGCATCGAGGCGAGAGGGCGCTTCTTCGTCGCGCTTTCGGGAGGGAGTACGCCGCTCGAGGTCTACGCCCATCTGGTCGAGGCGTACCGCGACGCCCCCTTTTGGACGCAGACGCAGCTTTTCTGGGGCGACGAGCGCTTCGTCCCGCACGACCATGACGACAGCAACTTCGGCGCAGCTAAAGAGCACCTCGTCCGGCACGTGCCGATACCGGACGGGCAGGTGCACCCGTGGCCCTACTTAGCGGACGAGCCGGAGCGCTCGGCGCATTCCTACGCGGCGATCATCGGCGAGGTCTTAGGCGATACGCCGCACTTCGACCTGACCTTTTTAGGTTTAGGCGACGACGGACACACCGCGAGCCTCTTTCCAGGTACGGACGCTGTGCACGAGGAAGGCTGGACCACCGTGGTCCAGCCCGAAGGAAAAAACACGCGGCTCAGCTTCACGGTACCTTTGCTTAGCCAGAGCCGCACGGTGGCTTTTTTGGTGCAGGGTGAGAAGAAGCGTGACGCGCTCCAGGCGACGCTGCACGGCGAGAAGGACGTTGAAAACTACCCCGCCCAAGCGGTCAGCGCTCACGAGCAGCTTCTGTGGCTGACGGACTTAGAGGTGTAGATTCGGGTAAGTGGAGGGGGCTCGAGTCTGACTCGAGCCCCCTCCTTTCTGCACTTTACGCGGTTAGTTGAGCGACGCGGCTTCGGGTGCGTTCGGCGAGACGTTCTCCAACTCGTCCGTGCGCCCGTTCACGAGGTCGTCTACCCACGAGACGAAGGGCGTAGAGATACTGCCATCACCGTTGTCTGGGTACTCATAGAACTCTGGCCTGCCGATGATGCAGTGCGTCGTGCCGTTCTCCAGGCTGTCATCGTTGTCGAGCAGCGAGGTGTAGAAGTAGAAGTTATCTGTACCTTCCGCGATCGCGCCGAGCGAAGCGTCTAGGCCCGCTGTCCACTCCCGCGTCGCCCTCTCCAGCTCCTCCGGGCTCGGCTGAAAAGACGCGCCCTGCTGCAGCGCGTAGAAGTAAATCTGAATGCCGTCGAAGGCTGAATTGTACTGCGAGACGACGCTCTCGGGGTAGGTTTCTCCCACCGTTTCGTAGATGTTGGTAAGAAAGGTTGCGTTGAGACCACCGCTCAGGTCAAGCTCGGGGATAAGCTCGGTGAGTACGCTCTCGGTGTTCCAACGGCTGACGCCGTCCTCGCCCTCGAAGAACGCCTCCGGGGTGACGCCCGCGCCGCAGTCGCCCATCTGGTAAACCTCTGCGTCAGGGTACCTCTCTTGAATCTGCGGCGTGTAGGCGATTGAGCCATATGCGCCCGCACTGCAACCCGTCACAAAAATTGTTTCGGGCGCTTCAAATTCTTCAAAAACCCAGTTTAAGACCGCTTGTGCGTTGACCTGACCCTTGTGCTGCACGGTGATCTCTTCCCCACTGGTCGTATTCGTATAGGTCTGTGTGCTGTTACCGATATGGATGTCCGCTGTGCAGTACGGGATATAGGCGTGGTACCAGTCGCCGACGGGGTTGTCGGGGTTGGTTTTGTCGTAGATACCCAGCGGTGTGGGCTCGCCAAACACGCGGCTATTGTAGACGCCGAAATCGTTTGGTTCGTCGATGGGCAATGAGCACGTCCCGTCGTTCCAGCACGCGCCGCCGCCCTGAAAGTCGACGACGAGCTTGTTCTCGGTGCCCGGATAGGCGTAGTACTTGTACTGTGAGCCGTCCGCGCAGGTGGTTTCGCCGCCCGGCGAAAATTCGTTCCAGGTGTCCGCCATAAGCTCGGGTACTCTGGGTTCGGTTATCGCCTCTTCGCTGCACGCCACTAAAAATAGGGCGCACACGCCGAGCAACAACACTGCGTAACGCTTGAGATAACGCGACATAATTATGACGCCTCCTAAGGATTTGGGCGAGCATACCACTTCTAGTCCCTGCGCGTTAGGCACGAAGAAGGAGGCGTTCGGGGATGACGCGCGGGACGGGCGACGTAGAGGAGCCCTGTCGCCGACAAAAAGGCGAGTGCGGAGCCTGCCCCCAGCTGCTACGTTTACCGCGCGACTAGCCGCCCCCGCGCGACTTCGGCGATCACCAACGATTCCGGTTGAACCCCCGCGGAGTCACCCTCGTGGTAGTCGTAGACAGCGGCTGCGCCCGTCACGGGTCCGAGCCCTACGAAGGAGTCGCGCAACGCTTGGCGGAGGGCGGCGGTGTTACTGGGCTCGAGTCGGTTGTAAGCGAGCAGCTCTTCGAAGGCGCGCTCAGCGAGCGTCATAGCGTCCCAGGCGTAGCCGCCGGCTGACGTCGGGCGATTCGCCCCTGAGACGGCGCTCAGCGCGGAGATAAAGCGGCGCGTTTCCGGGTAGGTCGGGTGACCGGGCGACACGCTTCCCTCGACGCTCAGCGCGTCGCTCACGGTGAGCGTCCCCCGCAGGTCTGCACGTTCCAACACGTTCGCGTCCTCGTAGACCTCTGGGTTGATATAGACGCGACCTTCATAGCCGCGCCCAGAGAGGGCGTCTACGGCGACGTTCGTGTCCGCCGCATGTCCCCAAACGAGCACCGCGCCAGGCTGCCGTGTGGCGACCCAGAGTGCTTCGGGGGTGAGCGTGCGCACGTCCGGCGCGTAACGCTCCTCCGCGACGAGGCGTACGTCCGAACCTCGGAGAACACCGGCGGCGACATCGCCTAAGGGGCCCTCCAACCCCAACAGGGCTAGGTCGGTTGAGCCTCTAGCGTACTCGTTAAGCACCACCGTGCGAATCTGTGTCTGCCGGTCAGGTACGAGGCTGAAAAGCCAATAGTCCGCGGTGGTACGTTCGAAGGCGTGGGGCGCTAGCGTCAGCACGCCCGCCTCTTGCACGGCGGGCAAGAGGCGCTCCAACGCCTCCGAGGTCCCGCAACAAAAGAGCGCATGGACGCCGCTCCCTATAAGTTGCGCCGCTCCCGCCGCGGCGTTTGCCGGGCTGCTCCTGTCGTCCGCGGTGAGAACCTCGACGGACAGCCCCCGCCGCTGCGCGCCCTTCTGCCACGCGCGCAGCGCCGCGTCTTGCGCCTTGCCGAGCGCCGCGTCCGTTCCCGTAAGGGAGAGTACCGCGCCGACCCGCAGGGTCACGGGTTCAGTCGACGGCGCTTGTGCGAGCGACAAGTTCCCGAGTAAAAGGCAGATGAAAACCGTGTATCGTCCGAACGAGTACGCCATACCCGTATTTTTACAGGCGCGCCGCCTAGAGATGTGAAACCTTTGACTTTTTCCTTCACCGGGCGATTAGCATTTGGCGCTCGAGGGGACGCAAAATTTAGTCCAAGAAAGAGTGACAGGCACGTTCCGCTAGAAGTGTTGACCGAACGTCTCAAAACGCCCAAAAAACGAGAAATTACCGTCATAGACATGTCTCCCGGTTTGCCCGCTGCGCCCGAAACGTGTTACAATAAAGCGTTTAACCAGCCGCTACGCTGGTCCCACATTCGCCGCTTAACTCAGTTTTTCGTCAGCCTAGTCTTGGGCTGATAAGCGATTATTTGCAGAAGGCATACGCATTCTGGAGGCTCACCTTGGCAGTTTACAGCGCAGACAGCATCAAAGTACTTAAAGGGTTAGAAGGCGTCCGCAAACGCCCCGCCATGTACGTGCAGGGCGGGACGGGTATCGACGGGTATCACCAGCTCTTAACTGAAATCATCGACAACGCCATCGATGAGGCGCTAGCAGGTCACGCCGACACCGTCGAAGTTGTGCTCAACGCGGACGGCTCCGCAAGCGTGTCGGATAACGGGCGCGGTATCCCCGTCGGTACGATGGCGAAAGAGGGACGCCCCGCCATCGAAGTTATTTTCACCGAGCTGCACGCAGGCGGCAAGTTCGACTCGGACGCTTATAAGGTGTCGGGCGGTCTACACGGCGTCGGTTCGTCGGTGGTCAATGCGCTCTCGGTGTTTCTCGAGGCGGAGGTTAAAGCGGACGGCAAAGTCCACCTCATCCGCTTCGACAGGGGAGAGGTAATTAAGCCCGTCTCGCAAATTGGCAAGACGAAAAAAGATGACACCGGCTCCAAAGTCTCATTCTTGCCTGATCACAAGATCTTCAAAGACATCGCCGGCTTCGACTACGGTCGCATCCGCCGCCGCCTGCGCGAACTCGCCTACCTCACCGCGGGCGTCAAAATCATCATCGAAGATAGGCGCGGCGCGGAGGTCAAGCGCGAGGAGTTCAAAGAGGACGGCGGCGTCGCCGCGTTCGCTGAGGATTTAGTCGGGGACAGCAAGCGCTTATACGACAATCCTATGCTCATCGAAGGCACCTCCGACGAGATCGAGGTCGAAGTCGGGATGCTCCACGCGGGCTCGTACGGTCAGACCATCTTGACCTACGCCAACATGATCACCAACCGCGACGGCGGCACGCATTTGACAGGCTTCAAAACGGCGTACACCCGCGTTTTGAACACCTACGCCAAAGCCAAAAATCTCATGAAGAAGGGCGAGCCCGCACCCACAGGTGAGGACTTCTTAGAGGGAATCTCGTGCGTCATCTCTGTGAAGCTCGGCGACCCGCAGTTCGAGTCGCAGGCGAAGGTCAAGCTCCTAAACCCCGAAGCGCAGAGCGCAGTGCAGTCGGTTGTTTACGAAAAGCTCAACGACATCTTAGAAGAAAACCCTAAGATCGCTAAGACTATCATCGAGAAAGCGGTCAATGCGGCGAAAGCGCGTGAGGCAGCCCGCAAAGCTCGCGACCTCGTGCGCCGCGCCAACCCCATTGATAACGACGAGTTGCCGGGTAAACTCGCCGACTGCCAGTCGGAAGACCCTTCCATCAGCGAACTCTATATCGTCGAGGGTAACTCGGCGGGCGGCTCCGCTAAAGGCGGACGCGAGCGCCGCTTCCAAGCCATCTTGCCTTTGCGCGGTAAAGTCTTGAACGTCGAAAAGGCGCAGATCGGTAAAATCCTCAAGAACGCCGAAATCCGCGCGATGATCGCTGCTATCGGCGCAGGGCTCGACGGTACAGGCGACGACAATCACTTCAACCTCGACGCCGTGCGCTACCACCGCATCATCATCATGGCGGACGCCGACGTGGACGGCAGCCACATCCGCACGCTTCTATTGACGTTTTTCTACAACTACATGCGCCCGCTTCTGGACGCAGGCTACATCTACCTGGCGCAGCCGCCTCTTTACGGCGTCAAATTTGGGCGTGCGAAAGAGACTAACTACGTCTACACCGATCAGGACTTGCAGCGGCTTTTGCGCGAGAACCGCAACCGCAAAGCGGACATCCAGCGCTTTAAGGGTTTAGGCGAGATGAATCCCGAGGAGCTGTGGGACACGACCATGAATCCCGAGACGCGCATCCTCAAGAAAGTGACCATCGAGGATGTCTTAGACGCCACTGAGACCTTTGATATGCTCATGGGGTCGAATGTGCCGCCGCGCCGGAAGTTTATTGAGGAGAATGCGCACTTAGCCGAACTAGATGTTTAGGGCTTAGTTGGTGGAAGGAGAGGGCTGTTCAGAAAGCTTGGAGCAGCCCTCACATTGGTCACAATATTCAGTGGAATTCTGCGTTGTAAATCTATGAATCAATCTTACTCTTTGGATAACTTTCTACTCAATAAGAGCCTTGAACTGCTTGATGAAATAAGTATCACTGAGCTAAAACGTATATAAATCCTTGATGTTATAGATTTTACAGAAGCTGACGTAAGTACTCTGTTAATTAAAAAATGAGTGATGTCATTCTGAACGTAAAGAAGTGAAGTGAAAGAATCTCTGCCCTTGCTGACTCCTCTGCCAGAGAACGAAAGGCGAGACCCTCACGCCTGCGGTCAGGGTGACATCAGTAATAAGTATCATTTCTTACTTAACGTTGTAGTAAGAGAAGAGATAATTAACCCAATTCTGAGGATTATGGGTCACAGAACGCCTGCGGCTCAGGGTGACATCAGTAATAAGTATCATTTCTTACTTAACGTTGTAGTAAGAGAAGAGATAATTAACCCAATTCTGAGGATTATGGGTCACAGAAAGGGAGACTTCTCCTCAGTAGATAGAGAGAAGCACATTTCTTTTGCAGGCAAAACCAGCAAGTACATTGATTACAACTTAACACTTTGGGAAAGTAATTTTTGACTTGTTGAAGCTAAGCGACCAAATCTGAACCGCAAAACATTCGATTATAAAGACCTTAGTCAAGCGGTAGAGTACGCCGCACATCCCGAAATAGATGCTGCTCTGGTCGTACTATGTGATGGTTACAAGATTGAACTCTTTGATAGAGAAGTAAATCTTGTTGAACCTGTTTTCAACATTTTAATATCCGAAATAGCCCAAAATTTTGATCAACTCCGCAGGGTACTTTCTCCTATCAACTTATGGTTTTTCTACAAACGGAGAGTGATTCGTGCGATAGATAGAGCTTTTGATCACGAAATGAATCAGAGTCGAGTAGTTGAGTTTCAGCAAATTGTTGAGAAGCGGCTAAGCGAGAAACGTTCTATAATTCTCTAAAACTTTCAATCCATGAATTTATTAGAAAAAGATGATTATGCGCAGCATTTAGCTGAGGCTTCTATAGACGAAATTGTAGACATTCACTTTTTCATTTTGCAAGCGCTCAGCAATATAGCTACTATGACTGAACAACTCGTTTCATCTTGTGTAAGTAAGTGGTCGTTTCCTGTTCTTCGCAAAGTTTTTCCTGATGATCCTAGAGACGTGAACGACTATTTTTACATGCACGCCTTACATTTCCTGATAGAACTAGAGAAAGTAGATGTAGATATAAATTGGCTTCCCTCGTGGCTCACAAGTAATTGGAGTTCGCCATCGGCGCTGCATGTTTCGATTAAACGCTTGATACACCTATGCTTGACATACTTCGATCAGGATGAACCGCGTAAGGCTATCTTATTAGCTTCGAATACGTATAGAAGAATATTTAAGCTGCTTGCGATGACTCTTCCACATCAAAAGAAGGCAGCAGAGATAGAACATATCTTAACTCGCTACTTTGCTGCCGAACTATCCTGGTAGCAGATTATATCTTCCCCCGAGCGACATGCGATACTGAATTGGGAACGGCTTGCTGTGATTCAAACTAATGGATTTACTAAGAAACACTTGAATGAGTCACATTCTTTCAATATCCACCGAGCGAAACAAGACCTTAAAGAGTTTTGGAAGCTTGAGAAAGTTTTACTTAGTAATCTAGGGAATTACAGAGCACTTAGTAAAGAGTACGGTTTTGGGGAAATATACTCGACCTCATCTTCAGCAATTATTTGGGATGATTTAGGACACGGTGCATTGTGTGTAGTCAAAGCGTTTCCTGACTGGCGCGACTATCTATTATCAGAATATAGAGACGAACTTCAGGTTCTAGTCGATATGCGCTCTTGGGCTGCTTACGAAATTTTAGATTTAGACAAGGAGCCGCACTTGCCTGCTTCGGTAAATGAAGAGTTATTAGCTAACCAATTTTTCTTTGGAGATATTGAAACGATGAGGGAGCTTAGAAGAGCGTATCAAATTTGAATTCCTACCTACGTCTAATCACCTTGTATCCTGTAAGCCAAGGAGAATGATGCTCCAAGAACACGATACTGTAGTGCTAGTGCGCGACCTACCCGCGCTCGGTTTGGAGCGAGGCGACGTTGGAGCGGTCATTCACATTTATGATGATCAGGCTGCCGTGGAAGTGGAGTTCGTTTCTGGTGCTGGGGCGACAGTGGCAGTAGAGACGCTGGCGCTGGAGGACGTGCGTCCGCTTGCTCGAGGCGAAATCTTACACGTGAGGGTCATGGCTGCGTAACGAGGTGTTGCAAAAGAATGCAATAGGCTCGCTATCTCAACGACCCTCGAGCCAAAAACAAGGACAGGAACCTGCAAGTCCCTGTCCTCTAGCTGAGCGCTAATCCTTAAAGCTTACTCGTTCACCTCATCATGATGGTCATGTCCTTCATCAGAGACCGCTTGCGTACCCACAGAGGTTGACTCCAAAGGCGCACTTAAAATCTCCTCGACATCCCCCGCCGCCAAAATCGCCACCGCGTACGCCACCGCGTCGGAGTTTTGGTCGAACGCTTCTAAGCTGATGTTGTCGAAGGTATCGCACGCCTCGTGGTAGCAGGGGTCGTACTGGTCGCCTACCGTGCCGCCATAGATCGCTTGCTCTTCTTCGGTCTTGATGCCTTCCGCCCCGGTGAAAAGACCGCCTGCCGGGATGCCGTTGTTGATAAACGCCTGATAGTCGCTCCGCCCGCTGAATTCCACATCTTGGTACGCAAGCTCGTTCTCTTCGTAGAAGGTCTCGAAGATTTTCTCGAGCTGCTGTGAGCCTGCGGGCACGGGCACGGGCGCTTCGAAGGTGGACTGGTTGCCGTCGTAAACGCCGCGAATGAAGTTCGGCGAGCCGATCATGTCGAAGTTGAGGTACAAGGCGATGTCTTCTAAAGCTTCGGGGTCGTTCTCGACCAAGTCATTCACGTAGAACGTCGAGCCGATGAGCCCCGACTCCTCAGCGCTCCACCAGGCGAAGCGGACCTTGTTGTTAAGTAAAATCGCGTCTTCGTCGTTCACGCCGAACTGCTCCGCCATCTGCAGGGCGATCTCTAAAATCGCTGCCGAGCCGGTGCCGTTGTCCTGAATGCCGGGACCTTCGATGACCGAGTCCAGGTGTGCACCCGCCATGACCACCGTTTCGGGGTCGCCCGCCACGCTCTCGGCGATCACGTTGCGTGTGGTGAGGGTTTCGCGCAGGGCGTCGGTTAAGATGCGCAGTTCTAAGCCCTCTTCTATGAGGTCGTTAAAGGTAACGCCGAGGTCGTACGAGGTGCTCAGCACGGGGATGGTGGTGATGGTCTCGCTGGTTAGCGTGCCGCCGAACAGCTCGGTGCGCTCCGCGTCGTTGCCCTGGTTAAAGATGATGACGGCTGACGCGCCCACCGCTTCTGCCTGCTCCGCCTTGGTTTGAAAGGCGCATGCGCCGCGCTGAATAAGCGCGATATTCCCTTCGGGGAAGTCTACGAAGTCTTCCGCTTCGCAGCCGGAGGTGGAGGTGTTGCCTTCGCCCAAGTCGAGGTCTACGGCGGTGACTTGGGCGGTCACGTCGCCGCTACCCGAGTAGCTCTGGATGGCGAAGTCTTCGTTGTTCACATACGTCACCTCGTCGGGCGCGACTTGCTCCAATTCAGAGTCGACGTTCTCCACGAAGGCGGGATAGTCGAACTCTTGATATTCGACGTCGTAGCCTGCCTCGTCTAAGAGGGTGTAGACGTACTCAGCCGACAGCTCGTAGCCGGGTAGACCGGCGTAGCGGTTGCCGCCGTTTTCGTCCGCGATGGCTTGCCACGCAGCTTGATGCGCACGTAAGCCCTCGAGGGTTACCGCTTCTTGGAGCAAGGCGGCGAGGTCGGCACCGCCTGGCGCGCTCACCTGCAACTCGGCGCGGTTTTCGTTGGCAGCGTTGTCATAGGCGAGAACGATGAGACGGTAGTCGCGGAGCCTGTCGGGGTTGATCTCATAGCTCCAGGTGTTAGGCGTGACGCCCGTGTCGAGTTCCGCTTCGCCCAAAAGAACCGGACCGTCGTAAATCTCGACGCGGTCGACGCCGGTCTGCAAGTCGTTGACTTCGCCTGCAAGGGTAAACGCGCCGCTAAAGGGTGCACCCGCTTCGGGGCTAGTGATAGAGATGAAGGGTGGGACGAGGTCGACACCGACGCTCGTACCTGCGCAGGTGGTGCTGAGCGGGATGGTGATAGAGGCGGTTGTTTCCCCTTCGGAGCTGACGTCGCCCGATTCGTCGAACACGCCGACGGCAACGGTCACCTCGTCGCATTCCGCCACGAGTCTCACGCCCAGGTTGCTCTCGCTCAGGATGGTACCCTCGCCGTCTCCGCTGAACACTTCCCAGTTGTTAATGCTGTAGTCCGAGGCGGGCAAACGCAAGTCGGGGCGACCCCGCGGTGAAACCTCTAAAAATACGTCGAAGATTTCGTTGGGTACGACCTCCTCAGGCGCGCTCAATTTAACGTCACCTACGATACCCGTGAGCGGCACGGTGATCTCGCTACCGTCAGCAACGGTGGCGTTGAGTAGACCGTAGGCAAGAGGAAACGCTGCTGCTACAAAGGTGTAGTCGCCTGGGGGAATAAAGAGGGTCGCGCTGGGGTCGCTCTTCGTGAGCGTCTGTGTGACCGCGTCTTCTTCTGCGACTAGGTTACCGTCGGCGTCGAAGAAAAGCTCTTCTCCGTCCACATCGTCAACAGTTCCTTTGAAAACGCGTAGCTCCGCGTTCTCGACCCCTGACTCACCCGTTTCTGGGTCGTAAGGGACGCCTTGAGCGGACAGCTCAGCACCGGACGCCCCAAAGTTTGTACCGATAGAGATAGCAATGGTGCCTTCGGGCGCGGTGTAGAGGTCGGATTCTTCGTTACAAGCGGCTAGAAAGACGAGTAGTAAACTACATAGAACAGCGTGAACGGCGCGCTTCATGCAGGGTCCTTTCTCAAGCTGAAGTCATAGTTATGGTCGAGACGTGAAGTTGCAATACCGGATTGAGTATGCAGCACGAGTATTTCCGTGCGGCGTCTCGAGCGGCGTCCGCTAAGCTAAGGGACTCCTGAACACATATGCCAACCTCCCATTCTTTATCTACTTCATCGGAAGATAACAAATTTCTCACATCTTTGCAAAAGGAAAGGGTGTTTAATAAGGGTTGCCCTGCGGCTATCAGCTCTAAAGTACACAGGTGTGGTAGCAAGTATACCCGCTGAAGCAGGGCACTTTCATCTGTTTACAAACGCTCTTGGTCAATACAGCAATGGCTAGCACGCACCCTAAAGGATGACATCCGCGTGACACAACCTCAGTGGTTATGCAAAACGTTCCAAAACCTAAGATACTGTTCTGCTTAAGAAAACAGCCTGAGCAAGCCCTGTCTTGCTAACGGTCTCGCAGACCCAGTAGAAAAGCGGGCTTTGCTCAGGTTCGCTTAGCTGAAGTCTAAACCCTATAAGACTTGAACTTCCTATACAAGAAACAAGGACGGATTCCGATGAGCTTCACGTCAGTACTTCCGCAGGAAACGGAAGAAGCTCTGCAAGAGTTTATGCAGTAATCAATCGGAATCCGTGTTACTACAGCCGCACTTAACCGAATAAAGAACTCCGCTGCGAATAGCTCGAGTTCTGCCCCTTCCCAATTCTCTCCCGCTTCAGCCCACGCTGCGTCCGCCTTTTTCGTGGAGGTAGAGATGAGGGTTCAAGGGGTCGACGTACATAGCAATGAGCACATCCGACATCGGCTCATCAAAGGTCACGGGGTAAACGTCGTAGAAGACACCTCTTTATTGACGCTCAAACAAGCCAGAGCCGCGCATAGGGCGCTAAAACTAAACCGTCGCCCGAAAAGGTCACGAACGCCTGCTCCAACACGTCGAACGCACCGTCCAGACCTTGTTCGGAAAGCAGGCGCTTAGAGACCCACTGCTGCTCTTCTGAAAAGTTATAGATCGCCACGAGCGCCCCTAGTGGATGCGAGCGGCTGTAGGCGAAGAGGTGCGGGTTGCCGCTGTCCAAAATATCGTTCGCGTATGAAGCGTGAAACTGCGGCGTGCGCTTTCTGGCGCGGGCGATATTTTGGGTACCAGTGAAGACTCGAGCCTCCACGCTCCCCGGCTCACGCCGCCGCGCCGCCGCGTCCCAGTCCATATAAGGGCGGTGGACCCAGCGGTTGTCGCCCGGATGTTCTTGCACGTAATCGTAGTCGTTAAGCAGCCCAAGTTCGTCGCCCATGTAGAGGAGCGGAATCCCGCCGAAGCCCGCCATGAGCGCGTGGCCCAGTAGGATGCGTTCGATAGAGAGGGCGATGAGGTGTTCGTCTCGTTGCTCTAGGGCGAGTTCTAAACCCGCCAAACTTGCGAAACTCCCCGAGACGCGCCGGTCGTTCGTCTCAGGGTTAAACTGGAAGACTTCGCCTCGAGCGTGCGAGCCTTCAAACTGACCCGAGTAGTAATCGGACAAAAACGAGCGGTGCATCGCGCCGTTTAGGCCCACCGCCGCCGCGTCCTCTTCGGTCACTGCCCAGCCGATGTCGTCGTGGCATCTTATATAGGTTCCCCACGCAACCCGCGCGGACGGACGCGGAAAGCGCCCCAAGGTGTGCGTCATCAGGCGCGTGTCGCGGCTAGCCAATGAGGACCAAAACTGCACCATCAGCGAGTTGTGGTAGGCGATGTTCGAAACCTTGCCGTAGCGCTTGCCCGTGCCGAAGTAGTGGATGAGGTCGTCCGGTGAGACGATGGCTTCGGCTTTGTGGGCGACGGCGGGCGCGGCGATGCGCGAGCACGCCCGGAGTGCCTGCAAAATATCGTGGACTTCGGGCTGATTTTGACAGTCCGTGCCGAGCCGCTTCCACATAAAGGCAACGGCGTCTAAACGGAAAATCTCGACGCCCTTGTTCGCCAAAAAGAACAAAATATCGACGATTTCCACGAAGATATCGGGGTTGCTCCAGTTCAAATCCCACTGGTACTCATTAAAGGTCGTCCAGACCCAGCCCAGCTCGGGGTAATATGAAAAGTTACCGGGGGCGAAGTCGGGGAAGACTTCGGGCAGCGTTTTTTCGTACTCGTCGGGTATGGCGCGGTCGCCGTAGATGTAAAAGTAGTTTTGATACTTCTTCTCTCCAGCCCTTGCCCGCTGCGCCCACTCGTGCTCTTTGGCGCAGTGGTTGAGCACCAAATCCAAACAGACGCTAATCCCTCTGCCTCGCAGCGTGCGGCACACCTTCTCTAAATCATCTACTGTACCGAGTTCCGGCTCGACCGCTCGGTAGTTTTCGACTGCGTAGCCGCCGTCATTCTCACCCTTACGCGCCTTGATAGTCTTCATCAGGTGGAGGTAGTTCGCGCCGATGTCTTCGATGTAGTCCAGGTGCTCCCCTATCCCTTGCAGCGTCCCGGTAAAGCGCTCTACATAGAAGACGTAGCCCATCATGCTCTCGCGCTGGAACCAGTCAGGGGAGAGGTCGCGCTCTATGTCGAGCACCTTCAAATCTTCGGGGCGCTCAGTGTAGTGTTCGGCTAAGCGGAGGACCAGGCGCTCCATTACCTTAGCGAAGTCGCCGCGTTTGGCGTAGAGCGGTTCTAAGCCGTCGAAGAGGTTTTGAAAGTAGCGTGCCAAGCGCAGTTTGAAAATCTGCTGGTCGCGCTCGGCTAAACCCTGAAGAGGTTCGTCTAGCTTAGGCAGCAAGGCGTCAAAGTGTCTTTTTGCGTCGGGTGTAAGGTGGAGGGCGCTCTGCATTGCCTTTCGTTATACCAACTAATTGCACCGTAGCTCGAGACTTAGCGGTTCGTATTCCATTTACAACTGTGACTCTGGCGATAGTCACTGAGGAGGTCAGTATCTTCAAATAAATACCGGAAGTAAGAGACCGAAATTCGGGGCTCGAACGTAAGATACTCGAGGGGGGTAAAGCATGGACCAACCGCGCTTTGAACTAGCGACGATAGATATCATTATCGTGATCGTCTACTTTATCGGCATCATCGCTCACGGCGTTTACGTGAGCCGCAAGGGGAACGAAAGTTCCGACGATTACTTCTTGGCGGGGCGCGGGCTCCCCTGGTACTTAATCGGCTTTTCGCTCTTCGCCTCGAACATGTCGGGCTCGTCCTTTGTCGGGCTGATGGGCGGCACCTACGCCAACGGCATCGTGATCTACAACTACGAGTGGACCGCGACGCTGGTCTTAATCTTCTTCGCGTTTTTTATCCTCCCCTACTTCTTACGCGCCAAGCTCTACACCGTCCCCGAGTTTTTAGAGAAACGCTTCGACAACCGCAGCCGCCGCGCCTACTCCGCTTTCACCGTTTTAGCGGTTATCTTTATCGACGCAGCCGCCGCTGTCTACGCGGGCGGCTTAGTCATCACCCAGGTTTTCCCCATCGACCTCTGGTTAGCCGCCGCGATTCTAGCGGCAGTCGCGGGCGCGTATACGATTTTAGGCGGGCTCGCCGCTGTCGTCGTCACCGACACGGTGCAAGCGATTTTGCTCATTATCGGCTCGCTCATCATCTTCGTGCTGGGGCTTAACGCAGTCGGCGGTTGGGACGCGATGTTTGCGGGCGTCCCCGGCGGGAAGACCTCCATCATCCAACCGCCCACAGACGACTTTGTCCCCTGGCCCGGTCTGTTGGGCGTGCTGGTTGTCGGCTTCTACTTCTGGTCGTTCAACCAGTTTATCGTGCAGCGCACGCTAGGCGCGAAAGACTTAGACGAGGGGCGCAAAGGGGCGCTCTTCGCCGGGCTCTTAAAGCTCCCCAATATCTTCATTATGGTGCTGCCCGGTCTCATCGCGCTGCAGCTCTACCCGAACCTCTCGAACCCCGACCTCGCGTTTCCGGCGCTCGCCTTTGACCTCTTGCCCGTCGGTCTGCGCGGGCTCATCATGGCGGCGCTCATCGCCGCGATCATGTCGAGTTTAGACTCCGCCTTTAACGCCATCAGCTCGATGGTCACGATGGACTTCATTGAGCCGATTCGCCCCGACTTCGGTCAGGACACCCTGGTCAGAATCGGACGCATCTTCACAGGGGTTGCCATGGTTATTGTCGCGGTCTACGCGCCCTTAATCGCCAACTTCGAGACGCTCTTCGGCTACTTGCAGTCGGCGCTCTCGTATATCGTGCCCGCGCTTGTCGCCATCTTCTTTTTAGGTCTCTTCTGGAAGCGGGCGAACGCGGACAGCGCCTTTTACACCATCGTCCTAACGCTCCTCATCGGCATCCCGCTCTTTATCTTGAAAGAGGTCACGGGCACCTGGAGCGCCTGGGGGCTGCCCGACATCCACTTCACTTACATGGGCATCATCATGTTCGTCCTCGGGGCGCTGCTGGTCGTCGGTATCAGCTTAGCGGGCGAAGAGCCGGACGAGGAAAAGGTCAGGCAGTACGCCTTTACGCAGGAGAACTACCGGAAAGATATCGCCAGCGTAGACAAGGTTTGGTACCGAGACTTCCGTCTTCAGTCGGTCGGCTTGGCGGTTGTTATGGTTGCGGTGATTGTGGCGTTTTGGTAGAAGAGAAAGTTTGAGTATAGTCTCTATAGCTCTAGTAATTTAGAGACCAAGAACTGAGAGCGTACCCTCTTCGGAGATATTTTGCTGAATCCAGCGTCCTAAATCTTCGAGCATAGAGGCTAACTGCGCGTGTGCTGTGTCCCACTCATCCTCGAGCCAATCAACATCGCGCAAGCGAATCTCGTACTGGATACCAAGCTGCATAACCGACATAGCATCTGTTTCTCTCACAGCGTCGGCATACTTGAGCAGGTCCTCCGCGAGCTTATGCGCACGCCGCGCATCTACGACCATGTAGGCGTACCAGCGATAATCTTGTATGTGCTCTTTCAAGAGCGAGTCGAACAACCTAACGTCCTCATACCATACGAAGACCGAGGTATCATTCCAGTGCTGTCCATCAAACTTCCGAGGTAAAAACTCGAAGTACTTGCTTCCCTGAAGGTCTTTTATGTCCGTGATGAGTTTCAAAAATGTCAGGCTCTAAAAATTATGCTTGTCGAGCAACTCCAATATCGCTTCGGGCAACCACTGTCGCGCCGTATCAGGGAAGGCGGTGGGTGCTAAGGTCGCGGTTAAATCCTCGTTCACGCGGCGGGCGTATTCACCGTCTTTAGGCTCGGTGTAGACCTCGATGCGGCGCTGGATGAGGTTGACAATCCAGACTTCGGGAATCTCTGAGCGGGCGTAGAGAGGGAGTTTTAGGATTCTATCCTTGCGAAGTGTCGTATCTGACACTTCAATAACCAAATGCACATCCTCTGGTTTCGGATGGTCTACGTAGAGCTTGTCTTTAATCAACAAAACGTCGGGCTGAGGTAGCTCGGCGTCCTCTAAGTCACCGGAAAGCCTCAGAGGATTTTGGGGCAAAATTTGCGCTCTGCCATCAAAAGCGACGCTGAGTCGCTGCGTAAATCTCGCCGTTACAAAGCCGTGGGGTGGGTTGATGGTCATTTTGAAGATATGCCCTCCGAGAAGTTCGACGTGTTCATCTTCACCAATGATGCCCCTTTTCTCCATCTCTAAAAGGTCACGGTAGGTGAATTTTCGCAGTCCTGACTCGTCGGACGTTGGTACTGCTTTGCGCTCTAAAATTGCCATACTTTAGTTTACTCCGTTTTCAGGTGTGAGGGTTTTGAAGTAGAAGCAGCCGTTAGCGGTTGGCCATTAGCAAAAGCCCTCAAGCTAACGGCTAAAAGCTAACCGCTAATAGCTCGTCTAGCTTCCTTTACCCGCTCCACAATCCCTTCCCTACTCCCCGCCAACGCCGTTACATGTCCCATCTTCCGCCCCGCTCTCGCCTCGGCTTTGCCGTAGAGGTGCAGGTACACGTTAGGGAGGAAGAGCGCTTTCGCCCAGTCCGGCTCGCCGTTTTGCCACACCTCGCCTAAGAGGTTCGCCATCGCCGCAGGGCGCAAAAACTCAGTTGACCCGAGCGGTAAACCGCACACGGCGCGGAGCTGCTGCCCAAACTGACTCGTCGCGCACCCTTCGATCGTCAAGTGACCCGAGTTATGTGGGCGCGGCGCGATTTCGTTGACGATGAGTTCACTCTCGTGCGTGAGGAAGAATTCGACACACGTCGTACCGACGACTTCTAACGCTTCTAAAATACCTCTGGCAATCTCTACCGCTTCAGCCGTAACCTTTTCGGAGAGGTCGGGCGGCGCAAAAGAAACGTCTAAGATGTGGTTTTCGTGCTGATTTTCAATGACGCCGTAGTGAGCGAAGGAACCGTCTTGACCTCTCGCCGCGACGACAGAGACCTCTCGCTCAAACTCTATAAACGCCTCTAAAACTGCCTCTTGCTTCAATTCAGCAAAGGCGCGTTTTCCCTCCTCTACGCCCCTAACCTTCGCCTGCCCCTTGCCGTCGTAGCCAAAACCAGCCGTTTTCAGCACCGCAGGCGTGCCGACCTCTTGCAGCGCGGCGTCTATCTCGTCCTCTTGACGAACCGCTCGAAAGGGAACGACTGGGAAGCCCTGTTCCGACAGAAAGGTCTTTTCTCGTAGGCGGTTTTGCGCGGTGTAGAGCGCTTTAATGCCGGGATGCACAGGCGCGTGCTCCAGGGCAGCCTCGAGCGTCGTGACGGGGATATTTTCAAACTCGAGCGTGACCACGTCAACCTCTTTGGCAAAGGCTTTCACCACGTCTATATCGTCGTAAGGAGCGCTCACCTCTTTGTCCGCGACTTGACCTGTCGGCGTATCCTCGCCGGGTGAAAAGGTGTGGACGCGGTAGCCCATATACTTTGCCTCAACTGCCAGCATCCGCCCGAGCTGACCGCTGCCTAAGATGCCGATGGTCGAGCCGGGTAAAAAGGTCATGGCAACTCCGAATTTAGAACGTTCTCGGTTTGAGTGCGGCGGAACTCGAGGAGCTTGTCGCGTAAGGGGGGTCTCGAGGTCGCCAAGATGGAGACTGCTAAAAGCGCCGCGTTGATTGCGCCTGCGCGTCCAATCGCCAGCGTACCCACCGGAACCCCTGCGGGCATTTGGACGATGGAGAGAAGCGAATCTACACCGTTTAAGACGCGGCTCTGCACAGGTACGCCTAAGACGGGTAGAACAGTCTGCGCCGCGACCATCCCCGGCAGGTGCGCCGCGCCGCCTGCGCCCGCGATGATGACCTCTAACCCACGTTCCGCCGCACCTTCGGCAAAGTCAGCCATCCGAGCGGGCGTTCTATGTGCGGAGACGACAGCGCGTTCAAAAGGTATATCAAACTTCTCCAACGTCTCCACCACATGCTTCATCGTCTCCCAATCGGAGGTGCTGCCCATGATGACCGCCACAAGAGGTTGCTCGAGTTGAGGGCTAGAAGCTGCCGTCATTGTGGACCTCTTTCGTGGCAGCGCGTCTCAGTCTGTCGCGCACGGCGAGCCATTCGGGGATGCTGGGCACAGCCTCTACGATGATTTCGTCGCAATTTGCTTCGTCGAGTTCGCGGAGCCCAGCGTAAAGTCTTTTTCCATACGCCGCTGGGTCGCCGGGCAAGACGAGCCACCTCTCGCTCTCTAACCAGGCGGGCTTTTGACTTCTCGCCAATATTGCGAGCTTTTTGTCCACATTTTCGCCTAGATAATCTGTCAGGCTTTCAGCGATGACAACAGGCGTTGTTGGGGCGTAGTGGCTTTCCAAGGTTCCGGGTGCTTTAGGCACGTCACCTTTGTCTGTACTCGCATCTGTTCCCACGAGTGGCTCCTCTCCTAAAACCTCGGCGAGTTGCGTGAGCGAGACCGCGCCGGGACGCAGCAAACGGGGTCTCGAGCCGCTCATATCTAAAATCGTGGACTCTAAACCGACCTCGCACGGTCCGCCGTCTAAAATCATATCGACTCTGTCGCCCAATTCCGCGCGGACATGCGCCGCTGTAGTCGGGCTGATGCGCCCGAAGCGGTTGGCGGAAGGGGCAGCGAGTCCACTGCCGAAGGTCTCGAGCAAGGATAGCGCCAACGGATGCCCCGGCACACGCATACCTACCGTATCCTGTCCGCCCGTCACTACGTCCGGCACACGTTCCGAGCGCTTCAAGATAAGCGTCAAGGGTCCAGCCCAAAAGGTCTCGGCGAGCGTGTAGACCTCCCGAGAAACATTCGTCGTCCATTCTGAAAGCGCATCAGAAGAAGGAAGGTGAACGATGACGGGATGGTCCGCGGGGCGACCTTTGGCCGCGAAAATCCGTTTGACGGCGTCACTGTTACTCGCATCTGCACCTAAGCCGTAAACCGTTTCTGTTGGAAAGGCAACAAGCCCGCCCGCCCGCAACACTTCAGCGGCTTTCTCTAATTCGACCTCTTGACGCTTTTGCTCGAGCGGCATCAGGCGTGCATTCTAACGTGTAGGGAGCATCTCAGCTAGTCAGCACTTTAGGACAAGCTAAAACCTGACAAGCTGAAATGCTGACACGCTCATTTGGATGCACTTTCAATCGCCTCACGAATGACACTGATACTCCTATCCAAATCGCTTCTCTCATCGCCATTGAGTTCGACCTCGAGCGTCGCCACCACCCCGCCGCGCCCGAGCACGCGGGGCAGGCTATACGCCACCTCGCCGTCGCTCATAGACACGGTGAGGACGCTCTGCTGATTGCCCAAAACTGCCTCGACGATGCGGGCGATGCCTGTGGCAACGCCGTAATAGGTTGCGCCTTTGCGCTCGATGATGTTGTAAGCCGCCCGCTGCACGTCGCGCTGCACCTCACGCTGATCATCGTCATTCCACGACAGGTCGCGCTTTGGGAAGTAGCGCGTGAGCGGCATCCCGGCGATATCCATCGTGCTCCACGCGACGATTTCGGAGTCGCCGTGCTCGCCCAAAACGTAGCCGTGAACGTTCTGCGGCGCAACCTTCGCTTTCGCGCCGACGAGCGAGCGCAGCCGCGCCGTGTCTAGAATTGTACCCGAGCCGATCACGCGCGCTTTAGGCAGACCGCTCTCCTGCCACGCGATATGCGTCAATACGTCTACAGGGTTCGTAGCGATGAGCAGCACCGTGTCCGGCGCGTGCTCGGTGATTTGCGGGACGATATCGCGGAAGATGGCGGCGTTTTTTGCGGCTAAGTCGAGCCGCGTCTCACCCTCTTTCTGGTTCGCGCCCGCCGAGATAACTACGAGCGCGGCACCTGCTAAGTCCTCGTAGCCGCCGGCTACGACCCTGGCCGGATGCGAAAAGGGTGTCGCGTGCGACACGTCCATCGCTTCACCCTCCGCCCTCGCCTCGTTCTTGTCGATAAAGACAACTTCGCTCGCTAAGTTTTCGGTTACTAAGGTGTAGCCCGCCGTCGAACCGACTAAACCTGCACCTACGATGCCAATTTTCACAACGACCTCCTACTCAGCGTCACTGTAGCCGCGTGGCGAGGATAAGACCTTGTTTCAAGTAGTGTTTGTGCTCCCGTGGGTTCCAGGAATTCAAGCGCGCGGTTATGGTTTGATAGTCGGAGGCACTATGAAACGTCAGAACTTTTCGTCGGGTACGCCTTGGGAAGCGGCGGTCGGGTACTCGAGAGCCGTCCGCGTCGGTCCTCACATATTCGTTGCCGGGACAACCGCGACCGACAGTGAGGGTCGTGTCGTCGGCGTGAGATGACCCTTACAAACAGGCGCAGCAAATCTTGCAGAACATCCGCGCGGCGCTGGAAAAAGCAGGAGCGACCTTAGAGGACGTGGTACGCACGCGCATCTTCGTGACCGACATTCGCCCACTGGCAAGAGGTGACGAGAGCGCACGGCGAGGTGTTTGCAGACATTCGCCCGGTCGCTACGCTAGTTGCAGTGAGTGGGCTGATCGACCCTAAGATGCTCGTAGAGATTGAGGCTGATGCGCTGATTGGAGGAAAAGGAGAGAATAGGGATTACTAAGCAATTTTCGTAGGGTGAATGTCTTGGTTTTTAGTGCGGCTCGAGCCAGCACGTAAACTAGACCTCTTGCTCACTGACCTCAATCAGATGTTCTGCTAACCGCTTCCCCTCAGCCGCCGCCTCTTCGTAGGTCAGATAGCCAGACGCACAGACGCCTGCGGCATAAGATTGGCGAGTCTTTCTAATTCGAACGTTTCGTTTCTTTCAGCAGGCGCGAAGCGTTTGCAGTTCACGGTGTAAGGGAGTGAGCCGTTTTGGGAGTCGGCCTCCAACCGCACCTCTTCAAACGCAAAGCCGAGTGACTGCAAATCTTCAAAGAGGTCGTCGTACGCCATCTCGCTGAGGCGACCCGCCTTTTCGGTCAGTTCGCCGACGTTGAGCCGCGCCTCTAAAAAACTGCCGACACAGAGCGCGGTGCGCTTGGCGAGGCGGTCCACCCCCTCCCAGGTGCGCACGCCTTTGACCTCGCCGTCCGTTATAAGCAAAGACGAGACGCTCGACTGAAGCAAGTGGATGCCGGACTGATGCTCCAAAACATATTTCGCGCGGCGGTGACACGCCCAGTTACCGACGAAGCCGCGCTCACCGGTCACCTCACTACAGATTGCCATGAGCGTATCTGGGGAAGGCTCCAAGGTCGCGCCGTCGCCGACGAGATTATAGACCGTATCTAAGCTCGTCGTCACGAGGAGCACGTCGAGTCCTGCTCTCGCGCACGCGAACGCCGCTTCGCTGCCCGCGATGCCCGCGCCGACCACCGCAACGTCGTAGACATGCCCTGGACCCGGAAAGCTCACCTGCGCTTACTCGCTAAAGCCGTCCAGCAGCGGGAAGGGCTGCCGCCGTCCGGGGGCGCGTAAGAGGAGGTGTTCGCCCGTCCGGGTGCGCTGATAGATGAAGACGCCTTTAGGGTGCGATAGGAGGTCGCTCGGCTGCTGCGCGTCCACCATGACGCGCAGGTGAAGGGGCAGCGTGTTTTGAAGTTCGCCGAGTTCGTAGTGTTCGCCCTGAGCGCGGTAGCCGAAAAAGACGTCGGTGGTGATTTCGCTGTAGATACAGGTCAAGGACTGGGCTTCCGAGGCGCGGTAGAGCGCAACGGCTTCCCAAACCGCGGAGAGCGCCTCCTCTTCACTCACGAGGTCGCGGGTGATGCTCCCGGTGTCACCGTAAAATGCCGCCGGGAAGTTGCGCGACTGCGCGTAAAAGCCGTGCTTACTCACGATGAGCCGCATCACCTTGTTGCTGTACGACGAGCCTTTCACCGCGTTCTTCATATAGGCGATGGCAAGCCCGTAGCGGCGCTCGTGCAGCTCGGCAAAGTCTTCCCAATCGGGGTCGATCAGAGCGGTGTCGGTATTGACCTCGAAACCTGTGCGCGTCAATGTAACTCTCCAAGGGGTGTAAGTGCGAGTTCGTCTAATGTAGTTGATTGCAGGTTCGCCAGCATAGTACTCATTCTAATGTCACGCGTCGTCTTAATAATTTCAACCTTAACGGCTCGAGCGCTCACCTTGGCTACCTCCGCCCTTTGCCTTCATCCCCGCCTTTTCTCCCCCTACCTTATCTCCTATGTGCAGCGCCGACACCCCAAACGTCTGCAAGGTGTAGCGGACGTTCCCGAACCCTGCCGCCTCCATCATCGTCGCGAGTTCGGCGGGCTTAGGAAACTTTAGGACCGAGTCGGGCAGATAGGTGTACGCGCTGCGCCTGCCGGACAAGAGCCCGCCTAAAATCGGTACGACTTTAAGAAAGTAAAAGCGGAAGAGTTGCCCGAACACACCTCCGGGTGGAGGCGGAAACTCCAAGACGACCAAGCGCCCGCCGGGTTTGAGCACGCGGTGAAACTCAGCGAGGCCTCCCTCATAATCCGCGAAGTTGCGCAGTCCGTAGGCGATTGTTAGCGCGTCGAACGTGTTGTCAGAAAAATCTAAAGCTAAGCCGTCGCCCTGCTCGAGTCTGATATCTACGCCTCTTTTCGCGGCTTTGGCGCGACCTAGCTCGAGCATCGCCGGGACGAAATCCACGCCGATCACTGCGGCGTTCGGCGCAGCCTTTTTGAGTGCTAAGGCGAGGTCCGCCGTACCTGTTGCCACATCTAAAATGCGCGGCGCGTCCCCCTGCACCCTTTCCAACGCCCGTGCGGTCGCCTCGCGCCGCCATGAGCGGTCGATGCCTAAACTCAGCAGGCGGTTCAAGAGGTCATAGCGGCGTGCAATCGCGCCGAACATCTCCCTGACCTGATGCGCCTTCTCCTGATCTTGCGGCGCATCGTTTTTCGGCTGAGCGGGTGAAGGCTTAGGCGAGTCCATGCCTTTACGGTATCACGGCGTTCTCGGCGGTGTCTTAACGTTGCTGACTCGGAACCTTCATCGTTCGGGCTTCACCGAACACGAAAGGAGCGCTTAGCCTGCAACCGCGTGACGGCTAAGCGCTTTTGACGCTGCTTCGGTGAGGACGCCTTGATAAACCCTATTCAAGATGCGGTGACGAGCCTGTGGCGGCTTAGAAAGGCGTCGAGCTTGGCGCGGCTAAAGCCCGACATGCTCGACGCATCGCCCTTATAAACGAGCGTCGGCACGCTTCTGCGCCCGTTATTGACGCTCATGACGTAGTCGGCTGCGCCGTCCACCTGCTCGATGTTGATCTCTTCAAAGGGGACGTCCAGTTTTTTCAAGAAGGTCTTGGTGACCTGGCAGTCGCCGCACCACGAGGTCGTATACATCTGAACCTTGTCGGTCTGAGCGGTGTCGGTTTGAACGGTCGTCTGGGGGGTATTCATGGGTTCTCCTAACGCAACCGCGCGCTGCACTAACTATAGCGCACTGACTACAAGTTGCACTGGCTACAATTTGTAGCACGCCGAGCGCGTCCGTGCGCTGATACTTTTCTCAGTTGAGGGCAAGCCGTTCGCTCGGTGTGAGGTAATTCGCACAGCTAGGGAGCGCGGTATGAAGTGTAAAGGGTAGCGTGAACAGCGGCGTTCACTACCAAAATTTATCACGCGCTCGCGTGCGGCTTGTGTTCTGGACGTCATAACGCTGCGCGGTAGTCGCGTGAAGAGGTCCGGTCCAACTTTGGGCGGCGCACAGTCTATATCTGCGCGGCGGAATAGACGAACGGCACGCTCGCGTGCCGCTTTAGCGTGGTCGAGTGGTGGCGAAGTGTGAGCGAACGCCGGTCAGACTCGAGCCGAGTGAGCGCGCGCGGCTTGACCCCTACACGGTTAGATACGCTATAAAGAGGGCTCCAGCCCTCTCGAGGTCGCGCCGATGTGTGTGCTGACGCCACATAATGTAAGCTGTGTTCCGATAGCGTGAGATACTTAACTAAGGAGGTTTTACCGTGATTTACGCTGCTAAACGCATAGCTGTCGTCTGTTTCTTGGCGCTCGCACCCTTAGCCGCCGCGCAGACCATTGTCGAGATCGCACAGGACACCCCGGAGCTGAGCACGCTCGTCGAGGCGCTAGGGGCGGCTGACCTCGTCGACACGCTCTCGGGCGAGGGTCCTTTTACGGTCTTCGCGCCGGTCGATTCAGCCTTCGAGAAACTGCCGCAGGGACAACTCGACGCGCTCCTAGAGAACCCCGACGCGCTTCGCCAAATCCTCACCTACCACGTCGTGCCCGAGCGTTTCGAAACCTCGGACATCACAGCGGACATGACCGAGTTCGAAACGGTGCAGGGCAGCGCGCTGCCTATTACGCAGATCGGCGTCGGTCAGGCGGCGGTTACGGCGGTCGACATCGAGGCGTCGAACGGTGTGGTCTATCTGATCGATTCTGTACTGACCCCGCCCGACTTCGAGATGACGGAGGGCAGCTCCGAGACCGGGGGAGATACTGGCGGCAGCATGGCGGGTAGCATGACAGGCGGCGAGAGCGGCTACATGAGTAACGCTACGCGCACCGTCCGCTACGCGGTGGACCCGCAAGAGGATAGCGGCGTCAGCGGCTCGGTCTTGATCGCTGAATACGACGCGCAAACCGTGGTCACGCTGTCACTCTCCGGCACGCCCGATGGGGGCACGCACCCCGCCGAGCTGCGCATGGGTGACTGCGGTGAAGAGGGGGAGGTCGTTCTCCCCCTCGAGAATGTGAACGGTGACACCGGTCTGAGCACGACCGTCACGGACACCTCGTTCGACGCCATCACGGGCGACGACCACGCGCTCAACGTCTACCTCTCGCCCGACGACACCGAGAGCGCTGTGGCTTGCGGCGAGGTCGGCACGGGCGCGGAGGAACTATCGTCTATGAGCAGCATAAGTATTGACGATTTGAGCGTTGATATGTCGGGTGGCGATATGTCAAGTGATGATATGACGGGCGGGATGAGCAGCGAAGAGCAGGGTCTTTTAGAAACCGTCTTTTATGAAATTTATCCGAACGAGGGTTATGAGGTCGGGGGCACTGTACAGGTCGTAGAGAACGTCGAGACGGGCGGCGCGAGGGTCGTCGTATCGCTGCAAAACACCTCCGAGGGAGACTTGCACCCTGCGCACTTCCACGCCGGTAGCTGCGGCGACGGCGGCGACATCATCGTGCCGTTAGAGAGCATCGACGGGGAGAGCGGCTCGAGCGTCACCGATACGGGCACCTCGTTCGAGGAGATCACCGCCTCGGACTTCTATATCAACATCCACCTCTCACCCGACGAAATCAGCACCATCGTGGCGTGCGGTGAGGTCGGGCAAGGCGCGGGGGACCAGTAGCAAACCCATTTCATGAAGTGTTATCTCGGCGATAAGACTAGGCGTACGCGCCTAACTTCTGTTATATTTGCCACAGAGACACCACAGATTGGTTCAAGCAACGACCCCAGCCAACAGGAGGCAGAACTATGAAACGCAACCCCTTACTCAACCTCTTTTTCAGCATCATGCTCGCTTTCACGCTCGTTAGCTTCGCGCAGGATACGGGCGGCGACATGGAGGACATGGACATGACGGGCGGGATGTCTGACATGACGGGCGGCGATATGACCGGCGGTGACATGACCGGCGGTATGGTCGACCCCAATATGTCGAGCGAGATAGATGCGATGCTCGAGGACCTCATGCAGGACAGCAGCGCGACCGGTGGCGACATGACCGCGATGGACACCGCTTCGATGACCATCGCTGAAGTGGTCGCAGCCAACCCGGACTTCGGCATCTTGGCGCAGCTCGTCCAATCGGCCGGGCTCTTAGAAACGCTGAACGGCGAAGGTCCCTTCACCGTCTTCGCGCCGAGCGACAGCGCTTTCTTACCCTTCACGAATAATGAGATCGTCTCGCTCTTAGGCGACACCGACGCGCTCACCAACGTGCTGACCTATCACGTCGTCGACGGCGAGCTGCTGTCAGAGGACCTCATGGGCATGAGCAGCGTTACCACGCTGCAAGGCGAAGACCTCACCATAGGCGAAGGCATGGCGATGGGCGAGATGACCGGCGGTGAGATGACCAGTGATATGTCCAGCATGACGGGCGGCGAGATGACCGGCGGCATGAGCGGCGGCATGAGCAGCGGACCGAGCCTCATGGTCGGCAGCGCGAATGTCGTGACGGCGGACATTCAGACCGCCAACGGCGTTATCCACGTGATCGATTCGGTGCTCATGCCAGGCAACTAAACCCTTCTTCGCTATCAAAAGAGCGACCTCGCATGAGGTCGCTCTTTTGATTTGCGGGCTCGAGAACAATCCACTCGCCGCCGGTTAGCTGACCGGGTTGCCGTACCCGAAGGGCTTCTCCCGAAGGTGTGCGGAGCATAACGAAGTAAGCTTGCGCGTCCGCTTCGCAGATATCATCCCCAAGTGTGCGGACTATGCTCTTCAAACTGAGCGCAACGCTCTGGTCACAAGCCAAGTCTAAAAGGCTCACACCGCTGACGCCCCCTCAACTCGGCCTTCCTAAACACCTACACGACCGTTTAGCAGCCAATAAAAAAGCTCCACAGTTAGGCTGCGGAGCTTTTTCGAATTTAGTAGGTTTAGCGGGCGACGGCGCGGTCTGAGATGGAGGGGTACTCGCCGGGCGCGTCTACGGCGTCGTAGTCGTAGCGCGACGTTCTGCGGTTCATGTTGACGTGCGTGGCGACGATGCCTAAGAGGTTGACGCGACTTCTGTTAAGGAGATCGACGGCGTCGTTGACCTCTTGCGGGTCGGTGTCTTGCAGGCTCGCTACGAGCACGGTGCCCGTGCAGAGCGGCGCGATGGTCAAGGTGTCGGCGACGTCTAAGATGGGCGCGGAGTCGATGATGATGACGTCGTAGTCCTTGCGCCAACTTTCCAGGCAGTCCTGGAACCCTAAGCTGAGAAGTTCGGTGGGCGAGGGCGCGGCGCGGAAGGTCGGAATGATGTCTAGGCGCTGCGTCAAGTTGACCGAGACGTGGGCGGCTTCGTAGGAGTCGTGGGGGTTTTCCAGGTGCGCCCGCAGCGGCATGTGGCGCTTGTCGTCGAGGTTATACTCCTTGGCGATAATGGGACGGCGTAAGTCGGCGTCGACCAAGAGGGTGCGGTAGTCCGCGCGGGTGAAGCTCTCGGCTAAGCTGAGCGCCACGCTCGACTTGCCTTCGCCCGTCTCCGGGCTCGTCACCAGGATCACTTTAGGCTCCGCTTCGGCGGTGGCGAAAAGCAAGTTCGTGCGCAAGTAGCCCGAGGCTTCGCGGGGGAGTCGCCGCGCCTTTTTAGGCAGCTTGGGGAATTCGCCGAGGATGGGCAGGCCCGTGGCGGTCTCCAGGTCGCTGGCGCTGCGCAGTCTCGTGTCGAGCATGTTGCGTAAGAGGAGCAGCGCGTAGCCGAGCAAGAAGCCGAACACCGCCGCGAAAGCCGCGAACAGAACGGGGCGAGGTGCGATGGGACTAACGGGTACGGAAGCTGCCTGGACGATGATGAGGCGGCTCGCCGCCGTGCCGATAAGCGATTCCGCCTCGACGAGGCGCTCTTGTAAGCTGCTCTGCAGGTTGCTGAGCCGCTCGATTTCGTTCGCGGGCGCGCCGCTCGCTTGTGCTTCGCTGATCCGCGTGCCGAGGTTCGCGATCTGCTGGTCGATAGCCTCGACGCTGTCCGCTAGGTAGGCGCGGGCGCGGTTCTCGTCCCAGTTGATGAGCGAGCGGGCGAGCGCGTTTGCTTGGGCTGCGGCCGCTTCACCTGTACCGCTCTCGACGATCGTCGTCACCGAGCTTGACTCGCGCGTTTCCTGTACGGCGACGTTCATGCGCTTGCGCAGGTCCCCGATGTCACTCTGGGTGATATTCTCAACGCCTAAAATCGCGAGCGCGTCCTGAATGACGGTGTCGCTGAGCGCCGCGAGTCGGTAACCCGAGACGCTAATTGGCGGCGCGGTAACTCTAGGGATGCCGAATGAACTCCCGCTGATGTCGCCTGTGGGAGCGAGCACCGTCGCGTTCGCTTCGTAAACGGCGTCGCTGCGACTGGTTAAATAATAGACGGTGGCGGCACCTGCGCTCGCGAGCAGGAGAGCGAGAAGTAAGCCGCGCCCCAAGAAGCGGAAGAGTTCCCCTATGGTTATGTTGATATCTTGCTGCATCTTTCACCTCAGTGGCGATCACGCCGTCGGCGCGTGATTCCTAAGTTATCTATCTATACCTGTTTAATGTGAGTGTTTCATCACCGCTGCTGACGTTGCCCGACGTTGTTATTCTGAACTGCGCCTATCCAGATGACCTACCGTTGTTCCAGAACCATTCAATTGTTCCAGAACCATTCAATGTGAATCATCGCGGTTTTCGAAGCCCCTTAAAAAGCTCTCTAAAGCGTACTTTAGCAGATTCAAAGGCGGGGATAGCGGTACACCTCACACGCCGCGGTGCTCACCAAAAGTTCACAATTAGGAGTAGGTCGGAGATAGGCTGCGCCGACGCGGACGCTTTCACCGCAGTAACAGCAGTCCACGACATACTGAGACAAAGTGTCGCAGATATCATCACTGAATGTACGTGGTAGACATCGCTTTATACGGTGAGCTTTATACGGTGAGAGTGTTTCAAATCAGCTCCGAACGCAGTAAGACAGACTTTGATACCTGCTGAAATAAGCGAACAAGGTGCTTAGCGTCCGAGGTGCCCGGTTTGCGACTCGAGCCACCCCCGCAGTTCTTGGGCTACCGCTCCGAATTCCACTTCGTCCTCGAAAGGATAGAGTTTCGCCCCTGGCTCCTTGCGAAACCACGTACGCTGGCGTTTGGCGTAGCGCGTTGTAGCGAGCGTCACAGCTTGCTCAGCCTCTCGTAAGGTGCAGCGACCTTCTAAGTAGGTAGTGACCTCTTTGTAGCCGATCGCTTGCGTGGCGGTCGGGCGCGCGGGATAGCAGTCCAGAAGGTCGCGCACCTCTTCGGCAAGCCCGGCGCGGAACATGCGCTCCGTCCTGAGCGCGATGCGTTCGCCGAGTGCCTGGGCGTCGGGGAGTAAGATCGCTTTGTCGTAGCGAAAACGGGGCGTCGTATTGGCAAAGTTGCTGGGCGCGCGTCCGGTTCGCCGAAAGATTTCTAACGCGCGCACCACGCGGCGCGGATTTCTCTGCGCCCGCGCCGCGTCCTCCGGGCTAAGCGTTTGCAGTTCGTCCACAAGTCTCTCCAAGCCCTCACGCTCTAAACGCTTCCACAGTTCAGCCTGCACCTCCGCGTCGGCAGGAGGGACGGTGGGCAGACCTTCGGACAAGGCGCGTATGTAGAAGCCCGTCCCGCCTACAATCAGAGGGAGCTTGCCGCGCTCTAAAACATCGGCGATGACCGTTTCTGCGTGCTTGACGTAATCCGCGACGCTAAAAGGTTCGTTCGGGTCTACGATGTCGATGAGGTGATGCGGCACGCCGCGCCGCTCGGCTAGCGTAGGTTTCGCCGTGCCGATGTCCATACCTCTATACACCATCATCGCGTCGGCGGAAACGACCTCGACCGGTGCGTTCTGGGCGAGCCGGAGCGCAAGGTCGCTCTTACCCGACGCAGTCGGACCTGCGAGGACGGGAACGGTGAGGTTGGGCACAGTGAGGTTGGGCACAGTGAGGTTGAGCACAGTGAGGTTGGGGGTCATCTCTTTTTACTCTATCGTGGCGGTGAGCGCGTAGGCGTTGCGGGGGAGGGTAGCGGAACGGGGGAATAGCGAAAAAGCCACCTCTTCTTACTTCCCTCTTTAACCCCGCGAACCGATATGTAAGCGCAACAAGCAGGCTGCGAGGCGCGTGCTAAACTCGCGGACATGGAGCCTGATAAGATGGAGCTTGACAAAAGCCACACCACGAGTAGCGATTTGCAGCACCTCCTCACCCTGCGCGAGCGCGTCGGCGAGCTGGTCAGTGAGCTAGAGGACGAAGCCACGATCAAAGTAGACCTCTTAGAGTTGGAGGACGCCTACCGTCTGGTCGCAGACCTCCCTGGTATCGCCCAAGATGACCTGGAGATTTCTATACAGGGGCGGTCCCTTACGATCGCCGGCGTCGTCCCGCCACGCGACGCCGACGCGCACCTTCTCGTCGGTGAGCGCGCTAGCGGATACCTCCAGCGCACCCTCGAGCTACCCGGAGAGGTCGCCGAAACGAAGAGCAACGCGCATTTAAGTCACGGCTTGCTCGTGCTGCATCTGCCTAAGCGCTGATCTGGTCCATGACTGCCGGTCTCTACGCGCCTTTCCCGGTCGAGGTTCCCTACCGAACCGGACCTGTCATGAAGAGGTTGGGAGGAGTTGAGGGCGATTCGGGCGGTCTTTTCGTTGTGGACGAGGCGTACGGGCGCTACCTCGAGCAAAAACTCTCCCGCCTCGCTAGCCAGCCCGAACGCTACGGCGGTCTTTCGGTAGGACCGCACGGGGGTCTGGGCGACGCCCTTCTACACGTCTTTAGTCTTCTCGCGCGGGAACAGCCGAACTTACTGACGTTAGAGGCTGGAACGGTCCGGCTCGAGGCGTTGGGGCTCAGGCTCGAGCGAAATCAGCAGGATCACTGGAGAGTCGAAGCCATTCCTGATACCGACACACCTCTCGCGGCGTTGGGGCGGCGCGTCCAAGCTCACCTAGAAGCCCAATTTGATCTCACAGTCCTTATTCACGCACTCGCGCTGAGTCTCCAAGAGGACTTCGTCATCCTGCGAGACTTAGACGGCGAGGACGAGGCGGAGTGTCTCTGCGTAGTCTTTCCGAGCGACTGGAACCCGCAGGAGAAAGTCGGACAGAATTTTTCAGAGCTGCACAAACCTGTTGCGAATAACACCGCTCTGCTGAGGTCACACCGCCCGGTCATGAACGCGCTCTTTCACAAGGGACCGTTCGTGCGCTTCGTGTGGGGCTTGAGCGCGGACGGGCGTCTGGGGCAGCATCCGGCAGAGACACCTCGAGCCGTCACATGCTCGCCCGCTGCCCTCTTCTTCCGCACCGAGCGGCAAGTTAGTGTGCCGTTACCCGGCGGACGCTGCCTCTTCACTGTTCGCGTCGCGGTGCAACCGCTCAGCGACGCACTCTGCAACGAAGAACGGCGGCAGAGATTTGCTGCCGCGCTCGCATCTATGGATGACGAACTGTTGGCTTACAAGGGGCTGAGCGCGTGGCGTGACCCCTTGCTCGCTTTTTTGAGCGGCTGAGGGAATTAGAAAGCGTCGTCCGGGTCCTCGAGCGGGTCGTCTGCGCCGATACCGTTCTCGTCGTCGTCCTCGTTACCGTCCTCGCCCAAATCTTCGCCCAGGTCCTCGCCGATATCCTGAGAGCCGCCCGTTACACCCGGCGCGCCGACATCGAGCGGCTGGGGCTCGGCGTCGCCCAAGTCGATGTCCAAAGACGCCCGCACGCTGCCCTCGCCGCGCACCACCACGTCGTTGCTGTCGAGGTCGTATTCGATGAGTTCGCCCGAGACCACGCCCTCTTCGTTGCGGCTCGTGGCGGGGCTGCCCGTGAGCACCGCGAAACCTGTTTCTTCGTCTAACTCGAGCCGCTCCGAGCGGCTGGTGCGCCCGTCCGACGCGACTTCGACGTTTCCTTGCAAGGTGGTGAGGTCGCTATCCACATTGAAGGCGAGGTCTCTCGAGCTGGCGGTCAAGGCAGGCGAGTCGCCCTCTTCGACTCGTTCCAAGTTGATGGGTCCGTCCATGTCACCGATGCCCGTCGCGTTGTTGTAAAAGAACGTTCTGCCCGTCGTCGTCGTGCGCCCTTCCGTTACCGTGATCGTCTCTTCGGTGCGTTGAACGTTCGTCGGACAGAGTGTCGCAGGGTCGAGTTCTAAGGAGCCGTCAAATAGCTCTAGCGTCTCTTCGTCTTCCGCCTCGTCGGGACGTCTGAGGAGCGCGACCGTCGAGACGATGCGGGTGTCGTTGACCACCGTCTCGACGAAGCCGGGCGGCGGCGCGTAGACGACGCCCAGACTCTGACCCTCCTCGCAGCCTGGGTTGCTCGGGATAAACTCCGCGCCCTGATCGCTCCTGCCGTTTTGAACGACGCGAATCTCGGTGTCGTTGCGGTCTATCGTGAGCTGGGAGCGCGTCAAGGGCGCGTCCTGGGCGAGCGCTAAGCCCAGAAGTCCGACGAAAAAGACCGAAAGACGGGTGTTCGCGCTCATCTCTTTTAGCTCCCTTCGTTCGTCAGGCTGAACTGCGCGGGGTCGAACTCCGCCGGGACGGTCTCGTCTAAGACGCGCACGACGTCTAGGTCGGTACGCTGCTCGAGCCGCGCTCCCGTCAGCGTCACGCCTTGCGCCTCGTTGACCGAGGTGGCGGGCGAGCCGATGACCTCGGCGCGGGAGGCCTCGTCGTTGAAATATACCGTGTCGCCCGTGCTGGTGATGTCGCCGTCCACGATGGTCACGTTGCCCGTCGCTAGGAGCGTGTCGTCGGCGGTGTTCGTGCGGATGACGTCGGCGGTGATGGTCAAGACGCCGTCTTCGCTCTCACGGCGGGCGGTGACCTGCTCGCCTTCGCTCGAGAGCCTCGCCAAATCGCGTCCCTCTTCGAAGGTCAGCTCCTGCGCCTGAGCGCTCTGGTTGCCGTTTGTAAGCGTCACGTCGCCCCGGCTGACGCTCGTATCCGTGTCTACGTCGAAAGTGACTTCGTTCGCGCTGATATTTACAGGTGCACTATCTTCTTCGGGACCCTCTTCGGCAGGCGTCACCACGATGTCCGTGTTCGACGGCATCACGCCTAAACCCGTCGATTCGCTGTAGACGAGGTCGGGTCCGGTCGCCGTCAGGCGACCTCTCTCCACGCGCACGCCGCCCGTGAATTCCGCCTCGCGCTGCCCTTCAGCTTGCGCGATGAGCACCTCTTCGGGCGCGCTGAGCTGGGCATTTTGCGCGTAAATCGTGAGGTTCGAGACCGTCGCGACGAGCCCTTCGGGGTCGGGGTGCGTGTAGACCAGGGGACCGTAGCGCAAGCTCTCGCTGCGCTGCGAGCCGCCGCTAAAGTCGATGTTGATGATGCGCTCCTCGGCGGCTTCGCGGGCGTCGTCCTGGGCGTTCTCTTCGTCGGTCTCTTCCTGTTCGGGGTTCGTGGGTTGGGTCTCGCCCTGTCCCGTATCTTGCGCAAGGACGAAGAGGCTTGTGATGAGAAGGAAGAGTAAAGTTGTGCGTAATGCTTTAAGCATGGCGGGCTCCTTGGATAGCATAATGTTTGAGGTCCTGATTTTGTATCACGCAAGCATCATCTGTGGATGTGCGTGCTAAGGAATGACTTGTCTTCTGATTGCGTTTGTGACCAGCTCCGAGCTTTGCGAGACAGACTTTGATACCTGCTACTGCGCCTCTTGGTCCCGAAACTCGTTCTGGCACACTGCGCTATCACAGAGGGCTTCGTAGTCGGTGAGGTTGAAATTCATGCGGACGTTCTCGGCGTGGTTTTGCCCCAAACCGTCTCCTGTATAGTCCAAAATCGGCACCTCGAACTTACCCTCCGCTTGGTCGATGACCACCTGGCGCTCCTCGCCCGCTTGCATGGTGAGGTCCCAGTTGGCTTCGACAAGGTGCACGAGCATCTGCTCGCCGCGCAAGTTGTCTTCGGTGTCGATGACGACCTCGTCGGACTGCAAGGTGAAGTCGGTCGCGCCGTCCACCGTACGGCGGGCGTCGTCCACGCTGTAGAGCGTGGTTTCGCCGACCACTGGGTCGTAGTCCACGCTGTCGGCGTCGAAGTACCAGACGGCTTCGGGGTCGGCTTGCGGGTAGAGGGTGACGCGGGCGTCACTCAGCTCGATGACCTCGCCGGGTACGGCGCGTTCTTCTTGCGGCAAGAGCGCGACGACGAGAAGGCCAACGACGGTGAGCGCCAGGGCGATAGCGGTAAGTCTAAGCACCCTCCCAATGTAGCAGTTCGGGGCGGTGAGAAGCGTGACATGACGTTAAAGATTTGTCCTGTGAACCTTTACACATCGCGCAAGCTGTGCTAGTATAAGAATTTGCTGTGTAGACTACACGCTCGAGCTTCATGTTGCCTTACACTAGAAAGAGCGTGAAGACGCCTATTCTTAATATCCCTTTTCACAACCCGCCAGACAACTAGGTTTGTGTAACCTTATGGCTACCCTCTCGAGGAGGCGTAATGGCAGTTAAACCGGCAAAAACACCCGCTAAAGGCGGGACGAAGACGAAAACCGCAACAAAGAGCAAAGCAAAAGGTAAAAAAGCAGCGAAGACAGACCCCACGGAAGCCGTGCCGAACCCGGCGTGGCTTGAGACGCCGCAGATTCAAAAGCTCATCGAGTCGGGGCAGAAAGAGGGCTCGCTGAACACCGAAGAGATCAGCACCGCCTTCAACCAGGCGCTAGAGTCTTTGGACCTGAGCGGCGAGAACGAGAACTTTGAAGACTTGATGAAGGTTTTGGAATCTAAAAATATCGAGATCGCTGACCTTTCCGAAGACGAGATCATCGACGAGGACGAGTTCGACGATGTGGACGATATCAAAGACATCGATGACGATGACAGCGTGGATACGGAAGCGTTGGAGGCGCGCGCGGAGGCGATGGCGGGCTCCAGGCTCTCCACGAACGACCCCGTGCGCCAGTACCTCCACGAGATCGGGCGCGTAAGCCTGCTCTCTTTGGAGGAGGAAATCTCCTTAGCGCGGCGCATCGAAGAGGGCGAAGCGGCGCAAGAGCGCCTCGAAGAGGAAAGCGCCGACCTCCCCGAGCGCACCCAGCGCGGCTTGCGGCGCGTGGTCGAGGACGGCGAGATGGCGCGTCAGCACCTCATCGAAGCGAACCTCCGTTTGGTCGTTTCGATTGCAAAGAAGTACACCGGACGTGGGCTCTCGTTCCTAGACCTCATCCAAGAGGGCAACCAAGGTTTGATTCGCGCGGTCGAGAAGTTCGAATACCGCCGCCGCTACAAGTTCTCCACCTATGCGACCTGGTGGATTCGCCAAGCTATCAACCGCGCCATCGCCGACCAAGCCCGCACGATTCGCATCCCCGTGCACATGGTCGAGACCATCAACAAACTCACGCGCACCGCGCGGCAACTCCAGCAAGAACTCTCGCGCGAGCCGACCTACGAAGAGGTCGCCGACGCGATGGGGCCGGGCTGGAACGCCGAAAAGGTTGAAGAGGTCTTCAAGGTCTCGCAAGAGCCTGTTTCGCTGGAAACGCCCATCGGCGACGAGAAAGACTCCTTCTACGGCGACTTCATCCCCGACGAGAACGTCGAGTCGCCCGTTGACCAGGCGAGCAAAACGCTCCTCAGCGAAGAGCTGGACAAAGCGCTCGACAAGCTTACCGAGCGCGAGTCGATGGTCTTAAAGTTCCGCAAAGGTCTTGTAGACGGACGCGAGCACACTTTAGAAGAGGTCGGCTCACACTTCGGCGTGACGCGCGAGCGCATCCGCCAGATCGAGAACAAGGCGCTCCGCAAGCTCAAGTACCACGAGTCCAGAACGCGCAAACTGCGGGACTTCTTAGATTGAGTTCTGACAGATAGCGCGAAAAGCGGTGTAAGGGCGAGTTCCAAACTCGCCCTTATTTATTAAGTACACTGTCAGCTAAAAAATGATTCATGTCATTCTGAGCGTAGTGACAGCGAAGTGAAAGAATCTCTGCATTCGCCTTCTCCCTCTGCGAGAGATTGAGGGGCGAGACCCCTCGACTGCGCTGCGCTCCGCAAGGCTACGCCCGACTACGTGAACGGGGTGACAACAGCGTTATAAAATTAGTTGACAGAGTTTAAGTGCTCTGTTAGCTAATTCCTACTACGTACTCTCTCGTAACCCCGAGTGGGGCGATGCTCAGCGTAGCGCTAAGGCGAAACCGTCCAGTCTACAACTAGGTGCGTGAGTAGCGCCTAGCTAGGCGCAATTATCGCTAGCGTGCTCCTGCGGTGACGGCTGAGTTGACCGACTATCTTTGGTCGGTAAGAGAACTACTGCCCTGCCCCGCTTATCCGATTCGAGGTCGGGGATGATCTCGAGGCACTACCAAAGCGTTCGTGACAGAAGAAATTCACGCAGTTGGGCGACCGAGGCAACCTCTTTGGTCGGTCTATAGTCGCCGTAGCCGTGCTCAAACCTAAGCTGTTCGGGCAATCTGAGCCGTACGCTCTGCCAGCCTAACTGAGCGGGCGCGTCGAAGTCTTTGCTCGGATTATCGCCTACGTAAATGAGGCTTTCAGGCGGCAACGCCAGCGCCTCGCTCACCGCTTCGAACGCTCGAGGATGAGGCTTCCAGAAGTCCTTGCCCCACGTGTCGGTCAGGACAACAGCGTCGGCGTAGTGCTCTAAGCGTAGCGCGTCAGCCTTGGCGCGTTGGCTCACATAAGGTCCGTCGGTAATGACGCCTAGCGGGACGCCTTCGGACTGAAGCTCGAGCATGAGCCCCTCCATCTCCGGCAAGAGGTCGATCGTCGGCGCATGCTCTCTATAAATTGTGACGAAGTCCGAAATGGTGAACGACGCGCCGAGTTCGGGATAGCGTGCGAGCAGTTCGTTGAACGTCGTTCCCCGCGTGCCCGCTTTGAAGTGGCCCCACAGCAACGCGAAGGCGTCCTCCTCGGGGACGTCCGTTTGCTCGGCCACCGTAACCGCCACCGCCTGAAAGCCGCTCTTTACGTAGTCACGCTCGAAGTAGAGTGTGTCGTCCATGTCGAAAACGACGCCTAGCTTGCGCATGTCAAACGGACCATAAGGGCTCGGCGGTAAAGTACTCCGTGTTGTAGCGCGTCATGTAGAGCCCGACCTGATATTCGCCGAAACGCTCGGGAACGCTTTCCCCTCGCAGCATCGCCATGAGCCAGTCGGGATACTTGCCACCCGCCGCATACGCCAGCGGAAATCCGCCGCCAAAACGCGGGTTGACCTCGGTCAAGACGGGTCCGCGCTCGCTTAAAAACGCTTGCAGCGTCACCGCGCCTCTCGCCCCGAGGTCGGCGATGACGCGCAGCACTCCGATGAGCCAGTCGCGCAAGTCGTCGTCGGGCAGGGTAATCCCCTGAATCGACTCGCCCGCGAGCGTGCGAATGCGCCGCCTCGGGACGTAGTGGAGCGGTTTGCCCGCGAGGTCTAAAAGCGCGTCAATAGTGATCTCGTGCCCGCGCAGTTCCTCTTGGATGATCGCGTTTGGCACACGCGGCAAGTAGTGCTCTAACTCGCCCGTCGGCACGCTGTAGATGTCGCGGCTGGCGCTGCCGTCTCTGGGTTTCACAAAGAGGTGCTCGGGCAACTCGTCGGCGTTGTAATGCTCCGGTAACCAAGACAGCGCGGTGTCCACACCCTTCTCCGCGAACGCCTTGTAGGTCAGCCATTTATCGCCACAAATGTCGATGAACGCGGGCTTTGAGATGAGCGCGGTCGCGCCGACCTCTCTAAAAGCGTCCGCATTTTCCGCCAAAACCGCGAGTTCTGTGTCAATCGTCGGGACGATGAGCTTAATCTGATGCTCTTGCGCGAGCGACACGAGGCGCGGGATGTACTCGTCGCTGTCCACGCGGGGCAGTGGCACCCCTTCATGAGCAAGATAGAGCGCGGGCGCGAGGCTGCTCAGGTCGCCCGCGATAACTTTGCCGCCCGCCGCCTCCGCGACCTTGACAAACGCTTGCACTAGCGATGTTCTGCGTCCGGCGCTCGTAACGAGTACGTTCATAGATAACCTCTCAACTTCGACCTTTTTCCGCGTAAAGATGACGCACAGAAAGATGTGGACTCGGGCAGATGTGCCCTCTCTAGCAAAATTCAATCACGCGGAGGCGTTTACGCTTGTTAGTAACCTCATAGTGATACAAGGTTGCATAACTTTGTTTGCAAACAAAGTTATGCCCATCTGTGATGGGATGTAAACTCGGCGCAACTCGCTAGCCTAAAGGCTGAATTACTGAAAAGTTCTAACGCTCTAAGTACACTGTCAACAAAGTATTGATACCTCTTATATGTCACCCTGTTCACGCAGTCAGACGAAGTCCGGCGAAGGCGTAAGGGTCTCGTCTTGCAATCTCGGCTGGTTGAGATTGCAAGACGAGATTCTTTCACTTCACTTCGTTACGTTCAGAATGACATGGCTTATTGTTTAGCTAACAGAGTAGCAAGAGGTCATAGTCTCTTTTAGCGCAACAGAAAGAGGCAAGGTTGAAGCCTTGCCTCTTGAGGCCTTACACCTTCACCCCTCACTTAGCCGAGAGATAGCCCCTCTGCTCCAACTCGGCGATGATTTTCGCCGCGCTCTCCTCCGCGCTCTCGTCGGCGGTGTGAATCGTGATTTCCGGGTTATCCGGCGCTTCGTAGGGGTCGTCGATGCCCGTGAAGTTCTTGATTTCGCCTGCCCGCGCCTTTTTATAGAGCCCTTTCGGGTCGCGCGCTTCGCAGACCTCTAAGGGCGTGTCCACGAAAATCTCGACGAATTCGCCCGCGTCCATGAGCCCCCGCACCATCTCGCGGTCGCTCTTATAAGGCGAGATGAAGGCGGTCAAGACGATGAGCCCTGCGTCCGTAAAGAGCTTCGCGCTCTCCCCGATGCGGCGGATATTCTCCACGCGGTCATCACTGCTGAAGCCTAAGTCTTTATTCAAACCGTGGCGGACGTTGTCACCGTCTAAGAGGTAGGTGTGGTGTCCGAGTTCGAACAGTGCGCCCTCTAGTACGTTCGCCACCGTCGACTTGCCCGAGCCCGAGAGCCCCGTGAACCACAAGATGCAGGGCTTTTGCCCCTTCTTGTTCGCCCGCTCGTCCTTGCTGACTTTAGATTCGTGCCAGGTGATGTTCGTCGCTTTTTGTCCTTTGGTTTGCGCCATGCTCACGCCTCCTGATACGCATTCATAAGAATTTTAGCGACTTCGGGGCGGCTGAATTCGGCGGGCGGCATCTGCCCGTTAGAGAGCATCTCGCGCACCTTGGTGCCGGATAAGAACACGCGGTCTTGCGCGCCGTGCGGACAGGTCTTCGACGAGCCCATCTGCTCGCACTTCTTGCAGTAGAAGGAGTGCTCGAAGTTGAGCGTGGCGATCTCGAGTTCGTCTCGGCTGAATTCCTCAAAAATCTTTTGCGCGTCGTACGTGCCGTAGTAGTCACCGACGCCCGCGTGGTCACGCCCGACAATGAAATGTGTGCAGCCGTAGTTCTGTCGCGAAATCGCGTGCAAAATAGCCTCGCGGGGTCCGGCGTAGCGCATGGCGGCGGGGTACGTCCCTAAGAAGACGCGCCCATCAGGATAGTAGTCATCCAGGATGACGTTGTAGCACCGCATCCGCACGTCGGCGGGGATGTCGTCGGACTTCGTCGTGCCGACGAGAGGGTTGATGAAAAGCCCGTCGACGATCTCTAACGCCACTTTCGTCAGGTACTCGTGCGCTCTATGGATCGGGTTGCGCGTCTGAAAAGCGACCACCGTGTTCCAGCCGCGCTCCGCGAACGCATCCCGCGTTTCTTGCGGCGTGAAGCTCACCTCTTGAAACTCGCTCTTAGGCAGGTCGTGAATCAGGCTAATCGGACCACCCAAGTAAACCGCGCCCGCCTCCATAATTGCTTGCACGCCGGGGTGAGCACTGTCCGAGGTTCCGTAAACTTGCTCCGCTTCGTGCGTCTGATCGGGCTGATATTTGTCGGTCACTTCCATGAGAGCTAAGATATCGCCGTTCGGACCTGCGAGCGCGACCTCTTGACCTTGGGAGACGACGTCGTCCTCAGAAACCTGCAACGTGATGGGAATGCTCCAAGCTGCGCCGCTCGCCAAACGCATAGAACCGACGACGCTTTTGTAGTCGGCTTCGCTCACAAAGCCCTCTAGGGGGCTGTAAACGCCCGTGGCGAGGCACTCTAAGTCTGCTAAATTCCGTTCGCTCAGCGTGAGGCGCGGCAGCGACGAGGCGCGGTTTTGCGCCTTTTGGCGCTCGTCGCCCTCGAGCCGGCGGTTCACCAGCGTGCCGCCGTGAGGTTGGATCAGTTGATTGGACATGATGTTCTCCTAATCGTGTTGGAAGCTGATGTGTGAAAAAGACGGGTAAACCCATAGACACAAGCGGGAGTATACCCAATAAACTCGAAGAATGTAGGAAAACGCGCACGTTTTGTTCGGTCGGTTTTGAAGCTCGAGCGACTGCGAGTGCGCGTTTAGAGCTTAGGGTTGTGAGGCGGCGTCGTGAACCAAGTCGTAGAACCTCGGCACCTGCGCCGCGATGACCTCCGCTCGGCTGCGCCACGCAAAGGTAGGACCGACGCCGCCGTACTCGAACGCCACCGTGTGCGGTTCGCCCCACGCGCCCGCTCGGATATGGTCGAAGGCTCCCTCGGTCAGCGTCCAGTCGAACTCGGTCAGCGGCAAGTGGTCGCTCAGCTCACCTTGGTGAAACTGGATGCCGGTGAGGTGCAGCTCTCTAAGGCGCTGCACCGGCAGCGCCGCTAGATAGCTCTCGGTCGTCACCCCCGCCTCCTCGACCTCCAGGTAGTGCGCGCTGATGCGGGCGTGCGAGAGGTCGAGCAGCAAGCCGCAGCCCGTCTCTTCTAATACGGTGGAGATGACACTCGGTTGCACGCAGGGGCGAAGAACGTCCCATTGGTGTCCCCGATAGATGACGTTCTCCGCGATGACGCGCTCCGCGCCGACGTGCTGCGCCACGTAGCGAACGTCCCCAATCAACCGCTCGGTGATCCTCTCGACGTCTTGTGGGTCTCCTGTATTCACCGCCATCTCGGGGTAAACCTCCGCTGTAACCTCCAAGTGCACGTTCACGAAGGGCGTGTTCGTTACGTTTAACACCCTTTCGACCTCCCCCCAGTCCGTCTCGCGCAGTGAGGGATGCCCCGCGACGAGCGGAAAGTGGACGTATACGGGCGCGAGCGCGGACGCCTCGGCGATCAGCTCGGACCAGTTGGGACATTTGAAGAGGTCGATGTCGATGTTGCCCCGGCGCAAGAGGTCAGCGGCTTGAGGGGAGTAGTTGATGGCGAAATTCATGAGGTTTAGCATAGATCAAATCACACACCTTGCGACCGATTCTCTGATTTGTTAAATTATTCACAGGAGTTATACGGAATTGCACAGCTTACTTACCCTAACTGAGGGCGTTAGAGCTTACTATCACAGATAGGCATGACTTTGTTTTGCAAACTAAAGTCATGCAACCTCGTATTATCATGTGCGCATTCTTTACACTTTGCTCGTCCCCTTCGTCTTGAACACCGCAGGCGATATCGACCCCGACTGCGGTGTCACGCCTTAGTGAGGCTGACGGCAAGCTGCGCGCACGGGGTAGGTGCGTATGTCCGGACCAAAGGGACGGTAGCGAGTCTGAATTCCTTCGTTTGCCACCCGCTAGAAACCGCGTCGCAGGCGCGACGAAAGGTATAGTCCTCGAATTCGCCGCGTCAGTCACACGAATTCCACTTCATTTCACCGAGAAAAAGCCTCGGCGATAGTCCATACGCTCCATCCGTTTTGCTTCTAGCAAAAACGTTGTAATTCGCTATAGCGAAAACTATATAAATGTTCGTTCCTACTCATACCGTTTCCGGGTAATTCCTATGGGAATTACCCCGAGCGAAGTAGCCTTCAGCAGGGGGTATTGACTGGTCATAGACGTGCATAGATAACGGGACGCTACCCCCTGCTGAAAGCTCCTTAGCGAGTAGAAAAAGTACGGATTCCGATGATTACGGAAGCAACGACGAAGGAGTTTATGCAGTAATCATCGGAATCTGTATCATTACGTTTGGATTGATTCGCCTACCTTCATGCGCGAATCAGTCGGAATCCGTATCACCGCAGGGACAAGCTCGAGCGGCGAGCGACGCCGCTGGCGATAGGTGGCGGCGTCCTTGGGCAAGGTTCACATTCCCAAACATCCTCTCGGTAGGGTAGAATACAAACGTGATTAACTTCACATCGAGTGATTAGGAGGCAGAGTGAAACGTTATCTTTTTTTGTTGGTCGCTCTCGTTACCCTGCTAGTAGCGTGTGGCGAGAGTACCCCGACCCCAACGCCCAACCCCCCATCCGAACCCGTTGTTCCGCCACCGCCGAGTGGTGGGGGCGAACTGGTCGGCACAGTGACCGCGCCAGCTGGCGGTGACGTGGCGCAGACGGAACTCATCGCTTGTTTTCTCGAGGCGAGTCAGTGCAACCCGTACTCGCCCAACACGCAGGCTACAGTAATCGGCGCAGCCGGACCCTCAGGCAGCTTTAGCTTCCTCTAATTTGGTGGCGGGTCAATACCTCATCGTCGCCGTTAAAGACATGAACGGCAACGCGCAGTTCGACGCAGGTGACTATGTGGGTTGCTACGGCACCTATCCAGACTGCACCGCCGCCACCCCGCCGCAGTCCGGTCTGAATATTCAGATGACCGTCGAAGGGGGCGCACAGCCGCCCGACACGGGCTCCGGTACGGGCGCGATCTCGGGTACGCTCGTCTTCCCCGGAGGTCGCGAAGACCTCTCGAAGCGTCCAGGGGAGGACCAAGCGACGACCGAGGCGGCGCGAGCACCAGCGGAGTTCGTCGTCCAAGATATCCCTAACATGCAAGTGGGCAGGTTCGTGCCTGGTGAGGTTATCGTCAAGTTTAAGACGGACGTGCGGGCGCAGTCGCTCTCCGTCCAGGGGTTGTCGCTGCAGCGCGCGCGAGCGGTGGGGGTCGCTAAAGCCGCGCTCTACCGCGCGGAAGGGCTGGACGAAAGAGGCACGCTCGAGCTTATCGGTGAACTGAACGCGCGTCCCGACGTCGCTTACGCCGAGCCCAACACTATCAAAACCATTCAAAAGACGCCCAACGACGAGTTCTACCCGTTCCAGTGGCACTACGAGGCGATGAACTTGCCCGCCGCCTGGGACATCGAGGACGGCACGAGCAGCAGCGTCATGGTCGCCGTGGTGGACTCGGGCGCGATTCCTCACCCCGATCTGCAGGGGTCGCTCCTGCCGGGTTACGACTTCGTCTCCGACCCGGCGAACGGCGGCGACGGCGACGGCTACGACCCTGACCCGACCGATATCAGCATCTATTCGGGGTGGCACGGGTCGCACGTAGCGGGCACGATCGCCGCGAGCACGAATAACGGCGTCGGCGTCGCCGGGGTGAGCTGGGGCGCGCAGATCGTGCCGATCCGGGCGTTGGGCGACCTGGGCGGCTCCGTCGCTGATATCATCAACGCCGTGCTGTGGGCGGCGGGCGAGAGCGTCGAGGGCGTCCCCGTCAACCCTAACCCCGCGCAAGTCATCAACCTGAGTTTGGGCGGCGAAGCGCCCTGCGCCCAGATCGAGCAAGAGGCGTTCGACCGAGTGAGGGCGCTGGGTATCACCGTCGTTGTAGCGGCCGGCAACGAAGACACCGACGTGGGCTTTTCGTCGCCCGCCAACTGTGACGGCGTGATCGCGGTAGGTGCAACTGGACCTCAGAATACCCGCGCGCCCTACTCGAACTACGGAACAGGGATCGACGTGATGGCTCCGGGTGGAGACATCGACCAGACCCTGACGATCGAGGGCCAAACTGTAATCGCGGGCGTGCTGAGCACCCTCATCGATGACGCCACCGGCGAGTATGCCTACGGCTTCTACAACGGGACGTCGATGGCCGCGCCGCACATCGCGGGACTGGTCGCGCTGATGCTCTCTCAGGAGCCCGGTTTAGACCCGGATACGGTTTTGAGCCGGCTCCAAGCGAGCGCCGCGCCGCTCTCGGCGGAGGCGTGTAACCGTCCTAGCGGCGAGGAATGCGGCGCAGGGCTCGTCAACGCGGCGGCGGCTTTGGCGAGCACAGGGACGCCTCCGGACCCGACCGACCCCACGGACCCGACTGACCCGTTACCGCCTCCACCCGATACGGGCAGCGTCACCACGTTTGTCGCCGCGCTCTACTGTTTAGCGCAGTGCAGCGACTTCGATATCGACTTGTCTAATGGCGGTGAGGTGTCCGCAGAGACGCTGCAAGCGCCTTATAGCATCACCGACCTTACGGCAGGTACGTATATCGCCGCCGCCTGGCAAGACCTCGACGGCGACGGAGCGGTGAGTTCGGGTGAGCCCTTCGGTCAACACCTCAATGCCCTGACGCTCGCGGCAGGTCAAGAGCTTGACCGGGCGGATATCTACTTGCAGCCCTTTACGCCGCAAGCGTCCGGCGCTGCCGAATCGCAAACGGCGAAGTCAGCCCTTGCTAGGGCGCTCGAGCAACGCGCCGCGCGCACCGGCGCAAGCGCAGCTTCAGAGTTTGCGTCGCAAGCTCTGAAACGTGCTCGAGGAATGGAGTAACATTTGAATTAGTTCGAGGACGGTATTACCCCAGGCGCGTCCGAGTCAGCATCGGCTGACTCGGACGCGCCTTTTTATATCGCGGTTTAGCTCAGCACGCCTCATGCGCGACCTCTCCAAAGGCTGCGCGGCAACGAGCAAAGTTAAGGTACGGTTCTCCTGACAGCTGCGCTGCACATGCGCGCCTCACGAGGTTCGGACATGATGAGGGAGGCTGTATGTTACGCTGGTCTCACTCACTGGAGCACGCGCAAGCGTGCGCCTCACTGCTTGGCTCTAGGCACTTCTGCACATATTCAAGCTCGGACTTCGAAAGCGGTCTTGCCGCGGCTCAGAACCGAATTGAGCCGGTCTCGCGTTTGAGAACGTCGGTTCGCGCCGCAAAAACTATAAGATTAGCACGCACTTTAGGGGATGAGTTTTTGCTTAGCTCAAACTTAGTGACTCCAGAACACCGCATATCCGTTTGATTGCCACACCCGCTTCGCTCATGGAGGAACCGTTGCCGTCACTCGACGACTTTCATCTACTTGACCTGCTCGATATTTTGATCATTGCGGTGCTGCTGTATCAGCTCTACAAACTGCTTATCGGTTCGCGCGCTTGGAACGTGTTGCGCGGCTTAGCCGCGATTATCGGGCTCTGGTTCTTAGCGGCTCAGCTCGACCTCGCCGCGACGCAGTGGATGTTCGATAGGGCCGCGCCCGCCGCTTTTATCGCGGTCGTCGTCGTGTTTCAGCCCGAGCTGCGTTCGGCTTTAGAGCGTGTGGGGCGCGGGCGCGGGGGGCGCAGCTCGAGCGGCGACCCCGTCCAAGAGATCATGTCGGCGGTGCGCGAACTCGCCACGCAGCGGCGCGGCGCACTTATCGCGATTGAGCGGCACACGCCCTTAGCCGAATACGGACAGGTGGGCACCAAGCTCGGCACGCCCGTCTCGTCGGCGCTTTTGCAGACGATCTTCGGCTCTAAAGGACCTTTACATGACGGGGGCGTCATCGTCAAAAATGACACCGTCACCTACGCGGGCGCGATCTTTCCGCTGTCCGACAAACACGAGGGCTGGTCGGTCAAACACGGCACGCGCCACCGCGCCGCGCTCGGACTGTCCGAAGTCTCGGACGCCTTTACGATTGTTGTCAGCGAAGAGCGTGGTACGGTGAGCGTCGCGCGGCGCGGTGAGCTGCAAGCGGACATCGCGCCAGCGGAAGTGATCAAGGCGCTGCGAGAGGTTTACGGTGGGTAGCCCAGTGAGTAGCTTCGCAGCGTTACGACTAGCGGTTATGGGCGGGGTTGGGCGGCGCGTTTACGGGGTCAAAGCAAAGGGTAGCGGTTGACGTAGCGGCTTCCGCTAGCGTTCGGCCTCTCTCGTAAACACTATTTTTCAGGTGGTCAACCAAGTGCGAAACATGAACTATACGCGAACAAACTTTAGCCCGTCCGCGGCGCGCGAAGAGGGGCAAACGCGGTGCAGTACCGGAAGATACGCTGAAGGCGTTGTAAGGTCCTTTACCCCTCAGCGACTTAGGCTCGAGCGTTGAGGCCCTCGTTTCGACTCGATCCGAAACGCTGGCTGGACAAGTGGCCCTTTAAGCTCGCGGCGCTGCTGCTCGCCGTGATGCTCTGGTTTTTCGTTCGCACGGACGAGAGCGTGACGAGTCAGCGCACCCTCAGTGTGCCGGTGACAGCCGTGGGTTTGAGCGAGAATGAACTAGCCTCGGGTGTGCCTGAGCGAGTCGAGGTGACGATTTACGGGCCGAGCACCCGAGTGGACGCGCTCCGCCCGGAAGGGGTCGACGCCTTCCTCGACCTTCAGGACGTGTCGGGCGACTTCAACGTGCCCGTCAGCGTTTTTCCGCCGCAAGGACTGAGCGCGGTGCGCGTCGCGCCGACCGAAGTCATCGGTACCGTCCGGCGCAAAGCGAGCAAGCGCGTGCCGGTGCGCGTCGCGCTCTACGGTCCTAGACCTGCTAACGCGGTCCTGCGGAGCCGCGCGGAGCCGGGCGAGGTGACGGTGACAGGGCTAAGCTCGCAGGTGGAGCGCGTACGGGGGGCGCTCGCACCCCTCTCCCTAGAAGGGGACGCGAACGCGCCCGTCAGCCTCTACGCCGTCGACGCCGAGGGGCGGCCGTTACGAGAGGTCAGGCTCGAGCCCAATCAAGTCCGCATCACAATAGACCGAGAGCGCGTCCTCCACACGCGCCGCGTTCCCCTCAACCTCACCCTGCCCGACGTGAGCCCCTTGGAAATCTCCGCACAGTCGCTCAGCCAGCCCGACGTGCTCTTAGCAGGTCCGAAAGAGGTCTTAGACGCGCTGGAGCGCGTTCCCGCGTCGGTCAATCCCTCCTCCTCCGTGCCCCGCGTGAGGGAGTACACCCAGGTGCTGACGCTGCAACTCCCCGAAAGCGTACGCGCGCTAGAGACGCCTCGGCTCGAGCTGCAGCTCAGCCGACCTCAAGGTGAAACGGGTACAGGGGGCGCTGAGGGTGCCTCGTCCGAGTCCCAATCAGAGCCTGCCCAAAATCCCTAGTTCGCGGTTTGAGGTGGCTGAAAGAGGGTGGGTAGTGGCTCTATCTGGAACGATACTGATGTCAAAGCAAAGGGTTTCAACCCCTTGTTCATCAACATAGAGATAATAGAAGGAGCACACGGCAACATTCGACTTGGAACCACTACGTGTTGTGGAACTGCTTGTCCTTCTCTTCTCGAGCCCGAAGCGCTTTGTCCACCGCGCGCAAAAATAACCCCGCCATACCTGTTATAAAGGAAGAACTATGATTTACCCGATTCGCTACTACGGCGACCCCGTGCTGCGCAAAGTCGCTCGCCCGGTCGCCTCTTTTGATGATGAACTCCAGACGTTGAGCCAGGACATGATGGAGACGATGTACGACGCGAACGGCGTCGGCTTAGCCGCGCCGCAAATCGGACTGTCCAAGCGGCTCTTCATCGCCTTGCAGATCGAACCGGTAGAGGACGAAGAACCTGACGAAGCGGACGACCTCGCGGCGCTTTCCACCGAGGAGAAGCGCAAGCGCTGGGGCGTCGTCGCCGAGCACGTCATGGTCAATCCCGAGATCATCCGGCGCAGCGGCGAGCAGTTTGGGCAAGACGGTTGCCTCAGCGTGCCGGGGCTTTTCGTGAGTGAGATGAGACGCAACGACAAGGTTACGGTGCGCTTTCAAGACGTGGCGGGCGAGCCTCACGAGCTAGAGGCTGAGGGACATTTCGCCCACGTGATTCAGCACGAGTTGGACCACTTGGACGGCGTGCTCTTCTTCGACCGGCTCCCCGAAGAGGATCGCAGGCGCTTCATGAACGAGCACCGCAAAGAACTCGCCGCGCTGCAGCGCGAGGCTAAGGCCGCACTCAAGCAGTTGAAGGACAACCCGCCCCTAGCGAAGGTCACGTGATGCGTGGGCCCTTGCGGGTGGCGCTCTTCGGCTCGCCGAGTTTCGCGTTGCCTACGTTAGATGCGCTCCACCAAGAACATGAGCTGGTTTTGGTCGTCGCGCAGCCCGACAAACCTGCGGGGCGGGGCAACAAATTGACCTCTCCGCCCGTCGCGGTGCGCGCGAAGGAATTGGGGGTGAGGCTCGAGCAGCCCGCCAAGCTCAAGAAGAACGAGGCGTTTTGGGAGCTACTCCAATCTTTAGACCTAGACGTCGCCGTCACCGCCGCCTACGGTAAGATTCTGCCGCAGACGCTGCTCGAGGTGCCCAAGCACGGTTTCCTGAACGTCCACGCGAGCCTCCTGCCCAAGTACCGCGGAGCCGCGCCGATCCAGTGGGCGCTCATTAGCGGCGACGAGGAGACGGGCGTGAGCGTAATGCAGACCGAAGCGGGGCTCGACACGGGTCCGGTCAGGTTAGTTAAGAGGGTGGACATCGAACCCCACGACACCGCCTCGACGCTCTTTCATAAGCTCTCTCTAGTAGGAGCCGAAGCGATGAAAGAGGCATTAGCTAAGTTGGCGATAGGCGACCTCCCCTGCGAGCCGCAAGACGACGAACGCGCGACCTTCGCGCCCCTTCTGACTAAGGGCGACGGCGAAATCCGCTGGGCTGATTCGGCGAGAGAGGTCTACAACCGCTTTCGCGGCGTCATCGCCTGGCCCGGCACCTGGACGACCTACGGGGGCAAGACGCTCAAAGTGCACGATTTAGAGGTTCGAGAAGACCTGCCTATGCAAAAGAGTAATAGGGGAGACGCGGGCGAGGTCCTGAGGGTGGATGCGGACGGTATTTTGGCGGTGACAGGCGAGGGCGCAGTGCTGCTCAAAACGGTGCAGCCGCCCAACAAACCCAAGATGAACGCCTTCGATTTCGCTAACGGCTACGCTGTGAAGGCGGGGCAGTCCCTTGGCTAGAGTCGCCATCGTCGGACGCCCGAACGTGGGCAAGTCGAGCCTCTTCAACCGCTTAGTCGGGCGGCGCGAAGCCATCGTCGCGGACATGCCGGGCGTCACACGGGATGTCAAAGAGGCGAAGGTCGAGAGCGACCTGGGCGGCGCGTTCACCCTGCTCGACACGGGCGGGCTCTGGTCGAACGACACCTGGGAAGCGCCTATCAAGCGCCGCATCGAAGCGGCGCTCCATGACGTTGACCTCGTCCTCTTTTGCGTCGATGGGCGGGGCACGCTTTCTGCTGCTGACTACGAAATTGCCGACTGGCTCCGTACCTTAAACAAAGAAGTGCTCCTCATCGCCACCAAAATCGACGACCCGCGCCACGAGGAGAGCCCGGACGTGTTCGAGTTGTACGCGCTCGGCTTCGGCGAGCCGATATTCACCTCAGCCGAGCACGCGCGCGGCACGTACGAACTCGTCGATATGGTTGTCGAGCGGCTGCCCGAAGACGACGACAAAGCCGAGTCCGAGAACGTGCGCGTCGCCATCATCGGACGCCCGAACGTGGGCAAATCGAGCCTCTTAAACGCGCTCGTGGGCGACGAGCGCGTGATTGTGGCGGACCTGCCGGGGACGACGCGCGACAGCGTCGACGTACAGTTCGACTTCGGCGGGCGACCTTTCGTGCTCGTAGACACGGCGGGCATCCGCCGTAAGCCGAGCGAGGACGTCGAGTACTACGCCAAGCTCCGCAGCGAAGAGGCGCTCCTCAAGTCCGACGTGGCGGTTTTGGTCATCGACCCCTTCGAACTCGGCGACCACGAGCTGCGCCTCGCCAACCTCGCGCTCTCGGCGGGTAAGCCCGTGGTGATGGCTATCAACAAATGGGACTTGGTGAGCGACGAGCAGTTGCGCGAGTTCGAGCGTGACGTGGCGGAAGAACTCGCGCATCTGCACTTCGCGCCTAAAGTTTATACGAGCGCGCTCAACGCTTACGGCTTGCACGACGTTTTAGCCGCAGTCATCCGCGTGTACGACACGGCGCGCTTTCGCATCCAGACGAGCGAGATCAACCAGTGGTTGGAGGTCTGGACCCAGCGCCAAGCCCCGCCGAACTTCAAGGGCAAGCCCCTCAAACTCCTCTACGGCACCCAAGCCGACATCGCCCCGCCGACCTTTGTGATTTCTGTGAACAACGAGAAATTCATCACCCGCGCCTACGAGTCGTACCTCTTGAACCGCATCCGCGAAGACCTGGGCTTTATGGAGGTCCCGGTGCGGCTCATCTTTAAGTCGAGGGCGGGCGGCAAGCGGGTGCGGTTATAGAAAGAGGTTGCGTGACATAAATACTCGCACCTATTTGAGTTAAACCAAAAACGTTCTTAACGTATGAATCTCAGCGCTGCTTACGAATGACAGAGAACGTTTTGGCGTGGTAGGGGCGGTTGAAACTAATTCTGCAGGCGTACTCAGTTTGCAAAACTATGTCGTGCCCGTCTGTGCTACCGATTCAGATTGATTCGCGCATGTTAGCGAATCAATCTGAATTCGTATTAAAGGGCTCACTTAGGTAGATGTCTCTGCCCGTCAGCGCGTCGCCCGACCCGACCGTGATGGGGTCCTCGTAGCGCCCGGAGGGTTCGCCTTCGTCGCGCTTTCCGTCGTCGTCCAGGTCTTGCCACGCCTCGAGCACATACGTTCCGCTTACCAAATCGTCGATTAGGAAAGGCTGCTGAGGGGTGTCGATGACGAAACTCTGGCGTCTCGAGCGGCTCTCGTCGAAACGCTCACACGTCGTGGTGCAGAGGCTCGCCTGCACATAGGTCCGTACGGGGCTGGACACGAGCGGCAGGGGCGAGCGAGCCGAACCGCCGAGCGCCGCCGATGCATCTACGAGCCCCGCGCCGCAGTCCTCACGGTCCGCTCGCCCGCACGCCCGCGCCGACAGCGGGGTCGCGCTCCCTTTGAGCTTCGCCTCGATAGCGTCGGGGCTCAGCCCCGGCTCCTGGGCGAGCATCAGCGCGACGAGCCCCGACACGTGCGGCGCAGCCATCGACGTGCCCGTGTAGAAAGCGTAGTCGAACCTGGACGTTTGCTCGTTCTTGACCGTGCTGAGGACGCCCGCGGGTGCCCTGTCGCCGTTGACGTTGACGGACTGCCCCCGGTCGCCGCCGGGAGCCATCACGTCGATCTCTCCGCCATAGTTCGAGTAAGGGGCGCGTCTGCCGCGCGGTCCGGTTGCGCCTACCGCGATGACGCCGTCGCAATTGGCAGGCGAAAATTCCGCCACGTCGATGTCGCTGTTGCCCGCCGCGACGACGACCGTGACGCCCTTTGCCCGTACGGTGTCGATAGCGCTCTGCTCGAACATGCTGCAGGGCGCTTCGCCGCCTAAGCTCAGGTTGATGACTTGCGCGGGGTTGGGGTTGATGGGGACGCCCTCAACGGGTTCGCCCGCCGCCCACAACGCGCCGTTCACAGTGTCGCTCAGCGTGCCTATGCCTGTCGCGCCGAGTACGCGCACGCTTAGCAGCTTCGCGCCCCAGCTCACCCCGGCGACGCCGCTGCCGTTATCCGTGCTCGCGGCGACCGTGCCCGCTACGTGCGTTCCGTGATAGAACGATTCCCCCCCTAAGTCGGTGGGGTCGGCGTCGTACCCGTCGCCGTCAGCGCTGTACGCCGGGTTGGAGACGAAGTCGTAACCGCCCGCCCACACCCCTTGCAAATCGGGGTGCGGGACGGAACCCGTGTCGATGACCGCAACCGTGACGCCACCCGCCGCGCCGTCCTCGATGTCCCAGGCGGCGGGCAAGTTCATCGCCTCGTAGTGCCACTGATACGCATAGAACGGGTCGTTGGGCGTCTTCGCGATCGTCTTGATGGTATTAGGCTCGGCGTAAGCGACGTCGGGGCGGGCGCTGAGTTCATCAATGAGCGCCAACGTCTCCGCTTCGTTCAAGCCCTCCGCGCGGTAGAGCGCGGCTCGGGGCACACCGGTCGCTCCTACCCGCTGCACCGTGATATTCTGAACCGACAACACCGACAGAGACTGCATCTGAACGTTTGAAGTGAACTTGACGATGACCTCACCGGGAACGAACGCGGAGGTCGCGAACTGAGACGCCTCGGTCTCATCACCTAGCACGATGTTCCCCGTATCCCCAGGAAAGATGAGCGTGCCTGCGATTGAAGCGGGTTGAGGGTCGCTGCTACAAGCAGCGAGGAAGAGAAGCGTGAAGAGCGTGAGATAAAAGTTGAGGACAGGGCGAACACCCCAACGTGCGACGAGAAGAGACGCGAAGCGAGTCATAGAGGCTAGTCTAGCCCTGCTTTCAGGGTCTTCCCTGATAAGAATTTCCCGTTGGGGAGGCGAACTACTTCACACTAAGCTAAAAACTGAACGTAGCAGACAAGTTGTCAGTAGCCGGTACCTCGTGCTGAATTCTGACGACTTACCGCTGACGACTTTGCCTCACGCTTTACACGCGCCCCATTTTATGCGATACGATAAAAGAAGTTAAAGCGGTCAACGTAACTGCTACACTAAAATTGCGCAGATATACCCGCTAAAGCAGCCAGCGGGAGCGGTACCACGCGACTGCACAGGTCATCGCCTAAAGTGTATGTTGAATATCGCTTCACCCTCTTAGGGTGTTGACGACCAGATGCTACCTGCAAAAGGAGACAACTATGACCATGCAAGAACCTAAACAACAACTTCTCGCCCTCCGGGGGTATCTTTGACGTCGCTGGCAAAGAGGCGCGGTTAGAAGAACTCGAGCCCAGGCTCAACGACCCCACCCTCTGGAACGACCCCGACGAAGCCCGCAAGGTCACGCAAGAATCCTCGAGGCTTGGACGTATCGTTGAGAGCTATCACCGCTTAGAGAGCGACATCGAAGGCTTAGAAGAACTCTACGAAATCGCCTCTGAAGAGGAGATAGCGGAGTTAGAAGACGAAAAAACGTCCATCCAAAAAACCCTCGACCTGCTCTACCGCGAGACGCTCTTCTCCGGCGAGCACGACGAACGCGCCGCGATTTTGACCATCACGCCGGGCGCAGGCGGCACCGAGTCCTCGGATTGGGCAGGAATGCTCTTTAGAATGTACCGCCGCTTCGCCGAGCGCCAGGGCTTCAACGTCGAACTTTTGGACGCTGTCGGCAACGACGCCGCGCCCAACGGCATCGACTACGCCCAAATTATCGTACGTGGCGAACGCGCCTACGGGCTCCTTCAAGTCGAGTCGGGCGTCCACCGCTTGGTACGCGTCAGCCCCTTCGACTCGCAGAACCGCCGCCACACGAGCTTCGCGGGCGTCGAGGTGATGCCCGAAATCGACGACGACATCGAGCTAAACATCGACCCGAACGACCTCCGCGTGGACGTGTACCGCTCGTCCGGTCCGGGTGGGCAATCCGTCAACACCACCGACTCGGCGGTGCGTGTCGTCTACAAGGGCGGCACGCCGGATGAGATCGTCGTGACCTGTCAGGACGGCAAGAGCCAGATTAAAAACCGCGAGAAGGCGATGACCGTTCTGCGCTCCCGCCTCTTCGAACGCGAAGAGCGCAAGCGGTTAGAGGAGCAGATGAAGGCGCGGGGCGAACAAAAAGCCATCGAGTGGGGCTCGCAGATCAGGAGTTACGTGCTCGACAAGCAGTACATCAAGGACCACCGCAGCGGTGAGACGCGCCACGACCCCAATAACGTCTTAGACGGAGATATTGAGGATTTGGTGTGGAAGGGGCTCGAGTACAACGCGCAGCAGCGCGTAGCCGCATAAAGCTAGAGGGTGAAAGTTAAAGAGGTGAAGTTGAGTTTTGCGCAGCTTTGACGCTGTGTAAAACTCTATTCTCGAGGGGTGAAACGTACCTCTTACTTAAAAACTATTGGCGTTACTGCTGTTATGCTTTTTCTGACGATTTCATACGCTCAAACTGATTCTTCAAGCATTTTAGATTCGTATCTTCATGAGCGTTTCTGGAGCCAAATAACCGTCGATAATGTTCAAGAGGAGTTGGACAAGGGCGTCAGTATAAAGGCTCGTGATGGAGATGAGGTTACACCTTTAATGTGGGCTGCCGCTTACAATGATGACCCTGAAGTTATCTCCGCGCTCCTCGACGCTGGTTCAGATGTTGATGCGCAACTTACAAGCGGCTGGACAGCTTTAAGCGCTGCTACTCGCTTCAACCGCAACCTTGATATCACCGCTACTCTAATTGAAGCCGGGGCTGATGTAAATGTTCGCTCTGTAGATGGCACGACTCCTCTGATGTTGGCGGTTGAGCACAACAGTCTTGGCGTCATTGAAAAACTTATCAACGCTGGAGCTGATATAGACCTGCAAAATTTATCGGGAGAGACAGCGCTGAGGCTCGCTATTCAGAATAGTAACCATGAGGTTGTCACTACTTTACTTGATGCAGGAGCTAAAATAGACCTGCGTTACTCGGACGGAAGCACTGCTCTACTCACTGCTTTTGATAGGTCTGATATTGATGAAGCTATAGTCATCTCTCTTATCAACGCTGGAGCCGACGTAAACGTTTTTGCTGAGGACGGCTATACGATTCTGATAGCTGCTATCACAAGCTCTACTACGAATCCAAGAGTAGTTTCGGCACTTCTTTGGGCTGGTGCTGAGGTAGATGCACGCGATATCGAATGGGGCACAGCGCTCATGCACGCTTCATTTCTCGGCGATACGATAGCGACTGACATACTCTTAGAAGCAGGCGCTGATGTCAACGCTCGAGATTTTCATGGCGTGACCCCTTTGATGCTTGCTTCTATGTACGATAGACCTCATATGATAGAAACACTTCTCAAAGCAGGCGCTGACGTAAAAGCTCGTGATGAAGAAGGTAAAACAGCACTAATGTACGCTTCGATGTTCGGTAGCTCTACGGTTGTTGAAATGCTTTTGGATGTTGGAGCGGATGCCAGTCTAAGAGATGTTGATGGTGCAACTGCGCTAGAATATGCGGACGAGGCGGAAGGCTTTAATGATACAGAAGTCTACCAACAGCTTTTGGAAGCAACCCGCTAACCTCACCCCAACCGCTATGACCGAACAAGTCCAAAAACAAATCCAAACCCAACTCCTCGAGCTACAATCCCAAGAAGAGGTCAAAATCCTCTACGCCTGCGAGTCGGGCAGCCGCGCTTGGGGCTTTCCGTCTGAAGACAGCGACTTCGACGTGCGCTTCATCTACCTTCGCCCGGCTGACTGGTACTTGTCCATCGACTTAGAGCGTAAGCGCGACGTGATTGAGAGACCGATTAGCGACCAGCTCGACATAAGCGGGTGGGATTTACGTAAGGCGTTACAGCTTTTTTACAAGTCGAATCCGCCGCTGCTCGAATGGTTGGGCTCGCCGATTGTGTACCTCGAGCCCTACCCAACCGCCGAGAAGATGCGCGAACTCGCCAAGACCTTTTACTCCGCCAAAGCCTGTATGTATCACTACCGCCACATGGCGAAGGGCAACTACCGCGAGTATCTACGAGGCGAAACGGTCTGGATCAAGAAGTATTTTTACGTCTTGCGTCCGATTATGGCGATTTGGTGGCTCGAGAAGGGATTGGGCATTGTACCGACGGAGTTTGAGAAGCTTGTTGCTGAGATCGTAGACGACGCGCAGCTTCGCAGCGATATCGACGACCTCATCGAGCAGAAAAGAAGAGGTGCTGAGCTGGCGAGAGGTCCGAGGGTTCCCTCGATCAGCACCTTCATCGACACGGAAATCGAACGGCTCGCAGGTCAAACGTTTGACGCTTACGCGCAAAAACCCGACAAAGAGGTCTTGAGCGCCTTCTTCCGCGCCACGCTCGGTGAAGTGTGGCATTAGGGGCGGCGTAATTCGAAGCTATTTCTGAGCGACGCTAAAACGTAGTTGTGCTGCTCGGACCGGATGTAGTCCGTTCGCGTGACGTGGACCTGCCTCTTCGCAGGGGCTAAGCCAACGCGGTCGCCTGGAGTTTCGACACGACCGCTTCGGTAAAGGACGCGGTATTTCTCGAGCCCCCCAAGTCCCTCGTCGGGTCCTCACTGAGCGCCTTTTGCACCGCCCTTTCAACCGCTTCCGCCGCCTCGTGTTGCTCCAAGCCGTAACGCAACATCATCGCCGCCGAAAGCATCGTGCCCACCGGATTGGCGATTCCTTGTCCCGCGATGTCGGGCGCACTGCCGTGAACGGGTTCAAAGAGCCCGACGCCTTCGCCTAAGCTCGCCGACGGGAGCAGCCCTAAAGAACCGGGAATGACCGCCGCTAAGTCTGACAAAATATCCCCGAAGAGGTTCGATGTCACCACCACGTCAAACTGCTTGGGGTCACGCGCGATTTGCATCGCGGCGTTGTCGATATAGAGGTGCTCGAGCGTAACCTCGCTGTATTCACTCTCCTGCACACCCACGACCACGTCACGCCAGAACTGCGACACGTCCAAAACGTTCGCTTTATCTACACTTGTAACCACACCGCCGCGCACCTTCGCCGCGTCGAAGGCGACCCTGGCGATGCGCTCGACCTCTTCGCGTGAGTAGATCATCGTGGATAAGCCCTCGTCCTTACCATTATACGAAGGCTTGCCGAAGTAAATCCCGCCCGTCAGTTCGCGAACGATGAGCATATCCGTGCCCGAAGCCACTTCAGATTTGAGAGGGGAGAGGTGCTCCAAACCTGCAAACACCTTCACCGGACGCAGATTGCTAAAGACGCCTAGATGCCTGCGAAGTTGCAATAATCCTGTTTCGCAACGTTGCTCCCTTGGCAGCCCGTCCCACTTAGGTCCACCGACTGCGCCTAAAAAGACCGCGTCAACCTCTTGCACGCCCGCTTTGACCTCATCGGGAAAGGGAACGCCGTGTTCGTCAATCGCTGCGCCGCCGAAGCGGTGCGTTTGATACTCCAACCCAAACCCAAACCGCTCCGCCGCCGCGTCTAAAACTTTGAGGGAGGCGTCAATCACTTCGGGTCCAATACCGTCACCGGGTAGTAAGGCAATTTTATAGTTCGTCATTCTCCTAAGATAACCAATTAAATAGTTTCGAAAGGTTTTGTGATGAGCATCATGCCAACCGACAACTCGAAGCTCATTGCGGTGTTGCCCTCGAATTTAATCTTGAGGGCTGAGCGCTCCTCCGGTGACGCAATCAAAAAATGCTCATACACGGCGGCGCGGTCTTCATGTGACAAGTTCGCCCGCGCCAACCACGAATTTACGTCGATATGCAGCTTCGTCTCGCTGTCACCCACGACCCACGTCAGCTCCGACTGGTTCACGTACTCGCGCCACTCGCGCATGAGGTAGGCGCGGTGGTGGCTGGGGTCGCGCAACCTCTCTAAAGCGTCGAACCACTCGTCCACCTGCGAATTTGGTGTGACCTCATCCGCAATGACCATGCGCCCGCCGGGTTTAAGAACCCTCGAGACCTCTTTCAAAAAACTCGGTACGTTGCTAAAGTGATGCGCCGCGTGCCGCACGGTGATGAGGTCAAACGAATCGTTCGGAACGCCCGTATCGTGCGCGAAGCCGTAGGCGAATTCCAAGTTGCCCACGTCCGCGTGTGTCTCCATCGCGCTCCGCACCATGCCCTCGGCGGGGTCTAAGCCCAACACGCGCCCTGTACCTTTCGCCAGCATCGCGGCGGTGTGACCTGCGCCCGTGCCGATATCTAAACAAATGTCGCTCCAGGTCGGGCGTGCCAAAGCGACGAGCTTGAAGAGGTCTGCGCCCTCTCTAAAAATCGCGTCGTTGGTGTAGCCTTCGGTGCGTTCGGACCAGGTGTCGGGCTTGTTTTCAGGTTGTGCAACGCTGTTCATGAGTTACCCCTCGTCGTTGACCTCTACATAGCTTCCTGGTTGTATCGCGTTTAGCGCGTCTGAAATGACAGACTCCACACGTTTGATAATGGAAGACATCTTTATGTGGAAGGATTTCTACTAGCTCGAGCCAACCTCAAAAAATCCACCGGGTCTTGACGTTTGACGGAGGGGAAGTTAAGTTCTCCAAAAACTCCTCCAACGTATAGCCGTCGTCCAGATAGTCCAAAAGCGTCTGTGCCTGAACGCGCGTCCCTCTAAAGGCGAGGGTGCCGCCCAAAATATCGGGGTCGGAGTGGATGGGGCTGTGTAGGGGGGAAATCATAAGAGCAGTTTAATACTTTAGCGCGTCATATACGGCAAATCTTGCGCCGTCTCTGAAACCTCTTCGCTCCCTTCTAAAAGCTCCGCAATCGGGTCCCAGCGCCCTTGGGTCAGCGAATCTTTGGCGGTAGGGGAGACCCGCACCGAAATCGTCTTATCGCCAAACGTCACGCGCTCGTTCTCGATGTCGATGGTGATGTCCGTGCCGGGTCGCGCTTTGATTTCCTGCACAATCTCCTGAATCTGCTCACGCTCCGCCTCGATGCAGGGCATCCCGAGCGTGACCGCGTTGCCGTAAAAAATCTCCGCGAAGCTCTCCGCAATCACGGCGCGAAAGCCGTAGCGGTACATCGCCTGCGGCGCGTGCTCTCTTGACGAGCCGCAGCCGAAGTTGCTATCCGAAATCATAATAGTCGCGTCTTCGTACGCCTGCTCGTTCAGCACGTGCGCTTTGCGCGTGCCGTCCTCGTTAAAGCGCACGTCGTAGAACATGTACTCGCCCAGCCCGTCAAAGGTGACGCACTTCATGTAACGCGCCGGGATGATGCGGTCGGTGTCGATGTCGTCGCCGGGGACGTAGACGGCTTTGCCGGTGAGGTGAGTGATTTTGTCGAGTGCCATGTGTAAACCTCCAGTTTAGGTATCAACTGTCCTTGATGTGAGACTATTTGTGTTTAGTTCGGTCAAGCGCCACTCCGCGCATAAGATATTGAGACGGTTTTTCTCTGACCAAAGTTCCATTTCTATAGACCACAGCGTAGTTTCAGAATAGGAAACTTCCGTTGCTTCAATACTGGTGAGGTCTACGTAATTCCACTCGAGCGGCTCCCTGATGTACTCAAGTTCTGAAACCCTTAAAAAAGTTAGTGAGAAGTTCGTTTCTTTTGCTTCATCAAGCACGTGAATTTCAAGCTGAATGGTACTAGTCAGAAAGTCGAACTTAAAAGTCGTAATTTGTCCACCATACATAGTATCAAGGTCTTTATTCATGAACGCATCTTCTTCGTGCAAACCATAAGACCTGTAGACCAGCGCAATTTGGTGCAGATGAAATCCTCTCGAGCCTCCAACACCTCTATCACTCGCCGCTGACCCTGCCAGATGTTGAGGATGAAGTCGTCGGAGTTTTCGATTTCGTCTCGTTCTTGCCACGCCAGATTGAGGTCGTCGATGATGTAGAAGCCGCCTGGCGCAACTAAGTTCAGCGCGAGTTCGGGAGAGTCGATTTTGCCGGGGAAGGTGTCGGCGAAGATGAGGTCGTAGGTTTGACCTTGGGTGCGTTTGAGAAACTCGAGCCCGTCCTCCTTATAAATTGTCAACCTCTCGTCGCTTCCCAAATGCTCTTTAGCAATAGAGGTCAAGTCAGCATTGAGTTCGACGGTCTCGAGCCTCGCCCTTTCATCCATCCCGCTCAGCAGCCACGCGGTTCCCAAGCCGACGCCCGTGCCTAGCTCTAAGAGCCGCCCGCCCGGTTTGCTCGCAGCTAGAGTCGCCAAGAGGTTGCCCGTGAGCGGGTCGGACATCATATTGAAGCCTGCGTTTTTGGCGGCGTGTTGGAGGGGCTCGAGTTGAGGAGGTTGAGAGGTCATAAAAATCTGCTGAAGAATCCTTTCTTTCGTGCTGAACGTATAGACCAGATACCGAACGGGTTGTGAAAGGGCTCGCCCGGATGGTGATGTCTGTCCTTCTCTTTAGTCAATGTGTAAGTCGGTGAATCTGCGCTCAAGCTAAAAGTGTTACCAGATGCTAAGTCGGGCGATTCTGCCAGCTGATAGTAGTTAAACTGATTGAGCAGGTCAGCGGCAGCCTCTGGCGAGAGGTTGTTTTCTACTTCGCAGTCAGGTAAACCGAAGTTGTGCATTCCACAGGAGTAAAAAGTGTTCTCACTACCTATTAGCGTGATGAAGGCAACGTAGAGGCTGAACAGATCGTCTGACTCGGCGAGTTGACGCCATTTTTCCGCTGAGTGTGCGACACCTGCCGATTCAACTTTGACGGCGATGCCACCGGAATTAAGCAGCGCATTTCCCACCTCTAGGCTCTCTCTAACCTGTGACAAAGACGCGCCAGAACTCAGTGCGTACAGCGTAAAGGTGTGCTCTCCAATTAGTGAAATGTCTTCCTCGCTCAAGTTCCCTTGACCGGCAATACGAAACGCCCCATGAAGTTGCAGGTTATACTCCTCAACCTCGAGCATTTGAGATTGTTGCGTTGCCGTATTCATAAGGACTCCACCCGCGAAGAGGTAGCCATTACTACGTGAGGCTATCGCTTGAACGATTTCACTTCGAGATTCCCAAGTTCCAGGTACGCCGATGATGATTTGACTCATGACTACGAGTATTAAGCATTAACGAGGTCAGAAACGCCAAAAACCTCTCTCGCATCGCTCACAACCCCCGTAATCGCCGCCGCCGCCACCATTACCGGACTCATCAACACCGTGCGCCCCGTAACCGAGCCCTGTCGCCCTTTGAAGTTGCGGTTGCTCGAACTCGCGCAGAGCTGGTCGCCCACGAGCTTGTCGGGGTTCATCGCCAGACACATCGAGCAGCCCGCCTCGCGCCACTCGAAGCCTGCATCGCGGAAGACCTTGTCAATCCCCATCTCCGCGCAGAGCTTCCCGACGATTTGCGAGCCCGGCACGGCGATAGCTTTGATACCCTCTTTGACTTTGTGACCCTCTAAATACTTCGCCACCTCCACAAAATCCGTGAGCCGCCCGTTGGTACAGCTTCCGAAAAATGCCACATCAATCGGCGTGCCTTGAATCGGTGCACCGGGCGTGAGCTTCATGTGCTCTAAGGCTTCTTCAATCGCGGCTTTCTCGCTCTCTTTCGCGCCTTCTACAGTCGGCACGTTCTCGTCAATAAAGATGGCTTGTCCAGGGTTAATGCCCCAAGTGACGGTCGGCGCGATGTCCCCCGCGCGGATATTCACCACGTCGTCGTAGTGGCAGCCCTCGTCCGAGGCGACCCAGCGCCAGCGCTCTACCGCCTCGTCCCATTCCGCGCCTGTCGGTGAGTAGGGGCGTCCTTGCAAGTATTCAAAGGTCGTCTCGTCCGGGTTGACGTAGCCGCAGCGTGCGCCACCCTCGATGGACATGTTGCAGACCGTCATGCGCTCTTCCATGCTCATCTTGTCAAACACTTCGCCGCCGTACTCGTAAGCGTAGCCGAGCCCGCCCTTGACGCCGAGCGTGCGGATGATGTGGAGGATAATGTCTTTGGCGTAGACGCCGGGTCCGAGCCTCCCATCCACGTTGATGCGGCGGACCTTGAGCTTGTTCATGGCGATGGTCTGGGTGGCGAGCACGTCGCGTACTTGGCTCGTGCCGATGCCAAAGGCAATCGCGCCGAACGCGCCGTGGGTGGCGGTGTGGGAGTCGCCGCAGGCGATGGTGGTGCCGGGCTGGGTGATGCCCTGCTCGGGTCCGACCATGTGGACGATGCCTTGGTTGCCGCTCGAGAGGTCAAAGTACGTAATCCCGAACTCCTCGCAGTTCTTGGCGAGTTCTTTAATCATCGCGTCTGCCAGTGGGTCGGCAAAGGGCTCTTCGCGCTGGTCAGTGGGGACGATGTGGTCCACCGTCGCAAAAGTGCGGTGGGGCATCTTCACGGGTAAATTCATATCGCGGAGCATCCCGAAGGCTTGTGGGCTCGTGACTTCGTGGATGAGGTGCGTGCCGATGAGGAGTTGGGTCTGTCCGCTCTCGAGCTTTCTTACGGCGTGTGTCTCCCAAACCTTTTCGTACAAGTTTTGCGGTTTCGTTTCTGACATGCTCGTCCTCTCTAAAAAAACACCCTCGGTTGGGTCCGAGGGTGTTTGTGAAGCGTGAAATAAAAGAGCGCTACGCGGCGACAACCCCGAGGGAAATTAGACTTAGTAGGTTGGCGCGTGGGTAGAACATTGCTCATGAGTATACGTGGGGGAGAAGGGTGTGTCAACCGAGAAAGATGAGTTCTGCGGAGAATCGCACAAGAGGTCTGTGAAGAGGTTGCTGGGGGAGGCTCGAGCGCGTCGCCGAAGAAAGCTGACTTGAGCGCACGTAAAAAGCTGACCTCGAAGGGTCAGCTTCATATTTCAACCTTTAGACGTTAGCGCTTGTTCTTCTCTGCTTCCTCTTCAGCCGTATTCTTCGCGTCTTTTGTGGCTTCTTCAGCTACAGCCTGCACTCTAGAACCTGCGTCGCGCGTGGACTCTCGTCCCTCGTTTAAGCCTCGAGCGTCGGCTTCCTCTTTCGCCGTATCCCCCGCGCTCTTGTAGCTTTTCGCTGCCACCCTCTTAGTCTGACGGGCGCTGCGCTTGGTTTGCGCTTTGAACTTATCGCTCTCGCGCCCCATGAGTTTATCCTCTTGTCTGGTGCTCGGGGCGGAAAGACCGAGCGCCATGCCCGCCAAGGTAATGATCGACCCGGCGATGAGCGGGTGATCGCCGACAAGCCGCGCTAAACCCCGCCTGGCTTGGTACGCTTCGCGCTTAGCTTGACGCTGGCGGTCATAATTATAGTTACCGTAGTCTGGACCGTCACCCGTGTAGTCGTACTCGTCTACGCCCTCAGTCGGTAGGTTCTGGTCGCCCGAGAGTGCCCCTGCGTTCGGCGCGTCGCCAATCGTGCGCCCGTAGTCGGGTCCGCTCAGGCTGTTGCGCAGGTTGTCCCCGTCCGGGCGGTCTTGCGGGAAGCGGTCGCTAGGGTACTCTAGGTCAAGCTCCTCATCTGAGGAGCCACTAAACGCTCCGCCGATGGCGAGGACGCTCACGCCTAGCGCGACTAAAACGGCGGGTAGCGGGTCATCCTCTAAGCGCTCTAAGAAGCCGCGACTGGCTTTTCTCGAGCGCTCCCCCGCGTTATCAAAGGCGTCTGTGAGCCCCTGCGATACGGCGCTCTGCACCCCTTCGGTGCGCTTTCTAAGCCCCTCTTTATAGCGTTCCGGGCTGAGCTGATAGGTGATCGCTTCGACATCATCACCGAGCTGCGTGCGCGTCTCTTCGATGTTCGCTTCGATATCGTCTGCGTCCCTGTTATCTGCATCTTTGTTGTTTTGGTCGCTCATCTCAGCCTCACCGCAACCTTTCTGTCACTTCTTTGGCATCCTCGCCTAAGGTTCTCACGGTTCGCTTCGGCGTCAAATCCATCTTCTTGATGTCCGCCCAACCACGAATCGCTAAAATCAAGCCGATGAGAAAGAAGATACCGCCGATGATAAGCGCGGACGCCCAGGTCGGCACCACGAGCGCGAGCAGCAAGATGAGCGCCGCGTAGAGGACGAATACGCCCGCGATGGCGATGAAGCCGCCGTAGACGACCGAGCTTGCGCCGCCCACCGCTTTAGAAATCTCGTGACCGATTTCGGACTTGGCGAGCGCGACCTCTTGACGGATGAGGAGTCCTAGGTCGTCGGCGAGGTCGGCGAAGAGTTCACCTAGCGGGCGCTCGTTGGGATCGGGTTTGCTGGCGTTATCCGCTTTGTCCGCCATCTAGTAGCGTCCTCGGTTATCGGAATCGTAACCGCCCTCGCTCGGCTTCGAGCTTTTCAGAAAGCGTGCGCCTACAAGCCCGAGTGCGACTGCGCCGCCGATAAAGAGGCTGGGCTGCCGACGCGCGAACTTCTCGACATCTTGCGCGATGCCCCTGACTCCTTGCTCTTCTAGGTAGTCCGACACGCTTTCGACGCGGTCCGCAATTCGTTCGGTGTAGCCCGCTAAGTCGTCCTGGTTGTCCTCGCGGAGCTGCTCGCTCGCCTTGTGGAGCGCCTGCGCGACGTTGCTCACCTGCGAGACGACTTGGCTCTTGCGCTTTTTCGCCTCTTTTTCGGCGCTCTGCTCCGCCTCGCGCCGCGCCTCTTGCGCTTTGCCTTCTACCTTCCCTTTCGCCTCTTGCGCCTGCTCCTTGGCTTGCTGCGACGTATCCTTGTTTTGGTCTTTGTTCTGGTTTTTGCTTCGGTTTTGATCTGACATGCACGTCTCCATTCCGAGCCGTTAGGCTCTTCTAAACTCGAGAACAGTGGGAAATGAGACCCTTGAGTCGTGACAGACCCCTCCCCCCATTGGCTTAACCTCTATTGTGGGCGCTCTAACTCAGGTATGAAAGTACATCGCGTTACAAATGGCAGCAGGTATCAAAGTCTGTCTCCCTATGGTCGGAGCTGGTCAGAAACGCTCTCACTGTAATACAGTGCTGTTCAGCATACACCGTAGGGAATGATACCCATGACTACCGATGTGCGACTACCGATGCAGGTATAGAACGGCTGAACGTTCGGATTGCGAGAGGCTCGAGCTAAACTACCCTCTATGGCACCCCCGACAAGAGGTCGCTACGCCCCTTCTCCCACGGGCTTTTTGCATCTCGGCAACGCCCGCACCGCGCTGGTCGCTTGGCTCCGGGCGCGTTCGCACAGCCATAGTCAGCGCGGTGCGTTCGTGATGCGCGTCGAGGATTTGGACGGACCGCGCACGGTGGCGGAAGCCGTTACGGGTAACTTAGAGGAGTTGCGCTGGCTGGGGTTGGATTGGGACGAGGGACCTGATGTCGGCGGACCTTACGCGCCTTACACGCAGAGTCAGAGAGACGCGGTTTACGAAGAAGCGCTCGAGACCTTGCGCCAAAAAGACCTCATCTTCGAATGCTACCTCTCGCGTAAAGACCTCCGCGAGCTGGCGTCCGCGCCGCACGGACAAGGGTTTGTTTACGGTGAGCAGGAACGCACTGAGAATGAGCGTTGTCGGCTAGAGAAAGTTGAGAGTGGCAAAAGGGCGAGCCTCCGTTTCAGGGTGGGGGGCGAACAGCTCCATTTTCACGACCTCTTAGCGGGCGAGCAGACGGTTGACGCGGCGCGTCAAGTCGGTGACTTCGTCGTGCGGCGAGCCGACGGGCTGTGGGCGTATCAACTTGCGGTGGTAGTGGACGACATCGCTATGAAGATAAACGAAGTCGTGCGCGGCGACGACCTCTTGACGAGTACGGGGGCGCAGCTTCTGCTTTACAGAGCGCTAGGGGAGACGCCGCCGCAGTATCTGCACGTACCTCTTTTATTGGACGAAGAGGGTCAGCGTATGGCAAAGCGTAAGGGCTCGCTGACGCTGAATGCGCTTCGTGAAGCGGGGGTGTCGCCGCAACGAGTCACCGGACTCCTCGCTTACACCTTGGGACTCGTGAGCGAACCCGAAGAGGTCACGCCTACTGATTTGCTAAAGGATTTCAGTCTGGACAACCTTCGCCGTGAAGCGTGTGGAGTGCAGAGGGATCATTTATCCTGGCTGACCTCTTCAACGTGAAGCTCCCCGACGCGCTCGTTCAAAGCCTCCGCGATATTCACGCCCACGCCGACGCTTGGCTTTCCGTCTTGAATACCCATATCCAACAGTGTGAAGAACGCTGGCAAATTCGCGTGACTGGGCTCGTCCCTGACCTCTCGCACAACGTAGTCGCGTTTGCTGAAGGTTCGGACGGTGCGCCCTACATCCTCAAGCTGAGCCCGCCCAACGCCGAATTCAGCCAAGAGGTCGCCGCGTTAAAGCTTTATAATGGTGAGGGCATCTGCCGCTTAATTGACGCCGATGACGCGGTAGGGGCGATGCTCTTAGAGCGACTCGAGCCCGGCATCTCCCTCTGGCGCACCGAGGTAGAAAACGCGAAAGAGAACGACCTCGCCACTCGAGCCGCCGCCACGCTGATGCTCCAACTCTGGCGACCCGTGAGCGACCCGCGCCCTTTTCGGAGCCTAGCGAGCTGGTCTCGGGTGCTGCCCCAATATCTGCGAATGTATCCGAACGGCGGCGGACCTCTTCCGCATTCGCTTCTGAAGAACGCAAACGACCTCTTGAGCGACCTCGTCAACTCATCCAACCCCGTGCTCCTCCACGCCGACTTGCACCACGGCAACATCGCTTCAGCGACGCGCCAACCCTATTTAGCGATCGATCCTAAGGGCATCCTGGGACCGAGAGGGTATGATTTGGGCCCGTTTTTAATGAATCCTACCCCTAGAATTGCTGAATCCAATTTGCGAGGTGTACTTGAGCGCCGCGTCGCTATCTTCGGTGAGATGCTGGACCTAGATACGCGAGAGGTGGCGGCGTGGGGTTTGGTTCACGCGGCTTTGTCAGCGTGTTGGACTTTGGAGAACCACGGGAGCGGTTGGGAGGTGGCTATGAAGGTTGCGGGCGAACTCGAGCCCTTTCTCTAACTGCTAGAATAGCCCTAAGGAGGACAAGGTGACGACCGAACCGCGCCTCATGACAGCCGAGGATTTACAGGAGCTTCCCGAAGACTATATGCGCCACGAACTCGTTGAGGGGGAACTGCGAACCATGCCACCTGCTGGACACGAACACGGCTCCATCGCCATGACCTTTGGAGCGTTTCTAATGACCTACGTTCGAACAAAGGAATTAGGGCGTGTTTACGCTGCTGAAACGGGCTTTATCATCGCTACTGAACCCGACACAGTTTTGGCTCCCGACGTTGCTTTCGTGTCCACTCAACGCTTGCAGCTTATCAGCAGAAGAGAAGGCTACTTTCCTAGCGTCCCTGATCTCGCTGTGGAGGTTGTCTCTCCAAATGATCGCTACAGCGAGGTGGAGGAAAAAGTGAGGTTATGGCTTCAGTATGGTACGCGCATGGTCATCATCGTCGACCCGCGCACCGAAACGCTCAAAGTCTACCGCAGCCCTAGCGACGTGCAAATTCTGACGAGAGAAGACACTTTAGAGGGCGGCGACATCGTCCCCGGTTGGACACTTTCTTTAGCTGAGCTGTTTGCTAACCTTTAAGCATGGAACAGAAAAACGTTTACGGCGAACCCTTAAAACCCTGTAGCCATGACCCGGTCACCGGCTTTTACCGCACGGGCGGCTGCGAAACCGGACCGGAAGACGCGGGCGTCCACGTCGTGTGCGCCGAGGTAAGCCAGGAATTTTTGGAGTACAGCAAGTCGCGCGGCAACGACCTCATGACGCCGCGCCCCGAGTTCGGCTTTGCGGGGCTCCAACCTGGCGACCGCTGGTGTTTATGCGTGGACAGGTGGAAAGAGGCGTTAGACGCGGGCGTTGCGCCGAGCGTCATTTTAGAGGCGACGCATGAGAAGGCGCTTAGGGTAGTAGGGTTAGAGGTGTTGGAGGAACACAAAGTCAACTCTGTTGCAAAAGATTGAAGCGCGCTAAAACATCCCCTCCCGCTTCTCCTCTTCGTAAAGCCTTTCACCCACAAACGACTTGAGCAGCATCTGATAGCCCATTCCCTTCTTGCGGGCGAGCCTTTTAAGCCGCGTAAGCGTGTCTTGCTCGAGCCCCTTACAAAATCCTGACTCAAACCCGTAAGAATCTCGTCAGAGGCTCTGTACTAAACTCTTTTCAGGTAAGCGCGAACGACATCAACACCATCCCCTTGACGCGCTTACCGCTCTCTCCCTCCTTGCCCCGCCGCCCAAGCGGGGTCTTTTTTTGTCTGCTACGCTTCACGCTCGAACCCAGTCAGCCTCTCCAAACACGTCGCCACCTCACCTGGATAACGCGGCGACCACCAGAGCAGGAGCCCGTCCAGGTCGCCTTTTCGCATGTGTTCACTCACCCGCTGCAAACACGCCGCGCCCGCCTCCGCCGTGACGCCGTTGCGCGAGGCGGGGTCTAGGCTGATCTGCACGGAGATAGGGTGGCGCGCCTCAAGGACCCGGCGCTGTTCTACTAACCTCTCTAGCGCTTCGGTAAAAACAGCCGGATCTTTTTTGCAGTAGGTCTGCGTCTGCACAAAAAGCGCGTCCACTTCCGCGCCCAAAGAGGCGTAGTCCCAGCCGTGCTTAAAGAGGTAACGCTGATAGAGAGGTCGCCCCGTCGGTTTACCGAGGGCGCTCAGGTTTCTGGCGTGCGCAAGCGCTCTCACGGTGGCGAAGTGGCGCAAGGTGTCCGCGAACGTCCAGGTGAATTCGGGCGCGTTGCTGAAATTCGGCTCGTAGATGTAGACCACGCCTCCTACAGGCGGGCTGACATGGGCGGCGAGGCTGCGGATGTGCTCTAACCCGGCTGTCGCCGCGAGCAGGGTACTTCGGGGAAAATGCGTTTCTAAGCGCTCGGCTGAGCGGTTCACCCAGGCGACGTCGAGGGGTTTATTCATGTTGCCCGAGACCAGCATGAAGGTGACGTCTGGGGGGATATGCTGAGCGAGCGGCCCTGTGGCAGCCTCGAGCCCCCGCGCGTTATAGATGGGTAAGGTGAGTCTCATCGCTTAACAGCGTGACGCTCGAGAGCCCGACTTAGCCATGTGCCGCGTCCGCTAGCCTTTACGCGACCTCTTGGCCGCGTCCTCTTTTTCCTTCTGCCGCTTGAAACGCGCCACCTCGCGCTCTTTGGCTTTGAGCTTACGGAGCAGTTCTTCGCGCCGCTCCACGTCCTCGTCGTAGCGGCGAATAATCCACACGCTCATCCAGATAAGGAGCGCGATCGGCACGACGATGATCCAGAAAATCCAGAAGACGTCCCAGAAGCTCAGTGAGAGTAGGAAGTCCATCAGGTGTACCGCCCTCTACATCGTCTTGCGAAGAGGACGAGGGGCGTCGGGTGACTTTGGCACGTCGGTCTCAGTAACACCCGTTCATCTTATCGCTAACGCGCATGTAGGGCGTGAATGCGGGCACAAAGCTATGCTTGTGAGTAACTCAGGGGTAACGGCATAGTTGGGGCGGACTCCTTGCGGTGAAGTTGTAGATACATGCTGTTCAGACGAGCGTTCTCGAGGCTGCGAGGTTGGAGATGGATGAGAAAGAGGTGCGAACGGACATTGTCATCGTAGACGCCGAGCGGCGGGCGGTGCGTTTGGAAGGGGTCGCGCTCACTGGGGTGAACACATTGCCCAGGGCACTTCGCGCCGCAGTGCGCGAGCGGCTACGCTTAGACGCCGTGCTGCTTCATGACGGCGGCTTGTCTCTCGGCGAACCGCACGCACCCGTACTCATGGAAGCGTCCGAGCGCTTACCCGCGGACACGACCTCTTGGCGGCAGCCTGCGCACGCGAGACCCTGGCAGCAGCTTGGCTGGTTCGCTCAGGCGACGCGGTGGTTGGAGCAAAATCTCAGGGCGCGAGGTGAATACTTGCAAGGCGACGTTCGGCAGGTCAGTCTCAGCGACCTCGTTTGCGTTTTATACGTGAACACGGACAGAGGTGGCGTCTACTTCAAAGCGAGCGAGACGGCTTTCGAAGCTGTTGTGACCTCCTATCTCGCTAATACCTACCCCGACCTCACGCCCAAGGTGCTCGTCCACGACGACGCAAGGGGTTGGCTCGTAACGAGAGACGGCGGAGCGCGTTTGAGCGCGTCGGCGAGGTTGCAGGACTGGACTGACGCGCTCGAGAAACTCGCCCGTTTTCAGCGTGCTAGCGGTCGAGTCGGGGTCGAAGGCGCGTTCGGGCACTTAGGGTGTGCGGTCTATCCGTTCGCCGAGCTTTTCGAGCAGGCGAGCGCGTTTTTTGACGACGAGGAGACCTTGGCAGCTTGGGGCTTGCGCGAGGAGCAGCTCGGGAGGCTCAAGCACCTCTTGCCCACCTTGCGAGACGCGCATAGACGTGTGCAGGCGCTCGAGCTTCCCCTCGCTCGCGCGCACGGCGACGCTCAACCGATGAATGCTCTTTACAGAAATGCGCGCTGGTTCGATTGGAGCGAGGCGAGTGTGGCACATCCCTTCACCGATGTCGGTTGGTGTCTGGCGTGGACGCTCAATCCTGCTCGTAAGCTGCCCCTCTTGCGCGCTTACCCGGATGCTCCGGCTCGGTTATGGCGTAATTACCTCCGTGCTCTGGGCGTGCACGGTGTGAGTCATCTCGACGTAGACGCCCTCAGACGAGACGCGATGAGGTTAGCGCTCGCGCACCGCGCTTTGGTGTGTCACAGAGAATATGCCGACTTCAAGAGCACAGTTTCGGGTTGGCGACCGCAGTACGTCCCCTACTACTTGAAGCTTTTACTGAGCGTTTAAGACTCTGGTCCCAAATAGGTCTAGTTCGGGCGCTTCTGTGACGCTTTCGCCTCCAGCGCTTTTAGCCTCGTCTATGCTAGTTTCATGCACCTTCACGCCGACTACCTCCTCCGCATCCGTCAGAGCGTCTTGCTTAGGGCTAAAGTGCTGAGGCTCGAGCTGTACTTCCCCGAGCCGCGCCGAGGCAGCGATCACCTACTCATCGCCTTAAACGGCAGCAAAGAGAACGTTTTGCGAATCCCCAACTACCTCTTCGACACCTTCGACAAGATCGACGTCGAACTCATCCGCAGCGAGGAGTCGGACGACATATACCGCATCCTCATCGCCGTGACCAAAAAGCTCGACGCGCAACCTGCGACCCCTTCTGAGCAGCGGCGTAAATTGAAGCGGCGCGTGTGGCGCGAAGCCGACCTCAAAAACCCGACACACCGCCTCAATGTATAACTAAGTGCAACTATGAAAATTCTTACAAAAACGCGTCTCTGACGGGCTTTGTGTTAGATTGAGTCATGGCAGATATCAGCATTTTAGGCATCCCGATGGACCTCGGCGCGGGGCGGCGCGGCGTGGATATGGGCCCAAGCGCGATCCGTCTAGCAGGACTAGAGGCGCGCTTGGAACGCTTGGGATATAGCGTGCAGGATAAGGGCAACATCGAGGTCCCCGTCGCTGAGGCGCTGCAGAATAAGAACGGACTGCACTACGCGGACTCCATTCGTGAAACTTGCGCCGCCGTCTACAGAGAACTTCGCGGCGTATCCAAAGAGAGCTTCCCTATCGCGTTGGGTGGCGACCACTCCGTCTCGATGGGGACCGTGGCGGGCGTCGCGCAAGAGGGTCGCACGGGCGTCCTTTGGATCGACGCCCACGCCGACCTCAACACGCCCGCCACGAGTCCGAGCGGCAACGTTCACGGGATGCCGCTGGCGCACCTTTTGGGTCACGGCGACGAGCGCTTCTTAAAGCTGTGGGGCGGCGGCGCGGTGCTGCGCCCCGAAGACGTCGTTTTTATCGGGCTGCGCAGCTTGGACCCGGCCGAGCGCCGCTTGATCCGCGAACACGGCATCAAGGCGTATACCATGAAAGAGGTCGACGGGCGCGGCGTCGCGGAAATCGCGGCGGAGGCGCTGGCGCACCTGCAAACGGAGCGCCTGCACGTCTCCTTCGACGCCGACGTGTTGGAGCCCAGCCTCGCCCCCGGCGTCGGCACGCCCGTCCCCGGCGGGCTCACCTACCGCGAAGCGCACCTGCTCATGGAACTTCTGGCGGACACCGAGAGGGTCACGAGCCTCGACCTAGTGGAGGTCAATCCGATTTTGGACGTCAAAAATGAGACAGGGCGCATCATGGTGGAGATGGCGTCCAGCCTGCTGGGGCAAGCGATTCTTTAGAAGGTAAGAATAAAATACCTCAGTACATTGTTAACCTAAGTTCGGAGTTTCCAAATAGCATAAGCATCTCCTAGAATGAGGGTGTTGAAGGCTCAAAAAAGGAGATGCTTAGGACGAGTTTACTAGAATTGTTCTGCGAGGTGGATGACTTCTGCAGAGGCTTCGCGCTCTGGGCACATAAACAGCAGCTTGCTGAGAGTAGAAAGCGTGGTCCTAAGTGCCGCTTGAGCGTAAGCGAAGTGATGACGATCATGATTCACTTTCACAGTTCAGGCTACCGAGACTTCAAGAGCCACTACCAGAAACACGTGTGCAAGCAGCTTAAAGGTGAGTTTCCAGCACTGGTATCGTACTCGCGCTTTGTAGAACTGACCTCAGAGGTTTTGCTGCCGCTTTGCGCCTATCTGCGAGCGAGTATAGGTGAAGTAACAGGTATCAGCTTTGTAGATAGCACGCATGTGGCAGTGCGCCACAACAAACGTATTGAACGCAACAAGGTCTTTGCAGGCTTAGCAGCGCGTGGCTGTACCGGCATGGGTTGGTTCTATGGTTTCGAGCTGCATCTCATCATCAACGATAAGGGTGAACTGCTCGCCGTCTATCTAACGCCTGGCGATACGGATGATCGCAAGCCGCTCGGTGTACTTACGCAAAACCTGTTCGGTAAGCTTTTCGGTGACAAGGGTTATCTCTCACAAGACCTCTTCGAAAAGTTCTTTGAGCAAGGCATAGAACTCATCACGACCATCCGCAAGAACATGAAAAGCGCGCTGAAGCTTGAGGACAAGATTCTCCTGCGCAAGCGGTTCATCACCGTTCGTCCAGCTTGACTGGATCGAAACGGTGAACGATCAGCTCAAGAATATCTCGCAGATTGAGCACACCAGACACCGAAAGCCTGCTAACTTTGCTGTCAATCTCATCGCTGGACTCATCGCCTATCAGCACCAGCCCAAGAAGCCTTCGCTGAATCTGGGAGCTGACATTGACCCTCTCCCTGTCCTGATTTGACTTCGAACTTAGGTTACATGTAAGGTGATAGAATACAGCCATTCAGCCATATCCCGGAGGTCATCATGTCCCTCGTTTGCATTGGAAGCAAACATCAGATTACGGTTCCCATTAAGGTGCGCAAGGAACTCGGTTTGGATGAGGGTGATTGGCTTTACGCCGAAGTGGAGGGCAACCGCATCGTGCTTACGCCTCAAGTTGTCGTGGAGCAAGTAGATATTAAAGCGGCAATTGCCGAGGCTTTAGAGGATGCAAAAGCGGGACGGGTCTCGCCTGCCTTTAGCTCGTCGGAAGAGTTGCAGGCCTAGCTCGACGAAGAGTAAGCGTTTATACAGGTTGCACTAGACAGAGCCAAGTCAGCTTTCAGTTAATCACGGTCAACATAAGCAAAAATTTCAACTTCAGCGTCTTCGTTTCCAACACCAACCACGAACTTCTTGTCGGGAAAGAGGTCAGCTAACTTCCGCCGCCACATTGTCTCGATTTCTCTTGCGATAGAAACGACGACTTCCTGCGGAATATCGTTGTAGTCAGGGTCGTTCAGGCAAAAATCATCCAAATGTATATGGTTGTAGAGGTATTCAATGCTTGCGAGAGGTCGTCCTTCTTGCTTAAATCTGGCGATAATATCCTCGAGGTTTTCCGGTATCCCTCCTTCGCGTAAGATGAGTCCATCTATCTCCACAAACTCAGGACTGAAAAGCTCGAGATATAAGACCATCTGATCGTATCTTGCGTAATAAAGCAATTAACATAAACACTGAGCTTGAATCACGCAAGTATCATTCCTTAAAGTGCGTGCTAAACCGCGTTCTCTCTTCTCAGGTTGGCTCAAACCAAATGATACTTGCTATAGCTCCGATACGACGTTAAACGCTCTTCAATAGATTTAGTAGAAGAGTCATTAGCGACGTACCAACTCTCGAAAGCAGGAAGCTCCTCAAGAAGTTTGAGTTTTCTATCTGTCATTGAGCTGAAAAGTTAAAGCGCCCCTTGTGCGTGCAAATACTCCCCAATCTGCACTGCGTTCAAAGCCGCCCCTTTACGAATCTGGTCGCCCGAAACGAAGAGCGCAATCCCGCCGGGGTTGCTCACGTCTTCGCGAATCCGCCCGACGAGCACCTCATCACGCTCGCTCGCCTCTAAGGGCATCGGGAAGTGGTTGTTCGCGCGGTCGTCCACGACCTTGAGACCGGGGGCGCGGCACAAGACCTCTCTCGCTTCCTCCTCGCTCACAGGGCGCGAGAACTCCGCGTGAATCGCTTCGCTGTGGGCGCGAAAGACGGGCACGCGCACGCAGGTGGCGCTGATGCGAAGGTCACTGTGAGAGAGGATTTTCTGGGACTCGAGCGTCAGCTTGCGCTCTTCGACGTTGTAACCGTCTTCGCCTACGTCACTGTCGTGCGAGAAGAGGTTAAAAGCGATAGGGTGCTGAAACTTTTCAGGCGCGACCGCTTCGCCTGCTAGCGCACCTCTTGTCTGCGACTCCAACTCGTCGAAGCCCGCCGCCCCTGCGCCCGAAACGGCTTGGTAGGTGGCGACGGTCGCCCGCTCGAGCCCGAACGCGCGGTGAAGCGGCGCGAGCGCCATCAGCGCGATGATAGTCGAGCAGTTCGGGTTGGCGATGACGCCCTGGTGCTTCAAGGCGGCGTCGCCGTTGATTTCAGGGATGACTAGGGGTGCACGTTCATCCATGCGCCACGCGCTGGTGTTGTCGATCACCACTGCGCCGTGCTGCGCCCAGTTCCAGGCGTGCGCTTTCGAGATGCTGCCGCCCGCTGAGGAGAAGACCACGTCCGCGTCTAAGTTGCCATCTTCGGGTAGCGCCTGCACCGTTACCTCTCGCCCCGCGAACGTCACCGTTTTCCCTGCCGAACGCGGCGAAGCGTAAAGCTTCAGCTCCGTGATCGGAAAGCTCCGCTCGGCTAAAAGGTTCAAAAACTCCTGTCCAACGGCTCCGGTGGCTCCGGCAATGGCTACGCGCATACAGTCTCTCCTTACTTCAACTCGTGAGCGGAAAAGGTCCGCAGGTTCAGCATAAACTATCACGGGGTTGCGTATCTGCGTTGGGGTATCCTTCATGCTGTATGAGAAGAGCAATGAGCAACGAGCAATGAGTTGAAAGTAAAAATCTTTGATTTTAACTCACTGCTCACCGTTTCGCGTCTGCGAAAACTTCGTAATCGTTCACTACGTGAGGACTTACGTACACCAGCTCGACTGGGTTGCTTTCAACTCATTGCTTCTTAGTGGAGGTAACCTCCCATCAAAACTCCTCTTACTCTGAAAGGATTACCATGAAACGCATCGCTATTGACATGGACGAGGTCACCGCCGACACCTTCGGCGGACGGGTTAAAAGTTACAACGAGGCTTTCGGCACCTCTTTAGAGCCGGGTGATTTTACGGGTAAAAGCGTCTTTGATGTCATTCCTGAAGCGCGCCGCGATGTGATGAAAGTGCACATGCGCGAGCCCGGCTTTTTCACCTCTTTGGGCGTGATGGAAGACGCGCCAGAGGTCATCCGTGAGCTTACGGAGCACTACGAGGTCTTTATCGTCACGGCGGCGATGGAGGTGCCCACCTCGTTTCACGAGAAATACATCTGGCTGCGCACGCACTTTCCCTTTCTCGAGCCGATGAACTACGTCTTTTGCGGTCACAAGTACGTCATTAGAGCGGACTACCTGATTGACGACCACGCGCGGCATTTTGAGACCTTTTCGGGCGAGGGTATCCTCTTCGACGCACCGCATAATGCAGCGGCAGACGTGGACAAAGAGGACTATAGGCGCGTCCATTCATGGGCAGAGGTGCGCGAACTGTTTATAAACGAGCTGCGAGCGAGTTAGAGTAGCGTATGGCGAACGATTGGATAGATTGGGGGAAGCTCGAGCAGACCATCCCCCTAGACGACCTGCCCCGCTTCCACCGCGAGTTTTTGAAGCTCACGCGACCCGAGGGAGATTGGGACGCGGCTCCCTTACGGCAGATTCAAGGCAAGGTGCAGGCGAGCTTGAAGAGGTTGGAGCGTGAGGGCAAAGCGAAGACGGAAGGGGATGCGCTCTTCGTGATGAAAGAGGTCATTCCCGAGGATTTTCAGCACTACACCGATGAACTTTAACCTCTTGCGGCTATGATCTCTAAAGATTCCAAACGACCTCTTTTCATCGTCAACGTCGAAGGTGCAATTCTGCGCGGCGAGCGCTACCTCATGATCTTAAGAGGTGAAAAGGAAAGTCACGCGGCGGGAACCTTATCTCTACCTGGGGGCAAGGTCGAATTAACTGAAATCGGAGATAATGTCTTAGAGAAGGCGCTAGAGCGTGAAATCAGGGAAGAGGTCGGGTTAGAGGTCTTAACTATTCGCTATCTCGAGAGCAAGTCTTTCGTCGCAGATGACGGTGAGCCGGTGGTGGATATCGTCTTTCTCTGTTCTTGTGAAGAGGGCGAAGCGGTGACGGGAGACGCCGAAGTCGAGGCGCTTCACTGGCTTACGGCGCAAGAGGTCTACGCGCATCCGAAAACGCCTTCTTGGATTCGCCAGAGCGTTGAAAAGGCTGAAAAGGTGCGAGAACCGAAGCTATGAAATGGAAAAGAATCGTGGTGAAGGTGGGCTCGAGTTCCATCACGGACGACTCGGGGCGCATCCATCCCCCGTCGATGTGGGCGATTGCCAGAGGGATGCAGGTTGTCCAAGGGACGTTTGCGTGTAAGGGGATTCTCGTCTCGTCGGGTGCGGGCGCGGCGGGGCGCGAGCAACTCGGGCTGTCGTTACCGCTTACGATGCCCGATAAGCAAGCGGCTGCGGCGGTAGGGCAGACGCTTCTGATGCTCGACTGGGCGCGAGCGTTAGCACCCTTGCCCGTCGCCCAACTCCTCCTCACTGCGTCGGACGTGCAAGACCGAGAGAGATACGTCAACGCGAAAAACGCGCTAGAAGCCTCCCTCAAACTAGGCGCTGTGCCGATCATTAACGAGAACGACTCGGTGACGACCTCGGAAATCAAATTGGGTGATAACGACACCCTCTCGGCGTGGGCGGCGTATCTGGTCGGGGCGGACGCGCTGATTATCTTGACCGATGTTGACGGACTTTATGACGCGGACCCGCGCACGAAGCCCGCGGCGAGGCGCTTAGAGGTCGTCGAGAACGTGAAAGAGGTGAGCCATCTGGCGGGCAAGGCGGGCTCGAGCCGAGGCACAGGCGGCATGGTCACGAAGCTGCGGGCGGCGAAGATTGCGACGGAAGCGGGCATCGAAACGCTCGTTATCGGCGGAGGCGGGGCGGGGTTGGAGGCGCTGGCAAGGGGTGAAGTCAGAGGCACGCGCTTTCTCGCGCAAGCGCACCCACCCGCGCGTAAAGCGTGGTTGGCGCAGCAGCCGACCAAAGGACGTATCACGGTAGATGCGGGCGCGGCGCGTGCACTTAAAGCAGGGCGGAGTCTGTTGCCGAGTGGAATTACGGAGGTCTCGGGCACGTTCAGCTTTGGCGACGCGGTGTCTGTCGAGCATGAAGGCTCACCCCTTGCGCGGGGCTTGGCGAACTACTCAGGGTCCTCGTTGCAGAAAATCAAAGGACGGCAGACGAGCGAGATCGCGTCGGTCTTAGGCTACAAAGATTACGATGAGATCATCCACCGGGATAATTTGGTCATTGTGGGCTGAGTAGGTCACTATAGCAAGTATCATTTGGTTTGAGCCAATCCGGGAAGAGACAACATTGACGAGCACGCACATTCGAGAATGATACTTACGTGACTCAAGCTCAGTGTTTATGTTAATTGCTTTATTCATAGAGCGCTTGGACGAAGCTCGAGATAGCCTCCACCAGTCCATCCGTAAGCGGTAGGTCGGGATTCGCATACGTCGCTAGGTTTAGAGCGCGGTTTGCAGGTGCATCTTTCAAGACGTGGTTCATCCCTTCTAAAATGACAAGCTCGGCGTCAGGCTGGGCGGCGCTCAGCAGTTCGGCATCTTCGACGCGCACCTGAATATCCGTTGTGCCTTGAACGACGAGGACGGGCATCTCGAGCCTCGCCACCTCTTCCGCCGGGTCGTACTGAAACCAACTGATGAGGTAAGGCTGCACGTTGGGGCGAAAGAGGGCGTCGCCGATAGCGGGCACGGCGGCGATACCTTCCGGTAGCGGCTGGACGGTTTCGCCCTCCTCTAACGACGCGATGACCTCTTTGCTCTCCTCCAAAAGAGGTCGAGGAAGCTGGACGCTCAGTTGGCGCCCCAACGTATCCGCCGCTGGCTCCCCTGCGCCCGCGAGAGAGATGAAAGCGTCCACGTCCGCACGTTGCGCCGCCACCATGCCGATAAGCGAGCCTTCGGAGTGACCCAGCATGACAATGTCGGAGAAGCGCGCATCGCTTTGCAAGAGGTCGAGCCACGCCGCCGCGTCGTCGATGTAGGTGCCAAAGCGTAACGCGCGCTCCTCGAGCCCTGCCGGAGCACTCTCGCCGATGCCCCGTTTGTCAATGCGCAAGCTCGCGATTCCTTCATCCGCCAACGCTTCCGCTAAAAGTTTAAGGCTGTCGTTCTTGCCGGGGAGTTGCGCGGAGTTGCCGTCCCTATCGGTCGGACCTGAGCCGGGATGGATGAGGACGACAGGATAAGGTTCGCTCGTGTTAGGAAGCTCGAGCGTCCCGTAGAGCGTGCCCGTCATCGTCTCCAAGCTGATAGGCTCAGATTGAGCAGATGCAAAAGCGAGGCTCAGTAAAAGAAGAACGAGGTATTTCATGGGACGACCTTTCAAAAAGTGTGCTCATGTGCCACTTCGCCAATGAGCAAAATTATAGCGTAGCGGAAGCGGTAAAGTAAGTGGGTTCCTTCTATTCTTTCGTTACTCGGTCTCATCATCGTCGGGCATCAACCATCAGAAGAGGCAGGGATGGCGTATTTGGCGGAGTGGCTAAAGCCTAAGCTCCCGAATACTCCTACTACTCATATTCCGAGTAGTTATCCGTTGAAGACTGCTTGAACTCTTGGTCACACTTTTCGCACGCGCTGAGGTTACCGAATTTAACGTGCTTTTAGAGGGTTGGCGGTTAAGTGTTAGAGGACTCGAGACCCTAGGTCGTCACCTCTTCAGCGGTCTCTACGCGGCGTTTTCACAAGCTGACAAAGACCATACAGAGTCATTTTAGACTGCCGAGGAGACCTCATGGACAAAGCCTCCGCTTCGCCCGCTACCAAACCATCCGCCACACCGTCCGCTGCTCACGACATCCCCTTCTCTGAGGCGTTTCGCGTGTGGGTCAAGGTCGCGCTCAACTCCTTTGGCGGTCCGGCGGGGCAGATTGCGGTCATGCACAGGCTTCTCGTGGAAGAGAAGCGTTGGATCAGCGAGACGCGCTTTTTGCACGCGATGAACTACTGTATGCTCCTGCCCGGACCCGAAGCGCAGCAGCTCGCCACCTATATCGGCTGGCTACTTCACAAAACAAAAGGCGGGCTCGTGGCGGGGTTGCTCTTTATCCTGCCGGGCTTTCTCTCGATTCTCGCGCTGAGTATCGTTTACGCGCTTTACAGCAGCTCGAGTTTCGTCGAAGCCCTCTTCTTCGGGCTCAAGGCGGCGGTGCTGGCGCTCGTCGCCGAAGCGGTCATTCGCATCGGTAAGCGCGTCGTCAAAAACTGGGCGATGCTCCTCATCGCCGCCCTCGCCTTTATCGCGATCTTCTTTTTCACCTTGCCCTTCCCGCTCATCGTATTCGCCGCGGGTCTCATCGGCTTTTTAGGTGGGAAGCTCGCGCCTGACCTCTTCTACGTCGTCAAGGGGCGAGAGGTCGGCAAAGACGATGAAGCAGGGTTTGTCATCACCGACGCCGTCGCCTCTCACACTGCGCTGTCCGCGTCTTATGCGCTTAAAACGAGCGCGATTTGGCTCTCTATTTGGCTGGCTCCCTTAGCACTCATTATCTTGACGCTCGGCGCAGATAATGTCTTTTCACAGATCGCCCTCTTCTTCTCCCAAGCCGCCGTCGTGACCTTCGGCGGCGCGTATTCGGTGCTCGCCTTTATCGCGCAGCAAGCGGTGGAGGTCTACGGCTGGCTCCGCCCCGGCGAGATGTTAGACGGGCTCGGCATGGCGGAGACCACGCCGGGACCGCTCGTGCAGGTCACGCAGTTCGTCGGCTTTATGGGCGCGTATCGGCAGGGCGGCTTCGAGCCTATTACGGCGGGCGTGTTAGGCTCGGTACTCACTACCTGGATGACGTTTGCGCCCTGTTTTTTCTTCATCTTCTTGGGTGCGCCCTTTATCGAACACTTGCGCGGTAACAAGTCACTCACGGCGGCGCTCTCGGCGATTACGGCGGCGGTGGTGGGCGTCATCCTCAACTTGGCGGTCTGGTTCGGAGTTCACGCGGTGTTCTCTAGCGTGACGGACGTCTACTTCGGTCCGCTCCGGCTGCTCGTGCCTGACTGGGCGACGCTCAGTTGGACGGCGCTCGTGATCGCGGTGGGTGCGTTCGTGGCGCTTTTTCGCTTTAAGGTAGGTATGATTCCCACCCTGGCGGTAAGCGCGGGGGCAGGCTTGCTCTACCGCTTGGTGTTCGTCGGCTGAAAGCCCATCACGGCTGCTGCGGCTTACGGATGGGCAGATAAGTCGGGTTCCACATGCGTTTAGAGATGAAGGTGTGGGGGTCTTCCTCCAATCTAAATTCGGTATCATCTGCTTCAGCAACCGTCCGCACAACCTCCGCTGCCACCCGCTCACTTGCCCCGCGCAGCTCGCCGATGCCGGGGTAGACGAGCCCCCTTTCCAGACGCGCCGCCGAGACCTGCTCGGAGAGCGCCCGCGCCGCGACGTTCAGGATGTCAGCGTCTACGTGCTTCGCGCCGCTCAGCATCAATCCTAGACCCAAGCCGGGAAAGATAAAAGCGTTATTGCCCTGCCCGACGCCGTAAGTTTGACCGCCATATTCCACATCGTCGAAGGGGCTGCCCGTCGCGAGCGTCACACGCCCGTTTGTCCAGCGGATGAGGTCTTCAGGTTTGGCTTCGCAGTGGCTCGTAGGATTTGAGAGCGGGAAGATGATGGGGTGCTCCGTATTGGCGCACACCGCCTTAGTGACCTCTTCACCGAATGCGCCCGCTTGACCGGAAAAGCCTAAGAGCGTCGTTATGCGGGCGTTTTGGACCACCTCGAGCAAACTCGGGTCATCCCCTTCAATGTGCCAGCCCTCCAAACGGCTCGGGTCTTGCGCCAGGCTCGCCTTGTAAGACTCCAAGCCTCGGCGGTCATTCAGGATGAGCCCGAAAGGGTCCATCATGAAGATTTTGGCTTTGGCGTCGGCGGCGCTCAACCCTTCGTGTTTAAGCGCCGCGAAGAGCTGCCGCGCCACCCCGACGCCTGCGGCTCCCGCGCCGAAAATCAGAAAGGTTTCGTTTTTGAGGGTATGCCCGTGTCGCTTCGTTGCAGCGAGGAGCCCGGCGAGCACCACCGCGCCTGTCCCCTGGATGTCGTCGTTAAAGGAGGGGAGCGTCTCTTTATGCTGCGCCAAAACCTCGAAGGCTTTGTCGCGGCTGAAGTCCTCCCACTGCAAGAGCACGCCCGGATGATGCCGCTCTAACGCCTTCACAAAGGTGTTGATAAAGTTGTAGTAAGCGCTCCCCGTGAGCCTCGGATGGCGTGCGCCCAGATACATAGGGTCTTCCAACAACTCCTCGTGGTTCGTGCCGACATCGAGCTGTACGGGCAAGCAGAGCGCCGGGTCCACACCCGCCGCCGCCGTGTAGAGCGAGAGCTTGCCGATGCAGATCGCCATGCCGCCGAAGCCCTGATCGCCGATGCCCAAAATACCCTCAGCGTCGGTAGCGACGATGAGCCTGATATGGGGGTAGGGCGTGTTGGCTAAAAGGTTGTCGATGCGGTCGATATTTTTCGTGCTGACGACGAGCCCGCGCGGAAAGCGGTAGATGCGGCTGAAGTGCGTCGCGGCGAGCGCCACGGTGGGCGTATAAATGATGGGCATCATCTCCTCTAAGTGCTCGGCTAAGAGCGCGTAAAAGAGTACCTCGCAGCGGTCTTGCAAGAGCCGCAAATAGATGTACTTGTCGAAGTCCTTCTCGAAATGGCGGTAGTTGTTGTAGGCACGCTGAACCTGCTCTTCTAGGCTCGAGACGTGTGCAGGCAAGATGCCCCAAAGGTTAAAAACGTCGCGCTCCTCGGCGGTAAACGCGGTGCTCTTATTCAAGAGGGGCAAGCGGGTGAGCATCAGACCGGGGAGGTCGGTTTCTAAGTAGGGATTGCCGCTCGCGTCGCGTTTGTACTCAAACTGCTTCATTAGGTCTCCTTGTTCGCCTTGTTTTGTCCTAATTTATCCCGACAAAGCGCTCTGCGGAAGACCTAAATGTCTATTGCGGCGATATTTTTGTTTTTCTGTGTCTCGAGCGATTGTGTGTTATAGGTTGCCCGAACTATCTGTAGATTGGAAGCGAACATGGGTGTCAAAAATTACTTAATTGAAGGCGTTTCCGGTACCGGCAAAACCTCGGTCTGCGACGAGCTAAGGCGGCGCGGCTACTACGCCATTCATGGCGATAGGGACTTGGCCTATCAAGGCGATCCAAAAACTGGTGAGCCTCTGGACGGCTTTGCCCACGAGCATCATATCTGGGATGTCGATAAGGTCAGCGCTTTGGTGGCCGACCAGAGCCACGCGGTATCGTTCTTTTGCGGCGGTTCCAGGAATTTCGACCGTTTCATCGATCTATTTGATGGCGTTTTTGTTCTCGAGGTCGATCTGGATACGTTGAACCGGCGTCTTGCCGTCCGAGCTAAAGACGAGTGGGGCGGACGAGTAAGCGAACGGGAATTCATTGCGCGATTACATGCGACTAAAGAAGACATTCCGAAGAACGCAATCACAATCGACGCCACGGCACCAATCTCACGTGTTGTCGACGCAATTCTTGAGCAATGGTGACTTGTCCCTTGCTGGTGATAGTGGCGGTGTGCTTCATCCTCACTCCTGTTCAGTAAGGTAAGGGTGGAATAATGACAGTTATCGAGTAGCTTGGAGAAATGGGTTTCGGCTTCGTGGATGTCAGCATAGATTAAGCGGTAGACCAAAATATAATGATGATATGGAAGAAAGGACTTTTAGCTCGAGAGGTACTCTTTGTTTCGTTAAGCGTAGCTATTCGCACCCGAATTTTTTAAGTTGAATACCACACCATAATTTGTAGGGAGAGAAGCGTGGCAAAACGTTACCCAGCGATTGAACCTTTTGCCTCGGGTATGCTCGAGGTCGGAGATGGACATGAGCTTTATTGGGAAGAGATCGGCAACCCTGAAGGAACCCCTGCTGTTTATCTACATGGTGGACCTGGTAGCGGTTGTAGCCCCGGCTCACGCCGCAACTTTGACCCTAACGCTTACCGCGCCGTGCTGTTTGACCAACGAAGTTGTGGGCGTAGTCGCCCCCTTGCCTCTAAACCTGATGCTGATTTGAGTACCAACACGACCCGTCATCTCACCGCTGATATTGAAGCCCTGCGTCAACATTTTGGTATCGAACGTTGGGTTGTTGCGGGTGGTTCGTGGGGCGTTACGTTAGGGTTAGTGTACGCACAACGCTATTCCGAACGAGTAAGGGCTATGGTGCTTGGCGCTGTAACTGCTGGAACACGCCGCGAAATAGCTTGGATCACCCGCGATATGGGCAGAATCTTTCCGCGTGAATGGGAACGTTTTGTTGCGCTTGTTCCTGAAGCTGAGCGTAGCGGTGATTTATCTGCTGCCTATGCGCGGCTCTTAGCCAGCCCTGATCCAGAGGTACGTGAACACGCAGCACTCGAGTGGTGTCAATGGGAAGATACCCATGTTTCTCTAATGCCAGATTGGGAACCCAACCCACGTTACCAGGACCCGCAGTTTCGTCTCCTTTTTGCTCGCCTTGTGACACACTATTGGAGTCATGGTTGCTTCTTGAGCGACGCCGAAGTGATGGTCGGAATGCACCGTTTAGCAAATATAGCAGGTATCATCTGGTTTGAACCAACCTCACGTTATAGAACATCGTGTAGCACGCACTTCAAGTGATGATACCTGCGCCATTTCGCTCCAATACTTCCGATAACCGCTATATTCCCGCAATACTTATCCACGGGCGTTGGGATATTTCTGGTCCTTTGGATATAGCCTGGGCTTTGCACCGTACTTGGTCAAAGAGCGAGTTGCGCATCTTAAATAATGCGGGACATGGAGGAATCGGCTTTCCTGAAGCGATGACGGCTGCGTTAGATAAATTTCGTGATGCACCCTGAGCTATGGTCGTTGAGAGATATCCGTAACCAAAGAAAAAAGCGTTGAGCGATTCACGGTCAGTAACTGTCTTCCGTGAATCACTCAACGCCCTCGTTGCAGGGTAATCGAAGGTCTTATCTAAGGTTCTCTACAAACCTCTAAACTGGCACCTCCACCATCTCATACGCCTCAATCACATCCCCCTCTTGCACGTTCTCATAGTTCTGCAAGTTAATCCCGCATTCAAAACCGTTACCGACTTCGCGCACGTCGTCTTTGAAGCGGCGAAGCTGCGCGACGGAACCTTTGTAGACCTCTCTACCCCCGCGAATGAGCCGCGCTTTCGCCCCGCGCCGAATCGTGCCGTCGGTGACGTAAGAGCCGGCGATGTTACCCGAACGCGGCACGCGGATGACCTGGCGCACTTCGGCGTGACCCGTGACCTGCTCTTCGTACTCGGGCTCGATCTGACCGCGAATCATCCGCTCGACCTCTTCGATGAGCTGGTAGATGATCTTGTACGTCTTGAGCGTGACGCCTTGGCGCTCGGCGGCTTTCTTGACGCTGCCCGCCGGGTTGACGCCGAAGCTCATCACGGTGGCGTCCGCTGTGCCTGCTAAGAGCAAATCGCTCTCGGTAGGTGCGCCGACTTCGGCGAGCATGATTTCTACGTCCACCTCGTCGGTCTTTTCGGCTTCTTTGGCAATAACGCCTTTGATGGCCTCAAGTGACCCCTGCGTGTCCGCCCGCAAGATGAGGTTAATCGTCGTGACTTTCGGCTTGCCGAAGAGGTCCGCGAGTGTCACGCCCTTCATGCCGATGCGCTCGCGCTCCTCCTCTTCGCGGGTTTGGGTCCGCTCCGAGACGAGTTGCTTAGCGGTGGCTTCGTCGGCGACAGCGACGACTTTGTCGCCCGCTTGCGGCTGGTTGCTAAAGCCTAAAATCTGTACGGGGAAAGACGGCCCAGCTTCCTTGACGCGCTCACCCGAAAAATCCGTCATAGCGCGAATCTTCGCCCACGCCTCGCCCGAGACGATATAGTCGGTGACATGGAGGGTGCCTTTTTGCACCAATATGGTGGCCAAAACGCCCGCGCGTTTGTCCAGAATGGACTCGATAACGACGCCTTCTGCTTCACCATCTCGAGGTGCACGGAAGTCTTCCAACTCCGCCACGAGCGAGATCATCTCCAAGAGGTTGTCGACGCCTTCGCCCGTCTGAGCGCTGATCGGTACGACGATGGTGTCGCCGCCGAAGTCCTCGGGGACGAGTTCGTACTGCATCAAGTCCTGCTTGACCTTGTCGGGGTTCGCTTGGGGCAGGTCGATTTTGTTAATGCCTACGATGATAGGAACGCCCGCCGCTTTCGCGTGGGCGATCGCCTCGCGGGTCTGCGGCATGATGGAGTCGTCCGCCGCGACAACGATGATGACAATGTCGGTCGCGGACGCGCCGCGCTGCCGGATTGTCGTGAAGGCCTCGTGACCCGGCGTGTCTAAAAAGGTGATGGGGCCGCCCGGCGTTTCAGCCTGGTACGCGCCGATGTGCTGGGTGATGCCGCCCGCTTCGCCCTCGGCAACTTTGGCTTTACGGATGTAGTCTAAGAGGCTCGTCTTGCCGTGGTCGACGTGCCCCATGACGGTGACGACTGGGGCTCGAGTCGGCGCGTCAGGGTCCACCTCGGGCTTGACCTCTCCCAGTTCCTCGCCCGCTTCGGCTTCGTTGGCGCTCTCAACAGCCGCTTCCGCCTCGGGTGCGCCGCCCTCCTCTTCGACCAACTGCCGCACGGTGTCGGCGATGTCACCCTCCAAAGTGCTCGAGTGCGACTTATACTCCACCCCCATCGAGTCGAGGATGTCGAGCATGTCTTTGGTTTCAAGGTTTAAGTCTTTGGCAAGTTGATAAATTCGTACTTTTTCAGACATTTAGTTTAGTCCTCCCAAGCAGGTATCATCTGGTCACTAGTACGCTTAACTGATAAAGCCTTTTGCTTAGCTATCACATTCATAGATGATACTTGCGTCATTTCAAATTGAGTATTCATGAAACTTCCTGTTGTGGTTGTCCTTTGGCGTGCTCGAGAAGCTCCTCGTGCAACCGCTCGGTCTGTCCGCGAAAAAAGCGCTTGAGCTTCTTCACGCGCCAGCACTCGGGGTTGTCCGCGCAGACCCACGCGCCGCGCCCGTCGCTCTTGCGGTTGCGCTCCAAGTAAGCCGTGTCGAGCTGCCAGCCCTCGTCACCCCTATAGAAACGGACCAGGTCGCCCTGCGGACGCTCGCGCCGACACGCCACGCAGCGGCGCATCGGCACGTGCTTGGCGCGGCTCATCCGCGGCTCGTCTCCTCCTGGGCTTCGGGTTCTGTTTCCGCCTCTATCGTCGCTTCGACCTCTTCGCTCGCTTCTACTGCTGCCTCGACCTCTTTGCTCTCTTCTTCGGGACCGGGCGACGCGCTGAAGAGGGCGTCGAAGGCGGCGCGTTTCGAGTCGGCTGTGACCGCAGGCACGTCCTCACCGCGCTCGGCGGCGGCTTGCATGGCGGCGTCCAGATCAGAGACCGTCTCCGAAGCGACGAGGTCGATTTTGAAGCCCGTGAGCTTCGCGGCTAAGCGCACGTTCTGTCCGCCTTTACCGATGGCGAGCGAGAGTTGGTCGTTGCCGACTAAGACCTTCGCCTCGCCCTTTTCGGTGTCCACGTCAATCGTGCCGACTTTAGCGGGGGAGAGGGCGTTACGAATGAATTCTCGGGGGCTCGGGTCCCAGAGGATGATGTCCACTCGTTCACGCTGCAACTCGGCTGTGACGGCTTGAATACGTGAGCCCCTATGTCCGATGCACGCCCCGATAGGGTCCACATTCGGGTTGCGGCTGATCACCGCGACTTTAGAGCGTTGCCCGGCTTCCCTGGCAATCGCTTTGAGTTCTACGGTTTCGTCCGTAACCTCAGGAATCTCTTGGCGCATGAGGTACTCCAGGAGTTCGGGGGCGGCTCTCGAGACCAAAATGCTCGGTCCACGGTTCGAAAGCTCGACCTTGACCACGTACACCTTGAGCCGCATCCCGACCATCGTCCGCTCGCCTGGAATCTGCTCTTTAGGCGGCATAATGGCTTCGCCGCGCCCTAAATCCACGAAGACGTTGCGCTTGTTGTCCTGACGTGAAACGACGGCTGTGATCACGTCGCCCGCGCGGTCCTTGTATTCGTTAAAGACAATAGCGCGTTCCGCCTCGCGGATTTTCTGAGTGATGACCTGCTTGGTCGTTTGCACCGCGATGCGCGTGAACTTGTCGGGGTCCACGGGGAATTCCATCTCCATGCCGACCTCGACGGTGGGGTCGAGTTCCCGCGCTTCCTCTAGGCTCATCTCCTGCTCGGCGTCCTCGACCTCTTCGACGACGCGCCGCACGATTAAAACCTCGATCTCGCCCGTTTCGGGGTCGACTTGCACCTCGATCGCTTTGCCCGGCTCGACGTTGCGCTCGTAAGCTTGCTCTAAAGACTCCTCAAACGAGGCTAAGAGCTGGTCTTTGTCCAGGTTGCGCTCGGTGGCGAGTTGGTTGAGGGCGTCTATAAAATCTTTGTTCATACTAAATACTCCTATTCAGTTGTGGGTATTGCCTTTATCTTCTATGTCTATCCTGCTTTGTCTATCTCTACCTCGGCGTATCGGGCCACTCCGCCAGACGCGCGCTGCCGATGTCGCTTAGCGCAACCGTGCGCCGCTCTTTACCAACTTCAAACGTGACGCTCTCGTCACTCACCTCGCGCACCTTGCCCTTGAAGGTCTCGTTGCCGACACGCACCTTGGCGAGCAGGTCGTGAAAGCGGCGAAAGTGCTCGGGACGTTTGAGGGGGCGCTCAGGTCCGGGTGATTCGACCTCTAACTTATACTCGCTCTCGAAGGGGTCCAACCGGTCGAGTTCTAAGCTAAAAACCTCCGTCGCCAAGCTCACGTCCTCCATCGTCACGACCTTTTGGTCTAGCCGGTCGATGCGCAAGAGGACGTTTCTTTTTTTGCCTTTGCCGCTCACGGTTAGCTCTAAGACTTCGAAGCCTAAGGGCTCCAGTAATTCCTCCGCTGCTCTCGCTAATTCCACAGTACCTCCTGAACAGCAGGTCTCATTCGCTTAGAAACAGCCTCAGTCAATCAAGCTCTTGTTTAGCTTCTATATTGAGTAATTTCTGTGCGACGCAACCTCACTAAAATACCTGCACCTACAACGCTTATATTGCCTTCATCCCTAACCATCAAAAAAGGTGGCGTGCAGCGCACCCACCTATAAGGTAGTCGGGATTTCTCCAAGCAGGATTATACGCCTTTTGCGAAGAACTTTACAACCTCTTGTGGACGTTTAGGCTAGAACCCGTGAGAATTGGGGTAGCGTTTTAGCACTTGTTGGTTTCATGACCTCTTCGCATGTACACGAACGCGCTATCTTCTTCGTAGGTCATAAATCCGAACCTCTTATAAAGCTCGCTCACGCAGGGGTTGCTCTGCAAATAACCGAGGCGACATTCTGCGCGTTCGTGGTCTAGTTTTTTAGTGACATGAAGATAGAACGTGCGAGCCGATTCCTCGCCCCTGATACTCAGGTAGGATGAAAAAGCGGGCGAAAAGGTCATGCTCATCTACTCAATACACCCATTGACCGAAGGAATCCAAGGGTGAACTTGAGCATTGACGATACCCTCTTTAACAGCAGGGTCGTTGGTGACTATTGATAGCCTGCGCTCGCTCCAACGTCTCTACCTCTAGTATCCCCATCATGCCTGCGCTATCTGTAAACGCACCACCCAGCACTAAAATTTCTGATTCAAGCTCCGTCATGTAGGCGAAGTGTCCGCCTAGAGGCTGCTCGAGGATAGCTTTACCAGGCTGCCACAACTCGCCTGGTGTGTAGAGAAAAACGAAGTACGTCTCGTCTTCTCTAAAGTCGGGCACTGGTATAGTCCAGGCGCATGACGCGCACCTTTCAACTCGCTTTCTGGTCAATTCGCTTTCTAAAACTGCGCAAAGTGAGCGCCCCTTGCGGCTGAGCGTCGCGGGCTTCGCCGCCACTGCTATCACCTTTGGACCAGCCCGCAGCGGCTACGGGCTGTTCTTACCTATTTTCCGCGAGGAGTTCGGGCTCTCGACGGTGCTCTTAGGGTTGATCGCGAGCGGTTTGTACTTAGGCTATTTGCTCGCGCTCTCTGCGGTGGGGTTGCTCGCTTCTAGGGTGGGTCCGCTTCCCTTGATTACGGCGGGGCTCGTGTCGGCGGCGCTCGGCATGACGCTAGTTGCGTTTGCTCCTAGTGCGCCTATGCTAGCGGCGGGGGTGGTGTTGGCGGGCTCGAGCGCAGGTTGGACGTGGGCTCCTTACAACGACGCGGCTAAGCAACTCGTCGCAGAGCGAAGGCGCGGGCGCGTGCTCTCAGTGGTTAGTACGGGTACAACGGTGGGCATTTTCGTCGCGGGTTTGAGTGCGCTTTTCGTAGGTGCAGACTGGCGCGTTGCTTGGCTTCTGTTCGCCGGGGCTGCGCTCGCGGCGCTCGCGCCCAACGTACTTGCGCTAAGAGGGTTGCCGAACCCGTCCGACCTAGCGGAAGCCCCCAAAGAGGTCGCCTGGCGCTGGTTTGCTCGAGCTGAAGCGGTACCTCTTTTCATCGTTGCCGCCTCGTTCGGTGTAGTGAGCGCTTTTTACTACTCGTTCGCCGTGGACTTAGTCGTTTTGTCGGGTATCTCGCGTACCTTCGGAGGACCCGTCCTCTACGCTTTCATCGGCGCGGCGGGGTTGAGCGGACTGTTCACCGGCGACGCGGTTTCTCGCTTTGGTGCTAGGTGGGTGCTCCTCGCGACGCTCGTCTGTTTGAGCGCTGCTGCTTTCTCTCTAGGTCTCGCGCCGTCCTCTTGGTTTGCTATCGGGGTGTCCGCTTCGCTCTTCGGTGTGGGCGTGATGGTGATGAGTGCGCTCCTCTCCATCTGGAGTTCGTCGGTTTTCGCCGCAAGACCGTCGGTCGGCTTTTCCGCCACGCTCTTCGTCTTTGGCATCGGGCTCACGCTCGGACCTGTGGCGCTGAGTATGCTTGTGGAGCCCTTGAGCTTAGGGACGACTTTCCTTATTGCGGGTTTGATTGCTCTGCTTACAATGTTTGCGCAGCCTAAAAAATTCAGTTAGTGTGCACCTTTACGCTTCCCTAACCTGTAAGCTATTCCACTTTACACAACTTACTCAGTTGTGTATACTCGCCTTTATGAAGTGCTTTTCCCAGCGAGCTAGCTAACCGCGGTGCGTTATTCTACGTATCGCTCTCTTAAACGGCCTACCTTAAACGGTAAGGTCGCTTTTCTTTTAGAGACCCAGAGCCTTTTAGGGGCAGAAAAGGAACCATCCATGAACCACCCACAGCCCGTCCTCTTGCTTACGCCCGGTCCGACCCCGATTCACCCCCGCGCCGCCGCCGCTCTTTGCTGGCCTATGCTCGGGCATATGGACCCGGAGGTCTTTGCCTATAACGACCGCGTGGCGGAGGATTTACATGCGCTTTACGGCACGAACGGCGAAGGGTTCACGAGCCTCCTATCTGGCACGGGCTCGTTAGGGATGGAGGCGGGCTTTGCGAACTTGCTCGAGCCCCTTGACAGCGTACTTATCGTCTCGAATGGCGTCTTCGGCGAGCGCATGGTGGAGATGGCGTCGCGCTTAGGCGCAGAGGTCGAGACCGTGCGCTTCTCGCCTGGATGCCCTATCGATTTAGGCGCGGTAAGAAGCGCGGCGCACTGCGTTCAGCCCAAGCTCATCGCCGCTGTTCACGGCGAGACGAGCACGGGCGTGATGAACCCGGTGCCAGAAATCGGCGAGATTGCTAAAGAGGTCGGCGCGCTCTATTCGGTGGACGCGGTGACGACGGTGGGAATGCTCCCTTTTAGCATGTCGGACTGGGGTATTGATTACGCCTATACCGGCTCACAAAAATGCCTCTCGGCACCCCCAGGACTCGCGCCCGTCGCATTTAGTGAGCGAGCTTTAGAGACGATTCGCACGCGCCAGACGCCCGTGACAACATGGTACAGCGACGCGGTGGGGATGCTCGGCTATTGGGCGTCGGTGGAGCAGGGCGGGCGCAAGTATCACCACACGGTTCCAGTACAACTCCACTGGGCGACGGGCGAGGCGGTTCGCGCGGCGTTGGAAGAGGGCGCGCAAGCGCGAGCGGAGCGCGTTAGATGGTTGGGCGAAGCAGTTCTAAGCGCGTTAGAAACGGTCGGCTTCTCCGCTTACATCCCTGAGCCTCACCGCTTGCCGACGGTGCTCGCGGTGAACCTACCCGCAGGCTTAGATGACGCGGCGGTGCGCTTGCAGCTTCGTAACGACTACCGCATCAGCGTCACGGGCGGTTTGGGCGAGACAGCCGGGAAGATTTGGCGCTTGGGTTTGATGGGGGAGAACGCGCGGGCGGTGCATTACCTCAAACTGATGGACGCCCTCGCGGAGATCATGAATGCGCCGCACCTACCCGAAACGTTTGAAGCGTTACTCGCAGTCGTAGCAGAGTGACGCTTCAGAAGCGTTGAGGCTCGAGTCCTAAAAAAGAAGGGATAGCTCGTCAACTCGAGCTGTGCGAAAAGCGTGAAGCGCTTAAAAGAAGTAGACGCGGCGGTTCTAAGCAATATTGAGGGTGGCCTCCCCGGTAGAGTAAACCGCCGCATCTGAGGAGTCAGCACGCTGGGCAGCGTAGAGACTCATGTATGTATATTACTCCACTCACTCCGAAAACACATAAACCTTACCTTAATGTTTCGATTAATGATTTCTCATAAAGGGGTCGAGGCTGAAAACGAGTGCTGTGGAGAGGCTCCACGGCGCACTGAAAAAAACAGACGCGAACTGCACAGTGTTGCTGTAACGGCGAAACGTCCAACCTTTTCGGGTTGGACGTTTCGTTGGTTCTACTTAGTTGAGCGGGCGTGACTACGTGACGCGTTAGTCTCTGTCCGCACCTCTAGCGAATAATGCGTCCCGAGTAAGTCCGTCGTTTCCGACGACGCCTTTGAGTCTCACTGAGGAGAAGAAGTCGTCGTTTTCATCACGGTCGAACGTGAAGATCAGGTCGCGCCCATCGACGATAGCGTCGGTGTCGCCTACGCCGTCGTTCTCGACCTCTTCGACGAAGTCTAAGAACTCTTCGGTCGTAGAGAGCGCTCTTTGGGTGCCTTCGAAGCTGAACTCGAGGGTATCGAATGTGCTTTCAGAGCCTCTATTGACGTCAAAGTCCTTGATTTCGTCGTTGCCCCTATCAAACCTGATCGTGTTGCTGTCGCTACCGCCGCCTCTGATCTCGTCGTCGCCCGCGCCGCCGCGGATGAAGTCGTCGCCGTCACCGCCGAGGAGGGTATCGTCGCCCGCTTCGCCGAAGATTCTGTCGTCGCCGTCGCCGCCGTCAACAACGTCGTCGCCGCCTTGACCGTTGACGGTATCATTACCATCTTGTCCTCTGATGATGTCGTTGTCGCGTCCACCCAAGATTTCGTCGTTGTCGTCGCCGCCGCGGAGGATATCTTCGCCGTCGCCGCCGTCGATGAAGTCGTCGCCTTCGTCACCATTGATGATGTCGTTGCCTGTGCCGACTTTCGGGCTGGACTTGAGACCGCCGAAAAGCTCGTCGTCGCCTTCGCCGCCTCTGATCCTGTCGTCGCCACCTTGACCGCTGATGGTGTCGTTGCCCTCGTCGCCTTCGATATCGTCGTTGCCGGCTTCACCGAAGATCGTGTCGTTGCCTTCGTCGCCTCTTAATGTGTCATTGCCGCCCTGACCGTTGATCGTGTCGTCACCTTCGCCGCCGCGGATGGTGTCGCTGCCACGCCGACCACGGAGGACGTCGTCGCCGTCGCCACCTAAGATGAAGTCGTCATCCGGACCTGCTACCGGGTTGCCGCCGTCGATGAAGTCGTCGCCGCCTTGACCGTCGAGCGCCTTGTCGCTGCCTTCCTCGCCAAAGATTTTGTCGTCACCTTCGCCGCCGCGCACGGTGTCTTCGCCAGCGCCAGCGCAGACGACGTCGTCGCCGCCTCTAGCGCGGACGATGTCGTCGCCGCCGAGCGCTAAGATGAGGTCGTCGCCGTTCGTTCCGCGGATAACATCGTCGCCCTCAGTGCCAACAATAACGTTGTAGTCGTTGACGTCAACCTCGGTGCAGACGTCTAACTCCGGTTGATTGCCTGTTGTCGTCTCGAGTTCCTGCGGCACTTCGGCTAGATCCGAACATGCGGCTAAGAATAAGAGCGCGATCCCTACGGTAAAAACGTTTTTCAGTTGTTTCATGTATCTCTCCAAAGAAGAAAAAAGGTTTAGTAATGTTCGTCCTGTTCGGTAACCTAGCTGTCTCATTGTTCGGACGTCGTAAGCCAGTTTGACGAGACCTGCGGTTTTGCAACCTGCTCAGAAACAGGTATGCCTTTTCGTAGAACGGTGCGGATTTTGAGCCATCACCTCCTCGGATTAGTACGCTCAGAAGTCTGAAGTGCACCCCAAAACGGAGGGCGCTCAGTCCTCGTAATGTTTCCAGGGCGTTTGCACCCTACGTCCACAGTGAACCCCCACCGTGCTTTCATAGGACATCTGTGAGATGTCCCTGTTGTAAATCTCACTATGGACAAAAGACACCCTAACACCAGATGGGGAAAATTTGTACCGGCTAAAGTCCCGGTTTTTGGTTGAGACGAAAGTCCTAAGACCCCCTGGATAACAGTTGAGCACGGCAGATAAGCTCGGTTCGCTTCTTCGCCTCCAGCTTGCTGAGCAGATTGGTAACGTATCCTTTCACCGTTTTCTCAGAAATGTCTAATTTTTCACCGATTTCTCGGTTCGAGAGACCGCTCACGACGAGATGATGCACCTGCTGCTCACGGCGCGTGAGCTGGTGCGTGTCGGACTTTTCTAGCGCTCTGGAGATGAGCCGCCGTTCGCCCCACACCTCTTCGCGCAAGAGCGCGCGGATGGCGGGTACGATCTTGTCGCGACTTTCCTCGGGTCGCAAGTAGCCTTTGTAGCCTAGGTGAAGCAGTTGCACAATTTCATTCTCGCTGTTTTCGCCGTTCCCCGAGACGATGGCGAGCGTTGGGCAAGCGGGCGGTGCGGGATACGGCGAGGTCGCGCCCTGCAAATCTATGAGGGCGACGTCGACGTACGGCGCTAACTCGGCGGTGAGCTTAAAGTTTTCTTCGCCAAGACGCGCTCTTAATGCGTCTTGCATGAGCGTGTTGGGGGTATCTACAAAAATAGTTGCCATGAAGGTCTCCAGTCAAAACAAGCTGCGAAGACGAAGAAGGCGAAATGCATAGCGTGAGTGGATTTACACCGGCGTGAGCGTAGTGGCGTAGCCGGTACACATGTAACGCACCGCCTTCCGGGGTGGATGCACGGATAACTAGAGAGCGTTCGAATTTATAATTCGACGTTCGCTGTCTCAGACAGTCTCCGTTGAGTTTAGCACATGCTCCAGACGCAAGCATAAGGGTTCTAAGTACTCTTCCGGCATTATTTCAATACCTTGTGATACTACTTCCGATTGAGTTACGCATGATGATGAATCGATCTGAGCACTTCATGAAGCCTTCATGTCTACTCTGCAACGAACGCCGTTCGAAGTAGCGCAACCAATTCTCGCCAGCGCCGTACTCGAGCGGACGGTGTACGAATTCGGTGATGAGGCTGCGTGGTGACCGCACCGAGCCGGCGCGCCATAAGCTGTTCTTCATCTAAGCATCTTATAGTGAGCTGGCTAGGCGTCCCGCAAGCGGACACGCTTAGCGTTGCAATTCTTGCTTACACGACCTTATTACGCTGCACCTTATTGGGGGCTCGATGATCCAAAACACCATTCAGGAACCGAAAGTCCAGACTCAACCTGCGCCGCTCTGTGTGGACTTAGACGGCACACTCGTCCGTACGGACATGCTCTTAGAGGCGCTTCTGCTGCTGCTCAAGAGAAATCCACTCTACCTCTTTATGCTGCCCGTATGGTTGCGGCGCGGCAAGGCGCATCTCAAGCAGGAGATCACCAAGCGCGTCGAGATCGACGCGGCGAGTTTACCCTACAACGAGCCGCTCATCGCCTATCTGCAGGAGGAGCGAGCGAGAGGGCGCACGCTCGTTCTGGCGACGGCGGCGGATCAGAAGGTAGCGGCGCAGATTGCCGAACACGTCGGGCTTTTCGGCGAGGTCGTGGCAAGTGCTGGCGGCGTGAACCGCTCAGGTGGGGGCAAGTTGGCGCTTCTTAGAGAGAAATACGGCACCTTCGCCTATGCGGGCAACGCCGAGGTGGACTTGGCGGTGTGGCGCGGTGCGGCGGAGGGGATCGTCGTCAGTCCTGAGCGCTCGCTCGCTGACAAAGCTCGAGAGGTCACCCAAGTCAGCCGCGTCTTCGCGGAGCCCCAAAAACCCACCTGGCAGCTTGTCGTCAAGGCGGCGCGGCTCCACCAGTGGGCTAAAAACGTGCTGCTCTTCGTGCCGCTCGTGACCGCGCACCAGATTTTTAACGTACAACTCCTTGGACAAGCCGCGCTCGCCTTCGTCGCCTTCGGGCTCTGCGCCTCGTCGGTCTACCTGACGAACGACATGCTCGACTTAGCAGCGGACCGTCGGCACCACCGCAAGCGCTTTCGACCCTTCGCGTCGGGTGCGTTGCCGCTCGAGTTAGGTTTTGTGCTCACGCCGCTCTTTCTGCTCGCAGGCTTGACGCTCGCACTCTTCTTGCCCCCGACCTTCCTCCTTCTTTTGGTCGGCTACCTCATCCTCACCGTGTCGTACTCGTTTTACGTCAAGCAGGTCGCGCTGTTAGACGTCATCTTGCTCGCGGGGCTCTACACGGTGCGCATCGTGGGCGGCGCGGCGGCGACGGGGATCACCGTGTCACCCTGGCTCTTAGCCTTTTCGATGTTCTTCTTTTTGAGCCTCGCGTTTGTAAAGCGCTTTTCGGAACTCAGGGTGCTCCACGCGCAAGGCGATAACGAAGCGCGGGCACGTGGCTATATGGTGGGCGATTTGGAACAGTTGGCGAGTTTAGGCGCGGCGAGCGGCTACATCTCGGTCTTGGTTATGGCGCTCTACATCAGCAGCGACGCTGTCATGATGATCTACAGTGTGCCCGGCGCGCTATGGCTCATCTGTCCTCTAATGCTCTACTGGATAAGCCGCGTCTGGCTCTTGGCGCGGCGCGGCGAGATGCACGACGACCCGGTGGTCTTTGCGCTCAAAGACCGCGTGAGCTACGCTGTAGGGATAAGCGCGGCGCTCGTGGCAGTTGCAGCGAGTTGGAACTTCTAAGTATGCCAAACTCTTTTGAACTTCTGGGAAGCTTTTAGCCGTTAGCTTAAACACTTTCGCTGATGGCTAAGAGCTAACCGCCTCTTAATAGATAGATCAAGCCCTCAATCCTCATCTAATAGCAGGTATTATCTGGTCAGCAACGCTCTCACTAGAGAGACCGTCGTTTCGCGATGCGAAAACTGTGTAATTAGTACGCACTTTAAGTGATGTTCCGTTACAGCAAAGCTGTGAAATCTGCGGAGAAGCGTTGCTTCGCATAGTTGCACTTAAGCAACCATAAGTGGAACTGCTACAAAATGAAAACAACGGTGGAGACATCTAATGGCTTATAAATCCTGGGGCAACTACCCCAAAACGGACGAAAATATTCAGCAGATGAACTGGCGGAGTGAAGAACTCACGGTAGGGGAGACCTCGGTGCTCCCGTACGGATACGGCAGAAGCTACGGCGATAGCTGCTTGAACGACGGCGGCGTGTTGCTCGACACGACGAAGCTAGACCGCTTCATCTCCTTCGACGCCGAAACGGGCGTCTTGCGCGCCGAAGCGGGCGTGAGCTTAGAGCAGATTTTGAAGTTCGCCGTGCCTAAGGGTTGGTTTTTGCCCGTGAGCCCCGGCACGAAATACGTCTCCCTTGCGGGCGCAATCGCCAATGATATTCACGGCAAGAACCACCACCGCGCGGGGACGTTCGGAAGGCACGCGACGCGCTTTGAACTCCTGCGCTCGGATGGGCAGCGCCTGGTCTGTTCGGAAGACGAAAACGCCGAGCTGTTTCGCGCTACGATCGGCGGGCTCGGCTTGACCGGGCTCATCTTATGGGCGGAGATAGCGCTCAAAAGGGTCAAGAACGCCTTTTTCGACGTGGAGACGGTGAAGTTCGCGAACTTAGAGGAGTTCTTTGAGCGCTCCGCCGAATCGGATGAAGCGTTCGACTACACGGTGGCGTGGGTGGACTGTTTGGCGCAGGGCAACAGCTTGGGGCGTGGACTATTGATGCGCGGCAACCACGCGGAGGTCGGCGAGTTGACAGTGGAAAGCAAGCAGCTCTTTAGCGTGCCGGTCAACGCGCCGAACGTGCTCCTCAACAACCTGACGATGAAGACCTTTAACGTGCTCTACTACCACAAACAGCGGCAGAAAGTAGTGCGCTCGCGGCAGCACTACGAGCCCTTCTTCTACCCGCTCGACAGCATCGGCAACTGGAACCGCATCTACGGCGAGCGCGGCTTTTTGCAGTATCAGTTCGTGTTGCCCTTCGACGGGGACACGCGCGTCATCCGCAGGATTTTCGAAGACATCGCCGCCTCGGGCATGGGGTCGTTTTTAGCGGTTTTGAAGATGTTCGGCTCGCTGCCCTCACCTGGTATGATGTCCTTTCCGCGTCAAGGGGTGACGTTGGCGCTCGACTTCCCCTATCAGGAGAAGACGTTGGGGCTCCTCAATCAACTCGATGAGGTCATCGCGGATAGTGGCGGGCGCGTCTACCCGGCGAAAGACGCGCGGATGTCGCCTGAGAGCTTCCGGCGCTTCTACCCGCAGTGGCAAGAGTTCTCTCAGTATGTGGACCCGCAGTTTTCCTCGAGCTTCTGGCGGCGCGTCACGCAAGAGGTTAAACAAGAGGTCAGGTCCTTATGAGGCGCATCCTAATCGTCGGCGCGACCTCCGCGATTGCGCAAGAGGTCTCTAAGCGCTTCGCGTCGGCAGGAGACAGCCTCTTCTTAGTCGCGCGTGATGGGCGCAAATTGGACTCCGTCGCCCAGGATTTGCGCGTGCGCGGTGCGAGGAAGGTCGCGTGCGCTGCACTGGACGTGAACGACTTCGAGAAACACGAACCTCTTATTCAGGAGGCGAACGAGGCGCTGGACGGTCTGGACGGCGTCCTCATCGCGCACGGCACGCTCCCCGACCAGAAGGCGTGCGAGGCGGACTACAAAGTAGCCGAGCGAGAACTCAACACCAACTTCCTCAGCGTCGTCTCGCTCCTGACGCCTATCGCCAACCGGTTCGAAGCGCAGCGCGGCGGCTTTATCGCGGTGATTTCGTCCGTGGCGGGCGACAGAGGGCGGCAGAGTAACTATCTTTACGGAACGGCGAAGGGCGCGACCAGCCTCTTTTTACAAGGGCTCCGCAACCGCCTCCATCCGGCGGGCGTCTCGGTTATCACCATTAAACCGGGCTTCGTGGATACGCCGATGACCAAAGATATCGGCAAAAACGCCCTCTTCGCGCAGCCGGAGCAGGTAGCCGCGGGGATCGTCAAAGCGGTGGAGCAAAAACGAGAGGTCGTCTACTTGCCCTCTTTCTGGCGGATGGTCATGCTGCTCATTCGCGCCGTGCCCGAGCCGCTCTTCAAGCGGCTCAAGCTCTAAGGGATGGAAGGCAAGGTCAAACCCCTCATCTACACGGCGCTCCTGGCGGTGTTGGCGTACGTAGGTTTCGCCATTTGGAACGGCTGGGACGAGACCGTCGCGGCGATTTCGAAACTCGGCGTCGGCGGCATCGTCGCCATTCTGGGCTTGTCGCTCGTGAACTACGCGCTGCGCTTTGTGCGCTGGCAACTCTATTTGTCACGCTTAGGGTACGAGGTGCCGCACTTCGCGTCGTTTCGCTACTACCTCGCGGGCTTCGCCTTCACGACGACGCCAGGCAAAGCGGGCGAGGCGGTGCGCTCGGTGTACCTCAAGCGTCACGCCGTCCCCTACGCGCAGAGTTTGTCCGCGCTCTTCGTCGAGCGGCTTTCGGACCTCGCCGCCATCATTCTTCTGTCCTCGCTCGGCGTGTGGTTTTTCGGCAAGTACTTCGTCTTCATCGTGCTGAGCGTCGCAGCGGTAGCGCTGCTCATCCTCGTGCTGCAGAGCCAAAAGGCGAGAGTCTTTCTCCGCGACAGCGTTGTCCAACGCTTGCCTGATAAGCTGGCGCGACCCGCGGGGCACGCGCTGGACCTGATGGAGGCAGCACAAAGCCTCCTCACGCCGCGCTACCTCTGGGGCGGCTTAGGGCTCAGTTTGCTCGCGTGGGGCGCGGAAGGGGTGGCGTTCTACCTCATCCTGGCGTGGATGGGTCTGCCTGCTACCTTCGTCGCGGGCGTCGGCATCTACTCGCTCGGCGTGACGGTGGGGGCGTTGTCCTTTTTGCCGGGCGGCTTGGGCAGCACCGAAGCGGTCATGGTGCTCCTGCTGCTAGCGCTAGACATCGGGCAAGCGGACGCCGGAGCTGCCGTGATTTTGTGCCGCCTGGCGACGCTCTGGTTCGCAGTTCTCATCGGGGCGGGGGTACTTTTGGGGCTCGAGCAGCCCAAGCAGGTGTCGCAAGCATAACGTTTGGGGTAAGTCCGGGGGGATGACGATGGTTTTATGGGGGCTGGTTTTACGGGGGCTGGGGCGCGCTAAACTGCGCTACTTTATCTACGTTTTAGCGGCGGGCTTCTCCGCCAGTTTTGCGGTGTGGTCGGTTCTGCACGCGCCGCAGCTCGCTCCTTTCGTTCTGAAGAATCAGCTTCCTTCAGGTGAGCGCGATGAACTTCTCCTTTATATAGGCGTCGGCGTAGTCGCCGCTTACGCTCTCTGGCTCGTTGCACCGCTCGTGCTTACAAGGGCGAAGGATGAAGTTGAGCACGTACTCGCACACGTTGCCGCTCAGCTTTCACTGCTCATCCCCACCATTTTTCTACCTGCGCTTCTCCTGCCTAACTTTGGAAATGGGTACCGCTTTCTGACCTTTTTCTTGACCCTGTGCGCGAGCGGGCTTCTCTACGGGGCGGTTAGAGAGGTTCAGGGTACGAAACGCGCATTAGCCGGGGCTCGAGTTAGTGGACTCGAGGACGCGGGCAGAAACATGGATGAAGTTAAAGGCGGGGGTGAAGTTAAAGGCGAGGATGAAATTAAGGTTGGCGGCGAACCTACTAGACGGCGCTGGCGCGGAGTCGCCCTCATCTCCCTTCTGAGCCTTGGGTACGGCATGTACTTCAGCGTCTTTACGGTCTCCAACCATAACGCCTTTCACACCCACGCCTTCGACTTGGGCATCTTCGACCAGGTGATGTACCACACCGTGCAGAGTGGCAAGATGCTCTTCACCGTCGTCCACGACCCGCCCGAGAGCTTCTGGAGCGTCCACTTCTCGCCCGCGCTCTACTTGCTCACGCCCTTCTACGCGCTCTACCAGGACGCCCGCACGCTTCTCGTCCTGCAGAGTTTCTTGCTGGGCGCGGGCGCGGTCGTCCTCTACGCGCTCACGCTTCACCTCACTGGGCGCGCGCTGCTCGCGGGGGCGCTTAGCGTGAGCTACCTGCTCTCCGCTGCCCTGCACGGCGTCAATACCTTCCACTTTCACGAGGTGGCGCTCGCGCCGCTCTTCCTCCTGCTGACGCTCTATTGTCTCGAGACGGAGCGCCTGCCCCTCTTCTGGCTCTTCTTAGCGCTCTCGCTGCTCATCAAAGAGGATATCCCCTTGACGGGTGCAGCCCTCGGGCTCTATCTCCTCGCTAGAGGGCGCTACAAGCTGGGGCTCGCCGTGACGGTGACCTGCACAGTAGCCTTCTTCGCCATCGTGGAGGTGCTTATCCCCCACTTCGGCAGCGGCAACTACAACCTCATAGCGGGGCGTTTTGGGGAGGTCGTGGCTCCCGGCTCGGAGGGCATCATAGGCGTGGTCAAAACGGGGCTGACCAACCCGCTCTATGTGCTCATTTATATCTTGAGCAATCCCCACAAGCTCGCGTACCTCGGCTACCTCTTCGTCCCCGTGCTCTTTTTGCCCCTCCTCGCGGGGCGGGCGTGGCTCGCTATCCTGCCCGCGCTCGCGACCGCGCTGCTCTCCTCGTTTCGGGGTCAGTTCGACATCGGCAACCAGTATTCCGCCGTAGTCATCCCGCTCGTGTTCTTTCTAGCGGCCAAAGGGATGAGCAAGGTGCCGCGCGCGCATCACGTGGGGCTCGCAGTGGCGCTCTTAGCCTCGAGCTTCCTCATGAACTACACCTACGGCAGACTGCCCCCCGCCGAGCTTTTCTCCACCGGTCGCCGTTCGGTCGTCCACGAGCCGACGCCCTTTCAGGGGAGAATTGATGAGATGTTAGCGCTTATTCCCCCCGACGTGAGCGCCGCCGCGACGGGCACCTTCGTGCCGCACCTTTCGACCAGGGACACCGTCAAGATGCTGCCGGGCGCGGGCGAGGCGGAGGTGGTGCTGATGGACCTGCGTCCGGGGGCGAACTACTGGCCTAGCTCGAGGGAAGCGGCGCTGGGCGCGCTTACTAAACTGCTCGAGTCGGGCAATTATGGCGTGCGCGATTACGACGCGGCTTGCTGTATCTTGTTGGAACGTGGGCAAAAAGCGGCGGGCGACGCTACAGACCGTGCTAAGGTTTTAGAGGGGCTCCCCTAAAGCCCAATCGTGCAACGCTTTACAATGTTAGCCTCCGACAACGTTGCGCGTCACTCACACGCTTATATTTAGAGCTATGGTAGCCTGGAGCCGAAATGACTGAGACGAGCAAGCACGCAGATGTAGACATAGGTTCGCCTTCCGTTACGGTCATCGACCATCCGCTGATTCAACACAAGCTTTCCCTGCTGCGAGACAAGACGACCAACGTGCGCGACTTTCGCGCGCTCTGCACCGAGATCAGTATGCTCATGGCGTTCGAGGCGATGCGCGAGCTGCCCTTAGAGACGGTCACAGTCGAAACGCCTGTCGCGCCCGCTGACGTGCGCAAGCTGAGCGGCAAGAAGCTCGCGCTGGTGTGCGTGCTGCGCGCCGGGTTGGTCATGGTCGATGGTATCTTGAACCTTGTGCCGAACGCGCGCGTCGGGCACATCGGTCTCTACCGCGATCCGGAGACCTTGGAGCCCGTGGAGTACTACCAGAAGCTCCCCCCCGACATCGCCGAGCGCGACGTTTTTTTGCTCGACCCGATGTTGGCGACAGGCGGCAGCGCCGCCGCTTCGGTTCAAGTTCTCAAAGCGTCAGGAGCTAAGCATATCCGCTTACTCTGCATCATCGCTGCACCTGAAGGTATCCAGGCTGTGCACGACGACCATCCCGAGGTGGAAATCGTGCTCGCCGCGAAGGACGAAAAACTCAACGATCACGGCTACATCGTGCCGGGGCTGGGCGACGCGGGCGACCGTATTTATGGGACACGTTAGGTGGTATACATGCTTTACACAACTTCATCACATATCCTCTCGCTTTGGTGTAGAATCTCTCTGGACGTGAAGCGATGAACGACTACCTTCCACTCGTCAGCATCACCTTCGTTATGGCGCTCGTCGCCGTAGCGATGTTCGTACCTAAAGTCCAAGACTTCGCGCATAAGATCGGCGCGTTGCAGCGTGGTGGTGGACGGCGTGTCCATATAGGCGCAATCCCGAACATCGGCGGCATCGCGATCTTCGGCGGTTTCTTGATCGCACTTTTAGTTGGCAGCGTGATTAAACCCGGACTGCTCGACGCCTACCGCGTCGAGCTTTTGGCGATTCTCTTGGGCGGCGCGCTCATGACATTAGTCGGGTTCATCGATGACATTTGGGAGGTACCGCCGACCATGCGCCTCGCCACGCAGTTTGTAGCCGCGGGAATTCTCGTCGTCAACGGGGTCACGATCGACTACCTCACGAACTACTTTAGCTACTTTAGCGGCACGCCCCTGCTGGTCTTCGGGCAGACGCTTTCGGTGCTCGTGACCCTCCTCTGGGTCGTGGGTTTCACGAACGCCTTTAACTTCATCGACGGGCTCGACGGGCTCTCGTCGGGCATCGCCGCGATCGCGAGCCTCTCTTTGCTGACCGTTGCGATGCAGTTGCCGGGGGCGGGCGCGGCCGTGCTGCTACTCGCCGCCTTAGCGGGCTCGTCGCTGGGCTTTTTGCGGCACAACTTCAACCCCGCGAAAATTTACATGGGCGACTCGGGCGCGTACATGCTCGGTTACATCCTCGCTGCGACGAGCGTGCTCGGCACGCTTAAATTCACCGCGACGCTGACCGTCGTCGCGCCTATTTTGATTTTAGGCGTGCCCGTATTCAACATCGCCCAGGTAACGGTGCGGCGGCTCTCGAGGGGAAAAAGCCCCGCCCTAGCCGATAACGACCACCTGCACGACATCATCCGTTTGCAAAGTGGTTCAAAGCGTTTTACTGTGTTAGTACTATGGTTCACGACGCTCCTACTCGGCACCTGCGGCATGATGCTCTCACGCACGCCGCCCGAATTCATCTACCTCACGGTCATTGGCACGGTTGTGCTCATCGCGGGCGTCTGCTGGTTGCGACTGCGCGAAGTGTCTCGAGAGACGACCGCCACGGATTAGGGGGAGGATGACCAAGCGCGTCTGCGTGGCTCTAGGCACACGCCCTGAAGCTTCGAAGATGGCCCCCGTCATCTACGCCTTACGCGAACAAGCGAACGTCACGCCGCTCCTGCTCGTCACGGGTCAGCAGCGTGAACAGCTCGAGCAGATGCTCACGATTTTTGGTCTCATACCTGACGCCAATCTGAACGTGATGCGCGCTTCGCAGACCTTGGCCGACCTGATGGGGCGCATCGTCCCTGCCGCAGCCCAGGCGCTGCGCGAGCTGGCGGCGGATTACGTCTTGGTTCACGGGGACACCTTGACGACCTTCGCTGTATCTCTAGCTGCGTTCTTCGAAGGGATTCCCGTTGCCCACGTCGAGGCGGGGCTGCGCTCTTTTGACCTCACGCAGCCCTTTCCCGAAGAGGCGAACCGCCGCCTCACGAGCGTGCTGACCGACATGGATTTGCCGCCGACGCCCTGGGCGAGGCAGAACCTTACAGCCGAAGGCAAGGGGGACCCGATGGTCGTGACCGGCAACACGGCGGTCGACGCCGTGAAACACCTAGAGGCGAGAGCCGAGCTGCCCCCTCATCTGCCGAGCGACAAACTCGTCTACCTGACGATGCACCGCCGCGAGAATCTGCCCGTCATGCGCGGTCTCGCCGAGGCAATCGCAGAGGTCGCCCTGGCTTTCCCCGACTACACCTTCGCCTATCCTGTGCACCTCAACCCTGCTGTGCGTAGAGCGATCTGCCCCGCCATGCAACCTGTTCCCAATATCGTCCTGGACGAACCTTACGACTTTCTGACCTCGCTCGCAGCTCAGAAACACGCGGCGCTTGTCATCACCGATTCGGGCGGCATCCAAGAGGAGGGCACGGCGCTCGGGGTGCCCGTGGTCGTGTTGCGCAACGTGACCGAGCGTCCCGAAGGGATCGAGGTGGGCGCGCTTAAACTCGCCGGGAACGACCCTGCGAACGTGAAAGCGATTTTGATGGACCTGCTCGGGAACGAAGCGGCGCGCGCCGCCATGCGCCGAAAAGACAACCCTTACGGAGATGGTCAGGCGGGCAAACGCATCGCTCAGGCGACCGCGTGGCGCTTGGGGTTGGCTGAACGCCCTCGAGATTGGCGCTAGCCTGAATGCTAGAAAGATAGGAACGCTAAAAGATAGGCTTGTCGCCTTTGAGTGAAGGCACGTGTTTGATCCCTACTGCCAAGGCAATAAACGCCGCACTCAAAGTGGCGAGTTGTAAGAATGGAGGCGGGTGCCCGGTGCGCTCGAGCACCAGAAAAACCGTTATAGGATAGAATAGCGCTAGCACCACCCCAGCCAATGCTACGCGCCTGAGCAGCAACACGAGCACGATGAGGAGCGCGAACCCGCTCAGCCCGCCGAGCGGATAGATAGGTAGCGCTACCCCGAGCGTCGTGGCGAGCCCTTTACCGCCGCGAAAGCCGATGTAGGGCGACCAGATATGCCCCCACACCGCGCCGACGCCAGCGGCGAGACCGGCGCTCAGCGCTGCCGCCGCGAAAGACCCGACGAGAAGCCCTACATACGCCGCGAGAGCCCCTTTTCCCGCGTCGAGCACGAAGACGAGCAAACCCCACGTCCAGCCTAGATTCCGCGCCGTGTTCATCGCGCCGACGTTGCCCGAGCCGACCGCTTGGATGCGCGTGCCGCGCAGCCGCGCGATGATGTCGGCACTTGGAAACGCGCCGATGAGGTAGCCGAGTACGAGGGCAAGAAGGGTGCTCATGTATTATGTATTAACGAGCGCCGTGTAACGCCGCAAATTCGTCAAGCTCTCGACCTCGCCGACGTGGTAGGCGAGGTAGCGCGACAAGAGGTTCCAGTGCGTAGGTCGTTCTGTTAAGGGCTCGTCTAAGACCTCGCGTACGGGGCGTTGATGTAACGTCCAGAGTTCGTCTACCACTTGCGCCGAGAGTTTCAACCCGACGCCGCACGCTTCGCAGGTCAGCCCGCCCGAAGCGACGTCGAAGGTGAAGCCGACCTCGCGCTCGCCGCAGCGGACGCAGCGCGTTAAGCGCGGCGCTAAGCCCGCTTGCGCCAGGAGCCGCCAGCTCATCACGAGCGCCACCGCTTCGGGGTCGTCATGCCGCACCAAGCCGCGCAGCCCGCTCGCTAGGTAGCTGTAGATGCGCTCGCCTAAATGAACATCCACCGTGAGCTTGTCAGTCAGCTCGGCTAAGACGTGGGCATACGGGTAGATATCCGGGTCGCTCAGTTTCGGCAGTGCGCCGTTGAGCTGGACCTGCGTGATGAGCGCCAAATCCTCGTCCTGGCGGCGGTAGTGCTGCACGGTGACGTCATGAAATAAGCTCAGCTTGCCCAGGTTGCCGCCCACGAGCTTGCCCTTACGCGCCACCCCGCGCCACTTGCCGTCTTCGGACAAAAGCGTGACAATGACGTCGCCGCTCGGCAGCTCAGAGCGGCGCAGCACGATGCCCTCACGGACGCTGTAGCGTTTACTCACCTCTCCATTTTACGCGCTGCGAGGGGTGAAGAACGTTGCGAGGGGAAGTGATCCGCCACGATAATCGTGAAGAGGGTTGTGGTGTCGTTCCTACTCAGCCTCAAATTCCTACGACCTCTCAAGCGCCCACCTTCCCGAGTGCTCCGACGTTACCTCTTTTCGCAAACGGTGTTTCGCTACGTAAGTTCGCGCCGCGCGGTAGAACAAAAACCACTGGATGAGCGCGAAGCAGTTGAAGACCAAGTCCGCCGACGATTCGGGAAGGGTAACGTAAGAAAGGTCGGCTAAAAACCACGCTCCGGTGGCGGCGCTGATAAAGAGGAAGGGGCGCGTGAGGCTGGCGTCTCCCGAAAACCAGAATGCCAACGCTGGAACGAGCAGGGCGGCGCTTAAGTAGAGACCGGCGCTGTCGGCGATGGTGACGCCCATCTCGAGGCTAAAAATCAAGCCTAGAATGACGGCGACCAAGAAGACAACAGCGGCGATAAGCCCGACCACGTAGGTGAGAACCTCGAGGTAGAGCGCCCCGCGCATGCGGTCATACACGATAAAGAGCGCGACAGAGAGCGCGTACGCCCAAGGGATGACCTGCAAGGTGTAGAGGGTCGCGCCCAAAAACTCCAAGGGGAGCGGCACCTCGCCCACGACGCTCCCGTATACCCAAGCGAGGTTATGCAAGGTGATGACCGCCGCGGCTAACGCCATCGCCTTGATGCCGCGTTGCCAAGGCAGATTCTGACTCTTGTTCGCGAGCACGCAGAGCCTAAACGCCGTGACGCCCAGAAGAAGTGTAAAGCTAAACTCGCTGACGAGTGATGAGACGACGCCGAAAAGCGTGAGCTTACCAATTAGAAAAACGGTGACATAAGCGAGGATCATCTTCGACCTTTCTTTTGAAACGTGAGCTAGGCGACCTTTTGAGGTGCAATATAGGGACCTAAAGGATCGGTCGCTAAAACCTCCTCAAGTGGCAGCGGTTTGGCGAAGAGGTAGCCCTGACCGTAGGCGCAGCGGAGGTTTTGGAGCGCGGCGCGCTGCGCCTCGGTCTCGATGCCCTCCGCGACGACCTCCAGATTTAGGCTTTGTGCGAGCGAAAGAATCGCGCGGATGATCTCTACGTTGGTCTCGTCCTCCTGCATCTGGTTGACGAAGCTCCGGTCGATTTTAAGGAGTTGAATCGGCAGGCTGTGCAGGTACGAGAGTGACGAGTAGCCCGTGCCGAAGTCGTCCATGACGGTCTGCACGCCCAGAGCTTGCAACCGCGCGAGGTGCGCCGTGGCGAGGTCGTGGTTTTCGATGATGGCGCTTTCTGTAACCTCGAGCTTGAGCTGCCGCGCCGACAGTCCCGTCTTGCTCAGCACCGTGCGAACCTCTTCGACCAGCGTGGGCTGGACGAGCTGTTTGCTCGACAAGTTGACGCTGACGCTGACTTCGGATGGCAAGCGCGCCGCTGCGAGTTCACGGCACGCCTCGCGCAGCACCCACGCGCCGATATTCACGATCAAGCCCGACTCCTCCGCCACCGGGATGAATTCGGCGGGCGAGACGAATCCCTTGACCGGATGCTCCCAGCGGATGAGCGCCTCCAATGACATGAGCGCACCTGTCTCCAGAGAGAGGATCGGCTGATAGACCAGCCGGAACTCGCCGCGCTGCAGCGCGGCGCGCAGCTCGGTTTCGGTGCGCTGGTTCGCGGTCGCTTGTTCGTAGATCGTCTCGTCAAAGTGCAGATGAGGTTGCCCCAGCTCCTTCGCGCGGTACATGGCGATGTCGGTATTTTCTAATACCACCTCGGCGTCCTCGTAGCCTTCCAAAGACGCCACCACGCCGATGCTCGCGCCCGTATAGACGGTGTGACCGTCCAGCTCAAAGGCGCGGCCCAACTCAGCCTCGATGCGCGCTAAGAGCGGCTCAACGTTGCTGATGTCCTCGAGCAAGAGGACGAATTCATCGCCGCCGATACGCGCCACGAGGTCGCGGCTCCGCACGCACTCCTGAAGGCGCTTGGCGATTTCGATCAGGAGCAGGTCGCCTATCTTATGTCCTAACGAGTCGTTGATAACTTTGAAGCGGTTTAAGTCCATAAAGAGCACGGCGCACGTATACGCCGGAGTCTCCCCGCTCTTACACAGGGCGTGTTCCAAGCGCTCGGTCAAGAGGAGGCGGTTGGGCAGCCCCGTGAGTGCGTCGAAGACGCCGCGCTGAGTAATGTCCGTCAGCGACCCCGCCATGCGCACCGCGCGACCGTCCTCGCTGCGCACCGCGACACCCCGCACCAACATCCAGCGGTAGCGCCCGTCTCGGTGTGCCATGCGCAGCTCGGTTTCGAACTGCTTGGTTTCGCCTTTTAAGTGCGCGATAAGCTGCGTATGAACGCGCTCGCGGTCGTCGGAGTGCGCTAAGCCCGCCCAGAACTCGAGGCTGACCTCACCTTCTTCTAGCCCGAGCATCTCGGCGCAGCGCCCTGAGAGGGTCAGCTTGCGCGACGCTGTGTCCCAGTCCCACATGCCGTCGTTGGCTCCTCTGGCGGCGAGGGCGTAGCGCTCTTCCGAGTCGCGCAGCGCCCCGAAGGTCTCCTCTAGTGAAGCGAGTAGCCCGTTGATGTCGCTCGCCAAACGCGCGAGTTCATCCCTACCAATGAGGGTGATGCGCTCAGCGATGTTGCCGCTTTGAGCGATAAAGCTCACCTTACGGCTTAAAAAGGCGAGGCGTGAGAGCATCAGCCTCTCGACCAGCCCGAGCGCCAAGACGCTAAAGGTCAAGCTCACGACGATCATCGTGACGATAAGAAGGCGCACGCTCAGGAGTCCTTGCTCGTAGAGCACGCGCGGGCTCTCGACCTGTAAGACCAGTGCGGGCTCCCCCGAGAGGTCACTGAGCGCGGTAAAGCCGACGATGGTGTCGCCCGCAGTTCGGCTATAGACCGGGCGCTCGCGAGTGTTCTTGTCCGCGGTGAAAAGTGTCTGCTCGAGCCCGTCCGTTTGAATAGAAGCGTCGAACGGCGTGAAGGCAACCGAGACGAGCGCCGCTTCTCCGAGCGCCGCCGCCCTCGCCTCGTTGAGGTAACGCACCATAACAAACGCGCCTCGAGACGGTACCGTACCCTCGTTGTTAAGGATGGGGCTCGCCGCGACCAGCGCGTGACCCTCGGGTAAACGTACCAGACCGACCTGAACCTCGCGCGCCGCGCTCTCAAAAAGCATCTCTTTCAAGAGCGCAACGGTGTCACCGCTAAGCGCCGCGACCTCTTGCGTATCCGTTGCACGCTCGCCGTGGAGGAGTGCGCCCTCCTCGTTAAAAAGCGCTAGGGCGTCCGCACCGAACGTGTTGAAGAAGTATAGACCTAGATTTTCGTCCAAATAGGTTTCGTGCTCACCGCCCGCGAAGGCGTACGTGTCGTTCCACTGCGCGTAGTCGACGACTGTCGTGCGCATCGCGCCGAGTGACGCACCAAAAGCGTGCAGTACCCGCGCCACATCTTCGTGCGCAGCTTGCGCCTCGAGCTGGGAGAAGTTGCGCAGCGACAGCGCCCAGACCGTCACTGAAAGCGTGACGACCAGGCCGACGAGCACCACAGCGATGGTGAGCGCGGTGCGGAGGCGTAAAGTCACTGTCTGACACCTACGCAAACAGTGAAGCAGTTTTTAAGTGAGCCTTCCAAGGTTCGTCTTTGCACGTTTCGCATCACAGTTCTTCTCCTCGCTCCGTCCGTCTGTACCTCAACATAAGTACATGACCCGTCAAGGAGTAGCGTAGAGGAAGAGGTCTTACGAAAGTCTTACTTTTCTATTTTCAGCGACCACCCTAAGTTTTGGCGTTAAAATTACCTCTTGATCTGCAGCTTTCTCTCTCACAAGACTGCCACTCTTATACCTTAAAATTTAAGGTATATGGGCTCGGGAAAGGTCTCGAAATCACACCCCATCGCAAAAGCGAAAGGCGGTAGGAGATGGCAAACGCACTCAACTGGTTCGAGATTCCTGTGACCGATTTAGCTAGAGCCAAGGCGTTTTACGAGAAGGTCTTGGACACGGAGCTTACCGACGCGCAAGAGATGGACGAAAGCGGGATGGAGATGGCGATGTTTCCAGCTAGCGATGGGGTCGGCGGCGGGCTCGTCAAAAGCGAGACGTGGCAGTATGTACCGAGCCGCACGGCGAGCCTCATCTACTTAAACGGCGGCGATGACCTAAGTGTTCCTTTGAGCAAAGTAAAAGAGGCGGGGGGCGAGATTCTCGAGGAGAAGATGGACATCGGCGAAAACGGCTTTATCGCGCTGTTCGTGGATTCGGAAGGGAATAGGGTAGGGCTGCATTCGATGGGCTGAAGGTTGATTTGAAGAGGGCGCAGGGGGAATCATCTCCTGCGCCCTCACTTTGCAGAGGATAGTTACAGGCTCGAGCCTAAACCGGGCTTACTAGCTCTACCGTCGGATAAGTAGGTCTTGTAGCGCTTAACATCTCTCGTCAAAAGGGGCAGCTTCTGAACCGCCGCCTGAGCCCCGATAAAAAAGTCTGGCAAGGTGGACGCCTTCGCGCCGCCCCGCCGCCTGTAGCTCAAAAACACCTTGCCCGCTAAAAAGAGGGCTTCTCTCGGCAGCGGCGCTATGCCTATAGAGGCAGTGCGTAACGACGCCTCGAGTTCCTCGATTCTTTCAAAGCTGATGGAAAGCTCTGTGTAGATGACCGGGTTGATCACGAGGTCGTGCGTTCGGGCGTAGCGGCTCAGCATCTGCTCGGACCAGGTAAACCAAACGGGGTCGTCCGAAAAGATGTCTAATAAAACGTTGCTGTCTACGAGCAGTTTAGGTTTCGCCATCGTTGCGAGTCATGTCGTCATAGTGTCACGAGTCATAGTATTGCGGGTTAGTGCCATGATCTCGTCCGTGCTCATCGCCACCGTAGCGACGCCGCGCAACCTCTTGAACGGGGTGTCCTCATCCTCTTTCTTAACCAGTACGACGCGGTTCCCTTCGACGACAAACTCAACCTTGCTGAAGGGGGTGATGCCCAGCTTTTCGCGGATCGCTTGCGGAATAGTAACCTGTCCTTTACTGATGACGCGCATCCTTGTCCTCCTAAATTCAGAGTATTACTCTTACTAAGTATTACCAATATATCGTGTCTTTATGCGCATCTTTTGATTGTAGGCAGGCGATTTAGGGACCTCTCACGTTATAATCGAAACATGGAACGTATCGTTATTGACCCCGACATCTGCAACGGTCGCCCAACCGTCGAAGGAACGCGCGTCACAGTGAAGACGATTCTCGAGTTTCTAGGCGCAGGCGACTCTGTAGAGGATATTTTGAGCGAGTACCCGAGCCTTGCACGCGAAGACATCGAATCTCTCATTCCTAATGAGGCTTCTACCTCTTAGCTTTTGTCGTTATACTCTTCTTATGAGTCTCACCTATGTCACAGACCGTATCACCGTCAATCCTAAACAGTGTGGGGGCAAGCCTTGCATTCGCGGGATGCGCATTCGGGTCATCGACGTTTTAGATTTGCTCGCTAACGGCTTGAGCGTTGATGATGTTTTGGCCGAATTTCCTAAGCTCGAGCGCGAGGATGTTCTAGCTGCTATTAAATACGCCAGAGACCAAGTCAATCACGTGGTACTTGCCGCTTGAAGCTCTGGCTCGACGCACACCTCTCTGCTCACCTTGCTCCTTGGATAAGTAAACGGTTTGCTGTAGACGCCTACTCTTTGGAATACCTCGAGCTTGATGAAGCGGAAGATGACGCAATTTTTAGTGCGGCGCGTGAGGCAGGCGCAAACGTCATGACCAAAGATGAAGACTTCGTCAGTTTGCAAAAGCGCCTTGGCGCACCGCCCAATCTTATTTGGATAACCTGTGGCAACACGTCTAACGTTTACCTGCGCAACGTGCTAAGTCAAACGCTCCGAGATGCGCTAGATGCACTGCTGGCTGGAAATACTCTTGTGGAGATAAGCGACGCAGTGAAGCCAAACGAGAGGTGAAATTTGAATCTTTGTACTCAGTTGTTGAGGAGGCTCGAGCCAAGCTGTGACTTCAACGTTCTTGTGCCCATTCAACCTTCGCTAAGTCCACACATTCTATGCGGCGGTTTTCTGGACAAAAATGTAATCGCATTTCGGCGGTGGTAAGCCTACTTTGTCGGTTTAACTTCTCTCTACAAAGCTAGAATTTCAAATTTTACATTTCAAAAGCAGGTGAGGTTGACATATGCTTATGTTTCGATGTCATCAGCACAGCAACCTACACGTACTGAACCCTCCACAATTTTGCAGCCGTACCGAAAACAACTTGTACTCTTGGGACTTTTTATTTTCGTTCTTTGGCTACCCTTCCTGATAGGGTTTCGTAACGTTTCCGAGAATGTCAGGGACAACATTGAGGAGCAGCTAGAGACCTACATTGAAACTGGTACGAACCAGCCCTGGGTTTATCGGTATCCTGTAGCTTCAGGAGAGAGCAAAACCGATATTCAGCTCTTAACCGTCCAAATTAAACCCGATCTTCTGAAGACCTTGACCCGCGGATGTAGCGACGTTCGAAGTTGCAATTCGCCCAATTTTTTTAAGCGTTGGTATAGGATTGATGCAACGTATCAAAGGAACGGCGTCACCTTTGAGAAAAAGTTCTATGCGATTCGCAAACCGAATATATACGTAGAGATTGTGGAGTACGATTGACGCTCCGAACTCAGGTCACTTAGAACCTATGTTTAATCCCAATACACCACCGACCCCTCCGGCTTCTTACGCACCTTGAGCCTCGAGGGTAGCCGCTCGCTCAGCGCCGTCACGTGCGTCACCACGCCCACCATGCGCCCCTGTTCGGTCAGCGCCTCCAACACTTTCGCCACCGAATCTAACGTTTCAAGGTCGAGCGTCCCGAAGCCTTCATCCAAAAAGAGCGCCCCTAGCGTCGCGTTGCCCGCCACCGAGTCCGAAAGGGCGAGCGCCAGCGCCAAGCTCGCAATGAACGTTTCCCCGCCCGAGAGTGTCTTGACGTTGCGAAGTTCGCCCGTGTGCCAAGCGTCTAAGACGTGATACTCGCTGTCTTTGAGGCGCAAGTCGTAGCGCCCTTCGGTGGCGTCGCGCAAAATTTGCGAAGCGCGAATCGCTAAGTCACTCTGAACGCGGGTCATGAGGTAGTCCTGAAACTGGTTGCCGCGCAGGTCTCCGTGGAGTTGGCGGTAGGTGTCGTAGTCACGCCCTAGGCGGGTGAGTTCTTTGCGGAGATGGGAGGCTCGCTCTAACTGCCCCTCCACGTGTTCAAGCTCCTTCGCCACACTGCCCAAGCGCTGCTGCACCTCATTCAAACCCTCTTCGGCGTCGCTGAGCTGAGTCTTGAGCGTTTTGTAAACCGCTTCGTCGAGCGTGCGTCCTCTAAGTTGCCCCTCCAACTCCTTCTGACGCTGCTCCATAGTGGCGCGTCGCGAGGAAAAGGTCTGAATCGCGTCCGCCAACCTCTTCTGCTCCGCGTCACTGAGCGCCGCCGCACGGACCGCTTCGGCGTTTCGAAAGTCGGCGTTCTCCAACGCCCTATTTAGCGAGGCCCCTGCCCCCACGACCTCTTCCTCTAACTCCTTTTGCCGCTCAGCGAGCGATTCGGCTTTGGTCGTGAGCTTGTCTAACTCGGTTTTTGCCCTAACCTGCGCCTCTTGCGCTCGTTTCAAATTCGTTTCAATCTGCTTGGTTTCCGCTGCAAGCTGCGCCGGGGCCCGTTCGGGATCTAAGCCGTTCGACTTCTCCACAACCTCTTGTGCCAAGCCTGCTAAGAGGTCTAAATGTTGAGTTTCCAAGTCTTTGACTAGGGTGTCTAGCTCGAGCCTTTCCGGGTCATCTATAAAGAGGTCAGCTAGCTCGAGCCGCTCTTTCTGGGCCTCTTGGAGCTGCCGCGCTGCTTTCTCGACCTCTCCTTGACGTTCTTTGAGGCGGGTTTCTCTAGCAGTTTTGAGGTTGGCTTGCGTCGTCAAAAAGGTTTCGCGGAGTGCCTCGAGCTTTGCCTGCGCTCTCTCCTTCGCCTCCGCTAGCGCCGTTAAGTCCACCTCATCCTCGCGCAGCTCAGGAAGCTGCTTGACCTCTTGCTCGCAGACGGGGCAGGCGTCGCCCTCGTGCAGATGCGGTCTGAGGGCGAGGGCTTGGTTTTCGACGACCGCTTGTTCGTAAGTTTTGGAGGCTTTCTCCGCGACCTCTTTCGCTGCTGTGCCTTCGGTTTTGAGCCTTTCTAGCTTCTCGCGCAACCTTGTGATCTCCGCCTCGGTTACCTTGACCGCTTTCTGCGCCGCCTCTAAAGACTTTGCGGCTTCCCTCTCACGCTGCACGGCTCGCTGCAAGCTCGGTACTTGCGCACGCTTGCTCTGTAAGGCGTCCCACGCTTCATCCCAAAGTCCATCACCGTAAGGTCGCGCCGTGTCTCTTTCTGCGAGTTTCAAGGTTCCTTTTCGCGCCCTGAGCTGTTTGAGCAGAGGTTCCGCCGCTTTCAGCTCGCCGAGTTGGGTCTGAATTTCGGGGAGACGCGCCGCCTCTTCCTCCGCCGCTCCTAAAGAGGTCTCGGCGCGTTCGGCCTCTTGCCGCCGCGCGTCTAAAGCACCTTCTAACGTCTTAATGCTGCTCAAAACCCGCTCTAACTTGACCTCTTGTGCGGCTAGCGTCTCCAACTGCGGCATGAGTAGCGCCGCCCGTTTTGCTCGTTCCAACGCTTCCTTGTCGGCTTCGATTTGATTGGCTCGAGCCTCCAACCCCGCCAACTTCCGCGCCACCTCTTGGCGAGTATCCAAAAGCGCCTTGACCTCTTCTAACCCTGCAAGTTCCGTCTGCGCCTCCTTGCGTAGCGCGCTTAAACGCTCGCGCTCGGTTTGCAACGAGGTCCGCTCGTTTTTCAAAGTACGAAGTTTATTGGGGGTTGCACCTTGGTAGTCTTGCTCGAGCCTGAGTTCAATCCCTTTTTGCTCCCTCTCGGCGTCACGGGCGCGTTGCCCCGCCTCCTTTTGCATCTTTTCTAGGCGGTCTAGTCCCAAGAGGTTGACGAGCAAGCGCCGCCGCTTCGAGGCGTCGCCGCGCAAAAAGGAGTCGAACGCGCCTTGCGGCAGCATCACCGCGCGGGTAAACGAGTCGTAGTCCAGCCCGACGATGCGCTCTAACGCCGCGCCCGCCTCTTTGATCTTCTCCGTTTCGGGGAGCTGCTTCCAGTTGCCGCCGCTCAGCTTTTCCACGCGCACCTGCGGCTCGACGCGGCTCGCCTTTTTAACGAGTGTGCGCGTGGCGCGGTAGGCGTGAGAGCCGACTTCGAACTCCAGACTCGCCAGCATCTGCTCCAAGCCGGGGCTTAAAAGCGCATCTAAGCCGCGCCCGCCTAAGCGCGGCGTCTGTCCGTAAAGCGTGTAGGTCAGCGCGTCTAAAATCGTGGATTTGCCCGAGCCTGTTGGTCCTTCGATGGCGAACAGCTCTAGCTCGTCGAAGTTGACTAAGGTCTCCTCGCGAAAGCAGGTGAAGCCGCTGAGCTGTAATCTAAGCGGTCTCACGCGGTTTCCGCGGGTAACTCGGTAGTTTCACCCTCACCGCTCGCTTCATAAAGGGTGTCGAACGCCTTTTTAAGCGCCTCCGAGGGCACTTGACCTCGCGTCTCTTCGTAGAACTGCGCGTACGCCTGGCTCATCGTCACTCGCTCTAAGTCCACGCCTCTCTGCGTCTCCTCTTGCTGGTCGGGGAGAGAGAGGTCTATCGCCAACACGTTTGGCAGGTGGCGGCGGATGCGGTCTTTGAGTCCGGGGAGGGGGTGCGCTAAGTCCACTGTGACTTTGAGCCAGCCCTCGAATTCTGCCAACTCTTCTGTGCGCCTATCAAGCTCATCCAACGCCACCTTGACGCGCCGCAACCTCTTGCCCGACTGAATTTCATGCTGCTTCACGAGCGTTGTGGGTTTGCCCGCTCGAGCCTCCACGATATAGACGTACTTCGTATCCCCTTGCTCCCCGAAGTCGAGTTGAAGGATGCTGCCCGAGTAGCGCCCCGCGTTTTCGGGGTAGCCCTCAACCTTTTGTGGCTTATGAATATGACCGAGCGCTACGTAGTTACACCGCTCCGGGAAGAGGTCGGCGCTGAGGCTATAGTTCTCCGTCGAGTGAAACTGATATTCGGAGTTGGACAGCGTCGCGCCGTTCATCGTCGTGTGCGTCACGAGCAAATTCACCGCGTCGGGTCGGAAGGGCTTCGTGAGGTTGCCGATAAGCTTCCGCATCCCCTCCTGATAACGCTCACGCCACTTGCCAGGGTCTTCATCCAAGAGTTCCGCGACTTTGACGATGCGCCGCTCGGAGATAAAGGGTAGCGCGGCGATTTGCGCAGGCTCATCCCCGATTTGTAAACTAAACGCGCCCCCTTGCCCCGCGACTTTGACCTCACCGAAAGCGTAAGTGTTCGTCAAACCGAGCAGACCTCTCGCAGCGTCAATCCGGCTCGGCGAGTCGTGATTGCCTGCGACGACAACGCTGGGGATGCCCGCCCGTCCTGTCGTCACGAAGAACTCGTACACGGCGGCTTCGGCGTCGGCTCCGGGGTTGCGCGTGTCGAAGAGGTCGCCCGCGACTAAGATAAGGTCAACAGCTTCGCTCTTGGCTAACTCGGCGATTTCTTGCAAGGCTTCGCGGATTTCGGCGGTGCGCGGAACGCCGTGCAAGGTGCGCCCGGCGTGCCAGTCGGCGGTGTGGAGGATTTTCACCCTCCTAGTTTAACTTGGGAGGGCGTGAGGCTTGGGAAAATGTGAGGTGGTTTGGGGGCTAATCCTCACACTCCGCCGTAATACTCGTCCCCCACCGGTACGCCTCCACACAGGGCACCGCAAGCCGCCGAATCTGGAGCGAGTTCTGAACGTTCCCCTCTGTGTACAACTGGGCGGAGGCGAGCACCGTCGCGCTTCTAGGAGCCCAGAAGTAGACCGTATGCGGGTAGCGTGAGGTGACACCTTCGCCTAAGCGCTCTAAGGGATTGCCCCTCGAGTACACAAGCGGCTCCGTCGTCACGAGGTAGCGTCCTTCAAAGGGCGTGCCGGGCTCGCCCTCCCAAGTGATAGACTGCGGGATAGGTCCGCCAAAGAGAAAATAGAGTGCGCCAATAACGGTGATGCTAAATAGAGCGATTACGCCGAGCATGACTTTCATGGTGTCAATGTACCTTGCGTGAGTGAGGTCAACCGTGAGGTTAAGTGCAGATGCTTCTCCTCGCACTCTTTTGTAGTTTGTTTCACATGTAAGTTCTAATGGCGTTTTGTCGCTTACAATAGGGATGCTGAGGGCGAAACGTCCCTACAAGTCAAATCTAAAGCGTCATAAACTGAACTGCGCCCTGTCGAGGTGTACCTTTTCCAAACATCCATCACACTTAGGAGAACGTTATGTCAGCCTTTCCCTTTGAAGTCCGTATCTTTCATATTTTCATCGGCGCGTTCGCGCTCGTCGTGCTGCTCGCGGCGTATTACGTTTTAGGTGGTCCGGTCATTCACGTTATTACCTTTGAGGGCGAGGAGGGCACGCCTTTCCAGGGAAGTTACGTGGTCTCCCGCCAGGCTCAGAGTACGCCGTCGGAGGCACTCGCTTCGGCTAGAAACAGCATCGAGGGAGAGTATCCTTTCACCGTCTTTACGTGGGCCTCGAAAGACGCGCACATTTTAGCGGGCGCGCGTATCGCCTTAGAGCAAAATATGTACAACACCATCACGATTCGCCGAGCTGGAGTTGTCTGTAGCAAGGGGTATGTCTGGGGGCAGGCGGTGACGGCGGCGTGTGAGTAAGCAGCAATGAGTACCGAGCAATCCAGTCGTACCCGCTTGCGCAGGGCACAGGGCTGGTTATGTAACCCAGTCAAGCTGAACGAACGGTCTTGCGAAGCAAACGAACGGTGAGCAATGAGTTGAAAGTCTTTGATTCTCACTCATTGCTCGTTGCTTTTAACTCATTGCTTCTTGTTGCTTTCATCTATCTGCTACAAAATAGCGCGCCGCATCAACCCCTTGGCGGGTCCTCCTCCCCCCGGTGCTGATAGTTGCCCGCGTCGAACTCCTGCGGCGTCAGCTTAACGACGCCGTCGCCCTCTTGCTGTTCCAAAATCACCATGTCGATCTGCTTGTCCGCCACGCGAAAACCGCGCCCTTCGCCGTCTACGACGATGTCATCTACTGTGAGGTCGTCATAGGTCGCGCTGTACGTGGAGTCGTCTATAGTGTCGTCTGTGGGGTTATAACTCGGGTCGTCCATCTACGCTCCTAACAGGGTCACGCGCCCTGCGCTCATGCCGGTGATAGAGGAGCGCGAAAGCGCCAAGTGCGCCATCTCCGCGACCTTTGCGCCGCCGCTATACACCTCGACCTCTTTGAGATAGAGGACATCGCCCGCTTGCGCCTCGCCTTGTGATGCGTAATCTTCGGGTGAACTGCGCAGTCCTTGAATGATAAGTCCTTGCACCAAAAGCGTCATCGGCGTGTCCATGTCGAGACTCACGTTTTTCTCGCTGGCGTCACTCATGAGGGTAAGAGTACCTGATCGACGACGTGCACCGCGCCGTTGTCCGCCATGAGGTCGGCTTTGAGAACGGCGGCGCGTCCTACTCTAAGGTGCTCCGCGTCGCCGCCCACGCTCACCTCTTGCCCGCTCAAGGTGGTGAGCGTGGGCGAGCCCGAGATGCTCGCTGCAGTAACTTCACCTGCAACAGCGTGATGTTTGAGCAACTCGGAGAGCGCCGCGCGGTCTCTTAGAAGGTCATTGACTGTCCCCTCCGGAAGCTTGTTAAACGCCTCGTCTGAGGGGGCGAAAAGGGTGTAGGTCCCCTCGCCGAGCGTGCCGAAAAGGTCCGCGTCTTTGAGCAGCGCGGAGAGCGTTTTGAAGTTGTCGTCGTTCTGAATGATGTCAACCACCGTAGGCATCGTGGCCTCCTTCACCGCTTTATAACGTGTCCGCCTCGAGTCAGGTGTGCGCTGCGGCTCGATGTACCGACCCGGGTGTGCCGGCAAAGCCATGACGCCAGCTTACGGCTGCATCCATAGTCGCGCCTTTTGCGTTACGATGTGGCTCTTCATACTCTTTCGGTGACGCTCGCCGCGGCCCTAATACGGTCTTTATGCGGGCGTAGTCACGCGCGCTCCTTGAGTTCTTTCGAGCGACGCTTGGCGGACGAAGATCAGGCGCAAGCGCTCGCGACGTGGCTCGAGGAGAATAGCGTGCGCGAGAGAGATGTTGAAGTCTCGAGCAGCGAGTAAACGAGCGAAGAGTCAGACGCGCTCAGTGTACATTGAGAAAGGTGTACGTTAAAGATGAGCAGACCTCTTCGTGGTTATCCTAGGTGTTTCGTCCGTGCCTGGTGGACCTCTCGCCTCGCGCGACCTCTTTGATAGTCGCGCCGCCATCTCTTTACAGGTGTTCAAGATAAAAACTGAGAAATGTTCTTGGCGATATGGGGCAGTCTGCTCGTATCGATCCAGCTGCTCAGTTCGGTGAGATTTACCTGAATTCCTGACCCCGCAAACATGATACTGTCTCTTAATTTGTGTGGAGGGGGGCGCACGTCCTCCTCTGGAGGATTTTTCATGGCATTCGAACGCGCATCCGGTATCCTGTTGCACCCGACCTCTCTCCCCGGCAGACACGGCGTCGGCGATTTAGGGCAGGGCGCTTACGACTGGCTCGACTTCTTGGAACGCTCCGGGCAGCGGCTCTGGCAGGTCTTGCCGCTCGGTCCGACGGGCTTCGGCGACTCGCCTTATCAGTGCTTCAGCGCCTTCGCGGGCAACCCGTACCTCATCAGCTTGGACAGGTTGGTGGACGGCGGTCTCTTGGATGAGAGCACCCTAGCGGATACTCCTGACTTCTCCGAAAGCGAGGTGGACTACGGCGCGGTCATCCCCTTTAAGTTGGACATGTTGCGAGCCTCCTATAAGGTCTTTAAGGAGCGGGCGACGGAGCAGCAGAAGGAATCGTTCAATACCTTTTGTGACAAGCAGGCGTATTGGTTAGACGATTATGCCCTTTTCATGTCCTGCAAGGAAGCGAACGAAGGACGCGCCTGGAACGAGTGGGATGAGGGCTTGCGTAAGCGTAAAAAACGCGCTCTAAAAGAGCATCAAAAGGAGCACGCCGACGACCTTCAGCGCTGGCGCTACTGGCAGTGGCTCTTCTACACGCAGTGGGTGGAGGTCAAGCGCTACGCGAACGCGCGCGACATCAAGGTTATCGGTGACATCCCCATCTTCATCGCTTACGACTCCGCCGACGCCTGGGCGAACCCCGAGCTGTTCTACTTCGATAAGGAGGGCAACCCGACCGTCGTGGCGGGGGTGCCGCCCGACTACTTCAGCGAGACGGGGCAGCGCTGGGGCAATCCGCTCTACCGCTGGGATAAGATGAAAAAAGACGGCTTCGCCTGGTGGATTTTGCGCTTTCAGTCCACCTTGGATTTCTTCGACCTCATCCGCGTAGACCACTTTCGCGGCTTCGAGGCGTACTGGGAGATTCCCGCCGACGAGCCGACCGCCGTCGAAGGGCGCTGGGCCCAAGGACCGGGGCAAACGTTCTTCGACGCGCTCGAAGAGGCGTTGGGCGAGCTGCCGATTATCGCCGAGGACTTAGGCATCATCACGCCGGAGGTCGAGGCGCTGCGCGACGACAACGACCTCCCCGGCATGAAGGTCTTGCAGTTCGCTTTTGCGGACGGCGGCGACGACCTTTACCTGCCGCACAACTACACACCTAACTTCGTCGTCTACACGGGCACGCACGACAACGACACGACGCTCGGCTGGTACAGAAACGCGCCCCAAAAAGAGCAGGACTTCGTGCGGCGTTATCTAGCGAGGGACGAGAGCAACATCGTTTGGGATTTGATCCGCTTGGCGTTTGCGTCAGTGGCGGACTTGGCGGTTGTGCCGCTCCAAGACGTGCTGCGTTTAGGAACAGGGGCGCGGATGAACTTGCCTGGACGCGCGGGGGGAAACTGGAGTTGGCGCTACCGCCCGGAGCAGTTGGAGGACTGGCTTGCGCCTGCGCTACTAGAGATAGCGGAAAACTACGCGCGGGTGAAGGCGAAAGAGCCGGAGGATACACCGTATCGGCAGTCAACGACGGAGAGCGAGGCGGAGGAGGGATAGAGTTATGGACAAAAAACCTGATAAGACGCCGGAGAGGTTTGAAACCTATGAAGAAGCTGCTGAATTCTGGGACACGCACGACGCAACTGACTACTTGGACGAGTTTCGAACAGTCGAGGTGAAAGGCGAGTTGCGGAATCGGTACTTTGAGATTGAAATTGAAGAAGATGTTGTCCGCTCGCTTCAAGATAGGGCGGAAGAACGAGGCGTATCGTTAGGGCGTTTAGCGTCGGAGTTACTGCGGCAAAAGTTGCGCGAAGCAGCTTGATATAGACACCTCGTGGCTGATTCGATTTCACTACTGCCAGAGCGAATTCAGTGGTGGTATAAATTGCAAGTGGAAAGTATTTGTCAGAAGGTGAAAGAGGTAGCCAAAAATAGGCTTCAAGCTACAAATGTATACACGAGCGAAGTTCCGTTTTTGGAATTGGCTGAAGTATTCGATAATCATTACTTCGAGCACGAAGAGGCTGGCAACATGGAAGAATCACGCCGCTACTTCGAAATTGCCAGACTTTATTCGTCTTTAGCAAATTGTGAGGAAGGCGAAGCGCGCAAGTCAGTGTACGAACTTTCCTTCGGCTTAGGCGAATTGGTGGAACACTTTTTTGATGCTGTAGCGGAGGCGTGGTAGATGCTCACCAGGACTTAGTGGAGTAAAATGAAGCTATGAATCAAAACGATCTCTTAAAGCGCATTACCATCAGCCCAGAAGTGCGTAGCGGCAAACCTTGCATAAAAGGTACACGAATTACTGTGTACGACATACTCGAGTACCTAGCAGGCGGCATGAGTGAGGATGAGATTCTTGAAGACTTCCCGAGCCTCGAGCGCGAAGACATCAGGGCGGTTTTAGCGTTTGCTGCAATGCGTGAGCGTAGATTGGCTTATTCAGCGGCAGCGTGAAACTGCTCTTTGACGAGAACTTGAGTCCAAAATTAGTTAGGTCGCTCGAGGATATCTTTCCAGATAGTGCTCAGATTGAAACTTTGGGGATGCGCGGAGAGACAGACTTTGCCATCTGGGAGTTCGCGAAACGTAGGGGTTTTACAATTGTCTCAAAAGATAATGACTTTCGGCAGCGTATCTTTTTGCTGGGACCGCCGCCGAAAGTGATTTGGTTATCGGTAGGAAACGCGAGAACCTCTACTATCGCAACGATTCTCAGGGGGAACGCCTCACGAACCGAAAAATTTTTAGAGCAGGATGAAGGGCTTTTGGTTCTTTCATAAGTGAGGTAATATGAGCGAAGACGAAATTTTTGAAGACTTTCCGAGCCTCGAGCGTGGGAACGCTAGGGCAGTGCTTGAATGTCACACTTCAGCCACAAGCGAGCCGACCTACTATCTCTTATCACAGAGGCGAAACCTCGAGGCTGAATCTACCGTACCTGGCATGTATAGCTCGAGATAACCTATCCCTTTCTTTAGTAACGTTATGCTTAACCTTGTGAGCTTACGTTTGCCGACGCGACCCCGTGACCCGACGCCTGCCGAGCCGACGACCGAGCACTCTATAGCGATTCGCTTAGCAGGCGTCTCGGTCACATTTCAGGACAACCCGGTGCTGCGCAACGTAGACCTAGAGGTCAGGCGCGGCGAGTTCGTGGCGCTTATCGGTCCGTCGGGCGGCGGTAAAAGCACCCTTTTGCGCGTGGTCGCGGGGCTCCTTAGAGCGAACGAGGGCGAGGTGGAGGTGCAGGGCGGTCCCGCCGTCGTCTTTCAGGACTACCGCCTTTTGCCCTGGCGCACGGTGCGGCGCAACGCCTCGTTGCCCCGCGACCTCACGGGACGCGGCGAGGACGCAGACGCGGTCTTGAAGCAGGTAGGGATGCTGGAGCACGCCGCTCGCTATCCACATCAGCTTTCGGGCGGGATGCAAGCGAGAGTGGCGATTGCGCGGGCGCTCGCCCAAGACGCCGAAGTCCTCCTGATGGATGAGCCCTTCGCCGCGCTGGACGCCCTGGTGCGTGAACGCTTCAACTTAGAACTCAAGCGCCTACATGAAAAGACACAGAAGACCGTTCTCTTCGTGACGCACAGCATCCGCGAGGCGGTCTACATGGCGGACCGCGTAGTTGTTTTGAAAGACGGGCGTATCGAGACGGTCTTAGATGCCCGCACCGAAGGACGCATCACCGCGTACGAGGCGGGTTTGGAGGCTGACTTGCGTTCGCGCTTAGGCGTCGCCGACTCGACCGAGCTTCGCGTCGCGCGCACGCCGCCGCGTGCGCCCTGGGAACTCTTAGGCACGGCGGCACTTCTCGTCCTTTTCTTAGTAGGTTGGAGTACGCTCGCCACGCGCGTCTCGCCGCTCTTTTTGCCCTCACCCTTAGAGGTCGGAGAGGCGCTTCTAAACAACGCCGCCGTTCTCACCAGTCACACGCTCGCCACCTTGCGCGTTACGCTCCTAGGCGTTCTTGTTGCGCTTGGGTTAGGCGTGCCGCTAGGCTACCTTATGGGGCGCTCGAAGCCTTTAGAGCGCCTTCTGTCACCCTTTATCGTCTCGCTTCAAGCCGTGCCGACCGTGATTATCGCGCCACTCCTCGTCCTCTGGCTCGGCTACGGCTTGCCCGCCAAACTCACCGTGACCTCGCTGATTTCGGTTTTTCCGGTGCTCGTCTCGACGGTGGTCGGCGTGCGCGAAGTCGGGCGGGTTTACCGCGAAGTGTTTAAGACCATCGGCGCGACGGCTTGGGGGAACTTTACGCGGCTCGAGCTGCCCGGCGCGCTCCCCGTCGTGTTGGGTGGTCTGCGCCTCACCGTAACGCTGGCGCTCATCGGCACGGTCGTGGGCGAATTCGTCTTCGGCGGACCGGGTTTAGGCGCGTTCGCGAACAGCGAGCGGCTGAACTTCCGGGTGGCGAACGCGGTGGCGGCGGTCGGTGTAAACGTTGCGCTCGGCTTACTCCTTTACGGCGCGGTCGGGCTTCTGGAGAGGTGGGCGCTGAGCTACCGCCGCAGGTAAGTTGCGGTGAAGAAACAAGAGGTCATCGTGGATTTCGAACTTAGAGAAGCCACGCCTAACGACGCGGAAGCTATGGCGCAGCTTTGGCTCGAGGCTACCGCCGAAGTCGCCCAGCACGAACCCATTTACACTCCTTACATCAGCCAAGCTGAGTTGACTAAACGCCTAGCTAAAGAACTGAGTGAAGAGGTCAAAAGAGCTTACGTTGTCTATGCCGGAAATACTTTAGCCGCTTACGTCACCTTCTGCACCGAGGACGAAGCACCTATTTTCATACCCAGACGCTATCTCTACATCACTGACTTAGATGTTTCCGCCACCTTTCGCCAAAAAGGTTTGAGCCGCTTACTGATGGCTGAAGTCGAGTCTTATGCTAAGTCTCAGCGGATTGACCGCCTCGAACTCTCGGTTGCTTTAGCCGACCCTCGAGCCAAAGCGGTGTGGGAACGCCACGGCTTTAGGCCGCATCTGCTTATGATGAATAAAGAGGTCGAATGAAGAGGTGATGAGCCTTTCCTGTCGCGCTGCTCACGGAATTTCTCAATTCACTGGGTATCTTGTATCTTAGCTTTTTGTAAGCTTTTAATCCCTAAGGAGGTGTGTCAGTTCTTATGACGACACTACTGCGCCATACTATTCTTCCTTTACTCCTACTTGCGACAACCGCGTGTGCTCAGAGCACGGATACGGTGCGTGTCGGGCTCGGCTACTTACCCGACGTGCAGTTCGCGCCCTTTTATACCGCTGCGGCTGAGGGTTTCTACAAAGAACAGGGGTTAGAGGTCGAATTCCAGCACGGCTTCGTCAGCGAACTCTACCCGCTCTTAGCCCAAGGTAGGCTCGACTTCGTTGTAGGCGACGCCGAAGACGTCATCAGTTTGCGCGCCCAAGACCCTGACAACACGCGCTTCGTCTACCTTATGGCGCTCTTTCAGCGCGTACCGAGTGCGCTCTTTTCGCTGCCAGACGCGAACATCACTGAAATCGAGGACTTAGCAGGTAAGACGGTGGGCTTGCCGGGGCTCTTCGGCTCGTCGTACACCTCGTTTCAAGGGGTGTTGCAAGCGGCGGATTTGACGGAAGACGACCTTTCTGTAGAGCAAATCGGCTTCACGCAGTTGGAGGCTATCCTCGGCGGTCGCGTAGACGTGGCGATGGGTTTTATCAACAACGAACCGCTCGTTTTGGCACAACGTGGCGTCGAGGTGAACGTCATCCCCGCTGGCGACTACAACCCGGCACCGGGCGCGGGCGTCGTCACCACGGAAGCGGTTTTGGAGAACGAGGACCTGGTGCGGCGTTTTCTGAGCGCGTCGCAAGAGGCGCTAGCGCTGACTTTAGAGGAGCCTGAACGCGCGTTTGAGGCGTCGAGGGGCTACGTAGAAAACCTAGACGAAGACCGCTTAGCGGTTTTAGAGGCGACGCTGCCTCTCTTTACCTCAGCCTACAGCGAGGCTAACGGCGTAGGCTTCACCAACCCGGCACGCTGGGACGACGCGCTCACATTTTTGCAAGAGGTCGGGCGCGTCGAGACGGACCTCTCGGCGGATACGTTTTTCAGTAATGAGTACTTGGACCCGGCGGTGAATGTTGAAGGGGTAGGAACGGGCGGCTCGAGTCCATAAGCTCAGCCAGAGCGTCCCACCTACCTTGTCCCGAACGCTCTGTTTTGCTACACTTCGTTTAGGAGGAGTAGCTCGCTTTTCACTTCTCGAGAGAGCCTGGACGGTGCGCTGAAAGTCCGAGCGGAGCGTAGCGAGTGAAGGTCGCCTAGCGAGGTATCATCTTGCAAAAGATGGTGCTCGTACGAGGAAGAAAGGTAAGAGTAGCGCAGTATCTAAGGTCTTCCTGATCTTGAAAGCTACTAGCTTTAGCCGAGTAGACCCTCCGGTGAACACAAACCTTGTCACTGTGTTCAAGTCGCCCCGTCAGCCGCGACGCAATGAAGCGCCTTGTGCCGTGCATAAGGAACTGCGGTGGTAACGCGGGGAAGAGCCTCGTCCGCACCTTACGTACAAAACTACGTGAGCGGAGGAGGCGTTTTTGTGGATGAATTCGGTGAGCTTTACAGAAAGTTTCATGAGGTGCGCCAGTCCGACGCGCGCACCCAAAAAGAGGTGGACGGGCTCGTGACTGCCCTTGACCTCTCGACGGGTCAGCGCGTTTTAGACCTCGGGTGCGGTTGGGGCGTGCACCTCGCAGAACTGGCGCGTCGCGGCTTCGGACCGCTCGTCGGGGTGGACGCGCAAGCGCGTTACTTAGAGAGGGCGGCGGAGCGTTTGGCGTCTTTCGACGCCGCTTTAGTCGAAAGAGATGCCAGAGCCTTACCTTTCGACTCCGTCTTCGACGCCGCGTACTGCCTCTACAACACGCTCTTCGCCTGGGACGACGAAACGCACCTGGGCATTTTGCGCGGCGTCGCGACCTCGCTCCAACCGGGCGGACGTTTCCTCTTCGACACGACCAACCGCGAGCGGGTCGCTCAAAGCGGCGTTCAGCAGAGCTGGCAGCGTTCCGCTAAAGATTTACCTTGGCTCTTGCGCGAATCGCGCTTCGACGCCTACACGGGCGACCAGCACCACACCGAGCACTACGTTTTTCCTGACGGTAGGGTTCAAACGCAGACCTTTAAGCGCCGCCACTACACGGTGAAAGAACTCGTCAGACTTTTCGAACGAGCGGGGCTGCGTGTCACGGGGTGCTTCGGCGCGCTCGATCTCAGCCCCTATACGCTGGATAGTCCGCGAACTATCCTCGTCGCTGAACTCGACACTAAAAAAGGAGTACCCCAATGACCGACACTGCAAACGTGCCTCGAGACCTAACAAAACAAAATCTGGCTAAGCAATACAATCCCTTTGAGGTTGAAGAGAGATGGGTGGAGCGCTGGGCTGAAGAGCCTTTCACCGCCGACGCGACCTCGAGCAAAGAACCCTTCTGCATCGTCATTCCGCCGCCCAACGTCACGGGCAACCTGCACTTAGGTCACGCCTTTGATAACACCATTATCGACACGCTGATTCGCTTCAAGCGGATGCAGGGTTATGAAGCACTTTTTCAGCCCGGCACCGACCACGCGGGCATCTCGACGCAGGTGCAAGTCGAGCGTGCCCTGCGCGAAGAGGGTAAAACCAAATACGACCTCGGGCGTGACCAGTTTTTGGAGCGCGTTTGGAAGTGGAAAGAGCGCTACGGTGGCATCATCTTAGGTCAACTCCAGCGCTTAGGGATTTCAGCGGACTGGACGCGCACGCGCTTTACGATGGACGAGGGGTTGTCGCGTGCGGTGCGTAAGCAGTTCGTGGACCTCTATCATCAGGGGCTCGTCTACCGGGGTGAGCGTATCGTCAACTGGGACCCGGCGAGCCAGACGACGCTCTCCGAACTCGAGGTAGACCGCGAGGAGCGGCAGGGGAAGCTCTACACGCTGGCGTACGAATTAGAGGGTGGCGGCGCTATTCACATCGCTACGGTGCGCCCTGAAACCATCTTTGCCGACCAAGCCATCGCCGTGCACCCCGACGACGAGCGTTTCAAAAAGTTAGTCGGCACGAAAGCGCGCATCCCGCTAACCGAACGTTGGGTGCCCATCATCACCGACGAAGCCGTCGAGATGGACTTTGGCACGGGCGCGCTCAAAATCACGCCTGCGCACGACCCGACGGACTTTGAAATAGGGGAGAGGCACGACCTGGAGCGCCCCAGCGTCATCGATTTGGACGCCAAGCTCTTCGGCGAGTTGGTGCCCGAAGCGTTTCGCGGCTTAGACCGCTTCGAGGCGCGGAAAGAGGTGGTGAAGGCGTTGGAGGCGAGCAGCGAACTGTTGGGGCAGCGTGACTACACCGTCGCCTTAGGGCTCTCGCAGCGCACCGGCGAGCCCGTCGAACCTCTTTTATCCAAGCAGTGGTTTTACAATACGCAAGAGGTCGCGAAGCGCGTGCTACGCGGGCTAGACGAGGGCGACATCGCCATCTTCCCCGAGCGCTACGCCAAGGTCAACCGCGACTGGCTGGAAAACCTGCGCGACTGGAACATCTCGCGCCAGCTTTGGTGGGGACATCAAATTCCGGCGTGGTACGACGGCGAGGGCAACGTCTTTGTCCCCGACGCGGATGACCCCTACACCGACCCGGCGCAGAAAACCGACGCCGCTTTGACCCAAGACCCGGACGTGTTCGACACTTGGTTCTCCTCGAACCTGTGGCCCTTCTCCACGCTCGGTTGGCCCGACACGGACGCACCTTTTTTCAAGAAGTTCTACCCGACTTCGGTGCTGGTAACAGGCTACGACATCCTCTTCTTGTGGGTCGCCCGAATGGAGATGGCGGGCTATCAGTTCACGGACCGAGCGCCTTTTAAGCACGTCTTCTTGCACGGGCTCGTCTTAGACGAAAAAGGTCAGAAGATGTCCAAGTCGAAGGGCAACGGCATCGACCCCTTAGAGGTCATCGGGCGCTACGGCGCGGACGCCTTGCGCTTCGCGACGAGCTACGCTTCGACGGGTGGGCAAGACATCCGCTGGGACGAGCGCCGCGTAGAGATGGGGCGAAACTTCAATAACAAGCTGTGGAACGCGGCGCGGTTTGCGTTTATGCATCTTGGAGGTAGCATCTCGTCATCAACGAGCGATGTAGAGGTGAAACCGAACACCCTCGCCGACGCTTGGATTTTAAGCCGCCTCCAACGCGCCACAAAAGAAGCGACGGAGCGCTTAGAAGCGTACGATTTAGGCGGCGCGAACCGCGCGCTCTACGACTTCGTCTGGTCGGAGTTCTGCGACTGGTATTTAGAGGCGGCTAAACCGCAGCTCTACGCCGAGAACGCGCAAACGAAGGCAGTGCTGCGTCACACCTTCACCTCGATTCTTAAACTTCTGCATCCGATTGTTCCTTTTATCACCTCCGAGCTTTATGAGGCGCTAGGTCATGAGGCGCAGCTAGGCTACACCGAGTGGCCTCGAGCGGACGAAACGTTGATGAGCGAGGATGCCGAGCGCGACTTTGTACACTTGCAAAACGCCGTCACTGCCGCCCGCAACCTCCGCGCCGAAGCGAACTTGAACCCGACCCAAAAGATCAACCTCTTCGCCGAAGGGGACGCGGCAGGCGTGCTCTACGCGAATAAAAATAAAGAGGTGGTGGAGAGTCTGGCGCGGGCGACGCTTTTAGACACGCAACCAGAAGGTGCGTCCCTTTCGCAAGTTGTGCCGGGCATCAAGCTCAAACTCCCCTTCGAAGGACTCGTAGACGTAGACGAGTGGCGGCAGCGGCAGGAGAAGCGCCTAGCTGAGCTTGAAAAGAACGCGCAGAAGAGCGAGAAAAAGCTCGGCAACGCGAAGTTCGTGGAGAACGCGCCTGATGAAGTCGTAGCAGAGGAGCGCAGGCGTTTAGAGGAGGCGAAAGCGCTGATTGAAGGGGTTAAGGGGAGCTTGGCGCAGCTCGGTTAAGCGTGAAGGGGCGGCTCGTTCAGTCGTCCCCTCAACGATCACCCGAACGTGTGCGGACGCTTAGGCTTCTTGTCGCCCGCCACATTTATCTCACGACCCTCCTGTCTTACCATGAGGGTATAAGGGGTGAGATATGAAACGACGTGCTTTCTTTTTGCTGCTTCTAACGCTGAGTTCGGTGCTGTGGGTCGCTTGCTCGAGCCCTGAACCGAGCCCCGGAGCTGAAACCGAAGTGCCCAGCGCCGCAGTTCCCATCATCATCGACACCGACGTAGGCGTCGACATCGACGACGCGGGCGCGCTCGCCGTGCTCCACACGCTCGCCGACAGAGGTGAAGCGACGATCCTAGCGACGGTCTCCAACGTCTACGATCCGTATGCGTCCGCTACAATCGACGCTATCAACACCTACTACGGTCGCCCCGACATCCCTATCGGCCGCAACCCGAACCCCGCGCACTACCCCGTGGCGACCCCCTATTGGCGTCCCAGCATCCCCCACTTCGTGAAGGCGATGGCTGAATTTCCCAACGACACCGACTTAGGCGCGCTGCCGCCTGCCGTCACGGTTTACCGGCAGGCCTTAGCGGCGCAGCCGGACGGGAGCGTCACGGTGGTGTCGCTCGGCTTCATGCAAAACTTAGCTGACCTCATGGACTCCGCGCCCGACGAGTACAGCGACCTGAGCGGTTCGGACCTGATTCGGCAAAAGGTCGACAAGCTCGTCGTGATGGCTGGGTACTACCCTGGTCATCCAGGGGAACTCTACCTAGCGGGCGGCAAAGAGATGAGCGCCGCCCCCGCTAAACAAGTCGTCGACGGCTGGCCCACCTCCGTCGTCTTTTCGCCGGGCAACGCGGATGTGTGCGACGGCGTTGTGAACGGGGGAACGCTCTCCGAGGAGACGCCTATCACTAATCCGGTGCGGCTAGGCTACGAGCTTTTTAACGGATCGGAGCGGGGGCGCACTGCCTGGGACCTCTGCGTGGTGCTCTACGCCGTGCGCGGTCTCGCCGACCCGGAGGACGGCACCTACTTTAAGCTCGCCGAGACGGACGAGCGCTTAACCTTGACCTCCGAAGGTGTCAGCGCGTGGGTGCCCGACGAGAACAGCCGCCACGAGAGGATGCTGCGTGTCATGCCCGAGGAGGAGCTAGAGCGCATCATAGAGGCGCTGCTTGTCGCGCCGCCGCGCAACTAAACCGGCGGTGTGTTGTAGGCGCGAGGCGCGTAGAAGTAAAAATGTAGAAGCAGAGATTCGCAAGGGAGAATACAGTGTTCTTTTGTATTCTCCCTTTCCTGACGCCTTCTCCGCCTCGGGCAACCGAGCGTGATAAAATAATCAAAGCGCAACGAGTCGCGAAAAGGAGCTGGGATGCAGCGCACCAAAGAAGAGCTGAGAGCGATGGAGCACGCCGAGCTGGTCTCGAGGGTCTTAGAGCTTCAGGACCTGCTCCGCGAAGGATTGGTCGTGAGGGACGCGCTGCACCGCGTCATGAATGACCTCTTGAAAGCGAAGGCGGACGAGGTCGAGGTCTACGCCGACGCCGACCCGCAAACCTTGAGCGCCGACGAGCGCAGGGTCAAGGAGGCGTGGGCGAAAGCCCGTCACGCGCTCTCGAACCCCTTAGGCGTCGCCGAAGCGCTAAAGCGCGGTGAAGAGGTGGCGCGTTAGTTCTTAGGGCTGCCCATCCCCTCTTTGACCCCGAAGCGAATCAGCAGCGCGTTCACCGGGTATGCGGCGGCGAGCCCGAGCGTCAGCGAGACTATTAGCGACGACCAGAAGCGCACGTCGCCCATTGTCGCCTCACCCGCCAAGAAGAGGTCGGCGGAGATGGCGACCGCTTCCATCACCACGATCGAGGCGCTCTCACTGTAAATAGCGTCTTTAAGCGCCTCGCCGAACGCCATGCCCCCTTGCAGCAGCGGCCCGACCGTGAGACCCAAACCGAAGAGGTAAGCGAAGCTAAAGGTGACGGCGACGACCCAGGGCGTACTGAGCGCGAGCAACCCCACCGCGATGATGAGCCCCGTGACTTCGCCCGCGCCGCAGCCCGAGTAGCAGTGCGCCACCGAGCGGCACGCCCGCCGCCAGAGCGAGTCGTGGGGTATCTCTTTACGCCCGCTGTAGTAGTAAACCGCCAAACCGAACAACCCGGAGTACAGGACCGTAAGCGCCCACACCACTTTCATGAGGGGCGGGATATGGCTGTTGTCGACGCTGAGGTCGCGGATGAGCACGACCTGCGCGAGGAGCATCTGCGCCGCCCAGACGATGAAAAACCAGGGACTCGAGAGCGTTTGTATAATAGATTCCATCTTGACCCCCACCCACCAGGGTAGCCTTAGAGGTAAGTGATGTTTGTAGTGTGGCGCAGTGTAGCGAAGGCAAAAAGCTCGCTAAGTACACCGTAAACTAAGTATTGATATCTATTACTGATGTCACCCTGAGCCGAAGGCGTGAGGGTCTCGTCCCGCAATCTCAGCTAGTTGGGAATGGAAGACGAGATTCTTTCACTTCGCTACCGCTACGTTCAGAATGACATCACTCATTCTTTAGTTGACAGAGTACTAAGACGCTTGACCTCTATCCGCACATTGCTGCGGCCACCAACATGGAGATACGATGCCTAAACCTGAATTCACCCATACGAATAAGCGCTGGATCGACCGCTACTTCTGGCACAGCCTAGTCAGCCTCATCGTGCTCGGCACGGTCGCCAACGTGCTCGTTTGGTTCACGCCGCGCCAAGAGACCCAGGTAGAGACCCAGGTCACGCTGCCCTCTTACGATGTGAACCAAGTCATGGCGGGGCGCGAACTCTACGCGGCGAACTGCGCGACGTGCCACGGAGCCGAAGGTCAGGGCTACGCCCAAGCGGGCGTTCCTGCGCCCGCGCTCAACGGCGATATGCACGCCTGGCATCACCCGGACTCGCAGATTGCATCGTTCATCCGCTACGGTCAGGGTCAGATGCCCGCTGTCGGCGCGTCCTGGAGCGACGAGGAGATCGCGGCGGTGCTCGCCTACATCAAGCAGTGGTGGGAGCCCGAGCAACTCGCCGCGCAGACGCAGACCTCGCAGCAGAACCCGTAATAGAAACTGCCCGTTACTCGAGCCCCGCGAAGAGGTCGTCCACAGGCGTCGCCGGGAAGCCGCCGCGCAAGCCGCCGAGCGTGAAGGTCTCCTGGGTGAACATCGCCTCCCACACCTCTCGCTCGCGCTCCTCCGACATCCCCGCAAATGACGAGGACGGCCCTACTTGAGAACGGTGCGCCCTGACCGCCGCCTCTTTCTGCTCGCGGTAGCGCGAAATGTCGAGCACCGCCGCGAACGAGTCCTCCGAGACACCGTACAGCTCGGGGTCCAGCTTCGAAAGTGGCGAGTCTTCGCGCATCGCTTGCATCTGTTTCATCTGCTCCGCCGCCATCACGCTGTAAAAGAGGCGCTTGGGCGCAGGTTTCATCACCTTGCCCGCCGACCAGAAGGCGGCGGTCGCGGCGCGGTGTATCTTGATGTGGTCGACGTGTCCATAGATGCCGTGCGGGTCGAAGGTGAGGACGACCTCGGGCTGGGCCTCGCCGATGTGGGGCAAGAGGGCTCGCTCCAAGTCCGCCTCGTCCACGTTCATAAGCGCTTTGGGATCGTCGTAGCGGGTGCGCTCTTGTCTGCCCGAGTCGTGAAAGTCTAAGAAAACGGGCGCGTCCAAACCCATCGCCTTGCACGCTTCTCTGAGTTCTTGCTCGCGCAGCTCGGCGACGTCAGAGGCGGCGTCGATGTCGGGGTCGGTGATTTTGCCCGATTCACCTCTTGTCGCGCAGATGAGTTTGACCGTTTTGCCTTCGGCGGCGTAGCGCGTGAGCGCGCCGCCAGTGCCAAAAGCTTCGTCGTCGGGGTGGGCGAAGATAGCGAGGAGGGTCATGGCGCTCATCATATGGTCAAATGACCGAGAGGCAACGTGCGCTGCAGGTCATTCGCGTGAGAAATTGGCTCGAGGCTGCAGGGCGCTTCTCGAAAAAGGGCAGTATTCTTATTCGGCGGTTACAGCAACGTTGCGCTGGCGTAAATAAGGAGCGGCAACCTCTCGTTCTGCGAAACTCGTGCGCAGCGAATTCGGAAGTACTCGAGAATACCCCGTTACCGCTCGAATAGAGCGTCCAATATCAATCAAGTAGGTGCGTCGCAATAACCTAAATTAGAAAATGTCAACGAAGTTCGTACTGAGCGCAAAAACTTCCTCGAGGTAGTCAGATTATTGAAGCCGAAGTACTTAATTGATGACACGGCAGATGCAAACTAGATCGAGCCTCAGTTCGCACCTCGAGCCGCGTTCTGAACTGACACCTCGCTCCCCAAGCGGCGGTACGCCTCTTCGGATAACAGCAAGTCCGCGCCCGTCACCGCGCCGCTCACGACGCGCGTGAGTAGCGGTTGGCTCTGCTCAGAGCGTAAGAGGAGCAGCTCGCCGGGTTCGTGAAAGCGCGACATAATTTGAAAACCGCTCAGGCTGGTAGAGGGCGCAACCATAAGACGGTCGGGCGCGGCGCTCAGCAGCTCCAACCTAACCTGCGCCGTACCGCTGCCGATCATGTCGATGCGCTCGGCGGCGGCGCGCGAGAGGTCGATGATGCGCCGCCCGACAAAAGGTCCCCGGTCGTTGATGCGCACCACGACGCTGCGGCCGTTCTCCAGGTGGGTGACGCGCACGAGCGTGTCGAAGGGTAAAGTCTGATGCGCGGCGGTGAGTTGCGAGGGGTCGAAGATTTCACCGTTCGCCGTAGGTCGCCCGACGAAGTTCGGACCATACCACGAGGCGACCCCGTCGTCGTACAAGGTGGCTGAACGTCCGGTTCCCGTTGTTGTGGGCTCGGCGGGGCGAGTTCGCGGGGCGCAAGCTGCGAGGCTGAGGAGGAGCAAAAAGAGCAAGGGACGAGTCATAGGTTTACTATACCCAACTGTTTTGATGGTCATCTAAGCAAGGCTTTCTCGGTCGGTTGGGAGTCGGACGAGTCTTGTCTAAGTATGAAGCGTATGACTCGAATGAACGTTGAAGCATTTGGAGGTTCGAGGCTAGCAAACATCAAAAGAACAGGAGGTCGCGGTGGGCGCGACCTCCTGTTCCGGTTCAGAAATTTGGAGCTACGACGCCTAGCCCTGCGACGCTTTCTGAGGTTGCGCCGAGAGCATCCGCACCCCACGCCTGAAGCTGATCTCCACGCGCCGCTGGATGAGGAAGAGCGCCACGACGAGTGCCACGCCGACGATGTCCGTCCAGACCGGCGTCATGTAACATAAAAAGGTCGCGCCTGCCAAGAGAAGCCACTCGGGAATCGTCGTCCTGCGCTGCAAAAAGCCGATCGTTACCGCAGCAAAAGCGATCGTCCCTAGCGTCGCCGAAATCCACGACGTGATGACGTGCATGTCTACAGCGCCGCCGGGTTCAATCAGAATCGGTGTATAGGCAAATAGCAGCGGCATCACGTAGAGCAGCTTGGCGTACTTAAAGGCGGTCCACCCCGTTTTCCACGGGTCCCCTTGCGCAATCGCCGCACCCGCGTACGCCGCGATGCACACGGGCGGCGTGATGTTCGAGTCTTGCGAAAGCCAATAGACGATCATGTGCGCCGCTAAAACGGATACGCCGAGGTCGCCCAGCGCGGGTACGGCTAAGACCGCCGTCACTAAGTAGGACGCCGTAACGGGCATCCCCATGCCGAGAATCAGCGAGGCGAGCGCGACCAAGAGAATCGCGAGGAGCGTCGAACCGCCCGAAAGCGTCAAGAAGATGGTGGTGAATTTCTGCGATAAACCCGTAAGGTTAATAACCGCCAAGAGAATCCCGATAATCCCCACCGTCGCGCCGATGACGAGTGTGTTGCGCCCACCCTCGACGAGCGCTTCCCAAATTTGCCTGAGCCCCATCTTGCTGTCCTTGGTAAACCACGAGACGGGAATCGTCGCCGCTGTGCCCCAAAACGCGGCGTAACCGGGCGAGCGTCCCATAATAAGGAGCGTCACGAGCAGGATGAGCGGAAGCGCTAGAAACCAGCCGCTCTTCAAGGTCTCGCTGAGTTTCGGCAGGTCGGCAACGGGTACGCCTTTGAGCCCCAACCGTTTCGCTTCAAAATGCACGTTCATCCAGATGGAAAGCACGTAGATAAAGGCGGGCACGATCGACGCGAGCATGATATGGGTATACGGGATGCCCGTGAGTTCCACCATCACGAACGCGCCCGCGCCCATGACGGGCGGCAAGAACATCCCGCTGATGCTCGCCGAGGCTTCTACCGCCCCCGCCATCTCCGGCTTGAAGCCGGTCTTTTTCATCAGTGGAATCGTGAGTGTGCCCGTCGAGACGGTGTTGGCGATCGCCGAGCCCGAGATCGAGCCCATGAGCGCGGACGCCAAAACCGACACTTTGGCAGGTCCACCCGTCGCGCGGCCCGCGACGCCCAGCGCTAGGTCGATGAAGAACTGCCCGACGCCCGAGCGGTTCAAGAACGCGCCGAAAAAGATAAAAATGATAACGAAGTTGACCAAGACCTGCGCCATCGTGCCCCACACGCCGCGCTCGTCCAGGAACACAGCCTCGCCGATGCGGTCCAGGTCATAACCTCGGTGCGCAACGATAAGGGGCATGTACGGTCCGAAATAAGCGTAGACCATGAGGACGAGTCCGACGATGGGCATGACCCAACCGAGTGCGCGCCTGCCTATCTCGAGCGACAAGATAATCATCAAGAGAGACATGGTGTGATCGAGCGACGTGGCGGAACCTGCGCGGTACGTCAAGGCTTGATAATTGATGACCCAATAACTGACGACCGCGACGGACAAAACTGCAAACCCGATGTCTAAAATCGTAGGTCTAAACTTCAGAGAGCCGCGTTTTAAGGGATAAACCAAAAAGATAAGGGCGTAGGTGAGCCCGACATAGACGCCTAAATAGACCTCTAAACGCGTCGCGCCGAAGAGTGCGGCGTAGAGGTAATAAGACGACATTGCCGCCGCCAGAATATTGACGATGAGTTCCCAAGGACGCTCCAAGGGCGCGTTGCCGCTGACGGAGGCCTCGAGCGCCTGAACGTCCTCTCGCGCCGCCTCCGCATCTTCGGGCGCAACGTTGTCCGCAGGCGCGGTGACCTCACCGGCTTCAGTGTCTTCGATGTTCTGTTGACGGCGTTTATCAGGGTGTTCTGCCATATCGTGCTCCTGGACGCTTAGATGAGAATAAGAAAGAGGAGGTGAGACCTCTCACCTCCTCTTGGTCTGGTACTTTACTGCGGCTGCGCCGCCTCGGGAATCTCGACGCCGACCTCTTCCCAGTAGCGCGCCGCGCCCGGATGCAAGGGAATCTGCACGCCGACAAGCGCGTTGTCCGGTCCCATCTCCGAGGCGACCGCCGTCACTTGGTTCATGTGGTCCAAGCCCGGTTGGTCGTAGATGATCTTGGTCATCTGGTAGACCAACTCTTCGTCCGCCTCAGCCGAGACAATCCAGAGCCCCGCGTCGCGAAACGTCGTCACGTCTTCGTCCACGCCGTTAAAGGTGCCCGCGGGAATCACGTACTCCGAGTAGAAGGGGTACTGCTCGAAGAAGCCCGCCTCTTCCGCCGCGTCGTAGGTGCTCAAAATCACGACGTTGTTGGTCGAAGAGGTGTCGGTCACGGTGGCGTTCGGCACCCCGAAGAGCGCGTGGTACGCTGAAACCTGGCGGTTTTTAAGCTGGTCCGAGGCGTTTTGACCCGCGACTAAAACGGGGTCGATTTCGCTGTAGATGCCGAGCGTGGTCAGCAGGCGTTCCAAGGAAAGCTGCGTGCCCGAGCCCGCACCGCCGACGGCGACGGGTTCGCCCGCCAACTGGTCAACGGAGGTGATGCCTGTCTCTTCCAAGGTCACGAGTTGTGACACGGCGCTATATAAAAAGCCGATCGCACGGATGCCGTCGTAAGGACCGCCCTCGGAGAAGACGCCTTCACCGTTATAACCTAAAAAAGCGTCGCCCGCGAAAGCGATACCCATATCCATGTCGCCCTCTTGGATGCGGCGAATATTCTCCGCCGAGCCCGCCGAGCCCTCCACGGTGAGGTTGAGCCCATCGAGATTTTGCGATAAGAAGTCGCCGACGCCCGAGGCGAAGGTGTTGAAGGTGCCGCCTGTAGACCCGCCACCGATCGAGAGAAATTGACGCTGAGCGAACGCGGTGCCGAACGCGAGCGCAGCGCATAGGACGAGGATGAAGCCGCCAATAAGGGAGCTTCGCCAAAGTTGATGACGCATCATCTGGCCTCCAAAGGTTGAGTTTGCCCGAATGGACAATTTAAGCATAACCTACAGTTGGCAATAAGTAAAATAACAATATCCTAGTAAAATGATAAGTTATACTTATGGATGGACGAGAAACTTCTTCGCTCCTTTGTCGTTGCAGTCGAAGAGGGCAACCTCACCCGCGCCGCCGAGCGCTTGAGGGTGTCGCAGCCCGCGCTTTCGCAGCAGCTTAAAAAGCTCGAGCGCACCCTGGACATCGTTCTCTTGGAGCGCAGCAAGCGCGGCGTCACCTTGACTTCGGCGGGGGGCGCTTTTCTGCCCTACGCGCGGCGCGTCCTGAGAGAACTCCACGAAGCGCGGCTCGTTATGAGCGAAACCCAGAATTTAGAGCGCGGACACCTCGCCATCGGCACGGTGCAGAGCGTCAACATCAACCTGATGCCGCGCGCTTTAGCGAAGTTCGGGCGGCGCTATCCAGGCGTGTCGATTAACATTCGCGAGTTAGCGAGCGACCAGATCGAGCCGCAGCTCGCGAGAGGTGAGTTCGACGTCGGCATCGGCTTTTTGTGGGAGCATCAGCCCGACTTCGTGACCGAACCGCTCTTCCGAGAAGAACTCGTGCTCGTCGTGCCGGACACGCACCCCTTTTGGGGACGGCGGGAGGTCGAGGTGGCGGAGCTAAACGGCGCGGCCATGGTCAACATCGTGCCGGGCTCTAAAGGTATCTGGGAGGCGTGCTGCGAGGCGGCGGGCGTCCGCACGCACACGGTTGCCGAGATGAGTTCTATTGCTAGCGTTATCGTAAGCGTGCGCTATATGGCGGCGGCCGCAGTCGTGCCCGCGATGGCGCTGACCTCTTCGGCTAACGCTCATGTGAGGGGGATTCCTCTACGCAACCCTAAGCCAGAACGCACCGTAGGCTGCTTGTGGCGGCGGCAGCAGTACAGGTCACAGCTTTCAAAAGTTCTCGCCACGATGCTGCGTGAGGCGGTAGCGGAGCTGGAGAGCCCGTGGACTCTACCGCTCGAGCCCTAAATAAATCTTCGGGTGTCTCTGCTATAATGTTCTCGCCCTACGAGAAAGGTGACTGCATGGCTGAGCTGGAGATAATTTTTGAGCCAGAACCGAAGATCGTTGACGCCATTGACGGCGGGCTCACGGAGTACAACCTAACTAAATTAGGCGGCTGGGCGTGCCACCACCTCGCCGTCGTTGCCAAAAATGACCAGGTGATAATCGGTGGACTTTACGGGACGCTGCAGTGGGACTGGCTCGAGATTGACTTCGCTTGGGTGGACGAGTCGCGTCGCGGAGAGGGTTTCGGTACAAAACTCGTCAAAGCGGCGGAAGTTGCCGCGGTCTCGAAGGGTGTTCATAACGTCCACCTGAGAACGGGTAGCTGGCAAGCGGTGGGTTTCTACGAAAAGCTAGGGTACAACCTCTTTGGTCAGCTCGAGGACTATCCAGACGGCTTCACCACCTACTTTATGAAAAAGAGGGGCTTGTGAGTTAGCCTCGGCTCCTTTTGAGATGGGCGCGTGCGTCCACTCGAAAACACGCACCGTGAGACAATTGCATGGCGAGAGGTTGAGCGTGGTAGAAAACCCTATGCCAAATTCATCTCCGGGTGAGACGGATATAGACTGGCAGCTCGAGTGGCGCGACGTTCACAGCCAAGGTCAGCGTGTGCGTACTCGTTACGCTGTCGCCGGAGACGCAGAGCGTCCACCTCTCGTCCTCTTACACGGCATCGGGCGCAGTTTGGAAGACTGGTCAGCGTCAGTACCACTCGCTGAGTACTACCGCCTCTACGCCCCTGACCTTATCGGCTTCGGCTATACGGACAAGCCGGACATTTCTTATACGCTGGCGCAGCTAGCGACGTTCGTCAAAGACTTTTTGGAGAGCGTAGGGGAGGCGAGACCCGTTGCTTTGCTAGGCAACTCGCTAGGCGGCGCAGTCGCGCAGACCTTCGCCGTGCAGTATCCAGAACGCTTGTCGGCACTTGTACTCGTGGCGAGTGCAGGTTTCGGCAAAGAGGTCATCCTCGCGTTAAGGCTTATTACGGTGCCCGGTCTAGGCGAACTGCTCATGAAACCCTCGAGGCGTAGCGCCGAAAACACCGTCCGAAGCTTCGTTCATGATCCTGATTTGGTGACGGAGGAGCGCACCACACACACTCTGAATTTGGCGCGGCAGCCCGGCGCGGCGAGGGCGTTTCTCGCTGCGGCGCGCAATTTGGGCACGTGGCGCGGCGTCAGGGCGGCGTGGCGCGAGGAACTGGGCCGCCGTCTCGCCGAACTCGAGCTGCCTACCCTCGTCATCTGGGGCGAATACGATGAGGTCTTACCCGCAGAGCATTTGGAAAGCGCCACGCAACGCTACCCACATGCGCAAACGCACCTTTTTAGGGATACGGGGCACGCGCCGCAGCTCGAGCGGGCGGACGACTTCAACGCTTTAGTGCTGAACTTTTTAGAAACCCTGGAGGTACAACTGTGAAGACCTCTCAAAAAGCGCTTATCGGCACCTGTCTCGCAGGGCTGGGCGTCGCGGCGGCGCTCAGCCTGCGGGCGAAGCCTTCCCCGCACCCTTTTGTGTTCGGCGATGGCGTCGCCCTTCTCACCGGCGCGGCGAGCGGCATCGGGCGGGCTTTGGCGGAGGGGTTAGCAGCGAGAGGTACGCACCTCGCCCTAGTAGACCGCAACGGAGAAGAGCTGGAAAAGGTGGCGGCGCGGGCGCGTCAGCACGGCGTGAAGGTGAGTACGCACATCGTAGACCTTTCTCAACACGAATCGGTTGACGCGCTTGTAGGGGACGTTTTGCGCGAACATGGACGCCTCACGCTGCTTGTCAACAACGCGGGCGTGGCGCTCGGCGGGCGCTTCGAAGAGGTCAGCTTGGAGGAGTTCGAGTGGCTTATGGACATCAACTTTCGCGCGGTGGTGGCGCTCACCAAGGCGTGTCTGCCGCACCTTCTCCGCGTAGAGGGGGCACATCTGGTGAATTTATCCAGCGTCTTCGGCATCATCGCCCCAGAAGGGCAAGCGGCGTACTCGTCGAGCAAGTTCGCCGTGCGCGGCTTTAGTGAGGTTCTGCGCCACGAGTTGGCGGGGCGACTCGGCGTGAGTGTCATTCATCCAGGCGGCGTCAGGACGAACATCGCGCTCGGGGCGCGCGTGGCGGCTAAAGTTGACCCTGTGATCGCGCGCCGCGAGATGGAGCGCTTTAGCAAGAGTTTTAGAACCGCGCCCGAGGAGGCTGCCGAGGTGATTTTACGCGCCGTCCAGCGCCGCCAGAGCCGCGTGCTCATCGGTGTGGACGCGCTTATTATCGACGTGACACAGCGCCTTTTACCTACCTCGTATTGGCGGATTTTAAGAGGTGCGTTCGAGCGCGGTATAGGAACGGGGCGGACGAAGTCGACGTGAAGCGTTGAGAAAATGCCACAAAAGAAGGGACGGTCTCCGGGCTGTCCCTCTTTTGTCTCAGAAAGCTAGGTCGATGTCCCCTGTCACTTCCACAAAATCTAGAACGACCTGCGCCAGTTCTTCCCCTTTGTCCTCTTGCAAGAAGTGTCCTCCGCCCTGGATCGTCGTGTGCGGCTGCCCTTGCGCGCCCGGCACGCGGCGCTGAAAGACGCGCTCGCCGCCGCGCATGATGGGGTCGCCGTCGCTAAACGCGGTTAGGAAGGGCTTGTCGAAGCGCTCCAGCGCCGCCCACGCGCGGCGGTTTGCACTCGTAGCGGGGTTGTCTGGGCTTGTAGGCACGAGCGTCGGGAAGATGCGCGCCCCCGCTTTGTACGCCTCGCTGGGGAAGGGTGCGTTATACGCTTTGATGACCTCTCGGCTCAACTCGGTCTTCGTCCCCGCTTGGACGATCTGACCGACGGGCAAAACGGGCAGCGCTTGCGAAGCGAAAACCCACGCTCTGAACACATCCGGTAGCGTTTCGTCGCCAGTCGGGAGTGCGCCGTTGGCGAGCACGACTCGGGCGAAGCGTTCAGGGTGCGCCGCCACGAGCCGCAGCCCGGTGAGTGAGCCCCAGTCTTGGCACACCAGCGTGATGTCCCTCAGGTCTAGCTTTTGCACCCAGGTCCACAGCCAGTCCACGTGCTGCTGATAGCTGTACGCCCCCTGTTCCGCGAGCTTATCCGACTTGCCGAAGCCGATGAGGTCGGGCGCGAGCGCGCGGAGACCCGCCGCCGAAAAGCGCGGAATCATCTTCCGGTAAAGGTAGCTCCAGGAGGGTTCGCCGTGGAGCATCAAGATGACGGGTGCGTCACGTGCGCCTTCGTCGACGTAGTGCATCCGCAAGCTGTCAACGTGGATGTAATGCGGCGCGAAGGGATAGCCGGATAGACCCTCAAAGCGTGCTTCGGGCGTTCTCAAAACCTCGCTCCCGCGCCAGTAGCCGACCACGCTGCGCCTGCGCCGACGCCGCAGCGCGACGCCGAGACCCGCGGCGGCTCCGAGCCAGAGTAGCTTCTTTACAGATTGCTTCACCGTTTCATCCCTCCAAGGCTCACTCGACACTTCATACATGGTCATAGCTACGTGCGGCTAGCCTAGCACATGCGTGTTTGGTGCGCGGTGTTCAAACTTCGATGTTTACGCGTTTAGCCTGTCAACCGTTTGACGGTTCTTTGTCCCATGATTGTTTCATAGTGATGAATCTCGAGGTATCCACACAAGGTAGCGTAACGGTAGAGATGGCGCTACACACTTTCCGGGTTATTCCCAAACGAGTAGAAAAGACGGATTCTGGTAGTGGCAGCAGCGCTGCAAGCGTTTATGCAGCGGTCAATCGGAATCCGTATTACGGCGTTCTACCGAGTTTGGGGACAGACTCGAGCGAGCGATGGACCTTGCCTAAGGGCACTTCACATGGAGGACGACATGGCAGAGCATTTTGACGCAATCGTTATTGGCGCGGGGCAGGGCGGCGGACCCCTCGCGGGCGCGCTTTCACAAGCGGGGCACAAGGTGGCGCTCGTGGAGAAAGAGCACGTGGGCGGCACCTGCGTGAACGAAGGCTGCACGCCGACAAAGACGATGGTGGCGAGCGCGAGGGTGGCGCACGTCGCGCGGCGAGCGGCGCATTACGGCGTACATGTGGGCTCGGGTGACGTGTCTGTCGACATGAAGCGGGTTCGTGAGCGTAAAAACGAAGTCGTCACGATGTTTCGCGAAGGGAGCGAGAAGGGCGTTCGGAGCAAAGAGAACCTAGAGCTGCTCATGGGCACAGCGAAGTTTTCAGGCGAGAAGACAGTCGAGGTCGCGCTGAATGACGGCGGTACTAGAGAGCTAAGCGCCGACACCGTCGTCATCAACGCGGGGCAGCGCCCGAACATCCCGCCGATTGACGGCTTGGATAGCGTCCCTTACCTGACCTCAACCTCGGTGATGGAGCTTGACGCGGTGCCTGAGCACCTGCTCGTCTTGGGCGGCGGCTACATCGGCTTGGAGTTCGCGCATATGTACCGCCGCTTCGGGGCGGAGGTGACGGTGGTGCAGAGAAACAGCCAGCTCTTGCCGAGGGAGGATAGAGACGTCGCCGACACCGTCGCCGATATTCTCCGGGACGACGGCGTCACCGTGTTGCTGAGTAGCGAGGCGCAGCGTGTGTCGGACGAGGGCGGCGTCTCGCTCACCGTGGAGGGTGAAGAGGGCGAACAGTTTCTGCGCGGCTCGCACCTCTTAGTAGCGACGGGGCGCAAGTCGAACAGCGACACGCTGAATCTGGAGGCGACAGGCGTCAAGGTGGACAAACGCGGTAACATCGAGGTGAACGGAAGCCTGGAAACCAACGTCCCCGGCATCTACGCTATCGGCGACATCAAAGGTGGTCCCGCGTTTACCCACATTTCGTATGATGACTACCGCATCCTCAAAGATAATCTCTTGAATAACGCGAAAAGGACGATTGACGGGCGCATCGTTCCCTACACCGTCTTCATGGACCCGCAACTCGGTCACGTGGGGCTCAACGAGAAGGACGCGAGAGAGGCAGGCTATGACGTCAAAGTTGCCAAAATGCCCCTCTCCTACGCCGCGAGAGCCATCGAAATCGACGAGACGCGCGGGCTGATGAAAGCGGTTGTGGACGCCGACACCGACCAGATTTTAGGCGCGACGATGCTGAGTTTCGACGGCGGCGAAGTGGTGACCATTATCCAAACAGCGATGCTCGGCGGGGTGCCCTATCAGGTGCTGCGCGACAGCCCCTTCTCCCACCCGACCTTGGCAGAGTCGCTCAACAACCTATTTTCGTCGTTCGAGTAAAGGCGAGGATTCATACCGTTTCCGGGTAATTCCTTTGGGAATTACCCCGAGTGGAAGAGCCTTCAGCCGGTGGTAGCATCAACGAATAGCCAGTACAAGCGACGTCACAACGGCATGATACGCAGTCGCGTGGACCCTAGAACGGGCAAAGCGTCACGCGTGACGTGTTCCCGCTAGCGGCTGATGGCTCCTTAACGAGTTGAAAAAATACGAATTTCGGTTGTGAACGGAAGAGACTCGCCATAAGTTTATGCAGTGTTCAACCGGAATCCGTATCAGTAGACAGATATCAGCAGTCATACGGAATTGCACAGTTTACTTACTCTAACTGAGGGCGTTAGAGCTTTTCAGCGGAGCGCCGAGTTTACGTCCCATCACAGATGGGCACGGCTTAGTTTGCAAAACTAAGCCGTGCAACCTCGTATCAGTAGAACTGTGTTCTGATTACTGATACCTGTCTACTGGCTTAGCTTTGACCCAGACGCTCGAGCAAAAGGTACGATGTCAGCATGGCACAAGGCTTATTCAACCTCATCAACATCCTCCCGCTCCCCATCTGGCTCGGGATGCTCCTCTTCCCGCGCGCGCGCTTTACCGAGCGCTTGGTCCTCGCCTATTGGCCCTACATCGTGCTCGGTGGGGTGTACACGCTCCTTTTGCTCGCCGCGCTCGCGACGGGCTCGGGCAGCTTCGACCTCTCGTTCGACACGTTGCGAGCAAGCTTCTCGCAGGAGTGGACCTTTTTGGCGGGCTGGGCGCACTACATCGCACTCGACCTCTTTATCGGCGTGTGGATTTTTCGCGACGCGAAGTATTGGGGCATCAACCCACGCTTATTCGTTTTGCTGACGCTCTTTTTCGGACCGCTCGGTTTAGCGAGCTACTTATTTATGCGCCAGCGCAAGCAGAAGGATGACCCAGTGCGGGTGCTAAATTAGAGGTTATACGAAATTGCACGGTTTACTTATCTTTACTGAGGGCGTTAGAACTTACCATCGCAGATGGGCACAACTTTGTTTGCAAACAAAGTTGTGCAACCTCGTATTAGTCTCGCGTCACTCGGTAGATTGTGCCACGGCTGAAGTCGCTGACTAAGAGGCTGCCGTCAAGCTCCAAAAGATGCTGCGGCGTCTGTAACCCTGTAATGAACGGCTCGACGTCGCCGCTCTCAGACGAAACGCGAACGACGCCCGCCTCCACAGGTCCCCATAACGCGACTAAAAGCGCATCATTCTCGAAAGGCGACATGACAACGCTCGTCGGCGTCGAGTTGGGTGCGAAAAGTGCTAGGGGAGCCTGTGTCTCCTCACACTGCTCGGCCGTGCCGCCGTAGTTCCGCGCGGCTTCTTGGTTGCCGTAGCACCTCGGCCAACCATAGTCGCCGCCCTCAGTAATGAGGTTGAGTTCGTCCGGTGGCGCTTGACCGTTCACAGGATCATCGCCAATTTCGGTAGAGAAGAGTTCACCATTCTCGCTCAAAGCGTGCGCGTAGGCTCCTTTAAGTCCCGTCGCGACGGGTACGGGATTGGTCGGGTCGTCGGGGTTTAGGCGCTGGAGCGTTCCCGAGCCCTCCTGTGCGCGGTTTCCTGCGCGGCGTCCGCTCGTCTCGAAGAGAAGTTGACCGTCCGGGGTCACGGTGAGGGTGCCGTTCGAGCGACCGTTGAAGGGTAAGTTGCGTAGCACGGTTTCTGGTTCACCCACACCCGCTTCCGTGAGCGGCGCACGAAGCAGGTCGCGTCCTGCCGCAATCCACAGATGATCGTCTAAAATGGCGATGCCAGTCGGTTTAGTGAGGTTGTCCAAGAGGACCTCGAGTTCACCCGTGTTCATTGACAGCGCTACAACTTGCCCCGTCCCCGCGTTTTCGCTCCCGGCGAGTTGCGCCAGCCAGAGCCGTTCGTCCGGTCCCACAATCATCTGCGTCGGACCACGTAAGTTTTCGGCGATAACTGAAGCGCTGTAGCCGTCCGGTAAAGTGAGTTGGGCTAGAGCAAAACTGAGGACGAGCGTGCTGAATAGAGACAGAAGGGTTTTAGACATCATTCAATGTAACAGCCGCGCCGCATCCGCGCCGTGAGCTGCGTTCACGCTTTCGGATTACCCCTACGGCTGAAGCCAGACGTTGCGGTAACGCACCCTGTAGCGGTGCGCCTGCAAAACGATGGGTCCAAACTCTGAACCTTCATCGTTACCAAGGCGCGTGGGACCCGGAATCTGTACGTCGTCTTGAATGAGCGTCCCGTTGAGGCGCACGCTGACCCGCGCGTCCTCCACTTTGGTGTCGCCTTCATAGCGCGGCGCGGTGAAGAGAATGTCGTAGCGTTGCCACTCACCTGCGGGCAAGCTCGCGTTCGTGCTCGCGTCTGAGACGCCGTAAACTGCGCCCACGTCGTTCTCACCCTCTAACGTTCGTCCGTACGAATCGAGCACTTGAATCTCATAGCGCCCTTGCAAGTAGACGCCGCTGTTGCCCCGTTCTTGCTCGCTAGCATCTTCAGGGCTTTCTGGCACGTTGAATTCGATGTGGAGCCAAAAGTCTTTATAGACCTCTTTCGTGCGGAGGTCGTTGTCGCCTACGCTGTCGCCGGGAAGGACCTCGAGCGCCCCCTCCTCAACCGTCCACAGCTCGCCGCCCGCTTCTTCCGGCTCCCACGCGGATAAGTCTGAGCCATCGAAGAGCGCGGTTGCATCCGGTGGGAGAGGGGTGACGTCGAGGCTCGAGTAAGCCGACGCCCCCGCTTCGTTTACTGCGCGGACGCGGTACGTATAAGGTCGCCCTAAGATGACCTCTTCGTCGCGGTACCCAGTTGTGTCAGCCTCGAGCGTGGCGATAGGTGTGAATGTGTCATCGGATAAGAGGTCTTGGCGCTCGAGTTCGAACGACGTTTCGTTCTCAGTGTCTTGCCAAGAGAGGACGGCGGCAGATGTGCCCTCCCCGAAATTCGCCGTAACCGTCGACAAGCTGAGACCGCTGGGAACAGAAGGAACTTCTGAACTATCTGGCTGGGACGGCTGAGTCGGCTCGGCTTCCCCATTGCAAGAGATCAGCAGAACCAAAAAGCAAAGGAGCACCACTAGGGCGCTCCTCTTCATGACGATCAAGCTCATGACGTCTTCTAATTAACCATCTTCGTACGCCGCGACTGAAAGTCCATCAAGACGTACTGCCCGATGGTGTGCGGCGTGGTGAAGTACGCCTTGCCGTTCGTCATCGCCGAGACGCGCTGCACGAACGCCATCAACTCGGGGTCACGCGCCAGCATAAATGTGTTCACCTGAATCCCTTGACGGCGGCAACTACCGACCTCTCGGAGCGTTTCTCCTAAGACCATCGGGTCTAAGCCGTAGGCGTTTTTGTAGACGCGCCCGTTAGGGAGCGTAATCGCGGAGGGCTTCCCGTCCGTAATCATCACGATCTGCTTCATGTCCTTATTCTGCCGCTTCAAAATCTTTTGGGCGAGCCGCAAGCCTTCAGCAGTGTTCGTGTGATACGGTCCAACTTGCGACTGGGCGAGCTTGGCTAGGGGAATCTCCTCGGCGGAGTTGTGGAACAAGACGAACTTGATCACGTCGCCGGGGTACTGCGTCTGAATGAGGTGCGAGAGCGCCAGCGCGACCTGTTTGGCGGGCGTGAAACGGTCTTCACCATATAAAATCATCGAGTGCGAGCAGTCGAGCATGACGACCGTCGCAGCCGACGAGTTGTACTCGGCTTGCATGACCTCTAAGTCGCCGTAATCGAGGTCGAACTTGCCGTCCTCGAAGCCGCGCTGCGCCGCGTTCTTAAAGGTCTCGGAGAGGTTCAAATTCATCGTGTCGCCGAACTCGTAGGGCTTGGACTCGGCGGTGGCTTCGACGCCCGTCGTTTGAAACTGCGTTTCGTGTGCGCCAATGGACGACTTGCCTGCGCCGCCTAAGACGTCTTTGAGCGTGCGGTAGCCCAAGAAGTCGATGGCTTTGTTCGTCAGCTCGAACTTGACCTGTCCGGGGTCGCGGTCGGGTCCTTGTCCGCCCTGTCCGCCAGGTTGGTTGGGGTCGCCCGGCTCTTGCCCCTCTTGCGGCTTGAGGTAGCCCTCGCGCTCTAAACGCTGCGCCAACTCCTTGACGACTTCGCCGAGCTGCGAGTCCATCCAGTCCTCGTTTTCCATCGCCTGCTCGATCATCTCGTCCGAGACGAGTTCGTTGTTGATTAAAGCCTCGGCAATAGCGTCGTAGAGGTCTTGCATGGTCTGCTGATAGTTCGGGTCGGGGTCCCAGGGGTTGCGCTGAAAGCCCGACTCTAAGAGCCGGTCCTGAATCATCTTCATCAGGTCGGCCATGTCCAAATCGTCGAGGGTGGCTTCGTATTTGGAGTAACGGGTAGCGGACATAGGTTCTCCTTCGGAGAAGAAAAGAAAGTAGTCAGTAGTCAGAATTCAGCAGTGCTCTCATGCTGTCTACTGAATTCTGACTACTGATCACCGACATTTAATTCCAGCGTCTCCTGGCAGCTTGCCCCATATCGGGCTCCGCCGCGCTGTAGCCTCTCTCTTCGCTCCTGGCGACTTGCTTGCGAGCGTAGAGCCCTTCTAAGACGAATTCGGCGGCGGCGGCTAGGTCGTCGCTCTCCTTGCCTTCGGCGAGTTGCCCGGCGGCGCTCATAAGTCCGGGCACGCTGCCCAAGACTTCGGGGAGCTGTTCGGTGCGGAGCGTGTCGGGAACCTTGAGGGTGTTGTCCGTATCGAAGTATTCGGTGATGGTGCTCGTCTCGAGATTCACACCTCTACGGCTAAAGACCTGCCCGATGGCGCGGCGCACGATGTCCTTGGCGACGACTTCGCCCCCTTTGAGTTCGCCTTCGTATTCAAGCTCTAACTTCCCCGTCACCGCCGAAAGCCCCGCATAGAGGTCGATCACGCGGGCGATAGGTGTACGCTCGCCCAACACATAGGCGCGGCGCTCGGCGTTACTCGCGACGTTTTCTAAAAGGCTGATCGGTAGACGCTGTGACACACCGGAGTGCTTATCTACGCGCGAGTCGTCCCGCGCTTGGAAGGCGACCTCTTCGATGATTTCCGCGACATACGAGGGAATCTTGACCTTGTTGCCCTCACCTGCGCTCCGCCCGAGCCACGCCTCTTGCGAGGTGATCGCCATGCTCTCCTCGACGGTGGCGGGGTAGTGCGTACGAATCTCTGAGCCGATGCGGTCTTTTAAGGGTGTGACGATTTTACCGCGCGCCGTGTAGTCTTCGGGGTTGGCGCTAAAGACCATCATCACGTCTAAGGGCAGGCGAATCGGATAGCCCTTAATCTGCACGTCGCCCTCTTGCATGATGTTGAATAGAGCGACTTGCACCTTACCGGAGAGGTCCGGGAGTTCGTTCATGGCGAAGACGCCGCGATTAGCGCGGGGCAAAAGCCCGTAGTGGACGCTCCTCTCGTCGCCCATCTTGGTGCCGAGCCTGGCGGCTTTGATGGGGTCGATGTCGCCGATGATGTCGGCGACGGTGGCGTCCGGCGTGGCGAGCTTCTCGACGTACCGGGCGTCCTTCGGGAGCCAGGTGATGGGCGTCGCGTCGCCCTCCTCTTTGACGACCTCTTTGCCTACGGCGCTCACGGGGTTGAAGGGGTCGTCGTTGAGTTCGCTATCCGCAATCACCGGAATTTCGTCGTCTAAGAGGTCCACGAGCTGGCGCAAGATGCGCGTTTTCGCCTGACCGCGCAACCCTAACAAGATAAAGTTGTGGCGGCTCAAGAGGGCGTTGACGATCTGCGGTGTGACCGAGTTCTCGTAGCCGACGATGCCGGGGAAGATGGCTTTATTCTCTTTCAAGCGGCAGATTAAATTGTCGCGCAGTTCTTGCTTGACGCTGCGCCCGGACTTGGTGCTCCAGGGCGTGGCGCGTAAGTCTCCTAATGTGGTCGCTTTCATACCTTACTCCTCACCCGTATCGCTCACGGCGTGTGCGTTTTTATATATGACCATGTTCTATGTTAGCATCCCTAAAGCTGTGAGCTATGTGTAGGAGGGACGCATTCGTCTTCATCGTTTGCGCTGGTGACAGCGTGGACGGGGGATAAAAGTGAGACTATACACCAAGGCATTCACGCAACTTCACGTTGATAAGCTAAAAGCGCTCTAAATTGGTCCGTATTCAAAAAAATTTGCCCCGCACGGGGGAGGCGCGGGGCACTTAGAGAGGAGATGGTGGAGACCCGGCTCGAAGTCCTAGCCTCCGTCGTTTAGCGCTTGGCTAAACTGAGGGTAGTATAGTCGAAGAACTCTTACAAGATTCTTACATGAGTCCTCAACTCCGAATACTCGAGAATGAGCCGGGTTGTAGAGACTGAGGTCTAAATTCAAGCTCAAGGCGTCCAGCTCAGTGGGCCATTGGGCACGTTTGTACTGCTGTCGGCCGGGAAGTTGAGCGCGTAGCCCTCGCCCGTCTGTAGGTCAGTGAAATAGACAGCCGGATCGTACTGGTCTTGATACGGCGTCCCGAGATAGGCGAGCGCCGCGCCGTCGGGCGAGAAGGTCGGGTAGCGCAGGCGTTTAGGTCCCGTTATAAGCTCGCGCACCCCTCCGGTAGAGAGGTCTAAAAGCCAAATCTGCTGGTTGTACTCGAAAGCGACGAATGTTCCCGAGGGGTCAACATCCATGTTACTTACTGGTCCGTTGAGCTGATTGCCGTCTATCCGGACGGGGTTTTGTAGCTGTGCGTCGGTCATATATATACCCCTGTCACGTGTGGCAAAGAGTAGGCGTCCGTCGGGCGTCCAGGTAGGCGCATAGCTCCCTTCGAAGGTCGCCAGGAGCGTGCCGGAGAGGTCGTAAACGTAGGTATCGTAGACGTTGCCTTCACTAATACTGACGTAGTGACCTATTTCGGCAGCAACTTTCTGCTGGTCAGGTGATAGGCGAGAGAACTCAAACTCGTTACTCGAAGCTTCAGGATACTCGATCTCGCTGCTACAAGGCGTGACGGGCCTGATAAGGCCGCCCTCGGCCAGCACGATGCGGTTCGCGAGCTGGCCGCACCCTTGCGCGAATACAATCTTGCCGCTCGGGTGCCGCCACGGATAAATGCCATCGAGAACGCGCGTCTTCTGCCCCGAAGCGAGGTCTACATCGATAATCCCCAGTCGCGGAGTATAAGTAGAAAGCCAGTCGTACTCATCCATCGTCAACGTACCCGTAAAAGGTACGCCCGGTGCACCTTCATCTGACGGTGGGGTGGGCGTCGGGTTCGGTGTCGGGCCGACAGGCGTCGTGGTGGACGAGCAGGCGACAAAGGTGATAGCGAGGAATAGGGCAACGACAAGCTTCACGATCACACGCTTTAATCTCATGGTGTAAAGAATATCATAATAGCGTCAGCGGAGGGTAGAGGGGTTGGGTCAGGATGTTTGCAAGATTGCTCGAGCCGTCACCCTAAAAACTGCGCCCCTAGCTTCCTCAAAGTTTGAGCAAAGAGGTTGACTGCTCCTAACTTTTTCACCTCAATGTCCTCTAAAGAGGTGACGCGGTAGAGGTCTTCTAAAGTTTTGACCATGTCGTCGGGTAAGTCGTGAGCAATATCTTTCAAATGATAGTCACCTTTGCTCGGTACATAACGAAGTCGCAAAAGCTCGATAAGAGGTTCCAGAACGTAGACGTGATACCTGTGCAGCGCCTCTAAAAAGTGACCTCTCGCAACCGCTTTCTCCACCCAAACCTGCCGCAACTCAAATTCACGCTGTAACTGTTCAGCTCTAAGTTCAACCTCTTGCTTAAATTTCACCTCATCAAAAGGTTGCGTGAGGAGTACATCAACTTTATCAAATAAGACCTCAAAAGGTTCATCTTTTGCAAACGGCTCATTGCGGCTGTGGCTCTGAATGCACAGATCGAGAATGAGGTACTTCGAGGCCTCCTCGAGCCTGAAAAACACCTGCTTGATCTTTGGGTGAGGATGGTCGTTGTGATGCTCGAGCGCAATTTCCCCCAAAGACCCTAAAGCTGCTCTCACAACTGAAACAACCTCTTCTTCGTGACCATCTTCTACGTCTAACCACAGGTCAATATCTGAATAAGCATCTACCCGGTCTAAGGCGTCGGCACCCTCGAGCCAAGCGGCATAAACCTTTGGATGTTCAAAACAGACCTCTTGAAGCCTTTGAATGATCGTGCTTCTTTCGGTTGATCCCATAAATCAAGCTTAGCGCGTGAATCACCCCACCTATTCCGCGCTATGCTCCTTTAATGATCAGACGAGCGGAATTTTTGAGCGTCGGTACGGAGCTTTTACTGGGCGAAATTGTCGATACGAACAGCGCGTGGCTCGCCCAAGAGGTGGCGCGGCGCGGTGTGGACGTGCTCTGGTCGCAGCGCGTCGGGGATAACTTAGGGCGCATCGTGGAGGGGCTCAATCAGGCTTTATGGCGCAGCGACCTAGTCGTGATGTGCGGCGGCTTGGGTCCGACGGACGATGACATGAGCCGCGAGGCGATCTCGGAAACGGTAGGGGAGACGCCCGAGGTTGACGAGGCTTTAGAGCGCACCTTGCGCGAGTGGTTCCAGACATTCAGCCGCACGATGCCTGAACGTAATCTCAAGCAGGCGTGGCTCATTCCTTCGGCGGAAGCGCTACCTAATCCGTTAGGGACTGCGCCGGGGTGGTTCGTTCGCACAGGTGGAAAGGTGATCGTGGCGCTGCCGGGTCCACCCAGGGAGCTGCAGAGGATGTGGCGCGAAGAGGTGGTGGGGCGGCTCGAGCTGCCCCAAGCCGCCCTCTACAGCAAAACGTTCAAAACACAAGGCTTAGGTGAGTCAGCGGCGGCGGAGAAGTTGGGTGAGTTGACCCTACGGGCAAACCCGAGCGTCGCGACCTACGCCAAGCGCGACGGCGTTCACGTGCGCGTGGCGGCGAAAGCCGAGACGGACGAAGAAGCCGAGAGGCTCGCCGCGCCCGTTGTCCGTCAGGTGCGTGACGCCTTGGGCTCGCGCATCTGGGGTGAGGATAGCGACGAACTCGCGGCGCTTATCGTTGCGCATTTAGAGGAGAAGGGTCAAACGCTCGCGCTCCTAGAAGGTGTGACGAGCGGTCTTCTCAGTGACTTCATCACCTCGGTTGCGGGCGCGTCCGCGGTCTACCCCGGCGGCGTGGTAGCCTACAGTGCGCAGACGAAGGCAGCGTTTGGCGTGCCCAAAGAGGTTTTGGACGCGCATGGGCACATCTCAGAAGAGACCGCTAAGGCGATGGCGAAGGCTGCCGCGGAGTGCTTTTCGGCAGATTACGGGCTCGCCACAACGGGTGTCCCCGGACCCTCCAAAGAGGATGGCAAGAGCGTCGGCGAAATGCACTTAGCGCTGCACGTCGCAGCGCAGGAAAAGAGCGAAGCGCGCAGCTTCAAACTTCCCGAGTTGGAGCGCAACTGGCTCCGCGAACGCACCGCCTACGCCGCACTCGCTTTTTTGTGGGTGCATCTGCGAGGCGAATAACTCGATTTTAGCTCAGCAGCTTTACGCTGCTTAATGACTTACGACCTGGAGGAGTTTATGGACGAACAACGAAAACGCAGTTTAGACACCACCCTATCCCAGATCGAGAAACAGTTCGGCAAGGGCGCGGTCATGCGCTTGGGCGACGAGGGGAGCTTGACTTCCCAGGGCGTCATCTCGACGGGCTCAATGTCGGTAGACCTAGCCCTAGGCGTAGGGGGCGTGCCTAGAGGCAGGATCATCGAAGTGTACGGACCCGAGTCGGGCGGTAAAACGACGCTGTCACTACACATCGTTGCCGAAGCGCAAAAGCAAGGCGGCGTGGCTGCTTTCGTCGACGCCGAACACGCCTTGGACCCTTCTTACGCCAAAGCCCTAGGCGTCGATACCGACGAACTCTTAGTCTCGCAACCCGATACCGGCGAACAAGCTTTAGAGATTACCGAACTCCTGGTGCGGAGCGGCGCGGTGGACGTGATCGTGGTGGACTCGGTGGCTGCTCTGGTTCCCAGAGCCGAGATCGAAGGGGAGATGGGCGACTCGCACGTGGGACTGCAAGCGAGACTGATGAGCCAAGCGTTGCGCAAACTCACGGGCGTCCTCTCGTAAAAGCCACACCACAGCGATTTTCATCAACCAGATCAGGGAGAAGATAGGCGTCTTGTACGGCAACCCGGAGACCACCCCTGGGGGACGCGCCTTGAAGTTCTACTCCTCGGTCCGGATGGAAGTGCGGCGTAAAGGGGACGTCAAGAGTGGCGTGGATAAAGTCGGCAACCGCACGAGGGTCAAAGTCACCAAGAACAAGGTCGCGCCACCCTTTAAGGAGGCGGAGGTGGAGATCATGTTCGGGCGGGGCATCGACAAGCTAGGCGACCTGATCAACATCGCCTCGGACCTAGACGTGGTGCAGAAGTCGGGCTCGTTCTATAAGTACGAGGGCGCGACCATCGGGCAGGGCAAGGAGAAAGCGTCGACCTACCTAGAGGAGCATCCCGAGCTGATCGAGGAGATTAGGGGCAAAGTGACTGCTGCGATTCAGGGTGTGCCCTATGAGCCTAAGTTTAGCGGGGATGACCCTGATGATAGTAGCGGGGAGGCTGATGAGGAATGAACGCCCTCCTATTCATCTTCGCGCTGCTCTTGGGCGGGGCGATAGGGGGGACTGTCGGCTTTCTGGTGCGCCAGCGCCGCGACGAAGAGGTCACGGCGAAAGCGCAGGAGGACGCGGCTGAGCTTAGGCGCAGCGCACAGGAGGAAGCGGAGCGCATCGTCGCGGGGGCGCAAGCGGAGCGGCGTGACCTCATCGGGGCGGAGCGCGAGCGTTTAGAGGCTGAGGCGACTCGGGCGAGGAACATGTTAGAAGCCGACCTCGAGCGGCTTCGCCAGGTCGCCCAAGACGACCTCTCGAGGGGTCGCGCTGCTCTGGAAGAGGAGCGCGCCACCGTGCGCGAGTTGCGCGACGAGGTCAAACGCGACCGCGAGCGTGTGGACGCTTCCGAAGAGCGCTTGAATCGGCGCGGCGAGCAGCAGGACGCCCGCGCCCTCCGTTTGGACGACCAAGAGGAGCGCTTAGACGAACGTGAAGCGGAGTTGAAAGCTAGGGCGAACGACCTAGACGCCCAACGCGCCGAGGTCGAGCGCCAACTTTACGAAGTTGCGCAACTCAGCCGCGAGCAGGCGTCTGAGATTATCCTAAACCGTTTAGACGGGGAGTTGGAGCGCGAAAAAGCCACGCGCATCCGCGCCGAACTCGACAAAGCCGACGCCGAAGCGAAGCGCAAGAGCACGAACATCATCGCGCAAGCGATCCAGCGGAGCGCCAGCGAAGTTTCTGCCGCGATTAGCGTCTCCGTCGTGCCCATCCCGAGCGACAACATGAAAGGGCGCATCATCGGGCGCGAAGGGCGCAACATCCGCGCCTTCGAAGCCCTGACGGGCGTGGACCTCATCATCGACGACACACCCGAAGCCGTTCTCCTAAGCTCCTTTAACCCCATCCGCCGCGAGGTCGCCAAGCTCGCCCTGACCGAACTCGTCGCGGACGGGCGCATCCACCCCGCACGCATCGAGGAGATGGTCCAAAAGGCGCAGACCGAGATGCAGTCTTACATCCGCGAGCGCGGCGACGAAGCCGCCCTAGAAGCCAACATCGTCGGCATCAAACCGGGGATGCTGCAACTCTTGGGTCGGATGCACTTTCGCACCTCGTACGGGCAGAACGTCCTCATCCACTCCGTGCAGGTCGCGTACTTAACGGGCATCATCGCCGCTGAAATCGGCTTGGACGAAAACCTAGCGCGGCGAGCCGGGCTCTTACACGATATCGGCAAGTCCATCGACCGCGAAATCGAAGGAACCCACACCGAAATCGGCGCGAACTTAGGGCGGCGCTTCGGCGAGTCTCGAGAGGTCATCGACGCGATTGCCCACCACCACGACTTAGAACTCTCCGAAACGCTCTACCCGGTCATCGTCTCCGCCGCCGACGCCATCAGCGCGGCGCGTCCGGGTGCACGCCGTGAGACGTTGGAGACCTACCTCAAGCGTTTAGAGGGCTTAGAGAGCATCGCCACGAGTTTTCCCGGCGTCGAAAAGTCCTACGCCATCCAAGCCGGGCGCGAAATCCGCATCATCGTCGAGCCCGAAAAGGTGGACGACGCCTCCGCCGTTCTGCTCGCCAGAGACGTGGCGAACCGCATCGAGCAGGACATGGAGTATCCGGGGCAGGTGCAAGTCACGGTGGTGAGGGAGTCCAGGGCGGTGCAGTACGCGAGGTAGGAAAGAAAGTTGAAAGGACTGTTACGTAGTTTCTGCGTAGCAGAAGGACTGAGAGAAAAGAGGTTTTTACTCAGTCCTTTTCTCTTTTCTCTCACCTTGTACAACCTCGAGCCTCACCCCCTCCACAAGGTAAACTAGGGCTATCTTTTCCCTGGAGGCTCCGTGCTGACGCTACCCGAAAAACTGCTGTTTGTTGTCTTAGCTGCCGTATCTTTTTATTTCACCTATGTCGGTTTCAAGCGCGTTGTGGGCGCAGTTCGGCGCGGTGATAAAGGGTATTATCCGCGATTTAATCACCTGAGCGAGCGCATCGGCAAGTCCTTAGCGCGTACGATGACGCAGGAATCGGTATTCAAAGACAGACCTGTCGCGAGCGCGTTTCACTCCTTTATCTTTTACGGCTTCGTCTTTTACGCGCTGGTGAACGTGTTTGACGGGCTCGAGGGTTTCGTCCCTGCCGCCTACCACCCCGACTGGGGTTTCGTCGGCAACGTGTACCGCTTCGGCGCGGACATCTTTAGCGTGCTTGTTATCATTGGCGTCGTCTATTTTCTAGTGAGACGTTTTGTCACTGGTGATAAGAGGTTAGCGTTTAACGACAACACGCCGCTCCACGAAAAGGTCAAGGCGGGCAGCATCAAACGCGACAGCCTCATCGTCGGTACCTTTATCATCTTGCACGTCGGCTTTCGGCTCTTCGGCGCGGGCTACCTCTTGGCAGCGGAGGGTCACTTGGACCCGTGGCAGCCCTTCGCTAGTACGGTTGCAAATGTCGCAGGCTTCGGGGATGACCGCATCACCGGCTGGCACGTCGGCTGGTGGGGGGCACTCGGGCTCATCCTCGCCTTTTTGCCGTATTTCCCGAGGAGTAAGCACATTCACCTCTTCGCGGCTCCAGTGGATTACGCCTTAGAGCGTCGTCACGAAGACGGGCGCGAAGTCTCGACAGGAGCACTTGAACCTATCGACTTCGAGGACGAAACCTTAGAGCAGTTCGGGGTGGCGAAGCTCGAGCACCTCCGCCAAACCCAACTCTTAGACGCCTACGCTTGCATTCAGTGCAACCGCTGCACGAACGTGTGTCCCGCGCAGCAAACAGGCAAAGCGCTCTCGCCCGCCGCCGTCGAAATCAACAAGCGCTACGAACTCAACCAGGTTGCCCCTCTTCTCGCCGCTGGCGAAGAGACGCCGCGCCCCGTCATGGACTTCGTGCTGGACGAGCCCTCGCTGTGGGCGTGTACGGCGTGCGGCGCGTGCATGGACATCTGCCCGGTCGGCTGCAACCAGATGATCGACATCATCGACATTCGCCGCGACCAGGTGATGATGCAAGGGGAGTTCCCCGCCGAACTCGCGAACGCCTTTCGCGGCATGGAGCGTACGGGCAACCCCTGGGGTATTTCGCAGGACAAGCGCGAGGACTGGACGGAAGATTTACCAGGGGAGTTAGACGTTCCCACCGTCCGAGAGAACCCCGACTTCGAGGTGCTCTATTGGGTCGGCTGCGCGGGCTCCTACGACCCGCAAGCGCAGAAGACGGCGCGGTCGATGGCGGCGATTCTCGAGCACGCGAACATCAACTACGCCATTCTCGGGCGCGGCGAGAAGTGTACCGGCGACCCGGCGCGGCGCTCGGGCAACGAATACCTCTACTATCAACTCGCGTCTGAAAACGTGATGACCTTGAATGAGGTCTTAATCGACGAAACTTTAGACGAGACCAAGAAAAAGCGCGTCGTCACCACCTGCCCGCACTGCTTCAACGCGCTACTCAATGACTATCCGCAACTCGGCGGCGACTACGACGTGGTGCACCACACGCAACTTATCGAGGAGCTAATGCAAGAGGGGAGACTCCCACCGCTCGACCTCTCGGGCAACGTCACCTACCACGATCCGTGTTATTTAGGGCGGCACAATGGCGAATACGACGCGCCTAGAAATATCTTGAAATCGAGCGGCTTGAGCCTCACGGAGATGCCGCGTCACCGCAATAACTCGTTTTGCTGCGGGGCGGGCGGGGCGCAGTTTTGGAAAGAGGAAGAAGCGGGAACGGAGCGCGTTTCCGAAAACCGCTACCGCGAGGCGAAGGCGACAGGCGCGGAAAAGGTGGCGACGGGCTGCCCGTTCTGTAAGGTGATGCTCTCGAGTTCGGACAGCGCCGAAGCCGACAACGCGCCCGAGGTGGTGGACGTGGCGCAAATTGTAGCGGAGCGTTTGGCGAGTATTTCTGCTAGGTTGGGGAGTGCGGCAGATTGAGGAAAAGCATGTCAGCCAGTCAGGTTTTGCTCTTCCTAAAGGGCTGATACAGGTGAAGCACATAGTGCTCAGGCTTTCAGCCTCAACCTGTACTGACCAGCTAACTCCTCGAGGACATTTTGCCCTACCAGAAAAACCATCTATAGCTTCTATACTAAAGATATGAACCGACTTTGGCTCTTAGCCTCCCTCGCCCTGCTTTCGGTGTGCTTGGCGGCGTTCAGCTTCTACCAACTGAGCCGCGCCTCGTCCGCGGAGCTTTACGGCACCGTCGTGGATAGCAAACCGGTGGTGGGCGACATCGAACTCACCAGTGGCGACGGAGAGCGCGTCAAGCTCTCGGATTATCAGGGCGACGTACTCTTGGTCTTTTTCGGCTTTACCAACTGCCCCGACGTGTGCCCTATGACGATGGCGCGTTTAGCTAAAATATACAAAGATATGGGCGAGCCCGAGAATGTACAGGTCGCTATGATTACCGTTGACCCAGCGCACGACACGCCCGAAGTGTTAGAGAGCTACGTGAGCGCGTTTCACCCTGACTTTGCAGCCCTAAGCGGGTCGCAAGCGGACATTGCGAACGCCGCGAAGACGTTCTTCGTCGGGTATAGAGGGATCGAAGACAACCAGTTCGTTCATACCGATACGGTCGCTGTCTTGGACCGCGAGGGGCGGATGCGGCTCGTGTACGGGCAGGATAAGGTCAAGCATATAGGAGAAGATTTGGAGTTGGTACTCGCTCAGCGAAACTGGTAGTTTGAGTTGTCCTGAAACCTGCATTCTGCAATACAAGATGTAGGCTTAAGCTTGGTTTTGAAATCAGAATGATGCATTCACGGCAAAGTCCGCAAGCTCCCCCTGATTGAAGCTGTAGCGTCCGCGCGTGCCGCTGATCACGCCTTCGTCGCGCATCTCACCTAGCGTTGCGGTGGTCGTCTCACGGGCTGCGCCCACCATCGCGGCGAAGTTATCGTGGGTAAGCGGCAACGTCAAACGAACCTGACCCTCTTCGGAAGCGTGACCGAAACGCTGACCGAGTCGCAAGAAAGCTCGAGCTAACCGCGCATTCACAGGCAAATCCGTGTCTTCTAAGGCGTCGCGAAGACGGGTGAGATAGAGTCCCGAAGCAGCGTGTAGAGCGTCCTGAATTTCAAGCTGCTCTTTCGGTAATACGCTCACGCGTACACGCGGCGAGAGCGACTCGGCGTTCTCCTGATACGTGTGATGCAGCGGCGTAATCGCGCCGAGATAGTCGCCCGGTCCCACGATGCTGACGATACGCTCGCGCCCACTCAAGAGGTCGAGGCTTAATTTGAGGAGTCCTTCTTCGACGTGGTAGACCGCGCTGGCGTCGTCGCCCAAGTGATAAAGTGTGTCGCCCTTGCTCAAATTCCGGCTCGGATAGTCGTGCGTCGCAGGTGGCGGCGGATTCCCCTGAGGATGCTGGACAAAACTTAACGCTGACATAAATGATTATACTCGCTGATTTACACGCAGCGAGTATCACATGTCATGTTGAGGATAGGGTTGGGTCGGTGTTAGAGACGAGGTTGCTCGGTAGACCGCCTTACCGCGCACAAATGTTAAACGTGTCCAACCTCTTAGAGATTGAGCCTCCCACGGGCTAAATTTAGCTTTGCTCTTAAACGTTTGAGGGTCAACGGGTCGCTCTAAGTCTAGGTCAATCACCGTGAGGTCGGCGGGTTGACCTACTGCTAACGTCGGCGCGTTCCAGCCCATCACGTCCGCCGGTCCTCCTTGCAAGAGGTCAAGAAGTTTTTCTAACGACAACACACCCGTTTGCACCAGTTCGGTATAGAGCAGCGGAAAAGTGACTTCGATGTTGGCGATGCCGAAGGGAGCCTCCAACATATCCCTCTCTTTTTCCGCTCTTGTGTGCGGCGCGTGGTCCGTTCCGATCGAGTCCACCACGCCGCGCTTCACCGCGTCGCGCAAATACTCCACGTCCTCTTGCGTGCGAAGAGGTGGCGCGACCTTGTAGATGGGGTCAAACGACGCTAAAGTCTCATCCGTCAAGGTGAGGTGATGCGGCGTGACCTCACAGGTGACGGGTGCGCCCTGCTCTTTGAACCATTCGACGACCTGCATTCCTCTTTTTGAAGAGACGTGCGCAACGTGAACCCTTGCGCACGTCATCAGCGCGATTTCACAGTCGCGGTAGATCATCGCCGCCTCTGCTGCAACCGGATTGCCTGGTAGCCCCAGCCGCTGACTGACCACACCCTCGTTCATCACTCCGTTTTGCCGCAATGACGGGTCTTCCGAATGGGTTTGAACAATCAAGCCGAGTTCGGTAGCATATTCACAGCCTCGGCGCATGAGGTGACTGTCTACTACAGGAATTCCGTCATCCGTAATTATCACTGCGCCCGCTTCTTTTAGGGCGGCAAAGTCGGTGAGCTGTTTTCCCTCTAAACCTCGGCTCAGGGTTGCCGCTGGGCGCAACCTCGCTTGCCCGATTCGCTCCGCCTTGGCGATAAGCTCCGCCACCACGCCAGGGTCGTCTACCGGAGGTGATGTGTTTGCCATACTTACGACGGTTCCGAAGCCGCCCGCCGCCGCCGCTCCTAGCCCCGAGCGCAAGTCCTCCTTGACCTCTTGCCCCGGCTCGCGCAAGTGGGCGTGAAGGTCGATGAATGCCGGCGTGACGAGATTGTCCTCGGCGTCGTAAGCTTCGTTCACCTCTCCCTCTAAATTGAAGCCTTCGATGAGACCGTCTTTGAGGTAGAGGTTGGTGGAGGTGTCGGCGTGAAGCAGGCGGGCGTTTTTAATCAGTATTCTAGTCATAACGTACCTTTCGCAAATACATCAGGGTCATTAGCATCTCAGCTAGTCAGCCGGTCAGGAAAAGCTAAAAACCTGAAGTGCTGACTAGCTGAAGTGCTTTTTCACCGGAGGACTTAGTAACTTTCCTACCGTTTGCCCACTAATAAGGTATAAAGCACCGCCATCCGAATCGGCACGCCGTTCGCCACCTGCGTCTCAATCACACTGCGCTCCGAATCCGCCAGCGTCCCCGCGAGTTCCACATCGCGGTTCATCGGTCCAGGGTGCATGATGAGGGCGTCGGGGTGAGCATGTCTCATGACCTCTTCGGTGACTTGATAGCGCGTTTGGTATTCGGCTAGAGAGGGAAGAAGCCCTGTGTTCATCCGCTCCATCTGTAAACGCAACGCCATCACCCCATGTGCGCCTTCGGCGGCATCGTGAGTACTGTTCGTTAGGGTGACGTTGTATTGCTCTAACTCCTTCGGTAGCAGCGTCCTCGGTCCACAAAGGGTGACTTCTGCGCCCAGCTTCGTCCAGAGTTCGATGTTGGAACGGGCGACTCTCGAGTGCATCACATCCCCAATAATCGCCAGCTTCTTCCCTTCAAACCCATCAAAACCGCTGAACTCCTTCGAAAAGGTGTAGGCATCTAAAAGCGCCTGCGTCGGGTGGGCGCGGCGTCCGTCACCCGCGTTCACAATCGCAGCGTCCGTCCACTTGGTGAGTTGATAGGGCACGCCCGCCGCCCTGTGCCGCACCACGTAGAGGTCGGCTTGCATAGCGTCCACGGTCTTGAGCGTATCTTTTAAGGATTCGCCTTTGCTGAGGCTCGAGCCCCCTGCCGCAAAGCTCATCACGTCCGCCGACTGCGCCCGCGCCGAGCGCTCAAAGGAGAGCCGCGTGCGCGTCGAAGGCTCGAAGAAGAGCGTCCCTACCGTAAAGCCTTGCAGCGCCGGCACCTTTTTGATCGTGCGCGTCATGACCTGCGCCATCACGTCTGCCGTGTTGAAGAGCGCCGTGACCTCTTCGGCGCTCCAGTCCTGCAGATCGAGCAGGTGCCGCTTTTTTGCCTTTGCCGCTTCGGGTATTTGCACGGTCTGAATCATGCGAGTTCCATGAGGTCCACGCCCTCTTCGCCGTCTACAGACTCGAGCTTCACCTTCACCACTTCCTGCTTGCTCGTCGGTACGTTCTTACCCACGTAGTCTGCCCGAATCGGCAACTCCCTGTGCCCTCTATCCACCAACACCGCATACTGAATGACCGAAGGACGCCCCATATCGATGAGCGCGTCTAATGCCGCCCTTGCCGTCCGCCCCGTATAGAGCACGTCGTCACAGAGCACCACGCGCACGCCGTGAACGTCGAAGGGGACTTCCGTGCGTTTCACCACGGGTTGCAGGGCAATTTCGGAGAGGTCGTCGCGGTAGAGCGTAATGTCGAGCTTGCCGAGCATAGGCTTCGTGCCCTCGAAGCTCTCGATGAGCCCCGCGAGATGCTCCGCAATCGGCACGCCTCTCGTGTGGATGCCCACCAGCGCCAAGTTCTCCGCGCCCTTATTGCTCTCCACGATTTCGTGGGCGATGCGCGTGAGGGCGCGGTTGATTTCTGCTGTGGTCATGAGGGTGGCTTTGTGGGTCATGTTGGCGCTTGCGCTCATGAGGGGCCAAAAAAAAGCGCCGTTAGCGCGGCGTGAAAGGGCTTGATTGTGTGGTTGACCTCTTGCATGGTTGGTTCCTTTCCGGTCTCGCGGGACCGAGTTAAAGGGTGTTGGGAGAGTGTACTACTCTTAATACAGCAAGGTCAATGGTAAACCAAAGCTCTTATTATGATGTTACGATTAGCAAGATGAGTTTGGAAACACAAAAATACTTGAGGATATTCGTGCCTGGGGTTCTAATTTTACTTTTAGGAACTCCTCTTTTTTTAGAAAGCTTCGGTATAACCGATGTAAAATCCTTCCTTAGTTTTGAAAACGCTCTACTAGTTCCGTTAGCAGTTGTTTTGGGCGTCTTTTACCACGTTTCTAGTGTAAGAAGCTTCGTTAAACAGATATTTACTCAAAAGACAGATAAGAAAATAGTTGATAGATTGCTCTCAGTATCTGACGAATCTATTGAAGTAAGAAACGTAGCAAAATGGTGTAACGGTAAAACTGCTAACAGTATTTTTTACAATATCGTTGATAATGACTCAAGTCTTTCGGAAAAGGTCAAGATAATACGTTTCAACGGAGTAATATGGACTTCATTTATTGACGCATCTACAATATGCTTCCTTTTCTCAGGTGTCTATCTAGGAAGCTATCAATTTGTCGAACGGTCTCACTTTATCACTCTTGCATTAGTGCTTTGGATAGCGAGCATCGTTTGCTTTCTTCTAATTTTCCCTACAGTCAATCGACATTTAGAGCTACAAGATGAGCAGATTGACGCCCTAATCGCAAATAAAAAGTCTGAGCTACTATCCAAGCTTCACGAGAACTTATGAAGAAAAATAGCCTCTACACACTGTGATTTATGCTCTTCATGAAAAAACTATTCTTTTGATTCAAAAAGAGTATGTTGGCTCTTCTAACCCTTGGTATTTAGGGTTCAGTGGAGGTAAAGATTCTTCTGCGCTGCTAAAGCTCGTTTTCACTGCTCTGCGAGAATTACCGGAAGTCTATAAACCGATAACCCTTATCTACGTAGATACAGGCGTAGAAATCCCGCTTATTCGTGACCTTGTTATTGAAACTGTAAATGGCGTTCTGGAAGAGTCTGCGACTCATAATATTCCTGTGAAAGTAGAAATCGCAACACCAAAGCTTGAAGACCGCTTTTTCGTCAAGGTCATAGGAAGAGGTTATCCGCCTCCGACTAATAAATTTAGGTGGTGTACGGATAGGCTACGTATTAACCCTGTTAAGAGAGTTTTAGATTCGGTCAAGGAAAAGCAAAGTCTTATACTGCTGGGCATAAGACACGGCGAAAGTAAGGAGCGAGACAGGACAATAGAGCGCCACAAGCAAGACAAAGAGTTTTATTTTCGGCAGGCGAACAACCGAAATACGCTTATATTCAGCCCTATTGTTGAGTATAGTACGAAAGATATCTGGACAACGCTTGCACTTCTTACTGAGCCTGTTAGCTTAAATGCTATACGCTTGTTTGAACTTTATACAGAGGCTAGTGGTGAGTGTCCGACAGTTCGTGATCCGAAAGGTACTCCATGCGGAAAAGGAAGATTCGGGTGCTGGACGTGTACGGTAGTGCGAAAAGACCGTGCAGTTACGAGTATGGTGAAAGAGGGGCATCATAGCCTAGCCCCTTTGCTCGAATTTCGAAATTGGCTAGCCGAAATTAGAGATTTGCCTCAGTACCGATGTAAGGTGCGGCGTAATGGACAACGCGGTCTAGGTCCGCTGACCCTCGCTGCTAGAAAAGAGACTCTTGCTAAACTACTTCACGCACAAATCGTTAGCCGCTACAAGCTAATAGATGGGGAAGAACTTTTGCTAATCGAAGAGCTTTGGAAGAAAGATGTAAACTCGACATCTTATCGTGAGTAATGCGAAAAGTATGATTGCGCTTCTCAACCAAAACCGCCCCGCCCTCGAGCACCTCTGCCGCCAATTCTTCGTAGAGCGCCTAGAGGTTTTCGGCTCTGCCACAACGACCTCTTTTGACCTCGAGCACAGCGACCTAGACTTTTTGGTGCGCTTTCAGCAGCCTGCCCCCATAAACCTCTCCGACCAGTATTTCGGACTCGCAGAAGGATTAGAGGCGCTCTTTGGTCGTAAGATTGACTTAGTGATGGAGGGGGCGCTTAAAAATCCTTACTTTATCGAGAGCGTGAATGAGACGAGAGAACTACTCTATGCAGCGTAGAACGCTCAAAATGTTAGAGGACATCAGAGATGCGGCGGCGTTTATTCTTGAGCAAACGAGGAATGTGTCCCTAACGGACTTATAGACAAGACCGCCTTTTGCGTCAAGCTGTCGAGCGTAACTTTGAAATCATCGGTGAGGCGATTCGCCGTTTGCGAGACCATGACCCCAAGGTGGCGAACAAAATAGGCGAATCGGGGCGTATCATCTCATTTCGCAACACGCTTATTCACGGCTACGATTTGATAGATGACGCTCTGGTGTGGGATGTGGTGGAGAATAAACTTCCTGTACTACTTCATGAGGTCGAAGCGTTGATGCAAAGTTAAGAGACTAACGTTTTGAAGTTGTCACCGCGCTTCTCAACCAGAACTGCCCCGCCCTCGAGCCTCATTCTACAAAGCCAGCCAAGTACATCCGTAGAAACCAGATAGACTGAACCTCATGAGGTTTACCGAAGCAGAACTTCGCGCAGCAGGGCTGTCAGAAGAGGAAATCGGGGCTATAAAAAGGCAGCATCTAGGCGGCACATCTGGCGGTGAAGGGCTTCGCTACGAAGAGGAATACGCGGTTTATCGGCTCATCACTGCTATGTTTGACTATATTGAGCAAGGCAGAGATTTTGGCGTTCTTCTTCAGGATATGTGTCCGGTTGATGACGTAGTGATTGACGCGGAGACTCGAGAATACTGCCAACTCAAGACGGGAGCTGCGGAAACGTGGGGCGCGAACTCCAGCAAATTAGAGAGGCAATTCAAGCTGCAAAAGAGGCTTTGCGAGGCTAGAGGTGACTCAGCATTTCTACTAAGGTTGGTCACGCCGCATGAGGAGCGCTACAAGAGCTTCAACGAAAACTTGCCCGCAGAGCTTAAACGCTGCACGGAAATAACGCTTTTTAGGCAGTTGGGGGGGCGCAGGGAGATGTGGTCCGAAACGAGTCCTTGCTACGAAGAACTCCGCGAACTCTGCGCGTATGAACCGGACAGCCCTTCGCACCGAGAGGTCGTCGTGGCGCTTTTCTATGACCGGCTTCAAGCAACGTCGCCCGGCGAATGGTATCTGAGCGCGATTTCTGACTATTACACTGTCAACTAAGTATTGCTACCTCTTGTATGTCACCCTGAGCCGAAGGCGTAAGGGTCTCGTTTGGTTACTGCCAAAACTTTGTAACTCGCATCTCGGCTGGTTGGGAATGAAAGACGAGATTCTTTCATCGTTCATCCCCGAAAGGGGGCTCCACGGAGCCTGTCCTGAGCTTGCCGAAGGGTTGCGTTCAAAATGACATCACTCATTTTTTACTTGACGGTGTACTATCTCAAAAGCAATGAAGATTTAGCCTTCGCTGTTCCGATGGTACTTAGCGACGTTGAGCCTCCGCCTCGGTGGGAAGAAGCCGTCGCAACTGCTGAGCGCATTTCGGGCTTGACGCTACACATCAATGGTGATTTCTGCTACTATTAGCAGGTATCATCTGGTTTGAGACACTCTCACTCTAAAAAACAGCGTCTAGCACACACGTTATGAGATGATACCTGCGGCATTCTCTCTCAGTATGTTGCGGAACTGCTACTATAGTTACATTTACAATTCGGGCGCTTTTGATAGCGGAGCCATCGGAAGAGTAGGGAGTGACAGGCTTCACAGGTTTTTGGACAGAATCGTGAATACTAAACCTGGTGTTATAGATGAGTTTTGGGAGCAACTGCTATGAACAGAACTATATCTGAGATGGTCACACCTAGAGCGGAAGATAGCCTCAACGAACTCTTGAACGCCAAGGGCGACGTACCCCACTATCAAAAAGCGATGACAGCGCTCGGTCAGGAGTTGGGGAGGCACATCTCGAGCCAACTCTTAGAAACCTCTTCTGTTTGTTTAGTATTCACCGTAGAAGATGCCGACTTCTTGGCGCGTGGTCTCTTAAAAAGCATCTCAGGAGTAGTTGACGCGGATAATATTCATGTTGTTTGCTTTTGGAACAAGCGTGAGCAATTGGGCGGCGTGAGCGTCGCTCCTATCATTCGCCGCTACATCGAGCCCTTTGACAAGGTGGACGCCGTCATCGTGCTCAAGTCAATCATCTCGAGTTCATGCGTTGTCAGAACGAATCTGATGGAGATATTAAGCAAAGCGGAGCCAGAAAGGGTCTTCGTTACGGCTCCAGTTATGTTTGTAGGTTCTACTAAAATGTTGGAGCAAGAGTTTTCGGCGGATATCGCTTCGAAGTTTGAGTAACCTAAGTTCGGAGTTTCCAAATAGCATAAGCATCTCCTAGAATGAGGGTGTTGAAGGCTCAAAAAAGGAGATGCTTAGGATGAGTTTACTAGAATTGTTCTGCGAGGTGGATGACTTCTGCAGAGGCTTCGCGCTCTGGGCACATAAACAGCAGCTTGCTGAGAGTAGAAAGCGTGGTCCTAAGTGCCGCTTGAGCGTAAGCGAAGTGATGACGATCATGATTCACTTTCACAGTTCAGGCTACCGAGACTTCAAGAGCCACTACCAGAAACACGTGTGCAAGCAGCTTAAAGGTGAGTTTCCAGCACTGGTATCGTACTCGCGCTTTGTAGAACTGACCTCAGAGGTTTTGCTGCCGCTTTGCGCCTATCTGCGAGCGAGTATAGGTGAAGTAACAGGTATCAGCTTTGTAGATAGCACGCATGTGGCAGTGCGCCACAACAAACGTATTGAACGCAACAAGGTCTTTGCAGGCTTAGCAGCGCGTGGCTGTACCGGCATGGGTTGGTTCTATGGTTTCGAGCTGCATCTCATCATCAACGATAAGGGTGAACTGCTCGCCGTCTATCTAACGCCTGGCGATACGGATGATCGCAAGCCGCTCGGTGTACTTACGCAAAACCTGTTCGGTAAGCTTTTCGGTGACAAGGGTTATCTCTCACAAGACCTCTTCGAAAAGTTCTTTGAGCAAGGCATAGAACTCATCACGACCATCCGCAAGAACATGAAAAGCGCGCTGAAGCTTGAGGACAAGATTCTCCTGCGCAAGCGGTTCATCACCGTTCGTCCAGCTTGACTGGATCGAAACGGTGAACGATCAGCTCAAGAATATCTCGCAGATTGAGCACACCAGACACCGAAAGCCTGCTAACTTTGCTGTCAATCTCATCGCTGGACTCATCGCCTATCAGCACCAGCCCAAGAAGCCTTCGCTGAATCTGGGAGCTGACATTGACCCTCTCCCTGTCCTGATTTGACTTCGAACTTAGGTTACATAATGATAGGCGCCTTACTTACGCCAATTCGGAAAAGATTTGACAGCGGGAGAAGTGAGGGTTGCAATGATGTATGCGCAAAATCCCAACCCTCGAAGAGATTATACAAGCCGTCGAACGTTTACCCCTCAAGAAGCGTAGAAAAGCCCCTCAAGGACGTGCTCCTGTTTTTCCAGACTCGTTCATCATCGCCTTAGCGGTCTATCAGAAGCTGTCGAGTTTTCGCTATAGCCGGAAGATGCTTGAAGTTGCTGCATCGTTCGGCGTGGACGTACCTGTACCCTCAACGTTTTGTGAGCGTAAGCGCCTCCTGATAGGACAGATTATTCTCGCGGTTAAACAGCTTTGCACCGGGCATAACACGACGAAACAGCACCTCGACTCGAAGAAACTAGAAGTAGTAGATTTTGCCCGTGCTAAAAGGACCAAGCTTGCGGGCAGTTATGGGCGTGACCACGTCCATAACACCACCTTCTATGGCTTTCGGCTTCATGCGCGTGTGGACGATACAGGCAGACTCTGTGAGGTACTGCTGCGAGGCGCGAACGAACATGATGTTAAGGTCGCGCCTCGCCTACTAGACAAACTCACTTACGCCATTGTAACCGCCGATAAAGGCTATATCAGCTCCGAGCTTAAAGCCGACGTTGCCTCCCAAGCGGTTGACCTTATAACCCCGCGCCGCAGCAACCAGCTACCCCCGCCCAAGCGTGAGCAGAGGCTTTACCAAGGACACCGCATCGTTGAGTCGGTCTTCTCGTCCTTGGATAGACTTGGACTCTCTGACAGACCCTACCGCTCGACGGTGGGCTGCATCCTGCACGTTTACACCACCTTGCTCGCTTACCAACTCAGCCGTTTAGGGGCATTTGAGCTTTGAATTTCCCTTTTCCGAATTGGGGTTTACTTTATTATATTCACAAAGCCTTAACTATGAAGCGAGCAGCAGACCCTTGAGGACAGCGTAGCTTCAGCTTTAGGGGGCTGCAAGAAAGGAGAAGACGTGAGCGACGCAGAACTCCGAAAATTGCATCAGCATTTGCGTAAGGCGTCACAGAAAACGGCGGGGCTTAGTGTAAAGACGTTCCCGGAGATGATGACGATGCTCGCGCTGCGGCGCGAACTGAGCCGCGCGCTCAGCGTTGTTGAGCGGAGCATGAAAGATTGACGCGCTGGCGTTCGTGAGAGGGCTCGATATTTCGAATCTTTACACAGTGGTCGCCTCGCGCGGTGACGCCCTTCAGTTTTTCTGGTGTAAATAAATGGTGCCGAGGCGCTGACGAGCCACTTTCACTTAGGCTTGTTGTCCGTTTCTTTAGGCTTATTGCCCCGGCGAAACATGTAGAACGTCGCGCCTACGCCCCCTAGCAAGCTGAGCCCCAAGCTCCAGAAAAGGGGCGTGCCGAAAGCGAGAAGGCCGATAAAGAGGAGCGCCGTTGCGCCGATTCCCCAAAGCATCGCGTCTTCAAAATCCATAGTTCCATGCTGCTAGGAAAAGAGAGGCGTTGCAAGTGAAGGTACTACATTTATGAAGACATAGTTTATGAAGACATACGGACCCCACTTCACTCCCTATCACTGAGAGAAGGCCTCGACGACGTAATTCGATTTTGCAAGACGGCGAGTAACCGAGCACGCTACAAGATATTGACATTCCTGTGTTAAGAAGCTCACTATAGGGGTATGAATCAGCGTCAGATTGACCTTGCCCTGCTCGCCGGAATCGGCGTTCTGCTCGTCGCCATCCTCGTGCTCGCCTTGAGCGCCGCGCCTATGCGGGGCGGCTCGGCGGAAGACCCGCCTAACGCGGAGCAGACATCGAACGACGCCGCGAATCCTTCTGGAAATCCGGCGGAAAACCAAGCGGAGCAAGGGGAAGCCGCGCAGAATCAGCCCTCGGAAGAGGTGAGCGCCGTGGACGTGACGCCCGAGGAAACGAGCGCCGCTGAGGGTGTGTCCGTAGAGAACGCGGAGGACGACGCGGCGCAAACGGCTGAAGGCGACGCTGCCGAGAGCGCCGCACCCTCGGAGGGAGAAGGAGGGGGCGAAGCGGACGCCGAGGGTGCGTCAGATGCAGAGGCGAATACCGCGGATACTGAGGCGGGCACGGAGGGCGCGCAAGCGGGCGAAGAGGCGGCGGCTCCCGTAGAGGGGGCGCAAGCTACCCCGACTGGAGCGGTCAACTTGAGCCGCGTCGGTTTCGCGTTCATCACCGCCGAGTCGGGCGCGTGCAGCATCCCCTTACAGCCCTGGCGTCAGGTCGCAGTGAGCCGCGACCTCTTGGCACAGTACGGCTGCGGCGCGACGGTCACGCTCGACTTAGCTGACACCGTCAACGGCACACAGCAAGTTACCGCGCAGATCGCCGACACGATGAACCCGAGTTTCGAACGCACCGTGAATATCTTTGTTGGGGAGGAGGAGCCGGCGCTCGAGTACGGCATCACTACCGGCACCCTGCAAGGTGGGCCATAAGTTGAACCTCCACGTGTTTATGTACGAGTAGCTTTACGAAAGTTGAGAGGACTGAGGTAAAAGTTTTCTCTTAGTCCTCAGTCCTTTCCTCTTGTATTCTGTTCCTATGCGCCGCTTCACCGCTCAAGGAACCAACACGGGCTTCGCCTGCGTCCACTGCGGCCGCGACGTGCCGCCCCTCGCGAACGGCTCGTACCGCAACCACTGCCCGCACTGCCTCTACTCGCTTCACGTCGACGTTTTCCCCGGCGACAGGGCGAGCGACTGCGGCGGCGTGTTGGAGCCCGTGAGCGTGGATTACAGCGGCAAAAAAGGCTGGGTCATCGTTCACCACTGCCAGACGTGCGGCGAGGTGCGGCGCAACAAAGCCGCGCTCGGTGACGCGGCAATGCCCGACGATTACGACGTGATTTTGGAGCTTAGTCAGCGAGCTTAGCGAGGTACACAGACGAGGTATCTGAACGGCGTGGTTTTAAGCTGGTACCTAATCGCTCGCCCCTTTCGAAAGGACCCCTTATGGCTTACGCACCGCCGGACGTCGAGACGCTCGAGCTGACCCACCAAGACGCCGCCCTGCGAATCACCCTCAACCGCCCCGACGTGCTCAACGCCCTCTCGCTAGACCTCTTAGGTGAACTGCGAGACGCGCTGCAAGAGGCGGCGGCGGCGGACGACGTTCGCGCCGTTCTCTTGACGGGCGCAGGGCGCGGCTTCTCGGCGGGCGCGGACCTCGCCTCGACGCCCGTAGACGGAAACTTCGAAGACCTCATCGAAACTTACTACAACCCCGTCGTTCGGGCTATCGCGACGATGCCTAAGCCCGTTATCGCGGGCGTCAACGGCGTGGCGGCGGGCGCGGGAATGTCTTTAGCGCTCGCATGTGACACGCGCTTACTTTCATCCGCGGCCGCCTTCGCCGTCGGGTTCACGGGCATCGGCTTGGTCATGGACGCCTCGGCGAGCTACTTTTTGCCGCGCCTAGTCGGCCGGGGACGCGCCTTCGAACTGACCTACACCGGGCGAAAGGTGGGAGCAGAGGAGGCGCTAAATCTAGGCTTAGCCGAGCAAATCGTTCCGGCTGAGGACTTCGCGGAGACCGCCTGGGCGCTGACCCGGCGTTTGGCGCAGGGACCCACCAAGGCGTTCGCGCTGGTCAAAGAGGAGATCAACGCCTCGGCGCATCACGACTTAGAGGCGCAGCTCGGGCTCGAGGCGAAACTCCAAGAAGTCGCCTCGAACACCGCCGACGTGCGCGAAGGGGTCGCCGCGTTTAGAGAGAAACGCGCGCCGAACTTCAAGGGTGAATAGCGTTTGAGCATATTAGTACACCGTTGATCAAGTTTCGCAACACTGTTGTCACCCCGTTCACGTAGTCGGGCGTAGCCTTGCGAAGCGAAGCGCAGTCGAGGGGTCTCGCCTCGCAATCTCTCACGGAGGAGAAGGCGAATGCAGAGATTCTTTCACTCCACAGCCTGCCCTGAGCAAAGTCGAATGGGTTACGTTCAGAATGACATTACTCATTCTTTAATTAACAGAGTAGTTAGTATGGCGCGTCAGCGCTTCTTGCGCCGCCGCTTGCGTCCTTTCCACATGTGGTCAGGCTGGATACCGTCCGCTAAGAGGTGGAGCCACTGCGAGAGGTAGTAGCCCGCGAGCGCGCCGACGGCGAGTTCTTGCCAGTTTTCACGTAAGGCTAGGCGGATGCGGAAGGTGTAGCCGAAAAAGGGCGAGAGCGCCGACACGCCCCACCCTAGCGCGAGCGCGACGAGCGCCATGTAGAGAAGGCGGGTCAGCGGACCAACGAGCCAGGAGTGCGAGAGCCCCCGGTGCTTGAAGAGCTTACCGTAAGGCACCCAGAGGAGCCCCAAGAGCCCCCAGTTACTCTTCGCGCGCACGCGGTTCTCGGCGAGGTCGAGGTCGGGGGTGACGAGATACGTGCCGGTAAAATACGCCGCCGTAAAGACGCCGACCGTTTCGGGCGCTAAGAGCACGTCGTATTCGGCGGTGTAGCCCTGCGACTGGGCGAGCGCGTAGCCGCTCACGAGAAGACCGAAGGCGGTGAGGTTGATGGCTTCGTGGGTGCGTCCGCTAGGCATCTCTTCACCATAAAGGCTGAAGGTGAAAGGAGCCGTAAGGGAGTTCTCGCTTCTGTTCAGGCTCGAGCATGACTTCGCAGGATTAAAAAATCGGGGTCGTGGCGCTATCTGGAACGGTGCAAGGGTCAGATTAAAGGGTTGCAAAGGTCTGGTTGTAGTAGCGCGCCTCGACGGGAGTACGCAGAAACATTCGACTTGGAGCCGCTGACATCTCAACGGGAAGCTAACTCATGGTGACGCCTAACCCCGGGTTGCTACACTGTCCTATGAAAACTACAGTATACCTATGCAGCCTTTGGTTGCTGCTCTTGAGCACGGCTGCGGCGCAGCGCATCGCTTACGTGACGCCGGCGGGCGAGCTGGCGACGGTGGAGCCGGACGGATCGCAAACAAGAATTCTTGCGGAACCGGGACGCTACCAGTTCCCGGCGTGGTCACCTGACGGCGAGCGGATTGCCGTTATCGGCGCGGACGCGGAGGGCGCGGCCGTCTTTAGCGTCGCGGACGCGGCGTGGGGCGAACCCGCGCGTCACTACAGCAGCCAACGCGAAGCGCCCATCTATCTCTACTGGTCGCCCGACTCCGAGACCATCAGCTTTCTCGCCAACCGCCCCGAGGTCGGGCTAGCGCTGCACCTCGCGCCTGTGAGCCGCGAGGACAACCCCGAAGAGAGCCGACTTCTCTCGACGGGGAGCCCTTTTTACTGGCAGTGGACCGAGGACGCGCAGCGTTTGCTCGTGCATACCGGACTGACGGGAGAGGACGCGCGGCTCGGCTTCATGGCGGCGGCGGAGGATAACCTCACCGAAAACCTCTCCAACCCCGGGCTCTTCCAAGCGCCGGGCATCTCGGCGAGTGGCGACTACATCGCCTACGCGGAGATAGACGCTGCGGGGCGCGGTCGCGTCGTCTTAGCGGACACAACGGAAGGGGCAGGCGAAAGCGAGCGGCGTGAGGTGCCGCACCAGGGGCTCGTCGCCCTGTCGTGGAGCCCCGCTGAGGACACGCTCGCGCTGATGAGCCCGCCCGTTGCTGCGCCGCATACCTACGGACCGATTCGCCTCCTAGACGCCGCGACGGGCGACCTGACGCCGCTCGTCGAGGAGGTCGCCATCGCCTTTTTCTGGTCGCCGGACGGCAGCAAAATCGCCTACCTCTCGCCGCTGACAAGCGAGGACGAGGGACAACAGGCGCGAGCGCCGATGACGCAGGTCAGCTTGCGTACCCCAACCTCCCAGCCCAGGGCTCCGCTGCTCCTCAACCTCTCGGTTGTTGATGTGGCGAGCGGCGTGAGCGAGCGGCTCACGACCTTCGCGCCGAGCCCTCTGTTCATCGGTCAATATCTGCCCTTTTTCGACCAGTACGCGCTCAGCCACCGCCTCTGGTCGCCAGCGAGCGACGCGCTCGCACTGCCGATGTTGACGGTGGAGGACGGGCAACCGAGGTCACAAGTGGTCGTCGTGCCCCTTCAAGGGGAGCCGCGTCCTATCGTGCCGGGTGACATGCCGTCTTGGAGTCCCTAACGTCCGTTCAATGAGGTGCGTCTGCTTTAGATGTCGAGCTGAGTCTGCGAGCTACCGAACTGCGCTCGAGAGGTCTTGAAAGATACCTACACTACGAGTTCCTGGGCGTTCCTCAAGATAACCTCACGAGTCCCCAAGAGGTCGAGTGAGGTGAGCCGAGTGGTGAAGCGGTCAACCTACACGAAAAAGCGCACCTCGAGGTGCGCTTTTAAGCGTTTAGAACGCGGTATTACTGGGAGAGAAACTCTGGCGCGAGCGCGACCGACTCGGCGTTATCGACGTCTACCGATGTAGACGGTTTAATGTTCCAGTCGCCCTTGTCGTAATCTAGGATGTTATTGAACGCGAGCACGCTGTCCTTGGTCTTCTCCGCGACGAAAAGGGTTTCGCCGTCAAAGGTGATGTCTACTGGGTTACCCAGTGTCGTATTGGGTCCGCGCACGCGCGCGCTCACTTCAACATCGCCATTCGCACTGCTCGCGTCGGTCAGGACGTAAAGTGCGCCGTCCGCGTCGAACCCGTCTTGGTCGGGCGTGGTCGCCGCGCCTACGTCCGAGAGGATGAGCAGGTCTTGGTCCGCGACGTGGACGATACCGTGCAGGTTCGCTGAGGCCTTTTCGCCCGCTCTCGTCGGGGTGATTTCGCGCTCGGGACCGTCATCATAGTCTTCGGTGTAGTTTTCATAAACGAGCACGACGCCGTCCGTTCCCGCCGCGAAGAGGGTGTCGCTCGCGGGGTCGTAGTCCAAGTCCCAGACGCTGCGCTCGTCGTTGCCGAGGTCGGTGGTGTAGCGCGGGGCGGCGTTGCCCTCCGCGTCAGTGCTGAACACCTTGATGTCCTTTGCGCCGAAGTCAGCGACGATGACGATACCTAGCGAACTTACGACGTCCAACCCTTTGGGCGCGACGAGGTTTGTCTTATCGCCCATGATAGTGCGGCTTTCTTCAACCTCTCCGCCGTCCTGCGCTGCTAAGCCATCGACGAATAAGATGCCGCCTTCGCTAGGCGTGTCGCCATTGTCAAAGGTAAGGTAGCCGTTCCCACTAGTATCAAAGGTGAGGTTCTCGGGGTTGCTGGTCACGTCTGACGTGTCGAACGCGCCGAGGCTTTCCGAGAGGTCGGGCGCTAACTTGACGACGAAATCGTCGCCCGACTCGGGCGCGTTGCTGACCGCGAAGAGCGCGTCGATCTCTATTTCGGCGTCGTCGATGTCGGTCACGTCAGGGTTTTGTGTAGGCTCAGGAGTGGGTTCTGGGTTGGGCTCGGGGCTTGGCTCAGGCGCGTCGAAGTCCATCGGCGCAGCCACGAGCGACTCGGGCTTCGTCTCGGGCTTGACCAGGTCCGGCATGACCTCGCCGTCCGGTGCGTCCGGCGCGAAGAAGTCGTCGAAGATGAGCAAGACATCGTTGGCTTTTTCAGCGATGCGAACCTCGTCGTAACCGTTGAAGATCACATCAACTGGGTTGCCGAGGAGTGTCCAGCGACCTCTGATAAGGCGGTCCGGGGTAGCGTTGCCGTCCAAGGTGCTCGCGTTTAGGAAAGCGTAGATGCTGCCGTCAGTCTTGAAGCCGGGCTGGTCAGGCGTGGTCGCCGCGCCGACGTCCGTGACGACGAGTGTGTCCGAGCCTGAGTCGTAGGCGACGCCGTGGATGTTGTCCGAGATTTTTTCGCCGTCTTGAGCGGGGGTGATGAGGCGGCTGGGGCCATTCGCGCCGTAGTCCTCTAGGTAGCTGTCAAAGACGCCGATGGTACCGTCCGTGATCGCAACGAAAAGGCGGTCCGTGTTCGGGTCGTAAGCGACGTCCCAGGGCGCGGCGTCCAGCGCGGTCGTGGCAACAGGTGAAGCGTTGCCGCTGTCTGAAGCGTTAAAGACCTTGAGGTCGCCGTCGCCGAAGTCGGCGGCGATGATGAGACCCGCGTCCTCGGCTAGCTCGATACCCTTAGGAGCCACGAGACCGGTTGCGTCACCGCTGATCTCACGGTCTAGCTCAGGGTCGAATTCGCTTGCGTTCTCCGGTCTGTCGTAGAGCTGCGCAATGATGCGGATGCTGGGGCCGTTTTCCCCGTCGCCCGCTTGGTACACGTTGCCGAAGTGGTCCACCTCAACGCCCTCGTTGTTGCCCGCGTTAAAGGTGCTCTGTAACTCGAAGCGCTGGTTGAAGGTGTCGATGAGACCGGCGTTTTCCGGGCCGTTATTGGAGACATAAACAGTGCGCTCGTCGGGAACGAAGCCGCCGGACGCAGGATTCACAACCACCACGACGACAACAGTGAGCGTGTCGCCGTCCGTCGTTTGGACGGTGATGGTGACCGTGTAGCCGCCCATCGCGAGGTCGGAGAGGTCAATCGTGAAGGTGCCGCCGTCCAGCGTGACGGGGTTGTCCGCGCTGATGACCTCGTCGGTACTGCCTTGCACGGTGTAGCGCATGTTCGTTACCGGGACGCTCACGGTGCCCGCGAGGGTCAGTGCGTCGCCGCTCAACATGAGCGTGCAGTCGCCCGAGACGTCCGTGCAGACGGCGGGCTCGCTCAGCGTCACGGGGGACGCGCTTGGGTCATTTGGTGCTGGCTCGGTTGGCTCAGTGAACGGCGTGCCGCACGCGGCGAGCAGTCCGGCGGTGAGGAGGAATACTAGTAGTCGGTATGGACGTTTCTCTTTGCGGGTTGGTTGCGTCATTGTTTCCTCTCGCGAGTCGCGTTGAGATGATCTGAGGTTTCTTTAGGCTCGAGATGTTGCCGAGGTGAAAAGCTTCTCTAGGGCTGCCTCCTCCTGAACTAGAACGCGCCGCCGAGCCGCTAGCTGACCCTCGGCGCTTTTTCCCTTTAACTCACCTAACGCATGAAATTTCACTTTGGATGCGTCCGCGTGATGAAATTCGGCGCTGCACAGCCCGAGTGAGCGAAGAGGGAAGACAGACGGCTTCTCGCGCATCTAAAACGCTCTGGCGCGCGTTTCTTTACAGATGAAGCGTGAGGAAAGGGCATTGACGACGCTATGGTAAAACGTAGATACAGTGCGGAAGCCGGCGTAGGGGTGAAGCTGAGCGACATCCAGTGTCTCCCGAAAGATGACCTCTTGGTCCTTATCCACCAGGTCGAGGAAGCGGTCGTCCGAGGTACGGCGCAGATGAGGGACTACGAGACGTTCGTGCGCTGCCAAAAGGAGCTGTTGAGGCGTGAATTTTTCCACTTTGAACGTGACAAAGCATCCAAACCCTGAGGTGCGCGCGTAAAGATGGGTAGAGCGTGAAGGGCTCGCCGCCAGATTTGCCGCCAGATTCGTCAGTCGACCCGCCGGTGGACCCGGAGGCAGCCCTCGTCATCCGTCTAGGGCGCGGCGACGAAAGCGCCCTGGATGAGCTTTACACTCGTCTAGGTGGAGGCGTTTTTGCACTAGCGTTCGAGTTACTCAGGAGCAGAGAGGAGACTGAAGAGGTCGTGCAAGATACGTTCCTAACGTTGTGCCGCAAAGCGCACCTCTACAACACGCCCGAACGCTCGCCTCGAGCCTTCGTCTTCACCGTCGCGCGCAATAAAGCGCTCTCGAGGCTGAGACGGCGCAAAGCGCGTCCTACCAAAGCGAGCGGCTGGGACGTGCACGAGCCCAGCGTCCCCTTCGTCGCGCCTCAGAGCGAGCAGACGACGCGCCTCTACGCCCAAGACCTCTTGGCGACGCTGAGTGGCGAGGAGCGGGAGCTTGTCGAGGGCGCGTTCTACAAGGGGTACACGCACGCCGAACTCGCCGAACTGACCGGGCTGCCCCTGGGCACCTTGAAGAGCAAGCTGCGCCGCGCGCTGCTCAAACTCAGAGATCACGCAAAAGCAGGGACGAAGCGATGAGTGAGCCTCTGACCATGTCGAGCGACCATCCCAAAGACCTCTTGCCCGACTACGTGCTGGGACTGCTCACCCCCGCAGAGGTCGCCGCGGTCGAGGCGCACCTAGCGGGTTGCGCCGAATGTCAAAACGAGGCGTGGGACCTAGCCGAGCCGCTCGTCGTGCTGAGCGAAGCATTGCCGAGCGAGCCGCCACCCGAGCGCCTTTTACGGGCGGTCAAAGCGGAGCTGGCGGGCGCGCGACTCCCTGAACTTGCCGAATTTGTGTCGGATGAGCCTCGAGGCGGTAAAGCCAGCGAGGTCCGTGACACCACACCCCTTCCGCTGCCGACGACGCGACCAAGCGTGTCTTACGCTTGGCCGCTCGCCGCTGCTTTCGCGTTTGTGCTCGCCCTTGGTGGGTTCTTGTGGGGCTTCGATACCTACGGAACCCTCCAGCAAGTCCGCGCCGACGAACGCCTCTTGAGCCATTACCTCGCGCGCCCAGAGGTACAAAAGGTCGTGCTCGAGAACGTCTTAACAAGCGACCGCACCGAGCCTATCGGCAGCGCCCTTTTAGTCTCGGAAAGACCCGCCGAGGTGCTCTTCGTGCTCAGTGAGAACGCACCTCAAGGGCGCACCTACCAAGCCTGGGGGCATACCAGCAGCGACTGGGACCCGGAAGGTGGGGAGACTTTGGAGTCCCTTCTCACCTCGCGAGACGACGTCTTTGAAGTGGACGCGGGCGGATTCGCCTCGCTCTACTTGAGCCTCGAGCCCGCTGGCGGCAGCCCGCAACCGACGAACCCGCTGAGCAAAGTGTCACTCCTCAACCCGGTCGCGAACGCGCCCCTCGAGATCACTACGCCCGAAGACGGCAGCACCGTGTCGGCGGACAGCCTCATCGTCAGCGGCGCGCTCGACCCCTCCATAAGAGACCTCAGCTACACCCTGAATGGCGGCGAGCCCACCCGAACGAGCGCGGCGAACAACCGCTTCAGCTTCACGGTAAACGGGCTGCGCGAGGGGCAAAATACGCTCGAGGTCGTCGCCACGGACAGAAACGGCGAGCGTGTAACCGCGTCTGTGCAGGTGACCTATACGCCCTAACGCTCGTCACCCAACCTCACCCCAACTTTGTACTTCCCCTTGCACTGTGACCTCCATGACGAGCTGTTAAACTGTCCTTGCGGACCAAATCAGGGAGGCTTGTGCTATGAAGAGACGAAATGTATGTGTGTTCAGGGTCAAGACGCTCTTGTCCGCCCCCCTATTCGCGCTGTTCGTAGGAGGCTGGGTCGGGGAGTTACCAGGACCGGGCTTCGCCCTCGCGCGGGGTGAAAGCGCCGACGTGATCATCGTGAGCAAGCCGCCGCCGCCCACCGTGCCGAGCGACCCCTCTCAAGGGCTGATCTTTCGCGCGCCCCTCGACATGTCCGCCTCGAGCATCACCTTCGACACCTCCAACACAGTGGAAGGTGAGACTACGGACGTGCCTAAAAGCCTCGAGTACCTCCGCTTAGACGCCGCTGGCGACGCCTACATCACCTTCGACGACGGACCCGCCGAAGCTGCGCCCGGCGGCGTTATGGTCATCGAAGACTTCATGAACCGGACGGGCTTCGATTCGTCCAGAGACCGCCTTATCACGGGCGAAGCGGCGGGTTTAGTGGGACCGAAAGACCTCGCTTTAGCGGACGACTCAGGCGTCGTCATCGTCTCGGACTTTGCCGAGGCGAAGGTGGCTGTTTTCGACACTCGAGCCGGTAGTGACGCCGCGCCGCGCTTCGTCACGTCCGAGCTTGGTCTGACGGAAGCGGGCGAGCCGCGCCGTCCTTGGGGTCTCGCCTTCGACACGGCGGCGGACAGGCTTTTCGTCGGCGGCACCGACGGCACGGTGCTCGTCTTCGACGACTACCTCGTCAACCGGGGCGAGGGCGGACCGGACCGCGTCATCACGCCCTTTTCAGGAGGCGGACAGGCATCTGCTAACATCCACGACCTCGTCTACTTAGCGGACGAAGACGTGCTCATCGCAACGGACGTGGGCGCGGCGACCACCGCCGACCAGCCGGGTTTCGACACGGACGGCAAGGTGTTTGTGCTCGAGAACGCGAGCACCGCCGAGGGCGAGACCGAAGTCAAGGCGCAACTCGCCGGACCGAGCACCATGCTGGGCAACCCCGTCGGCGCAGCATCCCACGGCAGCGACCTCTTCATCACCGAAAAAACGAAGGACACCGTGCTTCGCTTCGGTAACGTCCTTGGCATGTTGGGCGCGGTGAACGCCGCGCCGACGGGCGCAGTCACGGTGGCGAAACCCGAAGCGGTGGCGCTGGTGTCCGAGGAACGCTAGATGAAGGCTTTATAAAGGTTTCTCTACACTTTCGCAAAGCGTTTTTGTGTGCTCTGAGCCCGCTTAGCTATATGAAATCCTTATAGTAAAGAAAACAATCTAGGGAAACCTATAGCGAAGTTGCTGCAGCAGGGCTACCGCTGTGAGAAACGCGCTAAAAAATGCAGCGAAAGCGACGTGCAGACGAGTCAAAGGAGAACCATGAACACGGCAGCGAAAAGCGTCTCTCGGGTGCCCCACCCTTCCGCACCCGAGTCCACAGGTATCTACACCGCCCCCGAAGGGACGGGGCACGCCGTTTTGGGGCGCACGCTGCCCTCTTTGCTCGACGAAGCGTGCCGCAACAACCCGAACGAGCGGGCGTTTAATCAGTTTAGGGAGGGCGTGTGGCAGCCCCTGTCTACCGCTGACTTCCGCACCCAGAGCGAAGCTTTAGCGCTCGGGCTTACCGATCTGGGCTTAGAGAGAGGCGACCGCGTCGCCTTTTTCACGCACAGCGACCTCTCGTTCTGCCTCCTCGACATGGCGTGCGCTATCGCGGGCTTGGTCAGCGTGCCGATTTACCTCACGCACGCACCCGAGGCGATACGCTTTATATTAGATGAGACCCAGGCGAAGGTGCTCGCCGTTTCGGACGGGGCACTTTTAGCCGATATCGAGCCGCTGTTGGGTAATGTGAAGGGGCTCGAGTCCCTCCTCATTTGCGACGCCGAGAACGCTCCCTCAACCTCTAAGCTCCCTCTTCTCTCTTACAGCGACGTGCAAGAACGCGGTGAGCACGTGCGCCGCGAGCGTCCAGACGCGGTTAAAGCGCTCCGCGCGGACCTGCAACCGGACGACCTCGCCACCATCATCTACACCTCCGGCACGACGGGTACGCCCAAAGGCGTCATGCTCAGTCACGAGAACCTATCCTCAAACGCGGTCGCAGCCTTTAGCGGCATCCACGACCTTAAACGCGGCGAAGAGGTGGCGCTCTCCTTTTTGCCCCTCACGCACGTGTTCGCGCGGGCGATCCAGTACGGCTATATGGCGTGGGGCGTCGCGGTGTACTTCACGACGCCGGACAAGGTCGGCGAGCACCTGCGCGACGTGGAGCCCACTGTTTTTGCCACCGTGCCGCGCGTGTTGGAAAAGGTCTACGAGCGCATCCTTACGGCGGGCAGCGCCCTCTCCGGCACTAAAAAGCGGCTTTTCGACTGGGCGCTAGAGTTGGCGCGGCGCTACCGCGTCGGTGAGATGCCTAAGAGCCTCTACGCGCTGCAACTGCGCGCCGCCGACAGGCTCGTCTTAGCGCGTTGGCGCGCGGCTTTGGGCGGCGAAATGCGCTTAGTCATCGTGGGCGGCGCAGCCTTGCGCCCCGAACTGGTGCACCTCTTCGGCGCAGTCGGCATCGACGTGTTGCAAGGCTACGGTCTCACCGAGACGAGCCCCATCATCGCCTACAACCGCCCCGAGGCGAACCGCGCTGGCACGGTTGGGCAAGTCTTAGCTGGCGCAGAGGTCAAGCTGAGCGAAGAGGGCGAAATCTTGACGCGCGGTCCGCACATCATGAAGGGCTACTACAACAACCCTAAAGAGACGAATAAAGTCATTGACGAAGAGGGCTGGTTTCACACCGGCGACTTAGGCGAAGTATCCGAAGACGGCTTTCTCAGCATCACCGGACGGGTCAAAAACCTCTTCAAGCTCTCGACGGGCAAGTACGTGATGCCGCAACCCTTGGAAGGCGTTTTAGAAACCGACGACCTCATCGAAACCGCGCTAGTCGTGGGCGAAAGCGAGAAGTACACCGCCGCGCTGCTCTTTTTAAGCCAGGACCAACTTAGGAGCTTCGCCAAGCGCCTCGAGCTAACGGGGGAGATGGCGGATTGGCTCAAATCTGACGCCCTGCAAACGCATCTCAAAGAGGTCATCGAGCACGCCAACCATAGCCTGCCGCACTGGTCACACGTCAAACGCGCGGCGCTGATTGCGGAGAGTCTGACGCTCGAGGGCGGTCTCCTCACGCCGACGTTGAAAGTTAAGCGGCAAGAGGTCAAGGCGCACTACAAGGCGCAGCTCGACGCCCTATTCAGTCGCGGCGACGCGCTCAGTGAAGAAAGTAGCGCGCAAGATGGCGAGGGACACAGCGGAAAAGCCCCTCCTGCGAGTGCTATTATAGGTGTCGAAACGCAAAAAAGCGTCCAGGCTTAGTGACGTTGTAGCCGCGAATAGCAACTAAGTAAAACCCAAGATTGGAGCAACGCATGGCGATTAAAAACCCTATGAAGATGATGGAGCTGATGAACAAGCTCGACGTGGATAAGGTCGCGAAACTGTCCGAAAAGGTTGACCTCAACAAGCTCATCGGCATGGTCTCCTCGATGGACGAGAAAACCTTGAACCGCATGATGAAGATGGCTGCACCAAAAGAGGCGAGCGACTTGCCCCCCGCCAACGGCGACTTCTACGACATGGCTTCGACCTTCACCGAGCGCCAACGCATGATTCAGATGAAGCTCCGCGCCTTTATGGAGAACGAAGTCGAGCCGATCATCAACGACTACTGGCAGCGCGACGAGTTCCCCCAAGAACTCATCCCCAAGTTCCGCGAGTTAAACCTCATCAAAGAGATTTTCGACGAGAACGGCGAGCGCACCCCCGACGCTTCGATGATCGAGGGTATCACCACGATGGAGATGTCGCGCATCGACGTGTCCACAACCGTCTTCTTCGGTGTTCACGCCGGTCTCGCCATGTGCTCGATTTTGGTCGGCGGCTCCGAAGCGCAGAAGCGCAAGTGGCTCCCCAAAATGCGCGATATGGAGAGTCATCGGCGCGTTCGGTCTGACCGAGCCCGACGTCGGCTCCGCCGTCTCGCAAGGCATGAAGACCACCTGCCGCCGCGAGGGGGACGAGTGGGTCTTAAACGGCGAGAAGTACTGGATCGGCAACTCGACGTTTAGCGACATCACGATCATTTGGGCTCGCGACGAGGACGACGGACAGGTCAAAGGCTTCATCGTCCGCAACGACACGCCCGGCTTTAGCGTGAAGAAAATCGAGGGTAAGATCGCCCTACGCGCTGTTGAAAACGGTCACATCACCATGCAGAACTGCCGCGTCGCGGAAGAGGACCGCCTCCAAAACGCCAACTCGTTCCGCGCCACCGCCAATGTGCTGCGCATGACCCGCGCGGGCGTCGCTTGGCAAGGCGTCGGCTGCTCGATGGGCGCGTACGAAAAGGCGCACGCCTACGCCCAGAGCCGCACCCAGTTCGGGCGTCCGATTGCCAACTATCAGCTCGTCCAGAACCTCTTAGTGCAGATGCTCGGCAACACCACCGCGCTGCAAACGATGTGCGTGCGCCTCTCGCAGATGCAAGACCTGGGCGAGATGACCGACGAGCAAGCCTCACTTGCCAAAGTCTTCTCCGCGAAGCGCTGCCGCGAGTCCGTCGCCCTAGCCCGCGAAGCGTTCGGCGGTAAAGGGATTCTCTTGGAAAACCACGTCGCTCGCTACTTCTGCGATACCGAAGCGATCTACTCGTATGAGGGGACGAACGAGATCAATACGCTCGTGGTGGGGCGTGCGGTGACGGGGTTAAGTGCGTTTGTGTAGAGGTCGGAATCGATAAAATTTTAGAGGGTACAGTTCACTGTACCCTCTTTTAATTATCGTATGGCTTGTTAGTCTAGCGTAACGACATTACTGGATGGTTCTCGAGCGCATAGTCAATAAAGGGTACCAAGCCCATCTCGCCGACCTCTGCAAGTGCTCTTTCCGTCACCGGTAGCGTTCCCATCTCTTCGAACGCGGTAACCTGCACCTCGTCTTGAAGCAGTGCACTTAGAAACGCCCCGGCGACCTCTCCGTTGGATTCTGCGCTGAGGTACGCCTGCGTCATATCTACCCGAGGCTCGAGTCCCTCCGTCAGAAGGGGTGAGAGGTCGGTCTGCTCTACCGCGCCTAAAAGTTGGCTCGAATGTGCGAACAAGAGGTCGGCTTCGTTTATCGCTAGCTCTGTATCAAGCGTCTCGATAAGAGCTGCCCAAGGCCAGGACCAAGGGGAAGGCTTAGGTAGCGGAAAGGGAAAGGGATAAGGGGGACCGCCGCACCAGCCGACGAGTAGCTCACCTTCTCGTGCTTGACGGAGAATGTCGTTTATCGGTACAGGCGTTGGACCAACGCCACCGTGAGATGTGAAAACGCCCGTGTAGCCCCAACTTACTGGAACGCTCAAGTCCAGAGTATCTGTAGGTCCAGGCGGATCGCAAACGCGCGGGTCGCACCGAAAGGGATTTTCGAACCGCTCGAGCAGTTCGTAAATCTCCCTAGATGAGCGCCAATTATCCTCACGGCACCAGAGCGGCGTACATTCAACATCGGTGATAACAAGGTCGAAGTCAGTGGCCTTCTCCACCAATACGTCTTGCAGTTCCTCTAGCTCGAAATAGATGATCTCAGCGTTTATTTGGGCGTTGTCAGCCGCTTTCTCATAAAGTGCCTGCGCTTCCTCGCCTTGCGTATGTACGATGGTGAGCGCTTCATGCTTGCCGAGCGTTTGTAAACCTGCCTCATCTACATTGCACGCCGCGAGTAGCGCTGCAGTGAGAACGCTCAAGCTTGCTAGCCCAATCTTCTTACAGTGTTTCATCGGTTTCTCCCTCTATTTAATTGCTCCGTACGAAAGCTGAAGCGAGAATAGGGAAAAGACCCTGAACGCAGCCTGACCGTGAGGAAAGTATGGGACTTTCTTTAGTACCCCCGCTCCTTATCCACCACATGCGTCAGCGCCTCCCCCGCCTCATACCGCCGCAAATTCTCTAAAAAAATCTCTAGTGCCCTTTCGTCGTAGTGCGGTGTATCCCCCGAGTAGTGCGCCGTTACAATGACGTTCTCCATCTCCCAGAGCGGCGAGTCTTCCGGCAGCGGCTCCTCTTCAAATACGTCTAAGCCTGCTCCGGCAATTTGTCCTTCCTGTAGCGCCCAGATGAGGTCAGCCTCGTTCACGGTGCCGCCGCGCCCAATGTTGATGAGGTAGCCCGAATCTTTCATCGCCCCGAATTCGTCCGCCGACATCATGTGCCGCGTCTCTTTGGTTAAGGGAACGGTAAGAATGACGAAATCCGCTTCGGGTAAGAGGGTGTGGAGTTCGTCTCGAGTCACCATCTTTTCCACACACGCAACCTCTTTCGAGGGATCACGCCGTACGCCCCAAACGCGCATTCCCAAGGTGGCGGCGAGCTTAGCCGTGCGTTCACCGATTGCGCCTACGCCGATAAGCAGCGCCGTCTTGCCTGCAAGTTCGAAGACGCTTCGCTCGTCCGCCTTGCGCCACCTATGCTGCGCTTGGTCTCGTACCGCGCCCGGCAGACCTCTTGCAAAGGCGAGCATGAACGACAAAATGTGTTCACTAATTGGAACGGCGTGAACACCTGAGACGTTCGTCAGGGTGAAAGGATGCTCGGCAGCGTCGGGGTACTTGAGGAGCCAGTCAGCGCCCGCGCCCCACTGCTGAAACCACCTAAGGTTCGGCGCTTTCGCCAAGAGGTCCCTGGGAAAAGACCCCGCTGCAACTTCGATATCGCTCAGCGAAGAGGTTACTTCATCCTTGTCTCTCGTGGCGCGAATCTCTAAGCGCGGCGCAGCGCGGCGCACTTCGTCCCACTGCGCGCCTGAAAAGTGGTCTTCGTTAAAGCCGATCAGAAGGATACCCATAGAGATAGCGTTAGCTAAAACGGTGAATACGTTCGTAAGGTGGCGCGAAATGTCGGGATCAGGTGGCTAAAAAGGGCTTGAGCCCCCTGCACCTCAACCGTTTCGACTGCAACCTAAAACCCGGACGAAACTCGTTTAGCACCGTTTAGCACGGTGAAACTAGCAGTGAACCTCAGAACAGCCGATTTTCCTGTTCTCAACAGTGTTCTTCAAGAACCTCGAGAAGCGTTATGCAGACTTTCGTCTGGGTTTGAGTGCAACCTCTTGACGAATAGCGCATACGGGTGTATAATATTCCTTACTAGTCAACAAGAAGACGCGCTCAGGACGAGCGCTTTTTTATTGCTCTTTTGAGCGGCTGCCGCCCGAGTCTCATCTCTACAGTCTTCCTTACAATGTCTTTGCTCCTGAGTCTTTATCGTTTCAGGAGGAGGAAGGGGTAAGCTATGAACGAAGACCAGCGCAGAGAGTACGACGCCTTGATTCGCGGCATCATGGACCAGGCCGAAGAGATGAAAAACCCGGAAGACGACGAAGAGATGCTCTTTAGTAGGGTGAGTGACCTCTCGAGCAAGGTGGACGAACTGCGAGACTTGCTAGGAACGGTCTACAGTTAAAAAAGTAGACGATGTTGGGGGCGTGCACCAGAAGGTGCGCGCCCCTTCAGTTGCTCGTGAGGGCGTCTCGAGCCGCTCTACTGCCGGTCTGTACCCTCCACAGTCCCGCGTAAATTCCGCTACGCTCCAACAACGTTTCGTGCTGACCCGCCTCCGCCAACTGCCCATGTTCCAACACATAAATTTTGTCCGCGTTGCGAATTGTCGAGAGTCTATGCGCAATAAGGATGACGGTGCGGTTCTCCGAAATCGTCTCTAGCGAGCGCTGGATCGCCGCCTCGGTCTCGTTGTCCACCGCTGAAGTTGCCTCGTCCAGAATCAGAATCGGCGGGTCCTTAAGTACCGCCCTCGCGATCGAGATGCGCTGACGCTGCCCGCCCGAGAGTTTCTGCCCTCGTTCGCCTACAACCGTGTCGTAACCGTTCGGTAAACCCTGGATGAAGTCGTGCGCTTCAGCAATCTTGGCAGCTTGAATTACATGCTTTTCGTCCGCGTCCAAGTCACCGTAGACGATGTTTTCCCAGACCGTCCCGTGAAACAAGAAAACATCTTGGCTGACGAAGCCGATAGCTCCGCGTAGGCTTCGCATTCGCAAATCGCGCAAATCTACGCCGTCTAGCGTGACGCGCCCTGCGGTGGGGTCATAAAAGCGCAACAGCAGTTTGATGAGCGTGCTCTTGCCCGCGCCCGTCGCGCCAACAATCGCAGTGGTCTCGCCTTCACGCATGGTCAGGGAGAGGTTGTTGAGGACGTTGGGGCCATCCTTGTAAGCAAAGCTGACCTCTTCTAAGCGAATCTCGCCGCGCACGTTTGCCAGAACTTTAGAACCGTCAGTCATACTCGAGTCCGTATCGAGCAGATTCAAAATCCGCCTCGTGGACGCCATCGCCCGCTGGTAAAGGTCCAAAGTTTGCCCGAGCCGCGTGAGGGGCCACAGAAGCCGCTGGGTCATGAAGACGAGCACGCTGTAGACGCCCACCGCCATCGCCCCGCTCGTCGTCAGGTAGCCGCCATATACAAGCGTTGCAATAAAGCCCATCACGATCGCCATGCGAATAACCGGCACGAAGAGCGAGCTGAGCCGAATCGCTTTCTTGTTGCTCTCGCGGTACTCATCACTGCCCGCTTCAACCCTTTTAGCTTCGAACGCCTCCGCTGCAAAGCTCTTGATGGTCGCGATGCCGCTCAGGTTATTCGCAAGCTGCGAGTTGAGGAGCCCGACCCTTTCTCTCACCTCCGCGTAGCGCGGCGCGATGCGCTTTTGAAAGCGGAGCGAGCCCCAGATAATCACGGGCATCGGCAAAAAGGCGAGCCACGCCACCCCCGGAGCCGCCGCGAAGAAGATCGCGCCGATGATGAGGACTGTTGTGACAAGCTGCACGATGTCGTTTGCGCCCACATCTAAAAAGCGCTCCAACTGGTTGATGTCGTCGTTCAACACAGATAAAAGCCCACCCGTCGAGCGGTCCTCGAAGTACGCTAGCTCCAAGTTCTGCACGTGGTCGTAGGTCTCTACCCGCAGTTCATGCTGTAAAGTCTGCGCGAGGTTGCGCCACAGCACCTCCGCGATGTAGTCCGTCACCGACTCCAAACCCCACACTAAGAGGGTGATCGCCGCCAACACCCAAAGCTGCGTCATCACGTCTGTGAGCCCGAACCGCGCCAAAAAGGAGTCTTGCTGCTGCACCACCGTGTCCACCGCTACCCCGATGAGGAGAGGCGGCGTGAGGTCGAAGGCTTTGTTTCCGACTGAAGCGATAATGGACCAGACCAGGTAGGCGCGGTGGTTGCGGGCGTAGTGCCAGAGGCGCGTAAGGGGATGAGCGGAGTCCGGCATGAAGTAGACTCTACCTCATGGACGCTTTAGGCCTCATTGCTTTAGCGCACGAAGTTGCCCGCCCTGTCTATCCGAGCGAGTCTTGCCAAGCGGGGACCCCGCCTCAACCATCACCGAAAGGCTTTAGTCTCCGTGATAGACTCATCTCACAGCGCTAAGGCGTCATCTAATATGGAGTCGCAACTTTGAAAATCGTTCTTCCAGGAGGTTCAGGGCAGGTTGGGTCGGTGTTGGCTCGAGCCTTTCTGTCAGACGGGCACGACGTCACCGTGCTGAGCCGTCAGCCAACCCCTGGCGCGTGTCATACCGCCCTTTGGAATGGTAAAACCCTCGGTCCTTGGGCAGAGACGTTTGAGGGAGCGGACGTTGTCATTAACTTGGCGGGGAAAAACGTCAACTGCCGCTACACGCCGGAAAATAAGCGCGAGATCATGCGCTCACGGGTCGATTCGACGCGGGTTGTCGGTGAGGCTATCGCGCAGTGTAAGCGTCCACCTAAGCTGTGGCTCCAGTCGAGCACCGCGACGATTTACGCCCACCGCTACGACGCACCGAATGGCAAGATAACAGGCATCATTGGCGGTAACGAGCCCGACGCGCCTCGCAAGTGGGACTACAGCGTCGAGGTCGCTAAAGCGTGGGAAGCCGCCGTTGACGAGGCTAAGGTTCCCCGTACGAGAACCGTTCAACTGCGCTCCGCCATGATCATGAGCCCGGACGAGGGGGGTATCTTCGCGACGCTGCTCCGCCTCATCCAATCTGGGCTAGGCGGCAAGGCGGGCGACGGGCGGCAGTACGTGTCATGGATTCACGAGCGCGACTTCGTCCGCGCTCTGTACTGGCTCATTGAGCATGAGGAATTAGAGGGTGCCATCAACCTCTCCTCGCCCAACCCCTTGCCCTACGCGGACTTCATGCGGCAACTGCGGGAGAGCGCAGGCGTACCTATAGGGCTGCCTGCAACCGAGTGGATGTTAGACATCGGCACGTGGCTACTCCGAACGGAAACGGAACTCGTTTTGAAGAGCCGGCGGGTTGCGCCGGCGCGGTTATTAGAGAGCGGCTTCTCGTTCGACTATCCTAAGTGGTCCGGGGCTGCGGATAACCTGTGCGAACGGTTTAAGAATCGGCGTGATTAGGTGAGCAAGAATCTCAAACGCACCAGTAAGTTTTTAAGCCTCGTGCTGCGGCATAAGCCAGAAGTTGTTGACTTGTCGCTCGACGCTAGGGGTTGGGTAAACGTTGATACACTTCTTAGAGCGGCGCAGCGTCACGGACATCCGCTCACGAAAGACCTCTTAGATGAAGTCGTTTTCACTAACGACAAACAGCGCTTTGCTTACAGCCCGGACGGGTCGAAGATTCGGGCGAACCAGGGGCATTCGGTGGCGGTGGACTTGGGGCTCGAGCCTACCGAGCCGCCCCCTGTGCTCTATCACGGTACGGTGGCAAAGGTTTTAGAGTCGATCAAAGCGTCGGGCTTAGAGAAGCGGAGTCGGCAGCACGTTCACCTTTCTGCAACGGTTACAATAGCCAAGCGCGTCGGCGCACGTCGCGGAGAGCCTGTCGTGCTGCGCATTGACGCAAAGAGGATGAGCAAGGAGGGCTACCTCTTCTACCGCTCGGCGAACGGCGTCTGGCTGACAGAAGAGGTGCCTCAGCGCTACATCGCCGTCAGTCCGTAGAGCCTGCTCTTTGTGACGTTCGCGCTACTCGGAACCGCCCGGCAGGTTCTCGTCTGGCCCTTCACGTATCTCGGGCTCGGGTTGGTCGGGCACCTCTCTAGGCTCGGGCGGTGTTTCTAAGTCGTCTGGCGTCTCTATCGGTCTTTCGGTCGGTGGAGCGGCGGGCGCGTCCATCGGCGGTGCGGCGGGCGCGTCGTTCGGGCTGGGCATCGTGGGCTGCTGCGGGTTGTAGTCACTCATAGATGTATCCCCCTCTAATCTTACTATGCGCCACGTCGCGGTGAGAAACAACGTCCTTAGGCTACGATTGACCTTATGGCGAAATTTAACTACGACCTAGACTTCGACAGCATCAACTTTCGCGAGCAGCCCGAACTCTACCGCGTCGGCAGGGGGGAGCAGGGCGTTTTGAAAGTCGAGCCCTACAAGAGCGAAATCCTACCGCATTGGCGCTTTAAAACGCCCGACATTGCTGAAGAGTCTTCGGAGAAAATCCTGGAGATGTTCTACAAATATCTAGATAATGAGGACTTCGTCGGCGCGGACATGGCGCGCAAGTTCTTGCAGATGGGCTGGACGCGCTCGAGGCGCTACGCTAACCACAAAGGCGGTAAGAAGTATAAGGGTCCAGTACCAGACGATAAAAAAGGGCAGAGCGGCGCACACGGGCGCGAAGAGAAGCCTCGAGAAATCGACGAGGAAAAAGCCAAGTCAGCGGAAATTTTTTACGAGAAGTACGTCGAGGCGCGGGAGAACGAGCGGTACAAGGAGATGAAAGAGGCGCATAAAAAGAGCAATGAGCAATGAGTAAGGACAAAGGGTTTTCACTCATTGCTCGTTTCTGATTGCTCATTGCTTTTAACTCATTGCTGTTTTAGTCGATCCACCCATACGTATCTTTCTCTTCACCCGGCTGATACGTCCCCTCGCGTCCGCAGTTATCGCACTTCGCTTCGACTTCTGCCGCTTCCTTGCCGCCACCGCCCTCGGCAGGGTCGCTCGCGAGTTCGACGTGGACGTCCTCAGCGCCGCAGTTGGGACACTCAGTTTTCTCGTTGCGTTGGAAAGTTTGCCAGAGAGCCTCGAGTTCGTCGTGCGTGTAGTGTTCCTGCGTGGTTGCCATACTTCAAGTGTACGTGCAACCTTTCACAAAGAAAGTAGACCGCAACCCTGTAGCGCCGCGGAGAAGTTCACAGTTCTCCGCAGAGGACGCTCACAGAAAATATGACGCTGTCCTACCCTTTCACAAGAGGTGACTCGCTATAGTTCTTGGAGTGAAGTGCGCTTTTGTACGCATTTGGAAAGGAACCTATGGCACACCAGGAGAACATGCTGGGCAAAGTTTGCTTAGTCACGGGCGCAAGCTCGGGTATCGGACACGAAATCGCGAAGGCGTTGGCGAGAACAGGCGCGACTGTCGTAACGGTCTCACGTGGCGGCGGTAGCGGCGACGAGAAGACCTCGCAGATTCGGCGCGAAACGGGCAACAGCGAGGTTACTTTCATGCCCGCTGACCTCTCGTCTATGAATGAGGTTCGTAACCTCGCGGCGCGGTTCAAGGCGCGCTTTGACAGGCTCGACGTGCTCGTTAATAACGCGGGCATCTTTATGTCCGAGCGCAAGCTCACTGAAGATGGCTTTGAAAAGACCTTCGCCTTAAACCACCTCGCGCCCTTTTTGCTGACGCACCTCTTGATGGAGCCGCTTGTCAAGAGCGCTCCTGCGCGGGTCGTCACGACTTCATCTCGAGGCGAGAGCTTTGGCAAAATGCACTTTGACGACCTGATGTTAGAGAATTACGGCGGCTGGAAAGCCTATGGTCAGTCTAAACTCGCCAACTTGCTCTTCACCTACGAACTGAGCAAGCGTCTAGCCGGCACGGGCGTTGCGGCGAACGCCTTTCATCCCGGCGGTGTGGCGACGGGTTTCGGGCTCAATAACGAGGGGTTCGTGTCGCTGCTCTTCGGTACAGTGATAAGACCGTTTCTCAAAACGCCTGCGCAGGGAGCGCAGAGCGGCATCTACCTCGCTTCGTCACCCGAAGTTGAAGGGGTTACGGGTCGCTACTACATTGACGAGATGCCCGCGACCTCCTCCAAACGCTCCTATGACGTGAACGCGCAGCGGCGGCTCTGGACGGAGAGCGAGCGCCTCGTCGGGTTGAGCAAAGAGGAGAGTGCACCTCTTAATCTTGCGGGCGTGAGCGCGTAGATGAGTTCTTCTAGTTCTGGTCAGCCGGGTAGAACCGTGCAGCCGGACTACCCCATTTTAGAGGTCATCCGAAAGCGTTGGAGCCCGAGGGCGTTCGCGGACAAACCCGTTGAAAAGGAGAAACTCCTGAGCGTTTTAGAGGCGGCGCGGTGGGCGTCGTCCTCGAACAACCGTCAGCCCTGGCGCTTTATCGTGGCGCAAAGAGGAGAGGCGAGCTTCGAGGAGCTTCTGGGCTGCCTGCGAGAGGGTAACGTCGGCTGGGCGCAGCACGCGCCCGTCCTCGTTTTGAGCCTCGCAGAGAAAGCGTTTCCCGCGAGAGGGGACAAGCCCGCTAGGGAGAACCGCCACGCTTGGCACGACGTCGGCGCGGCGGTCAATACCCTCATCTTGCAAGCGACCGCTCTAGACTTCTACGTCCACCAGATGGCGGGTTTCTACCCCGAAAAAGCGGCGGGAGCGTTCGAGGTGCCTGAAACCTTTGAACCTGTCGCGGTCTTAGCGCTCGGCTATTTAGGCGATCCCGATAGTCTGCCCGACGCCCTGCGAGAACGTGAAGCTGCGCCGAGGACGCGCCAGCCACTGAGTGACCTTGTGTTCGGAGAGCGATTTGGTGCAAGGTGGGAGGGGTTGGAGTAATACGGTTTCCGGGTGATTCCCGTAGGAATCACCCGGAAACCGTATTAAATTCCCTCTGACTGCGGCATCACCAACCACAAGATGATGTAAAGAATCAGCCCGCCCCCCGAGAAAAGCGTCAGGAGCACGAATACGACGCGCACCAAAGTCGCGTCGATGTCGAAGTAGCGTGCTAAACCGCCGCATACCCCGGCAATCTTCTTGTCTAAGCTGCTGCGTACCAACCTTTTTTCCATTTTATCCACCCCTTTTCTCAAAGTTCGTTCAAACCGTACTCTAACAGAAAAGGATGAACGTTCGGCGAAGTGGGAAAGCTGCCTGGTGCACCCGCTAGGAGCAGAGAGGTTCATCTGCTGACTTTACGCCCACAGCTCACGCCCAGACCTCTTATTTTGCGTGGAGGAACTCGAGCCGATTTCCGAACACGTCGTGCGTGTGAAAACGGCGCACGTTAGGAATATCGTCGCTCCATCGGAGAGAGAAGCCAGCGTCCTCTAACCTCTTCGCAAGTCCATCTAAATCTTCTACCCGAAAGGCGGGATGCGCTTTTTTAGCGGATGAGAAGGGCGTTTCGACGCCTAGATGAAGCTGATGTTCACCGACTTGAAACCAGACGCCGCCTTTAGACTTTAAGAGGTCGGGTTTCTCGAGTTCTTCTAACCCTAAGATTTCGCCGTAAAAGTAGCGAGCGTTGTTCTCTTCTCCTTGGGGCATGGCGAGTTGAACATGGTCGAGCGTCATAAGTGCCTCCAGGCTCGAGTCTGTACCTCTTCTATATGATTTGAAAGCGTTAAAATCATTCTAAATGTAACCTAAGTTCGGAGTTTCCAAATAGCATAAGCATCTCCTAGAATGAGGGTGTTGAAGGCTCAAAAAAGGAGATGCTTAGGACGAGTTTACTAGAATTGTTCTGCGAGGTGGATGACTTCTGCAGAGGCTTCGCGCTCTGGGCACATAAACAGCAGCTTGCTGAGAGTAGAAAGCGTGGTCCTAAGTGCCGCTTGAGCGTAAGCGAAGTGATGACGATCATGATTCACTTTCACAGTTCAGGCTACCGAGATTTCAAGAGCCACTACCAGAAACACGTGTGCAAGCAGCTTAAAGGTGAGTTTCCAGCACTGGTATCGTACTCGCGCTTTGTAGAACTGACCTCAGAGGTTTTGCTGCCGCTTTGCGCCTATCTGCGAGCGAGTATAGGTGAAGTAACAGGTATCAGCTTTGTAGATAGCACGCATGTGGCAGTGCGCCACAACAAACGTATTGAACGCAACAAGGTCTTTGCAGGCTTAGCAGCGCGTGGCTGTACCGGCATGGGTTGGTTCTATGGTTTCGAGCTGCATCTCATCATCAACGATAAGGGTGAACTGCTCGCCGTCTATCTAACGCCTGGCGATACGGATGATCGCAAGCCGCTCGGTGTACTTACGCAAAACCTGTTCGGTAAGCTTTTCGGTGACAAGGGTTATCTCTCACAAGACCTCTTCGAAAAGTTCTTTGAGCAAGGCATAGAACTCATCACGACCATCCGCAAGAACATGAAAAGCGCGCTGAAGCTTGAGGACAAGATTCTCCTGCGCAAGCGGTTCATCACCGTTCGTCCAGCTTGACTGGATCGAAACGGTGAACGATCAGCTCAAGAATATCTCGCAGATTGAGCACACCAGACACCGAAAGCCTGCTAACTTTGCTGTCAATCTCATCGCTGGACTCATCGCCTATCAGCACCAGCCCAAGAAGCCTTCGCTGAATCTGGGAGCTGACATTGACCCTCTCCCTGTCCTGATTTGACTTCGAACTTAGGTTGAGTATGTTTATTTCGCTCAAGACGAAGAGAGGGACCCCTCAACCAACATTGTTAATCCGGGGATTGGGGGCAATGTCTATGAGCTTCTAGGGTTTGAGAATCAAGAGGTGAAAAACCGCTATACTCCCCGCCTCATTAACGAGCGTCAACTACGCTTGTAGTTCATCTCATTGCTCCCAAGCTAAAGTATGCTGTTTTCGCGTTTCTCTACCTCAACGTTTCCCAATCCTCGACCCCCACAGGCTCGAGCGGGTCCTCATATCGAATCACGGAGCCTCGCATAGACGACTTCCAATCCTCCAACAACCTTAGCAGCGCCACATCCTTCTGCTTCGCCTCGAGCATCACATCATAAGGTTCATCGCCGCCAATTTGTTCTAGCGTGTCGGTCACTTGCAAAAAGTCGCCTAGCTCAATAAAGTCGGCGTGCGCCGTGGTGAAGTCTCTGGGTGAGGAGAGATGAAACTTGGGAATGCGCCCGTTCCATGTGTTCACGACGCGCTCCACAAGTTCAACAAGCCCTTCGTCCCACGTTTCATGCACAGGGTTGAGCTTGTGGTGAAAGAAGTCGAAGATGACGGGGAGTCCGACGCTTTCGCAGACGCTCAAGATATCTTCAGTGTGGAAGGTGCGGTCGTCGTTCTCTAGGGTCAGCTTACCTCTAGCAAGTGGTGAAAGGAGATTGATGTTTTCTTTCAACCTCTCGAGCGCTGTAACTTTGTCACCATATGCACCTCCGGCGTGCAGCGTCATGGTGCCGCTTTCGGGGTCTACGGCTTCTAAAAAGGCGGCGTGGTACTCGAGTTCCCTCACCGACGCCCTCACGACTGTCTCTTTAGGCGAGTTGAGCACGGTGTACTGTCCGGGGTGCATGGAGAGGCGCATGTGGTGCTGGCGTGTGAAGTCGCGGATGTGGGCGAGTTCTTTTTCGAAGCGTTCGCGCCAGTCGAATGGAAAGGCTTCGTGCGAGGCGAGCGGAATGATAGAGGAGCCGATGCGCAAGAAGTGGATGCCTTGCGAGAGGTTCCACTCGAGCATCTTGGTGAGCGTCGTCAAGTTCTCGCGGGCGACAGCTTCAGCCTTTTCGTCCGTGAGGTTAGCGAGCCGCACAGTTTTACCTGTTGTGTATTTCAGTGTGACATTGGTGCAGGGATAGCCTAAGTAGCGCAGTTTCATCCCCTTACTTTAAGAGAAACAGGGAGAGCGCACCGTGAAGTGCACCGAGGCGACTGCTTTGGCGAATTAAGTCTACTATTTTGCCAAGTCACCACGACGTTTAGAAATGGTTCGTAAAAACTAGCGTTGACAAGCCTCGGAAAACTCGGGTATTATGCACTTCGCTCACTCGGGTGAGCGCGACGTGGAGCCGTAGTGTAGCGGTTAGCATATCTGCCTGTCACGCAGAAGGTCGCGGGTTCAAATCCCGTCGGCTCCGCCAACAGGGAGGCATCACCTTCAAATAGAAAGTGATACCTTCATCTGAAAGAGCCTTAAATAGCAAGTAGCGCTCAGTTACCAATGAAAGCGACGGAGTCTACTTCGAAAGGTTTTTAGATTTCACAAGGTATTGTTCATTGCTGGATGATACCCACCTTGGCCAGATAGCTCAGTTGGTAGAGCATACGACTGAAAATCGTAGTGTCGGCGGTTCAATCCCGCCTCTGGCCACCAACGCAACTAAGAGGTGTCATCTATCCTTACAATCCGTTTTGACAGATGATGCCTCGCTTGCCGATGTAGCTCAGCGGTAGAGCAGCCGATTCGTAATCGGCAGGTCGTCGGTTCAATTCCGACCATCGGCTTCTGACAGGGACGACATTCTTAGAGTAAAAAGGTGTCGTCCTTCTCTTTTTGACCCCCAACTTGACCCCCGCGCTCTATGAACATTGAGAGCGACCTCTTTTATGTCCTGCTAACTGAAGCACCTACAACTGACGCCACTCCTCTAAGCAAACGCTATAGTCGGGTATGTCTACGCTGCTAACCGACGATCAGAACGCCGTTCGCGTTCTCACCCTCGACCGCCCCGACGTGCGCAACGCACTGAATAGCGACCTTATCCGCGCGTTACTAGAAGCGTTAGATGAAGCCGAGAGCGCGCAAGAGGTCCGTGCGATTGTTCTAACCGGCAGCGGCAAAGCCTTCTGCGCCGGGCTCGACCTTGCTGACTTAAAGGCGATCAGCACGCGCTCCACGGAGGAGAACCGCCGCGACTCGGCACATTTAGCAACCCTACTCAAACGCATCTACACCTTTCCAAAACCTATCGTTGCGGCACTTAACGGTCACGCCGTCGCAGGCGGCGCGGGGCTCGCCTCGGTCTGCGATTTGGTGGTGATGAGTGAGGCGGCGAAGCTCGGGTATACAGAGGCGCGAATCGGATTCGTGGCGGCTTTAGTCGGGGTGTTTTTGGTACGGCAGGTGGGTGAGAAAGCGGCGAGGGACCTTCTTCTCTCTGCCCGCTTGGTAAGAGCCGAAGAAGCAGAAGAGATGGGGCTCGTCAACGAAATTTGCGCCGAAGAAGAGGTCATGACGCGGGCGCTAGCGCGGGCGGACGAACTCGCCCAGAACGCGCCGACCTCTTTGGCGATGACTAAGCAACTCCTTGCCGCCGTACCGAGCATGGGACTAGATGAGGGGCTTCGTTACGCGGTAGAGGTGAACGCTCTAGCCCGTACGACGGACGATTTGAAAGAGGGCGTCTCGGCGTTTTTAGAGAAGCGTGAGCCGCGTTGGAAGGCGTAAGCAGCTCGGTTTCGGGCTGCACTAAGCGAACCTGCATTCATCGGCTGGTAGTGGCTCTATCTGGCATGACGCCAGTGTCAAAGCAAGGGGGTTCAATCCCTTGTTCATCGCATGGAGACGGCAGAAGGAGCGCGCGGCGGCATTCGACTTGGAACCACTACCCATCGGCTAATGAGGGAAGAGGTCAAATCTCTACATCCATTCAGAATGACGCAGTCCTTTTACGAAAAACACCTGCACAACTAGCTGTGCAGGCGTTTGAATTCAGAATTGAATAGCGACGTCGAACTTAGACCATCGGCACGGGCTTCGCAAAGATGATCTCGTCGTCTTCAACTGTCACGATGATGCCCTCTTGCGTGCCGTGCGACAAAATCTCCAAGGACAGCGGGTCCTCGATGTATTCGCGCATCACAGCGCGTAGCGGACGGGCGCTTTCACCTTTGGGCAGCTTCGAGACGAGGAACGAAGCGACTTCTGCGCCGAACGTGACCTGAATATCGCGTCCCCCCAAGTCCTCGCGAATCTCGTCGAGCATCTGGTTGGTGATGTGAAGGACACCTTGCTCGTCGAAGGTCTCGAAGGAGATGACCTCGTCTAAGCGGTCTAAGAATTCGGGGCTGAAGATGCGTTTGAGAGGTCCTTGCACGTCTCTCGAGACCTCTTGAAAGCCTATTGACTGTCCGACGTTAAAGCCCGTGTTTGAGGTCATGATGAGAATCACGCGGCGGAAGTCTACCGTACGACCCAAGCCGTCCGTCAAGCGTCCGTCATCTAAGACCTGTAAGAAGGTGTTGTAGATGTCGGGGTGCGCCTTTTCAATCTCGTCTAGGAGCACGACCGAGAACGGTTGACGCCGCACGGCTTCGGTCAAGCGTCCGCCCTGCTCGTGACCGACGTAGCCTGGCGGTGCGCCGATGAGCTTCGAGGTCGAGTGCGCCTCTTGGTACTCGGACATGTCTAAACGGACTAGAGCACGCTCGCTACCGAAGAGTTGCAGGGCGAGCTGCTTGGCTAAAAAGGTCTTACCGACGCCTGAAGGTCCGACGAACAAGAACGACGCCGAGACGCGGGTGCGTCCGCCTAAGCCGACGCGGGCGCGGCGCAGGGCTGCGCCTAACGCGGCGATGGCTCTATCTTGCCCGACGACGTGAGTTTTCAGTTCCGTTTCGATGTTGGCGAGCTTCTCGTCGTCCTGCTCGTCGACGTAGATGCCGCCCCACGAGTTCACGACCGCTTCCACGTCGTCGCGGCTCACGATAGGCGTGCCGTCCTCTTCCTCTAAAATCGGGAAGCCCAACGACTTATTCAGGCGCGTTCGCGCCGCCGCCTCGTCGATGAGGTCGATGGCTTTGTCGGGGAAGTTGCGCCCCGGCAAGCTGCGCTCGCCGTAGCGCACCGAAATCTCTAAAATCTGCTCGGGGATAACGACGCCGTGGTGCGCTTCGTAACGTTCGCGGAGCCCGTGCATGATCTCCAAAGTCTCTTCGGGGGAGGGCTCTAAGACGATCACAGGCTGGAAGCGGCGCTCTAACGCGGCGTCCTTTTCGATGTAGCGGTGATACTCGCCCGTGGTGGTCGCGCCGATAACTTGCACTTCGCCTCTCGAGAGAGGCGGCTTCAAGATGTTCGCCGCGTCCAGCGTACCTTCTGCGCCACCCGCACCCACTAAGGTGTGAAGCTCGTCGATAAAGGCAACCACGCGAGCACTGCGCAGCTCTTCGATAATCTGGCGCAACCGCTCCTCGAACTCGCCCCGGTATTTCGTTCCGGCGACGACGTTCGAAAGGTCGATGGATAAGACGCGCATGTTGCGCAAGTTGGGCGGTACGCGGCCTTCGATGACGGACTGCGCCAATCCCTCGACGATGGCGGTTTTGCCGACGCCCGGTTCACCGATCAGCACCGGGTTGTTTTTATTGCGGCGGCTCAGAATCTGGATGACGCGGCGAATCTCTTCGGTGCGTCCGATGACGGGGTCGAGCTTGCTCTCGCGCGCCTCTTTGGTGAGGTCGCGGGCGTATTCGTCCAAAAAGGGCGTGTTGACGGTTTCGGCTTGCCCTTTGGGGTCGGCGGCGGCGAGGATACGCCAGCGCACCGTGTCCACGTCTCGAGTGAGCTGCTGCAAGATACGGTACGCCACACCGTCGCCCTCGCGGATGATACCTAAGAGGATGTGCTCGGTGGCGATCACGTTCGAGCCTAGCGAGCGAGCTTCGGAGCCGGCGAGTTCCATCACGCGGCGCGCACGGGGGGTGATCGCGGCAGTTTCGTTGCGCGGCAAGCCGTCGCCGCGTCCGACCATCTCTTCGACTTGGCGGCGCAAACCTTCTAGCGTCGCGCCGAATTCACCTAAGACGCGGCTCGCCGTGCCGCCTTCACGCATGAGCCCTAAGAGCAGATGCTCAGGACCAATCATGGCGTGACCTAATTTGGAGCCTTCTTCTCTAGCGAAGTGGAAGACCAACCTCGCGCGGTCGTCGTATCGGTTCAAGTCCCTCTCCTTTACGCAGCCTCGGCGGACGCGCTTGCGCAGACCGGCGGGCAGAAAGAATATGGCGGGAGTGTAGAAGTCTTCATAGTGTTATACTACGCGCTCAGCGGGCGACCTGAAAGGTCTTTCGTTACTTTCGGCGCGCCAAAGGTCCCTCACGCTTCGGTTACTTTTTTCACATCTGCTACTAACTTGATGCTGACTGAGGTGGACATGACTGAATTTGAGGAACATATATTTAAGAGCAGCGTGAAGCTGAACGTGATAAAGGTTGCTATAGACTACACGGATGACGTCTTCATAGACGCTATGTGCGGAAGGTAAGGAGTATCGATGCACTTCCAGGATATTATACTGAATCTCGAGCGCTACTGGTCCGCCCAGGGCTGCGTGATTACACAGCCCTACGACACTGAGGTCGGCGCGGGCACCTTTTACCCTTCGACCTTCTTGAAAGCGTTGGGAACTGAGCCTTGGCGCACGGCGTACGTGGCTCCCTCGAGACGCCCCGCCGACGGACGCTACGGCGCGAACCCCTACCGCTTTCAGTACTACTTTCAATACCAAGTCCTCTTAAAACCTTCCCCGGTGGACGTGCAAGACCTCTATTTGGGCTCCTTGTACACGCTCGGCATCGACCCGCACGCCCACGACATCCGCTTCGTCGAGGACAACTGGGAGCAGCCCTCGTTGGGCGCGTGGGGCTTGGGCTGGGAAGTGCAGATGGACGGCATGGAGATCACGCAGTTCACCTACTTTCAGCAGGTCGGCGGCGTGAGCCTCAAGCCTATTTCGGTCGAGCTAACTTACGGCTTGGAGCGCATCGCCATGTACCTGCAAGATGTCTCTCACGCTTACGAGCTGACCTACGCGCCCGGCGTGACGCTCGGCGATATCCGCAGCACCTTCGAGTATCAGCACAGCGACTACAACTTCAACCACGTGAACGCGAAGCTCCAGCGCACCCTCTTCGACGCTTTCGAGGAGGAGGCGGGGCGGCTGTTGGAAGAGAAGCTGCTCTACCCCGCTTACGAGTTTACGATGAAAGCGAGTCACGCGCTGAACCTCTTGGACGCGAGAGGTGTGCTGTCGCACATGGAGCGGCAGAACTACGTTCAGCGCGTGCGGCGTTTGGCGGAGGGGTCGGCGAAGCTCTACGTCAAGCTCAATGAGCCGCAGCCACAAGAGGAGGCTGCCTAGTGGCGAGCCTGCTCTTTGAGATCGGCACGGAAGAGCTGCCGAGTTGGTACGTGCCGCGAGCTGAGGCGAGCCTCGGCAGGTTGATGCGGGAGCGGCTCACGCAAGCAGGTTTAGACTTCGGTGAGGTCCGCACCTACGCGACGCCACGCCGCGTCGCCGCGCTCGTGCAAGAGGTTGCCGATAAGAGCGAGGTGCGCACCGAGCTGCGGCGCGGACCCGCCGCCGAGGTCGCCTTCAACGACGAGGGGAACCCGAGTCGCGCGGCGCAAGGCTTCGCTAAGTCCAACAGCATCGATCCGTCCGAACTCGTCACGAAAGAGACGGACAAGGGGCGTTACGTCTTCGCGGAGCGGCAACTCGGTGGCGAGGACGCGGCGGCGCTACTGCCGCCTCTTTTGGAGGGCATCGTCAAAGACTTTCCTGCGCCGCGCAAGATGCACTGGAGCGATGTGGAGACGCCCTTTTTACGCCCGATTGCGTGGCTCGTGGCGCTTTTAGATGAACAGGTTTTAGAGGTGTCTGTGGCAGGATTGCGGGCGGGGCGGGTCTCGAGGGGGCACCGCTTCCTAGCCTCCGGCGACGTTCAGCTCACTCACGCCGAAGATTACCTGGAAACGCTGCGCGACGCCTTCGTGATTGCGGATGTGGCGGCGCGGCAGAAAAAGACGTTGGAGGTGGCGCAAGAGGTCGCCGCACAGGACGACCTCACCCTTATCTACAATGACGACCTCTTAGAAGAGGTCAGCCATTTAGTCGAATACCCGACGCCGATTCTAGGCGCTTTCGACGAGCGCTACTTAGAACTCCCCGAAGAGGTCCTGACGACCACCATGACGCACCACCAGAGCTTCTTCCCGACGCGGCGGGGCAACGGCTCGCTCGCCCCCGTGTTCGTCGGCGTGTCGAACAACCGCGTGCCGGACGCAGGCGTCGTGCGTAAAGGCTATGAGCACGTTTTAGATGGACGCCTGGGTGACGCTCGCTTCTTCTGGGACGCGGACCGAGAGAAGTCGCTGTCGCAGCATGCTTGGGGGCTTTCGGGTATCGGCATCCACCGGCAACTCGGCACGGTGGCGGACAAGGTGGCGCGGGTCGGCGTGAGCACGGGTGTGTTGGCGGAGCGCCTCCAATTCTCCGAGCGCGAGCGCGAGGTGTTGGACAAAGCCGTGCCCGTTTTCCGCGCCGACTTAGCGACGCAGATGGTCGCGGAGCTGCCCGAATTGGAAGGGGTCATGGCGCGGGCGTACGCCACCGCCGACGGGTACAATTTGGAAGTTGCCACCGCCCTAGAGGACGGCGCACGCCCCGTCACCGCAGGCGGTCCGCTGCCCGAGTCGAACGTCGGCGCACTTTTAGCGGCGGCGGACCGCATGGACAAGCTCGTCGGTTTTTTCGAGGTCGAGCGGCGTCCTTCGGGTTCCGCCGACCCCTTCGGGCTGCGACGCGACGCGATTGCCGCCGCTCGTATCCTCAACGCACAAGGGTGGTTAGAGCCGCCGAACAGCTTCACCGAGGCGGCGGCGCAGGGGTACGACCCCAACCGAGACATCGGCGACGAGGTGCAAGCCGAAGTCATCGACTTTCTATGGGACCGCGTCGCCGGGCTCCTAGCCGATGAGGGCATCCGCACGCAGTTCATCCGCGCCGCCGCCGCCGACAATCCGCCCGTGATTACCGCCTCGAGGCGCTGCCACCTGCTCCGCACGCTGAGCCGCGAGGAGGAGTTCGAGACGCTCCTCACGCTCTACAAACGCGCCGCGAACCTAGCGAGAGAACTCGACGAGACCACCGACATCAACACGTCCCGCTTTGAAAGCGAGTACGAAGGACCGCTCTACGACGCGCTAATACCCGCCAGGGACGCCGTAAGTGAACTCATGGAGACAGTCGAAGAGGTCTTGACGCCCTGGGATTTGGGGCGCGGACCCGAACGGGAGCTGCCCGACTTGGACGACAAGGTCGCCCAGATCATCGCCCTTAAAACGCCCTTAGATGAATTTTTAGATAACGTCTACGTCAACGTAGACGACGTTCAATTACGCCGCAACCGCTTGACCTTGCTGAGCGAGGTGCGCGACGCCCTGAGACCGTTGGGGCGGCTCGAGGCACTCGAAGGCATGGCAACGAGTTAAATGAATCTCTCTGGTGGTCACGGGAGGGTTAGAAACCCTCCCCTACGACCCTTTTGTTCTGCTCAGGAATCTGAAGGCGGCTTGTGACCACAGCTCGAGCCGCTCCTCCACCTCTTCGACCTCTTGCCATTTCACAAAGCCGCCCGCCAACTTGTGCGTCTCTCGCACAGCAACTTCTCCCTCGTTAGGGATTCTGGCGCGGTACAAGATACCTGTGTGAACGCGCTCAACGACGGTCTCAGCGCGGTGAATGAGTCCAACTGCTTCGGCGAAGAAGGCTCCTATATGCAACTCTTCGCGGAGTTCTCGAGCCAGCGCACCCTCGATAGGGTCTCGCGCGTTCGCATGGTCGATGGGGTTGATGTGTCCGCCAAGCCCGAGCGACAAGCGGTTGTGCAGCCGCGCTTCGGAGCCCGCTTTGAGGCGTTCGACTAAAAAGATGCGGTTCTCCTGCAGGAGAACCGCATAGGGGATAATTTGACGGTAGGTCTCGTCCGTTTCTACACTATCCCTCGCTCTAAATTCGCCTTTTTCTGCAATAAGTTCGTAGAGCGCTTCGTCAAGCGGGAGAACGTCGGGGCTTGGTTCCGGCAGACGGTCAGCAGGTAGGCAAAAGACCTCTTCGGGCATAGCCGCAACCTAACATGGGCGGTTGCCGCTTTACTGCTCAATACCGTACGCCACCCCCACGGAGACGCTCACCGAGAGCTGCCCCGCCGAGACGGGCATGTCGCTCGCCGCTTCCATCTGCATCATGCGGGTTTGCTGGGGGACGGGCTGCGAGCCGCTGTCTTGCTCCGTGATGCGTTTGACCATGCCCAACTCGACGCCTGCTAAAGAGGCAAGTTGTTCGGCTTTGTCTCTGGCGGCGTTCATCGCGCTTTCGCGGGCGCGGTCCTCGAGCGCCTTCGCGTCCGCAAAGGTGTAGCGCACGTTGCTCACCTCGTTCGCCCCGGCTTGGACGCTGCGCCCCAAAAGCGTGCTGAGTTGCTCGGTGTCTCGCACGGTGACGCGCAGCCGGTTCACCACACGAAAGCGCGTGCCCGTGAGTTCACCTTCGCGGTTGTAGTTCTGCTCGGGAAAGATGCTCACGTCCACCGTGCGGATGTCCCGCTCGGCGACGCCGAGTGCTCTGAGCGTGGCGAGGAGTCGCGTGACCTTCTCGCTGACCTCATCGCTCGCCGCGACCACGTCCGCTTGAAAGGCGCTCACGCCTACGTCGAAGGTCGCTAAGTCGGGCTCGGCGTAAACTGTGCCCACGCCGGTGACAGAGATTGCGTTTTCGTTCATAGAGTCCTGCGCATAGGCGAATGCGCTAAGCAGCGTTAGAAGAATCGCTAGGATAAGAGGCTTCATCGGTAACTCCTTTGGTTGAAAGATTAGGTTCGGATGACCTACTCTAACTCGGAGTATGACGCCCAACTTTAATAAACCCTTCTAAAGGAGCTAAACGGCGCTTCATCAAACGCGTTCGTTCTTGACTTGCCACGCTTGCCAGAGGTGCCGCCGCTCGTGTGCGAGCAGCAAGCCGAACGCCTCGGAGCCGCTCATCCTGAGCCATTTACTTTCAGGAGACGTGATTTTCAGCGTGTTGAGAGGTAAACCTTCGGCGCGGAGCAAGAGGTCGCGCATCTTTTCTTGAAGACTTAAAAAGGTCGGCAGCGCGGACGCATCCGGTACGGCGACAGGGCGAAAGGCTTTGGGAGACGCCATGCGCCAGCGGACAGGCGGCTCCTGTGCGCGGATGAAAAGACCCGTGAGCAGACCGTAGCGAAGCGTTCCGTTGCCCCTTTCGCCCTTCGCTTTCGCCGCGCCTACGACGGGCTCGAGCATCTCCAAATAAAGCTCACCCGTGATGTTGAGATGCACCAAACATTCCTGAACCGACCAGCCGCCCGAGAGAGGTTGTTGCGTGAACTGCTCAGGGGTTAAGCCAGCGCAGAGGTCTTTGGCATCCTCCTCGATATCGCGGAGTTGCTCTTCGAAGGACGCTACGCTCGGTTTCCCTATCTTCGTCGCCGCTACGGTCATTGTTTTCCTCCTTTCGGACTATTTTAGGGAAGAGGTCAATGTACGGACCAGGTGGAAATGTCCCGGGTGTTATCGAATTGTATAAACGGGTGTACAACGCTGCCTCGCAGGGGAGATTCATGAATCTCCCCTACGCCGCCCGCTCTATCTACGTGTTCCCACGCTCAACCAAACAACTTTTCGACTTCCACCTCATCTTGCGGCTCGATATAGGCCGTGTCCATCTGTGCGAGTTGAAGTTTGCCCGATACGTCGTCGTTGACGCCGTGCCAGTAGGTGTACGAATCTAAGACCCAAATCCCCGACTCGCGCGCGCCGTTGCCCGAGCCCTTCACGCCGCCAAAAGGCATGTGCGCCTCCGCGCCCGAGGTCGAGTTGTTGATACTCGTCATGCCCGCCTGAATCTCATCCTTGAAGCGGTGCGCCCATTCGCGATTGTTGGTGTAAATCGCGGAGGATAAGCCGTAGTCTACGGCGTTGGCGACCCCTATGGCTTCTTCGATCCCCTCGACTTTGACGAGGTTGATGGTCGGTCCGAAGACCTCTTGTTGAAACTGCCGCATTCCCGGTTTGACGCCCTCCCAGATGGTGGGCCAACCGTAGAAGCTGCTGTCCGCGTCGCTCACGAAGCCTTCGGGCTTGTTGTCTTTCGTAATGCGACCTTCACCGTAAAGGCGCGTCGCCCCGTCCTCTTCGCCCCAGGTGTAATGCTCCGCCCAGCGCTCATAGAACTTCTCGCTGATAAAAGGACCGTAGAGCACGTCCTCCACCTCGTTCGGGTCGCCGATTTTGACCTCTTTAGCAGCGGCTAAGAACTTCTCTTTGAACTCGTCGTAAATAGGCGCGTCCACGATGAGGTTGCCCGCCGAGGTGCAGCGCTGCCCGCCCGTGCCGAACGACGCCCAAAGCGCCCCGGTTACGGCGTTCTCCAGGTCCGCGTCGCGCATGACCACTAAAGGATTTTTGCCGCCGAGTTCTAAGGTCGGGTGTAGGAGGTTGCGCCCTGCCACCCCGCCGATCATCTTGCCGACTTCAGTCGAACCCGTAAAGGCGAACTTGCCCAGGTAGCCCTCGTCCATCATATCGATGAGGTGCTGACCCGCTTTGTCTTTGCCGCCGCCGAAGACGAGATTGACGACCCCTTCGGGGATGCCCGCCTCCTGAATCAGCTTGACGAAAGCGTACGCGACGGCGGGCGCGTCCTCCGAGGGCTTCCAGACGACCGTGTTACCTGTGACGAGCGCCGGGATGATCTTCCAACTCGGCACGGCGATGGGGAAGTTGCCCGCCGTGACCATGCCGACCACGCCGAGCGGTCGGCGGTAGGTGTTGAGGTCTTTATTGGGCATTTCCGAGGGGACGGTTTGCCCGTACAGTCGGCGACCTTCGGACTGAAAGAAGTGGCAGGTGTCGATAGCTTCTTGCACCTCGCCTCTCGCCTCTTTGAGCGTTTTGCCCATCTCTCGAGTAACGAGACGCGAGAGCGCTTCTTTCTCTCGCTCTAAAGCTGTCCCGATTGTGCCGATGAGTTCGCCGCGCACCGGGGCGGGCGTCTTCGACCAGCGCTTGAAGGCGTCTTTAGCGACCCGGCAGGCTTCGCGGACTTGCTCCTTGGTCGCTTCGGGAAAGGTGCCGATAATATCTTCTTGGTTGGACGAGTTGCGCGACTCGAAGGTTTCTTGACTCTCGACCTCTTGACCTCCGATAAGGTTGGTGAATGTTTTTGTGGCTGTTTGGGGCATGTGTTTCTCCTCTACGTCAACGAGTGTTTTCTCGATGCTAGCACGAGGGAAGCTCGAGACTTCACTGTGCAAAGAGGTCGAGAAAACACGCGGGCGCAATTTTGAAAGAGGCTCGAGCCTACGTTAAGAACCGTCTTTACGCTATTCGGAGAGTGTGACCCGAAAATACCGTGAGCAACGCGCTACGGCACGTTTTGCAGATAAAATCGAGAGGTTGTGAGCGTCACTGCGAAGCCCGCCAAACCTGAACACTGCGCCATGTGCGCCCGCGACAAACCCTTGACCTTTCACCACCTCATCCCGCGCACGAACCATAGCAACAAGTGGTTCAAAAAGCGCTTCGACAAACTGGACATGACCCACCGGGGGGTGTGGCTCTGCCGCGCCTGTCACAAGCATCTGCACCGCACCTTCTCCGAAAAGGAGCTAGGGCGCGAGTACAACACGCTCGAGGCGATTCTCTCAGAGCCGCAGATTCAGAAGTTCGTGGGGTGGGTTAGGAAGCAGCGTTAGGTGGCGGCTTGTTTACGTTGCAAAGGCGAACGGGCTTGACGTGAAAAAGGCAGAAGGGAAATTTCTTCGTTCTCCCTTCCGCCTTCTCAACTCTGCTTCTCAGCACCCAGGCTTCGAAGCAACTTGCTCTAAATCTTCCGACCTCTAACGCTTCTTACCTAAAAAACGCTTCGCGGCAAACGCTGCGAGTCCGGCTAGCGCCATTTTGCCGCCGCGACTATTCAGCGGGCTATTTTGCCCCATGAGTTGCTCCAAGAGGTCGGGGTCTTGCTTGGCGGCGCGGCGCGTCATCTTGCCTAGCTCTCTGGGTGACGCGGCTTGCTCCACGTCGTTCGTCCTGTCGTAACCCTGATAGGAGCGGTTGCCGTCCTCGGTCGCCTTGAGGTAGCGCTCCGCTAAGTCGCGCCGCTCTTGGGGCGAGAGATTGCTGAAGGCGCGTTCGTACTCGCGCTGCACCTCTTCGTCCTCGTCCTGGTCGTCCACTTGCCCCATCATTTCGCGGTAGCGCTGGGCCGCCTCCCGGTCGGAGATTTGTTCGGGGTTCTCCCGCTGGCGACGCTCGAAGTCGCGGTAGTCTTCTTCGCGGTTTTTATCCTGCCCAAAAAATTCGTTCAACGCTTTGTCCAACATCAGTTTTTCCCTCCTGGTAGAGTGAAAGAATGCTTACATTTGCGCCTGTCAACTTCACTATAGAGGGGGATGAAATCAGAGACTGTAGCCATGTTCGGATTGAGGAAGGTGTTTCGACTTGCGCTCACGAGTTGCTGTGGGCGTGAGCGACAGGATTAACACGCGAGAGCTTGAGGTAGAAAGTTTTTTTCACCGCAAAGCGTTTACGAGCGCGCAGTCAATGCACGAACACCACGGATTACGCCTCGCGAACGGCGTCCTCTAACTCGTCCTTGTCCATCTTGCTACGCCCTGATACATCCAAGTCTTGGGCACGTTCGTAAAGTTCGTCTTTGGTGAGGTCTGAGAGATTCCCGTCTTCGCTCCCCTCTATCTCCGCGTCACGAATCGCCTGCACGAGTTCGTCTTTGGTCATGGTGCTGCGCCCAGAGATGTCTAGCTGCGCCGCCCACGTCTGCAACTCGTCCTTGGTCGGCTCCGGTACGTCCTCACCTTCGGCAAAGCCAAGCGCCCACATCGCCTTTTTAACTGCGTCGGGCCAGTCGGCGTGCTGCTCGCCCTCCCTAGAGACCTCTTTTTTCGTCTTCTCGGCTTCTTTGGTTTGCTCGTCTGTGAGCATTGCCCAAGCTTTTTGGGGCAAGTAACGCTTCATCGCGCTGCCCTGCTGCGCGTCCGCGTCGCCCTCTTTGGTCTGCCAGTCTTGGTTCGTCCACGCTTCTAAAGACTGCGCCGCGTCGTCCTTTTCGTCCTTTTTATAGCCGCCGCCCCTTTTTTCATATTCCTGCACCAAAAGCTGACTCTTACGCGCCGACCACTGCCCCGGCTCGCCGCCCTTATCCGACTGCTTGATGTCCTCTTTCAGCTCGCGGCGCAGGTCGGGTTTGGTGTACTTTTCCTCGTAGTCGTCACTCGCCATAGCGCAACCCCTCCAAAACTTGCTGCGCTTTGTCCGCGTAGTCATTGTCCACCATGACGTTGTAGCTCTCCGCTTGCATCCCCCCTACCGAGGTGAAGTCGCGCTTGCCGCCCGTCATCGCGTAGCCGACGACGCCTAAGAGTGCACCTGCAATCGCGCCCGCGATTAGACCGTAAAGAAGCATCGTGAGAATAGGCGCGAAGCCGAACAAGCCGAAGATAAGCCCGATGAAGAGCCCCGTAGTCGCGCCGCTCGCCGCGCCGTTAAGCGTCGCTTTGCCGTAGTCCAGGCTGCCCGTCACCTGTTCGACGAACTTGAGCCCTTCCGCGACGATGGCGGTGTGCTCGACGGGAAAGTCGTTATCCGAGAGGTAGTCGACGGCTTTTTGCGCGGCGGCGTAGTCTGAATACGTCGCAATCGTTTGCCTGGGTCTTTTAGATGCTGCCTGGGGGGTTCTCTGCATAGGTTGGTCCATGGGTTCCTCCTGTAAAGTTCAGATTAGGAGGAAACGCGCCCTCGCTTATCGCACTGCGTTACAGAGCGGCGCTGTAAGCGTAAGCCAACTGGGTTTATCTCTTTAAATGGGGGAGACACCGTCCAACCACGCCCGCAATTCCTTCCCGATCTCGAGGGGTCTATCCTCCGGCAGAAAATGCAACCCCTCCCCGACATCCACCGCCGTAAGATTCGGCAACCTCTTACACCACGCGACCTCTTCCGCGCCGATGATCGCCCCCGGCTGCGCGTAGAGGAGGAGCTTGGGAACGTTTGAGGTCTCGAGGTAAGCGTTGTAACCGTCCACGATCTGAACCACGTCAGCAGGTTGACCCTCGATAGGTATCTCCCTGACCTCTTGCAGGATAGGCTCGCGGTCTTGCGGCTTTACGAAGGGCGCGCGGTAGGCGTTCATCTCCGCTTCGGACAACTCGCGCAGGGTGCCGCCCGGTAAGACGGTCTCAACGAAGAAATTCTCCTCCAAAATCATCCGCTCCCCGACGCCTTCTGTGCGCAACTTCTTGAACATCTCCTGTGAGCCTTCGTCAAAATCATCCCAAGTGTTCGTGTGAAGGTGCCCCTCCATGAACGCAACCGCTCTGACGTTTTCGGGATAGCGCGTGAGGTAGTGAAGCCCAATCGCGACGCCCCAGTCATGCATGACGAAGGTGATGTTGCGGAGCCCTAACATTTCAATGAACGCATCCACGTAGGCGATGTGTTCAACCAAGCGGTAGTCGATATCCGGCTTGCCCGACGCCCCCATCCCGATGAGGTCGGGGGCGAGGCAGCGTCCCTTGTCCTCCATGTAGGGAATAACGTTGCGCCACAGGTACGAAGAGGTTGGGTTGCCGTGTAAAAAGACGATAGGGTCGCCCTGCCCAGCCTCGAGGTAGTGTATAAACGAGTCTTTCACCTCAACCGTCTTCGAAGTGAGGGACTCAGGAATCGCAGCGTCAAACATCGCCGAGCCTACTTGTGCGCTTTATTCGCGTGCGGAAAAGGAACCTCAGGACGCGCCAAGCCGAGAAAGCCCGCGAGCTTATCCCAGCCGTCGCCCTCCTCCCAGCAGACTTCTAAGAGGTCGCCCGGTCGCGTCTTGAAGTAGCGCCTTATCTCCTCTAAATGCCGCTCGTAAAAGCGGATGTGTTCGTCCTTGTGTTCGTGGGGCATGGCGTAGCCGTAGATGACCTTGCGAAACTCCGTGGGTCCGGTCAGCTCGGCGTGTTTGCGCAGGCTCTCGAACCAGGTTTCGGCGTCTTTGCGTCTCGTTAGGATGAACTTTGTACCGGGAAATGTCTGGTCGAATTCTCTGTAGAGGAGGGGCCAGGGCCAGTCTTCAAAGGAGTCGAAGTGGCTGGCTTGCCGCAACACGCGCGTGTAGTCGCGCTCGCGCCACGCTCTAAATGCCTCCATACTGTAAGAGGTGTGCTTCATGCCCCAATGTTGCAAACACACGCCCAAAGTCGAGGTGCCCGTTTTGTTGAGCCCGATGCCGACGACTTTTCCTCTTTCTTCCATCTCTGGACCGCTCCCCTTCATCCGATTTCGCGCTGCTTGCGCTGCGAGACGACCTGCGATGATAAACATACGTTACCTCCGTTTTCAGCAGGTATTATCTGGTCAGAAGCATTCGCACTTTACAAAACGTTGCTTAGCCCGCACTTTCGGAGATGATACCTGTGCCACTTTGCCTCAGTGTGCTGTAGAGCTGCTACAGAGTTCGTTTCTGTTTGCGTCACCTTCAGCGTTTTACTTCTTTTTCTTCGACCTCTTTTCCTACTCAATCTCTTACTTCTTTTGACCTCTTGCCTCGCTAACTCTTTTCCTTACGAGCCTGCTATTTCGTATGACCTCCTAACCTCATCGGCACTTCTTCTCGAGGAGTTTCTCGAGCACCTCCTTCAGAAAACTATCTGAATCGATTTTCTGAATCGTTTCAGTAGTATAGACTGAAGCTCTATGGATGTCAAATCTTCTCAACCTCTGCGCCGCGTCACCCTCAAAGCCATCGCCGAGGACTTGGGCGTCGCGCCCTCCACCGTCTCAAACGCCTACAACCGCCCCGACCAACTTTCGCCGGCGTTGCGAGCGAAGGTTTTAGAGCGTGCCAAAGAACTCGGGTACGCCGGACCCGACCCGATGGCGGCGAGTCTGCGCCGAGGTAAAACGGGCGCGGTCGGTCTCGTCTTTCCCAACTCGCTCTCCTACACCTTTACCGACCCTATCGCCGCTTCGTTCGTGCGAGGCGTCGCGGGCGAAGTGGAGCGCTCGGGCTACGGGCTGCTGCTCGTCGGCGGATTTTTTACCGAAGATAAGGGTGAAGACCAAGAGGGCAGTGGTGCACAGCGGGAGACGTTTCTGGCGGCGCAGGCGAACGTGGACGGGTTCGTGCTCTACAACCTCTCGAGCGACGACCCACTCCTAGAGACGGCGCTGGGGCGCAATTTACCGACTGTACTCGTGGACAATCCTGATGTTGCGGACGTTCCCTCGGTCATCGTTGAGGATGAGGTGGGGGCGTATAAGGCAGCGGAACACCTGCTCAGCTTGGGTCACAAGAGGTTAGGGGTGATTTCGCTCGAGCTAGACCTGAACGCGAAGGGTGGTCTAATCGACCTGGCGCGGCAAAAGCGAGCCGCGTATCGTCCGACGCAGACGCGCTTGAAAGGTTATGCCGCCGCCGTGCAAGCCGCTGGGCTCGCCTGGGGCGAGGTGCTCGTCTACGAGACGGAGGACAACTCCGTAGAACAGGGGCGGAAAGCGGCGGCGACGCTCCTCAGTCACCTGAGACCTCCGACTGCCCTCCTCGCGATGAGCGACCAACTCGCGCTAGGCGCACTCGCCTACGCTACCGAGTGGGGCGTCCGTGTGCCCGCAGACCTCTCCGTCGTCGGCTATGACGACAGCGTGCTTGCGGCGCGAGCGTCGCCACCACTGACGACCGTGCGCCAACCTTACGTTGACAAGGGGCGCATCGCGGGGGAGATGCTCTTAACCAAGCTTCGCGGCGAGACACCAACCTCTCGGAGTTTGGAGACGGAACTGGTCGTAAGGGACTCGAGCGGGAAGGCGCAGCGCTGAGTAGTGAGATAGGTAAAGCGTGTGTTTACGGGTGAGGAGATGAGGGATGAGAAGAGAAAGCAGACCTCTTCCCCTCATCCCCGCTACTCGCCGCACCTCCTCACGCCGCCGACTTTACGTTAGACTACCCCATGCCTTTCTATCGTTTTGGAGGGGGCTGGCTCGAGCTGATCGTCGGTCCCATGTTTTCAGGCAAGTCCGAAGAACTCATCCGCCGCGTGACCCGCGCCTTCATCGCCAAGCAAGAGGTGCAGGTCTTTAAGCCCGCGCTAGATACGCGCTACGACGTGGTCTCGGTCGCTTCGCATAACGGGCGCACCTTGGAGGCGGTAGCGGTGCGCGACGCCGAGGAGATGGGCGGACGTTTAGAGCCGCAAACCCAAGTGGTCGCCATTGACGAGGGGCAGTTTTTAGGGGACGAACTCGTTTCTCTGGCGCTAGACCTAGCGGACGAGGGCAAGCGCGTCATCCTTGCGGGTCTCGACCTGGACTTTCGCGGCGAGCCTTTCGGGGTGATGCCGCAGCTTTTAGCGCGGGCGGAGTCGGTGACGAAGCTCACCGCCATTTGCAGGTGTACCCGCGCCGCGACGCGCACGCAGAGGCTCATCGGCGGGCATCCGGCGCACTACGACGACCCGGTCATCTTAGTCGGCGCAGCCGAGAGCTACGAGCCGCGCTGCCGCGCCTGCCACTGTGTACCGCGTGCGGAGCGGGTGACGCCACTTTTTCAAGTCGGAGCGCGGCGGGAGAAGGACGGGCTCGAGCGCTAACCTGTCCCGAATAAAACGTTCGTAAGTAGAGCATCTGCTACAGTTTATCTAGTACACTTGTACTATCAAGGGTCGGTCAACGGTTCGGGAGAGCGTCGTGTGACCCTAAAGCAATCGCCGGGCGAGCGCACCTACGCATACACACGGCGCGCCGTGTTCTGCGCGGTGACTCTAGCCGTACTCAGGAAAGGGGCAAGCCGACGTGTGTTCTCCAACGATAGCTCTGGCGCGGTATACTTAGCCTTATGGCGGGACCTCAGTTGACACCCTCTCGAGACGCGCTAGAACGTGCGGTAAACGTGGCGCGCCATGTATTCGGCGTGTCTACCGTTCTCCTCGGCGGTGAAGGAGCGATGTTCGCGCGTGACTTGGACGACCGACGAAAGGCAGCGCTCTGGTCACTTGCGCGCGCGCTAGACGTCTCTGAAAACGCCGACGAGGTCGCTGTCGTTCTCGACGCGGAACACGACGGGCGTTTGGCTCGGCACGAGGCGGTAAGGGCTGAAGGGTTCCGCTTCTTCGCAGGCGTACGCCAAGGCGATCAGCGCTTCTGCATCGCTCACAGCGAGCCGCGCGAGCATTTTAGTGAAGAGGAGCGCGCTGTTCTTTTAGATATCGCGACCTTGACCCTCGAGCGCTACGCCCTCCACACCGCCGCCGCCGCGCTCTATAGCAGCCGCGAATTCAATCAGCGGATGCTCGGTAGCATCCAGGATTGCATCAAGGTGCTTGACCTAAATAACACGCTTCTCTACATGAGCCCGAACGGGCAAAGGGCGCTAGAGCTTGACAACGTCGAAGACTTTCTAGGAACGTCGTGGCTCGAGCTGTGGCACGGCGCAGACACTCCAGACGCGCGGCGGGCGCTGCAGCGCGCTAAAGATGGAGAGATGGGGCACTTTCAGGAATCCTTGGCAACAGCAAAGGGTACGCCCAAGTTTTGGGACGTTTGGGTCACGCCCATGTTGGACCCCGAGGGGGAGCCCGAGAAGCTCCTGCTCGTCTCTCGCGACATCACCGCGCAAAAGCGGCGCGAGGACGAACTCGCGGAGTTGCGCGAAGAGCTGGAACTCGCCAATCTGAAGCTCGAGCACGACACCTTACACGACATGCTCACGGGCTTGCCCAACCGCAAGCTCTTCGCTGAACACGTCTGGAACGCGATCAGCCGCCTGGAGCGCCATTCCGAGCAGCGCTACGCGGTGCTCTTTCTCGACTTCGACGACTTCAAACGGATCAATGACGCCTTCGGGCACGGCGTCGGCGACGAGCTGCTCGTCGCCATCGCTGAGCGGCTCAAACGCGTGGTGCGTCCCTCGGATATCGTAGCGCGGCTCGCCGGCGACGAATTCACGGTGCTCCTGGGCGACGTGCAAGGTGAACGCGACGCGGCGCAGGCGGCGGAGCGCGTCGCGCAAGCTTTCGCAGAACCCTTGGAGCTGAGCGATGAAGTCCTGCGCGTCACCGTGAGCATCGGCATCGTGATGAGCGAGCCGCACTACCGCCGACCCGAGGAGATTCTGCGCGACGCCGACGCCGCCATGTACCGCGCGAAGGCGGCGGGCAAAGCGGGCTACAGTCTGTTTCGACCTGCTTCCTAGTACCGAACTCGAGTAGGGTTTCTCTAGCGTCTTTGGGGCTCGAGTTTCCTTACGCGGCTACGTTCGTCGCGGCGCTCGAGTCCCGCCACGATAGCCTGCGCTCTGCGCCAGAGCCACGCCACCTGCACGCCGCTCCCGACGACGAACGCCGCCACACCGACGTAGAGCCCCGCGACGCCTTCCCAAACGACACCACCAACGAGAATCAGGGCGCTCACAGCCAAGGACAGCGCGACGGACTGCATGACGCTGCTCGTCCTTTTGCCGTGTACGATCAGCCCCTGATACCAGTTTTGCAGCACGCTGAGGCTCGGCCAAAAGAGCGCGAACCAGAGACCCGACTGGGCAAGCCTCGCCAGCTCAGGCTCCAACCCTGCGACGTTCTCGAACCAGAATGTGCTCAGTGGCGTCGCCGCGATGAGGAGGAGCGCGCCAAAAATTCCCGCCGTGAGGAGCCAGGTAAAGCGCCGCAAACTGCTCAGCGACTGCGGCTCGTCGGCGAGCGCCACGACGACTTCGTTATACGCCATCCCCAAGCTCCGAAAGATGAAGATAAAGCCGCTCAGGATAGGCCAGGCGGCTAGGGACTCTAACGCCCGAGGCATCCGCCCCAGCGCCGCGCTGCCGAGCGGTTGGACGAGCAAAAGGAGCAGCGAGGTGGCGGCGAGTGGAATATAGAAGCTGTAGAACGCCGGCCAGGTAAGGTCGTCGTCGCGCGGTCCTTCCCTGAGTTCGCGCAGCGCCGGACGCACGCGCCAACCGATATAGACCATTTCGGTGAGCACGCCCGCCGCAATCCCCAACGCGCCTACCACGATGCCGGGCAGCCCGCCTACGAAGACCGCCACGCTCACCCCGGTACTCATGGCGAGGATGTTCGCGCAGAGGCGAATGAGCGTCCCCGTACTCACCGCTCTGGCGTGTCCAAAGCGGATCAGCACCCCCTGATGAAAGCGGCGGTGCGCGATGCTCCAGGTCCAGGGCAAGATGACCATGAGCCCTAAGCGTGCGGGCCCCACAACCTCTTGCGGCGGGTTGAGCGCTGCGACGATGATGAGGTCGTAAAGCGGGGTGAAAACGAGAAGGATGTGGAGCAGCGTGAGCAGCCCGCCCGTCCACATCATGAAGCGGTAGAGCTTTTATACGACGCCCAGTCCTTGCTGAGCGCGGTAGAAGCGGCTAAGAGCATGATGACGGGCGCTTCGATGATGAGCGCCACAGGGAAGACGACGCCCCCGAGCGCGGCTAAGTTGATAGTCGGCTCGGCGAGGCGCGCGATAACCGCGCCCACGAGCGGCTGCTCTAGGCCCATAAAGAGCCAGCTCACGGCTAAGGGCCACCAAGTTTTGAAGATGTGAGAAAAAGAAAGCGCGTGCATGACGGCGTTTACCATACCCCGCGCCACTCGTTTTAGATTGCGGGGCTAGCTGTGTTTCGAAGATAAAAGACGCGAGAAACATTCGGTCTTCTTACTGACCCGCAGCTCAATACGCTGTTAAGCAAGTTTTGCAACACTGTTGTCACCTCGAGCCCCCGAACCTTCAACCGCGCCGCGTCCCACCCCTCTTGCCGCGCCACCTCTCGCAGCGCGCCAAAGTTCTTGTCCGTCAGATACGCCCGCGCACCGCGCTCGGCGAGTTGCGACGCCACGTGCCACCCGATGCCGCTGGCGCAACCCGTGACGAGGTAGACGCGCTCGTCCGTCACGTTGTGACCTGCTGGGTCGCTTGAACGGATGTGGCTTGTGTTGAGGCGGTTGCGGGGAGCGTTGTGGGGATGGTCTCGAGGAGACGCCGCAACGTCTTCGCGTAGACGAAGTGGTCCACCTCCAGCGCGTGCCGCTCGCTCTCTACAAAGCGCCGCTTACCCCGCACGTCTTCGGGGATGACGTGCGCCAGCGTATGCGCCGCCAAGCCCACCGCGCGCCGCGCCCGTAGGTGCTTGGCGATGAGCTGCGCTTGCAAGTCGCAGAGCCAGAACATGCCGCTGTCGGGCTGGATGAGCCCCACGAAGAAGAGGCTCTTGTCGTCCAGATGAAAGACGTTGAGGTCCAAAGCGGGTATGCCGTTCTGCCAGGGCAAGAGAGCTTCGTTTAGAAAGGGAAACGAGACGCGGTAGCCCGTCGCGTAGATGATGAGGTCGATAACCTCGTCCGAACCATCGGCAAACGTTACCGTCCGCTCCTCTAAAGAGGTGATGTCGGGCTTCGCGGTGAGGTCGCCGTGACCGAGATAGTACGTGAGCTGCGAGTTGATCGTCGAATGGCTCTCGAAGAGCTTGTGGTCGGGTTTGGGCAGCCCCAACGTGGTCGGGTCGCCGCGTACGATGCCCATGAGCACGTTGCTGAGCGCCCGCCGGACGCGCAGCGGCACGCCTAAGCGGATGAGGTCTTCGGCGGCTTGGTCGGCGGGCTTGCCCAAGAGGTACCTGGGGATGAAGTGGTAGCCGCGCCGCAGGCTGTGAAAAGCGGCGTCGGCGTGCTGCGCCGCCTCCACCGCGATGTCGCAGCCGGAGTTGCCGCCGCCGCCGACTAACACGCGCTTACCGCGCAAGAGGTCGGGGTGTTTGTAGGCTTTGGCGTGGCGGGTTTCGCCCGTGAATGTGCCAGGATACGCAGGGCATTTCGGATGCCATAAATGCCCGTTAGCAACGATGAGCCCAGCGTAGTGACGGACCTCTTGCGTGTCGGTCTCGAACCGCCGCACCGTCACCGCCCAACCCCCATTCACCTTGCCGGCGTTCACCACTTCAGTCTTGAATTCGGCGTGGTCATAGATACCGAAATGCTGTGCGTAGTTGCGCAGATAGGCTAAAACCTGGGTGTGCTTGGGATAGTCGGGATACGACTCGGGCATCGGGTAGTCGGGGTATTCGGTCAGCGGTTTGCTGGAGATGAGGTGCGTGGAGCTGTAGACGCTCGAGCCCTCCGCCCCGTAATACCAGTTGCCGCCCACGTCGTCCTCGCGCACCCGTTTGCGCCCCACTACCTCAGCGTCTCGGACTTTGAAGGCGACGAACTGCGCGTTCACTATCTGGATGAGGGAGGAGGTCCTACCGTGCCCCTCTTACACGGCGAGCCGACCTGGTCTTACCTCTACCGCCGCATGATTCCGCCGCTCGTCGGGGCGGGCTTTCGCGTCGTCGCGCCCGACCTCGTGGGTTTCGGCAAGTCGGACAAACCTTCTCAAAAAAAGGATCACACCTACGCGCGGCACGTGGGCTGGCTGAGAGAGGCGCTTTTTGAGAGGCTAAACTTGGAGGACGTGACGCTTTTCTGTCAGGACTGGGGCTCGCTCATAGGCTTGCGGCTCGTCGCAGAACACCCCGAGCGCTTCTCACGGGTGGTGCTGGCTAATGGTGGACTCCCAACTGGGGACGAAAAGATGCCCGTTCCCTTCAGAATCTGGTTGACGTTTTCGAAGCTGACGCCTGTGTTGCCTGTCGGGAGAATCGTTCAGCTCGGTACGACTACAAAGCTAACTAAGGATGTGATCAAGGCGTACGGTGCGCCCTTTCCGAGCGAAGCCTATAAAGCGGGGGCGCACGTCTTTCCCTCGCTCGTGCCGAACCATCCTGATGACCCTGCCGAGGGTGCCAACCGCCAAGCGTGGACCTCAGAAAAGTTCGATAAACCTTTTCTCACCGCCTTTAGCGACGGCGACCCGATTACCAAAGGGGGCGAACGCATCTTCCAAAACCGCGTGCCGGGAGCGCAAGGTCAGCCGCACGTTGTGACGAAAGGCGCTGGACATTTCTTACAAGAGGACCGCCCGGACTACTTGGCGAAGCGCATCACGCAGTTCATTCGCGGAGGTAGTCACGCTGAGCGCGTACACTAAGCTGTATGAACCTTTCTTATATTTTGGAGCCCCTTTGAGCGTTCGTAAACGCAGTAACGGTCTCGCCACCCATCAGAAGATCGTCAGCGCCGCTGTGACGATTATGCGCGAGGAGGGACCGGCGGGCGTCGCCACGGCGCGACTTGCCGAAGCGTCGGGTATCGTCCAGTCGGGCTTTTACACGCACTTCAAGAACGTGGACGAGGCGATCGTCGCCGCCGCCGAGCACACGGGGCGGCGTCTCCGTGACATCATCAAACGGTGGCGTATGGAGATCGTGGCGTTAGGGGACGTCACCGTGCAGCAACTCGCTGAACAGTATTGCGTCACTCATCCACCTGCTCTTAGAGGAGCGCCACTTCACCGAACTCTACCTGCAATATCGGCGCACCCCGACCTCATTAGGTGCGGTGTTGCGGCAGTTTAAAATGGATGTGGTAGCAGATGTCGTCGTGCATTTGGAGCAGATGATCCCAGCCGAATTTAGAGGTTTGGAGGACAACCGCTTCTCCAAGTGTCGCAGCCTGCTCATCCCCGACCACAAGGGCCAGCCGGACTGTTAGGTGCTCGTCATAGAACACCGCACAGCACGAGGCGGAAGCGCGCTTCGAGCAAACCTTCGCCGCCAACCCGGCGCCCACTATGCGCGCCGGTTGCAGCCTCTATCAACCTTTTGGACGACCTCCGTATCCTCAATATCAATGAGGCATTTCAAAAGGCGACGGGTTTACTAAGGTAACCCACGACGGAAGGGTGTGAAGTATTACACATCTGTTGGTATGACCTTGCTACTATTAAAGGTGTAAAAAGTGAGAGAGTATACGTTTTAGGGGCAAGTATACGAATTCGGGGGGTACATGATCATCATTACTATTGGGCGAAAACGCAGCTCATTTACCAAACCCTGTTCAAACAGGAAGATCTAAATGAGAAGTTGTGTTCACTTCATCGTCCTAGAAGCGTTGCGCCAGGAGCGCAGCCAACTGAATGAGCGCTTGTCCAGCACGCCGGAGGGCGCGGGCGGCACTACTGATAGCCCCACCGACAACCCGACCGGCGCAGAGCCGCAAGCACCTAACGTCAAATCAATAGGACCTGGTTAGTAGAACCTGAGTCAACGAGACTTCGCTAGGAGCGTTTTGTGAACATCATCTTATGGCTCATCTGTAGAAGCCTTAGCGGGCTGGATCGCCAGCCTCATCGTCAAGACAGACCAGGGTCTTCTGCTCGTTATCGTCGGCTCAGCCGTGCTGCTCTTATCGTCAAGGCGGTCACGAGCCGAACCTAACGATTTAGTACACAGGTGTTAGTACGTAGGTGAAGGAGGCAACTTGAATTGAGACCAGTCAACCCAACGCGCAGTATCACCCACAAGGGGGGACAACATGGCAGATAAGGACAGAGTCGGCGTTTACGGCGATGACACAACTACCGAGGTCGTCGAACCGACCCAAACGGACACGACTACAACTGAAACCCGCACAACTGAAACCTATTCAGCGGATGAGAAGAAGGGCGGGGGCATCCCGAGCTGGGCGATTGCACTGATCGTCCTGGTTGTCGTGATTCTCGCTATCATCCTCCTCTTTTAAGGTAGGGGTGAATGAGGTGGAGTTCGTAACGCTCACCGACCTAGAAGGTCGCCGCACCAAAGCGGAACTGCTCTCTCGGGACGGGAGCCAGCGGCACATCCGCTTGGAGAGCGGTCAGGCCGTTTCCTTACCCGAAGATGCGTTGGTCAAGCAGAACGGCGGCGACTACTACCTGCTCCTCAAGCTGAGCGAGTTGGAGGCGAGTGCGGGTGAGCCTGAGAGGGCGGACGTGTCACCCGGACGTGAAGAGGCTGTCATTCCCGTCGCTGAAGAGCGTATAAACGTCCAGAAGCGCCGGGTCGAAGGCGACACAGTGCGCGTGACGAAGCAGGTGCACGAACACGAAGAGGTCGTAGACGAACCCCTCCGTGGCGAAGAGGTCACCGTGGAGCGCGTCAAGCTGGGTCGGATCGTCGAGGAAGCCGAACCCATCCGCACAGAGGGTAACACCACCATCATCCCCCTGTACGAAGAGGTTTTAGTGGTCGAGAAGCGCCTCGTCTTGGCTGAAGAGCTGCGCGTGACGAAGCGGCAGACGGAGCGGCGCGAGCCGCAAACCGTGACACTTCGCCGCGAGGAGGCCACCGTAGAGCGCCTAGGACCAGGAGAGGGGGTGGTCGGGGGGGACGAATAGAAGTATTCGCGAGATAGCGCATCACAAGATGCAGCCCATCAGAAACACAACGCACCAGAAACACAACCGTAACTCAGAACATAAAGGAGATACACCATGGCAAACACCATCATTGGACTCTACAACGACGCCAGCACCGCCGAGCGCGTGATCGACGACCTGACGGATAGTGGCTTTAACCGTAGCAATGTCGAGATGCACCGCGAAAGCGACGCTTCAGGCTTGCACAGTGAACTCGTGGACGAAGGCATCCCTCGTGACGACGCCGACTACTACGTCGAGGGGCTGCGCGACGGCGGCGTTTTGGTAAGTGTCCAGGCGGAGGACAGCGACACCGACAAGGCGGTGGACATCATGAACCGCTACGCGGATGAAGGCGGCTACGAGGACAGGCGCGAGTTCGACGACGACCTCCGCACAGACGCTGACGGAACGAACGTTGACCGGGATGCGGGCAGAGGTACGAGGACCACGGACGACGACACCATTGAGGTGGCCGAAGAGCGGATGAACATCGGCAAGCGTCGCGTCAACCGGGGTGGCGTCCGCGTGCGCAGCCGCGTGGTCGAGGAGGATGTCGAAGAGGACGTAACCCTGCGCGACGAAGAGGTCAGAGTGGAGCGCGAGCGCGTGGACCGTGAAGTAAGTGGCGCTGACGGCGACCTCTTTCAAGAGCGCACCATCGAAGCCACTGAGACGGACGAAGAAGCGGTCGTGGACAAAGAGGCCCGCGTCACCGAAGAGATACACGTCGACAAAGAGGCAACGGAGCACACCGAGACCGTGAGCGACACTGTGCGCCGCACGGAAGTAGACGTTGAAGAGACGGACGGCGACACGAGGCGCGACCGAAGCTAAATGACCAAACCAGGGGGGCTTTTCTGGTTCTCCGCTCACAGTATCTGATAGGAGAACCTTATGGCAGACGCACATCCGAGGCGTACCGACCGCGTCATCGTCGAATCAAACTCGAACGATTACGACCGCGACAATCGCGACGGCAGACCCGTCAAGCGCATCTCGTGGGGCGCGATTGTCGCGGGCGCGCTCACCGCACTTGCGGTGCTCACGCTCCTTAACCTGCTCTTCTACGGCATCGGCATCTCGACGATCAACCCGACGAGTGAGCAGAACCCCTTTGCCGGCTTGCCCGTAGGGATGCTCATCGCGACCATCATCAGCAACCTGGTCGCGCTCTTCGTCGGCGGTTACGTCGCGGGCAAACTCGCGGGCACGCCGCGCACCTTCCCAGGGCTTATGCACGGCATCCTCACCTGGGTGCTCCTGACCATTTTCACCTTTTTCTTAGCCTCGACCGCCCTCGGCAGCCTGGTCAGCGGTGTGACGAGCACGCTCGGCTCGGCCTTTAGCGCCGCCAGCTCGGGCATAAGCAGCGCAGCCAGCGCTGTCCCCGTACCTAACTCACCGCAAGGCGCGACGAGCGCTCTCAACCAAATTCCAGGTCTTAGCAATGTTCAACAGCAGATCGACCAGCTTCTCAGCCAAGCGGGGGTACAAAATCCGCAGCAGGTCGCTCAGCAACTCACCAGCACGGCGGTCAACACCGTGCAGTCTGGTGAGAGCTTGACCTCGCAGGCGACGCAGCAGGAATTCACTCAAACCATCGCTCAGAACTCTGAGCTGTCCGAGCAAGAGGTTCAGCAGCAGGTGAGCCAGTTCACGCAGAACGCGCAGCAGCAGCTCGATCAGGCGCAACAGCAGGCGTCGCAGACGGCGCAACAGGCTGCGAACGCGGTGGGCACAGCGGCGATTATCGCCTTTTTCGTCCTGCTTATAGGCGCAGGCGTCGCCGCTGCCGGGAGCACCGTCGGCAGCCCTAAAGATGCGCGCGAAGCGCAAGGTGAAGGCGCACGGACCCGCAGGGCGTAAACCGTCAACTTTGCAACACCTTCGTACCAAGCCCAGGTTTCAAGCTCAGATTAAACGACCTAACGCGCATAGATGCGCTCACTACAAGAACCTCATTCACGCACACCTCAGTCCAAGGGGGGACATTATGTCACAGAACACACCACAATCCGCCTCACAGAAACGAATTCTAACCTGGCTCAATGACGCCTACGCGATGGAGACCGAGGGCGCGAAAACGCTCGAGCGCCACGCGAACGCCGCCGAGAACTACCCCCAAATCCAGTCGAAATTGCAGCGCCACGCCGAGGAGACGCGCCAGCACGCCGAGAAGGTCAAAGGTTGCGCCCAGCGGCTCGGCGGGCAACCGTCCGCCGCTAGGGAAGCGTTAGGCACGGTGATGGGCACGGCCAGAGGCGTCGCCACTCGCGCCGCTAAAGACACCGTCGTCAAGAACGTGCTAGCCGACTACGCCTCTGAGCACTTCGAAATTGCCTGCTACAAGTCGCTCATCGCCGCCGCCGAAAGGGAGGGCGATCAGGAGACCGCCAGGGTCTGCCGAGAGATTTTAAGAGAAGAAGAAACGATGGTTGGGTTTTTAGACGAGCAAATAGGCGACGTAACCGAGCAATTCCTGAGCAAGCAGGCGAGCGAAGAGCAGAGCAGCAGCGGCTCGAGTTCGCAAGACATGCAGGAGACAGGTCAGAAACTCCTCAAAGGGGCGCAGCAAAACGCCCTGCCCATCGTGGGCGGACTCGTCGTCGCGGGCGCAGGAGCGGGACTCTTACTCACGCGCGTGCTCGGGGGCAAACAACAGTCCAGTGAGGACCAGGACGCGGACCGAGACGTGTACGGAAGCTCAGGCTATCAAGAGGAGAGCAGCCCGTACAGCGCCGTCCAGGGCGGAGCCTACTCGGGCGAAGCGGCCGGCTACGCCCAACCCCTCGAGCAACCCTATGATCAGCCTTCGGTGACGCCGACCCAGCTCGAGTTGGATGTTGATAGTGGGTTGCAGGGTGACCTGCAAAGCGATGGGCTGCAAAGTGATGGGCTGCAAAGCGGTGACTTGCAGAGTGTCGGGTTGCAAAGTGGCGATTTGCAGAGTGGCAGCTTGCAAGACGACCTTCAAAACAGCGCGCAGCGTGACAGCTTTGAAAACGACGTTGTAGGCGTGCAGAGTGTCACGGACCAAAGCCCCGCTCGAAGCGGTGATGCGAGTCCCGCAGTTGTAGAGGTTGCCGAGACCGAAGAATCTCCAACCGGCGACCCGGTAGCAGATGAGGTCATGACGCGCCTCAAGGAGCACAGACAGGTGGACGACAGCGACATCGAGGTCACCGTGGAGAAGAACGGGCGCGTGACCTTAAAAGGCGTGGTTGACAGCAAGGACATCAAGCAGCGGGCGGAAAAGGCTGTCGCGGGCGTGTTGAGCGTCAGCCAGGTCCGCAACCAGCTCAAGGTGAAGTCGCAAAAAGCGTAGCACTCGCACTTAGGAGACCGACATGGATAAACTCAGCAGCCTCTTCGGGGGCGACCAGAACCGTCATGACGAGCTGCGCGACTTCGAGCGCCGCCACCGCGACAACCCGGACGACATCTCCGAAGAGGAGGCGGCGCGGCGCTACCGCGAGATGATGGCCCACACCCACGATGAGGACGAAGACGAGGAGATGCACCGCGAGTACGAGCGGGCCTTTTCGCAGATGTCGCCCGAGGAGCGGCGCACCTTGGCGCAGCGCTTTCAAGAGGCGCATCATGACAGCGACCGCTCCTATAGCCACCGAGAAACGCAAGACCTGGACCAAGCCAGCTCGCCGCGCTCGCTCGGACGCATGACGCGCCAGGCCGCACACAAAGACCCTGACCTGCTCCAGCAGCTCACCGGGCCGGGTAGCCCCCTGTCGGGCAGGGTCGGCAAGATGGCGATGTCCGGGCTCGCCGCCTACGCCGCCAAGCGTTTTCTAGGCCGCCGATAAGGTAGACGCTCGAGGCGTCGCAGCGGCGAGCATTCAGGAGGTCAGGGCGTAGGCTCTGACCTCCTCTCACGTCTCGAGGTTTAGCCGAGCATTGATGCGGCTGCTCTAGTGTCACGCCTAACGCGGTTGTTCTATGATGTTGAAGACGCTAAGGTCAACTTTATACGCTTCTCGTCGCGGGCGAGCATCCACAGCAGCTCATAGTGCACCGCTACCCCTTCCGTGGGTCCAAAGCGTCCCTAAGGCCGTCACCCAGCAGGTTAAAAGCGAGCACGGTCAGAAAGATGGCCACGCCTGGCGCGACCGAGAGGTGGCGCGCCGTCGTGAGATACGTTCTGCCTTCGTTGATCATAGCGCCCCACTCCGCTATAGGCGGTTGCGCGCCGAGCCCTAAAAAACTCAGCGTGGCCGCGGTCAAGATCGAGGTAGCGAGGCGCAACGAACCGTAGATGATGAGCGGGGAGAGGATGTTTGGGAGCACCGCCCAGGCTAGGATGCGCACGTCGCCTGCGCCGAGCGACCGCGCCGCGGTGACGTAGTCGCGCCCCCGCACCGACATGGCGGAGCCGCGGGTGATGCGCGCGAAGGTCGGGACCGAGAAGATGGCGACCGCCAAGATGACGTTGCCGAGCCCGGTGCCGATGGCAGCTACGATTGCAATCGCTAGCAGGATGCCCGGAAAGGCGATAAGCACATCCACGCAGCCCATGATCGGGCGGTCCAGCCTGGGGAAGTAGCCCGCGAGCAAGCCGAGCACTGTGCCGACGGCGAGCCCCAACAACACCGAACTCAGCCCGACGAAGAGCGAAATCCGCGACCCGAAGAGCACCCGGCTCCAGATGTCGCGGCCGAACTGATCGGTGCCGAGAGGATGTCCGGGGGTGCCGGGCGGCGCGAGCACCGCGCCGTAGTCCTGGAAGTAGGGGTCGGCTGGGGCGAGCCAGGGAGCGAAGGCGGCGCAGACGAGGATGCCAAAGGTGAGCAAACCGCCCATCAGGAAGTGCGGGCTCCGCAACAGGCTCCTTAGAACAGGCGAGGTGACCCGCTTGAGAACAGCCGAGGGCAGCGTCATCAGCTGTAGCGAATCTGCGGGTCGAGCAGGGCGTAGGAGAGGTCCGTCAGCAGGTTGACCAGCACGAAGGTCGTGGCGATGAAGATGACGCAGCCTTGGACCACCGCGTAGTCGCGGCTCAGGATGCTGTCGACGGCTAAACGTCCGATGCCGTTGATCGCGAAGACCGTCTCGGTCACCACCGCGCCGCCCAGCAGGTAGCCGAAGTTGAGACCCAGCACCGTGACCACCGGGATGAGCGCGTTTTTGAGGGCGTGTCGGTAGATCACCAGTCGCCTCGGGAGCCCTTTCGCCGTCGCCGTGCGCACGTACTCCTCGCCGAGCACCTCGAGCATGCCGCTACGCGTCAGCCTGGCGATCAGAGCGAGCCCCCCCGTGCCGAGGGTCAGCGCGGGGAGGACGAGCGAGCGGAGCCCCTCAACGCTCCACCACGGCTGCGCCAGGCCCGCCGCTGGAAACCACCGCAGGTCGACGGAGAACCAGACGATGAGCATGAGTCCGAGCCAGAAGTTCGGGATGGACAGTCCCACCAGCGCAAGGTTGCTCACCGCCAGGTCGGTGAGCGTGTCGCGCTTGGTCGCCGCGAGAACGCCTAGAGGGATGCCCAGAAGGGTCACGAGAAGCCCGGCCACGGCGAGCTGCGCGGTGTTGGGCAGGCGCACGAGGATCATGCTGAGGACGCCTTCGCGCCGCTGCAACGACTCGCCCAAATCGCCCTGGAGCAGCCCGGCGAGGTAGGTCAGGTACTGCGCCGGGAGCGGCCGGTCGAGGTTGAGCCGCTCGCGGATGTTGGCGATGTCTGTCGCGCTCGCGGTCGGGCCGCCGATCAAGACTGCAGGGTCGCCCGGCGTCAGGTGCAAGATGAGAAAGGTCAGGAGCGAGACCCCGAGCAGGATCGGCACCGCTTCGAGCAGGCGGCGCAGCGTGTAGGTCGTCACGCTGGGACCCGCGCCACTTACTGCGTCGTCGCGCTGGCGACCGACCAGTCGCCGTTCGGCAGCACCGTCAGACCCGAAACCGTGTCGCGACGCGCGACCAGCACGTTGCCGTGGTAGAGCGTCACCCAAGCGTTTTCCTCGATGAGGAGCCGGTTGGCCTGGTCGAGAAAGTCCGCGCGCGCCGCCTGGTCGGTGGTGGTGCGGCTCTGGCTAATGAGCGCGTTCGCCTCCTCGTTGGCGTACGCGGAGCGGTTCGACGAGCCCACGTTGTCCGCGTGCAGGTTCGGGTAGAGCAGCTCGCTGCCGTCCGCCGTGACGTTGCTCCAGCCGAGGAGGTAGAGGTCTTGCTCGTATTCGCTGGTAGCTGCGAGGTAAGCCCCCCACTCGAGCGTATTGATCTCGACCTCGAAGCCCGCCTGGCTCAGCTGACCTTGCACGACCTGCCCGACGCGCGGGTAGTCGCCGAGGTTGGGCACCCAGAGCGTGATGGGGCGGGTCTCACCGCCGGTGGCCTGGTTCCAAAGCTCCTGCGCATTCTCGGGGTCGTAAGGGGTGCAGACCTCTTCGACCCCTTCGTCGTAGCCGAAGACCTGCGGACCGATAATGCTACACGACCCTTGGGCCAGCGGGTCGAGCAGCTGCACGAGGACGTCGTCGTTAATCGCCGAGGCGATCGCCTGCCGCGCCTCGGGCTGCTGCCAGGTGGCGTTCTGGTAGTTGAATCCGAGGTAGAACACGGGGGTCCCCGGCTGGGTGAGCACCTCGACCCCGGCGGTGTTTTGAAGCTGTCCGACCAGCTCCGGGGGTAGCGTATCGGTCAGGTCGATGTCGCCCCGCTGTAGCAGGGCCACCTGCGTGTTCACGTCGGGCACGATGCGGACGACGAAGCTGTCGAGGCTCGGCGCGTCGCCCCAGTAGTCCTCGTAGCGGTTCATGACGATGCGCTCGCCCGAAAGCCACTCCCCTAACTGAAAAGGACCCGTACCGACCGGGTTGCGCATCAGGTCGCCGTACTCCTCGACGGCGCTCGGGCTGACGATCGCGGCGTTCGTGTGCGCGAGGGCCGCCAAGAACGCGCCGTAGGGCGGGTCGGTGGTGATGCGCAGCGTCGTGTCGTCGACGACCTCGATGCTGCTGATGGGCTCGAGCAAGCTCGCACGGGGCGCGCCCACCTCGGGGTCCATAATGCGCTCGAAGGTGAACTTAACCGCCTCGGCGTTGAAGGGCGTGCCGTCGTGGAAGGTGACCCCTTCGCGCAACGTAAAGACCCAGGTGGTGTCGTCTGGTGTTTCCCAGGAGGTCGCGAGCCAGGGCTCGAGTTCCAATGTCTCGGGGTTGCGGCGCACCAGGTTCTCGTACATGTGCCGGGTCGCGACCGAGGACACCTGGTCATTCGTCAGCACCGGCGACAGCCCGACAGCGTCAGCTTGAGAGGCGTAGGTCAGAGTGCCTTGGGCGTGGACGGAAGCGCCGAGGAGCATGGCGCAGGCGAACGTGCAGAGGGGGATCGTCAGCTTTTTCATCTGTAACCTCCAGAGGTCGAGGGTTGAGGGGAACGTCAACCGCTGAAGGGAGGCTAGGGGTCCTCGTTGCGCCTGATACGGCGCACCACAGCCTCTACGTATTCGCTCATGCGCGCCCTAGCTGACGCGTGGCGTTCTGCAAACTCGTCCAGGAAACGCGGAAACGCAAGGCAGGGTCGCGTTCAGCGGGCAGTTTCTGCCCAGCAAGGAGGACGCTCTCGCGGTTAAGGGGGATGCGTTGGTCCGCGACCGCATCCGTCAACTCTGCTCGTTTGACGCTCGAGGGTTCTAGCACCGAGCTGCACCTCTTTCGGTCGAAGGGTCAGACCACTGTTGAGTTGACCACAGTGTATAAGAGGCGTTCTGAGACGTCAAGGAGTGTCGGCCGCGCGGGCGGTTTTGGGCAGGTTGTCTAGCCGCGACACCTTGAAAGCGCCGTCTCGCGCTTCAACCTTCGGTCTTGGCATCCTATAGTGCACTTTTATAGAGGTTCATGAGCGCTTTGCTTTAGTCATAAGCCCTAGGTCAAATTGGCCTGTCCACAGCGGGGTTACCGACTTCGGGTTGTCGAAAGTTTGCTACCTCATTTGCTAAGCTGGCTTTTCTTGTCTCCAACGTATAGCAGCGATGGAGAGTTTTACGGCGAATTAGTGTAGTAAGTGCTCAGCTCGCGTTTTAGCGTTACCAATACGGTTGATCGACCAAGTGAGTAACGAGAAATTAAGTGGATGATCCACTGCTGGTCTATCCAGTTAATTCCGCGCATATTTGGAGAGCAGCTTTTTATGTTACCAGCACTGAATAGTAGAAAAGGTTTTGTGACGAACTTATAAGATGATCCACTGCGCGACGAACGCGCGCGTTCGTCGCAGACACACGGTCATTCACCCTCAGCGTTCCGAGCGATTACGCTTATGACATGATAAGCTCCCTCAACTTTGTGTTGAAAGGAGCGCATCATGGCACTTCGAGTCATCGGCGCAGGCACAGGACGGACCGGCACCATGTCGCTCAAGCTCGCCCTGGAGCGACTCGGCTTTTCCAGGTGCTACCACATGGTCGAACTGCTCAGGCACCCCGAGGACGTGGTCCACTGGGAACGCGCGAACAGGGGCGAGCCGGTGGACTGGGACACGCTCTTCGTAGGCTACCGGGCGACTGTGGATTACCCCGGCTACCTCCACTACCAGACACTCATGCAGCGCTATCCCGACGCCAAGGTCATCCTCACCGTGCGTGACCCCGAAGCCTGGTATGAGAGCGCTTTAGCAACCATCTACCGCGCCGAGCCAAAAGCTCAAGATGGGCCTCGCGCTGCCTTTCTCCCCGAAGCTGCGCAAGCTCCTGCGGGTGTTCCGACTTTCAGGTGAGGTCTGGGAGCGGGAGTTCGAGGGCAAATTTGAGGACAAGGACTTCGCAATAGCGAGGTTTGAGCGGCACAACGAAGCGGTCAAGCGCACTGTACCCGCCGATAAACTCTTAGTCTACGAGGTCGGGCAGGGATGGGAGCCGCTCTGTGAGTTCTTAGAGGTGCCCGTGCCGGACACGCCCTTCCCACGCTCGAACGACCGGCAGGCGTTCCAGGCGCAGCGGCGGCGGGGGCTGCGGGCGCTGCTCAGGGGCGAAATCGCTTAATACTATCCCCCGCGCAAAAGGAGAACGGCAAAAAGAGGTGGCGTTCAAAGCCTTCTGCGTCAGACGCGCGTCTCTCACCTTAAAGAAGCCCTGCGCGCCTAAAGACCCACGCGGTGTATAACTTAGTAGGTGTCTGAAATGTTCGTCCGACCCGGTTCTATAGTCCGCCGCGTGTGGAGCGACGTCGACCTCGTGCTGCTCGTCTTCGCGGGCGCTGCCGCCGAGTTCGCGCTCAACCGGGCGGTCGACTGGCTGTTCTTCACCGGCAGGGTGCCCGCCGACCCGTTAGGGCGACTCCTTTCGACGGCGGCTTACGCTCAGCGCATCGTTTTGGCAGACCGCGTAGACGCCGAGCGTACACTCGCTACGATCCGCGCGGCTCACGCGGCGGTCGAACAAAAACGGGGAGCGCACATCCCGGACTGGGCGCACCGGGACGTACTCTATTTGCTGGTGGACTATTCGGAGCGGGCTTACGCCTCCCTCCACTGTCCACTGAGCGCCGCCGAGCAGACGGAGCTGTGGGAGGTGTTCCGCCGGGTGGGTATGGGTCTGGGCATCTCTGAGTTGCCGCGCCACTACGCCGACTATCAGGCGGATAGGGAGCGGCACTTAAAGCGGGACTTGACCTACGGTGAACATAACGCAGCGCTGTACGCCTCCTACCGCCGCCACCTGGGACCGTGGCGCTACGCGCTGCTGCGGCAGGTCCAGGCTGCCTTGGTCCCCGAGGAGGTTCGCTGCTCCCTCGCGCTACCGCGGCGCGCATGGCTGCGCAAGCTGCTCCCGCTCTACCCCGCGCTCGTCAAGTTGGGGCTCCGTTCTACTTTCCAGTGGGCACTCATTCCTCCCGACCACCTGGCTGCGGTGCAGCGCCTCGACCGCCCGGACGTGCGGCGGGAGCGAGGTGGCTAGCGCGGCAGGGCTGATGTGAGTAGCAGAAGGTCTCTACATGCGACCGAGTGGGGGTGGCTTGGAGAGGCAAAGGTCAGGGTGAAGGTAGGAGCATCACCTCTAGGAGATTATTCCTAAGCTCAAGAGCTCACCGGAGGCTGCAATTGGACGAGTAAGAAGCCCGCCTCGGACGGGTCGCGTAGGGCACCCCGCACGATGACGTCGCCGCCCTCGAGCGCCGCGCGCACCTCGCCCAACCTCACGTTGCTGCCCGTCGAGGTGCGGAAAGCAGCTCGGAAGCCCGAGCTTCCGCTCAGCAAGTCGTCTAGGGGACCGAGTGTTACCGAAAACTGGCCCTGCTGAGCCTCCTCTGGCGTGATCCTGAGCGCGAAGAGGTTCGGCGTACGTTCGGCTAGACGGGTCGCTAAGGTCTGCTCGAGCCTCGGAATTTCCGAGTGGTCTGCGTCCGAGGGTGTGAGGTCCGGTCCGCCTCCCGCACACACGCCCTCGCGCCACACTTCGCTACTTTGCATGGCGTCGATCAGCAACTGCCCGTGCAGCAGTTCGTGGTAGACCAGTGTGCGGTCGGTGAGCGTGTCCAGCGGAGACAGCGCGCCGCTGTCTGTTCCAGTAAGAGCCGCCGGGTCGAAGGCGAGGACGTTGTCGAAGGTGATCGTCTTTTCCTGCGGTCCGGTCCGCACGCTGCCGCGCCAGAGGTAGACGCCCGCTCGGTCGCTCGATTGCGCCTGCAGCGCACTATCCCACTGCTGCAGCGTCGTGGTGACGGTGATAGAGACGGTCTGCACGGCGCTTCCTTGGGGACAGTTGATCGAGAGGTTGAGCGGCTGCGAGAGGCTCCTCACGACCTCGCTCACGTCAGCGGGCAGGGGCAAGCGTTGCAGGTCGGACAGCACGCGCTCGAAGGTTTGCTGCGTGCTCTCAGGGGCGGATTGTGCGGACGTTGAGCCTAGAAGAAGCAGGAGCGCGACGCTTATACTAAAGACTCGAGCCCTGATCCTTAGGCGTTGCCCTACCCATTGACTCACCCCTCTCGCCACGCCTCCTCGTCGTGCTTCTCGAAGTTGCTAAAGGCCATGAGCCCCTCTATGACCTCCGCCGAGGTCTCGAAGAGCGCCTCGGTGCGGGGGTCTTCAACCTTGCCGACGTCTTCTCTCAGGTGAATTACTAGCTCCACACCTTTGATCTTCTGCGTGTGCTGTTTTGAACCGTCTGCCACCGTTTGCGCTCCTTTGCTGACGCTTTAGGGCGTTCCGCCTGACCTGGCGAGGTTGTTTTGCCCAGCGGATGCGTAGCTACTTCGTACACCATTGGTATTCGCGGAGAAGCCCTTAGCGAGAGGTTAAGCTTCGCGCGGTCATCTTTCAACGCGTATAAATAACGACCTCAAGTGCGTCGCGTGGACCCTAGAACGGGCAAAGCGTCACGCGTGGCGCGTTCCCGCTAGCGCCCCTTTGGGGCTAGTTCGCTCCCGCTAGGTGCTAAAGGCTCTTTTCCGCTCGGCTAAGGTTAGCATAGGTAACCAAGTGGTCCGCCGTTGGCGGTAACCTGCGTGTGTCAACCTTGCCTGAAAATGCTACTGGTATCAGAGTCTACCTCTCGGGCGAGAACTGTTGGGTCGTTCGCTGAACAACCTCGGGCTGAGCGAACACTCCGTTTTCTAACCTCCGAGTGACATTTCCGACTTCGCAGGCATCTTGTGTTGTCGCTTCTCTTCCAGAATTCAGCCCTAAAGGGATAAAATGGTCACTTGTATTTGTGATGAAGTACGCTGCAACTACTCTAATTAGACCAGTTTAGCAAGTATGTAGGAGGGCAACATGATCACACAGATGCGCGAACCCGCGAAGCTATCTACCGGTGTAACTGGGCTCGACGCGATCCTAAACGGCGGTCTGCCGCGTAACCGCACCTTTTTGCTGCAGGGCATCCCCGGCACCGGCAAGACCACCCTCGGGCTGGAGTTCTTGCTAGCTGGGCGGGACGCAGGCGAGCGCGCCTTGGATGCGCGCGCCGAGGAGGTCCGCCGCCGCATCGGGCAGGACCTTCACGACCGCGTCGTTCAGGGCATTTTGGGCATCAAGATGGTCGCGACCAACTTGCATAAGAGCTTCCGGCGGCGCGGTCTACCTGAAGCCGCGTCCTTAGAGGAGCTAGCTGATCTTGCGGGCGACGTCAACCTCGACCTGCGGCGCTCGATCAACGAGCTCGTGTCGGCCCGCGTGTCGGCCCTGGCGTGCGCGCGACCTGAAACGACACCGTGAGCGCGATGATGAGCGAATTCGCAAAATACGTCAAAAGTCGCGCCGTTTAAGCATCTCGGCGTAATTGGCGAGCGTGAGGTCGCCTAGCTGCGGAAAGAGCCGACTTGCTGTAATCGCCTCGCTCGTTTTGAAGCTGGACAAAATGAGCCAAACGATAGGCGCGAGAAAAAAGGCGAAAAAGACGAGCGTACCGAGATCGACAAAAACCTTTGTTACCTGCGTTAGGGGAGCAGGGCGTGGATTATCTAATTGGACTTATGGGAGATGAGCGCCCACCCTCGCATCAGCGCGTGCTCTATCCAAGTCTAATCGAGCGGCTTAGTGTCGCGGTGGACTTCGCTTAAAACCTTGGTTCTCCCGCATAAACCGTGTTTGAGTAACGGCGTTTCGGCCGAGTCGAAGAGACTTATTTAGGAACAGTTGAATACCCATGCTGAGCTGTGGATCAACCCTCCCTACCGCACTGCGTTGCCGAAGAAGTCAACTCAGATAGAGGCAGCTTTCGCGTGGTTGCTCGCAAGCAGTCACGAGCGCTTTGCGCGGAACTGCCGTCAGTAAGTACTCGTACTCATTTAAGTTAAACCAAGAAGCGCTCTCAAAATATGAATCTCGGCGCTGCTCACGAATGACAGAGAACGTTTCGGCGTGGTAGGGGCGGGTTTCAAACCCTACGGAGCAGCGCTGCTTGCGCAATACTTCGGGGTAGTTAAAACTAACTTTGTAGGAGTACTTATAACAGTATAAATTGCCAAAAACCAAAAGAACACCCCGCCAGGTTTCAGCGGCACCTGACGATCACCTCTTATGGCTGCTTCTTCCGACCTGACCAGGTTCGAGGGTCGCCACCGCGCTGAGCCGACGGGGTTAGGTAGAGAATAACACATGCTCCTTAGGTGAGGCAAAGGGACGCGACATCCGGTTGTTTACGCAGAACTCGCGGCTTCGCCCAACCGTGGAGGGATTCAAGCGTTTTTAGAACGTGCAAGTATTAACGTTGTATGGGTTTTGCCGCCAGACGTTTGGGAGAGGTCAGGAATGGCATCTGGAACTCCCGCCGAAAAGCGGCGTGGTGGCATGCTTCCGCGTCGTATTCTAGCGGATTTCGTCATTGCAGCGCACGCGGAATATCACGACCTCGCTATGCTCACCTTCGACGAAACGATCTATAACGCTGTGTTTTCCGACCTGACTGTGGTCAGCGAATGAGTTAGTAGCCGAAGCGCCCTAGCGTCCCCTCCACGCGCCGCACGTAACTCCCGCCGAAAAGCGTCACGTGGACGAGCAGCGGGTAGAGGTTGTAAAGATCGCAGCGCGTCTCAAATCCCTCGCGAATCCCCCTTAGCGCGTCGTAGCGCCTAAAGAACGTTTGCCCAAAGGTGTGGAAGAGGCTGATGTAGGCGAGTTCCATCTCACAGTCGGCGTAGTAGAGGGCGGGGTCTAAGATGCCGGTAATTTTATCCCCCTGCGCTAAGACGTTGCTGCTCCAAATGTCGCCGTGAATCAGGGAGGGGTGTGGGGGCTCATCTAGGAGGTCGCCCAGGTTTTGGGCTAATGCCTCGAGCCTATCCCCCAACCGCTCGGGCAAGTTACCGGACTGGAGCGCCAACCCCTTCATGTAGAGCAAGCGGTGCTCGCGGAAGAAGTCTACCCATGAGTCCGTCTGCGGATTAGGTTGCGACAGCGGACCGATGAGCGTGTCTCTCTCTAAACCGTACTGACGGGCGCGCACCTCATGCAGTTCGGCAAAAAGTTCGGCGGCGTGGGCTTCGGCGCGTTGTAAGTTTTGCGGGCTGCCAGGGAGGTATTCCAACACTAAGAGCGTGTCCGAGCTGTGAATAACGTCGGGTACCGGAAGGGGACCGTGCTCTTTGAGGTAGGTGAGCATAAAGGACTCGAGCCGTAAATCCCCTTCATCATCTACTTTCGCCACGACCTGATCGTCAGAAAAATGCACACCGTATACCTCAGCGATGCAGCCGCCGCGCAACCGCTCGACCGACTGAAGCTCGGCACCTAAAATCTCGCTGAGCTGCGCCCTCACCTCTTCTTTCACCCCTCGACCTCTTCGCGGATACGCGCCAAAAGCCCCTCGGACGCCGCTTCGACCATGTCCAAGACGCGCTCGAAACCCTTGTCGCCGCCGTAGTAGGGGTCGGGTACGTCCTCTTTTTCTACGCCAGACACGTAGGAGAGGAACTTCTGCGCTTTAGAGCACTGAGGCTGGACGATCTGATAATTCGCTTCGTCCATCACCAGAACGTAGTCGAACGTTTCGCAGTCGTCCCCGGAGAACTGGCGGGCGCGTTGCTTGGAGAGGTCGTAGCCGCGCCCCTTAGCCGCTTCTTGCGCCCTCTTATCCGGTGGATGACCGACGTGATAGCCGTGCGTGCCAGCGGAGTCGATATAGACGTGTTCGCTCAAGCCTTCGCGCGCTACAAAGGCGCGAAAGACGCCCTCAGCGGTGGGGGAGCGGCAGATGTTGCCCGTGCAGACGAAGAGGACGGATACTTTGGAAGGGTTGTGTGACTGAGCCATTTGAGAGTCAACGTATCACGTCGCGCGCCCGCTTGACCTGAGTCTAATGCCTCATCACGCCTTGAGTCCCGGCTTCGTCCGGTAGATGCGCTTGACATCGGTGATCCTCGAGACGTTGTCCTTAATGAAGTTGATCTCGCCCTGGTCGCGCACGTCCACGCGGAAGTGGATGCGGGCGTTCGCGCTGCTCTGCACGTCGGCGGAGACCCTCGAGGCGGACTTGTTCATGTTCGCAATGACGTCCAAGATATCCATGAGCAAGCCGGGGCGGTCTACGCCGACGATCTCGAAGTCCACGGGGTAGACCTCACCCGAGGGCGCGTCCCAGGTGACGTTGACTAAACGTTCGCCTTCGGTGCGCAGCAGATGCTTGATGTTCGGGCAGTTGCAGCGGTGCACCGACACGCCGCGTCCGCGCGTGATGTAGCCGACCACGTCGTCGCCGCGCACGGGGCTGCAGCACTGGGCGAGCTTGGCGGGCGCGTCTAAGCCGTCGATGTAGATGCCGCCCGTGCCGCGTTTGGGTTGGAGGGGCGGCGCTTTGGTGTCGGCGACCTTCTTGAGCGTTTCAGGCGCTAAAACTTCGATGATCTGCTTTGTGCTGACGCGCTTGGCGCTCAGGGCTAAGAGGAGTTCGTCGGCGGAGTCCGCTTTGAGAAGTTTTTTGGCCGCAGCCTCGAGCTTGCCCTTCATCATGTGTTGCCCCACCGCGAGGTGACGGCGGCGCAGGGCGCGCTCCAAGGTACGGCGGCTCGCGTCGAGGACATCTTGCCGCTCCTGCTGGCGCGAATACTGGCGAATCTTCTGCTTGGCGCTCCGCGTCACGGCGATATTCAGCCAGTCCGCCGAGGGACCGTACTGGGCGCTCCGGTTCGTCAAAATCTCGACTCTGTCGCCCGTTTTGAGGGTGTAATTCAGCGGTACGATCTCGCCGTTGACCCGCGCCCCGATGCAGCGGTGCCCGACTTGGGTGTGGACCTGATAGGCGAAGTCGATGGGTGTGGAGCCTACGGGCAAGTTCATCACGTCGCCCGCTGGGGTAAAGACCAATACACGCTCGCTCAAGAAGTCGCTCTTGACGGTGTCGATAAACGCGCCCGCGCTCTCCTCGGAGCTGTCCACGTCTAGGAGTTGCTTCATCCACTCGAGGCGCTTCTCGACCTCTTGCACGTCGCTGAGCCCCTGCTTGTACGCCCAGTGCGCCGCCACGCCGTACTCGGCGACCTCGTGCATCCGCTGGGTGCGAATCTGCACCTCGATGGGCTGACCCTGCAAGCCGATGACGGTGGTGTGAAGCGACTGGTAGCCGTTGTGTTTGGGCACCGCGACGTAGTCCTTAAAGCGCCCTGGTATGGGCGTCCAGATGGAGTGGATGATGCCCAGCGCGCGGTAACAGACTGCTTTCTCTTGATCTTCGATACTCATGCCAGAGCCGTTCTTAGGAATGATAATCGCGCGGATCGCCATGAGGTCGAAGATTTGGTCCAAGTTTTTGCCGTCGCGCTGCATCTTGCGGTAGACGCTGTATAGACCCTTGCTGCGCCCGGAAACCTCGAAAGCTAAGCCCTCTCCCGCTAAGCGCTCCTCTAAAAGCTCGATAGAACGCTCGATATAGGCTTCGCGTTCGACGCGGCGCATCCGCACTTGGCGCTGCAACGCGCTGTAGGTGTCGGGCTCGAGGTACGAAAACGACAGCTCCTCCAGCTCGCTCTTGATGTGGTTGATGCCCAAGCGGTGCGCGAGTGGCGCGAAGATTTCCAGGGTTTCTCGCGCGATGCGCTTTTGCTTGTGGGGCGGCATGAACTGGAGCGTGCGCATGTTGTGGAGCCGGTCGGCGAGTTTCACTAAGATAATGCGCACGTCGCTGACCATCGCCAGGAGCATCTGCCGTAGGTTCTCGGCTTGCTCCTCTTCGAAGCCCTTGTCCGAGGTGACTTTGAGCTTGCTGATCTTCGTCTCACCTTCGACAATGCGCCGCACGGAGGGTCCGAAGCGCGTCTCGATGTCCTCGAAGGTCACGTCGGTGTCTTCGACCGTGTCGTGCAATAAGCCTGCGATGAGCGCGTCCGCGTCTAAGTACATCTCCGCTAAGAGTTCGGTCACGGCGACCGGATGCGCGATGAAAGGGTCGCCGGACTTGCGCACCATGCCGTCGTGGGCACGCTCCGCCAACGTATAAGCGTCAGCGAGCTGCGCCTGCGCGTTTTGGTCCAGGTAGCTCGTTTTGGCTTGAAGGGGTCTGAAGAGGGCGTTCATGTACTCTATTTAATCTAGCACGGCAACCCCACCTAAAGTGTAAAGCTTGCTAGAGGTGTTGCGGCGAAGTGAACGCGGCTCAAAGATCCGCGCTAAGCTCGACGTTTTCAAACAGCGCAGGTCCGCAACGTTTGACCGTGCGCTCAGCGATTTCGGTGATTTCTAGCTCGTGGGAGACCGGCTCAGAAATGCGGACGAGTTCGCCGCGCTCTTCTACAGCAATGAAGCTTTGGAGATTTGAGTACGTGTCTCATGGTACTCGGGTGCTTTCTTTCACTTGCGGTGATGGGGTACAAATTGCGGTTTTTCTGCGCTTAGTTCAAACCTGCCCTCGCGGTCTTCGCTTAGGATGGTTTCGCTCGAGAGCGTATGTTTTCCTGTCGCAACACTTTCTTGCAGCTTCGCAAGTTCTTCAGCCCAGCGTTTCATATCCAGCTTGCCGCCATCTTGTTCCGCCCTGGTCACGCTGCTATTCTAGCGTTTTCGCAGACATTCAACCCGAAACATACTTTCTTTCGAGGTACAATAGTAACAGTGAAGCCCCGAAGCATAATTTCTCGCTGCTGTAATCTGCTGCTTTTCTTGTTCTTTACCTCTTTGCTCTCGAGTTGCAGCCCCTACCCCAGCGACGAACGAATGATAGCTGAGTTTTACAACAACGAAGCCGAGTTAAAAGCGCTATTTGAGCAGGTAAAGGTGTGGGAAACGCGAAGTTGGATAACACCAGCGAACGCCAAGAGATTGAGTAGTTACGTCCCGCCTCTCAGCGAGGCGCAAGCAGAAGAGATACAGACGCAAATGGCGGACTTAAGTGTTTACGCTATGATTGCAGAACCGAAACTCGGGTATGAGCGCAACGCCTTTGGTCTTTATATGAAAACAGAACCGTATCACCGCGATGAAGCGGTATTTAATCCTTTTGGACATGGCAAGGGCTACGCCTACCTCGAAAAGCCTCTACCGTCGGCTTCCTGCGTGTTCGACAAAAACTTAAACCGCATTGACGATTCAGCAGATGCAAGAAAAAAATGCTCGGGTCTTATCTACTGGCCCATCGAAGACAACTGGTATCTCTTCTTACAAGGTTCGGAGTCCTCTTAGAGTAGTTCCGTTTAAGTCGATGAGATACTCGGCTGAGAGGTCGGCAAGTGGATAAATGAGAATTCACGGTAGACTAACGCCGTGAACCCTCCTCTCATCCTCGCCAGCGCCTCCCCACGCTGCCGAGACCTCTTACAAACTTAGGCTTGACCTTCAACGTGGTGGGGCTCAGCGTGGCGAATTTGCCCGAGCTAGTTGAAGAGGTGGGCGTAGAACTTATCTGATTGGCTATCCTCCATCGGCTTATTCAGCCAAGCCTCAGCCTCTTTTTGCATCGCTTCCGACGCCGCGTAGTCAGCGGCAAACTGTTCGTAACCAGAAATAAGGTCTTGCTTCTTGAGAGCCTCGTCATCTTTAACACTAAAGTTTTTCTTGTCGGGCATAACGTTCATCTTAACGGCTCAGCGCCCTTTAGGGTCTAAATAGTCCCTAAGTCCATCCCCCAACAGACTCCACCCCAAGACCGTCATCACAATCGCCAAGCCCGGCACGAGCACCGGATACGGGCTAAACGCGATAAACCCCTGCGCCTCGCGCAGCATGTTGCCCCAACTCGGCGTGCGCGGCGGCGTGCCGAGCCCTAAGAAGCTGAGCGCCGCTTCTGCCAAGACTGCGACAGCTAAGCTGAGACTCGCCTGCACGATGATGGGGGAGAGGGTACTCGGCAACACGTGGCGCAAGAGGACGCGGGGACCGCTCGCCCCTAGCGCCCGCCCCGCCTCCACAAAGTCCTGATTTTTCACCGACAGGACCGACGAGCGCATGAGCCGGGCAAAAAGAGGGGTGCTGGCGATGCCGATGGCGATCATCGCGGTGAGCGTGCCTTCGCCGTAGATCGCCGCGAGTAGGAGTGCCATGAGGATGGCGGGGAAGGCGTAAAAGACGTCCACGAGACGCATCAAGACCTCATCTAACCAGCCGCCGAAGTAGCCCGAAAGTGCGCCGATGGTGCAGCCGAGCGTGAGGGCGATGCCGACTGCGACGACGCCGACGAAGAGGGTTAATCTCGAGCCCACCAACACCCGGCTCAAGAGGTCGCGCCCGAAGTCGTCCGTGCCTAAGAGGTGTTCGGCGCTAGGCGGGGCGAAGCGAGCAGAAAAGTCCATCGCGTTGGGGTCGTGAGGGAGCCACACGAAGCTGAGGAGCGCCGCCGAAATGACGATGGTAACTAGGATGCTACCGAGGATGAGGTTAGCGTGGCGCATCAAGTTATAGAGAAAAGGACTGAGAGAAAAGAGAAAAGTAAAATCATAAACTGTTAGCTGTTGGAAGGCTTTTAGCTAAAAGCTAACGGCTAATCGCTAACAGCTTCTCACCTTGCTCTAGCATACCTCTTCACACCTAAGCAAGTCAGCTATACCTTATTCTCGGGTCGAGCAGCCCGTAACTCACATCAACCAAAAAGCTTAAAAAGACGATCGCGCTAGCGTAGAGGAGAATTTCGCCTTGGAGGAGGGGAAAATCCCTTGTGCTGATGGCGGTTAGGACGAGCTGTCCGAGCCCCGGTAGTGAAAAGACCTGTTCGATGACGATAGCGCCGACTAAGAGCTGCGAGAGGCTGAGCCCGATCACGGTGATGAGGGTGACGAGGGCGTTACGTAGGGCGTGTTTGGTCAACACGCGGCGTGTGGGGAGACCTTTGGCTTTGGCGGTGCGAATGTAGTCTAGGGAGAGGGTCTCGAGCATCGCTGCTCTAGTCATCCTCGTGAGAACGGCGGCTTGCCCGAGCCCTAACGCGATGATAGGGAGTGTCAGACTTCTCAGGGTGCCGAGCAAGTTTCGTTCTGGCGGCACGTAACCGCCCGAAGGAAGCCAGCCTAATTCGACACTAAAAAGTAAAATGAACATGAGCCCGAGCCAAAAGGAGGGAATCGCTGCGCCGAGTTGCGAGACGACGGAGATAAAGAGGTCGAGCCCCGTTCCGCGCCTCACTGCCGCCGTAATGCCGAGAGGTAGCGCGATGACGATGGCGAGTAAAATCGCGCCGAGGGCTAAGGGAATAGACACCTTTAGGCGGGCGATAAGAAGGGACGCGACGCTTTGGCGGTAGTTGAGCGATTCACCGAAGTCGCCGCGCAGAATGCCGGTGAACCAACCGAAAAAGCGTGTGACGGGAGGTTCATTCAGTCCGAGTTGGTCGCGCAGCGTCGCTAAAGATTGCGGGCTCGCGTTGATGCCTAAAATCACCTGTGCGGGGTCGCCCGGCACGAGGAGCAAGGCGGAAAAGACGAGGAGCGCCGCCAGAAAGATGCTGAGGAGCGCACCCAAAAAGCGGCGGAGAAGAAAGGCGAGCATGTCAGTTAGGAGATCAAAAGAGAGCGGCGGGGAATAACCGAGTCAGTTGAATCGAAGAAGACAGAATGAGGAAGGGCGAACGAGGAAGTGCGTTCAGATTCCGGTAGTGGGTTCAAGTCGAATGCCGACGTGTACTTCTTGCGCCGTTTCCGTATAAACAAGGGGTTGCAACCCCTTGTTCCAACCTCTGCATCATTCCGAATAGAGCCGCTACTCAGATTCCTCTTACGTTCTGTCTTCTCCATCCCCCCAAACACCCAATCCCCCTCACTCAGCCTTATACACTTCCGTCATGTCAATCGACACAATCGGCTGGTCCGTCCAGAAGCCGTACAGATTTTGCCGCGTAGCGATGAGCGAATCTGGGTTGAAAATCCAGACCGAGGCGGCGTCGTCCGCGATGGTGCGGGCGACTTCCTGGTAAAGCGTGTTGCGCTCCTCTTCGCTGGTGGCGCTTTCAGCTTGTTGAACTAAGTCTTGCACCTCGGGGTTGTCGTAGCCGAAGTAGTAGTCGGGGTTCGCGTAGACGCCGATGTCGCGCGGCTCGGAGTGCCCGATGATGGTCATGTCGTAGTCGCGGTTGGAGAAGATGCGCTCCAACCAGGTCGTCCACTCCACGACGCTCAAATCCACCTCGATGCCTGCTTCGCTAAGCTGCTGCGCAATGACCTCTCCGGCGCGGCGTTCGATGTTGTAGGGCTCGGGGAGTTCGAAGCTGACCTGCAGACCGTCGCCGTAACCCGCTTCCTCGAGGAGCCGCTGCGCCTCTTCGGGGTCGTAGGGGTACGGGTCCACGTCCACAAAATAAGGCTCGATGGGGCTCGCAAAGGTGCTGATGGCGGTGCCGAAACCGAAGTTCGCGCCCTCCACGATGACGCTCTTGTCAATGGCGTGAGAGATGGCTTGGCGTACGAGGGGGTCATCGAAAGGCTCCCGCGTGCCGTTGAGCGCGACGGTGATTTCCGTAGTGTTGCTCCCCGTCGAGAGTTTGAGGTCGGGGTTGTTCTCGGCTTGGATGGCGCTTTCGGGGGGCAGCGCGACGCCGATCATGTCGATGTCGCCGGCTTGCAAGGCAGCGAACCGGGCGTTGGCGTCGGTGATGATGCGAAACGCGACGGCGTCTAAATAGGGAATCTCAGGGAGGTAGTAGTCCTCAAACTTCTCCAAGCGGATTTGGCTTCCCGGAATCCATTCGACGAAGCGGAAGGGTCCGGTGCCGACGGGGTTGTTGCGCTGCGTCTCGGCTGTGCCAGCGGGGTAGATGATGGAATCGGCGCGTGCAAGGTTGAAAAGTAGCCCCGAAGTCGGCTCACTGAGCGTCAACGTGACTTGGTTGCCCTCGGCGCTTACCTCTTCGATGGCTTCGTAGTATTCGGGGTGCGGATGACCGGACTCGGGGTTCGTAAAGCGTTCGAACTGCGCCAACACGTCCTCCGCCGTCAAGTCGCTGCCGTCGTGAAATTTGACGCCTTCGCGCAGCGTAAATGTCCAGGTCAGACCGTCTTCTGAGACCTCATAGGATTCGGCTAGCGCCGGGACGATGTCGCCGCTCTGGTCCACGCGCACTAAGCCCTCGTAGACGTTGTGGTACATGACCCTCGAGATTTCCTGCGAGGGCGAGACCGTCGGGTCCCAGCCGGGCGGCTCAGCGGCGATGGAGACGACGGCTTCACCGCCGGGGGTGGGCGGGGGTGCGTCCTGTGGGTCGTCCTGCGCAAACGTGAAACCTAGCGAAAGGCAGAGGAGGAGCAACGTGAGTTTCTTCATAGGGTCATTCTACCGCGTTCTCAATCAGAAAGGTGACGGCGCTCGCCGCGTAGAGCTTCGCTGCCTTCATGATTTCTTCAACCTCGACAAACTCGTCGCGCTGATGCGGGATGGTGCGCCCTCCCGGTCCTACCGTGACGATGGGGACGCCCGCGAGGTGTAAGAAGGTACCGTCGGTTGCGCCGGGAACGCCGCCGTATTGGGGTGCGCTCTCCATAACGAGGGGATAGGCTCGCTCCAGCGCCTTAACGAGCGGGTCGTCTTCGGGCGTTTGGGTGGCGGGGCGCGATTCGAAGAGGTCCACGGTGATGCCTAGGCGTGAATCTCTCTGGCTGACCTCTTGTGCGATGTTGCGCAGTTTGTTCAAGAGGTCGTCGTGGTCTTGCCCCGGCAGCGTGCGGATATCGAGCGCTAAGGAGGCGCGTTCGGGCATGACGTTGAGTTGCGCCTCGCCGCTCGTAGGTGCGTTTAGAATCGTCGGGGTGAACCAGGGGAGACCCAAGTGGGGGTGCTCGCCCCAGCGGGACTGCTCGAGCCCCTCCAATTCCTCCACCTTCCCGATGATTTCTGCTAACGCCGTAATCGGGTTGACGCCCGCGTAGGGCATCGCGCCGTGCGCCATGACGCCCGCCACCTCGATGGTGACGCGCATCGCACCTTTTTGAAAGAGGCATAATTCGTTCTCTTCGGGTTCACAGACGATGGCACCGTCCACCTCTTGCGCCCAACCCCGCGCGACGAAGTGCTTGATGCCCGCCATCATGCCCTCTTCGTCCACGACGAAGCTCAGGCGGATGCGCCCGGCTAAATCCGGGGCGGTCCGCCTCACCGCGTCCAGCGCGCAAATCGCTGCCGCGACACCCGCTTTCATGTCGGCTGCGCCGCGTCCGTAGAGGCGTCCCTCTACAAGTTGCGCACCGAAAGGGGGATAGGTCCACCCTTCAGGATTGCCTTCCGTCACCACGTCGGTGTGCCCTTCGAACATCAGCGTTTTGTGTTTTTCTGGCTGGAAGTGAGTACCCTGCCAGTCGCAGATGAGGTTGGGGCGTCCGGGGATGACCTCTTCTAAAATAGGTCCTAGTTCCATCTCCCGCAGCACGTTGGCAAGGTAGAGCGCCACGCCCTGCTCGCTGCCGCCCGTATTCGGTTCGATGACGCTGCGGATGCGCACGAGTTCTTGGGTGAGCGTGACGACACGTTTGAGGTCGACGGCGTCGGCGGCGCGTCGGGCTAAAGAGGTTGCGTCCACCATTACGTTAAGGGCGGCACGTAGCGCCCGTCTACCGCCGTCCAGCCGCCGTCTACGAAGAGGAGCGTGCCGGTGACAAAAGACGCCGCCTCGCTCGCTAGGAAGACCACCGCGCCCACCATCTCGCTAGGTTGTGCCCAACGTCCCAACGCGCCTTTTTGCGCGTAGGCGTCGTACCATTCAGGCTGCGCCTTGATGGGCTCAGTTAGAGGCGTCTCCACCACGCCCGGCGCGATAGCGTTGACGCGCACGCCTTGGGGTCCAAGTTCGGCGGCTAAAGTCTTAACCATCTGCACGGTGCCCGCTTTCGTCGCGGCGTAGATGCTCTGCCCCGGCTCCACGACGTGCGAGCGGATGGACGAGAAGAGGATGATGCTGCCGCTTCTCTGCGCTGCCATCTTTTTCCCTGCCTCTTGCATGGCGAAGAAGCTGCCTTTGAGGTTTAAGCTCACGACTTTGTCGAAGTCGGACTCGGTGACCTCGAGCAGCCTCTTCCTCACGTTCACCGAAGGCGTACAGATGAGCACGTCTAGTGTGTTAAATTCAGTGAAGAGGTCTCGGACGCTGCTTTGCTCGGTGAGGTTGACGGAGAACGCTTTCGCTTCGCCACCCGCGTCATGAATCTTCTCCGCTGTACTTCTTGCTTTCTCCTCATCAAGGTCAGCACAAATAATCTCCGCGCCGAACGCCCCCAACCCTTGCGCCGCCGCCGCGCCGATGCCCGAGCCCGCGCCGATGACGAGCGCACGCTTGCCGCTCAAGTCGAAGAGGTCCGCGTAGTTCACCCCGCGTACTTGTCCACCAACGCTTCGTACTGCGCCACGCGCGCCTCGGCAAGCTGCAAGCTGCCCCGCCAAAAGTCTGCGCTTTCGATGTCGATGCCGAAGCCCTTAGCTAAGGGCGCGGCGTCCGCCATGCCGGTGCTCGCCAAGAGTTCGTTATAGCGCGCGTGCCAGTTAGAGGGGTTGTCTCTGTACTGCGCGTAGAGCCCTAAACCGAAGAGGTAGCCGAAGGTATAGGGGAAGTTATAGAAGCTCAGCCCGGTGCTGTAGTAGTGCCCTTTGTTCGCCCAAGCGAGCGGGTGGCGGGCGTTTTCGGCTAAGGCGTCGCCGTAGGTCGCGGCTTGCGCGTCCAGCATGATGCCTTTGAATTCATCAATGGAAAGCTCGCGCTCTTTGCGTTTCTCAAAGACGGTGCTCTCGAAGAGGAACCTCGAGTGAATATCGACGACGAGACCCACCGCGCCCAAGAGGTCTTGCTCTAAGATCGCCAGCGTTTGCGCCTCGTCCGCCCCTTCCAACATCGCGTTGGTGACGATCGTCTCGCAGAAGATGCTGGCGGTTTCCGCTAGCGTCATCGGCATCCCGAACTGCATGGCGGTGCGCCGGTGCGCGTAAAGCTGCTCGTTGTGGTAGGCGTGACCGAGTTCGTGGGCGAGCGTGAAGATGTCGTCGAGCTGCGCGCCAAAATTTAGCATGATGCGCGACTCTTGGGGACCTAAAATCGGCATACAGAAGCCGCCGTTGCGCTTGCCTTTGCGCGGCGGCACGTCGATCCAACCTTCATCAAAGGTTCGGCGGGCGAAGCTGGCGAGCTCGCCGCTGTAACGCCCGAAGTTCTCCTCAACGAAGGTTTGCGCCTCGTTCCAGGTATAGGTGCGCGGCTCGCCGATGCTCACGGGCGCTTTGAGGTCATACCAGGCGAGGGCGTCCTTGCCTAAAAATTTGGCTTTAGCTTTGAGGTAGCGCCGAAAGGTGGGGAAAGACGCTTCGCAGGCGCGTTGCATCGCCGCTAAGCTCTCGCGCGAAATCGCATTCTGAAAGAGCGCCACGTCCAACGCGCTCGCCCAGCCGCGCCGCTCGCTGAGCGCGTTGACGTGCCCTTTAATCGCGTTCATCGCCGCCGCGAACGAGACCGTGTCGCGCTCCAAAAGCTCTAGCTCGGCTTCGTACGCGGCGCGGCGCAGCTCGGGGTCCGGCTCGGCTTGCAAGATTTTGAGTTCGCTGAGCGGGTACTCCGCTTCGTCTCGTCCGGGCAGCGTTTTCGTGATGGTGTGGCGGCTGATGAGGTCGTTATGGAGCTTGCCCCACGCGCCGCCGCTCGTGGGTTCTAACGCTGACACGAGCGCCTCCACCTCGTCGCCCATGAGGTGTTTCGCCTCGAGCTGGCTCTGACGAATGGCGTGCGCGTGCGCCTGCGCGAGTTCTGAGGCGCGGATGAGCGCGTCGGCGTCGAAGGAACCGAGCCACGCGGTGAAGCGCTTTTCCAGAGCGCCCAACTTACTGCCCAGCGGCTTGAACGCCGAGGACTCCGCCTGGGCACGGTCATTGAAGGCGTCTGTAGAGGTGAAGCCGCTGAGGTAAGTGAGCACCGTATAGAACTGCGTGTAGAGGTCGTTCACTTGCGCGATGAGTTCGTCTAGGACGACTCTGGTCTCGTCATCGACCTGCGCGTCCTCGAGCGAACGCACCCCGTGCTCGTCCATGAAGTTCTCCAACGCCTCGAGCTTATTCTTGACTTCCGCTTTGGCGTTGGCGTATTCGGGGCTGTCCAGTTCGGGAAAGATGGACTCTAACTGCCAGTGGGGGAGGGATTGTGTTTGCGCCATAGGGTACTCTACTACGCAGTTCTTTAAGACGCTCCGTTGTTTCAGGAGACGAAATTGCTAACGGGTAAAGGAGGCTCGAGGAAGGGGTAAGAAGAAAGGGGTGAGAAAAACTTCTGCGTTCTTGCTTCTTGCTTCCTACTTCTGCCCTTACACCAACCCTTGCGAGCGCAGCCAGAAAAAGAGCAGCGCTGCGCCGAGCACGTAGAGCGCGTAGCGCAAGCCGCGCCTGCTCGGGCGTCCTATACGTTCGTTCAGGCTCGAGAGCGTCCCCCGCGCCTCTTCCGCGTCCTGGCGGCGCTGCGCCTTCTGCGCGCGGCGAATCGAGCGGACGCTCCTGTCGATCTGCCCTTTGCGGCGGTACGCCACGCCTAAGTTATGGTGCGCGTTGGCGAAGCTTTCGTCTAGGCGCAGCGCCGCTTCGTAGGCGGTGATGGCGTCGTCCACGCGGTTTTCTTCCAAAGCGATATTGCCTAAGTTCGTCATCGCGCGGTAGTGCTTGGGGTCGTGCGCCAGCGCCTCTTCGAAAGAGACTTTAGCCTGCGCCAACTCGTTCATGAAGATATGCGCCGTGCCGCGCTGCGTTTCCACCTCGGCGCGTAGAAGGGGGGAGGTGACCTCTGCTAAACGCGCTAAAGCAGCGTCAGGGTCGTGCTGATCCAAACGTTTGCTCGAGCCCTCGAGCCCCGCTAAATCCTCCCTCAGCGCCGCCCAGTCCACGTGTTCGGCGACGCTCCGGGGCGGCGTCTCGAGGCGCGTCACGGCGCGTTTTGCTTTCGTCCATCCCTTAGCGCGCACGTGATAGCGCACGTCGCTGAGCGCCCTAAGCGCGTCTAAAACCGCGTCGTCGAAGGGGTCCGCGTCTTGCTGGTAGCGGTGCAGCGCGCCCGCGCTGTCGCCCGTCTCGAGAAAAGCCTGCCAGGAGCGTTCGCTTACGGTCGGTTTGACCTGAACATCTGCTCGGTTATCTGCTTGGGTATCTGATCTTTCCATCAGGTCCAGTATAGTGAGAAAAACCTCTTCGGCGCGTCCGCTACTCTTTACTCACCGACACTTCACCTCTTTAAGGTCATTCTTAGAGTTAGCTAGCCTAATCTGGTCTTACCCGAAGCTAGCGCGTTCGTCTTGACGTGGTCTCGAGCGGGCCCTCGGTAGGAGAGTAAAGCGGCGGATTCTCGCGCGCGAAAAGCGTATTGATTTACGTGCCTTCGCGCGGTGCGGGCGTATAATCGGTATCGTATGGTGGTACCCATGGAGGAACTATGAAACGTAGATGGCTAACCCTTATGCTCGCGGCGCTGAGCATCTCAGTTTTGGTGAGCGCGCAATTTTCCAGGGATTTTTCCGAAGACTTCTTGGAAAATTCGGCGGGTCGCGCGTTTTTGCAGGCGTACGGCGCGATCAAGTCGAACTACCTCAACGATGTCGAGGACGAAGCGCTCATCCAAGGCGCGATCGAGGGGATGTTGGAGTCACTCGAAGACCCCTACACGAGCTACGCCACGCCCGACCAAGCCGCCAGAGAGGTTCAAGACCGTAGTGGCTCGTTCCAGGGCATCGGCGCGGTGCTCCAGCCGCGTAACCGCGCGGACAACACCGTGGTCGAGATCGTCAACGTCTATCGGGGCGGTCCCGCCTCGCAAGCGGGCGTGCTGCGCGGCGACGTGTTCGTCACCGTAGACGGCACCAACGTCGAGGACTTCACCACCGACGAGATCGTCGACTTGGTGCGCGGACCCGCCGGCACGGGAGTGTCCATCGGTTTCCGCCGCGCCGGGGAAGAGGAGCCCGTCGTCCTCGACATGGTGCGGGGCAAGATCGACATCATCAGCGTCGAGTCGACGGTGCTGCCCGAGAACGTCGGCTACGTCAGCATCAACACGTTTGCTAACCAGCGCGTGTACGACCAGCTCGCCGACCAGCTCGACGCGCTCCGAACGCAGGGCATCACCTCGCTGGTGCTCGATTTGCGCAACAACGGCGGCGGTCTTTTGGACCAAGGTATCCGCGTCGCGGACGAGTTCTTGAGCGAAGGCGATATCGTTTACCAGCGCGCGCGCGGCGTCACCCAGCGCCTCGCCACAGCCGACCCCGAGTTCTTCGACCTGCCGATGGTGGTTTTAGTCAACGGTAACTCCGCCTCGGCATCTGAAATCGTCGCGGGTGCGCTCCAGGACAACGGACGGGCGCAGGTCATCGGCGAAGAGACCTTCGGCAAAGGCGTCGGACAGAGCGTCGTGTCCTTGACGGACGGCGGGCAGCTCGTCTACAAGTCGTTCGAGTGGCTCACGCCCGACAGACGCTCCATCGACCAGCAAGGCATCGAACCCGACATCCGCGCCGAGGATACCCGCATTCCCAACGTCATCACGTTAGAAGGTCAGGGCGCTGAGCCCGGTCAAGAGGTCGAAATCTCGGTCGGCGGCGAAGTCATCGGCTCAGCGCAAGCGGACGAAGACGGCGCGTTTACCTTTTTCCAGCCCGTCGCGCGCCCAGAAATGAGCGACGTACAAGGGGAAGCGCTCGTCAATTTAGACGGCGACAACGCGCTGCAAATCGCTTACGATACGGTGCTAGAAGTGGCGGCGCAGGCGCAGAGCGTAACGTCTCAGTAAGAAATAAGTCGCAAAAACTTTAGACCTCTCGCTTTCGCGGGAGGTCTAATTCATGCACTGTCAGCTAGATTCTACTAAGTACAACGTTAAGAAAGAAATGAGTGATGTCATTCTGAGCCCTACAGCGAGCTATAGGATAGACTCCACAAAGCGGAGTCGAAGAATCTCTGCATTTGCTTTCTCCTCTGACAGAGAAGGAAAGTTACAGAGTTTTGGCATAGCCAACCGAGACCCTCACGCCTTCGCCAGACTTCGTCGTACTGCGTGAACAGGGTGACATGTTAATAAGTAGCAATACTTCGTTTACAGTGTACTAAGTACCAGAATTAGCTTTAATGACTCCTTGACGTAAGTAACGCCCCTCCGTAGGGGTGGGTTTCAAACCCGCCCCTACCACGCCGAAACGTTCTCTATCATCCCTAAGCAGCACCGAGATTCGTTGAGAGCTTCTGTTTGACGCAAGTACGCACAAGTACTTGCGTCAATTTTTTACTTGTTACCCCGTGTACGAGCGGCGGCGAGTCCGTCAACGCCGCCGCTCGCGTACAGAAGTGTTACTGCAAAAAGCCGTTTTCCTCTAAGTAGCTCTGCGCGACCGCTTGGGGGTTTTCACCGTCTACCGCGACGCGGGCGTTTAGCTCCTGCATCGTCTCGTCGTTCAGCGAGTTGAAAATGGGGTTGATGATGTCGGGGATGTTCGCGTAAGTCTCGAGCACGCCGCACTGAAAGACGGGCGTCGGTTGAAAGACCGGTTGCGCCCCTTCGGGGTCCTCTAACACGCGGAAGTTATACGCCATAAGCGCGCCGTCGGTCGCAAACGCCATCGCCACGTTGACGTTGTTGGCACCTTCGGCTAAAGCTTGCTCAGTCTGCGCCGGCGTGCCGCCAGCGATAATCAAGAGTTCGTCTTCGGTGAGGTCGAAGCCGTAGGTGTTCTCGAACGCCAGGAGACCATCTTCGCGCTGCGCGAACTCGTCACCGACCGCCATCATCACCTGCCCGTCATTACTGACATACTCGGCAAAGTCGCTCATAGACGTTAAGCTATTCTCCTCGGCAAATTCCTGCGTGACCGCAAAAGCGTAGGTGTTATTCGCGGGCGCGGGTTGGAGCCAGCAGAGGTTGTTGTTCTCCTGGTCGAATTCGCTCACAAGCTGGTACGACTGATCAGCGTCGGTCGAGGCACCTTCGGGCACGTCGACGCCTGCGTTGGCGAGAAAGTTAGAGAGGGCGGTGCCGGTATACTCCGGGTAAACGTCGATTTCACCGTTGACCAGAGCGGCGCGGTTCACGTCCGTCGAGCCTAAAGGCGTCTGGTCGGAGGTGGGGATGCCCGCGTTCTCCAGAGCGGTAAGGATGAGTTTGGCGAGCACGATGCTCTCGGTGAACTGTTTGGAGCCGACGCGCACCGGGTCTTGAGCGAACGCGAGACCGCTAGCGAGCAGCAAAGACGAGGTCGCGAGGGCGATGAGTAGCTTTTTCATTGTTGCCTCCTAGGGGACCAGTATAGCGTATCCCGCTCCCGACCTCTCAACTCGGATGCGGGTAGACCTAAAATTACGCCACAGGGCGCAACGCCGAGCCAGACGACTTCTGGGACTTCGCGACACATCGCTCTAAAGAACTGCTCCGCCGACGTCTCAAAATACGCGCGAGTGTGGTACACCTTTATCCTCTATGAACCTCTTCCGCAAACATGACCGCGCCATCTTCGCCCTGGCCTTCCCCGCCCTGGGCGCACTCGCCGCTGACCCCGTCGTTTCTTTAGTAGACACCGCCTTCGTCGGACGACTCGGCGCAGTCCCTTTAGCCGCGCTGGGCGTCAACATCTCGGTCTTCTCGCTCGCGTTTGTGGTCTTTAACTTCCTCGCTTACGGCACCACCCCGATGATCGGACGCGCCGTCGGCAGGGGAGACCGAGCGGGGGCGGGGCGCGTGGTGACGCAAGCGTTCACGTTGGCGCTTATCGTAGGTGTGGTAGCGCTCATTCTGCTACAAGCTTTCGCCACGCCGATTCTCGCGCTCATGGGCGCGGACGAGGCGCTGCGGGAGCCTGCGCTGGTCTATCTGCGCATCCGCGCGCTGGCGGGTCCGGCGCTGCTGCTCATCACGGCGGGCAATGGGGCGTTTCGGGGCTATCAGGATACGCGGACGCCCTTCGTGATTACGCTCTGGTTGAACCTTATCAACCTCGTGCTCGACCCCTTATTCATCTTTGGCTTCGGCTGGGGTTTGGCGGGGGCGGCGTGGGCGACGACCCTTGCGCAGTGGGTGGGGGCGTTCTGGTTCGTGTGGCTCTTGCTCGTTAAGAGGCGGGAGGAACTCCACATACCTCTTGTTCTACCCAACCTCACCGAACTCCGCCCTTTTCTGCGCATCGGCTGGGAACTCGCGGTGCGCACCTTTGCGCTCATCGGCACGCTGACCTTGGCGACGGCAGTAGCAACTCGAGTCGGTGTGTTAGAGGTCGCTGCGCACCAAGTCGCTGCGCAGCTCTGGCTCTTTTTGGCGCTCGTCGTGGACGCGCTGGCGATTGCGGCGCAAGCTTTAGTTGCAAAGTATTTGGGAGAGAACGACGCAGTTTCAGCGAGGGAGGTTTCCAACCGTTTACTCGTGTGGGGTTTAGGCGTCGGCGTGGTTCTCGGCGTCGGCTTCGCGCTGCTCGCGCCTTATCTGCCGCGCCTCTTTACAGGTGACGAAGAGGTCGTCGCGCTCGTGCTTGCGGTTTTTCCTTTCGTCGTCTTTACGCAACCTTTGAACGCGCTCGTTTTCGTGTGGGACGGCATCTTTATGGGCGCAGAGGATTTCGCGTATCTCGCTAAAGCGATGGTCATTTCAGCGTTTGCAGCGGTAGTGGTCTTACTTCTCGTCGTGCCTCTTGGCTTAGGTTTGGCGGGCGTCTGGTGGGGCGTCGTCGCGCTCATGGGCGTGCGGGCAGTGACGTTAGCGGTGCGTTACTTCGGCGCGGGTGGGATGTTCGAAGAGGCATTAGAGTAAAGCTATGGCAGACCTCATCACTTGTCCGAATTGCAACGCAAAAAACCGGCTCAGCACGCCACCTGAAGGGCAACTCCCCGTTTGCGGGCGGTGTGCTCAGACCTTACCCTGGCTTGTGAGCACCTCAGACGCCTCGTTTAGAGAGGCGCTGAACGCACCCGTGCCCGTGCTCGTGGATTTCTGGGCTCCCTGGTGCGGACCGTGCCGGATGGTCGCGCCTGTTCTGGAAGACCTCTCCAAAGCGCACCGGGGTAAACTCAAAGTCGCCAAGCTCAATATCGACGAGAACCCCGTCACGCAGAGCGCGTACCGGGTGCAGAGCATTCCGACCTTGATGCTTTTCAAGGGCGGGCAACCTGTCGAGACGATGGTGGGGGCGCTGCCCAAGAGGGCGCTGGAGAGCAAGCTCGAGCCGTACCTATAAGGAGCCGTTAGCGCTTAGTACACGCTTTTTAGCTAAACGCTAACGGCTAAAAGCCCTCCACTCGAGACCGCCTCAAAAACGATATGGGGTGTTGCGGAGCGCGCATAAAAGCCAAGCACTTCACATCAAGCCTAGCCCCTTGTTCCTCCTCTTGAAATCTCGTACTCTCGAGCTATGGACAGTGAACGCACCGCAGAAATCCCCCATCCTATAGAAGATGAGCGCGAAGAGAACCCCTACCTCATCCCCGATCCCAACCGCATCTACGCGAACGACCAAAAGTGGCAGATCGCGGCGGACATGCTGGAGCGCTACACGGGCACCGCGCCTGGCGACTTTCAAAAGCAGATTATTCTGACCAACTTCGGCTACTACATGGAACGCTTCCGCTCGCTCTGCGGCGACTCGGAGACGCACGGCTCGGCGATGAGCGTGGTGCATAGCGAGAAGATGGGCGTCTCCATCGTCAACTTTTCCATCGGCTCGCCCAACGCCGCCATCATCATCGAAACGCTGGCGACCGCCGACCCCAAAGCGGTGCTCTTCTTAGGCATTACGGGTGGGCTCCACCGTTCGCTGGAAGTCGGTGACTTTATCGTGCCGACGGCGGCGATTCGCGACGAGGGCGCGTCGAAGCACTTCATGCCGCCGCGCGTACCCGCGCTGCCGACCTTTAAGGTGCAGAAGTTCGTCTCGCAAATCATTATGGAGAAGGGCTACGACTACCGCACGGGCGTCGTGCACACTACGGACTACCGCTTTTGGGAGTTTGACGAGAAGTTCAAAGCGGAACTTTACGAGGAGCGGGCCTTAGCGATCGATATGGAAACGGCGACGCTTTTTGTCGGCGGCTTCGCGAGCAAAGTGCCCATTGGGGCGCTTTTACTCGTCTCGGATTTGCCGCTCAAAAAGGGTGGCATCAAAACCAAAGCGTCGGCGAAAGAGGTCTTTAGCAAGTTTACCGATATCCACCTAGATATCGGCATCGAGTCGATGAGCGAGATTGCGATGCGCGGGGAGCAGATTCGGCACTACCGCTGGTAGAGGCTTTGGCGCTGGTGAGGGATTGGGCGCTGGTAAGAGATTGGGCGCTGGCGAGGCCTCGGTTCAAGAAAAGCGAAGCGGTTTAATGAAAGCGAATCGTAACCTGAAATGCAAAGTATCTCACATTATCCCTTTAGCCTGAGAATGAATCAAAGTCTATGGGGGTAGTTTTTTGGCGTGTAGTTCAGGGTCTAGGTAACTAGCGCCCGAGTACGTTTTGATTCAATCTATCTTCCCCTAGCTTTGAGCCACGTTTTGAAAGGGGCAATTCTATGAAATCAGTCAGCGTTCTTCTAGCCGTGCTCATTATTTTAGGTCTCGTTTCCGCGCAAGATACAGGGGGCGCGACTGGGGGCGACATGACCGGCGGTGATGCTCAGATTGGCGGCAGCCTCGTCGGGGAAGGCGGCATGACCGGCGGCGACTTAGAGGCGGCCGAGAACATCACGGGCGGCGCAACCGCTGGCGGGATGACGGGCGGGATGTCGAGCGATATGACGGGCGGCGTGATGGACATGGAAGATATGACGGGTGGCGTGACCGGGGATACGACAGGCGGTATGACCGGCGGCGCAAGTGCCGACGAGATCGCTGGCGGCGCGGACGACGTCACGGGCGGCGACCTCTCGGGCGGTGACGCCACGAGCATGATAGGTCCAGACGGTGACATGTCCGGCGGCGATGTGACAGGTGGTGATATAGGCGGCGGCGTGGTCAGCGGCACGACTGGTGGTGACATGACCGGGGGAGGTATGACCGGCGGTGACATGACGGGCGGTGACATGACGGGCGGCGCTATGTCTTCGTCTACGCCCGGTGACCTGGGCGAACTCGTGAGCAGCTACAGCGACTTAGGGACGCTCATCGAGCGCCTCGAGTCCGACACCTCAGACGGCGCGATGAATGTAAGTGACGAGACGCTGAGTGAATTGCAGCGCATCTATGAAGAGCTTGGTGGGATGCTCGAGCAGGTGCGCGGCGAAAGCAACTGAACCGCACGTAAATATCATCATAGGGCCGCCTTCGGGCGGTTTTTTTATTGTTCGGCGGAGCGATTTGTCCGGGAAGGACTCGAGACTACTCCCCTTCTAACAGAACAGCCACTCATCTCAACTTTAACCTTTCATTTGTAGGCGAAACTCAAAGATAACCTCTTAAACTTGCGTACACCGCTAGACACACCTTTCTCTCGGAGGTATCGTAGTTTTAGCTGCATTTGTGTAAGGAGCTACTATGCCTGCAACCACCCATAAACTCGAGACCCTGCAACACGTGTTGGACGGACTCATGCGCCGCTACGGGACACGTGTCCCCGACGTGGAGAAGATCATCCGGGCGATGGTTCGCGAAGAGGTCATCGGCGAGCCCAGCGGCATCCAGAACGACCATATCGCCTTCCGCACGCTCGGGGTCGAGCCTCTGGGTATCGGCTCGTTGGAAAAAATCTTCCTTCACTACGGCTATGAGCGCCGCGACCCCTACGACTTCCCTGCCAAAAAGCTCAACGCCTACTGGTATAGCCCCCCCGAGCCGCACTTCCCGCGTATCTTTATCAGCGAGCTGCGCGTGGATGAGCTGTCTGGTGAGGCGCAGCGCATCGTCCGCTCGTACACGGATGAGGTCGCAAGCGATCCGGTAGACACGCTGGACCTAGACAACGCTGCCTCCGTCGACGCCTTTTTACACTCTCCCCTTTGGCGGCTGCCGAGCTTGGAGGACTACGAGCGTTTAGCCGAGGAGAGCGAGTACGCCGCCTGGGTGATCTACAACCGCTACTACCTCAACCACTTCACGATTTCGGTACATACGCTCCCCGAAGGCTACGACACCGTGGCGGACTTTAACGACTTTCTGAAAGCGCACGGCTTTAAGCTCAACGACTCGGGCGGCGAGGTCAAGACGAGCCCGGACGGAAAGCTCTTGCAAAGCGCCACCGTCGCGAAGATGATCGAGGCTGAGTTCGCGGAGGGCAAGACAAAAGAGATTTCCGGCTCCTACGTCGAATTTGCCGAGCGGCGCGTGCTCGACGAGTATGAAGATTTGCCGAAGAAAGAGGTCAAGCGCGAGCACCGCCGCGAGGGGTTCGAGGCGGGCAACGCGGATAAGATTTTCGAGAGCACCTATAGCTCGCAGACGGGGCGAGGGTAGAAGGGGTCACCGGGCGAGTGCTCGACTTGCCCGGCAACCTCAATGGGATCGGCTTTTCCTACGCGACGTACACCGTTTTGATGTTCACAAACTCGTGAATTCCTAGCTTCGATAGCTCGCGCCCGTAGCCCGACTCCTTGACGCCGCCAAAGGGCAGACGCGGGTCGGACTTGACGAAGGCGTTCACGAAGCAGTTGCCCGCGTGGAGTCTTTCGGCGGCGATCTCCTCACCTCTACCCCTATCTCGCGTAAAGACCGCCGCGCCGAGCCCATAAGGCGTGTCGTTGGCGATACGAATGGCGTCCTCTTCGCTCTTGGCGGTGATAATCGCTGCCACCGGACCGAAGACCTCTTCGCCATAAGCGGGCATCCCTTCGGAGACGTCCGTGAGGATGGTTGGCGGGTAGAACGCGCCGGGACCTTCCGGCAGTTCGCCGCCTAAAAGGAGCTTCGCGCCCGCGTCTACGCTCTTCGTGACCTGCTCGTGCAAAGCGTCACGCAAATCCGGGCGGGCTTGCGGACCGATGTCGGTCTCTTCGTCGGTCGGGTCGCCCATCTTCTGCGCTTTCATCTTCTCCAAAAGTTTGTTTTGAAACTCGCCCACTAAAGACTCCACGACGATCAAGCGTTTGGCGGCGATGCAGCTCTGCCCGCTATTTTGCAAGCGGCTCGTGGCGCAAGCGTCCACGGCGGCGTCTAGGTCGGCGTCCTCTAAGATGAGATAGGGGTCGGAGCCGCCGAGTTCCAGCACCGTTTTCTTGAGGTGTTTTCCGGCTCCGCTCGAGACCGCCTTCCCCGCGCCCGTGCTGCCCGTCAGGGTCGCCGCCGCCACTTTGGGGTTGTCTAAAATCTTTTCGACCTCGTCGACTTGGACCAAAAGAGTGCGGAAAAGCCCCTCGGGAAAGCCTGCACGCTTCAGCACGTCCTCGAGCGCGAGTCCACACCTCGTCACGTTCTCCGCGTGCTTCAAGAGCCCTGCGTTGCCCGCCATGAGGGTGGGCGCGGCGAAGCGCACCGCCTGCCAAAACGGGAAGTTCCAGGGCATGATCGCCAACACCACGCCGAGAGGTTGGTAAGCAACGTAGCTTTTACTCGCGTCCGTTTCGATGGTTTCGGAGGCGAGATGCGCCGCGCCGTTCGCCGCGTAATAGTCGAACGCGCCAGCGCACTTCTTGACCTCCGCGCGCGCCTGCGAGACCGGTTTACCCATCTCCTCGGTGATGATTTTGGCGAGGGTTTCGTGCTCGTCGCGCAAAATCTTCGCCGCGCTGCTCAGGCATTCGGCCCGCTCTTCGAAGCCCACCTCGCGCCACGCAAGGTGCGTTTCATGGGCGCGTTCGATGATGGATTGGACCTCTTCTGAAGTCATCTCTTCAAAGCGTTCGACCTCTTCGCCGGTGGCTGGGTTTGTAGAAATTAGTGCCATGTTGCCCTCCTCTATATGCTAAAGCTTAACGCAAGCGTCATATGCTGCGCCTCTAGCAACCAGTTTTGAATTACACTGAGCGTATCATTAAGAAGCAGTCCTAGCACCGTGCGCTAGGGCTCATAAGCGTCACGCGCACACGGCTTAGAGTTGTAGAGAGGACCTTATGACCTTCATCCACCAGATCGAAACCGCCGTTCCTGAGAACTACTTTTTGCAAGACGAGGCGAGAGACGCGCTTAAAGCGAGCACGGGCGACAGGCTGGCGCAGCGCCTCGTCCACCGTCTCTACTCGCAGTCGGGCATTCATAAGCGCCACAGCGTCGTGCACGACTTCAACGTTGCGGCGGAGGGGGGGCTTTTCTACGACCCGCCGAGCAACACCTTCAAGTCCCCTTCGACAAAAGTGCGCAACGACCTCTACGCGGAGGCGTCGAAGCCGCTCTATACGGGCGTGGCGCGAAAGGTTTTAGAGGCGTCCGACTTCAGCGCGGATGACGTTACGCACGTTATCACCGTGTCCTGCACGGGCTTTTTTGCGCCCGGACCGGACTTCTTCGTCGTCAAAGACCTCTGCTTGCGCCCCTCCACCCAGCGCTTTCACGTGGGCTTTATGGGCTGCTACGCGGCGTTTCCCGCCCTCAAGATGGCGCGGGCGTTCTGCGAGGCGGACCCGAACGCGGTGGTTTTAATCGTCTGCTTAGAACTCTGCACGCTGCACCTGCAACTCGGCGCGGACATGGACCGCCTTCTCTCGGCGTCGGTCTTTGCGGACGGGGCGGCGGGCGCTCTCGTGAGCGCGAGGCGTCCGCAAGAAGATACGCAAGAGGGGGGACGAGTTTTAGAACTCTCTCAGCTCGAGACGACCCTCACCCCCACAGGCGAAGAGGACATGGCGTGGACGGTGGGGGACAACGGCTTCGATATTGTACTCTCGAGCTACGTCCCCAACATTTTAGAAGCCAACCTAGAAGCCGCGCTCACGCCGCTTTTCGCGTCGTTAGGTCGAACCCCCGACGAGGTCCAGCACTGGGCGATTCATCCGGGCGGGCGGGCGATTTTGGATAAGATTCAAAGAGGTTTAGCGCTGAGCGAGAAACAGCTTACGCCCTCGAGACAAACGCTTCACGACTACGGCAACATGAGCAGCGCCACCGTGCTCTTCGTCCTCAAAGAGATTATGCAGCGTGCGCAGCCCCGCGAATCGGTCTGCGCGATGGCGTTCGGTCCAGGGCTAACCGTAGAGAGCGGTCTTTTCACCGTCTGTTAAGTGCGGCTTTTTCTGACAGAGCGCGAGACGGACTTGCGCGAAAAGATGGATGACCCCGAGTGTGACCCGGATAAGCTGCGCAACACGTACGCGCAGTTCGGCGCGGTGAACGCCCTAGTCTCAGGCTGGGAAAGGGTCTATGGGCGTTTTATCCGACCTTTCGCCGCACGCAGAAACCATACGCACCTCTTGGATGTCGGCTCGGGTGGGGGCGACCTTCCGAGGAAGGTGGCGAAGTGGGCGGCGAGGGACGGCGTCAACCTGACGATCACCGCCATTGACCCAGACGAACGCGCGGCCTCTTATGCAAGGGCGCAACCTCACCACGAAAACGTTACCTTTAGACGCGCCTCGACCACCGACCTCTTGCGAGCGGGTGAGACCTTCGACCTCGTAACCTCGAACCACCTCTTGCACCACCTATCAAAGGAAGAGGTCGAGAAAATTTGCTGCGAAACGGCGCAACTGAGCACAGGTCTTGTCGTTCATAAGGACTTAGAGCGTGCCGACCTCGCCTACGTAGGCTTCGCCGCCTTAGCTAAGACCTTTTTCCACAACTCGTTCATCGCGCACGATGGGCTCGTTTCTATTCGGCGGAGCTTTACGCGGGGCGAACTGCAAGAGGTCGCGCAGGATAGTGAGCCGCAGGGCTGGCGCGTCGAGCGCGCGGTTCCCTTTCACCTCTTGCTACTATTTGATCATGGGTGGGATAATTCATGACCTACGATGCGGTGATTGTTGGCGGCGGTCCGGTGGGGCTCTTTCTGGGCTGCCGCTTGGCGCAGTTAGGGCTCAGGTTCGTCGTTTTAGAAAAACACGCAGAGCCGCTTCAACATTCTCGCTCGATCGGCATTCATCCGCCCTCGTTGGAGAAGTTTGAGGAACTCGGTTTAGTCAACGACCTCTTGGCGAAGGGTGTCAAAGTCACAAAAGGTCTTGCGTTTGGCTGTTCGAGACCGCTGGGCGAACTCGACTTCTCGCTCTGCCCGGAGCCCTATACCTTTGTCCTCACCTTGCCGCAGTACGTGACGGAGAATGTTTTGGAGCGTCACCTCTGCACGCTTCGTCCCGGTGCGTTGTGGCGGCGAGCGGACGTTTTGAACGTTCGAGATAGAGGAGACTACGCCGAGGTTAGCTGTGAACTCGGTGGCGAAACGACAGTGTTGAAGGCTCGAGTCGTCATCGGCTGCGACGGCAAGAACAGCGTGGTGCGCGAAGCTGCAGAGATTCCCTTCCTCGGCGGACGCTACCCCGACACCTACCTCATGGGCGACTTTGCGGACTCAACCGAGTTAGGGTCTCACGCAGCGCTCTACTTGACCCCGGACGGCATCATCGAATCGTTTCCGCTGCCGAATGAGGTGCGCCGCTGGGTGGTAAAGATGCCGCACCTTTTGGAGAACCCTGCGCCGAAAAATTTGACGGACGCGGTGCGTAAGAGGTTGAAATACGAAGTCCTCACTGAAACGAACACCATGCTGAGCGCGTTCGGCGTGGAGCGGTACTTAGCCAAGAGGTTCTCTCGCGGAAGAATAGCTCTGGCGGGAGACGCGGCGCACGTGGTGAGCCCGATTGGTGGGCAGGGGATGAACTTGGGCTGGTTGGACGCTTGGGCGCTGGCGGATGCGCTCGAGAATAAGGGGGGGCTCGAGACCTCGTTGCAGCGCTACAGCCAAGCCCGCCGCCGCGCCGCCAAAGCCGCTATCTTACGCGCCGAATTCAACACCGTGATGGGACGAGGAACGAAGCTCGCGCCGCTCCGCGACTTCGGGCTGCGCGGTGTTCTGCGAAGTCCTGCCAAGCGCGTGTTCGCGCACATGTTCACAATGCGCGGTCTGTAGAGCACAATTCGTCGTCCATCCCCCAGCACGTTTTCTGTTAGACTCCTCTCAAATTCATCAAGTTAGGGCGTGAGGCGATGCGAGAGGGCGTGGTCGTCGCGGAGGTTAAAACTCGAGAGGTGGCGTGGGTGTGATGCTCGAGATGCAAAATATCAGCAAACACTTCGGCGCGGTTGTGGCGCTTGAAGAGGTGGATTTCGGCTTGGAAAAGGGCGAAGTCCACGCGCTCGTAGGTGAGAACGGCGCAGGTAAGTCTACGCTGATGAAGATCTTAGCGGGCGTACAGCGTCCGACCTCGGGCAAGTTGAAGCTGAACGGGGAAGAGGTCTCTTTCGGCAGCGTCTCGGAGGCGCAGTCGCACGGCGTGGCGATGGTCTACCAGGAACTCGCGCTCGTCCCGCACTTGTCCGTCGCCGAGAACCTCTTTTTGGGGCGGCTCTCACCTTTCTTGCGTCACTCTGAAATGCGCAAGCGGGCGAAACCGCTTTTAGAAGAGGTCGAGCTGGACGTGGACCCGGCGGCGTCGGTGAATTCGCTCAGCGTCGGTGAGCAGCAACTCATCGAAATCGCTAAGGCGGTCTCGCGCGAGGGGCGCATCCTCATCTTAGACGAGCCCACCGCCGCGCTCTCCTCGGGCGAGACGCGGCAGCTTTTCAGCATCGTGCGTAAGCTTAAAGAGGGCGGCACGAGCCTCATCTACATCAGCCACCGGCTAGAAGAGATTTTCGAAATCGCGGACCGCGTGACGGTCTTGCGCGACGGCGCGTGGGTCGCGACGCACAAGACGGATGAGGTCGAGCCGGACGAAGTGGTGCGCGCGATGGTCGGGCGGGACGTGAAGCGCTACAGCCGCGAGAGCAGCGCGGCAGAGGAGGTGCTCGCAACGTTCACCTTCGAAGCCGAGGGCTTAGAGCGCGGCGAGATCGAGGTGAAGCGGGGCGAAATCGTTGGGCTGGCGGGCGTGGTCGGCTCGGGGCGGGGGCGCGTGCTGGGCGTGCTCTTCGGCGAGGAGGGCGAGGCGACCTTAAACGGGGACGCGGTGGGCTCACCCAGAGAGGCGATAGACGATGGGCTCTTCTTCGTGCCGGGCGATAGGAAGTCGCAGGGGCTCGTGACGCAGCGCTCGGTGCAGGAAAACTTGACGCTCGCCATCTTGCAGCGCATCCAGCGGGCGGGTTTTTTGCAACGCGGACAGGAGCGAGAAGAGGCGAAAAGGTGGATTGAGCGACTCGGCTTGCGTCCGCCTGAGCCGGGTAAGCTCGTCTCGGAACTCTCGGGCGGCAACCAACAAAAGGTCGTGGTCGGCAAGGCGTTGGCGACGGAGCCGCGTTTGCTCTTGCTCGAGGAACCCACCAGAGGCGTCGACGTGGGCGCGCGCAGCGAAATCTACGACGTGGTTGACGAACTCGCGAAAGACGGGCTGGGGCTTTTGGTGTCCTCGAGCGACACCGAAGAACTCATCGGGCTCTGCGACCGCATCCTCGTCTTCCGTGAGGGCAAGGTCGCCCACGAACTCCAATCCCCTATGACCTATGAGGAGGTGGTGCGCTATGTCACTGGCGCACGTTAATTGGCGCGGCATCTTAGCGCGTTTTGGGCTCCTGTTCGCCCTCGTTCTGCTCGTCGTCGTCCTGTCGTTCCTCTCGGACCGCTTCCTTACGACCTCGAACATCATCAACGTGCTGCGGCAAATTTCGATCAACGCGATCATCGCCTTCGGCATGACGGTCGTCATCATCGGGCGCGGCATCGACCTCTCGGTGGGGTCGCTTCTGGCCTTCGTCGGCGTCTTTAGCGCGAGCTTGGCGGTTGGCGGCACGGGTGGCAGCGAGGGTAGCGGCTTGGCGGTGCCGCTCGTCATCTTAGCGGGGCTCGGGGTCGGCGTCCTCTTAGGCATGGCGAACGGCGCGTTCGTGGCGTACGCCGGTATCGCGCCCTTTATCGTGACGCTCGCAGGTCTCACCATCTTCCGGGGGATGGCGCTCGCCTGGACTGACGGACGCCCCGTGAGCGGGCTGCCCGAAGTCTTCAGCACGCTCGGCTACGGGACGTTTTTGGGCGTCCCCATGCCCATCTGGATCATGCTCGCCTTTCTCCTCGTGACACACGTTTTGCTCCAATACACGGCGCTCGGGCGCTCCGTTTACGCCATCGGCGGCAACGAAGAGGCGGCGCGGCTCTCCGGGATTCCGGTGCGGCGCGTCTTGCTCTTCACCTACGCTTACACGGGCTTCGCTTCGGCGCTCGCCGCGCTCGTCTTAACGGGTCGCCTCAACTCCGCGCAGCCCACCGCCGGCACGATGTTCGAACTCGACGCGATTGCGGCGGTGGTCGTCGGGGGAACGTCGCTTTTTGGCGGGCGCGGCGGCGTCTTCGGCACGCTTATCGGGGCGCTCATCATCGGCGTGATCAACAACGGGATGAACCTCCTCAACATCGAGTCATTCTTCCAGCAGATTGTCAAAGGAGGGGTGATTCTGTTGGCGCTACTCATTGATAGGATTTTGGCGAATCGCAGTTAAGGAAAAGCCGGTCAGGTTGTCAGCAGTCCGGGTTTTCCTGACTAAGTAGGTACGTCGAAATAACCTAAATTAGTAAATGCCAACGAAGTCCGTTCTGGGCGCAAAAACTTCCTCGAGATCGTTCAGATTGTTGAAGGCGAAGTACTTAGCTGACTAGCTGAAATGCTCCTATCCAGGTACACTGAAAAAAACAACTACAACTCGTCTACCGAGGGAAATTTATGTACCAACCCGACTACATCATGCGGACCATCAAGCAGTTCTCGGAAATGCTCGCGGCGCTGCTTTTCGGCGCACGAGCCAAAGAGCAAATCACGTTCAACGATTTGGAAGAACTCAGCCTCAGCTTCACTGGGCTCAGCTTAGAGACCCTCATCGCGCTCGGTCCGCAGCAACTCCGCAACCTCTACTCGGCAACCGGAACTTTGGACATTGACAAGGTCTATATCAGCGCGAGGCTGCTCTACCAGCTTTCCGAGCAGGAGGGTGAGGCGAGAAGGGCGCTTGCGCTAAAGGAGAAGGCTTTGAAGTTACTGCTCGAGGTCCACCGCGTCTTCGGTGATTTTCTGAATGATGAGCATGAGGTATTGGTGTCAGAGCTTCAAGCCGCCTTAGCGCAGCAGCCGTCCAGCTTGCAGAATTAGACTCGAGCGAACTTGAAAGGCTCTTTTGGACAAAACCTAATGCGCACGGTACACTGACCTAGACGTATCACAATTCACCCAAAGGAGAACTTTATGCGCAACCTCTTTGCCCTGCTCGTCCTCTCACTTTTTACATTGGCAAGCGCCCAAAGCGTCGGCTTATCCCTCTCGACGCTCAATAACCCCTTTTTCGTCACCCTGCGCGACGGCGCTCAGGCGGCGGCGGACGAAGCGGGCTATGAACTCATCGTCACCGACGCGCAAGACAGCGTCAGCACGCAGATTTCCGACATCGAAGACTTGGTGCAGCGCGGCGTGGACGCGCTCATCATCAACGCGACGGACTCGGACGCGGTGGTGCCTGCGGTGCGCTCTGCCAATGACGCGGGTATTCCTGTGATTGCGGTGGACAGGGCGATTAACGGCGGTACGGTTGCCTATTTTATCTCGTCGGATAACGTCGCAGGCGGGCGTTTGGCGGCGGAATTTATCTGTAACCAGTTGGGTAGCGAGGGCAATATCGTGGAGTTGGAGGGCATTCCCGGTGCTAGCGCGACCAGGGAGCGCGGGCAAGGGTTCAGTGAGTACATGAATAACGAGTGCTCGAGCGCCGAAATCATCGCCAGCCAAACCGCCAACTTCAACCGTGCCGAGGGGCTTTCCGTCATGGAGAACATCCTCGTGGCGCAACCCGACATCGGCGCGGTCTTCGCCCACAACGACGAGATGGCGTTGGGCGCACTCCAGGCGGTCGAGCCGAGCGGACGCGATATGCTCGTGGTCGGCTTCGACGGGACGGACGACGCGCGGCAAGCGGTGGAGGAATGCCGCTTGGCCGCAACCGTCGCGCAGCGCCCGGACCAGCTCGGGGAAGAGGCGATCGGCGCGGCGGAGCGTGCGGTGGGCGGCGAAGTGCCGAGTGAGACGGAGAGCATCGCGGTGGAGTTGGAACTCGTCACCAACGCCGAATGCGAAGGCATCAGTGCAACGGGGACAGGCAGCGGAACAGGTGGTAGCGGGACGGGTGGCAATTGACCTCTTCTCGTGAGGGGCTGAGTAGAACGACTGCTCAGCCTTTTAACCTATGAAGCGCTCTGGCATCCTTCACGGCGAACTCTCCCTTCTCGTCGCCTCATTGGGTCACGGCGACCTCTTGGTGATTGGGGACGCGGGCTTGCCCGTTCCCGCCGGCGTTCCTGTGGTCGACTTGGCACTCAAACCTGGTGTGCCCTCGTTCTCTGATACCGTTCAGACCATCCTCGAGGAACTCGTCGTCGAAAGAGGATTCGCCAATGCGGAGCAGCCAGACGTCTCACCGGATGCGGCGGCGGAACTCGAGACAACTTGGTTGGAGAATGTGCCGCTCGAGCGCATCCCTCACGAGGATTTGAAAGAGATGTCAGCAAAAGCTAAGGCCATCGTGCGTACGGGTGAATTCACACCGTACTGCAACCTCATCCTCGTGGCGGGCGTGCCTTTTTGATGATTTGGCGGTGTACCACGTTTTGTGTATGAGATTATGCAAGCTCGCGAGAGGAACGGTTCAGTCGCGGCACGAATGCAAAACGGGACACCCTTAGCGGCTTTCGGTGTCGGCACGCCGCTCGAGCCACCGCAAAATACTTGAGGCCCCCAGCGTCAGCGCGATGTAGATCACGGCAGCGGTGTTGAAGGGCGGAATATTATTGAGCCGCGCCGCCGCGAACTCCCTAGCAAGGCGGAAGATATCGCCCGTGCCGATGACCGAGACGAGCGCCGTGTCTTTGAACATCGCGATGAACTCGTTGCCGAGGGGCGGAATCACGATTTTAAGCGCCTGCGGCAGGACGACGAAGCGCGAGACCTGCCAGCCCGAAAGCCCCAGCGCCTTCGCCGCCTCCCGCTGACCTTTTGGTACCGCTTGAATCCCAGCGCGAAAAATCTCCGCCATGAACGCGGCGTACGCGAGTCCAACCGCTAACGTTCCCCGTTGTAAATCGCGCAAAAAGCGGTTGTCGGGTTCGAAGAGCAGCCCTAAACGCCCCAACTCGCCAGGCAACACGAGCCCGATAAAGACGATGAGCACGATCATCGGGATGCCGCGCACGATGTCGATGTAGAGTTCGGCGAAGATGGCTAAGGGGTGTTCGCCGGAGTGCCAGCTCGCGAAGGTCAGCAGCAAAACGATGACGCTGAGTGCCCCGATGACTGCTAGCATATTGAGCCTCGAGGTGGGCAGCACCGACGTTTCCCACAGCACCGGCGTATCTTCGGGGACGACCTCTCTCGGCACGAGCGCGCCCGTGTAAGTTCCTGACGCGACGCGGTCCAACGCCGCTTGCGCGCTCGGCACCGCCCGGAAGCGCCGTTCGGGTGCGCCCTCTTCGTAGGTCCCTTGGCGCACTGCGTCCGAGAGGTTGTCGGGCGTGCCGCTGACAATCGCCACCGTGCCCTCCGGCTCGCCGATGAGGACGTACTGCTGTTTGGGTAAGAGATAGAGGCTCACTGCTACCGCTGCGAGAAGAGACCCGACCACGAGAAAGATAAGCACGCTGCGCGGTCCTATCTCTAAAAACTGCAAGCCCGCCAAGACCAGCCCCCACACGAACGCGAGCGTGTAAGAGGTCAGCGTAAGCGTCACCGTCATGGCGATACCCGGCAAGATAAAGCGCAGGGCGTCTTGATAGGTACTGTTGAAAATAAAGAGGTAGATGAAGAGGGGGAGGAGCGCCAGTAGAACGAGGTAGCTCGGTTTGACACGCCCTAAAAGCCTACCGTAAGGGCGCGTTACCCCTCGAACGTCGCGTTCAGCATCAGGATTAGAAGTCGCCATAGGGAAATACCGCTAAAAGAAGACGCCCTACGGTTGGAGTAGGGCGTCTCTAAGTCGCTTAGTCTACTGGCTCATCTCGCTGTCGCCGAGGTTGTATTCGGCGCGGATTTCGTCTAAGGTACCGTCCGCTTGAATAGCAGCAAGCCCCGCATTAAAGGCGTCGATAAGCTCGTCGCCCTCTTCGAAGACGAAGCCTAGAGGCTCACCGTCCGAAAGACCGCGAATATTGACGACGAGGTCGCCCGCGTACTGGTTTTCGAACTCGACGGCGGTGATGTCGTCTAGGATGACGCCGTCCACGTCGCCCTGCAAAAGCGCTTGCACCGCGCTGTTAAAGTCGTCGTAGGAGACGGTGCGCTCTTCGCCGACGAGTTCAAGCGCCAAATTGTAGTTCGTCGTGCCGAGCTGTGAGCCGAGCAAGAGGTCGCTGTCCTCAGCGGTGAAGTCTTCGGCGGTCAAGTCTTCATTCTCCACGGTCGTCGCAATCGCCTGCTGCACGAGAATATAGGGGTCGCTGAAGTCCGCCGTTTGGTCGCGCTCGTCGGTAATCGTGACGCCCGAGGCGATCATGTCGAAGTCTTGGAAGGTGCCCGCGCCGATCGCGGCGACGAGCCCATCCCAGGCGTAGGTCTGAAACTCCGGTTCGCAGTTGACGCGCTCGCAGACGGCGTTCACCACGTCCACGTCGAAGCCGACGATTTCGCCCGCGTCGTTGACGGTTTCAAAGGGCGGGTAGGTCGTATCTGAGCCGACGATGATGGTTTGTCCGCCCAAATCCATCGCCGCGCCTTGCATGGCTCCGCCCGTGTCCATGCCACCTGTTGCTCCGCCCGTGGATTGCGCACTACCAAGAGAGAGGCTGAAACCTAGCGTGAGTGCGGTAAGTAGCGTGATAGCAAATCTCATAAATCTCCTTTTCGGGTTCGCGTATGCGAATGTATGAGGTTGCGGGACGGTATGTTCTCCATCCCGAGTGACAACAACGTTAGATACTTCACATAATAATACCTAGTTTAGCGCGTGCTAAGCAAGACAGAAAGGTTAATGAAGGTTCCAAAAGGCTCGAGCCCGAAGTCTATTCGCACTTAGCGTTCGTCGCCGACGCGGTTCTCCTGCATCCACCTAACCGCCCAATCCACGAGCGGACGCTGCTTCATAAAACGCGCTTCTGCACGCCCGACAGCGTGACGCTTTATCCCCTGCGCTTCCTCGTAAGCGTCACCCAACGTCCCGAAGTCGTCCGGTTCCCAATCTAGCGACTGGAACGTGACCCAGCGCCGCTCGCCCTCTTTGATCATCGCCGCGCCCTCTTCCGCGTACGTTTTACCGGGAAAGTCGGCGCGGTATTCGGCGAGGTGGAGCGAGGTGTTGTTCCTATGTCCGACGCCGAGCAGCAAGATGTGACCGTCTAACTCGTAGAGCGTGCCGAGCGGCGAAGCGTCGCCAAACTCCTCTTCTAAGGGGTGCGTCTCGGTGAGTTGCGCCGCGTTAGGTCCAAGTGCGGCGAACGAGCCGATAGGATGAACGCTCCGCATAACGCCCGGATACGTGCGGAAGAGTTCGGCGACGCGCCCCATCTGCCGCGTCGGGGTGATGCGCGGGTCAAAGGCGGGCATCGAGGCGCGAATCGTCTCCCACCAAGATTCGGGTACGCCCGGATTCTCCCAGTTCGACGGGTCGGTGTTGCTCGTCGTGTGCGCGGGCATCATCAGCGTACCCGTCGGACCGAGCACCTCTAAAAGCGCCCCGATCACCGCCACCGGACCGCCACAGACCCAACCGAGGGTGCTCATCGCCGTGTGAACGAGGACGGTCTGCCCCGGCGCTAAGCCGCACGCCGCTAACTGCTCCGCGAGCGAGTGGGCGGTAAGGGGCTGCGCGTCGGGGTGAATGGTATCAGCTTCGGGCATAGGGCTGCTCTGCGGTTCTTTGATGCTTATGACGCTATGATACTCCAAGAGGCAGTTGGGTTAAGTGGTTCTCGCGGGACAGTGCCGAGCAGGTGTCGGGCTGGCGGGTGGATGAGCCGCCCTTAGATTTGCAGGGGATTTGCCCGGAGTGTCAGTAGAGCACCATCGACTGAATCAAAAAACTACAAGTGTACCGTCTCCTTTTACCGCACAGCACCAATACCCTTGCTCGTACCAATAGAACAAGTCTAAGAAAAAGCGGTCATTAAAGAGGTGTTGTAAGGATAATTTCGTTCAGGGCTGAAGAATCTCCTTACTGGTCAGGCAATTAGAGATTCTTCATCAGGCGAAGTCTATCCTGTACAGGGCTCCACTTCGTTTCGTCTAGAATGACACACTGGCGCTAGGCTCAACCGACTTCTGAGGGTGTCTCTCAAGTTGTGTGAAGTTTGTTACGCGAACCTCTTCTATACCAAAGGCAGTTGAAGGCATATTACTAAGGTCTAATTAGCGTTTAAGGAAGGGCTGTTCCGCTAATTCACCAGGACGCTGAACACAGCGGTCCGTACCGCTGGCTCCGAAGCGCAACTCATCGCCTGTGACCGCGATCAGATCGAGGTCTACGCAGTCGGAAACGTTAAACAGCGGGGCAGCACACCCATCTGAGACATCAACAGGGCGATCCACTATAAGCCCACAGTCGTCAAGGCCAGAAGCCTCGAAGAGTGCTGGAGCGTCCGTGAAGATGGTAATCATAGAGGACGTGTTGACGAGGTCGATATTGAAAGCTTCCGGAACTGCTTTGGATGGTCCAGCCAGCGTGTAAGGTCCTGTCGAGTTGTAGGTAAATAGAGGTTGCTCGAGAGATTGATCGGTGAATACCTCGACCTTTAAGGTTTCGCTAGCGGCGTCGATAACGACAGTTTGACGTACGTAGAAGGTCATATCTTCAAGAGTAAACGGTACGCTATCTTGAACCCACGTTCCGATAATGCGCTCTTCGATATCAACGGCTGCAGACGGCTGCGCCCATCCAATAGCGGCAGCGATGGCCGTAACTAATAGGAACGACCTGAGTAGTTTTAATTTGAACATAGCGAGTATCCTTTCACCTAGAGGTTTGATACGGAGGTATAAGGAATAGTCATCAGTCACACGACTTAGATGAGTTCTTCCGCTTAGAGGTTTCTCCGTTAAGTGTTTTGGCTCTCCCTTCTTTCGCTACCTTAGAGTCTTACGTAGCGGGAGAGTCAAGAGAAACTCCAAGTGCAGCATCTAAGACCACACGTAATACCTTCAAACTACTTCTCCTAAAAAAGCACTGCTATGTGAGGTCCGTTACTCGAGCCCCGCCCCATACTCGAAACCACACCGAAAGCCAGAAACAAAGGTCACACGCTTACCTTGTTACCTCTTACACTAAGTGCTAAAATACCCTTTGTAGAGGTTGTGAAAAGCCGCACGAGGCGGTTTGGTCCGGTGTAAAATAGTAGACAACTCGAGAGGAGTTCTATGTACCTTCACCTGCTGATGATGTTTTTGGCTGCCGGTCTTATCGGTGCACTCGCGCTGATGGTCGGAGCGCTGCTAGGTCCGAAGATGTCGAGCGAGACGAAGCTCGCCGCCTACGAGTCGGGTATTCCCGCTGCTTCAACGGCACGCGAGCGTTTCCCCGTTCACTTCTACCTCGTCGCGATGCTCTTCATCATCTTCGACATCGAAACGGCGTTCTTCTATCCGCTAGCAGTCAAATTTCAGGCGCAACCTCAATTCTTATTTGTCCAAGCCATCATCTTCGTGGTGATTTTGGCGGTTGGTTACATCTATATATTGCGAAAAGGCGTTTTAGATTGGAGATAGTGCATAGCAGGTCTAGCGGGAGCGTGACCACGCGACTGCATCTGGTCGCAAACGCTCGCACTCGGGAAGACCACTGACTAACCCTCACATGAACAGACGATACTTACGTATTTCATTAAGCAGCTAGTACCCGATCCTTGAAAGGACTTATGGCTTTAACAGACCTTTTTACCAAAGATATACAGGAACTCGAGAACGAGGGCATCCTCTTTTCCTCACTAGAAAAACTCGTTGCCTGGGGCAGAAGTAACAGCCTCTGGCCCGCCACCTTCGGCTTGGCGTGCTGCGCCATCGAGATGATGCAGTCCACGAACGCCCGCAACGACTTAGCCCGCTTCGGCTCCGAAGTCTTTCGCGCCTCGCCCCGCCAAGCGGACGTGATGATCGTCGCAGGGCGACTCTCTAAAAAGATGGCTCCCGTCATGCGCCGCGTCTACGACCAAATGCCCGACCCCAAGTGGGTCATCTCGATGGGCGCGTGTGCGTCGTCGGGCGGTATGTTCAACAACTACGCCATCGTGCAGAACGTGGACTCAGTTGTCCCTGTAGACATCTACGTCCCCGGCTGCCCCCCGCGCCCCGAGTCGCTCGTCTACGGCGTGATGCAGCTTCAGAAAAAGGTGCGTGGCGAGGCGTTTGACAGCGGCGGGATTGAGTTGCCGATGGTGCAGGGGTGGACGAGATGAAAAGCAGAGGAAAGAGAAAAGGACTGAGGACTGAGTTCTTACTTTTACCTCAGTCCTCAGTCCTCAGTCCTTCAAGCGGAGCGACCTCATGAGTTTAGTCGAGCAAGTCACCGAAACGCTCAAATCCCTTGACGGTAAGCCCGGTGAATTCAAAGGCATGGTCAGTGTGACGGTGGGGAAAGAGAATATTGTCGAGGCGGTCAAGTCGGCGAAAGAGGCAGGCTTTGAGATGATCTCGGACGTGATGGGGATTGATTACCTCACCTATCCGGGGCATCAGGGGAAGCGGTTTTCGGTGGCGTATAACCTCTACAGCGTGTCGAAAAATGAGCGCATCTTCATCCGGGTGAACGTGGACGACGGGGAGACGCTGCCGACGATTAACCATCTGTGGCGAGGCTCGAGCTTCATGGAGCGCGAAGTCTACGACATGTTCGGCGTCGAGTTCGAAGGACACCCCGATTTGCGCAAGATCATCACACCCGAAGATTTAGACGGACACCCCCACCGTAAAGACTTCCCGCTAGGGGAGACGCCGACGCTCTTTAACGAGGGACGCTTTTTAGACCCCGCCTCGTTCCGCGCTGGCATGACTGGTGAGGATACGGGCATGACAGGTTGGCGCGGCGGCGTGCGTAAAGGTGTGGAAAATACAGACCAGGCACTTCATAAGGCAACGGGCGAGACGGGAGACAAGTAAGCTATGGGCGTCATCTCAGGACAAGCTGGACACGTACCCGATGCGACCACGCAGGAGACGCCGGGGAGCGAGTTCGAAACCAAGTATATGCGCCTCAACGTCGGACCGCAGCACCCGAGCACGCACGGCGTCTTGCGCCTCGTGGTGGATTTGGACGGCGAGCGTATCGCGACCATCAAGCCGCAGGTCGGCTACCTCCACTCCGGCTTCGAAAAGACGATGGAGAACCGCACCTATCAGCAGGGCGTGACCTACTCGAACCGAATGGACTACCTGCACGGCTTCGGGCACGACCTCGCGTATGTCCTCTCAGCAGAAAAGCTCGTCGGGGCAGAGGTTCCCGTCAGGGCGCAGCAAGTTCGCGTCATCCTCACCGAGCTGAACCGCGTGGCGAGCCACTTGGTTTTCTTCGGGACAGGCATCCTCGACCTCGGCGCGTTGACGCTCTTTTTCTATACGATGCGCGAGCGCGAGCGGATTTTGGATTTGTTCGAGATGGTCTGCGGCGTGCGGATGAACTACGGGTACTTCCGCGTAGGCGGGCTCTCCCGCGACGTCCCCGAAGGCTTCACGGACGCGGTGCGAGTTTTCCTCAAGGACTTTCCCAAAATGCAGAAGCAGTACGCCACGCTCTTTGCCAAAAACGACATCTTCGTGAACCGCACCAAAAACGTCGGCGTGATGGACAAGGAGACGGCACTCGACTATGGGCTGACCGGACCCTCGTTAAGAGCGAGTGGCGTACCGCTCGACTTCCGTAAGGCGCAGCCCTACAGCGGCTATGAAAATTACGAGTTCAACGTGCCGACCTCCGATGCGGGCGACGCCTACCACCGCTTCATGCTCCGCTTTGAGGAGATGGAGGAGAGCCTCAAGATTGTGGAGCAGGCGTTAGACCAGTTAGAGGAAGGTCCCGTCAAAGACCCCGACCGCCGTATCTCCTTACCGCCCAGGAGCGAGTTAGAGAACAGCATGGAAGCGGTCATCTTCCACTTCAAGCTCGTGACCGAAGGCTTTCACCCGCCACGCGGTGAGGTGTATGTGCCGACCGAATCCGCAAGAGGTGAACTCGGCTACTACCTCATCTCGGACGGCGGCAGTATGCCCTACCGCGTGAAGGTGCGCGTGCCGAGTTTGATTAACTTGCAGTCGTTGGAGCCCACCTGTATTGGTGGACTCTTTGCGGACATGGTGGTGAACATCGCGTCGATGGACCCGGTGTTGGGGGATGTGGATAAGTAAGCCGTGCATTTATGACTGTTCCTGAGGTTATCAACGACCCGACAGCGCAGTGGGATAGAAAGCCACCCGCTAGTCCTGAGGCTATCAGTTGTCTCATCGCTGAAGCTAGCTTTGAATTGCCGAGGGATTACCTTATATTTCTTCAACATAGCAATGGAGGATATGGGGTAATGGGTGTTGATCCTTGGTGGTTTAGCCTCTGGTCCGCTGAGGAAGTGATGCAACTAAATAGGGATTATAGGATAAAAGAATTTGCTCCTAGATTCTTTGGCTTTGGTAGTGACGGTGGTGGATATTTACTAGCATTCGATATGCAAAGCAGTCCCTGGAAAGTAATCATGATTCCCTTTATTCCAATGGAAGAGAAGGAAGCGGAAGTAATCGCTGAAGATTTTTTAGCTTTTGTGAGAACTGTAGGTCGGGAAGCAGAGAACCTAGAGCAGCTTAAAAAGGACGTTATTCGATGACAGAGCAAGCAACAATTCAACCCTACTTCTCAGACAAACAAGACACACTAAACGAAATCTTAGGGCGCTATCCCGAGTACGGGCAGCGTAGCGCCGTCATGCCTCTCTTGTGGGAGGTGCAGCGGGCTGAAAAGCATATCAGCGAGGCAAGGGTGGAAGAAATCGCCCACATCCTAGACCTCAACCCGACGGAGGTCAAAGGGGTGATGAGCTTCTACTCGACCTATCACGAGCACCCGATTGGCGAGTACCACCTGCAAATCTGCTCGACGCTCTCGTGTTCGCTAGCGGGTTCAGACGAGATGTACGACTTCATCTCCGAGGAGACCGGGCTCGTGAACGGCGAGACGAGCCGCGACGGGAAATTCAGCATTCAGAAGGTGGAGTGCTTGGGCTCGTGCGGCACTGCGCCCGTGTTGCAGGTGAACGATGTCTATTATGAGCGCGTGACGAAGTCGGGCTGTCAGAAGCTATTAGATGCGTTTAGAAACGGTGAGATGCCGGAGCCGAGCCGCGAGCGCGGCGGCGACAATGTAGGAGAAGAGAAACCTAAGATTGGAGAGAACGCGTGAGCGACGCTGTAGCAGAACGTCCAAAACCAATAACAAGCCGCAAGGATTCGCGCTTTGAAGTGACCATGTACAAGCACGTGGGTGTAGAGAACGCCTGGACGCTTGACTACTATTTAGGGCACGGCGGCTACGAAGCGGCGAAGAAGGCGCTCAAGATGGAGCCGAAAGAGGTTGTGAACACCGTTAAATCTTCTGGTTTACGCGGAAGAGGTGGTGCGGGCTTCCCGACGGGCGTGAAGTGGTCCTTTATGCCTCCCCCCGACGGGCGGCAGCGCTTTTTGGTCTGCAACGCGGACGAGTCGGAGCCGGGCTCGTTTAAGGATAGATACATCTGCGAGGACGACCCGCACCAACTTATCGAAGGTTTGCTCATCGGCTGCTACGCAATTGAGGCGACGATTGGCGTCATCTACATTCGCGGTGAGTATTACAAGGGTTATGACCGACTGCGTCAGGCGATTATCGACGCGCGTGAGGCAGGCTACCTCGGCAAGAACATCTTCGACTCGGGCTTCGACTTCGACATCATTTTGCACCGGGGTTCGGGCGCGTACATCTGCGGCGAAGAGACCTCGCTGATGAACTCGTTCGAGGGCTTGCGGGCGAACCCTCGTCTCAAGCCACCTTTCCCTGCCCAAGCAGGTGTGTACAGCCGCCCGACGAGCATCAACAACGTGACCTCTCTAGCGAGCGTCGTCCACATCATCAACAACGGTGCGGAGTGGTTCTCAGGCATGGGCACGGACGACTCGAAGGGGACGAAGCTCTATCAGATCAGTGGTCCGGTGGCGAAACCTGGTGTGTACGAACTGCCGATGGGTGCGACCTTCCGCGAACTGATTTACGATCTCGCGGGTGGTCCTACCGAAGAGGTCAAGGCGCTCATTCCCGGTGGTTCCTCCACGCCGCTGCTGCGCTTCGATGACGACACCCTAGACACGCCGATGGACTACGGTTCCATCACCAAAAAAGGCTCCATGCTCGGGACGGGCGGCGTCATCCTCATTCCTAAGGAGAAGTGCATCGTCAACGCGACGTGGAACTTGGTGCGCTTCTACGCGCATGAATCCTGCGGGAAGTGCACGCCGTGCCGCGAGGGGATCAGCGGGTGGATGACGAAGATGTATCAGAAGTTGGTGAAAGGTCTGGGGGAAGAAGGGGACCTCGAGCTAATAGAAAACATGTCCGTGAACATTAAGGGCAAGTCGTTTTGTCCCTTGGCGGACGCCTGCTTAGGTCCGGTGCAGTCGAGCGTGGAGCTTTTCCGTGAGGAGTATGTACATCTAATCGAGAACGGCGAGCCGATGTATCCGAGAGAGGAGTGGTGGGCGGAGTGAAAGTAAAAGTCAACGGAAATGAACTCGAGTTAGAACCCGGCACGTCCGCCATCGACGCCGTCTTCGCCGCTGGCTATGACGTCCCTTACTTCTGCTCGCAGGAGTACATGTCGCCCATCGGCGCGTGCCGGATGTGTCTCGGTAAAGTCGGTGCGCCGCGCAAGGACCGCGAGACGGGCGAGTGGATCAAAGACGAGGAGACGGGCGAGCCGAAAGTGTTCTTCTTCCCCAACCTGATGGCGACCTGCACGACTGCCATCATGGAGGGGATGGTCATCGACACGCAGTCTAAAGAGGTCAAGCAGGCGCAGTCAGGGATGATGGAGTTCACGCTCATCAATCACCCGCTCGACTGCCCCGTCTGCGACAAGGGCGGCGCGTGCGAGCTGCAAGACCGCGCGTATGAATACGGCTCTGGCACGACGCGCTTCGACTTCGACAAGCGCCACCAGGAGAAGCATCACGCGCTTTCAGAACTCATCACCCTAGACCGTGAGCGGTGCATCCACTGTAAGCGGTGCGTGCGCTACTTCGAAGAGGTGCCGAGCGACGAGGTCTTGGACTTCATCGACCGGGGTGGGCACACCTACATCGGCAACGTCGAGGACGGGCTGCCCTCGAACTTCACGGGGAACATCACGGATATGTGTCCGGTAGGAGCATTGCTGGATACGACCTCTCGCTTTCGTGGGCGCAACTGGGAGTACGACCACACGCGCTCGACTTCGGTGGATGATTCTTCGGGTAGCGCGGTGATGATCGACGCTCGCACGGGGCGGATTGAACGCATCAAGGCGGCGCGGAATACGCAGGTGAATCTCGATTGGATAGACGACGGCACGCGCTTCGGACATGAGTATGCAAATGCGGAGGACAGGCTTAAAACGCCGATGGTTCGTCAGAATGGCACGCTCGAGCCCGCCACCTGGGAAGAAGCGGCTGAGTTTATCAAGGGGAAGCTCGAGTCCTTAGGTGACAGTATCGGCATCGTTTTGAGAGCGGACGCGACGCTCGAGGAAGCCGTCGCGGCCAAAGCCCTCGCCGAACAGCTCGGCACGGGGCACCTCGACCACTTCCCACGCCCTGCCGCCTCGGTGATTCCAACTGCTGAAGCTGCAACCTTTACCGATGTCGCCACGAGCGATGGCATCTTCGTCATTGGCGATGTGACTGAAGAGGTCCCCATTCTCGACCTCCGCATTAAGGACGCGCTCAAAGGCGTGCCGCCCGCCGACCTCATGCCGCACGGCGTTCCTATCGCCGACCTGCGCCTCAAGGAGCGGATGCCGCGCAAGCATGGGATTTTGAGCGTCGCTGCGCCCTACCGCGCGGATTTGATGCAGCACGCGGGGCGGGGGCTCGAGTACGCAGCAGGTCAAGAGGTCAAACTCCTTTCCTCTTTGTTGGACGTAGCGAACGGGGGAGAGGTCAAAGATTCTAAAGAGCTTGGTTTAGAGGCAGAACACCTCTCCAAGTTGGTCGAAGACCTTAAAGAAGCCGAGAACGCTGTCATTGTTTACGGCGCGTTCGTCCTCGCCTCGCCCGAAGCGGTTGAACTGGCAAATAAACTTGCTGAAGCGGTAGGTGCGAAGGTGATGCCGCTGGGACCGATGGCGAACTCGTATGGTTTGGAAGCGTTTGAAGTTCTGCCACAGGGTAAGAGCTACCACGAGATGATAAGTGGAGAGGTCAAAGGTCTCTTCCTCTCGGGTCTGAATCCTGCTCAAGATAAGAATATGGTTGACGCGCTCAAGAAGCTCGAGCTTCTCGTCGTCCACGATTCCTTCCCGACGGAGACGACTAACATTGCCGATATCGTCCTCCCTGCGAAGACGGGTTACGAGAAAGAGGGGGCGGTGGTGAACCTCGAGGGGCGCTACCTTCCCGTCCACCCTGCACCTGTTGACGGCGGACAGTCGGAAGATTTCACCGGACTCGTCAAAGCACTAGGCGAAGCCATCGGTACACGCATGGACGGGCGCAGCTTACGAAGTGCTCGCCGGATGCTCAGGAAGCAGCGCGACCTCGACTTAGATGAGTTGCCTGTCGAAGGTCAAATCATTCGCAGTGAACCCAAAGCGAAAGCTGGGAAAGCTGCAAGTACAGACGGCAACCTCTTGCTTGTTCCAAGCATGGTTAAGGCGGAGCGTTTGAGCCGCAACCCGCACATGGTGGCGGCGTATGGGGAAGCACCTTTGCGTATCAGTTCAAAAGATGCGAAGAAAGAGGGGCTGGAAGACGGCGAACTCATCACCTTAACCGTAGGTGGCTTCACCCGCCGCGCACAGGTTAAAGTGTCAGACGCTATGCCCCGAGGACTCATGACCCTACCCGTATTGCCCGAACAACCCACCCAACTCGTCCAGTTCGACCTCTCAAACGTCCAGCGCGAACGCCAAGCGGAGGCTGCCGACTGATGGCGGACCCCTTACTCATCACCTTTATCAAAGCGCTCGTCATGTGCTTCACGCTCTTGGGCGCGTTCGCCTACATGACCCTCGTCGAGCGCCGCCTCTTGGGGCGGATGCAGCACCGCTACGGACCCAACCGCGTCGGACCGTTCGGGCTCTTGCAGCCCATCGCGGACGCGATCAAGTCGGTTTTCAAAGAGGACATCACGGTTTCCGCTTCGGACAAGTTCGTCTACTTCTTAGCGCCTTTCTTGAGTATCACGTTGGCGCTGACCGCGTTCGGCGCGATTCCAGCAGGACCCGAGGGAAGTCTCTTGGGCTTCAACCCCTGGATTATGGATTTGGATATCGGTCTCCTCTTCATCCTTGCCGCGACAAGTGTAGCGGTCTACGGTATCTTTTTGGCGGGTTGGGCGTCGAACAGCAAATACTCGCTCCTCGGCGGGCTTCGCTCCTCGGCGCAGATGATTTCGTACGAACTCGGGCTCGGGCTTTCCATCCTCGGCGTGATTATGATTACGGGGACCTTGAACCTACGCGAAATCGTGGAGTATCAAGAGGGGTGGCGTTTGCTGCTCCTCTTGCAACCCGTCGCGTTTATCACCTTTGTCATTTCCGCCGTCGCGGAGGTCAACCGCACGCCCTTCGATTTGCCCGAAGCGGAGCAAGAGATTGTGGCGGGCTACCTGACGGAGTACTCGAGCATCAAGTGGGCGCTCTTTCAGATGGCGGAGTACGTCAACATGATGACCTCGGCGGCGTTTATCAGCACGCTCTTTTTGGGCGGCTGGCGCGGTCCGGTTTTTTTGGATGCGTTTATTCCGGGCGCGAGTTCGGTTCCCTTCGTCTGGCTGATTGCGAAGATGGCGATTTTCATGTTCCTCTTCATCTGGCTCCGCGCCACGCTGCCGCGCTTTCGCTACGACCAACTGATGCGCTTCGGCTGGATTTGGCTCTTTGAGATTGCCTTGGCGAGCGCAATTGTGACGGGCGCGGTAATTGCGTTCGTGCTGTAGAGGTGTGAGCTGTTGAGTATCAGGGCTCGAGAGAGGATGAGGTATGAGCAAGGCTGAAGTGGTTTCAATCTTCACCGCACCCGAGGCGGAAGCGCCGATGGAAGAGGTGAAGTCTGTCGAAGCGGTAGAGGGGCAAGGCTTAAAGGGAGACCGCTACTTCAAAGGTGAGGGGACGTTTTCCGAAACCGTCGAGTCTCCCTCGGATGAGATTACGCTGATTGAGTCCGAAATGGTAGAAGCCTTTAACGAACGTGGGGAAACAACTTTGGACCCTTCCGCCTTCCGCCGCAACCTCTTGACCAAAGGTGTCAGCTTAAACGCCTTAGTCGGCAAGACCTTCAAAGTCGGCGACGTGACCTTAAAAGGCACGCGCCTCTGCGAACCCTGCAACCACCTCGCGACGATTGTCCATAAAGATGTATTGCAAATGGTTCATCAGGCGGGGCTGAGGGCGGGGATTGTCTCGAGTGGAACCATCAACGTCGGTGACGAAATTCAAGTTTTAGTAGAAGCAGACAGCGTCGGATAAGTAATGAACCATGTCATTTTGAATGAAGCGAAGCCCTACGACGAACGTAGGATAGACTCCATGAAGAATCTCTGCATTTGCTTTCTCCTGGTCGAGATTACGAGGCGAGACCCTTCACATTCATTCAGGGTGACATTCAAAGTGTAGAAGAGATTTTGAGCGTAGTTTATCTTGCTAAAAGGACTTATCGGTAGAAAAAATCTACCCGGAAGGAAGATACAGTGAGCGTTATAGATATTGCAAAGGGGATGGGCGTCACGCTCGGGCATCTTTTCAAAAAGCCCGTAACCGTGCGCTACCCCGAACAACCCGCCACCATTCAGCCGCGCTTTCGCGGGCGGCATCACCTCTTGCGGCATCCGAATGGGCTCGAGAAGTGCATCGGCTGTTCGCTGTGCGCGGCGGCGTGTCCCGCCTACGCCATCTACGTCGAGGCGGCGGAGAACGACCCCGACAACCCCACCTCGCCGGGCGAGCGCTACGCGAGCATTTACGAGATCAATATGCTCCGCTGCATCTTCTGCGGCATGTGCGAAGAGGCGTGTCCGACGGGCGCGGTTGTATTGGGTCACGAATTCGAGTTGGCAGACTTCAAATACGACGACTTTACCTATGGTAAAGAGGACATGCTCGTCGGCGTCAAAGGCTCGAAGTGGCAGCGGCGCGAGGCGGAGAAGAAAGGTGAAGAGGTTAGGCTCGGATTCGAGGCGGGGTCACGTCCTGAGTTGGAGGGAGTGGAGTACTGATGAGAAGAGAAAAGAGAAAAGGAAAAATAAGGTCAAAGAGAAAAGGACTGTTATGCAAGTTTTCGCGTAGCGAAGGGACTGAGGTTGAAATCTTTTCTCCCAGTCCTCAGTCCTCAGTCCTTTTACCTCTCTTGGAGTCTTTGTGATTACCTTTTACCTCTTGGCTGCCGTCATGACCATCGGCGCACTTGGCGTCATCGCCCTGCGGCAACCTGTCCACGCGGCGCTTTCGCTCGTCGGGACGCTGCTAACCTTAGCTGTAACTTACGTGACGCTCCAAGCGCACTTTTTGGCGGCGATTCAGGTCATCGTTTATGCGGGCGCGATTATGGTGCTCTTTTTGTTTGTAATCATGCTCCTCAACGTACAGGGCGAAGACCGAGCGACTGACCTCAAGTGGATGAAGCCAGCCGCGTACCTCGTAGGCTTAGCGGCGGCGGGCGCACTCGTCGTCAGTATCTTTGCAAACCCCTTACCCCTTCCGAGTGCGGAGCAAGTAAGCGCGGTTCTCAATGGCGGCGGCGCAGCCGAAGTTGGCGACGCGCTCTTCAGCCAGTTCGTTTTAGCCTTTCAACTCGTCGGCGTGCTGCTGCTAACCGGCATTATCGGCGCAGTAAGCCTAGTCGAGCGTAAGGCGCGGCAGGTTGAAGATGCGCAGGTGGAGCGGGAAGAGCAGAGGGAGTTGACGAATGCGTAAAGGTAAGAGAATTCAGAATTCAAAATTCAGAACCCAGAAGAAAGGCTTTTTTATTCTGAATTCTGAATTCTGTGTTCTGGCTACTTCCTCCGAAGGAGGAACCTATGGTTCCAACTGAGTACTACGTGGCGCTCAGCGCCGTTATTTTTTCGATTGGCGCGGTGGGCGTGTTGACGCGCCGCAGCGCGATTATGATCTTTTTGTCCGTTGAACTCATGCTCAACGCGGCGAACTTGGCGCTAGTAGCGTTTGCAAGAGGTTGGGCGGGCGCGGGTGCTGAGATTGCGATGTCAGGACAGGCGGCGGTCTTTATCATCTTGGCGATTGCGGCGGCAGAGGTTGCGGTGGGTCTCGGCATCCTCGTCGCCATCTTCCGCTACCGCCGCTCGTCGGACGTAGACACGCTCCATGAGGTGCGACTATGACGCCAGAAGCCCTTGCGAACGCGGAGGTTCTTACTCTCGACGTTATCTCACTCGCCGCCGCCGCGCCGCTCTTTCCGCTGATAGGCGCGATTATCTGCGGCTTTTTCGGGCGGAGCTTGAACGAGCCGAAGCCGGGAATCTTCGCTTCGATTATGGTGGGCATCAGCTTTATCCTCTCGGTTATCGCTTTCGTCGGACTTTTAGGGCGAGAAGACCCGAGCGTATCGGTGGTACTTTGGGACTACCTCTCGGCAGGGAGCTTCGATCTCAACGTCGGCTTTGTGATCGACTCGCTCAGCGTCACGCTGATGATGATTATTACGGGCGTCGGCTTCCTGATTCATGTTTATTCCGCTGGCTATATGCACGGCGACGATGGGTACAGCCGCTACTTTGCGGGGCTCAACCTCTTCGTCGCGGCGATGCTGGTGCTCGTGATGGCGGACTCGTTCTTGCTGATGTTCGTCGGTTGGGAAGGGGTCGGGGTCTGCTCGTACCTCTTGATCGGCTTTTGGTACGGAGACCGGCTCAACGCGGACGCGGCAAGAAAGGCGTTCATCGTCAACCGCATCGGGGACGTGGGCTTTTTGCTGGCGATGTTCTTGACGGTTGCGCTTTTCGGCACACTGAATATCGCAGCGGTCAACGAGGCAGTGTCTAGCGTTGGAGGCGGGCTCCTCGCGGGTTCTGCCCTTGTCACGGTGCTCGGCGTTCTCTACCTCATTGCGGCGTGCGGCAAGTCGGCGCAGCTTCCCTTGCAGGTGTGGCTCCCCGATGCGATGGCGGGACCGACGCCCGTCTCGGCGCTCATCCACGCAGCGACGATGGTCACAGCGGGGGTGTACCTCATTGCGAGGGCTGCACCTCTTTTTGCGGCTGCACCTGTTGCGTCGGCAGCGGTGGCGTGGGTCGGGGCGATTACCGCGTTCGTGGCGGCGTTTGCGGCGCTTTCGCAGACGGACATCAAAAAGATTCTCGCCTACTCCACCGTGTCGCAGCTCGGCTATATGTTTGTTGCGGTGGGTGTCGGTGCGTACTGGGTCGGCATCTTCCACGTGGTCACGCACGCCTTCTTTAAGGCGCTGCTCTTCCTTGGGGCGGGCTCAGTAATTCACTCGCTCGGCGGCGAGCAAGATATAAGCAAGATGGGCGGCTTGGGCAAGCACATGAAGGTGACGGGGACAACCTCTTTGGTTGCGACGCTAGCGATTGCGGGCGTGCCGCTTCTGGCGGGATTCTTCAGTAAAGACGCGATTCTCGCCCATACCTACAACACGCAGCTTTTAGAGGGCTATGGCAGCCTCATCCTCTACAGCATCTTGCTCACCACAGCGGGGATGACCGCGTTCTACATGTTCCGCTGGTACTACCGCGTGTTTGCGGGCGAGGAGCGGTTGACGGATGAAGCAAGGGAACACCTGCACGAGTCGCCCAGGGTGATGACCGCACCTCTTATTATCCTAGCTATTTTCAGCATCGGCATCGGCTATATCGGCTTGCCGGAGTTCGCATTTCCCAACATCATCGCGCCGTGGCTCGAGCACAGCACCGGACACCCCGTCTCCTTCAACCATCCGCCTGTCATGATTGAGTGGATTCTTATTGGGTTGTCGGTGGCAGCGGCGACGGCTGGCTTGCTGGTCGGCTACTTCATGTACGCCGTTGGTAATGGCGTGTCAGAGGAGCGCTCGAGCACAGGTACGATAGGCGCACTCCACCGCTTCTCACAGAACGGCGCAGGCTTCGACGCGCTTTATCAAGCGGTCTTTGTTCGCTCGGGTGAAGGGGCAGCGAGAGGTCTTTCTATCGGCGATCAAGAGGTCGTGGATAAAGGGCTTAATGGCACGTATATCGGGGTGGGAATTCTGGCAAGGGCCGTCGGTCTCTTACAGTCGGGCTACGTCCGCGCCTACGCGCTCCTCATGCTCTTAGGGCTGGCGGCGCTCATCTTACTCGTCGCCTTTGGTGGAGTGGTCCTATGATTCTGACCTTACTCGTCCTCTTTTTACCTCTTCTCACTGGACTTCTCGCCCTAGTCATCTCAGGACGTGGACGGCAGATTACCGTTCTAGTCGGTGGCTTAGCAACCTTTGCAGTGGCGATGCTCCTACCTAGCGCGTCCGGCATAGAGGTTCCCTGGTTCGAGAGTTTAGGCATCTACTTCTCCGTGAGTCCGGCAGGTGCAGGCAGTGTTCTTGTCCTCGTTGCCTCGCTCGTGATGATTCCGACGGCGTTCTACGCAGCCGCGAAAGTCGAAGAGCGTACGGGCGCGTTCGTCGCCTTACTCTTAGCGATGCAGACCGGGCTCAACGGGATTTTCATGGCGCAGGACTTAGTCCTCTACTATATCTTTTGGGAAGCGACGCTCATTCCAAGTGTGCTGATGCTGGGGGGGTGGGGGCTTGAGCGTCGTCAACAAGCTGCCCTTAAATACCTGACCTACGCCGTCGCAGGTTCGTTCCTCATGCTCGTCGCTATCCTTGCCTTACGCCCCATCTCAGGCGCGGCGAGCTTCCGCATGGTGGACCTCTTAGCGGTGACGCCGGATTTGCCCTTTCTTACCCAGCTTTGGCTCTTTATCGGCTTCGCGTTGGCGTTCGCCGTGAAGCATCCGCTGTGGCCCCTCCACGCTTGGCTCCCGCACTTCCACGAGCAGAACCACCCCTCGGGTGCGGCGGACGTGGCGGGGACGCTCTACAAGGTCGGCGGTTGGGGCTTTTTCGCCTTTGCGATACCGCTTTTTCCCGACGCGGCGGCGGCGGCTTCGCCGATTCTGGTGGCAGTAGCTGCCTTTACCGCACTTTACGCAGCGATGATCGCTACCGCTCAAACGAACCTTAAGCGGCTCCTCGCTTACGCTTCACTTTCGCACATGGGTATTGTCGGAGTCGGGATTTTCGGTCTGAATATTGCAGGGCTGAGCGGCGCAATCTACCTGCTCGCGGCGCAAATGGTCTCGACGGGCGGACTCTTCCTCCTCAGCGGGATGCTTTACGAGCGGCGCGGCTCGTTTGAACTTGACGACTACGGCGGACTTGCCAAAGGTGCGCCCGCGCTAGCGGCGGTTACGCTTTTCGTCATGTTTGCGAGTATCGGCGTGCCGGGTTTAGGCAACTTCCCCGGTGAATTCATGGCGCTCATGGGCGCGTTTCAAACCGCGCCTTATATCGCTGGCTTCGCGACGCTCGCGGTCATTGCGGCGGGCGTGTACGGGGTGAACATGTATCAGCGGCTCTATCAGGGTGAAGAGAGGAGTGAGGTGCGGGATATGGGGCAGCTCGAGCTTCTCATCCTCGCCCCTCTCCTAGCAGGCATCGTCTGGCTCGGTCTGACGCCGCAGCCGCAATTGACGCGCATCGAGCGGCAGACGCAGGTGCTGTTGACGCAGTTGGAAACGCAGCAGCGGGTCAACGCGGAAGAGACGAGGCTCGAGCTTGTCGCAAGTCAAGAGCAAAGAGGTCAAGACTAATGCTAGACATCAACTGGCTCAACTTCACGCCGCCCTTAGTGCTCCTCGTCACCGCTTCTACCGGCGTGCTCTTCGCCCTCACGCAGAGGAGCAGTAAGCCAACCGCCCTTTTGAGCCTCGTCGGTTTAGCAGTCGCGGCAGGCTTCAACGCCCAACTTTTCGTCCAGAGTAACGCGGAGCAACTCGGCTCGTTCGGCTTTCGCTATTTAGCAGACCGCCCGGCATTGGCGCTCAACTTCGTCATCATCCTCGGCACGGCGCTCGCTATTCTGATTTCCTACGATTACCTCAAGCGCACCGAACTGGGGCACCCTGAATACTATCCGCTGATTTTGCTCAGCGCCACGGGCGCGATGATCATGGTGGCGGCGGGTGACTTGATTGTCCTGGTCCTCGGTTTAGAGATCATGTCTCTAGCCGTCTACGTTCTCTCGGCCTGGCGGCAAAATGCGCGTGAATCCGAAGAGGCGGGGATGAAATACTTCCTCTTGGGCGCGTTCGCGTCGGCGTTCCTCATCTACGGCATCGCGCTGATGTACGGTGCAACGGGACAGTTTACCTACTTCGGCATTGCAGAAGCGCTGACAGCAGAAGGCTTTAGTCAAGGACTTCTCGCCACGCTCGGCGGCGTGTTCATCTTAGGCGGTTTAGGCTTCAAAGCGGCGCTTGCGCCCTTTCACCAGTGGTCGCCCGACGCCTACACGGGTGCGCCCACCTCGGTCACTGCGTTCATGAGCATCGTCGTGAAAGCGGCGGCGTTCGCAGGCTTAGTGCGCGTCTTTACACTTATCTATCCAGATTTGAGCGCGGTCGTCACGCAGAGCTTTGTCGTGCTCGTGGCGCTCACGCTCGTGGTGGGAAATTTGGCGGCGCTCTTGCAGCGCAGTGTGAAGCGGCTTTTGGCGTATTCGGCTGTTGCCCACGCAGGTTACTTAGGACTCGGCGTTTTAGCCGCGAATGAGGTCGGCACGCAGGCTTTGATCTGGTACTTAACGGCTTACACCTTGATGAACGCGGGCGCGTTTGCTGTCCTGACCATGATCAGCGATAAGAACGACCACGGCGACGACTTGGAGCGCTTTGCCGGTTTAGGACAGAAACGCCCTTGGCTCGCCGCGATGATGACGCTCTTCTTGCTCAGCTTGGCGGGGATTCCGCCCTTTGCGGGCTTTATGGGTAAAATTTTGGTCTTTCAAGCGGCGATCCAAGCGGAATACATCTCACTGGCGGTCATCGGCATTTTGACGAGCATCGTCGCCGTCGTCTACTACTTCCGCGTGATTGCCTACATGTACTTCCGCGAAGTGGAGTACGAACCGCTCAATATCCAGAGCCGTGCGACGAACATTGCCATCGGCGTGGCGGCGTTTGGTACGGTGGCTTTGGGACTTCTACCGGGTTGGTGGTATGGACTCCTTAGTGCAGGGCGGCAGCTTATCGCAGGGCTCTAAAACCGTTCTCAATTCATTTGACCTCTTCTCGTAAAATAGAAGAGGTCTTTTTTACTCTCCTGACTGACGTGCGTAGTTGCGCACCCTCATTCCCCTCGAGCCCACCATTCCCAACCGCGCATGAAAGGGCTGAAGCTCCTCGTCGCACAAGAGGTCAGGTCTTACTTCCCACGTTGAGCGCTTCAACAACGCACTCAGGCAACGTCTTGCGCACGAAGCGAGCAAGACGTTGGCATTCTCTAAGTCCGAGCATATGCATCTTACCTGTCTACACCGCTTCCTCGTCCGTTACAACCTGGAGATCATTCGGGATTGAACCACTACCACCGTTCTCAATTCATTTGACCTCTTCTCGTAAAATAGAAGAGGTCTTTTTTACTCTCCTGACTGACGTGCGTAGTTGCGCACCCTCATTCCCCTCGAGCCTACCATTCCCAACCGCGCATGAAACCGTCGCACAAGAGGTCAACTATGTAGAGGTGGCTGAGTTTGTCCAGCATTCGGCGCATGAGGCTCGAGCCGATACCTCTTCCTTGATAGTCGGGGAGTACCTCGAGTAGTGGAATGTAGGCGCAGAGGATACCGTCCGAAACTGCTGTAGCGAAACCGACGACGCGGTTGACCTCTTCGTCAAAGGCTAGAACGATGTGGCTGCTCTCTCGCAGAAGCTCGAGCAACACCTCTTCCGAGGGCGGCTCAGACCAACCCACAAAGAAGCCTGTGAGCTGTTCGGCCGAGATATTTTGGGGAGACTCGAGGTAAACCATGCCCCAAAGTGTAATCAATTCCACTCACCTCTTTAAGACACGAAAATTCACCCCGTGTAAGCGCTGTGGGTCACTACAATACGAGGTATATGGACCTCCAGTTTATGAAAATCCTGATTGTCGATGACGAAGAAGTCAACGTTTTGCTTCTTAAAGGCATCTTGCAGCGGGCGGGCTTTACGCAGTTCACGGCGCTACGCAACTCGAGCAAAATCGTCGAGACCTTCTTATCCTGTCAGCCTGATTTGATCCTTTTGGACCTGCACATGCCGCAGAAAGACGGCTTCGAAATCATGGCGGAACTCGCGCCGTATCTCGAAGCGCCTAACTACCTCCCCGTTTTGATGCTCACCGCCGATGACCGCCCGGAGAACCGGCAACGGGCACTCAGCGAAGGGGCTCGAGACTTCCTCCCGAAACCTTTCGACAGCAGCGAGGTCGTGCTGCGCGTGCGCAACCTTTTAGAAGCGCGCTACTTTCACATGCAGTTGCAGAGCCAGAACGAGCGCTTAGAGAAGCAAGTTGCAGAGCGGACGCAGCAGTTGGAGGGTGCCCAAATCGAGATGCTCGTGCGCCTCGCAAAGGCGGCAGAATATCGCGACGAGGAGACGGGCGAGCACACCTGGCGCGTGGCGCATACCTGTTCGCTCTTAGCGCGGGAGCTGGGGTTAGGGGCTGAACGCGCCGGCATGCTGCTGCGCGCTGCGCGGCTCCACGACGTCGGTAAAATCGCCATTCCCGACGGCATCTTGCTCAAGCCCACGAAGCTCACGCCAGAGGAGTATAGCGTCGTCAAAACGCATACGACGGTGGGCGCGCGGCTCCTCTCAGGTGGACAATCTCCGCTGATGAAACTCGCCGAACTCATCGCCTTAAATCACCACGAACGCTTCGACGGCTCGGGCTATCCGCAGGGCTTAAAAGGTCAGAAAATCCCTATCGAAGGGCGCATCATGGCGGTTGCCGACACCTTCGACGCGCTGACGCATGACCGCATCCACCGCAAGGCGTGGAGCGTACCGGACGCTGTGGTCGAGATCGAATCGCAAAGGGGCAAGCAGTTTGACCCAGCCGTCGTAGACGCCTTCATGAGCCTTTTGGAGCGCGGCGAGATCGTCACGACGATGCGGGACGCGGCTTAGCAGATATTAGTAGACCAATCACCGGAAATCTCTCTATTTTGCCTCAACTTCATGACAGAGAAAGAGGCAAATGCAGTAGGGGGGATTCATGAATCTACGCCGCACATTCCCTCGTTGAGAAGAACGACTTTGAAAAATTCAAAGAGATTGAGCAGTACAAGGCGCTATTTCTACGTGAAAACTATGCTCGCGCAATTCAAGCTCAGTCTGACTTTTCAGTAGGCAGTTCCGCGTTTTTCCACGCGAGGATGCCGCCCCCGACGTTGACGGCGTTATAGCCGTTTTGAAGGAGAAACTCGACCGCTTGGGCGCTCCGCGCGCCACTACGGCAATGCACCACGACCTCTTCGCTTTTATCGGCGGGGAGGTCGTCTTCGTAGCGGCGCGTGAATTCGGACAAAGGCACGAGCTTCGCGCCGGGGATGCGCTCCTCGTCGTACTCGTTTTGCTCGCGCACGTCGATAAAGAACGCGCCCTCGTCTACACGGCGCTTCGCTTCTAGCACGTCAATTTCTGGGACTTGATTCGGTTGCTTAGCCATTTCGCTACTATAGCGCTAAGTGAAGCATTTCAGTGTGTCAGCTAGTCAGCACCGTTCGTTCAGCTCGACTGAATTTCCGGTTTTTAGTTTTTCCTGACTGGCTGACACACCGACTAGCTGAAGTCCAATCAAGCCGGATGAACGGTGCTCATTGGCTGAAATGCTCTTCAAACACCAAACCTCATCTGTCACTTCTTTACACTGAAGAGGTGAACGATTCTACAGACCCCTATATCGAACGTATTTTCAGCGCGCTCGGAGACCGCGAACCGCTCACCGTCTTGGAGAGGACGCCGCGCCGCATTGAAGAACTTTACGAAACGTTCGGTGAGAGCGACCTAGAGCGCTCCTACGAAGCCGGTAAATGGAACGCTCGAGAAATCATCGCGCACTTAGCCGACGTGGAACTCGGGTTAGGCTTCCGCTTTCGGCAGGCGTTAGCTGAAGAGAATTACGAACCGCAATCTTTTGACCAGGATATTTGGGCAAAACGGTACGCAAAGCTCGAGCCCTCTCTAGCCGTCGAGACTTTCCGCGCCCTCCGCGCTTGGAACTTGGCGCTTTTTACGACCTTCGAGCTGGTAGACTGGAATAAACAGGTAAGCTACCCCTTCGCAGGCATCGACACCGTAGACGCGATGGTGCACTTTCTAGCGGGGCACGACCTCAACCACTTGGAGCAGTTGGAAACCGTCGCCCGACTCTCGAAAAATTAGTGTGGGTGAGAGGTATTCGTAAATCTGGCTACATATCTTCTCACTCCTTTCACTCTAAAATCTATAGTGAGTAGTCGATTATTTGAGAAAGAGGTAGAACATGGCAAGTATCGCGGTTTCAGGTTGGGGTTTGACGGTTTTGCGCGTGGTGGTCGGTATCGTCTTTTTAGCGCACGGAATTGACAAGTTCTTCATCACCGGTGTCGGTAATATCGCAGGCTTTTTCGGGCAAATCGGCATTCCGCTCGCCGGGCTCTCTGCTTTTCTAGTCGCGGCAATTGAATTGGTCGGCGGCGCGGCGCTTATCGCGGGCTTTTTCACGCGCATCTTCGCGGCGCTCCTCGGGATCGTTGTCTTCGTCGCCATGCTACTCGTTCACGTCAGTAACGGCTTTTTCGCCTCGAGCGGTGGTATCGAACTCACCCTCACGTTGACGGCAGCGTGTATCGCCCTCGTCCTCTCTGGCGCAGGTGAAGCGGCGGTGCAGCGTGACTCGGTACCGACGCAAGACAGGGCGTCCGCAAGCGATTAGAAGCGAGAGAAAAGGATTGAGGTGAAAGAGGAAAGTTTCTGCTCTCTTTTCTCTCAGTCCTTTCGCTTCGCGAAAACTACGTAATTCACCTCAGTCCTCGAGCCCTACTCTGTCCACCCTCTCACCTTCACGCAGCTTACATCTATGTTATGGTCCCCTCATGGCAACTGAACGTACCTACGCAATGGTTAAGCCGGACGGCGTCAAGCGCGGTCTGGTCGGGGAAGTGGTGAAGCGGCTCGAGCAAAAAGGCTTCTCTATCATTGGCATGAAGCTCATGCAAATCAGCCAAGAAACCGCTCAGACACACTACGGCGAACATGAAGGTAAGCCTTTCTTTGAGGACCTAGTCTCGTTCATCACCAGCGGTCCCGTCGTGGCGATGGTCGTCGAGGGCGAAAACGCGATCGGTGAATGGCGCAAGATGATGGGCGCGACGAACCCCAAAGACGCCGAACTCGGCACGATTCGCGGCGACTACGCGACGACGATTGACGAGAACGTCGTGCACGGCTCAGACGCACCCGCGACGGCAGAGCGTGAAATCGGAATTTTCTTTGAAGAGGGTGAACTGCTTTAAGTCGTTTGCTCGAGGCTGCCGAGATACGTAACAAGGGGTTGCAAACAAGGGGTTGCAACCCCTTGTTTTAGGAACGTTCCCCATCTGACCTCTTGAAAGGCTAGGTGGGGTTCCTTTTTTGTCGCCTAGATTGTGTAGGATAAGATCAATACGGCATATATGAAAGAGGTGACTTATGCCCCAGCTATCCGAACGTATCCAAAAACTCAAAGCGTCCTCAACGGTTGCCTTTAACACCAAAGCCAAAGAGATGAAACGCGGGGGCACGGACGTCATCGCGATGACAGCGGGCGAGCCCGACTTTCAGCCGCCCGAGCACGTCTTCGCAGCGGCGCATGAGGCGATTGACAAGGGTCTTACCAAGTACACCCCTGCCGAGGGTATGGCGGAACTGCGCGAGGCGGTCTGCGCGAAGTTCGAGCGCGAGAATGGGCTTTCGTATACCCCTGACCAGATTCTCGTGAGCACAGGCGGCAAGCAGGTTCTCTACAACGCATTCATGGCGATTTTGAACCCCGGCGACGAGGTCATCGTGCCTGCGCCTTACTGGGTCTCGTACCCTGCACAGGTACAGCTTGCAGGTGGCGTCACCGTGCCGATTATGACGCGCCCGGAAGACGGTTTTGTGCCGAGTGTGGACGACGTACGCGGTGCGATTACGGATAAAACCAAAGTCATCCTCATCAACTCGCCCTCGAACCCGACGGGCGCGGTCTATCCGCCAGAAGTCGTCAAAGGGATTGTCGAATTGGCGGTGGAGCGCGACATCTGGATTTTTGCCGATGACTTGTACGAGCACCTCATCTACGAGGGCGAATTCACCTCTTGCGCCAAACTCGCTCAGGACAAGACGCTCGTGATTCACGGCGCGAGCAAGTCGTATGCGCTGACGGGCTGGCGCATCGGCTACGGGGCGGGACCCAAAGACCTCATCAAAGCGATGAACCGCCTTCAAGGTCAGGTGACGAGCGGCGCGAACGCGGCGGCGCAGTACGCGGTGATTGCAGCGCTGAATGAGGTGGAGAAGACGCGCGAATTTATCGACATGACCAAAGAGGCGTATATCGAGCGCCGCGACGTGCTGGTGGAAGGGCTCAACAGCTTAGGGTTAAAAACGCCCAAGCCTCAGGGTGCGTTTTACGTGATGGCAGACCTCACGCCTATTCACGAGGACGAGACCGAGGCGGCGATGACACTGCTCGAGCAAGCCCACGTCGGCGTCGTGCCGGGGACAGACTTTTTAGCGCCCGGTCAGGCGCGGTTTTCGTATGCGACGAGTTTGGAGAATATCGAGCGTGCCTTGGAGCGGATTGAGAAGTTGCTGCGGGTGCAAGCGTAAAGTTTGTCTCTTAACGCATGACGAATCTTCAAGAGGTATGCGAGAAGCTTCTCGGTAATGCTGATTTGACACTTTCTGTGGAAAACTTGGAGGGTGTCATTAAGCTCGAGTTTCGTCCAGTTGGTTTTGAAAAGGTCATCACTTTTTTCTGTGAACGATTCACAAGGTTGAACCTCAGAAAGTACGCGGATATAGCAAGTATCATTTGGTTTGAGACGCTCTCACGATGTAGAACACCGTGCAGCACGCACATTTGAGAATGATATTTGCGCTATTCCAATCAGTACTTATGTTAATTGCTATAGTACAAGTGCTATCTTCGTGGGAAGAACAGATTTGACTATCAAGGAAAACGAGCAGAGCGTTGCTGCTTTACGCATTGAGGACGGTTGGCTGGGCTTCAATCGCGAGCTGCTCAATCCGGTTGTTCATCTCGAAACCGAAGGTGACGCAATGCTGAGTATTATCTGCGAAAGTTTCTCTTGGCAAGTGGGTAAAGATGAAGTACAGAAAGTGCTTTAACGCTCAAGGCGTAGAGAGGACATTGTGAAATGAAGCGAGACATTCCACCTATCCATCCCGGCGAGGTGCTTAAAGAGGACTTTTTGGACCCTTTAGGGATAACCCAATATCAACTCGCCAAAGCGACCAACATGCCCCAAGACCGCGTGAGTCATATCGTTAGAGGTAATCGCGCAGTTGCGGCGGACACGGCGCTGCGTTTAGGGCGCTTTTTCGGCGTTGAGCCGCAATTCTGGCTCAATTTGCAAAGTCGTTACGATTTAGAAACGGCGGAGGATGGGTTGGCGGGGAGCCTCGAGCAAGAGGTTACGCCCTTCGAAAATCTAACGAGATGATTGATCCCACCACCTTCGGCATCTTCTTCGCCGCCGCTTTGACCCTCGCCGTCATCCCCGGACCCGGAATGCTCTACGTCCTAGCGCGAACGGTGCGCGGTGGCAAGCGTGAGGGCGTCCTTTCGACGCTCGGCACAGGGGTTGCGGGGCTGCTCCACACCCTCGCGGCGGCGTTAGGCGTCTCGGCGGTTCTGGCAACGTCGGCGGTGGCGTTTGCCGTCATCAAATGGCTGGGCGCGGCGTACCTCATCTATCTCGGGGTGAGGATAGTGCTCGAGAAAGACATCCCTAAAGTAGACACCGAGAGTTTGACCTCTTCAAAAGGTGCGTTCACTCAGGGCGTCGTTACCGAAACTCTCAACCCGAAAACAGCCCTCTTCTTCCTCGCCTTTATTCCGCAGTTCGTCAACCCCGAGGGGGTCGTGTTCTTACAGTTCGTGACGCTTGGTTTTATCACGACGCTGCTGACGAGCGGGGCGGACCTCATTGTCGTGTTTGCAGCGGGGTCGCTGAGCGGGGTGCTCAAGAATCGGCGTGGTCGGAAGGTGCAGCGTGTGGCGTCGGGGGGTGCGCTGATTGGGCTAGGGGTGTATGTGGCGGTGGAGCGGTAGAGTCATTTTTAGAACATCAGCGAGCACTTGCTCTTATCCGCCTTCGCCCTGCTCTGCATCTCAGCACCTTGACACCGCCGCGTTGTGGCGATACGTTAGAGAGGTCACCAGGGGTGTTTGGCTCGAGGCGTACGTAAAGTCCGAGCCAGGCTGAGAATAGACCCTACGAACCTGACCTGGCTAAGACCAGCGGAGGAAGTGTGACGGCGCACCGAATCTAGCTATAGCTAAACGTGTAGCCGCTTCCTTTCTGGTGACGGAAAGGATTTTTTATGGATAGGCTTAGAGCAGGACCGAAGATAGAAGGTGGAACGAAGAAAATAGGTTTCATCTTTTTTCTGTTTGTTCTCTTTCTTTCTTCAGCTTTCGCCCAAACCCTCACCGTTTTAACGCATAACTCGTTCACCTTGTCTGAAGAGGTCATCGCCGCGTTTACCGAAGAGACGGGTATTGAGGTCGAGTTCATCCAAGGTGGTGACGCGGGCGAGACGGTCAACCGCGCCATTCTAACCAAGAACAATCCGCTCGCTGACGTGCTTTACGGGGTGGACAACAACCTGATCGCGAGAGCGGCGGGCGAGGGTATCTTTGAGCCTTACCGGAGCCCAGCGCTGGAGGGCGTGCCGGACGAGTATCTCTTTGCCGATGACCTCGTCACGCCGATTGACGTGGGCTACGTCAACTTCAACTACGATAAGTCGTACTTTGCTGAAAACGAGGTGGCGGTGCCGGAGACCTTGGAGCAACTCACCGAAGAGGCGTACCGCGGGCTCACCGTGGTGCAAAACCCCGCGAGTAGCTCGCCCGGTCTCGCCTTTATGCTCACGACGATTGCCAAGTTCGGGGACGGGTGGCTGGACTATTGGGCTGACTTGCGCGACAACGACGTGCAAGTGACCGACGGTTGGGAGGATGCGTACTACACGAGCTTCACCCAGTACGGCGGCGACAGACCTATCGTCCTCTCCTACGCCACCTCGCCCGCTGCCGAGGTCGTCTTCGCCGAAGAGGACCTCAGTGACGCGCCAACCGGCAACCTCTTCTGCGAAGCGTGCGTGTACCGTCAGATTGAGGCGGCGGGTATTTTAGCGGGAACGGATAACGTGGAGGCGGCGCAGAGGTTCATCGACTTCATGCTCTCTGAGCGCGTGCAGGAGGACATTCCCTTGAACATGTACGTCTATCCCGTGATCGACAACGCCACCTTGCCCGATGTCTTCGAGCAGTACGCGCAGACGCCCGGCGCTGAGCAGATTGCGGCGCTACCCTCCGCAGAGATAGAGGCGAACCTCTCGGAGTGGTTGGACGCTTGGACCCAGGTGGTGCAGCAGGGACGGGAGCCAGAAGAGGTGCGCTGAGAGGCACTGTTCAAGCTCCTCGCCCGCCGCGTTGCCACAATAAGGTGAGACAAACTGCGTCCTAATCCCTCTTTATGCCCCCTCACGGTTTCGTATACTGGACGGACCTTTGGGGAAAGGTCATAGGGGGTAAAGGATGAATATAGTACGTAGAAAGGTGAGGTTGCTCAAGCGCAACCTCACGCACTAGCAGATGGAAGCCAGCCAAAACCAAAGAGCCTCGCGCCGCGAGAAGTTCGAGCGCGTCGAGAAGAAGTTTCGCTCGGTAGGCAACCGCTGGGCGCTTATCGGCGGCCTCTTGACGGTAGGCATCTCCCTGGCGATACGTTTCTTCGTCGGTCATATTTACGGTAGCGCGGAGGCGGTCAATCTCATTCAAGCGCTCGCAGATTCGTCGCTCTACTTAGGCGCAGCCATCGCCACCTCGTCCGCCACGATCCTCGCGCTTATGCTCACCATTCTCGGGCTCGCGAGAGACGCCACGAACGATTTCGGCATGAAGCTCTACCACCGCATCGACGTGATCGGGCTTTTAAGCGCCATCTCGCTCTGCGGCGCGATTCTACTCTTGCTTCTGCTCAGCTTGCCCGTCGGTCAGTTCGATAACCTGGCGTCCTGGTGGTTTACCGGGCTCTATTACGCTCTAGTCGTACTTATCGCGGGCTTGTCGGGGCTCCTCATCAGCACGATTCTGATGCTCTTTAGCACCATCCGCAGCATTATCGCGACGCTGACGCCGACCGATGAGGTGTAGGTAGTAGCGCACGAAGGCCTTCGCGAGTTAAAGTTGCGAAGACCCTTGTATAGCGGTTATCGGAAGTATTGGAGCGAAATGGCGCAGGTATCATCACTTGAAGTGCATGCTACACGATGTTCTATAACGTGAGGTTGGTTCAAACCAGATGATACCTGCTATATCGGACCTCATGCTAAAGCGGTAAAGTTGGGCATGACAAACTCAGACTCGAGTGTCGTCCTCATCACCGGAGCTTCAGCGGGCATCGGGCGCGTCACGGCGGAGAAACTCGCTTTACGGGGCTACCGCGTATTCGGGACGAGTCGCAAACCGGAGGGGCGAGTCGCGGGCGCAGAGATGCTCGAGCTGGATGTGCGCTCCGACGGCTCCGCGAAAGAATGTTTGGATACCCTCCTGAGCCGTGCGGGTCGCTTGGACGTGCTCATCAACAACGCGGGCTACGGGCTCTACGGCGCGGCGGAAGAGACCTCTATGGCGGAGGCGAAGGCGCAGTTCGAAACGAACTTCTTCGGCGTGCTGCGCGTGACTAACGCCGCTTTGCCCGCAATGCGCGAGCGGCGGCGCGGCAAAGTCATTAACATAGGCTCCTTAGCAGGGGTGTTTGGCGTGCCGTGCCACACGCTCTACTCGGCGAGCAAGTTTGCTTTAGAAGGCTATAGCGAAGGGTTACGCTACGAGCTAGAGGCTTTTGACATCTCCGTATCCTTAGTCGAGCTGAGCTACACCAACACCTCATTTGCCGCCTCGATCAACTATCCCGAGCAGACTTTAGGTGCGTATGACCTGATGCGAAAAAAGGTCACAGAGTATTCGCTCAAGGCGCTAGAGCAAGGCGACGAGCCCGAAGGCGTCGCTAAGGTCATCGTCCGCATCGTCGGCGAGGACAAGCCTAAACTCCGCTACCGGGTGGGCTCACAAACTGCGCTGCTCGCCCTAGCCAAGCGCCTCTCGCCGCACGCGCTGATCGAATCGGTGATGCGGCGGCGCTATTCGCTCTAAGGTGACGCGCCTTTCGTTCTTTGCGGGACTCTTTGCCTCTATATTTTTAGCGCTTTTTCTGCTCTATCCGCTCGGCGTGATTTTGCTGCGGAGCGCCTCGAGCTTCGGTGTTGTCACCGATGTTTTGAGCAACCCTTACTACTTGGGGCGCTTAGCCTTCACCACTTATCAAGCCCTCCTCTCCACCCTCCTAACCGTCCTCCTCGCCCTGCCGAGCGCCCTGCTCTTCGCCCGCTTCGACTTTCGCGGCAAGCGTCTCCTCAGGAGCGCCTTCACGGTTCCTTTTGTCATGCCCACCGTTGTCGCAGCGATCGGCTTTTTAACGCTCTTAGGACCGCGCGGTCTGCTGAGCGTCGATTTGAGGGATACGCTCGCCATCGTTCTGCTCGCGCACGTGTTCTATAACTACGCGGTGGTGGTGCGTATCGTCGGGGCGTACTTGGAGGCGGTAGGACCGCGCCTGCGCCAAGCGTCTGCCATGCTCGGCGCGTCGCCTCTGCGCACGCTCACGCGCGTGACGCTGCCGCTCGCGTTGCCTGCGATTATCGCCGCTGCCACGCTCGTCTTCATCTTCTGCTTCACCTCATTTGGTGTCATCCTCATCCTCGCGCCGGAGCCGCAGTTTGGTACCTTAGAGGTCGAGGTTTACCGCCTCACGGCGCGGCTTTTGCAACTCGAGAGCGCCGCCGTTCTGGTTCTTACGCAACTCCTCGTCATCAGCGTGTTCACCTGGGTCTACACGCGGATGCAGGCGCGCTTGGCGGTGTCTTTAGGTGGGGGCTCTGTCCTCTCCAAACCCACCGGACCCTGGCGCTGGCTGCTCGCGCTGAACATGTTTATCGCCGCCGCGCTCATTCTTTCGCCCCTATTAGCGCTGACGTTCAGCGCGTTTTGGACAGAAGACGGGTTGAGTTTGCGGAACTTCGTCGCGCTCACGGAGGCGTCGCGCTCAGTGGGGTTTGCTGGGGCGGGACCGGCAATCTTCAACTCGCTTCGGTTCGCCTCCCTAAGCATGATCCTCTCCCTCCTCGTCGGCTTCGCGTTTGCCTACGCCATCGTCAGAGGAGGCTGGCGCATCTTGGACGCGCTGAGCCTCTTGCCGCTTGCGACGAGCGCCGTGACGCTCGGCTTCGGCTACCTCTTGGCGTTTCCGGGGCTCAGCTCGAGCCTCTGGGGAATCATCTTAGCCCACACCCTCATCGCGTTTCCCTTCGTCGTTCGGAGCGTGTTGCCTGCGCTACGAGCCTTGCCGCCCAACCTCTTGCACGCGGCGCGGATGTTGGGCTCGAGCCCTCTAACTATCCTCCGCCGCGTCGAGTTGCCGCTGCTCGTCCCCTCGCTCATCGCCGCTGCCAGTTTCGCCTTCGCCGTTTCGATGGGCGAGTTCGGCGCGACGCTCGTGTTGCAGCGCCCCGAATTCGCGACGATTCCGGTGGCGATTTTTGACCGCTTGGGCAGACCCGGCGCGGCGAACTACGGGGCGGCGTTGGCGCTTTCGGTGTTGCTCATGCTGATTACTGGGGCGGTGATGGTGCTGTTGGAGCGGTTTGGGGAGGGGGAGTTATGAGCCATCCGCTAAATATCATGCTTATCGAGTTTCGGCGAGGCATTAGAAATGTTCTACATGCTTCGGAAATTTACAACTGCTACGTTTTATAAAACTCACCTCAATTCGGGAAAGGAAGAACCAAAGTCCGAGGACATCTAAATGGCTGAGCTGATAAGCGAGGATGGTGGTATAGATGTGTACCATACATCCTTTAGTAGAGCGATAAGGTCTGTCGGAGAAGCCGAGCCTGTCGAGTGAAGAGAAAACGGATTCAACGATGCGGTGACCGCAGTAGAGGTTTTGTTCACGCCTGGGTGGAGGTAGTTGATTGCTGCGGCGCGGCGTAACAAGGTCCACCGCTTGAGGAGCGATGTCGGCTTTAAGGTCGTGACTGATATAACCTTTATCTGCAGTTACGATGGTGTAGGTAAGCCCGCTCAGCAGACGAGGTGCGACTTTAACATCGTGCTCGTTCGCGCCTCTTAGGAGCAGTCTACTCAGGTCGCCAGCATCGTTTACGCGAGCATGTAAGCGAAAGCCATAAAACGTGGTGTTATGAATGTGGTCATGTCCATATGCTCCAGCTAACTTGCTGCGTCTAGCCCGCGCAAAGTCCACAACTTCCAGCTTTTTCGAGTCGAGGTGTTGCTTGGTCGCCTGCTGCGCCGCGCAAAGTTGTTTAACCGCGAGGATGATAGGTCCTAGCAGTAGTCCTTTGCGCTCGCAGAAGGTCGAAGGCGCAGGAACCTCGACACCAAAAGAGGCGGCAACCTCCAGCATTTTCTGAGCGTAGCGGAAGCTCGCCAATTTCTGATACACCGCTAGCGCAATGATGAAGTCATCCGAGAAAGTAGGCTTGCGTCCCTGAGGAGCTTTCCTTCGCTTTTTTAGACTTAGACCTTCAACCGCTTGTACAATCTCTTCGAGGGTTGGGATTTTGCTCACATACTATTTCAGCCCTTACCCTCTATCTCGTCAAGTCTTTTCCGAATTGGCGTAAAACTCGATTAGACTTTATTGATGACTGATGTTAATTCCGCTCTCAGATACTTTGAAGAAGTCAAGCAGAGAATTATTTTCTTACGCAACAACCGTCCTTTTCGTTTCCTTAATACGAGTAGGCGAAATGCTGCTCGTTGGCTCGATGAGATGACCTGGTTCGAGGGGTTTTCGGAGAATGAAGTGGCGCAGTTGGAGTCTACGCTCAAGGTCAAATTTCCAATCTTCTTCAAGTTGTTTTTAGGTGAATTTGGAAAGTCGCTACATACTTTCATTCCTTTTCGGGGGCTCGACGTTGGTTCGGGCGACTATCTATCACGCTACCAAGAAGCCCAAGACCTCTTGGAAGAATGTGAGGTTGCCTCCTTCTTGACGCCGGACACTGTTGTTTTCTGGTTTCGTCAAGGCTATTCTTTCAACTACTTTATAGCGAAAGAAGTATTCGACGTACCTATTCTTCAATATGTAGAATGCGACGAAACGCCTCGAGAGGTGTTTGGCAGTTTTGCGGAATTTCTAGAGGCTCACTTACGATACGCGGAAGAGGGATACCAGCAGTCTATAGAAGGAGGTGGACACTTTTTAACTGTGAGTGACGTGGGTTATTCGATTAGCCGTCCCGCTAAGAATAGAAATCAGCGCCCTTTAGACTTTGAAGACCGATTCATTGATTAGTTTGGATGTAGCACTTTCCCATTGTTCCGTACAGTTTACAATCTTGCCTCATCTATCCACCAAAAACGGATACGGATTCACCGCGTCCCAGTCGCACGACTCGTACGAGCCACCGTACATCCCTAGATGCAGATGGGGCGGCGTCGTGACAGCGTTACCTGTATTGCCGACATAGCCCAAAAGCGTCTCCGCCGTCACATACTGACCTTCTTGCAAATCTGGCGCGAAGCTGTCCAAGTGCGCGTAGTAGTAACGAATCCCGCCCCCGCCGATGACGACGACGACGTTGCCCCCGAGCGGGTTCTCCCCAATGCGGTAGATGTAGCCCTGCGTCGCTGAGTAAATCGGCGTGCCGCGCGGCGCGAAGATGTCTTGCCCTTCGTGGGTGCGCCCTTCGCTGCGGGCTGCGCCCCAGGTATCCGTGACTTGACCTACGGTGACGCCTTCGACGGGCATCAGGAGGGCGTCGGCGGGTTGTAAGGGGACGCTCGAGAAGTAGAGCGGCAGCAATTCCTGGTAGCGCCGCCGCGTCTCCAACTCCTGCTCCCAGTCGCCGCCCCGTTCGCGTATCCGCGCCTCGCGCTCCTCGTCCACCGGACAGGTGATGGCGGCGATCTCTTCAGCCCTCGGGTTGTCGAAGCCGTTCTCCACCTCTTCGGGCGCAGCTTGAGAAAAGGTGAAAGAGGAGAGGAGGAGTAGAAGGGATAAGTAGGTGAGGCGCAGCGTTTTGTGGCACATGACCGATTTTACGGTAGAGCTGTCGGAGGTGTGGAGGCTCCGGGCTACTTCATGAAGGTCGCCCAGCGCCTAGAGCCGTTCGGACGCCAAGCGAAAACCCGCTCCGAGGTGGAGCGGGTTTTCGCTTATAGAAAAACTGTGATCAGGGGTGCTGCGCTTAACCGAAGAGTTTCCACCAAGGCTTCTTCTGGGTCGCCTCTTCAAGTTCCGCTTTGAGCCCGTCGATCTGCGCTTTTGCCTTCTCCAAAAGACCACGCTGGCGGGTGATTTCGGCTTTGGCTTTCTCCAACTTCGCCTTGACCTTGTCGTTCTCGTCCTTGAGCGCACCCTGGTTTGAGGCGGCGGACTTAGCCTGCTCGAGGTCGCTCTTGAGTTGGCTCTGCTCACCCTGGAGCTTGCTGACTTGGCTCTCTAGCTGCGACTTTTCGCTCTGGAGGCTCGAGACCTGCCCGGCAACCTGGCTCTGCTGCGCTTGAGCGTTCTTAAGGCTCTGCACCTCTCCTTTGAGGCGCTCGATTTCGTTGAGGGCCGCTTGATACTCGGCGCTACTGATGCCGCTGCTAGGCGCACTGGCGGGTGCGCTAGAAATAGGCGCGGGCGCAGGCGTCGGCTCGTCCAACGTGACAGCGTCGAGCAGTGCGTCGCTCGGCGCATCGGGCGCGTCGCCCCAGGAGATTTCCTCGTCGGCTCCGGAGGGGGCTCCGCTGCTGGCTCTTTCCGCTTCGAACGCCTTGATGTCCTCTTCGGGCCAGGCTTCCATGCCTTCGGGGGTAGGTTCGGCGGTGGGGTTGACGGACTCTTCGCCGGCCATCACTTTAGCGAGATAGGTCAAAACGTCTTTCTCGACGACGCTGCCTTCGGGTCCGGTGCCTTGCAGAACACGCCAGTCGACGTTGTTCTCCTCGGCAAGCTGTTTGGCTAGGGGGGCAATTGTAGGTTCGCTCATCACGCTTTACTATTCTCTGTAGAAGGTGCGGGGTGCTATCTAATTTTTTACATCTGCGTCGTTGACGCCTTGAAGGGTGATTCGAGTTATGAGTCACCCTGATACGTGCAGAGCGTGGGTTCATAACCTGTAACAGACCTCATTCTAGCCTCCGTCATTACGCTACCCGCTGTCGAAATCTCTCGTATTTTTAAGGTCACGTCAGTTCATACACAAAACAAAATTGCGTTGTTGTAAAACGCACTGGGCGTCACAAACCTTTCCCTCCCAGTGCAGTACCTTTGAACGAAGTTTGCAGGGAAAGAGGAGGGATAGGTATGGGTACTGTTGCACTTATCGCGGTTGCCGTATCGGGAATTGCCATCTTGCTGGTGCTGGTTGCGGTGGTGAAGCTCGAGGCGTTCGTCAGCCTGATTCTCACGAGCATGATCGTCGCTCTGCTAGCGGGTATTCCGCTGACTGAAATCATCGGTGCGATTGAAGACGGGATGGGCGGCACGCTCGGCGCGATCGCCATCATCATAGGTTTCGGCGCGATGTTCGGCGAGATGCTGCGCGTGTCAGGGGGGACGCGGCAGCTCGCTACCACGCTGGTGGACAGTTTTGGCGAGCAGTGGGCTCCTTGGGCGATGGGGCTCACGGGCTTCTTGGTTTCCATCTCGGTCTTCTTCGACGTCGGACTTATCGTGCTCTTACCTCTCGCTTACAGCCTGACACAGCGTTCAGGTCGCTCGCTCCTCTACTACGCGCTGCCCCTCGCCGCCGGGCTCGCTGCCACGCACGGCTACATCCCGCCGACGCCCGGTCCGACGGCGATTGCCGCTGAGCTGAACGTGGACCTGGGCTGGGTCATCCTCTTCGGCGTTATCGCAGGCGTGCCTGCGCTCGGGTTAGGCGGCATCGTCTTTAGCCGCTTTATCGCGGAGCGTATCCACGTGCCCGTACCAGAAAATGTGCGTGAAGACGAAGAGGAGTCGGCGGAGAACCCCGACCCGCCGAGTTTTGGGCTCATCATCTCGCTGATTCTCTTTCCGCTCGTGCTCATTTTGATCGGAACGCTGACGGGTGTGGCGCTGCCGGAAGGGTCGGCGGTGCGCAACTTTTTCGCCTTTGCAGGGCATCCCTTCACGGCGCTGCTCCTCGCGTCTATCCTCGTCTTCTACGTCCTCGGCGTGCGGCGTGGTCGCTCGATGGAAGAGGTTCAGAAGATTGCGACCAAGTCTCTGGAGCCCGTCGCTTTGGTTCTCCTCGTTACAGGTGCAGGCGGCGTCTTCGGCAGCGTGCTGCAAGAGAGCGGCGTCGGCGAAGCCATCGCCAACCTCATGTCCGGCTCGGGCTTGCCGCCTATTCTGCTCGCCTTTTTGATCGCCACGATGGTGCGCGTGGCGCAGGGCTCTGCGACCGTTTCGATGGTCACGGCGGCGGGGCTGGTCGCGCCCGCCATTCAGCAGCAGGGGTTGTCCGCGCCTGCCGTGGGGCTCATCGCCATCGCCATTGCGTCCGGCGCAACCGTGCTCAGTCACGTGAACGACTCCGGCTTCTGGCTCGTCAACCGCTTTTTGGATATGTCGGTGGCAGACACGCTCAAGTCGTGGACGGTGTCGGTGACGATCGTCGGCGTCACAGGTTTCTTAGTGGTATTCGTGCTGAGCTTTTTCATTCAGTAGAGATGGAATAGAGAGGTCTTATTGACCTCTTCTTTTCCTTCGGTAGTGGCTCTATTCGGAACGGTGCCGAGGTTAAACGAGAGGTTGCAATCCCTCGTTCATTACATATAAAGGGCGGAAGAAGCGCACATCAGCATTCGACTTGAAACCGCGACCCTTTGTTCAGATAAAGGTTAGGCAAACTTATGCAGGTTTTCCCCTGCGGGGTAAGGAGCTTACAATGAGGTGTTAAAGGAGACACCTTGCACCTCTACCTCATTCGTCACGCTCAAAGCTACGTCAACTTGCCCGACTGGGCGGAAGGCAACAAGGACGCCGCCCTCACCGACTTGGGGCGCGAACAAGCTGAAGCTTTAGCCCGCAGGTTCTTACAAGAGGTCACACTTGTGGACGCCCTCTACGCGAGCGACATGGCGCGGGCTAAAGAAACCGCCGAAATGCTAGCCGCGCCCTACAGACTTTCGCCCATCTTCGATAGCCATCTGCGCGAAGTCGGTAACAACCGCCGCGACCACACGCCCTATCCTGTGGACGACTTACCGGAGCGTTACGCCGAGTTTTGGGGCAGCTCGAGACCCTTCAGTGCCCTTATGCCGGGCGCGGAGGCGGGCGAGTCGTGGATGCACGCGCGGATGCGGGTCGGGCAGTTTTTAGAAACGCTCGTCGAGCGGCATTACAGACCCATGGGCGCAAAGCCAGAGGGCGACACGGTCATCGCGGTCTGTCACGGCGGCGTCATCGAGGCGGCGGTCAGCCACGTCTTCAATATCGGACACCGCCAACACTGCGAGGTGTGGTCGCATAACACCGGGGTGACGCGGCTCGAGTACGTCAACCATCCGGACCGCGAACGGTGGCGGCTGCGTTACCTGAACCGCATTGATCATCTTGCAGCAATTTAGTCTGATGTTCAGATTAGAAATTGGCTCTTGAACAGCGTTTCGTATCGGTTGGCCCGAGCATATTAGAAGACAAAGACAACCCCCCCCTCGAGGCTGAGGGGGGTTGCAAAACTTAGCGAGTTGAGTGAGGCTCGAGCCTAGCCTTTCAACGACTCAGTGAAACTGCTCCGCTTCCGTCGAACCGACCAGTGCCGCTGTGGACGCCTTACCGCCCGTCGCAACATTCAAGACCTTGTCGAAGTACCCCGTCCCCGACTCGCGCTGGTGCTTCGTCGCGGTGTACCCGTCGGCTTCGCGAGCGAACTCCTCCTCTTGCAAAGCGACGTAGGCGCTCATGCCTTCTTGCGCGTAGCCTTTGGCAAGCTCAAAGGTGCGCAGGTTGATGGTGTGCCAGCCCGCCAAGGTGATGAACTGGAACTTGTAGCCCATCTCCCCGAGTTCACGTTGGAACTTAGCGATCGTCTCGTCGTCCAGGTGCTTTTTCCAATTAAAGGACGGCGAGCAGTTGTAGGCGAGCATCTGGTCGGGGTACTCGGCGTGAATGGCATGAGCGAATTCCCTCGCCTCGTCCAAGTTTGGCGTCGAGGTCTCCATCCATAAGAGGTCTACGTAAGGCGCGTACTCCAGCGAGCGCTTGATACACGCCTCGATGCCCGGTTTGACGTAGAAGTAACCCTCAGGCGTGCGCTCGCCGGTTAGGAACTCGTGGTCGCGCTCGTCCACGTCACTGGTCATGAGCGTGGCGGCGTGCGCGTCGGTGCGGGCGACGAGCATGGTCGGCACGTCGCACACGTCGGCGGCTAAACGTGCGGCGGCGAGGGTGCGCAAAAAGGTCGAAGTCGGTACTAAGACCTTACCGCCCAAATGTCCGCACTTCTTCTCAGACGCAAGTTGGTCTTCAAAGTGAACGCCCGCCGCGCCCGCCTCGATCATGCCCTTCATCAGTTCAAAGGCGTTGAGCGGTCCACCGAAGCCCGCTTCGGCGTCCGCCACGATGGGTGCGTACCAGTGGAGGTCGTCGTTGACACCGTCCAGTTTGCTGATTTGATCGGCGCGGGTCAGCGCGTTGTTGATGCGCTTCACCACAGCGGGCACGCTGTTCGCCGGGTAGAGGCTCTGGTCGGGATAAGTCTGCCCGGCTAAGTTCATGTCGCCCGCAACCTGCCAGCCCGAGAGGTAAATCGCTTGGAGCCCGGCGCGGACCATCTGCACGGCTTGCGTGCCGGTGAGTGCGCCGAAGGTGTTCACGTAATCTTCGCTGTGCAAGAGGTCCCAGAGCCGCTCTGCGCCGTGGCGGGCGAGCGAGTGCTCAATGTGAACGGACGGGCGGAGTTGCATGACCTCTTCGGCGCTGTAGTCGCGCTTGACGCCTTTCCAGCGGGGGTCGGTGTCCCAGAGGTTCTTGAGGTCTTGCGCGTTTTGCGTTGCGTTGCTCATGCTCATTTTGTTCTCCTTTGAGGCGAGTTTACTTTGAAAGTACACAAGTGTTCAGTACGTTTGTCACGCAGATGAATGCGAGTCGTTCATTAAGTTGAAGGCGTCAAACACCTACCTTTTAGGATTTTTGAGACATAAAGCCCCCAGTATCTCAAAGTGAGACGAAAAAAGCGTCGGAAGTTTTAGGGATTTAGGAAAAGCCTGACCTCTTAGTAGAGGCGGAGTTGAGAGGTCAGGCTCGAGCGGTCAGTTTAGGTTATCAGTCCAAATAGTCATACGCCTTGAGCGTAAGGAAGGTGCGGAAGTAATCGCTCTTGACAAGGTCGTCGAGAATTTCAGCGGCGCTTTGGAGATGATCGCCCTCCAACTTCTCCAGCTCCTCTTTCTTCACGCGCTCGTAGAGGTCTTCACTCATCGTTTCGCCGCTTTCCAAGGTCGCCCCGTGATGGAGCCACTGCCAGAGCTGCGCCCGGCTGATCTCGGCGGTCGCTGCGTCCTCCATGAGGTTAAAAATCGCCGCCGCGCCCGTCCCTGAGAGCCACGCATTGATGTACTGGAGCGCTACGCTCACGTTCTGCCGAACGCCCGCCTCACTGATGGACGCGCCTTCGATGTTCGTGTTGATGAGGTCTTGGGCGCTCACCGATACCTCGTCACGCTGCCGCTCGACTTGGTTGGGCTCATCCCCTAAGACCGCGTCGAACTGCTCTTTAGCGGTAGGAATCAAGCCGGGGTGCGCGACCCACGTGCCGTCGCAGCCTGCCTCGGCTTCGCGCTTTTTGTCCTCGGCGACTTTCGAAAGTGCGTTTTCCGTCACTTCGGGGTCATCGCGGCTCGGGATGAACGCCGCCATGCCGCCAATGGCGTGAGCGCCGCGCTTGTGGCAGGTCTTGATCAGCAGCTCGGTGTAGGCGTGCATGAAGGGCACCGTCATCGTGACTTGACCTCTATCGGGCAAGATCATATCTTCGCGCTGGTGAAACGTCTTGATGAACGAGAAGATGTAGTCCCAACGCCCTGCGTTGAAGCCGGAGATGTGCTCGCGCAGTTCGTACAAAATCTCTTCCATCTGATACGAGGCGTGGATGGTTTCGATGAGGACTGTTGCGCGGACGCTGCCTCTCGGGATGCCGATGTCGTCTTGGGTGAAGTTGATGACGTCGTTCCAGAGGCGGGCTTCTTTGTAGTGCTCCAACTTAGGCAGATAAAAGTACGGTCCCGTGCCTCTATCCAACCGCTCCTGCGCGTTATGAAACATGTAGAGCCCGAAGTCGAACAAGCTCGCGGAGATGGGCTCGCCGTCCACTTCGTGATGTTTTTCAACTAAGTGCCACCCTCTCGGGCGCACTAAGAGCGTGGCGATGTCGTCTTCTAACTCGTAGGTTTTACCGCGCTCCTCGTCCTCGAGGCGTAACGTCTTACGCACCGCTTCCTTGAGGTTTTGCTGACCCACGACAACGTTCTCCCAGGTAGGGGAGAGGGCGTCCTCCAAATCCGCCATGAAGACTTGCGCCTTTGAGTTGAGCGCGTTGATGGTCATTTTGCGCTCGGCGGGTCCGGTGATCTCGACGCGGCGGTCTTTTAAGTCGTCCGGGCAAGGGGCGACCTGCCAATCGCCTTCGCGGACCTCTTTCGTTTCGTCTAAAAAGTCGGGCGTTTCACCGTTGTTAAAGGCTTCCTGCCGCTTCCCGCGCTCCTCTAAGAGTTCTTTGCGGCGTCCGTCAAATTCGCGGTGGAGCTTCTCTAAAAACGCTACCGCGTCGTCGGTCAGAATCTGACTCTTGATCTCGTTAAATTGGCTGTCGGTTTCGGCTGTAGCTTGCGCCATGAGCCCTCCCAGTGAGTCGTAGGTATAAATATCTATCTCGCTCTGCTCGGTTCACATCAGTACTCGCGTCTGGCGGAGCCAAACCTTGTCCAAAGCGACGCCAGTTCGAAGTGCCCTCAGTCAGTTCGCCACCCTCTATCATGCGCATCTGATGATACCTACGGGAAATCATCTCAGTGCCGCGGCGGTGTGCGTGACTTAACAGTAAGTTAAGTATGACCCATGAGGCAAGCGTGGTGTACGTGTAGTTGGAGGGTGTGTACACGTAGAGGCGGTGTAGAAAAAGGGCGGGTACACCGCGCGAGCCGAATCACGACGGGTCTCCTCTGCCGAACGTCCGCTCGAACCCGTCACCGTCCTCGCCGAGCGGTGAGTCAGGGTCGGTACGACTTTCGTCTTGCGCGCTCGCTTGCGCCGTACCGAGAGGCTCGAGCCAGTCTTCTTGCAGCGCTTCGAAGTCGACGCTGCGCAGAATCTGCGCCCGTCCGCCCGCTTCGTGCGCGCCGTACGAAGCGACCGGCGTGTCGGCAGGTCTGGCAGGTTCGTTGACCGGCTTGTTGACTGGTTTGTCGACCGGCTTACTTGCGGGCGCGTCATTCGTAGTAGGCGTATTAGTTACGCCTCGTGGTGGCTCCGGTTTAGAGGCGAAGCGCAGGGCGAGCCCGACGAAGGCGATGACCATACCCGCCGAAGCGAGGAGCAGCCAGCGTTCCTGCCGAAACGACGTGCGGATTTCAGGCAGCACGCCGCGTTCGGTGGCGCTAGCTTGGAGCGTAGGATCGTCCGCGATAACGTCGATGACGGGGCGGCGCTGGGTGGGGCTCGAGAAACGCCAAGGCGCAGCCTCCAATGCGACGCTGCGCCAGCCGTTCAGACTGAAGGGGTCGTAGCTGCCGACCACGCCGTAGAGGCTGAAACGTTCAGGCGTCGCCAGCGACGTCGTGACGAGCAGGGTGTTGCCCTCGCGTACGACGCGAGCGTTGAGAGCAGCGCTCGCATCGACCGGGGTCCCCTCTGCGTTAGGGGTAAAGACCCGCAAGCGCGTTCCTATGGTCTGAAAGGCGACCTCCCAGCCGCCGTCGGCGAGCTGCATGTCGGAGCCGGGGAGCAGCGTCTTCGCGCCGCCGGGCTCGCTGTCCAGGTAGATGTCGGCGATCGGCTGCGCGCTTGCGCCCTCTGGCGGGAGGGCGGCGAACTCGAGGCGAAAGGTGAAGGTCGGCGCATCTAAAACCGCGACGCTGCGCACATCGAAAAAGGCAGTGTTGAACCGCTCGGCGGTCGGCGAGGCGAGCGTGCCGTCGCCCACCGCGTCGCCGGGTGGGTCGGTGAGCGAGAGCAGCGTGGCGAAGGCGGCGGACGGCAGCGTGAGCGTGAGCGCTAGCGCATACCGCGCCCATCTGCGCGTCCAAAACATATTCATAGCACCTTCACGCGCCTACTCGCGAGTACTTCGCGAAGCTGTTGAGCCACGCGGCGAGCCGGGCGGTGTCGTGCTGCGCGTGAGGGCCGGGACCGAGCAGCTCCAAAGCGCTCACCTCGACGCCGGCGCGCTTAAAGGGCGCGAGGTCAGCCGGGACGACCTCCGCGCCCAAGGCGCTGTAGCGGTTGCGGCGCGACTTGTCGACCACGCTCTTGTTGAGAAGCACCTGGTCGGGGTAGCGACCTAGATGCGCGTGGATCGCGGCGACGTGGTCCCAAGCGCTAAAGCCGTCGGTCTCGCCGGGCTCGGTCATCACGTTGCAGATATAGACGATCGGCGCTCGCGTCTCTAAAAGCGCCCGCTTCGCCCCCGGCACGAGCAAGGGGGGCAAGGTGCTCGTAAAGAGGCTGCCCGGTCCTAGAACGATGAGGTCGGCGGCGTAGAGCGCCTGGGCGACGTCGGGGACGATGGCGGGGTCGGGGGGCTCGAGTAGCACCTGCGCCACCGGACCCGGCACGGTGCTCACTTTGCTCTCGCCCACGACCTCTTCGCCCGAGCGCTTGATGGCCCTGAGTGAGGTCGCGTCGGTCGTGATCGGGTAGACCGCGCCGCAGAGGTTGAGGAGCGCGTTCAAGACGCGAATCGCCCTGGCGAAGTCGCCCTCGACTTCGGTCAAGGTGGTGATGAAGAGGTTGCCGAAGGTGTGCCCGGCTAGCTCGTCGCCGCGCTCGAAGCGGTACTCCAGAAGCCGACTCACCTGCGACTCGTTGTCCGACAGCGCGGCCAAGCAGTCCGTGAGGTCGCCCGGCGCGGGGATGCCGAAGGCGTCGCGGAGCCGCCCCGAAGAGCCGCCGTCGTCGCTCACCGAAACGACGGCGGTGATGTTCGAGGTGTAGTCCCTGAGCCCGCGCAGCAAGTTAGACAGACCCGTGCCGCCGCCCAGAGCGACGATGCGCGGTCCCTTCGCCAGCGAGACGCGCTGGTGGAGAAGTACGGCGGCGTCTTTGGGGCGCGGCATCCAGTTGGACAAGAGGGAGCGGTTTAGGCGTCCGACTGCCCACACCGCCACGCTCAGCCCGACCAAGAGCGTCAGCAGCGAGAGCCACCCACCCCACGTCTCCCACATGCGGCTCGCTAAACGCTGCTCTAGGGCCCCGAACATGAGGTAGTCGTCCGCCTGGCGTATCCAGAGGACGTTGCCGATCACGCCCGCGACGAGAAGCAGCGTGCCGAGCGCGGCGACGAAAACGTGCCGCTTCACGCCCATGCCCGGCGTGAGCCAGTAGCGGACGTTGCTCATGCGGCGCAAGCGTTCAAGACGCGCCATGCGACCTCTCGGGTTTGGGCGGCGCGTGTTCAGCGAGCGCGAGCGTCACGTCGCGGTGGTCGGCGTAGGTCGCGAAGGTCTCGGCGAGGTCGTGCGTGAGCCGCTCGGTGATCGCTACCGAGCGGTGCTGACCGCCCGTGCAGCCCAGCGCGACGGTGTAGCTCGAGCGCCCCGCCGACACCGCCCGCGACGCCAGAAGCCGCACGAATTCGCGCAACTCGGTGTAGAAGGCGAGCCCCTCGCTCGTGAAGACGTAGTTTTTGACGCCCTCGTCGCGTCCGTCGAGGTGGCGCAGCGATGGGTCGTAGTAGGGGTTAGGGAGCGAGCGCAGGTCGAACACGTTGTCCGCGTCGATGGGCGCGCCGCGCTTGAAGCCGAACGAGACGAGGCGCAAGCGGAAGCGCCGCTCGTCGCCGAAGCGCGTCCACAGCTCCTCGGTGAGTTCGCGCGCCGACGAGGTCGAGGTGTCGAGCACGAAGTCGGCTAGCGAACGCAAGCCGCCCAATACCTCGCGCTCTTGCGCGATGTCCGAGCCCAAAGGCGCTTGTCCGAGCGGATGGGTGCGCCTCGTAAGGTTATAGCGTTTGACCAACACCTCGTCCGAAGCGTCTAAAAAGATAACTTCAGGCGTGATGCCCCGCGCTTTAAGCTGCTCCAACGCACCGGGCACGTCGCCCAAAAAATCCCTCGTACGCACATCGATGCCGACGACGACCTTGTCCAGCGCGGTGCTCGCCTGGGCGAGCAGGTCGCCCCAGAGCGTCGGCGGCAGGTTGTCGGCGGTGAAGTAGCCGATGTCTTCTAGGGCGGCTAACCCCGTCGCTTTGCCCGCGCCGGAGAGCCCCGTTAAGATCACGAATCTCATAGTTTTAGTCGACCTCGCTAGGGGAGACGAGTGTCAGGCTGAACACAGCCTCTTCATCCTGGATAAGAAAGGTCGCGCCGCGCGGCGAACGCCATAGCACCTCGCCCGAGCCGACGAGCAGCGACCGGGCGCGGACCGGCGCAGGGCGTAGCGTCCGCTTAGGCGCAGCGTCTCCTGCGACGCCCGGCAGACGCGCCACGTTTTGATAGATAGACCAGCCCTGCCCGTCGAAGCGCAAGTAGCGCCGACCCGCCACGTCGACCCAGAAGGTGACGTGAGCCGCGGTGCGCTCCGCAATCCCCCAAGCGGCGGGCGGCACGAAACCCGCCTCGCGGCGGACGCAGAACGTGACGCCGGAGGTATTTGCGGTGCCGGGGCTGAGCGGCACGACCTGCGCCTCGCCGTCTCGCGCTGCGTGCTCAGCGACCACTTCGGCGCTGGTCCTGTCCAAAAAGCAGCCGACGCGCACCCGCGTTACCGCGCCGCTCCTCTCGCTATAGGCGTCGAAGCCGCGCTCGCGGAGCCCGCTCACCGCCGCCGCCGCCTGCTCAGCGTTTGCAAACGCGGCGGTTTGCAGCGTCCACGCCCGCGCGTCCTGGGCGAAAGTTGAATTGAGCAAAACAAACAGCGCGAGGGGTAGGGCGAGCCGCAACACGCGGCTATCATACCAAGTGCTCGGATGAGGAGAGGTGAAGGGCGCACGTGTGCGGTACATAGTGTCAGACAGAACTAAGTTTTAAGCAGACGTGAATGTATAAGCGCATTCCGACGGGTTAGCTTTCAGAGTGTTTCCGCGCGCCGACTCGCTAAATGGCTGACGTGCTCATCGACAAGCTTCCGAAAGTTCTCCAGCACCCGCAGCCCGACCTCCTGGCTCTTCTCGGGGTGAAACTGCGCCGCGTGCAGGTGCCCTTGCGACACGGCGCTCTTAAACGTCACCGCGCCGTGCTTCGTGGTCGCGCCAGGTATCTCAGCCGCAAAATCCACGTAGTACGAGTTGGCGAAGTAGACGAATGCGCCCTCGGCGATTCCTTCTAAGAGGGGCGGGTCGCCGTAGGGATAGATTTGGTTCCAGCCCATCTGCGGCACGCTGACGCTCGAGTCGTCGAAGCGCTTGACCTCGCCTTTGAGCGCGCCCAAGCCCGCTACCCCCGGCGCTTCTTCGGAGCGCTCCATGAGGAGTTGGAGCCCGACGCAGATGCCTAGAAAGGGCTTTTTTTCCTCCAGGTGACGCCGCACGGCGGGCTCGAAGCCGGAGGCTAAAAACGCCTCCATGACCTGGCGGAAGTGACCTTGCCCCGGCAGGACCAGCGCATGGGCGTCCGCCGCCTCTATTGGGTTGCCCGTAAGCGTGACGTTCAGCCCGGCGCGCATGAGCGCTTTGTGGACGCTGTGGAGGTTGCCCGCGCCGTAGTCGATGAGGACGGTTTTGGGGGCGTGTGCTGGTGTGGGAGGAGAGGTCACTCGAGCACCCCTTTCGTCGAAGGCAGCGTCTCCGAGGTCACGCGCACCGCCTTGCGGAGCGCCTTCGCGAACGCTTTGACGACGGCCTCGCTCACGTGATGCGTCTCGACCCCGGAGAGCACCCGCACGTGCATGGTGACGCCCGCGTGCGCGCAGAAGCCGCGCAGCAGTTCGCGCAGGTGGTGGACGTTGAAGCCGCCCGCGTCACCTTCGAAGCCCGCAGGCTCGAACGCGAGCAGAGGTCGCCCCGAAAAGTCCAGCACGACGTGCGCCAGCGTCTCGTCCATCGGCACGAAGGCGTCGGCGTAGCGCTCGATGCCGCGCCGCTCGCCCAGCGCGGCGCGAAAGGCTTGACCCAAGGTGATGCCCGTGTCCTCCGCCAAGTGGTGCACGTCCACCTCCAAGTCGCCCTGCCCCTCGATATCGAGCGCGAAGTCGCCGTGGCGGATAAGCTGGTCCAACATGTGGTCCAAAAAGCCGTGACCCGTGTTCGCGCCCCCGCGTGCGGGTTCGTCGAGGTTGAGGGTGACCTCGAGCCGCGTCTCCTTCGTCTCCCGCTTGATGCTCGCCGTCCTAGCCATCTGCGACGACCTCTTGTCGTTCGGCGTGAAGAACGTCCCTCGCCGTCTCTAAAAACGCCTCGTTCTCCTGCGGGGTTCCTACCGACACGCGCAGACAGCCGTGGAGTCCACGCAGATGGTCCTGCTGCCGGATCAGCACGCCTCGCGCCAAAAGCGCCTCGTAGAACGCGCCCGCGTCCGCCACGCGGAAGAGCAGAAAGTTCGTTTCGGACGGAAAAACCTCTACCCCCAACGCCCGCAATGCTCGGAAGAGCCTTTCCCTTTCGCGCACCGTTTCGGCGACGCGCGCCGCCACGAAGTCGGTGTGCTCTAGTGCAGTGAGTCCTACCGCAGCTTGCAGCGACGAGACGGAGAAGGGCATGACGACCTTCTGTAACTGCTCGGCCAACTCGGGCTGCGCGAGCGCGAACCCTAAGCGCACGCCGCCCATCCCGAACGCCTTGCTGAGCGTACGCAAGCAGGCGACGTGCGGATACTCGCGGGCGAAAGGGGAGAGGTCGGTGCCCGAGAACTGGTAGTACGCTTCGTCTAAAACCACCGTCCAGTTCGGCGCAGCCGCTCGGATGAGGTCTTCGACGACCTCTTCGGCGAACACGTTGCCCGTCGGCGCGGCGGGGTTGGCGAGAAAGAGGATGCCCTGACCTCTTGACAGCTCCTCTTTAAGCGCACTAACGGGAAGCGAAAAACCCTCCCCTAAAGGCACCTCGGTCAGCTCGGCGTTCAAGAGGTTCGCGGACAGGCTGTAGACCGAAAAGGTCGGCGTGACGCTCAGGACGCGCCGACCTAGCCCACACGCGATTACAAACGCCTGAATCAGCGTGTTCGAGCCGCCCCCCACGACGATGCCCGCCTCATCCCACTTCATCTCGCGCGCTAAGGCGGCGCGGAGCGACTCGGCGGCAAGTTCGGGGTAGCGGTTGGTGCTCACGCGCTCCAAGCGCGCGAGCACCTCTCGTTTAAGCTCAAAAGGCAAGTCGTAAGGCGACTCGTTCTGGTCGAGCTTGACGGAGTACGCTCTGGCGGAGAAGTGATAGGCGGGCGTGGCTAGGACTTCGGGTCGGACGCTCATGGGGGTATTGTACCAGCCTGTGAAAAGTGGAAGAGGTGGCGAAAGCTTTTACGCCACCTCTTCCCGTCTTTATGTGTTCCTTTGCGTTGAGTTCACTCTACCCGAACGGTTTTCTCGAGCGTAATTAGATCACCCTCTGCCCCACCCGTGCTAGAGCTACCTTTATCACGCCCTTCTACTCTAACGGCTGCAGAACCAACTTCTTCAAACGTGATTTGAGTTGTATGCTCTAGACGTGTTGTGACGAGCGGGCAAAGCTCATCCTTACCGGGAATGATGGTGAGGTCGTAAGGTCTCAAAACAGCTAAATTTCCGGTGATGTCATGTTCGGTTCCATCAGCCTCCGTGCAGCCGCTACCAAACGTTCTCACCGTAACCTCGAAGGGTACGCCCACTTGAACCGTCGTGGGAACTGAAAGAACCGCTTCTTCGGTGGGTTCGTTAGACGTTATGACGCCTATTTCGCGCACCGCGCCGCTGTCACCGCAAGCCGCGAGAAGCACGAGGAGAAGGGCAAGAGAGAAAAGCCAATTCTGCATGGTAACTGTCTCCCGAATCTTCGGCGGGCACGTCTAACTCCGATGCCGCAAAGTTTAGCATGACGCTGACAGCTCTCTCTTAATCCTCGCTTAATCCTGACTACTGCGCTTGGCTCCGCGCCTGCTCGAGCAGTTCGGTAAAACCAAGCTGCTCCTCCGCGCCCACTTGCACGGACGTTTCGGCGAGTTCGGGGCGCAACTGGACGGCCTGCTCGAGCGGACCCACCGCCTGCGCGTAGCGCTCCAAATCGTAGTAGATGAGCCCCAAGTTAAGCTGCGCCTCGGCGTTTTCGGGGTTCGCGGCGACGGCGCGTTCTAAGAATTCGATGGCCCGGTCGAAGCGTCCTAGGCGGAAGTAGGCGAAGCCCAAGTTGTTGAGGACGGGCGCGCTCTCGTCCAGGTCTTCCAAGGCTTGCTCGTAGCTCGTGACCGCGTTGCGCAGGTCGCCCTGGAGCTGCCGAGCGTAACCCTGATAAAAGGCGACGAGCCCGCTGTTTTGTAGTTCTAGCGCGCGGGTAAAATTCTGCTCTGCGGTGTCGGCTTCGTCCGCCTCCAACGCCGAGAGCCCCGCGCTGAAGAGTGACGCGGCTTCGGGCTCTAGGTCAATGGGCTCGCCTTGGGTAAGCGTCCTGTTCTGGGCGATGAGCTGCCTGGCTTGCTGGGCTCCCTCGAGTTCGGGGTCGAGGGTGAGCGCTTCGTCTAAGGCGTTGAGCGCCTGGTCGTAACGACCGGCGCGGCCCAACGCGACACCGTAGAGCGAGTAGAGTTCGGCGTCTTGGGGCGCTTCTGGGAGCAGCGTCTCTAGGAGGTCAATCGCGGCGTCGTTCTGCCCCGCTTCTAAGAGAATCTGGGCGAGGTTGATCTGGACGGTACTGTTCGTTTGAGGCGCGTTCTCCAGGGTAGCTCTCGCTTCGTCCAGTCTGCCTTGCTGCGCCTGCGTGATGGCGAGTTGGTTCAGCACGCGCAGGTTGTCGGGCTCTAGCTCGCGCGCCTCGAGCAGCACGTTCTCCGCCGCCGCGTCGTCGCCCGACTCCGTTAGCAGCGACGCCTCGGCGAGCGCTAAACCGACGTCTTGCGGGTAGAGCGTGCGCCCCTCGCGGACGAGGTCCGACGCTTGCGCGGCGACCTCGTCCGGCAGTTCGGCGGCTAGCGCGTAGAGGTCGGCGGACGCACCGGCTTGCTCGGAGGTCGTGGTGCGGAGATAGTTCAGCGCGTCCTCGGCGCGTCCTTGGCGGACGGACTCGAGGACGAACGCCCGAGCCAGCGTCGCAGAACCCGGCACGCGCGCCGCGCCGCGTTCCAACGTCGCTAGCGCGCCTTGCGCGTCGCCCGCGGTGCGCTGCGCCGCGGCGAGGTCGATATACGCGGGGACGTAGCGCGGGTAGGCGTCAATAGCTGCCTCTAAACTCGCGGTGTCATCCTGCAAGCGCCCCAACCCGGCGAGCGCCAGGGCGTGAGTTGGGTTCAGGAGGAGCGCCGCTTCGAAGGCCTGTTGCGCGGTCGCCTCGTCGCCGCTCGCTAAGAGCACCGCACCCCGTACGACGAGTGCTTCGACATCTTCAGGCGCACTCTGAATCGCCTCTAAGGAGGTCGCTAACGCACCCTCCGTCTCGCCTGTGCGCGTCAAAATCTCGGCTTGCTCGGACGAAACCCAGCTCGAGTCCGTCTGGAGTTCCAGAACCGTTTCTAGCGCCGCCGAGTCGTTCGTCTGTAACCCAAGCGACGCTTCGGCGACGGCGCTCAGGGTGCCTAAGGGCGGCGTCTGCGCTAAGACCGCGTCAAGTTGCGCCCGGTCGTCCGCGCTCACGCTCAGCTCCAACTCGCTGATGACGGTGTTCGTCACCGAAGTGAGGAGCGCTTCGGGCGCGTCCAATGCGCTATTTACAGTGATGACTCTAGGCGCGGGGTAGTCCGGTCCGGCGAAGATGATCTGGACCTGCGCCTGCCCCCCAGAGACCTCGACGACGCCGCTCACGAGCGCCGAAGCGCCGTAAGCCTCCGCGAAAACCTCCGGGCTGAGCGTCCCCTGACCCTCGAAGCGTTGCGCCACGAGGAGCGTATCGCCGACGGGCGGTACGTACACGCCGTCGATCACATTGAGCGCGCGCTGGAGCCCGGTGGGGATGCCCAAGCGGTAGGGCAGCGCGTCACCCTGTCCGTCGAACGCCAAAACAGGTAGGTGCGTGACCTCTTGCGTTGTCGGTGCGTTCTGCGCGAAGTTCTGCGCGAACGTCACAAAGAAAAAAGGAATTAGAAGCGGTAAGAGTCGTTTCATCACCCAGAAGTATACCTAGTGACGGGTGAGAAGCAAGCTGGGCGGCGTCACTCGCCGCGCACCGTGACCTCCACAGGATCAGCTTGCATTTCGACCCGAACGATGCTGTAGTCCGCGCCGTCCACCCTGCCCCAATAGCCCCTCGTCTCGTCCCCCTTCGAAAAGACTAGGCGCAAACCTCTCGCCGTGAAACTCGCTTCGCCGCCGCCGAGAAACCCTATCCCGCTCGCGCTCGTTTCCGGTGAGTCGATAAGTCGCTCGAGCACGTTGCCGAGCACGTCGGGTCCGAAAACGTCCGCCGCGAAGATCGTGCCGGGGTCGTAGTAGCTGCCGACCTCTTCGGCGCTGCGCTCCGCCAAGATGCGGAACTCACCGGTCTCGGGGTCGAGCGTGTCGCCGCTCGAGATGAGGCTCACTTGAACGCCTGCGAACGTATCCAGCGCGCCGCCTACGGTTTGGGGCAGCTCCAGAATCACCGCGTGACCTTCCCCCACGACCTCCCACGGACCCATTTCGGGGATGACTAAGGCGGTGTTCTCGCCCACGCCAACGCCTAACCGTGTTCCGGTCTCGGCGAGTGCCCCTAAAAGCCGACCGAAGCGCCCGCGCTCAAGCGAATGTTGGTCCAAAATAACGTTCCCTACAAAGCCTAAACCGGGCTCGAGTGTGACCGGGGTCGGACCCGCTAAGAGCGTGTCGATGCTCTCACCGCCGCTGATCATCGTCTCGCTCATCACGGCTAGACCGGCGCTCGTCCCTGCGACGGGGACCCCCGCGTCAAAGCGCTCGCGCAGCGCCGTTAGCGCAGGCGTCTCTAACCACGCCTCCGTGATGCGCCGCTGGTCGCCGCCCGTGAAGAAAAAGCCGCCGCAGCTTCGGATGGTCGTCAGCACCTCGTCGTCCGAGGTGCTCGCTGGGGCGTTATCGACGGTGATGTCTACTACAACTGCTCGCGCGCCGTAGCTCGCGAAGTCGCTCACGTACGTCTCGGCGCTGCCTTCGGGGTCGGAGCTTGCGGTGCCGAACACGCAAAACGTCGTGTCGTCCTCGGCAAGCTCGAGGATCGCCCCGTAAACCGCTTCGTTGCTCGGCTCGAGGCCCCCGCCGATCGCGACGAGCGGTCCCGCTTGCGCGGCGGAAGCCGCTACAAAACCCATGAGTAAACCCGCGATCATCCAACCGCGCCGACATCCGACCATCCGCTCGAGCATACGTTCCTCCCAAAGATTGATGTGCCGTTCTCTCGGCGGTCCTTACGAGGAAACCGCTTCGTCCCCTCTTTTTGTCTGCCCATCCCTAGCGTAAGTCACTGAACATCAGTCTAAACTAAACCCGTCGGGCAAGAGTTCAGCCGTGCTGTAGTGCTTGACGACGCCCTCGTGGTTGACCATGTAGACGTCCGCGTCTTTTGAAAACTCGAACAGAATCTGCCGGCACGCGCCGCAGGGCGTGGCGGGGTCTTCCGCTTCTGTATAGACAACCAACTCCGAGAAGCTGCGCTCGCCCGCCGACGCCATCGCCTGAATTGCGGACTGCTCCGCGCAGCGCGAGAGCCCGTAGGAGGCGTTCTCGATGTTGGCACCCTGATAAACGGTGCCGCTTTCCGCTCGCAGCGCCGCGCCGACCTGAAACTCCGAATAGGGCACATAGGCGTTCTCGCGGACGCTTCTCGCAGCGTTGAGCAAATCCTGCGGCGGTTCTTGATCTAGCTTGGACATCCTTTACTATACGCTTCCGAAAAGCCACGTTAGAAGAGGGGGTCCCAAAACCAAGAGTCCGACAAAGATAGAGCCGACCGCCGCGAGCAGCACCGCGCCCGCCGCCGCGTCTTTGGCGCGTCTGGCTAGAGGGTGAAACTCGGGGGAGGCGAGATTGACAGCGGCCTCGAGCGCGCTGTTCATAATCTCCAACGAAAGCACGGTGAGGCAGCATAGCAGGATAGGGACGAGGTTGACCCGGAGAACCAGACCGAGGAGCAGCGCGAGTGCGCCAACAGCAACTTCGATGCGGAAGTTCTGCTCGGTGCGCCACGTCCGCGCGACGCCCATCCAGGCGAAGCCGAACGAGCGGCGCAGCTTTTGGCTGTCGATAATTTTTTCGGACTTCGCAGCAACTTGGTCCGCCGCGTTTTTATCCGCCTCTTTATCCAAACCCTCTACAGCGTCAGAATGCGCGCCTGATTGCTCTTGAACCTCTCCCACGCTTCCTCCGTCGGATGATCATACCCCAAGAGGTGCGTCACGGCGTGCGCGGCGAGCGTTTTGACCTCTTGTACGAGGCTATGAGCGTGCTCGGCGGCTTGCCGCTGGGCGGTCTCTACGCTGATAACGATGTCACCCAAGTGAGGAATTTCGGGCATGACGAAGCCCTCAGTGATATCGTCTGGCTCCGAGGTCGGATAGGAGAGCACATCGGTGGGCGCGTCCACCCCCCGATGTGCCCGGTTGAGTTCGGTGATCTTCGCGTCGTCGACGAAGACGACCGTGACCTCTCTACGAGACAGTCCTAAGTCGATCATCAGCGCGGTGAGCGCGCGCGCCACCTCCGCCACCTCAAGAGGACCTTCCTCAAGAGGGCAGTGGGGCGCTTCGTTTAGCGTCTCGACCACGTTTAAGTCCCTTGATCTCCTCCGCGCTCGGATAGCTCACGCGGCGGTGCAAGATGGCGGTGAGCAGGCGCTCGAAGGTGTTGGCGATGACCTCTAAATCGTTGAAGTTCAAGGGGCTCTCAGCGAGCTGGTCGTCTTGGAGCCGCTGCTCGATGAGCCGGTCGATCATCGCGCGGATGCTGCCCTGGCTCGGCTCGACCAGCGTGCGCGAGGCGGACTCGACGGCGTCGGCGATCATCAGCACGGCGGTCTCCTTGCTCTGCGGGCGCGGTCCGGCGTAGCGGAAGTTGAGTTCCTCGAGCGTGTCTGAATCCTCTAACGCACGTTTGTAGAAGTAGCTTAGCACCGTCGTCCCGTGGTGCTCTAAAACGAAGGGCTCTAACGCTTTGGGCAACCCATGCTCGCGCACGAGGTCCAGACCGTCGCGCACGTGACTCGTGATGATGAGGTAGCTCAGGTGCGGCGAGAGGGTGTCGTGCGGGTTCTCGCCCGCGAACTGGTTCTCGACGAAAAACTGCGGGCGCTTGAGCTTACCGACGTCGTGGTAGAGCGCGCCGACGCGGGCTAGGAGCGCGTTCCCACCGATGTTAGTGACCGCCTGGTCCACCAAGTTCGAGATGATGAGGCTATGCTGATAGCTGCCGGGCGCTTCTAAGAGGAGTTTTTGCAGGAGCGGGCTCGAGGGGCTCATCAGCTCTAAAAGTCGAAACTCCGTCAAAAAGCCGAAGTTGCTCTCCGCTAGTGGCAAGGTGGCGAGCGCTAAAATACCCGCCGCCGCGCCGCCGCTCATGATCCAGGCGAGCGAGACGAGCATGGTGAGGCTGCCGAAACTTCCCACGAGCAAACTGTACGCCGTAAAGCTCAGCGCCGCCACGACGCCGCCCAAGCTACCCGCAAAGAGGAGCGACGCCCGCGACTTAAAAACCTGTGCCAACAGGCTCGCCGCCACGCCGCCGCTCAGCGCGACAAAGAAGGTGACGAACGCGGTCGCGGGCGCGCAGAACGCCGTGAGCACCGCAAACCACGCGGAGAGCAAAATAGCGCTACGCTCAGCGACGATCACGGCGGTGAGGAGCGGTACGAAAGCGATAAAGAGGAGCGTTTCGTCGATGAGCAGCGCTGCGCGCTGCACGCCTAACGCGAGCGCGAAAAGCGTGATGAGGAAGGCGAGCTGCCTGAGCGTGAGCGTGTCCCTAACACGCCCGTAGAGGTAGACGAGCGGCAAGGAGAGCAGAAACGCCATCGCCAAGCAACCGCCCGCCAAACGGAGCGCGCGTCTGAACGACTCGGCTCTCGGCTGATAAAAGCCGGTGAGTTCCAACACGCGCAGATCGTCCAGAGTCAAAATGTCGCCCTCTTGCACGATCGCTTCGCCCTCTTGCAGGGTGCGCATGACCGGCTCGACGCTTCCTGCGGCGGCGTCTCTGGCGGCTTCGGTGAGGCGCGTATTGGGCTGCGCGCTGGAGATGAGCAGGCGCTCTAAAAGCAGCCTGACCCTGAGCCGGCGCTCCGGTTCAGCTAGGGACGCCGCGTCGCGGACAAGCTCGGGGAGCGCCTCTTCGCTGATTCCCGCCGGGCGACTATAAGCGTCGATGAGAAAGCGCTGCACGTTGGCGGGCAAGTTAGCCGACGTAATTGCGCCCAGCACGAGGCGCTGCTGCGACGAAGATGAGGTGTAGATCGTCTGAATCTGCGATCTAGCGTACTGCCGCTCGCGCTCGGTCGCGATCTGGTCGATGACCTGCACCGTGATGGGCGAGACGTAGCGTTGCGGGCTCGGCTGACCGAGTTGGAAGTTACCCTCTTGCCTCGAGCCGTACACGCTGTAAAGCAGACCGGCGAGGACGAATACGAAGAGCACCGCCGTTAGGGCGAGCTGCCACGGAACCTGAGTCGAGCCGCTTTGCGGCGTTCGTCGGCGCGTACGGGCGTTGCTTACGCTTGCCACCGGCGCTTTCACCGCAGCTTTCGCGGTTCCCGCAGCTTTCACAGCTTTAGGTTTGAGGCTCATCGAACGCTTTCGTACGCCTTCACGATGCGCGCGACTAAGGGGTGGCGCACCACGTCCGCCTCGCCGAAGTAGATAAAGCCGATGCCCTCAATATTTTTAAGGATGCGCTCAGCGATGCCTAAGCCGCTCACGACGGTGCCGGGAAGATCGGTTTGGGTGATGTCACCCGTGACGACGACGCGGCTATTGAAGCCCATGCGCGTCAAGAACATCTTCATCTGCTCGGCGGTGGTGTTTTGCGCTTCGTCTAAAATGATAAAGGCGTCGTTGAGGGTGCGCCCGCGCATAAAGGCTAAGGGAGCGACCTCGATGACGCCGCTCTCGAAATACTGCTCGCTGCGCTCGCTATCCAACATGTCGTAGAGCGCGTCGTAGAGCGGGCGCAAGTAGGGGTCGATTTTGGCTTGCAAGTCGCCGGGCAAAAAACCCAAGCGCTCGCCCGCTTCGACGGCGGGGCGCGTCAAGATGATGCGTTTGACGCGCTTGTCCTTGAGCGCTTGCACCGCCATCGCCACCGCGAGGTAAGTCTTGCCCGTGCCTGCAGGACCGACGCCGAAGACGATCTCGTTCGCCTCAATCGCCCGGACGTAGCGACGCTGCCCCGCCGTCTTGGGTCTGGCGCGGCGCGGCAAGCGTGCGCCGACCTGTTCGTCTTGTTCGCGTGAGGTGTTCTCTGAGAGGTCGCTAAGCTCGGCGTGCTCGAGTTCGGTCACGCTGATCCTTTCGCCGCGCCGGATAGACGCTAGGAGCGCCTTAAAGGTGCGCTCGGCTTCGGCGACGGCGTCTTCCTCGCCGGACAGCCTGAGTTCGTCGCCCCGCGCTACGACCTTCGCGCCGAGGCGAAGTTGCGTAAGAGTTTCAAGTTTTCGTCATTCTGCCCGAAAAGCGACATCGCTTCGGCAGGGCTGCGAAGTTTTAAGGTGACGGTTGTTGCGATGGGTTTCTCCTTAGTCGCGGGGATAGGCTGCGTGAGCAGGAAGGTGAGAAGAGGTTCGGGGAGCGACCTTTTGGTGAAGCGCATGGCCCCTGCCCTAAGTTATGAGCGTCAACCGGCGCGCCCACCGTGCCAGCAAAGACCATATCGGTACAGTATGTCAGAGGTGAGCGCAACCATAAATGCAAATGTAAACATCGTCTTGCGGAGGTTCATAGCCTACTTATCCTTACCGAGAGTCCGTTTCGCATTTGCGAAAACTACGTAACGCTTCGCTCCCGCTGGCTTTCGGGGATGAACGACGTTTGGGCTTACCTTCCCAGATGGGCGTAGCTTCGTTTTACAAGAAGCTACGCGACCTCGTATTACGTGCGCTTTCTGCGCCTGCGTTTGGAAAGGGGCTCGTCTAAGATTTCGCGCCAGATGATGCCTTGCATGACCGACCTGCGGTCAAACTCTAAAACCCCCCTCCGCTGGTCTATCTTACTCCCTTTGCGCGACTTTAAGCGTTGCACGCGTAGCGGCGGCGCGTCGCCCAAGTCGGTGCCGACTGCGCCTTGCTGCGACTGCGTTCCCTGCTGAGAAGACGGGCGCTGGCGGCTCACCCCTTCGCGTCCCAAATCGCCGAAGGCTTGCCGCGCCTGCCCCCGATTTTGCCCCTGCTGAGACGACCCCTGTTGAGAACTACGTTGAGCGCGTCCTTGCTGCGAGCGGGCTTGCTTCTCTTCGTCCAACCTCGGAAAGAGGTCGCTCCCGCTGCGCTCCGAGGGCTCATTCTGAGCGGGGCGCTCCGAGTCGTTCCCACTGCTCATCGCCTCCTGTACGCGCCGCCGCGCCTCTTCTAAACGCCCCCTGAAATCGTCGCCCATACTGCCACTCTCGCGGCTTGTATCCGCAGCCGTCGTGTCGTCCGAACGCTCTCGACGCTGAGACTGCTGGCTCGGTCTTTGCTGAGGGCGCTGGTTGGGTTTCTGCTCCTGACGCCCCCCCTGCCCTTGTTTACCCTGACCTCTTCGCAAAAAGTTGTTGACGATCGGCGCGACAAAGAAAATCAAGAAGAGGATGATGGTGATGGGGTCAATATTCATTTAGTCACCCGCTAACTGCGCTCGTCAGTATCCTCAGTAGACTGGGCGATGTTGCTGCGCAGTTTGGTGTCGGACTGAATGTTCTCTAAGTTGTAGTAGTCCATGATGCCTAAATTGCCACTTCTAAAGGCTTCGGCAATGGCGCGCGGCACTTCCGCCTCCGCTTCGACAACCTTGGCGCGCTGCTCTTCAACCTTCGCGCGGTTTTCTTGCTCAACGGCGACGGCCATCGCCCGACGCTCTTCGGCTTTCGCCTGCGCCACGCGCTTGTCCGCTTCGGCTTGGTCGGTCTGCAAAATTGCGCCGATGTTTTTACCGACGTTGACGTCTGCAATATCAATCGAGAGAATTTCAAAAGCGGTACCTGCGTCTAAGCCCTTGGCGAGGACTGTCTTTGAGATGGAATCAGGATTCTCTAAGACCGCCTTATGCGAATTCGCAGAACCAATCGAGGAAACGATACCCTCACCGACGCGGGCGATGATGGTCTCTTCACCTGCGCCGCCGACGAGCCGCTCTAAGTTCGCTCGCACGGTAACCCGCGCCGTCGAAATAAGCTCAATCCCGTCTTTCGCCACCGCTGACACGTTCGGCGTCTGAATCACGCGCGGGTTGACCGAGACCTTCACCGCGTCGAGCACGTTGCGCCCAGCAAGGTCAATCGCCGCCGCACGGTCAAAAGGCAACGCAATCCGCGCTTTATCCGCCGCGATGAGCGCGTCCACCACGCGGTCCACGTTGCCCCCCGCGAGGTAGTGCGCCTCCAACTGATTTTGTTCCACGTCGATGCCCGCTTTATCCGCTTTGATGAGGGGTAAGATGATTTTATTGGGTGGTACGCGCCGCAGCCGCATCGCCACTAAGCTCGTCAAACTGACCTTGACGCCCGCTGAAATCGCTGAAATCCATAAAGGAATAGGCACGAATGAGAAAAAGACGATGAAGAAGAGGATGACGCCGCCGACGAGAAGTAGTAAACCGATATCCATAGTGTCTCCTTAAAAGCTATTTCTAGCTAAGATGGTAGGTGAAAGGTATATCAAAGGTACATAGCGCGAGATGAGCAAGCGTCCGCTGCTGGTAGAGCGCACGATGCAAAAAGGTGAAAAGACGCTCACTTTACGCAAACGAACGAGGTCCAAACGGGAAGCTTAGAACTGTACACCAAATTGTGCAAAGGTATCTCAATACTTCGTATCATACTCCAAGTGGTGCAGGTCGTGTGCATATGAGGCAACTCTCATTAGCGGCGCGGTTGGGTGAGGAGCTTCGTTGAGGATTGACTGGCATGGGTGGCTCGAGCCTTCCCATACGAAGAGAGTACAGGATGTTGTAAACGTTATTTTTTTCATCTTTAGTATGCTCTTCCTGCGTTCAATCTCGAAAAGAACCCATGACAAAATCCACACCAGAACCGTTATACTCAGCTCCATGCTCTTAGCCGTCGATACCGGTAACACCAGCACCGTCTTAGGTCTTTACGACGGTGAAGACTTAGTCGCGCACTGGCGCGTGCCGACCAACCGGATGCGCATGGCGGACCAGTACGCGATTTTGCTCAAGAACTTGCTCGAGCTGGATAACTGCCCGCCACCCGAACGCGCCATCATCTCCTCGGTTGCGCCGCCCGTCGAACGTGAACTCTCTACGGCGCTTAAACAGTACTGGGGAATTGAGAGTATGTTCGTCTCGAGCCAAGCCCTCTCCGGCCTACTCAAAGTCGAAACCGACAATCCCAAAGAGGTCGGCGCAGACCGCCTGGTGAACGCGGTCGCCGCGCTGAGTTACGGCGCTCACGTGCTGCTCGTCGTGGACTTCGGCACCGCCGCGAACTTCGACCTCATCGTCAAACCGAACCGGCTCTTGGGGGTCGCGCTCGCGCCGGGTCCGATGGTCGCGGCCGACGCGCTCTTTTCACGCACGGCGAAGCTGCCCCGCGTGGACCTAGAAGCGCCGCCCAGCGTCATCGGCAAAAACACCGTGACCGCGCTCCAGTCTGGTCTCGTCTTCGGCTACGCGGCGATGGTGGACGGCATGGTTAAACGTTTCGCGGGCGAGGTCGAGGCGGAGCACGGCAAGCCTTTTGTGGTGGCGACGGGCGGCTTCGCTAACGTCGTCGAAGGGCACTGCCGAGAGGTGGACGTGTACGACACGCTTTTGACCCTCAAAGGTCTGCGGATCATCGCGGAGCGGTTGGGCTAAAACGCCTACCGCGCTCATTCATCATGCGGCGCTCCCTTAGGTTAGAACCCACCCCTACGCTGCCGTGAAAACGAACACGCCGGTTGCCGTTAGATCATGGCGTCAACAGCGTACATGACGTAACGAGAACGCCTTTCCCTGTATAATCGTCCTTTGACAGGCAGCGCATTCACGCGCGCCTCTAATCCCCAAACGAACAACCCAACAGAAAAGAGAGTTATGAACTACCGAAACATTGCGATTATTGCGCACGTCGACCACGGCAAAACCACGCTCGTAGACGGGATGCTCAAGCAGTCTCACATCTTCCGCGACAACCAAGAGGTCATGGACCGCGTCATGGACTCGAACGACTTAGAGCGCGAGCGCGGCATCACCATCTTGGCAAAGAACACCGCCGTCGAGTGGGAAGGTACGAAGATCAACATCGTCGATACGCCCGGTCACGCCGACTTTGGCGGCGAGGTCGAGCGGGCGTTGGGGTTAGTGGACGGCGTGCTGCTGCTCGTAGACGCCGCCGAAGGTCCGATGCCGCAGACGCGCTTTGTGCTGGGTAAAGCGCTTTCACGTGGTCTCAAGCCGATCGTCGTCATCAACAAAGTCGACCGCAAGGACGCCCGCCCCGACGAGGTCGTGAACCTCACCTTCGACCTCATGGTCGAACTCGGCGCGGACGACGAACAGCTCGACTTTCCCATTGTCTACGCCATCGCACGCGACGGCAAAGCGTGGCTGGATTTGGAGACCCCCGGCGACGACCTCAAACCTCTTTTTGAAACCATCTTGGAGCAAATCCCCGCCGCTAAGGTCGATACCGAGGCCCCTTTCCAGCTTCAAGTCACCAACCTCGACTACTCGGACTACTTGGGACGCTTGGCACTCGGGCACGTCAAGCGCGGCACTTTGAAGAAAAACGACAGCGTGGTGCGTATCGCCAGGGACGGGTCGCAAATTCGCTCCCGCGTCACCAAGCTCTACACCCACATGGGCTTAGCTCGCGTCGAAGTCGAAGAGGTCTCCGCGGGCGATATCATCGCGCTTTCGGGTGTGGATGAGGTGCAGATTGGCGATACGCTCACCGACCCGAACGCGCCCGACGCGCTGCCCGTCGTGAGCGTCGATGAGCCGACCATCAGCATGACCTTTGCGCCGAACACAAGCCCCTTCGCGGGCAAAGAGGGCAAGTACGTGACCTCGCGCCACCTCAAAGACCGCTTGGAGCGCGAACTTCTTACCAACGTTGCGCTGCGCGTCGAAGAACTCGGCAGCGAGCAGTTCCGCGTGGCGGGGCGGGGCGAGCTGCACCTCTCGATTTTGATCGAGCAGATGCGCCGCGAAGGATACGAGTTTGCGGTGTCGCGCCCCGAGGTCATCATGAAAGAGGTCGGCGGTCAGCTTCACGAGCCCTACGAGCACGTCGTCGCCGACGTTCCCGAAGCCGCGATGGGCAGCGTTATCGAATCGCTCTCCGGGCGCAAAGGGACGCTGCTCAACATGGCGCAAGAGGGTGGGCGCACGAGGCTCGAGTTCTCCATCCCCAGCCGCGCGCTGTTCGGCTACCGCACGCAGTTCTTATCTATGACCCAAGGCGAAGGACTCCTCAACCACGTCTTCGACGGCTACGAGCCTATGCTCCGCGACCTCAAGACGCGCCAGAGCGGGTCTTTGGTCGTGATGGAGCCTGGCGAAGTTTTCGCTTACTCGCTCTACAAGCTGCAAGACCGGGGTACGTTCTTCGTGGAGCCCGGCACCGAGGTCTACGTCGGGATGATCGTCGGGGCGAACGCAAGAGCGGGCGACCTCAACATCAACGTGACGAAGAACAAGAAGCTGACCAACGTGCGGGCGTCTGGCAGTGACGACAACATCAACCTCACGCCGCCTAAGAAGCTGACTTTAGAGGAAGCTCTCGAGTACATCGCCGACGACGAACTCGTCGAGGTGACGCCCGAGAGTATTCGTCTGCGCAAGCGCGTTTTGGACCCTGGGATGCGGAAGCGGACGGAGAAGGTGGCGGCGACGAGTTAGAGAATAACGCCAGAAATCGCTAGAAGAGCAACGATGCCGAAGATAGCGAAGATGATATAAGCCACCTTGACGCTCGGCTTCTTAGAGGTATGCCCCCAGAGGTGGACGTTAAAGTCTTTGTCTCCTCTTTTTCTTTGGGTTCGTCTTGTTTCCTGTTTGCCACAACACCCTCCCCGTCCTAATAAATACACCTTTGGATCGCTAAAATGTGCGCCTCGAGCAGAGCAAGTTTCAATTCCGTCCCTTAAAGGTTAGCATAAGTGTGTAGATGACCAATCCCATCAACCTCTTCCTCGAGTGGTACACCCAAGCTACCCAAAACAGCCCCCTCCAACACCCCAAAGCCGTCTGCGTCTCTACCGTCAATATGAGAGGTGAACCCGAAGCGCGGTTCGTCGCGCTTAAAGAGGCGTCTCAAGCTGGCTTTATCTTTTGCACGGCGTTCGACTCGCCGAAAGGCTTGGAGATTGACGCTAATCCTAATGTCGCGCTGACTTTTTGGTGGGACCACATTGAGCGACAAGTCAGAGTTGTAGGGACAGCGACGCGCATTTCGGATGAGGACGCAGAGCGGTATTTTCAGGAGCGGCGCAAGGACGCGCAGCTCACCTCTTTGGTGTCGGAGCAGAGTCAGCCTTTAGCGCATCCTGAGCAGCTTGAGAAAAGATTACAAGAAGTCGAAAAGCAGTTTGACGGTGAAGAGGTGCCGCGTCCAGAAAACTGGGGTGGGTACTGCGTGAGAGCGAAGAGGCTCGAGTTTCTAAAGTTCAAAGCCAACAGACTGCACGAAAGAACGCTTTTTACTTGTGATGTGAATGGCTGGACAAAACAGTTGCTACAACCTTGATTCGCCCATACCTCTTCACTCTGCAAAAGCGTTCACGCCAAGCTATAGCAGGTATCAAAGTCTGTCTCCCGTTGGTCGGAGCTGGTTTGAGCCAGTCTCACGAGATAAAACATCGTTCAGCACGCACTTTAGGGGATGATACCTGCGTGATTCAAACTCAGTACTTCTGATAACCGCTATATTTACCCATCCATCTTCTCTCATCAACTCACGAGACCCGCTCGCCGTCCATACGCTTCGACAACATACACAGCGTTCTCGAGCCCGCGCTCTTCTCGAATCGCCGCGCCGAGCTGCGCCGCCTTGCGCTGCATCGCCTCATCAGCCGTAACGCGCTGAATAGCTTGGGCGAGTTTTTCTACCGTGAGGTCTTTACGAGGAATGGGCGCAGGACCGACACCCAACGCTTCCACCTGTCGCCCCCAAAACGGCTGATCGCCAAAGAATGGGATGACCACGTTGGGGACACCCGCCCGCAAGCCAGCCGCCGTCGTGCCTGCGCCGCCGTGATGAATGACAGCCGCCATGCGCGGGAAGAGCCAGGTGTGCGGCACGGCGTCACTCAGGTAGACGTTGTCCGGCAGAGTTTTACTCATCAGACCGCCCCAGCCTTTAAGTAGCACGGCTCGCTGTCCGGTGCGTTCCAACGCGCTCAGCACCAAGTCAGCGGTCTCTTCCGGGTTGCGGTTGCCCATGCTGCCGAAGCCGATGTAAAGGGGCGGCGGTCCTGCTTGTAAAAAGGCTTGCAGGTCGCCGGGCGGCTGCCACTCGCTTTGGGGCTCTAAAAACCAGTAGCCCGTCATGTGGATGTCGGCGTTCCAGTCGGTTGGCTTTGGGATGACGTTCGGGCTGACGCCGTAGAGCACGGGCGCACGGGGCGTCCTCTTTTGCGGACGCGGACCCCAAAAAGGCGCAGGAGGTAGGTCGAGTACCCGCTGTCTCGCGAGACGGTCGCCCGCCCTCGAGCTTTGCCACATTACCTGCTGGACAAGGCGGTAGCTGAGGCGATTGGCAAGCCCGCCGAGTTTAGGCGCATTCGCCGGGACGAGCGGATGGGGAAAGTCGCGCGTAGGCGTGAACGGCACGACGTAGGACTCGAGCAGTGGCACATGGAGCTTTTCAGATAAGGCTCGAGCCAGAAACAGCCCGCCGATGCCCGCGATGAGGAGGTCTACGCCCTGCACTGCGCGTAGCGCGTCCCGCGCCCAGTCAACGGCGAGGGTTTGCGCCAGCTTCGCAGTGTGCTGGTTGATCTTGATGAAGTTTCCCTTCTCGAGTAGCTCGAGCATCTCCGGTGACTGCGCCACCTCTTGGACGTTGCCCTGCACGGACCAAAAGTCTAAGCCGTTCGCCCGCGCCGCGTCCTCAAAGTTTTCGTGAGTAATCAGGCGGACGCTGTGGTTGGCATTCTTGAGGGCAGTGCCGAGCGCGAGGTAGGGCTGCACGTCTCCTTGCGAGCCCACCGAAATGATTGCGATGTTCACAGGATGCTCCTTGTGCGCTGCGTCATGGTTTTGCGCTACTTAGCATTAAATTTCACGTGTCTCTATTCCGTTCATTAAGAGGTCAGCCAAGGTGTCTGGCAAGTCGTCCCAAGCCTCGGTAAGCACAGCGTCCCCCAACACGCGCTGAACCAGCAAGCCGATGATGAGGCTCGAGATCATGCGCATCGTCAAGTCGCTGCGCTCAAACGTGACGCCGTTGCGCGTTGCCCACATCTCTATAAACTGCTCCGCCCCCTGAATCATAGGAGCGAGAAGTTGCGTAGAAAAGCGCTTCCCGAGTTCCCGGTTGACCATAACTTCGGACATGAGCGCCTTGAAAAGGTCGAAGTCGTTTGACTGAAAGGCTTGTAGAGGTTGCTGGACATAGAGTTTCAGGAACGTCGGGATGTCAGCGTCTTTAAGACTCGTTGCCCGCTCTGAAGTATTCTGTTAGAGCGTCCGCACCGCCCTCACCCACCAGTTCGGATACATCTCCTCAAACTTCGCTTCCACCTCTTTTGCGTGCGCCTCATCTCTTGCTATTCCAAAACACGTCGAACCCGAGCCCGACATCATCACGCCGCGCAGTCCCTCGAGCCTGAGCGCCGTAATCACCTCGCGGATATAAGGCTCTTGTAGCATGACGCCGGGTTGTAAAGCGTTGACGTACGTTGGTTTCTTATCCGGTCGCAGGCTCTCGAGAAGCGTATCTAACTCGGGGCGCGGGCTGAAGTTCTGCAGGTTTTCGTAGGCGGTTTTAGCGCTCACTTCGACGCCGGGGTTGAGCAAAACGAGGTGAAGCTCGGGCACGTTGACCTCTTCTAGCTTCTCGCCTCGACCTCTCGCCCTCGCTGCTGAAACGTTTTGGGTGAAAAACGGCACGTCTGAGCCTAATTTTTTCGCAATCTCTGAGAGGTCAACGTCTGCGGGATAGAGTTGCGCAAGCCCGCGCAATACCGCGCCCGCATCCGACGAGCCGCCGCCCAAACCTGCCGCGACGGGGATGCGCTTCTCTAGGTCGATGTGAACGCCCTCTTGTCGACCTGTTTTTTCGGCGTAGACCTCGAGATACACCCTAGCCGCGCGAAACGCTAAGTTATCCTCCCCTTCGCCTAAATCTGCGCCTTGAACGTCTAGTGTCACCGAGGGAGCAGGTCCCAACCTCACCGTGTCGAACACGCTAATCTTCGCCATCAGCGTATCGACTTCGTGGTAGCCGTCGCCCCTTTTGGCGACGACGTTAAGACCTAGATTCACTTTGGCGTAGGCGCTTAATTCTAAAGGCTCAGTCATGTTGAGCGTCCCATACAGCGGCGAGAGCGGAGGCGATCTCTAAGTCGGCGGGCGTCGTCACCTTCATGAGCCACTGGCTTCCCTCGACTAAGGCGACGCTCTGACCGGCGAGGCGAACCAAGCCCGCGTCGTCGGTGGCTTCGATACGGTTCTCGAGCGCATTTTGATGCGCGTTCATGATGACCTCTCGTCTGAAGCCCTGCGGCGTCTGCACCGCTCGCAACGTCTGCCTAGCTACGGTCTCGCCCGTCGCTTCTTGAATGAGCGTATCTGCAACGGGCGCAACAACAGAAGCCGCGCCGGTTCGCTCGACCTCTCGGATGACCTCTCGGATGATGTGTGAGCTTAAAAAAGGTCGCGCCGCGTCGTGGATAAGGACAACGTCAGCGTTCGTAGCGTCCAAGAGGTTGCGCACGCTCGCCTGCCGCGTCTCGCCACCTCGCACGAGGGTGACCCGGTTGCCTAGCTCTATTTCGACTGCTCCACACATCTCCGGCGCGACGGCGAGGACGACCTCGTCGACTTGACCTTCAAAAGCCCCGACCGAGCGCGCCAAGAGACTCCGCCCGTTCACCTCGACTAACGCTTTATGACCTCTTCCTAAGCGCGTACCCGAGCCAGCCGCCGGAATGAGCGCGGCGACCTTCACGCCGGTTCTTTCCAGCGGGGCGAGCGAGCGTTGTCGACGCCCAAGAGGTCGAGCGTGCGGGCGGTGACGCCGCTGATGAGGTCGTCTATCGTCTCAGGGCGGTGGTAAAAGCCGGGTGAGGCGGGCATGATGGTCGCACCTGCGTCGAACGCGGCGAGCATGTTATGGATCATTGGGCGAGAGAAGGGCGCTTCGCGGAGGACTAAGACGAGAGGTCGGCGCTCTTTGAGCGTCACGTGGGCAGCCCTTGAGAGGAGGTTGTCCGCCATGCCCTGCGCGACTTTCGCGAGCGTGCCGGCGGAGCAAGGGGTGATGACCATGCCTAACACGCGAAAAGAGCCCGAGGAGATGGCTGCGCCTAAGTCGGCGTCTTTGTAGGACACGTCGGCTAGCGCCTCCAACCCTAATACCGTCTCGTCAAGCTCGGTGGGGATGACCTGCTTCGCGCCGCTGGTTATAACCACGTGCGTTTCAACGGGCAAGTCTCGGAGCGTCCTCAAGAGGTCCTTTGCGTAAATCATGCCGCTGCCGCCGCTTACGCCGACGACGATGCGGGGGGGCAACTCGAGCTTCACCGTGACGTCCGGCAGAAAAGGAATAAAACCATCTTGCTACCATACCGCAACCACCGGATTAGAAAATTGCGGTGCGCGGCGCAAAATGAGGTTAGCGGTTCAGGGATTGACTTCAGATAGACGCCTCGCCGCTATAAGCCTCATAAAGAACACGTCACGCAGTTCATGAAACGCTAAGCTAGGGGTATGACCCGAGAACGAGGTATGACATATGAGAGGTTCAAAGAGACTGTCGAAGAGATGGTTGCGGAGATTCCCGAAGAGTTTATGGAAGGGTTGCAGGGCGTCCACGTGTTGGAGCACATCAAGCGCGAAGAAGAGTACGAGAACGTCGTGCGTTTGGGCGAATACTTAGACCCCGGACCCGAGAGCTTTTTAGGGGGCAACGGCTTAGGGCGGCACATCGCGCTTTACTACGGCTCGTTTAAGGACATTGCCAGAGGAGACCCTGATTTTGACTGGGACGCGGAGATTTGGGACACGTTGACACACGAACTGCGCCACCACGTCGAGTCGCTAGCGGGTGACGCGAGTTTGATCGAGGAGGATATCCAGCGCGAGAAGACGTTTAAGCGGCGTTGATGGTATGGAACGGACTCGAGACTCAGTGCGTATGCGTCGGGGTGGTTTTGCACGCAGCGCCCCTACGCTCACATAAGCTCAGCCGAAACGCCCCTCCACATACCGCTCCGTCATCTCGTGCTTAGGGTTCGTGAAAATCTGATCCGTCGGACCCTCTTCGACCATCACGCCCAGGTGCATAAACGCCGTGCGGTCCGCCACGCGCCCCGCTTGCTGCATGTTGTGCGTCACGATAATGACCGTGTAGTCCTTTTTGATTTCATGAATCAGCTCTTCAATGCGGTCGGTAGCGACGGGGTCCAAAGCAGAGGTCGGCTCGTCCATCAGAATCACATCGGGCTCGGTCGCCATCGCGCGGGCGATACAGAGGCGCTGCTGCTGACCGCCCGAAAGACTGAGCCCCGACTGGTCGAGCTTGTTCTTGACCTCGTCCCAAACTGCTGCCCCTTTAAGGCTCTTCTCAACGAGTTCATCCATGTCGCCCTCGTAACCGTTCAGCCGAGGACCGAAGGCAACGTTATCGTAAATGCTTTTCGGAAAAGGATTGGGCTTCTGAAAGACCATTCCAACACGTCTGCGTACCTCGACGGCGTCCACCGAACTGTCGTATACGTCAACGTCTTCGTAGATAACCCGTCCCTCAGTTTTGACGATGGGGATGAGGTCGTTCATTCGGTTGATGCAGCGTAAGAGCGTCGTTTTACCGCAACCCGACGCGCCAATCAGCGCTGAGACTTGGTTTTTAGGAAATTTGACCGAGACGCCGTGGAGCGCCTGGAAGTCGTCGTACCAAAGTTTGAAGTCGTCGATGTGGACAGCGACTTCACTGTCATCGGGTACGTCGGTATGAATCGTTTTGTGATCGTAGTCGATGTCGGGCATGGGCATGGTTAGGACTCCAATGGTGAGGAGATTACTACGGTAGTCGCGCGTAAATGATGCTTCTGAAAGCTGCCGGAAGCGGATGTGTTCGTCTTGGTAAGAGGTGTCATCATCTCGATATGGGTCTAGGTAACGCTGACTCGAGTAGGCGCGTTGATGACCAGATGATACCTGCTGTCTCTATGACCAGATGATACCTGCTACCACTTCCGCTCAAAGCGCCGGCGGATATAAAAGACGAAGCCGTAGAGCATAAGCAGCACAGCGAGCAGCACGATGATGGCGGCGGAGGCGACGTGGATGAATTCGACGTCGTTCTCAGCAACCCACGAGTAGATTTGAATAGGGACGACCGTGTAGCGCGAGAAGGGTCCGTCGGGCAAGAAGGGCACGAAGGCGGCAGCGCCGACTAAAAGTAGCGGCGCGGTCTCACCGATGGCTCTGGCGATGGCGAGAATCACGCCCGTCATGATGCCCGCAATTGCATTGGGTACGACCACACGGCTCACGGTTTGCCATTTGGTCGCGCCTAGACCGTAGCTCGCTTGGCGCAGCGAGCTAGGTACGGACTTGATCGCTTCACGCGCCGCGATGATGACGACGGGCAAGATGAGGAGCGAGAGCGTGATGGCGGCGGCGAGCACGACGGGTCCCATCCCTGCTAAACGCACAAAGTAGTAGAGCCCCAAAATACCGTAGACGATACTCGGCACGCCCGCTAAGTTGCGGATGTTGATTTCGATAAAGCGCGTGAAGCGGTTCGTGGGCGCGTATTCCTCTAGGTAAATCGCCGCGCCCACCCCCACAGGCAAAGAGAAGAGGATGACGAAGGCAATCACCCAGAGGCTGCCGAGCAGCGCGGTGCGAATCCCGGCGACGACGGGGCTACTCGAGGAGTTCTTGTTAAAAAACGAAAAGTCGAGCCAGGGGTTTAAGTAGAGGTTTTGCTCTTCGGTTAAGTTTGCCCTGAGTTCGTCTAACTGCGCCCACCCCTCAAAGGGTCCCAAGTCGATGATACGTCTATCGTCACCGCGCACGTTGTCGTCGCGCGAGCTAGTCACGACCCAGCGAAAGGGTCCCTCGTCGGTGTACCACATCAGCTCGATGCGGTTGCGGGCGTAGAAGAGACGCTTCTCTTCAGGATCGTTCAGGATTTCGTCTACCTCTTCTGGGCTTTGACCTTGTGCGGCAAACTCACGGCGCAAAAGGGGCTCATCTTGACCGAAGGGTGCAACGCTCCAAGCGTAGGTCTGACCGCTGTTGGCGGGCTCGACGACCTGCCACGAGATAGAATCGCGAATCACATCGAAGAAGAGCACCGCAATAAGGGCAATCGCCAAGACCACCGGAATGAAGGTGACGACGGAGAAGATTTTCCCGGCGCGTTTGCGGGCGGCTAAGCGCTTCTTTTCTTCGCTGCTGAGGAGGCTTTTGGACTGAGCGTTGGAGGCAGTGGGCTGCTGTTTATTTTTATTAGCAGGCGTGTCCATTATTCGTACTGCTCCTGAAAGCGGCTCACCACTTGTTGAGCGATGAGATTGAGGGCTAAGGTCATGACGAAGAGCGTGGCGGCGACCGCGTAGAGCGAACGCGCCGCGAGCGAGCCCGCCGGTGCGTCGCCCGTACCCGCTTGCACGATGTACGCGGTCATCGTCGCAATCGTCTCGCGCGGGTCGAAAGTCAGCGTCGGCTTCTGCCCGGCGGCTAAGGTCACGATCATCGTCTCGCCAATCGCCCGCGCCATCGCTAAGATAAACGACGCGACGATGCCCGAAAGCGCGGCGGGTACGACGATTTTCGTGACGACCTCATACTTGGACGCGCCCAAGCCGTAGCCCCCTTCACGAAGGCTCTGCGGCACGGATTGCATCGCGTCGGCTGAGATCGAGGAGACCGTCGGCAAGATCATAAAGCCCATGACAATACCTGCTGAAAGCGGGTTGAAGAGGTCCATCCCTGGAATGAAGCTGCGCAGAAAGGGCGTCACAAAAAGCAGCGCAAAGTAGCCGAGCACGACGGTGGGGATGCCCGCTAAAATCTCTAAGATAGGGGTGATTCTGCGCCGCGTCTTATCCTCAGCAAATTCCGAGAGGTAGATGGCTGCGCCTAAGCCGAGCGGCAGACCGATGATGAGCGCGATGCCCGTCACTAGCAGTGTACCCGCTACGAGCGGTGCGATGCCGTAGTTCTTTTCGGCAAAGAGAGGGGTCCACTGGTCGTTCGTGAAGAACTCGAGGAGCGAGACCTCGCGGAAAAACGAAATAGTCTCTTCGGTCAGCGCGAAGACCACCGCGAGCGTCGTTACAATCGAGATCGCAGCGCAGACGAAGAGCACGCCCGCGATAGCGGTCTCTTTGACGTTGCGGTTGCCGCTCTTGGATAAGCCCGCAGCTTTAGCGGCGTCTTTGCCCGCTTGACTTGTTGCCATACAGTCTCCTTATATTTGTGTGTGTTTACGTGCGTGTTGCTTACAGCAACCTCATTGCCACTAAATCATTGCTACTAGATGGGGTCACTCACTCGTCTCAATCATACTTGCGGAAGGTCAGCTCAATGTGACGCGGTAGTCCAGTGTAGAGCTACCGTGAGATGACATCTTTACAAGATAGAAAACAGTCCTCAGAGCACACTCTGAGGACCAGAATACCGAATTATCGGTGACGATATGTCAGCGCATTGTCAGCTACGGTTTAGTTGCCACCCGTGCTGCTACCACCCGTGCTGCTACCACTGCCACTCACGCCTTCGCGGATGGTGTCGATGATAGAGTCGCCTGCTTGATAGTTTCCGAAGACGCTACCCGTAACCCGTGCGTCGAAGCGCTCTTGCGCGGCGCTATAAGCGTCACCGCTGAGGAGTACGTAACCCGTGTCTTCGATTAAAGGACGCGCATCTTCGCTCAAGTAGAAGTTGACGAACTCGCCGATGACGGGCTTGTTGTCCGCCGAGGTGGGGCTCACGTAGATAAAGAGTGGGCGAGCGAGCGGCGTGTAGGTGCCGTCCTCAACCGTCTCGGCGCTTGGCTCAACGCAGCCGTCTCCGGAGTCAATCGCGAGCGCTTTGACCGAACCCTCATTCTCGGCGTAGTAGGCGTAGCCGAAGTAGCCAATCGCGTACTGACTGCCTTCAACGCCGCGCAGCAAGACGTTATCGTCTTCAGAGGGCGTCACATCGGTGCGGCTTGCGCCGGACTCGCCGACAATCGCTTCGGTGAAGTAGTCGAAGGTGCCCGAGTCAGTGCCGGGGATGAAGAAGCTGATCTCTTCGTCGGGGAACTCTGAGCGGACATCGCTCCAGGTGGTGACGCTCGAGTCCGGCTCAAAGATCATGGCGAGTTCGTCCGTAGTCAAGCAGTCCACGAAGTCCGCTTCGTTATTGACCGCGACTGTGAGCGCGTCGAACGCGACGGGCAGCTCGATGACCTCGACGCCGTTGGACGAGCAGGTCTCAAGCTCGCTGTCACGAACCGTGCGGCTCGCGTCGTTGATGTCGGTCTCGTCTTGACAGTACTTCTCGAAGCCGCCCCCGGTCCCTGAAAACGCCACGGTGACCTGCGCGTCAGGGTTGATGATTTGGAACTCTTCAGCGACCGCTAAAGAGATGGGGTAGACCGTCGAGGAGCCGTCAATACGTACGCTGCTATCCTGAGCAAAGGAAGCGCAAGCGAGGGCGAAAACGGCTAGTGCAATGATTTTTTTCACTTTGTAACCTCCGAAAGAGAGGCTACCGAACCCCAGTCATCGTTTTGTCAGCTTGCGCGTTCATGAAGGAATTGAGCGTGGCTCACTGCTACGACGCTTCATTAAGCTCAGCCATACTTAGCCTCAATCTTGACACGCCAACGAACGGTTTTATATACTCATCTGCAACGCATAAAGTCTAAACAGAACGTCCTGAACGCATCTTGTCGGACGTAACGCAACTATGAGGACTCCGGGCGCTAGGGGAAAGCGTAGGCGTTTTTAGACGAGTCTTTACCCGAGAGCTAGCGGAGGTACGCAAGGCTGTGGCGACGTGACACATACTTTTATTTTCTATGACGTTCTTTTGGTCACATATGAAGCCGCTCTACGCAGATATTTAAGCGCGGTCTATGTCGTCTGAATCAGCAGCGCCCGCTGTGCTGGGCGCGACGAACATCGCTCGAGACTTCGGTCCGGTGCGCGTCCTCGCAGACGTTTCCTTGACGCTTAAACGCGGCGAAGTCCACGCGATACTAGGGGAGAACGGCGCGGGCAAGTCGACGCTGATGAAGATTTTAGCGGGGTATCTGGCTCCGAGCGAGGGGCGGCTCGAGCTCCACGGTGAGCCCGTCACCTTTAAGCGCAGCCGAGACGCCGAGGCGCAGGGCGTGGTGCTCATCCACCAGGAGATCAACCTAGCCGACGACCTCACCGCCGAAGAGAACATCTTTTTAGGCGTCGAGGCGCACCGGGGACCCTTCGTCAAGCGGCGCGAGATGCGTGAACGCGCCGCCGAAGTGCTGCGCGAGCTAGAGACGCCCGTCGACCCGCGCACGCGCGTAGGTAAATTGAGCGTCTCGCAAAAGCAGATGGTCGAGATCGCCAAGGCTATAACCCGCGACGCCCGCGTGCTGCTCATGGACGAGCCTACGGACGTCCTCACGGGCAAAGAGACCGAGGTGCTCTTCGCGCTGATTCGCCGCCTCACGAGCCGCGGCGTCACGGTAGCCTACATCTCGCACAAGCTCGAAGAGGTCGCCGCCATCTCGGACCGCGTCAGCGTGCTGCGCGACGGAAAGCTCGTCACCACGCAGCCGACCCGTGAGCTGAGCCAAGAGCGGATGGCGACCCTGATGGTCGGGCGCGAACTCTCCGACATGTACCCAGTCAAGCGCACGCCCGGCGAAGAGGTCGTCTTCGCGGCGCGAGGGGTGAACGTGCCGGGTTGGGCGCGGGGTATCTCCTTCGAGTTGCGGCGCGGCGAGGTGCTCGGCTTCGCGGGGCTCGTAGGTGCGGGGCGTACGGAGCTTTTCGAGGGAATTTTGGGGTTGCGACCCAAGAGCGGCAGGCTCTATAGGGACGGTCAGCCGCTCGCCATCCAAACGCTTAAAGACGCCGTGGATGTCGGCGTCGCTTACGTCAGCGAGGACCGCAAGGGTAAAGGGCTCATGACGGAGATGCGGCTGCGCCCCAACCTGACGCTGCTCTCGCTCGAGCGCTACGCCAACCCTCTTTTACAACCAAAACGCGAGATGGACGCCTTGGAGGACGCCGTTCGCGAGTTTGACATCCGCGTGCCGAATTTGCGCGCCGCCGCGCGGCTCCTCTCGGGCGGCAACCAGCAGAAGCTGGTGCTCGCCAAGACGATGGAGGTGACGCCGGACATCCTCATCTTAGACGAGCCGACGCGGGGCATCGACGTAGGGACGAAGCGGCAGATTTACTTTTTCATCCAGACGCTCTTGGAGGAGGGCAAGTCGTGTATCCTCATCTCGTCGGAACTCTCCGAAGTCGTCGGGCTCGCGCACCGCGTCGTGGTGATGCGTTCCGGGGAACAGATGGGGACGTTGGAAGGGAGCGACATCAGCGAACAGGAGATCGTCCGCTACGCGACCGGACTGAAGCGAGATACAGAAAAACGAGATGAGGTAGGACCCTATGCGACCTGAGCCCAGCGCCCAAAGCGACGCCTCAAAAAATAACGCCCAAAGAGGTCGCTCTGGTTTCGACATTCGCATCCTCGGGCCGCTGCTCGGTCTGGTTGCCCTCTTCGTCGTGGGCGCGCTCATCAACCCGGTCTTCTTGTCGCCGACGAACCTCTTCAATGTCCTGACAAGAAGCGCGTTCATAGGCATCATTGCCGTCGGCGCGACCTTCGTGATCATCGCCGGGGGCATCGATCTCTCGGTCGGGTCGATGGCGGCGTTTATCGCAGGCGTGATGATCATCGTCATGAATACCGCCGTGGATACGTTCGGCGCAGGCGTGCTAACGGTCCTCATCGGTATTTTAGCCTCGCTGCTGCTGGGTCTATTGGCGGGTCTCGTGAACGGATTGACGATCACCAAGGGAGCGATCGCGCCCTTTATCGTCACGCTCGGCACGCTCGGCATCTACCGCTCGCTCGTGACTTACTTCGCGAACGGGGGCACGCTCTCGCTTGACTTCGGGGTGCGCTCCGTCTACGGACCCGTCTACTCCGGCTCGTTTTTGGGCGTTCCGTACCCTATCTGGGTATTCGCAGCGGTCGCTATCATCGGCAGCATCATCTTGCACCGGACGCGGCTGGGGCGCTACGTTTACGCCATCGGCTCCAACGAACAGGTCGCCCGCTACTCCGCGATCCGTGTAGACCGCGTCAAGACGCTCACCTACGTGTTGCAAGGGCTCTGCGTGTCGCTCGCGACGATTATCTACGTGCCGCGCCTCGGCTCGGCGTCGGCGAGCACGGGGGTCTTGTGGGAACTCGAGGCGATCGCCGCCGTGATCATCGGCGGCACGGCGCTTAAAGGTGGCTCGGGACATATCTGGGGCACGGTGGTAGGCGCGGTGATGCTCTCGACCATCGGCAACGTCTTGAACCTCACGGGGTTCATCAGTGAGTACCTCAACGGCGCGGTGCAGGGCGTCATCATCATCGCGGCGGTGCTGCTGCAGCGGCGGGGCGGCGATGAGTAGTGCCCCTATAGGAGGTGCAAGGTGACGTAGCCTCCATCCGCTTCCGTATCTACACGCTTAACACCTACTCGAGCACCACGAAAGGAACCCTTTATGAAACGCTTTCTCCTCGCTCTCACCTCTCTTCTCGCGCTAGGCGTTGCTAATGCACAAGACGAAACCGTCACCATCGGCGTTTCGATCCCCGCCGCCACGCACGGCTGGACGGGCGGCGTCAACTTCTGGGCGGACCAGGCGGCGACGCAGCTCCAAGAGACCTATCCGAACCTCGAGTTCGTCATCGCCACCGCCTCCGACCCCGGCGAACAAGCCAACGACCTGCAGGACTTACTCGCCATCAACCAGATCGACGCGCTCGTCGTGCTGCCCTTCGAGTCCGACCCGCTGACGCAGCCCGTCGCGCAGGTGAAAGAGCAGGGCGTCTTCATCACCGTCGTCGACCGCGGTCTCGCCGACCCTAGCATCCAGGACCTCTACGTCGCGGGGGACAACGAGGCGTTCGGGCGCGTCGCGGGGGAATACTTCACCGGGCGGCTCGGCGAGGGCGACAACATCGTCATTTTGCGCGGACTGCCCACCGTCATCGACAACCAACGCTTCGACGCCTTTAACGCGGCGCTCGAGGGTTCGGGCATCAACGTTTTAGATAGCCAATACGGCAACTGGAACCGCGACGACGCCTTTAACGTGGCCCAGGACATGCTGACGCGCTTCCCGGACATCGACGCGATTTGGGCGTCGGACGACGACATGGCAGAGGGCGTCCTCGCCGCCGTCCAGCAAGCGAACCGCGCCGAAGACCTCTTTATCGTCGGCGGCGCGGGCAAAAAGGAGATCATCCAGCGCGTGATGGAGGGCGACGACCTCATCCCCGTGGACGTGACCTATCCGCCCTCGATGATCGCCACGGCGATGAAGGTCACAGCGCTCCAGTACACCGGGAGCGTGCCGATTGTGGGGGAGTATCTGCTCGAGTCTCAACTCGTCACCCCCGAAAACGCCGAAGCCTTCTACTACCCGGATTCACCCTTCTAAAGACCTCTTTTGCCTCTATCAGGGCGGCTTTTAGGTCGCCCTTTTTTGGCGTCATACGGATTCCGATTGATTACTTCATAAACTCCGTTACGAAGTTTTGCCTCCGGCAAACGCTACGCGCTTCGCTATCGTCGGAGTTGATTACGTACTCATCGGAATCCGTAGTCTTTTCAACTCGCTACGCTCAGGTTAATTTTTATAGGAATTAACCGGAAACTGTATCAGTTGGTTTCTACAGGTAGGAGCCAGTCTCTATGCGCGAGGCTATAGACCTCTTCTGTCAAGTCAACCGTAGAGTCCACGAAGGGACGACTCCCTCGCCCATTCATGCTCACGTAAGATTCGGCATAAACCGCCACGTCCTCATAGCCTTGCGCCGCGAATTCGTCCTCTAAAAAGTGTGCGAACTGTAAGATCATGTCCGGCTGATACGCCATCTGTTTCTCCTGCTGCGGCGTGAGGTAGTCGCCCGGAAAGATGTCCCAAGACTTACCTGTACTCTCGTCTAAAACTGTGAAAAACGCCGTCCCCGACTTGTCTACGAGCATCACGCGCCAGGCGAAGCGGAAGCCCTCTTCGGTCCAGAGGACGTTGCCGGGGTAGGCGAGGTGGCGCAGGGGCATGGCGAGTTGGAACACGAGGAAGAGGGTTAGAAGGGTGACGGTGAAGAGATTGGGACGAGTTTTTATCTGTTTGGGGGCTCGAGTCTCACCAAAATTAAAATGCCCAGAGAGGTTCAACCACCGCGCCACCCTCTGATAGTCCCGTTCAGAAAAGAAAATTAGCGTCGCCGCCATCATAATCCACGGAAACATGCCGATGGGAAAGAGAATCGCTGTAAGGACGTGAAAGGCAACCACCGCGAGATACGCGAACGCCCGCGTCCGCCACCAAAGCAAGAGAAAAGGTATCGAGAGGTCGAAAAGGAGCCCCGCCCAACTCATCGCAAAAGCGACCCAGGTGGTATCAAAAAGAGGTCCGATAAGGGGTAAATCTGTGTTCGTGCGGAGCCACGTTTGTAGGGGCATGGCGCGCCATAGCCAGTCGGGTTCTAACTTGGCGATTCCCGCGAAGAGGTACACGAGCGCAAGCTGAGCGCGAATGGCGTAAATCGTCCAAGCGGGGGTGTGACTCACCTTTTCAACAAGTCCCAAACGCACATCTAACGAAAAGGCGCGGTGCAGCGGAGAGAAGATGAGGAGGAAACTCAGCAGCGAGATGAAGTAGTAGTGATTCAGATAGTACGTCTTGTCGATAAGTTCGGCGTAGGTGAAAAGGAGGAAAAACGCGGTGATGCTAAAGCGGTAGAAAAGCCCTACGGCAACGAAAAGAGACAAGAGCGCGGTGAGCCCGAGGACGGCGACCATCCACGCGCTTGGAAGAGGTTTTACCCAGCCAAAACCTAGATAGGTGAAGTGAAACTGCGGCGCTAAGTAAAACTCCGAGACCCAACCCCTCGCCATAAACCGCACCGTACTCGCGAACATCAAGACGCCGAAGCCGATGCGGAAGATGACTAAAGGGAGGATGCTAAGAGGAGTGCTCAGCCAGGTTTTGACGGTGCTGATGAGGTCTGAGCCACCTACAAATTTAGATTTTGCCGCTTGACCGGACGCCGTCGTCATGTTGAACCCGACTAATCCCCATCCGTGTCGTTAAACGTCACCGTCACGCCCATCTGGTTGCCCATGTCGGACTTTAAGAGGATGACTAAAAGCCGCGCTTTGTCGTAGGCGGTTTGTACCGTGTCGGGCTGTTCAATTACAGCTTGATTCAGCGGCATATCGATAGCGTTAAGTGCAGCCAGCGTCTCGTCTATCTGCTCGTCGATCGTTTCCGAAAGCGGTCCGTAAGCGTAAAAGGCGTCTACATAGTTCAGATAGTCGTCAAAGCCCAAACCTTCCGCGCCGTTGAAGGTCATTTTCAGCGCTTCTACGTTGCTGATGAGGTTCGCTAGAGACGCCTCGCTCCGCGCCGCTTCCGCCAGCTCAGGTGCAGGCTCGCCGCCGTTCATCTTGCCGAGCGGTGCGCCCAGCTTGTCGCGCACGATCACTTCGGAGAGGTTGATCATCTCGTTCACGAGCATGTTGATGGAGCCCTGCGTCTTGCTGCCCTGCTCGTCGGCAGCGGCGAAGGTGGCGGCGTAGTTCTCGCCGCCCGGGGACCAGAGGGTGTGGAGTTCGGTGGCTTTTTGCGAGAGGTTTTGCGAGAGGTCAACCAGGTAGTCCATCCGCGCTGGCTCTTCTAAAGAGGTCAGTACCGCTTCGTCACCCGCCGGGTCGAAGAGGAGGTACTCGAGCGCGGGCAACCCCTTCGAGGTCGAGCCGACGTTTTCAACGTTTGCGCCTTCAGCAATCGCCTCGTCAATCAGCGCAGGGTCGGTGGGCGTCTTGCTGATCTGGTTGAAGAGGAGGGTCATCTCTAAGCCGCCCACTTCGAAGAGGTTGACGCGCTGCCACGCCGTGCTCGCCGCCTTCCAAGCCTCTTGCGCAGCTTGAAGTGTTTCTAGCGTAGGATTCTGATCGAGCGTCGCAACCACTTCTTCCAACGCCCTAGCTTCCTCCACAAAGGTTTGTTGTGAGGGCAAGATGACGTTTCGGGCGATATTCTCAAGCATCGCCTTGCGTTCGAACCCCTCGTCTTGCGCGCTTGCCGCTTCAGTTGAACTCGAGTTCTCTTGCGCCCAAACGACGAGGGGTAAAAGGGTAATCAAAAGGCAAAATAACAACGCTGCTCTGCCGAACTTCATGGGTTAGCTCCTCGAGTGAATGAGAGGTGAATTCTTGAAACCATCACAGTGAACCTAAAAACGCCAACAGCGCCTCTCGGTCCTCTTTCGTCATGTTGATAAACCTGTCTTTGGACGCTTCCGCCTCGCCGCCGTGCCACAAAATCGCCTCTGCCAAGTTCCGCGCCCGCCCGTCGTGCAGATAGTTGGTGTGCCCGTTGACGGTTTCAAAGAGCCCGACGCCCCAGAGTGGCGGCGTGCGCCATTCGCTGCCTTTGGCGTCAAAGTCCGAAAGGTCGTCGGCTAAGCCTTCGCCCATGTCGTGAAGGAGCAGGTCGGTGTAAGGGTGAATGGTCTGGTTGGACACTGCGGGGATGGTCGGGTGTTCGCCCGTCTGCTGCGTTTCCGTGTGACATGCGGTGCAGGTTGCCTGCCGGAAAAGTTCACGACCTCTTACCACCTCGAGATCGTCCGGGTTGCGCTGGGCAGGGACGGCGAGGGTGCTCGAGTACAGCACCAGTTTGCGCAAATCGTCCGCTGGAATCTCCGGCTCGCCCGCCGCGTCGCTGCCGCTCTGCACCTCTAAGCACGCGGTTTGCGCAACGGCGCACCCTTCATCGGGGAACACATCTGTGGTAATGCCGATGTCGCCTGAAAACGCGGCGGCGGCTTGCTGCAAAATCGTAGGCTGCTCCGCCTTCCAACCGAAACGCCCGATGTTCATGTCCTCTTTCTGAACGTCCCACACGGTGTTGACCCGTCCCGAAATGCCGTCGCCGTTCGCGTCGTCGGAGTCGGCGGCGGCGAGCAAGGCGTCATCTGGGATGGCTTCTAAGAGCCCTAAGCCGATCATCTGGTTGGCCACTCTGGGCGACAGCGCCACCTCTTCGCTCAGGTCGCCATAAGCTAAGTTCTCTAAACGATAGGTCGGTTTGCGCAAGCTGTACGGCGTTCCATCTGCGTATTGCCCCGTGACCTCTTCGTAGTCAATCTCGAGCGTGCCCTCCGGCTTCACCTCTTGCACCGCGCTGTCCTGAAACTGCGTGCCGTAGTTCGGCTCGGGCAGGGGCGCACCGTGCACGTCTTCGCCGGGCATCCCCAAGCGAATCAGCAAGCCCGAGACCTCGCTCGGCTCTTCGGGTGGTCTGCCGCGCCCATCCTTGAAGTGACAGCTCGCGCAGGAGCGGGCGTTGAAGAAGGGACCTAAACCGTCCCTCGCCGTTGTCGAGGCGGGCGCTGTAACCCAGTTTTGATTGAAGAACGAGTTGCCGACGAAAAACATCAATTCCTCTTCACGCTCCAAGCCGGGGATAGGCTGACCGAAGGCGTTGGGGGTCGTGTTGACGATGGTCGCCTGTCCGCCTAAGAGGTCGGTGCGCTCGGGTTTCTCACCTGTATTAAGTTGCGTTGCCGCGACAAGAATAAGGACGATGAAAGGCAGAATTGCGAGAGGTAAAATAGGGGTATATCGTTTCAAAGTTTTGTCCTACGTGCTCTTTCTGTGTCCACATCAGAAGAACAAGGGGTTGCAACCCCTTGTTAAGTGCGTTTCTCTACTCCGGCAGTGCGGTGTTGATGGTGAGACCTAGGGTGCTCGAGGCTTCCGCGATCATGTCGCCCGTGTCGAGTAGCGTCATGACGAGTTCTAAAACCTGCTCTCGGCTCTCCTCGTTGACAATCGCCTGGTCGAAGGGGACGGGGATATTTTGCGCTTGCGTCTCGCTCGTCTCCAGAAGGGTTTGCATCTGCGCGTCCATGTCGGGGTTTGCCGCCGCCACGACCTCTTCTAAACCTGCGCCTTCCACAACGCTACCGTCTAAGCGCGTGTAGGAGCCCTTGTAGACGTTTTCGATGCCCTGAAGATTCGTGATGATATCGCGGTGGGTGTTGTCGCTGAAGCAGGAGTGCTCGTCCTCTTGGTTCTGGTTGTCGTACGCGGTGAAGATGCGCTCGCCTGCGAGTTCGGACTTGGCTAAGACGCCGATGCCGGTCATCATGTTCGTCAAGGCTTCGTCGGGGTTCATCGCCAAGAATTCGGCGCGGTAGTTGCTCGAAGCGTCGGGGCTCCACGCTTCGACGAGCGTCTCGAGGTTTTCCGTGAGCAACCCGGCAGCGGCGGAGAGGTAGGCGGCGCGGCGCTCGGCGTGCTCGTCGGTGGTGTAGTCGGTAACGGGGCGCTGACCGTTCGTCTCGGCGCTCAGGTCTTGTCCCCAGAGGAGAAATTCAATCGCGTGATAGCCCGTCGAGATGTTCTCTTCTGCGCCCGCTTCGTTGAGAGATACGAGCAAATCCTTGTCGACCGTCGGGTACGAGTCGGGACTACCTACGATGCCCGCTTCGGGCGCGCCTTCGACGTAATCGACGTAGGCTTCGTCTAAGGGCCACGCATTGAGGAGCCCTTCGGGACCGTCTGCGTCGTCAATTGGACCGCCGTAGAAGCGGTACGCCTCGGTCTGCCCGTAGGGTTCTTGCGCGGCGAGCCACGCTTCTTTGGCGGCGGCTAAGGTCGTCTCGTTCGGGTCGGCTAGAAAAGCGTCGATCTCTTCTTGTAGAGAGGTCGCTAAGGTGAGCGAGTCCTCGTAGCTGGCGTAAACGAGGTCGGCGTAGGTCTCCATGACCTCTTGTTTGAGTGCGTCGTCTTGTGCGTGTCCAAAAGCAATCAAGCAGACGATAATGGACAGTAAAATAGCTTTGACGTTCATCTCTCTCCTTAGAGTCTTCAATCTAATCCCAAGTAGATTGCTCGGAATTGAGCTACGACCATCGTATGCCCACCGTGAAGAAGTTGTCAAGGGTAGAGTAGCCCCTCGGGACCGTTCCTATTTGCGTGTAGAAAGGGCTATTTTATAGACTCGGCTAAGATGCTCGAGCCGACTTCCGAGAGGTCGGTGGAATAGAGCAGATTCCGCCGTCAAGTAACAGCGCTCGCAAGTACGTCCGCCAACGCCGCCGCGTCCGCCTCATCGTTATAGACGTTCGGCGCAACCCGCACCGCGTCACCCCGCACGGAGACGTGGATGTGACGCGCTTCTAAGGCTTGGCGTAAAGTCTCCAAGTCAACCTCTTGTGGCAAGCGCACCCCGAAGAGGTGGCGTGACGAACTCGCCTCATCCTCCACGCGGTAGCCATGTGAGCAGAGCGCCTGGATCGGCTCGCGAAAGAGGTCGGCGCAGTACGCTTGAACCCGTTCGGGACGACGCTCCAAAAGGTCTTCTAAGGCGGCGACGAGCATCGGCAAGAGGATGGGGTTGCTGCGCTCGCCCACGTCGAAGCGCACTGCGCCCGCCGCGTACTCGTCCCGATAGTCCACCAAGCGGCTGAAGTCCTCGCTGCCGCGCCTCGCTATCCAAGTCTCTTCTAAAGGAGTCCCTTGCAAAAACCGCTCGCCGTAATAGGCGAAGCCGAGCCCATACGGACCCATCAGCGTTTTATACGACCCTGCTATGAGCGCGTCGGGTTGCAGTTTCGCCACGTCAAAGGGAAGTGCGCCGAGGGACTGGGTGCCGTCGATGATAAAGGCTGCTCCGACCTCCCTTGCCTTAGCCCCAATCGCTTCTAAATCAAAGCGTGTCCCGTCTGCCCAGTGCACGTGGGGCAACGCGACGAGCGCGGTGGTTTCATCAATCGCCTCTAAAAGCGCTTCATTCCACCCTTGATAACGCGGCATTCCTTCCGGCGGCGCTACAACCTGCAAGTCCGCCCCCTCGTCCCGCATCCGCCGCCACACGTACATGTTGCTGGGGAACTGCTCCGCCGAGGTCACGATACGCTGACCGCTTTCAATATGGAGATTCTTCGCCACCGTCGCCACTCCATAGGAAACGGACGGCACAAGCGCCACGTGCTCCGGTGAGGCGTTGACGAGTTGCGCGAAGAGGTCTCTCGCTCTGCTGCTCTCATCAAAGAAGTCCGCAGGCGTAATCTGCATAGGTGCAGACTTCCGCCGCACGCCCTCTAAGCCCGCCGCCTCGACCCTATGCGAAAGCGGCGACATGTACGCGCAGTTGAGATAGTGGCTATCCTCCGGTAGAGAGAAGAGGTGTTTCTGACAGGTGAGGGGGGTGGTATTCATTGTTACAGCTTAATATACAGACCTCGGCAATGTGTTGATTTGTACCTCTTCCGGTTCTCCTAAAGTGCTGACTGGCTGAAGTGCTTTCCCGGTATACACCCCGACCCTCGAGCCACCCGTCGTACACTACACTTCATGACACTAGGAACCTGCTACTACCCCGAACATTGGTCTGAAGAGACCTGGCAACAAGGCGCGAAGCGGATGAAAGCGTTGGGTCTCACTTGGGTGCGCATCGGTGAGTTTGCGTGGAGCCGCTTGGAGCCGGAGGACGGGAGGCTCGAGCTTGACTGGCTCGACCGCTCCATCGACATTCTCGGAGACGCGGGGTTAAAGGTCGTTCTGGGCACGCCGACGCCGACGCCTCCTAAATGGCTCATCGACAAGTACGACAACGTCTTGCAGGTAGACGAGCAGGGGCGCGTGCGCAAATTCGGCTCCCGTCGCCACTACTGCTTCAATTCGGCGTCTTACCGAAGAGAGACTAAGCGCATTGTCACGCTGCTTGCGGAGCGCTACGGCTCGCACGAGGCGGTGCAGGCGTGGCAGACGGATAACGAGTACGGCTGTCACGACACGATCCGCTGTTACTGCAAAAACTGTGAACGGGCGTTCCGGGTCTGGCTCGAGCAAAAATATGGCGACGTCGAAAAGCTCAACGAAGCCTGGTGGAACGTCTTCTGGAGTATGGAGTACACCTCCTTTGAAGAGGTCGAGCTGCCCAATTTGACCGTCACCGAGCCCAACCCGAGCCACAGCTTGGACTTCTACCGCTTCTCGTCGGATTCGGTGGTGGACTACGACAAGCTGCAGTGTGACCTCATCCGTCAGCACTCGAATAAGCCTGTGACACATAACGCGATGATTTACTTCGCTGACCTCGACTACTACAAGCTCGCTAAAAACTTAGATATCTTGACCTGGGATAATTACCCCTTGGGGACGCTCGAGACTAGCTTCCTCCCTGATGAGGTGAAAACGCACTTCATGCGCACCGCCCACCCCGACCTCACCTCCATGATGCACGACCTCTACTACGGCGCGAAGCGCAAGCCCTTTTGGGTGATGGAACAGCAGCCGGGACCCGTCAACTGGGCACCCTCGAACCCCTTGCCCATGCCCGGCGCGGTGCGGCTCTGGTCGCATCAGGCGTTCGCGCACGGGGCGGACGTGGTGGCGTACTTCCGGTGGCGAGCCGCGAGAGGGGCACAAGAGCTGATGCACGCAGGGATGAATTTGCATGATGGCTCGGCGGACAGGGCGAGCGAAGAGGCGAAGCAAGTTGCGGCAGAGTTAGCCGCTTCGGAAGAGGTCACGGCGAGTGTCGCGCTTCTATTCAACATCGAAAACCTCTGGGCGACGCACTTGCAGCCGCACGCGCAAGGGTGGAACTACTGGGCGCTCCTGCTCGACTACTACCGGACGCTGAGAGGGTTGGGCTTAGAGGTCAGCATTCTTCACCCGAGCGAAGATTTGGGTGCTTACAAGGTCGTCTTTGCCCCTGCGCTGCATCTCGTAGACGAAGCTCTGGCGGCGCATCTTACGGACTATGTCAAAGCAGGCGGACATCTCGTGCTGGGCCCGCGTAGTGGCGCAAAGACGCTCACGAACATCGCTCACGCTCCTGCGCCGGGTCCACTCGCTGAGCTGATGGGCGTGCGTATTGACCATGTGGACGGGTTACGCCCTGGTGTTGAAGAAGAGGTGGAACTCAAGGGCGAACGCTACGCCTACCGCACCTGGGCGGACGTGCTCACGCCGACCTCCGCTGACGTGCTGGCAACGTATAAAGCGGACGCCTACGCGGGTACCGCTGCCCTGACCCGTCAAGAGGTCGGAGCGGGGCGGTGCACTGTTTTAGGGATGTGGGGGGGTGACGCGCTGCACCGTGCGATATTCGAAGAGGTGTTGGTGTCCACTGAACTCTTGTTCACTTCTTTGCCCGAAGGGGTACGGCTGACAAGTCGGGGTGAGAGAGGTTATCTCATGAACTTCAACCCGCACACCATTAAGTTAAGTGATGAACTGACCGAGCTTGTCGGACAGACTGAGCTAAAACCATGTGACGTTCTCTTCTTTAGAAGTGCTGATAAAAGCTGAGCTGGTAAACAGAGAAGCGCCTCACCCATTGACTAAGGTGAGGCGCTTCGGTTTAAGCTACCGACCTATTTAGCGTTACTCGGTCGGCGGGTTGAGAAAGCTCGTGACGATAAAGCCGTACTCGCCCGTCGTGGCGTTGTCGGGGTTGATGGCGTCCCAGGGCGTCACGACGGCGTAGTAGACGCCGCCCGACTCGGAGGTGTAGGTCACGCGGGACTCGCGTCCGGTGAAGTCGTCGTTAAAAGCGACCTGTACACCCTCGGCGTCGTAGAGCCCTAAGAGGGTGTCGGGCGCGCCCGAGGAGAGCGTCTCCGCGTCCGCCACGATCGTCGCACCCTCTGACACCTCGAAGGTGAAAATGTCCACGTCGGAGGCTTCCGATATTTCGGCGTCCAAGGCGCTACCGAAGGGAATCTCTTGCGCGTTAGAGAGGTCGACGTCGTTGATCGTCGTGCCGTCTACGACGGCGCTGCCGTTAGGTTCCTCTTCCTCACCGATGAAGGGGGCGACGTCCATGTCGTAGAGGTTGAAGGGGCTGTTCGTGTCCGGCGCGCCCTCCGCGCCGCTCACTTCCGTGACCTCGACGTAGACCGTGCCCGTCGCCGGCGCGGTGAAGTTGACGAGCGAGTCCGTGCCGAGCGTCTCGTCTTGGTTGTTGTCGTTCTCGGCGATGAGCGTGCCGTCCTCGGCTAGAACGCGCAAGAAGGTGTCGAACGCACCCGAAACGGTTTCCAAGTTCACGCGGTACGGGGTGCCCTCCTCGACTTGGAGCGCGTACACGTCCACGTCGGTTTCGTTTTCAGGGTCGTAGAGGCTGGCTCTCGCGGTGACGCCGACCTCGGCAATTTCCGCCGCCTCTTCGGGCGTCGCGTTCGGCTCGAAGGGGTCTTCGAAGGCGTCGACGTCGAGTTCGAAGCTGACAACTTCCGTCTCGCCCGGGGCGATGTTAACTTTCGTCTCGGCGGTGATCGCGTTTAAGCCCGTTGTCGCGGTGTGCGGGCCGCTCGCCTGGAGCAGGTACGAGCCGGAGTCGATCTGCTGAAAGAGCCCGGTGCCCGAAGGGATGACCAGACGCCCGTCGGAGGTTTGCGTGTATTCGATGGGTCCGGGCTGACTGCCTAAGGGAATCAAGGTCAAGCCGACCTTGGGCACGTTGACCCTCTCGTCGCCCGCGAGCGTGGTCTGCACGACCAACGTGCCGCCCGCCTTGACGCGGCGCGTGCCCTCGGCGACCTCCAGGGCGCGTTCGACCGCCGCCTCGGAGTTCACGATGCCAAAGCCCAGGTCGTTAAAGTCGTAATCCGCGGGTCTCATCGCCGTCTCTTCCAAGATTTTACGCACTTGCGCCGCGCCTAAAACCTCGGTAATGTTCCCGTCACGGTCGCGCTCGGCGCTCGCCTCTAAGATGAGCGCGGCGGTGCCCGCCGTCGCAGGTGCCGAGAACGAGGTGCCGCTGACGAACTCGTACTTCGCTTCGGGGCTTTCTGGGTCGCAAGCGGAGAAGTCCGGCTCGGCGAAGGCGCAGTCGCGTGACGCCGTCGTCCAGATGTTCTCGCCGGGCGCAGCCACGTCTAGGTGAAGACCGCGGTTGGAGAAGTCGGTGCGCTTGTCGGTCGGTAGCGTCGCGGCGACGCTGATGAGACCGGGGTGCCAGGCGGGTTCGGCGAAGCCTTCGGTGGGCGTGTTGCCCGCCGAGGTGACGAGCACGATGCCCGAGGTGAGCATGAAGTCCATCGTGTCTTTGACAATCTGGTCGTAACCCGAGCTGCCCCACGACATGTTGACGATGTGGACGTAAGGTCCGGTTTCGGCGTCCGTGCCGGGGGCGCGGTCGTCGCCGCCTAAAGCGCCGTCGGGACCGACCGCGGCGAAGAGGGCGGCGTTGATGATTGCGGTCGTCGTGAGCCCGCCCGTCTCAGGATCGCTGATGGCTAAAGGCACGATGCTCGCGCCGTACGCCGTGCCGCGTCCCCCCAACTCGTTCGCCACGCCCGCCGCCGTGCCCGCGACCCAGGTGCCGTGCTCGCCCTGACCGTCGAACGGCGTGTCCTCTTCGATGAGCGTGCCCGTGAAACCGTCGTAACCGGGGTAGAACATGTTGTCCACCAGGTCGGGGTGGCGGTGGTCCATAAACTCGTCGTGAATGCCGATGCGCACGCCCGCGCCGCTGACGCCCTCTGCCCACGCGCCCTCGGAGTCCATCTGGCGGTGCATCCACTGTTTGTCGTATTCGGGGTCGTTGATATCTAACTGTTGCGTCTCTAGTCCCGCGGTGTTGACCTCATCGGCGCGCAGGGGCTCTTGCCACACGACGCGGTTCGGTTGCGCGTAGCGCAGTCCTTTGAGGCGGCTCGCGGTCGCTTCCGCTTTGGTGACGCTCAGGTTCGCGGGCAGCTCTAAAAGCGCCGCGTTGAGCTGCGTCCAGTCGGTACGGAGCGTCGCGCCGAGCGCGGCGGCTAAGTCCGCCGGGTCAACGCCCTCTTGATAGCCGACGATGAGCTGACCTTCGACGAGGTTCTGGCTTTTGTCCACGCTGACGTCGGGGCGGCTCGTGCCCGGAGCGGCTCCGGGGGTAGGCGCGGCGACGTCCGTGCTACACGCGGCGAGCGCAACCGTTAGGAGTAGCGCGAGTATGATTGATCGTTTCATAAGTCCTCCTAGTCGCTTTCGTCGGAGCCGTCGTCCGAGTCGTCGTCAGAGCCGTCGCCGGTCGTGAAGGTGTTGACCGGACCGTCCTCGACGCCGAAGCCGACGCCGAACAGGTCGAAGAAGTCGGCCGCGACTGAAATGGCCGTTTCGCCCTCGACGCCCTCGTTGGTCAGTTCGCCGTTGGTGGTCACCGCGACGGGCTGCCAGTCGTAGGTGTGGAAAGGTTGCAGCGTCTCAGTCGTGGCGGTGCCGTTGAAGTTATGAGGGATCGCCGTGCCCGTGATGTCCGTGTTGTCGATCAAGAACGCCGCGATCCACTCGGCGAAGTTGTCGTCGGCGTGGACGCGGTCTAAAACAACTGCGCCGTAGTAGACCAGGTTGCTGCGTTCGCGGAAGGTAAGCTCATATTCAGGCAGCACGGGAACGTCCGTCGCGCCGTTCTCAGGCGAGTCGGCGTCCACGAAAAACGCCTCTAACGGCGTGACGCTGAAGGTACCCGTCTGAGCCTCATTCGCGCCGCGCACCGCGACGACGCGGTAGGTCGCACTCAGCCCGGGTTGCAGCGCTGGCGTCGCGTCGCGGTAGCCGAATTCTGTACTCGTGGGGTTCTCGGGGTCGAGATCGGCTTGGGCAGGGCTCACTTGACCGATGAGGCGGAAGTCATCCTCGCCCTCTAACTGCCTGTAGATCTGGAAGGCGGTCGGCAAGTCCGCGCCCGTGGTGAAATCGTAGCTGAAAAAGAGGTCGACCCAGACGATGTATTCGTCCAAGAAGTCCTGCGTGCCCAGTTCACTCGGGGCGAAGCTCTGCGCCATGCGGCCTAGCGCGTCCAGATCGTTCGCCCGCACGGCGTCCATGAATTCAGCCGTGGTGAAGGTGTTGACGGCGTCCTCCGAAGCCATGCTCTGCGTGCCGAATACGCCCACGTCATTGAAGGTGATGGCTTGTCCGGTGAAGTCCTCTATGTCGGCTAAGTTCGACTGACCCGAAAAGACCTCGACGTAGCGGATGACCTCGGTGCGGTTCTGGTTGAGGTCGTAGGTGACGACGTGCAAGGTCGTGTCGCCTTCGAAGCCCTCGGCGGAGAGGGCGACCTCGGTTTCGCTGCCGTTAAAGTCGAAGGGCACGCCCGGCACAAACTGATTGAGGTAGCCCGAGCTGCCGCGGCTCTGACCCAAGGCGGCGGACGAGAAGGTGAAACCGTTGACGTCCGGCTCGGCGAGTTCGCCGTCGACGGTGAAGGTGAAGGTGTCCTCTTCGCCGCCGCCTGTGAAGCTGTCGCCGTTGTCGACGCTCACGTTGAGTTCGGGGGGCTGGGTGGGCAAGAAGGGGTCAAAGATTTCAAGCTGGATGGTGTCGTAGAAGGTCTCTTCGCCCTCGGTGACGCGCAAGCCTTCGACCCGCGAGGTGGCGTATCCCTCTTGGCGGAACTCCAACGCCTGCGTGCCCTTGGGCACGGACAGGCTGTAGAAGCCGTCCGCGTCGGTTTCGGCGCTCGTCTCCTCGCCGACGACGCTCACCGTCGTGCCCTCGACGGGCTGCCCCGCTTTGCGCAAGGAGACGTAGCCCGACACCGTGCCAAGCTCCTTGTTGAGCGTTTCTTGCGAGGTGTTCTCCTGCGTCAGGTCTGCGCACGCCGCTAGGACGAGCAGCGCGAACGCAGCCATGATCACCGCACCGAAACCCTTGAGATGGGTTTTCATACTTTCCTCCTGTGAATGAACGTTTGACCCTAGCCTCGAGCCCTCATTGCCAGCCTTCGCGACAACCTAACCTGAACGCCCGAATGTGCCAGGGTGATTAGGTTTGCGTCATGAGATCGAGGCACACCACGACCTACGTATTTATCCCTCCTGAAGTAAAATATTTCACTCTAAGTCGCCCACTATTCAACTGGAACGTACGACCCCAATACTAACACATGTAAAGAATTCAACATTTATATAAGTAAGGTGACCACTGAGGTATTTCTGCGGATGTGAAAAGAAGTGGCGTAGAAATCTCGGCTCTTGAACTGCTGCTATCTTATAGCCACTAAATACCCTGTTCTGGGTGTAAAAGGCCGGTGTTGAACCGCTATCTCGACCTCAAACGCAACTTTTTAACATCAGGTAGAACGGCTGTGCGGGACTGGTGGGAACCTGCGACTCGAGACGTAGCCTCATTTCAAGCGTGTCGTGGCGCGGATGTGTACAAAGTGCGGATGACACAGCGGGTTCAGATACGATTTCTATGCATTTTATGTCCGGGCGGCTCGAGCCTGACGCGGTTTCCTATACACCGGCTCGCTTAGAAGCGTAATACGCTCTTCCTTGTTTGACGCACCACCCATTTCCCCTTCAAAACGTTTGAGCTATCCTAAGGAGTCGTCCTTGAGCCTGATCAGCATGAGCCCCTCGACACGCCGTTTTTCTGCCGCCGACGCCGCCGAGCTGTACGGCGTGCCGACCTGGAGCGGCGGCTATTTTCGCGTTGGACAGGGCGGGCAGATGCAGGTCTCGCCCTCCGCTGACGGTCAGGGCGTCGCGCTTTCAGATATCGTCACCGACCTTCAGGCACAAGGTCACACGCTGCCCGCCGTGCTGCGCCTTCCGCAGATTTTAGAGCACCGCTTGGACGAGCTTAACAGCGCGTTCGCCGCGTCGATCCGAGAGGCTGGGTACGGCGGACATTACCAGGGCGTCTTCCCGATCAAGGTCAACCAGCGCCGCGTCGTGGTCGAGACGATCGCCGAGCACGGCGCGCGCTACCGCACCGGCTTAGAGTCGGGCAGCAAGGCCGAACTCGCCATCTGCTTGGCGCAGGACATCCACCCGGACGCACTGCTCTGCTGCAACGGCTTTAAGGACGACGACTTTATTCGTCTGGCGCTGCGCGGGCGGCAGCTCGGCAAAAGCGTCGTCATCACCCTGGAGAAATACGCCGAGTTGGAGCGCGTGTTGCGCATAGGTGAGGAATTAGGCGTCGAGCCCGCGCTGGGGCTGCGCTTCAAGCTCCACGCGAAGGGCTCGGGCAAGTGGGCGGACTCGGGCGGCGACAGCGCCAAGTTCGGGCTCTCCGCCGCCGAGATGGTCAAGGTCGCGCAGCGGCTCAAGGAATGCGGGCGTTTGCACACGCTCGAGATGCTCCACTGCCACGTCGGTTCTCAACTCACCGACATCCGCAAAATCCGCGTGGCGGTGCGCGAGGCGGCGCAAGCCTATGCGCAGCTCCGCGTCTTAGGCGTGCCGATTCGCTACCTCAACGTGGGCGGCGGGCTCGCGGTGGACTACGACGGCTCCAAAACGACCTTCTACGTCTCCGCGAACTACAGCCTGCAGGAGTACGCCGACGCCGTCGTCTACGCCGTGCAAGAGGTTTGTGACGCTGCTGGTAACGGCGCAGGTGTGCCGCCGCACCCGCACCTCGTCACCGAGTCGGGGCGGGCGCTCACCGCGCACCACGCGGTCGTCGTCTTGCCGGTCGTGGACGCGGTCGGTCCGACCCGAGCGCCGCTCGAGCTGCCCGAACTGAGTGAACCTGCTCACACGCTCGTCTCTGACATGCGCGAGCTTCTCACGGACATCACGCTCAAAAATTACCGCGAGGTCTACTTTGAGGCGGCCAGCAACAAGGACACGATGCACAACCTCTTCGACTTAGGCTACTTAAGCCTCCTGGAGCGGGCGCACATCGAGAGCCTCTACAGCCGCATCTTGGACCGAGTCTCCAGGGTGATTCAGGGGCTCGAGTACGTCCCCGACGAGTTCGAAGACTTGCCGAAACTCTTAGCGGACAAGTACATCTGCAACTTCAGCCTCTTCCAGAGCCTGCCCGACAGTTGGGCCATCGGCGCGCTCTTCCCGGTTGCGCCCCTAAGCCGCCTGGACGAAGCGCCGACGAGAAACGCGACTCTGGTCGACATAAGTTGCGACTCGGACGGGAAGATATAGTATTTCCACGTTTCATTGCTGTAGCAAAGAAACGTGCGAGCGGATGCGAGAAGAAACAGACGCAATCAGTTGGTGCAGCGAAGTGTGGAAGTACTAATAGATAAGTTCATCGACCTGCGCGACGTCAAGGCGACGCTGCCGCTGCACCCACTGCGCGAAGGCGAGCCTTACTACTTAGGCGTCTTCTTGTCGGGGGCCTACCAAGACGTGCTCGCCAACTCGCACAACCTCTTCGGGCGGGTGAACGAGGCGCACGTGCGCGTGACGGGCGAGGGCGGGTTTGTGCTCGAGCGCGTCGTGGGCGGTCAGAAGGCGCGGCGCGTGATCGAAAACATGGGCTACGAAGCCGTAGAGCTTTACGGCCGGCTCAAAGAGGAGGTCGACGAGCGCCTCCAGGCAGGAGATATCACGGCGCAAGAGGCGAGCGACCTCTTAGAGACCTACAATGCAGAATTGGTGGGGTATACGTACCTTGAATAACCGCGCTACGCCGTCTACATTCGAGCGCGGCGCTGTGTAGGGGTGATTCATGAATCACCCCTACGTGGTCAGCGTTTCAGATTCATCGCTTTTCACGACAACGCCACCAAAAACAATGCGCTGCGGGCGTCTATAGACGCTCGCGTCCTCCAACGGGTTGCCGTCCCACGCTGTGAGGTCGGCGAACGCGCCGGGTCGCAGCGTGCCGACCTGCCCCGCCAGCCCGAGCGCGTCCGCTGCCACCGTCGTCGCGGCGCGAAAGACGTCCGAGAGGTCCACGCCAACTTGGGCGAGTAGCGCCAACTCTCTATGCAGGTTGCCGTGCGGGTTAAAGGGCGTGCCTGAGTCGGTGCCGGAGACGATGGGCACGTCCGCCCGGTAGGCCTCGGCGGTATTTTCACGGTGCCGCCGGGCGATAGGGCGCGTTTTTTCTAGGACCCAGTCGGGCATTCCCGCGTCGTCGCCGCCGGAAAGGATGCCGTCTGGCGCGGCTAAAGTCGGCACTAAAAAGCGCGTCTTGAGCATGTCCAAGGCGTCTTCGTCCCATTCGTCGAACGCGCCGTGCTCGACCGTATCGATGCCCGCGCGAAGGGCATTCTTGATCCCCTCCAAGCCCTGCGCGTGCGCGGCGGTGCGCCGCTCCGCCTTGTGCGCCTCCTCGACGCCCGCGCGCAGCTCGTCCTCGGTGAGCGCCGTTGCGCCCGCCCGCACGTTTTGCGTCAAAACGCCGCCCGTCGCCATAAACTTGACCACCTGTGCGCCCGCTTTGAGTTCGCCGCGCACGGCCCGCCTCATGGCGTCAGGTCCGTCCGCCTCGAGCCCCAACTTATGCCCGTGACCACCCGTCATGGTGAGGTTGCGCCCCGAACTCTGGACGCGCGGTCCGCTGAGTCGCCCCTCGGCGACCGCCCTGCCGAGGTCGACCGCGACGTTGTCCGGTCCGCCCAGGTCGCGCACCGTCGTCACACCCGCCCCGAGCTGCGCGCGCATGTTCTTCTGCGCTAACAGCACGCGCTCCGTCAGGCTCAGCGCTTGTAGATACGCTACTGGATTCGCGCTCGCGTCCAATAAGAGATGGACGTGCGCGTCGATAAGCCCAGGCGTCACCGTGCCGGTCAGTTGCACGTCTTCAGCGCGCGCCTCACCCTCTTCAAAGTCCACGATGCGCCCACCCTGTGTGCTGAGGCGTCCGGTGATTCTCTCCAGCGTTTCGGGGAAGAGGAAGGTCGCGTGATAGGTCGTTGAGTGGCTCAAGAGGGTCTCCTTATGAGGGTTAGCCTATAATAGACGAGCGGAACCTTGCGCGAGTAGGGGAGAGGTACAGACTTTTATGTGCCCTAAACCCGTTTCTTCCGCGAGGAAGGTGTCGGTAAGCCAAGAAAATAGCGCCCAGACATCATCCAGGCGCTATTTAGTACACCGTCAACTAAGTATTGATACCTTCTTACTGATGTCACCCTGAGCCGAAGGCGTAAGGGTCTCGTCTCGCAATCTCTGTTAGAGGAGTCAGCAAGGGCAGAGATTCTTACGCTCCACTGCGTTCCGCTCAGAATGACATACTTCATTGTTTAGTTGACGGTGTATTTAGGTTGAAGTTTAGGAGCGCAAAAAGTCCAGCATCAACTCGTTAAGCTTCTCGGTGTGCGTGTACTGAAGCCCGTGCGGTGCGCCCTCGATGACCTCTAAGCGGCTGTCTTTGATCATCTCGGCAGCTTGCTTGCCGCTCGCGTCTAACGGGACGATCTGGTCAGCGTCGCCGTGGACGATAAGCGTAGGCACCGTGATCTTCTCCATGTCGGGGCGAAAGTCCGTCGTGCCGAACGCCGTGATGCACCTTTGCATCGCCCTGGGCGAGCAGAACGCCGCGATCATCTTGTTGTAGTGGAGCAAGTCGTCGCTAATGGAGTCGCCGTCGTCGTAATTGACAAACTGCTTGCCGAAGCTGTCTAAAAAGGCGATGCGGTCCTCCTTGACGTTCTCCATAAATTCGTCGAACGCTTCTTGCGGCACGCCGTCAGGGTTATCGTCCGTCTGAAGCATGTAAGGCGTCACCGCGCTGATGAGCATCGCTTTAGAGACGCGGTCTGTGCCGAACTGACCGAAATAACGCGCCACCTCGCCGCCGCCCATCGAAAAGCCCGCTAAGGTCACGTCGTGCAGGTCGAGCGCCTTGATGAGTTCGTGGACATCGTTCGACATCGTGTCGTAGTCGTAACCGCTCCAGGGCTTGTCCGAATCGCCGAAGCCGCGCCTGTCGAACGCGACGCAGCGGTAGCCGGCCTCGGTCAGCGCGTTGACCTGGTACTCCCACATGCGGTGGCTGAGGGGCCAGCCGTGGATGAGTACGACGGGCGGACCTTCACCGTAGTCTTGAAAATAGAGGTTGACAGGGTAGTCTCGCTCGGTTGCAACTTGAACAAAAGGCATGAATTCCTCCTCGAGAATAGGCTGTGAACGACCCTACCACTACTGAGCACCGAAGGTGACGGACTTAGATGCGAGTTCTAGCGCTAAGTCCACGGTTTCACCTCCGCGCTGCACCGTAATCGTCACCTCCGTGCCGACACCTTTTTCGCGCAACACGCCGAGTAGCTCGTCGAAGTTTCTGGTACGTTGACCGTCCACTGCGGTGATCACATCTGCTCGCAGATCGAAGTCTACGACCTGCCCGGCGTCGTTGGTGATGGGCTCGGCTTCTAAGTCGCGCAAGCCCGCTCTTTCTGCCGGGCTGTTCGGCGCGACGTTGCCTACAATGACGCCCGCACGCGGTCCCAAGTCGAAGCGGCGCTCGCGCCGCGGGTTATAAGCGCCCGTCAGACCGTAGCGCCGTGAACCCAAGGTAAAGCCGATCACCGGAATGTCGCGCCGCTCGCCCGCCCTCAAGCTCGCGATCACGTCGCTCTCGGCGGAGACCGGCACCGCGTAGGAGTTAAAGCGCCCGCCCTCTTCGGCGAAGGGCGCGATGATGCCTTGTGGTGCGCCCGAAAGCGCGATGTAGCTCACGACGCCGATGGCTTCGCCGTCCGCGTTGATGACTGGGCCGCCCGAGTCGCCGGGGGCGAGGGGGGCGGTGAGTTCGATGGCGGTATCGGCGAATGTCGAGCGGAGAGGCGCGACGTCTAGGCGCGTGACCTCGCCGACGCGCCCCTCCAAAAAGTCGCCGCGGCTGTTGCCGATAGCCAGTACCTCGCTGCCAATCTCAGTGGTTAAGCCCGTGAGCGGCAGGTAGGGAACTTCATTAGAGACGTCCGCTTGCAAGAGCGCGAGGTCGAGGTAGGCGTCGAAGCCGATGAGTTCCAAGGGGTAGCGCATCTGGTTGGGACCGACCGCGACGATGCTGCGCTCACGGGCTTGACCGGGGTTGGTCGGGTCGACCACGTGATACGCCGTCAGGACGAGACCGTCGGGCGAGATGAAAAAGCCGGAGCCGACGCCCTGCACAACCGAGTTAAAAACGTTGCCGCTTCTCACCTCGAGCTGCAAGCTCGCCGGGCGCGTCTGTTCGAAGACGCTGAGCAGGGTGCCGCTCGGAGCGACCACTTCGGGCAGGCCGCGCTGCGCGAAGTGGAGTTGGGGCTCCTCCGGGCGCTGGACACTCAGCGCGACGAGCCCGATTGTAAAGAGAAGACCCAAAAGGAGAAAAACGCGCCGCATGGAGCGCAGAGGACCCGGCGGGGGCGCAGCGGTCTGTGACGCTGCGGGGAGAGGCACCCTGGGCCGCCCGAGAGCCACCTCGAGCTGTTCCTCTTCGCGCCCGTCCGACGTCTGCGCCTCAGCACCTTGTTCCTCAAATTGTGAGGTTACAGCCTGTGACTCTTCAGCTTCATCCTGGGCTCGAGTTTCGCCCTGCGTTTCCTGCGCCGCGCCCTGCACCGGCTCCCGTCTCCTCTGCTCGGTGGCTAGCGCCCGTTCGTCCTCGTAATTCACGCATCGCTCGCTTTCTCTAGGGGTGATGTAGTCGTAATACCTAACGTCTAGTTTAAGGGTAGACGAGTCTAGCGGACTATGCCGTATTCGTCATTACTCAAACGTCGTTCTTGGCGGCGTGCCGTCTCGCATAGCCGTCTCACGGCTTCGGGTACAAATGACTCTTTTGACTCCTTCCCTCCTCGAGGCGCCGGCGTATACTACAAGGATGAGTACGCCCGCCCCCGTTGACAACTCCGGTGAAACCGACTACAGCGCTAAGATTCAAGCCGTCGCTGACAAACTTCGTGCCTGGGAAGGACCCGTCGTCCTCATCGCCCACGTGGACCCAGACGGCGACGCGCTCGGCAGCACGCTCGCGCTTAAACGCGCCCTGGACGCGCTCGGTAAAGAGACGGTGCTGCCGCTCGAAGCTCCGCGCTACCTCGCGTTTCTAGCCGAAGAGGGCGAACTCTCCGCGCCGCTAGAGACGCTGCCCGAAAGGTGCCTCCTGGCGATTCTCGACGTGGCGGACGAAGACCGCGCTGAGGGTGCGCCCTTAGAAGGTGCCGCGTTCACGCTCAACCTCGACCACCACGGGACGAACGTCCGCTTCGGCGACCTCGCCTGCGTCGAGCCGGACCGCGCGGCAACGGCGCACATCGTCAAAGACGTGATCGACGCGATGGGGGTTCCCTGGAGCCCCGCCATCGCGACGCCCTGCTTGACGGGCATCCTGACCGACACGGGCAACCTCCGCTACGGCAACACCGCGCCGGCGACCCTTCAAGCGGCGGGCGACCTCATCGCTAAGGGTGTACCCTACGCCGAACTCACCGACCGCTTGCAGTGGCGTCACCCCGACTACTTCAGGATGCTCGGCAAGGTGATGTCCACCGCCGAATTCCCGCTGGGCGGCTTGGTCGCGATGGCCCGCTTGACGCAGAGGATGCGCGACGAGATCGGTCCGACTGACGACGACTCGGACGACTACGTCGGTTTTATCCGCTACGCGGAAGGGGCGCAACTCGCGATTTTTCTCAAGGAGCGCACGGACGAGGCGGGACCGAAAACGAAGATTTCGGTGCGCGCCCGTGAGGGCGTCTCCGCGCAGGCGGTCTGCTTGGCGTTTGGCGGCGGCGGACACGTCGCGGCGGCGGGCGCGACGGTACACGCCGACATGGAGGAGGCGCGGCGGCAGGTTTTGGAGGTGGCGAAAGAGGAGTTGGAGGCTCGAGGGTTCGACGTGCCGGGTTGAGTTCGGCGGGGATAGTAGCGTTTCGCCACATGGTAGTGGTTCTAAGTCGAATGCTGTTGTGTACGCCTTCTACCGTCTCCAGGCAACAAACAAGGGGTTTCAACCCCTTGCTTTGACATCCGTGTCATCCCAGACAGAGCCACTACCCGCCACATCAAAGGAAACTGGTTTTGTATCTAAGGGGTCCGGATTCTTCTTATTCCGACGTCTCTACAAGTGGCGTATCTGCGCTTTGAGCGCGGTCTCTTTCAGCGTGGACTGCGCCCTGTTCTTCTTCTAAAAGGGTGTTCGGCAGCGAGAACCCGAAGCAGCTCCCCTCACCGGGCGTGCTCCTCACCCACACCTCGCCGCCGTGCAACTCGACCAAACGCTTGCTGAGCGCAAGCCCCAAGCCTGTACCGCCGTAGTTGCGGGCGAGCGAGCTGTCCACCTGTGAAAAGGGCTGAAAGAGCTTGGCGAGGTCGTCCTCGGCGATGCCGATGCCGTTGTCTTCGACCTCGACGCGCAGCCAGCCGCCGACCTCTTGCGCCCTCAGCTCGACGCGCCCGCCTAGCGGCGTGAATTTAACCGCGTTGGCGAGGTAGTTGTAAAGCACCTGTTTCACGCGCAGTGGATCGCAGGAGAAGGGTGCTAGGGAACCCAGCGCAGCGGCGAGTTGAATTCCCTTCGCCGCTGCGCTGGGGCGAACGCCCTCCAGAGCCTCTTGCAAAAGCGGCTCCATAGGGGTTTGGCGGCGCGTCAAGCTCACCCTGTCCGCCTCGATTTTGGAGAGGTCTAAGAGGTCGTTGATGAGCGAGAGCAGGTGCGACCCGGAGTCGTGGATGCTCTTGACCTGCTCTTGCTGCTTGTCATTAAGCGGGCCGAAAAGCTCGTCGGCGAGCAGTTGTGAAAAGCCTAAAACGGCGGTTAGGGGCGTGCGCAGCTCGTGCGACATGGTCGCCAGAAATTCGCTCTTGAGGCGGTTCGCTCGCTCCAACGCGGTGTTATTCTCGCGCAGCTCGGCCTGCGAGCTGCGTAGCGCCGCCTCGGTGCGCTTGTAATCGCTCAGGTCGCGCACGGCTGCGACGCGCACGGTGCGCTCTTTGTAGGGGAGGGAGCGCTCGAGCAACTCCACGGGCAACAAGCTGCCGTCGCGCCTACGCCCGACGATTTCGGCGGGTTGGCTGCGCACCACGTCCGAGGCGGTGCGCTCTCGCACAAAGGCGACGGACTCGGCCCCGACGAACTCACCCACATGCTGCCCGATAAGCTCGTCCGGGCGGTAGCCGATCATCGCGCCGAGCCTAGCGTTCGCGTCCAAGATAAGGCCTTTTTCGTGCACCACGATCCCTTCGAAGCTCGCGTCCGCTAGGCGCTGAAAGCGCTCTTCGCTCTCCCGTAGCGACGCCACGGTGCGCTCCAAGGTGCGCTGCTCGGACGCTAAACGTTTCAAGATGCTCGAGCGCACCGTGTAAATTAGGACCGAAAAGAGCGACGCGGCGAAGAGCGCGAAGCCGTAATGCAGCGTTCCCGCGGTCGCCGTTTCGGGCAACGTGACGACGACGAGCCCCCAACTCAGCAAGGTAACACCGACTAAGCCGAGCAGCCAGGGAAGGGAGAGGAGCAGGCTGCCTAGAGCGACGATGAGGAGGAGCACGTTGGTCGTCTGTTCAATTTCGGCGGTGAGATAGAGGTGGGTCAAGCAGTTGCCGAGCACGATGCCCACGAGGAGCGCCGCGCAAGGATGCGCCCGAGCAGCGCGAACCGGACGCGCGCCCCAACGCCGGTATAGCGTTATGAAGAGCGCGGACGAGACGAGGGCGACCGCCGCCATAATGAGCGCAGCCGCGCCTTCTAATACGAAGAGATGGCTCGGAGCGTAGAAGAGGTAAAGAAGTGCCAGGACGAGGGCGACGGTGCGCAGCTGCCTCGCGACCTCGAGGTCGAACCTCTCTTGCAGCGCGTCCACGTTCAGGTCGCTCGGTGCGTGCGGTCCGCACCGTGAGCGCTACCGTAGCGCGCGCTGAGCGCGGCGGCGCGTTCGGCTAACGCGGGCAATTGCTCTCTATCTACACCTGTGCGGAAGCCCCTGACCTCCAAAAACGGCGCGACCTGTTCGGTAGGCAAGTTGCCCACGAGGTCGTCCGCTGCGAAGGGACAGCCGCCCACGCCCGCGAGCGCCCCTTCGAACCAGCGCAACCCGTAGGACAGAGCGACCTCCAAAGGTTCCTGCCAAGCGTCGGGGCGCGCGTGCAGGTGTAAGCCGAGCGTGGCGAGCGCGGCGACCTCTTGCGCGGCGCGCAGCACCGCGTCTACGCGCGCCGCGTCCGCCGTGCCGACCGTGTCCGCAAGGGCGATGTCCGTTACGCCCATCTCCCTGAGCCGCGCCACCGCCGCCGCCGTGTCGTCCGGTTCCCAAGGCTCGCCGTACGGGTTGCCGAAGCCCATCGAGAGGTAGACGGTGAAGCCGACGCCGTGAGCTTGGGTCGTCTCGAGCATCGTCTCGGCGAGTCTCCACGAGTCCGCCAAGTCGCGCCCGGTGTTGCGCTTTTGAAAGGTCTCGTTCACCGAGAGCGGGTAGCCGACGCTGGTGACGCGCGCGTCTACCGCTCGGGTCAGACCGCGCTCGTTGGCGACGATCCCCAAGAGGTCTACGTCCGATCCCAACGCGCTAAGGGACGCCAAGACGTCCTCCGTGTCCGCGAGCTGCGGCACGGCTTTCGGCGAGACGAACGAGCCCATGTCGAGCGAGCGGAAGCCCGCGGCTAAGAGCGCCTTGAGGTAACGCACCTTCTCTTCGGTCGGGATGAACCCCGCTAAACCCTGCCAAGCGTCGCGCGGACACTCGACGTAACGCACTTCGTTCGTCCCTGACCCATTCATCCTTGCAGTATAGCTAATATGAGAGGTCTCGGACGTAGGATCGGCTCAACGTGCACGTCCCGCTCTTGTGACGCAAAGGTTCTGTAGCCTCTTACGTCTTCTCCTCCTCGCACCCTTTATACTTGTCCCTGTGTTAGTCGCTCTGGAGCTTAAAGACTTCGCCATCGTAGACGAGTTGCGCTTAGAACTCTCGCCGGGGCTCAACGTCTTGACAGGGGAGACGGGCGCGGGTAAGTCCATCCTGATCGACGCACTGAGCCTCCTCATCGGCGGACGCGCCGACTCGTCGCTCGTGCGCACCGGGGCGCAGAGTGCGCTTATTCAAGGGCTTTTCGAGGACGCCCGCTTGGAGTCGGCGGCGCGGCGTCTGCAGCGTTCGGGGCGCTCTAGCGCCCGTGTGGACGGCGAACTCGTCACGGTGGGTGAACTCTCCGAGGTGGGCGGACACCTCATCGCGATCCACGGACAGCACGCTTCGCAGACGCTACTAGATAGCGCGGCGCAGCGTCAACTGTTAGACCGTTTGCTGCCGCCTAAAGCACAAGGCACGCTGCGCGACCTCCGCGCCACTTACCGCCGTTTTACGGAGGTCGAAAGAGAACTCGCCGCGCTTAAAACCGCCCTGCGCGAACGGGCGCAGCGGCTCGACATGCTCGAGTTTCAACTGCAAGAGATCGGCGCGGCAAACCTCCAAGCGGATGAAGAGGTGGCGCTCCGCGACCGTTTAGACAGCTTGCGCCACGCCGAGCGCATCGTGCAGGGTGCGAGCCGCGCGGTGCAGGGGCTCAGCGAGGGTGAAGCGAACGCCGTCGACCTCATTGCTTTAGCCCTGCGCGACCTGCAGGGCGCGGGGCGCTACAACAAGACGCTCGCCGACCTGGGCGGTGAGCTGAGCGACGCGCTCGCCAGCACCGAAGCGATCAGCGCCGAAGTGAGCAGTTTTTTGAGCGATTTCGAGATGGACGCGGGGCAGCTCGAGCGCTCCGAGCGCCGCCTCGCCCAGATCGAAGGGCTCAAGCTCAAATACGGCGACAGCGTGGCGGCGGTGCTCGAGTACTACGAGCGTGCGAGCGAGGAGTTGCGGCGGCTCGAGCGGGCTGAAGGTGATATGAGCGACCTGGAGGCGGAGCGCGCGCGCTTACGGGAGGCGTTGCAAACACTAGCGGACGCCCTGAGCTGCGCGAGAAGAGACGCCGCCAAAACCCTCTCCGAGACCGTAACGCGCGAACTCCGTCCGCTCGGCATGGCGAACGCTCATTTTGTGGTCGGTTTAGAGCGCCGCGACGACGTCAACCAACACGGACAGGACAAAGTTACCTTTCTCTTTAGCGCTAACTTGGGCGAGCCGCCCGCGCCGCTGAGCGCGGTGGCGTCGGGGGGCGAACTATCGAGGCTCATGCTCAGCCTCAACGTCGCGACGGGCACGGACGCCGCGACGCTCATCTTCGACGAGGTGGACGCTGGGCTCGGCGGTCAGACCGCCCGCTCGGTCGGCGCGCTTCTCAAACGCCTCGCCGCGCGCCACCAGGTGCTCGTCGTGACGCACCTGCCGCAAGTTGCCGCCTTTGCCGACACGCAGTTCTTTGTAGAGAAGCTCGAGCGTTCGGGTCGCACGACCACGCGCATCTCGCGCTTAGACCCACAGGGGCGCGAAGCCGAACTCGCGCGGATGCTCTCGGGCGGGGCGACGGAAACGGCGCTCGCGCACGCGCGCGAACTGCTACAAGAGGTCAAAGCGGTTGCTTAGGCTGAGGCGATGAACGTGCCAAGTTTACGCGAAGCTGAAGGGTTCCTCGCCGAAGCGCAGGCGCGCAACCCCGGTCCTTGGGTCGCGCATTCACGTAACGTGGGTAGAGCGGCGGAGGCGATCGCAACGTATTGTGTAGGGCTCGAGCCCGGCGAAGCCCTCGTCTTGGGCTACCTCCACGACATCGGACGGCGCGAGGGCGTGACCGCCAACCGGCATATGCTCGACGGCTACACCTTTCTCGCGGAGGAGGGTTACACGGACGCCGCGCAGATTTGCCTGACCCACTCCTTTCCCATATCCGATAACCGCGCCCTGGAAACGGCAATAGGCGCGTGGGACTGCTCGGAGGAGGAGCTGGCGTTCGTTGAGCGTTACGTAGGGGACCTGACCTACACTGACTACGACAGGTTGCTCCAGCTCTGCGACTGCTTGGCGCTAGCCTCTGGTTGCTGCACGTTGGAAAAGCGCTTTGTCGATGTGACGCTGCGCTACGGCTTCAACGACTTTACGCTCCCCCGCTGGCGCGCGTACTTGAACCTTCAAACTTACTTCGAAGGGGAGATGTCGCGCCCGCTCTACAGCGTTCTCCCCGGCGTTATAGAAACGACCTTGGGCTTCTCCGAGGTGTCTTGAAGCAACAGCGCGCGCAAAGTCGTGCAGAACAACACTTCTCTGCTCACGCAAGCTTCTACAACGCTAAAGACATCGTCCCTAAATGTGCGTACCAGTCGGTATTCTCCCAAGTAGGAGTGCAGTAAATGGGCTAGCATCTGCTAAATTATTCACGAACTAGAAAGTTGTGAAACTTTTCTTTATTGAGTGAACAAAGAAGGGCGCGAACGGTTGGGAGAATCCTTTGCAGGACACCGTTCGCACCTGTTGTTAGGGTAGCGGATAGGCTCTTACAAAATTCTGACTCGAGCCCTTCGCGCTATCTTTCGCCGGGTACTCCCGACGGTTCTTCTTTTCGGGCTCCTCGGTCTAGGCGTCTTATAAAAACATTCACGCTCAAAAAGCTCGAGCTGATGTCCGCTTTTGTCGTTTCCACGCAACTAGGCACGCCGCTCGCCGCCTCAGCCACAACCTTCTATTTCAGCGAGTCGCTTTCGCTGACCAAGCTCGGCTTCGCTAAGGTCACATTGGTCGGCGTCACCGGGCCGACGCTGAGCGGAGGAAGCTGCCGGCCGCACGCTTCGTATCTACGCTGCGCCTAAACCGGGTGCACTACTCCGAACGTAGCACCGTCCAGAGCGCCTCGTCGGTGAAGTCGCGAATGACGAGCGCCGCGCCCGACTTCTTGAGGTCTTCGGGCTTTTGCGTGGTGGCCATACCGACCGTGAGGATGCCCGCGCTCGAGGCGGAGCGAACCCCCGCCAGCGAATCCTCGAAGACGAGCGCCTGCTCAGCGGAGACGCCTAGCTCCTCTAAGCTCTTCTCATACGGAAGCGGGTCGGGTTTGCCGTGCTCCAACTCCTCCGCTAAGACGAGCACCGGGAACGTCTCGCCTAGACCCGCCGCTTGCAGCATAAAGTTCACATTTTCACGCGGCGCACTCGTCACGAGCGCCCGCTTCATCTCCTTGTTATCCATCCAAGAGAGCAGGTCGATTAAGCCCTGCATGGGCGTCAAGTCCTCAGCGAAGTCGCGGAACTTCGCCTCTTTCTCGTTCATAATATCGGCGCGTTCCTCGTCAGAGAGGTCGGGGAAGAGGTCGCGTAAGATGTCCATGTTGGGGCGACCGCTCATCTCGGCGTTATAAAACTCACGGTCGATCTCTTTGTCTCGCGCGCTCAACACCTCGTGATAGGCGCGAAAATGAATATCATCTGTGTCGATAAGCGTGCCGTCCATGTCGAAAATGATTGCCTCAAACGTCATGGCTCAGTCTATAGGAAAGTGCGCCCCTTCACATCCCGCTCCAGCGCACAAAGCGGCGTGATAAAATAATTTAGTGATCTTACGATTAAAGCGCAATCAATGTAAAATGCCTTTATAACTAAATTAAAAAAGTGTTTTGTTTTAAAATTATTAAGTTGATTCATAAAGGAGGTTAGGAATGAGTTACAAAAACTTGACGGAACGCCGCGCTCAGGCGGTCGCCTCTGCCGTTTATTCCGTCCATCCCTTTTACCCGCAAAGAGCCGAAGGGTCTTACGTATGGGACAGCGAGGGCAAGAAGTATCTCGACTGGTCCACGGGCATCGCGGTCATGAACATAGGACATTCGCACCCGAAAGTTCTGGAGGCGGTGCGCAGGCAGAGCGAGACCTTTCAGCACCTCTGTTTTGCGGTGGGGATGCACGAAACCTACATCCAGCTCTGCGAAAAGCTGGGCGAAATCGCGCCGGGGTCGTCGCCCAAAAAGACTTTTTTGATCAATTCGGGCGCGGAAGCGGTGGAGAACGCGGTGAAGATCGCCCGCGTCGCCACCGGACGTCAAGGGGTGGTCGCCTTTACCCACGCCTTTCATGGGCGCACGCACATGGCGCTCTCCTTGACGGGCAAGGCGAACCCTTACAAGGCGGGCTTCGCGCCCCGCGCCGCCGAAGTCTACCGCGCCCAGTACCCGTACTGCTACCGCTGCCCCTATACCGGACCCAGTGATAAAGAGGACGGAAGGTGCTGCCAGAGCGACCTCACGCGGCTGCGTGAGATGGTCAAGTACACGGTCGGTGAGGGCGAGGTGGCGGCGTTTCTGCTCGAGCCCGTTGCGGGCGAAGGCGGTTTCATCCCCGCGCCCCCCGAGTTCTTGCGCGCCCTACGCGACTACTGCGACGAAATCGGCGCACTGTGGATCGACGACGAGATTCAGTCGGGTATCGGGCGCACGGGCGCGTGGTGGGCGGTCGATCATTATAACTTAGAGCCCGACCTCGTCACGAGCGCCAAGGCGCTCTCGTCGGGCTTTCCCGTTTCGGCGGTGGTCGGCAAGGCGGAGGTGATGGACCAGGTTCAGCCCGGTCAGATCGGCTCGACCTTCGGCGGCAACCCGACCGCGTGCGCCGCCGCTTTAGCCACCTTGGAGGTCATCGAAGAAGAGGGACTCTTAGCGCGTGCGCAGGAGATCGGCGCAGTGGCGAAAGAGCGCCTCGGCGCGCTACAAAAGGAGCATCCGCAGATCGGCGACGTGCGCGGTGTGGGGGCAATGATCGGGCTCGAGTTCGTTTTCGAGGACGGCGTAACGCCCCACCCCGCCGCCGTCGAAGCGGTCGTCACGCACGCTAGAGACCACGGGCTCATCCTCTTGCCGACGGGAACCTACAGCAACGTCATCCGGTTACTTCCGCCCATCAACATGGGCGATGAAGAGTTGGACGAGGGCTTGAGCAAACTGGAAACGGCGGTGAAGCGTGCGCTCGAGCTTGCCGTCGTCGGTATGGATTGACGTAGATTCCGGTGAGCCATACTGTTTCGGGGCGATTCCTACAAGAATCGCCCCGAAACTAGTGTATCTTTCTCGCGGAGTTACTCGACCTTTACCAGCCTCTCGTCGCCAAAAGCTCCTCTTCTTTCAAGTCAGGGATGTTGATCCCGACCATCGCCTCGCCTAAGTCGCGGGAAACTTCCGCCAAGATGTCGGGGTTATCGTAGTGCGTCACCGCTTTGACGATGGCTTGACCGCGCTTCACGGGGTCGCCCGACTTGAAAATGCCCGAGCCGACGAACACGCCGTCCACGCCGAGCTGCATCATGAGCGCGGCGTCGGCGGGCGTCGCGACGCCCCCGGCGGCGAAATTCACGACGGGTAGCGTCCCGTTTTCGTGGATGTACACGACCAACTCGTAAGGCGCTCTGAGGTCCCTCGCGGTGGTCATCAGCTCTTCGCGCGGCAGGTTCTGAATGCGGCGAATCTCGCCCATGATGGTGCGGGCGTGGCGCACCGCCTCGACGACGTTGCCCGTGCCCGCCTCGCCTTTCGTGCGGATCATCGACGCGCCCTCCCCGATGCGGCGAAGCGCTTCGCCCAAGTCTTTCGCGCCGCACACGAAGGGCACGGTAAAGGCGTGCTTATCGATGTGAAAGCTTTCGTCAGCGGGCGTGAGCACCTCGGACTCGTCGATGAAGTCCGCGCCCAAGGCCTGTAAAATCTGCGCTTCGACGAAGTGACCGATGCGCGCTTTGACCATCACCGGGATCGAGACCGCGCCTAAAATTCCCTCGATCATGCTCGGGTCCGACATTCGCGCGACGCCGCCCTGAGCGCGAATGTCGGCGGGCACGCGCTCTAAAGCCATCACTGCCGTCGCGCCTGCGTCCTCGGCGATGCGCGCTTGTTCGGGGTCGATGACGTCCATGATGACGCCGCCCTTAAACATCTCCGCGAAGCCGGTTTTGATCCTGAGTGAGCCGATGGTGGTTTCTGGCATGGTAATCCTCCGTGCAAAATAGCGTAAAACGTGACCTCGAGGGGTCAAGTATGGCGCTCAGTATACGCTGTAACCCCCCGTTTCACACGTCGCTTGGTGGTCAATGCTTGATCTAGTTACTTGGCTTAGTTCGCGTAGGGACGGCTGGAGAAGAAATCAGTAGACGTCCCTTACCACTGCCGTTTGGACCTGCTTGGGAAAAGTGCCATTCGGTCATCCGTGTAGGAAAACTCAATATCGGCGCGAAAACGCAGCGGCGCACGAAAGTAGAGGGCAGCGCCTGGTGAAAACGGCGAAGCGCCTTCAATTGCCGGGGGGAGTCAAGAGGTTCGCCGTCCCCGCCACCGCTGCCCCTAACGCCACTTTAGAGGCTGACTGGACTCCTCAATCGTAGCCTTGTTCACGCTTACTAGTTTTTATGAGCGCTCGAGGAAGCCGACAAACTTTGACTTTCGTAGTTATTGGAGGATTTTGATCGACCGCTGCTCTACTTGCGCAATCGTAGCGAGGACTCTACCGGGCGAAGATGGAGTCGTAAGACTGGCTTAAACCAGGTGATATAGCCTTTCCATGTGGGCCAAAAGAAGTCCGCGAGGAGAGAGTTGGATGCGTTTCATCACGTGTCTCCTCGCGGTGTTCCGCTGGCTGTCCCCCGGCGGGGTCGGACGGATGCTCGGTCCGTCTTGCTCTTATGATAAAGGACCGTGCGTACAAACGTGAAGAGGTGACTGCACCAGTCCTCCCCCACCACCTGTACTAGCAGGGGGTGGACGCTAAAAGCTCGCGAGCCCGCGTTCGCGCGCCCACACGACGGCTTCGGCGCGCGAATGCACCCCGATCTTCTCATAAATCTGCGTGATGTAGTTGCGCACGGTCTGTTTGGCGATGCCTAAGTCCTGCGCGATGGTCGTGTTGTCCAACCCCTGAGCGAGCCGCTCCAACACTTCGCGTTCCCGCTTGGTGAGCCCCGAGACCGCGGCGGTATCGACCCCTTCTGAACGCAGCAGGGCGAGCTTCTCCATGACCGAGCGCGAAAGCCACGCGGTATCGGACATGACCTCTTCGATGGCCTGCACGAGTTGACGCTCGGTGCGCTGGCGCTCGGTCACGTCATAAAACATGAGGAGCACGTCGGCGGCGAACTCGGTGGTGCCGGGTTTGCGGGTAGCGGGTTTCGTCGCGTGAGGTCCTATGTCGGGCTCAACAGCGTCGGACTTAGTGGCGGCGGGCTCGGCGCGGCGCTCCGCGTCGCTCAGGACCTCGGCGGAAGCTAACACGTCGCGGGTGTCGCCGGTTTTGGTGCGAATCTGCAAGGCGAGTTCGCGAAAGCCGTGACCGCTCGCTAGGTGCGCGGCAAAGGAAGCCCGGTCCGCTTCGGACTGCCACAGCCCGAGTTCAGCGCCGCTCCGCTTGAGGACCTCCTCTTCCCGGAAGCCCGTCAGCGTCAGGAAGCTCTTGTTGACCTCGATGATGCGCCGCCCCTGCAGCATACACGCGGGCACGGGCGCAACGTGGAACATCGTGCTGAGGCGCACCTCGACCTCTTTTTGCGCGGTGATGTCAGCGAAGGTCAGGATGCCGCAGGTGTCGCCGTCTAGCTCTAAAGGTTTCGCCGAGATGAGCACCGTTTTCTCGAGCCCCGACTTCGTCTTCACACCCGCTTCGACCTTGGAGGCTTGCTGCCAGGTGCGCGGCGCGTTGAGGAGCGCCTCGCGCTGACGCGGGTCGCTGAAGAGGTCCAGTTGCGGCAGCGCTTCGCCGCGCACCTCACGCTGAGCGTAACCCGTCAACTCCGCAAAGCCGCTATTCACCATCATGATGCGCTCGTCCATGAGCCGCACGATAATGGCGGGGGCGGGGTTCACGTCGAAAACGGCGTAGAAGCGCTCCTCCGCCTCCTGCCGTTCACGCTCCGCCCTGTCTTTTTGCGCCTCGGCCCTAGCCTTGTCGTCCCTCAGCTCGTCTTTAGCCTTTTCCTTAGCGCCTCTATCTTTAATATCGCTCACGTTGTCCCCAACTGCTGTCCCCAACTTCTGCTGGCTGCTGCCTCCGGCGGATTTGCCTTAGTTAATACGTCTATTCTACATCATCTTGCCGCGCAGGCGTTCCGGGTCGTTCGCGCTGCAAGGATAAGGAGGTAGGAATGGGGGGTGAAAACGCCCTTTCTCCTCATTCCCTCGCCGAGCACACAGCCGCGGACGCGCTATACTCAGCTATGTCTTCCGCTGTCGCGATGCAAAAAATCGTCAAACGCTTTCCGCTCGTCCTCGCCAACGACCACGTCACCCTGGAGGTCGCCCGGGGCGAAGTCCACGCGCTCATCGGCGAAAACGGCGCGGGCAAGTCCACCCTGATGAAGATTCTATACGGCTTGCAGCAGCCCGACGCGGGCAAGATCGTCGTGGACGGCAAAGAGGTCGCCATCGAGAGCGCCAAAGACGCGATCGCTTTGGGCATCGGCATGGTGCATCAGCACTTTATGCTGGTCGAGCCGCTTACCGTGGCGGAAAACTTGGTGCTGGGCTCCGAGCCTACGAGCGGACTCTCGCTCAATTACCGCGCCGCCAGGGAGCGCACGGCGGACCTTATCGAACGTTTCGGCTTCGACATCAGCCCGGACACCAAGATCGAAGACTTAGCGGTGGGCTTTCAGCAGCAGGTCGAGATTCTTAAAACGCTCTACCGCGACGCCCACATCCTCATTATGGACGAGCCCACCGCCGTACTGACGCCGCAAGAGACGAGAGGGCTCTTTAAGTTCGTGCGCGAGTTCGCCGAGAGCGGCAACGCGGTGATTTTCATCTCGCACAAGCTCGACGAAGTCATGGAAATCTGCGACCGCATGAGCGTGATGCGCGACGGCAAGATGATAGGCACGGTGGAGCGGGAGAATACAAACCAGCGGCAGCTCGCCAACATGATGGTCGGGCGCGAGGTCATCATGAGCGTGGAGAAAGCGCCCGCTGAGCCTCAAGAGGTGAAGCTCGAGCTGCAAGGGGTCACCCTGCGCCACCCCGACAAGCACAAACCGCTCGTCGACGACGTCTCCTTTAAGCTCCGTGCGGGTGAAATTTTAGGCGTTGCGGGCATCGAAGGCAACGGTCAATCTGAACTTGTCGAATGCATCGCAGGTCTGCGCGACGTGGACCACGGGCGCATCCTCTTAGCCGACCAAGACGTCTCGACTAGGAGTGCCAAAGAGGTGCGTCAAGCCGGGCTCTCGCACATCCCCGAAGACCGCCTCGAGCGCGGGTTAGTCGGCGAATTCAGCACCGCGATGAACAGCATTTTGGGCGACTATTACCATCAGCCCTACAGCAACCCGCTCGGTCTCATCGACGAGCGCAAAGTCGAGGCGCACGCCGCGAAGCTCGTTCAGGAGTACGACGTGCGCCCCGCCTCGACCAGCGTCATGGCGGCGAGCTACTCGGGCGGCAACGCGCAAAAGCTCATCGTGGCGCGGGAGCTGGAGCGTCAACCCGAGGTGCTTATCGCCTCGCAGCCCACCAGAGGCGTGGACATCGGTGCGATCGAGTTTATCCACAAGCAGATCGTCGGCGCGCGAGATGACGGCTTAGCCGTTCTGCTCGTCTCGGCTGACCTCAACGAAGTGATGAGCCTTTCCGACCGAATTTTGGTGCTTTTCGAGGGCAAAGTCATGGGCGAACTCACGTCGGAAGAGGCGAACGCGGAGCGGCTGGGACTCCTCATGTCGGGGTCTAAGGTGCAAGGTGATGAGGTCGAGGAGAGTTTCGAGGCGGCGTCGGAGCGGGTTTAGCGTTCCGCGGCTTGCTCTACGCCGTGGGTTTGGAGCACCGCGCTGTCCAACTTGGTGAGCACGCCTTTGCTGCTGTACGCACCGACATCAATGCCTAAGAGAAGCGCCATCAGCCGAGCGCCTGGAGATGAACTGCGCCGCAAAGGTGAACGTTCACGCCGAGCGCATTAAAGGCTGCCGCTTTCGCCGCCAATGCGCGGTTCGCGTCCCCTTCCGAGGGGGCGTAAGCGACTTGGATGTGGTTCGCCTTGTGACGGGCCATCATCTGGTCGCGCGAGACGCCGTGCAGCAGCGCGTGCATGATGGGCCACTGCGGCGTCGTCGCTTCACGGCGGCGCGTCGTCTCCTCGTCCGGCAACATCACCGCGCTGCCGCGTCCTAAGTCAACGTGTAACGTCCCTTTAGCGAGATAGACGCGGCTCCAGACGATCTCGCCCGGCTTGCTCACGCCTGAGAGCGTGCCGCCGCCTAGCGGAAAATACATCGGCGGTTGGCGGTAGCTCGTCGCGTCCGCGTAGCCCCGCGCTAAGTGCGACGCCGGGAGCGCCCCTGAAATTTGCAGCGTCCATATGAAGGCGTCGAGGTCTTCACCCGTATAGTGCTCGCCCCACCGGAGGTCGTGCAGCGTCGTCGCCGGGTCGAAGCCGAGGGCACGCCAGACGCGGTTCGTGACGAGCGCGTCCACCGCCGCCCCTTCGTCCACCTCGTTGAAATGCGGCAACGCCGCGCCCGGATAGAGTTCCTCGCCGCTCTTCGCGTGACGTACAGGTGGACGCTCCACGTTGTTGAGCAGTCCTTCGGTGAGGTCGGACGCGGGCGCGGCGTCTTTAAGCCCTTGCTGGTACTGGATGCCGATGGCGTCGCAGCCAAACTCATGCGCGGTGCGCGTGGCGGCGATGTACATTTTGAGTTGCTCTAGGACCTGCGCCTCGGTCAGCTCAGCCTCCGGGTCGTCACCTTTGTCATCGCCGTAGTCGAAGGACATACCCCGCTCGGTGAGCCATCCCAGCGCGCTCTTCGCTTCACCCTCCTCAACCTCTCGCATCGCCGCGACGAGGGCACTCTGCGAGAGTCGCTCCTTGTAGATACCCAAAGGGTTCAGGTATTCGTCGTCGATGATCGCGTTGTACATCCCCATACAGCCCTCGTCGAACACGCCGAGAATCGCCATGTTGTGCCTGAGGTCGTCCGCGAGGTCTTGACCTATCTGCTGCGCTTCGGAGGAGAGGCTCGAGGGATTCAAAGCGCAAACGTGACTGGTATCGTGCTCCACGCTACCCTCACGGAGCCACGCCCGCAGCCCGTCCAAGAAGAAGTCGTCCGTGAAGTCTTTGCTCCAGAGGGTGCTGTAGGCAACGCCCGCTTTGGTGAGGCTGCCGTTGAGGTTCAGAAGCCCCACCAGACCCGGCCACTGACCGCTCCAGTTGGCGACGGTGAGGATCGGACCCCGGTGTCGCCGCAAACCTGCCAGTACGTGGTGGCTGTACTGCCAGACCGCCTCCGCCACGACGACGGGCACGTCTAGCGGGACGGTGTTGAATACATTCATCCCCATCCGCTGAGAGTCGATAAAGCCGTGCCCCTCAGCTTCGCTGAAGGGGTGTGCCCGTTTAAGTGTTGCGTCTTCGCGCCCAAACGCTTCCGTGAGACGCCGCTCCATATCGGCTTGCGCGGCCCAGCAGGTTTGATTGGCAGACAGGCGAAGATCGCCGCTGGCAACGAGATAGACTTCTTTTGACATCATGCCTCCTTGGTCGTTTGAGCGTTTACTTCAGCAGTGAGGGCGCGCGCCAGCCGCTACAGGTGCCGCCACTGACGGCTGGCAGCGCCGCCCACAGCCGCGTGTCGGTAGGTAAAGTCTCGTCTCAGGCGAAAGCTCGGCTTTGACGCTCTTGCAAGCGTCGCGCTCCTTCATCCGTAGAGAAGTGCGTGTCGCTCATCTCTCCGACGAGGTCAAGCGTGCCGGAACTGCGGCTTGAGTCGGTAGCGGTGCAAAAGGTGTCCTTCTCGAGCACCTTACCAAGCGGACCTCCCGCTGACCCTTCCGGTCCAACGTGAGCGGTACACGCGCCCGTCGAGACGCCGGAGAAGCGGGCGTCGGTCACGAGCGCCACCCTATAAAGGCAGGTGCTTGAGCGCAGAGGCGATCTGTAGGTTTCCTCCATCCCGGTTCCGGCAGGTCCGACGCTGACGAGGACCATCACGCCGTCCACTTCTACAGCACCCTCTTTAATAGCGCGAAGCGCGGCGCGTTCGCGGGTGAAGGCTCGAGCCGGCCCCTCGTGGTGGTACGTCAGTTACTTTGTCCACCACATAAGTAAGAGGTGCCGACACACTTCGGCACCTCTATAAGCTTTGTTTTGCTCTAGCTAGAGCTTTCGCCACCTAAACTGCTCGCTTGGAGTTTTAGGCTGACCCATGTCTCTTTTAAGTGGGGTTAGGGTTTAGTTGACACCTGCCCCTACATACTGACTAATCCGCGACTCGTACGCGCCTTTAGGCTGCGCCCCGATCATCGTCTCGACGGGCTCGCCATCTTTGAACAAGATGACGGTGGGAATGCTCATCACGCGGTAGCTCATCGCGGTCTGCTGGTGGTCGTCCACGTTGAGCTTGCCCACTTTAACCTTGCCTTCGTAGTCGCCAGCGAGTTCTTCAATGACAGGTCCGACCATGCGGCAAGGACCGCACCAAGGAGCCCAGAAGTCCACGAGGACTAAGCCCTCTTGGGTTTCGTCTTTGAAGTTGCTGTCGGTAAATTCGATGGTGTTTTCTGCCATGTTTCCTCCTAACTCAATGTAGATGAGGTGGCTGAGAAAGTATGTCTTTTAGACAGCAATGAGTGGTGAGTTGAAAGCAGCGAGTCGAAAGATTTCCGCTCACCGCTCACCGCCCGTCCAGCTTGACCGGATTGCTTTTAACTCGTTGCTGTTCTCCCAGATATACAGCTTCGACGCGTCGTCCCCTCTCGTAAACCGGGGCGGCGCGAGCGACAGGGCGCGGTAGCCTCCCTTGACAGCGGAGCGCACGAGCGCGAGATCGCTTGCTCTATCGCCGTGTAGCGCCCGCGCCGCCGCGACCTCTCGCTCGACGGATAAGTCGGGCGAAGACCCTTTAGAGTCCGTGCCGAACGCCACCTCGACGCCATACTTCATATAGAGTTCCCAGGGAAAGCGTCCGCATTCTAAAGCGGTATTTGAGCGCGGACAGTGCACGACCACGCAGCCCGCGCGCTGCACCTCGCGCACGTCTTCCTCAGACACGTGAACCACGTGAATGAGCGTCGGTTGCGCGTCCAAAACGCCTAGCGCTCTAAGGTATTGCACGGGCGTCAAACCGGAGGGCTGCCAGTTGGGAAGCCACCGGCGCATCATCTCGCTGAGCGGACCTATTCCGTCCTTATGCAGCGCTATCTCGCCCTCGCTTTCGGCGACGTGAATCTGCATAGGTAGGTTAGAGCGCCGCGCCAAGGCTGCGAGCTTCTGTAAGAGGGGCGCACTGACCGTGTGGGGCGTGTGGGGTGAGAGACCGAGCTTGACGCCACCAGGATGTTCCCAAGCGCGGAACTTGCGGAGCTTTTCGACTGTTTCAGTGAAGATTTTGTCTGCGTCTTCAGGCTTAGGACCGAAAACTTCCCAGTAGGCGACCCCTTGTAAGTCGGGAGAGGTGAGCAGAAGCTCCATGACCGCTTCGCTCGTGACAATGTCACCCATCGTTGTTACGCCTCTCGAGCGCATCTCCCCCAGCCCTGCTCTTGCTGCCTCTAAACCTTTTGCGCGGCGTTTCGGCATATAGGCGATAACTTTAGTTATGAAAGCCTCATAACTGCCCGGTGTAAAAGGCATGTAGGAGAGGTCTAGGTGGGTGTGGGCGTTGACTAAAGGGGGCGAGATGGCGAAGCCTTTGTCCTCGACTTCTACATCCGGAAAGTTCTGCTTGGCGACCTCCAGGTCGTCCACCGCGACGATCTGCGCCTCGTCACCTTCGCCCTGGACGACCACCGCGCCGCTCGCTCTCGGTGTTCCCATACCGTTATAGACAACGTCCGCTGCTAAGATTTGGCGCTGTAACATGCTCTATCATACGGGCACAGTGCTGAGAGGATTGAAAGCAGAGCGTTTTTAGCAGTTGGAGGAGACACCCCTAAAAGTCGGTTGAGTACTTGAGAGGTGTAAGGAGCACTTTAAGCCAGGGTCTGCTAGGACGACTTGTGAAACGCTGCCAAGAGGACTTGCCGCGAATGAGGTGATGATGCCATCTATAGCGAGCTTCTTTGGACCAATCGAGGGCGCGGTGAAAAGCTTTAACGACGCGCTTTTTACTTCTTGACCAGAGCGCGCTATAGAGAGTTTCTGAAGCGTTGTTGGTCAAGGGCATCGCCTTGTGCTGCCAACAGCGTTCAAGCTGTGTCCAGGCGTTGAGTAAAGGCTCGAGCTGGGTTGCGCCGTAGCGAGCGGTGAGGACGCCTAGAAACCACCTAGCATCGTTGAGGTTGGTGCAGGCGTAGAGAAAGCGCAAGTCCGCAGCAACACGTTCGCGTTCCTCGCGAGGGAACTGCTTGACGACCTCTCTGATGACATGGAACCAACATCTTCCATGCGGCTCGTCAGAGAAGTATTCACACGCCGCTGCAATGCTCTTACACCCATCACTGATCATCAGCTTAGGGTTGTGCTCAGCGATCAACTCACGAATGACTTCTTCATCACGGCTTTCGCACAAGGCGTAACCCACAATGGCTTGTGACTTGAGCTCAGTAAGCGTGTACGTCCACCACTCGCCTAGTCTGAACTCGTCCACGCTCGCCGCGTTGAGCGTCGTAGGTTTGACTTGTCGCTCTTCCAACCGTTCCGCCCTCAAAGCGCGTGTGCCTTGCCAAGAGGCACGGGTCTCGGGGCGAAGTGGATAGCCCAAGTGCTCGGCTATCTCAGCCGCGCAGCTTTCGTCCACTTGATGCGCGTCCAATACGGCAAAGATGCCTTCTACCTTTTGGCTATACCACTTGTGACGTGTTACGCCCGCTGGATAGACGCAGCCTAAGCTACCTTTGCACTTTCTGCAGCGCACGCGCAATACCTTCTCTTCGCGTACACCGTTGACATCGCGGTGTTTCCTGACTCGGTAGCCACCACCCTCGGGCTTCCTTATCTTGCACTTAGGGCAACGTCTATCCAGTAAACTCGCTCGGGGGTAAGTTTGGGCTTCCACAACCCATTCTTACCCCTCCTTGCTACTCAACCGACTTTTCGTGCAACCTCAGTTGGAGAACACGCTTGACTTCATCTCACCTAGCGCTGTACGCTGAATGTCCCTTCGGGCGGTTAGCTCAGTGGGAGAGCACTCGCTTCACACGCGAGGGGTCACTGGTTCAAATCCAGTACCGCCCATACTTATAAAGAATGTGTAGCACGCAATAAACCGGAATGTCTAAACAGCGTTCTGGTTCTCTTTTTGCTTGGCGGCACCTTTTCGGCACCTTTTGAGCGTGCTTCAAGCAGGGGTACGCCGCCGTGCTGAGCGATCTCAACCCAGCACAACGGCTTATATACACCGAAACCGCAAAGCGTCATGGTCAAGTCTTCGCCAATAAGCTGTTAGCGTCTTGGAGCGCTGAGAAGCGCCCTACCCCTTCACCTATAGAATTGCGCCTTGTAATGTCTCAAACGCCCTAGAAGCGCACTCGAGCCACCTAGCCGCAACAGAATTACTAGCGCCCTACCGAGAAGCGCTAGGCGCTGCATACAAAACCCTTCGCGCCCTTGCCCGCTAGACTATTGAACAGGCAACAGACGACGACCCAGCACCGCACCTCATGACGACCTACTGGACGCTCGAAGAGATCACCGGACTCAGTGAGCGCACCCTACGCCGTCACCTCATCGAAGATGGACACTCCTGGTCAAAGATGGTTCGCCACCTTATCGACGTTCGTCACAACTACGGCACCATGCCTCAAGGGGAAGAAGACAAGAGCGTCATCACGAACATGGTGATCCGCTTTTTCCCTAGAGGACGCCTGAGCCTACAAGCCAAGGTCAAACGGTGGGGAGAACGCAACCTCATCGAAGAGGCGGATAACGGACGCACACGCGCTACCAGGCTACGGGCATATGAGAAGGAGCAGCGCTACGAACGGCGCGAACCGCTAATGTCCGCATCAAGCTCTGTGGGAGAGCAGATCGAAAAACACAACTGGTTCATGGCTAAGCTAGGACAGACGGTACCCACTAGAGCGAAAAAGGAAGATTTCGGTAGACTATATGCGGACATTCCCACGAAGCACTTGCTGGACGCACTTCGCGCTGATTTACAGCTCACCGAAGAGAACGACCGGTACCGTGGCGCGAACGTCAAGCGTGCCCGTTCCCTGTGGGTGGAGAACGCAGGGCAACTTCTAGCCAAACGCCATAGTGAAGATTGCCCACACCCTGTGTACGCACACTCGAAGCACGTCACTTACGCCGACGGCTTCACGAAGCTGTGGCAAAAGGCGATATGGACGGCACTCAAAGCACAACTGTACGGCGGTACAGAGGTGGGCTGGAGGCTGTTAGGGCGCATGATTTTACTCGCTGAAGAGGTCAAAGGGGAGGGGGTGAAGAAGCCTGTAGCCTACGCTTGGAGCATGGTCAAGCGGGAGGGGTTTGCGGAGCTGATGCGGGACTATGGCGCGGGCGCGGTAGGCGATCCTGTGCGGGCGTAGCTCGCTGCTTACTGCGCTAGGTGCTCTTTAATTACCTTCTGCACGGTTGAGAATGGTCTGTTGAGGTGACGACTCGTTGAACGGACGCCGCCGAGCTGCTTCCACGTCTCAATGATTTGCCGCTTCTCCCTATTGGGGAGGGGCGGACGGCTTACCCGTTTTCCTTGCGCCTTAGCCCTTGCCATGCCCGCTTTCACGTTCTCGCTGATGGTGTCGCTCTCTAGCTGAGCGAAGCCCGCAATCACAGTGAAGAAGAATTTGCCGTGGCTGGTTGTGGTGTCGATCTGCTCTTGATAGGAAACGAAGTCAATACCCAACGCTTCGAAGTCCTTGAGGGCGTTCAAGAGGTCTTGCGTGCTTCGCGCGAAGCGGTTATAGCGGAAAACTAGCAGCACATCAAATTTGCGCTTGTGCGCGTCACCTAGCAAGCGGTTGAAGCTTTGGCGCTTGGTCTTCTTCTCGTGCCTACCGCTCTCTTCATCCACATAGATATCGTAGATGTTCCACTCGCGCAAGTCGGCGTACTTCCGCAAGGGCATGAGCTGGGTTTCTGGGTCTTGGTCCTTGTCTGTGGTCGAGACACGGGCGTAGATAGCGACTCTCTTTCGGCGCGGCGGGCTCATAGGTGACTATAAAGGATTTCCTTTATAGTCACCAAAATCTTCTACTCTGAAAGCCGATAAAGAGGGGGTTTCTCAAGGAGTACTCTATCACCCCTTTGTGGTCACCTGATCTACAAGTGTTGATAAGATAGCGTTATGACTCGCAGCGCTAAAGTAAAAGAACTATCCGGCTTTATTTGGAACATCGCTGATCTGCTGCGCGGCGACTACAAACAATCTGATTATGGCAAGGTGATCTTGCCCTTTACCGTTTTGCGCCGCCTCGACTGCGTACTGGAACCTACTAAAGAAAAGGTGCTCACCTTCTACGAAACCAAAGCCAAAGCGCTCAACGTCAACAACTTAGAGCCCATCTTGAACAGCCAAGCGCGGCTACCTTTTCACAACATCAGCAAGTTCAACTTCCAGAAGCTCGAGCAAGACCCTAGTAACCTCGCCGCCAACCTCAAAAACTACATCAACGGCTTTTCGGCGAACGGTCGCGAGATTATCGAGTACTTTCGCTTCAACGAGCACATAGACCGCTTAGATGACGCTAATATCTTGCTCCTCATTCTTCAAAAGTTCGCAGAAACTGATCTCCACCCCGAAACTGTAAGCAGCCTCGAGATGGGCTACGTCTTCGAAGAACTTATCCGCAAGTTCTCCGAACTCTCCAACGAGACCGCAGGCGAACACTTTACGCCCCGCGAGGTCATCCGGCTCATGGTCAACGTGCTGCTTCATAACGACACCGCCTCGTTGCGCAAAGAAGGCATCGTCAAAACCATCTACGACCCTGCGTGCGGCACAGGCGGAATGCTCTCCATCGCCGAGGAGTACATCCGCGAACTGAATGAGGACGCCAAACCCGTCGTCTTCGGTCAGGAGATCAACCCCGAAAGCTACGCCATCTGCAAGAGCGACATGCTTATTAAAGGGCAGAATGTCTCTAACATCAAATTCGGCAACACCTTCACCAGCGATGGTCTAAGGGATGAGCGGTTCGACTATATGCTCTCCAATCCGCCGTTCGGCGTGGAGTGGCGCAAGGTGCAAAAGCATATCGCCGATGAGCACACCAACCGAGGCAACAAAGGGCGCTTCGGCGCAGGGCTGCCGAGAATCAGCGACGGCTCGTTTTTGTTCTTGCAACACATGCTCGCCAAGATGAAGCCCAAGGATGAGGGCGGCAGCCGCGTCGCTATCGTCTTCAACGGCTCCCCGCTCTTCTCGGGTGGCGCAGGCAGCGGCGAGAGCAACATCCGCACCTGGATCATCGAGAACGACTGGCTAGAAGCCATCATCGCGCTGCCCGACCAGCTCTTCTACAACACCGGCATCTACACCTACGTCTGAATTTTGACCAATGCGAAAGCGCCCGAGCGCAAGGGCAAAGTGCAACTTATCAATGCCATCCACTACTACCAGAAGATGAGCCGCAGCCTCGGCAACAAGCGTCACGAGATCGCTGACGGCGAAGACGGCACGCCCGACCAGATTGCCGCCATCACCGAACTCCACGGTAACAACGAAGACGGCGAAGTGCGCACCTTCAACTTAGAGGGTGAAGAGGAAACCCTGACCGTGAGCAAGGTCTTCGACAACAAAAATTTCGGCTACTGGCGCATCACTGTAGAGCGCCCGTTACGTCTGAACTTCCAAGTGAGCGAGGCGCGTATTAAACGTTTAGATGAGGAAACGACCTTCGCCAACCTCGCCAAGTCTAAAAAGAAGGGTCAAGCCGCTCGAGACGAGATAGCCGAAGGTCAAAAGCTGCAAGATGACATCAAAACCATGTTGCGCAGTATGGACGCTGAAAAAGTCTACAAAAACCGCGATACCTTTGAAGCTGAACTCAAAATGGCAAGCCACACCCACGGTGTTACACTGAGCGCTCCCCTCAAAAAAGCCATCCTGAGCGCCCTGTCCGAGCGCGATGAAACGGCGGACATCTGTACCGATTCCAAAGGCAACCCCGAGCCCGATACCCAACTACGCGACTTTGAAAACGTCCCCCTCAAAGACGACATCGCCGCCTACTTCGAGCGCGAAGTCTTGCCGCACGTACCGGACGCCTGGATAGATGAGAGCAAGACCGTGAAGGGCTATGAGATCAGCTTCACCAAGTACTTCTACCAGTACAAGCCCCTGCGCCCTTTGGATAAGATACGCGCCGAGATCATGACCTTAGAAGAGGAGACCGAAGGGATGCTGCAAGAGGTGCTAGGTGCATGAAGCAGTGTCCCCATGCTATTCTGATTTACCAGTACCCGCCAAGGCTATGTCCATTTGGATACCCTCAAATTGGCGGGTCGCTCTTTGGTTTGAACAGCTATGAAGCCGTATGAAAGGTATAAGGATTCTGGCGTTGAGTGGATTGGAGAGGTGCCGGAGCATTGGGAAATTGCACCACTTAAATTTGTCGCAGAGATTCAGACAGGTTTAACACTTGGCAACAAATACGATGGTTTAGAAACGGTTGAACGTCCTTACTTGAGGGTAGCTAACGTCCAAGATGGTTTTCTTGATTTGGACACAATCACAACTATCTTGGTTCCAAAAAGGAGTACGGTGCGGTATGAGCTGCAAGCTGGGGATGTCCTGATGACTGAAGGGGGTGATTTCGATAAGCTTGGACGAGGATACGTGTGGGAAGATCAGATCAAAGGTTGTCTCCATCAAAACCATGTATTCGCAGTCCGACCAAATCAGAGCAAGCTTTATCCATACTATCTCGCCTTTCTAACTTCCTCCTATCACGGAAAAAACTACTTTACAAGTACATCTCAGAAAACGACTAATTTAGCTACGATAAATCGAACGAAGCTCGGGCAGTTTTTGCTGATTCTACCTACAGCCAATGAACAAAAAGAGATTATCGAGTTCCTCGAGCAAAAAACCTCTCAAATTGACACAACGATTAGCAAAGCTGAGAGGCAGATTGGGCTTTTGCGGGAGTACCGCACGGCGCTCATCTCTGAGGTGGTGACGGGCAAGGTGGATGTGCGGGGTGAGCGTGTCGGTTCGGCGGTAAGCGGTTCGCGGGAGGTGGCGGTGTGAGCACGGCGACAAAAGAGAACGCCTTTGAAACGGCAATCGTTCGCCATCTCGTCATGCACGGCAATTACGTCGAGGGCGATAGCCGCAGTTTCAGCAAAGAACTCGCGTTCGACAAAGGGGCGGTGCTGGCGTTTTTGCAGAGGACGCAGCCTCAGGCGTGGCAGAAGTTAGCGGGTATTCACGGTCAGAGCGTAGAGGCTAAGCTGACGCAGCGGCTCTTTAAGGAACTCGACAACCGGGGCATGTTGGATGTGTTGCGGCACGGCATTATTGATTACGGGGTGCGCTTTCAGCTCGCGTACTTTAAGCCTGCCTCGAGCCTGAACCCCGACGCGATGGAGAGGTATCGCCAGAACGTGTTGAGCGTGACGCGGCAGCTTCACTACAGCGTCAAAGAGTCGCGCAAGTCGGTGGATTTGTTACTCAGCCTGAACGGGCTACCCGTCGCGACGGTGGAGCTGAAAAATCAGTTCACGGGGCAAAACGTTTCTAACGCTAAGCGGCAGTACAGCCAGGACCGCGACCCGCGCGAGCTTCTGTTTCGGTTCAAGAAGCGGGCGTTGGTGCATTTTGCCGTGGACACCGACGAAGCCTACATGACCACGCGCTTAGACGGCAAGAACACGCGCTATCTGCCCTTTAACCGAGGGCACGAGGGGGGTGCGGGCAACCCGCAAAATGAGGGTAAGCACCGGACGGCGTACCTGTGGGAAGAGGTCTGGGCGAAGGACAGTTGGCTGGATATCATCGGCAAGTTCTTGCACCTGGAGAGGCGAGACCTCACCGTGGACGGGCGCACGGTGCGGCGGGAGTCGCTGATCTTTCCGAGGTATCACCAGCTTGACGCGGTGCGCAAGCTTTCGGGTGACGCAGAGCGGCAGGGCGCGGGGCAACACTATCTGGTGCAGCATTCGGCGGGGAGCGGCAAGAGCAATTCGATTGCGTGGCTGGCGTATAGGCTCTCGAGCCTCTACAACGACCGTGACGAGCGCGTGTTTGATTCGGTCGTGGTGATTACGGATAGGCGCGTGCTGGATAAGCAGTTGCAGGACACGATTTATCAATTTGAACATAAGCAAGGCGTCGTGCAGCGGATTGATAAGGGCTCTAAGCAGCTCGCTGAGACGTTGGCTTCGGGGTCGCACATCATCATCACGACCTTGCAGAAGTTTCCGTTCGCGGAGGTGCTAGATGAGGTGGGGACGATGCCCGAGCGGACGTACGCGGTCATCGTAGATGAGGCGCATAGCTCGCAGGGCGGCGAGGCGTCGAAGAGCATGAAGAGCGTGCTGGGCGTGTCTGAGGAAGTGGATGCAGGTGAGGTAGATGATACCGAGGACGCGGTTCGCGAGGCGATGCGCTCGAGGGGTCGGCAGGCGAACCTGAGCTTCTTCGCGTTTACAGCGACGCCTAAGCAAAAGACGCTGCAAGCCTTTGGCGTACCTGATGCTAAGGGAGAGTATAGACCTTTCCACCACTATTCAATGCGCCAAGCTGTCGAAGAAGGCTTCATCATGGACGTGTTGCGCAACTACACGACCTACAAGAGCTACTACCGCCTCTCGAAAGCGATAGAGGATGACCCGAAGCTCAACAAAAAGCAAGCAGCTAAAGCTATTGCCCGCTCTGTGTCGTTCCTGCCAGGCGTGCTCACCCAAAAGACAGAGGTCATCATTGAGCACTTTCGGCAGTGTGTGATGCACAAGATAGGTGGTAAAGCCAAAGCGATGGTCGTGACCTCTTCGCGTCCTCATGTTGTGCGCTATAAGGAGGAGTTTGACAATTACTTGCAGGAGCAGGGGTACACCGATATCCGGGCGCTCGTGGCGTTCACCGCGTTTACAGACCCAGAAACAGACATTTCTTACAGCGAGCGTGATCTTAATGGCTTCGGCGAAGGGGAGCTACCGGAGCGCTTCGCGTCGGAAGCGTATCAGCTTTTGCTCGTAGCTGACAAGTACCAGACAGGCTTCGACCAGCCGCTTTTGCACACCATGTATGTAGACAAGAAGCTTTCGGGCGTGCGAGCGGTGCAGACGCTCTCACGCCTTAACCGAACCCACCCCGGCAAAGAGGATACATTCGTGCTCGACTTCGCCAATAGCGAAGAGGAGATATTGGCGGCGTTCAAGCCATTTTTACGAAGAGACAACCCTCGCGAGCGGCGTGGACCCTAATGACCTCTATAGCCGCAAAACCGAGTTAGAAGAATTTCAAGTCATCTATGCAGATGATGTCGAAGCATTTGCGTCAGTATTTTTTAGACAGACTGAAAGTGGGCGCGACCACCGGCTTCTGAATGCTTATGTTGATCCTGCTGTAAGTAGGTTTAGAACGCTCGAGGACGAGAGAAGAGAGGTCTTCAAAAAAGACTTAACAAGGTTTGTTCGGCTCTATGCGTTTCTCGCTCAAATTATGCCCTTCAAAGATGCCGAGCTAGAGAAGTTCTACGCATATGCTCAGTTTCTAGCAAGCAAGCTGCCGCGCCGTGAAGGGGACGGCTTTCAGCTTGGTGACGAGGTTGCGCTCGAATACTACCGCCTACAAAAGATGAGTGAGGGCCGCCTCAATCTGGAGAACGAAAGCGCCCCCTTAAACCCGCTATCTGAAGCAGGAAGCCGTGCTGAGAAAGAGGTTGAAGCTAAGCTCTCGGAGATAATTGATATTCTGAATGAGCGCTTCGATAGGGATTTTGATGATGGTGATAAGTACTTCTTCAATCAGGTTGAGGAGGACCTTGTTAAGGATGACGTGCTCGCGCAGCAAGCTAAAACCAATACTATTAGCAACTTCAGATATGGTTTTGACGAAGCATTTATAAGCAAGCTAATCGAGCGTATGGAACTAAATCAGGACATTTTCTCGTTAATTATGGACGACAGTACGTTCAGCAATGCGGTCCAAGAATGGATGCTGGAGAAGGTTTACCAACGGCTCAATAGACCTCAAGACGCATGATCTAAACTTGTTGGCTTTGCGGCTTTCGCTGGTCCTATCACGATCTCTTGCCGTGGTAACGTACTCGCTTCGTCCTCCACGGTTATCGTCACACGCTGCTCGAGCCTGCTCAAAAAGTGAAGCAGCCGCTCCACCGAGAAGTTCTTCAGTCTGCCATTAACGATGTTGGACACGTCCGGTTGAGCAATACCTAACACTTCGGCGGCGTGAGCCTGTGTCCAGTCTCGCGCCTCAATCACGTCATAAATTGCGCTGGCAAGCCTAGCTTTCAGCAACCGCTCTTCGGGATTGGGCAAGCCTAAATCAGCAAAGACATTGCCGCTGCCTTTCGTGATGGCTATATCGTCTTTCTTACTCATTGTCCGCATCCTCCTTAGCGCGTTTAAGCCGAGCACGTATCACGTCTATATCAGGCTTCGGAGTGGCAATTCCCTGTTTAGACTTCTTTTTGAAAACATGCAGCACGTAAATGTAGTCTCCTAGATTCACTGCGTACACCGTGCGGTAGGTATCTTTGTCGTAGTCGATCCGCAGCTCTTGCACCCCGGATAAACCTTTGAGCGGTTTGATTCGTGGGTGAGAGAGCCCCCGCTGTACGCGGTCAAGGATAAAACCTGTATCATCCTGTACCTGTTCGGGCATCTCTTTGAGGTCATCAAGTGACGACCCAACCCATCTCACCTCTTTAAGTATTGACATATCGTAGCCCTACCATAAATACAATATAGTGAATTAACTATATTTGCAAACGATTAGTGAGGAAACGTATGCTGCTTTCGAGTTAGTTTCGTCGCTGCTAGCTTGTAGCACTGGGTGGTATCTATAAAGCAACTATATCGTAACCAGTAAGTAACCGCGTTGTACACGGCGTTTACTTGCTAAAGAGAGAAGATGTCTATGCCTACCCGAACGGTTAAGATTTCCGAACGCCTTTATCAACGTGCCGCGCAACATGCCGATAAGCTAGGTATCTCAATTTGTGATTCGCTGGATCGGCTAGCGAGCGGTGGTGAACAAGCGGCAGACGTGCATTTCTCCGAGGCACTACTTTCTCAGCTAAAGGAGATGGAAGTCGAACTCGAGTTACAGCGGAAAATCTTTTCACATCAGCTTCACAGTGCTCTGTCAGGTATCGTAGCTGGACAGGGCGTTCTCGCGGAGAAGCTACAAATTGATCCTCAAAAGCTGTACTCAACCGTAAATGCGATGATCCAAAGCGAAGAAAGCGAATTATAAGTTTCTCAGTTACACGTTTCTGAAGGGAGAATAAGCTAGTGGGCTACGGTACTGGCTATAAGCGTGGGATAACCCGGCGGATTGAAAAGAAAAGCGATCCGCTCACCCCTAGAGACTTGACGGATGTTGAAGCACTTACTCTCTTCCTCAACGGGAACCACAAAACAGCACAAGCGACCCTTGAACATGTCGAAGGTGACTTCATGCTGCTAGCGGATTTCACGGAAAGTGACTTCCTGCTAATAGACGGAATTGGGAAAGCTTACGCTAAAAAGCTAGCCAAGTGCATGAGCACTGTGAAGAGATCAATCGACAAGCATCTTGAGACTCGAGAACTAGTAGACTCCATTTTCTCCAAGCATGGAGTTCTTCCTGCGCATCAAGAAACAGAAGAAGAAGCAGTCACTAACGCTTTTAACCATCATGTTTTTAGTCGGTCTTACGATAAGTTACCACCAATGGCTCCGCTTCCTAAAACGTCTCAACAGCCTGATACGGTTAAGGAGACTCAGGAGCTTCAAAGTAAAAGAAAGGCGTTGTATAGCGCATTTTCAGAGTTTCTTGATAGATCGATTAGAAAGGAAGATAAGCCGCTGTCTAAAAGCATTCTCGAAGGGATGCGCGAAAGGCTTCCGTCTGACCTCGGATGAGATGGGGGCTTCTATGAGCCTGTTTTCATGCCTTTCCGCCTGTTAAGAAGCCGTCCTAGACGGCTTTTCCAGGTTTTGCATTAAGTAAAATTGGTCGGTTTTACCGTCTGTCACGCAAACTGACCGAGTCAATTCGCTCTATAGAAGCAGAGCGTGTACTTTGTTCGAAGCAGTCCTTCTTATTCGGACGCTAACCAACGCAAACGGAAGGGAGCATACATTGAGCGCAAAGAACTGACGAAGCTGCGCTCGAGTGTTTGCAAAAACCAAAAACCGACAAAAATTTATCGGCCAAACAAGGGGTGACCATAACCTAAAACAGCAATATGTGTTAAGGTTCGCTCAAAGAAAAAAGGTCCGACGGACATCGGACCTCAATTTAGGACACCACGCGCAAAACAGCGTGCTACCCAGCCTGATCACCTGAAAGTGTAGCACATTTAGCGTGTGGCGTCCCGGAAAGGACGTCATGTTTTTTGATGCTGAGAATCTATGTTGTTTGCTGCTTCCTTGCACTTCTAAAAGATCAACTCTAGTTACATCTGTTCCTGTGGGGAAAGCACAGTGAGTGCGGAGAAGCAGGTTCTTACTGTTGCGGATGTCGCCTTACTGTTAGGTGTATCAAAAGACAAAGTATATGAGATGGTGAGGGGTAATTTGATTCCTCACAAACGGATCGGACGCCGTATCATCGTCCCTGCAAAACCGCTCGACAACTGGCTCAATAGCCCGGACAATTGGGAATCCTTCGACGCCTCATGAATGATGGGACTCGGAGGTACGTCATGGGTAGAAAAGGCAGAAACGGTAACGGTGAAGGCTCAATTTTCAAATTGGCGGATGGTACATGGCGTGGCTTCATCACGCTGGGCTACGACTTGAGAGGAAAGCAAGTCAAGAAATGGCGGCGGGGCAAGACACGCCGCCAGGTTTCCGAGAAGCTGAACAAGATCGCGGCAGAGTCAGGGAGCCGTTTAGTATCCCGCCCTGAAAAGGTGACGGTTGAAGAGTGGCTGAAGCGCCACGCGGAACTTCGCGGCAGAGAGGTTAGACCGCGCACCCGCGAGAATTATAAGCATTACCTCAGTAAAATTTTGCCCGCGTTAGGACACCTCGAGCTTCGAAAACTTACACCACTTCAGGTCCGAACCTTTTACAGCAAAATGACAGACGCAGGGTTAAGCCCTTCTGTACGTCAGCACATCCACCACTTCTTGAAAAGTGGCATGAAAGATGCGCTCAGGATGGAGCTGATTGAGCGTAACCCTTTAGAGGTTATAGACGCGCCAAAGGGCGGCAGAGTCGTTCAACCTCGAGTGTGGGAACCTGAGCAGGTTAGCGCCTTTCTCAAAGTAGCCCAAGGAGAAAGGTTTTATGGCGCGTTCTACCTCATGATCACATTAGGACTTCGTATAGGAGAGGTCTTAGCGCTGCACTGGTCCGACTTAGAAGAGGATCGTTTGAGCATCAGTAGAACTCTTGTGGTAGTTGGAAATAAAGCTGAGCTGGGTCCACCTAAAACGGAACGTAGTTACCGGACAGTCTATCTCAGTCAGGATGTCCTGAAGGTGCTCGAGCAGCGCAGAGAAGAACAGGTAATAGAGCGCAGTATTACTCATTCGTGGAAACCTAATGACCTGATCTTTTGCTCTACGGTGGGAACTCCGGTCAATACCCACAATTTCAGACGCACATACCGCCGTCTCGTTGAAAGGGCAGAGGTGCCGATGATCCGGGTCCACGATCTACGACATACGTACATCACGCTAGCTCGGGATGCGGGCATAGATGCCGAAGTCGTAGCGAACCGCGTAGGACAAGATGTGCGCGTCACTATGCAGATTTACAGCAAAGTTACCGAATCAAGAAAACGCAAAGCAGCAAGGAGCTTGGAGGCACTTCTTCATGGCACTATCTAACGGGTAGTGCTCCAGCGATTTCTTCCAAACTCAACCCGAATTATGCGAGGGTAGAAGAACTTGGAGGAAGAAGATGGGCAAGCAACGAAAGTCCTGGAGCCTAGAGGTCAAAGAGACCACCGTGTTATCGGTGCTGCGAGGCGAGGTCAGCGTGGCTGAGGCAGCCAGACAGCATGGGGTCAATAAGAGCCAGATTCACACCTGGAAGGCAAACTTTCTCGAAGGCGGGCGTGCCAGGCTCGCTGGGAACAAGCCGGATAACGGACAGGTAACCTTAGAGCGCGAGAATGACCGCTTGAAGCGCATTTTGGCTGAGAAAGAGTTGGAGCTAGATATTTCGCGAAAAGTGCGGCGGCTCTGAGTATGGCTGAGCTGTTAGCGCTACGTCAGAGCCGACCGGAGCTGAGTTTAAGACGCTTTGCCCAGTATGCCGGGATACCGGCAGCTACGTGACTTTGAAAAAAGCAGTGCTACAAGGCGTGCTCGCGAAGAAGAAGGGGACAAATTGCGCGAAGCCGTCAAGCACGTAGCGCTGCAACACCCGACTTATGGCTACAGATTTCTCTATCAGGAGTTGCGGGATCAAGGGGAGCAAATAGGTCTGCACCGTGTGCGCCAGCTACTTGGAGACCTCGAGCTAAACCCACCACAACCGCGCAAGACGAGAAACCCCTCGCCGCAGGTCGTGCCGCCTCCCGAGTGGCCTGCTGGGAGACGGGTGCAGATTGACGCTACCCGTTTATCGCTCGCTGATGGGGTGTGCTGGGTCTATCACGTGTTGGACGTGCAACCGCGTACCGTGCTAGCGAGCAAAGCCGTTAGGGGTCTGTCGATGCACTTAGCCAAAGCAGCCCTCGACGAAGGCATTGCCGTGTTGCGCTCGCAGAGTATCCGCAGCGCTATCCTCGTCCAGAGCGACGACGGCTCGGACTTCACCGGCGAGGTGTTTCAAAATGCTTGCTTGCGCCACGGTGCGTGGGTCAGATGCAAAGTCAGCCAAAAAGGCGGTATGGGCATCCTTGAAAGGCTCAACCGCACCTACAAATACTCGTTCGCTTTTAGGCATGACTGGCGATCACTCGCCGAAGTTCAACAGGCTCTACCTGACTTTCACTGCTGGTATAACCGCAAGCGGCGGCATTCAGCTTTGGACTACACCACCCCCTGGGCTACACTTATTGGAGCGGCAAACCCTCGCTTAGCCGCTTGAAGAAATTTTTGGAGCAGTACCACGGCACCTTTTCGGCACCTACAGAGGCTCAAATAAGTTCGTTATCGACCAACTCAGACCTAATAGGCAAATTCAAAAAGCGTGTGCAGCACGTTATTTCAGACTCTATCCGACTTAAACCAAAGAGCAGCCGGAGCACTTCACACGCGAGGGGTCGCTGGTTCAAATCCAGTACCGTCCATTACGAGAAAGAGTGTTGGAGACGCAAGGAACGGGAGATAACTTATCTCCCGTTCCTTCTTTTGCTACCTCTGTACCACAGTTTTGACCACAGTTGACTAAGAACTCCTTATTCGCAAGGCTATATTTAGGTCATTACGATGAGTTAAGCAAGAGCAGCAATTACGAGTTGCTTATTGATTTCGTAACTTGGGTTTCTCGACCTTTCCTCAATTTATTTACGCACGCCCAGAGAGGCAAAATCATTTTCGCTTCAATAGCCGCACATGCCTAAAGTGAGGACTAACAGCTTTTATTCTTTCTCGACATAGCATAGCCGTGTGAGAATTTTTACGCTAGTGTAAGGGTTAAAATGCAGATCATCGTAATCTTGAAGGGTTTAGGCCTTCAAGGATATATAAAGTCACCTGCATCTAGTGAGGATAAGCGTTGCTACACCTTGAAGATTTGACGAAGGGTACGTTCATTAAGGGGCTTCTGCCCTCCGAGACCGTTACCGTTATAGATATGCAGTGGTTCGGTTCGGCTGCAGTTGAGCTTACCTATAAAAGACCTGATGGCAGTATCGGTGGCGAAATGGTTTACCGCGACCGCGCAGAGGCGTTCGAGCTGGTACAACCAGGACGAAACTGGGATATAGGCGCGGATGGTCGGCTTTTACGTCTTGCATCAGAGGCTTACCGTATCCGCCTGGCCCATCTGTTTGACCCTCATTTAGCCGTTCACACCTCTCTAGTAGAACCGCTACCTCACCAGATTACTGCCGTGTATGAGGCGATGCTGCCCCGTCAGCCGCTGCGTTTTTTACTTGCTGACGACCCCGGCGCTGGCAAAACCATTATGGCAGGGCTCCTCATCAAAGAGCTTTTCGCTCGCGGAGATTTGCAGCGCTGTTTGATCGTCTGTCCAGGGAGTCTCGTCGAACAGTGGCAAGACGAGCTTTACGAACGCTTTCAGCTTCCTTTTGAGATCATGACAAATGACAAGCTAGAAGCTGCTCGCACGGGCAACTGGCTCGCAGAGGAGCCGCTCGTCGTCGCCAGGTTAGATAAGCTCGCGCGCGATGATGACCTTCTCGCTAAACTCGAGCTGACCGATTGGGACCTGATTGTGTGCGACGAAGCGCACAAGATGTCCGCGACCTTTTTCGGCGGAGAGATCAAGTATACCAAACGCTATCGGTCGTCTGATGCAGCCTTCGCCGTTGCCGCGCCGTCCGCCTCGTGCCATCCTCGCTCCTTTTCTTAGCTCGTGACCCGTTTTAGAAAATGTAAATTACAGGGCTTGGTCACGTTACGGTACGCTACTACGCTGTGTAGAGCCTTCTTCGTATGACGCGGCTCTCGCGAAAGATATCGCTCTCGCCTCCGCAGTGCTGCCAATCGCTCAAACAAGTGTAGCCGAATTCGACGCGAGATGGCTTGGACGCCTGACTTCATATCGTCCCCTCAGGTTGCCCGATACTCATACATCTGGTTCCTCGAGCTGCTGCTTGGCGTGGCGGATCGCGCTCTGCAACTTCGCCTCCAAAAGCTCACGCGGTGGCAAGACCGTCAGGTACTCCGCTACGTGAATGCCGCTCTTATCCAATTCGAGCAACTCGATCTGCTCCCGCTTCTTGCCTGCGCAGAGGATGATACCTAAAGGCGGCTTCTCGCCCGGCTCCTGTTCGTAGCGGGCGAGCCAACGCAGATACAGCTCCATCTGCCCCTTGTACTCCGCCTTGAAGTTACCCAGCTTGAGGTCGATGGCGACGAGCCGCTTGAGCTTGCGGTTGTAGAAGAGCAGGTTGAGGTAGAAGTCGTCCTGGTCGATTTGCAACCGCTTCTGCCGCGCTACAAAAGAAAAGCCGATGCCTAGCTCGAGCATAAAACTTTCCAACTCGCGCAAGATGGCGTCCTCTAAGTCCTTCTCCAAGTAGCGATCTTGTAAGCCCAAGAAATCCAAGAGGTAGGGGTCCTTGAGGAGCAAGTTCGGCGAGACAGCGCCGTGCTCCCTGAGGTTCGCTAGCTCTTCCTTAACCAGCGCCTCGGATTGCTTCGAGAGGGCGCTACGTTCATAGAGCATCGAATCAATGCGTTCCCGAAGCTGTCGCGACGACCACCCCTCCAGGCGGCTCAGCTCGGTGTAAAAGTCGCGCTTGAGAGGGTCATCTAAGTACATGAGGGTCCTGATATGCGTCCAACTCAATTCTCTACGCACCGCGTAGAGAATCGCCTCGTCGGGATAGGTCTCGGCTAAACGTAGGCAGTGCCGAAGCTGCTGCTCGCTCCAGCCCCGTCCATAGACTTCACCCAGCCGCTCTGAAAGCTGCTTAATCACCTCTTTGCCATAGGTCGCCCGCTCGCCGGAGAGAACGGTTGCTTCAAATGCCGCCCCACCTGCCAGTAGAGCAAGGTCAGCTCCGCGTTGACCGATGCTGCCGCCCGCCGCCGCGCCGCGTCGATGAGCCCGCGTACCTTGGTGAATAACCGCTCGTTTTCGGGGGGTGATAAGCTCATACTAAGCAAGTCCATCCTATTAAAAAGTCTCGCGTCATCCTTTGGTTGAGCTGTCGTAATAAGGCTTATGCTTGGGAAAGGCGGTTTTAACATCCATACTAGAGAGGATGACGGTGATAACCCTTGTCTTCGGTTTAAGCGCCATACTTGCTCCATCCTACTTGCTGCAACGCGACAAGCGCCATTTCGAGATTAAGTTGCCCCGCGCCCAACTCAAAGAAGAACGCTCGCCGCTAGGCAACCCAGAGGGAGAGCACAAAAGGCGTGCTCTCCCTCTGGGAGATTTCCAGCGTATGAGGCAGTGATGCAGCTATAGGGACGTGTCAAGCCAAAAGGCAGGGCTTGACACTTATGCTACAATTCAAATTTTTGACGTTCTAGACGAGAAAAATTCACAAAAAGGGCTTGGCAAACTGCTTAATTTTTGGTAATATAAGAACAGTTAGCAAGCCTGACGAGAACCTTGACAACCCGCAGACCGACCGCGCCGCGCCGACCACTCGAGCGCCCAATTTTGCTCAGCTCTGGAGAGGCTGAGTAGGGATAACCGCTCGCGTTCCCAGCAACGCCAGTGCGCAAGGTCTGTAAACGGATATTGGAAAAGAAAGCGCCCAGGCTGCCTAACTTTGGTCGGTGAAACAGCCTGAGCACCCTACTACACACCCCTGTAAGGAGTGCTATGAAAGTATCCGAGGTTTTTAAGCAGTTTGTCAATGCCGTGAAGTATGAACCTGAGCATCATAGGGTTGATGTGTTGGCGGCGGAGTTGGTAAGCGCGTTAGCGTTAGCCCCCGAACGCCGCGCCCTCGCTGCCATTGTCTATTTCGAGCAGACGGATGAATTAGAAGATACAGCTTTAGCGCTGCTCGAAAACATGTACGGCGTCAAAGCAACAGTCAAGGCGCTCAATCCTCAAAACTGGACCTACCGCCAAGTCACGCTGAGCTTAGAAGACGAACCCGTGCCTTTTGTGGGTGCGGTCGTTCAAGAGCGGTTTGTAGGGATGGCGGTATGAGTGCCGCCCTCTCCCTCGTAGACTGCCCAACCTGTCAAGGTGAAGGGTTTGTCCTCGCCAACGAAGGACACGCCAGCGAGTCGCCTATTCGCTGCGCTGCATGTGATGGTTCAGGCACGCTCGAGGTCTGCGGCGGGTGCGGCAACGTGCCTACCGTCGAAGCTGGGCTCGAGGTGTGCCCCTGCGTGAAGGTGCAGGTGGCAGCGTGAGTCAGGCGAAGGTTGAAAAGACCCACCGCGCCGCTGCGTTGCTCGCTGAAAGCGTTGAGCGCTTGTTAAGCAGTGACACCTATCAGGACGCCCTACGCTTCCGTGCAGGGTTCCAAACTCGCTACAGCTTTTGCAACTTGTGGCTCATCTACATGCAGAAACCCGACGCCACGATGGTCGCGGGCTACAAAAAGTGGCAAAAGGTAGGGCGGCCGGTCAAGAAAGGCGAAAAGAGCCTCGCCATTTTCGCCCCCTTGACCAAGAAGGATAAGGAGACAGGCGAAACGGAGGTGTTCGGCTTCCGTTCGGCAACCGTTTTTGACGTGAGCCAGACCGAAGGCGAGCCGCTACCCGAGATGCCCCGTCCAGTGGTGCTCGAGGACGACAGCACGCAGATTCGCGAGGTATTAGGGAGGCTCGAGCACTTCACCCGTATGAGCGGTTTTACGCTGAGCACTAAATCGCTAGGACGTGCGTTCGGTTCGTTTTCACCTGCCACAAAAAGCATCACCCTACGTGACAACCTCCCGCCCCTGCAACGCTTGAAAACGTTGGTTCACGAGGTCGCGCACGGCTTGCTTCACCAAGATACCCCTCTTACCGAAGCCACCCGCCACCTCGAGGAATTAGAAGCGGAGTCATGCGCCTTTATCGTCCTCCACAGTTTAGGACTCGATACGAGCCGTTATAGCTTCCCCTATCTAGCGCACTGGGTAGAGCAGCCCGAAGACCTCTTACCCGCAGCGGAGCGAGCAAGTAAGGCAGCCGATACTATTTTGGCTGCGCTCACCGAGGCTCGAGAATTAGCGGTGGCAGCATGACACCGAGTAGGAACGCGCCTAAACACTCCAACCTCGCCAACCCAACACCGCGTTATCAGATGCGCCGCGAGAACAAGACGAAACGGCGCAAGCGTAAAAACACCGTCTGTCTCGTTATGTTGAGGAGACTAGCATGAGCAAGTCATCATCTGTGAACTGGGAGACGCTGCACCAGCAGCTCTCCCAACTTTTCTCGAGTGAACACATCCAATACCGCGCTGGCGTGGTGAGCCGAGATAAGAAACGAGCCCAAGCCTTGCCTTATGCCGAGCCGAGAGTCTACGAAGACAGGCTCAACCAAGTCTGCCCCGAAGCGTGGAACGTGTCGTTTGCCCCCTGGGGTGAGCGCATCATCTGTTCCTTGACCATCCACAACCTCACCAGGAGCAGCACGGGCGAGAGCGACCAAGCCGGGACGAGCGCCGAAGCGCAGGCGTTCAAGCGGGCATGTTCTAAGTTCGGCTTAGGAAGGTTTCTCTACAGCATGGATGCGCCCTGGGTGCGCTACGACGAAGATAAAAGGCGCTTAGCGGAGCAACCGCGCCCGGTGCTCCCTGGTTTGAGAACGAAACCAACTACTGACTCGAGCCCATCCGAGAAAGAGCAGGAGGCGGCGAAAGACCGCCCCGCCGATGACGAACTGCTCAGCAAACACCGCGCTCACCTCTTGCACAAAGAGCTAGGCAGCCTCCCTAACATTCTCAGTAGGGAACACACCGAACTCGCCTCACACGTCACTCAACACCCCATCGAGAGCTTTACCGAACTCTGTGAGAAAGAGGCGCGGCAACTGCTCGCGTATGCCCGCAAGGTGAACGAGGAGCGTGAAGAGGAGATACCGAAACGTCCACCTAAACGACAAAAGCGAAGAGCAGCGCAAGAGGTTAGGGCGTGAAGGTGAAGCGGAAACCCAAGCTCGATAAAACAATCCGCGCTCTACTCAAGCAAGCGCTCGAGACCCACCCCGACCTACTCCAATACTTAGGTGTAGGAAATTCTAAGACCATGCTTATTGATACCGACTACCAAGTTGTCACGCCGCAAACGAACAGGAGAGGAGCCTAGCGCTCCTCTTTTTTACAAGGAGTCTTTATGTCAGAAACCGCGACGCAATCCAAGAAGACCCGCACCCGCAAGCCAAAAGCTAAGACGCAGCAGGAGATGGGCGGTATACGCGCAATCAAACACAGCGACCTCACCCCGAGCCCCTTGAACCCCCGTAAACGTTTTGATGAACAGGCAACCAAAGACCTCGCTTCGAGCATCAACGAAAAGGGCATCCTGCAAAACCTCGTAGCGAGACCTAAAGGAGAAGGTGAAGGCTACGAAATCGCCGCCGGAGAACGGCGCTATAGAGCGGTAGCTTTGCTTATCAAGCAAAAGGAATTACCCGAGGACTACACCCTCCCTGTCAAAGTTCAAAACTTGAGCGACTTAGAGCTTGTTCAACTCGCTACGAGCGAAAACAGCGACCGAGCCGACATGCACCCGTTAGAAGATGCCGAGGCGTATAGAACGATGCTCGAGTTAGGTACAGATATAGAGAGCATCGCCCTCAGAATGAGTAAGAGCGAGCAGACGGTGAAACAGCGTCTCGCTTTAGCCGAGAAGTTGAGTGAGGAGGTCAAAGAGGCGTATTACAATGGCGACCTCATTTTGAGTCAAGCGCAAGCCTTGACCGCTGCTAGCTTTGAGATGCAAACTAGCTTGCTCGAGACCATCCAGAGCGACCCTTATGGTGAGTGGGACGCTTACGCTATTCGCCAATTCTTAAACGACCACCTCATTCCGGTAGCCAACGCCATCTTCCCCCTCGAGCACTATCAAGGCGAACTCAGCAACGACCTCTTCAGCGACGACGCTGAAACATGCTTTCTCGATACGGAGCAAGCCAAACGATTACAGCTTGAAGCACTCGAGCAGATGAAAGTGAAGTACCAAAAGACCTGGGCGTGGGTCGAAGTGCTCACCTCTTACAACTTCTACCGCTGGAATTATGAAACGTACGAAAAGACCGACCCGACAACTCAGGGCGTCATCATTACGCTAAGCCCACACAGCTTAGAGGTCTCTGTGCACGAAGGGCTGACGAAGCGAGAGAAGGACTCGAGCCTCACGTCCTCGACATCGACGCCAGCAACCACAGCAACAGACTCGAGCCCAACAAAGCCCAAGAAGCCGAAAGACGCCTACACGAGGAAACAACTCGAGACCGCCTGCAAGCTCAAGACGGTGGCGCTGCAAGACGAACTCACCCAATCGTTCCGCACCTGCCTCATCCTAAACATCATGGGACTGCTCGGCGTGAACGACGTAAAAATCAAAGGCGACGCGCCCGCGCTCGGTACGAACTTTCAGAGTGAGAGGCTCGAGTCCCGCTTCAAGGAACACGAAGCGAAGCTCAACGAGTCGTTAGATAAACGCGAAGCAGGGGGCTACCCTCTCAAAGTTCATACCTACGGCGAAGGTCAAGCAAAACTCTATACCTATCTCAAAGCGCTACCCGACGAGCAACTTCATGAACTGTTCTGTGCTCTCACCGCCGTTTATGTAGGCAACTGGAACGACTACAACACGGACACCGGAGACCGCCCTCTAGCGCTCGAGGTTGCCAAAGACTTAGACCTCGATATGTACCAGCACTTCACCTTAAACGAGGACTACTTGAAGCTCTACCGCAAGAACCAACTTCACGCTTTGGCTCGAGAGGTGGGCATCTCCTTCAACACTGAAGGGCTGAAGACGGAGGTGCTACGTAACCTCATCTTGGAGCGAGCAGAGGGCAAAGCCTACTTGCCGGGTCCGCTGCACTGGTTTGAAGCGGGACAAGAACCGCCGGAGGGGGAGGTGAAAGAGGCGTTGGCGGAGGCTGCTTAGACGTAAATCCTAAAGTGAGGGGGCACACGTCCCCTCAAGCCACGTTTCAATAAAGGAGAAGGACATGCAAGGTACGAACCGTACCCACCACATCGGCGCAGCGATTGAATCTCACATGCGTTACACAGCAGACAACCGCGCTATCTTGAGTTTCACTTTGGGCATCCGCGAAGAGGTCGAAAGAAGAACAAAAACGGCTTACCTACCCGTCATCCTCTTCGGCTCTTATGCCGAGGCGCTCAAGCCCCTCCTTACCCCAAGTAGCGTTGTAGAACTCTTCGGCAGGTTAGAGCAGTCTACCTTTGAGGACGACGCGGGCAAGCTGCGTACAAACAACACGCTCATCCCCGAGCAACTCCTTGTTTTAGAAGGTGACTTCACCTTCTTCACCGATAAGAAGGGGCAGAGGCTCTTACAAGGCGGCTTAAACGAAATTACCCTCTCTGGCAACACCACCAAAGACGCCGACCTCCGCGCTACGAGTGGAGGCGCTAAGGTGACGAATTTGCGCTTAGCGGTGAACGAACGTCAGGGTGAGCGTGAGCACGTCCTCTACCTCAATGTCACAGGCTGGAACGCCCAGGCAGAGCACTTCGAGTCCCTCCAACGAGGCGACGGAGTGAGCGTCACAGGGAGACTCCTCAATGACAGCTACAAGCGAGACGGCGAGATGGTCTACACCTTGCAACTCGAGGCAAACCGCGCCTATCCTCTCAAAGCTAAGAAACGCACCCCCATCGCCGATGTCTAATCTATTCGACGAACTCAAGAAGCTGTTTGGCTCGGATGAAGAAGACGTAGACGAAACCACACACTTCGAACGAGAACGAGATCGCGTCACTAAAGCCTTTACCGACGCCGGGCTCAGCGAGGAGCACGCGAAAGACCTCGCTACGAAGTTCATCACCGGCTACTTGGACTACGGCTCAGGAAGAGGTGGATTGCATCCCGACCAAATCGCCGAACTTATCGAGCGGAACGTCTTCACCTTCGGTACGCGCCGCCTTGTTTTAGACATCGAACTCGCCTCGGACGAGTACCATCTGAACCTGAAGGTGCTCGCGGCAGGTAACGATGCAGCGAATCAGCTCGAGCAGATGGCGAAAGCCGTTCATAAACGCAGTCATGAGGGGGAGCCTTCGTAAACCTATACAGATTGGGTGGGAAGAACGGAAAGAAAGGAGCCGCGCCCTCAAGATGATGTGATGCGCAGTGCTCGGCGCGGCTCGAGACTCAGTGTAAAAAACACCTTCTGACATGATTCTGACGTACCAACGTCAATTTCACCTGACCTCCGAAAGGAGACCCATGTTCTTCGCCTTCATGTCCCGCCTGCGCTTCATCGAAAGGTGGAGCACCATGCGCAAAACCAGACGCGAGAACGTTTTAGAGCACACCGCCCAAGTCGCGATGATCGTTCACGCGCTAGCCTTGCTTAGTAACGAACGGCACGGCGGGACGTACAACCCCAACAAGCTCGCCACCTACGCCCTCTATCACGACGCTGACGAAGTCCTCACGGGTGATCTGCCCACGCCCGTCAAGTATCACAACCCGCAGATGCGAGAGGTATATGCGCTCATTGAAACGGATGCTCGAGCCAGGCTTCTCAAGATGCTGCCTGAAGACTTACAACCGCACTACCGACCGCTTATTACAAGTGACCTCGAGCCCGACGAAGCCAAGCTGCTCAAAGCGGCGGACCGGCTCACGGCGTACCTCAAGTGTTTAGAAGAAAAATCACTCGGCAACGGTGACTTCAGTTCGGCGGAGCGGGAGATCAGGGCGGACTTAGAGGCGCTCGAGCTGCCCGAGGTGAAGGACTTTCTTGAGACCTTTGCCGAAGCCTTTACGCTCAACCTGGATGAGCTAAGTGGGCGCGAGGTGTAGCTTTAGCGGATGAGCAGCTTGTTAGGAGCCGAGGTCCTAACCCTCAGAAAGGAACCTATGCTCGCCGAACTTTGTAGCATAGCAGGGATGCGTTCACTCTCACCCACAGCCAAGGTGCTCTATCTCTACTTGCTTCCTCAAGACAAGGTCGAGCTGTCTCGCCGCGAGCTCGCGCGGCAGCTCGGCTTCCGCTTTGAGAACGCCCCGAACCTTCATTACGCCTTGGAAGAGTTAAGAGAGGCGGGCTTGCTCGAGTACCTCGGCACGCCGCAACAGGGTCGTCAAACGCCCTTTCGTCTCCTTAGTCATAATGCGCCGAGGGGCTTCAAAGGGCGTAAGATGCGGTCTTTGCCTACGGAACTTCATACGGAAAGCCCTACGGTTCAGGCAAGCTACCTCTACTTGCTCGGCGCCCCGGGGAGCCACACCACGAAGGAAGTCGAGGCTGCGCTCGGCGTCAGCTATATCGGAGCTTACCGCGCGTTGCGGCGGCTTCTCGAGTTGGAGCTAATCCGCCACGCGGAGGGTCAAAACCCGCAGCGTTTTATGCTGCAATGAGTTTTTTGTAGAACTCGAGAAACAACTTTACGACACGTTCCTTACTCCGTAGTTGGCGTGGTATCAGCTTGCGCTAGGGTATTAGAATTGCGCTCCTCTACCTCTTCCGTGCGCTCGGGTTCGTCGCGCGGTGCAGGTGTAGGTGTCGCTAGGTTTAAGTCGAAGAGTAAACGATCTTTCTTAGCTTTGAGGTGCTCGCCGAGGACGCTTTTGAGTCACCCCTCCTCCAACGCTCCGGCTGCTTCGAGTGCCAGAACTGTACGACCTATGAGTACTTCGCGCCGCTCCTCCAATTCCTGCTCAGAGCGCTCTTTTTCCGCCCGGATTTTTGTCAGGCGGGTCTCCGAAGAGGTGGACGCCGCCGGGGTACGGAGTCCTTGCTGCTTAGCGTCGAGCGTACAGTCAACGAGGCTGTAGCGCGGATGTCTGACCGGCTCGCCAAGCTCCTCGCCCGCACCGCTATCGAGAGCAGCGCGACGCGCAAAGCGCAGAACATCTACAAGCACCTCGAGGGGGCTCCCGAAGCCACCATACGCGAGGTGAATGACCTGGCTTGGCAGCGTGCGGTCAAGATGCTCAAGGAGCGGCACGGTGACATCCATGAGGTCGCAGCGGCCCTGAGCTATCTGAGTTACGAGGTCGGTTCAGATGAGTGACCCGGTCTTCGGCGAGATCGCACGAGAGGAAGGGCGCGGCTATTTAGGGCGGCGTACGATTTCGGTGGTGAGGCTGCCTCAATACCGTGCTCCTTTGGCTCGAGCGGGCAGCGTCTCATCGCGACCAAACACCAAGAGAGCCGTGATCAAAATGAACTACGTGATTCGAGGACGGGGGAGCGCCCGCTGCATTAAAGCGAGTGCGCGGTACTACCAGACCCGCGAGACGGAGGCGGGCGAGCGCGTCGTGCGCCCCGCCTTCGCCGAGGACGCCGAGGTGCTGTCCCGCCAAGAGGTCAACCATCGGCTTTCGGAAGCAGACCAGACCCACCGGCTGCACTACCGCGTCGTGCTGTCGCCGGGAACGGACCGAAACGCCGAAGGTGGCGATCTCGAGGGGTGGACGCGGGGTGTCATGCGCGACTTAGGGACGAGGCACGGCTCCTCCTGGCTCGCCGTCGCGCACGCCCGTGAAACGGCACACACTCCCTACGCTCACGTCCACGTCCTCGCCTCGGTGGACGCCAAGGTCAACAAGACAACGCTACAAACGTGGCGCGAGATTGCAGACTAGGCATGGGGACGTGAACTGAACTTCCAGCGCTCGCTCGAGCCTAACGGCTGGAGTGAAGGGGATATGCGGCAGGTGCGTGAGCGCTTTGCCCGTCTGCAGCAGGGGCTCGAGCGGTGAGCGTCCGTTACCCTTTACTCGTCAGCATAGCTGGCGTCGGTTTCGTGATCTCGGTCGCCCTCTTCTTGATACCCGTAATCGAAGTGTACCGGAGCGAGCACCGCCGCCTCCTCGCGCTGTATGCGCCCGTGATTGACGCACCAGCGCAGGCATATGTGCAGTGTTTTATGGCGCAGGGGTGCTTCGCACAGTGGTCGAGCGCGGTCAATACCGTCGCGCCGCTACCTTTTCTAGGCGTGCTCGCGTCACTCGTTCTAGCTGCGTGCGGCTTAGACCCGAAGTAAATCTCGAGGGTCTACACGGGCACCTTCGGCGACCGTGCACACTTCCGCTCGCTGCGTCTCGCCGACCCCTTACACGACCCGGTGGCGGGCAGGTCGCTCCTCATTGGCTATCACGTGCCGCTCCCCGACACGCAGCCCGAGCGCGCCCTAACGCTCCAGGGTGAGCGTTTAGAAGGGCTCGACCCTCAGCTCCTCGCGCTGCAGCCCGGCTACGGAGGGCGACCTGAACTCGGCCACGCTGCGGTGTTCGGCGCAACGCGCTCGGGTAAGTCGCTCCACCTGACCGCGCAGCTCGGACGCTGGTCGGGTTCATTCGCCGCTCTGGACATCCGGGGCGAACTTTACCGGCGCACCGCTGGGCTCAAGGCGCGAGGCGGCGAGGTGGTGGTGCTGAGCCCCGAGGGAGTCGGTGCGCGTTACGACGCGCTCTCCGAAATCATCGCCACATGCAACGGCTACGCGACTGCCGCCGAGATCATCGCCGCGCGGCATGAGGATCAAGAAAAGGCGTTCGCAGACCGGGCGGCGTCGGGCATCGAGGCGGCGCTGCGGGCAGCGGTGCGTCTGGGCGAACGCCCAATCCCCTTCCTGCGCAGGTTGGTGAAAGAGGGCGGAGTCAAAACCTTCGTCGAGACGATCTACGCGGTGAACGACGACGAGACCCGAGTGGCGCTCAACACCTTCTTAGACCCGAACTCGGGGGCGGACTTCAGCCCGGCTAAGGTCCTCGAGGACAAGTTCTTGGTAAGTTCGTGGGGCTCGATGCGCAACAAGCTTAAACCGTTCCTACGTGCTGGTGTACAGTCCCTCTTCAGCGGCAGCGACTTCAGCGCTGCCGACCTGATGAAGCGGCCCACGGGTGTCTACCTGCAGTTTCCGGAGGAGACGCCGGAGGCAACGAAGACGGTCTATGACCTGGTGGTCTCGAGCCTACTACGCGGGATGATGCGCTTCGTCGACCGCGAACGGCAGGGGGCACTACCGCGTGTGCCCGTGCTCGTTGGGTTAGACGAAGCGGCGACCGCGCCCCTAGCCGACCTCAAGACGCTTCTGGCGACCACCGCCAGCCGGGGCATCTCGGCGCTCGTATACCTGCAATCCCCGTCGCAGTTCGACGACCTCTACGGCAAGAACGTGACAACTTCCATTCTGGCGAACTGCTCGCTGGAGCTGTACTACAAGATCGAGGACCTCGCTACGGCGCGTTACGTGTTTGAGCGCTGCGGCAAGACGTCGGCTCCGACCGAGGCGAAGAGCCAGCGGCGGCAGCTTTTCGCGCCGCCCCCGACGGTGTCGCAGAGCACCACCGGACGCGAGGTACTGACGGTTGACGAAGCGATGCTCGTCGGCGGTGAAACGCGCCAGGTCGCCTTGGGCTTCGTCTCCGGCAAGCGACCGCTGCTCTTCAAACGCTTCAACTACTACGAGCATCCGTGGCTGGACAAGCTGATGGCCGCCTACCCTGCGCCCGAACTCGAGACGTCCGTGCCGCAGTCTGAACCGACACGCGACCCTGTCCAAGCCCCGCTCCAGCGTCTAAGCCGGTCGCGGAGACGCCTGACATCTAACGCCTCCGCACCGAGCCGCCCAGGCACGTCTGGCGCGGCTCGAGCAAGACGACGCAACCTGGCTGCCCGAAGCGTCGCTCGGTTTGCGCAGCGAGCAAGGCGCGTTGCTCACTCTGTCTTATACCCATAACCTTCCCTTAGCGGACGCCTTGCCACGCTTCGCCTCCCGTGACCCGCGAGAGGAGGTGCGCTTCGGTGTTCGCGTTGGCTACCAGGTGATGCTAGGGAGACCTTGACCTCCCTTGAGTTGTAGAGCACATGCTGCTACGTTGGCTAAAGGCATGAGAATGAGCTATTCGTCGTGACGCGGTGAACTTACCGCAACACTGTTGTCCGCGAGGAAGCTGCGGCGCTTTTGCAGGAGCTGTTAGTGAGGCTCGGTTAGGTCATAAAGTTGCTTTCTTGGCATGTCTCTTGTGCGTGTGACGGTTGAGATGAGAGAGCTCCCAAGTAGCAAAGCGCTACGCTGAGGTGCGGGCGATAGCCCGGAAGGGAGCGAAAGATGAAAGGAACAGGAGCAATCGGTAGAGTGATCGGCATCGATCTAGGCGACCGCTACTCGTATGTGCATGAACTCGACAAAGAGATGGGTGAGACGCTGAGCCAAACGAGAATACCGACCACGCCTGAAGGTTTCGCCGCGCACTTCTCCTCGACACCTCGCGCACGCATCACCGTCGAGGTAGGCAGCCACTCCCCGTGGACCAGTCGCCTGTTACAGGGATTCGGTCACGAGGTCATCGTTGCCAACCCGCACACGCTCGCGCTTATTCATGGCACAAGCCGCAAACGCGACGAGTTGGACGCTGAGAAGCTCGCTCGCTTGGCACGGCTTGACCCTAAACTGCTGTCACCCATACGTCATAGGAGTTTCCAGTTCCATGCCGATAGAACAAGGCTCAAGGTCAGAGAGGCATTGGTGCGAGCGCGGACCAGCTTGATCGTGCATCTACGCAATCTGCTCAAAGGCTTCGGCATTCAACTTCCCAAATGCGCTGCGACCTGTTTTCATAAGCGGGTGCTCGAGCACCTACCTGAGGCGCTCAAACCTGCAGTTGAACCGCTGCTCGAGAGCCTAAAGACGATCAGCCGCCAAATCTATGAGATGAAAAAGGACCTCGAGCAGCTCACCGCAGAGCGCTACCCGGAGGCACAATGCCTCCAGCAGGTGGTCGGCGTGGGTCCTCTTCTTTCGCTCGCCTTTATCCTCACCATCGAAGACCCGGTGCAGTTCAAGAAGAGTCGCGATGTCGGCGCGTACCTGGGGCTCGTTCCTAAACAACATCAGTCTGGTGATAGCGACCCAAGTTTAGGCATTGGTCAGGGTGACAAGCTGCTGCGAAGTTTGCTCGTCCAAAGCGCGCAGTACAAGCTTGGTCACTTCGGTCCCGACTGCGACCTAAAGCGCTTCGGCGCAAAGATCGCTGAATCGGGCGGACAGCTAGGTCAGACGCACAGCGTCCAGCGTCTATGACGCTAACCTGTGGTAAGAAGCGGGCGATTATCGCGGTGGCACGCAAGCTGGCGGTGCTCTTGCACCGGCTTTGGACAACCGGTGAGGTCTACGATCCGTTCTACAATAGCAAGTCATTGGTAAACCGAGCGGTTTAAGGCACCTACTCTATACCAAAGACGTGTCTAGGGGGACTGCGTCCTGTACGGGCGGCCCCACGAGGTCGTGAGTAGGCAAGCAGCCCCCACCCTTGACGGACCCCAACACCGTTTTCGTCCAGCTTGACTGGATGCACCTTAGAGTGCGGATAGAGGCCAGCCTCAGGTTCATAAGGGTATACTCAGTAATACCTCAGCAAAAAGAAGCTCTCTCATAGAGACCGTTAATTGCATAATGCTGAACGCTGGTTCCACTAGATTCTCACGGCGTGATCCTTCGCAAGGAGAAACTCTAAACCGAGCGCACTATCCCATGTTCATTGAGGATACGCTTATATGCCGAGGGCATGGAGCGTATGGGCAATGTGCTTTCGTCCACCTACTAACGACATCCAAGGCGTAGAGACATTTTGCTATGACGGGACGCCTCGGCATCTAAGCCTTAACTATCAATGCTTGATCATCACGTGTTTGGTGACCTGATAGTCCCTGACCGCTTCAACCGACATGTCTTTACCGAAGCCCGACTGCTTAAAGCCGCCATGCGGTCCTTCGGAGATCAGTTGCGTGTGGTCGTTCACCCAGAGCGTGCCGTACTCGAGCTGACCACTAAGATGCAACGCTCGCCCCACATCTTTTGTGAAGATCGAGGCAGCCAAGCCGTAAGGGACATCGTTGGCGAGCGACACCGCGTCGGCTTCATCCTCATAAGAGGAGAGCACCAACACAGGACCGAAGACTTCGCTCTGCATGATTTCCGAATCCTGTTTTGCGCCCCTTATCACGGTGGGTTCGAAGTAGTAGCCCGCGCCCTCCTGAGCGTTGCCCCCTAGAATGACTTCGGCTCCCTCCGCCTCAGCACGTTTCACGAACCCTTCGACGCGCGAACGTTGCGCCTGCGAAATGAGGGGTCCCACCATCGTATCGTTCGCAAAGGGGTCGCCGACTTGAACCACTTTCATCGCTTCGATTAGGGCTTCTTCCACCTCCTTGTAACGCGCTTTCGGCGCGTAGACTCGCGTGGCAGCAGTGCAATCCTGACCCGTGTTTACAATCGCGGCGAGGCTCGCTTTTTGGGCGACGAGACCGATATCAGCGTCCTCGAAGACCAAGACGGGCGCTTTGCCGCCCAGCTCGAGATGTACTCTTTTAAGCGTCTTCGCCGCGCTCGCCATAGTTTTTTTACCTGTCGCCGTTGACCCCGTTAAACTGACCATTCGGACGAGCGGATGCTCTAAGGCGGCTTGTCCGACCTCCGCACCGCCCGAAACGATATTGACGACACCCTCAGGAATCCCCGCCTCTCGGATGAGGTCCGCGAGCATCAAGGTGGTCAGCGGCGTTTCCTGAGCGGGTTTGAGCACGACGGTGCACCCCGCCGCCAGCGCCGGTCCGAGCTTCCACGCCGCCATCATAAGCGGATAGTTCCAGGGCGCAATCTGCCCGACGACACCGACGCTCTCGCGCCGGAACATCGAGGTGTAGCCCGGTGCGTAGTCGCCCGCTGCCATACCGTTCGTATCGCGAGCTGCCGCCGCGAAGAAGCGCAGGTTATCGACTACAAAGGGCAAGTCGGTGGCGAGGCTCAAAAACGCATAAGGCTTGCCTGTATTCTCGCTCTCGACTTTGGCAAACGCTTCAGTGCGTGTCTCGAGCAAGTCAGCAAGCCGCCACAGCGCATTCGAACGCTCGCCCGGCGTCAGTTTCGACCAGCGCCCATCCGTAAAAGCGTTGTGCGCTGCGTAGACAGCGGCGTCAACGTCCTCTCCGGTCGCCTCAGCGACTTCAGCAACCCTTTCACCCGTCGCCGGATTTTCGATGGGCGTACGAGCGTCACCCTTGCTTTTGGTTCACTGACCGTCGATGAATAGGTCGAATTTCATATAACCTCCGGCGGTTAAAAGAACCTTCATGCACTTGAAACGCACCTCACACTAGCCTGGTTTGACCTACCCTTACACGCCCCACCCAAACCTGACGAGGTGAAGTGCGCTCAGCGCAGACGCTTCACGCCACCCACGCCACACTGCTTCGACTTGCTGGGTTTGCCCTAAGCTGTCCCTCCCTAAACTCCGCAGATATAACCCCTCGCCAAACGCACCGTGAACGAGCGATTCGCCGAACGTAGGACGAACGACGCGCTGCTCTTCCTTACGCTGCTCCTTCTCACTGCGGGACGCTTCGTCCCACAGCCACACGCCCGCAGCGAGATAGGTGTGCGTGTCCGAAATACCGAGATGAGACGCGGAGCGCGGGGTCAGCTCGAGCCCGTCCGCATAAACCAACCTCTTCTCACGGTAGATATGCAAGCGGCTCGAGACCCGCCGAAAACTAAAGACCTCACGGTGTGCGGTGCGCCCCATAGAAAAGCGCTCCAACGTGCCGAAGCGAGCGCCCTCGTCCAGATAAACCTCGGTGCGCTGAGTAAAGTCAGCGTCTCGGTAGGGAATCACTAAACCGGGGTAGTATTCAAGCTCTGCCCCGCGCTCGACGTGCACCGTGACCTTCTGACACGCCGAGCCGCCAGGCATCGTGTGAAGTTTGGTCGCCGACTGATTGACGAGCACAACTTTTGCGCCCGTTTTAACAGAAATAGAGAGGTCGTAATGGTCCCCTTTCATCACGCCCGGACCGACGTTGAGAAGTTGCAACACTACCCGCCCGTCCGCTAGGGGAAAGGGTCGCAGGATTTTGAGCGGACTGCCGACGAACTGCTCTGCTAGATAAGTTCGTCCTGCTCGCTCGCGAAAGGTCAGCTCGAGCCGACTCACCCCGTGCTGACGTACTACACTCAGGCGCTGACCTCTTCAAAGAGCACGTCGCGCCTAATCCAACCGATGACCTCTTCGACGCCCGCGCCCGCTTTGAGGTTCGTAAAGACCTGCGGCTTCTCCCCGCGCTGCGCCTTCGCGTCGCGCTCCATCACGCTCAAGTCCGCGCCGACAAGAGGTGCGAGGTCGGTCTTATTGATGATCAAGAGGTCGCTCCGCGTCACGCCGGGACCGCCCTTGCGCGGCACCTTGTCGCCGCCCGATACATCCACCACGTAGATGCTCACGTCCACGAGTTCCGGGCTAAAGGACGCCGAGAGGTTATCGCCGCCGGACTCGAGAAACAAGATATCCAACTCGGGATAATGCCCCATCATCTCATCCACCGCCTCCTGATTGATGGACGTGTCCTCCCGAATTGCCGTGTGCGGACAGCCGCCCGTCTGCACCCCTTTAATGCGCTCCGTGGGCAGTGCACCCGAGCGGTTCAAGAACTCCGCGTCCTCGTAGGTGTAGATGTCGTTGGTGATGACCGCGACGCTGTAGTTTTCCCTCATCCGCTTGCAGAGCGCGTCCAAAAGCGCCGTTTTGCCTGAGCCTACCGGACCACCGATGCCGATTTTGACGGGTTTCATGGTTATCCTCCTCTTTGAAAGTGCGTTCAGTAATCGTCTCGTATTGGAAGGACTGAGGACTGAGAGAAAAGATTCTAACCTCAGTCCTCAGTCCTTTTCTCTTTACTTCTAGGGTTTTCATGACTGGAACAGCCTCGAGTACAAAAACGCCTGCTGATGCGCCCGAACATCGAGTGCTGGCGTTGCCGAGAAGAGGTTGGCGTGCGGGTCTGCCAATACGCGCTCCACTACGTTTACTATATCCGGTTGGAAACGAGTCAATATCTCCTGCGCTTGCTCGGGGCTAAGAGGCATACAGCGCGTGGCGGCGGCGAGTGAAGAGGTTAAGGTGGACTGTGCGAAGGCGAGTAAGAGAGGTTGAAGTTGGATGTCTAAACGCCGCCCAAGTGCGCCGAGGGCGACAGCTTGATGCGGTTCGCTCAGTTCGAAGTCCAGTACTTGCGGGTAGATTCGCGCCGCGAGCGTGAGGAGCCGTTTGCCGAGTTTGAGGCTGGTGTTTCTTAGACCTGGAATAGGTTTCCAAGCCGTAACCTCTTGGCAAAGGTTATTGAGAACCTCTTCGTCTTCCGCTGCAAACGCGAGCGCACACGCCGCCAGGTCTAAGCGCCCGAAGCCTAACTCTAACTGTACACTCAAGACCTCTTCCAAGCCTTCTTTATCTAACCCCATCTGCGCGTAGGTCTCCAAACCCGACGAATGCGCGAAGCTGCCGATGGGAAAGGCGGAGTCGGTGAGTTGGAGGAGGCGGAGGAAGCTGAGATGGTCCACGTCAGAGTGTAAGCTAACCCTCTTCGGGAACGAAAAAACGATAAGTATTCTCGTTTGGTTTCTGCCAAAGAAGCCTTCCGCAGTTTGGACATTCGTATAGTCGACCGTGCGAATCAAACACTGTCCGGTCAGCTTCTGAAATGTGCTCACTCACCGTACTCGACTTCTCCCCGTTCGCAGTCTGTAGTAGAGCTTCAGCGTCAATCATTTGCTCATAATCTCTGTCTAGGACCGTTGTCCATCCCTCATCAGGTATAGGCGTTAAGTTGTGGACGTAGCCGCATTTGCAAACAAGTTTAGGCATAGTTTGAACAGGTGCTCCAACCAAGTTTAATGACTATGCTCCCCCGGCGGCTTCCCTCTAAAGGGTCTCTGGGTACGCTCCGCCGCTAACCCTTCTTTCTCCAACCTCTGCTCGAGCGGCATGTTCCAGAGCGCAAACACTTGACCCGCTTGAATATCAATATCGCGGTGCAAGTTGCCGATCAAATGACCAATGAAGGCGGCTTGTTCGATGTTCTCGGGTGTCACCACGAGCACCTCTTCGGGCGCGGCGGTAACGACGTAGGCTTTATTTCCCTCGGCGTGGAGGGCGTGACCGACGTGTAAGGTGGTGCCGGTGGGCAGCTCGAGCGCAAATTCCTGCCCGTCCGACGCCGTCAAACGACGCCGCACCCGCTGACGGTCTTCGCTGGTCATGGGGAGTTCGACGACTTCATAATCATCGAAGTGATGGAGGTGCGGCAGGCTTTGAATGCGAATCAGGGTTTGGGGCATAGATAGGGGTCTCCAATCGGAACAAGGGGTTGCAACCTCTTGCTTAGAACAAGAAGTAGCGCTGAGCGAGCGGAAGTTCTTCGGCGGGCTCACTCGTCACAAGTTCGCCGTCCACCGTCACCTTGTAGCTGTCCGGGTCCACCTCGATGTCAGGCGTGGCGTCGTTGAGACGCATGTCCTTTTTGCCGATGGTGCGGGTATTTTTGACGGGGAGGGCGTCTCTAGCGAGCGAATCTGGTAAGCCGCCCTCTTCCAGCGATGCCTGCGAGACGAAGTGGTAGCAGAGCCCGTCCATCGCCCTGCCGAACGCGCCGAACATCGGGCGGTACAAAACGGGCTCGGGCGTGGGGATGCTCGCGTTGGCGTCGCCCATCATCGCGCCGACGATGAAACCGCCCTTGAGGATGAGGTCAGGCTTGACGCCGAAAAAGGCGGGCTGCCACAAGCAGAGGTCCGCGAGTTTGCCCACCTCTACCGAGCCGACGTGCTCGCTGATACCGTGCGCAATCGCTGGGTTGATGGTGTACTTGGCGACGTAGCGCTTGATGCGGGTGTTGTCGCTCCGTTCGGAATCTCCGGTGAGAGGTCCGCGCTCGTTTTTCATCTTGTGGGCGGTCTGCCAGGTGCGGCACACGACTTCGCCGACGCGCCCCATCGCCTGCGAGTCCGACGCCATGATGCTGATCGCGCCCATGTCGTGCAGCACGTCCTCCGCTGCCATCGTCTCGGGGCGGATGCGCGACTCGGCGAAGGCGACATCTTCGGGGATGTTGCTACTCAGGTGATGGCAGACCATGAGCATGTCGAGGTGTTCCTCCAAGGTATTTACCGTATACGGCATGGTGGGGTTCGTAGACGAGGGTAAAACATTGGGTAGGCTCACCGCTTTGAGAATATCGGGCGCGTGTCCGCCGCCTGCGCCTTCGCTGTGGTAAGTGTGGATGGTGCGGTCTTTGAAGGCGGCGAGCGTGTTTTCAACGAAACCGGACTCATTCAAGGTATCGGTGTGGATGGCGACTTGCACGTCGTATTCGTCTGCAACGCCTAGCGCGGTGTCGATGCTCGAGGGCGTCGTCCCCCAATCCTCGTGGAGCTTGAGCCCTAACGCACCCGCTTTAACCTGTTCGATGAGGGCTTCGGGTCTCGAGGCGTTGCCTTTGCCTAAGTAGCCAAAGTTAAGAGGTAAGCCCTCGCTCGCCTCCAGCATCCGGTGAATGTTCCACGTACCGGGCGTGCACGTCGTCGCTTTAGTTCCCTCAGCCGGACCTGTCCCGCCCCCGAGCATCGTGGTGACGCCGCTGTAAAGCGCTTCCCACGCCTGCTGCGGGCTGATGAAATGGATGTGCGCGTCCACGCCGCCTGCCGTCAAAATCTTGCCTTCACCCGAGATGATCTCCGTACCCGGACCGATTTCTAAGCCTTCAGTGACGCCGTCTTGAATGTCCGAGTTGCCCGCCTTGCCGATAGCGACGATTTTGCCACCTCGCACGCCTACGTCCGCTTTGACGATGCCTGAGTAGTCCAAAATAACGGCGTTGGTAATGACTAAGTCGGGCGTGCCTTGTTCGCGGCTGTACTGCGATTGCCCCTGTCCGTCCCGAATGACCTTACCGCCGCCAAAGACAACCTCTTCGCCGTAGACGGTGTGGTCTTTCTCGACTTCTAAAATAAGGGCTGTGTCTCCAAGTCGCAGCCTGTCGCCCGTGGTGGGTCCATAGAGTCCGGCGTAGGCGTCGCGGGAGAGCTTCATCCGTCGGCTCCTACGTCAACCTCTTGATAACCCTGCGCTTTCGCCCCCCTTAGGGCGTCGGCTTGGTTGGACCCCAACCCTCCATTTACCAACGCATTCATCCCATAAACCTCTCGCTTTCCACTAAACGCCACGAGCGTCACCTCGCGTCCTTCACCCGGCTCGAAGCGCAAGGCGGTTCCCGCTGGTACGTCCAAGCGAAAGCCGTATGCCTGTTCTCGGCTGAACCTGAGCGCCTTGTTGACCTCAAAGAAGTGCGTGTGCGAGCCGACTTGGATGGGTCTGTCGCCGGTGTTGTCCACGCGCAAGGTGACGCTCTCACGCCCCGCGTTGAGTTCAATCTCGCCTTCGTCTACGAGCAGTTCACCTGGAATCATCTTAGCTCCTTAAAAGCGTGTCAGCATTTCAGCGTGTCAGCTAGTCAGGAAAACCTAAGTCCAGTCAGCCAATCCGGGTTGTGCTTTCTGGTTTTCCTGAAGTGCTGAAACGCTGACTAGCTGAGTTGCTCACCTAATCGGGTCATGAATCGTCACCAGCTTCGTCCCGTCGGGAAACGTCCCTTCCACCTGAATCTCTAGGACCATCTCGGGCACGCCCTCCATTACGTCGTCGCGCCCCAAAATCGTCGCGCCGTAGCTCATCAAATCGGGGACGCTCCGCCCGTCGCGGATGCCCTCCAACACCTCAGCGGTGATGAGCGCGATGGCTTCAGGGTGATTGAGCTTGAGCCCCCGTTCTCTGCGGCGACGCGCTACTTCTGCCGCCGTGAAGATGAGGAGCTTGTCGCGTTCGCGTTCGGTGAGTCGCATGGGATAGTTTACCTCTTGTGAGGAAGGACTGAGAGAAGAGGACTGAGAGGAAAGTTCTCTAACCTCAGTCCTCAGCACTCAGTCCTTTTCTCTTACTAAACGCATCTCAATAACGGCGGGTAGGAGGTCGCGCTAGCGAATAAAGAGCATCTCTTGATAGGTAGGCAGCGGCCACAGGTCGTCGGCGACGATTGCCTCGAGCCCATCTGCCGCCTCGCGTACTTTATGCATGGTGGACCTGATTTCGTCGTGGGCGTAGTGAGCGCCCTCTAAACCTTCTGGCACGTTTCGTTTGAGCGCCTCGAGCTGCGCCGTGTTGTCCTGGAGCGACTTGACGAGGCTCGTGACCTTGTCGAGCGTGTCGGTGTCGAACTCGTAGCCGATAGCTTTGAGGCTGGCGCAGGTTTGTGCGAGTTCGCCCTGGTAGCGCACGGCGGCGGGGAAGATGATGGTCTTCGCCATCTCCACAACCAAGTTCGACTCCAGGTTGAGGCTCATGATGTACTGCTCTAAAGCGACTTCGTAGAGGCTTTCCAGCTCGTGCTTGCTGAGCACGTTGTAGCGCTCAAACAGGGCGACGGCGTCGTCGGATATTAGCGCGGGCAGGGCGTCCGGGGTCGCTTTGAGATTGGGCAGCCCACGCGACTCGGCTTCCTTTTCCCATTCTTCCGAGTAGCCGTCGCCGTCGAACAAGACCGCGCCGTGCTCTTGGATGATGGTCTTGAGGAGCGACTGGACGGCGGCGTTGAAGTCGTCCGCGCCCTCAAGCGCATCGGCGACATAGTCGAGCGACTCTGCCAAGATGGTGTTGATGACGGTGACGGGGCGCGAGATGGATTGGCTCGAGCCCACCGCGCGAAACTCGAACTTGTTGCCCGTAAAGGCGAAGGGGCTGGTGCGGTTGCGGTCGCCCGCGTGCTTGGGCAGGGGCGGCAGCGTATCCACACCGACGCCTAAAGTTCCCGACGACTTGGACGAAGTCGCGCCGCCGTTGTTTTTAATCTGTTCGAACACATCGGTCAGTTGGTCACCTAAGAAGATGGAGATAATCGCGGGCGGCGCTTCGTTCGCGCCCAAGCGGTGGTCGTTGCTCGCCGAGGCAATCGCGGCGCGTAAGAGCGGCGCGTGGCGGTGCACGGCGCGAATCACGGCGGCGCAGAAGACTAAAAATTGCGCGTTGTCGTGGGGGTTGTCGCCGGGCTCTAACAAATTCCCTTGCGTCGCGTTTCCCAAGGACATGTTCACGTGCTTACCGCTCCCGTTGACGCCCGCAAAGGGCTTCTCGTGGAGCAAGCAGGCAAAGCCGTATTTGCCCGCGACCTTGTGCAAAACGCTCATGATGACCTGCTGGTGGTCGGCGGCGACGTTGGCGTTTTCAAAGACGGGCGCGAGTTCGAACTGCGCGGGCGCGACCTCGTTGTGACGGGTTTTGATGGGCACGCCGAGCTTGAACAGCTCGCGCTCGAGGGCGTACATACACGCCTGCACGCGCTCGTTGATCGCGCCGAAGTAGTGGTCGTCGAACTCCTGACCTTTGGGGGACGGTGCGCCGAAGAGGGTGCGCCCCGCGTTCAAGAGGTCGGGACGAGCCAAGTAAAAGTTACGGTCAATGAGAAAATACTCTTGCTCTGCGCCCGCCGTCGAGGTCACGAGTGCGATGTTGGTGTGACCGAACAGCTTCAAGACGCGCTTCGCTTGGGTGTCCAGCGCCTTCATCGAGCGTAGCAGCGGGGTTTTCTCGTCCAGTATTTCGCCCGTCCAGGCGACGAACGCCGACGGAATCGTCAGCGTCAAGCCGTTAGGGTTCTCGGCGAGGTACGCAGGACTCGTCACGTCCCACGCGGTATAGCCCCGCGCCTCGTGCGTCTGCCGGAGACCGCCCGAGGGGAAGCTCGAGCCGTCCGGCTCCTGCTGCATCAAGGTCTCCCCGGAAAACTCCGAAAGCGCCCCGCCTTCTGAAGTCGGCGAGAAGAAGCTGTCGTTTTTCTCAGCGGTTAGCCCCGTCAGCGGATAGAAGATATGCCCGTAGTGCGTCGCGCCCTTCTCAATCGCCCACGCCTTCATTGCCGAGGCGATGGCGTCAGCGGTGGACACATCCAGCGCTTGACCCTCCTGAATGGTCTTCTGCAATGACTTATAAACGTGTGAGGGCAAGCGCTCTTTCATCACCGACAAGCTGAAGACGTTGCTGGCGAAGAGGTCGCCCGTCGGCTTAGCGACGTAGTCGATAGATTCCGGCAGTGTGTAAGTGATGGTGTCGGCGACGGCTCTCGTGCGTACAGCGTTTCCGCTCATAGGGTGATTCCTTTCGTCGTTCATGTTGTGTTCGTGTGTTGGGTTGGTATGCTGGCGGATGCTCGAGTCATCCTTCAACTCGTAGAGCATAACACTACTGTTTGCTAAGATGCGAGGGAACATAGTTATCAATACACGTCTTTTTGTGCAATGCGTTTATGAAAATTTGTTCTTTTTGCCAGCGCAAAGCGAACAATTTTGACTACAAGAGGATGAGTTGGATAAGTAGTTTTGCAGTGCAGTAGAGTAAGAGGTCATACGGTTGCAGTTAGGTGCAGGGAGACATAGGGGTAGATAAGGTAGAGACAGCGTTACACTAAAGCCGATGCTACGCGCTAACCCAACCCCTCGAGCCACCAACTCTAAACTCGATCAAACCGACCCGCAAATCAACTTGGGACTCGGTCATCCGAGCGACGACCTCTTGCCCACCGACCTCTTGAGGCGAGTTGCCGAGGTTCGTCTGGCTGAGAGTGCAACACCTTTGTTACAGTACGGCTCAGGGCAGGGGAATGCTGACTTTCTAGGGGCGTTAGGGGATTTTCTAGCGGACGCGCACGGCGTATCTATTTCACCCGAACACCTGCTCGTCACCAACGGCGCGTCGCAAGCCTTGGACCTCATCTGCACCGTTCTCACCCAACCTGGCGACACCGTTTTTGTCGGGGAGCCGAGCTACTTCTTGGCGCTTGGCATCTTCGCAGAGCACGGGCTGAACGTTGTGAGCATTCCTGTTGACAGTGAAGGCGTTCAGACTGCCGCGTTAGAAGAAGCGCTCGCCCAACACGCGCCCGTGTTCTTCTACACTATCCCGACCTTTCAAAACCCGAGCGGCGTCACGCTCAGTGCGTCGCGGCGGGAGAGGTTGCTCGAGCTAAGCCGCGCCTATAATTTTTTTATCATCGCCGACGAGGTCTATCAGCTTCTCAACTTTGCAGCGGAGAGACCCGCACTGCTCGCCACCTTAGCGGAGGATGTAGCGGAAGACGCGAAGGTATTCTCCCTCGGCTCCTTCTCCAAAATCCTCGCGCCGGGGTTACGCTTAGGTTGGATACAGGCGTCGGAAGCGGTGCTCGAACCTCTTATTCACAGCGGACTCTTGACGAGCGGCGGCGGGCTCAACCCCTTCACGTCAGGTCTGGTGCGCGTCATCTTGGAAAGAGGTTGGCAAGCCGAGCATCTGGACAGCTTGAGAGAGGTTTACAGAGGACGCGCAAACGTGCTTGTGAGCGCGTTGCGCGAGCATATTCCTGAGGCTCAATTCGACATTCCCGAAGGAGGATACTTCGTGTGGGTGAGGCTCGAGGATACAGACACCAACCTCTTACATAAAGAAGCCGAGCGTCACGGGGTTTCGTTTCAGGCGGGAGAGCGGTTCTCGAGCCAAAACAGCCTACAAAATGCTCTGCGCCTCAGCTTTTCGCACTACAGCCCTGATGCGATTCGCGAAGGCGTCGGGCGTCTCCGCGCCGCGTTGGACGCGCTAAGCTGACCTCATGGAACGCGCCTCGGCTGACCAATGGTATCGCCTCGAGTCCAAAAGCGACGGCGTCACCTTGATTGAAGAGCCCTTCATTAAGCCGTTCTACCGCTGCAACATCTGGCACGTTGCGGGCGAAGCGCGTCGCGGGTTCCAGGTAGAGGCGTTTCGGCGCACCTACGTCTTCGACTTTGCCCGCGTTCATCAATACGACGAGGTCCGCTAAGCTCAGCGCCTCTTCCTGGTCGTGCGTCACGTGGATGAAGGTCGTGCCAACGCGCGTTTGAATGGTGATGAGTTCGCGCTGCATCTGCTTGCGCAAGTTGAGGTCGAGTGCGCCCAGCGGCTCGTCTAAGAGGAGGACTTGGGGCTCGGTCACGAGGCTCCGCGCCAGCGCGACGCGCTGCTTTTGTCCGCCGGAGAGTTCGTGGACGCTGCGCTTGCCGAACCCCGCTAAGCCGACCAGCTCCAGCATGTCCGCCGTCCGCTCTCTACGTTCCGCCTTAGCGATACCCTGCATGGCGAGCCCAAAGGCGACGTTGTTCATCACGTTCATGTGCGGAAAGAGCGCGTAGTCTTGAAAGACAGTAGCGGTAGGACGCTCAGCAGGTGGGAGGTGCAGCACGCTCTCGCCGCCGATGCGCACCTCACCGGAGGTGGGTCCTAAAAAGCCTCCCAGGATATTGAGTAGCGTCGTCTTACCGCTCCCGGACGGACCGAGGAGCACCACGAAGCTGCCAGCGGGAAACTCTAAGGTGATGTCCTCCAATGCCACCGTCTCCCCGAAGCGCTTGTGCACGCCGCGAATCTCCACCCCGGCGCTGCTATTCACGTGCCCCCCGCCGACTCAGGATGACCCCTTCCGCGAGGACGAGGAGCAGGATGGACACCCCGAACACGACGCTACCCACCGCGTTCGTCTTGGGGCTCAGCCCGCTCCGCAATAGGCTCCAGATTTCCACGGGCAACGTCACGTCGAAGCGGCTCAGCAAGAAGGCGATGATGAATTCGTCCCAGGAGAGGGTGAAGGAGAGGAAGTACGCGGCGAAGAGGGCGGGCCACACCAGCGGCACGGTGATGCGGGCTAAAACGCGCCACTCGCTCGCCCCGAGGTCACGCGCCGCTCGCTCTAGCCGCGCCTGCTGCTCCCCTAACTGAGAATAGAGAATCGCAAAACAGAGCGGCATATTGATAACCACGTGCCCCGCGCCCACCCCCCAAAGTGATTTGCCGAGACCGAGCGCGTTGAAGGTAATGAGGAGCCCCATCCCGATGATGAGGTAGCTGACGCTGAGAGGTGCGGTCAGGAGCCAGCGCCAGGCGTCGGCGAAGGGTAGCGTGGCGCGGGCGAGCGCGTAAGCCGCCAAGAATCCGAGCGCGAGCGCGACGAGCGAGGAGAGCAAGGCAACCGAGAGCGAGTTGCCGAGCGCCGTCATGAGGCGTCGGTCCGCGAAGACCTCTTCGTACCAGCGCAAGGAGGGTCCGTCGAAGGGGGGCATGGGGAGGCTCGAGCCCTGCAACGAGAAGAGCACGAGCGACGCGACAGGCAAGAAGATAAAGCCGTACACGAGCAGGACGTAGCCAGCGGTAGAAAGCCGACGCACCCCTCTCATCCTAGACGCGCTCCAGACGCAAGTACCGCGCCGACAGCAGAAATACCAAGCTGATGACCACCATCAGAACGAGCGCCAGCGCCGACGCCACCGGAAAGTTCGCCTGCCGCCCGATCTGCAACATGATGACCTGCGGCAGCAGCAACTCTTGATTGCCGCCCAAGATCTGCGGCGTGATGTAGTCGCCGATGCAGAGCACGAAGGTCAAAAATGCGCCCGTCGCCACGCCCGGCACGCTGAGAGGCAGCGTCACGCGCCAGAAGGTTTGAAGCTGCGACGCGCCCAAGTCCGCTGCTGCTTTGGCGTAACTTTTAGGAATCTGCACGAGGTTGGCGAAGATGGTGAGCGTGAGGAGCATCGTGAAGAAGTGGACGAAGCCGATGACGGTCCCCGTGCGACTGTTGACGAACGAGGTCGGCTCGCTCAGGAGCCCTAGTGCCTGCAAGGTGTTGCTCACGACGCCGTTGGAGGAGAGCACCAGCAGCCAACTGTAGGAGCGCACCACGTACGAGGTCCAGAAGGGCAAAATCGCCAAGCTGAGCGCCAGCCGCTGCCACCGCGCCGGCGTGTGGTACGCCAGGATATAAGCGAGCGGGTAGGCTAAGAGCACACTGATAACCGTGACGAGCACCGTAACCTCGAGCGAATTGAAGAGCGCCTGCCAAAAGGTGCTCCTGGTAAAGAAGTCAACGTAGTTCTCGAGTGAAAAGGCGCGAACGGTCTCCATGCCGACGCGCTGCCAGAAGCTGTACACCGTCATGATGATGAGCGGCACGACAAAGAAGGCGAGCGTCCACAAGAGACCGGGGAGGAGCAGCGCCCAGGCGCGAAACCGAGCTTTAGACCGCATCACAAGGTGCGGGGAGCAGGTCGTGAGCGAGAGACCTGAAGGGGTTGGTTAGACGTAGCAGATGAGGGCGTTTTGGATTCTTTCTGACTCCTATCTTCCTCGAGTCGCCCTGCTCCTGACCTATATGCCAACCTCACCGCAAATCCCGACACCACGAATCTCAACACCACAAATTCCAGCACTGCGAACCTAACGCTGTAAGAACTCGGTCCACGCCTCGAGCATCAGCGCGTCGAGTTCGGGGTTGGGGATGTAGTACGGGTAGGAGTTGGCGAGAAAGTCGGGCTGCTCGTCCCAGCGGAGGACGCGCTTTTGCTCGTCGGTCAAGGCGGCTTGGCTGTTGGCGGGCATCGCCCAGTAGCATGAGGAGGTGGCGAGCCTAGCTTGACCTTCCGGGCTGACGATGTACTTGACAAACTCGGTGGCGAGGTCTCTCTTTTCGCTGTCGGCAAAGACGCCGATGGCTTGCTGCCACCTGACGCCGCCCGCGTCGGGCAGAATCCACTCGAGCGCCGGGTTCTCCGCTTGTAACCCCGCCGTGACGTACTCCCCGCCGCCCACGATGATGTCCACCTCGCCCGTCGCGAGCGCGGTCTGCACGCTCACCACGTCACCGATCAAAGCGGTGTTCTCCTTGAGTTCGAAGAGTTTCTCTTTAATCTGCGGCAAATTCTCCGCCGTGACCTCATCTGGCGTGAGCCCCATGCTGATGGCGACGAGTTCGATTAGGGGCACGTAGTAGTCGTAGACCGCGAGCCTGCCCGCATACGTCTCGTCCCAGAGCGCGCCTATGTCACGCATCGTCTCGGCGCTCACTGCGTCGCTGTCGAAGGAGACGGTGTTGTAGCCGAACTTTTCAGGCACCGCGTAGAGCGTGCCGTCCTGGGAGTGCAAATCTTCCATCCGAACTTCCTCGAAGAAGTCGTCCCAAGGGAAGTCCGCTTTCTCGAGGGGCGCTAAGATACCCGCTTGCGCGACGCGCGGCACGTCCACGCTGTCCACCACAAACACGTCCCAGTCGCCGGGGCGCGACTGCTCGATCAAGGAGAGCGCCGTGCCCGTCCCCTCGTAGTCGCGCACGTTCACGCGCACGCCAAATTCCTCTTCGAAGGGTCGCAGCAACTCGGGGTCCGTGTGATCACACCAGACGAGCGCGTTAAGTTCCTCTTGGGCGCTCGCTAGTCCTGCGGTGAGCAGCAAGCTCAACACTAGGGTCGTGAGGGTCGGTTTCATGATGTGCCTCCTCAATTCGCGGTGCAACGCACAAACGTACACTTGAGTTGTCCGATGAATGATTCGACTAAAAAATTCTGAGAGCGAATTCAACCTTGGATGGGCTGTTCCCATAGACTATTGCAAAATTTGCATTTTTTGTCAACTCGATTGACATTTTTGCAATTCATAGCGTACATTGAGGCGTGGTTCACGATGTCTGAGACCAACGGTACGAACGCCGCGACGCCCGATGCGGCTCTGGACGCGCTCGACATGGCGATTTTGAGCCAGCTTCAAGAGGACGGACGGCGCAGCTTGACCGAAATGGCGGAGGCGTTGGGCGTGTCGGTAGGGACGGTTCGCAACCGCATGAGCAGGCTCATCGCGGATAAGACGTTGCACGTGATCGGCAGGACGGACCCGCACCGCGTCGGCTTTCGTGCGCCCGCAACTGTGCACGTGTCGGTGCGCCCGGCGAGCTTGATTGAAAGCGTCGCCGACGCCATCGCTGCCTTCCCCGAGGCGAGCTACGTCGCGTCGATTTCAGGCGAGTTCGACCTCGAGGTAGACCTCATGTGCCGCGACACGCCGCACCTGAGTGACCTCATCACGCACCGTTTGCACAAGTTAGAGGGCGTGGTCAACACGAAGACCAATATGATCTTGCGCGTCGTCAAATATGGTCAACCGGATTTGGGACTGCTCGAGCCTCCACAATCTCCACGCCCTCAAGCGCCGCAAGAGGTCAACCATGAATAGGCAACTATGAGTAGACAAACATGAGTAAAGGTCACGGACCTCTCGACGCTATGACCTACCCGCGCTTCGAAGGCGTGCGCACCTTTATGCGCCTTCCCTTCACTACGGACCTCTCCAACGCTGACATCTGCGTCGTCGGCGTGCCGTTCGACACGGGCGGGACGTACCGCGTCGGCGCACGTTTCGGTCCGTCGGGGATTCGCCAGGAGTCTATGCTCTTACGTCCGTACAATCCCGCGCTGGACGTGAACCTCTTCGATCACCTCTCCGGTGTGGACTACGGCGATTTACCCATCACGCCCGGCTACCTACCCGAGTCGCACGCGCAGATTACTGAAGGGGCGAAAGAGGTCATAACAAAGGGTTGCGTCCCCTTCTTCATGGGCGGCGACCACTCCGTCTCACTACCTCTTTTGCGGGCAGTGGCGAGCCAACACGGTCCCGTCGCGCTCGTCCACTTCGATGCGCACAGCGACCTCTGGGGCGGCTACTTCGGCGGGAAGGATACGCACGGCACACCCTTTCGCCGCGCGGTGGAAGAGGGGCTTTTGGACACGGAGCGCTCGAGTCAAGTCGGCTTGCGCGGTTCCCTATATGGTCCAGACGATGTGAGCATCTCCGAAGCGTTGGGCTTCCAGATGATTTCCGGTCCCGAGTTGCACGAGATTGGCGTCGAGGAGACCTTAAAACGCATTCACGAACGCATCGGCGAGGGTCCCGCCTATCTGAGTTTCGATATCGACTTTGTGGACCCGACCTTTGCGCCCGGTACAGGCACGCCCGAGGTGGGCGGCTTTACGAGTGCGCAGTGCCAAGCCTTGCTGCGCGGGCTCGTCGGCATCAACTTTGTTGCTTACGATTTGGTTGAGGTGATGCCCGCGTACGATTCCGCTGCCACGACCTGTCTGCTCGCCGCCAACTTAATTTACGAAATGATGTCGCTCGAGGCGCTCAAACGCAAAAATAAGGGTTAAACCGCTCTAAGGAGGCAAATATGAAGCGTGTTATCAAGATAGTAAGTGTGCTCGTTCTCATCGGTATGGTGCTGCAAGTCGGCTTCGCCCAAGACCGCAGCCTCAAAATCGGTGTCTACGGCGGCTACTTCAAGGAAGCCTTCGACGAACACATCTTCCCGCGCTTCACAGAAGAAACAGGCATCGAGGTCGAGTCCATCGCGGAGCCCACGGGTGAGGCTTGGGTGGTGCAGTTAGAGACCGCTGCCAGAGCCGGACAAGCCCCCGCCGACGTTTCCATGATGTCACAAGTATCGCTCTTGCGCGGGATGAACGGGGGTTTGTGGGCGACTTTGGACGAGAGCGCGATCTCGAACCTCGAGAACGTCCGCCCACCGCTTCAAAACCGCGATAGTGAAGGCAACCTCGTCGGCGTCGGTGCGGTCTCTTGGTACATCACGCTCGTGACGAATACCGAGACTTATCCCGACGCGCCGACCTCCTGGGAAACGCTTTGGGACTCCGCTAACGAGAATCAACTCGGACTCTTGGCGCTCGCCTCGAACTCGTTTCTGCTAGAAGTCACCGCCGAGACCTTTTTCGACGGCGTCGAAATCTTAGAGACCGAAGAGGGTTTGAATCAGGTGCTCGATAAACTCGCGGAGGTCAAGCCCAACGTGCAGCTCTGGTACAGAGACGAGGGGCAGTTCCAACAGGCGTTGCAGTCCGGTGAGATACCGATGGGGCAGTATTATCATGACGTGACGGGTTTAGCGGCGGCGGACGGCTTCCCGGTACGCAGCACCTTTCCGCAAGAGGGCGCGATTTTAGACTCCGGCTCGTGGGCGGTGAGCCGCGCGTCGGACAAGCTCACTGAATCGCTAGAATTCATCAACTGGTTCAGCCAGCCCGAGATTCAAGACCTCGTGGCGCGGCAAGTCGGCACAGCGCCCACGGTTGTACGCGACGTGCTCTCGCTCAGCGACGAGGAGTTTGCGGCGGTCTCGAGCGACATAGAGCCTATTATCCCTATGTACAGCCTCTACTTGGAGCGCGGCGACGAAATCAGCCAGATGTGGAGCGAGCGGATTACAAGGTAGGGAGTAGTGAGAGAAAAAGACTGAGGACTGAGGTTAAAAGTTTAGTCTTTACTTTTCTCTCAGTCCTCGGTCCTCAGTCCTTCAACCTCTCTTGTTATCAACTCATTGTTCATTGCTTTCCGAATCGAGGTGCAATGGCAGACGCCCTAACCATTCAAAATATCTCCAAACGCTTCGGCTCCACCGTCGCCTTAGAGGACATCGACCTCACCCTGGAGGCGGGCAAGCTCATCTGCTTTTTGGGTCCGTCGGGTTGCGGTAAGACGACGCTTCTAAGGCTGATTGCGGGACTAGACAAGCCGACTACAGGTGAGATTTTCTTAGGTGATAAGAACCTTACGACGGTAAGCCCGCACAAGCGCAACGTCGGAATGGTCTTTCAGTCCTTCGCGCTCTTTCCGCACCTCAACGTGGCTGAAAATATTGGTTACGGGCTGCGCATTCGCGGGGTGGATAAGCAGGAACGGCGCAAGCGGGCAGATGAACTCTTAGACCTCGTTAAACTGCCGGGTTTGGGTGACAGACATGTCGCGAAGCTCTCCGGCGGGCAGCAGCAGCGCGTAGCGATGGCTCGAGCGCTCGCTTTGGAGCCGTCGCTTTTTCTCTTAGACGAACCTCTCTCGGCGCTAGACGCGAAGCTCCGTGAGGCGATGCAGGTTGAGTTGAGGTTACTGCAAGAACGCTTAGGGATTACCACCATCATCGTCACGCACGACCAGCAAGAGGCGATGACGTTGGCGGACATCATCGTGGTGATGGGGGATAACCGCGTGCAGCAGGTGGGGGAGCCGCTTACGATATACAACTGCCCCGTCAACACCTTCGTCGCGGACTTTATCGGTACGAACAACCTCTTGCCGGGCAAGGTGGCGGACGCGCAGCGCGTCGAAGCGTTGGGGCAAGCCTTTCGCGTCGAGATGCCGTCCGAACTGAATAGAGGACAAGAGGTCAACCTCTCCATCCGCCCTGAGAAGGTCTGCCTCCACGAGGCTAGACCCGCAGAGACCCCTAACTGCTGCGAAGGTACGATTACCTTCGTCCGCGATTTAGGCTCGGTGGTGGAAACGTATGTCTCCGTCCAGGACCGAGAGGTCATCGTGGTGGGTGCGCCGCGTCACCCTACCGACACACCTGTGTGGCTCACCTTTCCGCCCGAGGACTGCGTGGTGCTGAGCGCGTGAATCATCCCGACTACAAACGCCCCAACAGCGTGAGACCTCATCTGACGCTGCTCTATCCGGGGCTCATCATCGTGTTGCTCTTCGTCACGCCGCTCCTTATCATGAGCGCGGTCAGCTTTTTCAGGCGGCTACAAAATGCCTTTTTCGAGCCCGCGTTTGTGTTGGAGAATTACTCGAGGGCGTTGGGTCCCTTCTTTCTAAACATCATCGGCTTCTCGCTCTTCGTCGCGGCGTTGGCGGCGGGCGTGTGTCTCGCGGTCGGCTTTCCTTTTACCTACTTCTTGACTCGCTTACGCCGCAAGGCGCAAGTCCCGTACCTCGTGCTCGTCATCTCAGTGCTCTCCTTGTCCGAGGTCATCATCGCCTTTAGCTGGTCACTCCTGTTGTCGCGCACTTCGGGCGTCTCCAACCTCTTCGCCTGGCTCGGGCTTTTAGAGAGTCCGGTCTCTTGGTCCCCTGGCTTCGCGGCGATGCTCTTGGGGCTCATCTACATCGCGCTGCCCCTGAGCGTGCTCATCCTCTATCCGCCACTGTCCCGCCTGGAGCGTGACCTCACCGAAGCGGCGACGACGCTAGGCGCGTCGCCCGTCGTCTCGTTCTTTACTATCGTCGTGCCGCTCTTACGGCAGGCGCTCGTGTCGGCGTTTATCCTCGTCTTTATCTTTGTGCTGGGGAGCTACCTCATCCCGCAGGTGTTGGGGCGTCCTGAGCAGTGGACGCTGCCCGTGCACATCACCGACCAGGCGATTTTGCAGTCGAACCTTCCTTTGGCAGCGGCGCTCGCTATCGTGTTGCTCGTTGCGAGCGTGGGGCTTTCGCTGCTCTCGTTGCGTTTGGGGGCGCGTGAGTGATGAGGTCAATATGATCTGGCTCAAGCGCCTCTTTTTCGCGCTCGTCGTGCTCTACCTTATCTCACCTCTCGTGGTCATCGCTGGTGTCTCGCTTAACGCGGAGAACCGCCTGTTCTTCCCGCCACAAGGACTGTCGCTGCGGTGGTACAGCGAATTTTTTGCGGATAGCGCTTGGTATTTGCCTGCCCTACGGAGCGTAACCATCGCCGCGCTCGCCGCGCTCGTCGCCGTAAGCGCCGCGCTGCCGCTCGCTTACACTGTCTGGCGCTACGACCTCCGCTATGGGCGTTTTCTCTACACATTAGGGCTCGCGCCGTTTGCGCTGCCCCCCGTCATCACTGCACTGGGCGCACTCGCCTTGTGGATCGTCTTTCAATCTTACGGCAAACCTTATACCGTCGTCCTAACCCACGCCGCCTTTCTCATCACGCTGCCTTTGGCGACCATCAGTTTAGGGCTGCGCAGCTTAAACCCGCAGCTCATCGAAGCGGCGACGACGCTGGGCGCAAGTAGCGCTACGGTCTTTCGCACGGTGATCTTTCCGGCTATTCGTCCTTACCTCTTGGCGGGGTACATCTTCGCGTTCGTGCTCAGTCTGAACGAGTACATTATCGCGTATATGACGGTGGGCTTTACGGTGGAGACGCTGCCAATCAAAATCTTCAACAGCCTGCGCTACGGCTACACACCCGTAATGGCGTCGGTCTCAGTGATCTTCTTTCTCATTGCGACGCTGCTTTTCGGACTTGTCGGGCGTTTGGGTAACTTGCCGAAACTTTTGGGGGCGGATACGGATGCGTAGCAGGTATCATCTGGTCATGAACGCTCTCACCGAAGAAAACATAGACCAGCACGCACATTATGGGATGATGCCTGCGGTAATTCGTCTGAGTATATCGTGGAGTTGCAGTGTGCGTGGCAGTACAAGATGAAAGGCGCGATTTACCGCGCGTTCGGGGAACCTCTTGGGCTCGAGACCCTCCCCGACCCCGAATGCCCGGCGGACGGCGCGATTGTCGAGGTCAAGGCGAACGGCATCTGCCGCAGCGACTGGCACGCTTGGATGGGACACGACCCCATCATCACCTTGCCACACGTGCCGGGTCACGAGTTTGCGGGCGTGATTGCCGAGGTGGGCGCGGAGGTCCGCAACTGGCACGTCGGGCAACGTGTCACCGCGCCCTTTTGCTGCGCGTGCGGGCGTTGCCGTGAGTGTCTGGGCGGTTATCAGAATATCTGTGACAACCAGTATCAGCCCGGCTTTTCGGGGTGGGGCAGCTTCGCGCAGTACGTGAGGGTGCCCCACGCCGACTTGAACCTCGTCGCGCTGCCTGAAACGGTCAATTTTGTCGCGGCGGCGAGTTTAGGGTGCCGCTTCATGACGGCTTTCGGTGGCTTGGTGGATAAAGCTGAGTTGCGCCCAGGCGAAACGCTCGCCGTGCACGGCTGCGGCGGGGTGGGGCTCTCCGCCATCATGATCGCGGTGGCGCTAGGGGCGAACGTCATCGCGGTGGACATCAGTGACGCGCAGTTGGAAAGAGCCGCAGCGCTGGGCGCAGCGCACACTGTCAATGCGAAGAAGCAGAACCCCGTGCAAGCGATTCGAGACCTCGCTGACGGTGGCGCTCACGTGTCGGTGGACGCGCTAGGTAGCCGCGTCACCTGCGTGAACAGCGTCCGCAGCTTGCGCAAGCGGGGTAGGCACCTACAGATCGGGTTGATGTTGGCTGAGGACGCCGCGCCCGAGATGCCGATGGGTGAGATTATCGCCAAGGAACTTCGTATCTTGGGCTCGCTCGGGATGCAGGCGCACCGCTACCCCGCGATGCTGAACTTGATCGCGGCGGGCACCCTCAACCCCGAACGCTTGGTGGGCAAAACGCTCAGCTTGGCGGACGCGGGCGCGGAGCTTGAGAACATGGGGCGCTTTAGCCAGAGTGGGGTCAGTGTGATTAGTGCGTTTTAGTAGCGGCTTGAGCTTTGACGTCCAAGTCACTTGCTCGAGCCGCTCAAACCTCTTTTATCTTTTATCGGGCGTTCGCTGAGGACGAAACGTCCTTGTACAATGGCGTCTTCAACTACGTCGGTGACGTCGGCATGGTGTGATAGCGGAGCAGCGGGGTTCATGGTTGCCCCCCGAAACTCGAGTTTAGCGTACTAGGCTAAAGGCACATGTACGAAGCGATTTCGCTTTCTACAGCATTTGCACCTACTCTTGACCAAAATTTCTGCGCGGTGCCCAGCGAATCGCAGGGTATAAAGCGTTGTTGGATCGTCCACTTAATTTCTCGTTATTTCCGCGGTCGGTCAACCACCTCGGTGGCGCCAAAACACGAACCGAGGACTCGCGGCGAATTTTCGGGAGAACCATTTTGCGTTTAACGCGCGCGTCTCTCGCAGAAGAACGCTACACTTTCGAGCCTTTCCATTATTCCGCAGAGATCAAAGGAACCACAATCTATTGACCGTTCAGTACATATTGTCATAGAAGTTTACTGCACGAATAGGTCATTCCTCCCAAATTTCTCCTCCCAAATTTCTCCTCCGAAATCTGACGTGCGACAAGCGCTTATCTGTATTCTTACGGCTAAAGTTCTGAACGGACTCTTTCATCTCGTTATCGGGAAGCTCGAGCGCCACCCTCGTTTCGCGTTTGGTGTCGCTAAGAAGCGGTTCCAAATCCTTGAGTTCGGAGCCTGCCAAGACGCGCATGGTGTTTGTTTCCTATCCGCAGCTCGTTAAAAGTGATGTGAGCGCGAGAGTTAGAAAGAAGGCGTTGCACTGTATCTTCTGAAAGGACAGGGAAAAGGGAGAGGCGGCAACGCTTTTTCTCCCTATCCCCCTTACCCTCATCTCTCTGTCAAACCTTAAAGCCTAAGTTCGTTATCCGCTGCGTTGTCTGGAACCTCGAGCGTCAAATCCGCTGTCGCCCCCGCCACCTGCTCATTGCGTACCCGGTCCAGATACGTCTTCGACTTGCCAATCTCCGCTTCGAGCGTGTCTACGGTTTGCTGCATCACGCCTAGAGCTGCCTGCTTGTATTCAGAAATCGCGTCCACCGCTGCGTAAACATTATTGAAAGCCTTCTGGAGTTGCTCGACATCCACGGTCGCTCCAGCCGCCTGCGTATGTACGCTCGAGGATTGCTTTCTCAAGAGCGCCGAGGTGGACGCGATGAGATTGCCTGTAGTCGCGTTAAGCGCGTCTATCTGGTCCAAGACGAGCTTCTGATTTGCCAGTCCCTGCGAGACCATGACCGCCGTGCGCAGCGCCGACACCGTCGTGGTCGAGGCGCGGTCCACACCCTTGATGAGTTCTAAGTTGTTCTTGCGGACCATGTCGAGCGCTAGATAGCCCTGAATAGAGACGGCGAGCTGCGTCTGTAAGTCCTGCACTTTCTGCCGCAAGTAAAAGAGCATCTCCTCTTCAACCACGCGGGCTTTTTCGGGCTCGGTGCGCTTGAGTTTGTCCGCACGTGCTAAGAGCGCTTCGTCCACTTTCCGCGCCAGATAGATATACGACTCCAACTTCTCCATCGCTTCCCACAAATTGACCTTCTCCTGCTCGATAGTCGCGTTGTCCTTGCGCAGCTCGTCTTGCTGCCGGTTAAAAGGGTGTATCGCCTACTCTACCGGCCTGACCTCTACCTGCGCGCCTACGCCAAGCTCTACAAGAACGAAGGCGCACTGACACCAGGTGCCTCGGACGAAACCGTGGACGGGATGTCCCTAGCGAAAATTGATACCATCATCGAGGCGCTACGCCAAGAGCGGTATCGGTGGACGCCGGTACGACGCCGTTACATTCCCAAAAAGAATGGCAAGATGCGGCCTCTAGGGATGCCTTCCTGGTCGGACAAACTTCTTCAAGAAGTTATCCGCTCCATCCTGGAAGCCTATTATGAACCGCGGTTCAGCGACCGTTCTCACGGCTTTCGACCGAAACGGGGATGCCACACAGCTTTGCGCAAAGTCACCCAAGAGGGTCGAGGTACAAAGTGGTTTATCGAGGGAGATATCTGCTCGTGTTTCGACAAGATTAACTTCGATGTCTTGTTGAACATCTTGCAGAAGAGCTTCCACGACAACCGCTTCCTGCGGCTTATCAAGGGGCTGCTCGAAGCTGGCTACCTGGAGAACTGGACCTTTCACCAGACCTACAGCGGTGTGCCGCAAGGGTCGATTGTCGGTCCAATCCTCACCAACCTGGTTCTGGACAGGCTGGACAAGTTTGTCGAGCACGAACTGATACCAGCTTACACACGCGGCGAACGCCGCAAGACCTACCCCCCGTATGTCGCCATCGCCAAAGCCGCTCACGACGCTCGGAAAGCAGGGAACTGGGAGACCGCGCGGCAACTGAGCCAGCAGGCCCAGACAATGCCGTCGCGCGACCCCGATGACCCGAACTTCCGGCGATTGTGGTACCAAAGGTATGCCGATGACTTTCTGCTGGGGCTGAAAGGGCCAAAAGACGAGGCCGTGGCTATCAAGCAAGAGATTGCCGCCTTCTTACGCGACGAACTCAAGCTTGAGCTTAGCGAGGATAAGACCCTGCTGACCCACGCGCGCACGCAGAAAGCGCGTTTCCTGGGCTATGAGGTCCACATTCTTCACGCTGACGATAAACACGACCACCGGGGACAACGCTGCATCAACGGCAGCGTCGGACTCCGGGTACCGTCGCACGTCATGAAAGCGCACTGCGCCAAGTACATGCGACGCGGCAAGCCCATTCACCTCCCACAAAGGCTCAGCAGCGATGCTTACAGCATCGTCAGCCAATATCAAGCGGAATACCGCGGGGTCGTGCAGTATTACCGCATGGCCTACAACCTCCACACGCTGGGCCGACTCAAGCGCGTCACAGAACTCTCGCTAGTGAAAACGCTGGCGAATAAGTTCAGGACGAGTTGCCAGAAAATCTATCGGCGCTACCGCACCACCATCGACCTCAAGGAGGGCAGCTATAAAGTCCTTCAAGTCAAAGTGGACCGTGGTCCTAAAAAGAAGCCACTCATCACCCACTTTGGCGGCATCCCGTTACGGTGGAACAAATGGGTAGCCTTGGACGACAACCAGAACAGTAAGATTTGGAACGGGCGTAATGAAGTGGTGGACCGCCTTTTAGCGCAAAGCTGTGAGCTTTGTGGGTCGGTGGAGCACGTCGAAGTGCATCACGTCCGAAAACTGGCAGACCTTGAACAAAGAGGGCGTAAGTCACGGCCCGAATGGATGCAAAGGATGTCGGCTCGCCGACGCAAGACGCTGGTGGTCTGCCTCACCTGCCACCAAGACATCCATAAAGGGCACTACCACGGGAAAGGACTTTCATGTTGAGATTACTGGAGAGCCCCGTGACACGGAAAGCGGTCATGCGGGGTTCGGAGGGGGGATGTTGGAAAAGCGCTATCTTTGATAGGCAGCTCGCTGGCATCCTACCCTACCGCACGCACGGCTCTTAGGGGGGAGGAAGGCAGCGATGTCTTCTTCCTACCCGACCTGTTGCACAGCGGCACATCGCTGAGCAACATATTTTATAGTGATTCGGATTACGTTCTCCTATACTCAGGTTATGCCTCGCCTCATCGTCATCTCATTTTTACTTTGTAGCTTTCTCGTGGGTTGCTCGAGCACCACGCCACTTTCACCACCAGGTGAAACGCCCCCTGTGACTGAGCCTAACCCAACTACCCCTACCGAACCGACTTCACCTGAAACGCCCGCGCCCGAACCAACACCCACCACCCTTACGCCTGAAGAAGCTGACCGCATCGCCCTGACGCTCTGGCGCAACGATGACCTCGGCAAACATCCCAAGGGCTCCTGCTCAGGCTGTCACGGCGCGGACTACTTTGATCTCGCCCGCATTGGCTCGGCGGATGAGGATATCGCTCGGCGAGCGGTGATCGACGGAGCGAGTCAACGAGAGGCGGACGCGCTTGTGCAAGCAGTCGGGCAGATGCGCCAAACGTACGGGCTAGTCGCAGACGACGCCCGCGCCTTTCGCCCCTTTCAACCGGGCGGCGAGGTGCTGCTGCCTAATCTTGACGACGCTGAGCACATCGTTTCGGTGGAGCGAGATATCGCTTTTGGTCACCAGCTAGAAGCTCTCTTGCCAACCCTCTTCGGCGAACGTATCGCCTCACTAGCGGACGCAGAACGGGCGCGTGACGAACTCTTGGACCTCGCCCAAGGAGCTAACCAGGCGGGCGCGAACTCCCAGCGTATTCAACTTAGGGAGTTGCCTACCGGCATCACCTACCCACGCTGGTCAGCCGATCTGCACCACGGCGCAGACGAGGGCACGCTCAACGATTGGCTTGCCGATGTCGCGCACGACGCCAAGCCGGAGCACCGCGAGGCGTGGTTGGGGCTGCAAGACGCCTACCTTGCAACCCCTAGCGACGAGAACTTCTGGCGCATGTATCTCGCCGCTGAGGAGATGACCGCGACGCCCCTTTTCGGTGAGTGCACCATGACGGGGGGAAGGGCGCATATAGCCTGTGCGGACGTTAAGCGCTTTGCTCGAGAGAAATTCTTGAGCGCGTTGACGGGTCAGCACATGATGCGCTTAGAGGCGTCCGGGCGTGAGGGTTTTGCGGAGGGCGCACTAGCCTTTTCATACCTCGACACCGACCCCCGCTTCGACTTCATGAAGGAGCGTAAGAGCCGCACGCTTTTGCCCGCCAACCTCTGGGAAGTGGGCGACAAGGGGCGGAGCACCTTAGAAAATTCTCAGGCTGAGGGCAGTTTTCGCGAGAACTTAGCGAAGCTCGGCTATCCTGAGTTTGTGCAAGGCAGCATCGACCCCACACGCAGCGCGAGCCAGGAACAACATGAGTTACGCCTCGCCTGGTTCTGGTTAGGCTTCACCTTCGACCCCTCCTTTGCCCGTATTCACAGCTCCAACGCCACCAAAGTGGGTGAGTATATGGTGGGAACGCTCCTCGATGAGCGGATGTTCATTCACAATACCTTTCACACCAACATGCGGCTGGTGACTAAGGGGTTTTTACCAGAAGCGAACAGAGAACAGGCAGGGCGCGAGCGCACTCTGGAACAGCTGCCCACCGTTTTTCGCATGAACTACGGTTACTTTTGGGCTTACGGGCGCACGGTGCTCAATTGGCGGGAGAACAAAAAGCTTAACTTCGTTTACCCCGAAGACCTCAAAGCGGAGCAAGCCGACCTCTGGCACCGCTTTACGGCGAACGGCTTTCGGATGAGCATGTTTCTTTACTTGGCGGCATTAGAAGAGGGCGCACCTAAAGACAGCGTTGCTTTTGACGCCCTAACGACGCACTTTGAGACCTACGAACCTGAGCATCAAGAAGCAGACAATGCGCTGATGGCGCAGCTTAGGCGTAAGCTGGAGGAGTAGCAAGCTGTCGTCGCCTTGCTCAGCGCTTTTAGCCTGACCTTTATACAACAAACTAGGTCGAAACTTGCGTAAGCGCAATGCAACAGACGCGCGCGTTCGTCGCAGAAGCGCTGAATCTGCTTCCACTTGTCTGTCAGCGTGTCTACAGTGTTCCCTTACGCCCCTCTGACATAGGCTTGCTAGGGTCACTTCAGCTACCGGTAGCTAGACTGACACTCAATGACGCAGTGAGGAGAGGGTTTATGCTACCTATAAAAGAGTTGTTATTCGCCAGCTTATTAGCGCTTACGGTTGGACAGGCACAAGAGACCGGAGGCGCTGAAACGGGCGGTGCCCAGGCATCAGGGCAGAGCGTTTCGGGCGTCGTCTACAACGATCTAAACGAGAACCGGCAGCGCGACGAAGGCGAAGCGGGGGTCGCAGGCGTGTCAGTCTCGAACGGGCTCGAGGTGGTGCAAACAGACGATAGCGGTCGCTATGAACTGTCCGCTCGTGACGAGATGATCATGTTCGTCACCAAACCCGCTGGCTACATGGTCCCGGTGAACGAGGTGATGCTGCCGCAGTTCTACTACATCCACCAGCCTAACGGCACGCCCGAAGACTTAGACCTCGACTTTGACGGCATCGAGCCGACAGGTCCGCTGCCTGACTCGGTAGACTTTCCGCTGCAAGCGTCCGAGCTGGATGAGTCGTTTGAGGCACTCGCCTTCGCCGACCCACAGCCCCGCGACGACACCGAACTCGACTACATCCGTGACGACGTAATTACGGAAATCGTTGGTACGGACGCCGCTTTCGGCATCACCGTCGGCGACATCATGTACGACGACCTGTCCCTGTTCGAGCGCTATAACGAAGTCGTTGCAGCGATCGGTATCCCCTTCTGGAACGTGCCGGGCAACCACGACCTGAACTTCCAGTCCCCGGACGACGCTTACTCGCTCGAGACTTACAAGCGCATCTATGGACCCGCCTACTACTCGTTTGACTATGGGCAGGTGCACGTCGTGGTGATGGACAACGTCGAGTACTTCGGGGTGGAGGACGGCGAGTCGAGCGGCTACCGCGGCTACATCGGCGGAGCGCAGCTCTCTTGGCTCGAGAACGACCTGCGCTTCGTCCCGGAGGACAAGCTCATCGTCTTAGCCATGCACATCCCCCTGATCGACCAAGGGCGCGAAGACAGCGCCGGCGTCAACACCGCCGACCGCGAGGCGCTCTTCGAGGTCTTGGCGGGGCGCGAGCGGGTGCTCTCCATCTCGGGCCACGTCCACGCCAAGACCGAGCACAGTTACTTCGGCGAAGCAGACGGCTTTCAAGCGCCCAACCCGCTGCATCACATCACCCTGACGACCCTCTCGGGCGTCTGGTGGGGCGGGCCTGAGGACGAGCGCGGCATCCCCATCACCACCACTCGTGACGGGCTGCCGAACGGTCATCACGTCCTCTCCTTTGAGGGCAACGCCTACCGCGAGCGGCTCAAGGGGGCGGGCGAAGCCGCCGACTATCAGATGAACATCAGCGTCGCCCAGGCGCAGCAGGACGGCAACACCCTCGACCCCGCGCAGTGGTCCGGACCGCAAGTCGTCGCCAACGTCTTTAACGGCAGCGAGCTTTCCAGCGTCCGCTATCAGATCGACGGGAGCAAGATGCGGACGATGGAGCGCACCCTGCGCGGCGACCCCTACGTCAGCGAGCTGCAGGAGCGTTTCCCCGAGGAGATGCCCGGTCCTATCGACTCGTCGCACATCTGGACCGCACCCCTGCCGGACGACCTAGCGCCCGGCGTGCACCGGGTCCGCGTAGAAACGACCGACCAGTACGCTCAGACCTTCCGGGCGACGCGCGTCTTCGAGGTCGCCGGGGAGTAGGGACAAACAGAGGCGTTCTGTCTGAATCAGGTGAACAGGAGCGGTCTACTATGAACCGCTCCTGTTCGCTCGGACTGAACATTTGTATAGAGGGGCACAGGAACGGAACCTATCTTTTTCTGCAACGAACGCGCGCGTTCGCCGCAGAAGCTAACTGGGCTTTCCTACTACAAAACCCAGCTTATCTCTCGACTAACGCGATGACTTTCGGTGGCGATCAAAGCGAAAAGAGTTGCCACCAGAACGCCCACGGCACGAACAGCATCGCCCCGCCCATCAAGAGGGCGAGCCAGACGCGCTCAACTCCCTGTACCGACTGCCGCCCCCGGTACCAGGTGGCTGTAAGTAGAACCGCCGTTAGCAAAAGTGCGAAAGCAAGAAGCTGGAGGAGGAACCAGCCGACTGGACGCCCTGCGATGACCGAGGTCACGCCTTCGCCGGATGTCGCAGCGACATACCCCGTATAGGCGTACACGCCCCAAGGGGTGACTAGACCGAGCACAGTGAGAACCCAGGTACTCCACCTGCCTGGCATCCGCTGCGGCTTGGCGCGGCGAAGATACCTGACACCCGCTGCGACGAGGTACCCGCCAAAGACAAGCTGAAACAAGGCGAAGAAGGCGAGCTGCACCTGCCACCGGGCGAAGCCCTGCACATCCGTCACCGAAGGTCGGGTAGGGTGCCCGTCCGCTGGCGACGCGTCCAAGTGCGGTCCCGGTGGCGCGTCGGCGGTAACGTTCCGAAGCCATGAGGTCATCGTCTCGACGTAACCCGGGGCGAGCGCGCCGGTCACCTGGTCTTCAGCGACCGCGCTCGCGTCGTGGCTGGCGTCAGAAATAAAGCGCAGGACGTAGTGCCGATGACCTCCCCGCGCCAACGCTCGCCGCATAACACGGGCACTTTTGGCGGCAGGCATGACGCGATCCAGGGAACCCCAGAGGGCGAGGACAGGCTGACGGAGCTGCTCGAGAACGGGCGCGGGGTCGTATGTCCCTTCAGCAAAGAGCTCGGCCGAGATGAGGAAACGGTAGGTATGGTCCGCAAGAGCCCGCAGGCTCCCCTCTGAGGTGACGCCCTGCCGACGGAGCGCGCCCTCCGTCGCCCAAGCGCTCTGCTCTGCAGGCCCTACCCCCCCGCCTGCGACGGTGATCACGAACGCGATGTCGGTGGAGCGTGTGGCGGCTAGTGGCGCGACCCAGCCGCCTTCACTCAGACCCCACAAGCCGACCTGAGCGGGATTCACCTCGTCACGCTGCTGCAGCATCTGCACGGCGGCGACAGCGTCGTCGGCTAGAAGAGAATACGAGCGGTCGCCTGCAGGGTTGGCGCTGTAGCCTTGGGTGCGCTTGTCGTAAAGCAGGGTGAGGAACCCCTCTCTTGCCAGGGCTTCAGCTACAGGGCGGTTCTCGTCACGCTTTCCAGGACCCGCCCCGTGAACGAGCACGACCGCCGGGACCCTGCCGCTCTGTTCGGGGATCAGCATTGTGCCGTGCAGCCTCACGTCACCGCTTTCGAAACTCAGCGCCTCTTCCGTCGCAGCCTGGGCGTGAGCGCCCGCCGCCGCAAGCCAGCAACTGAGGAGCAGCAACATCGTGAACACACAAAAGCGCATAAATTTAGCTGTCCCGATGACGACCCAAGCTTCGGTCGTTACGGCGTGAACCGTTCGAGGGCGAGGGTACAAAGACTGGTGAGTGCGTCATCATGCGACCTCATCCCTAGCGTAGCCCAGCAGCGCCACAAACCGCATGTGCTTAAAGTCATGCACTCTCTACTATCTTGACGTCTAGCTGCTTTGCGGCGTTGTGCAAAAGACGCGCGCGTTCGTCGCACAAAGTTTAAGCTTCAGAAGGCTTATGAAGTGACCTAAAAGTTCTAGGAAGTGGGCATCACCCGAGAGCTTCCAGGCTTTTGCGCGCATTCCCCGCTACCGACTTCCGCTCATCTTCCCTCAGGCGTATCAGGTGGGGTCGGAGCCACGCTTTGAGGCTTTCGTCCTCCTTAGCCCATTGGGTCAAGGTTTTCATCGTGTTATTTAGCACGATCCAATCCGTATGGGTCGCAAGCGTATGTTTAAGATGGTCGGTAGCCTGTGAGCGTTGCTTAGCTGTCATGCGGTCGCTCAACATGCCGAATAGGAGGGCGAGCGTCCACTGAGTGGAGGCTTGATCGATCTGCGCGATCTCTTCTAAAAGCCGGTCGAGGTAGGGCTCTGACCACTCGGGGTGCGCGAGGGTCACGCGCTTGACGGCGTTCGACGTCCTCAGCCGCACGATCTCGTCAGCGCTGAAGTAACATCGGTATAGCTCCTCAAGTCGCGTCCTATCGCTCAGCACGATCTCCACAACTTCGAGAGTACGCCCCAGAGAGTTGGGATGTCCTCCGGTGAGCATGGATTCGAATGTTTCTTCCGCCATCGCTAGCCCTGAATGTAGCACGCTCTTCTACCCGCGTTGACTCGGTCGAAAACTCTAGCTTGATAGCGGAGACGGTCGCAAACCGCCGGGCAAAGCCCGCTATACGGTGTCTCGCGAGCTTTTCGCTTGCCAAACCCGTGACAGAAGTGAGGCGCTTTGTGGCAGATCGCTGCTGTGGGAAAGAGTTGCCACTGTGCGGCAGACGCGCGCAACTCTTGCACAAAACCAGAGCAACACGTCGTTATAAACTGCTTACTCATTCCTTCGCCCGCTCAACAAGCGCTGCAATCCTCTCCTCGAAGCTGAAAGAGCCGAGCGGCTCGACCTCGACTTGACGAAAGTCCGGATGGTCGGGGTTGAGAAGCACATTAAAGCTTTCAGGTGCGACCACTGAGGGAACGCGCAGAGCAACGCTTCTCGCTTCGCGCACCCAGGTGTCACCGTAGGACCGCGTCTGAACTCGGTCATTGATCCCGAGGTCGTCAGGCGCATTCTCGAGAAGAGTCTCATCGAAGGTACAGCGGTAAAGGTTATAACCCTGTAGGCTGGCGTAGACCTCCCAACCGGCTAGAATCTCTAGTGCAGCTAGAGCAGCGTGCTCCGCTGTATACACCATAACCGTGCCCTCGCTATTCCAACGCCCTGGTGCGCCGCGTGGTCTGAACGCCGCACTCAAACTGTTCGTAAAAGCTAAGCGGTAGACCTTCAAAGAAAAGTGCCGTCCTCCAGCGCGGTAAGCATGTTTTGAAGCTTGCTGACCCCGACGCGCGTAGCCAGCAAGTCGATAGGTCTAGCTCCGTCTAGGGCAGCCTTAGGGCTCCCGAACCAAGCTTTCGCCCCCTCCTGTCCGAGAATGCTCGCGACCCGTGCAAACAGGGTAAGCGCACTGTAGGTACGGTCTAAAAGCTCGACGCTCATATCTGGGTTCTTACTCTTGCGCGAGCGGCTGATGCCGAGCACAGCGAGTGCTTCGGTTTTGCTGATATCAAGCAGGGAAGTCAAACGTCTTAGAACCTGCTCGAGGGAGGACTCGCCAACGACAGTTTGCTTGAGCACGGCCTCAGCTACCTCGTTCGGCGTAGTGTCGAGTACCTGTTCAAACAGTGCCTCGCGGGTAGAAGCAAAGGAAGTCTGTATCACGTTCAACATAGTAGCATGAAACTTCAACGTTTAGCGCTCTGCAGGAGTTGCGCGCAACCGCCGCAGAAGGTTCTACGCGAACTACTACTTCTATTAACTTGCGCTCCCTGCTCCACACCTCCTTTAACACAGGCGAGCCGTAGAGGTGCATGGTCGGCGATCACTAGGCTACCGAAGCTCTGCGAATTGCGCTTAAGCGTTAAAATGTCTTTACCTTAAAGAGCACAGAAAGGGCAGCGCTATGAAGATTCGGTGGTTATATTCTATATTCGGTGTGCCCCTGGTCGTTCTCCTCTTGGGTGCCTTTGGCATCTCTCTTCAGGCGGGCTCAGAAACCGCAAATCCGCAAGCCCCGAACACTAAGCACGATCTGGGACGCGGCGTCAACTTCGGCAATGCGCTCGAGGCTCCGAGCGAAGGGCTCTGGGGTCTGACGCTCAAGTCAGCCTACTTCGAGGTGGTTAAGCGCGCGGGCTTCGACACGGTGCGACTCCCCGTCAGTTGGACACACCACGCCGCAACGACTTCGCCCTACGCCATCGATCCGGACTTTTTTAGGCGCGTCGACTGGGCGGTGGACGAGGCGCTGAAACGAGGCCTCAACATCATTATCAACATGCACCACTACGACGCGCTCAATTCGAACCCGCGCGAGGAGGGGGGGCGCTACCTCGCGCTCTGGCGGCAGATCGCCGAGCGCTACAAACACGAGAACGCCCTTGTCTATTTCGAGCTGCTCAACGAACCCCACGAGCAGTTCAACCGCGAACCCGAACTGTGGAACGACTTGCTCGCGAAAGCGGTCGAGGTCGTGCGCGAGAGCAACCCGACGCGCCCGCTCATCATCGGTCCGGTAGGTTGGAACACGACCTCACGCTTGGACGAGCTCACGCTGCCCGACGACTCTAACCTCATCGCTACGATTCACTTCTACGAGCCCTTCGAGTTTACCCATCAGGGCGCGGCCTGGGTGACAACGCCGCCGCCTGCGGGGGTGAGTTGGACGGGCGAAGAGAGGATGCTGGTCTGGGACGATTGGTCTTGGGATACCCGCGTAAGGTGGCGCGCCTCCGAAGGGGACCAGCCAGCGCTCATGCTGACCTTCGAGAAACCCTGGGCAGGCTTCAAGCTCCACCCGGCTAAACCCGAAGAGGGCTACGACACCCTACATCTACGTGCTAACGGCGCTTTGGAGCTTCTCATTGGTTGTGAGCACGGGCTCCGGACGATTGTCACGCGCGTCGGCTGGCACGACTACTTGGTCGACTTAAGCACCTGCGAGGAGATAGGCAACCTTGTCATCCAGAACGCCAGCGATCAAGCGCCCGCCTCCATCTACATCCAGACATTAGAGCTTCGCGGCAGGAACGGCGAGCTTCCCCTCATTATGACGAGCAAGGACGTGCTGAGAGAAACGCTCGACAGGGCAGCGGGTTGGGCTGCGGCGCGAGACATCCCTCTTCTACTAGGCGAATTCGGCGCGTACAGCGTGGCGGACATGAGCTCGAGGGTGCGCTGGACGCGCTTCGTACGTGAGGAAGCAGAGCGTCGCGGCTTCGCCTGGGCCTACTGGGAGTTCGGAGCGGGTTACGGCGTTTACAGCCCTGAAACGGACCAGTGGCGCACGCGTCTGCTAGAAGCGTTGTTACCCCGCCTGACGCGCTAAAGCTAGGCAAGAGTCTTGTGCCTTGTGCAACGAACGCGCGCGTTCGCCGCCTAAAACTTGGGTCACCCTCGGTCCGTAGTTCAACCTAAAACCTCTTGCCGAAATGGACGTCAAGGAGAGTTCGGAGGGCGGCGCAGATTATTTGCCGCGCGGAGAAAAGAAGCGGCGTCACAGGGTGTAAGCCCAAAGAACATAGGAGCATTCACAGCCTTGAACGCTTGCACTGTCGGTTCAGCCTTTCTCGAGGACCCAGTCGAGGAGCGCCTCCAAGTTTGCTGTTGCTAAACCGACGACCCGGTCAGCGCCTCCGTAGTAGAGGTAAATTGCCCCGTTTACGACGGGATTACCTGTGCCGAAGACTACAAAGGGTACGTCGCCCTTGATCTCCCACATTTCTTTGGGCGCTAGAATAGGCGCTTCGGGCCGCTTGAGCACCTTACGAGGATCATCTCGGTCAAGTAGGGCGGCCCCCATACAGTAGATATGATGTTCGTTGTAGCCGTGATAGAGCACGAGCCAACCCACTTCAGTGAGAATAGGGGGACCCCCCGCACCAACACGTTTGCCGTCCCAAAGACCAGGGCGCGGCGTTAGGATTTCCGCGTGCTCACGCCAGCTTTTCATGTCATGACTTGACGCCAGCCAAATGCTGGGGGGGCGGCGGTGAAAGGTGACGAATTTGCCGCCCACCTTAGCGGGAAAGAGCGCGTGGTCCTTGTTGTCTTCACCTTCGACCACTGGCCCTAAAGTTTCCCAAGTGATGAGGTTGTCGCTCACAGCGTACATAGGGGTGATCCCTGAAGGAGGTGCGCCGACCGGCGCATGAAATCCCTTGCGACTATAGGCGGTGTAGGCCATGTAGAAGCGCCCCTCTAATTCGGTGACGCGGGGGTCTTCTACCCCCCTCGCATCCCGCTCCGAGCTTGGCGCTAGAACGGAGTGTCGCAACCGGTTCCAGGTCACGCCGTCCGAGGACACGGCGTAACCGATACGGGAAACGTAGTCGAGTCCTTGCGCCCGGTAGTGCATGTGAAAGAGGCCGTTATAATAGATTACCGAGGGATTAAAGGTATTGAGCGCTTCCCAAGGGTGGATAGGCTCGGGTCTCAAGACGGGGTTGGCGGGATGGCGCTGGAAATGACCACTTTCGGCTAGATGGTAGAAATCAGAGACTGAGTTTAGATTGGCTGAGGCGGGGTTAGAGGTCATAAGGGCTCCAGAAAGGTAGGATGAGGTCGGTAGCTACTATGTTGGCGCACATAGCGGATGCGCAGGCGACTTAATATGGGAGCTGCACGACCTAATTGTAACGACTTTTTAGCAACACGCCTTTTCTGAAGTTTGAATCGACTATGCTTGACCTTTACGTCAAGAACCAGGTTGAGGAATACATAAGACATTCTGCAACGAACGCGCTGAAAATACGTGCGAATGAGGCCAAGCCAGCCTAAAGGATGCCGACAAGGTCTACTAAACGTAAGAAATAACGGATGAAAATTCATATTCTACAGACGTATAACCGAGTCGCACCTGCGACTCGGTTATACGTGTAGTTGCTTACCTTACCCGAGCGGATACGAGTACCAATGGACGCTCTCACTGTGCCAACGACAGATGCAAATGCTGCCTGTATTAGGTCGTGTGCGGCTTGGACGAGCTGCACAGCACGCCCTCGGTCACCGAGCTTACAAACGGCGATCCAACCCGCGCCGCCCGTGCGTCCCCACGCTGAGGTCAACGTACCCTTCTATTCCTAAGATAGCTTTTAGGGTAGCTAGAGAGTTAGCGAAGAGAACGTTTAAGAAGCCCAAGACGTAAAGAAAGCCTACTGCGCGAACTGCGCTGGATAATGTACCTTAAAGACCGTCTCGAACGAGCTGAAGAGGTCTAAGTACTGCTCCATGTAGCGCGTCAAGAGGAAGTTCTCCCGCACGCTCTCCCTAGCCTTCTTGCCCATCGTCTCGCGCAGTTCTTCGTCTTTGAGGAGTTGCACCAGCCGCGCCGCCGCCTCGTCTACGGACGAGACCAAAAAGCCGTTCTCCCCGTCCTGAATCTGCTTCGTGATGCCGCCTACTCTGCCGCCGATCACCGGCGTCTCCTTCCACATCGCCTCGGTCACGGTACGGTAAGCCCGAAGCCCTCCCGGATAGACTTCTGCATGACCACAGCGGCGCGGCGCTGCAAGGTGTTGACCAAAGTGGTGTCGTCGCCACAGGGCAAGATGAGGATGCGCTCTTCCTGTTGGCTTTTGATCGACTCGTAGATTTCGGTGCCTTCGGGGTCGTCCGAGGCGAAGTTGCCAAGAAGGACGAGCGTCGCGTCCACCTCTTGGCGTGCCTTCTTGAACGCTTCGATAACACCGACGGGGTCCTTCCAGGGGTCGAAGCGCGAGACCTGCACGACGAGCGGGAGGTCGGTGGGGATGTCGTAATGTGCTAAGCGCTCGTCCATCTCCTCGTCTGTGAGCGTGATGTTCTTGCGGCTGAAGGGGTCGATGGCGGGCATGAAGAAGACTTGGGGGGTCTCCAAGTCCTGCTTGTACGCCTCTAAGCTTATGATGATCGCGTCGTAACGTTCCACGAAGGGCGTGAGGTAGCGCCACAGCGCGGGGTTAGGATTCGAGAGGTCGATGTGGCAGCGCCAAATCCAGGGGCGGTGCTTGTCGAAGTGGGTGATGAGCGGCAAGGGCTGTGGGTCGTGGACGATGACCAGGTCCGAGTTGAGGTTACTGCGCACCGCGTTTTCATAGACCACTTGTTCAAAGGTGTGCTGCTTGATGTCGTTCAGCAAATTCGCTTTATCGCGCTGTCCATGCACGAAAAGCCCGAGTACGTTCAGGGCTTTTTAGAAGCGGGCGGGTCAGGCTACGTGCCTAAAAGTGCCGTCGAGACGCAGCTTTTAGATGCGATCGCTGCCGTATCACGGGGTGAATACTACGCGCCTGCCAAGCTCCTAGCCGACCTCGCCAAGGAGATGGCGGGACTCGATCCCTACCGCAACGTAAAACTCACCCACAGAGAGCTAGAGGTCGTCGAGCACATTGCGCACGGGCGAACCCATAAGGAGATCGCCTCGGTTATCGGCATCAGCGAGAAGACGGTCGCGACCTACCGCGAGCGGGCGGCGGAGAAGCTGGGCTTAAAAACGCGAGCTGAACTCGTGAGGTGGGCGTTAGAGCAGAACATGCTGAGCTGAGGGTCGTCTGACCGTTACAGAGCGAGAGAATAGGGCACAACGACGCGCCCGGTCCTACGTTTAGCGAGGTCTTCTTTTTTGTTCTCCGCGAGGCCCCACCTCATTCTATCCGCCCCTCTGTAGGACTTTCTTCCACACCCTCTGTAGGAACAGCGCGGACTTCTTGTCGGTGACGCGCTTTATAAGCTTAGGAGTTACGCGGTTGACTTCAAGTTGTACCAAGGCTTGGCAAGGTAGTCGTGGATAGCATCACGGACGATATTGTACTTGGCTTGAGGTTCTCCGCATTAAGCGTGCTCGAGTGACGGTATCTTAGCGGAGTGTTTGGAAAAACTTGCTCGGCTATAAGTTGAGGTTCATACTGAGCTGTGAATCAACTTTTCTCCCTACCGCACTGCGTTACCAAAGAAGTTTACTCAGATAAAGGCAGCTTTCGCGTGGTTGCTCGTAGCAATCATGAGTGCTTTGTCCTGATTGCGAACGGGTAAGCGACCGGGTTCATAGCCGATATATTCGTGCGCCTCGTGACCTTCCGCTATGTACACAAGCCGTTCGTCTCCATTTATATGTCCGACGTTTCCGTTGTTTGAACGCCTCATGCGGCAGGTAGACCTTTGCCGAGCTGCTCCCGCCTCGTGCCAGACGAACTTCTCGACTCATACGGATTCCGTTTAATTCCCTATCACCGAGGCTTTTTCTCGGTGATAGTCCATACACTCCATCCGTTTCGCGGAGGCGAAAACTACGTAAATCCTTATTCCTATTCGCTACACTCAGATTGATTCGCTATGTTAGCGAATCAATCGGAATCCGTATCACAGAGGCATAACACGAGGTCGGTTTAGCCACGGACGTCGAAATCATAGAGATGCATAAAGGCGTCGAAGCCTTCTCTCACCACCTGTAAGGGATCGTCGAGCATCTCCAGCCGCGTAGACAGTGCCGCGAGCTGGGCGTAGCGAACGGCAAGGGACTCCGCGTTCGCACCGAGCGTGGTCAGCTCTTCGCTATACGCTGCTAAGTTCTGCTGAAGCGTGTTGTTCTGCTTAGTCGTCTGTTGATAAAGCACGCGTGTGTGTAGAAGATTACTGAGCCGCAGCAAAAGCTCCTCTGGATCGATGGGGCGAGACAAGAAGTCGTTCACGCCGGCCTCGAGCGCACGCTGTTTAAGGGAGTCGCGGGTATCTGAGGTGACCATAAGGATTGGCAAGAAGCATTCAGGTCCTTGCTGTTGCCGGAGCGATATAGTCATCTCTAAACCGTCTTGTCTGGGCATGTGATAGTCAGTAATAACAGCATCGGGTTGACATGCAGTCGTGAAGGTTAGTACCGACTCCGCATCCATAACGGTTGACACCCGCTGGAAACCCTGCTTGTTAAGGTGAGCCTTGAGCAGGGCTAGATTAGCTAGACTGTCGTCGACCAGCAAGATATGACTTTCGAAAATTTTGGTGCGCCGCTCTTTAGTGATCCAAGAATTCATGAAGTGTACCCCTAGTGCCCTTTCAGAGCGAGGCTAACCACTATGTTGCGCTGCTTTCTATAAAAAGTTAAACATGCTTCTATTGTTAGAAAGTTTATAGCGATTGAGAGTGGTTTTTTTGTAACTCGCGCATAACGACTAGACGGTATCGCGAGCACCGTTCTTTCAGTTGCTGCAGCTTACGAAGGATCACCCTATCGTCCGCAAAATCTCTTGCTTTAATGACCTTCATAGGAGGTAGCACGATGTTGGGCAATTTAGCGGTAGAAGCCGAACCTTCTGTGCGAGTTGCGCGCGTTCGCTGCACAGCAGTGCTACGCGTTAGGCGGGTGCCAGCCCACCTCAATCCAGAGCCGCCTCGCTTGCACCAGGGCCTCACGGTTGAGCGTTAAGGCTTCAACTGTTGCCCTGCCGCTCGCTGTCTTACCCGCAATATTCAGCCCTGTCTCCACCCACTCGAAGTGCTCACGCCATACTTGTTGGCGCGGATGATAGAGCGGGACGAGCTGAGCTGTGTTCGGGTCGGTCGCGGCGACCCGCTGCCCCTTAGCGAGGTTGCAGTCCCAGCAGGCGAGGCAGAGGTTCGCGGTATCGCTGCTGCCTCCGAGAACCTCTGGGATGATGTGATCCACCATAAAGCGCATCCCTGCTACCGCTTCCTGGGTTTGACAATAGGCGCAGCGGAAGTTGAAATGCGCCGCCACTTCGCGACGTAGAGCGAGGGATAGCTTGGTTTTCGACACCTATTGAGGTTAAGAAGAGGTGAGCAGGCTGTCGACCTCGTGCCCCCGGCGCTTAAGTAGCGCTGCCGCTTCAGCCCGCAAGCGCATCACCTGTTGGGCGTAGCGCTGTAAGCGCAGCGCTTCGGTAGCTTCCTCGGGCGTGAGACCTTCGCGCTGCCGCCGTTCGACGAGCGCCTGCATCCGTTCGCTCTGCTCGTCTGCGACACGCTGCTTGGCAACTTGCCACAGTTGAGCGTCGTCTAAAACAGTGAGTTGCTCGAGCTGAACGTCGTTGGGCGTCTCGACCGCGAGCGCTGCTTCGAGGAGGGCGCGCGCTTCCTCCTCCAAAGAGCGGGCATGGGCGGTTGCGCGCGCTTCTAAAGCAACTTGCGCGTCGGGCGAGAGTTGGAGTTCGAGGGCGTCCACAGCTCTAGTTTAGCACGGTGCAAATCTCAAAACTGGCATAAACCTTCTGCGCGAGTTGCGCGCGTCTCACGCACAAGCGAATCATGCCAACAGCCAAACAGCGCATCTACACCGCGGCATTCCTTAGCTTAATCCATCCCTGTGGCTGTGACAGTAAGGCGTGGAAGTGCTACCTATATTTTGCACAAGTGCGATTGGCGTGATCGTTTTTTGGGCGACTGACTAAAACCAGCTTGGTTGCTAGATTGCTTCATGCCTAAACTTTCCGAAAATAACGCTGAAGAGGTTTTGCTGGACGCCGCCGAGCGGCTGCTGATTGCGAGAGGATATACCAATATCAGCACCCGAACCCTCGCAAAGGAAGCGGGTGTCAACCACGGGTTGGTGCATTACTACTTCGGCTCGATGGAGAACCTCTTTCTGCGCGTATTGGAACGCTTTACTGACCGCCTCATCAAACGTCAGCGGGCGATGTACGCTACCGACAAGCCCTTTAGAGAGAAATGGCGAACTGCCATGACCTTTATCGACGAGGATTTACGCTCGGGTTACCCTAAAATCTGGCTCGAGCTGCAAACCTTGGCGTCCAATAATCCGGCGCTGCGCGAATACATCACTCGGGTCAATGCTGATTGGCGCGCAGTGCTGACGGAGGCCTTTAGAGAAGCGCTCGACGAGTACGACCTGACGTGGGATGAAGACAAGCTGTCAGCCTTTGTGTCGTTAGTGATGACCTTTAACCTAGGGCTCTTGGTCGAGCGCTTGAACGGCGTAGAGGAAGGTCACGATGTGCTGCTAGCACTTATCGAACGCTGGCTCTCCTCCTTGGAGCGCGTTCCGACCTCGAGCTGACGCTCTAAGAGAGGCAATTGACAAAATGAAGACCTCGTGCTATTTTTAGTCAACTGACCAATACGTTTGACTAAATGCTTTTAGCTTCCGGTGAGCTGGAGTTTAGCGGAGCGCACATATTCTAGCTGTAGATAAGAAAGCGCGGAGCCTGGTGGTGGGACGCACTGACATATGAAGGGACACATGTATGAGAGCTCGAGAGCCGGACCGTTCGGGCAAGGTCACTAACAACGGGGTTGATATCTACTATGAGGTTCACGGCGCAGGCGAACCGACGCTCCTGCTCATTCCCACCTACCAGATCGTGCATAGTCACATCTATAAGATGCAAGTCCCCTTTCTGGCGGACCATTACCGCGTCATCACCTACGACAGCCGGGGCAGCGGCCTGTCCGATAGACCCCAAACGGATTACGGTATGGACGCGCTGGTGGACGACGCACTTGCGGTTCTTGCGGAGGTAGGGGTAGACACCTTTGGAACAGTCTCCCTCTCCGCATCATCGCAGACGGCCCTTTTTTTGACTGCCCGCTGCGAGGCGCGCGTTCTCGGTATGGTCATCATCGGCGGCTGGGCGGGCCGCGACAGCACGCCCGACGCGCGAGCAGCCTGGGAGGCGCGCAAGGCGCTGATGCTCTCCGATTACGACACCTTTGTCGAGGGGTTCTTTGAGGGTGTCTTTTCCGAGCCGCACTCGAGCAAAGCCCGCGACGACGGTTGGGACTGGGCGCACGGGACCGACCCCAAAACGCTCGTCGCGACCAGCGAATACGGCTGGCTGCACTGCGACGGGCGCGAGGTCATCGACAAGGTGACCTGTCCGGTGCTCGTCATTCACGGTAAAGACGATGGACGCATCCCCTTCAAAATGGGCGAGGACCTTCACGCACGCTTGCCAAACTCCCGGCTGGTCGCCTTCGAGGGCGGCGGTCACGGCCCCCAAGCCCGCGACCCGGTCAAGGTCAATCACCTTATCAGAGATTTCTTCGGCGTCAAGAAACCTCGGGCGAGCGTGTTTCACCGGGCCCTGACGCGACCTAAACGGGCGCTTTTTGTCTCAAGCCCCATCGGTCTCGGACACGTCCAGCGTGACTTGGCTATCGTTCGGGAACTCAGAAGCCTCGTCCCCGACCTGGAGGTTCACTGGTGGGCGCAGCACCCGGTAACGCGCGTACTGGAGGAAGCAGGCGAATTCGTCCACCCCGCGAGCGCTGCCATGGCTTCGGAGTCGCAGCATTGGGAGGAAGAGGCGTCGGGTCACGAACTCCACGCCTTTTACGCCTTTAGGCGCATGGACGAGATTCTCCTTGCCAACTTTATGCGCTTTCACGAACTGGTCCGCAACGAACCCTATGACCTGTGGATAGGTGATGAGTCGTGGGAGGTCGACTACTATCTGCACGAAAACCCCGAACTCAAAACCGCCCCTTACATCTTTTTGACCGATGTGATAGGTTTTTTGCCGGTCGATGAGGGCGACGCCAGAGAGTGTGAGCTCACCGCCGACTACAACGCCGAAATGCTCGAACAGCGTGCGCGGTTTCCTTACCTGCGCGACCTCTCGCTCTACATTGGTGATTACGAGGATCTGCCTGACAGGGCGTTCGGTTCCGGTCTGCCGAAGATTCAGGATTGGGCCAGGGCGTGGTTCGAGCCGGTCGGCTACATCGCACCGTTCGACCCGGACTTATACCGAGATACCTCCGCGCTCAAGAAGCGGTTGGGGTACGAGAGCGAAGGGCCGCTGCTCTTCGCCGCCGTTGGTGGCACAGCTATCGGGCGCTCGCTTCTCCGAAAGACTACGGAAGCGTTCGCCCTCGTGCGGCAGCGTCGCTCCGACGCCCATATGGTGATAGTCACTGGGCCGCGCATTGACCCGGCTTCCTTACCCGATGTAGAGGGTTTGGACAAACGCCCTTATGTTCATAATCTTTTCGAACATCTCGCCTGCGCCGACGCCGCCGTAGTGCAGGGGGGCTTGAGTACCACGATGGAACTTGTCGCTACCAAACGGCCCTTTATCTACTTCCCGCTCCGCAACCATTGGGAACAGATGCACCACGTGACCTACCGTTTAGACCGCTACGGCGCGGGTATCCGCCTGGACTACGCCGCGACCTCCCCCGAAAGGTTGGCCGGGGCGCTCGATGAGGCGCTTGAGCACCCCGTGAACTACCGCAACATCGTTCCAGGTGCTGCTCGCCGCGCCGCCGAGCGCATCGCCAGCCTGCTTTGAGAGATAGAACCTCCGCTGTTTCGGACCAACCTGCAGGCTCGAGAAAGGAACTTTCACGGCTCATCAACTAAAGGACTATCTGTAATACGAAAAGCGCAGCTAGCTAAATTTCGCAGCTATCCCGTAGCGTGACCACTTTTGAGGTCGCTAGCGCCGCTAGGTCAAGCGGAGCATTCGTACAACAAAGTCACCAATCGGATCAAACTCAGCAAAATTTTAGGTTGCTTTTTTGGGCAAAGCTCGCATAAGTCTTCTGCAACTGACGCGCGCGACTGCCGCACAACGGCCCAGGCGGAGCAGGGTCATGCGACACACTTCGCGGCTTAAATTCAAGGCTCAGGTTTAGGTGTCGAAGCGCACGGTGATCTCGGCTGGTTCAGGTCTCTTTGCAACTTCAAACCGGAGAGACGGCTGCTCGTTTAAGCCCATCTTCAGCGTCAGCTCCGACACCTTGGCGAGTTGTTCGACGGTGGGCGAAGGCTCCTTGACGGGTGCTTGGTCAATCCACAAGGCGTACTCGCCCTGCGACACCTCGGACACCCAGGGGAAGATGTGCGGCACCTTTTTTGCCTCTCTTGTCAGCGCGCTCATGACGCGGTGCCACTTGGCTTCGCCGGGCGAACTCACCTCAGCCCACACGAGTTCGCCTGGCGTCGCGCTCTGCGCGCCGAGCTTGAAGGGAACGCGGAAGCGGTAATAATCCTCCTTGCTAGCGGCTTCATCTCCCTTCGCGGGATAGCGTACGCTCAACTGGCCCTTAGGCGTTTTGAGGGTCGTTTTCAAGCTGGTGATCGCGTTGCCCCTGATCTTGCGCGCCCGCTCGCTCAGGACCGACATGAGACCGGTGTAGAGGGAGAGGTCAAGTTGGGGCGTCTCTAAACCGTAGGGTGTGTAGCGGTGGACGGTGGCGTAGTGGCGACGCCAACTCGCTTTTACTTTGAGCTTATTCAGGTACGCCGCATCCTCCGGGGCAAGCGCGTCTAGGGGACTCAGCGAGAGACCTTCTGCACCGCCGGTAGCCAAGAGTGACTTAGGAACATGAGGCTCAGGGGAACTCGCCGCTTCCAACATGTCCATTATCGTCTCGGGGTTATTTGTCGTCTTACAGACCTCGAGCCAGTTCCGAAAAACCGCTAAGCCGTACTCCTCCTCAGCCTGACCCATCACGTTGGCGTAGCGCCAAGGTCCGTCATCTAACCTGAAGGCGATGAACTTGTAGCCATCGATGACCTCCCAAGGTCGTGCCTGGAAAAAGCTTGCAGCAGCTTTGAAAAACGCCTTGACCTCGGGCTCGAGGTAGTGGACGAAGTAGCTCGGCGTCGGCTCGGGGGTGAGGGCTTGTTCAAGCGCCTCTAATGCCTCGTTCGCGGCGTTGACGTCGCCTACTGCAACGCTTATACCTAACGTCTCGAGGTCTGTCAGCGCATTCCTCATCGAGGGATCAGCTACGCGCAAGGTGTGAGGACGGGCGCTCGGTAGCCCTTGAGGAGGTTGGGCACAGGCGCTCGTAACGAGTTCGGTGAGTTCGGCACGACCCAGAGGCTCTGAATGGATGAGAAAGCTCCGGATTAATCCCTGAGAGGTCGCGACCAGCCCGAGGTGTCCGAGCGCAGGCTTTTCCTTGTCATCAAGAAAGTAGGTCGCAGCAGCTTGTGTCACGAGCCACGTCTCTTCGACTTGCGGCAGTCCCCTAATTTCCTCGAGGCTCAGTTCTTGTGGCTCATACTGCGCCATCGCGTCGCGGTGAAGCGCCCAAGGGATCGCGCCGAGACCTTCGCCCATCCACAGGGCGGTATCGACAGGTACGCTGTCGACGCTAAAGCGTTTGACCTCGAGGAGATTGAGCGCGACCTCCTCGAGCGCCTCCTCGGTAGTGACAAGGTCAGCCAGCCACAGGTTGTCGGTGGCACAGTATCCCATCGTCAGCTCTAAAGCGAGCACTTGGTCTTCAAGATGGAGTCCGAGTGTAGCCTGGCGGAACTCAAAAGAACGCCCGCATTCCGGGCACACTGGCAGAGGGAAACGTGCCCAGAGCAAGCGGTCGGTCGGCATAGCTGCATTGTACGCCATGAGACCGTGCGCAGCGATTAGACGAGGTGCCGAGCAGGGGCTTCTGCTCCTAAAGCGCGCAACTCGCACCGAAGCCTTACAAAGTCTTCGGCTCAAGCCTCTTCCGGCTCGGTGACGTTCGCCAACCATGCCTTGGCGCTGCCCTCTGCGCCTCCCACCACCGACAAGCTGCCGTCCGTCTCGAGCACCACCGCCCCGACCTGCTCGAGCGATTTTTGCCCACTTGCTCGGACTGCTGCTCGAATTTCTTCTTTGGTGACACGTGTACGCTTTAGGCTCGACTCTAGGAAACGCTGCTTGTGATAAAGCAGCGTCGGCTCTCCCTTAACGAGCCCCTGGAAGCGTTTTGAACGTACCGACAGGTAGGTAATGATGAACTGGCCAAAGATGAGCACAGCTAACGCCGCGACGCTCTCGGCGAGTGCCACATCCTTACTCAAGAGCGTACTCGCCAGCACCGATCCTAGAGCGACCGTGACGATGAAGTCGAAGGCGTTGAGCTTCGAGAGCGTCCTTTTGCCCGACACTCGCAGCATCAGTAGGAGAGTGAGGTAGGCGAGCGGGCCGACCAGCAGCACGCGCCCTATGTCCGCCCAGGAGCTAAAGAAAATCATTTGACCAGTGTAACAGCCTTGTACCGGCAGAGCTTTTGCTTTATTTGGTGCTACACGGCTTAATATATAGCAAGGAAATCAAGTTGCAAGTTGAGGAGCGGTATCTGCAATTAACGCATGCGTCAGCTGCCAAAAGGCTCCCAGCCCCTCTCCTCACAGCTCAGGTCACGCTGTGCGCTATAGTGCGGCGAATAGGCGTACAACGACTCGTACATGATTCCGGAGGGAAGCCATGAAAGCGGTGGTGTACACAGACTACGGACCCCCCGAAGTGCTCCGGCTCGAGGAGGTAGAAAAACCCGCCCCTAAAGACGACGAAGTTCTGGTCAAGGTTCACGCGGCGGCTGCGAATCCGCTCGACTGGCACTTCATGAGGGGTACGCCGCTCCCGTTCCGCCTTGTTTTTGGATTCCGCAGACCGAAGAACACGTTTCTCGGGGCGGACATCGCGGGGCACGTCGAAGCGGTTGGCAGCGGGGCGACACAGTTTCAGCCCGGTGATGAGGTGTTCGGTGACGTGAGCGGCAGCGGGTTGGGCGGCTTTGCCGAGTACGTCTGTGCCCGCGAAGAGACCTTAGCCCTGAAGCCGAGTACCTTATCCTTTGAAGAGGCGGCGGCGGTCCCAGTGGCAGCTATCACCGCGCTACAGGGGCTTCGCGACAAGGGACAGATTCGGTCCGGGCAGCAGGTGCTGGTCAACGGCGCCTCGGGCGGGGTGGGCACCTTTGTGGTGCAGCTCGCCAAACATTTCGGGGCCGAGGTCACCGGCGTGTGCAGCACGCGGAATCTGGAGCTGGTGCGCTCCATCGGGGCGGACAGAGTAGTCGACTACACGAGAGAGGACTTCACCAAAAGCGGGCAGCCGTACGACCTGATCCTCGACGCGGTGGGGAACTGTTCGGTCTCGGACTACGAGCGTGCCTTAGGTCCCCAAGGAAGATGTGTCATCGTCGGCTTTACCACCCTAACTCATCTGCTCCAGGTTGCCTTGTTGGGGGCGTGGGTATCTAGGAGGGGGCGGAAGAAGATCGGTGTTATGGGAGCGGCGAAACCGAACCAGACGGACCTGGTTTTCATCAAAGAACTTCTCGAGGTCGGCAAAGTCGCCCCCGTCATAGACAGGACCTACCCGTTAAGTGAGACGGCTGAAGCTATCAGATATCTCGAAAAAGGGCACGCTCGGGGAAAAGTTGTCATCGACATCTGACCCTCTCAGCGCTCCTGAACTCGGACCGTTGTGCGTGAGACGCGCGCGTTAGTTGCGCAAAAGCCGAGCTTTACTGGACTACAACCAAACAGCTTAGGCATGGCGCAACCTCAGAACGATGTCCTGAGGGTAATTTCCGAAAGCGCGTCCAAAGAGGTTAAGGCCGCCGATAAAACGTGCGTCCGCCTCCACGCCGATACGAACTGAAATATAGTCGTGTGCGCCTATATTGAGATCGTCGAGGGTGACGCTCGAGACTTTGAGCCCGTCAACTAGGCTGTAATCACGGTTGACCTGCCAGACCTTAAGGAGTCCATACTGTGAGTTTCGGCTCTCCCACCATGAAGGGGTAAGCTTCCCCCGCTGCCCCCCGAAGTCCGCCGGGCTCGTCCAGGTTCCCACTTTAACGCCGCCTATCCACACGGAGATATCCGAGGGCCAATCATCGTGGTGCATAGGGGCTTCTGAGCAGACCTCAAAGCTCAGACTCAGGCTCTCTAACGTCGCTTTCGGCGGTAAGCGGTTGGGGAAGCGGTACTCGACATAACCTTGGTGAAACCATAGAAGCTGCGCTTGGGCGCGGCCCGTTTCATAGAACGAGGCGGGATCATCGAGCAGCCCGATGAGACCTGTTTGGCTCGCCAAGCCGCAGGTCGGGGTGACTTGACAGTCAACGAAAGCGCCAACCGGAGTCGAGAGTTCGGTAAAGTCGTCCTCTTGCCCCTTAACTTTGGGAAATTGGAGTAGCAGCGTGTCATAAGCTCTCGTACAGACCTTCTGCGAGCCGCGTGTCGCAGGTCTATGTTCGGTGAGGAGCAGCCCCGCCTCCTCCAAAACAGTGATATGCATGTTGGCTGTCGAGATGGGCAGCTCCAACGCCTGCGCGATCTCGCTGACGTTGAGCAGTTGATCACCTAACAGGTGGAGGATGCGCAAGCGCGTCTCTGACGCTACCGCTTTGAGCGTACGGTAGGTCTCGCTATCTTCCGGGTCGCCCTGCAAGGAGAGGCCGCGTGGGTAGAGTTCGGGTTCGGCTAGGACCATGCTGTTTACCTCGTTATCTTTTAGAAAAAGCTCGATAACCCCACCCTTTTCTTACAGCTCAATATAACATAAAAGAGGTGTTGATTCGTCTCCCGTTTGCCACCTCAGCTTGTGACCGTTGATCGAACTTAGACTAAACAGTTGAGTTGGAGACTAGCAAGGCATATCTATAACGGTTTTATCGCTACCGAAAATAGAAGAAGATGTTACGCCGTTGTACCCTCCACGAGAAAAGACAGGTTGAAGTCGAAGTGACGCTGTTATATGGTCAACCTTGTAATAAAACACATTTACAAGAAACATAGCTGCTGAGAGGAGTGATACCTTGGCTACTTTAGACCGAGTTCTCGAGCAAAACGAAGAGGAGCAGGTGAGCGCGTTTAGCTACCCCAGGCCCCGATTCGTTCGCAACCTGTGGAGACCGCTAGACGGTGAATGGTCATTTTCAACGAGCCAGGTTCAAACGAGCGCTGAGGTGAGTTGGCAGGGGTCAATCAGGGTGCCTTATCCACCCGAGGCGGCGCTTTCAGGCGTGAACGACCAGACGTTTCACCCGGTGGTCTGGTACCGGCGCAGCTTTACGGTTCCCAATGACTGGCGCGATAAGCGGATCATCCTCCACTTCGGCGCGGTGGACTACAGCGCGCAGGTGTGGGTCAACGGTCAGCTCGTTATGAGCCACGAAGGGGGGCACACGCCCTTCTCCACCGACGTCACCGATGTGTTGAGGGAAGGTGAGCAAGAGGTCGTTGCGAGGGCTGAGGACGACCCTTCGGAGATGAGCAAGCCGCGCGGCAAGCAGGACTGGCAGAGGGACCCTCACCGGATATGGTATACACGCACCACCGGCATCTGGCAGAGCGTGTGGCTCGAGCCCGTTACACCTGCCTACCTCTTAAGCGCCCGCTTCACCCCGGACCTGGCGAGCTACGCCGTACTGAGCGAGATCAGTGTAGTCGGGGACGCCTCAGATTTAAGCCTCGAGCTGGCCTTCAAGTTAGGCGATGAGCGACTCGCCGCCGACCGCTGGCAGCTCACCAGCAGCCATATCGCCCGTACAGTTCACTTAGGGGTCAGCGGCTTTGACGACCTGGAACGCTTTATCTGGAGCCCGGAACACCCTAACCTCATTGACATCACCCTCAAGCTCTACCAGGGGGAGACCCTGCTCGACGAGGTGAGGAGCTACACCGGTTTGCGCTCGGTTGAGGCGAGGGACGGCAAGTTCTTCCTTAACCACCGCCCCTACTTTTTGCGCCTGGCCCTCGACCAGGGCTACTGGGATGAGGGTTTGCTGGCCGCGCCCAGCGGCGAAGCGCTCAAACGTGATGTCGAACTCGCCAAGGCGATGGGCTTTAACGGCGTGCGTAAGCACCAGAAGGTTGAGGACCCGCGCTACCTGTACTGGGCCGACAAACTGGGACTGCTCGTCTGGGAGGAGTTGCCGAGCGCCTACGCCTTCTCCCCTCGAGCGGTGCAGCGCCTGACGAGGGAGTGGCTCGAGGTGCTTGAGCGCGACGACAGCCACCCTTCGGTCGTCGCCTGGGTCTGCTTCAACGAGTCGTGGGGCGTGCCCGACTTGCCTCACTCGGCGGCGCAGCGTCACGCAGTGCAAGCGCTTTACCACCTAAGCAAAGCGCTCGACCCTCAGCGCCTGGTAGTAGGCAACGACGGTTGGGAACACGTAGTCAGCGACCTCTTAACCGTGCACGACTACAGCCCGAAACCCGCTACCTTAGAGGAGCGTTACGGCGGCGCTGAGCGCAGCCGCCACACCAGCCGTCAAATCCTGGAGCACGGGCGAGCCGTGGTCTTGCCGGAGATGACTCAGAGCGACCAGCCCATCATCTTGTCTGAGTTTGGCGGTATCCGCTACAACCCGGCTGCTGAAGGCTGGGGCTACCAGCAAGTGGAGAGTGACGAGGCGCTCCTCGAGCTCTACGCCGAGATGATCAGGTCCGTGTCAGGGACAGGGCTAGCAGGTTTTTGCTACACCCAGTTCGCCGATACCTTTCAGGAGCAAAACGGCCTGCTTTATTCGGATCGCCGCCCTAAAGTAGCGCTGGAGCGCCTTTCTCAAGCCACCCGAAATCAGGCTGAAAGCCGAGAAGGGGGTGAATGAGCTTCGCTTAGATGGGGTATTAAGATTTCGTTTATAGGAAAGCGGGGAATGGGGAATATCGTGGGGATGTTAAACAAAAGTTTATTAGGCAAGAGTTTATTGGTAGGAATAGCGGCGCTTACGATGCTCGGTGGTTGCCAGCAGATTGCGGAGCCTACCGAAGTCACGACTCAGTGGGGCAAGGAAAGTCCAGGGAAGTTTGTCAATCCGCTCACGCTTAGTATAAGGAACGGCCAGTTAGCTGAGTCCTGCGCTGATCCAGTCATCCTGAAAGGACAAACCACAGGCGACCGCTACTGGTATTTATACTGCACGACCGACCCACTGAACGCCGACGACCGAGCGGAGAACGGTGACCTCAACTTCAACCTCATCCCTACCTTCCGCTCACTCGACCTGGTCAATTGGGAGTACCAGGGAAACGCTTTTGCAGAGCGGCCTGAATGGGTCGAGGGCAGCGCGGGCATCTGGGCTCCTGAGGTCGTCTATTTCAACAATCAGTATTACCTCTACTACATGGCCCCAGAGACGAAGGCTGGGGGGAGCGCCATCGGAGTGGCGACAAGCGACAGCCCGACCGGGCCGTGGACAGATTCGGGCGGCCCGGTTGTTGCGCCGCGAAAAGATCCCAATAGTGACGGGTTTTTCTGGACGTATGACGCTGAGGTGATCGAAGCTCAGGGCAAGCACTACCTCTACTACGGTTCATACTACGGCGGGGTGTTTGTCCGTGAACTTTCGGAAAATGGGCTTACGAGCCGCCCGGAGACCGAGACCCAAATTACGATCGCCAATCGCTACGAAGGCGCGCAGATCATTGAGCGTGACGGCTACTATTACCTGCTCGCGTCGGCAACGAACTGCTGCAACGGTCCGCTGACCGGTTACAGCGTGTTCGCTGGGCGTTCGCGCAGCCCGCTTGGTCCTTTTATCGACAAGGAAGGCGTATCGCTTTTAGCCGGACGTGTCGGCGGAACGCCGGTCATCAGCATGAACGGCAACCGCTGGATGGGCACTGGGCACAATGACACCCTCACCGACTTTAGTGGACAGGACTGGCTCGTCTACCACGCCATCGACCGCTTTGACCCATACTTTGAGGGTGAGGTCGGCTTTACGAAGCGTCCGGTACTTATGGACCCACTCGAGTGGGTGGACGGCTGGCCGAGCGTGCGGGCGGGGCGCTGGGCCTCGGACAAGAAACAGCCCGCCCCCGCTGCGCAACCGGGGCAGAAGTCAAAGGTCAAGGTGCGCCCGCTCCGAGATGAGCGCGTCGGCAAGCGCCTGTTGCGAGACAGCTTTAACGGCGATGCCTTGAACAACGCTTGGACGTGGGTACGCGAACCTGCAGCCGAGGGCTACAAGGTTGCAAACGGCGCTTTTATCTTCGAGACGCAAGCTGCTGACCTCTTTAGAGATAGCAACAACGCGTCGGTGCTGACCCGCGCCTTGCCCCGTGGCGACCTTGTGATCCAAACCCGTGTCAAGCTCGATGTACCACCCGAAGGGTGCTGTCAAAATTTTGTCCAGGCCGGGCTGGTCGTCTACGACGACGACGACAACTTCATCAAACTCGCGCACGCTTCTATTTTTGAAACGCGTCAGACCGAGTTTGCCAAGGAGCTTTCGCCGGTTCCAGACGGGTTCCCAAGTTACGGCAATACGGTTGTCGGTCCGCCGGGCGAATGGACGGATTTGCGTATCGTTCGGCGCGTGGAGCGTAGTGGAGAGGTTTACACACCCTATACCCGCCGTGACGGGGGCGAGTGGATTCGGGGCGGCACTTATACGCATACGCTCGGCCAGGATACGCGTTTGGGACTCGTCTCGATGGGGGGCGAGGGCTTTACCGCCACCTTTGATGATGTGCGCGTCTCGAGGCTCAAGAAAGGAAAAAAGCATTGACGACAGGCACCAAACTCACCAGCCAAACAAGTTACGAGTAACGACCTTTAGTTCAATCCATGTTTTAAGGAGGAACGATGCACCTCATATTCAAACGATTACAATTTGTTTTTGCCACCCTTTTTTTAGGTAGCTTCGCCCTAGCACAAGTGACCTGCTCAGAGGAGGCGCAGGGAGCGCAGATCGCCTTTTGGAACGGTTTTAGCGGCCCCGATGGTCAGTTTATGCAACAGCTCGTAGACCGTTTCAACAGTGAAAACGAACAGGGTGTTACGGTCACTATGACCGTGCAACCCTTTACCGAGTATTACAACACGCTCAACGCGGCAGCTACCTCGAATACGCTGCCTGATGTGGTGCAAATTCACCTCGATCAGCTTGCGACCAACGCGGTGCGCGGCGTAATCCGACCTATCTCGGAAGACATATTGGCGACTATGAGTATCGACGGCTCGGACTTTCCCGCGACGGTCTGGGAGGGTACCTCTTATAATGGCGAGCGCTACTCCATCCCGCTCGACGTTCACCCCTTGGTGATGTGGTACAACCGCGAGCAGTGGAGCGCGGCGGGCGTAGCGGACCCAGCGGGACAGGTTTTAGAGGGAGAGGCCTACGAAGCGGCGCTCCAAGCCCTCAAGGAGAGTAATGGTGAGGCCATCGCTTGGTCGATTACCACCGGCTTTCCTATCGAGTGGATGTTTCAAACGCTCCTTTATCAGTTTGGCGGAAGCGCCTTTAACGAGGACGCGAGCGAAGCAACCTGGAATAGCGAAGCGGGCGTCCAGGCGCTGACCTACCTCAAGGAACATCAAGCGCAGTTCTCGAGGCCCAATTTGCCCGTCGACGCGGGCATCACCGCCTTCAAGCAGGGTAACGACTCAACCGAGTGGAACGGCACCTGGCAGGTCAGCAACTTAACGGGTGAAGGCTACCAACCCGGTTGGGGCGCGCCTATTCCAAATATCGGCGGCGACTACGCAGTATTCGGCAACGCGCACACGCTGGCGCTGGCCGACCATGACGGAAATGAAGATGCGGCAAAAACCGCCGCCGCCGCTTGCTTGATCGACTTTATCTCCGCGAATTCGCTCGTCTGGGTGGAGGGCGCAGGACACATCCCAGCCCGCAACTCGGTCCGCGAAAGTAATGACTTTGCCGCCGTTGAACCCCAAGCCTCCTACGCGGTCATGGCTGAAGATGTAGTTTTCCCACCGCTCGTCCCCGGTATCACCGACGCCTTAGCTGAACTCACCGAAGCGGTGGCCGATGTCTTAGCGGGCAATGGTGACATCGAAGGCGCGCTCAACGAGTCCGCGGCTCGCGCCAATCAGGTGTTAGAGCAAAACCGCCGCCGTTACGCCCAGTAGTTAAGCTCAGTCGTTTCGTCCGGTCGTCACGCCTATCTGCGCGGGGTCGGGTTTTCATCTTCCCCGCGCAACCTTATAAGCCTTGTGAAGGAAAGTTAGGTAGAATCTATGGCTACACAGCAGTCCGTTCAAAGCCGCGCTGCGGCGAGCCGCTCGCCCAGTAAGCGCAAGCGCTTCAAGGTCACGCCTTACCTCTTCATTTTGCCGCACCTCGTTTTTTTTGCTGTATTTTTGGCGTGGCCTCTTTTCTACGGTATTTACATCAGCCTCTTCGAGTACGACTTTTCTTTTCCTGACTATCGGCCTTTCGTCGGCCTACAAAACTACCGAAATCTGTTCGAAAGCTCGAGCATTCAATATGACGACTTTTGGAACGCTCTCACCAATACTGGGGTCTTCGTCCTTTGGAGTTTGCCCCCCCTAGTCATCGTGGCGCTCTTTTTAGCGGTTCTCTTAAACGGTAAGTACCGGGGGCGCAACTTTTTCCGCGGCATCTACTTTGCCCCGTGGTCGCTCTCCGCCGTGGTCGCTTCGCTCCTCGGCTGGTGGATTTTCCAAGACCAGAGCGGACTGATGAACGCCTTTTTAGCGCAGCTTGGGCTGCCTGAAGTCGCTTGGCTCGGCTCGTTGCCGTGGGCGTGGATTGCCATTACCGTCGTCACCGTCTGGTGGACGGTGGGCTTTAACGCCATCATCTTTTTAGCGGCCCTGCAAGACATCCCCGACACCTACTACGACGCCGCTGCAATTGACGGCGCAAATAAGCTGCAGCGGTTCTGGCATGTCACCTTGCCGCAGCTTAGACCTGTGCTTATCTTTGTCATTACCATTACCCTTATAGCCTCGGCTAACTTGTTCGCCCAGCCCTTTATTATGACGCGCGGAGGTCCGGCGCAGGGCACCGAACCGATCATCATGCTGATCTATAACGAAGGTTTTGGCGCTTTTCGGATGGGCAGCGCCGCCGCGATGTCCGTGGTTCTTGCAGCAATTCTGCTCGTTTTGACGGTGCTTAACTTCAGGGTTTTTGGCAGCGGAGAGGGACGTTAAAGATGGCGCAAACAAGCGGACGTGTTGAGAGTCAGCGAGCAGGTCGAGGGTTACTTGGCAAGGTGCTGCTCTACACCGTACTCATCTTTTTCGCCTTTTTTTTCCTCTTGCCGCTTCTATGGATGGGGGTGACTGCGCTTAAACCCGCCGGCGAATGGCTGCTCCCCAATTGGATTCCGCAGCGACCCACCTTGGAGAACTTCACCGCTATCTTTAGTAACCCTTCGCTGCCGGTATTGCGCTGGTTTATCAATAGCGCTGCGGTAGCAACCGTCTTCACCGCTTTGGTCTTATTGCTCGATTCGCTCGCAGCTTACGCTTATGCCCGGATGGACTTTCCGGGTCGCAACATCCTCTTTGGCCTGCTCATTAGCACACTGGTTATGCCTGCCATCATCTTCTTAATTCCCAACTACCTTACGGTCGCTACCTTGGGTGGACTCAACAGCTACTGGGGTATTTTCGCGCCAGGGCTGGCCGGGGTTTTCGGCGTGTTTTTCCTGAGACAGTTCTTCTTGAGCTTGCCTAAGGAGTTAGAGGAGGCCGCACTCATTGACGGGGCCGGTATCTGGACCATCTTTTTTAGGATCGTATTACCGCTCTCAGTTCCGGCCCTCTCAACGCTAGGCATCATCACCTACCTCGCCTCTTGGAACGACTTTCTCTGGCCCCTGCTTATCGTCGGCAACGACCCGCTCAAGCAGACGCTGCCGGTCGGACTGGCGAAGCTCCAAGGTGCCTATGTATTTCAATACGGGCAACTCATGGCAGGCGCGGTCATTGCGGCGCTGCCGGTGCTCATTCTCTACTTGACCCTGCAACGCTATATCGTGCAGAGCGTAGCGTCAACTGGGCTCAAGGGTTGAGGGAGAGGTGCACAAAGCGGACGTTACATGAATGTCGCTGCTGCCCAGTTCTTCTCACATGAACTTATCCGAGTTGCCTATGTCCATCTTTACGACTCTGTGAAACTAAGGCACCGCTACATGCTGCGACCCTGAAAGGAAACCTGTGCGCACGTTTTGCCTCGTCCTTATTAGCTTACTCATAACCCAGGCTACAGCCCAATACGTCAACCCCGTTGTTACGCCCGTTGCCGCTGACCCCAGTATCATCCGCACTCCAGATGGCACCTTTTACCTTTACGCTACTCAGGACGACTGGGGCGAGGGGAGTCACTACATCCCCATCTTTCGTTCAGACGACCTTGTAGAGTGGACGTTTGTCAAGGACGCTTTTACTTGGCCGCCTAGCTGGAAAGAGGGGGGCGGCTTTCTCTGGGCTCCCGATATTTCACGGCGCGGCGATACCTACTACCTTTACTACGCCGCCTCCCTCTGGGGCGACCCGAACCCCTGCATCGGTCTCGCCACGGCGAGCCACCCCGAAGGTCCGTGGGAAGACCTAGGTCGTGCTGTATTTTGCTCCGAGGATATCGGCGTTGGCAACTCTATCGACCCCTTCGTGATGTACGAGAACAGCGAAAGGTGGATAGTTTGGGGGAGCTTTCAGGGTATTTACGCCGTAGAGCTGAGCCAAAACGGGACAGAAGCTGTGGGCGACCCCGTTCTTCTCGCGGACACCCGCTTTGAGGCTCCCTACATCATTCAGCGTGACGGTTACTACTACCTCTTTCTCTCGGCAGGTTCGTGTTGTGAAGGGGAGTGGAGTACCTACCAGACGCTCGTGGGACGCTCGGCTAACCTGCTTGGACCTTACTTGGACGCTGACGGGCGTGACTTGCGCTCGGGCGGCGGGACGCTCATTTTAGACCGCAATGACACGTGGATTGGACCTGGTCACAACGCCGTCATTCAAGACGACGCGGGGGACGATTGGATCATCTATCACGCGATTCCAAAAGCAGACTCGAGGCTTGCGAATGGGGTCAACCGCCGCCCCACGCTCCTCGACCGCATCATATGGGTGAACGGCTGGCCGGTCGTCAATAATGGTGACGGCGCGAGCGCTGCGGCAAAAGCCGCGCCGAAAGTGACGACCCCATGAGCCGAGCAACACGCTCCGCCCAGGTGCAGCAGCTTAGCGACATGAACCCAGTCTACGCCGGCTACCTCGCTGACCCCTTTGTACTTGCTTACCAAGGTCAGTATTATGCGTACGGTACGGACTCCGTTTTGGACGGTCGGGTGTTCCAGGTGCTTCAGTCTCCCGACCTTATCCGCTGGACCTCTTTAGGCACAGCTTTGAAGACACTGGAGGGCGAGCCATGCGATTACTGGGCTCCTGAAGTCGCATTGAATGGTGACACCTTTTATATGTACTATTCGGTTGGCAAGGGCGATAAAGGTCATATGCTCCGCGTCGCCACCGCGAAAGCGCCGCAGGGTCCCTTCACTGACTTAGGCTTGTGCCTCACGGCAGATGAGCCTTTCGCCATCGACCCTCACCCTTTCCAGGACGACGACGGGGCGTGGTATCTATTTTATGCGAAAGACTTTTTGGAGGGCGAGCGGGTTGGGACCGGTTTAGTGGTAGACCGTTTGGAGGGGATGACCCGCCTTGTGGGAGAGACGCGCACCGTACTGCGGGCTACCGCTGACTGGCAACTCTATAAGCGGCAGCGAAAGATGTACGGACGCACGCTGGACTGGTACACGCTTGAGGGTCCTTTTGTAGTCAAGCGTTTCGGGCGCTACTACTGCTTCTTTTCGGGCGGCAACTGGCAGAACGAAAGCTACGGCGTCTCGTACGCTGTAGCGCCGCACCCTCTTGGTCCTTGGCGTGAGCCACATCCTGAAAGCCCTGCGCTTTTGAAGTCTGTAGAGGACGCGCTCATTGGTCCCGGACACAACTCGCTTATTGTGGGACCAGGAGATGAAGACCGCCTTGTATTTCACGCCTGGAATAGAATGCGAACTGCTCGGCAGATGTGGATCGGGCGGCTTCACTGGATGGGTGAAGAGCCAAAGCTTATTCATAGTTTATAGGCCTTTGTAGATTTTGTGCAATTAACGCGCGCAACTGGCGCACAATCATGTCCTCAATCTCTCAGCTTCACCCTTATCCTCACAACCATGCTTTAACTAAAAAGTGTCGCCCTCTCTCCTACTGCGAAAGCACCTGCCGAGATAGCAGGTGCTTTCGCAGTAGGTTTGGCATTTAGGGCGTGTTCAACTGCCCATACTTGAGCGCACTCTCGACATGTGCCGAGATGTCCTCATCTATGACGCGGTCGTACACGTCCCCCGACGCAGGGACGAAGCCCGCCTTCGCTAGGCTGTACTGCGCCTCATCGCCATACACGCCCCCGAGCGCGTTTTTCATGGTGAGGTCGCTGGCGCGTGCGGGGATGGCGACGCGCAGCGTTGAGACGAGAGGTTCAATGCCCTCGCCGTGCAACTGGATGAGTTCGCCTGCGTGCTCGAGCTGCGTGAGGTCGCGGTAGTCAATGATGACAAGGCCCACGTTCTGGATATGCTTGTCGAGGCTGCTGACGTCGAATCGTTCGACGTCCAACCGGTCTAAGGCGCTAATGTACCAGCAGATCTTAGGCACCGGTTGCTGCCTGCACCAGTCGTCCGATGGGCTGCCAGGAATGGTTCTGCTCACCCCGGTTTTGCTCACCCCGGCCACGTTAAAGCCTGTCTCCGTAATGAGTTTAACCAGCGTGCCCGCGTCCATAGCGCTCACGGTTTTGGCGCTGTAGCCAAGTTTAGCGGCCCGCTCGAGGAGCACGGGTGTCGCGTAGACCGCCGCAAAGTCGATAGCCGCCGTTATCCCGTCAAGGCGTGGGTCCGGGACTGGGTTGCCATCCTTGTCACAAAGGACGAGCTGGCAGTACCGAGAGACGAGCGGCACCTTCACCGGCTTCCAGTCGTAAATCCGTCCAGGGTCGGGCGTATAGGACACCACGCCTGCGTTGTAAAAGGCCGCTGCTTTGGCGAGTTTGGCAGACTCGACGTAGCGAACGTCTGCCACGTGGCTGAGCGGTTCCACGAGCGAGGGGATGTCGGTCACGAGGGTGAACGCGCCGCGATACCTCTGGCTTGACAGCTCCGCCTCGGAGCTTTGGCTGCACGCAGCCAGCACGCTACTTAGGACTATAAGACCAAACAGAACAAACTTTTTCATCTCTCTACCTTTCCGCCATTTGCGCAGGCATTCAACAGTAGGACCGAGCCTAGATATAGAACGAACGTGTAGTGCTTCATGTTTCTCCTTAAACGTGGGCTTATATGCCCTCTTCGAGGTGCGCCGCGTTTGAACCTCGCGGTCTTAGACGCGACGCTGAACGAATGGTCGATCGGTTCTTCTAGCGGCAGCTGCTCGAAGCGTTGACACGTACCGGGACAGCGTCCGCGCCCATCGAAGCGTTGTTCGAGGTGTTGCCATCACTGTTCGTGATGATCACTCCGATGTAGTAGTTGCCGCTAGGCGTGCAGACGGGGATACGAGGAAGCCCGGCGTTGACGCGCACCGAGGATTTGGGCGAGAAAGACCAGTCGAAGTAACCCGAGAGGATAGGCGTGTCGTAGGTGCTGAGGTAATCGTTCCTCGAGAGGTATAACGTCGCATTGAAGCGGCTGCTGCGTGACGCTTTCGAGTAGTTATGAACTAGGTAGTCGAGTTTGGTGAGCCGGTCACCCGCCGTGAGGGTGCTGGGCGCAGCATTCGCGTCCAAGGCGTGAACGTCGAAACTGGCAGGCGTGTTCAAAGAAGCTTTACTTTTATGGAGTGAAGCACTCGGGCTCGCAAAGTTGCGAGACAATCGATTATGGCAAGCTTATGTTCATCACAACATCGGCGAGATGTATCTTGAAAATAGTCGAGCCGAGCCGGGCAAAGAGTATCTACAAAAGGCTATCGAACTCTACACGCTGAGCCACGCCGAGGTGGAGGTAAGGGAGGTAAAAGCCCTACTCGTTAGTGCGAGTTTACGCCGAATTAACGCTTGATCCGTAAGCTTCTTTTCGGGAGGAAATATACATGAGAGTATTGATGACTTTCCTAGTAATCGTAGTGCTTTTCTCTATTATTTTGTAACGCGTATGCGTCCACGTAAATCTACGGTTACAGGCAAAGACTCAACTGAAGACACCGCATATGGCCGTCAAGAGCGTGCACAAGACGAATCAAAGTCTTTCGAGGATTTCCCAGATAGTGTTCCGCGTGCAAGAGGTGGGGATGATAAAACATCAAAACGGAAAGAAGAGTGAGCTTTTTGATTGTCGCCGAGCGCTCTATACGGGTAAACCTGAGTACTTTAGAGTAGAAAACACCATGACGCTCGAATAATGACAACCTTCTGACTGGTCCTCGGGAACTAGCGACGCATCACAGCTTAGTTAGTTGGCAGCGAGTACGGTAGCTCTAGAGTTCGTATCTCGAACGAGGAGGATTAGGAGAACGCCCGTGATCGTGAACCAGCTGAGCCAGTTGCTGACCGGTAAAAGCCGCGAGGGGCAGTTCTCCGGCTCCTTTCTAGTGATCCGAAAAGAGGAAAAGCTTGTTGAAGCGGCTTACGGCTACGCGCACAAAACTTGGAGGGTGAAGAACCAAGTGAACACCCGCTTCCGCGTCGCGTCGGTCTCCAAGTTGTTCACAGCGGTCGCTGTATTGCAGCTCATCGAAGCGGGCAAGCTGGACTTTAATACGCGCGCCGCAGCGTTTCTTGACTTAGAAGATATGGCGATACCAGCAGACGTTACGGCTTATCACCTCCTCACCATGACCTCGGGCATTGCCGACTGGTTCGATGAGTCGGGCGACCCGGAGGAGAACTGGGCCGCTCTGGTTCGCGAGCATCCGCTCTACCTCTTCCGGCGCAATGAAGACTATCTGCCCCTCTTCGTGAACAAGCCCCCGGTCGGACTCACCGGAGCGAAACACCGTTACAACAACGCGAGCTATATCTTGCTCGGCTTGATGATCGAAAAAGTTTCAGGTCTCTCTTATTTTGATTACGTGCGGCAGCATGTCTTCGCACAAGCGCGGATGACGCGCTCAGACTTCGTAGCGCTCGATGGTGTCGAAAGGGAGGTCGCCGAAGGATATATTCCCCTTTTTGACGAGCAAGGAAAAAGGACAGGCTGGAAGAAGAACGTCTACTCAGCGACGCCAGAAGCCGCTGCGGACGGCGGCGCGACCTCGACGGCTCACGACCTATGCCGTTTCTCGAAAGCGCTCAGGGAGGGTCGGCTCTTATCTTCCGAGATGACTCAGGTGATGTTGAGACCTAAAGTACTCGAGGACGACGCGCCCTACCGAGGCTACACCTGGAAGTACGGCTACGGCAACCTGTTCTTATTAGACGACGCGGACCGAATTGTGCGCTGGGGTCATACGGGCGAGGAGGGCGGGATAAGCTGCCGCTTGTATCACTACCCGCAGAAAGATGTAGACATAGCGATTCTCGGCAACCGGGGCGGGTGTGCGGGCGACTTGGCGTGGGAGCTGCATGACCTCGTCACGGCGGTTCTCTAGTCCGGACTTGCTTGTATCTGATTGACGCCCGGTAAGCACCTGACTTCTAGTATTCAGGACGTGACGAAAGACATTGAGAGAGGACTGTACGTGACAACTCAAACCACCTCGACGCCGGGACTTCATCTTCTCGACCGCTATTGGAGACTTCTAACGCGCGTCGTCGATCTCTGCATGCTGCTCCTCGTCATGGCCGCCTTAGCCGTTGTTCTTAAGACCCTGTGGCCGACAACACTACCCTATGTGCCGACGCGCGCGACGACGCTGTTCGTCGTTGGTGTCAGCTATTTTGGCCTGTTCAACAGTCGTCTTGCCGAGGGACAAACTCTGGGCAAACGGCTGCTCGGGTGTCGGCTGGTGGACGTCCAGGGTCGGTGCATCTCGCTGAGCCGCTCGATCCTGCGCAGCGCGGTCGTTGGTCTGCCTCTACTGTTCGTCGACCTCGCATGGTCACTCAGCGCGGGAACGGTTTACGTCGGGAGCACTCCTCCCCTCATCGGCCTCTATCTACGTTGGGTCGCCTTCGCTTTGTTCGTGTTCATACTCTGGTTTGATAAGGAGGGGCGCGACGTCCACCGCTCGATCTACGACCTGTTTGTTGGGACATACGTGACTAAAAAGGACGCTACCGCGCCTTTTTCTGCCGTCTCGATCTCCTGGCGGCGTGTCGGTTTAGCCGCGCTTAGCGCTGCTATCTTCACCGGCGTCCTGCAAGAGCGGCTCTGGACTCCCCAGGCGTCGTTTACCGCAGTCCGACAGGCGGCGGCCCTCGAGCAGAGGTTGCGAAACGACGCGGACATGGAACTCCGTGAGGTTTACGTCACGACTGACGTTTACGACGAGGAAACGGCGTACGTCGAGGTCGCGCTGACGCCTACACTGCACCGGGCGTCAGCGCAAACCACTAAGAGGGTCGCCGGAGCCGTTCTCGCGGTCTATCCAGCGCTAGGGCCACGGCGCGACCTCGAGGTGCGCGTCGGCTATAGAGAGCCGCTGACCCAGGCACTAGCTCGGGTACACAGAAAGAAGCAGCCTGTCGAGGTCTAGCGGGAGCAGCCTCAGTCATCACGGCGAAGCGCCTCACTGAGCTCGAGTCTATTCACTTTCAGCTCGTCGTCACTCGCCCTCGAAACGGTCCCCTCCAGCATCTTCTTTGAGGTGAGGTCGTGGTAGTCGTGCATCGGGATCAGGTGTAGGTGGGCGTGGGGGATGTCCATGCCCGCGACGAGCATGCCGACTTTGAGGGGTTTGAAGACGCGCCGCTGTGCTTTAGCGATTCGCTTCGCCAGCCGCGTTATGTCGAGGTGGACGTCGTCGCCTAGGTCGAAGAAGTCCGGCTCATGCTCCTTAGGGATGACGAGAACGTGACCCGGGCGGATCGGGCTGACGTCCGAGAAGGCGACCGAGTACGCGCCGACGGCTAAAAGTTCTTCGGGCTCGTTAACTAACTGGCAAAAGGGACAAGGTTTCATGGACTTCGCCTGACCACCGTCATACCGCAACCTATGGGGTAGCTTCCTGAGAGTATTTGTAGTTGCCGCACCTTGTAAAAGTAGCGTGAGTAGATGAGCATCCCTATTGATTACTCAAGAAATGATGCTCTTTTGCTTAATATGCTTGGAGCGATCTCGCTGTGCAAGTCTTTAGACTCTACTACTTTATGTCGCTGCGTCGCTACGGTATTACTTTGTCTAAAGAGAGGCAGCCTAGTTGTTTGAGTCATGCACGCAGCGCCCCTGTAACAAAATGTTGGGTAGTGCGGCGAACCGAGCCTATCGTGGCATAACTTTTGTGGAGTGACGCGTGTCTCTCGCAGAAGACTAAGAAAAGCGGCGAGCCTTCGGAGCTGTAGGCATGTCGAGCGCGTTGCCGCCTTGCCAGAAGGGTGTAATACTCGGCGTATGCTCACGGATGAGATCACTTTCGCCCCCGCCGCCACCCTCGCTAGGGCGATAAGGCTTAAAGACCTCTCCTCCGTAGAGGTGGTCGAGGTCTACCTCAAGCGAACCGAGGTGGTGAACCCTAGCCTCAACGCCGTCGTGCAGCTCGCCGCGGAAGCCGCCCTGAGCGACGCGCGGCTGGCCGACGAAGCCCTCGCGCGAGGAGATACGACCGGCCCTTTGCACGGCGTCCCTTTCACCGTTAAAGACTGGCTCGAGACGAAGGGAGTGGTATGCACCGCGGGCGAAGAGAGGCACCGAAGGTACGTTCCGAAGCATGACGCCACCGCCGTGGCGCGGCTGCGCGAGGCCGGCGGCATCTTCCTCGGCAAGACCAACATTACCGTCAACAACCCCGTCTACGGGCGCACCAATAACCCCTACAACCTGGCGTACACGCCAGCGGGTAGCAGCAGCGGCGAGGCGGCTATCATCGCGGCGGGCGGCTCACCTTTGGGGTTGGGCAGCGACTCGGGCGGGAGCATCCGCCAGCCCGCTCACAACTGCGGCATCGCCGGGTTCAAGCCGAGCACGGGCAGGGTCCCCCTCACAGGGCACCTGCCGCGCATCAACCCCATGAGCGACCCCCGCACGACGATTGGACCGATGGCGCGCTACGTAGAAGACCTGGCGCTCGCGCTGCCCGTCATCAGCGGCGTGGACTGGCAGGACGCCAGCGTCGTTCCCGTGCCGCTCGGCCACTGGCAGGACGTCGGGGTAGAGCGCCTGCGCGTGGCCTTCTACACGAGACACGAGCACGCCGAGCCGACCCCGGAGACGGACGAGGTGGTGAGAAGGGCGGCGCGAGCCCTCGCCCGGCTCGAGGTCGAGGAGGCGCGGCCCGAGCGGGTCGAGGAAGCGTACGCGATCACCCGCGCCTATTGGCAGCGGCCCGAGTCGGAATCGTGGGACGCGTGGGCGCCCGACGGTGAGGCGAAGCTGAGCGGCGAGGAGGTCGAGCGACACCTGTTCGAGTGGGACCGGTTCCGGCGCAGCCTTATCCGCTTCATGGCGCACTACGACGTCATCTTGACGCCTGTCGCCGAAAAACCTGCCGTGCCCCATGGCGAGTCGGAAGGCGGCATCCCCTACACACTGCCCTACAGCCTCACGGGCTACCCCTGCGCGGTGGTGCGCGGCGGCAGCTCGCCCGAGGGGCTGCCGATCGGGGTGCAGGTCGTGGCGAGGCCGTGGCGCGATGACGTGGCGCTCGCGGTCGCGCACTATCTCGAGCAGGCTCTGGGGGGATACCGAAAGCCTGCGATCTAGAGGCGCGCTTGTTACGCCCACGCCCTGGGCTATCGGTCTTGTCATCACTTTACTTACCTACGTACCAGGACGATTGCGCGCCTGACCGGGTCGTCGCTGCTTAAGCGGTGTGCGAGAGACGCGCGCGTCTCTCGCATTGCGCTTTAACACCCCTTGAGCTATCTTCCGGTTGGCATAGCAATAAGTGGGCAATTATGCTATCAACTATGGTATAATTGCCAAGAGGTGCAAGATGACCGTTCAACAGTTGGTTCAAAGCAACAGCACGGAGCGCATTGCAGCAGTTCGCGAAGGGCTCTCCTTCGAGAGCTTCGTCACGTTGCGTGAAGCCTTAGGCGTGAGTACGGATGAGCTCGCTCAGCTTTTGGGCATCCCCCGTCGCACGCTGACCAAGCGGCAGAGCGAGGGTGTCTTTAAGCTCGCTGAGAGCAACGCCATCAGCCGGGTTGCTCGTGTGTACAAAGAAGCGCTCGACTTTTTCGATGACGAGGTGGATACCCTAAGGTGGCTTAAGACACCCTTGCCTGCGCTCGGCGGAACGCCTCTGGACCTGCTCGATACCGACCCCGGCGCAGATGCGGTGAGCACGCTACTGGCTCAACTCGCCTGGGGCATCTATCCTTGATCGTCGCTTGGCGGCTCACGCATGAGCGCTTCAAAGATCAGGCAACGAGTGGTAACGGCGGGCTGTTCGCACCAGGGCGCTGGCACAGCCAAGGAAGATATATTGTGTATAGCTCGAGCAGCTTGGCGCTTGCCACACTCGAGCTGTTCGTGAATTTGCAGAACAGGCGGCAGCTCGCTCACTATGTCAAGAGCCAAATAGAGATTCCTGAAGCGCTTACCGAAATCCTAGAAGAGGCTGCTCTAAGGACGTTTTTAAGGGCTCCTGACCAGTTTGATAGCCGCAGCTACGGCGACTCGTGGTTCGCTGGGGAGCGAAGCTGCGTACTCCGGGTTCCGAGTCGGGTGGTACCGCAGGAATGGAATTACCTCATTAACCCATTGCACGCAGACTTCGAGAAGATCACCGCCTCGACCAACCTATACGAGGTGGATGAGCGCCTCTTGCCATAAAGCAGTAATCAGAGTTGTGCACCGAACGCGCGTTAGCTGCATAAAATTTTCGACCATCGGTAAAGGATTCACACGCTCACCCTACTTCCCGTACACCACCATGTTCCGCCACGCCGCCTTACCCTCGTAGAGCGCCCTGTCCGCCCGGGCAAATAGTGCGGAGTCGTCAGCGTCTCGTAACGTCGCGACGCCTAGGGTGGCGGTGAGGGATAGAGCCCCATGCACCGTCACGACAGGATTGTCACTGAGCGCCCGCCTCACCCGCTCAGCCAAGACCAGTGCACCCGCTACGTCCGTTTCCGGCAAAACGAGTGCGAACTCCTCCCCGCCCAAACGTCCGAACAGGTCGGCGGTGCAGATGAGCCTTTTGATTCGCTCGGCTACAGCTCGCAGCACCTCGTCACCTACTGCATGACTGTAGCGGTCGTTGTTCCCCTTGAAGGGGTCGAGGTCGATCAGGATGACAGCGAGCGGGTGGCGGTAGCGCTTGGCTTGGGAAAGGGCGCGTTCGCCCCCCGAGCAAGAAGTGGCGGCTCATCACCCCGGTCAGAGAATTATAGAAAGCGAGATTCGCGAACGGTTGGAGCAGCAAGACTTGGGGGGACGCCACCTTTAATCCCATCAGTAAAGAGCGCCAGCGAGCGTCTGGGCTAGCTTGAGGTAAGTTTGGCGACAAACTATGACCAACCTCAAAAATGCCTTGCTGGATAAGGGAACTCGCCTCGCTGCTCGAACTATCTTGTTCAACATCCTATTTCTCTAAATGGCGACACTCGCGGTGACCGATCACCCTCTAGGAGTGAGGTCATACATTGAGCTATACACAAGAATATAGCGCAATCTATCCTTAAACAGTTTGAAGGATATGATCCAATTTCTTTCATATTCAGACTTTTACTACTCTGAAAAGTTTGGTCTTTGCGCTAAATATGACACGCAACGTACACCCCACTGTAGCGTTGCAGTTGGGTTAAAGTGAGCGGACATCAGGAGGCAATCATGAGTGACTTTCCAGAGGGTTTCGTATGGGGCGTGTCGACCTCGAGCTACCAAATCGAGGGCGCGTGGGACGAGGACGGCAAGGGGCGCAGCATCTGGGACACCTTTTCGCATACACCGGGGAAGGTGGCGAAAGGACACACCGGCGACGAGGCGTGCGACCACTACAGGCGCTACGGCGAAGACATCGCGCTCATGAAGGAGCTAGGTGTGAGCGCGTACCGCTTTTCGACGGCGTGGGCGCGGATTTTCCCGAACGGCAGCGGTAAACCCAACCGACAAGGGCGCGACTTTTACGACAAGCTCGTCGACGACCTCTTGGACGCAGGCATCACGCCGTGGCTCTGCTTTTACCACTGGGACTTACCCCAGGCGTTGCAGGATAAGGGCGGCTGGACGAGCCGCGACATCACCTATTGGTTTACGGACTACGCCGCGTACACCGCCGAACAGTACGGCGACAGGGTGGAGCACTTCGCGATGCTCAACGAGCCTAACGTCGTCGCGCTCATAGGGCACCTTCTAGGGATTCACGCGCCGGGGCTGCAAGATATCGGTGCGTACGCGGCGAGCACGCATCACCTCAACTTAGCGCAGGGGGAAGCGCTCTCGAGGCTTCGCGAGATGAATTCCTCGTGGCAGCTCGGCACGGTCTTGAACATGCAGCCGGTCCATCCCAAAAACGAGTCCGAGCAGGACGCGCAAGCCGCCGCGCTCTTTGACGCCGTGTGGAACCGCAACTTCGCGGACCCGCTTTTCAAGGGACGTTACCCCGAACAGACGTTAACGATGATCGAGCCGTTTATTCAGGACGGTGACCTGAACAAAACGCAGCAACCTCTGGACTTTTTCGGGCTCAACCTCTATAGCCGCACGCTCATCCAAGCGGACAACAGCCTGCTCGGGATGGGACAAGCGCCGCCGCCTGAGGACGCCCAACTGACCGACATGGGCTGGGAGGTCCTCCCGGACGCGCTCTTTGAGCAGCTTATGGAGCTTAAAAACGACTACGGCAACCCCGACATCTACGTGACCGAGAACGGCGCGGCCTTTCCCGACACCTTGACGGACGACGGCGTAGACGACCCCAAGCGCGTCGCCTTTTACCGCGACTACTTGTGGGCAGCGCAGAGCGCTTTAGGTGAAGGCGCGAACCTCAAAGGCTACTTCGCCTGGACGCTCCTGGACAACTTCGAGTGGGCGGAGGGCTATACGAAGAGGTTCGGACTCGTCCACGTGGACTTCGCGACGCAAAAGCGCACGCCTAAGCGCTCTTTCGAGTATTTCTCTGAGGTGGTGAGCGAGAACGCGCTACCGGATGTGGATGAGGAATGAGGCTCAGACGAAGCGCTCATTCCCCGAGTTCTTTAGCCTTCACGGTTGAAGAACAACCACCTTCAGCGCTACTCCCCTCACCCCTTCGTGCCCGTCAGCACCACCCCTTCGATGATCTGCTTTTGAAACACGAAAAAGACCAAGAGCACGGGCAAAATCGCCAGCGCGTTCGCCGCCATAATGAGGTTCCAGGCGGTGCCCGACTCACCGGAGAAGAGCGAGATGCCGACCGGCACGGTGCGCATGTCGGGGCTTTTGGCGACGATGAGGGGCCACAAGTAGGCGTTCCAGTTGCCGATGAAGGCGAAGATGCCCAAGGCGGCTAAGGCGGGGCGCACGAGCGGCAGCCCGATATACCAGAACAGCCCGAACTCGCTGACCCCGTCCACGCGCCCCGCGTCGAAGAGGTCGCGGGGCAGGCTCTGGAAAAACTGCCGCATCAAAAAGACGCCGAAGGCGGGCATGAGACCGGGGAAGGCGATGCCCCAAAAGGTGTTCACCCAGCCTAGGTCGCTCGAGGTCACGAACCAAGGGATGACCAGCATCTCGGTGGGAATCATCAGCGTGGACAAGATGACGATGAAGATGAGGTTTTGTCCCGGAAAGCGCATTCGGGTTAGCGTATAGCCGATGAGCGAGCAGAAGAAGAGCGCCGAAACTGTGGTAAAAGCGGCAACGACGAAGCTGTTAAAAAACCAGCGCGGAAAGCTCGTGTCGAAAACGACCTGGCGGTAATTCTCCAAGGTCCACTCGTTCGGCAAGATGTTGAGCGCCAAAATCTCGCGGATGTCTTTGAACGAGCTGAGCATCATCCACAGAAAGGGAAAGAACATCGCCACGCTGCCGAGGGCGAGCAGCGTGTAGGCGAGGACGGTGGAGACTGATAGGGTGCGTTTCCTGCGGGCGTGTTCGGCCCTTGGCTGCGTGACGGACTCCGTTTGAACCGCCATCAGTACTCCACCTTGCGGCTCGCGAAGCGGAGTTGCAACAGTGTCACGCCTAAGATGATAACGAAGAGCAACACCGTCACGGCGGCGGCGTAGCCGAGCCGGAAGCGGGCGAACGCCTCTTGGTACATGTAGAGCGCGATGGTCAAGGTGCTGTTTAAGGGACCCCCTTGGTCGGTGAAGTTGATGTTCACCACCTGGTCGAAGAGTTGCAGCGAGGCGATGGTCGAGATGATGAGCGAGAAGACGATAACCGGATTCAGGAGCGGCACGGTGATGTGCCAGAAGAGCGCCCAGCGCCCCGCCCCATCGATGCGCGCCGCTTCGTAAAAGGACTGTGAGATACCCTTGAGCCCCGCCAAAAAGATAACCACTTGAAAGCCCAAGTTCTGCCAGATGACCACAACGGCGACAGCGGGCAGCGCCTGAGTCGGTGAGGACAAAAAGGGCTGCGGGTCGATGGTGAGCCAGCCAACGCCGCGCTCCTCCCAAAAGATGCTCCACTCGATGAGCACATTATTGATAACGCCGAAGTTGACCGAATACATCCAGCCCCACACCCAGGCGACGGCGGCGGCGGGCGTCACGTAGGGCGCGAAATAAATGGCGCGAAAAAGGGGTTGGAAGCGCCTCACCGAGTTTAGGAGGCTCGCGATAAAGAGCCCTAACGCGAGTTGCGCGGGCACGATGATGAGCGTGTAGAGCGCTGTGTTGAGCAATGCGCGGTGCAGTTTGGGGTCGCTCAGCATCTGCTGGTACTGTGCCAGCCCTAAGAACTCGCGCTCCTCGGCGCTGACGTGCCAGCTAAATAAGGAGAGGTAAAACGCTTGGAAGGCGGGCCAGATGCGCAGCGTGAGATAGAAGAGCAGGGGGATGAATAAGAATGCGTACGCCCAGAGCGCTTCGCGCGTGGCAAGAGAAACGCTCGAGCGTTTTTGAAAATCCGAACTGGCGCGCACCTTAACACCTCTCTTCTCTAATGCAGCCTAACTGAGCGCTCGTACAGGTTTGAGTTAAACAGGGTCAATGAATTTCAGCGCTGCTCCCGAACCCTAGAGAACGTTTTGGCGTGGTAGGGGAGGGTTTCAAACCTGCCCTACCACGCGGCGCGACCTGAGTCAAGCTTTGGAGTCATTACTAATTCTGTAGAGGTACTCAGATGATTTAGATTTGACTCCGCTTTGAATGGTCATTGCCTCTGTACGCTCGAGAGGTAACACCCTCAAGCGTCACCTCACTGAGATACCTCTTATCTCTGCGAGCTAAAACGCCACGCGAACCCCACTCAACGCTACTGTGCGAACTCGTCAAGGAGCGCTTGGTCTTCCTGCGCCGCCCTCTCCCACGACGCGGCGGGGTCCATCCCCTCTAAGGCGACGCGGTTGATGGCGTCTACGACGACGGCGCGTTGGGCGCTCTCGTCCACGAAGGTGGTGGCGGTGGCGTAGGCGAGGCTCGAGATGAAAGGACCGTACACGGGGTCACTGGCAAGCTCGGGGTCTTCAATTAGGGCTTGCCTGGCGGGAAGTTCGCCGACGGTCTCGAGCCACAAGGTCATCGCCTCGGGGCGCGTGACGAACTCCAAAAACTTCGCGCTCGCCTCTAACTTAGCTTCGTCCTCAAACGCATTCGGCGTAAGCCCGTTCATCCAGAACGAGCCGAAGTTGGCCTTTACACCCCCCTCTTCTAACAGAGGAATCTCCGCGACGCCCCACTCAAACTCGGCGGCGTCTTGCGTGTCGCCAATCGCAAAGGAGCCGTCGATGATCATGGCGATGTTCTCCTGAATGCGGAAGCCGTCGCGGTAGCCGTTGTTGCCCGGCACGAAGTCGATGACGCCGATTTCGTCCTCGGTGAGCCAGCTCGTGTAGAGTTCGAACGCCTCTAAGCCTTCGGGCGAGTCGTAAAGTACCTCGGTGCCGTCGTCGCCGTAGGGCTGCGTGCCGAACTGCTTGGTCAGGATTTCGCGAATCAAGTGATGGTCTTGACCGTTGGGCGCGACGCCGTAACCCGTCTGTGTGAAGCGGGGACCGCGCTTTTCGGTCAGCGCCGCGGCAATCTCTACAAACTCGTCCCAGGTGGCGGGCGGCGCATCGTAGCCCGCCTCGCTCAGCTTGTCCTGGTTGTAAAAAAGCGCGAGGCTGCGCACGGCGGTGGGCAGACCGTACCAGGTGTCGTCAATCTTCGCAGCTTGCGCCATCGGCACAAATTCCTCGTCGAGCGCCGTGAAGTTGAAATATTCCGCGGGCAACGCCTCGACGTAGCCGCTGCGCTCCCACGTCGGGAGCCAGCCGTAGAAGAGCTGGATCACATCGGGACCTTCGCCCGCCGGGAGCGACGCGGCGACTTGCTGCTGATAAGCGTCGTAAGGAAAGGTCTCCTGAACGACCGTGACGCCCGGATTCTCCGCCTCGAACTGCTCGATGAGTTGGCTCATAGCGCTCACGCGCGCCTCGAACTCGTACTGCCAGTAGGTGATCTCCTGCGCCGAGGCGAGGCTCAGCGTGACGAACAATCCCGTGAGAAGTCCTCCTAGAACGAAACGGCGTGCGTGACTCATGTTCTCTCCTTTCCTATTTACTGCTGGGTTTCGCTCACCTTACCACGCAACGAACGCCGCACCTCACGCAGCGCTGTGCGCAGGTGCGCCAACGCTTCTAAGTTGCCGTGTAGATGCGTTTCTGCCCCGGTCAGATGCGCGCTCACCACCTCGGGCGCAGGACCGCCGAAGCCGCGCCGCCGCCGTACGAACGCGCCGGGGTCCAAAGCCTCGCGGAGCACCGCTTCATCCAGACGAGGTCCGCCGAGCGCTGTGAGGTCGTCCGCCGTCGCCTCTTGCAAACACCTCTTCTCAGCGCTGAGTTTGGCGACGAGCGACGCGGCGAGGCTGTGGGCCTTTTGAAAACTCACGTCGCAGCGCCGCGTCAACTCATCCGCGAGTTCGGTGGCGGTGGTGTCGGTGCGCCTAGCTCCCTCGTTCAGCTTCACCTTATCGAACGCGCCGTCCTCCAAGCACGCGCTGAGGAGCGCCAAGCCGCCCTCAAACTGGATGAAGAGGCTCACCAGCGCACCTTGGATGTCGGGGCCGAAGTCGTTGAGGTCGGCGTAGGGGATGTTATGCGACGAATAGAGCACCATCTGGGCGCTGCCTAAGGTGCGCGAGAAGCGGGTGCGGGCGTGCTCGAGCGCCACCGGGTTGCGCTTTTGCGGCATGATCGACGAGCCCTGCACGAGCCCATCGCCGAGCACATAAAGACCCGCCGACGCCCAGCCGATAAGGTCGTTCACAAAGCGCGAGAGCGTGAGCGAAATGCTCTGGATGACGCCGACGAACTCGACCTGCCAGTCCGAGGAGGCAACGGCGTCGTACGTGTTCGAGACGGGCGCGCCAAAGCCCAAAAGCTGCGCCGTATAGTGACGGTCGAGCGGATGCGACGACCCCGCCAACGCCGCTGCCCCGAGTGGACAGGTGTTGAGGCGCTTATGCGCGTCGAAGAGCCGGTCCATGTCACGTGAAAGCGCGTTGTCGATGGCGGCGAGGTAGTGCCCGACGGTGGTGGGCTGTCCGGGCTGGTGATGCGTCTGCGCGATGAGGATGGATTCGGTATGCTCCCGCGCTTGCTTCAAGAGGTGCGTCTGAAGTGCACCCAAACGCTCGATGACGTTCATCAAAAGCTCGCGCGTGCGGAGCTTATAGACCGTCATGTCGAGGTCGTTGCGGCTCAGCCCTAGCCGCAAAAAGCTCACGGCGTCTTCGCCCACGCGCGCCTCTAAGCGCTTATTGAACGCGAAGTAGAGGTCGGGCACCTCGGCGTCGTACTCGGGCAGCGCTTCGTCCCGCAAGCCGTGCAGGGCGTCTATAAGCGCGTCGATCTTCGCTTGACTCGCCCGAACGTTGGGGTCGTCCAGCTTTTTCACCGTCATGACGTGGGCGCTCATCGCGTCGAGGAAGTGGGGGGCTAGGTGCCAAGTCGCGAAGCGGAAGTCGGGCATGAGGACGTTCGCGACGTAGGTAGGGTGAAAGTGCTTGCCCATCAATCCTCCAGCATGTTCTCTAGCGTTCTGTATCCTCAGTTCGTCATCCTAGATTCGTTCGTTGCGACGCTTCTGATGCCTGGTTGTTTGGCTCGAGTCCTGAAACACTCGAGTTGCCCCCCTAGTCTACTTCACTCGGGTGTTGTGAGGACGCTCGAGCTTCAGCCGTACGATTCGGTTGGAGGCGCAGCTAGCGAATGTTAGAGTGAAACAGTGAACTTTACAGGAAAAAAGGTACTCATTACTGGAGGGACAAGAGGGATCGGTTTAGCGTGCGCCCAAGCCTTCGCCGAGCGCGGCGCGACGCTCGCTCTAGCGTATAGAGCTGACCACGACGCGGCTCAGAGGGCACTGGCGTCGCTCAGCGGCGAAGAGCATATTAGCGTTGCGGGCGACCTTGCGGACGAGCGCTTCGCCGAAAACCTCATCAACCGCGTTGTAGATAATTTGGGTGGGCTGGATATCCTAGTCAACAATGCTGGCATCTTTCAAGCGCAACCCATCGACGCCGTGAGTTTTGACGAGTGGCGCTCGAGCTGGCAGCGCACGCTCAGCGTGAACCTGCTCGCGCCCGCGCACCTCAGCTACTTCGCCGCGCAGCACATGAGAGAACGTGGTGGTGGGCGCATCGTGAACGTGTCCTCTCGGGGTGCCTTCCGAGGGGAGCCGGAGGGTCCGGCGTACGGCGCAAGCAAAGCCGCCCTTAACGCCCTCAGCCAGTCGCTCGCGCAGAAGCTCGCGCCGCACGGTATCTTCGTGGGCGTTGTCGCGCCTGGCTTCGTCGAGACGGACATGACGAACGCGCACCTCAAAGGTGAGCGGGGTCAAGAGATTCGCGCCCAGAGCCCGCTCAACCGCGTGGCGAAGCCCGAAGAGGTCGCCTACGCGGTTCTCTTTCTCGCCTCGGAAGGTGCCGAATTCAGCACGGGCGCGATCCTCGACGTGAACGGCGCGTCTTATTTACGCTCCTGAAGCCGTCTTAGAAACTCCTGTGCGAGAGGTGCGCGAAAGGTACTAGAGGAAAGTAGAGTAGGAACCTCTTTCAGTCTGCTTGCCATCTTCTCCCTTCGTTCACCTGTTTAACTGACCCCCTCAAACGTTCTACTGCGCATACCACCTCACCTTTGGAGAGCCCTATGCCCGACTTAGACCTCACCTTTGTCCGCCAACAGTTTCCCGCTTTTAGCGAGCCGAGCTTAGCGGAGCAAGCCTTCTTCGAGAACGCAGGCGGCTCGTACGCCTGTGCTCAAGTCATCGAGCGGCTCACCGACTTCTACAAAACGATGAAGGTGCAGCCCCATCACCTCTATCCGACTGCGCAAAAAGCGGGAGAGGCGATGGACTCGAGCTACCCCGCTTTCGCCCGGTACTTAGGCGTCCAGCCCGAAGAGGTCTACTTCGGTCCTTCGACCACGCAGAATACCTACGTCCTCGCCCAAGCCTTCCGCGACCTCTTGAGGGAGGGCGACGAGGTCGTCGTCACGAACCAAGACCACGAGGCGAACAGTGGCGCGTGGCGGCGGCTCGCTGAATTTGGCGTAGAGGTGAAAGAGTGGCAGGTGGACGTGGAAACAGGGCGACTGCATTTAGGGACCTTAAAACCACTCCTCAGTGAAAAGACCAAAATCGTCGCCTTCCCGCACTGCTCGAACATCGTCGGCGAGATCAATCCGGTCGAGGAGATTGTCGACCTCATCCACAGTGTCGGCGCTACGGCGGTGGTCGACGGCGTCTCCTACGCAGGACACGGCTTCCCGGATGTGTCCGCGCTCGGCGCGGACATCTACCTCTTTTCGACCTACAAGACCTATGGACCCCATCAGGGCGTGATGGTCGTGAGGTCGGGAACCGCGCAGAAGTTGGCGAATCAGGGTCACTACTTTAACGCAGGTAAGCCTCAGAAGAGGCTCGTCCCCGCCGGACCTGACCACGCGCAAATCGCCGCTACAAAGGGCGTCACGGACTATTTCGACGCGGTTCATGACCACCATTACGATGATAGTACGGATACCGCCACGAAAGCAAAGAGGGTCCACGACCTCTTTAGGGAGGCGGAGTTGAAGAGGTTGGAGCCGCTGCTCGAGGCTCTAACCAGTCACCCCAAAGTTCGCGTTATCGGTCCTGCAACCTTGGAGAACCGCGCTCCGACCGTTGCTATCACGGTGCAAGGACAAGGCGCGCCCTCACTCGTCAAAAAACTAGCCGAGCACGGCGTCATGTGCGCGCACGGTCACTTCTACGCCGCGCGGCTTTTGGAGGCGATGGGTATCGATTTGGAGACGGGCGTGCTCAGGCTGTCGTTCGTTCACTACACGAGTGATGAGGATATCGAGAGGCTCGTTGAGGGGCTCGAGCGGAGCCTCTAAGTCACGACTCGAAAGAGGTCGTTCAGCGTCTCCGTTTACCTACACGGGCTCGTGAGATCAGCGCTCATCCTCCAATAGATTCGGCTCGTCCGAGCGCAACTCCTCCTCGATCTGCGCGTCGAGTTGCGTGTCGACCGACACGTCCGCCTGCGCGCCCCTCTTCACCGCGCTTAGCGAGCGGGGCTCGGGCTTGGGCGTCGTTCGTTTCTCCGCGTCAGACGCCGCGACCTCCTCTAGCTTCATGGTGTCCGGTACGCGCTGCAAGCGTACATTGGTGATCGGCTCGGGCATCAAGACGTCTGCTTCGTCCAGGGCGGCTTTCACGAGGCGCACCGCCTCGCTCCGCACCTTAAAATAGTCCGCGCCTCTCTGGTCGACCCAGCCGAAAAAGCGCACGATGACGTTGAAGTCGCCCAGCTCTTCGACCCTAGCGAAGGGCGTAGGGTCGTTCATGACGCCCGTCATCGCCCGCAGCGCTTCGACGCCCAACGTCTGCACGTACACGAGGTCCTCCTCGACGTCCACCCCGACGGTAAAGTTGAACTGGCGGCGCGGGTTGCGCGTGTAGTTGACGATGACGCCGTTGAAAATCGTGGCGTTGGGGATGCGCACGTGGTTGCCGTCTAGGGTCATCAGCACCATCTCCCTAGAGGTCAGCCGGACGACCTTTCCCTCGTAGTCCTCCAACCGGATGAGGTCGTTGAGCGCAAAAGGTCGGCGCAAACTCATCAGGATGCCCGCCAAATAGTTTTCCACGATGTCGCGAAAGGCGAAACCGATGGCTAAGCCCGCCACGCCCGCCGTGCCGAGCACCGCCGTCACCACCGCGGTCGCGCCTAAGATGTCGAGCGCGAGCAGGATGCCGACGAGGACGATCGCGGTGCGCACGAGGTTGCGCAAGAGGTTCTGGAGAAGCGGGTTGATACCTAAGCGGTTAAAGGGCGCGTCCCAGGTGCTGATGAGTCGCGCTAGCAGCGTGAACAGCAGCACCATGAGGAGCGCCACCACGAGCAGGGGAGAGTACGCCAGCAGGTCGGTCAGGTAGCTGCGGATGCGCGTCAGAGCGGGCGCGAGCGTTTTGCGCAGGTTGGTCTCTTGCTCCAGGTTGTCCACGACGTAGAAGACACCCCCCAGCCTGCCTGCTAAGTCCGCCGCGCTCTCCCGGTCGGCCGCGTTGCGCGTCGTGCCCGAAAGCGACACGACGCCGCCCTCCACACTGACCTGGACCTCTTCTAAACCGGGAACGGTCTCGTAAACCTCTCGCAAACGCTCCGCGATAGCCTCGTCAGAGGGACCGTCCACCGACACGGTCGGCGCTTCGGGTTCTGCGGGCGTCTCCTGCGCGGCAGCGGATGTAATGGCAAAAAGAAGGATTAAGCAAAATAGATAGCGGGTCAGCTTCACAGCACTCCTCGTAACTCAGCAAGTTGATCTCAAGATACCTCGAGCCACCTGCACTTCTTACTTCTACCTTCTCTGCTCCTACCCTTCTCCTCACAGCGCACGCCGCAACCGCTCCAAGCGCGTTACGATTAGGGGGTCAACAAAACGTCGTCACACTTCTCCGCAGGCATCATCTCATCAAGTGCGTACTAGTCGAATGTTCTCTCAAGTGGTTGCGTCTCTGACCAGATAATACCTGCTATCATAGTGAGCGGTGAACATCCTAGCTATCGCCGACGCCACCTCGCCCTTTATCCACTCGGAGAGCTTCCCCAAGAACCTACCGCCCTTCGATTTGGTGCTTTCGGCGGGCGACATGCCGGGTCACGTTTTAGAGTTCGTCGCGACGAAAACGACGGTGCAGCCCGTCTATGTTTTGGGCAACCACGCCAACGGCTACCTGAAAAACCCCGACTTCTACGGCTCCTACCTGCCCGGCGGTTGCCTCAACGTCCACCGCGATATCATCGAGATTAACGGCGTGCTGATCGCAGGCTTCGAGGGCAGCGCCCGCTACCGTCCCGGACCGCACCAGTACACCGAGTGGCAGATGGCGTACTTCGTCAACCGGATGACACCTCAGCTTCTGTGGAACCGCTACCGCTACGGGCGAGCGGTGGATATTTTGCTCACGCACGCGCCGCCTAAGGGACCCCACGAGGGCAAAGACTATCCACACCGGGGAATTCCTGCCTTTAACCGCTTCGTGGAGCGCTGGCAGCCGAAGCTGCACGTACATGGTCACGTCCACCTGAACGGCATCAACGACCCAAGGGAATACGTCACGGAGTCGGGCGTTCGGGTCATCAACGCTTATGAATTCACGATGATCGAAATCGACCTGTAGCGCAGCTGTCAAGCGCGAAGTGTACACGCGTTTGTTCCCCTAAGTACGCTTATACTTATTCGCTTGTAGGTTTCCCTACGTTTACCCTGCCAAATCCTTCACAAACGCTTTCCCTGACGCTTGCCTTACACACCGCTCAGCATTTCGTCTTATCCTGAATGAAGAAAGGGGGTGTCCTCATGAGTCACCTCGCAAGGCAGCGTGCTCAGCGTGAGGCGGAGCGGGTTCGCTCGAGGGCCTTCTGGCACAAGGTCTTAGACGGCTTACGCGGCGTCGACAACGACCTCTTACCCTTTAGCGCCGTGCAGCAGCTTCACCCCAACGCCGAGAGCTACGGCGGCACCAAAGCTATCCCGATCGAGCAGATCGTCGGCTCCGTCGACCGCTACCGCGACTTCGACCACTACTTCTTGCCCAAGGTCGACCACACCATAGGCCGCTGGGCGGGCATTCGTCAGGCAGGTTTAGAGGGCAAGGAACTCCCGCCGATTCAGGTCTATAAAGTCGGCGAGGTCTACTTCGTCAAGGACGGACACCACCGCGTCTCGGTCGCGAGAAACGCCGGGCAGAGGTACATCGACGCGGAGATCATCGAGTTGAGCGTTCCCGTGCCGCCCGATTCGAACGACAGCATCAAAGACCTCATCATCAAGGGCGAGTACGCGGGCTTTTTAGAGCAGACCAAGCTCAATAAGCTCAAGCCCGACTTTGAGCGCATCCTCTTCACGGTGCCAGGACGTTACGACATCTTGATCGGGCACATCAACACGCGCAAGTATTATCTAGGGCGCAACCTCCAGCGCGACGTGTCGTGGGAAGAGGCGGTGTGCTCCTGGCACGACCGGCTCTACGCGAGAGTAGTCGAGCAAATCCGCAAGTACGACGTTTTAGAGCGCTTTCCAGGGCGCACCGAGGCGGACCTCTACCTCTGGATCATGGATCACCGCTACAACCTCACGCAGAAGTTCGGCTCCGACGTCGGCTCGGAAGAGGCGACGAAGAACTTTGCGGACAACTTCGCGCCCGACATCGCCAAGCGCACCTGGCAGCGCCTCGTGCAGAAGTGGCGGGGGCGGGTGTCTGAATAAAAAGCAGCAATGAGTTAAACACATTGTCAACTAAAAAACGAGTGATGTCATTCTGTTCACGAAGTAGGGCGTAGCCGCTGCAACGAAGTGAAGTGAAAGAATCTCTGACCTTGCTGACTCCTCTTGCTGAGATTGAAAGGCGAGACCCTTACGCATTCGCAAGGCTTACGCGTCGCGTGGTTCACGAAGTACTTCCGAAGGAAACCGCTCCCGCTAGCGACTTCGTGAACAGGGTGACATTAGTAAAAAGGTGTCAATACTTAGTTGACGGTGTATTAAAAGCAATGAGCAATGAGTTTAGGGTTTCACTCATTGCTCGTTTCTCATTGCTCACCGTTCGTTCCTTTCACATTCGTGAAAACTACGTAATCAGAAGCTAAAGCCACCAGCTTGACTGGATTGCTTCCTTAGTTCTACAGCTACCACCTCTTCTGTCTTCCGCGTGATAAGACGGAGTATGATTCAGACGGATTATTTAACCGAGTATGGGGCGCGGCTTGTCGAGGGAAGGGTCTCGAGCTTCTCGAACCTCAGTGATGAAGTTCGAGCGCTTACAAAAGGCGCGGGGCTCGTCCCCCTCCTTACCACCACGCCCCTACGCCTCACCGGAGCCGACCGCTTAGACTTCTTACATGGACAAATCAGCAATGACATCAAGGGCCTAACGGCGGGCGAGACCAACACCTCTTTGATGCTCAACGTCAAAGGACACGCGCTCGCCTCTATGCGCGTCTACCGCCGCGAGGACGACCTCTTCGCAGCGGTCGAGGACGGCGCGGGCGACTTCGTGCAGCGCGAGCTGAAAGCGCACATCATCTTCGACCAGGTCGAACTCGAGACCTTGTCCGACGCCATCACCTCGCTGACTTTGCAGGGTGCGGAGGCAGAGGAGGTACTATCAGTCGTTTTCGAAACCGAGCTGCCGAGCGAAGGAACTTTCATTCAACCCTCGTTCTCGAGCGCTAAGGTCCTCGTGAGTCCTGCGAGACGGAGTGCGGCGGGCGGCTTCGATGTGCACGTTCTCATTCGAGACGCGCAAGCACTCTTCGAAAGGCTCGAGCAAGCGGGCGCGGTTCCCGCCGGGGAAGACGCCTTGGGTGCGGCGCGCGTCGCAGCGGGCATTGCCTCCGCGCGTGGCGAAGGCGGCGAAGGGGCGCTGCCGCAAGAGGTCGGCTTAGAGCACGCCGTCTCGTACCGCAAGGGCTGCTACTTAGGACAAGAGATTATGGCGCGCATCGAGGCGCGGGGCAAGGTGCGTAAAGGGCTCAGGGGGTTGAGGCTCGAATCTCTTCCTAGAAGCGATACCAAAGACCTTATGTTAGAGGGCAAAAAAGTCGGGCGGCTTGGTTCAGTTGTGGAGCATCCCGAGTTGGGCGTCATCGGCTTGGCGAGCGTGCGCACGGAGTTAGAAAGCGGGCAAGAGGTCGAGGTTGGGAAGGTCAGAGGGGCGCTCGCAGATTTACCCTTCGTTTAGAAGTTGAGACTGAAAGAGAAGAAACGCGAGCGTGCTGTGGCTACTTATTCGCTGGGGGTCTAGTGCGCGCTTCTTTGTGAACGTTATCCTTGAGGTGACACGTCTTCAACGTTTACGCTGCACCTTATGAGGCATTTTCTAGTTCTATTGAGTCTTTGGTTACTTAGTAGCTGCGCTACATCTGTAGTAGACGACGGACGGTCCGATAATATCTGTGCTCTGGGACCGATCGACCTCTTTGATGAAGAACTGATGCCCTACGTTTACGAAGATCATCCCGCTCCCGAAGAGGAGTGGCTAGGATTCGTCGAGATTTTAGAGGAAGTTGAGCCAGAAGAGAGACTCCACCGCTACCTTATACGAGCAGAGGAAGAAGTACCCTTTTTCACCGATGTGACGCCTAGCCTTTTCAAAAAGTATGAAGGAAGACGTGTGAAACTGGTAGGGAAGTATGGAAACAGCACGGAGACTGGCATCTACTTGCCTAATCCTCCTAAGTACGATCTGATTATTGCGAAAAGCATAGAGTGTGTAAAAGCGTAGAGAAGTGGAAAGTTTGGCGAGGACCTTAGGGTTTAGTCCGCTCCAGCGTCGCTTCGATACTCAGCGGTGTCATTCCAGTGAGCTGTTGCCACAAAGAGGTATCCAAGGAGGTATCGCGGGGCAAGCTGCTGTTTTTCGGCATCTTCTCGCGCTGCAAAGCGTCCACGTTCACGCCGAGCGCGGTCAGCGCTCGGTAGTAAAAGTCGAAATTGCTCAGCCGTTCGCCTGCCACGTGGACAACACCTGTAAAATCTGAAAGCCCGAGCGCGACCACCGCCTCGGCTACTTGCGCGACCCCTAAGGGGCTTTTGAACATGTCGCCAAAACGCGCTACCTCTCGGCCCGACGCAAGGGCGGCTCGAGCCCCTGCGAGCCGCGTGTCGAGCCCGTCCGAAACGCCGTAGATGTAGCTGGGGCGGATGATGCAGTAGTCCGGGTGAATCTCCTTGATGCGCGTTTCGAAGTGCAAGAGGTTGCGCCCGTAACGGGTGACGGGGTTTGGCGTGTCGCGCTCGGTATAGAGTCCTTTTTCGCCGCTGAAGACGGCGTCGCTCGAGAGGTACACCAGGCGTCTGTCCTGAACGCCCCGCAAGAAGCGTCCGACCGAGGCCTCGAAGTCCCCGCTCACCTCTTTCTCTATAGCGGCGGCGAAGATGACGGTATCAATACCGAACGCATCGCAGATAGCGCGCACGTCGTCCTCGAAGAAATTGTAGCGAACGGCGCTAGGAATAGTCGTGCGGTTGTAGGTCGCAACGACAGTGTACGCCCACAACCTCTTGACGACAGCTCGCCCTAAGAAGCCGCTCCCGCCGACGACCAAAACGGTCCTATCTGAGTTATCTCTTAGTGTCACCGTCGTAACCTCTTAGGCGTGCTCTTCGAACCAATCCAAAATCGCCTCCAACCGCGCCACCCGCCGGTCCGGTCTGCCCGAGCGCGACAGCTCATGACCCTCGTCCGGGAAGCGGATGAACTTGGTCTCTTTACCGAGTGTTTTCAGCGCCACGTAAAACTGCTCGGCTTGCTCGACCGGGCAGCGGTGGTCCTCGTCGGCGTGGAGGATGAGCAGGGGCGTACGTACCTCAGCGACGTATCTGAGGGGGCTCTGGTCCCACAGTTTGTCGAGGTGTTCCCAGGGGTTGCCCCCGACTTGCAGGTCGCTGAACTTGTAGCCGATGTCCGACGCGCCGTAAAAGGACAGCCAGTTGCAGATGCTCCTTTGGGTCGCGGCGGACCGGAATTCGCCCGTACGTCCGACGAGCCAGTTCGTCATGAAGCCGCCGTACGAGCCGCCCGTTAGGTGCATAGGCGCGTCCGGGGCGTCGTGCGTTTTCGCGTGATCTTTTTTCGCGGCGCGGGCGACGGCTAACACGTCGTCAGCGTCTACTGTGCCGTAGCGGCCGAGCAGGGCACCCTGAAAGTCCGCGCCGTAGCTCGACGAACCCCGCGGGTTGCCGTAGACGACGGTGTAGCCCGCCGAAGCTAGGAGGTGGAACTCGAAGTAGAAGCCGTAGCCGTAGTTCGTGTGCGGTCCGCCGTGAACTTGCAAGACCAGCGCGTCGTCCTTGCGCGGCTTCTCGCTCCGCATGACCCAGTAGTCCACGCGCGGTCCGCCCTTCGCTTTCGCCTTGCGCACCTTGCTCGCTTCGGCGGTGCGGTACTTGTCCAAAAAGTCCGCGTTAACGCCGCTCAATTTCCTCTCTTTGCCGCGCCCATCGCGGTAGAAGAGTTCGCCGGGTTCACTTGGGGTTTCCGCCGTGAAGACGAAGCGCCCGCCCGCGCCGTGAAACCCGCGCATGACCCGGTCGTTTTTATGAAACTGCCGCACCTTGCGCGTGCCGACATCGACCTTCGCTAAGCCGCTGCGCCCTTCGCGGTTCGCGTTGAAGAAGACGCTCTTGCTGTCGTCCGACCAGAGAGGCGCGTTGGGGTGCGCCCCGTAGTAGCTGTCGCCACCCGTGGAGGGCAGCGCCTCCAACTCGCCCGTAAGGAGCGTCGCCTCACCGCCCCCGTCAAAATTTTGAGCAGAGACGAGCCACAGCCCCGTCGGGCTCGCGAAGACCTCTTGATCGATGGGCGAGAAAAAGGCGACGTGCGCCCCGTCCGGGCTGGGGCTCGGCAAAAACGCCATGTTCATGCCTGCGGTGAGCCGTTTCGCCTTGCCGCCGCTAACGGGCAGCGCCCAGAGGTTGCTCTTCCAAGCGTCCACCTCGTTCGGATTTTTCGCGCCGCTGAAGAGGAGGGTCTCTCCGTCTGGGCTGAACGCGAGGTCGCTCGGGCTGCTCTTGAGCTTACTGAGCTTTTTGCTCTTACGTTTGCCAAAGGTGTAGAGGTAAATCTGGGCGGGCTCGGCGCTCAGGAAGCCGACGCCGTCGCGCTTGTAGGTCAGTTGCTCGACGACCAAAGGTTGCCCTTTCTCCTTCCGTTCGTCGCGCCAGTTGCCCCTCGAGACCAGTCCCACGCTCGCCCCGCTCGGATGCCAGATAAATTCGGACACGCCCGCCCCAAAGTCGGTGAGCCGCGCCGCCTCGCCGCCCGAGAGCGGCATGACGTAGAGCTGCGCCGCCTCGTCGTCGCCCCGTTTGGAAAGAAACGCGAGCTTTGAGCCGTCCGGGGAGAAGCGCGGCTGCGTATTCGCGTCGCCCGTTCGGGTCAGCTGCATGGCGTCGCCCGCGCCAACGTCGTAAAGAAAGATGTGGCTGACGTAACGCGGCGGCTTGTCCTCCTCGCCTCGCTCGATCACCGTCTGTACCGCAGCGACGCGCGAACCGTCCGGGCTCAGGTGCGCGTCAGAGAGGAAGGTAAGCTCGAAGAGGCTGTCGGCTTTGAGTTTGGCCATACCGAGTTATACCGTAGCGGCGCGCCCAAAAGCCAGGTCGAAAACCGCAACGGTGCAAGGGGACGCGGCCCCGCACTGACCCTTACACCTCGCCCAAGTACGCCCGCTTCATCGCCTCGTTGTTCAAAAGCTCTTTTGCCGGTCCCGAGAGCACGACCTCACCCGTCTGCAACACGTACCCCCTATCGGCAATCGAAAGCGCGATGTTCGCGTTTTGCTCCACCACAAAGACGCTGATGCCGCGTTCGTTGACCTGCTTGATGATCTGGAAAATCTTCTCGACAAAGAGTGGCGCGAGCCCCATCGAGGGCTCGTCCATCAGGATGAGTTTAGGGCGGCTCATCAGGGCGCGGCCCATAGCCAGCATCTGCTGCTCGCCCCCGGACATGGTGCCGCCCATCTGACCTAAGCGCTCGGAGAGCCGCGGGAAGAGGTCGAAGACGTAGTCCATGTCGTCTTTGATGTCACGCTTGTTGTCGCGGAGGTACGAGCCCATCTCGAGGTTCTCCTTGACCGTCATTTTAGGAAAGATGCGGCGGTTTTCGGGTACGACTGCCATACCGCGCTGGATGCGCTCGGCCGTCGAGAGGGTGTCCGCGCGTTCGCCGCCTAGGTACATCTCGCCTTCGGACACGCCAACGACGCCCAAAATTGTCTTGAGCGTGGTGGACTTGCCCGAGGCGTTGCCGCCCAGTAGACAGACCATCTCGCCGGGATAGATGACCATGTCCACGTTGTGTAGCACGCGAATCGGACCATAGTGGGTGGTGACTTTGCGAAGCTCGAGGAGCTTTTCCCTGTCGCCCCTTTGATCGTCGGTTTTCTCGTCTGGGTAAACGGCAACGTCACTCATAAGGGTTCCTCGGTTTGTCCGCACAACGCCCGGTCAGCGCTGCCTCGAGCCATGAAGTCCGCCCCACCGCTTGACCTTACAACGTCGCGCTGTCTAACGCCTAGTTTCATAGCGTGTCCCTTTCGCCCGCGCTTTCCTCGATTTTGCGCTCACCCGTCGTTTTCTCCTCCGCTGCCTTTTTACCGAGATACGCCTCAATGACTTTAGGATCATTGACGACCTCTCTGTAGTCGCCCTCGGCGATCTTTTGTCCGTAATCCAACACGACGACGCGGTCGCTGATCTCGCCGACCAAGTTCATCTTGTGCTCGACCAAAAGGATGGTGTAGCCCCCCTCGTCGCGCATCCGCTTGATGATCTGGGTGATTTCACCCGTCTCTTTCGGGTTCATCCCCGCCGAGGGCTCATCCAAAAGGAGGAGCTTTGCGCCCGTCGCCATCGCCCGCGCCATCTCGGTCCGGCGGCGGTTCGCGTAGGAGAGGACGTAGACGGGTTGATGCAAGCGGAAGCTCATCAGGCGCGGACCGAAGAAGGAGAGCTTCTCCAACGCCAACTCGTGCATCTCGCGCTCTTTTTTGCGGTAGCCCGGTGTTCTGAACACCGCCGAGACCCAGTTCGACTTGAGTTTGTGGTGCTGCGGGATGAGCACGTTATCTAAAACGGAGAGGTTGGTGAAGAGCCGCAAGTTTTGAAAGGTGCGGGCGACACCCCTATCCACGATCTTGTTGGGCGAGAGACCTGTAATGGGTTCATCTTCGAAGCGGACGTCGCCGGAGTCGGGCTTGTACACGCCCGTGATGAGGTTGAAAAAGGTCGTCTTGCCCGCGCCGTTGGGTCCGATGACGGAGACGATCTCGCCCTCGCCCACGTCTAAGTTGAGGTTGGAAATAGCTTGCAAGCCGCCGAAGGACTTGTTGAGGTCTTGTATTTCTAGGAGCGCCACCTCAATCCTCCCTTTGTGGTTTAGGTGTCTTGGTCTCCGGCGTTTTGGTCCTGACGCTGTCCGCTTCGGTGTTCGCCTTGGGCTCTCTGGCAGGCGTCAGCTCCGCCGTTTTGTCCTCGTTCAGCTCCGGATTCGAGAGCCAAGCGTCCTGCGCCCGCTCCTCTTCGGTGGGCTCGTCGCGCCGTTCGCGCAGCGCCCACGCCCAGTTGAATTCGTTGCGTCCCATGATGCCCTCGGGTCTAAAGATCATGATGACGACTAAGAGCACCGCCAGCGCGATGCGCCTCAGCCCGAACGCTTGAAAGGTCCCCTCCCAGTAGCCGAACGCGGGCGCGAGCAGGCTCGCTAGGAGCACGACGCCCCCGAGCCCCGCCAGGATAAAGATGCCCAAGTTCCAGCGCGGTCTGAGCCGCAGCAGGGTGCGGTAGAGGTAGGTCCCCGCCGCCGCCACGAGGAGTAGCACCCCGGCGGCGAGCGCCCAGGTGGTGAGTTCGTAGGGCTGCTCCAAGGGGTCGCCGTACTGCAGTACGAACACCACGAGCGCCATGCCGAACAACACGCCCGTGATCGAGCCCGTCCCGCCAACGCTGATGGCGACCAAGAAGAAAAAGGTCAGGAAGAAGAGGAACGAGTCGAGCCGCGCCGAAGCGAGCCACGAGACGTAGAGCCCGCCCGAGACGCCCGCGAAAAAAGCGGAGAGCGTAAAGGCTAAGACCTTGTGGTAGGCGAGGTTCACGCCCATCGCCTCCGCCGCGATTTCGTCCTCGCGAATCCCCTGGAGCGCCCGCCCGTAGGACGAAAACTTGAGCTTCGCCATCACGAAGGTCGTGAACGCCAGGATGCCAAAGGTCCACCAGAGGCTCGTGCCGATGGCGCGGGGAACTCCCGTGAAGCCGAGCGCGCCATTGGTAAAAGGCGCAAAGAGGTCCGTGGACGCCAGGAGGCGGATGATCTCGCCGAAGCCGAAGGTGACGATGGCCAAGTAGTCGCCGCGCAAGCGCAAGCTCGGGAAGCCGACGATAAAGCCGAAGACCGACGCCACGAGCCCGCCGATAAAGAGCGCGATGAGAAAGCGTAGCCAGAGCGTTTCAGGCGTGGTGAGCGCGTCCAAGCCCAGATTATCCAGCCAGTTCTGCACGCTCAAGCTGGCCGTAAAGTCGTTGAGGCGACTTCTGCCGCTCTCCACGAGGCGCTGCCGGTTCACTTCCGGCAAGATGAGGAGCGCGGTCGTGTAGCCGCCGATGAGCATAAAGCCGTGATGACCGAGCGAGAGAATCCCCGTGACGCCGTTGATGAGGTTGAGGCTCACCGCGGCGATGCTCCAGATGGCAAAGAGCGCGGAGACTTGGCGCAGTTTAACGCTGTCGCCATTATTGATAAAGTACAGTACCAGCGCCAAGACGCCTAACCCGGCGAGCGTCAGGAGCGCGTTGCGCCCGCTTTTGTTGAACCCGCGTTCGCTCATACCTTCTCCGACAGGTCTTCGCCGACGATGCCGCTCGGTCTAACGAGCAAGACGAGGATAAGGAGCGCGAAGGCGAGCGAGTCGCGGTACTGCGAAATACCGGGGAAGATCGTCGGGACGAAGTTCTCGACGAACCCCAACACGAGCCCGCCCAAGACCGCGCCCGGCAAGCTACCGATGCCGCCGATGACCGCCGCCGCGAACGCCTTGATGCCGGGTAGAATGCCGAAAATCGCAGGTTGGCTCAAGACCTGATAGCTCATGCCCCAGAGCACGCCCGCCGCCGCCGCCAACATCGAGCCGAGCAAGAAGGTTGTGGCGATGACGCGGTTGACGTTCACGCCCATCATCTGCGCGACCTCGGGGTCTTGCGAGGTCGCCCGCATCGCCTTGCCGAGCCGCGTGCGCGAGACGAAGAGCGTCAGCGTCACGACCAGCACGAGCGTCATGATGACAACGAGGAAAATCGCCCTCGAGGTAAAAACCGTCCCGCCGAACACCTCGAAGCTGACGTTATTCGTCCAGATGGTGTCGGGGCGGTACTGCGTCACGTTGCGCGTGAACGCCAACACGCCGAAGTTCTGCAAAAAGAACGACATCGCGATCGCGGTGATCAGGAGCGAGATGCGCGGCGCACCCCGCAGCGGGCGGTACGCGATGCGGTCGAGCGCGATGCCCAGCACGCCCGTGATGAACATGCTCGCCACGAGCGCGAATATCCAGTTGAGGTCGGCGCTGCTATAGATAACCGTAAAGCCTACGAGCCCGACGATGCCGCCGCCGTAAACGACCGGGTCTTTTAAGCTGCCGCGCCACAAGCTCAGCGTGTACATAAACCCCGCCGAGGTGAGCGCCCCGGCTACAACCGCCCACGGCAAACTGTAGGGCGTATTCGCGAAGACGAAGTACGACACGAACGCCCCCACCATAAAGACCTCGCCGTGCGCGAAGTTGATCAGGCGGATGATGCCGTAGACCATCGTGTAGCCCAGCGCGATGAGCGCGTAGAGGCTGCCGAGCTGCAAAGACTGCATGAGCGCGCCCACGAACAGAGAGGGCTGATAGTTCTGCGCGGAGATGAGATAGATCAAGCGCCAGGCGATAAGTGCCACCACTGCCGCGATAAAAAGATAGGGGAGATACGCGCCCAGTGAGGGCGTACGGTTTGATTGAGCCTGCTTAGCCAAGGGTGTCACCTCGAGACGAAATGCGCAATGTGGACGTGAATTCGGCGTAACGCTAGGCGGCCTCAGCGTAGCGTTACGTAGACTGTAGTTTACCCGATAATCCTCCGTTCGAAGGCGGATTCATCAGGCATAGAAAAGGGGCGGCAAAACCGCCCCTCTCTCTCATATGTTGAGATTTAGTTGCCGCCAGTTTCGCCGCCGGTCATGCCGCCGGTCGCGTCACCCTGCCCGGTGCTCACGTTGAAGAGCGGCTCGCCGGGATAGGTCGCGTCTTCGTAGGTAAAGAAGCCCATGACGCGGTCCGCGGGCGTGCCGTCGGTACCATCATAGGTGATGCTGCCCGTGACGCCGGGAAAGTCCGAGAGGCTCTGTAGCGCGTCACGCACCGCTTCGGCGTCCACCTCACCCGCTTGGCTCATCGCTTCGGCTAAGACGTTGTAGGAGTCCGCGCCCGCTAAGGTAAAGCCGTTAAAGGTGCCGTCGGGTTGTGACTCGCCGAAGAAGGTTTGGAACTCCTCGGCGCGCTGCGCCGCTTCGCCCGTGAGCTGCTCGGGAATGGCGAACGCGGTAAAGGTCCAACCGTTGATGGCCTCGCCCGCGCCGTCTACGCACTGCGGGTCATCGGAAGCGTCCGCGCCAATGAGGGGCGTGTCGGTAAAGCCCTGCTGACGAAGTTGCACGACGAAGGGTGCGGCTTCGGAGCAGAAGATGGGCGCGTAGATGGCGTCGGGGTTGAATTGACGAATCTCGTTGATCTGCGAGGCGAAGTCCACTTGGTTGGCGACCACGTCCACGACGAGCGTCTCGCCGCCCATCCCCTCGAAGTTCTCCTGGAAAAAGCCCGCTAAGCCGAAGCTGTAGTCGTCGTCTTGTTGGCGCACGATGGCGACGCGCTCAGCGCCGACCTCTTCGGCGGCGTACCCTGCGGCGACCTCGCCCTGGAACTCGTCGTTATACGCCATGCGGAAGATGTAGTCGCCGATCTGCGTGGTGGCGTTATTCGTCGAACTCGGCGTGATCTGGACGATGCCCGCCTCTTGCAGCACCTCGGCGGCGGGGATCGCTTGGCTCGAGCCGCCCGTCCCGATAACTGCCACGACCCCTTCGTCCACAAAGCGGTTCGCGCACGCGATCGAGCCTTCTGGCGTGGACTGGTTGTCGCAGACCGAGAGTTCGACCGGGCGACCCAACACTTCGGACTGCTGCTCCAGTGCAGCGCGTACACCCTCTAGCTCGGGCGTGCCGAGCGCCACCAAGCGCCCCGAAAGCTCTAAGTTGACGCCGATAGTGATCGGACCGTCGTCCTGGGCGAAAGCCGCACCAAACGTAAGCACAACGATTAGACCTAAAAGTTTCTTCATCGTTTCCTCCTGAGTCTATTTGGATTGTGAAAAAATCCATTTGTAGCTGCCTATCTATCTTAACTGTGACGCTGGGACACTGTCAACGAGAGGGGCGTTCATTAAGGGTGGGAGCAGACGCCTCGAGAATTCGGAATGCGTGGCAATAGGAGAGGCTAGAGAAACCGCTCTCTTCTTGCCGACGGCTCAACCTGATGACTGCCACACCAAAAAAGTGCCCCGCGTTAAGGCGAGGCACCTTTAGTCACGATTCGATTCTTAGAGGTCGAAGTACATCTCATACTCGATCGGCGACGGGCGCAAGCGGGCCGCGTCCACGTCCTCGCGCTTGAGTTCGATATAGCTCGCCAAGAGGTCGTCGGTAAAGACGCCGCCTTCCAAGAGGAAGCTGCTGTCTTTCTCTAAAGCGTCGAGCGCCTCTTCCAAGCTCCTGGGAAGCTGCTTGATGCGCCGCGCTTCTCTAGCGGAGAGCGCGTAGAGATTTTTGTCCACGGGCTTAGGCGGCTCCAGCTCGCGCTTGATGCCGTCCAAACCAGCCATCAGCATGGCGCTAAAGGCGAGGTACGGGTTCGCCGTGGGGTCGGGCGCACGGTACTCGACGCGCTTGGCTTTGGGCGAGCTTGAATACATCGGCACGCGCACGATAGCGCTCCGGTTGCGCGCCGAAATAATGAGGTTGACGGGCGCTTCGTAGCCGGGGACCAAGCGGCGGTACGAGTTCACGCTCGGGTTGGTCAGCGCGGCGAGTGCGGGACCGTGCGTCAGGAGACCCGCGACGTAGTGCATCGCCATCTTAGATAAGCCGGCGTAACCATCTTCGTCGTAAAAGAGCGGCTCGCCGTCCTTCCAGAGCGATTGGTGGACGTGCATCCCCGAGCCGTTATCGCCGGAGATCGGCTTAGGCATAAAGGTGGCGGTTTTACCGAACGCCGTCGCCGTGTTGCGCACCACATACTTATATTTGATGATGTGGTCCGCCACGGCGAGGAGCGTGTCGAACTTCATGTCGATCTCGGCTTGCCCGGCCGTCGCCACCTCGTGGTGATGAACCTCGATAGGGATGCCGATGCCCTCTAACTCCTTGACCATCGCGCTGCGCAGGTCCTGGTATTTGTCCGAAGGGGCGCACGGGAAGTAGCCGCCCTTAGGCTTGACCCAGTAGCCGTCGCCGACTTCGTCGGGGTCGGTGTGGGCGTCCACGGCGAAGATGCGGTAGCCGAAGTTGTAGGGGTCGGTGCTGTAGGTGACGCCGTCGAAGATGAAGAACTCGGCTTCCGGTCCCATAAAGGACGTGTCGGCGATGCCCGAATCCTTGAGGTGCGCCTCGGCGCGCTTGGCGACGCCGCGCGGGTCTTTGCTGTAGAGTTCGCCGGAAATGGGGTCGGAGATGTCCGCGATCAAGACGAGCGTCTTGTGCGCGGTGAAGGGGTCGACGAATGCGCTGCTCGGATCGGGCGTTAAGAGCATGTCCGAGGCTTCGATCTGCTGAAAGCCTTCGATGGACGAGCCGTCGAAACCTAAGCCCTCATCGAAGGCGTCGTCGTCGAAGCCGCTCACCGGCAAGCTGAAGTGCTGCCAGCGCCCCGCGACGTCAGTGAAACGGATGTCGATGAATTCGACATCCTCGTCTTGGACAAATTTAAGGGTTTCTTTGGCGTTTTGGAACATGGAAGGGCCACCTCTCGTGTGAAATCCGTCTCAATATATCGAGTGACTTGCATAATGTCAATGTTATTTTGACCACGCGTCCTATTTCAGCTCGACAAAATGTAAAATTTTCGGGATACTCGAGCTGCCAAACCGTAAATTAAGAAGAAGACGTATGTTTTTCGAACACAGCGTGTCAATTCTGAAGTATACCTATGTCGCGAGCCGCGACGAAATGTAGCACCAGATAAGCTTATCATTTCTGTACAAACGTGCAGAGAAATGAACACGCGTTTTCAGAAAAAGCTCGAGAATACCGGTAAGTGACTTGACATCGGGCACCCTTGCGCGTCATGCTCAGCACAGTTTGGTTTGTTTTGGTGTCAGAGTGCACCGAGACGAGGTGTCGCAGATTTTTTCTTCATAACGTACGTGTTGAGCGGCATTTTACAGCGCGAGAGCGGTCCTGACCACGTTTCACTCGGCGAACGCTTAGATGCGCACCGAGCGTCAGCGAGACCGACAATACCTGCTATCTCTAGGAGGCTTCATATGGCAGCATCTCAATCCGAAATTCAGGCAACGCTTCAAAACGAAGGCGTGCAATTCTTGCGGCTCCAGTTCACCGACATCATGGGACATAATAAAAACGTCGAGGTGCCCGCCTCGCAGTTCGAAAAGGCGTTGGACGGCGAAATGATGTTCGACGGCTCGTCGGTCGAGGGCTTTACCCGCATCGAAGAGTCCGACATGCTCTTAAAGCCCGACTTCGAGACCTTTCTGGTTTTTCCCGACCTCATCGAAGATGCCGGGCGGGGGCGCGTCGCTCGCCTGATTTGCGACATCACCTACCCCGACGACACGCCCTTCGAGGGCGACCCGCGCCACATCTTAAAGCGCCAAGTCGAGCGCCTGCACAAGCTGGGCTTCGACGACATGTACGCAGGGCCGGAGCCGGAATTCTTCCTTTTCGAGCGCGATATGAATGGCGGTGTGACCACTGTAACCCACGACGCCGCCGGGTACTTCGACCTCGCGCCCGTAGACAGAGGGGAGGAGGCGCGGCGCGACATGGTCAATGCGCTCGTCGAGATGGGCTTCGAAATCGAGGCGGCGCACCACGAGGTCGCGCCGGGTCAGCACGAGATCGACTTCAAGTACGACAAGGCGGTCGCCACTGCCGACTCGATCGCCACCTTCCGCTTGGTCGTCAAGCGCGTCGCCATGAACCACGGGCTCCACGCGACCTTTATGCCCAAACCCGTCGCGGGCATCAACGGCTCAGGGATGCACACGCACCTCTCGCTCTTCAAGGATGGCAAAAACGCCTTTTTTGATGAAGGTGCGGAGCATCAGCTTTCACAGACGGCGCTCCACTGGATCGCTGGACTTTTAGAACATGCCAGCGGCATGGTCGCTCTAACGAATCCTATCGTCAACTCGTATAAGCGCCTCACGCCAGGCTTCGAAGCGCCTACCAACATCGCCTGGTCCGCCTCGAATAGGAGCGCGATGATCCGCATTCCGGCGCGGCGCGGCGTCGGCACGCGCAGCGAACTCCGTATGCCCGACCCTACGTGTAATCCGTACTTAGCGCTCGCCGCGATGCTCGCCGCCGGCATCGACGGTTTAGAAAACAACCTGACGCCGCCGCCCCCCATCCAGCGCAACATCTACGAAATGAGCGTGCGCGACCGCCGCAAGCACAAAATCAAAGAGCTGCCGGGGACGCTCCGCGAAGCGGTTCAAGCCTTACGTAAAGACAGAGTGATGAAAAAGGCCTTAGGCGAACATGCGTTCAATCACTTTTTAGACGCGAAGACGATGGAGTTCGACGCCTACAGAGTGACGGTGCACGACTGGGAACTGCGGGAGTATCTGGCAGAGTTCTAGGCTTAGTCAGGGGTTGGGATTTAGTCGTCAGCAGCGTTAAGCTCGACCAGATGAACGCTGCTGACGGCTCGCCCTCACGCATTCTCCTCCAATGACTCGTCGCTCCGCCGCCTGTCCCAGACAACGTACGCCACAAAGACCGCCAAGCTCACTACGGAGACCCATAAAAGACCAGTCTCGAGCCGCTCAATATCCGCGCCCAACCAAGCGATGAGCACCGTAAGGGGCAAGGTGCCCACCGCCGTCGCCACAATAAAGCGCAAGTAGCCCATCTCCGCGAGTCCCGCGACCAAACTCACCGCGTCGGTGGACAGAGCGGGGGAGACCCTAGCCGCAATCACGGCCCACACGCCGTACTCGTGCACAAACCCCTCCATCTTTTGCTCGGTGCTCTGACCGATAAGCTTGTCCACCGTCACCGGACCTAGCGCCCGCCCGATCGCGAAAGCTACCGTCGCTGAAACGAGCAGCCCCGCCCAGGTGAGCACGCCGCCCCAGAAGGGACCGAAGGCGAGCACCGTCACCACCATGATGATGACCGAAGGGACAAACGCGATTATGGTCTGCATGATCATCAGCAGCAAAATCACGACAGGTCCCCACGCGCCGAAACCGTCTACCCACTCTTCCAGGCGCTGCCGGTCGCCACTTAGCGAGATGCTAACCGCGGTATCGACGAAATCCCGAAAACCGGGCCAGATAAAGTAGAGCAGCGCGAAAAAGACGAGTAGCCCCAGAGGGACGAGCCAGGTCAGCTTGCTCTGTTCGCGCTGCTCGCCCGACCGTGGTTTGCCCAAAGGCTGTTTGCTTGTGCTCGCCTGTTCACCGCTACGGTTTTGCTCGCTGACCTCTTCGCTCCTTCGTTCGCTCACGTTGCGCCCCCAACTTCCGATACAAGGCTCTATTGCACCCAAAATTACATTACGTCGTCAGCATAGCGTAGGGCGGCGCGTGGAGAGTGCAGGCTCGAGGACAAAATAGGGCGCAGTGAGCGAGAGCGAGCTATGACGCTGAATGTGTGAGCGGAGTATTAGGAGACGTCTGACGGTTACGTAATGTCATCCCCTCTCTCACTGACTTGACAGTATCTTACGTGTAAAGAATTGCCATTCGGAGGGCTCGAGCGCAGCTTCATGAACCTCTCTTGACGCCCACCTGCCGTCCGAACGAGCCCTCCGCGTGCTACGCTGACGCAGGGGTACCCGTGACCGATTCGTTAAGCCGCGCACTACTTATTATCATCACCATCATCCTGGGCGTAGCGGCGCTTAGCCTGGCGCAGCCCATTCTCATGCCGCTCGCTTTCGCGGGCGTGCTCGTCATCCTCTTTCAACCCTTACAGCGCTGGCTCAATAAACACATGCCAACGTGGTTGAGTCCCTTTCTCGTGACCTTTGTGGTGTTGGCGCTGCTGGGGCTCTTCTGGGCGATTCTCTCCTACAGCGTGTCGGTTGTCGCCGTCGAGGTGCCCGACTACTCGGAGCGTTTTGAGGCGAGGATTCAGGCGTGGGAGGCGCAACTTTCCCGCCTCGGCGTCTCGCTGCCCGGAGCCGGAGACGAGGGCTCCTCGGCGCAGCTTGTGCAGGGGGTGCTCAGCGCGATAGGCAGTGTGGCGACGTCCTTTAGCAGTACCATCTTAGTGGTGACGGTGCTGCTCTTTTTGCTTTTAGAACTCGGTCCGCTGCGCTACAAGTTAGAACGGGTTATGGGCCAGGCGGACCGCCAAAAGTTCGCCCAAGCGCTCCGCCAGATGACCTGGAAGCTCTCACGCTACGCTTGGGTGACGGTGCTCATCAGCCTCGTCACGGGTCTTCTGACGACGCTCTGGTGTATGCTCTTGGGCATCGAATTCGCCTTTGTATGGGGTGTCATCAGCTTTTTATTAAACTTTGTGCCGACCATCGGCTCGATCATCGCAGTGGTGCCGCCCACGCTCTTTGCGTTCGCCTTTGGCGGCGTGGGTTTAGGTGTCGCGGCGCTTTTAGGGCTCGGCACGATGCAGTTCACGACGGGCAACTTCGTCGCGCCTAAGTTCATCGGCGAGGCGCTCCAGCTCTCCCCGCTGGTGGTGCTTTTAGCGGTCGTCTTTTGGGGCTGGCTCTGGGGCATCGGCGGGGCGATCATCGGGGTGCCCCTCACGATGGCGATCGTGCTGGTATGTCAGGAGTTCGAAGGGCTACGCAACATCGCGGTGCTGCTCAGCCAACCTAAGGTGGTGGACGATGTGGCGGTTCTCGAGCAGGCCCAGCTCAGCCCGTCGGGTCAAGCGGTCAAGAAGGTGGCAGAGAAGGGCGCGGAGTAGCGGCTGAGCTAGCAGCGAAAGGGGTTGCAGTTCTGACGATGAGGAGGTGCAAGGGAGATGGGTAGAAAAAGCGCCGGCACCTTTCCTCATCCCCTACCTCCCCATCATCCAACGCTGCACCGCGTCCTTTATGTCATCTAGCCCTTGCCAGTAATTGAGCTTTTATGTCAACATTAAGTCCATTTCCGGTTAATGTTAATTAACCCGAGTGTAGCGAGTAGAAATAAGTACGGGTTCCGGTTGGAACGGCGTAAATCCCGCTAGGGTTTATAGCGTGTATAACTGGAACCTGTAAAAGCCGATTTGGAGGACTGACGATGGATTACGCCAACCCCGATGTACTCGTTTCAACCGACTGGGTCCTGGAGCACCACCAGGACGATAACGTGCGCGTCTTGGAGGTGGACGAAGACGTACTCTTGTACGACACTGGCCACATCCCCGGTAGCCAGAAGATCGACTGGCTCTTAGACCTCTGGGACGACACCATGCGCGAATTCGTTCAACCTGATGAGTTGGCGCAACTTTTTGAGCGCTTGGGCGTCTCGAACGACACCACGATCATCCTCTATGGTGACAAGAACAACTGGTGGGCGGCGTACGCCTTCTGGTTCTTTAAGTATAGCGGGCATGAGGACGTACGGCTTATGAACGGCGGGCGGGTCAAGTGGACCTTGGAGGACAAGCCCATCTCAAATGACGTGCCAAGCTATGAAAAAGGTTCCTACACGCCCGGTCAGCGCAACCCCGACTTTAGAGCCTTCAAAGATGAGGTCTTGTCGCATATCGACAAGGTCAAAGCTGGTCAGGGCGCGATGGTGGACGTGCGCAGCCCCGGCGAATTCAGCGGCGAGGTCACGCACATGCCCAACTACCCGCAAGAGGGCGTCTTGCGCGGCGGTCACATCCCCGGCGCGAGCAACATCCCTTGGGCGAGAGCCGCGAATGAGGACGGCACCTTCAAAAGCGCAGACGAACTCAAAGAGATTTATGACGCCGAGGGCGTCACAGGCGACAAGGACATCATCGCGTACTGCCGCATCGCCGAGCGCAGCTCGCACTCATGGTTCGTCCTCAAGTACCTCTTAGGCTACGAGAACGTCAAGAACTACGACGGCTCCTGGACCGAGTGGGGCAACAGCGTGGGTGTACCCATCGAGAAGGGGAGTTAGGCGCTCCAGCGCGTCTAAGCGCAACTAGTTATATAGGTGCCGACAAGCGTTAGAAACGTTTGTCGGCACCTTTGTGCGTCCGTTATACTCGGCGCATGTCCTTGACCCTACGCGCGCTTACTGGCACTCAAATTCACGACTACCTGGACGCCCTCGCGGACCTGCGCATCAGAGTGTTTAGAGAATGGCCCTACCTCTATGAGGGCGACCGAGAGTACGAGGCGCGCTACCTCAAGGCGTTCGCCGAGGCGGACGGCGCGCTGCTCGTCGCCGCTTTTTCAGGCGAACACCTCATCGGCGCGTCGACGGCGCTACCTTTAGCGCACGAACACGAGGCGCTCCGTCACCCCTTCGGGAGTGCGGAGGTTGCGCCCGTCACCGATTGGTACTACCTCGCCGAATCCGTCTTGCTCCCGGACTACCGCGGTCAGGGCGCAGGGCGTCGCTTCTTCGAGATGCGCGAGTCCCACGCTCAAGAGTTGGGCTTCGCGCGCACCTGCTTCGCCGCGCTGCAGCGCGGCGATGACGACCCGCGCCGCCCCGAGACCTACCGCGACCTCGCCCCCTTCTGGCGTCGGCTCGGCTACGCCCCCCGCCGTGACTTGACGGCGCACCTCGCGTGGCGCGAAGTCGGCGAACAGGAGGAGACGCCCAAGCCGCTCATGTTCTGGCTTAAAAACTTGTAGCAGCCCGACGCCGCTCCACCACGCATATAAACACCATCTCGAGCGCCACGGACAGCTTTAACTGAACGTTGTGACCCAGTCCCCACGATGACTCGACGCTCGAAAGACAGCACCCCGCGACACCTCCTAAATCAGAAAAAGACAATGTTTAGAAGATGGCTTCTAGCGTATAACGCGGCGCATTGTCCGACAGCATCACTGGAGCTGCCCTACTCGAAATAAAAATATCACAAGCTAGAGTATTGTGAATTTTATCTTTTACGGTAGTTTATCGGAAGTTCCAGCCATACTACTTTTAGCGTTTAGGTCGACGAGCCCTACGCTTCGTGCGCTTCATATGGTCGCGCGGTCAAGAGACGACGTTCTCGAGTTCCTCCCCCGCCAAATAGCGTTCGACGTTGCGCCTTATCAGGTCAGCCGCGCCGCGCGGCCTACCCCCGGCGGCGTGCGGCGAGATAAAGGCGTTATCCAGGTCCCAGAGAGGCGAGTCGCTCGGCAGCGGCTCCGTCTCGAACACGTCTAACACTGCGCCCGCGAGGGTCCCTTCTCGCAGAGCGCGAGCGAGCGCCGCTTCGTCGACCGTGTCGCCGCGCCCGACGTTGACGAGCCAAGCGTGGGCGGGCAACTGCCCTAACGTTTCACCGCTGAGCGCGTGCTTGGTCGCCTCATTCGAGGGCAGAATCATCACGAGCGCGTCCGTCTGCGGCAAGAGCGCCGCTAGGTCCTCCTCACGGCGCACCGGGAAACCGGCGCGTTCCCCTTCGCTGCGGGCGACGCCCGTGACCTTCGCGCCGAGCATCGCCAGAAAAGGCGCGAGCGTCTGCGCGATGCTGCCGAAGCCCCAGATGGTCACGTTGGCGTCCTCTAAGGTGCGAAAATCCCCTTCGGGTTTAACAGGTTGTACGCCGCCGAGTTCGCCCGGCCAACGCGTCTCACGCTGCGCGTCGCGCATCAGATGAAAGCGCCGCGCGGCGACGAGCAAAAGTCCTAGCGTGTGCTCCGCTACCGTCCGGTCGTGCAAGCCGCTCCCGGACGTGACGGTAATCTCGGAATCAAACCCCGCTCCCAGCACCTTATCCGGTCCCGCCGCCAGCGACTGAATCCATCTGAGTTTCGTCAAACGCTGCGCCGCGCCACTTAGCATCTCGGGCGTGTTGCCCCACACGACGAGCACCTCGGCGTCCTCGTGCTCGGCGGGGAGCTTCTGGTCGACTTCGTAGGGGTGCGCCTCGACCTCTTGGGGTAACGCGGCGAGGTCGAGGTCGGTCGAGGTAGGATAGAGAAGTTTCATAGCGTTACTTTAGCAGGTTCGCCTGCCAAACCTTTTGATGTGCTGAATTGCCCCGCTGCTTGCAAAGCGTCCTATTGACGACGTAACCTGCTCCAAAAGGGCACTCGAGCTGCAACTCACTTGAGCCCCTTGGCGCTATCATCGACGTAATATCGTATCGGTTTTACAAACCGCGTAGAGGTGAGGAGACGTATGGTCAAGTTCGGTGCGCACGCATTTATTTGGACAGGCGACTGGAACCCGGAGGCGGGCGACGAGGTCATCGTTTTAGCCGCGGAGACCGGTTTTGACTTTCTCGAGATTCCCCTCCTGGAGCCTCACAGTTTTGACGCCAAGAGGCACCGCCAGACGCTCCAAAGCGCGGGGTTAGGGGCGACCTGCTCACTCGTTTTGCCTGAGGACGCCCATATGCCCGAGCAGCCGGAAGCGGCAAAAACCTTTTTGCTGCGCGCCTTGGATCAAGTCGAGGCTTTGGGGAGTCGTTATCTAGGTGGCTGCATCGCCTACCACTTAGGATATCTGACGGGTGCGCCGCCCACGTCCGAAGAGCGAGAGACGGTGGTGCGGGTGCTCAAAGAGGTCGCGGCGGAGGCGCAAGCGAGGAACATCACCTTGGCGCTGGAAGCGTGCAACCGTTACGAAACGTATCTTTATAACACCCTCGCGGACACAAGAGCGACCATTGTAGAGGTCGGCGCGTCCAACCTCAAGCTCCACGCCGATACCTACCACATGAACATCGAAGAGGAGGGTTTTGAGACGCCTATCGTCGCCTCCGCCGACGTGCTCGACTACGTCCACATGAGCGAGAGTCACCGGGGCGCGGTGGGTACGGGCACGGTGAATTGGAACGAGGTGTGGTCGGGCTTGGCGAAGATCGACTTCGGGGGCAGTCTCGTGCTGGAATCTTTCGCCGCCATCAACCCGACCTTAGCCGCGGCGACGTGCGTGTGGCGTCCGCCGAACGAACCCTCTGACGTGATCGCGAGAGAGGGTTTAGCCTTTCTCAAGGCGGGCGCACAGAAGCACGGTCTTCTCTAAGGTGTTTGATTAAGAGGCTTAGTCGTGTACAAAGCCCTCCTCGAGCCTTTCTCCAGGAAGAGCGGCGAGACATCACGAGTTAGGTTGAGAAGCAGCGCCGAAGCTGGTAATGCACCGCCGCTAAAGTAGACCTCTTGCAAACGTACCACCTCATCCAGTGATTGCGTTTGTACAGATGCCGGTTGATTACCCCATAAACTCCGTTATGAAATTTTGCCTTTCGCATTCGCGAAAACTGCGTAACCGGCAAACGCTTCGCGCTTCGTTGGAGTTGATTCCGTGCTCATCGGAATCCGTAATCTTTTCAACTCGTTACACTCCGGGTAACTCCCGTAGGAATTACCCGGAAACGGTATTACTCGTATTCGTTCCACTCGGCAAAAGCGGAAGCCAGACAGACGCCTGCTTCTTCGCAAGAGGTCTAGTACATAGGACTAGTACATAGGAACAGTTGGGTCGCGAGGCTGCGGAAGACTAAAACGCTAGCGCACCTCGAGCCCCAGCTCGAGCAGCCGCTCGATCAGTTCACCGTAGGGTACGCCCGTCTCTTCCCAAAGTTTAGGGTACATGCTCGTCGCCGTAAAGCCCGGCATGGTGTTGATCTCGTTGAGGTAGAGCGTCTCGCCCGCCAAAAAGAAGTCCACCCTCGCCAAGCCCGCCGCGTCAACCGCCAAAAATGCGTCGACGGCAAGCTGCCGACACCGCGCGGCTACCGGTTCAGGCAGATGGGCGGGGATGTCTAACTGAGCGCAGCCCTCGGTATATTTGGTGCTGTAGTCGTAAAAGTCACCGCGAAAGCGAATCTCGCCGACCACGCTCGCGCTCGGCGCGTCGTTGCCGAGCACGCCGACCTCCAACTCCCTCGCGCCGCTAAGCCCCGCCTCTACGATGATGCGGCGGTCGTGCTGCGCCGCCAGCGACAGCGCCTCGCGCAAGCTCGCCTCATCCTCCGCCTTGCTGATCCCGACCGACGAGCCCAAGTTGGCAGGTTTCACAAACACGGGGTAGGGGAGACCTCGCAAGGCTTGCAGGACCTCGTCGGGGAGCGCGAGCCACGCGCTCCGGCTCACCGCCTTATAAGGAACCTGCGGCAAGCCGTGCGCGGCAAAAACCGCCTTCATCATCAGCTTGTCCATCCCTACAGCGCTCCCTAAAACGTCTGAGCCGACGAAGGGAAGTTTCATCAGTTTGAGGAGCCCTTGTACGCTGCCGTCCTCCCCGAAAGGACCGTGCAGCAGCGGAAAGACGACGTCGAAAGCGGAAGGGTCGAGACGCTGAAGGGGTTCACTTGACGCCAGTTTATACGCGTGCGCACCGCCCTTTGCGCTGAGGATTCGCGCCGACGCTTCCGCCCGCAGAAGTTGCCCCGCTCTGTTGATGATCAAAGGCTTAATGTCGAAACGTTCGCCCGCAGCCGCTACCACCGAACGCGCCGAGGCGAGCGACACCTCGTGCTCTTCGGACTGACCACCGCAGAGGAGGAGCACTCGAGGTTTCCGAGATTCAGCCATAATAACGATCTAACGTGTGTAAGTTACACATACTAGAGGTAGTCTACGCCGCTCGAGCCCGAGAGTCAAGCTGCGATGACGAAGAGGTTGAGCCTTCACGGAAGAGTGAACAACCGTGTAGAAAAGGTCTAAAAGTTTTATGTATACGCCGTAAGTACGTTTACAGAGTTAGCTTCAACTTCCTCAATACACTGTCAGCTAAGTTTTGCTACACTGTTGTCACCCTATTCACGAAGTACGGCTTCACGAAGTACGGCGAAGTCTGGTTGTCGAAAGGTCTCGTTTTGCAATCTCTTACAAAGGAGGAGGTGAAGGCAGAGATTCTTTCACTCCACCTTACTACGTTCAGAACTACAAAACGCTAAAAATTTCACGAGCTAGCATATTGTGAAAAATTTCTTAAAATAGACTATCTCACATTACCCAAAAGGTTCGCAGTGTGCCTTCTTCTGCTAGTATCGGACGCGCCAGTAAGCGGGGTGGGGTCTCACCTCCGCGCAGTGCAGAGGAGAAATGACCTCTTATTATTGACCAACAGGGGAGAGCGGACGCCCTGACGCAAACACACGGCGTTCTAACCACGCGCTTTACCACTCCTCAACGCCTTCGTGGATTTCCCTATCGTTCATCTTAGCGTAGCGCCGCGCCGTCTCGAGATTCGCCTGGCGCAGATGCTGTGCGACCCGCGCTAAGTCGTTGAACTGCTTGTGAAGCCGCGTGCCCGCGCCGTGTCTGAGCCCGTGAACCGCTCTGCCTTCGTAGGTAATGCCCGCTTGCAAACAGACGCGCTGAAATCGCTCCCTCGCCCGGTAGGCTCGGTAGGGAAGGACGAACCCGGTGTCCGCTCCGCTCGCCAGCTCCGCCAGCGCCGTTTTGAGCCGACGGCTCAGGGCGACCCGTCCCGTCTTTCCACCTTTACCTTTGCGGACCACCAACTCGCCCGCTTGCCAGTCGACGTCTCGCCAGCGCAAGGCGCTGATTTCAGCGATGCGCAGGCCCGCGTGAGCGCCCAACAAGATCATGACCTCGTCCGGTCCTTCGGCCACCTCCAAAAGCCGTTCGACTTCGGCGACCGAATACGCGCCGCGCTTCTCCCAGGGAGCAACGGGGTCCTTGGCGACCTTGACGTTTTCGAACGGGGCGGCTTGCGTCGCGCCGCTCCAACGCAAGGCTTTGTAGAGGGTTCTCGCCGCCGCAAGCTTAACCTGCACTGTTGACGGGCTGAGCGTTCTCACCTCACCGTCCGCGCCCAGCTTTGGCTCCTGCGTCTGCGGGTGTAAGGCGGGTCGCTGCTCGAGCATTCTGACCCATGCTACGCCCGCGTCGCGCGAGGGACGGATCAGGTTTTCGTGACCCCAGTCCTCCACGAGGTCCAAGACGCCGCGCCGATAGTTCTCGCGCGTTCGCTCGCTCACCTTAGAGCCTTTGGTGCCGTGTAGGGTCAAGTAGGCGTCAGTGAGCGCCCAGAGCTGTTCGCTGTCGCGCTTTTGACAGGCGGCGACCACGTCACGTCGCAAATCTCTTTGAGAGGTCCGCGCCAAGGCGTCCGCGCGCCGGGTCGGGTCATCCTGATAGCGTTCCAAAGACAGCGCTGTGCCAGCGGCGCGCTCTTCACGAGGTTTGGAGGCGGGCGCGGAACTTGCTTCCAAAGCCGTTTTATAGAGTCGCTTTAATCCTTGCCTGACGATGGCGTGAACACGCTCTTTGCTGACCCCTAAGTCTTGCGCCACTGCCGCGAGCGTTTCGGGTCTGCCACCTAGCCCCAGCGTCCGGCTAAGAACGGCGCGCTGTTTTTCGGGCATATGTGTAGAGAAACGCTCGAGCAGTGCGCCCAGTGCCGCTGACCTTTCCGGCTCCGCGCGAAGCTCGCGCAGGTTGGGCAAGCGTTCATCCGGATAGACACAGTTCAGTGTGGAGATGGAGGTTTTTGCAGGGACTTCGCTGCCGGTTTGAGACGTGCCGGGGCTCGAGCTTTTACAGTTCGCCATAAAGTTAATATACCCACCCAAGTATCCTTGGGTGGGTGAACAGATTACAATTCATTTTGGACAGGTGGAGTGTCTATACGTAGCAGGTGCCGTAGGTAAAGCGGTAGTTCACTATCACCTCCAGCCAGTGAGGGCTTATCAGGAAGACCTCACTGGCTTCGGGCAAATGTGTATAAGCACATCCTAAGCGGTCTCGAGCACCTCGTGACGCTTAGACTCTAACGTTTCCATCAGGCTGTCAAAGGGTTTGACAAATTTCTGAACCCCTTCGTCCACGAGCTGCTGCGTGATCTCGTCCAGGTCGATGCCCAAGTCGCCTAGCTTATCGAGCGTTCGCTTCGCTTCGTCAACGTTATCTTCTAAACGCGCCTCGGGCTGACCGTGGTCGCGGTACGCCTCGAGCGTCTCCATCGGCAGCGTGTTGACCGTCTCCGGGCCGATAAGCGCTTCGACGTACTTTACGTCTTCGTAAGCGTCGTCTTTAACGCTAGTGCTCGCCCAGAGTAGACGCTGCGGCTTGGCACCCTTCTCCGCGAGAGCCTGAAAGCGCTCGCCCTCGAAGACCTCTTTGTAGATTTGATAGGCTTGCTTCGCGCTGGCGATTGCGACCTCGCCGCGCAGGGCTTTAGCGGTGTCGGCGTCCTCGGGGCTCGCCTCGGCGATCTGGTCGAGCTTACCGTCGATGAGCGCGTCGATGCGGCTCAGGAAAAAGCTGGCGACAGATGCGATGCCCTCAACCGACTCGCCACCCTCCAAGCGCTTCTCCAAGCCTTCAAGATAGGCGCTCGTCACCTCGCGGTAGCGCGATAAACTAAACAGGAGCGTCACGTTGACGCTGATGCCCTCACTGATAAGCTGTGTGATCGCCTCTAAGCCCTCATTCGTGCCCGGCACCTTGATAAAGACGTTCGGGCGGTCCAGCATCTTCCAAAGCTTGCGCCCCTCTTCGACAGTGCCTTGAGTGTCGTGCGCGAGATGCGGCGAGACCTCCAAGCTCACAAAGCCGCGCTCGCCGTCATGCTCGTCGTAGAGCGGGCGAAAGCGGTCTGCGGCGGCGCGAACGTCCTCGGTCGCCAGCGTGAGGTAGATCTCCTCGGTCTCTTTCCCGTCTTGCGCCAGCTCGCGGATCGTACCGTCATACTCGTCGCTGTCAGCGATCGCTTTTTCGAAGATGGACGGGTTCGAGGTGATGCCGCGCAGCCCGTCCTCGTCGATGAGCTTATCCAACTCGCCGCTCTCGATAAGGCTGCGCCGAATGTCGTCGAGCCAAGGGGCTTGTCCGAAGTCGCTGAGCTTTTTAAGTGAATTCATCGTCTCCTCCTCCATGTTTTTCTGCAGTCGTTACGTCGTGCGGTTAGCTTCTAGATGTAATACTTTTTTCTCGAGTTAAATTTGCTGGAATAAGCACCCTCCCCTGTCATACTCTTTTTGCTGACGCCGGAACGTCACAGGTCATACGTTTCTTGCGTTTTCTCCTCCACTATAGACCTACAGCGGTTTATGCACAAGGTTCGCTAATAAAGAAATTTTTCACGACACTTTAGCTCGTGAATTTTTTGTTTCTTTGAGGTTCTCGTTTGTTTCACACCTCTCACTGACCTTCCCTTATAAGCGCCCTTGCGAGCGACGGGCGACTAAGCGTAACGGGCAAAACGAGTAAACTTGACGCTATGCGGTAAATATTCGTCACCGACTTGAGGAAAAACGCGGGGCAGCGAAGCGCATAAGGAGTGGGGAATGAAAGACAAGCTTCGTGAGTATCGTTCTAAGGACATAAGCGTGACCTGGAGCAAAACGCGGTGTATCCATTTTGCTGCGTGCGTTCATCATCTGCCAGACGTTTTCGATACAGATCAGAAACCTTGGGTACAGCCAGATCGAGCGGACGCAGAAGAGGTCGCTCAAGTCGTCGTGCGGTGTCCGACTGGAGCCTTGCATTTTGAGCGCAAGGATGGCGGCGCGGCGGAAGAGGTGCCGGAGCGCAACACCGTTCAAGTCGCGCCTCATGGTCCTTTGTACCTGCGGGGTGACATTAGAATTACACTCGATCAGCCTGACCAAGAAATTCTTTTGAGGGATACGCGCGTGGCGCTCTGCCGCTGCGGAGCCTCGGCGTATGGTCCTCTTTGCGACGGATCGCACCGAGAGATAGGGTTTAGAGACCGGGGTGAGCTTGGTAACGTCCACCTTGACGGGGAGAGGAGAGCTGGCAGGCTCGAGGTCTCCCCTACCCCTAACGGACCCCTTAGGCTGCGCGGACCTTTCGAGCTTATCGGCTCGGACGATGAGCGTGAAAAAGGTACACGCACCGCCCTCTGTCGCTGCGGCGCGTCGGGCAACAAACCCTTTTGCGACGGGACACACCGGGCGATTAACTTTACGTCTGCTGACGCGGTGATAGACGGCGCTCATGAATAGACGGGTATGTGGCGTTCTTTTGGGGACGCTTACTCTGCTCATTTGTCCTGTTGCCTTCGCCGCGGGCGGAATGCCTGAGTTCTTCGCAGAGGTCTCTATCCTCATCGTTGCGAGCGCTGCGATTGGCTATCTCTGCTTCCGTCTGGGGCTCGTGCCCATTATTGGCTTTTTGCTCACCGGCGTGCTCTTAGGAATGACCGGGCTCGTCGACAACCCCGAACTCGTCGACGCAGTGGCAGAGGTCGGTGTTATCTTGCTGCTCTTCACCATCGGCATCGAGTTCAGTTTGGATAACCTCATGCGCATCCGGCGGCTTTTGTTCGTCGGCGGCGGCGTGCAGGTGGGGCTCGTTACGCTTACCGTCACGGTGATCATGCTACTTGCCGGGGTGGACTGGCGGGCGTCGCTCTTTACGGGAATGCTGATCGCCCTTTCGTCCACCGCCATCGTCATGAAGCTCTTGGACAGCCGCGGCGAGACGAACGCGCCCTCAGGTCAGATTTCACTGGGCATCCTCATCTTTCAGGACTTGGCGGTGGTTGGCATGGTCATCCTCGTGCCGATTTTAGGGGGTGAAGGCGCGACGTTCGGGGGTGTCGCCCTCTCGCTCGGCAGCGCGGCGGCGATCATCGCGGCGATTCTCCTCTTAGCGCGACGGGTCATGCCGACGATGTTAGAAGCCTTGGCGCGCACCTGCTCGCAGGAGATTTTTGTCCTGGGGGTCATCGCGGTTTGCTTCGGAACGGCCTATTTAACGGGTTTAGCAGGCGTCAGTCTTTCATTGGGCGCGTTCTTGGCAGGCTTACTCGTAAGTGAGAGCCGCTTCGGGTCGCAGGCGTTAGGGGAGATTCTGCCCCTACAAATCATCTTTAGCGCGGCGTTTTTCGTCTCGGTGGGCTTGCTTTTAGACGTGATGTTCTTGCTGCAAAATTTACCCGTCATCCTCGCGGTGATCGTGAGCGTGTTGCTTATCAAAACGCTAGCGGCAACCGCCGGAGCTAAACTACTCGGCTATCCGCTTGGCGTTTCACTCGCGGCGGGGCTCACCTTAGCGCAGGTCGGTGAATTTTCATTCGTGTTGCAGCGCTCAGGCAGCGATGTCGGACTCTTTCCCGCGGGCTTAGAGGGTGCAGGCGAGCAGACGATTATCGCAGCGACGGTTCTGCTGATGGGCATCACGCCTAACTTGGCGACGCTGGGCAACGCCATCAACGCGCGCTTAGAGCGCCGCCGCAAAGCGCAGGAAAGAGCGGCGTTTGGCGCGGACGAGGGTGAAGCGGAAGGATTAGATGACCTTAACGACCACGTGCTGATCGCGGGCTACGGCGCGGGCGGCAAACTGCTCGCTTCGGTTTTGCAGCGCGAAGAGGTCCCCTTTGGCATCGTGACGCTGAGCCCGACCGGGGCGACCGAAGCGGAAGAGGCGGGGATGCGGGCGATGCGCGGGGACTACACGAAGAACTTTATTCTGAACCAAGCCGGGGTTTTGCGCTCGAGGATGCTCGCCATCCTCGACGACGAGCCCGAGCACGCAGGAAGGGTCATCGAGGTGGTGAGGGGCTTTAACAAAGAACTCCCTATTCTTACTAGAGCCCAATTCTATAGCGGCGCACTCTCCTTGAAGCAAGCAGGCTCGACCACCTCTACCGCTGAAGAAATCGAGAGTTTAGTCCCCCTTCTCAGCGACGTTTTGACCTCTTACGGCTCGCGCCGCCGCGACCCGAGCAGCGCCCGCTCGCTTCTCATTGAAAACGAGCCCAACGTGCGCGTGGAGACGGTGCAGCTTAGCGAAGCGCAGCGCACTTCAGAAGCGTGCAGCCACCAGGACGAGGCAAAAGTCGTCACACCTGACGCCGAGGTCTGCTTGGAATGCGTCGAACAGGGCGACACCTGGGTGCACCTGCGCGTCTGCATGACCTGCGGACATGTCGGCTGCTGCGACTCGTCGAAGAATAAGCACGCGAGCAACCACGCAGAGAAAAAAGCGCACCCCATCATCAAGTCGTTTGAAAAGGGGGAAAGCTGGGCGTACTGCTACACCGACGAGGTAACGCTGGCATAGGTCGTGGGTGGACCCAGATGGGTCCACCCAGCTCTCTCCTAGTTCACGGATTCAAACCTGCAATCATATCTGAATCATATCTGATAATTTATTTCACAATACTTCTGCTTGTGATTTAATTATTTCGCTTTTTTGTGTAGAGCGGAGGGCAAGGGAGGTGTTCAGGCGTCAGAAGCCGGTACACTGACGCCTGTTTCTATCCGCCTGCTATGGAGTTCGACGCTCAGCTATCCACCTAGCAAGAGCACGAAGGTCAAAATCACCGCGCCGAGGTTCGCTGCTAAACCGATGTGATGACGAACGATCAAGCGGCTCACCCCGCGCCGTACGTCCTCGATGTCACCGTTGCTATTCGTCTGCCGGAGGTCTTTAACCGCCGCCGCAATTTTGCCGAACGTCATGAGGTAGCCTGTGACGAGCCAGTAGAAGGCGAGTACAGCGATAGACGCCCCGTCCCACCCTCGCAGGACGCCCTGATAGACCATCGCCGCCGTCCCGAATAGGATGACGACGCCGTTAGCGGGCGGGAGTAGCAGGGTGAGGCGCTTGAGGGCGGCGTGGACGAAGCGGATATCGTTATCATCCACTGCGCGGCTATGCTGGTTGAGCCCGAGCCTCAACACGGACCATTCAACGCAGGAGAGCGCGTAGAAGATGGCGGTTCCGAATGAGAATATGGCGATGATGAACGTAGGGGTCAACGTGTCCATAAAAGCTCCTAAATTAGGGTAAAGCGAGGTAGCTTTACCCCTCTGAATTTCCTAAACTTTGCATCTCCTAAACGGTAAGTGCCGGAGGGAAGGGAGGCGTCGCGGTCTCCTCGACCGCTTGGCGGCGGGCATAAACGCTATCTAAGTAGCGCTCCAAGTCGCTCAGCGCGTCCGCGCGTCCACGCCAGGCGATGTGACCGTCGGGGCGAATCAGCAGCGCAGCAGGTTCACTCACGGCGTAGGCGTCGCGGATGGAACCCTGCGCGGCGTCGATCACGTGAAGGTCCGTCTCTACCGCGAACTCGGCGAGGAGGGACGCTAACCCCGCCCGCTTCTCCTCGTCAGCAAAGAGCAGGACGTGGTGCTTGACGCCTCCCAGCACTGAGAAGAGGCTTTCGCCCGCGTTCTCGCCTGCGTCAAAGTGTGCGTAAGGTGTACGGTCTCCCGGTTGCGCCTTCTTCGCTCCGGTATCGCCAGCCACCACCGGGCTCTTGCGGTAGCCTATCCAGGTCTGCGAGAGAAGGGTGAAGATGCGTTTGCCGAGGCTTTCGCGCGAGGCGAGGCGCGTCAGACGGGGTAAGAGGGCGCTACGCAAGAGGTGGAGGACGTAGTTGGGCGAGCCGATGAAGGAGAAGCCTTTATCCGAGCCGTTGAGGACGGTCTTGGCGACGGGGATGCGCTCGGGCTCGTAGGAGTCCAAAAGGTTTTCGTCCGCTTGACCCTTCACGACGAGCGCGAGTTTCCAAGCGATGTTCCAAGCGTCCTGGATGCCCGTGTTCATCCCCTGACCACCCGCCGGAGAGTGGATGTGCGCCGCGTCGCCCGCTAAGAAGATGCGACCCACGCGGAACTTGTCGGTCATGCGGCGGTGGATGCGGTACTTCGAAACCCAGCCCGTGTGGTTAATTTTGGCGTCCACGACGCTGTATTCATCGAGCAACCTCTGAATGTCGTCGCCCGTAATCTCTTTATCCTCCCAGGCTTTCGGGATGCGCCCGATAATGCGGTACTGGCTGTCGCTATAGCCGTCGCCGCGCATCGGGAAGAAGGTGAGCATCCCCTGGCGCGGAACTTGGGCGTAAAATTTGTCGCGGTCGAGTGACCAGGTCATGTCCACGTCGGCGACAAACAGGGGGTCGGCGTAGGTCGCGCCGCCGAATTTTAAGCCCAACGTCTTTCTGACAAAGCTGCTCGCCCCGTCCGCCGCGATGAGCCACTTGGCGCGGACGACCTCTTGCACGCCGCCTTCGTGACACAAAGTGACGGTGACACCTTCGAACGTCTGCCCCAGGCTCACCACCGCCGTGCTGCGCTCGACGCCGTAAGCGCCGCTAGGTCCGGTGTGCTGCTCTAAGTCATCTAAGAGCATCTTCTCGGTTTTATTCTGCTCATGGATGAGCAAATAAGGGTAGGGCGAGACCTCTTTGCCGTCGCGCCCAAGCGCCATAAACGGCTCGCCGCCCTTCTCCAACGTCCCCTTTGTAATGAGGTTGAGGGCTTTGAGGGCTTGTCCGCGCGCCACTGCGCCCTCTGCCATGCCCAACTTGTCCCACAGCTCGAGCGTGCGAGCTTGCACGCCTAACGCTTTGGACTTTTGCGCGGGGTGCGCGTTCTTATCCACGATGCGGAAGTCCACGCCGTAGCGGGCTAAGAGCGTGGCGGCGGTGAGCCCGGTCGGACCTGCGCCGATGATGAGAACGTCTGTGCCACTGACCTGTGGGTCGGTCTGCATCTGCATGTTCATGTCTACCTCCTTTGACAGTTGTCTACTAAAAGACATATGTTAAGTTAGAGCGGCGAGCGGGGCGGGGTCAAGCACAAAGATTGGGAAACGTCTAATTCTGGACAGAAAGGTCGATATGTCTAACTTGGCGAGCACAGGTAAGAAACCAGACAGGCGGACGCGGCGTTCGCAGAAGCGGCTCTTCGAGGCGCTGATGGAGCTGATTCTCGAGAAGCCTTATGAGAGCGTCACCGTCTCCGAAATCGCGGAACGCGCGGACGTGGCGCGGGCAACCTTCTATCTTCATTACGACGACAAGGACGCGCTCCTACTCAGCTCGCTCGACGCGCTCGTCGAAACTATCATCGAAGAGGTCAAGGGGTTCTCTCAGCGCGACCTCGTGAGCGGTGTGCCGCACCCTGCTCTCATCGTTTTCGAGGTGGTGCAGCGCGACCCGGCGCTCTTCCGCGTCATCTTGAAGGGACAGGGGAGCAACCTTTTGCTGAAGCGTCTCAGGCATTACGCGGCGCAGACTGCACACCAAGCCACCCAGTCGATGGGCGTCGTGCCGTCTGTGCCGCCCACTTTCATTGCGGACTTCATGGCGGGCGCGATGCTCTCGGTTATCACGGGTTGGTTAGAGGACGACATGAAAACGCCACCCGGTGAGATGGCGCAGATGTTCTATAGTTTGGTTCGTCCGAGTATTTTAGGAGCGCTGTCGCTGAAAGGGTAGAGCGAGGTTGACCTAGCCCGCCCCCGCCAACGTCCAATCCTTAAACGTCGTTGTAATAAGTGCTGTAACAGGCAAGCCGCCGCCGCGCACCTCGGCTTTCCACTCCTCTAAGCGCGTGTTGTCCTCTTCGACTTTGAACGTCATCGTGACGCTCTGCGAGAGGTCGCCTTCGCGCAGGTCGGCAAGCTCGAGCTGATAGCGCTCGTCGCCTAAGATAGCCAACGCCCCGTCGCAGCTCAAGGTGGACACGTCGAAGTGACCGAGCCAGCCCTCGTTGCGGCGGAAGAAGTCGGGAGCGCTTGCGGGTATGCGGCTCTCCTCCTCGAGCACCTCAACATGTACCCCTTCACCCGCGTCACTGACGGCGCTCTGCCGGTACAGAGCGTCCCGAAAGCCCGCTTTCATGGTGGTCGTGCGCGTCAAACTTTGGGTCTGGTCTAGGGTTTGCGAGAGTCCAGCCAGCAGATTTTCACAGCGCTCCCTAGCGCTGACGAGCGCCGGCAACGAAAGGACAGCGGTGAGGATGAGGACCTTATGCATGTCAACCTCCTGAACCCGAGCACGCGAAGATTTTTATGTGCGCGGGCTAAGCAAAGTATGGCGCGAGAACGTACAAGAGGGCGTCAAGATTGTTTGAAGGAGCGTTCAGGCGTTCTCTCCCCTTTCAGCCAATTCCACCCGACTTCACCTTTCGTTACGTACAGCACGATGTTTTGCGGCGAGAGCGCCTATGGTGACACCATGTTTTCACCGTGTGAAGTAGACAACGTAAACGCGAAGGGGCAATTATGTGCGGCATAACGGGTTTGTGGGGCAAGACGGATATTGATGATGTGCGGGGGATGATGGCGCGGCTCGAGCACCGCGGACCCGACGGTTCAGGTACGTATAGGGGTGAGCGCGGCGTCTTGGGGCATCGGCGGCTCGCGATCATGGACCCGGAGATGGGGCAGCAGCCTTATGAAGAAGAGACGCTCAGCTTAGCGGCGAACGGCGAGATTTACAACTGGCAGAGCTTGCGTAAGAGCGTGGGCGAGGGGCACACGTTCAAGACCGACGCGGACACCGAGGTCGCCCTGCACCTTTTCGAGGAGGAAGGCGAACGGTCTTTAGGAGATTTGGACGGCATGTTCGCGCTCGCCTTCGCGAATGAGGAGGAGCTTCTCTTAGCGCGCGACCCTATCGGCATCAAACCTCTTTATTACAGTCAGTTCGAAGAGGGCGGACCCCTTCGCTTCGCCTCCGAGATGAAGGCGCTTCTGGGCGACGGTGCGCCGATCTATGAATTGCCACCCGGGAGCGCCTACAGCACGAAAACGGGCGTCAGACGTTTCTACGACCTGCCCAATCCCACTGACATGCTCAGCGATGTGGACGACATCGTCGCTAAAATCCGCCAGACCTTGACCGACGCCACGGAGAAGCGGCTCATGAGCGACGTGCCTTTAGGTGCCTTTTTGTCGGGCGGGCTGGACAGCTCGATCATCGTCGCGCTGATGATGCAGCAGCGCGAGACGATGCACACGTTTTCGGTAGGGTTAGAGGGCTCGCCCGACCTGGAGGCGGCGCGGTTCGTGTCGGATTATCTGGGCACGCAGCATCACGAGTACGTGTTTAAGGCGGATGAGGTCAAGAAGGAGCTGCCGAATATCATCTATCACTTGGAGTCCTTCGACCAAGACCTTGTGCGGAGCGTGATTCCGACGTACTTCACGGCGCGGTTAGCCGCGGAGCACGTCAAGGTCATCCTGACGGGCGAGGGCGCGGACGAACTCTTCGCGGGCTACACGTACTACCGCGACTACGAGGACTACGGCGATCTGCATAACGAACTGCGGCGTTCGGTTTCGGCGATGCACAATGTCAACTTGCAGCGCGTCGATAGGATGACGATGGCGCACTCTATCGAGGGGCGCGTGCCCTTTTTGGACACGGCGCTCATCGACCTCGCGCTGCGTATTCCACCTGAGCTAAAGCTACTCCGAGAAGAAGGCAAAAGACCCGTCGAAAAGTGGGTTTTGCGCAAAGCCTTTGAAGACCTCTTGCCCGAGGAGATCGTCAGGCGCGACAAGGCGCAGTTCGATGAGGGCAGCGGCACAACGGAGATGCTCGTGAATTTCATCGAGGAGGAGACGCAGGGGATGGACGTGGAGGCGTTCCAAGCCGAGCACTCTAAAATCAACCTGCGCTCGGCGGAGGAGTGCTACTACTACAGCATCTTTGAAGAGGTCTTTGAAAACCCCGAGCTGATGGTGCCGAATATCGGGCGTTGGGCGAGCTGAGTTGCTGTAGTTTTGCACCACTCGAGACGCTGACTTATTGTCTGAAACGGCGCCACTTGCGGGCGTCAACGCTAAAAAATCGTCTGGTAAAATGGGAAATTTCATACATTTTATGCGTTAAATTCGGCATATCTTCGAAATGTGTTAAGGTAGCGTAAATTTTTAGGAGGCAACAATGGCGCAGAACGAGACCCTTTCCAAAAGCGACATCATCGACCAGATCGCGGGCGAAGCGGACATGGCGAAAAAAGACGTCAAGACGGTGGTGGACCATTTTTTAGAGGCTATTTCCAACCAGCTTAATAGCGGCGGCAAAGTGCAGCTCACGGGCTTCGGTACCTTCGAGGTGCGCGAGCGCCAAGCGCGCGAAGGCGTCAAGCCCGGTACGAGCGAGAAGATTCAGATTCCGGCGAGCAAAGCGCCTGCGTTCAAGGCGGGCAAGTCGCTTAAAGAGGTTGTGAATAGCTAAGCGGACGTTCGCCGCGGACGAAAGGAGGGCGCTCGGGCGTCCTTCTTTGACGACGCTATTCAAGAAGAGGCGCGGGTCCTACCTTGCGCTTGATTACCGCACAAATCCCCTTCCGAATTGCTTGCCCAGTTCGCCGTTTCTTGACAGAGGTGCTAACGCGAAGCTCGCCTAAATTTGCGCTTCTCCATCTCGCTGGAGCGTCCTCAACGCTCCCTACGGAAATTACCCGGAAACGGTACTGCTAAGCGGGTCTCAGACCAGATGAGATTTGCTGACAGTTCCAGACGTATATCTAGCGCTTACCCTCACCGTTACAAAAGCCCCAAGCTGCGCGCCCTATTGACCGCGCCTAAACGGTCTCTGACCTCGAGCTTGTTGTAGACGCTCGCCAAGTAGGTCTTGACCGTCTCCGGGCTGATGCCCATCGCCTTGGCGATCGCCTTGTTGCTGCCGCCTGCGCCTAGGAGATGCAGCACTTGCGTCTCTCGAGGCGACAACTCGGGCAGGGTCACGTCGGGCAGCCAGTCGCGCCCCGGCTCGGACATCATCTTGGTCAGGCGCTCCGTGAGGTCGGCGGGGTCGGTCTCTTTGGAGAAGAACCCCTGCGCGCCCGCCTCGCGCGCCGCTTGGATGACGGCGTCTTCTTCGAAGGTGGTGAGCATGGCGACGAACACCTCGGGCACGCGCTCGCGAATAGCGCGGCAGGCGTCGATGCCGTTGCAGCGAGGCATTTTGACGTCTAACAGGACGATGTCCGGCTGGTGAATTTCGCTCTCCCTGATAGCTCCAAGCCCGTCTTCGACTTGCCCCACCACTTCGAAACCCTGCGCGGCGAGCGCGTACGACAGCCCGATGCGAAAGAGCGGGTGATCGTCGGCTATGAGGATGCGCATCCTGGTTCCCCTTCTTGTTGCAAGTAGGCTAAGAGCACCGTCCCGGACGGTCCCGAGGTTTCCGTGACCAAACGTCCGCCGTGCGCCTCGATGATGCGGCGGGCGATGAAGAGCCCCAAGCCGCCCGTGCCCGCAGCGTAGCGTTTGCCTGCAATGTCTATGGGCTGCGCGTTAAAGGGCTGCGCGAGTCTCTCTAAGGGTGCGGGCAGACCGGGACCGTCGTCGCTGATGCGAATAACGCCGGGGAACAGCTCGAGCTTAATCTCCCGGCTCGCGTAGCGCACCGCGTTCGAGACGAGGTTGTAGAGCGAACGCTCCAACTCCCGCGCGTCGACCTTTGCCCGCGCCTCGCCGCTGTAGGTGATGCGCACCGCGCGCTCCTTCGCGAGCGGCTCCGCGCGCCGGACGACCTCGGCGACGATCGGTTCTAACTTCTGCGTCTGACATTTCAGCGGCACGTCGTCGCGTTCGAACTTGTGGGCGGCGACCATCTTTTGCACCAGGTCGACGAGGCGCGTGTTTTCGTGCAGGATTTGGTCCACCAGCGAGACGCGCTCCTCGCGCGAGAGCGCGTCGTTGTCGCGGATCACCGCGAGGAGGTGATTCGTCGCGACGAGGGGCGTTTTGAGGTCGTGCATCAAGGTCGCCAAAAAGGAGGAGCGGCGCGACTGCTCCAAGGTTACCTGCTGCAAAAGCGCGTCGAACGACTCACTGAGCGCTAGGACCTCTCGGGGCGCGTCCGCTTGGGCGGAGAGCTTAACGCCCAAGCGGTCCGGCTTGCGCTGCAACGCGCCGATCTGCGCGCTGAGGCGAAAGAGCGGCGCGAGCAGTTGGCGCGAGAGCACGTAGCCGATGCCCGCCGAGAGGACGGCAACAGCCACGAGCCAGAAGACGAGCAGAAACCAGAGCCGCGCCGCCTCGTCCGAGGGGTCACCCCAGCGGGGCAAGAGCACCGCGAGTACGGTGACTAAGTTCGGCAAAAAGGAGAGCACGCCGACGACGAGCGCGACTTGTAGCCGCAGGCTCGGGGGCCACAGGCTGCGCCGTTTCGGTCTCGAGGGGGACGTCACCCCCTCTCTATATCATTCCCCCGAGGAGAGGACGGCCAAAAATGCCTCTTGCGGCACCTCCACGCTGCCGAGCTGCTTCATGCGCTCCTTGCCCTTTTTCTGCTTCTCTAAGAGCTTGCGCTTGCGCGTGATGTCGCCGCCGTAGCACTTCGCGGTGACGTCCTTGCGAAATGCGCGGACCGTCGCCCGCGCCAGAATTTTGCCGCCGATCGCCGCCTGGATCGGCACGGCGAACATCTGCCGGGGGATGACGTCGGCCATCTTGTCGACGATCTTGCGCCCGATGCCGTACGCCTTGTTGCGGTGCGCGATGATGGCTAAAGCGTCCACCTTCTCCTCGTTGACCAGCACGTCCACCTTGACGAGCTGGCCGGGGCGGTACTCCAGAGGCTCGTAGTCCATCGAGGCGTAGCCGCGCGTCAAGCTCTTCAGGCGGTCGTGAAAGTCGTACAGGATTTCGCCGAAAGGGATTTCGTAGCGCAGTTCGACGCGCCGCCCGTGGTAGACCATGTTCTTCATGTCGCCGCGCCGGTCTTGCAAAAGTCCCATCACGTTGCCGACGTACTCCTCGGGCACGTAGACGTTGAGTTTAACGAAGGGCTCTAAAATCCGCGCGACTTCGGTGGGCTCGGGCAGTTCGGCGGGGTTCTGGATGCGCAGGGTGGAGCCGCCGGTGAGTTCGATCTCGTAGATGACCGCCGGAGCCGTCGCGATAAGCCCGAGGTCGAACTCACGCTCTAATCTAGCTTGCACGATGTCCGCGTGGAGGAGTCCTAGAAAGCCGCAGCGAAAGCCGAAGCCAAGCGCTTCGCTCGTTTCCGGCTCGAAGGTAAACGCCGCATCGTTCAAAGAGAGCTTTTCTAGCGCCTCGCGCAAGCGGGGGTAGTCCTCTGAGTCAGTCGGGTAGAGCCCTGAAAAGACGACGGGCTGCGCCGCCTTAAAGCCAGGAATCACGTTCTTCGTCGGTTTTTTGGCGTGCGTGATCGTGTCGCCGATCTGGGTGTCCTCGATGTTTTTAATGCTCGCGGTGAGCCAGCCCACTTCGCCCGGACCGAGTTCGTGCGCGACCGCTAAGCTCGGCTCGAAGAAGCCGACCTTGTCCACCTCGAAGGTCTTACCCGTCGAGACGATCTTGATTTCATCCCCTTTTTTGACCGTGCCGTCCAGGACACGGAGAAAGGGGATAACCCCTTGATAGGAGTCGTAGACGGCGTCGAAAATCAGGCAACTCAAGGGCGCGTCTCTGTCGCCTGCGGGCGGCGGCAAGTGCTCGACGATCGCTTCTAAAATCGCCTCGACGTTCTCGCCTGTCTTAGCCGAGACCGCCACGGCGAAGTCGCCGGGAATGCCCACGACCTCCTCGAGTTCGGCGATCGCGCCCTCCACGTCGGCGTTAGGCAGGTCGATCTTGTTGACGATGGGCAAAACGTCCAGACCGTTGTCAACCGCCAGATACGCATTCTGAATCGTTTGCGCCTCGACCCCTTGCGAGGCGTCGATGACGAGCAGCACGCCTTCGCACGCCCTTAGCGCGCGCGAGACCTCATAGTTGAAGTCTACGTGTCCCGGCGTGTCGATGAGGTTGAACATGTAGCGCTCGCCGTTTTTCGCCTGATAGTAGAGCCGCATCGGGCTCGCCTTGATGGTGATGCCGCGCTCGCGCTCCAACTCTAAGGTGTCCAACATCTGGTCACGGCGGTTGCGCTCGCTGACGCTCTGAGTCAGCTCCAAAATGCGGTCGGCGAGCGTTGACTTGCCGTGGTCTACGTGCGCGATGATTGAGAAGTTACGGATTTCCATTGCCAGTATTGTACCGGAGAAGCGCGCCGCGAACTGACGTATGCACACAGAGCGGAAGTTCACACCGCGTAACTAGGGCGAATACCTGCATTATTTGTAGCATTTGTGAGGGCTTGTGGCGTGCGAGTAAAAGAGAAACTCATGCCTTGCAGAAATACACCACGCTGTCTCAAACGCAATTTCTTACCAAAGGCTGTTAGCGTTTTAGGTATAAGCTCAAAAGCTTTTGCTAACGGCTAATAGCTTGGTACTGAAACTTTTTACAGCCAACGGATAGAGGCAAGGCTTGAGACAAAGTAGGGTTGATGAAGGGACAATTTCTAATTTCTCACTGTTTCAAATCTCTGGTGAGGTTACGCTACGAGCATGAACATGCCTAGTTTTTCACGGTTTCGCTCCGGCACGGCCCTCTCCTATCCTTCGGGTCAGAGCGTGACGTATAGCGAGATGGAAAAGAGCGGGTTGCAAGAGCACTATATCCGCATTCTGCATAAACTCATCTCTAAAGGAGAGGTTGACAAAGCGCAAGTAAACACGTGGCTGAGCCGCGCCGCCTCGAAAGACCGCGCGGAGGGTCGCAAGGTCAGAGACGAACTCGAGGCGACCCAGCCCGCGCCCGCGATTCCTACGCCAGCGGCGAAAGCGCCTGGCACGCTTCGTTCCGGTCAAAACCGCTCCGGGGCGCGTTCAACGGCTACCGGCACGAAGCGCGGACGCGCCGAAAAGCTCCTCACGCTCGTTTCGAAGGGCAACCATAAGGAAGCCGTCAAAGCGGCCAGGACGTATGACCTCTCCCCTACGCAGGTCGCAGAAGCTGCGCTCCGCCCCGGACAGTCGACCGAAGCGCACGTGGTGAAAGCGCCGACGAAAGTCGCGAGCAAGTTGATTACGACGGGGTACTGGGCGACGCAGTGACGCTTACGCGAAGAGGGTCGTGAAGAGGATGGAGGCAGCGTTGCGAACGCAGAAGGACTTGGTGCTGAGCCCGTCGCCTACAATCACGACCCCGCCGCTGCTCGCTGTTTTCTCTAGGCAGGCGTCTACATCACTCGTTCAGCACCTCTTTGGCGCGTCTGGTTTCAACGATGAGTTGCACGTCGCCAGGGTTGTCTTGCCAGCGCGCGGGGTCCACATAGTAGGTCGCGTAGTAGAATCTGCCGCTGTCTGAAGGTTTGATATCGGTTTCTTGCTCGAGCAAAGACCATAGCGCCTCTACCCTGCTCTCCTGCTGAGCGTCCTGAACCGTAGCGGCTTTAAGAAGCGCCTGCAGCTTGCCGTAGCCAAATTTGTCGTTCACCGCTTGCAGGTCGACGACTACCTCTTCACCTTCGGGGCTGACTTTGGCGACCTGTATGTAGCTCGCGGTCGGTCCAGCGATGCCGCCAAAAACGGGATAGAGCGCGAAGGGCCAGCCGTCTTTGATGCGCACGAGACCGAACGCGAGGTTGACGCTAACGAGCAGCGTACCGACGAGGACGATAGGCGCGAGTTTTGCAGCGCGGGGCAGTGCTGACGCCTTGGTAGGAAGAGACCTACCTTGTTTTTGCCCCAGCAGCGTGTCGGGCAGGAGGAATAAGAAAGGCAGGAGTGGCCATAGGACGAGCACTCGGGCGCAGAGTCCGCGGAGCGCCCCCATGCCCACGCGGCGCTCCGCGCCAACCTCGAAGTATGGTCCCGACGCGCCCTGCGCCGCTTCCTGCTCTTTCCTAGGGATATAGTTCACCCGGCCGAAGAGGTCGAGCACGCGAACCGCGCCGAGCGTGCGCCCCAAAACTGTGCGCTCGTCGTAGACGAGGCGCGCCTCTTGCGGATAGATTTTCGCGCCGAGCCAGGTGAATACGCGGTGCCAATCGACGAAGGTCAGGTAGGCGATCTGCAAACTGTAAAAGGGGATGCGCATGACCAGGTTCGTCACGCTGTGAAAACTAAAGCCGACGACCGCGACGACGGGGCGCAGGAGCGGGAAAAAGATGAGCAAGACGAACGCGAGCTCGAACGCGACCGCCGCCGCTGCGCCGCCTTGGTAAAGCAGCGGCGAGCTGTCGAGGCGCAGAAACGGAACCCACTCGCCGAGCGAGACCCAATTTCTAAACATGATGTTGCGAAAGTTGTCACCCAAAATCCAGGCAAAGCCGCCCGTCGCGAGCTTGTACAGTCCTGGAAAGAGGTAGGCGACCGCCATGAGGAGCCATATAAACCTGAGGGGCAGCGCGTACGCTCGGCTCGCCCGCGGCGTCCAGTCGCCGTGACGCCAGGCGCGGCGAAAGGCGTCGACCGATAAGGTGTCGGCACAGGGGCTCACCGCCATGATCGCCATAAAGAAGATCAGGTGGTTATAGTGGTCAATCTTGCCGAAGAAGTTCGGGATGCCCAGGACGTAAACGCCTAGCACGAGCGCTAGGAGGGCCGAGACGCGCGTATACGCGCCGACAGCCGCCAGCAGGCTCGAGAGGACAAAGAGGTGATACGCCCACGTGACGGTGGTCGGGTTTATAGGAAGTACGCTCAGAAGCCAATTCATGCCGACGGGCGGACTCAGAAAGACCTCGGGCAGCGTGCTGAAGAGCAGATAGTAGTCTTTGCTGTAAAGAAACGCCGCGAACGTAAAGAGGACGATGCGAAAAAGCGCCAGCGTGAGCGGGTGCGCCTCGGCGTTAAAAAAGCGCACGACGAGGTCCCGAACGTGCGCGCGGTAGATCGCGGCGACGCTGAGCAGCAGTCCGGAGGTGCAAGCGAGCGTCCAGAGCGCGAAGAGGGGGTCGTCGCGTAACCGGTGGGGGCTACCGCCCGTATCGCCTGGCGGCGCAGCGAGTTTGCTCAGCGCCGCGCCGGGTAGCACCTCACTCAAGGCGCGAAGCAGCGGCTCAGCGAAAAGCGCGTAAAGTAGCCCGCCGCCGAGCACGAGCGCTGCAAAAACGCCTAGCGCTAAGAGCGCCCGAGACGACTTCTTATCTGCAGACATGTCAACCCCTATGTACACGATCTCGAGGCGCGCTGGCAGGGCACCTCAGAAGTAAGATAACGTTACGCAGCTCGCGGTGCGACACTGCTTCTGACCTGCTGAGTTTTTGAGATCGCTTCTTGGTTTGTCCAGCAAGTTTGTTGCAGCTTACCAGATGTCACGTTTCACGTTCACGACATGAAAACTTGGCTTCGGAAACTGTGCGAGAGGTGCTAGATGCACCATCCTGTGGACATTTCACACGTTTACAATAATAGGCTCAGCTCGTTTGAGCCAACCTTACGTTTAGAAACGTCAGTCGGAACGTGGGCAGAACTGTGCCAAGTCGCGAGAGAACTTTGCAGTTCTCTCGCGACTTGGTAAGTCATACCGTTTAGGCGACTAACTCGTTTTGCTTGTCGTCCTCCCAGCAGAGCGCCCGGTAGTCTAAGCCGGCCGGAACCTGGTCAAAAAGTCCCGCCAAATCCAGGACCTTCGTGCCGGCTGGCACCGCCAAGAGCGCCTCCCGAAACTCATCGGTCGCGTGCGTGACGATGATGAGGTCGGCATAGTCAAGCGCACCTTGCAAGTCATCGGTCAAGAGCGCCTCGAAGTGAGGCAAGTTCTGCTGGATGAAGCTGAGGTTCGCGCCCATGAGGTTCGCCTGATAGACCGCGCTGTCGTAGATCGCGATTTCGCGACCTTCGCCTAAGAGCTTCTTGACGAGCGGCACCGCCGGGCTCTCGCGCAGGTCGTCCGTTTTCGGTTTGAAGGCGAGGCCTAAGACAGCGACGCGCTCGGCGTCCGCCTCCAACGCGACGTTGCCCGCGAGTTCGACCATCGTCTGGTTGCTCACCGGGATCGCTTCTAGCATGGGCACGCTCACGTGCTGCTCGCTCGCGTAGTGGATGAGCGCTCCTAAATCCTTAGGCAAGCAGGAGCCGCCGTAGGCGAAGCCCGGCTTCATGTACGCGGGGGATACATTGAGCTTCGTGTCCTGCGTGATGATATCCATGACCTCGCGTCCGTCGACGCCGAATCCCTTTGCGACGCGGCCTACCTCGTTGGCGAAGGCGATTTTGGCAGCGTGCCAGGTGTTGGCGACGTACTTAACCATTTCGGCGACCGCGGGTTTCACGACGACAAAGGGCGCGTCGAGTCCGGCGTAGATGTCGCGCACCGCCGCCTCCGCGATGGGGTCTTCCGTGCCGATGACGGTGTAGGGGGGCGCGTCGTAGTCTTTGATGGCGGAGCCCTCGCGCAAGAACTCGGGGTTGAACGCGACGTGAACGGGCGTCTCGCCCGCCTCTTCGCGCAAAATGTCGCGGCAGCGCTCCAGGGTTCCTGGCGGCACCGTGCTGCGCAAGATCACCACGTGGGGCTCGCCCTTTTCGCGTACGGCTTTGCCGATTTCGCGGCACACCGTGTAGACGTAGTGCAGGTTCGGTCCCCCTTGCGCGTCGGGGGGCGTGCCGACGCTGATTAAGGACAGCTCCGACGCGGCGGCAGCTTCAAACGCGTTGCCGGTCGTTTTGATACGACCTGCGCTGACATATTCGCCGAGCAGTTCCTCTAAGCCGGGCTCGACGACGGTCGATTTACCGCTCGCGAGCAGCTCGAGCTTCGCCGGGCTCACGTCCACGCCGATGACCGTATTACCGTCACGCGCTAAGCACGCCGCCGTCACCGTTCCGACATAGCCTAAACCGAATACACTGATGTTCATACCTGATCTCCTAATTGGGGGGTTGAGGTTTGGGTCTTACCCGCTGCCTATTGCGTTAGCCTAGCACGCCCTTCTCACTTTCACGCTGCACGATGACCATTTTTTAACTTTTGATGAAATAAGTACTTCGGCTTGGATAAGCTAAACGATTTCGAGGAAGTTTTCGCCCTCAGAACGGACTTCGCTGATATCTTCAAATTTGGGTTATTTTGGCGCACCTGACTTAGGGTGGAGAAACGCCTCTTGAAGAGGCTTGCCACCGTCCGAATCGTAACGCTCGAGTTAGAGAAATTTATGAGATACAGATGGAAATATAAAAAAGTAGAGGCTGCGAGACGCAGCCTCTACTCGTCAAGTTTCGATAAACTGATCTAGGTTTATCAGTGGCAGCTCGGCGCGCCTTCACCGTTGGGAGCTTGTCTGCCGTCCGTACGAAAGGAGCTGCCGCAGCCGCACGCGCTCGTCGCGTTGGGGTTACTCACGCTGAAGCCGCCGCCCATCATGTTCTCGACGTAGTCGACTTCGGAGCCGTCGAGTAGGGGTAAACTCATCTTGTCGACGACTAAGCGCACGCCTCTATCTTCAAAAACGGTGTCGCCCTCTAGGGAGCGCTCGTCTATCGCCATGCCGTAGGAGTAGCCGCTGCAGCCCCCCGACTTGACGAAGACGCGAATCGCCGCGTTCTCTTTCTGGTTAGCCTTGAGCAGCTCGCTCGCTTTGCTAGCAGCCACGTCGGTAAAATTCATAGACATCTTGTCCTCCTGAAGTGCGTGTAAGCAACTTACGCTATAGATTATAGCACGCGGTGTTTAGGGGTGTGGAGCGCTAACGTTACCTTGAAGGTCACGTCGCTTCGCTGCTCTGAACGTTCGGTTTCTCTCGTTATAAGTACCTCAACAGATTTAATCTAAACCGAGTTTTGGTTTAGCGAAGTTGATGTTGAGCAGTGAGCCGACAGCGGCTAAGGCAAGCTGCGCGGCGTAACGAAGGTGTTCAAAGCGGAGGTAGTCCTGGGGTCTGAGCCAAAGGTTACCGCCAACGGCGGCTAGCGGGAGCGGGACCACGCGACTTCGCTTTACGCGATCACCTGTCTCGCACTTGAGCTTGCGCCGAACTAGCCCCAACGGGCCGCTAGCGGGAACGCGCCACGCGTGACGCTTTGCCCGTTCTAGAGAGGATTTCGGCTAGGTTGAGATGCGGTGAATAGGTGGGTAGAAGAGGGTGAGCCCACGCCGCTCCCAGCTAGGGCGACGTTCCTGTATAGCTTTAGCGGTATGTATCTTGGCGTTATCCAGGACGATCACAGTTCCTCTGCTGAGCTTCAGAGAAAGACGTTCAAGCCGCTCGGCTAGAAATTCGACCGTGTAGGGACGCTGACCTCGAAAAGCGAGGCGCTGTTCCGGCGAATCAGTCCGAGACAGTTGAGTCCCGGACCTCGACTTGTAGGCGTCCACACGTCCTCACCCTTGAACTGCCGAGCATAGGGGACGACGGGGTCGAGCGAGACGCGGCACTCGTCAGCGTAGTAGAGGTCGAGCAGGTTAGACGCACTCATCTGTTCGAGTAGCGCTAATCCTTCGACTTCGAGGCTGCAGAACTCCGGGCACGGCTCTTCGAGGGGACGCTCTCGGATTCGTTTACCTGTGCCCCGAACAGGGTATATCGGCGGTTTTTTGACAAAGCGTTTCAAGGTCTCCTCGCTAAAGGACTTGCCTAGCATCTGCTCGGGCTCTTCTCTAGCAACCGAGAGTTCCTGACGGTGTTCAGCTACAACCTCTCTTACCTTAGCCAAGTCAGCCTCTTCGAGGATCGGCTCGCGCCCCCTACCCCAGAGGGTTCTTGGTCCCTCAATACCTCCTTGTCTAGAGCGCTCTAGCTAGATGTCGACTGTGACCTGGTCGCAACCCACCTGCTTCGCTACCTCTGCCGAGGTGCGCCGCTCGCGCTTGAGTAACACCCCTTTACACCGCTGACGATAACTGTGAGTTTTGCCTGTTCGGTACTCGCGCTCGAGTGCTCGGCGTTCGTCTTCACCTAACTCGACATATCTGATCTGCCCCATACCGACATTTTAGCTTATCTCTGTGTGGGTACTAAGCATTAGAGAAGGCAATCGAAACGCGCATTTAGCGCTTAGAGATGACTCAGAGCGAGTAGAAATGACGTATTCCGGCGAGTAACGCAGGGGTGCGAATGCATTTTGTAGTGGATTCACCCGGAATCCGTATCAGAACGGTCCGCGAGGCTCGAGTGACCAATTTCGGGTTTCTTTTCGGAGCACGTGCTAGATTAAGGCGTCATGCGAATTATCTACCTTCACCAATACTTTACGACACCCGAACGCGTCGGGGGAATACGCTCTTACGAGATGGCGCGGCGGCTCGTCGCGGCGGGTCACGAGGTGCACATGATCACCTCGAGCAACGCGCCGACGACCGAGACCGACTGGTACCAAACCGAAGAGGCGGGCATCCACGTCCACTGGCTGCCGGTGCCTTACTCCAACCGGCAGAGTACGTTAGAGCGCATCAAAGTCTTTCTCCGCTTCGCGTACGGCTCCCTGCGCAAAGCCGCCTCTTTAGAGGGCGACGTGATTTTTGCGACCAGCACGCCCCTAACCATCGCCATTCCCGGACTCTACGCTTCCTGGCGTAAAAAGGTGCCTTTAGTCTTCGAGGTCCGTGACCTGTGGCCCGAAGCGCCGGTCCAGATGGGCGTGCTGACGGCGGGTCCACTGGTTGCTGCCGCCAAGCGTTTGGAGCGCGCCGCGTACCGGCGCTCGAGCCACGTCGTCGCGCTCTCGCCGGGCATGAAAGCGGGTGTTGTCGCCGAGGGTGTGCCCGAGGAGCAAGTGACCGTCATCCCGAACGCTTCGGATTTAGACCTCTTCCGCCCCGACCTAGACGGCAGCAGCTTCCGCAAGGAATTCGGTCTCGAGGGCAAAACGGTCTTCATCTACTTCGGCACGATGGGGCCCGCCAACGGGCTTGGCTTCGTGCTGGACGGCGCAGCCGAACTTAAAAAGCGCGGCAGGGACGACGTCGCGATCATCTTACACGGCGACGGCAAGGAGCGCGACATGTTAGAGGCGCGCAAAAAGACCGAAGGCTTAGACAACGTCGTCTTCTCGAGCTGGGACAAGCACCGCGACGACATCGCCCGCTTGGTCGCCTCCGCCGACGTCGCCATGACCATCTACAAAAACGTGCCGGTTCTCTACACCTGTTCACCGAACAAGATGTTCGACTCCTTTTCAGCCGGTAAGCCCGTCCTGACCAACATGCCGGGCTGGTTGGGCGGGCTCGTCGAGCAAAACCGCGCAGGCGTCTTCGTCGAGCCCGACAACGCCGCAGCCTTCGCGGACAAGGCTGAATACCTAGCGGACCACCCCGAGGTGCGCCGCGAGTTCGGTAAAAACGCACGCAAGCTCGCCGAGGCGGACTTTTCGCGGGACAAGCTCGCGCAGAAGTTAGAGCGCATCCTCGCCCAAGCAGCGCGAACGAAAGCGGGCCAACCCGCCTCCGTAGGCGAGATTTCCGACAGCCTAGGCGGAGTCAGCAGTTAGAGGTCTGGTTGGGGGTTGGCCAAGCTCGTCAGGACTTGCTATACTAGCGAGTCTTAGGGGCGTATAGCTCAGTTGGTAGAGCGGCGGTCTCCAAAACCGTAGGTCCAGGGTTCAAGTCCTTGTGCGCCCGCCACAAAAGTCGCTAGAAAAATGGTGCTAAAAGTAGTGAGATGTGAAGAGGACACCTCGAGCGCTCGAGGTGTCCTCTTCACTTTTCTACTTCTAAGCGGATGTGCCTATATCAAAAACGTGCACGACTCGGCTAAACGTATCTCTAAAAAGATTTATTTCACAACATTTTGGAACGTGAAATGAATCTTGCGTAAATTTATCGAGGAGCTTGATTTCGGTGTGGCGTTTCATTATAGGAACACTCGCGACGTTCGCTTGGTCCTAGCCGCTTAATTTAGACTTTTTAGCTTATCGCTGCGCTGAAGCGAGGGCTGCTCCACCCTCTTTAGAAGAGCGTCAGGAGCCAGCTTCTACACGAGAAGTGAAGCGGGTTAGGCGCTACCCCTTTGACAAGGAGCGTTGGGAAAACTTACACTTGAGAATGTAGTTTGACATTCTATGGTCGATAGCCTCCCAATCATCGTACTTGACTATGGAACTTATTACAGAGACACGTATCTTTTACCGCTCGAGACTGAGGTTTGAGCGACGTAGAGTTGCGAATCTCAGTGAGGAGGTCGCTCCGCAAGTCGCAAAAGGTGTTAAATCTAGTTAGAGATACTTTAAGGAGGACTCAATGGTGAACGGACTTAACAGAACGCGCTTTTCGGATGCTATCGCCTCTTTCGCACTGTGCCTCATTATGGTCACAGCGCTACTCAGCCTCCTTCCCTATCTCGGCGTAGCTCAAGCCCAGGCGCAGCCTCCGAATTATTCTTTTGAAGCCCCTAAAGTCGCCCTAGCGGGCGTTCCCTTCGAGCAGACCATTCGGGCGAGCGTGCCCCCTTCGGACCCCTTAGAACTGCGCGTCGGCGACCAAACCTTCACGGTCCAGCCCCAAGCGTTCTCGAACGTCGAGGACGGCATCGTCTCAGAAGCGACCGTCGAGGAGATCGTCGTTCCTTCGAGAGGTGCGTTCGATATGAGCCTCTCGCTGGGGGGTGAGACGATCTCCGAAGCCTCCTTTCAGGCGATCTTCGGCTGGTTGTCCATCTTGCCTGCCCTCTTAGCGATTACCATTGCGCTCGTTTCGCGGCAGGTCATCCCTTCGCTCTTCTTCGGCATCGCGCTCGGCGCTTGGATGACCTACGGGCTCTCCATTCCAGGGCTTTGGTTCGGCCTACTTGACACGATGCAGGTGTACGTCTTGGAAGCGCTCGTGCCGCCTAGCGGCGATAAGGGGCACATCTCCATCGTCATCTTCACGCTGATGATGGGCGGTCTTATCGGCATCATCTACCGCAACGGCGGCGCGCACGCCATCGCGGACCGGATCAGCTCGCTGGCGAGCAACCGCAAGCGCGGTCAGCTCTCGACGAGCGGTTTGGGCTTCGCGATCTTTTTTAGCACCTACGCAAACTCGCTCATCGTCGGCAACACCATGCGCCCCGTGACCGACAGGCTCAAAATCTCGCGCGAGAAGCTCGCCTACATCGTCGACTGCACCGCCGCGCCGCTCGCAGCGATCGCGGTGATCTCCACGTGGATAGGCTTCGAACTCGGGTTGATCGAGTCGGCAGTCTCCAACATCGGCTTTAGCGAGAACGCCTACTCGATCTTCTTAAAGACCATCCCTTACAACTTCTACCCCATCTTGGCCCTCTTCTTCGTGCTGGCGGTCGGCTTTACCGGGCGGGACTTCGGACCGATGGCGAAGGCCGAGCGGCGCGCCTTTCACGAGGGCAAGGTCGTGCGCGACGGCGCGAAGGTGGACGACAACGCGAGCGGCGAAGAGGGCGAAGGCGACGGCGGCAACGAATTGCAGATGAAAGAGGGCGTCAGCAAACGCTCGATCAACGCCCTGCTGCCTATCGGAACCCTGATCGCCACCGTCGCGGTAGGCCTCTACGTTACGGGTGAAGGGGATACGCTGCGCGACATTATTGGGAGCGCGCAGTCGAGCCGCGTGCTCGTGTGGGCGGGGCTGCTCGGCGTCCTCGTCGCGGCTGTGCTCTCCGTGGGGCAGCGCATCCTCACCATCGGCGAGACCGTAGACGCCTGGTACGCAGGGCTCAAGTCGGTGCTCTTCGTCATGATCATCCTGACGCTCGCCTGGTCGCTCGCCGCCATCGCAGTTGACCTCAACACGGCGGGCTACCTCGTCTCCGTGCTCGGCGACGCGCTGCGCCCCGAATTCCTGCCCGCCATCCTCTTCGTCCTCTCCGCCGCCGTCTCGTTTGCGGTCGGCACGAGTTGGGGCACGATGGGCATCTTGATGCCTTTAGCCGTGCCGCTCGTCTGGACGATTATGCAGAACTTCGGAATGGCAACGCCCGAGTATAGCTACATCATGTACGCGACCATCGGCACCATCTTGGCGGGTAGCGTCTGGGGTGACCACTGCTCGCCGATTTCAGACACCACCATCATCTCCTCGGTTGCCGCTGGCTCCGACCACATCGACCACGTCCGCACGCAGATACCCTACGCTCTCGCTGTCGGCGTCGTTTCGCTCGTCGTCGGGCTTATTCCTTCGGGCTTCGGCGTGCCGTGGTGGTTGACGCTGCCCGCTGGCGCTGCCGTTTTGGTAGGGATACTCTATATCTTCGGCGATGACATCGAGTCGGAGGCGCAAGCCGAAGCGGACGCGCCGCAAGATACAGGTGCAGAAGCCGCCTCGACCGACTAGTTAGGGCTGCGCCCCTAAGCGCGCAGATAGCGCCGCGACCGGGTCATCCGCGTGAGGATGACCCGGTCGCTTTGAGCAGCTAGAACGAGGCGTCTAATACCAAAGTGATTTGAGGATGGCACAATGTACCATTCTCAAACGCGCGTCACCCCCTGTGGGGTGCTCACACTTGACGCGCGTAACTTCTAACGCCCTCAGGTTTTGCCATCCTTTTTCCCAATCTGGTATAAGGCGCGCGAAGGGCGAGGTAGGGGTTGCGCGGTTATTATGCATCGTGTGGGTCGGACGCGGCAGTGCGTCTCAGCGTTATACGGAATCTGCCATAGTAGACCTTCAGGGCGCTCTCCCCTCTTCGATCAGCGCGTTGACCTTCTCCACGTACTGCTCCGGCTTCGCCTTGCGCTCCAAGCCGCCCGCCGACATATAGCGCACCTTGCCGAAGACCTCGCGCTCCGTCCAGCCCCGGTCATGCTGCCCGAACACCCAAGCGACGTTCGCGAACGAGTTCGGGTCGCGCCCATCTAAAAAGTACTTGTTGTTGAGATATAAGGTTGTCTCGTAAGCGTAGCGGGGCGTATTGCTCCACTGTAAAATTTTCTTGCCCCAGTACATCCGCATGTAGTTGTGCATATATCCTGTATGGCGCATCTCCCGCATGGCGGCGTTCCAGTAGTCGTCGTGAGTTTGGGCGTCCTCGAGTTCTTGCCGCGTATACACGTACTCGCGCTCGTCGTCCTTATGCTCCTCTAAGGTTTCTTGCGCCCAGTCGGGCAAGCTCTTGAAGGAGTCGTACGTGTCGGGCATGTAGTACACGAAGTTCATCGGCAGCTCGCGGCGGATGATGACCTCTTCTAAGTACGAGTCGATGTTGTTTTGCGAGGTGTGCGCCTCTTGGATTTGCAGCGCGATGTAAACAGGTGAAATCTGCCCGAAGTGGAGGTACTTGCTCATGTGCGACACGTCGCTGGTTTGCGGCTGGTTGCGATTCGAGTCGTACGAGCTGAATTTGTTTTCGATGAAGTTGTCCAAAATCGCTCTGCCTTGCGAGGTGCCCCCCTTAAAGAGGTGGCTGACGGGCTCGACACTCTTGTCGAGTTTGAGTTCATCCACCAACGCCTCGACGTCGCTCAGGTCGAGCCCGTCCACGCTCATGTTCTTGGAATACTTGTCTAAAGGCGTCGTGCGCAGTTCGACCAAGAAGTCGTCTAAGTGCTTTTGGATTTTCGGGCGAATCGTGCGGGCGGCGTACTCCTTTTTGTCCGAGACGAGTTCGACCGGCACGACCACGTCCGACTCGACTTGCGTGACGAGACACGGCGCTTCATCCGCCACGCGCCCCCGCCACTGACGCTGGTTGCGCATGTACCCTCTATCGCAAACGATCAGGGAGGCGTCCTGTCCGAGTCGCAACGCCACCTCATCGGGTGAACCTCGCTGCACCACGAACTTGATGTCACGCTCTTTTAGCGAGGTCTCGACCTCTTGTAGCCCCTCCAGCATAAAGGTGTAGTGCCGCGCGTTCGCCTCGGGGTAGTCGTCCATCAGCCCGAAGCAGACCAAGAGGCGCTGCTCTAAATCGTTAGCTCTCTGGATAGCGTACTCGAGCGCGTGGTTATATTCCGTGCGCTGCGAACTCTGCATCCAGTAGAGGACGTAGGACCCGTCACGTACCTCTTTACCATTAAGCTGTTGAATTCGCGCGTCTTGGATGAATTTGGTTGCCATGAAGTTACTGTGCCGTGAGTCAATAGTTTTTTCAGTTGGGCAGAGCGCTTTCTCGAGGCGTTGAATTTGTCCGCAGACTCTAAAGTTAAAAATTTTTAATGCAGCACAACTTGTAACTCTCGCTGTGATTCCTACACGCCTCTTTCGACCTCTTATCCCTAATATAGACAATACCTCGCAATGGGATGACCGAGGAAAACCCTACAAGCTGTAGAGCAAGCCAGTGGTGAAGCGGTTTAATACCGCTTTCGCCCGTGACCTTGCTGCTTTGCAGCATCTTAGAGGAGAACAAAGCGAACGAGAGAGATTACAAAGTCGATCCACACAACACGAGCCCAAAAACAGATTCTATTTATTCCGAGGAGCAAAACATGTCCGCAATCCTGATAAGCGCGTTGTCCATTTCCATTTCACTAATGGCACTTGCGGCTTACAATTCGCACAAGCAAAAAGTTCTAGCAAACCCCGCAACGGTTGGTACATCGGATGAGCGAGGTATGGCCTAATGAACGCTTCCGCACGCCGAATTGCACTTCTCGCTCTCCTTGTCGCCGTCGCAGGGTGTAGCCAACAACCAGTAGACAAACAGAGCGACGTTATCACCTACCTCAAGGAAGCTAAACCCGTACCCGTTCAAACAGCGCAGATAAGCGCCGTAAGCGCACTTCTTGAAGAGGAATTCACCAGCGGTGAACTCAGCGCTCTAGGTCAGAACAAAGTCTACACGAAGACCTTCACAGCGGTAGATATTTACGACGCCCCCTTCGTTCACATTAACATCACCTCGCCTAAAAAGATCGGTAACATTTGGCAGTTTGCCAAAAAGTTAAAGGGCGACGAGTGGCCTAAAGGCGAACCCTCAGCTTGGGGCGTGACCATCACAGGTGCAACCGAAGCGCGTGCCCCTGTCTCGCAGATAGAGTACGGTCTGGACACCCTCCAAGACATCTATAAAACCGTCAAGGCGATGGGCGGACCCGGTAAGTTTGAAAAAATTGTCGCGCCCCTTTCAGCCGTGTTTTGGTTGGAGCATAAAGACGGCAGCTTGTGGAGTATTTACACACACGAGAAAGTTTCTGATGAAGAATACGAGCGTGGCAAAGCGATGTATGACGAGATTTTGGCAGGTCTCGACATCAGCGAATCGGACGAGATTATGGAAGCAGCTTGGACAACGGAGCCCGCTTTGAGCACTGCCTCAAGCTCATCCGATGGGTCTTTTGACCTTACGACGCTAGCTTCAACAGAGGAGATTGCTGATATTGCTGATACCTTCAGAGATGAACTCATATATAAGCACAGAGGTTCCTGGACAAATCCTGAGGCAACGCAAAGAACCTTAATTGGTAAGGGCGGCTTTGCTCAAGGAGTTGAATACTATGACCGACCTGGTGAAAGGTGGCGCGTTGGTAGCTGTCTAGGCTTCGGTAGACCGACTGATTCAGAGGTTATCGGCTGCGGTCCTGCAGCGTTCTCCGCTATGCTCACCTATCACTTCAAGTATCGTGGTGCGAAAGTTAATGGGTCTAAACTAGGCGACCCCGTCGAGTACATGACCTTTCCAGCTATACCCTCTTTAGGCATTCCGTCAAGAACAGTAAAGATTAGTGACGGAACATACAAATCTTTCAAACGATTTGTGAGCGCACCTGTGGGTTCGCGGGACTATCCGCGTATAATTGACTATATGGGGTCCTGCTTCGTCAGTGGGGAAGTAGCGACTTCGGGCGGCGCTTTCTCGAATGGTGGCACAGCGTTCTTAGCAAAGCATGTACCAGACCTCAAGCTAGCTTACAACTGGTCACGCGGGTTCTCTAATCCAGGAAGCGTGCGAGGCAAAGTCGATAGACTACGCTACGCGCGAGACGCTAATCGACCAGCCGTAGTATTGTATCCGACAGGCACGCTCGCTTTTCACTTCTCTTTTGTGAAGGCGTGGAAGGCAAAGCGATTAGACTATGGGCTCTTTATACAACCGGAGAACGATACGCACCAGTGGGTCAATATGGGCGACACATTCAGAGGAGAAGTCGGTGTTTGGTCAATTTACTAAAGTCGCAGGGCTACTCTTAGCTCTTTCGCTACTCGGAGGGTGTGCTCGCACACCCTACCTCATTTTCCTGGGTGTGGTCAACGACTATCCAGGAATAGAAGATATGGACACTTATTGTACAGGTGGATTAGAGGCAAGCCTTGCACTGCAAGACATGAAAATTGAAAGTGGTTTAGTTGCTTCAGGTAAGACTAGGAGTGTTGATCTTATTGTGCCAGAGAATGCAAGACCAGGTACGATTCTTACGACTGAAGCACGATGCTACAAAGATGGAGAAGAAGTAGGATACGCTTTCGTAGAAAAACCCTACAAATCTCCTAGCATTCCAGGTGTAAGCGTTTTTGCTCCACCTACTGAAGGACTATCAAAAATCACCGATTGCGTAGACTTGACAGAAGCAAGAGGCGTCCCAATCTGTATTAAAGGCGACCCCTACGATTAGAAATGCCACGCCTCCTCAACAGAAACTCGCTCAAACTGCAAGGACAGTTTGAGCGAGTTTCTCGAAGAAGAGGTCGACACTTTGAAAGCCCGCTAAACATCATCGTAGTGCTCAACTACCGGAAAAGGATCATAAAAGTGATGCAAAAGCGCCTTCCACGTCTCATACTCCGCCGACTGCCGAAAGCCTACCGTATGGTCTTCTAGCGTCTCCCACTGCACCAACAAGAGGTAACGGTTCTCCTGCTCTAAACAGCGTTTAAGCTCGTGCGAGAGGTAGCCTTTCATGGAAGCGATAATCGGCGCAACTTGGGCGAAAGCACCTTCGAACACGCCTATCTCGTTAGGTTTTATATCTAAAATCGCGACTTCTAAGACCATGCTGTTCTCCTCAACTGCGACACCTTACCAAGTTGTAAGGGCGTGAACCCTTGACGCTTAACTATGGCTAAACGCATCCAACCCAAAGAGGGTCAAGAGTCCGTTTGGGACTATCCGCGCCCGCCCGCTGTCGAAGACGTGAGCAGGCACGTCCGCGTGGTCTTTAACGGCGAGGTCATCGCCGACACAAACCGCGCTAAGCGCGTTCTGGAGACCTCCCATCCGCCCAGCTACTACATTCCTCCTGAAGACGTAAAGATGGACTATCTGCACCAAACAGAGCGCATGACGATGTGCGAATTCAAGGGACGAGCGGCGTACTGGACGGTGTGCGTCGGGGATGAAGAGGTCGAAAACGCGGGCTGGAGCTATCCGAATCCGGTGCGCGGCTACGAAGGTCTCGAGGACTACATCACCTTCTATCCGAGCAGGATGGAGGCGTGCTATATCGGAGACGAAAGGGTGCAGGCGCAAGAGGGGGACTTTTACGGCGGCTGGATCACCTCGGACATCGTCGGACCGTTTAAGGGTGGGGCAGGGACCTGGGGTTGGTAGAAAGGCAGCCGGTAGTAGGGGCGCGTAGAGCGGCGTAACCGCTACAGCTCGGCAGGACGCTCACAGGTACACTCGTGAAGTGGAGTTGCTGCGCGCCGATATCACGTTTCGCCGAGACGGTCGCGAGCTTTTAAGGGACGTCTCACTCACCCTGCGACCCGCCCAGCGGCTTGGCTTAGTAGGGCGCAACGGCGCGGGCAAGTCCACCTTGCTCAGCCTCTTGGCGGGCGACCTCTCCCCTAGCGAAGGTCGCGTGCGCAAATCGCCAGGCGTGCGTCTATTTTTAGGACGAAAGTCTGAGGAGTACGCCCCTCGAGGCGCACCGAAGACAAACATGACGGTATGGGAAGCAGGGCTGCGCGCGCTGGCGCACGTGCGCGACCTCGAGGCTGCCCTGCGCGGCGCGGAGAAACGTTTAAGCACCTCGAAAGATATAGAACACGACTTGGCACGTTACGCTGAGCTGACCGAACGCTTCGAAGCGGCGGGTGGCTACGCGGCGGAAGGGATGCTAGAGCGCACCCTCGCCACCTTCGGCTTCGGACCCTTAGACTACGCTACCCCAGCCGCTGCCCTCTCGGGGGGCGAACGCGCGCGCTTAGAGCTGGCGCTCGCTTTTACTGCTCAGCCCGACGTGCTCCTCTTAGACGAGCCGAGCAGCCACCTCGACCTCGTGACGCGCCCTAAACTCGCGGAGCAGATGAAGCGCTATCCCGGCGCACTGCTCTTTGCGTCGCACGACCGCGCGCTTTTGAACGCGGTGTGCACCCACGTACTGCACCTCGAGGCGGGCACCCTCACGCGCTATAAGGGGAACTACTCGAGCTTTCGGCAAACGCAGGGCTTCGCGCTGCGCACCGCCCAGAAACGCGCTAAGGAGCGTGGCAAAGAGGTTGCTGCTTTAAGTACATCGGCAGAGCGCCTCAAGGGTTGGGGCACGCCCACCGCGGCGCGGCAGAGGCGGAGCGCTCTGAAGCGTTTAGAGCGTCTGCAAGATCGGGCAGTTGCGCCGCGCCCGTCGACCCCAAAAGAGCTTCCTACCGCGTCGCAAAAAGCAAAAGGGACGCTCCTGAGCGCCCTGCACCTCAGCAAACGCTACGGGGAACGCACGCTCATCGGCGACGTCTCCTTGCGCGTCGAAGCGGGCGACAAGGTCGCGCTGGTAGGGGCGAACGGCGCAGGTAAGTCGACCCTACTGGAGCTGCTGACGGGCGAATTAGAGTCCGACCACGCAGAAGCGGCCCTGCACTTCGGTCGCCACACGAAAGTCGCCGTGTTCGACCAGGAGACGCGGGGCTTAGCGGCGGACGCGCCGCTTCTGGCGCAGCTTACGCGCTACGTCTCCGAACCCAGGGCGCGGATGCTGCTCGCCTTGGTCGCCCTAGCGGATGCGGCGGATAAAATGACGAGCGAACTTTCCGAAGGACAAAAAGCGCGTGCGGGCATCGCGCTCATCCTCGCGAGCGAGGCGAATTTGCTCATTCTAGACGAGCCGACGGAGCATCTGGACATCGAGATGATAGGGCGCTTGCAAGGTGCGCTTCAGGGGACCGACGCGGCGTTTGTTCTCGTCTCGCACGACGCGGCGCTCGTCGAAGTGGCGACGAGGGTCCTCAGTTTGGAAGCGGGTGAACTGAAAGAGTATCGCGGCGGCTTAAAGGGCTATTTTCGCGGCACATTGCGCTTGGAGCCCGACCTGCCGGCACTCGACGATGCGCCGGTCGGGAAGGAGAGCTTGGAGGACGAACTCGAGCGCCTAGAACTCTCGCGGCTCGAGCTAGAGGAGGCGCGGCTCACCTCTTACCACTTGAGCGAGCGCGAGCGCGTTCGGCTAGAGCGGCGCTACGCGGACCTCTTGGACGACCTCTTCGCGCTGTACGAAACGCGGCACTTCGTCCCCGCGCCGCTCTACAGAAAGCGTGAGGGCGTGGTCTACGTCGAGGTCGAGGCGGGCGAAACCGGTTACCTCTTTTCGTCGAACGTGGGGCTCGGCGTGCGCCTGTTGGTGGACGGTTCACTCGGACACCTCAGCCTCATCCACCCGGACGGACGGTGCGTTTTGCCTTGGGCGAGGGACGCCGCGCTGCGCACCGTCGTAAGGATTGCGCTCGAGCACCTCGCCCTGCACGCGCTCCAAATCCAGTCGGAGGACGACCTGAGCGCGGCAGGCTTGGCGGAGGCGGGCGGCGACTGGTGGGTCTTGAGCCGAAGGCGGTATGAGGTCGCGCAAGGCTACGTCAGAGAGGATAGGGACTCGCACGCTGCATCTGGTAGGTTTCTATCACCAAGGTGAAAAAGGAGCATGTCAGGCTATGTCAAGGAGCAAGACAGCACCCTACGCGCCGTATCCAGCGCTTCTCATCCGGGCAAAATGAGTTTTATGCTACACTCCTGATCGTGTCGAACGTTCAACCTTAACGTCGTACGCGCCGCGCGCGAGCGCCGCCGTCTCTACGGTTAAGCTATAGCTAGCTCGTCGACGAGGTTGATTTGAGAGGAGGCAGGTGATGGTTCTAAATTTAGTCACAATGATGACCACCTAGAAGCGTGCGTGTCGCCTTTGCCCCTGCCATTCGGCCCCGAGTAAAGCTGCGCCACCCACCCTTCACAATTTAGGTCGTTTAAGAGAGCCCGTTAAAGAGGTCGTTCTCGAGTCACGTTTGTAGGAATAACCTCGAGAGGAGCACCCTGTACGTTTCGCATCGTCTTGCATTGTCACCTTCCGCAAAAGCGCCGTCATAACTGCAGTCGACGCGCCCTTTCGGAACATTCGTCACGTGCTTAGTAACCTCTTACTTTTCGTAACACCCGTTGCGCCCATCCTTCGGAGGATGTCATGACCCTTATTACCAGCCCAGACCTCACCGTGCGCCCCTACACCGAGGACGATTTCGAACGCATCGCGGCGTTTCACAACCTCGTCGAACCTGACTATCCGACGACAGCCAGCGAGTTGCGCCGCAACAACAGCCTCCGCGACCCTAAGCTCGACTACAATCTCTTTCTCGCGGAGCGCGGCGGCGACCTCATCGGGACGGCGCGGCACACGCAAGCGTCCGGCTTGTACCATCCGCAGAAGTTCTACGTGAACATTCACGTTCACCCGGCGCACCGCCGTCAGGGGCTCGGCAGCCGTCTATACGAGCGTCTTATGGACGCGCTGGAGCCCTTCGACCCGGTTCTTCTGCGCGGAGACGCCAAGGAGGACCGCCCCGACGCCGTGCGCTTCTGGCAGAAGCGAAGCTTTCTCGAGGAGGACCGCTACTGGGAGTCGCGCCTCGACCCGCAGACCTTCGACTCCGCGCCGTACGCGCACCTAGGCGAAAGGATGCGCAAGCTCGGCGTGAGCATCCAGCCGCTCAGCACGCTCATGGACAAGCATCCCGACTACCGGCGCATCCTCTACGACCTCGACTGGGAGGTTACGCAAGACGAACCCCTGCCCGAAACGCCTACGCGAAAAGATTTCGAGGTCTACAAAAAGTACTTCGACACGCCCGAATTCATACCGGACGCGCTCCAAGTTGCGCGCTATGGGGGCGCGTGGCGCGGCTTCAGCGAACTCGGCGGCTCGGAAGGGGACGCGCGACACCTCTACAACGGCTTCACGGCGGTCGGGCGCGAACTGCGCGGGGCGGGCGTCGCGACGGCGCTCAAGGTCAAGAACCTCATCTGGGCGAAGGAGGGCGGCTACACGGAGATCAAAACCTGGAACAACGCGCGCAACGCGCCTATGCTCGCCGTGAATACGAAGCTCGGCTTCGCGCGCCAGCCCGCTGAGATCAACTTCAAGAAGGTGCTCTAGTGCTCTCTCGCTTTTCCGATGTCACATACAGGCATCGGGAGAGCCACCTTGCGAACGAAACCGAGCACCTGGAAAAGAGTCACTACTACCGCGAAAGGTTCAGCGTCTCGAGCCAGAGCCGCTCACCCTGCGGGCTGTACTTGGCGACGAAGCTGAGCTGACCCCTTGAACCAGTTCCATAGTCGTCTTCCCATATCTGGTTCAAGTAGCCCGTGACGTAGATGTTGCTCGCCTCATCGGTGATGACCGCTCGTGCTTCGTCGAAGTGCTCGGTGCCGAAGCTGTCCGCCCACTCGAACTGGCCCTCGGGGGTCACGCTCATGACAAAGGCATCTGAAGCGCCTAACTCTGGTCCGCCCAAAGCGCCGTTGCCACTACCGACGACGACGCTTCGCTCGATGTCAACCGCTACCGATGAGCCACTATATCCTCGGTTATAGCCAAAGTGCCTAACCCACTGCTGCTCGCCCAAGGTGCTGTAGTGGGCTAGAATACCGTCGATACTTACCCTAGCTTTCGAATTGGTAGGGTATTCCAAAACTTCACCCAATGTGCCTGAACTGCTCGCCGTGTCGCCTGTTACATATACGCTTTCACCGCTCACCGCTAAACCATGCACGCGCTCAATGACAACACTTCCAAAGATACGCTCCCAGAGCATCTCGCCTGAAGCGTTGAGCTTTACTAAAAGGACGTCGACGCCTGTGGGAACAGTGCCCGGACGAAGCTCGACCTCTTCTAGCGAGTAGTAGCCCGTGAAGTAGACGTTCCCTTCGGCATCGACGGTGAGCGCCCGTAGCGATTCCGAACCCCTGGTGCTAACGCTGAACTGACGTACCCAGAGCTGCTCACCTTGCGGGCTGTATTTGGCGACATAAGTATCACGGTCTCCTTGTACGTCCTCGACTAATGCACCCCCTATACTGCCCAAGAGGTAAACGTTGTTTTCTTGATCGATGAAGAGGTCAGACACCGCGTCCCCTTTAGGTGAACCGAACTGCTGCCTCCACATCGGCTTACCCTCACGGTACTTTGCGAGATAGACATCCATCTCGCCCCGATGCTCCGCGTAGAGGCTCCTGCTCGTCCGACCTGCGACGATCAGGTCGCCTGCGCTGTCAAAGGCGACCTCGCTCACGGGTGTGTCACGCTCAAAAGTCAAAGTTTCCAGCCACTGCTGCTCCCCGTCCGGCGAATACTTGCTGTAAAACACGGTGTTGAGACCCGCTCGGCTCCAGGTATTAGGGTAGGAGGCGCGACCGGCGACGAGCACCTCGCCCGCTTCGTTGACAGCTAAGGCGTCGCCCGACGAGAGGGCATGTTGGGTTCCGTTCTGGGCAAAACTTAGGCTGAGCAAGCAGAGGATGAGCGTTACAACGGTGCGGAGCAGGCGGTTGACGAGCATGTGATACCCTCCGGGCAGCGTAGACGAAACTGAGTAGGCTCTCCATCCATCATGTCACAGAGGTCGCGTTCGGACGGTGCATTCGGCACGGAAGCCGTGCTTCGTTTAGTCTCGATGTTGTGCACGAAACCTCGAGGCTCAGCGACAATGTGACCGCGAGTCGCGCGCCGAGGTCGGGCTTCTCTGCACCAATGCCGGTATGTACGCTTGTTACACTGCCCTGATGAGAGACAAAACCCACCAGACTGCGCTCGTTATCATTCCGCCTGAAGAGGTGTGGGAGCCTATCCAGGAGATTCGGCGCGTTCACGATAAGCAAGTGAAGCGCTGGATGCCCCACATCACGCTGCTCTACCCGTTTTTCCCCAAAGTCAAGTTCACCGAGGCGGCGGGGCAGCTCGCGCCCGTCGGGTGGGACATCACGCCCTTCGAGGTTACGTTAGCGACGTTCGACACGTTTCAGCATGGCAGGGGCAGCTACAGCGTCTGGTTGCGCCCCGAGCCAGCGGAAAAGGTCATCGACCTGCAGACGAAACTGTGGCGAGCCGCCCCCGCCTACAGCGAGACGCGCTCCTTTGCGGGCGGCTTTACGCCGCACCTGAGCGTCGGACAGGTGCAGGGGCGAGGCGCGAAGAACGACCTCTTGAAGCGGCTGCAAGCGGACTGGGAGCCGCTCTCGTTCAAGGTGGACGCGGTGAGTTTTATCTCGAGAAAGACCCCGCCCAACGACACTTTTCAGGTGGACAGGCGCATCGTTTTAGAGGGCTAATTAGAGCGCTGAGTGCAGGAGATGCAAGAGCGTCTCGTGCCCTTTGCCGTGCGGCTTCGTGACCTCGTGGTCGGCGCTGAACTCGTGCAGCGTGACGGGGCCGGCGAGCCGGCGTCAGAAGCGTTGCGCGTGTCTTTGGGCGTCACCGTCGTGTCGTCGAATCCCTTGCAAGATGCGCGTGGGCGCGTTCACGCGCGTCAGCGACGTGGTAGGCAGCGAACGCCCGAGCTTGCGCAGTTCGTCCACCGAAGAGGTCGGCAAAACGACCTCTTCGCGCAGCCGCCGCTGCACCTCGGCGTCGTCCAGGTCAACGCCCGGCAGCCGCCGCTCGAACTGTTGACGCACGGCTGCGTCGGCAAAGTCAGCCTTTCCGAACGGTCTGAGGGTCGGCATCACATATTTGACGAGGGGCAAGAGGCGCGTGCGCGGGTCGTTCATGCGCCAGAACGGGGCGATGAGCACGAGCTGATCGGGCGGACAGGACAGCCGCGAGGTGGAGCGCGAGGGCTCCGCCCATCGAGAAACCTATGAGCAGCGTTCGCTGCGTTTCTACTCCCGCTTCGTCGTCAGTCTGGAGCGCTCGCCAGTGTTCCAAAGCGGCGCTGCGCCAATCTTCCCAGCGCTTCTCGCCGAGGCGGGGTATGTCCATACCGAAGCCCGGCAAGAGGGGCGCGGTCGCCCTGTAGCCGCTCGAGCCGAGCATCTGGGCGACCCCGCGCAGCTCCGCGGGCGTGCCGGGAAAGCCGTGTAGTAGGAGCGCCCTTCGGGAACCGTTGCCGAGCGTAAAGGTCTGGTGTTCGGGTGCGCCGTAAAAGGTAGCTGCGTCCACCCCGTCATGGTGTCATACCGAGTATTCAGTTCACAGCGGGCGTGAACGCGGTTTGGACGCTCAACCTTACGCGCGGTGACTGTGACCACCTCGCCGAACGGCGCTAGAGCGTAAGCTGCTCGCCGAACCTTCTGTCCCATTCGGGCGGAGAGAAGGGACCTACGCCTGCTTCCGGATGAAAGGTCAGCTCGCCGAAATAGATGTCGCCCTCGATGTTATAAAAGTCAACCCTCACGAGGCGAAAGTCTTGGGCGACCGTCTCTGCGAGCGCCTTCATCTCGTCGAACTTGGGCGGCGCGGGGATGTCCGGACCGTTCTCGTACTTCCACGCGCAGTCGATGAAGGTCCAGTCCGGGTCATAGAGGTTGCGCTTGTGTCCGGTGAATCTATCTAAGTCGACCTGGATAAACGCCACTTTGCCGTTGAAGCAGTGGAATTTGTAGTCGTTGGGAACGTCAGAGCCCTCGAGCAGGAGCTTCTCTACGACGATGCGCGGCTCGATATTCTTGTACTGCCACTCCTTCCAGCGGTGGTAGTAGTTCCTTTTGAGCTGCGTGCGCAGTGACTTGCGGACGGCTTCAAAGTCGACGTGTGACTTGTCCCTGACGATAAAGGCTCCGCCGCCGCTATTGTGGTTCGTCTTGATGATGTGCGGCGTGTCGGGCAGATTTTCAGGTTTGATGTCAGCCGGGTCTTGCGTGTGAAAGAGTAGGGGGACGAGGTAGGCTTCGCCCAGCTTTTCCTTTATGTAGTCTCGCACGGCGTACTTGTCGGCGCATACCGTATGGAGCGGTTTTCTTTCGTTCAGCTTGAGCCACGTGATCTTTTCGTTTAAGGTCTTAGGGATTGTCCAAGTCCGGCTCGTACCCTAGCCTATTTCGGAACGCCTGCTTGATAAACACTTTTTCGGGAATCAGCGGGACGATGCGAAAGAGGTACACGTCGCTGAGCACCTTAAAAAGGGGGGTCAACAAGGGTCCAACTCTCGAGTTTTTAAGGGACCTAACCACGTTTCACGCTTCCTTTCTACCCATCTTGAAACTCGCTGGAAGGATGCTCACAGTCCCTTCAAGACGTTTTTGCAACCCTCTCATACGTAAAATACGCGACCTTACCACTCAACGTTGAGGGCGAACTCACACCGATAAGCGAGCACAGAACGCTAAGATCAGTTCTCAGAACAAATCGTTCTAATCAACCGTTGAAAAGCGTCGAGGTGAGGGTAGGTACTCAGGGCGGCTAGCCGCCCTAAATGCCTCATCTACTCGTCCAGTCAGCATACAATAGGAAATTTTTGGGGCGCGTGGACCTGGTACATTTTTCTCGCCTCGCCGCAATGATGAGGTGTTGATGAAGCCGCCGCGTTACGTTAGTGATTGCCGCCGTGCGCCAATGCACGTTACACTGAAGATGCTATGCTCTCTCATCTGATTAAGCCAGCGGGCGCTTAGGATACTAGTAATGGACCTTCTTCGCAGCGGCGGACCTGTACTCATCGCTATTTTGCTCATCTCTTTATACGCGCTCTACCTCTTTATCGAGCGCCTTCTCAAGCTCTCTAAAGAACGCATGGACGTCGACAAGCTGATGGCGCGCGTCAACGCCGCCGTGCGCGAGCGCAACCTCGAGATGGCGCTCGTCGCCTGTGAGAATCACGGCGGACCGATCGCGAGGGTCTTAAAGGCCGCTCTGACGCGCCTGCCTTATGGACGCGCCGCCGTCGAAGCCGCCTTTCAGGAGGCGACCTTGGGCGAAGAGCAGCGGCTCACGAAAGGCCTGCGTCCGCTCGGCACCATCGCGCAGATCGCGCCGCTCTTGGGGCTTTTAGGAACCGTTACGGGCATGATCATCGCGTTTTCAGAGATTTCGCAGCAGGGTACGGGCAACCCCGCCGCCTTAGCCGACGGCATCGGGCAGGCGCTCGTGACCACCGCGGCGGGTCTTATCGTGGCGATCCCCTCCCTTATCGGGTATAACTACCTCTCGAGCCGCGTGGACAATATCCTCCTAGAGATCGAGCGCCGCCGCGAAGAGCTGATGGGCAACGTGGTCGAGGTGGTTTCGGGGCGCAAGGAGCGGCGCGGCGAAGGAGCCGACGCCGAGATGAACCGAGACGATACAGTGAGAGACGAGGACGACTATGAACCGGTTCGGGCGTCTTAGCCGCAGGAACCGCACGGGCCTAGGGCTCGACCTCACGCCGATGGTGGACGTGGTGTTCTTGCTCGTCATCTTCTTCATGGTCTCGACGACGTTTATCACGCTCGAGTCGGGGCTGCCCGTCGACTTGCCCCAAGCGCAGAGCAGCCAGGCGCAGTCGTCGGAACTGCCGACGGTGACTATCAATCAAGACGACCAGATTTTCGTGGGCGGCTCGCAGGTCGCCGAGGGCGACCTCGTCGCGGTGCTCCGCGAGGTCTTGGCGTCGAGCGCCTCGGACACGGTGGTGCTCCGCGCCGACCAGTCCGTGCGCTACGGCTTGCCGGTGCGGGTGATGGACCTGATCAAACAAGCCGGGGCGCAGCGCGTCGCCATCGCGACGGGTGGCAACTAGAAACGTGCGACGCAGGAACTATCGGGAGAACGAACGGAGCTTCTGGCGCGACAAGGAGAAGCGGCGAGCCTTCCTCCTGTCGCTTCTCCTACATCTGGGGGGAATCTTTCTAATCATCTACGCCTACGTCACGCCGACGCCCCTGGAGCCCGAAAACTTCATCGTGTTAGAACTTGGTCCGAGCGAACAAGCGGACACGAACGACGCGGCAGCCGCCGCCGACCCCGCCCCGCAAGCGGCAGAGCCGGAAGTGGCGAGCGAGGCGGCGGGTGCGCCGCGCACGCCGACCGCTGCGCCTACGCCGGAGGCGTCAGCCGCGCCCCAAGCACAAACGCAACCGGCGCAGGACCCGACCCCAGCCGCCCCGCCAGCGCCCCAAGCGAGCGTGCCCGCGCCGCGCGCCGAGCCGCTCGACTTGCCGCCACAAGAGGCTGCGGCGACGCTACCCGAGGTCGAGGAGGTGGAACTCGAGCCCCAACCCCTCGCCGAAGCCATCCCCGTACCGCGGCCCAGCGCCGCCGCGAACGTGCCCGAAGCGCGCTCGGTTGCCGCGACCCCCCGAGTTCAGGTCGCCGCCCGCGTCGCCGTGCCCGAGCCCAGCGCGCAGGTCGCTGTCGCCGCCGAGCAGAGCGTGCCGACGCCCCAGGCGCAGGCGTCCGTCGCCGCAGCGAGACCCGTGCCGACGCCCGACGTGAGCGCGAGCGTGCCCGAACGGGCCATCCCCCAGCCGCAAGCCCAGGCGTCCGTGCCGAGTGCGCAGAGTGTGCCAACACCCCAAGTTGCGGTCGCGGTGCCGACCCCGAGGGCGTTAGCAGTCACGCCAGGCGTGCAGGTGGCTGAAGCGGAAAGCATCCCGAGCCCGCAAGTCACTGTGGCGGCGGAAGTGCCCGAGACGCCCAGCCAAGCCGCTGAAACGGCCGAAGCGTCCCAGTCCGGCGACCAGGCCGCGCAGAGAGAGGTCGACGCCGTCGGCGGCAACGCGCCCGACACCGGGCAGACGCAAGTTCAGGACGCCGCGCAAGCGGACAACGCGGGCGCGGCGAGCGCGCCCGAAGCTTTGAGCGCGCCGCCAGCCGGAGCCCCGGCGAGCCGCACGCCCTACGAGGTGCGCCGCACCCAGCCCATCGCGGTGGTCCTGGACAACGCGCTCGGCTACCCGCAGACGGGCTTACGCGAGGCCTCCGCCGTGTTCGAGATGCCCGTGGAGGGCGGGCTGACGCGGCTCATGAGCGTCTACAACAACCCCAACAGCACGCCCCGCGAGGTCGGTCCGATCCGCAGCGCGAGGGAGTACTTCGTCGCGGCGGCGAGCGCGATGGACGGCACGCTCGTTCACGTCGGCGGCTCGCCGAGTGCCTTGAGCGACATCGCCAGAGGACGCACGACCTTGGACGCCTTGGAGCAAAGTGAGCCCTTCTTCGTCGCGAGCAGCCAGCGCGCACCTTACAGCACCTACGCCAGCGGCAGCGCACTCCGGCAGGCCATCGCCCGCCTCGAGCTAGACGCTTCGCGCGTCCTGCGCGGCTCCGCGTACCGCCCCGCCGATAACGCGCCCGGCGCGGCGAGCGTGTCGGTGAACTACTCGGCGGACTACTCGAGCGGCTTTCGCTACGTCTCGTCGCTCGGTCAGTACCGCTGGCTCAGAAACGGCGCGGACGCCTCCGACGCGGGCGGCGAGGACGTGCTCGTCGACGCGGTCGTCACCGCGCAGGTCACGGCGTTCCCCTACCCCGGCGACCCCGAAGGCCGCCTCTACTTGCCCTACAGCGGCGGCGACGCGACCCTCTTCTTGCGCGGCAAGGAGATTCCCGGCACCTGGAGCCCCAGGGACGGTTTCAGCTTCTTCGCCGAAGACGGCGAGGCTATCGACTTAGCGCCCTACAAGCACTGGATTCTCTTCGCGCCGGAGTACGCCGAAGTCACTACGGGCTGACCCCCTACGCGCGCCACCTCGCGAGGCAGCGCTCAGCCTCCCCCGCCAACCACGCACCAAACGCCTCGACGAAAAGCTCACTCTCCGGGTTTACTTCGGGCTTGATCGCTAGCTCGAGCGCTCTATACATCTCCCCTTTATGCGCGGGATAGTGTTTCGCGAAGCTCTCGTAACAGAGATAAAGGTCGCGGGTGTAGCGCCTCTCTTCTATCATCACCAGTTCCATCCCCAAGCGGAGAAAGCGCCGCATCAGCCAGACCAAAAAGTTAGCCTTTTCCGCCTCGGGTTCCTGCGGATACTCATCCAAGAAGAGGTCTAGGTGTTGCTGAAAGTGTTTAGTCTGAAAGGCGATACTATAGTCTAGCGCGTACGGCTCAATATCTCTCGCCAAATCGTCGCCGTACACACAAGCGGCTTCCGTTTTGAGGATGAAGGTGTAGGGGTTGTCCCGCTCGAGGACGCCCGCGTACGCCTCGAGTCCTACTTCAACGCCAGCGACGAAAGGAAACGCGCTCTGAATAGCCTGCTCGACCTCTTCTGCCCAGACCTTCACCTCGTCATACGTCACCGTATTGTCCCAGCTAGGCTCCATCACCGCGAAGCTGTCGATGTCAGACACATGCTCGACAGGCGTCCCCTTCGCCAAAGACCCTCGGACGTAGAGGCTGTGAAGGTTGGGCCACCGCTCGAGATACGCCCGCTCTAACATCTGCACGGCTTCTAACCACGCGCCTTGAATATTGGCGGCGTCGCCGACGCTCTGTAAGTACCCCCGCGCGTCAACCTCTTGATACTTGCCGATTCGCCTAATCTCCACGCTACTTCCTAGCCGGTGTGCCGCGTTGCGCAAGGGGAACTGTGCGGTGCTCGCACGGAGGATAGTTGCACACCCGCATGACGAGATACCTTCGCCTAGAGCGAATACCCACCCACCTCATCGTCGCGCACGACCTGACCATTTCTCAGCACGATGGTGCGGCGGCGGAGCTGGTCGACGAGTTCTCTGGCGTGCGTCGCCACGACGACGGTCGTTCCCTTGATGTTGAAATCGTTGAGCAGCTCTAAAATCTCCCAGCTCGTGTCGGGGTCCAAGTTGCCGGTGGGCTCGTCGCAGAGGAGCAGCGGCGGGTTGGTGACCATCGCCCGCGCGATGGCGACGCGCTGCTGCTCGCCCAAGGAGAGTTCGACGGGGAACGCTTTGCGTTTATGCGCCAGCGCGACCTGGCGCAGCGCCGCCAACGCCCGCTGCTCGTAGTTGCCGCGCTCGCCCACCGCCCTGAGCGCGAAGGTGAGGTTGTCCGCCGCGCTCAGGTGCGGCAAGAGGCGGTGGCTCTGAAAGACCATGCCGATCCTGCGGCGCAAGAGCGGCAGCCTGCGCTCGCGCAATTTGCTGAGGTCTTGCCCTAGAATATAGACGCTGCCCTCGGTCGGGTTGATGCGCCGCAGTAGTAGCGACAGCAGCGTCGACTTGCCCGCGCCCGAATGCCCGGTGATATAGAGAAACTCACCCTTCTGAATGCGGAAGTTGACATCTCTCAGCGCGTGCGTGTGGGTGCGCGGGTAGGTTTTGGTGACGCGGTGAAACTCGATCACGTGCTTCTCCTTAGTCGTTGTCTATTACCATATCGTCTTGGCTGCGGTCGGAACACTTCGACTTTACGAATAGGCACGAATCGACGCTAAAAGCACCTCTAACGCCCTCTCCCGGTCGATGTCGTAAGCCACTTGGACGTTGCGAGTCGCCTCCTCTTTCACGCCGCGCTCGTCCACGACGGTCATGCCCCGCGTGTGCTGCCCCTGCGTCTCGACGCTGACGTGACGGGCTTCGAAGGTAAACAGCTCGGGATGGGTGAGCGCGAGCACCGCGCAGGGGTCGTGGAGCGGTCCCTCAGTGCGCCCGTAAAACTTCTCGGCGTAGGCGCGGCAGTAGAAATCCAGCATGTCCGCTGTAAAGGTCGCCGCCGCGTTTCCTAAAGCGCGAATCTCAGCGATGTCTTCCTCGAGGATCATCCACCTATGCGTCACGTTGAGGCCCGACATGATGATCTTTGTACCACTGCCGAAGACCACTGCCGCCGCCTCCGGGTCTGCCCAGATATTGAATTCAGCCACGGGCGTGACGTTGCCGAAGCTCGCCGAGCCGCCCATGAGCGAAACACCCGCCAAGCGCTCCGCCAGGTCGGGCGCGCTGCGCAGCGCGAGCGCCACATTGGTCAGCGGACCCGTCGCGACGAGCCAGAGGTTTTCATGCGCCCGCGCGGTGTCGATGATGAAACGCACCGCGTCGCGGCTCTTGGCTTCGCGCTTTAAGTCTGGCAGGTCAGGACCACCTAAGCCCGTCTCGCCGTGGATAAACTCGGCGTGTTTGGGCTCCGCGACGAGCGGTCTCTTCGCGCCCGCATGAACGGGAACGTCTAACTCCAAAATCTGCGCGGTGATGAGCGCGTTTTGGGTGGTCAGCTCGAGCGGCACGTTGCCGCTGACCGCCGTGACGCCTAAGACCTCGCAGTGCTGCGCGGCGACGAGCAGCGCGATGGCGTCGTCGTGACCGGGATCGCAATCTAAGATAATACGGGGTTTCGCCATACGTACCTTTATACCTTGGACACGCTCAGCACGTCCGGTTTCTCGAACCTCCAGCACTCGAGTGAGGTTGCCGGTGAATAATAAGGATCATCCGGGGCACATAGTTTATCACTGTGCGAATCGCCCCTACGCCGCGCACTCCCTCGCTGAAAAAGATGATTGTGTGTTGAAGAGGTCGAGCACTATATTCTGATCGCGAAGTATAAAAATACTGCTGACACTCCCACTTGTACCCCTCACTTCGGTAAGCCCCACCCTAGTCAAGACCTACTTAACCGTACATAATGTTCCCTAACGAAGCGGGGGCGCTTTCATAGCTGAGCATCTTTTTTCACATTCAATGAGGCGAGGGGAAGAACTTCACACGCCGCCGCTGCTCTCTAGCGTTAAGGTGTGGAAAGTTTATTCAGAAGAATGTTAGGGGAGCTATGAAGGACACGCATAAAATCCTAGAGCAGTTGCAGATGGGCATCGTCTATGAGGCTGAGATCGGTAACGACCTAGAGGTGAGTGCTATCTGTCAACAGCTCGCCGACTTCAGCGACCAGGAACCGCACTTAGCGTCGCAGATCAGCGGTATTTTAACGTCGGTCAACGCTGACCGCAGCGGTGACCCTATTTGTTAGTTGAGACTCGACCACAAAGAAGTTGACAAAGCCCTTTTCGCACGCGAAGAGGGCTTAAACTATTGGCAAAGCGTGGGAAGATGATGCGTGGCGCGATTCGAGATGGTATATGGTGTCACCTTAACGGTGCTCTAGGGAACAGGTCGTTACGAGGTTTTTATGAGGGCGCTGTAGCAACTCGGACGGCGCAAGTACCTGCCCCTCCCCACACCGTCCTTGCTCAGTTGCGGCGAGGCTTTCCCTTTTGCGGAGTCAGTCCAGAAAAAAGGGATATCGTTTCCGGGTTAGTTGGGTCTACTGGGGAACGATCGTGCCCTAATGCCCGCCCGGACCCCTTGCCTAACGAGCGTTCGTTTGGTACACTAAGGGTGATGGATAGGCGGAGCGAAATCCTCACCACGGCGGGCAACTTGTTCCGCGAGCGCGGCTACCACGCCACCTCGATGCGTGACATCGCGGGCGCGCTGGAGCTGCGCGGCAGCAGCCTGTACGCCCACATCAGCTCGAAAGAGGAGTTGCTCCAAGAGGTCGTGAACCGCGCGGCGGATGCATTTTTAGAAACGGCGAACGGTGTGGACAATTCGCTCGCGCCCGACGAGAGGTTGAGAGCGCTTATCCGCGGACATCTGCAGGTTATCGTGCAGGAGTTGCCGCGCGCCACCGTCTTCTTTCACGAGTGGAAGTTCTTATCCGACGAATACAAAGCGCAGATCACCGGGCGACGCGACGCCTACGAGTGTCACTTTCGCAAAGCGGTCGAAGAAGGCGTCCGCGAGGGCATGTTCTGCGTCGAAGACCCCAAGCTCGCCACGCTCTTCGTGCTTTCGTCCTTAAACTGGACCTATCAGTGGTTCCGCGAGGGCGGCGCGCTCAGCTTAGACGAACTCACCGAGAAGTATACGGCGCTCATTTTTGACGCGCTCAACGCAGAAAAGTCCTGACAGAGGAGGACGCACATGTCACCTGTAACAACGCAAGTCCCCGTACAGAACCGAGTTGACTTCTCGCCCGAGCAGATCGAAGCGGCGAAGTCAGGGGCGTTCGAAGCCCGCATCGCCAAGGGCGAAAAAATTGAACCCGGCGACTGGATGCCCGAGGCGTACCGCAAGCAGCTCATCCGCATGATCAGCCAGCACGCCCACAGCGAAATCGTCGGAATGCTGCCCGAGGGCGAGTGGATCACCAAAGCGCCATCCTTGCAGCGCAAGATGATTCTTTTAGCCAAGGTACAAGACGAAGCGGGGCACGGGCAGTACCTCTACCACGCCGCTGAGACTCTGGGCGCGACCCGTGAAGAGATGGTGGACGCACTCCTCTGCGGCAAAGCCAAGTACTCCTCGATTTTTAACTATCCCTCCTTAACCTGGGCAGATGTCGGCATGATCGGCTGGCTCGTGGACGGCGCGGCGATTAAAAACCAGACGATGCTAGCGCGGTGCTCGTACGGACCTTACTCCCGCGCGATGGTGCGCATCTGCACCGAGGAGACCTTTCACCACAAGCAGGGCAAAGAGATGGTCATCAAGTACGCGCAAGGCACGCCCAAGCAGCGTGAGATGGCGCAGGACGCGCTGAACCGCTGGTGGTGGCCCTCCATGATGATGTTAGGACCGCACGACTCCGACTCGCCGAACACGCCGCAACTTAAAAAGTGGGGCGTGAAGACGAAGACGAACGACGAGGTGCGCCAGGAGTTCTTAAATGAGCACGCACCGGAGCTTTTAGAAGCCGGTCTCACCATCCCCGACCCCGACCTCCGTTTTGATGAGGAGACGGGCAACTGGCAGCACGGACCCATCGACTGGGACGAGTTCTGGCGCGTCGTCAAAGGTGGCGGTGAGTGCAACGAGCAGCGCTTAGGCGCACGCCAGAAAGCGCATGACGAGGGCGCGTGGGTGCGCGAGGCGATGGAAGCGTATGCGGAGAAGCACATCAGCTAGTCAGGTTCTCAGCACTTCAGGTTTTTAGGTTTTCCTGACTCGCTGATGTGCTGACTCACTGACGCGCTTTTAAGTGAAACGTGTACCCATGAATTCAAGTCAGCCCAAAGCAAACGACACGCAGTGGCCCCGCTGGGAAGTCTTCAAGCAAGACACGCCCAAAAAGCCGCATCAAGCCGTGGGTACGGTGCACGCCACCGACCCCGAGCACGCGCTCCTCACGGCGCGGAACGTCTTCGCGCGGCGTCCGCGGGCGGTCAGCATGTGGGTCGTCCCGGCGGAGGATATCTTTTCGGTAACGGCGGAGGAACTCGAGGTAAGTCCCGACATCCTCTCCTCGGGAGAGAGCGGTCCGTCACAAAGCTATCTCATCTGCCGCAAGACGAGCCACCGCCCCTCGCTGACCTTCGTGGATTATGTGGGTGACGTAGAGGCTGAAACGCCTCGAGCCGCGCTTGAGAAGGCGATCGAGACGTTTACCGACGAAAACGCGCTGGTCTGGTGGGCTTTTCCCGAAGTGTCGGTGGTGAGAAGCCGCGACGAGGACGCCGCAAGCTGGTTCGAGCCCGCGAAGGACAAGACGTATAAGCAGCAGTCCGAGTACGGGATGACGAGCGCGAAGAAGCGCAAGAAGGAGCGGGGAAAGACGTCATGAACGTGTTTGAAAAGCAAGAGGTTAAAACCGTACTCATCCGCAAACTCACCGCGCTCGCCGACGACGAACTCATCCTCGCGCATAGGGGCAGCGAGTGGACGGGGCACGCGCCCATCTTAGAGGAGGACATCGCGCTGGCGAACCTCGCGCAGGACGAGCTGGGGCACGCGACGCTCTGGTATGGGCTCCTAGAACCGCTTGACGGCAGTGACGCGGACACACTCGTCTATACAAGAGGTCTGGACGAGTGGCGCAACGTCCAATTCGTCGAGCTTCCTAAAGGCGACTGGGCCTTCACGATGCTGCGGCAATACCTCTTCGACATGTACGAGCAGCTTTATTTGAAGAGGTTGACCGGAAGTTCGTACAGACCTCTTGTCGAAGTTGCCCAGAAGATGCTCCGCGAAGAGCGCTTCCACGTGCAGCACACGCACGCTTGGGTGAAGCGGTTGGGGCTCGGGACGGAGGAGTCGAACGCGCGGATGCAGCGGGCGCTAGACGAGCTTTGGGGTTATGCGCAGGGGCTTTTTGTACCGGTCCCTGATGAAGAGGTGTTGATCGAAGTGGGTATCTTTCCGAGTCTGCAAGAGGTCAAAGAGGTTTGGTTGGAGCACGTGACGCAACATCTGGAAGCGACAAACCTCTCTCTTCCCAGTGAGGGAACGCCGCCGCCATCTCGAGAGTCCCACACCCAACACCTATCTCAACTTTTGGACGACTTACAAGAGGTCGCGCGGCTCGAGCCGGAAGGGACCTGGTGACGGATGTCGAGTAAGACGCTGACCCTACCCTCAGAAAGGGAGATTTGGAACGCCTTAGAAGAGGTCAAAGACCCGGAAATCCCCGTCGTCTCCGTTGTAGAGATGGGCATCGTGCGCAGCGTCGAACTAGAGGGCGAAAGCGTGAAGGTCGCGATGACGCCGACCTTTTCCGGCTGCCCCGCGCTGCGCGTGATGCATGACGACATCGAGGCGAAGGTGCGCGAGCTTGGCTTCGAAGAGGTCGAGGTGAAGACCGTCCTCTCGCCCCCTTGGAGTACGGATTGGATAGGTCAAGAGGCGAAGGCGAAACTGCACGCATTCGGTATCGCGCCGCCCGCGCCCGCGAGTGAGGATGACGGGCTCATTCAGCTCGAGGCTTCCCCCGTTTCCTGCCCGCGCTGCGGCTCGTTCGACACCTCGACCAAGAACACCTTCGGTCCGACGCTCTGCAAGTCGATTCACGTCTGCAACGCTTGCAAAGAGCCCTTCGAGGCGTTTAAGTCGATTTGACAGCCGACCTCTTGGGCGTGACGCCGACCCGGTAAGGATTCTCGAGCCCGAAAGACCTGGTATCATAGCGGGTCATGAAACCTCTCGAAAACCTGCGCGTTTTGGACCTCTCGCGCGTCCTGAGCGGTCCCTACTGCACGATGGTCTTGGCGGACCTAGGCGCGGACGTCATCAAGGTCGAGCGTCCCGGTCGTGGCGACGACACGCGGGGCTGGGTGCCGCCCTCCATCGGCGACGAGTCGGCGTACTTCTTGTCCGTCAACCGCAACAAGCGCAGCCTCACCTTGGACCTGAGCACCGACGAGGGTAGAGAGGTCTTGTACCGTTTGGCGAAATGGGCGGACGTGGTGGTCGAGAACTTCCGCCCCGGCACCGCCGACAAGTTGGGCGTCGGCTACAAAACTCTGAAGGGTCTCAACCCGCGCCTCATCTACTGCGCGATTTCGGGCTTCGGACAGACCGGACCCTACCGCGATAAACCGGGTTACGACATCATCGCGCTGGCGATGGGCGGCCTCATGAGCGTCACGGGCTACCCCGAACTGCCCCCGGTGCGCGTCGGCGTCGCGGTCGCCGACCTCGGCGCGGCGATGTGGAGCGTGATCGGGATTTTAGCGGCGCTGAGGGCGAGGGAGGAGACGCTCGAGGGTCAGTACATCGACACGTCGCTCTTCGACGGACAGCTCTCGTGGCTGACCTATCTAGCGAGCAACTACTTCGCGACAGGCGAAAACCCCGAGCGCTACGGCTCGGCGCACCCTTCGATCGTGCCCTATCAAGCGTTCGAAACGCAAGACAGCAGCGTGGTCGTCGCCGCGGGCAACGACAGCTTGTGGGAGAAGCTCACCGGAGCCCTCGACCTCACCGAGCTAGGCGACAATCCCGACTACCGCACGAACGAAGGGCGCGTGGCGCACAGAGGCGCGCTCGTCGAGGCGCTGAGCGAGGCGTTCAAAACGCGAACGACGGATGCGTGGTTGGCGCGTCTGGACGAGGCGGGCGTGCCCGCGTCGCCGGTTCAGAGCATCGAAGCGGTCGTGAACGACCCTCACGCCGCCGCGAGGGACATGTTCGTCACACTCCAGCACCCGACTGTGGGCGAGCTGACCCTAGCCGGGATTCCCGTGAAGCTCTCCGAGACGCCGGGCGCAGTCGAAACGCCGCCGCCGACGCTCGGGCAGCATAGCGAAGAGGTGCTGCGTGAGCTTGGTTACGCGAGTGAGGAGATTGCCGAGCTGAAGGAAAAGAATGTGGTGTGAGGGCTGTAGAGACGACGCAACCCGCCAGCTAAAAGAACATGGCGTCGTTTGCTCGAAATGCTCTACCGTGCGAGACCTCTTCAGCGTGGTGGGGCAGCGGAACGCTTCGGAAAGGTTGTACGGCTCGAGACTATCCGTCTATAGAGCAGTAGACGCATGACCGATACCGTTCAAGAAGTCGCGCGCGTCGTCGAACGCGTCTGCGCCGCGCCCACCAACGTCTTCGGCTACGGTATTTGGACGCATCACATTCAAGAGGTCGTGCGCTTAGGCAAGGACCTCTCGGCGGAGTTCGGCGCGGACGAAGAGGTCGTCACACTCGCCGCACTTCTGCACGACTATGCGAGCGTCAAGGATGAAGCGCTTTACGCGGAACATCATATTCATGGACCGCTCGAGGCTCAAGACCTCTTGACCTCTTTAGGTTATCCGGCCGAGAAGATAGACGCCGTAAAGCGCTGCATCGCTGAGCACCGGGGCAGCGTTCAAGGTAAAAGAACCACGCCCGAAGCGCGGTGTTTAGCCTCAGCGGACGCTCTAGCGCACCTTCAAAACGTACCGTCGCTGCTCTATTTCGCGTATGTTCATGAAAGGTTGGGAATTGCCGATGGCGCAACCTGGGTCAGGGAAAAGCTGATAAGGAGTTGGGGAAAGTTGGAGCCCTGGTTACAAGAGAGGTCGAAAGAGAAGTATGAAGCGGCGCTGCTCGCTCTCACGAAGGCTCGAGAACCTTAGACCGAAACAGCGTCCTCTTGAAGAGGTCGCGCATCTAAAACGCTTTCAGGAACCTCTTCTAACGCACCCAACAAAACCTCAACGCTCGCACCCTTTTTATGCGCGTTCTCGCTGATAAAACGCCGCCACGCCCGCGCGCCGGGCTGATGCGCGAAAAGCCCCAGCATATGCCGCGTGATGCGGTTCAAGTAGACGCCTTTATCTAGCTGCGCCTCTACGTAAGGCAGCATCCCCTCCACGACCTCACGGCGCGTCGGCGGCTCCACCTCTTCACCAAATACGTCACGGTCAACCGTCGCAAAGAGGTAGGGCGTTTCGTAAGCAGCGCGTCCGACCATCACAGCGTCTACCTTAGTGAGTTGCGATTGGATGGACCCTAACGTCTTGAACCCCCCATTGATCTCGATCAAGAGGTGCGGATACTCCCGCTTCAAGCGGTGGACCTCTTCGTAGCGCAAGGGTGGCACGGTGCGGTTCTCTTTCGGGCTGAGCCCTTGTAACCAGGCTTTGCGGGCGTGGACGGTAAAGCGGGCTGGCTTAGCTTCTGACACAACCCGCACGAAGTTCGCCATGTCTTCATAGCGGTCGAGTTCGTCTACACCGATGCGGTGTTTAACCGTCACAGGTAAAGAGGTCGCGCCGCGCATCGCCGCCACGCACTCGGCGACGAGTTCGGGCTGCGCCATGAGACACGCGCCGAAGTTGCCGCTCTGCACGCGCTCCGAAGGGCAACCGACATTGAGGTTGACCTCAGAATAGCCCCAGTCCTCAGCGATGCGGGCGCATTCGGCTAAAGCAACAGGGTCGTCGCCGCCGAGTTGCAGGGCGAGCGGTAACTCTTCAGGTGAAAAATCTAAGTGCCGCGCTTTGTCACCATAAAGAATCGCGCCCGTCGTGACCATTTCGGTGTAGAGAAGCGTCCGCTTCGTAAGCTGCCGCATGAAGTAGCGGTAGTGGCGATCGGTCCAGTCCATCATGGGGGCGACGCTTAGAAAGTAGGGGCTGGTGGGGTGGTGCATGTCTAAAGTTTAACCGTGAGAGATGCGTTTAGGCGTAAGGGATTGACAAAGCAGCAAGATGAGGTAGCAACGAGTTAAAAGCAACCCAGTCGAGCTGGTTACGCAGTCTCCCGAAGGGAACGAACGGTGAGCAACGAGTGAAACCCTATAGACTCATTGCTCGTTGCTTTCTACTCATTGCTGTTCTTTCCGCCACGCCATCATCCCCCCCGCCACGTTATAGACCTCTTCAAACCCTGCTGCCTCGAGGTATAGCCCCGCCAACTCCGACACCTGACCTCTTTCACAAATGAGGTAGATGGGCGCGTCTTTGGGCACATCAGGCAAGTCGCCCGCTTGAACCTCTTCTAAGCTCAAAACTTCAGTCCCCGGCAGCCCGTCGCGCTGATGCTGCGCATAAGTGCGCACATCAAAGGCTAGCGCACCTCTTTCAAGTTCGTCTAAAAACCGTTCGATGTCAACGGAGCGCACCGCTAAGCGTCACTCACTATCTTCTTTCTCGAGCGGTATCAAAGGCCATAAAATGAGGTAGCCGAGCAGCGTGATAAAGCCACTTAGCGGTAAGCTGAGCGCGAAAAGTATTCTTACCGTGCGCGGGTTCGCGTCTACGTATTCGGCAATGCCGCCCATGATACCCGCGACGATGTTGTCTTCTCGAGAGCGCGTCAAGCGCCCTGGCTTATTGGGTCTTCTGGCGCGGCGTTGGTCATGTAAAAGGGTATCTCGCCTTGTTTCTGTATTGGGTTCATCCATCTCTACGTTATACCGTCTTTTAGCGGGATTTCAGGTTGCCGCAAGGGGTCGCGTAAGGCAGTGTGAACCCGCGCCTCCAACTCGCGCACATCCACACCAGCATACTCATCCGGGACAAGCGCTAGGTGCGCGAGCGCTTTGGCGTAGTTGCGCCGCCCGCCTCTCGGGCTCTTCATCTCCCTAGCTTTGTGCAGCGCCGCCGCCAGAAGTATGACGCCGCCGTAAAACTCGCGGTCTATCCCCTCGGCGCTCAACCAGACGGGCTCCAAAGCTTCGTGGCACTCCCAGTATTCACCCGCTTCAAAGAGGTCAACACCTCTTGTCCAGGCGGTGGGTGGTGGCTCATTCACCTCTTCAGTATATGAGGTCTGAGAGTAAAAACAGGTCTACAAGCTGCTCGAGACGCACGCCTGCAGCACCAAACGATGAAGATAGAATGCTTGACAACGTTGTACCGTGCCGATACACTTTTCTATACAACCCACTTGGACTTATCAGCTAGGGCGACTCTTGACAGGTCGCAACACGTCTATGGCTGCTAGCAGTACTGCTACGGGTGTGGCTTGCGAAACCGTCTCAGCGGATAAGCCAGCGGGTCGAACAAATGGTTGGGATAAAAACGAAAAGGAGTGATTTAGTGAAATACGTGTATACCCTTCTACTCGCGCTTGTGGTCTCGGCGTGCTTCGCGCAGGACGACGGAGCCAACTTAGAGGGCGAGATCACCGTCATGGCGTGGGACGTCGCCGCGGAAGCCTTAAACGACCTCGTGCCCGGCTTCAACGAGCAGTACCCCAACGTCAACGTTACCGTTGAAAACTTGGGTAACGACCAGGTCTATGACCGAGGCTTAGCAAGCTGCGCGGCGGGTGGCGGCGACATGCCCGACGTTTACGCGATTGAAAACAACGAAGCTGAGGTCTTCTGGAACCGCTTCCCCGACTGCTTCACCGACCTCAGCACGATGGGCGCGTCGGAACTGCGCGACCAGTTCCCCGACTTCAAGTGGACCGAGCTGACCTTAAACGATCAGATTTTTGCGGTTCCCTGGGACTCCGGTCCCGTGGTGACCTTCTACCGCCGCGACCTCTACGAGCAGGCGGGCATCGACCCTAGCAGCATCGAAACCTGGGACGACTTTATCGCTGCCGGGCAGCAACTCGACGAAGCGACGGGCGCGAAGATGCTCTGGTTCGACTTTTCAGACGACGGCGTCTGGCGGCAGCTCGCCAACCAGAACGGCTGCTTCTACTTCGACAACGAAGCGACTCAGGTGACTGCGAACCAACCCGGCTGCGTGGACGCGATGGAGACGATGAAGCAGCTTTACGACGCAGAGGTCGTCTCTATCATAGACTGGAACGGCGCGATTCAAGCCATCAAAAATGACTCGCTAGCAGGCGCGGTCTTCGGCGCGTGGTACGTCGGCACGATTCAGACGAACGCGCCCGACCAGTCGGGCAGCTGGGGCGTTTATGAGATGCCCGCGAGTGAGCCAGGCGGCGTGCGGGCGGCGAACTTAGGCGGCTCTGCGCTGTCGATGCCTGCCTCGACGGAAAACCCTGAAGCGGCGATGGCCTTCATCGAGTACGCGCTCGCGACCACCAACGGTCAGGTGTCGATGCTGGAGGACTACGGCTTAGTCCCCTCCTACCTGCCTGCTTTGGACGCGCCCTACGTCGGTGAAGAGGTCGCGTACTGGGGCGGTCAGCCGATCTGGGAGGACATCTTGGCGACCTTAGGCGAGATTCCGCAGGCACGCGGCACGCAGTACTTCCAGGAGGCGCGGCAGATCGTCACGAACGTCTTGTCGCAGTACCTAGCCGAAGACGGCTACGAAAACGCACAAGCCGCGATGGACGACGCCGCGCAGCAGATTTCGGGCGCGGTTGGGTTGCCTGTTGCGGAGGGGTCGGAGTAACGACGTGAAGAGGGAAAGAGTGTGTCTCTTTCCCTCTTTTGGAGGCTCGAGTCTTAGAGGTGTTGAGGCTCGAGCTTTTCCTATTAAGCCGTTCACTTAGGTTGAACTGGAACTTCAAACGCACGCCTGAAAAATTGGTTTTTTCTAACCGCTAACTACGTTGTCAGTTGAAAGATGAGACATGTCATTCTGAACGGAACGAAGTGGAGCCCTTTACAGGATAGGCTTCGCCTGATGAAAGAATCTCGTCTTCCATTCCCGACTAGCCGAGATTGGGAGACGAGACCCTTACGCCTTCGGCTCAGGGTGACATCAGATATCAGTAAAAAGGTATCAATACTTAGTTTACGGTGTACCAATAGCCTGCGCCCTCCGAATTCGCACTCAACTCAAACCTCTCACTATCTTCTATACTTGCGCCAAATCCGCAGCGACCTCTGGAGTATCTATGCAGCGAAGCAAACTCGTTCCCTATACCTTTTTGCTCCCCTATCTCCTCGTCTTTATCCTCTTCTGGGCCTGGCCGATTCTCAACTCGTTCTACCTCTCCTTTTTAGATACGCGCAGCGTGCCGAGTACGTTGGAGCCCGGCGTCAACTGGGGACGGCTCCTCAGTGACCCCTTCTTCCATCAGGCGCTTTGGAACACGCTCATCATCTTGTTCGTTCAGGTTCCCGTCATGTTGGCGCTCGCCACCTCTCTCGCGGTGGCGCTCAACTCGCCCCTCTTAAAGCTGAGCGGCTTTTTCCGCTTCGCGTTCTTCGCGCCCGTTGTGGTCGGCGCGGTTGCGTATTCCGCCGTGTTTCGGCTCCTTTTCAACGACCAGAACGGCGCGGTCAACACGGCGCTCGGTGGGCTCGGGCTGCCGACTCCCGATTGGCTCAACACGCCCGGTCCCGCCTTTTTCCTCATCCTCTTGACGGTCACGTGGCGCTGGACGGGTTACAACGCCATCATCATCTTGGCGGGCCTGCAAAACGTCCCGCTCGAGCTTTACGAAGCGGCGAAAATCGATGGCGCGAACGCCTGGCAGCAGTTCTGGGGCATCACCGTGCCGATTCTGCGCCCAATTCTACTCTTCGCCTTCGTCTTGTCGGTTATCGGCACGATGCAGCTTTTCACCGAGCCTTTCCTCATCACCGAGGGCGGGCCGGGCGACGCCACGCTGACGTTGGGCGTCTATCTCTACCAGCAGGGCTTTCGCTCCTTTAACTTCGGGTACGCCTCGGCTATCGGTTACACGATTGCGCTTTTAGCGGTGTTCTTCTCCGTCATTCAGCTCAGGCTGTTTGGGAGGGAATCGTGAAGCGCACGCGCCTCATCAACAGCATCTGGCTGCACCTCTTCATCGTGCCGTTAGCACTCCTCTGGCTGGCCCCGCTCTGGCTCATGTTCATCTTTTCGACTATCGAGGAGACGCGGATTTTCAGCACACCCGTGCCGCTCTTACCTGGCGGTAACTTTCTCGTCAACTTCCGAGACCTGCAAGCGGACACGAACTTCGTGCGGGCGCTCCTCAACAGCGTAGTGATTTCGGGGCTTTACACGCTCTTGTCGCTCCTTTTAACGAGCATGGGTGGTTACGCTTTCGCCCGCTTTCAATTCTTTGGACGTACCGCGATTTTCACCATCGTCATCGCCACCTTGACGATTCCTTACTTCGTCGTGGTGATTCCGCAGTATATTTTGGTGGCTCGAGAATTCAGCCTCACCAACTCGTACGTCGGCGTCGTCTTGCCCCTTCTGGCAAACTCTTTAGGCATCTTTTTCATGCGGCAGAACTTCATGAGCCTGCCGCAAAGCCTTTTGGACGCGGCCAGGGTGGACGGCGCGGGCGAATACCGCATCTTCTTTCAAATCGCGCTGCCCTTGGTACGTTCGGCGCTAGCAGCACTCGGCATCATCCTCTTTTTAACCGCCTGGAACGATTATTTATGGCCGCTCCTTATCCTGACCGAGAAGGAGATGTACACCGCGCCCGTCGCGCTCGGCACGCTTTTAGGACTCACACGGGTCTCGTGGGGCGGCATCATGGTCGGGGCGGTCTTGATGACTGTGCCTTTTTTGATCCTCTTTCTCACCTTGCAGCGTTACTTCGTCGCGGGGATTACGGCGGGGGCGGTGAAGGATTAGCAGTTAAACTGAAGGGATGCAGTTACGCGAAGCGACAGCGGATGATTTAGACCTTCTGGCGAGGATGAACCACCAGCTCATTAAGGACGAAAAGAGCCCCAATCCGATGGGCGTAGAGCAGCTCCTTGAGCGGATGTGGGGGTGGCTCGAGATGGGCTATCACGCTGTCCTCTTCAAGCGCGCGGATGAGGTCATCGGCTACGCGCTCTATAGGTTCGAAGATGAAACCCTTAGAGAACAGCGTGTCGTCTATCTGCGGCAATTTTTCATCGAACGAGCGTACAGAGGACAAGGTCTGGGGCGACAGGCTTTTCAGGAACTTCGGCGAGACTTTTTCGAAGAGGCGCAGGTGAGGCTCGAGGTCCTCACCGCCAACTCAAATGGCTCAGCCTTTTGGAAACGTTTAGGCTTCGAACCCTATGCGGTGACAATGGCGCTAAGGTAGCGTTGCTCCGCGCACTCGGTAAAGGCGGGGCGCAGCAACGCCGCCGCGTTGCTGGCAGCGACCTCACCTACCACGTCGGATAGGAGTGTCGATACGAAAAGGCCGTGCTAGACGTTATGTGTCCGAGATCAGCATGAGCGAACAGCAAAACAGGCATAGTAGAAACCAGATGACACTTTATACGAAACTCGAGGCTAGGGGGCTACAATGTCTAGACGCTTAGGTCGAAAAGGGCGCGTACTCGCCGCGTTGTGGTTGGGCGTCGGGCTCTACGTTGTATTTGTCATGACAGGTGCGCGTATCAGCGAACAGAGCGATGTTGACGTTTTAGGCTTCTTGGCAGACGATACCTACCCAAGCGTGGAGGAGGTCGTCACCCAAAACCGGACGCAGCTCATGATGGTGAGCGCTACAACGCCCTCCAAACCTCTTTTACCCGACCTCGTCGCCCATCCGCCTAGCGACTTGGGTTTGGTTGGCTCGAGCGCAGAAGATACCTTGCGCCTCAAATTCACCACACGTTTTAGCAATCAGGGTGAGGGTCCTTTGGAGGTCCGCCCTGAAAGTGACGACAGCCCAACCCTTTTGCAAATCGTCTACAGCGCCGACCCCGACGCGCCCCTTGACAAACGCGCAGGCGTCGGACACTACACCTTTGAGCAGCGGCACGGACACCTCCACATTGACAGCTTCGCTCACTACGAACTCTGGTCGGTAGATGAGCAGGGCGAGTTAGAAGAGGCGCTCGTTTCCAACCCCAAGGTGGGTTTTTGTCTCATCGACGCCGAAATCGCCGACCCTGAGATGACCTCCAAAGCGATGCAGGTCTACTGGGGCTGCCGCAGCGAGGTGCAGGGGCTTTCGCCCGGCTGGGGCGACGTGTACACCGCGCAACTCGCCATGCAGGATTTGAACGTCAGTGGGCTCCCCGACGGGCGCTACGCGCTGGTCAACGTCATCAACGTTCAAAAGAGCCTCTTAGAGAGCGACTACTCGAACAACCGGGCGTGGGTTTATCTGAGCATCGAGGACGGGAGGTTGCAGCTCGAGTAACCTCACCGCTTAGCGCCACAAGATTTGCGAATAACGAGTTCGGCGTTGCCGATATGAATATTTCGCTCGTCGGGCACGTCACCTCGGACGAGCTGAATCAAGACTTCACCCGCCCGCCGTCCTTGCTCTTTGGGATGGGTTCGTACGGTGGTGAGCGGCGGCGCGGCGTACGCCGCCGTCGGAATGTCGTCGTAGCCAACAATCGCGATGTCTTGAGGGATGTGCAAACCGCGCTCATGAATCGCCGCCATCGCCCCTAGCGCAACCGTGTCGTTACCGGCAAAAAGCGCCGTGAAAGGCGGCGCGTCATCTAGCAGCGACACCATCGCCTCATACCCGCTTTGAGCGCTCAGCCCGCCGTAGCGCACGAGCGCGTCGTCCACAGGCAAGTCAGCGTCTTCGAGCGTCTGCCGGTAAACATTCAACCTGTCGAGTGACCCGTGATACGAAGTAGGCGCGTAGGTGATGTGCGCGACGCGCTCATGACCCAAACCGATGAGATGATCCACCGCATCTTTCATGCGCGAAGGCTGCGTAATTGTGTACGCCCCCGGATGCTCGACGTCGTCTACAAAAACCAGTGGAAAGCCAGAGCCGATGAGTTCGCTCTGCACGCTCACATCCTCTAAGCGCGGATTGAGTACGATCAAGCCGTCGATCTGTCTCGCAGCGATGAGCGAAAGATACGCATCACCACTACTCGCCCGCATCCCTTCAACGATGACGCGAAACCCGCGCTCGTTGCACGCGGCAGTCAGCCCGTAAAGAAGCTGCGGGATAAAAGCGTCCACCTCTAAGTGATGAGGGTCGGGCAAAAGCAGCCCGAGCGTGCGCGTCAGCCCGCTTGCTAAGGTGCGGGCCGCCGAGTTGGGAACGTAGCCGAGTTCGCGGGCCGCCTTGATAACGCGCGCCCGCGTCTCCTTAGGAATCGTCTCGACCAAAGGCGCGTCGTTTAGGACAAATGAAACCGTCGTACGAGACACACCTGCGCGGGCGGCGACTTGTTGACTGGTGATGCGTTTTTTCATGGGGTGAGGTGAAGGTAATCAGTCATGAGGTAGGAAAGTCGAAAGCAATGAGCAACGAGCAATGAGTGAAAATCTTTAGGCTCATTGCTCGTTGCTCGTAACTCATTGCTGCTCTTATGCTAACACACCCTCCTTCTCCCGCAGTCCCTCCGGTATATAGTCCCCGTGCGCTTCGATGAGGTCGTCCACCAAGTTCCAAATCTCATCCAAACTTAGTTCGGCGGAGGTGTGCGGGTCGAGCATCGCCGCGTGGTAGATGTGCTCGCGGTTGTTCGTCAAAACCGCTTCGACACTCAAGGCTTGCACGTTGATGTTAGTCTGCATCAGCGCGGCCAAGTGCGGTGGGAGTGCGCCGATTTTGGTCGGTTGGACGCCGTTTTTATCCACCACGCAAGGGACTTCGACAACGCAGCCATTCGGCAAGTTGTCGATGAGATTGTCGTTTTGCACGTTGCCGTAGACGACGCTGGGAGTGCCGGTTTCGAGCGAATGAATGATCGTCGAGCCGTACTCATGAGAGCGCTCGACTTTAAGCTCTGCATTCGGGTTCTCGAGCTTTTCTTTCATCTCGTGCCAGCCCTCAATCTGCCGCTCACAGCGCGTGAGGTACTCGTCTAAAGGAATGTCATATTCCTCCAACAAATCCTCGCGCCCCTCCTTGATAAACCAGGGCGTGTACTCGCTGAAGTGCTCGCTCGATTCGGTCACGAAGTAGCCTAAACGCTTGAACATCTCGTAACGCACCGCGTCGCTGAGCCCCCTCGTCCCGCCGTCCGTCCGGTCAGCGTGACCGCGCATCGGAACCTTGCCGCTTTGCGCGACCTCACGAATTTTCGGGTAGAGGTCTTCGCCGTTACGTTCAAACTTGAGGTAAAACGCCACGTGGTTGATGCCCGCGCAGAGGTAGTTGACCTCTCCAATCGGCACGCCGATGTCGCCCGCTAGCTGCTCCGCCGTCCCTTGCACGCTGTGACAGAGACCTATGGTGTTAATTGTCGAGGCGCGGTTCATCGCGAGGCAGTTCATGACCATCGGGTTGACGTAGTTGAGGTGCGTCACCTCGGGGCAGAGTTGTTCCATCTCTTGGGTCATCTCGAGAAACACCGGGATCGTGCGCACCGCCCGCATGATGCCGCCGATGCCCAATGTGTCCCCAATGGTTTGCCGCAGCCCGTACTTTTTGGGGATGTCGAAGTCAGTCACAGTCGCAGGTTTATAGCCGCCCACCTGAAACATACTGATGGCGTAGTCGGCGCTGTCTAACGCACGCTGGCGGTCTAGCGTCGTCTCAATCTTAGGCTTGACGCCCAAAATATCCGCGATCTTGTGCGCGACGACTTCGGACGTTTTAAGCCTCTCTTCATTGATGTCGAACAAAGTCAGGGTGGACTCGGCGAGTTCGGGGTAGGACAAGATATCGCCGATGAGGTTTTTGGCGAAGACGGTACTGCCTGCGCCGATCAGGGTAATTTTAGGCATATTGACTCCTTTGAAGAGTAGCTAACACGCGTTATAAGCCGCGCTCGTCCATTACTCAATCATATGAGGGGTGGAGGAGGGCGCTTCCGAACGACGTTGCGCTAAGAGCGTTGACAGTTGGGTGTTTGCCGCCAAGAGGAGCAGCGCAAATTCGCCCACGTTCCACCAGAAGTGAATAGCAACTCTGGACGCCGTCGTCAGCCCCGCAATGCGTCCGCAAAGCGAACTATAGGCGAGCCAGCCGTTTTTGCCCAAAATACCGGGGAGCCCTTGCGCCGAATCGAACAGCGGCAGACCGAGCGCTCTTAGCTCTACAACGACTTGGATATAGCGAACGAGCAGATAGGTGTGCTCCAGGCTATGCGCCGTCGCCCAAACTATCAGCGCCCAGCCCCACACGCCGCGCATCCCGCGCATGAACAGAAATAAGCAGCAGCCCCACACGAGCCAGTTCCAAGTGAAGTGAATCCACTCGGCGTTCGCCGCGACGATCAACCCGAGCGAGCGAGCCGAGGTCCAATCCAAGAGGTAGTACTGGACGACTTGGGCGGCGTGCTCGAGCATATGAAAGCTCTGCAAGAGGAGGAGTACGCTCAGCACTACCGCCGTAGGACCGAACGCCCTGGCGTCGTCGCGCCACTTGAGTACGGCGGGTACGGCGACGATGCCTAGTGCGATAAGCGTGGCGTTGGAAAGAGATACGTTCCAGCCGTTGACCAACACGCCCCACACTATCGTCGCCGCCGCGCCGCTTAGTACGCTCAGCATAAACCAGCGTCCGGGGTCGAGTAGCGTGAGGAGAGGAATGGACGGACGAGACCGCCTGACTTGCACGCTCATCTCGTGACCTCTTGTCTTGTGACGGTTAAGAGCGTATGTGCAGAGAGGTCAGTGAGCGTCGAGACCGCACCGTCAGTCCAGAGGATGTCCAGATGTGAAAGCGAGGCGTCTTCAGGGATGCCTAAGTGGATTCTAGGAGCGTCCCCGCTCAGATAGCCGCTGCCACTTTTGATCTCTCGAGTCAACGTCCCTTCACTCGTGTGGAGTTTAAGCGTTGCACCTAAGCCCCGAGTATTTTTATCCGATTGAAAGAGGTCAAGCTCGAGCCCCGCCCCACCGCACAGTTGATTTTCAAAGAGAACAGCAGGCGACTCCAAGTTATTCACAACGATGTCCAAATCCCCGTCGTTATCCATATCCGCCATCGTCATGCCGCGTCCCCCTTCCCGCGCATTCAAGTTCCATTCGGGCACCGGTTCGAAACCTTGCTTCGTGTTTCTAAAGACCTGATTCTCTTCGACGAGTTCATCATTTGGCAAGTGCGCAAAGACCTCGTTCGCCCGCATTCCGTTGACCACGTAGAGGTCCAGACGCCCGTCGTTGTCGAGGTCGCCAAACTTGCCCGCCCAACTCCAGCCCGTCGCGTCAAGTTTATAGGTATAAGCGAGGTTTTCGAAGCCGCCTTCCGTGCGGCTATAAAGCACGTTTTCTTCAGTTTGAACTTTTTTGCTAACGTTGCGCTGATAGCTCTTTTCCATCAAGGGCATCCAGGCGGCTAAGGCTTTAGGGTCAGAAAAGTCGGGCTTCATGTCGGTAGCGAACAGCTCGAGCCGCCCGTCATTATCCACGTCGCCTGTGTCGAAGCTCATCGTATTGCGTGTCGTGGTTTCGAAGGGTGACACCTCTTGCCAGCCTTCCGGCGTATTCAGATAGGCATAGTCCGGCACTTCGAAGTCGTTCCCTACCAAAATATCGCGTTTGCCGTCTTCGTCAATATCGAAGAGCGTGACAGCGAGCGCTTGCGAACGCTCAGCGAGCCTCGTTTCCAAGAATCCATCCGGCGTGTTCTCGTAGACAAAGACGCCCGCACCGCTCGAGAACAAAAAGCTATCTCTCAGGTCTTTCTCCAGAAGCGAATCATATGACGCCGTTGCAAGGTCCAAGTCGCCGTCCGCGTCAAGGTCATCCCAAAGCATCGTATACGCCTTTTGCGTGACGCCTTTTAGAACGCTTCGTTCGAACCTACCCTGAACGTTTTTCCAATAGCTGAGCGAGCCCAAACTCTGCGTGAAGACGAGGTCGAGCCACCCATCGCCGTTCACATCCACGAGGGTGACGGCTCTCGAGTCGCCGTGCGTCAGCGCCTCCTCGCGAAACGACAAACCGCCCTCGTTCCAGAAAATCGCGTTGTCGCCGTCTAAGTTAGCGAGGACAAGCTCCAAGTCGCCGTCATTGTCCAGGTCGCCTACTGCTACCCCTGCGCCGTTGGAGTCGTAGTAGGTGACCTCTTCGCCGTGAGCGCGAGTGATGTGGTCCAAAGGGTGCTTAATAAAAGTATCAGCGCATGAACTTATGTTTAACGGCGTCACCTCAACACCGACAGGTACGGTTTGCGCGTAGGTAAGCGTCATTAGAGCGAGTCCTACAAAGAGTGAGAATAGCGTGCGCGTCATCATAAGAGGAGATGGGGCGTGCTGAGAGCACGCCCTGTCAACGTGTCATCTACTAGAAGAGACCGTTGATCTCTTCGTTGGCTGCGGGCAGCGCCGTCTCCGGCTCGACTTGACCGAGCAAGATGCTCTGCATGGTGCGCGTCATGATCTCGTCCACCTGCGCAGCGTAGTCGGTGACGGGGAAGAGGAACGTCGCCCCTTCGATTTCGGTGAGGTCGGAGAACGCGGTCACATCTACGCCCTTCTCCTCAAACGCCGCCACTGCGGTATCGACGGCCGACTCCACCGCCGGAAAGACCACCGCGTATGAAGCGACGACATCTTGACACTCGGGCGAAGCTAAGAACTTGACCCACGCCCACGCCGCCTCTTGGTTATCCGTGCCCGCCCAGATGGAGTCCGCAAGCCCGTTGAACATGCTCTTCTTACCTTCAGGACCAGCAGGAACGTAGGCGAAGCCAACCGGAAACTCGGCGCTGTTGATGTTCGTGCCGATGTTCCAGCTTCCGTCGGTGAGCGTGGCTCCTCTACCTGCGGCGAAGAGCGCATTTTTACCGAGCGCGTTGACCTCTTCAAAGGTGGGCGCGAAGCCCCGCTCGACGAGGCTCTGATACCCCGCGATGGTGGCGATAAAGCGCGGGTCGCTGTAGTTGTATTCCTCGGCGTAGAGGTCGTCGATGAAGTTCCAACCCGTCGAGGCGGCAAAGGACGCCCACTGCGTCTGCCCGTTGAAGTTCGCGCCGTCGGAGGCTAAGTAGCCGTACTGCTCGACGTTTCTGGGGTCAAAGTCGGGCGAGAGACCGTTGTTGCCGTTCGCGTCGATAGAGAGCCGCGCGACGATGTCGGTAAAGGTACCGCCGTCTTCGGGGTTCCAGGTGGCGTTGTTGAGTTCTTCCGCCGTGACGCCTGCCGCTTCCAACATCTGCTCGTTGTAGACCACCGCGATGGTGTCCCAGTCTTTAGGAAGCCCGAAGCGCTCGCCGTCACGAGTCCAGAGTTCAGCTAAGTCGCCGACGTAGATGTCCGTCGGCACGCCGTCCGCCTCGACGAGCGGCTGAATATCCACGAGTTGACCGTTCGCCGCGAGTTCCGGGTAGCGGGCTAGATGGTTGGTGAAGACGTCAGGCGCAGTCCCCGAGACCATGCCCGTGGTGATGCCGCCCCAGTAGTCACCCCAGCCCTGCTGCGTAATCTGGACTTGAATGTCGGAATTTTGCTCCATGAAGATGTTCGCGCATTCCTGATACGCGGGCTGTTGGTTGGCGTCCCAGAGCCAATAGTCGATCTGTTGGGCGAAGGCTGCGCCTGTAGCGAGCGTAGCGGCGGTTAAAAACTTCTTCATTACTTCCTCCTTAGAATTGCAAGCTCCCTACGTAAAAGGTGATGTGGGAGGGATTGCTAGAAATGAGCAACTCAGCATTTCAGCGTGTCAGCATTTCAGCTAGTCAGGAAAATCTAAAACCTGAAATGCTGACGTGCTGACTAGCTGACACGCTATTTCAGTCCACTAAACTGCAACGAATTCACCACTTGTCGCCCCAACACGATGAGCAGGATGAACACGGGGATGATGCTCAAAAACGTGCCCGCCATGAGCCCCGTCCAGTCGGGTGCGCCCTGCGGCGTCTGGGTGCGGAAAAATTGCAAGGCGACGGTTAAGACGCGCACGCTGTCGTCCTTGCCAACCAAGAAGGGCCAGAAGAACTCGTTCCACATCTGAATGCTCGTCAAGATAATGAGCGTGATGATCGGTGTGCGGCTCATGGGTAAGATGATGCGCCAGAAGATACCGAAGGGTGACGCGCCGTCCAAGCGAGCTGCCTCCTCGAAGGCGGCGGGAATCCCTAAAAAGAACTGCCTGAGGAAGAAGACCGCGAAGGGCGACATCAGGAAGAAGGGCGCAACCATGCCCGCGTAGGTGTCGAGCCAGCCCAGGTTGCGAATCAGGATGAAGTTGGGGATGAAAAGCACGATGGCGGGCACCATCAGCGCGGAGAGGTACAATAAGAAAATCGCGTTGCGCCCCGGAAACTTGAGCCGCGCAAAGGCGTACGCTGCCATCGCGCTGAAAAAGGTCTGCCCGAGGACGATGAGCGTTGTAAACACCACCGAGTTACCCATCGCCCGCAAGAAATTGATGTTGCCGCTGCTGCCCCCCGCCGCCACGCTCTCCTCCGCGCTGACGAAGCCCAGGACCCGGCGAAAGTTAAATAGGGTCGGGTCACCGGGAAACAGCTCGCCGACGCTCCCGAAAAGGGCGCGTTGCGGCGTCAAGGCGGTTTTGAAGACGATGAAAATCGGAAAGAGGGTGAGCGCAATCAAAAAGATGAGGAGCGCCCAGGTGAGAATGCGTCCGACACTCCACTTGCGGTCACTGACGGTATTTGAAGTGGCTGTTTTTGAGGTTGCTGTTGCCATCTCTATCTCCTTACGCTCGAGTTGTTAAGCAAGGTCCGACGAGTCGCCGCGCAAAAAGCGCATCTGAAGAAGCGTCACCGCGATGAGCAGCAGGAATAGCACCACAGACATCGCCGTGGCGTAGCCCATCCTGAAGAACTCGAAGGCGTTTTGATAGATGTAGTAAACCAAGACCCGCGTCGCGTCGACCGGACCACCCTGCGTCGTGACGGCGACGGTGTCAAAAATCTGGAACGAGCCGACCAAGGCTGTGACCAGCACGAAGATCATGATGGGGCGTAAGAGGGGCAACGTGATGTTGCGAAACATGCGCCACTCGCCCGCGCCGTCGATGGTGGCGGCTTCGTAGAGCGATTTAGGGATGCTCTGAATCCCGGCGTAAAAGAGCAGCGCGTTAAAGCCCATGTGCCGCCAGATATTGATGCCTGCGATCGTAGGCAGCGCCTGCTCCACCGAGCCGAAGAAGGGCTGACGCCCGATGCCGATGTTGGTCAGGAGCGCGTTACCCCAACCCAAAAGCGGGTCCAACATCCAGAGCCAGATGAGCGCGACGATGACGTTGGAGAGAAGATAGGGAAGCACAAACACACCGCGCACGAAGATAGATTTGGCGACGCGGTCCATCACCACGGCGATAAAGAGTCCTAGTGCGGTCTGCAAAGGGATGTTGTAGAGCACGTAGAGCCAGGTGACGCCCATCGCGTTCCAGAAGTCACCGTCGCTAAAGAGTTCGCGGTAGTTCTCGAAGCCTACCGCTTCGGGTGGGCGCAAGAGGTTCCACTCGGTGAAGCTGATCTGCACCGCTCTGATGGAGGGGATCGCGAAGAAGACCGCGAACCCGATGAGGCTCGGCAAAATAAAGAGGTACGCCGTGAGCGCTTCTTGACTGGTGAACTTGCTCATGAACGAAGGCTCGTCTCGTTTAGCGGGCGTAGGGGCGGCTCTGGTGCTCACATCTCTCCTCCTAAGTGACCAGCATTTCTCGGGCAGTACGGTACCCAAGAATATCGACCTTCTCGCGAATACAAACTCGGCTGAAAGCTGTTAATAAAGCGTGTTAGTAAATGTACGAGTCTCTACCGCATTTTGTCAACCCTCGAGCCTTCGTACAGGTCCTTATACGGAATTGCACAGTTTACTTACCCTAACTGAGAGCGCTAGAGCTTACTATCACAGATAGGCATGACTTTGTTTTGCAAACAAAGTCATGCAACCTCGTATAATACAAGGAAAATAGGGGCGTAGCTGCGGTACTACGCCCTTCAAATGCTATAAAGAACGTACTTTTAGCTGTTTTTGAGGAGTATTGATGCACTTTATTGATTTACGAACAACGTTACCTACTGACTCGAGCCTAGCCCTATGAGCAGCCCCAAAGAACGAGTCCTCGAAACCTTCCAAACGCGCTATGACGCCGAGCCCGCCTTCTTGGTCCGCGCCCCTGGCCGCGTCAACTTTATTGGCGAACACACCGACTACAACGGCGGCTTCGTTTTACCGCTCGCGATTGACCGAGCGGTGTGGCTAGCGCTAAGACCACGTGAAGACTCGAGGGTTGAAGTTCATTCGCTCGAGTTCGGCAAAACGCGCAGCTTTAACCTGAACGGCTTCGGCAAAGGCGAGGGGTGGTTGGAATACCTCAAAGGCACCGCGTGGGCGCTAAAAGGCGCGGGCTATGACCTTGAGGGCTGGGAGGGAGTTAGCGGGGGTGATGTGCCGCGCGGCTCCGGGCTCTCCTCGTCGGCAGCTTTAGAACTCGCCACCGCGCGGGCGTTCGCCGCTGTTTCTGACCTTCCTTGGGACGCGGTGAAGATGGCAAAGCTCGCCCAGAAAGCCGAAAACGACTGGGTGGGCGTGAGCTGCGGCATCATGGATCAGCTCGCGTCGGCGGCGGGACGCGAAGGGCACGCCCTCCTGATCGACTGCCGCTCTTTAGAGATCGAGGCCGTGCCCCTACCCGAGAACACTGCCGTTGTCGTTCTCAACACCACTGAGCAGCGCGGGCTGGTCGACTCGGCGTACAACGAGCGCCGTCAACAATGCGAGGAAGCGGCGCGGGCGTTCGGGGTAGAGGCGTTACGGGATGTGAGCATAGAGAGGTTCGAAGCAGAGGCGAATAAACTCGAGGAGGTCACGAAGAAGCGGGCAAAACACGTGATAAGTGAAAACGCGCGGACGCTTAGAGCGGCGGACGCGATGAAACGTGGGAACGCAGCCGTGTTGGGCACACTGATAAACGAGAGCCACGCAAGTCTGAGAGATGACTTTGAGGTCTCGAGTGACGCGCTTGACGCGGTGGTCGAATGTGCGCTACAGGCAGGCTGCTACGGCGCACGCATGACCGGCGCGGGCTTCGGGGGCTGCGCCGTGGCGCTCGTGGCGCAAGAAGAGGTCGACGCCTTTGTTCAAGAGGTCGCGCCCTGCTACGAGGAGAAAACAGGGCGCAACGCGGAAATCTACGTTTGTCACGCCACGGAGGGCGCGGCGGTCGTCTAGCTAACTGCCGTCTTCGTCATCGCCACCACGCCAGAGAAGAAAGTAGAGGATCACGGCGATGATGGCTAGAACCGCCGCCACCTCGACGAAGAGGAGCAGCTTTTCCCAGATGGACAGGTCGGGAATGGCTGAAAAGCTTTCGGGAATCATGCGAAGACTCCTTTGTGCTTTGAGATTTATGCCTTGAGACTGATGAACCGGCTTCAAAAGTAGAGGGTTGGCTGCTAGGTGTTCGCCAACACCTCTCTAAAACGCTACGCCACGCATCTTTATATATGAGACGCACTACAACATATCCGCCCGCCTACTCTGCGTTACGGTAGGAGAGGGCTCTTTCTCGTCTCGGTTGCGCAACAATTCTATGAGGAACACCTGTGCGACGCCAAAGCTCAGCGCGCTTATAAACCAGTTGATCCAGCGGAGCGGGTTGTCCACGTTTTGCCGCAAATTGATCGTAATGACCGCCGGACGAAAGCCCCACCGCGTGATGAAGTAAACCGCACCGAAGGCGAAGACGACGCTGAAGATACTCATGATGAGGCGCGAACCGAGCCAAGCGTCAGGGACCCACCGTTTGCCGAAGCGGTTGACGAGGAAAAAGGTGATGAAGGATATGAGTAGAAAGATAAGTGTAGTGACAAAAACGTTCATGCTGAGCACCTCCTCGATGCTATTGGACGCGAATGCGGACGTTGATAACTGAGAATACGGAGCGAACGGTAGGGTTGGGCGGCTCTCATTCTCCACCCTCCGCTTCTCCGTAGGGAACAACACTCCTACACGTTACTGCGTTCTCCATGCCTAGCGGCGACGTGATGCAGGTCAAGTTCATGAGTCACCCCGACTCGGCTGTAAAACCTCCGACTCCGAGGTTTCCGCGTCCGGCACCGGACGCCCGAGCCACCACACGCTGAGGCGCGTGATGATGAGCACGCCCAGCCCGAGCAGGGACGCTTTGAACCAGGCAAAGCTGTCAATAGGCGCAGAGCCGAACACGGCGTTCATACCGGGCAGGTAGATAAACGCCAGTTGCAGCGCGGCGAGCACGCCGACGCTCAAGATTACCCAGGGGTTGCGTCGCTCGGACAGGCTCAGGGGCCTAGTGGGCGCGCGGATCGCGAAGAGGTAGGCGAGCTGCGCCAAGACGATACCCGTGACAGTGAGCGTCTGTATTCGGGCGAGCGTGCGTTCCGGGGAGACACTGTCGGCTAGCGCGTCGGCCAAGCCGAGATAGCTTAGAATAAGCGTACCGACAGTGAGTAAAACGCTCATCAGGGCGATAAGGGTGAGGTTGGAGCGGCTCAAGAGGGCACTTTGGCGCGAGCCGAGCGGCGTGGGGATGGACTCGAGCGCCAGCGGCAACCCCAGCAAGAGGTTGGCGACCAGGTGAACCCAGAGCGCTTGGGTGGGCAAGAGCGGCAAGAGCGTGCCGTCTCCTAGTAAAAGGGCGTAGCCCGTGCTGACCGCCAAGATCGCGAGCAGCGCGATGTTGACGGGCAGCGCAAAGGTCAGGAGCCGCGTGACGGCGGTGCGCACCTTGCCGCCCTCTTGCAGGGCGGTCAAAAGCCCCCCGATATTGTCGTCCGCTAGCACCACGTCCGCGACCTCTTTCGCCACGGACGTACCCGACACGCCCATCGAAACGCCCACGTCGGCTTGTTTCAGTGCGGGCGCGTCGTTGACGCCGTCCCCTGGCACCGCGACGACGTGACCGTCCGCCTGGAGCGCCTTGACAAGGTCCACCTTCTGCTCCGGCGTGACTCTAGCAAAAACGTCGTGGTCGCGAACGGCTTGCGCAAACTGTTTATCTGAAAGCGCCGCTAGTTCTTCGCCCGTGATGACCTCGTCGTCCTCTCTAAGAAGCCCCAAATCTTGCCCGGTCAGCCGCGCGGTGGCGGCGTGGTCGCCCGTGATCATCTTGACGGCGAGCCCCGCTTTTCGGCACACGTGCAGCGTCGAGCGCGCCTCGGTGCGCACCGGGTCCACGACGCCGATAAGCCCTAAAAAGGTAAAGCCGTCCTCGACGTCGCTGGTGACGAGCCGCTCGGCAGGTTCGGGCGTACGGCGCTCCGCCAGGGCGATCACGCGCAAGCCTCGCGCCGCCCACGTTTCCGCCTCGCGGCGGATGCGCGCTACGTCGAGGTCGTGTCCGTCGCTCTGGACCACGCAGCGCGGCAGAACCTCGCCTGGGTCGCCGCGCAAGGAGATGAGCCCGTACCCGGCGGGCGTGCCGTGCGAGCTGGCGGTAAAACCGCGCCACGTCTTGAAAGGAAGCGTGTCGAGTCGCGGGTAGCTCTCGCGGAGGCGGTCCGCGTTGAGGCCGAGCTTATAGCCCGCCACGACGAGCGCCCCTTCGACGGGGTCGCCTGCAATAAACCAGCCGAGCCTATCGCGTTGGAGTTTGGCGTCGCTCGAGATCACCCCCACCTTGAGCAAGTCTTCGCCGTTCGAGGAGAGCAGCCGGACCTGTTCGTCGTCAAAGCTGAGTAGTTGTCCTTCGGGCGCATACCCCTGACCGCTCAGGTGAAAGGGCAAGGGCGGCGTCCAGAGCGAGGTCGCGGTCATCTCGTTATGAGTGAGCGCCCCCGTCTTATTCGCCAGAATCGCCGTGACGCCGCCTAAAGTTTCCGTCGCCGCAAGGTGACGCAGCGCGACGCGGTGCGCGATCAAGCGCCAAATCCCGGCGGCGAGCGCGACGGTGACGAGAATCGGCAGACCAACCGGCGCAGCCCCCACCGCAATCGCTGAAACGGTGAGTTTAATCTCTGCGAAGGTGAAGTCGCGCCAGACGCCGCCTAGAGCGACTAACGAGGCGAGAACGGCGATGGCGATTGTCAGCGCCCAACCGATGCGGTTAAAGGTCTTCGAGAAGGGCGGCGCGTCGTGCTTGATGCGCTGAATGAGCCCCGCTAGGTGTCCCAGTTCCGTCGCCATACCCGTCGCCACGACGATGCCCGCTGCGCCGCCGCTACTCACGTAGGTACCGCTATGGAGCATGCTGTGGCGGTCGCCTACACCGACCTCTTCGGGTGTGGGGTCGGCGTGCTTGTCGACGGGCAGCGATTCGCCTGTCAAGGCGGACTGTTTGACGCGCAGGTTGTAGGAGCTTAAGAGGCGCAAATCGGCGGGCACCCAAGCGTCCGCCTCTAAGGTCACGATGTCGCCCGGTACGAGGTCTTCAGCCGGAACGGAGAGCTTCTGCCCGCCGCGCAAAACCGTCGCCTCGTCCGGCACGATCTTAATGAGCGCGTCGAAGGAGCGGTTCGCCCGGTACGCCTGTACGAGCCCGATAGCGAGGTTGATGCTGACCGCGACAAGGAGCACCACGCCGTCTAGGACGAGCCCGAGCCAAAAAGCTAAGACGCTCGCCACTAAAAGAACGTAGTTGAGCGGGTTGCGAAACTGACGGCGCAAGAGGTGAGTAAAAGTCTCCCCTTCGATGCGCGTCAACGCATTTGCGCCCTCCTTATTGAGCCGCTTTTTCGCCTCTTCGCTACTTAGCCCCGCCTCACTACTATTAAGTAGCGCCAACGCTTGCCGCCCTGAGAGCGCGTGCCAGGGGTACTGGGTTTGCTTGCCTTGCGCACCTTCTCGGTTGTCCTGAGCTTGCCCTCGAGCTTGACCTCGAGCTTTTTGGTCGTCAGACATACCGCTCCTTTCTCTTAGGCATTTTAGCCCCTCGCCGGGAGGACGCGCCGTCCACGCTAGGTGCCGCCCTATTCGTGGGCTTCATGACCTCCACCTTCATGACCGCCGCTATGGTGGCTCAGATAGATCGCGCCGCCCATTGCCAAGATGCCCAGGCTTAAGAGGAGCAAGTCGAGGGTGGTGTCGTAGTCGAGCCCCAACGCCTGCTGCAAAAACTTCACCACTAAAATAAGTACGATAACCCGAGCCAAGCGTCCTTTAAGCCCTTCAAACGAGTTAATATCTAGTATACGACTTGCTACCTCGGTCCCTTCGGCGCTCCGGACGTTACCGATAAACTGCCGGTAGAGCCCGAGCGTAAAGATGAAGAGCGCCGAGGCGATGAGGTACCCGTCGATAACGCCCACCACACCGCTAATCATCTGCGCGCGAAAGTCGGTGCGCGCCTCTAAGTCGAGCGACGCGTCGACGTAACCCGAGACGCGCAAGGTGAGGTAAAAGGCGTCCACCGTCGTAATAAAGAGCATCAGTAGCCACATGAAGAAACTCGCGATGACCGCGACGAGCGTGAGAACGCGGCTCTGCCAGAGCGCCGCTTCGAAAACGTAACCGATAACTTTCATGTACTATACCTTTTCTAACATCCATGTTTGAAAGAACATGTTGACAATTGCTGTACAGTTGGTTTTGCGCGCTCGAGCCGAAAGACGAAACGCATTGAAGGTGCAGTCGGGGCGAATAAAGTGGTGCATCCTCTCTCCTCATTGATAGTACAAGGGTGACACTTGCGTGAGACACCTCGAGAAGACCATGACAAAACAGGTCACCAAACAGGCTTATTGTGTCACACATTCGAAGGGGGTTGTTTCGGACGGTATAAAGTCAACTTTGAAAGGTCAGCGAAGTCCGCGCAAGACGAACGTTGACTCGGCTGAGCCGCGGGCTCTACACAAGACTACAGATTGTTTTAGAGCGTTGCAGAAGATGCCCGAAGCCTGACCTTATGGGTAGGATCGCAGCTCCTCGGCGTGGTTCCACCCGAGCGCGTCGCGGGCCACCAAAGACGAACGAATAGGGACGCAGCAGATACAGGCGTTCAAAGGAGACATCGTGTAAAAAGTATAGCCGAGCTATCTGCTCAAGGTTGTCTTGTAAGATAGGGTAAACGGGCGTGAGGCGCGGCCAGAAGAGATATACGCTGCAGCGCTACGGTTTGGCGCGAGCCCTTCCCTTTTCGATTTGGGGTAGTCTAGGCTATGCGAAGCGGCTACAGCGTCGAACAGGTCTTTTTGAGACTGCGCGGCGGCTCGGTGAAAGTAGAACTCGTTTTGGTCGCCCCGAGTGGCGCGCTCAAGCACGACACGCTGAGCTTTCCGACCCGCAGCGAATTAGAAGCGACGAAGCGCAGCGCGGCGCATCTAGCCGCCAGAGGCGACGTAGACAGCACGAGCGGCGTGAGGGTTCGCGTCGAGCGGCGCGGCGCGCTAAAAGACGAAAAGTCACTCCGAAAGCTCTTTACAGAAACCTTTGAAGACGAATTAGGGTGAAGCCTGGGGGCTTTCCCCGTTTCGCGCAAGCTTCTCACGGTCTACTAGGCTGACAAGCTGCTGCGCCAACGCTATGTTCCCCTGCACCTTGAGCTTGCCGCCCATAAATGCCGCCAGCCCGTTCAGCTCACCTGTAACGAGCTTCACGAGGTCTTCCCCGCTGATTCTGACGGTTACGTCGGGGTTCTCCGCTCGCCCGTCGTGGACCTCCATCACACCCCCATCCACGGTGTGATAGACGGGCTCTTCGGTATCGAACTGCACGGACGCTTTCAATTCTTTCGCGGCGTCGCTGTCGAAGGCGCGGGGCAGGTTGTAGAGCATCTCTTTGGCAGTCATGGTGGATTATAGCGGACGCCTCAAACACATAACTTGTGCGGGTGTAGCTTTTTTGGGAGCAATGAGTTGAAAGCAATCCAGTCGAGCTGGTGTACGTAAGTCCTCACGTAGTGAACGAACGGTGAGCAATGAGTAAAAAACAAAAGCCTTCTACTTTCAACTCATTGCTCGTTGCTGCTTTTTTTGTACGTGCATAGTGGGGCTCGAGCCCAGCTCAAACGTCCGCGCCGTATACTGAGGAGATGACTCTTTTCAGTTTGGGACGCCTTTAAGATGGACTTCGCCCTCTCCGACGACCTCTTGATGATGAGGCGCGCCGTGCGCGACTTTGCTCAGAATGAGATTGCCTCGGTCGCATCGCAGCTCGACAAAAAGCCGTGCTTTCCCTGGAAGACCTTGCGGCAGATGGGCGAACTGGGGCTCTTAGGGATCACGACGCCGGAGCGCTACGGCGGCTCAGGTTTGGACACACTTTCTTACGCCGTGCTCTTAGAGGAAATCTCCGCCGCCGACGCCGCCCACGGCACCATTATGAGCGTCACGAACGGGCTGCCCCAAACGATGCTCCTCACCTACGGCACGGACGCGCAAAAAGAGCGCTATCTCCCTCGTCTCGCCTCGGGCGAATGGATAGGCTCCTTTTGCCTTTCCGAGCCGCATTCAGGCTCGGACGCCGTGGCGATGACGACGCGGGCGAAAAAGGTCGAGGGCGGCTACGAACTCTCGGGCACGAAAGCTTGGATCACCTCGGGCGGCGAAGCGCACGTCTATCTCGTGATGGCAAAGACCGACCCCGACGCGGGCGCAAGGGGGGTTTCGTGCTTCGTGGTCGAAAAGGGCACGCCGGGCGTGAGCTTCGGTAAGCCGGAAGAAAAGTTGGGTCAGCACGCCGCCATCACCACGAGCGTCACCTTTGATGAATGTTTCGTCTCGGATGACGCGCTTCTAGGACCGGAGGGGCAGGGTTTCATCATCGCGATGGCGTCCCTTGACGGCGGGCGCATCGGCATCGCGGCGCAGGCGGTAGGGATTGCGCGCGCCGCCTTCGAAGCTGCCAGAGATTACGCCAATGAGCGCCAGTCGTTCGGCAAACCGATCCGGGAGTATCAGGGAATCAGCTTTAAGTTGGCGGACATGGCGACGCGCCTAGACGCCGCGAGGCTCCTCACCCACCGCGCTGCCTGGCTCAAGGATAGGGGCTTTCGCATGACCCAAGAGGCGTCGATGGCGAAGCTCTTCGCGTCCGAGGCGTCGTCCTTTATCACGCACCAGGCGGTGCAAATTTTTGGCGGGTACGGCTACTCGAAGGACTATCCGGTGGAGCGCTACTTCCGCGACGCCCGCGTTACCGAAATCTACGAAGGCACCAGCGAAGTGCAGCGCATGGTCATCGCGCGGCAGATGTATAGAGATAGATGAGACGAATTATCTACGACAAACACGGGAAGCCGAGGCTTTACGTCACCGGAGCAGGGGTCGTGTATGGGCTCGACAATCACGTCCGCGGCTTTGTCCAAAACGAACAACTCGCCGACGAGCGCGGCGCGATAAGAGGGTGGTTTGACGGTGACTTCTTGTGGGACGTGGAAGGCTACCTCGTGGGCTTCGTCAAAGGTGCCAAACCTCCGCAAAGCTTGACGTTACCCAAAACGCGACCGCTCAGGGTCAAACCGCAACCGACGCCCGCACTTCTAGCGCCTTTTTTGCAGATGCAACCCAAACCCAAACTTCTCTTCGAGTGGTCCGAGCGGGAGCTTGAAGAGGTGTTCTCGAGTCCCGCGGTTTAAGGAGTTATCCATGATCAACTTCGCGCTTACAGACGAACAGCGGCAGTTTCAGTCTTTGGCACGTCAGTTCACCAAAGAGGTCATCATCCCCTGCGCGAGCCAGTACGACCGCGAGGAGCGCTACCCCGAAGAGGTCGTCCACCAGGCGCACGAGTTGGGGCTTCTCAACACCCTCATCCCCGAAGAAAATGGCGGCTTAGGACTCTCTATGATGGATGAGGTCGTCATCGGCGAAGAACTCGGCTACGGCTGTATGGGCATCTACACGATTCTGATGGCGTCCGAACTCGGGCTCACGCCGATTTTGCTGGCAGGCACGGACGAGCAGAAAGCGCGCTTTTTAGAACCTCTTTTAGAGGGTCCGAAGCTCGCCGCCTTCGCTCTCTCCGAACCCGACAACGGCTCAGACGCTGGCGCGATGAAAACGCGGGCGAAGCTCCAAGGTGACGAGGTCGTCTTGACCGGCAGCAAGATGTGGATTTCGAACGGCGGCTTAGCCGACCTCACCGTCGTCTTCGCCTCGCACGCGCCCGAAGAGAAGCACCGGGGCACGCTCGCTATCGTCGTAGAGGGCACGCCCAAGGGGATGAGCCACCAAAAGATTCACGGCAAGATGGGGCAGCGCGCGAGCTACACCGCCGAAGTCGTGTTCGACAACGTGCGCGTCCCCGCCGCGAACATCCTAGGCGAGCCCGGCGACGGCTTCAAAATCTCCATGAAGACGTTGGATAAGACGCGCATCCCCGTCGCGGCGGGCTCGGTGGGCGTGGCGCGGCGGGCATTGGACGAATGCGTGAAATACTCCGCCGAGCGAAACGCCTTCGGCAAGCCCATCAACCGCCTGCAGGCGATTCAGTTCAAGATGGCGGACATGAAAATTGGCATCGAAACCGCGCGTTGGCAGACCTATCACGCAGCCTGGCTCGTGGACCAGGGGATGCCCCACACCGAAGCCTCCGCCATCGCCAAAGCCTACGCCTCGGACATGGCCTTTGACGCGGCGAACGAGGCGATTCAGCTTCACGGGGGCTACGGTTACGTGCAGGAATATCCGGTGGAGAAGCTTTTGCGCGACGTGAAGCTCAACCAAATTTATGAGGGGACGAACGAGATTCAGCGGGTGGTGATTGCGCGGGGGTTGACCTCTTGAGTTGGTCGACTTGAAGATGATTGGAAGTCCCTGTAGAGCAGTTTCAAGACGTCATGCCTGACTCAGATATAGACATTGTCGGCGTTCCTCCACAAATCGTAGGGAAGCACTGTCAAGCTCTTTTGTGCCAGCAGTATTGGTATCAAGGAAGGCTCACGGAAGCCGCTCTTAGCACCTTCCTAAAGTTTGAGAATCAGTGGCATCGTCTCTTTCTCGACTTCAATACGATTTTTTGGCGTCCACAAGAGGAGGAGCCGGAGTCTTGGAATATTCCAGAAAAAGGGTTTGACTATCCGCTTATCAACTTAGGCGGGTTTTTGAAACTCGAGGGAGCTATTTTACTGGACTTCACTTCTGAATCCATCGAGGGTGCAATAGGAGTCCGCATCATCTTTACATTCGATGATGGTTACGTCGTAGTTCTTGAAAACAGGAATGACATAACCCATCTTTTAGTAAGGTCTGCCAATGTTGAAAGGTGAGAATAAGCTTTAGTTGCTTTCTACACTTTTCGCAATGCGCTCCCGCTTATCTCGAATACAATTCTTCCGTCAATCCAACGCTCGAGCCTAACTTATACTGCGCTAAATGAACACTAAAGAAATCTTCAACGCCAAAGCCGAGCACTATACCGCCTCCAAAACGAACCCTTGGGACAAATTACGCTACGACCTTTGGACTGCGAACATAGGGAAACACGCACCAGAGAACGAACTGCGCGTTCTCGACGTGGGCGGTGGTGACGGTCTCGACAGCGTCATCTGGGCGCGAAGAGGTCACAAAGTTACGCTGCTCGACACCTCATCTAAGATGTTGGAACAGGCTAGAAAGCGAGTCGAGGCTGAGAAACTATCACATAGCGTGGTGTTTCTCGAGCAAGACCTCTTGACCCACTCCTCTTTAGATCAGTCTTTCGACCTCGTTCTATGCCACAACCTTCTGCCCTACCTGGATGATATTGAGGGTCCATTAGAGCGTCTCAAATCCGCTCTTAAACCGGATGGGCTGCTCTCGGTCGTCTGCCTCAACCGCTACTCCGAGCCGTTCCGCCAAGCGGTGCAGCAACAGGATGTGGAAGCGGCATTACGAACATTGGACGAAACGACCTACACGACGGCAGCTTTTGGCATACCCATCACCCTCTTCACGGCTGACGAAGTCGTTTTGGCGGCGAACGCGCAAGGGCTCGAGCTTGCCGCTCAGTACGGCGTGCGCTGCGTGAACGACTATATTCCGAATGAGGCGAAAAGGGATTATGAAGCGGTGTTGAGGCTCGAGCTTGCCCTAACCAACCGCCACCCCTACTACCTCTTGGCGCGGTTTTTTCAACTTATCCTCAAAAGAAAGGGCTGAGTTCGCATCTCTCTTAGCCCTTTCACCTTACGACCTACTAACCCGCCGACTCCGCCATCACTTGCGCGTCGAAGACGTAGTCGTTTGCTGCAACCTGCGTGTGGCAGCTTATGCACCCGGTTGAGGTCGGCTAAATAGGTGACGCGCGTGAGCTTTTGGCGGCAGATACTCGCTCAGCTAGGTGCGGCGGCTGAACGCCCCAGCGCCATAAAATCGGTTAGAATTCAGCATTACCTTGTGGGACGCGCCCCGTCCTACTGATACGAGGATATTGCGTGATTAAACACCCCCCCTTTAGCGCCGCCGAGCCCGACTTTGACGAAACAGCCAACTCACCTGCCGACGACCTGAGCGACCTCATCGCGGCGCTCATCGCGGGGCTCGGGGAGGACGTCTCGAGAGAGGGGCTCGCAGGCACCCCCCAGCGCGTCGAGCGCTCCTTGCGCCACCTTATGAGCGGCTACCACGCAGACCTAGAGACCGTGATCAACGGCGCGCTTTTCCAGGCGGAGGGCGCGGAGATGGTCGCCGTCAAGGGGATCGAATTTTATTCGCTCTGCGAACACCACATGTTGCCCTTTTTCGGTCAGGTGCATCTCGCTTACGTTCCTAACGAAACGATATTGGGGCTCAGCAAGTTCGCGCGCCTCGTCGACGTGTTCGCGCGGCGGATGCAGGTGCAAGAGCGCTTAACGGCGCAACTCGCGGACGCCCTCGAGGAGATTCTAGCGCCCCAAGGCGTCGCCGTCGTCACCGAGGCGAGCCACCTCTGCATGATGATGCGCGGCGTGGAGAAGCAGGGCGCACTAACTAGGGCGAGCGTCATGCGCGGTGTGTTCAAAGAGGACACCGAACTCAAAAGGGAGTTTTTGGCGTCCCTTTAGGTCATGGGTCGGCGTAGCGCGCTAGTATCATTCACAACGAGGAACCCGAGGACGTATCACGTTAGATCATCAGACGCCGCCACCTCTCATTCGCTGGAAGGCTTAAAAACCGCATCGGCTCGAAAAGCTGGCTCATCGGTCTCTCCGCCCAGGAGAGGTTGGGCAATCGCGAACTTCATATCCACGTTCTTGCAGACGCGACGCCTGAAGAGGGACCGAGCGCTAGGGTCGCCATCACCACCTCGCTAGACAATTCCACCAAGTTTTAAGAGGGCTGAGTTTCGATTCGGCTCTCTTTTCCGTTATAGCTGGTGTATGCTAACATAAGCCATGAAGCGCACAACGATTTACCTAGACCCTGAATTAGAAGTCATGCTCAAGCTCGAGGCGATGCGGCAGCAAAAGCCGATGGCCGAGGTGATTCGTGAGACGCTGCGGGAGAAGCTGGAGAGACGACCTCGCCCGCAATCTAAATACGTTGGGGCGTTCGACAGTGGACGGACGGATACCGCCGAACGGCATGAAGAACTTTTAGGCGAATGGGGCTTCGGCGAGGATAGCTAAAACGTGCCGCTAATCACCGATACGGGTGCGATTTACGCCTTTTATGACCGTAGAGATAGTTGGCACGAGCGCATGGAAACACTCCTTAACGGAGAAAGTGCGCTTATCTTGCCCTCTGCAACCCTCCCGGAGATAGATTACCTGCTCGGTAGAGACTTTGGAGCAAAAGGGCGCTTTGCCTTCTACGAAGACATCGAGGCGGGCGTTTATCTCCTCACCGAACTTCCCAGAGAAAGCTACGCGCGGGTATTTGACCTTAATAGGCGTTACACCGACCTCAACTTGGGGTTTGTCGACGCGGCTGTTATCGCTACGTCGGAAGCGCTAGGGCTACCTCGCATCGCGACAACAGACCGCAGGCACTTTAGCGTCGTAGCAAGAGAAGTGAGGCTCGAGCTGCTGCCCTAACATTAAAAAGGGGTAGTGGTCGCACCTCGAATGCTACAATAAAGGAATGGTAACGAAGATAGTAACCTGCCGTCACTGCAACAGCGAGAACATTGTCAAGAATGGGATAGCCCCGAATGGCAAACAGAAGTATAGGTGCAAGGACTGTAAGAAACAGAGCCGCGAAGACCCGAGTCCGAATGGCTACACCGAGCCGCGTAAAGAGGAGATTCTCGGTGCCTATGAGGAGCGTTCAAGTCTGAGAGGGCTGGAGCGCACCTTCGGGGTGGCGCGTAGTACCGTAAGCCGCTGGCTCAAAAAAAACGAAGAAGGCTTCCCGCACTGAAAGACACCCTCGTCCGATTCGATGTTCCTCAGCGCGTGGAGCTAGAGCTTGATGAGATGTGGTCGTTTGTGCAGAGGAAAAGCAAGAAACGCTGGATTTGGATCGCGTTATGTAAACAGACCCGTCAGGTGGTCGCTTGTGTCATTGGCGGGCGTGGCGCGGCTACCTGCAAACAACTTTGGAAGGGCATTCCTGACAACTATAAACAAGGTCTCTGCTACAGCGACTTCTGGGAAGCCTACCAGAGCGTGCTCCCAGATGAACACCATCAAGCTGTGAGTAAAGCAAGCGGTCTCACCTCACACGTTGAACGTTTCAACAACACACTCAGGCAACGTCTTGCTCGCTTCGTGCGCAAGACGTTAGCCTTCTCCAAGTCTGAGCGTATGCACCTTATCTGCTTACACCGTTTCCTCGTGCGTTACAACCTAGATATCATTCGGGATTGAACCACTACCTAAAAAGGTTGGACCGCTCAGCTTATCAAGCTTTTTCACTTAGCAACCTGCGCGTAATGCGCGTCTAGCTCAATCCCTATATCTAAAAGCGCCACGATTCGCTGTACGATTTCACCCAGCCACTGCGCGTCCTCTAGCTCCAAAACCATATCTTTGCGGTAGCCGAGCCACTTCGAGAGGACAGGGTAGCCGCCGAGCGTATACGTCCACACCTCTTTGGGCACATTCTCGAGCCACAACGCATCACTCAGATAGAGCTTTCCCTCTTTCCAAGCAGGTTTGACTACCCTAAGTTCTTCGGGAAGGTTTTCGTTAAATCGCCCTAGTGTTTCATAAGGCGCAAGTAGCGCACTTGCGTCGCTCAGCGGGTCGAGAAGCCGCGCCACCTTTCCACCGAGTTCCGCGCCCGCCTCCAACCCCGTTTTATCCTCGGGTAGCGGGATACGCGGCCAGTCCTCCGCCAAGTATTCTGCGTGGTCCTCGCGGTAGGTGGGCGCGTGCATCACGGCGAGCGTATGGTAAAAAAGCGCCTCGGAAAGCCCAAACGCCTCTTCGGTAGGTTTGCCCGCCGCGTCCTTGACGCAGCCATAGCGCGACAGCACAGGCTCAGGTTTAGGAGGCCGTTTACAGTCCTGTTTTTCCTTAGGCAGTTTGAGCAGTTTGTTCTTGACGAGTTCGTCATAGAAGTCTGAGACGTTGGGGAGGTATTGGTAGTCGTCACTGTTGTCGAAGAGTCCAGCTTGTCCGCCCTCAATGGGATGATAGCGAAGTTTGAGAGGTAAAGCGTCGGCATCGGGATCAATCAAGTGGAGATCAATCAAGCCTTGATCAAATAAAGGTGCATCGTAACCACGACGCATAGTTTGAGATACGCTGATAAACTTATTGTCTTCAAATACTTGCGAAAAGAACTCTTTACGCTTTTCATTGAGCAGTTTTCCTTCTTCTTCCCAGTACAAAAAGCGTTTATCAAATGGACGATAGTGATAGTTGACGATTCGCTCTTCACGATATTGGGATTTCTCGAGCAGAAGTTGGCGATTAGCAACTGGAGTATAGCGGGCAGCCTTCTTCATTAAAACAGGATTGAGCTTATCTAATTCCTTTTGTGTAACTAACGGGTCATAATATTTCTGCATAAGCTCTTCTAACGTTTTTGCTTTGAAAGCTATAACAGCTTTATCACGGTTCGTGTTTACACCATCGAAACTTACAGGAAAAATCTCTTCTAGGTTGGTCCATGTCCAATAGGCGTCTTCTCCAACAAGCGGACGCAAGAGGTAGCGGTGTTGCCTTTCGGGTTGAAAACTTTCGCTAAAAGGTTGTGCTTGGGCAGCGAGCGCAGCCCTCTTCCCTTTGCCCGTGCCTTCTCGATATTCGCGGTAGTGAACTTTAGCGGTGTCTTTATCCGGTTTGCTGCTTACAAGATGAGCAATGGCAATGCCTACGCGAACGCCGCCCGCTGTCTCGGTTGTAAACACGCTGCCGTTATTTGCGCGGTTTGAGCGTTGCGAGCCGTGCAGGTCGTCAATATAGATGCTTGAAAAGTTCTCTACAAGATGTTGGCGCATGACGGGATGTGACAAACCCGTTAGGTACGAGCGGTTCGTGATGTACGAAACGATACCTTCACCCTGATTCTCTGCGATTTGTCTTTCTGCTAGTCGGATGAAGCGGATATAGAGGTCGTCCAGCGTTTGCTTTTTGACGCCCCAAGACTGTTGCAAACATTGTTTGTAAGGTGCAATGAGGTCAGCTTGCTCGTTTTCCGCCACGCCCGAAAAACGGTCATAAGGCGGGTTGCCGATAAAGACCAGAATTTTCTCTTGCCGCTTGACGTTGTCCGCCGCCTCTTTCTCCTTGGCAAACTGCGGCCAAATCGGGGTCACGTCCTCCTTAGCATCCTTTTTCCACCCGAGCAGGCTATTTGTGAGGTAAACGCCGACGCGCTCCCCCTCGCCAAGCGCTGTACCTGCCTCTGCGAGCAAAAGCCCGAGTTGTAAGTGGGCGATAACGAAGGGTGCGGGCAGTAGTTCAAAGCCGAAGATGCGCTCTTGAAAGGCTTTTTTGACGATGCGCCCGCGCAAGGGGTTGTTGGCAAGGCGCTCGAGCATAAACTTGCCGATTTCAACCAGGTAGGACCCCGTCCCCGTCGCAGGGTCGAGCACCACCACGCGCTCGTCCATCAGCCCTTTAGCGATGTCGAGTTCGTCTTTGAGGAGTTGGTCGGTCTTCTCCACCTGATAGCGGACGATTTCACGCGGCGTGTACCAGACGCCTAAGTCCTTGCGGAGTTGCTTGTCGAACTTCTCCAGAAAAGGTTCGTAGAAATACTGAACGGCTTGCCCTTCGTCAAAGGCTTTGAGAAACGCATCGGGGTCAACGCGCTTGAGAGCGTCTACAGCCCAGTCAATCGGGGTTTTAAGCTCGAGGTTTTTAAGTCTTCTCGGTTGCGTCACCTCTTCGAAAAGGTCAACGACGAGCGGAACCTTGAGGTATTCGGACGCTTCGTAGAGCGTTAGCTTGTCCCCTTTACCTTGCTTAGCCGCTTCTACCCAAGCACTGAAGAGCCCGTAAAAGAGCGCTTGAACGACGCCGCTTCTAAAGAACTTTTCCCCCGCCTTGTCCTTAATCCTGATACCGAGTGCCTCCTCCATCGCTTTACGCAGTGGGGCGAGACTATCCTTCTCGGCAGCCTCGAGGCGATTGAGGGCGTCCTTGGCGTATTCAGAGAGGCGTTCGGCGAGCGCTTCAGGCTTGGTGATAGGCGTGCGCAGCTTGGTCCAGAGGTTGAGCAACTCGAGCAGCTTGGTCTCATGAGTGCTGACTACCTGGTCAAGCGGCGCATTGAGAAAGTCGTTCTGCGCAATTTCGTAGCGCTGCACCTCTTGGCTTTGATCAATAATCCAAAATTCGTAGAAGTTAGTGAGCAGCGTAGGCGCTTCTTTTGAGTAGCGTTGTGCTTGTTCTAAACCGTGTTTATTTTTGCTGAGCGGTGTTTTGAGCGCCTCGGCCTCGACGTATCCTTCAAAGACGTTGCTGACGCTTATGCCAATATCAGGTAGACCTTGATGGTTACCTTTCGGCCAAGAGGTAACGTCAACCTCTTCAAGGGCAGCCTGAAGGAAATTCTTCAGCTCTGGAACGTAGCTGTTTTCGGGCGTTCCGGTATCGTTGCTGTAAATTTTTCTAACGGCGCTCAGGTAAGTTTTGAAGGACACAGGCTATGTTACCTGACGCTCATAAGAAACGTAAATCACTCTTGGGCGTTAAATTCTTCACTCACCTCGAGCACCCGCTTGACAACATCCCCCGGATACCCCCGCCGCGCTAGATACGCATACGCCTTGCTTCTTCTCTCAAAAGGCTCCCCCTTCCAGCGCCACGCCTGCTTCTCCACGAGCGTCAGCGCCGCTTGCACCTGCTCCTCTTCGCCTAATTCCTCGATAGCGGGGGTGATGAGCTTGCCCGGCACGCCTTTCTGGTAAAGCTCTTGCTTCAAGGCTAAAGGGCCTTTTTTGCGCTTGCGGGCGCGGATGTAGTTCTCGGCGTAGAGGGCGTCGTCAACGAAGTGGAGGCGCTCGAGCTTCTCCAACACCCGCTCAATCGTCTCAGGCGTTGCCTCTTTGCGCTCGAGTTTTTTGGCGAGTTGCGCCTTCGTGTACGACTGCCGCCCCAAGAGCCACAGCACGTAGTTCCAAGCGCGTTCATACGTATAAGGTCCGCTTTTCTTCCTACCCTCCATCAGCCAAAGAGCCGCCCGGCGATGCTAAAGCCTGCTAAGTACGTCCCCGCCGCCGAGCCGAGCGTAGCGAGGAAGAAGACTAAGAGCGTGCGCGCCACGCGGTTGCGCCACCAGCCGCGCCACACGGTTACGTCTTGGCGGAGCGTGTTGAAGTCGCCCATCTTGGGCTTGCGCGCCCACAGCTCGATGCCCGCCGCTACAAAACCCGCGCCGATGAGCGGGTTAAGCGAGGTCAGGGGTGCCGCGAAGAACGCGCCGATGATGGTTAGTGGATGTGCGGTAGCAATAATTGCACCGAGCGCCGTTAAGCTGCCGTTGATGAGGACCCAGTCCGTGACGAGTTGGAGCCCAAGTTCAGGGCTGCGCGAGAAGCCAATAATGAAGCCCGTAAGGACGAGTGCAACGATGAGCCAGGGAAGGACACGGAGCCAGGGGGTGCCTTTGGGGAGAGTTTCTAAGCTCTTACGCACCTCAGCAGGTTCTTTTTCAGTTGGCGTCTCGAGGTTTTGCGCCAACCCCTTGAGATGCCCTGCACCAATCACAACGAGGACGTTTTTATACGGCTTAACGTTCGTCTCCTCACGCAGCCGCACCGCCATGTACTCGTCTCGCTCGGCGATGAGCGGTCCGTAAAGTTCTTGCGAAGACTCCGCGAACTCGTTGAAGGTCGCCTCCAACATATCCCCCTCTTTGAGCTTCTCGATCTCCTCTTCCGTGACCTCTTCGCGGCTCACCACGCTCGCCAACAGCCCACCGATGAGCGTCATGCGCTGCCACCAGGGGACGTTGCGGTAGACGCGGCGCAGCGTAATGCCGATGTCGCGGTCTATTAAGAGAACGGGCAAGTCGGCATCTTTGGCAACGCGGATGGCGCGGCGCATCTCCTCGCCCGGCTGAATACCCGACTGCTCGGCGATGCGCTGCTGAAACGCGCCCAGAGCCAGTGACGCCGCCATCATGCTCGCTTTGCCCTGGCGGAAGACTTCGAAGAGGTCGGTCTTGGCCCAGCGGTCCGGGTCGGTCAGGTTCGCGTGGCGGTTCGGGTCGAGTTCGATGGCGACGGCGTCGAAGTCGCCCGTGTTGATGAGGCGCTCCACCTCGTCGGCGCTGGTTTTGGAGACGTGGGCGGTGCCCAAAATGGTGTAGCGTGCGCCGCCCTGCTCGATGATACGAAGAGGCTGCTCGGGTTTTTTCTTGGTGTGTTGTTCGGCTCGAGATTTCGTTAGCTCAGGCTGAGCGTTAGCGGTGTCGGTCATCTATAGAGTGTACCTAAAGATAGTGAGGGCTCAGGTTAAGTAGGAGGTTAAAGAGAAAAGGACTGTTACGAAATTTTCGCTAAAGGCGAAGGGACTGAGAGAAAAGAAAAGACTTTCACCTCAGTCCTCAGTCCTTTCTACTGCTTAATGATGACAACTCGAGCGCCAACCGCTCCAACGCCCAGCCCTCATCCCCACCGGACTTCATCGCCACGTCCGCCTCCAAAATCGCTGAGAGCACCTCTTTCAACTTTGCCTCGTCCAACCCTTTCGCTAATCCTAACGCTTTTTTCGCCACGAACGGCTTGACCTTTAAGGTCTGCATGACGAGCCCATCGTTCACCGCCGCCCGGTCTTCCTTGAGCCCGACGCACCGCGCCACTAAATTGTACTGCCAGGTGAGCGCCCCTAGAACCCTGGGCGGCGCTTCCCCTTGCGCGACGAGGCTCTGGCAGATAGCGAGCGCTTTAGCAGCTTCACCCGCCGACGCCGCTTCGATGAGGTCGAAGGCGTCCCTTGCAGCGGGTCGGTTCACAATTTCTCGCACGCGCTCGCTATTTAAGGTTTCGTCCAAAACTTCCAACTTCTGAATCTCGGCGGCGATGCTCGGCAGGTCTTCCCCGAATAGGTCGGCTAGGGTCTGCGGAACATCTTTGTCGAACTGGACGTTCTCGGCAGTGAGTTCTTGGCGGACCCAGTGCGTGAGCGCGTTAAAGCGCGGCGTAGGAAGGTGCTCGTGTTGACCGAGTTTGGTGTAGGTCTTTTGCCTCGAGGCACTCGCATTGAGGTCGATTACGACGATGAGACTATCTTCAGGGACGTTCTCGAGCGCTTTTAAGACCTCATTGCGCGGCTTGACGCCCGCTTGACCCTTAAAGGCGGCGTCGAAGTCGAGAAGTAGTGCGACTTGACCAAAGAGTCCCGACTGCGCGGCGAGTTGCGCGACTTGGGGTGCGTCCATCCCTTCGCCGAGTTCGGTCACTTCGTCCAGTTTGAAACCTCTGGCTTGGAGGGCGCGGCGGGCGGCTCTGGTCGCTAAGAATTCGTCACCGCTAAAGGAGAGGATCACGGGTTTAGTTTACCTCTTGGCCAAGCAAAATGCTGATATGCTCCTCTTATGTTGGCGAAACGCATCATCCCCTGCTTGGACGTTCATAATGGCAGAACGACGAGAGGTCAGCAGTTCGGACAGGTCGAAAAGGGCGAACTCGTGGACGTGGGCGACCCCGTCGAGCTAGCGCTCCGCTATAACGAACAGGGCGCGGATGAACTCGTCTTTTACGACATCACCGCCACGAGCGAGGGGCGGGCGCTGATTACGGATGTCATCACGCGAGTGGCAGAGCAGTGCTTTATGCCCTTAACCGTCGGCGGCGGCGTGCGCACCCTTGCGGACTTTCGCACCCTCTTTTTAGCGGGCGCGGACAAGGTCTCTATCAATTCGGGCGCGGTTTCTAACCCGAAGGTCGTGCGCGAAGCAGCCGAGCACTACGGCTCGCAGGCGGTAGTTTTCTCCATTGACGCGAAAAAGCGTGAGGACGGCAACGGCTGGGAAGTCTACGTCGCGGGCGGGCGGAAGAAGACGGGGCTGGATTTGCTCGAGTGGGCCGTGCGAGGTCAAGCACTCGGCGCGGGCGAAATCGTCTTGAACAGTATCGACGCGGACGGAATGAAGACGGGGTATGACTTAGAGGCGACGAAGTTAGTGGCTCGGGCGGTAGATATTCCCGTCGTCGCCTCGGGCGGCGCGGGCAACGCTCAGCATATGCGAGAGGTCCTGAAAGAGAGCGAGGCGGACGCGGCTCTTGCAGCAGGTATTTTTCATAGAGGTGAGACAACCGTGGGCGAGGTCAAGCGGCTCTTGGCGGAAGAGGACGTACACGTGAGGCTTGTCTGATGGATATTGTTATCAGGAAAATTGAGATGGCAGACGCTCGAGGCTACTGGTCTGCCTTTGCCGAGGTCGCCAAGGAAAAGAAACACCTCTTGAGAACAAAACCACCCCCTTTTGAACAGACTGAGTCATTTATACAGTCGAACCTCGAGAAAAACCACGCTCACTATGTCGCAGTGCAGGGCGATACGATTATCGGTGAAGCGTCTATCATCCCGCTGAGCCGTCCCACCATGACTCATGTCGGCGTGCTCGGTATGTTCGTCGTTGCCGACTACCGCGGTCAAGGCGTCGGGAGTCAACTGCTTGACAAAGTGATCGAACATGCCTGGTCCAGGGGCTTGAAGCGGTTGGAGTTAGAGGTCTTCGCCGACAACGAGCCCGCCATTCGGCTCTATAAAAAGTATGGCTACGTTCAAGAGGGCGTCAAGCGGTATGCCCGGTTTATAGATGGTCAGTATCAGGACCTTGTTATCATGGCGCAGTACTGTATTAAGAGACATTGATGTGGGGCTGCTATAGTTGCGTATGGCAGACACCTTAGACCGCATCACCTTCGACCCCAAAGTCATGGGCGGCAAACCCTGTATTCGCGGCATGAGAGTGACGGTAGGAACGCTCGTTGGGCTCGTCGCCGCTGGCAAATCCTTCGAAGAGGTGTTGACCGCTTACCCTTACATAGAGAAAGAGGATATTCAGCAAGCGCTCTCTTACGCGGCGTGGCGTAGTGAAGAGGTCGAGCTACCTTTAGCAGGTTGATAGTTGAAGCTCCTTATCGACATAAACCTCTCGCCCACATGGTGCGCTGCTCTGACAAGACGTGGAATAGAAGCGCGTCACTGGTCTGAGATGGGCAGTAGCGACGCACCCGACAGCGAAATTCTCACCCACGCGCAGGCAAACGGTTACATTATTTTTACGAACGACTTAGGGCGCTATTTTGGCAAATACGAAGGGGCGTGGTCCAAGCGTCATTCAAGTGCGTGCACAAGCCCTTCTTCCCGAAGATTTGCAAGAGGTCGTCTTGGCAGCGTTGCGTCAGTTCTCTAGTGAGCTTGCCGAAGGTGCGCTCATCATTATCGACTCAACAAAAACTCGAGTCAGACTTCTCCCGCTCAACCTTTGAAGGTACGATATGACCAAAAAATACAACCTCGAGACTCTCGCTGTCCATGCAGGCTTAGAAACCGACCCTGCCACGGGCGCGCTCATCCCGCCGATTCACCTCTCAACGACGTTTGAGCGGGAAAAAGACGGCTCTTACCCGCACGGGCACGTCTACACGAGGACGAGCAACCCGAACCGGGCGGCGTTAGAAGAGGCGTTGGCGCGGCTCGAGAACGGTGCAGCGGCAGCCGCTTTCTCCTCGGGCTCCGCCGCCGCTGGCGCAGTCTTCCGCGCCCTTAGACCGGGCGACCACGCGATTGTTCCCGACGACATGTATCACGGCATTGCCAAACTCTTAAAAGAGGTCTTCATCCCTTGGGGACTGAAAGTTGACTTCGTTGACCTCACGGATTTAGACGCACTGCGCAGTTCTTTAGGGAAAGAGACGAAACTGGTATGGCTCGAGACCCCCTCCAACCCCCTCCTAAAAATCACCGACATCGCCGCCGTTACTGAGATTGCGCGCGAGGCGGGAGCCGTCGTCGCTTCGGACAGCACCTGGACGCCGCCGCCCCTTCAGCCCGTTTTCGACCTCGGCGCAGACCTCATTGTGCACTCCACGACGAAGTACCTCTCCGGTCACAGTGACGTCTTGGGCGGCGCAGTCGTGGCGAAAGAGGAAAGCGACCTCTTGGAGCGCGTCCGCATGGTGCAGACGACGGAAGGTGCAGTTCCCTCCCCTTTCGACTGCTGGCTCGTCTTACGAGGAATACGCACACTTCCCTACCGGATGCGGGCACACTGCGAGAACGCGCAGAAGTTAGCGGAATTCTTAGATGAGCACGCTAACGTCGAGGCGGTGCACTATCCGAGCTTGGCGCGTCATCCAGGTCATGAGGTTGCTAAGAAGCAAATGTACGCTTGGGGTGGGATGCTCTCGTTTCGGGTGAAAGGAACGGCAGAGGATGCGATGAAGGTGGCGGCGAACGTCGAGCTGTTTACCAGGGCGACGAGCTTGGGCGGGGTGGAGAGTCTGATTGAACACCGCGCCTCTATAGAGGGTCCGCAGTCGCAGACGCCGCAGAATTTGCTGAGGGTGTCAGCGGGGCTCGAGCACCCCGACGACCTCATCAACGACCTCTCGCAAGCTTTAGCTACCCTGAACTAAGAGGTAGACTGAGCGAATGTCCGACCTATCCACCGTTCCAACTGTCAATTTCGATGAACGCGGTCTCGTCCCGGTCGTGACCCAAGACGCCCTGACCGGCGAAGTCTTGATGCTCGCTTATGCCAACCGTGAGGCGCTAGAGAAGACGCTCGAGACCTCCCAGGCCCACTACTACAGCCGCTCGAGGGGTGAACTCTGGCGCAAAGGTGCCACCAGCGGCAACACGCAAGAGGTCACTGAAGTGCGCGTAGACTGCGACGAAGACGCGCTTCTTTACCGCGTGAAGCAATCTGGACCCGCATGTCATACAGGCGAGAGGTCGTGCTTTTACCGCTCGTCGGACGAGGGGCAGACCTCTTTAGGGGAGACGATGGCGCTTTTGGAGCGGGTCGTGAACGAGAGGCTCGAGACGCTCCCCGAAGGTTCCTACGTCACGAAGATGCACGAAAGAGGTAAGGGGTACGTCGCGCAGAAAGTCGTCGAAGAGGCGGGCGAAAGTATCGTGGCGGCGCTCGAGAACAAACCAGATGAACTCACCAGCGAAGCGGCGGACCTCTTGTTTCACCTCACCGTCCTCTTGCGCGAGAGCGGCGTGAGTTTGCAAAAGGTGGCGGATGAACTTGTAAAGCGTCATCAAACTAAATAATGGTCGAGAGAAAAGGACTGAGTGCTGAGGACTGAGGTTAAAATCTTTTCTCCCTGCGAGGGTTTTCAACTCATTGCTGCTTCTTGTTTACCTACGGGAGAGATACACCACCTCTCATCGCTGCGAGCCGTGTCACCATGCGGTATGACCACACACGCAGCCGAAGACGCTAAAACGGAAAACCCCGAAAAGCCCAAAAAGCGCCCCCGTAAGCAGAATAAAGCGGTGGATATGGAACGCGCTTTAGTCCTCGACACCGTGCGCATCACCGAACAAGCCGCCATCGCCGCGAGCCGCGTAGCGGGCAAAGGCGACTCCGACTTGGTCGACCAAGCGGGCACCGACGCCATGCGCCGCGTCCTGAACGAACTCGACATCGACGGCGAGATCGTCATCGGTGAGGGCGAGCGCGACGAAGCGCCGATGCTCTATATCGGTGAGAAGCTTGGCAGGGGCGGCGAAGGCGCGTGGGCGGTGGATATCGCAGTGGACCCCGTCGAGGGCACGGGCATCACCGCGCGCATGGTGAATAACTCGGTGGCGGTCATCGCCATTGCCGAAAAGGGCGGGCTTTTTCAAGCCCCCGACACCTACATGGAAAAGCTCATCGTTGGGCCGCCAGCGGCGGGCAAGGTAGATATCACCTGGCCCGTCGCAGCGAACCTGAGCGCGGTGGCGCAGAGTTTGGACCGCTCGGTTGAGGATTTGACCGTCGTCATTTTAGACCGTCCGCGCCACGCCGACCTCTTGAAGCAGGTGAGGGGGGCGGGCGCACGGGTCAAGCTCATCGGCGACGGCGACGTGATCGCGGCGCTCTCGGCGGCGGTGCGCGGTACGAACGTCCACGCGGTCATGGGCATCGGCGGTGCGCCCGAAGGGGTCTTAGCGGCGGCGGCTTTGAAGTGTTTGGGCGGCGAGATTCAAGGGCGGTTCAAGCCGCGCAATGAGAGCGAGCAGAAGCGGCTCGAGTCGATGGGCGCGTCTACCGGACAGGTTTACAAGACCGAAGACTTAGCGCCGGGGCAAAACATCGTCTTTAGCGCCACGGGCATCACCGACGGCGACCTCTTAAACGGCGTGCGCTTTTTCAAGAACGGCGCACGCACGCACTCGATTTCGATGGGGTATCAGTCGCGGGTCTTGCGACTCGCAGACGCGGTTCACCTCTTAGGGGACGGGGCGCGGGTGACAATTCAGGTATAAAGTCTAGTTGTAGCATGTATAGCGGTTATCGGAAGTATTGGAGCGAAATGGCGCAGGTATCATCACTTGAAGTGCGTGCTACACGATGTTCTATAACGTGAGGTTGGTTCAAACCAGATGATACCTGCTATAAATAACAGAAAGTTGTTCAAACTTGCGTCTAAGCAGCTTCATCAACTTCAGGCACATCTTTAGCTTTGATGAAAGTCAAAATGGCGAGTCCTAATATACCTGTAGCGAAACAGAAAATGCCTAAGATGTATCGTCTCTTGCCGATAGCGAGAACGATGTTACCGCTAAACATCGCGAGGAATCCGATAATCCCAGCAACGGCATAAATAGGTGAGTCTTCACTCACTAACCCAAGAAATATGGGTAAGAGGCAGACAAAGGCGGTTGCTGCTAAAAAGTAGCCAATGTCTTTTGCGTAAACTGAAAATCTAACAAGAATACTGGTGATCATGAAATTATTTTAGAAAACGACTGCTTTTCAAGATGTGATAAAAACTGTTCCTAACAAGATTTTTAGTTTTTCTTACGCCGTACAGGTGCAGCCGCACTCGAGCCTCACCTCTACCGGAGAGATGTACCTCTCCACTCCGTCGCGCCGAACATGCAAGACGACAAGCGTATAGGGGTTAAATACAACTACGTCCTTGACCCCTTGCGAGAGGTAGAACTGCGGTCCAATCTCCAAGTCTTTCGCTTCATACCCTTTGCTGATAACCTCAATCACCGCTTCGGGTACGAGGGTGACAGCCTCTTCTTGTTCGTCAGGTTCGCGGCAGAAGACAGAGATGTCAGGGCGTTTGAGAGAGCCGTCAAGGAAGCTCACATAAATATTTGCAGTGCGAAAACACGACCCTCGAATACTCGAGCGAATCCTATCCACCGCTTTTTGATGTTTGTAGACGGGGTGCGGCTCCCAGATGGGCAAGCCCGCAACCATCTCTAAACGGATGCCTAGTTCGTCGGCGCGGAGGTACTTGGGGTCCATGACTCGAGGGTATCACGCTTTTTTCTAGGTCGTAAAAATCTTTTATCTTTGTGAGTAGTGCAGTAAGATGGAAGTATGACGCTCCTAAAGCCGCAACCTAAATCCCTCCCCTACGAGCCGCGCACGTTTACTTACCGCGAACTCCTGGCGATGGAGCGTGCGGGCATCATCGGTGAAGACGAGCGCGTCGAACTTTTGAACGGGAGCATCGTCCCTATGACCGTCAGCCCGCCTCACGCGACCGTGGTACGCGAACTCACCAAAACGCTGTCCTTAGCTTTCCTGGAAGTTGCTGAGTTAGACGTACAGAACCCGCTCCGGCTATCAACCGATCTCGACGACCGCCAACTGCCTATACCTGACCTGATGCTCTTAGCGCAACGCGGCTACACCGACCACTCACAGCCTGAAGACGTATACCTTCTTATCGAAGTGTCCGATACGACGCTCCTCAAAGACCGCAAGGTGAAGCTGCCGCTTTACGCAGCAGCGGGGGTGGGTGAGGTCTGGCTCTTCAACCTCGCCAACAAGCGCTTAGAGGTCTATACCGAACCGCTGGACGAGGTGTACAGGACGCGGCGCACGCTCGAGCTGAGCGAGCGGGTTGCGCCGCAGCGCTTTCCTGGCAGAGCCCAAATGTGGCTCAGCGGAGCGACCGTAAAGCGGTTACCCTAACACCAAACTGAGGTTTGGATGTCAAAAGTCGAGCAGATTAACAGGCGTTTTAAGCTGGTCTTCGGGCTGCGCGGTAACAGTTGAGGCGAAGCTCGCTCGGAGCGCGTCCGCGAAGCCAGAGACGCCGCGAAAGGGTCTTAGAGGACATGACTGAGCATACCGCTAAAGACAGCGTGGAATAGGGCGACCTTGCGCTATGATAGTTCTAACATGGAACGTTTGAAAATCACCTTGCCCGCAGAGCTTAAAACTCGAGCCGAAACCTTAGCGCGTGAAGAGGGTGTTTCGTTAGACGAACTAATTCGCCAGTCTCTACAAGATAAAGTTGGACGTGCGCCAAGCGCAGAACAAGACCCCTTCTTTGACGATCATGAAACCTTTTCTGGAGACGTGCCTTCTGATCTCTCTGCGAACCACGACAAGTATCTCTACGACGAGTGACTTTCATAGATACGGGAGCTTTCTTAGCGCGTTACTTAGAACGCGACCAACATTACAAAGAAGCGGCTGATGTATGGCAGCAACTAGGACGAGAAAGACCCCAGCTCTTCACCAGTAACTTCGTGTTGGACGAAACCCTAACCCTCTTGTCGCGCCGCTCGAGCTACCCCTTTGCAGCATCTAAGGCGAGAACGATTTTTACGTCGAACGCCTTCACTATTCTACGCCCTTCTATTCAGGACGAACTCGCCAGTTTAACGCTATTCGAAAAGTACGCTGACCAGAAGATTAGCTTTACAGATTGTGTTTCGTTTACGCTCGCGCGCAAGGTCGGGCTCAAACAGGTATTCACCTTCGACAAGCATTTTCTTTGCGCAGGCTTTGAGGTTATTCCTTCGTGATGCGTATTGCGGTCATCGGCGGCGGCATCTCCGGTCTCACAGCGGCTTATTACCTCTCTAAGCGTCCCGGCTTAGACATTACTGTGCTCGAGTCCTCCCCCCAGCTAGGCGGTAAACTAGGCGTCAGCACCCCGCAAGGCTACACGGTGGACTGGGCGGCGAACGGCTTTCTCACCAACGTCACCGAGACGTTGGAGCTGGCGCAGGATTTAGGTTTAGCGGACGAGTTAGAGCCTGCTTCTGAGGCGGCGAAGTACCGCTTTCTCTTCAAGAATGGTGAGCTTAAGCCTTTACCTCTTTTACCGCCGACCTTTTTCAAGTCCAACCTCTTGACGCCCGCAGGCAAGGTGAGGGCAACGCTAGAGCCCCTCCTAGGCAGACACGTCAAGGCTGAGGAGAGCGTTTACGACTTCTTAAAGCGGCACTTTGGAGGACAGTTCGCTAGAGTGTTTGCGGGACCGTTTACGTTAGGGATTACTTCGGGGGACGCTAAGGAACTCAGCTTAGACGCGCTCTTCCCGCGCTTTCGGGACTTGGAGCGTGAGCACGGGAGCTTAATCCGCGGAATGATAGCGGCGCAAAGAAGAGCGAAGGCGGAGAATAAACCTAAAAGCCGTCTGACGAGCTTTCGCTCAGGTGGTAGCAATAGACTCATTCATGCGTTAGGTGACGCGCTCGGAGAGCGGGTGCGGCTTGGTGTCGGGGTGGAGAGGCTCGAGCCTCAACCTAGAGGCTACGCCCTCACGCTCTCGTCCGGTGAAACGTTGGACGCGAACGCGGTTATCTTGGCGACGCCTGCTTATGTCTCGGCGGAGCTTGTTAGCGTATTTGCACCCACCGCCTCGAGCGAACTAGGGCGAATCTCTTACGCCGACGTGCAGGTCTTCGGGCTCGGTTATGACCGTGCGGACGTGCCTAACGCGCTAGAGGGCTTCGGCTTTCTCGTACCGAGGGGTGAAGGGCTGCGCGTATTGGGCGTACTTTACGGGTCGTCGATCTTTCCAAGTCAAGCGCCTGCAGGAAAGGTGTTGCTGCGCGTGATTGCGGGCGGGAGTGTGGACCCGGAGTTTTCGAAGTTGTCCGAAGAGGCGATGCTCGAGGTCGTCAGGTGCGACTTAGAGATTAGTTTGGGTATCACCGCTGAGCCGGAGATGGTCAAACATATTCCCTGGTCTAAAGGGATTCCGCAGTACAAACTCGGTCACGGCGTTCGCGTCAAGACCATCATGCAAGAGATGAGGTCGCAGCCGGGGCTCTACCTTACGGGCAATGCTTACTACGGCGTCGGTGTAAACGACTGCGTGCGGGACGCGAAGCGGGTCGCGGAGACCCTTTTAGAGGCGCTCAGAGAGGAACGTTAGGAGCTGCCGCCACGCCCTCCCTTGTGCGCCGCCTGCTTCGGTAGGGTCGGACGCGCTCACGAAGGCGTGACCGACGCCCTCGTAAATCGTAACTTCGTGCGGCACGTTCGCCTCCTCTAGCGCTGCCCCGAACGCCCTCACGCTTTCAACCGAAATCATGCCGTCCTCTGCGCCGAATACGCCGAGGACGGGACCGGGTAGGGTGCGGAGCCGGGCAACGTCCGTCACTCTGTCGCCGTAAAAGTCACCCGTCGCCGCGATATCGTCGTTATGAAAGCTGTATTCGAGCGCCACCCCGCCGCCGTAGCAAAAGCCGATGATGGCGGTGCGTTCGGGGTCAACCCCTCCCTGCTCGGTAAGCCAGTTGTAAACCGCGTCCACATCTGTATTGACCTGCTCTTGCGGCGTGCGCACGGTTTGATAAATGGCGGTGGGAATCCAGGTCGTGCTGCGTCCTCTAAAGGTGTCGGGGGCGACGACGACGTAGCCCTCTTGCGCCAACGTCTCGGCTTTGCCCGTGATGTCCTCGCGCAAGCCCCAAAACTCGTGGATCATGATGACGGCGGGGAAGGGTCCCGCTCCTTCGGGGCGAGCGACAAAGGCGGCGACGTCGGGTCCGTCAGGATTAGGGATTTGCACGTTCGTAATCGCCCCTACGTCGCCGCTCACCCACCACCCGAGCGGGATAGAGAGGGCGACACCGCCAACGAGCGCGACAACCGCGACGACGAGACCGGCGATGATTCGTCTGAGTAACTTCATCTCTCTATTATGACGGTAAACTTGTGTTATGAGCTATAGCGGAGCAGTTTTAGCGGGGGGAGTCTCGAGCCGTTTCGCCAGCAAGCGAAAACCCGAGGACAAAGCCCTTTTCGTCTACCGGGGTAAACCTCTCGCGGCGTGGGCGCTGGGCAGCTTAGAAGGCGCAAATGAGCGCTTTCTCATCGCCAACCGCGCGTATCCCTCGTTCGAGGTCCCTGTCTATCCCGACCTCTTGCCGGACGGCGGCAGTTTGAGCGGACTGCACAGCGCGCTTCACCATGCGAAAGAGGACTGGGTCGCGCTCGCCGCGTGCGACATGCCCTTCTTGACCCCGGCGTTTTGGGCGCATCTCTTAAAGTACCGCCCTGAAGATCCTGGCGACGCGCCCATCGTTATCGGCAAGGGACCGGGGGCGTCTTTGCAACCGCTCGCGGCGCTCTATCACCGCTCGCTTTTAGAAAAAGTTGAGCACAATATTCAGGCTGAGAGGTTGAGTTTGCAGCGTTTGGCGCGTGAGAGTGACGCCGTCGTCATCCCCTGGCGAGAGCTGAGTCCGCTCGGCAAGAACCTCTATCTCAACGCAAATCGGAAAGACGACCTGCCGTAACTTCATTCCCGGCAGAAGATGAGCGCTGTTCCGGTGCCGAATACGAGCGCCGTGCAGGTGAGCATCAACACGCCAGCCCATCCGAAATTGGGTAACAGCAGCCCCGGCAAAAACGCGCCCAGACTGCCGCCGATGTAGTAGGTAAAGAGGTAGAGCGAGTTCGCGCCGCCCCGGTCGTGGTCGGCTTGGGTGGCGACGAACGAGGTGGCGGTGCTCTGCGTGGCGAAGTTGCCGAAGCAGAGTACGAGCAGCGCGGCGATGAGAAAGAGCGTGTCGGGGACGAGCGTCGTGACGTTCGCAGCGAGCGCGACGAGCATCCCGAGCGCCATCACGAGTCGGCGGCTGAGGCATTTGGAGAGTCGGCTCGAGAAGGGCGAAGAGAGCAGCCCCGTCGCGTAGACGAGGTAGATGAGCCCCGTCGCAGAAGGCGAGAAGTTAAAGGGCGGCGCTTCCACGTAAAAAGGCAGGTAGGTAAAAATCGCGATAAAGGCGAAAAAGAGGCAAAAACCCACGCCCAAACCGCCGAGAATTTGCCGGTTGGAGAGATGCGACAAGAGCCCCTTAAAGGCTTGGCTGAATTTAGACGCGGCGTGAAAGTGCGTCGAGGGCTGAAGCCGCAGCAGTAGCAAGCCCACGAGCAGCGCCACCCCCGCGCTGAGAACGAACATCCAGCGCCAGCCGAAGAGGTCGGTCACGAAACCGCTCAGGATGCGGCTGACGAGTCCGCCGAAGACCGTCGCGCCGATGTAACCCCCGATGAGCGAAGACGAGCGCCCCTCCTCGAACTCCTCGGTGAGATACGTGACCGTCACCGCGGTGATGCCAGGGACCAAACAGCCCTGTAAAAAGCGCCAGACGAGGAGCGTGGTGAGGTCAGGCGCTAAAGCGCAGAAGAGCGAGGGGACGCTCAGGAGGAGCGTGCAGCCCACAAGCATCGGCTTGCGCCCGATGCGGTCCGAGAGCGGTCCCATCACGAGCGACGCGCCCGCGATGCCGAAAATCAGCAGGCTCACCGTTAGACTCACGGCGCTGGGGCTCGCCGAGAGGTCGCGCGCGATAACCGGCAAGACCGCTTGCGGCGTGTACATGGCGATAAACGCCGCTACGACGGCGGCGTAGAGGAGAAGCGTGTCGAGCCAGCTCGAGGACTGCTTAAATTTTGGCGCTGAAGACACAGACGGCTGGGACATAGGCGAATATAGCAGCAATGATAGCAGGTATCATCTGGTTTGAGTGCACGAAGTACGCCGTTAGGCACGCTCGCACTGTTAATAGTGTTGTCTAACACGCACATTTCAAGATGATGCCTGCGCTTTTCTGTCTCAGTATGTTGTGGAACTGCAATGAGTTAAAAGCAATGAGCAATGAGTGGAAGACAAAAACTCATCGCTCGTTGCTCCCTACGCAATGTCCTGCCGCGTGAAGCTCCAGACCAAAATGCTAGCGAAGATAAGCCCGTACACCGCCATCACCAGCGCCGAGCGCGTCAAGTCCACCGTCAAGAAGTCGGCGAGCGGTCCGCCGATGTCGCCGATGGCGTCTGACCCGAACACTTCGGCAAATTGACCTAGAGGTTGCATGGAGGGCGCGTAGAGGTTCGTCGAGAAGAAGTAGCGCGGCAAGTCTCGGATCGTGTTTTGAATCTGCAACGCCTCTAACGCCGCGTTGAAGCGGTTTATACGGTCGAAGCCGACCACGACGCTGTAGAAGCTATACGCACCCTCTAAAAGCGCCGGTAAGAAAAAGATGCTGACGATGCCTAAAGGCAGGTTGCGAAGGAGCCAAATCATCAGGAACGCGAAGAGCATCGCCGTGAGCCCGAAAGTCCATTGCAGGAGGTAGAGCCCCGCCAGCCCCAGCCAGTCCGAGCCGAACGAAGTCGGTAAGAAGAGCATCCCGACGCCTCCGAAAAGAAGCCCGCTGACGTAGCTGCCGAGTAGGAGCACGCCGAGGACGATCATCGCGGCGACGAGCTTGCCCGTCAAGACGGTCAGGCGGCTCGGCTGCGCGGTGAGAACCGTTTTCCACATGTTCTGCGAGCGCTCCTCGCCGATAAAAAGCGCCGCTAAAAGTGCGATCACGATGATGAGCAGGCTCGGCGAGAGGAGCCCCAAGAGCAGGAGGTTGTTACGCGTAATCGAGACGGGCGAGGCGATAAGTTGCACGATCTCCTGCACGCTCACCGCTTCGTCAGCGAACGAGCCCGCCACCCGGCTCTGCAAAATCCAGCCGATGAGGAGCAGCAGCGCGGGCACCAAGAGCCACATGAGCCCCGCCATGAGGTACGTGCGGCGTTTACGCACGGCCTTAAAGACTTCGGCGCGGATGACGTTGGACAGACCGTTCATTGAGGCTCCTTCGAAATCGCGTTCAGAGCGTGAGCGTCGTATTCAGTCAGAATCCGGTAGTCAGTGGGGTGCTGAATTCTGACTACTGACACCTGACCCCTGCTTATTGTCTTACTAAGACCCTGTCGCAACAACAGAACCCGTGAAACCTCACCGCTGACGTTCACTGCGGTCTCCCGTCCTCTTTAAGCAGTTTGAGATAGGCGTCCTCTAAGCTGTCCACTTCGCGCCGCGCTTCGAGTACGTCCACGCCTTCGGCGGCTAAGCGCGAGAGGAGTTTGGGGGCGTCCTCTAGGGGGACGATGGTCTCTAACCTCTCCCCTTCTAGGTCTTGCACAGGATAATCAAACCTTTCTAATACGGACTTTAAGACCTCTTTATCGGTCGCTTGAAGCTCATAGCTCGCCTGCCGCTCGTCCAACCGTTTGGTGAGACGCTGCAAGGGTCCGTCGAACAAGAGCTTACCTCTCTCTACGACCAATACACGCTCGACGAGCTTTTCGATCTCGGCTAAGATGTGGCTCGAGATGAGGATCGTCACGCCTTCTTGGGCTGTCGCGCGTAAATTCTCGCGGATTTCGGCGATGCCGACGGGGTCCAAGCCGTTCGTCGGCTCGTCTAAGAGCATCACTTTGGGCTTCCACAGGAGCGCCCGAGCTAAGCCTAAGCGCTGCCGCATCCCCTGCGAGTAGGCGGAGAGCTTTTTATCGGCGGCGTTCTCCATGCGCACGAACTTCAAGACCTCGTCGATGCGACCCTCCGGCACGCCGCCGTGTAAGAGCGCGGCGTGTTTGAGGTTCGCTCTACCCGTCAAGTAGGGGTAAAAGCTCGGCTCTTCGATCATCGTGCCGACTTCCAAAAGGCTCGGGCCGGGGGCGCGTCGGTCCAGTATCTTCGAGGAACCGCTCGTCGGGCGGATCAGCCCCGCGAGCATCCGCAGCGTGGTCGTTTTGCCCGCGCCGTTCGGTCCTAAAAAGCCGACGATCTCCCCCTCTTTGATGTCGAAGCTCATGCTGTCTACCGCGGCTTTGCGCCCGTAGCGTTTGGTCAGGTCAGTGGCTGAAATCGCGCTCATGGGTAGCTCCTTATAGCAAGTACGACCTGGAACACGCTCACTCGCGAGCGAGCACGAGGACGGTCCCTGCGGTTATGTACCGCAGTAAGCCGTGCAACTGTTTAGTCCCCCGCGTTTAGCCCCCCACCAAGCTTACACTCTGCACGCCGCTGCTTGCTGAGCGTACGCGCCAAGAAGGTTTATCACTAAAGTTATCGCTGCGGCGACCTTCATCTCCTTTTAAGCTGAAGGCGTCTACGGCGCGCTTCGTGACGAACGTAGGGTAATTCACGTCGGTGGCGCGCTAGGCTTGTGGAATGACATCTCTCGAGTGGCTCACTATCATTCTCGTTTACGCCGCCGCTTACGGCTTATGGTCCGCGCTCGTGCGCTACCGCGAAAATGCGCCCTACAGGTCGAAGCGGTCGCGCCGCCTAGTCCGGTTCGGCGTTCTTACGCTCCTTCTCGTCGGTTTAGGCGCGGTCTATAACAGCGCGTCCGTGCAACGCTTTTTTCAAACAGAATCCCCTGAGACGTCCTCCGTGACGCCTGACACCACAACGGAGCCGGCTGAGGAGCTTGGGAGCGCGTCTGAGGGATCAGGCGAACAGCCCGCACCGGAAAAGTCCACGTCGGAGGTCGCGGTTCTCGAAACGACGCCGCCTCGAGACCTCGCCGTCGCCGCCTTGCCGAACCGAGCCGCGCCGAAAGTCGAGGCAAGTCTGCCCTCTGTCCCACCAGCGCGAACGCAGCGCGCCGCGCCCGCTTCGGACAAAGCTCAGGATGCGTCTAAGCCCGCAACAGCGCCCCAAACACCTAAACCGTTCAAGATAGAGTTCCAGAGCGACCCCGCCGGCGCGACGCTCTATATTAGCAGCGAGCGTGTGGGCGTCACGCCGATCGAACTCTCCTTAGCCGAGGACGAGCCGCTCCTCTACACGCTCCGCGCCGAAGAGGGCGTAGCGAACTACCGGCTTTACCACCCCTACTCGAACACGCTGACGCTGACGAGGGACACCTCACTGAGTGTCTGGCTCGAGCGCCTGAACCGTGAAGAGGCTGCCGCCTTGCAGGAACGGCAGCGCCGAAAAGACCTAGACGCCATTCAGCTTCCGCAGCTAAGCCACGTCAGCGCCGACACGACGCGCTATCAGATCATCACTGGTTGCAGCGAAGGGCTGGACCTCACCTATACGAATAAGGCGCAGCGTGTTGTACAAGAGAGAGGTCGCAAAGACGGTTGGGCTTACGGCTTCGTCCCCAAACCCGGGCAGTTTCTCTACCTCTACGCGCGAAGCAACTGCGCCTCGGGGTACTTGACGGTGCAACTCGTCCAAAACGGCGAGGTGCTCCAGGAAAACACCGCCACGGGCAAGAACGCGATCGCGACGATCAGCACCTATTGGTAGAGCGTTACATTATCCGGTATTGCGCATTCCCGCCGAGACGCCCAATAGACTTACGCGCACCGAGTAGTCCAGCGGGTCCCGTTCGGGCGCGTCTTCGGGTAGGGCGCGCAGCCTCTTTAAGAGTTCGACCTGCAAGTACGAGATGGGGTCCACGTAGGGATTGCGCAGCTCGATGCCGCGCCGCAGGGTCGGGTCATGCTCCAAGAGCGACACGCCCGTCGCGCGGCTCACAACGTCGACGGAGCGCCCGTACTCCTCCCTAATCTTCGGCCAGAAGCGCTCTTTAAGCTCGGCGGGCAAGAGGACTAAGTACGATTCGAAGATGCCCATATCGGCTTTAGCCAGGCTCATCTGCGCAAAGTCGATGACGGTCTTGAAGAAGGGCCAAGCCTCGTACATGTCACTCAGCGACCCGTCATCCAGTTCCGCTAAGCCTGTGCCCAAACCGTACCAACCTGGCAAGTTGGCGCGGCACTGCGTCCAGGAGAACACCCAAGGGATGGCGCGGAGGCTCTCTAGGGAGCGCTCACCTTCGCGCCGGGCAGGACGTGAGCCGACCTCTAAACGGCTGATCTCCTCGATCGGTGTGACTTGGTGGTAGAAGTCCAGAAAGCCTTCCGTTTCTAAAAAGGCGCGGTAGTGCGCCTTAGCCGCCTTTGCCGCGCGGCTCAGCGCCTCTCTATGTTCACTGCTGACTTCGGGTAAGGTCTCTGGGCGGGCGTCTCTGGCAGACGACAGGATAAAGGCGTGCGTCACTTGCTCTAGGTGGCGGTGCGCCAAGTCGGGGTCGGCGTAGCGGTCTGAAAGCGCTTCGCCCTGCTCGGTCATGCGCATCCGCCCGCCCAAGGAGCCCGGCGGCTGCGCTAGGATTGCGCGCCCGGCGGGTCCGCCGCCGCGCCCGATCGAGGTGCCGCGCCCGTGAAAGAGGCGCAGCGGCACGTCCGCTTCGCGGCACACCTCGGCGACGCGCTCTTGCGCTTCGTAGAGCGCCCAGTTCGCGGCTAAAAAGCCCGCGTCCTTGTTCGAGTCGGAGTAGCCGATCATCACCTCTTGCACGCCCCGCCGCGAGAGGTGTTTTCGGTACACGTCTAGGCTGAAAAGCTGCCGCAAGATGTCCGGCGCGTTTTCCAAGTCCGTCACGGTCTCGAAGAGCGGCGTGATGTCGACATCTGTCACGCCCGCTTGCTTAGCCAAGATGAGCGGCTCCAAGATGTCGGAGATGCCCGCCGTCATCGAGATGATGTAGCTGCTGAGCGCGTCATCCCCGTAGCGCCGCCCCATCTCCTTGTAGGTTTCTAAAAAGGTCAGCGCCCGCACGGTCTCGTCCTCTAACGGGGTGCCGGGCGCGGCGAAGGGGCGCGGCGAGGCGAGTTCGCGCGTCAGAAGCTCGACCTTCTCCTCCTCGCTCAGCGCGCCGTAGTCCCCGCAGACGCCCGCGTGACGCAAGAGGTCAGCCACTGCGCGCTCGTGCATTCCGGAGTGCTCGCGCAGGTCCAGAGTCGCTAAGTGCGCGCCGAAAACTGCCGCGCGGTAGCGCGCCGGGCGCACGAACGCCTCCGCCGCCCGCCTGCCCTTGTCCGCGCGGAGCGTGCGCTCGACCAGCGCCAGGTCGCCCAGATAGTCCTGCCCCGCCTCCGGCTGCTCCTCTAACGCGTCTAAAGCGGAGGTGAGCTTGCGGTGCGTCTCGGAGAGCTTGAGGCGGTAGGGTTCGCCCTCGAAGCGGGACAGCTTAGGGCGAACGTTCTCCAAGCGACCCCTCTCCTCCTCGAAGTCGTCCGTAAGTTGAACCCTATCGTCCCACTGCGAGAGACGTTGAATAAGCCCGTCCACGTCGTCTACATAGCGCGACAGGGCGACCTCCGTTTGCAGGTCGTACGCCTCTTTCATCACCTCGGGCGTCACGAACGGGTTGCCGTCGCGGTCGCCGCCGATCCAAGAGCGAAACTTAATGACGGGGGGTAGGGGTTTGGCTTTGCTCGCGCTGCTCGTGTCGCCCTCTCGTCCGTAGTAGCGCTCTAGTGCGCCCTCTAGCTCGAGCATAAGCCGCGGCACCGTCTCTAGGAGCGAGCGCCGGAAGTAGTAGAGCGCCGACTTGACCTCATCAAGCACGCTCGGCTTCTGCGCGACGAGTTCGCGCGTCTGCCACAGGGTCGCGATCTCCGCGACGATCTCCTGCTCTTTAATCGTGCGGGCTTGCGGCGAGAGGTCGCGCTCGCTCAGTTGGCGCAGCGCGGAGGCGACGCGCTCCAGTTTGAGCCGCACCGTGTAGCGCTTGACCTCGGTCGGGTGCGCCGTGATGGTGGGCTGGATATCGAGCGCTTCGATGAAGTGCCGCGCTTCGCCGTGTGACCAACCCTGATCTTTGAGCGATTTGACCGCCGCCGCGACCGACTCCTTGCGGGGCGCGTCGTCGGTCGCTTCGCCCTCGCGCAAGCGGTTGATGCGGACGCGGTGAATCTCTTCGGCCAGGTTGATGAGCTGAAAAAAAATGGTGAACGCGCGCAGGAGCTTTTCAGCCTCGTCCAAGCTCAGCTCCGAGAGCCGTTTCCTGAGCCTCTCGCGCAGGGCTTCAGCGTCCGGGTTCGCGCGCAGCTCTTTAGTGAGGTTGCGGACCTCTTCGACTAAATTGTAGAGCCCTTCACCCTCGAGTTCTTGCAGCACCTCCCCGAGTGAGCGCCCTAAAAAATCCACATCCGCCCGGAGTTGCGCGAAGGCGCGTTTGTAGACGTCTGCACCCTCCGTCGCCTCTTTTCGTGACCTATTTTCAACTACCTTATCTTTAACTACAGGATCACTCATAAGCCATCCTCTCTAATTGAAATGGTATGGGGAGACGTTCGTTGCGGAATAAACGCGTTGCGGAGTAAACGCACAAATGCAACGCTAAGGTGTATCAATATGCAATCCCTAGACCTCTTAGCGCTACTTTATAACTATGACACGAACGGTGTGCAAAAAACAAATCTTGGGGAAACCAAAAACGAGAGGCGTTCACGTTTCGACTGCTTCCTGCTTCTGACTACCCTCACGCCTCTTGCGTCCACTGGACACGCTCGATAGAGGTCGCTTTGCCCGCCTCGAGGTCCAACACTACCGCGCAGAGCGTTCCCGGTTTATCGGCAGGTTTATAACGCTTGGGTAAGCCCGTCCGGAAGCGGTAGACGACCTCGTCGAAGCGCAGACCGATGGCCGAGTCGAACACGCCCGTCATGCCGACATCAGTGATATAAGCCGTGCCCTTCTTGATCATCTCGTCGGCGGTCTGCACGTGTGTGTGCGTCCCTAGAACCGCCGCCGCCCGCCCCGCTAAGAGGTGCCCTAGCGCCCGCTTCTCAGAGGTCGCCTCGGCGTGAACGTCTACGATGAGGGTTTCATTCACCTCGTCGGCAAGGGCGTCTAAAGCGGCGAAGGGATTGTCCGTGGGCGGCATAAAAATACGCCCCATCGCCTGCGCCACCGTGACGCGCTCGCCCGTCCTCGCTTCGACGCTCGTGTAGCCTAGCCCTGGCGCACCGGAGGTGTAATTCATGGGGCGAATTAGGCGCGGCGTCTCCTCTAAAAGCGTCATAACCTCCTCTTTGTCCCAGGTGTGATTGCCGAGCGTCACCACGTCTACGCCCGCGCCCAGAATGCGCCCGAAGGTTTTGCGCGTGAGACCGAAGCCGCCCGCCGCGTTTTCTCCGTTGGCGATGATGAGATCAAAATCGTTTTTGCAGCGCTCTAAGTACGCCTCCAGGACCGCTAACCCAGGATTCCCGAAGATGTCGCCGACGAAAAGAACCCGCACTAACGCGCCTTTTGCGCCTCGTACGCTTCGCGCCAACACGCCTCGTCCCAGCCTACCGTAAGCGTGTCGCCGCTTCTTACAAGAGGTTGCACCATCAGCGCGGGGTTTTGGATGAGCTTGTCCATCATCGCCTCATCGCCGACGCGCATGTACTCGAGCCCCGCCTTTTCGTACGCCTTACCCTTCGTGTCGACGAGCGCGTTAAGACCCACTTTCTGCACGAAGCGCTTCAGCTCGCCCGGCGCGATCTCGCGCTCTTTAAGGTCCACGAACTGCGGCTTGATGCCCCGCTCCTTAAAGAAGCGGAGCGCTTTTTTGGTGTCTTGCGACTTTTTGGTGCCGAATATCTGGACGTTCACGAGTGTAGTCTAGTCGAATTGTACGGGGGAGATGTTTCTGTATATCGCAACAGGCTTGAAGAAAGCTCATGAGAACAGCGACTTACGAATTTCTACGGTGACTTCGCCGTCTGGCTCCACCTTCTTTTCTACCGCTTCGTAACCGAGGTGAAGGTAGAAGTCTAAGGCGGTGAGGCTCGAGTACGCCCTAAGCGCCTCCAAACCTCTTCCCCTTGCGACCTCTTCTACATGCGTTACCAGCAGCTTACCGACGCCACCACCATGTAAATCTGGATAGACAAACACGCTGCCGAGTTCATCTTCTTTCAAGGTCGCTGTGCCGACAACCTCTTCTTGCACCGCCACGAAGCTCAACCGCTCGCCGAACCTCTCTCGCACCTTTCCGGGTGTGAATTCACCGCACAACCTCTCGATTTGAGAGGGCGTGTAGTCACGGCTATTGACCTCTTTCAAACAGCGCATGATGACACCTGAGGCTCCCTCACTATCGTTGGAGTGAAAGGGACGAATCTTTATCAAGAGGGCGTCAAAATCTCCTCGAACTCCAGATTCTCCGCCGCCAAAACGAACACCGTTGTAGGCAACTTGTCCGCCCGCTCCTGCAATGACTCGTAGTACGGCACGTAGTCGTCCCCTTCGGGCGCTCTCATCCCTAAAAAGACGAGGTCGGCGTTCGCGGATGACTCGCGCAAGATGTTATCGAAGGAGCGTCCGCCGGAGAGGATCACGTCGGTTTTCGCGCCCGTCCTGACGCTGTCGACCACGGCGTCTAGGTTGCGCTTCGCGCCCTCGACGCCCTTCTCCGAGCCCACCACCATCTTGATGCGGATTTCCGCGCCGCGCCAGCTCGAGGAGGTCTTTAAGAGGTACGCCAAAGTTATCATCAAGCCGCCGTTCCCTTTGAGACCGCCCCACCACACGTCGATGCGCTTGCGGTGACCGTAACCCTTTTGGGAATTGTTATGGACGATGACCAAGTTGCGCTCCGACTGGTGAAAGTTGGCGAGCATCTGGCAGAAGCGCTCTCTTCGCTCGGAGGACTCGCTGTCACCTAAAAGCACCGTATTCGGCACGAGCGGGCCTAACCCGTAGGTTTCGACGAGCCGCTCCGCGCCCGCGAAAGCGTCGGGCGCACGCACGATGCGCAAGAGGGCTTGCACGCCGCGCTCTTCTAGGTAGTCCTGAACGGTGCGCTCCAAAGAGTCCTCGCGCTGGGGCGAGATGGAGCGGTCGGTGAGCACGCTGGCGATGGTCACAAGCGCGCGGTTATGGGAGAGCGAGAGCGCCAAGTCCACCAGATGCCAACGTTTGGTCGGCGCGCCGGAGAGCACCAAGAGGTGAGGTCGCCAGTTTTTGGGGTCGGGGTCACTCCGCAGACGTAAAAGCCCCGCGCGCGTCACCGCCATCCAGAGTCCCTGGCGCACGTCGCCCCAGGCGGTGCGGAGTTCGCGGCGCTCCAACCACACGAAGATAACCAGCACCACGACCACCGCGATCGCCGTGGCGAGCGCGTTGATGAGGAGCATTACCGCGATACAACCCACCGCGCCTAAGAGCGACCACGCCCAGTGCACCTGAAACTTGGGGCGGTACGACGGGCTCGCCAACATCCGCTCGACCGCCGCCGCGATATTGAGGACGCCGTAGGTGGTCAAAAAGAACATCGTGAGAATCGGCGCGATGAGGTTGAGGTTGCCGAAGTACACCGCCGCCAACGCCACGCCCAAGGTGACGAACGTGCCGATGCGCGGCTGGTCCGACTCGCCGCTGCCGCGACCCAACCAGCGCAGCATGGGCGGCAACACGCCGTCACGCGCTAAGGCTTGCAGCACCCTAGGCGCACCGAGGATGCTGCCTAGGGCGCTCGAGAGCGTCGCCCCCCATACGCCTAAAAGGATCGCGTCGCCCCAGAACGCCATCTTGCGCATGATCAAAGGGTCCTCGATGAGCGTCACCGCGTCCGCCCTGGTCGCCAGCAAGATAGGCAGCAGCATGTAGATGACGTAGCCCACGCCCACCGCCGCAAAGGTGCCGAGCGGGATGGACTTTGCCGGGTTGCGCAGGTCGCCCGAGAGATTCACGCCCGCCATGATGCCCGTAACCGCCGGAAAAAAAACCGCGAAAACCGTCCAAAAGGGTTCCGAAACGCGGTCCGACGCGCCGAACATCTCGATGTTGGACTGCTCTATAGGTCCGCCGAAAAGCAGCGACAGCAGTGAAATCGCAATCGCCGTCATGATGATGTACTGCGAGCGGATCACGATTTGCGCCGAGATGAGCGCCAGCGCCGCTACGCCAAGCGTAACCACAATGCCTACGGTGCGCTGGTCCAACTCAGGGAACACGCCCGCCAAACTCTCCGCAAAACCGATCGTATAGAGTGAAACCGACAGCGCTTGCGCGAAGTAGAGCGGGATGCCCACCGCGCCGCCCGTCTCGATGCCCAAAGAGCGGCTGATCATGTAGTACGCGCCGCCGATGCGCACGCGCTGGTCGGTAGCGATGGCTGAAATCGAAAGGGTCGTCAAAAAAGTGATGGACGTAGCGAGCGTGACGATGGCGAGCGTGCCGATGAGCCCCGCGTTGCCGACCACCCAGCCGAACCGCAAATACATGATGACGCCCAAGATCGTCAGGATGGAGGGGGTGAAGACGCCGCCGAAGGTGCCGAGCTTGCCGTCTTGCGGGGCGGGTTCGGAAGAACCAGACTCAGAGGAAAAAAAGGAGAGAGGATTTTTCATGGGAATGAGGTCATGGTAACAGGTTTGAGAATTCAGGAGCGCAGACAGCCTTACGCAACCGTGAGGCACTTCATTAAGCCCGAACCTCACTTATGAAAAATGTCACATTCATAACGTTTTTTTGTTACACTTATCCAAGTCAAAGGAGGCTTTCATGAACCGTCGTATTTACCTGTTTTTCTCCGTCCTTGCGCTTCTGCTACTTATGGCTTGTAGTTCAGACCCAGTGACGCCAACACCAAATCCAACGCCTTCACCCGTGATCCCGCCCACACCGAACGGCAATACGATTTCAGGAACCGTCACGGGGCCTGGCGATGTCTCAAATACTCTCGTCATTGCTGCCGTTGGAGAAACCCCTGCATCTCAGGCCTTTGCGGATGCTTCAGGTAACTACACGCTTGCCGACCTTGCACCCGGTTCGTATCAAATAATTGCCGTCAAAGATATAGATAATAACGGTCTTACTAACGGCGACTACATTGGCGCTTATCCGAGTTTTGAAGCGCCCACCCCTGTTACACCACCCGCAAGTGGCATCAACATCACGATGCAAGTTTACAATGATGGGTCAGCACCTCCAGAGCCCGTCGATCCGGTTGATCCTACACCGACTCCTGGTACTGGGATTAGCGGCACGGTCACTGCGCTGCCCGGAACCGACATTGCTGGAACACTCGTAGGAGCTTGTCCTGTAGTAGGCGACAGCCCGGACTGCACCAATCCGGCAAGTATTATAGAGATTGCCCAAGCAGGACCGAGTGCGCCGTACACTCTCGACGTATCCGCAGGACTGTATGCTGTCGCAGCGTATCAAAGCGCGGACGGAGGCAGCACCTACACCGTTGTAGGTATCTACGAAAATAGTCAAAATCTAGTCTACGTTTCGCCTCCAGCCAGCGATATTAACTTTCAAATAGAGATTGCCGCTGGTGCTACTAGCCTCGATGTCTCGGGAGTAGACAAACTGAACTCAAGCAAGCTCAACTTAGATAAGCTCCAGGACTTACTCGAGTAATACCCACGCCTAGACGAGGAGAAGAGGTGCGACCTCTTCTCCTCTTTTTAGCTCGAGCACACCAACCTCAAATATGCGCCGTAGCGAACGCCGAACTATCTAGCGCACTCAAACCGATACCGCCTCAACCTTTTTCCAATCGTAGGTTTGTCCGCTCAGCGCCGTTAAAAGCGTGTTCAAGATGAGCGCGTCGGGACGGAGGTAGCGCCCATAATACCGCGCGTTATTCACCATCATCTCGCGTCTTAGCGCCTCGTCATCGAAAAGACGCTGCACCTGCGCCACGCACTGCTCGGGCGTGCTGAAGCTCAGGTAGTTGCGCCCCGCTTGGAAGTCGCCGGGCACCTCGTAGTTCAGCTTTTCCGAGACGATGGCTTTCGAAGTGGCGACGTACTCGCCCAGCTTTCCGCCTGTTGAGCCGAGCAGACCCGTCGTCGCGACACCGATGGGGTATTCCTGAAGCAGCTTAAAATAGTTGCCTTTCGAGGCGGCGGCAGCGTCTGGCATGAGCGCGTCCGGGTAGCGTTCCCGCGCGTAGGGTTCGTGCATGAATCCGCCGTAGAAACGCCTTCCGAACGCCTCTCTTAGCGCCCGAATACACGCCGCGCGCGTCTCGTTGATCTGGTCGAGTTCAGCGACGCGCTCGGGCGGACGGTCGGGCGCGCTGTAGGGGTCCCAGGTTCTCACCATGAAGAGCACCTTGGGCTGCGCTAAGTTTTGCGGCGGCAACGACTCGAGCATCGAGACCCGCGGCGTAAAGCCAAGCAGGTCGAACGCACCGACGGGGCGAACGACGTGCCGCCAACTCTTTCGGTCGATAAATCTGAGGTTGCGCCGCGCGCCGCGCCAATCTGACCCGTCCGGGTAGACGTTGTAGTAAAGGCCTAGCGGGTGCACCTTCTCGCGCATATCCAGGTGCCGCAAATGACGCGCCGAAAAGCTCCGTTTGAAGTAGAGGTCGGACGCCTCTAAAAACGGCTCGTCGAGTTCCCAGCTGTCGTGTGCGTCGTAATGGAACCGCAACGTACCGTTGACGAGGACGCTCAGGTGCGCGCGCCTGGCGTCGCGAAGGTGCTTCGTCCGCTCGGGGAAGTGGGTAGGCTCCCCGGAGAAGTGCTGCTCCAAGTTGATGAGACCGCGCCGGTGGAGCATGAGAAAGCCCGTATAGGCTTGCTGAACATGGGGACCGTTCGAATGCGAGAGAAGTTGACAAGTCGTTTTCATGATGGAAGACACCTTCTACCCTGCGCTATAGGACGCGGGTTCAGGCGTAACGTTTCGCCAGGTCGACGGTGCTTACATTTCGCAACCTTTTGGTACTACCCGCGCCCTTCAGGTTGCGCCGCTCATACCGAGCGGCGCAACCTGAAGTTACCCTAGTTTACTTTGATGTAACATTTCTCACTGTGACTGTTGACGCGACGAGTGGAAATGCGTTCAGCAGACCTTAGTCAGAAGCCTCGAGCACCTTGACCAAGTCGAGAGATGCGAGGACCTCACGAATGCCCTTAGGACCGTAGCCGTACTCCTCGTGCTGCGCCTTCGGATCGCCGTGCGGCACGTGCTCGTCGGGGATGCCTAAGCGGATGAGTTGCGTCTCTAGGCGCTCGTCTTTGAGAAACTCCGCTACCGCCGAGCCTAGCCCACCGGTGCGGACGTGATCTTCCGCGGTGATGAGCACGTCCGCTTCTTCGGCTATTGACCTTAGCATGTCCTCGTCGAACGGCTTGACAAAGCGCGCGTTGATGACGCCCACTTCGGGGGAGCCCTCGGCGGCTTGCAGCGCGTAGCCGAGTGTCGGACCGAGCGCTAGGATATAGGCTTTTTTGCCCTCTTTGAGCCGTTCCCAACTCCCCCAGGTGATGTCGGGCCACTCGCCTAACCCTACGTCTGGCGCGGCGGCAGTTTTGCCTCTAGGCCAGCGGATCGCTTTAGGACCGCTTAGCCTCAGCGCTGCTTTGAACATCGCGCGCATCTCCTGCGCGTCTTTGGGCATCGCCACCGACATATTAGGGAGCGCGCGCAAGTAAGCGATGTCGTAAACGCCCTGGTGCGTCATGCCGTCGCTGCCGACGAGCCCGGCGCGGTCGATCGCAAACATCACGTCCAGGTTTTCCAAGCACACGTCGTGAATGACTTGGTCGTAGCCGCGCTGCAAAAAGGTGCTGTAGATCGCGACGATGGGTTTTTCACCGCGCAGGGCTAAACCCGCCGCCGTCGTCACGCACACGTCTTCGGCGATGCCTACGTCTAAATAGCGATCCGGGTGCGCTTGGCTGTAACCGTCGAGCCCGCTGCCGATGCGCATGGCGGGCGTGAGAACCCACACCCGGTCGTCCTTATCAGCGAGTTCGGTAGCGGTGTCACCGAAGGCGTTGCTCCAGCCGTACGCCTTATCCGCTTTGACTGGGTTGACCGCGTCAAACTTGGGCGGACCGTGCCAGTACATCGGGTCGGACTCGGCGATCTTATAGCCCTTGCCCTTTTTCGTGACGATGTGGAGCATGGTGGGACCGGGCAAGTGTTCGACGTGCTCTAGGTAGTACAAAAGCTGGTCGATGTCGTGACCGTCAATAGGACCGACGTAACGCAGCCCCATCGCGTGAAAGGGGTTGGCGCTCGCCGGGTCAAAAAAGCGCCGCGCGGACTTCTTGGCGCGGCTGCCGAATTCGGCTAGGGGCTGCCACATCCCGGAGAGCGCCCGCTTGCCCGTCTCCTCGGCGTTTTGAAACCACTCTTGCACCTGCAGCGTGCGCATAAACGTGTTGAGCGCACCGACGTTCTCGCTGATCGACATCTCGTTGTCGTTCAAAATAATCGTCATCTTAGGTTTGACGTGACCGATCTGGTTGAGCGCCGCTAACGCCTCGCCGCCCGTCAGCGCGCCGTCGCCAATCACCGCGAGCACGCTGTAGGGCGCTTTTCTGGCGTCCCTAGCGAGCGCCATACCGAACGCCGCCGCCAAGCTCGTGCTGGCGTGCCCCACGGTGAGCGCGTCGTGCGGCGACTCGGACGAGGTCGTGAAACCCGCCAAGCCGCCCGGCTTGCGGATCGTGTCAATGCGGTCTTTGCGCCCCGTAATGATTTTATGACCGTAGGTCTGATGACCCACATCCCAGACGATGCGGTCCTGGGCGGTGTTATAGAGGTGATGGAGCGCTACGGTCAGTTCGACCGCGCCTAGGCTCGAGGCCAGATGCCCTCCACCCAACGCGCACACCCGCACGATCTCGCTACGCAGTTCACCGGCGAGCTGATGCAGTTCGTCGCGCGAAAGCGCCGTTACGTCGTCCGTGCTGTTGACGCGCTCAAGCACTGACATAAGGTCTCCTGCGGGTTATAAGGATCCGAAAAGAGCAAACAGCATTGTTACACATAACTCAGTCTATCAGGGAGCTTTGCCCGAGCTATGTGTGGAGACCTCCTGTTAAAGTTGCGTGAACCCTGCGGGAGATTTTTTTGATCCTGCGCGCTTAGTTAGAGGCGAACCGAGCGAGTTCCCGGTCGCTGCTTCTCACAGTGCTTCTTTCGGTGCAGCGTTACAGTGCCTACGCAGACCTACTGCGCCTGCGCAAGCCCAAAGTTCGCGTCTGTCAGCACGAGGTCGAGTTCGGTGCGCACCTCGCCAACAAAGGGCGCGAACCAGATTTCTTGACGCACCGTCTGAGTGTCCGTCTCGTCCTCCGCGCCCCTAAGTTGGCTCTCCAAGTTAATGACGAAGACGTCGAACGCCCCCGCTTCGACCCGCACCTGCCGCTTATCCACCACCGAATAGGTATAGGTAAAGCGCAAGGTGTCGCGTTGACTTTCGGGAGGCGCGTCGGAGTAGTAGATGTTGGCGGTGGACTCGCCGCCCCAGCTCGCGCCGACGCGCAGAGCGCTCTGCGCGGGCAGTTCTTGGAGGGGCGGGTCGAAGGTGAGCTGCGTGCCGGGGCGTAGCTCGCGCAGCACGAAGACCCCCTCGGGTCGGTACTGCTTAAAGGTGCGCACGTCCAAGCCGCGCCCCGCTAAGCGCCAAGCGATCCAGCGCTCGCCGCCGATAAGGGTGGGACCTTCGACTTGCTGAAAGACGGGGAGCGCGCCGAGCGACGCGCCCGCAGGCAAGTAGGTCCAGGTCGCACCCGTCTCTCGAGGATAAAAGGAAGGCTCGCCCGCGAGCTGCGCAATCTCGACGCGGCCCTCTTCAGCGGAGGGCGCGCACGCGCTGAGCAGCAGCGCTAAAACGAGCAGGAGGGAAAAACGCATCATGCTTTTAATGTACCGTGACCCTCGCAAGATGCTTTGAAGAATTTCACATCGGGGCGTGCGAGCGTCCGCGCCTATTCTCTGCATATCCTTGACGCCCTCCATAGCGCGGTGAAGCAGTGCTTTTCACAAAGTGCCGCGCGCCCCTACAGGAGTGTTAGCATACCCTCTATGCGCACGCTCATCCTCAGCGATATTCACGCCAACCTCGTCGCCTTCGAAGCGACCATGCGCCACGCCTCGAAGCAAAGCTGGGATGAGGTCGTCTTTCTGGGCGACATCGTCGGCTACTACGCCGAGCCCGAACAGAGCGTGGCGACGCTGCGCGAGCTAAATCCTAAAGTGACGATCCTCGGCAACCACGACGCGATGCTCCTGAGCGAAGTCGGCGAGCGCGGCAGCAGCGACTTTCGCTCGCGCAGCGTCGTCGCGGAGGTCGTGAGCAAGCACGCGCAGGCGCTGTCTAAAGAGAGCATCGACTATATCAGCAGTTTTCAAGATCACGCCTTAGCCGACGGGTGGGAGGCGACGCACGGCTCCTTGAAAGAGCGCTGGGCGTACCTCTCGGACTTGCCCAAAGCGCAGAAGAATCTGCCCGCGATGCAGCGCGACCTCTTGCTCTTCGGGCATACGCACGTGCCTGTCGCGTACGTATGCATTACGGTCGGCGGCAAAGAGATGTGGCGCACCGTGCCTTTTCGCGCCGAGAGCGCACGCTACCGAATCCCGCCTAACGCGCGGGTGCTCTTTAACCCCGGCTCGGTGGGGCAGCCGCGCGACGGCGTGCCCCAAGCGAGCTACGCCATCTTGGACGAAGAGGCGCAAACGTTGGAGCTGTTCCGCGTGGATTTCGACATCACCAAGGTGCAGCGGCGGCTGCGCGAGGCCGGCTACGAGCCCTCGCTGGGGACGAGGCTCGAGCGCGGCACGTAGACCATACAGGTATGAACGTGAATATGAACATAGAACCCTTAGAGTTCATCGGTCACGGCGAGGTCAAAGCGGTGCTGCGCCGCCTGGACACCCACACGCTCCTCTTCGTCGGTCCGGCGAGCGTCGGGCGTCGGCGCGTCGCGAGGTGGTACGCCGCGCTCTTAAACTGCGAGCGTAGAGGTGACGAGCCGTGCGGACACTGCCCTAGCTGCCGCCTCTTCGAGAGTGATCATCCCGACTACCGCGAAATCGCGCCTAAAACAACAACGAAAACGGGCAAGCGGAAGCGCGAGCTAGAAATTCTTATAGGTCAACTCGTTCCACGAGAAGGCGAACCGGACCCGCTCGGACCCTGGTTAGAGACGCGCCCGCGTTTCCGGCGGCGCGTCGGCGTCATCGACAGCGCAGAGACTTTGAACCCACAAGCCGCTAACGCCTTCTTGAAGTTTTTAGAGGAGCCGCCCTCGTACGCTGTGATTATCCTGATCGCGCCGAGCCCGCAAGCCGTGCTGCCAACCATCGCCTCGCGCAGCACGCCCGTGCGCTTTGGGACAGTGGATGTGTCGTCACTCGAGACACCCATCCCACACCCCGCCGCGCGGCTCGGACGCGCTGGGGATTTAATCCGCGCGGCAGAACATCCTGAGGATTTCACCGCGCTCACTGAGCTGGTGAATAGCTACGTCCTGTCGTTAGAAAAAGGGTTGGAAGAAGCCCTAGAAAAAGCCGACGCTTTAGAGAAAGCCTGGTCGAGTGAGACACGCTTCAACCTTCCCGAACTGCTCCGCGCCCGCCTAAGCGCCCTCTCCCATAGTGCCTACGCGAGCGCGCTCATCGCTTTGGAGCGGTGCGAAAACGCACTTGTCGCTTACGCTTCGCCGGGGTTGGCGGTGCAGGTGTTGACGTTAGAACTGAGAGAGGTCGTTCGTAACAGTAGATGACTCAGAAAACTCACATAATTTGTTAGCCTGTTATCATGCAAAATAGCGAACAAAGAGAGAGATGGCATTAAAACCTCACTAAGTTTTTTGAAAATCCTTCAAAAGATAATCTTCGCAGCTTACTTCTCAATCATACAGGCGAACATAACGAGTTAGATTTCAAAGAGGAGTGGTCCAGCTTTCCAAAAATAGCAAAACATGTCTTAGCAATGGCTAATTCCGGCGGGGGCTGCATCATTTTTGGGATAAAGGATGAAACTCAGCAGCTTATAGGCATAAGCTCTTTCGAAGACGAATCGAAACTGTTTAACAAGATTAAGAAGTTTATTCCGATACAGCTCAAATACAAGTTACACAGTTTTGATTGTGAAACTGATACGTCCAGCGAGTTGAGAGGTAAAAAGTTTCAGGCTTTGCTCATAGAGGACAATCCCAAATATATTCCTTTCATATCGGAAAAGAGTTCAGGAGGAGATATAGAAGAAGGCAAGATATACGTTAGGCGTGGTACTAACTCCGAACAAGGCAACTATGAAGAGGTGCAAGAAATTATTAACAGGCGCATAGAAACAAACGTTTCAATTCGAAGTGAGCTTTCACTCGAAAGGCATTATCGTGAGTTGAGGCAACTTGATGAGCAACTTCCGAAGCCCGGCTCAACCGAAGCAATAACTGAAAACCTGAGTCAGTTGACAGCGGACATTTATAGTTCACGTATTGGCGGTGTGCGGCGCGAAGAAAGGTTTTTTGACTTCATAAGGAGAATGATAGAAGAGAAGAAGCACTTGATAGAGTTCAAGCTCGAAGACCAAGAAAAGTATTGAGCTTCCCTCTCACCTCCTGTATCCTCTTTTCTTAGTGAATGGAGGCTCTTAAACAAACGTGAACAGCATCAATAATATTGTGGTCCAGAAGTACGGCGGCACCTCGGTGGGCGACGTCGAAAGAATCAGCAAGGTCGCGGCGCGCGTCGCGAGAGCGGTGAACGAGGGTCACAAAGTCGCCGTGACGGTTTCCGCGATGGGGCGCACCACCGACCGCCTCGTCTCGCTGGCGAAAGAGGTCACGCCTCGCCCGAGCCGCCGCGAGTTGGACGTCTTGATGGCGACGGGCGAGCAGCAGTCGACGGCGCTCCTCAGCATGGCGCTGCACAAGTTGGGCGTCAAGGCGCGCTCCTTTACGGGGCAGCAGGCGGGCTTTTTGACGGACGACTTCAGCGGCGGCGCGAGGATCATCGAGGTCAACCCGGCGCGGATTTTAGAACGCCTTTAGAGACGGACGACGTCGCGGTCATCGCGGGCTTTCAGGGGGTGGACGCGCTCGGCAACATCACCACGCTCGGGCGGGGCGGCTCGGACACGACGGCGGTGGCAATAGCGGCGGCCTTGGAGGCGGACACCTGCGACATCTACACGGACACCGAAGGCGTCTATACGACGGACCCGCACCTCGTGCCGAGCGCGAAGAAGTTAGAGACGATCGACTACGAAGAGATGTTAGAACTCGCCTCTTTGGGCGCTCAGGTCTTGCACCCGAGGAGCGTCTGGTACGCGCGGCGCTACGGCGTGCGCGTGCACGTGCGCTCGTCGTTTTCGTATAACCCAGGCACCATCGTTACGAATCTAGGCGTCACCGAAGGGGAGAAACGCATGAAGACAGATAGGCCCGTGACGGGCGTCGCTTTAGACCGCTCGCACGCCCGCATCTACCTCACGGGCGTCGAGGATACGCCCGGCGTCGCCGCGAGGGTCTTTAGCGCCTTGGGCGACGCGAACATCAGCGTGGACATGATCATTCAGGGCGTGCCGGGCGACGGCAGCCGTCAGCAGATGGCGTTTACGCTCAACCAGGACACCGTCGCGGACGCTTTAGAGGTTGTGAAGCCGGTTCTAGCCGAGGTGGGCGGCTCGGCGCAGGCGGACCCGGACATCGCCAAGCTCTCCATCGTCGGCGTGGCGGTCGGCTCGACGCCCGGCGTAGCGGGGCGCATGTTCGCCGCCATCGCCGAAACGGGCGCGAACATCGAGATGATCGCGACCAGTGAGGTGCGTGTGTCGGTGGTGCTGCGCTCGAGACACGCGGAAGAGGCGCTCAAAGCAGTTCATCAGGCGTTCGGTCTGGAAATGTGACAGGAAACTCTTTTTAATGATGAGAACATTGTGCGTCTCGTTATAGTGCTACGCCGGGCGGTAGGTCATCCTCGAGTTGGACAGTGGAAAAATTCACATTGCAAGGCGCAACACAGATTGGAGCACATATGAACCGCACGATACTTTTTTCCTTAATTCTATCTCTAGGCGTGCTACTTGCAGCTTGTGACTCGGATGACGAAACGCCCGAAAGCACAAGCTACACGCTTAACGAAGTTGATGGCTCGGGTGTAACGGGCACAGCTACCTTCACTAAAATATCGGATACAGAAACTGAAGTGACGCTCGACATCACGGGTGACGCTGTTACAGGTGACCATCCCGCGCACATCCATTCAGGCGCGGCGGGCAGCGGCGGTCCTATCGTTGTACCACTTACAACAGTTGATGCGGCAGCGACAGAAGGTGAAAGTATCGAAACGACGCAAGGCGGCGACCTTGCTGAAGGGAACAGTGTTACGACAGTGACACAGTATGACAGTGATGAAGATGGAACCGCAGAAACGGATATAGATTATGAAGGGCTGCTCGAGTATAACGGTTACATTAACGTTCACGAAAGCCCCGACAATCTCGCCAATGTGATCTCTACAACGAACATCGGCGCAAACGCTGAGTAATTAGCTTCAGCAACCAAGACGAGGGTGACCAAATAGGTCACCCTCATTTTTATTATCTTTCCGTGAGGTTCAATGCTTTCATGAGAAGTTTTATGATGAAGTGGACCATTTTAGTGAGTTTGAGCCTCGTTTTAGCAGCTTGTGGCACGTCTAGTGACCCAAATCCGGACGATAGCGACGAGCCAGGTGAGCTTATCCAGGAGAACTCCGTGGTGGACGTCGCCGAGGAAGCGGGTCTCAGCGCCTTTGTGCAGGCCTTGGAGGAGGCGTTTGGCGACGACGAATTTAGAGACAGCGGTCCTTACACGCTCTTCGTGCCGACCAACGCTGCTTTTAGCGCAGCAGATACGAGTGCGGAAGATTTGCTCGAATACCACGTCGTCAAGGGCACGTACACCTTAGAAGATTTAGAGAGTGGAGCGCTCACAACCGAGAGCGGGCTCGATATTGAGGTGTCCGTGAGTGGCAACAGCGTAAGCTTAAACGGTGAAGCGGAAGTGGTGCCGCCCAACAATTTAGAGGCGGTCAACGGGGTCGTTCATGCAATTGGCAACGTGCTCACACCGCCCGACAGCTCCGACGAGGATGACCCTGGCGAGGGTGAAGCGACCGCCTTCTTCGCCGAGCTTGGTCCGGTGGCTGAAGGGGTCAGCGCGGAGGCGTCAGGCGAGGCGATCGCAACTTTAGACGGCGAGACCCTCTCCGCCGAAGGCAGCGTACAGAACCTCTCGGGCGAAATCACCCAGGTAGGTCTTTACGAGGGTGGCGGCGACGACGTGGGCATCTTGTTCTATGAACTCGAGGTTGACGGCACCAGCTTCAGCGGCGAATTCACGCTCTCACGCGAAGAGCTTGCTATCCTCGCTGACGGGAACTTCTACGTGACCGTTTCCACCGAAGCCTACCCCGAAGGCGAGGTCAGCGGACCGCTCCTCAGCGAGGATTAAGTTCGAGGTACGTCCCGCCACGCGATCACGGTAGCGTCCTCTATGGACACCGCGCCGCGCACGAAAACGTGAGGCGTGTGCGCAAACCAGCCCCCTTTACGCCCGACTTCATAAAGTCGGGCGTACCACTTCTTGGTGGCGTCGCTCAGCGTTGTAACCTCTTGGTAAAAGTCGGGCTCGAGCCACGTCACGTGCGCTTCCGGTATATCCTCGCCGGCTCGTCCAGGTTCGGCGATGACGGCGGGCAGGTGAGCGACAGCTTCCACCGGGAACTGATACCAGTTCACATCCGGCAGCGTCACACCCAGCGTTCGCCACGCTTTGTAAACGAGGTGCGGATGTAGCGGCGAGAAGTTCAGCACCTCTTTACGTAAGCAGTCTAGTTTAGGAAGGTGCTGATACGGGATACGCTCGCGGCTCGGGTGATCGTCGTACTTGGCGAGTTGCTGCTGATAAAGTTTGGGCGCAAAGGTCTCTAACGCGCTGAGCGGATAGAGGGTTTCTCCGGTCATCTCTTCGGGAACTTGATGGTAGATACAAGCCACGCTTGACCTCCTCGTCTAATCAAGGACCCTAAGCGTAGGCGCTCGAGAGATCAGCTTCAGCGTCCAAGGCTCTGGCGACTGGGGCGCGAAAGGGCTATACTCTAGGCACCTTGATGAACGAGCAAACCTATACGGAACCCCGATGAGCCGAGCGGACACCTTTATCCAGCTCTACAACCAGTTGGACGAACACCTCGCGCGAATCATGGACGAAGACTCGAGGACGCCCTTCTACAGCCTCGTCGAAAGGGCCGCCCAGCGCCGCTTTATCGTCAAGCGCGACGAGGTGACGCTCAAGAAGTACGGCAGCTTGCGCAACCTCATCGTGCACGACGCCGACTATCCGGAGCGCGTCTTAGCGGAGCCCACCGAGGAGACCTTGGCGCAGTTCGGGCGTATTGTGCAACACCTGATAAATCCGCGAACGCTGGACGACTTTCGCAGAGAGGTCCATACGTTTTCGGAGCGCGACGCGCTCACCTCTGCGTTGGAGCACATGCGCAGCGGAGACTTTTCTCAAGTCGTGGTGAGAGATGACCGCTTAGCCTTGCTCACGACCGAGGGCGTAGCGAAGTGGTTGGAGCGCCAACACGCCACGGCGAGCCTAGCGAACGCGACCATTGGCGACGCGCTCACACACGAACTTCCCGGCAGTTTTGAACTGGTAAGCCGACGAGAGACGCTCGAGCAGGCGCAAGCGGCATTCATCGGGGCGTTAGAACGGGGGAAACCGCGCCTCTACGCACTTATCATCACTGAAAATGGCAAACCTCATGAGACACCTTTAGGCGTGGTGACGCCTTGGGACGTTATCGAAGACGACTAGGCTTGCAGCGTGACGGTAGGGTCGGGCTCGAGCGTCTCTAAAAGGGCCTCGGATAGCGCCAGCGCCGCCTTTTTATCCAAAATTTGATTGCCGTTACCGCATTTAGGCGACAATACGCAGCGCGGACAGCCCTCTTTACAGGTGCAGTCCCGCAAGAGGTCCCTTGCCGCGCTCAGCCACTCGGGGAAGCGCGACGCGCCTGAGCGCGTATAGCCGACCCCACCGGGATACCCGTCGTAAATAAAGATGAGCGGTTCGCCTACCGCCGGATAGAAAGGATAGGAGACGCCGCCTACATCCGCGCGTTCGCAGAGGACGAAGACGGGCAACAGCCCGATGAGGGTGTGCTCTAAAGCGTGCATCGCCGCAGGCAAGTCGGCGGGCGAGAGCGCCTTTGCGACCTCTTTGACGCTGAACCAGAGCGCCTGCGTCGGGTAGGAGACGTCGGGCAAGTCCAAGAGCCGCTCGTCCAGTGCCGCTTCGCTGTAGAAACGCTTGCGCACGTAAGAGGTCATCTGCGTGGTGACGCGCGCCCGCCCGGTTTGAACGCCGTAGAAGCTCGCCTCGCGTTCCAAAATCTCGATCTCCGTCACCGAGCGCGTCTGCGTGTAGTAGTCTTCGATGTGGGGAAGGAGCACCGCAACGCCCTTTTCCAAGTCGAGGTTGCGTACCAAGTAATTCTCTCCCTGATGCAGATAGACCGCGCCGGGGTGAAGCTCGCGGAGCGCCGCCTCGTAGTCGCTCACGCCGAAGGCGTTGCCCGAGGCGTCTTTCATCACGATGCGCTTGCCGCCCGTGCCGCGCACGCTGATTTTCGGGTGCGGGTAGCCGCCTAAGTGATAGAACTTGCCGCGCAACTCTTTAAGGCGAGGGTGCTTACGCAGGTTAGCCGAGCCGACGACCTCTTCCCTCTCGACGAGCGGGCGCTCGTACGCCGCGCACGAGAGGTGGAGCGGGTGAAGTTCGCTGTTGAAGGCGTCCGCGACGGCGTTTTCGGCGCGTCCGTCGGTGATGAGGTCGGGATGATTCAAATAGTACTCGTCTAAGGGATCGTTGCCGGGGATGAGCAGCGTCAACGCGCGCTTGTCACCGCGCCCGGCACGCCCGGCACGTTGCCACAGCGCGGTCATGGAGCCAGGGTAGCCGACTAGAACCACAGCGTCCACGCCGCCCACGTCTACGCCGAGTTCCAACGCACTCGTCGCGGTCAACACGCGCAATGCTCCGTTTTTGAAGTCCGCCTCGAGCTTCCTTCTATCCTCTGGCGTGTAGCCCGCGCGGTAAGAGCCCAACCGCGTCGCCTCTTCGTCCGTGAGCTGCCCAGCGGCGTAGCGGCGCAGGAGTTCGGCGGTCTTGCGAGAGTTACAAAAGAAGATGCTTTTGAGTCCTGTACACACGAAGAGCGCGGCTAAGTCCGCCGCTTCGGTGTTGACGCTGCGCCGTGCATCCTTGCCGGGAAGCTCGGGCGGACGCCAGAAGAGGAGTTCGCGCGCCGCACGTGGTCCGTGGTCCTCGCGCACCGCCGTAAAATCCAAACCTGTCAAGTGCTGCGCGTGCAAGGCGGGGTTGCCGATGGTCGCGCTCGCTGCAACCACTTGGGGCGACGCGCCGTAATGGAGAGCCAACCGCAGCAGCCGCCGCAAGATGTTCGCCACGTGCGTCCCCATCACCCCGCGGTAGGCGTGCAACTCGTCCACCACGATGAACTGTAGACGGCTGAAAAAGCCCGCCCAGAGCGCGTGGTGCGGCAAGATGCCGTAGTGGAGCATGTCGGGGTTGGTGAGTAGACAGCCCACGTGTTCGCGCACGGCGCGGCGCTCACGACTCGGGGTGTCGCCGTCGTAGCTCGAAACCCGCTCCCCCACCCCGAAAACCCGCGCGAAGTCGCGCAGCTTGTCCAATTGGTCGTGCGCGAGCGCTTTGGTCGGAAAAAGGTAGAGCGCCGCGCCCCCTCCTTGCAACGCGCTCACGGTGGGCACTTGGTAGTTCAGCGACTTGCCCGACGCCGTCGGCGTGGCGATGACGACGTTACGCCCCGCTTCGATGAGCGTCAGCGCTTCCGCTTGGTGGCGGTAAGGCGTGATGCCAAGCGTGTCTAAAAGAGGTCGGTAAGTACCTTCGTAGACGAGCCGCTCCCCTTCTCTGCGCCCCGGCAAGAAGCTGTAAGAGGTGATCTGCCCCTTGTAGTCCGCTAAAGAGGTCAGCCAGCCGTGATAGGAGCCGTAGTCGCGCAGGATGTCGGGCAGGGCTTCGGAGGGTTTCGGCACCCTTTAAGCGTACCGCACACCGCTTCACGAGAGGTATTTTTGAGCAGCTTTTGAGTGAGTGTTGTAAGGGGCTCGAGCGCACCTCTACCTCTTTTAGCAGGTATCAAAGTCTGTCTCGCAAAGCTCGGAGCTGGTCAGAGTGCGCGAAGCGATGCGAAGCAACACTCTCACTTTGTAAGACGATGTTTCACTGCGTGAAAACTCCGTAACTAGCACGCACTTTAAGGGATGAAATCCCGCTAGCTTCGCTGAGACCTGCGCTCATCCGTCTCAATATGTTTTGGAATTACTCTCTACACGTTTCTTTCGGTATCTTTGTCCTTTCGAAGCGACAACGGCGGCATTTTAGGCGTCACTTTTTGCAATCTCACCTTGCATTGTGAGAATTCAAACATGCTACACTCCCTTGTCATGCGCGTTCATCTCAGCTTAATCCTTCTAGGGGTTGTCTCGTGATAACAACTATCTTTTTAGTCTTGCTCTACGCTTTAGTTCTGCCTTATATCGGTCTGATGTTGATGGTTTTGGTCGGGCTCTTCCGGCGCAACCAGCGCCCTTTCAACCCGGCGACGCCCTCGGTCAGCGTGATTATCCCGGCGCACAACGAAGAGGACAAGCTGGGCGCAACCTTAGCCTCACTCTCTGAGCAGCGTTACGACGGTGATTTGGAGTTCGTCATCGTCAATGACCGCTCGCGCGACGCGACGGAGGCGATTATTCGAGGTTTTGTAGAACGTGACGCGCGTTTTCGGCTGGTGAACGTGACGGAGCCCAGCCGCCGCTTGGCTCCCAAAGTCAACGCCGTCAATATCGGTATCGCCAATTCATCAGGTGAGATTATCTTGACGAGCGACGCGGACTGCCAGTACCCCACAAGTTGGGTCAGCGGCATGGTCTCGCACTTCGAGAAAGACGTGGCGATGGTTGTGGGCTACGTCGAGAGCACGCAGCCCTTTGATGGCGCGGGCGCGGTGCAGCGCTTCGAGTCCACCGACTGGCTCTCTCTGATGCTCACCTCGATGTCCTTAACACACTTCGGCTGGAAGTTCGCGAGTAGCGCCAACAACCAGGGCTACCGCCGCAGCGCCTTCGAGGAAATCGGCGGTTTCGGCGCGTCGGGACGTGCGCCCTCGGGCGACGAAGACCTTTTGACGCAGCGTATGGGGCGTCTGCAAGAGGGGCGCATCGTCTTCGCCAGTGACCCTGCGATTCGCGTTTTTACCCAGCCGATGAAGAGCGCGCTCGCCCTCCTCAATCAGCGCCGCCGCTGGGTTTCGCGCTACCGCCACATCATGCACTACCACCCCGCGTTTTGGCTAAGCATCTTTATCTTAGGTTTCCAGAGCATCTTTTTATCCGCCGGGATTCTTTTATCGCCCTTCTTCCCGGAGATTGCACCTTATGTATTTGGACTCTGGGCGGTGAAGCTCGCCGTAGAATTTTACGGCATGTACGTCGGCACAGGGATTATGGGTCGGCGCGACCTGTGGGGCGTTACGGTCGTCACCTGGGCGCTTTTACATCCCTTTTTCATCGCCACCGTCGTCCTCTGGTCGCTTATCAAAACCGGCGAGTGGAAAGCCGGGGCGCAGGGGTACAGAAAACGCTTTATCAAGCGGCAAATGAGAGAGATCAAGCGGGAGTGGAAGCGCAAAGTGCGGGGCGGATTGTTGTAAATAGGTGGTGTTAAGAACGCCTTAGCATCTCTTTTTTTCTTTGGAGAGAAATCGTGCCAGATATTCAAAGCTTATCGAGCACAACAATTGGGCGAATTTCCAAATTATCGAAACTTGTTCCGCTCTAAGTGCCAGATATTCTCGCAAAGCTTATCGAGCACAACAATTGGGCGAATTTCCAAATTATCGAAACTTGTTCCGCTCTAAGTGAAGAGCAACTGGACACCGTTCCTCTACCCACCTCGAGCTGGAGCATCCGCTACACCTTATTTCATCTCGTCGAGTCGCAAGGGGGTTACCTTTCGCTCTTGACCTCTTCATCCGAGCGGAAACAGGCTATACCTCTCACCACTTCTTTTACCGAGTTACAGCAAGCAGCCGAAAGGAGCGGAGAGGCGCTGCTCGCCCTCGTCCGAGACGAAACCGGCGAATACTTCGCTACGCGCATCCAGACAGAGGACGGTTACTTTATAGACCTATGGGTGGTCGTCGTCCAAGCGATTAACCATGCTACAGAGCACCGTAGACAAATTTGCAGAATGTTGAGAATTTTAGGCGTCACGCCGCCTAGACTCGACGGTTGGGCGTTCGGAGAGGCTGTGAGCGCGGTCCTTCCGATTCGTATTTAAGGACGAGGGGCGGCTCGAGCCCCTTCTAACCCATCCTCCGCCCTAAATGGTAAGCTACCCCCGTTAAGACCCGCTACCAAACTGCTACACAACCTGCAGTTTAGTTTTTCATTCGGGGCTACCTTGTAAAGAACTCACCTAGTACGGAGGCATGTATGAAAGTTATGATTTTAGGCGGAGACGGCTTCTGCGGCTGGCCCACGGCGCTGCACCTGTCGAACTTGGGGCACGACGTGATTATTTTGGACAATCTGTCGCGGCGCAACATCGATAACGAACTCGAGGCGGGCTCACTCACCCCCATCCAACCCATCGGCACGCGCCTCAAAGTATGGCAAGAGGTCTCGGGCGAGACGATAGGCTTTTACAACCTCGATATTGCGCAGGAGTACGAGCGCCTACTCCACGTCATTTTGGCGGAAGAACCGGACGCCATCGTCCACTTCGCCGAGCAACGCGCCGCGCCCTACTCGATGAAGTCGCCCAGGCACAAGCGCTACACGGTGGATAATAACCTCAATGCCACCCACAACGTGCTCTGCGCCATCGTCGAATCGGGTTTGGATATTCACGTCGCGCATTTGGGCACAATGGGCGTCTACGGTTACGGCACGGCGGGTATGAAAATCCCCGAGGGCTACTTAGATGTCGAGGTTAAGACCGACACGGGCGAGCGCATGATGCAGCAGATTCTCTACCCGACGAACCCCGGCAGCGTCTACCACATGACCAAGACGCAAGACCAGCTCTTCTTCGCGTACTACAACAAAAACGACAGCGTGAGGGTGACGGACTTGCACCAGGGCATCGTCTGGGGCACGAACACTGCCGAGACGAAGCGCGACGAGCGCCTGGTGAACCGCTTCGACTACGACGGCGACTACGGCACCGTCTTGAACCGCTTCTTGATGCAAGCCGCCGTCGGCTACCCCTTGACCGTGCACGGCACGGGCGGACAGACGCGGGCGTTTATCCATATTCAAGATACGGTCAAGTGCATCCAACTTGCGCTGGAAAACCCCCCCGAAAAGGGTGAGCGCGTCAAAATTTTGAACCAGATGACCGAAACCCACCGCGTCCGCGACCTAGCCGAGATGATCAGCGAGATGACGGGCGCGGAGGTCGCGTATCTGGACAACCCGCGCAAAGAGGCAGCCGAGAACGACCTCCACGTCAAAAACGACCTCTTCTTGGATATGGGCCTTAACCCGACGACGCTCTCCGAGGGTTTGCTCTTAGAGGTCACGGACATCGCCCGCAAATATAAGGACCGCGCCGACCTGAGCAAAATTCCCTCGACCTCCGTGTGGACGAAGGAGCAGAAGGCGGGGATTTTGAAAGATAAGAAGCTCGAGGCGGCGAGTTGACAAGCGAGTGCAAACAGATTCTAATTCCAGACTCGATACATTGTTAAGTAAAAAATGAGTGATGTCATTCTGAGCGGAACGAAGTGGAGCGTAAGAATCTCGTCTTCCATTCCCTGCTAGCCGAGATTGCAAGTTACAAGGTTTTGGCATAGCCAAACGAGACCCTTACGCCTTCGCCGAAGCTTCGCTCTACTTCGTGAACAGGGTGACATCAGTGTTACAAAACTTACCTAACAATGTATTTAATCTAATAAACGGCTTCTAGCTAAAAGCTAACCGCTAAAAGCCACGTAGACCGAGAAGAAAGGGGTGAAGAGCAAAGCGGAACCTATTTTTCTCTTTGCCCTTATTTTATGCGCATCGCCCTCTTCACCGAAGTCTTTCTGCCTAAAATCGACGGGGTCGTAACCCGCATTGTGCGCACGCTGGACCAGTTGCGCGCGCTCGGTCACGAGGCGCTTATCTTTGCGCCGCACAACCCGCCCGAGTCTTACGCAGGATATAAGGTGGTGCGCGTACCGGGCGTGCCCTTCAAACCTTGGTATCCCGAACTCGTCTTAGGAATGCCGCGCCCGCGTTTGGGGCGCGAGCTGGACGCCTTCGCGCCCGACGTCGTCCACGTAGTCAACCCGGTGATTTTAGGGCTGTGGGGCACGGCGATTGCCAAGCAGCGCAACTTACCCCTTCTGGCGAGCTTCCACACCGACTTGCCGCAGTACGTGGACCACCTCAAACTCGGCTTTCTGAAACCTCTTTCGTACACCTGGATTCGCGACGTACATAACCAAGCGCACGTCAACCTCTGCACGAGCCAGCCGATGGTCAACTCGGCACAGGGGCTGGGCATCAAGCGCGTGCGGCTGTGGCCCAAAGCGGTGGATACAGAGACCTATCACCCGGAGAATAAGTCTGCCGCGATGCGCGAGCGACTTTCGGGCGGACGCCCTGAGCTGCCCCTGATGATCTATGTCGGGCGGCTCTCGCACGAGAAGCGGCTCGAGTGGCTCTACGCCCCCATCACCCAACTCAGCGGCGTGCGCTTAGCCTTCGTCGGCTCAGGACCGGCGGAAGCGTTTTTGCGCGAGCGTTTCAAGGACACGCCCACGGTTTTTACAGGCTATATGAGCGGGCGAGACTTAGCCGAGGCGTACGCGAGCGCCGACGTGTTCGCCTTTCCCTCGGATACCGAAACGCTCGGCTTTGTGGCGATGGAGGCGATGGCGTCGGGCATTCCGGTAGTCGGCGCGCGCGCGGGCGGCATCCCCGACGTCATCACGCCGGGCGAAAACGGCTTTATGTTCACTCCCGGTGACCTGGGCGAGTTGACGGAACATCTCAGCGACCTTTTACACGACGCCGAATTGCGCGAGAGGTTGGGACGACAGGCGCGGCAAAGTGTTGAGCACTGGGGCTGGCGAGAGAGTACGCAGGCGCTGCTCGAGTACTACGAAAGGGCCAAGACCATCCACAAGAGGTACGACCCGCCGAGTCGATACTGAAGGGCAGAAGCAAGAAGCAAGAAGTAGGAAGTAGGAATATGAAGGCTTTTCTCCTTAATTCTTACTTCCTACTTCTTTTTACTTATTCTTCCGCCGCCCTCCGTCCCCCTTTTGCGGTAGCATAACTCATGGTTCGCCCCCTCGAGACCCAGCACCTCCCGCCACTCTTAGAGCTGCTCAAACTGCAAGACAGTCACGCAGAGCTGCGCACCATGAGCCCGGAGAGCCGCGAGCTTGAAGAGTTGGCGCTCGAGCTAGGCGAACTCTCGCCCTACAGCGAGATGTTCCCGTTCGTCTTGGAACGAGGCGGCGACTTCGGCGCGTACGTGGCGTTATGCAACTACGGCGGCGAGGCGTTTTTGGAGGGCCCACTGATTCAGCCCGAGTTGGAGGCGGACGCGGTGTATCCCTTAGTCGAAAAGACGGTCGAAGAGGCGCGGCGCTACGGGTACGGTTTTTTAGAGGCGTTCACCGACGAGGAGAACGAGCGGGCTCAAGAGGTCTTGGGCGCAAACGGCTTCGAGCCCTTTCGCACGACCTACATCTACGAATTCACGCGCCAAGACACGCTCAAACCCCTCTCCCCCACTGAGTTCCGCTTCGACCTGTCGGGCGAAATCACCGCCTCGGACTACCGCGACCTCTACCGCGAGACGAGCGACAACTGGAGCACGCGCCTAGCCTGGAGCGACGAAGAACTCGCCGAACGCTTCGCCGAGCCGGACGTGAAGCTGATGCTGGCATATCAGGGCGAAGAGGTCGTGGGACACTTGGAACTCGAGCTTATTTCTGAGGAGAATTACGCAGAGATCGCCTACTTCGGCGTATTGCCGGGGGCGAGAGGTCAAAAACTCGGGCGGCAGTTGCTCTTACGCGGTCTCCACGAAGCCCTCAAAGATGAAGGCGTCTCGCTCGTGTTAGCGCGGGCGAACGACGACGAACGCGCGGCGTCGTTCGCGCTAGAAAAAACGGGCTTTCACCTCTCGCACGGGGTGATTGCGTGGACGCTCGAGCTGGAGTAAACCGAGCGGACATACCGAGTAACGTGTGCGCGACCCTGCACCTTTTCAAAACCGCGACGTTAATTTAATACACCTACGGTAGGCTACCCCCTTGTTTAACGCAATCTTCACAGAGGCTTGCGTCCTCCCCACTTTCTGCTATTTTGTCTGTGTCCGTAATCACCGACAGGTGAGACATTCACGCAGCATTTGGGAGGCATTTGTGTTACGACGTTACAAGCTCATTCCGTTTTTCTTTCTATTCATGTTCATGACCGCCTGCGGCGACTTAGGGGGCTCCGCTGTCACCCAGCCCGACGACAACGCTAGTGACGCCGCGCCCACGGGCACCTTCGGCGTGAGCGAAGCGTTCGGCGGTCCCTACCTCAGCGACGCGGACGGCGCGATTACCGACGCCAGCGACGCGCGTGTTGTTTCTGTTGCGCCAGGCGGCTCGTTCTTCGTGCAGGTGGACTACGAAGACCCCAGTGGGATTACTAACATTGATGTGAACTTAGTCAACAGCAGCCCGGAAGGTTTAGCGGGAACTTTAGACCCGACGCAAAGCTTCTTTACCTTAGGTCAGCCTACGGGCATAAGTGAGCCCAGCGGCTGCGACCTCTCGGACAACCCTACAAGTGTGTCCTGTATCTATGAGGTCAGGGTAGCGGACGACGCGGTGAACATCACCGAGTTAGACGGTTTAGGTGATGAGTTTGCTTACGTCTTTCGCACGCAAGTCACGGATGCTGCTGGCAACACCTCGGATGAGGCGGAGCGGGGCTATGTGGTGGTTACGGGTGGTGATGGGGAGCCTGAACCTACGCCCGAGCCAGAGACCTGCACGAACCCGGTGGAGATTCCTGACGAGGCGTTAGAGACCGCCCTTCGCGTAGAACTCGGCAAGCCAGAAGGTGACTTGACCTGTGAAGACTTGGCGAGCTTAACTGAACTCAACTACAATGGTAGTAATGAAGAGATCGCCAGTATAGGTAGCCTCGAGGGGTTGCAGTACGCGGTCAATTTAGAAGCGTTAAACCTGTTTGGTAACGATGTTAGCGACCTCAGCCCGCTCCAGAACCTCATAACGCTCACCGTCTTGAACCTCAGCGGCAATATGATTACCGACATCAGTCCGCTCCAAAACCTCACCAACCTTACCGAACTCGACCTCTCGAACAACGGCCGCCTTGACCGCGAAGCCGATACTCGTCAGGAGCTAAGTGATATCAGCCCCCTCCAGAGTCTCACCAAGCTTACCTCTTTGAACCTCGGCACGAACGGCAGGATCGGGAACACCTTAGACGGCACGATCAGCGACATCAGCCCCCTTGGAAACCTCACCAACCTCACCTTTTTAGAGCTTGGCGGCAACGACGTCAGCGACATCAGTCCGCTCCGAAACCTCACCAACCTCACCGAGCTTAGCCTCTTCAATAACGAACTCACCGACCTCGGCGGGCTCCAGGACCTCACCAACCTGACCGAGCTCAATATCGGTACGAATGAGCTTGAAAACGACCTCGACGGGCTCCAGAATCTCACGAACCTCGTCCGCTTGGATGCGTCCGATAGCGGGGTCGTTGACATCGGCGCGCTCCAAAACCTCACGCGCCTCTCTGTGCTCAATCTCGGTAACGACACGCTCACTAACGACGTCAACGTCAACAGAATAACTGACACCACCACGCTTCAAAACCTCACTGAGCTGACCGAGCTTGAACTTGATAGCAACCAGATTAGCGATATCAGTGCGCTTACGAACCTCACGAACCTCGCCGACCTCGACCTCAACGACAACGAGGTTAGCGACATAGAACCGCTCGTCGCGAACGCAGGTCTGTCTGCAGGCGACCGCGTCCGCCTGTTCTTCAATCCGCTCGAGACCTGCCCCGGCGACGAGGACAGAGCGGACATCGAAACACTGCAAGAACGTGGTGTAGAGGTCTTCTTTGACGAGTCTGAGAACTGCGATAATGAGGGGGAGCCTGAGCCGCAGCCTGGGACTTGCACAGACCCAGTGGAAATTCAAGATATCGATCTAGAAGAAGCTATACGTGACGCGCTCGACAAACCTAGGTCTGAAGGCGAATTGACATGTGAAGACTTGGCTGGATTAAAGGAAGCGTCTGTCTCTTACGCTTCTGTTGCGAGTCTAGAGGGGCTTCAGTATGCGACGAACCTCGAATTACTAAGCCTCACCATCAATGAGAGTGATCAGCAGCACTTCGTAAGCGACCTGTCCCCTTTAACCGGGCTCGAGAAGCTCAACACAGTCATCCTCATCAACGAAGAGATAGAAGACTTGACGCCTCTCGCAAGCCTCAGCAGCTTAGAGACGCTGACCTTGGCAGTCGATAGTTCGGACAACTTCGACCAACTCGCAGGGCTCGCAAACACAAATCTTAAATCGCTGAGCTTACCTGCGAATAACATTACTGACCTTAGCTTCTTACAAGGGCTCACGAGCTTGACCGACCTCTCTCTCAGCGAGAACAACATCAGCGACCTTACGCCGCTGCGAAACCTCAATAACTTGGAGTCCCTAAGCCTCATACGTAACCAAGTAGATGACCTCTCAGCGCTCCAGAGCCTAACTGACCTTATAGAGCTCTACCTTACTGGAAACAGTATCGGTGATATAACGCCGCTACAAAACCTGACTAACCTCGCCAGGCTTGACTTTACCAACAACGAGGTCAGTGACATTGCGCCACTGCAAAACCTTACTAAGCTCACCGAACTTAGTTTTAGTAGCAATAAAGTCAGCGACATTATGCCGCTGCAAAACCTTACTAAGCTCACCGAGCTTAGTTTTTCCCGCAATGAGGTTAGCGACATTGCGCCACTGCAAAACTTGACTAACCTCGCCGAGCTTAGGTTTGTAAATAATGAGGTCAGCGACATTACACCTCTAATCAAAAATGAAGGATTGGGCGAAGGCGACATCATTTACCTTCCCGACGATTCGCTCGACCTTAGTTGTGGTACCGAAAACCGAGCAGCGGTCGATGCGCTTATCGAGCGAGGTGTGATCGTAGATATCAATGCGCTCGTGGACTGTAGCGACGTCGTAGACTTCGCGGACAACATCCTGGAAGATTTAGTGCGCGAAGCACTGCGTCAACCACGAGGCGAGCTTACCGAGAACGATTTGGAGTCTCTACGTGAACTCAAGTACGAGCCTGAGTCTAGCTCCTCGAGCGTCGAAAGCTTAGAGGGCTTGCAGTTCGCGGTCAACCTCGAGAGCCTAGGCTTGCCCGACAACAGCGTCAGCGACCTCTCGCCCCTTAGCGCACTTGTACAACTGAGAAACCTCGACTTAGCAAAAAACGATAATATTACCGACATCAGTGTGCTCCAGAATCTCGTCAACTTAGAGACGATCGACTTGTCCGCCAACAATATAAGCGACCTCAGCCCACTTCAAGACTTGGGCGCTCTAAGAGAACTGCGTATGAGTTTTAATACCGTTTCCGACCTTAGCCCTCTTCAAGGCCTTACGGAGCTGCGCGTGCTCCTACTCACTGGAAATCTCATCGAAGAGGTCGACGCGCTTGCCAACCTCACTAACTTGAGGAGACTCCTCCTGAGTCGAAATCCAATTGTCGATATCTCGGGGCTTGCTGAGAATGAAGGCTTAGCAGCAGGTGACCCAGTAGAACTCTTAGACACCTTTCTCGACACCTGCCCTGGCACGGACGACCGAGAAGACATCGACACCTTGATTGAACGCGGCGCAGTGGTCCGCTTCGACGAACCTGAGGATTGCGGCGGATAGGGTCGCGGTGGTTTGTGTCACTACCCCTGGGAAAGTTTCATAGCAGAAGCGCGTCTAGCTGTGTCCGCAAGGCGAAGCGTGCGACATCGGTGCATTTGAGTTAGAGCAGTAGACAAACACCTCAACCTCTCAGGGTCGCCTTCACTGGCGACCCTTTTTAGTGTCTCTAGCTCGCACCTAGCATTCCTCATACCATTTAGGCGACAATAGAAAGAATGACTCAACCAAAAAAACGCATCGCCATTCTAGGCTCCACCGGCTCCATCGGCACCCAAACCCTAGACGTCGCCCGCTGGCGCGGCTACGAGGTCGTCGGGCTCGCCGCTGGGCGCAGCACCGATATGCTCATCAAACAAGCGGACGAATTCAGACCCAAGCTCGTCTCGTGTCACCCCGAGGTCGCCGCGCAGGTGGAGCCGCACTTGCCGAGCGGCACGAAACTCGTAACAGGCGGCGCGGGCGCGGAAGCGGTCGCGACTTTGGAGGTCGACACGGTCGTCGCGGCGATTTCGGGCGTCGCTGGGCTTAAACCGACGCTCGCGGCGCTGAGGGCAGGGCGGCACGTCGCCCTGGCGAACAAAGAGGCGATGGTGGTCGCAGGACCGCTCGTCTGGGAGGCGGCGAGGGCGTGTGGAGGGTCGATCACGCCCGTAGACTCGGAGCATTCGGCGCTCTTCCAGTGCTTGGTGGGCGAGCGACAAGAGGACGTGGCCTCTCTTATCCTGACCGCCTCGGGTGGACCCTTTCGCACGGAGCCCGCCGACCTTACTGGTGTAACACCGGAGCAAGCCCTGAAGCACCCTAACTGGTCGATGGGCGCGAAGGTGACGGTGGACTCGGCGACGTTGTTCAACAAAGGATTAGAGGTTTTAGAGGCGCACTTTCTCTTCGAGATGCCGCTGGAGAAGATCGAGGTCATCGTCCACCCGCAATCGCTGGTCCACAGCTTCGTGCGTTTCAAGGACGGCAACCTCAAGGCGCAAGTCGGCCCGCACGACATGAGGTTGCCGATTCAGTATGGGATCGAGTACCCCGAGCGCCCCGACATCCCTTTAGACCCGCTGCCGCTAAGGGGCACATGGGAATTTTACGAACCTGACGCCGCGCGTTTCCCGAGCTTGGGCTTGGCGTACGAGGCAGGTCGACGTGGAGGCACCGCCCCGGCGGTCCTCAACGCAGCGGATGAACTCGCGGTCGAGGCGTTTTTGCGCGGCGAGGTGGGTTTTACGGATATCCCGAAGATTCTCGAGCACGCCCTTCAACAGACCTCTATAACCGAGTTGCGTTGGGACGCGATCGGCGCGGCAGACAGAGAAGCGAGGGAGGTCGTCAGCACATACGTGCAGCGCTTAGGCTTTTCCTAAGCAGGTGTTCATAAAGATGGCGTATGCTTAGGGGTATAAGTAAGAACTGTTCTTTCATCTCATACCCTCCTTTATGGCGCGTCCTATGCAGACACCCAAACAGACATCCAGACGCACGTTCCTCAAGCTCAGCGGCGCGGCGCTCGCCGCGAGCCTCGTGTCGCCTGGGCTCGCTAGGGCAAGTAGAGCGGCGCAGCGCGTAGACGCTGAATTGCACTTTTTGAACCGCATCACTTGGGGACCGCGCCCCCAAGAGGTCGGGCATATTCGCAAGATTGGGGTGGAGCGGTATCTCGAGCGTCAACTCCGCCCCGAACGCATCGACGACAGCGCGGTGGACGCCAGGCTCCGCGAACTGCCCATCCTCACGATGGACCGCCGCACCGCGCACCGCCTGAGCAACTACCGCAACCGCTGCCGCGAGGCGCTCGTCACCGGCACCGTGCTCCGCGCCGCGCACAGCAAGCGGCAACTCTTAGAGCGCATGGTCGACTTCTGGACGGACCACTTCAACGTGCCGAGCCGCGACTTAGAGCCCGAAGTGATCGTGTTTCAGCGTGAGGTGATTCGTAAGCACGCGCTGGGCAACTTCCGCGACTTGCTCTTTGGCGTCGCGCAGAGTCCCGCCATGCTCATCTATCTGGACAACAGGAGCAACGAGGCGGGAAGCCCGAACGAGAACTACGCCCGCGAGCTTCTGGAGCTGCACACGTTGGGCGTGGACGGCGGCTACAGCGAGCGCGACGTGAAGGAGGCGGCGCGGGCGCTCACGGGTTGGACGGTGGATGAGCGCACCGCGTCCGGCTTCTACTTTCGCTCGGACACGCACGACACGGGCGAAAAGTACCTCTTAGGACACACCTTGCCTGCGGATAGAGGTATCGAAGACGGGCTGCACCTTTTAGACATCGCGGCGAACCACCCCTCCACCGCCCGCTTCCTCTGCACGAAGCTCTGCACGAAGTTCGTCTCCGACGAGCCGCCGCACAACCTGATCGAGAGCGCGGCGCGCGTGTGGACGCGCACGAACGGCGACATCGAAGAGGTCTTGCGCCACATCTTCTTGTCCGAGGACTTTAGCGCCTCAGCCGGGCAGAAGCTGCGCCGCCCACTGGAGTTTTTCGTCGGCGCACTCCGCGCGACCGGCACCGAGATTCATAGTGCCCACGAGATGAAGAAGCTCCTAGAGGACCTCGCGCACGTCCCCTACGGCTGGGAGCCGCCCGATGGCTACCCGGACAGGGCGGTGTCGTGGGTCTCGAGCAGCAACCTTTTGGCCCGCTGGAACGTCGCCTCGGCGCTGACACACCAGGCGTACAGCGTTCAGGATTCAAAGTTGAGCACCCAGCTTTTTGGGCGCGCAGGACACTCAAAGAACGTTTCAGAACTCGTGGACAACGTCGCGAACGAGGTCTTCGCAAGACGTTTGACGGACGACGAACGCGCTCCTTTTATCGCCTTTGTCTCCGATGATGAGGGCAGCGACATCCCCATCTCGCCGCACCTCTTAGCCCGCAAGCTCGCCCCCTTGTACGGTCTCATGCTCGCTTCGCCCGCTTATCAGTGGTGTTGATGAGGGCGTGAGGTGGTGCGAGACTTCTCTTCGGGGCTTTTAGCGGTTAGCTTCTAGCTAAAAGCCCTCTATAGGTAACTCCGTTCAAGGCGGCATCCAGCGCTGCGAGTGAAAGGAACAAACCGTGAACAGGCGCGACCTCCTAACAAACCTAGGCTACTGCGGTACGCTCGGCGTGAGCCGCGCCCTCTTGCCTCACTGGAGACCGCAACTCGCCTTCCGCTCTTTAGAAACCGTCGGCGCAACGAATAACGGCGTGCCCGGTGACACGCTAATCTGCATCTTTTTGCGCGGCGGCATGGACGGCCTTAGCGCGGTCGTTCCTTACGGCGAAGGCGGCAACCTCTACGACGCGAGAGCGACGCAGCGCGTCAGGGAGCCGGGCAAGTCCGCTGGCGCTGCGCTCGACTTAGACGGTTTTTTCGGCTTTCATCCGGCCCTGGAGCCCCTAGCCGATATCTACCGCAGCGGCGACCTCGGCGTCGTGCACGCCGTGGGCAGCACGGACCCCTCGAGATCGCACTTCGACGCGATGCAGTTTATGGAGAACGGCACGCCCGGCACCAAGATGACCAGCACGGGTTGGCTCGGGCGGCACCTCAAGAGCGCGACGTGGCAGAACAGCTCGCCCTTTCGCGCTGTAGGCATGGGCGCGATGCTGCCCGCCTCGCTGCGCGGCGGCACCCCCCTCTCGCTGCGCTCGATCGCGGACTTTCACCTGCGCGGACGCCACGGCGAGGTGCAGCGCATGGAGCGGATGCTCGCCGACCTCTACACGCTCCATACGCCCGACGAGATGCTCCAGCCGCAAGCGGACCTCGTCTTCGAAACGGTGGGGATGTTAGACGCGCTAGAAACGCACACCTACCAGCCTGCGGGCGGCGCGTCCTACCCGGACGACGGGCACGGCTTCAGCAAGGGACTTTCGCAAATCGCGCAGCTGATTAAAGCGGAGGTCGGTTTAGAGGTCGCGTGCTTAGACCTCGGCGGCTGGGACACGCACGAGGAGCAAGGCACCTTAGACGGCACCTTCAACTATCTTTTAGACACGCTAGGGCGCGGCTTAGAGGCGCTCTACACCGACCTGGGCGACAAGATGCAGCGCGTCACCGTCGTGACGATGAGCGAGTTCGGGCGGCGCGTGCGCGAGAACGCGAGCGCGGGCACCGACCACGGGCACGGCAACCTGATGATGCTTATGGGCGGTGGCGTGAGAGGAGGGCAGGTCTACGGACGGTGGCCCACCTTAGCCGAAGACGCGCTCAGTGACGGCGACTTAGCCATCACCACGGACTACCGCGACGTGCTGGCGGATATCGTTTCGCAACGTTTAGGTAACAGCAAGTTGGACGAGATTTTTCCGGGGCACAGCGTGACCTCGCTCGGGCTCGTTGACCCGCTCCAAAGGGAAGAAGCTCGTGCTTAGAGCCAGCTATAACTACAAGGTGTGGCAGTGCGTACTCGTCCTCGCCCTCTTATCGTTCAAGGTATCAGCACAGTCTGGCGAAGCGTCGGGCAGAAGCGCTGAATCCTACGACGAGCGGAAAGCGCGGCTCATCGCACTGGTCGCTGAAACCGAAGACTTCGCCCGTTGGCTCGAGACCTACGAAGGCTGGCAGGGCAAAGCGTGGCCCAAGGAAGAGGACGACGAAAACGGGCTCTGGTACGTCGAATTCAAGGATGAGAACGACGAGGAGTGGCTCGGCTACGCCGACGTGGACATAGAAGGCAATATCGAGAACACCTTTATTCCGCGACCTTTGCCGGACGACGAACTCACTGAGGGCAAGGCGCGCGTCCGCGAACTCGTCCTAGCCGACCCCGAGGTCGCCGCGCGCATCACCGACCCGCTCCTCTGGGAGGTCGACGTGGGCTATGACCGTTTCGATGTGAACTGGGACGTGAACTTCTACCGCGGTTTAGAACACCTGCGCGTCATCGCGACGCTCGAGGAGGACGAGTTCTACATCGAGGATATCCGCAACGAGCGCACGCTCAGCGAAGAGGACGCTGTAAAGCACGCGAAAGACGAGGCGATTCGCTTGGCGTACGAAGAGGTCGGTGACGCTTTGGAGGGGTTGGATGACTGGCACACCTACGTGGAGCATCAGGGCGGGGCGCAGTGGAGCGTGTCGTTCGTGGCGGGCGAGCAGGAGCGATTTTACGCGCTGGTAGACGTCGAGGGAGAACAGGTGTTGGAGAGTTACGCGCGGGATTAGCGCCGCTTAGACGCTAGTCTCACCTCGAGGGTAGACCAAGCATATTCGCCACCCTTATAGCCGGAGTCAGCCTCGAAGACCGTCCTTTCTGCTTCAGCCGGGATTGGCGTTTTATAGCGGGCTACGGCTTGATCGCCCGCGCTGCAGAGCCGCAAATGAAGCGCTAGCCGCTTTGCGCGTCTGGTCGTTCTTCGCATTGACATAGAGCACCTTCGCCTTGTATACTCGCTAACGCTGGCGCACGGAGGGCTGGCAGAGCGGTTGAATGCGACGGTCTTGAAAACCGTTATAGGGGCGACCCTATCGGGGGTTCGAATCCCTCGCCCTCCGCCAACACGGAGGCGTCATTTTCGAGCAAATCCTCCTGTTTAAGAATGTCAGCAGCGCATAGGAGCATCTACAAGGTATAGATGTTACCTATAAAACTTGGAGAGGTGGGTGAGTGGTTTAAACCACAGTCCTGCTAAGACTGCGTCTGGCGAAAGCTGGACCGAGGGTTCGAATCCCTCCCTCTCCGCCAGAATGGAGGTATCATCTTCACTTAGGAGATGATATTCTGTAAAAAGGTTCATCCGATAAACTGTAGATGATACCTCCAAAACGTGCGCCCGTAGCTCAGCTGGATAGAGCGTCTGACTACGGATCAGAAGGCCAGGAGTTCGAATCTTCTCGGGCGCACCAAAACAAACCCCGTCGCTGACGGGGTTCTTTCTTTTGCTTGTGAGCTGTGATTTCACGGGTTTGGGTCGTTTCCCCCCGCATCTCCCCCCGCCACAGAGCCTAACAAATCCGAGAGGCTCATCGCCCCCTCGAAGCGGCGGTGTGACAGCACGTGCGTGTACTTGTCGGCGGTCGTAGATTTGCGGCTGTGTCGGAGCCTTTCTGAGACCACGCCTAGCTCGACACCACGCGCCTGCAGGAGGCTCGAGTGATGATCTCGAAGGTCGTGGAAGCTGAGGTCAGGAACCTTAGCCCTAGCGATGAGCTTTTTATACTCGCGCAGCAGCGCCCTCGGGTTCTGGGGGGTGCCGCCCCAGCCTGGGAAGACGAGGCCGAACTCGTACCAGCGGTTGCCGAGCTTGTGTTTATGCCGCTCTTGCCCTTCTCTGTGATTCTCGAGTACGCGCAGGGTGTCCTCGCCCACCGTGATTGACCCCATGCTCTTCTTCGTCTTCGGCGTGTCGAAGAAGTAGCGCCCGTGCACGTGCTCCATCTTGCGATGCGCCGTTTCATGAAAGCGTTTCGGCACCGCCACTAGGCCGCGGCGCACGTGAATGACGAGGTAACGCTTTTTGTTGGCGGTCACGGGCTCTAGGTCCGACCATTTGAGCCCGCAGAGTTCGCCCTCGCGCAGCCCGGAGGTCAGCGCGGTGTAGATGATCGGGCAATAGCGAGTGTGACGTGCGACCGCCAGTAACCTTAATAGCTGATAGCGAGACCAAGGGACAATCTCTTTGGTGTACTCGGAGGGCAGCTCGATCTTAAAGCAGGGGTTGGCGCGGTCCTCGGGCAATAGCTCATTATGGATAGCATCGCTGATCGCTTTGCGTAAACCGGCGAGCGCGTTTCTCGTGGTGGCCCTGCCGTCGTTGCCCCGGCCCATCTGCTCGCGGTAGATGTCGTTCACCATCGCCTGCACGTGGACGCGGCGCAGCTTGTCGAGCGGCGTGTGGCCGATTCTCGGGATGACGTAAGTCCTCAGGCTGTAGTAGTAGTTGCGGTACGCCCCGAACTTCTTGGACAAGGCCGCCTGCTCGAGCCAGCCCTCGAGGTAGTCGCCGAGCCGCTGTTTCGCTAATGTCTCGAGCGTGCCTTTGGCTTGTAGCTTTTGAAGCCGCAATAGGTCACCCTTAGCCTCCTCCTTCTTGACGCGCAGAGGACCGTCCTTGCTCCTCTTGCTGTGGCCGTCCCACGAAACGGTGACCCGCGCGTAGTAGCGCACGTAGGAGCTGCCGTCCTCGCGCTTAAAGGCGCGCTTCTTGATGGTCCCTTCCCCGTTCGCTCGGCGAGCCACGCTAGAAAACCTCCGGGTAGCTGTAAGGCTTAGGCAAGACGGCGTCGTTCTGCCTGTTCAATGAGAATGAAAGGATAAAGCTGCCACACTGAAGCTGCTCAGCTTTTTGAGTAGGCATAGAGGTCCACGATTGTGATATCCGTTTTCTCCAAACTTACTGAACACTGTCTTTCGTTGGCAGACCACGGACGTTCTACGTCGTCATAAAAGCACATAAAATTACGTACAGTCAGCCCTATAGCGTTTCTAAAAACGACAGGGGTTGACGTGCGCATTGCTGTGCCTTGAATGCTAATTCTTAGTTGTTTTTGCAAGCAGGAGCCTTTTCGATTCTACCGCGCTAAAGCTAGAAAAGGGGCGTCTGTCTGACGAACCTCTTAACGGGCTACCGCGAAAGACTCTCAGTCGCCTGAGGTGTTGCGCCAAACTTCTACTTTGAAAAGTTCTAAGAGTCTTAGTGTCACCGAATAGACGTCTAGAACGGGATTGGAACTGACAGTTCCTAAACTGATGTCGGAAGCCAGATCGCCAAAGAAAAATTAGAACCGTCAGTTCCTTCTCAAGCTATAACCGAGTCGGCTAAAGTCCATGCCAACACGCGCCGGGTTTCGGCTCTATCTCGCCAAAGCCTTGCATCTTGAGCTTCACTTGGACTTTAGGAAAGGAGACTTGGCTATGTCCGACAACACGATGGAACCCATCGTCAAACAGGCAGCGTCTCTTCTGGAACTCGTCTTCGACGAGGCGATGCGCCGCGCCAGCGAAAGACACGGGCAGGGCAGCTCGAGGCTCTCACCGTAGGCGAATCTCTTTGGGTCGAGGGTAGCGAGGCTGTAAAAATTATGGGTGCTGGCTATACCCTGTCTCGCCTCAAGCAGCTCGGTCACCAATGCGTCATCGTCATGGACAGAAAGGACCCCAACAAGCCCAACAGCCCTTACATCTTCTTGCGTTCGTCGCTCCACGATTACTCGGTGAAACGCGTCTTCGAACTCGACGAGAGACAAGCACGCTGAGCGTGCAGACGAAAGCGAGAGAGCGAGGTGCAGGGTGATTGACTTGAAAACGTTAAAGACGCGAGTCGACCTAAGAGCAATAGTTCAAGAAACGCATCTGCTAACGAAGAGTTCGAAGACCTGCTGCCTCTGGCATAATGACACCAACCCGTCGCTCCACATCTACCCAGACGGCTATTTCTGTTTTGCCTGTGGTGCTTCGGGTGACCACCTGGACTGGTTGACGGCTACTCGAGCCCTGTCGTTTTCGGAAGCGGTCGAGGTCTTAGCTCATCACGCCACTACCGTTACTTCCCACTACCCAGTTATACAGGCGGCAAGCCTGGCCGTAACGAAAACAACGTCGTATGAACTTTCCCTAGGAATACCAACTTTTGAGTGGCGCTTACCCTTAAGGCAGCATCAACTCGAGACCCACCAGCGCCGAGTAACTAAACTGACCGAAGTCCCCGAAGCTCTAGCAGGCCGAGGCTTCACGCTGTCTGATTGCAAACGCCTGGACATCGTCAACGAGAACGGTAACGCCATCTTTCCGGTCATCGGGCCTAGTGGTTTGGCTTTAACTCTCAAGTGCCGCTACGCGGTTCCAAATCCGCACCGGTACGAATACGTAACACCAGGGCGTGGCACCCCTGCCTGGTGCTCACCCGGCATCCGCCGATCGGAGACTGTCTTCGTCGTTGAAGGCGAACTTAACGGCATGATGTGCTGGCTGGCCTTGCGAGGTCAGGGTAATCGAATCGGCGTTATGGGCACGGCGGGTACTAACGGCCTACTTCACCTCGATGTTCTCGAAAACAAAACGTTTTACATCTACGCGGACGGTGATGAAGCAGGTGAAGGAGCGCGGCAACGCTGGGCGAGGCAGGCGTTTGGTGCGGGTGCAAAAGAGGTGTATGTGCTCGAGCCCTGGCCGATAGACGCTTGCGACATCGCCGGGACCTTCAGCAAAGCAACCTTGCGAAAACGTCTAACTTGGAGCCAGAAACAGCGCTTTATTCCCACAGAGTCATTTGGTGCAGTTGGAGCATCCGGTGCAGGAAGGACTGCACTAAAACAAATCCCTTCCTCATCGGCAAAACCCGATTTGGTGCAGTGGTGCAGTCATAGTAAGGGCGCGCGGCTTTCGAGCGTCCCGAAGCTCCTCCCTAGCTCTCCTCCAACCCTCACTTTGCAAAGCCGTCATGATGCCGCTTAGCCAAATCAACCTTGAGAGGACCCTGCCCCCGCTCAGGTGGGCAGTCGGTGGGCTCATTTTGCAAGGCTACATCAACACGATTGCCAGCTTGCCGGGCGAGGGTAAAACGGCACTTCTAACAGGGCTCGCTTGGCAAGCGTCACGTGAGACTGGGATGTTTCTGAATCGCCGCGTAGCGCACGGCACGACCCTCTACGTCGACTTCGATGCCCCCGGCGACGGGCGCACCGTGCGCTACTGGCTGGACAAGCACAAGCGCGCCTTTGACGATGGTGATATCGGAAAGATAGTGGTGCTCGAGCCCGACCCCAATACTTATGGACTGGCTGAAGGTGAACTCCAAGAACTTACTAAGGTAGCGAAAGAGACAGAGGCAAAACTCATCCTCATCGACTCATTCAGCTCGGCTTTCCCGAATGTCGACCCCATCAAGCTCGTTCAGGTTCAAAGCCCGCTCTGGTACCTGCGCCGTTTGGCAAACGAGACAGGGGCGGCCGTGGTCATCATTGACCACTTACCTAAACCTATCTCGGGTGAGAAGGCGGGAGCGAGGGGCATCATCGGCTCGGTGGCAAAGTCAGCCCAAGCAAGAGCGGTACACATCTTGTCTCGAGTTCCGCCTAAAGAAGTGGGGGACAGCAACGTCCTCAGGTGGGACACCACCAAGATGAGCTACAGCGCCCGGCCGGAACCGATAGGGGTTGAGCTTAAGTTTGATGATGGAGCTGTCTCCATTGAGGTTGTCGACTTACCAGAAGGACAAGGGGAAACGCGTACCGAGCGGGCTATCCGGGCGATGCAGGATTATCTGGAGACCCATCGTGGGACGGTCGTGCCACATCAAACTCTGATGGAGATAGCGGTCGAAGAGGCCAACCTGCGCAGGCGCGCCTCGCTAGACGCCACCGGGTTACTCAAAGAGCGCTACGGCGATGAGCTTGTTACCACCTCCTTACCCGGTCGTGGTAAGCCGCAGGGCTACCGGCTAAAGCTCGAGGACGAGACCACCCCTTCTCTATGTAGTAGACCTCTTGCAAAAGTAGCCTTATAGCTTCAAAGTAAGGCTATGCGATATGAAGAAGTCAAAGGACTAGCACCGGAAGGGTTCAAACGCTTGACAGGGGTAAAGCCGCAGGTGTTTGGCGACATGCTCACAGTGCTGCGAGAGGCTGAGCAGAGGAAGAAGAAAGCGGGACGCAGCAGCAAGCTCAGCTTGGAGGACAAGTTGCTTTTGGCATTGTCGTATTGGCGTGAGTACCAAACGCAGTTTCATATAGCGGCGAGTTACGGACTTCACGAGTCCACAGCAAACCGGATTATCGCCAAAGTCGAAGACGTTCTCATTGCTTCAGGCAAGTTTAGCTTACCTAAACGGCGCGAGGTGGAAGAAACCGAGTGGACCGTCGTGCTTGTGGACGTAACCGAGACACCGATAGAAAAGCCGAAAAAAAGGAGCGACGCTACTTCAGTGGAAAAAAGCAGCGCCACACTCTGAAGAGTCAAGTGCTTGTGGACGCAAGTGACACGAGGATTCTCTCAACGGCTCACGCGAAAGGTCCCAAACACGACTACACGCTGTTCAAAAAGTCTGCGCCGCGCTGTAAGCCCGAAGTCTGGTTCCGTAGGCTTCCGCCAAGGGCGGGAGACGTCGCTGACAGCGGCTACCAGGGTCTCGCCTCGAGACACCTCGGCGGTCACTTCAGCACCTGGGGTGGGAGCGTGCTGACCGATGAGGCGATCGGCTCGAGACCCCTACGCTTTTTCGAGACGCTGCTCGTGTACGGGCTGGGTGGTGGCGCATCGCCTCTGCGTATCGCCGTCTCGCTGTGCTGGTTCTCACTTTCGGTTTTAGGGCTGGTAAGTCTACTCCGAGGGAAGTCCTTTCTTCCTTTAGCTGTGTCGTTTGTCTGGCTCGTACCTTACGCGCTATGGATGTACCTGGGGCATGATGTCGACCTCGCCCGCTATCACTTTCCTCTCGTCGCGGGTGCCGTCCTCCTCGCCGGGCTCGGGCTGCCCAAGCAGATGCGAGTGGCGCTACCCGTCATAGGCGTAAGTATCCTCCTCGTCGGCGTAGTCAGTCTACCCTTAGCGTACCGCCACAGCGTGACGCCCTCGCTGCATCAGCAGGTCGCCAGCTATATCGACCAAAACATGGGCAAAGAGACGAGCGCCCTGCTGACGAGCAGTACCGAGCTGCTGCGCTACGCCAAGACCTACGCCAAAGGGCTCTACATCGCGCCTATCGGGGCAGACGCCAAGCTTATCGAGAGTCGCCTTAGGAGCGTGCAGGGCTGGAAGCCGACTGTGCTCAGCACCTCGTACACGTTGGGGCAGCTGGAGGCGTCAGCAACCGAGGACTGGGTGCCTATCGCCCGCTTCTGTCAGGACCCTTATTTGCGCTCGCGGGGCGCGTCAGAGTTCGTGCTCTATCAGCATCAGCCAGATGCGCCCGATGTGCCGCTGCCGGGCTGTGAGTCTCTTTCGGGGCAGCAGGGGGAAATAGCGGCGGGTAAGCGATGACGCTCTACCTCATGATCCCTTGCTACAACGAAGCAGCGACACTCGAGGGCGTTCTCCTCGAGCTACCTAGCACAATCCCCGATATCCTACAGCTAAAGGTGCTCGTCGTTGATGACGGTTCTACAGATGAAAGTGCGACTATCGCTGCGCAGTGTGGGGCAGAGGTGCTGAGACTCGAGCACGTCGGTCTGGCTCAGGCTTACTATGCTGGATTAAGAACAGCCGTGGCTCGAGGGGCGGACTTCGTCGTCACCCTCGATGCAGATGGGCAATACGACCCAGAAGCGATAGGGAGGATGCTCGAGCCCCTTCTGCAAAACGAGGCGGACATCATCCTAGGCGAGCGAGGCGAAACCTTCTACAGGCGGCTGAAGCCACGCCGCCGTTTACTGCACCGCTTCGGCGCTTGGGGCGTTCGGCGCGTGACAGGGTTACCTGTTGAGGACCCCGTCACAGGCTACCGGGCGTATACGCGAGATGCGATTCAGCGGTTACAGGTCCGCTCACGCTTCACCTACACTCTGGAGATGCTCGTGCAGGTACCCTTACTCGGGTTACGCCTCGCTTGCATCACGGCTGAGCCGAGACTCCCGACGCGCCCTTCGAAAGTGGTCAAGCATCCGCTCATCTATAGCGCCCGCCAACTCCAGACGCTCCTCTGGGCTGCTGTGTACTACCGTTCGACATTACGAGGTATTGAGAACCCTGTAGAGGAACAAGACGAACTCTCGGCGGACTTCGCCTGAGGTGAAGCGTAGCCTTCCCTGTGTGCGCTTCGGTTTAGCGCTGCTCTTCAGTGCAGCGCTCGCCTTGCTCCTTTGGCATCAAGCGGCGCTACGGGAAGGCGTCGCGGAGGTGCTCGAGGCGGAGGCGGCAGGTGTCTACGGACCGCTGCTCTTTATCGGACTCTACGCTTGTCGCCCCGTGCTGCTCTTGCCTGCGAGCTCGCTTACCCTCTCGGCAGGGCTGCTGTTCGGGCTCGGGTGGGGGATTTGTTACACGGTTATCGGCAGCAATTTAGCCGCAGCGGTTGCCTATCTGCTCGGACGCTACGGCAGTGATCTTTTACCCCGACCCAGAACTCTACCCGAACGCTTGGAGCAGGCGAAAGCGCAGATGCTAACGCGAGGCTTTGTCACCGTACTTTCCCTACGTCTACTCTTCGTGCCGCACGACCTGGTGAGCTATCTGGCGGGGGGGCTTAAACTACCCTACCTAACCTTCGCGCTGGCGACGCTTTTTGGGACGCTACCCGTGACGGTCATCATCGTTTCGATTGGCGTGGCGACGGACACGTTGGTGCTCCGGTATCTTGAAGGCGCGAAGTGGTTGCTTATAGGACTGATCGTTGTGACGCTCGGCTTTCTCGCGCTAAAGCGTGTCTCTGGCTTGAAAAGGGTCCAGCGGAGCTAAGGCGTTCGAGCTGGCTCACGCAAAAAATTTAAGCCTTCAGAGAAGGCATGAGCTTGCAAAGGCAGCACGCTTTTGTTAGATGTTTGTCGGAATCATAGACTCACCGCTGAGCATCCGCCAGAAGCTTAACTACACCCATGTAAAAGAGCAGCGCCCTTACCGCTTCTCGCTTGGAGTTGAACCCTACCCCACCGTGCGCCACATGATTGCGCGTGACGTGAGGCGAATCCGAGCGTCCCGACAGGAGAGCGAAGCAAGCACTGGTCGCCTCAGCCTTGGCGTCACGCACTCTCGGCAAAATGTTGGTTTCACCTTCACGCATCGCAGTAATCAGTTTGTTCCGGGCGGACACTTCTCCTGCACGCCGGGAATAGGTATTCTTGCCCGTATAGCCCTCGAGACTCCCTATGATGCCCTCTATTTGGGTATAGAGCGTCGGCGCAACGAGACCATAGCATCCGTGGCAGTAAGCCTTGAGCGCTTGCTCGAAGAGCGCAACCCGCTCCTCTCCGGTTGGCAACTCAAGTGATGTTAGGTCACGCCGACACCTCTCACTGAGCGGGTTACGCAGCGTGTCGAACCATTCTAAGAGGATCAGCTCCGCACGTTCATGTACTCCCGGCAACTCAGAGGCGGGCGCGGTGAGCAGCTTCTCTGCGTTATTAATATTGGTGTAGGGCAGGAGTGGTAGGACGAGCCAGCCGTGCGCAGCCCAGTCCCCCACAGCTCTAGCCGTCAGAAGGTCAATGCCCTCGTATGTAGCTGCGAGCACCGTTCTCAGGATGACAAGACTTTTCTCAGCAACAACCTGCCACTGCACAGTTCACCTCGAGGCTAAGTTTAGATGGAGCCGTCTGGTGAGGCGAGTAAATTTTGCACTGCGGACAGTGGGAACCGCTTGTGCTCAGTGAGGGTTTATGCGTGAGATGCGCGCGTGTCTTGCATAATGGTTCATCCAGCAAGTTCGTTGCAAATCATCTGACGCGCTTTTTTCGTCGCTAGCGAGATTAAGCAATTGGAGAGTGGTGAAGGATTAACTGGATGACCCAATAAGCGCCGCCTAAAGCAACCGTTTCTAATGCCAAAGACGCCCTTCAGGGCGACGCTTCCCGTGGTATACTCGCCATATGGCCGTCAAGACATCGATGCTCAGCCCAGCCGAGCTAGAACGCCGCCGTGAGGTTGCTCGCTCTGCTGCTGCCCACCTGCGCCTGGAGGGGCTGGCCCCTTCTGACGCGGCACAGGTGCTGAAAGCGAAGTGGGTCAGCGGAGAGATAGACAAAAAAACCTGGCTCGTCGAACTCAGAGCCTTGCATAATCTGAGTGAGTGACCCCTACCTTCAGCCGAACGGCACCCTCAAGAACAACCTAGGCGTCACCGATCCGCAAGTGCTCAGCCAGCTCGAAGCGGACTTTACCGACTACCGGCTCGCAACGGTCGAGGAAGACGGTCCCCAAGGTCTTTTCACCTACGCGCGCTTCAAGGCGACGCATCACTACCTCTTCCAAGATGTCTATGCGTGGGCGGGCGAGCCGCGCATCACCGAACTTTACAAAGCCGCTCAGATAGGCGGGCCGCTGCACCAGTTCACGCCCATCGCTGAACTCGAGGATGAAGCCGAGCGCATCTTCACCTCTCTAGCGGAGGTTGACGAGTACCGAGGCTTAGACCGCCCAACCTTCTCTGTACGAGCCGCCAACCTCCTCAGCGACATCAACCAACTCCACCCCTTTAGAGAGGGAAACGGGCGCACCCAGCGGTTGTTCGTCGAAGCGCTGGCGAAAGCGGCGGGTCACACCCTCGCCTTCGACGTTGTGAGCCGCGAGCGGATGATTCTAGCGAGCATCGAAGCCTCGCGAGGGCAGCGCGACATGATGCGGCGGCTCGTGAACGAGATCAGCGACCCCAAGCGTGTCGCTCCGATGCGAGAGGCGATCTCCTTTCTCGAGTCCGAGTCCTTTAACTGGAACGAGCGCTACCTCGCCACGACCGAGCCGGGGCGACTCTACGAAGGCACCTTTGTAGGACAGGGCGGCGAACACTTCATGATGCATGACGGGGAGAAGCTTCTCGTGGGCAAGGTGAGTGACCTCAACACGGTGCCTGAGAGCGGGGCGGCAGTTCGGTTTCGGTCTAGCAGCTAGAGCGTTGTATAGAGCAAAAAACTCTGAGCTTTCTTGGTTCGTCCATTAAAAAGCGCTCACGGTAGGGAGGGCGGCGACGCCAAACTTACGCGGCGTGCGGTGGCGTCTTCTTCTGCCCCAAACGTAAGGGTGCTTGTGGTCATTCCAGTAGGCAGTGGCTCTTCGAATGGGCTCAACCATCTCGGTCCAGACCTCGAAGCGCCTGCCTTTGAGAGCTAAAGAGCGTAACGTCTTCCACCAGGGCTCGGTGAGGTTGAGATACCCCTAGGTGATCGCCGCTAGGCGAATCCGGTCCTGTGCCCTGCGAAGCGGGTATTGTCGGTAACCTAGCGTACTTGGGCTGGAAGACGAACTCCCACCTGGGGTGAGCCAGACTAAAAAGGAGCACGTCGTAAGAGCTGTGCATGTAGAGATTGTCGATGATGGCGTAGATGTGCTTGACCTCGGGCGGGACCCACTGCTCGACCTTTCCCAGAAACTCGGTATAGTGCCCGCCGATGCGGCGCGGGACCATCTCAGTGAATACTGCGCCTGAGGCGGGTTCTAATGCGCCGAAGACGAAACCACCTTTCGGGCGATGTGTATAGTCAAGCGCGACTTTCGCGCGTCCGGCGGGGGGTCCACGAATTTTGGTCAGCTCCTTACCTTCATATGTTCTTGAGGCGAGCGGTCCCATCTCGTCTATGCAGAGGACGACGCTGTTCTCTGGTGGGTCGGTGTAGAGCTGTAGGGTGGCACCCTTTTTTCAGCGAACTCGGGGTCCACCTTTTGTCCATACCACCCTCCTTGTTGTCGCCAAAGGTTACCGCCAACGGCGGCTAGCGGGAGCGGGACCACGCGACTTCGCTTTACGCGATCACCTGTCTCGCACTTGAGCTTGCGCCGAACTAGCCCCAACGGGCCGCTAGCGGGAACGCGCCACGCGTGACGCTTTGCCCGTTCTAGACTTTGCTTACGCCCATCGTCCGTGAGCGTTCCCAACGCTTGAGTTCCTATACTCTTCCTCGGTTAGCTGACGAACACGGGCGCAAGGACGCATCACCGACCTCAAAGTGAGGTCCTCAGCTTAGTCCTGAGTCGAATTAACTGGATGAGCCAATAACGGTCCGAGTTCAGGAGCGCTGAGAGGGTCAGATGTCGATGACAACTTTTCCCCGAGCGTGCCCTTTTTCGAGATATCTGATAGCTTCAGCCGTCTCACTTAACGGGTAGGTCCTGTCTATGACGGGGGCGACTTTGCCGACCTCGAGAAGTTCTTTGATGAAAACCAGGTCCGTCTGGTTCGGTTTCGCCGCTCCCATAACACCGATCTTCTTCCGCCCCCTCCTAGATACCCACGCCCCCAACAAGGCAACCTGGAGCAGATGAGTTAGGGTGGTAAAGCCGACGATGACACATCTTCCTTGGGGACCTAAGGCACGCTCGTAGTCCGAGACCGAACAGTTCCCCACCGCGTCGAGGATCAGGTCGTACGGCTGCCCGCTTTTGGTGAAGTCCTCTCTCGTGTAGTCGACTACTCTGTCCGCCCCGATGGAGCGCACCAGCTCCAGATTCCGCGTGCTGCACACGCCGGTGACCTCGGCCCCGAAATGTTTGGCGAGCTGCACCACAAAGGTGCCCACCCCGCCCGAGGCGCCGTTGACCAGCACCTGCTGCCCGGACCGAATCTGTCCCTTGTCGCGAAGCCCCTGTAGCGCGGTGATAGCTGCCACTGGGACCGCCGCCGCCTCTTCAAAGGATAAGGTACTCGGCTTCAGGGCTAAGGTCTCTTCGCGGGCACAGACGTACTCGGCAAAGCCGCCCAACCCGCTGCCGCTCACGTCACCGAACACCTCATCACCGGGCTGAAACTGTGTCGCCCCGCTGCCAACCGCTTCGACGTGCCCCGCGATGTCCGCCCCGAGAAACGTGTTCTTCGGTCTGCGGAATCCAAAAACAAGGCGGAACGGGAGCGGCGTACCCCTCATGAAGTGCCAGTCGAGCGGATTCGCAGCCGCCGCGTGAACCTTGACCAGAACTTCGTCGTCTTTAGGGGCGGGTTTTTCTACCTCCTCGAGCCGGAGCACTTCGGGGGGTCCGTAGTCTGTGTACACCACCGCTTTCATGGCTTCCCTCCGGAATCATGTACGAGTCGTTGTACGCCTATTCGCCGCACTATAGCGCACAGCGTGACCTGAGCTGTGAGGAGAGGGGCTGGGAGCCTTTTGGCAGCTGACGCATGCGTTCGTCGCAGAAGCCTCTTCTAGTGAAAGCAGATACTTTGGTGGCCGAAGCTCATAAGATTAGAGTTAGTGTTCTACATACCTGTCTTCTTGAAGCTGGTGAGTCGCCGCGTGCTTTCAGATAGGCTGACCTACAAGAGGCACATGGCGTTCTCTTTTAAGTCAGCTTTTTCATAGGACGTTTCTGCCCGTGCTGGAGTAAGACGAGCTGGCTGACGCTGCCGTCCTCCTCGAGAATGAAGCTTATGTCGGCATCGATTTCTTCGGGGAAGAAGGTCGTTTCGGAGGAGGCTAGCAGCGCGAGTTCACGCTGCCCAGTGGCTTGAGCAAAGAGGCGTCCATTCCTCTCCCTGATCGTGAGCTTGAAGTCTGGCGTCAGCTCGTAGACGCTCGCGTAGCGCGCCAGAATATCCGGCGCGACCGCTATAGCGCCGCGCGGCGTGGGCGGCTCGACCTCTTGTCCCGAGGCGATGAGCGCCAGCTCTTGGGCGATGAGCGGCGCGCCGTTCGCCTCGACGTTGCTTAGCACGACCACGTGAAGGTCGTTGTCAGGGCGGTGCAGGGCCGACGTTCTGAACCCTTCGATGCCGCCGCTGTGACCTACGAGGGAACGCCCTTGTAGGCTGCGAGTCGCAAGCCCGTACCCGTAGAAGCTCTCGTCCTCATCACTACCTATCTTCGCTGACGGACGTCGCATCTGCTCGAGACTTCCCTCGCTCAGGACCTCACCTCTGTAGAGCGCCTTCTGCCACTTGTGGAGGTCTTCGGCGGATGAGTAGAGGCTGCCTGCGCCCGTGTCGAGCCGCGTATCAATATAGTCGCAGGGCTTAAAGTCACCTCGAGCCCAAACGTACCCAGACGCGCGACCCGCGATAAGACGGCCCGGCGTCTCCTCTCCTGAGTTATTCATACCGAGCGGGTTGAATATATGCTCGCTTAAAAAGTCCGCGTATCGCTGACCCGAAACGTGCTCGACGACGTAAGCGAGCAGCGCGTAGCCCGAGTTGCTGTAGCGAAACTGCGTGCCGGGCTCGAACTCGGGCGGCAAGAACTTAAAGCGCCTGACGTTTTTCGCCAGCGTGGCCGGTTGCCTCTTGAACGTCTCGTAATTCTCGAACCCTGTGTAGCTCGGGATGCCCGCGCGGTGTGTGAGGACCTGGTGGAGCGTGAAGGTGTTGCCCCTCGGGTAGTCGGGCAGGCAAGTCGAGATGGGCGCGTCGAGGTCGAGTAGACCCTGCTCTCGCAGCTTCAGGATGGCGGCGGCGGTGAACTGTTTGCTGACGGAACCGATACGAAACGCTGTTTTCGGCGTGTTTGGGGCGTTGTGCTCGAGGTTCGCCGTCCCGTAGCCCTCGGCAAGCAGAACGTTATCACCCTGCGCAACCAGAGCCGCGCCCATGAACGACCGAGTGTCTCGGTAAGCCTCGAGGTGTGCGCCGAGTTTTCGTGCGATATCTGAGCCTTCCATAACTTTTGTCACTATAGACCACAAGAGGTGGGAGCATGCTCGAGTCCCAAGTTGCGAAACCTCGGGCACGGTCCTACCTCCGTATTTACCTGCGGCTGCTTCTGTGCTCGAGCAAGATATTTAACATGAGACGACATTGAAAGGACGCCCAACGCGCTTTAGTGACTTGTGAAATCTTCTTTGTGAGAGCGTGCTCGTATAATGATTCACAGAAACGCAAACCGCCCCATCTCTGATGCTGCGAGAGTTCAGGCTCTGGGCGGGTTCAGTACGCGACCAAGAGGTCATGACGCAACGCTCATGAAAGGCTTTGCATCACGTCATCTCGCGGGAGGAGTTTTATGAGACTATCGGCTTTTTTCGTTCTGTTGCTACTCGTGGGCGGCGCGTCGGCGCAAGACGCGACCGGTGTTCAGGAGGCACACGCGCTGACCCTCTTGGACGAGGTCAAGTACGGTCCTGACTTCGAGCACTTCGACTACGTCAACCCGGATGCGCCTAAAGGCGGCGAAGTGCGGCTCGCGACGGTCGGCACGGGCTTCGATACGCTCAATCCCTTTATCCTTAAAGGGGTTAAGGCCTCGGGGCTGGGAAACACGTACGATACGCTCCTCAAACAGTCGTTCGACGAACCATCTAGCTCTTACGGTCTCCTCGCCGAGTCGGTCCGCGTAGCAGAGGACAACGCCTGGGTCGAATTCGACCTGCGCGAGGGCGCACGTTGGCACGACGGTACGCCCCTTACGGTGGACGATGTCATCTTCTCTTTTGAGACGCTGATGGCAGAGGGGCATCCCTTCTACCAGAGCTACTTTGCGAGCGTCGCAGACGTCGAGGCCGTCGGCGAGCGCACGGTGCGCTTCACCTTTCAGGGCGACCTCAACCGCGAACTCGCCTTTATCGTTGGTGATGACTTGCCTATCCTTCCTCAGCACTACTGGGAAGGTCGCGACTTCGACCAGACGACCCTCGAGCCCCCCTTGGGCAGCGGTCCTTACCGAATCGCTAACGTGGACCCAGGTCGCTCCATCACCTACGAGCGCGTGCCTGACTACTGGGGTACGGATTTGCCTGTGAATGTTGGACAGAATAACTTCGGCACTGTCACCTACGACTACTACCGCGACAATACAGTGGCCATTGAAGCGCTCAAAGCCTACGAGTACGACTTTCGCGCTGAGAACTCCTCTAAGGAGTGGGCGACCTCGTACAACCTCCCGGTGGTGGACGAGGGATTACTCGTCAAAGAACTCGTGCCCGACGCCAACGGCAGGGGGATGCAGGCGTTCTGGCTGAATACCCGGCGCGACAAGTTCGCCGACCCGAGGGTGCGCGAGGCGCTCGGTTACGCCTTCGACTTCGAGTGGTCGAACGAGAACCTCTTCTTCGGTCAATATACCCGCACGGACAGCTTTTTCGAGAACAGCGAGCTGGCCTCATCAGGTATACCTGAAGGGCAGGAGCTAGAACTTTTGGAGCCTTACCGCGACCAACTTCCTGAAGAGGTCTTCAGCGAGCCCTTCGCGCTTCCCGTTTCGGACGGCTCGGGTAACCTCCGCAGCAACCTGCGCGCGGCGCGGCAACTGCTCCAGGAAGCGGGCTGGGAGATTCGGAACGGTCAGCTCACGAACATGGAGACGGGTGAGGTTATGACGATAGAATTTCTTCTCAATTCTCCTACTTATGAACGCATTGTCGCCCCGATGATTCAAAACCTCGAGCGCTTAGGTGTTCAGGCTAACTTGCGTACTGTCGACTCAGCGCAGTACCAGAATCTCGTACAGGACTTTAACTATGATGTTATCTTGGAGGTGGTAGCTCAGTCGCTCAGCCCCGGCAACGAGCAGCGAGAGTTTTTTGGGTCGGAGGCCGCCGCCACGCCTGGTACCCGCAACTATGCGGGCATTCAAGACCCAACAATAGATGCGCTGACCGAGAAGGTTATCGCTGCTCCTGACCGCGAGACTTTAGTTGCCGCTACGCACGCGCTAGACCGCGTGCTCCTCTGGAATTACTACGTGATTCCTAACTGGTATCTTCCGGAAACCCGAATCATCTACTGGGACAAGTTCGGTCAGCCAGAAATCGCGCCGACCTATGCGCTCGGCTTCCCGAGCACGTGGTGGCTTGACGAGTCGGAGCTAGCGGAACTCGAGGCCGCCCGTTAGGGCGCAGCTTCCATGCTCGCCTACATCGTCCGCAGACTTCTACTTATTATCCCGACACTCTTCGGCATCATGCTCATCAATTTCGCGCTCATTCAGGCCGCTCCCGGCGGTCCGGTTGAGCAGGCCTTAGCGCAACTCCAGGGGGGTGCGGTCGAGGCGACTGCCCGCATTACGGGCAATGATCAGCGAGAAGCTAGTGGACCGGGCAGCTCTGGCAACGCCCCTACGGGCCGCTATCACGGAGCCCAGGGGCTCGACCCGGACTTCGTTCTGGAGCTAGAGCAGATGTACGGCTTCGACAAGCCCGCGCATGTGCGCTTTTTCGACATGATCGGCGACTATCTCCGCTTCGACTTCGGTGAGAGCTTCTTTCGCGACCGGAGTGTGGTGGCGCTCGTCATGGACAAGCTGCCCGTCTCCATCTCGCTCGGGCTCTGGACAACACTCATCGTCTACCTCGTCTCGATCCCTTTGGGTATCGCCAAGGCAGTTCGAGACGGCTCCAAGTTCGACGTCTGGACGTCCAGCCTCATCATCATCGGCAACGCTATCCCCGGCCTCCTCTTCGCGATTCTCCTTATTGTGCTCTTTGCAGGCGGGAGCTACTTCGACCTCTTTCCGCTGCGCGGGCTCACCTCGCCGAACTTCGAAAGTCTGTCGCCTCTCGGCAAGGCCGCCGACTACGCCTGGCACCTCGCACTGCCCGTCCTCTCGATGGTTATCGGCGGCTTCGCGGGTCTCACGCTCTTGACCAAGAACTCCTTTTTAGACGAAGTCAATAAGCAGTACGTGCTGACGGCGCGGGCGAAGGGCCTGACCGAGCGCCGCGTGCTCTACGGACACGTTTTCCGCAACGCCATGCTGATCGTTATCGCGGGCTTCCCGGCGGCCTTCGTCGGCGTCCTCTTCACGGGCTCGCTCATAACCGAGGTGATCTTCTCGCTCGACGGGCTTGGGCTTTTAGGGTATGAAGCGGCCATCAACCGCGACTACCCGGTGATGTTCGGCACGCTCTACTTCTTCACGCTCTTGGGCCTCGTGATGCAGCTTATCGGCGACCTGAGCTACACCGTCATCGACCCGCGCATCGACTTCGAAGGGCAGGGCTGAGGTGGAGGGGAACCTGCGGAGCGTCGGGGACGCCGTCACAGACCCAGCCCACCCTGCCACCTCTCCAGCCTCACCTCCTTTAAGCCACGAGCGGCTCTTTGGCTTGCCAGTCTCCAAGCTCACTAAGCGGCGCTGGGCACAGTTTAAGGCGAACCGGCGGGCTTACTGGAGCCTATGGATTTTCTTAGCACTTTTCCTAGTGACGCTGCCCGCTGAACTTATCGCTAACGACAAGCCACTCCTGGTGTCCTTCGAGGGATCGCTCTACTTTCCCGTTCTCCAAGCCTACCCCGAGACCGCTTTTGGCGGCGACTTCGACACCGAAGCCGAGTACCGCGACCCCTTCGTGAAGGAGCTTATCGAAGAGAACGGCTGGACGCTCTGGCCGCCCGTGCGCTTCTCTTACGACACAGTCAACTACGATCTCAGCGTGCCCTCGCCCGCGCCGCCCTCGAGCGAAAACCTCTTAGGCACCGACGACCAGGCACGCGACGTGCTGGCCCGCGCCATCTACGGCTTTCGGGTCTCTATCTTATTCAGCCTCATCCTGACGCTGTTAAGCTCGGTGGTGGGCATTGCGGCGGGCGCGGTACAGGGTTATTTCGGCGGCTGGGTGGACCTCATATTCCAGCGGGTGATGGAGGTTTGGGGCGGCGTCCCGACGCTCTATCTGCTCATCATCCTAGCGAGCGTGGTGCAGACGACCTTCTGGGTACTTTTGGGCTTTTTGCTGCTCTTTAGCTGGATGGGACTCGTCGGGGTGGTCCGCGCTGAGGTGCTGCGGGCGCGTAACTTCGACTTTGTGCGCTCAGCCAAGGCGTTGGGCGTGAGTGACCTGGGCATTATGCTCCGTCACGTGCTTCCGAACGCGATGGTCGCGACCTTCACCTTTTTACCCTTTATCCTTGTAGGCGCGGTCGGTACGCTCGCTACACTCGACTTCTTAGGCTTCGGCTTTCCGCCGGGGTCGCCCTCTTTGGGCGAACTCCTCAACCAGGGCAAGCGCAACTTGCAAGCGCCCTGGCTCGGACTCACTGGCTTTTTTGTCCTCGCCACCATGCTCTCGCTCCTAGTCTTCATCGGCGAGGGAGTGCGCGACGCCTTCGACGTGCGCAAGACCTTGGGACGTAAATGAGGGGACGCAGATGAGCCTTCTGGAGATCGAAAATTTAGGCGTCCGCTTCGACTTAGAGAGCGAGACCGTCGAGGCGGTACGGGGCGTGGACCTAAAGGTTGAGCAGGGTGAGACCGTCGCCGTCGTGGGCGAATCGGGCTCAGGCAAATCAGTTACAGCGCTCTCCGTGCTACAACTCCTACCTTATCCCAGAGCCTCGCACCCGCATGGCAGCGTCCGCTTCGGCGGCGAAGAACTGCTAGGGGCGACCGAGCACACGCTTCGCGGCGTCCGGGGCAACCGCATCTCGATGATCTTTCAAGAGCCTATGACCTCTTTGAACCCGCTTCATACGGTGGAGAAGCAGGTCAGTGAGGTGCTCACGCTGCACCAGGGGCTGAGCCGCAAAGGGGCGCGGGAGCGGACCTTAGAGCTTCTCGCGCGCGTCGGGCTGCCCGACCCGGAGAAGCGCCTCAACGCTTACCCGCACCAACTCTCGGGCGGGCAGCGGCAGCGCGTGATGATCGCGATGGCTTTAGCCAACGAGCCCGACCTGCTCATCGCCGACGAGCCCACCACTGCCCTCGACGTAACTATCCAGGCGCAGATTTTAGAACTCCTCGAGGAGCTGCAAAAGGAGTTCGGCATGGCGATCATGCTCATCACCCACGACTTGAGCATTGTGCGGCACATCGCCGACCGCGTCTACGTCATGACCCAAGGTAAGGTCGTCGAGAAGGGAAGGACGAAAGACCTCTTCGTCGACCCGCAGCACGCTTACACCCGCAAGCTCCTGGACGCTGAACCCAAAGGGCAGCCGCGCCCCGCTGACGAGAACGCGCCCTCTCTCCTAAACGCGGACGACCTCAAGGTCTGGTTTCCCATCCAGCGCGGCGTCTTACGGCGCACCGTGGACCACGTCAAGGCGGTGGACGGTATCACCGTGAACTTGCGCGAGGGGCAGACGTTAGGCGTCGTAGGTGAATCCGGCTCGGGTAAGACGACGCTTGGGCTAGCGCTCTTAAAGCTCGTCTCGAGTCGCGGTCCTATCCAGTTTGGCGGGCGCGACCTGCAAAGCCTGCGGCGTCACCAGATGAGAGCGTTGCGTGGCGAGTTACAAGTCGTTTTCCAGGACCCTTTCAGCTCCTTGAGTCCCAGACTCTCCGTATTCCAGATCATCGAGGAGGGTCTCCTCGTCCACAAGGTCGGTACGACCTTACAGGAGCGGCGGCAAATCGTCGCCCAGGCGCTCTTCGAGGTCGGGCTCGACCCGCTCTCAATGGACCGTTTCCCGCATGAGTTTTCAGGCGGGCAGCGGCAGCGCGTCGCTATCGCTCGGGCAATGGTCCTTAAGCCGCGCCTGGTCGTGCTCGACGAGCCCACCAGTGCACTCGACATGACCGTTCAGGCGCAGATTATCGCGCTCCTTCAGGACTTGCAAGCTAAGCACAACCTCACCTACCTCTTCATCAGCCACGACTTGCGAGTGGTGCGGGCGCTTGCTAACGATATCATCGTGATGAAAGACGGCCGGGTAGTTGAGTACGGTTTAGCTGAGCAGATTTTTGGAGACCCGCAGCACCCCTACACGAAGGCGCTGCTCGCGGCGGCCTTTGATGTAGAAACAGCTTGATCAGTCGAAAGAGTAAGCAGGGTGCAGCTACGGAAAAAGTCCGAAAGATGCAGAACCGAGCAAACGCTTCTGCGCGAGACGCGCGCGTTAACCGCAGAAGACTGCTACCCCACGAAAGCGTATTGCGCTTACGCACGCCTCGACCCGTACTGCAACCTAAAACTGGCGAATCACTTCATTGCTTATCCTATTGCTATCTTTTTACTTCTTGAAAAAGGACGTTTACCATAGCAGTTCTCGCCGTCGCAGCACCAAACCATGCCGCGGCACGTGCCGAACAGCACTTACGTCTGTAACTTCGCGCTGTCTATGATGCCCTTGTGACGCTGCCATCAACACGTCACCTGAAAGGAAGGCGTCATGTTGAACCCACCCTGGTCAAGGCGTAAACCGCAGAAAGGTGTCAAGGTGAAGGTCGGCCAGGCTGAAAGGTGGCTGACGTTGGCTACCGGTTTCGCGTTGCTCACCTTGTCAAACGGACGCTTTGCCGTACCGATAGCTGCTTGGCTCGCCCCTATTTTTCTCCTGCGCTTCATGCGTGGCGGCGGGGCAAGGCGGGGTTTGCTTGTCTACGGCGCGCTGTTCGCCAGCTTTATGGTGATGTGGCCCGGCTGGATTCCCGTACCCCCTGCCATGTTTCTAGTCATGGCAGCCAGCCTCAGTCTTTTTCAACTTTTACCGTTTCTCGTTGATAGCTGGCTCAGCCATAGACTACCCGCTTTTGCGGCCACCTTTGGTTTGCCGACAGCTACTGTTGCCTTTAACTACACCATGTCCACATTTTCACCCTATGGTACAAACGCAGATATCGCCTATTCGCAGGCGGGTGTGCTCGAGCTGACCCAACTGCTCTCTGTTACAGGTATTCATGGCGTGACCTTTTTACTGTACTGGTTTGCCGCCACGGTAGCCGGTGTCTGGGCGGACGGCTTGAGCCGCCCTTGTTACCCCCGCATGCTGACGATGCTCGGGTGTCTCGCCGCCCTTTTTATCGCGGGCGGCTTGCGTAGCGAGCTACCGGCACCAACTAAAACGGTCCGTGTCGCGGCTGTCGTGAGCGACCAGGGCGCGCTTTACGAAGCTATCGGCACAACCGGCTTCGACCTTCACGCGGCTACGCCGACGCCGCCGGAGGTGCGTTTACTGATCGAGGCGCATCACGACGACCTGTTCGAGCGTAGCGAACGAGAGGCCAGGGCAGGCGCGAAGATCATCGCCTGGGCTGAGGGGGACGCTCTCGTACGCCGAGGGGAAGAAGCGGCGATGTTTGGGCGTGCCGCCGCACTCTCTAAGCGCTATGAGATTTACTTGATCGTCGCCGCTGCAACCGTCGTTCCCGGTCAACCGCTGGTCGAAAACAAACTGGTGACGTTTGGTCCTAGCGGCGCGCAAATCGGTGAGTACTTTAAGACGAAGATCGTTCCAGGAGATACGAATGTGGTAGGCGACGGCAACATGCTCGTGCTAGACACCGCGTACGGCCGTATTGCCCAAGCTATCTGTTTCGACCTGGACTTTCCCGCGTTTGCCCGTCAAGCAGGAGCTGCGGACGCCGATATAATTATTGCGCCCTCGAGCGATTGGCAGGCCATCAACCCGTACCACAGCTTGATGGCTTCTTTTCGCGGCGTCGAAAACGGCACTTCGGTCGTGAGGCCCACCCACCGTGGCCGCTCGCTCGCCAGCGATTATCAGGGCCGCGTTTTAGCGCAAACCGACTACTTTCAGACCACACCGCCCACGATGGTCGCCGACGTTCCTATCCAGGGAGTAAAGACCCTTTATGCCCGCTTCGGTGACTGGTTTGCCTGGCTCAGTATAATCGTCTTAGCCGGATTGACCCTTTGGGCGCGCCAAACACCTGTTGCCATGACAAGGTGAGGGCTCGAGCCTTCAACCTGAACCGCTAATCGCGGCGTCGCGATAGGTTCACTAGACCACTCGGAGAGGCTGACAGTCTGATGATCAAACCACCCTTGCTTGCGCGCGCCGTGCTCAACGCCCGCACGCTGGCCTTTCTGCTCGTCGGCGCAGGGATTTTCGGCATTGTGGCGAGTATGGTGCCGACGCTTTTTACAGCGTCACTTGCGCCTGCAACCCTTTACGCAGCGGTTTTGCTGAGCGCCTGCTTGTGCTGGGCGCTTATACTCGCCGTTTTGTCGCAACACCGGGCTCTGCGGCTGCACCTGACGCTTTTAGGGGGCGCGGCTTGCATCATAGCGATGTTTTGGCTTCAACCCGAACAGTTCGGTAACGTGTTCATCTTCTTTTTTATGTTGGGGGGCGTTGCCGCCGTGCTATTGCCGTTACCGCAAGCGTTGCCCTGGGAAGTCCTTTTTTACCTACTGACCCTGCTCAATGCTTGGCTGGCTTTTGGGCTCGGCGGTTTGTCGGGTTGGTACGGAGCAGTTGGGGCGTATATATTTTTCGGGATTTTTGGTTTCATCCTTCAGCAAGCGGATAGCAACTTTAGGCGCAATGTGGAACTGTATGACGAATTGCAAAGCGCACATGAGCAGCTGCGGCGCTACGCGCAGCAAGAGCAGCAGCTCGCCGTCGCCGAGGAACGCAACCGTTTAGCGCGTGAGATGCACGATTCGTTGGGGCACCAGTTGACCGTCGTGATGATGCAACTGGAGGGGGCGCAGCGCCTCGCACAGAGCGACCCGGCGCACGCAGCCCAGCTCACCGCCAGCGCACGTCGGCAGCTTAAAGAGGCGATGAACGAACTGCGCAACCTGCTCAACACCTTGCGCACTACCCCCGAGGACGACGGGAGTAACGCCTCGCTACCAAAAAAGGATACAGCAGCAAGTCTCGAGCACCTCATCGACACGTTCGCCCTGGCGACAGGTTTGCATATCTCCTTTCAAGCGTCGGCGTTGCCAACACTACCTGCTGCCGTTGCACAAGCCATCTACCGAACGGTACAAGAAGGTCTGACCAACGTCCACCGACATGCGTCCGCAGAGCGTGCGTGGGTGACTCTGGAAACTTCGGGCGATATGCTCAGGGTGCGCATAGATGATGACGGTGTGGGATTTGGATCGAGCGAGAAAGACGGCTCGTTTGGTCTTATCGGCTTGCAAGAGAGAGCGGCGGCGGTAGGGGGCAACTTAACTCTTACAGCGCGTGCGGGGGGCGGAACCACCCTCCGTTTTGACATCGAAGACGTACGGGAAGATGTGCGGGGCAAGCGTGAATAAAACCATCCGGGTCATGATTGTCGACGACCAGAGACTGATTCGCCAAGGTCTAAAGCTGCTTCTCGAACTCGAGCCTGACATCACCGTTGTCGCTGAAGCTGAAAATGGACAGGACGCCCTTGACCTGTTCTCCCAGACCCATCCTGATGTCGTTCTGATGGACGTGCAGATGCCCATCTTAGACGGAGTGAAAGCGACGCGCGTACTCACAGAACGTTTCACTGATACAAATGTTATTGTGCTGACCACCTTTAACAAAGACCACTACGTGATAGAGGCGGTGCAAGCAGGTGCCAAAGGCTTTTTACTCAAAGACAGTTCCGGTGAAGAGATCGCCGCAGCTGTTCGCGCTGTCAGGCAAGGTAAAGCGATGATCGACCCAGCCGCCGCCAACGCCCTTTTTGAGGCTGTCTCTCACGCCCCACCACCCTCACAACCCTCGCAACCGATGACAGAACCTCTTTCAGGTCGAGAAATAGCCGTTTTGCGGCTGGTTGCTGGCGGTATGACCAACGCTCAGATTGCGGCTGAACTCAGGCTTGCCGACGGGACAGTTAAAAATTACGTCAGCGCCATTATCCAGAAAACAGCAAGCCGAGACCGCACCGAAGCTGCTGTCAAAGCGCGCACGTTGGGGTTGATTTGATAGGCAAGCATTCACCCCTAAGGTTCCCCTAGTTCTGTCTGACCGCGTGTGCTTAGCGATGATTTTAATCGCCAATCCTTGTGCGGTAGATGCGCACGTCTGTGGCACAATATCCTACCTGCACCTGGCGCTGGTCGAGCTGGACCTCTATAGTGAGGCAGGGGCGACGAGGAGATTATAGTGCAACATGCCTACGGTCTGGACATCCCGCAAACCCTCGAAGAGACGCTCTCCCCACAACGCACCGCCCTTATCGTTTACGATATGCAACGAGGTATCTTGCAGCAGCTCCCACACGGCGCTGAGGTCCTTGAAAAGGTACGTCAAGTGCTAGACGCCGCCCGCGCATCCTCCATGCGCGTCTTTTTTATGCGGCACCTGTCGCTGCCTAAAGAAGCCACCGGCGTGTTCGGGCTCCACATGGCGATGCGCTGGCAGCGCGTTACCAAGGTCGAGGACGTGCAGCCTTGGTTTCTGCGCGACTCACCGGGGTTCCCTATCACACCTGAACTCGAGCCCCGCGCCAGCGAAGTTATCTTCGATAAGATCACCATGTCAGCCTTTGAGGGGACACCTCTTAACATCGCTCTGCGCGACTGCGACATCAACAGCTTCGTCATCGTTGGTGTGGCGACAGAAATAGGCATCGACCCAACCGTGCGGCACGGCGCGGACCTGGGCTTTTTACCTGTCATCGTGCGCGACGCTTGTGGCGCGGGGCACCACGAGGCGGGCGAGCGCGCCTTGGAAAGTCTCGCCTTCGCGGGGGACGCGATCTTCACGGATACCCTTACCATAACCGACCTACTCGCCAAGTACCGAACCGCGTCTTGAACTTCTTCTGAAGTGAGGCACCTGCTGCAATAGACGCGCGCGTCAGCCACACGGCAAAGCCTCCATCAGCAACGGTTCAAAGTTAGGCGAGGAAGACCGACAGGCTGAGCACCTTGCACGGCGGCAACAGAAGTGCACCCCGGTTGTAAGAACGCTGTGACACCCATTGAGATAAGCTTTTAGATGATGAAGACGTCTCGCGACAAGGTCACTAGGCTGCCTGAGGAGGCGCAGATACGCCGCCGCTTCTACCTGATCGCAATGGCGCTAGGGCTCGCTTCAGCCGCTCTCCCAACGTTGTTGGGCGACTTCGCCTGGTTCGGCAGTCCTTACGAGACGCTGGTGCCGCTGACGCTCGGCGCGACTGCCTTCCTCGCGCTCCTGCTGTGGATACGCCCCGGCAGCCTGCAGGCAGTTGAGGTGGGCGTGTTCGGCGTGATAGTCACTTACAACCTGAGCGTGCTCGCGCTGGTCTTTTACCTTCACCCTAACCCTTACGCTGAGGAATACATCTACGCCTATAAGATGTTCTCCCCGCTGCTGTACATGTGGGCGTTTTTGACCTTCGGACGGCGTGATGGGCTCTTAGCCTCGCTCCTCTTCGTGATGAGCGCTTTTCTGCTCGCCGCCCCCTACCTGCTCCGGCTGGTCCCTACCCAGGTCGATCACGAGGGCGTCATCTTCTTCTTTCTCGTCACGTCCGCTGTCAGTAGCGTCTATACCGCCATGCTCTACGCCCTCGCCTACTTTTTGGAGGCGAGCAACCAAGCGCACGCCCGCGCCGAGGTGCTCGCCGAGCTCGCCTACACGGACCCACTCACCGGGCTGCCCAACCGCCTATGCTTCGACGCGCACCTGGTCCAGGCGGTCGACGCCGCCCGCACCGGGAGCAGCTTCGCCCTGGCGTTCATCGACCTCGACGACTTCAAGAGAGTGAATGACACGCTCGGTCATCAGGCGGGTGACGTGCTCCTCAAAGCGGTAGCGGCGCGCCTGCAGGAACCGCTGCGCACCTCGGACCTGCTCGCGCGCGTGAGCGGGGACGAGTTCGCGCTAATTCTGCCAGGTGTCGAGACGGCTGCAGAGGTCAAGCGTGTGGCTGCCAAGCTGCTCGGCGCGCTCGAGACGCCGTTCGACCTAGGAGAAGCCTGCCATCAAGCGAGTATCAGCATCGGCTTCGCGCTCTGTACGCAGCAAGCTGCCACCCCTGAAACGTTGCTCGTCCAGGCGGATCAGGCGATGTACGCCGTCAAGCGGCGGGGCAAGGGCGGCTTCCACTTGGGCAGCCTTAGAGAAGAGACGACGGTAACAGCGGTGTACCTTGACACACCACCTGCCTAGCGCGGCAGGTGGTATGAGCTGCTACGGGCATGATGCTGTCTATTCCTGAGGGGTGAGCACTTCTGTAGGAGTTGCGCGCGTTCGCTGCACAAACCTGTCTTGCCGCAACATGGAGCGTCAGGTCACCTATCTAGCTCAGGCGCAGTGGGCCCGACAGGTAACGCGACCGACACGTCGCCAGCCCTGGAGCGCCCGAGAATTGGCTTGCGAGTTGATATCTCGCGTACGGATAACGGTCGAGCTAAGCCGCAACGGGCTTAGAGCACAACCTTCGTACGCAGCAACGTAGCCACCATCTACTTGGAGTTGGTAAGGGATGAACGGACAGAAAAGTTCAACTTACGCCGCTAACCTTTCCAAGCTCTGGGTTCCGAAATCGTTAGGACACTGATAGCCGAGACTGCTGTGCAGTCGCCAACTGTTGTAGTACATGTTGATAAATTCGCTTACGGCTGATCGAACCTTTTCTCTCGTCTCGAAATTGATCTGATAGACGAGTTCTTTAAGGTGGCGAAGAAGCTCTCGGTCCAGTCGAGCTGGTGGCTTTAGCTTCCGCAGGAACGAACGGTGTAAGCGTTGTCCAGGCACGCGCCGGTGCCAGTAAAACTGGGGCGCATCCCCTGAGCGGCTAGCTCGCGCCCATAGGCGTAGGAGGTGTACTGGCTACCCTTATCGCTGTGATGAATAAGACCCTTTTGGCAGTAACGCTGTTTCGTCGCCATGCGCAGCGCCTGAACGACGAGGTCGGTCTTCATGTTGTCCGCCACTGCGCAGCCGACGACCCGCTTGGAGAGAAGTCTTTAACAGCTAGCGGGAGCGGTCCACGCGACGCGTAAGCCTTGCGAATGCGTAGGGGTCTCGTTTCGCATTCTCAGCAAGAGGAGAAGGCAGATGCAGAGATTCTTTCACTTCGCTGGCGCTACGTTCAGAATGACAACAGCGGCGGCATGTCACCCTGAGCCTTTAGGCGTGAGGGTCTCGTCTTGCACTCTCGGCTAGTCAAGCACGGAATGACGAGATTCTTTCACTTCACTCATTGCTCATTCCTCATTGCTCATTGCTTTTTTTGCGAACTTCCTTACACCTCGTTTTACATGTGAAATTTGCAAGTTCTTTGTAAGCGTTCAGCGGCTAAACTCTTTTTTAGCAAGGGAGTAACACTCCCGCGCTACGAACTCTCACCGGAACAGCCGCTTTCATTCATATTCTTTATCGGATGTTCCCAGAAAAGGAGCGCACCATGCGCAACAACAAGAACAAAGGCTTCACCCTCATCGAACTCCTCATCGTCATCGCCATCATCGGCATCTTAGCAGCGGTTCTCATCCCGAACTTGCTCTCGGCTCGCAGCCGCGCATACGACACGACTGCTCAGACTTGTGCTAAAGGTCTTGCAACGGCGGCTGAAATCTTTCAGATTGACAACAATACCTATGTTGGTTTTACTGATACTTACGCGAAGGCGAACGGTGCCAACGCATGTAACGACGCTAACATTACTGTTGCTGTCGGTACACCCACCGTTGGCAATTACAGCATGACCTCTACACACGCCAACGGTAGCAAAACCTTTACAGTTACGCCTAGCGGTATCACTTCTGCTGCTAAGTAAGCAGGCAAGATAATGCCCAAGAGAGCTGAAGCTAACTTCAGCTCTCTTTCATTTATTCCTATTCCGAATGTCATGAAATGATTGAGAGAAAGGAGGGGGAAAAAGATGCTTGAAAAGCGTACAGAAGGCTTCACACTTATCGAGTTGCTTATAGTTATTGCAATTATCGGTATTCTTGCTGCCGTGATGATTCCTAATCTTTTAGCCGCTAGACAGAAAGCTGATGAAAGCGTCATTCAAGGTTATATACGTTTTGTCGTTTTAGGCGTAGAATCTAAGCGGGATTACGCAAGTTCAACGCTTCCCGACGCCTCTTTGTCTTGTATGCAATTAGCAGGAAAAGACCCCGAACCTGGTAGCGTTAAGCGTTGTAAGTACGAACCTAATGCGGCAGCCGAAACTTACACCATCACGGCTGAAAGTCCTTCGGGGAAAGTTTTTCAGTATCAGAGCGATGGCGATATTGTTTCAGTCGCAAGCTACTAAGTACATCATCACCCTGTCTTCATCCAGGCGGCTTCTTTAGCCGTCTTTTTCCTTTGCCCCACTTCACGTGCTGTATCATAGAACCATGAGCATCTCTAAGCAAATGATAGAACCTGAATATATCGTTGATCATGAAGGGCGTAAGACAAAAGTTGTCTTGCCGATTGAGGCGTATGAAGAACTGTTAGAAGACCTTCACGACTTAGCTGTCGCTTTTGAGAGGCGTGATGAACCTCTTCTTGCTTGGGAAGATGTGAGGCGTGACTTAGAGGAAGATGGCGCGTTATAAGCTGCTTGCTCGTTCGTCCTTTCGGAAAGACCTCAAAAGGTTATCCAAAGACGTTGCCGAGCGGGTGTCGGCTAAAGTTGAGAGTCTAGCCGACGACCCTTTCCCAGCGGATAGCAAAAAGTTGCAGGGTCATAGAGGGCTTTACCGTGTGCGAGTGGGCGCGTATCGGGTTGTATATGAGGTAGATCAAGAGGTCAAAATTATCGCCCTAACGTATGCGCGTCACCGGAAAGATGTCTACCGAAACCTCTAAACTTAGCCTGTGAATCCAGGCGGCTTCTTTAGCCGTCTTTTTCTTTGGCTTTTAGCCGCTACGGGACACACTACCTTGAGCGTATGAGCACCTGTTTGACTTTGTAGGTGTATCATTGAACCATGAACCTTCATGACGTTGAAAGCGTCGCTCTACGGCTAAACCCCGAAGACCGCGCCGCGCTCGCGCACCGTTTGCTCGTCAGCTTGGACGACTTGAGCCCGGAAGAGCATGAGCGGGTATGGCTGGAAGCGGCAGAGGAGCGTGTGCGGGAGCTTAGGGAGGGCACAGTACAAGGTGTCCCTACAAGTGACGTTCTGAGCGATGTCCGAAGAAAACTTTAGTGCTTTTGGCAGCCTTTTTCACCCTGCGGCAAGGCCCTGACTACTTGACGCCATAGAGTACTACCGGAACAGGTCGCCCCATTTGGCTTCGACATTTTACGAAGATATTGAGCGCTGTCTTGAAGAGCTACTTGAGTTTCCAGAACTGGCTCCCGTTAAGCACCCCGCCGGGGTTCGGAGTCAGCCGTTACGCCGTTTTCCGTACAGTGTGCTTTATACGGTAGACCCCGATGTTTTATATATCGTGGCTGTTGCTCATCAGAAACGCCGCCCCAACTACTGGTTACGCCGCTTAGGGCTCGAGGCGGACTCGTAGCATTGACATCCATCATCCTATTTTCATCCAGGCGGCTTCTTTAGCCGTTCTTTTTCTTTAGCCTTCAGCCGCCACGAGGCGTGCTATCCTAAGCGTATGAGCGCGTTTAAGCGAGCGGTAGAGCCTGAAATACGCTTGTTTCAGTCCAACGATAACTTTTTCCTTGCAAATGCTCTTAGTTTGGTAGCCTCGTTTTGAGCGCGTCTTGCGTCTTGTACGCTCACTTCGGGTAAATCGCCTGGATAGCGGCGAACGACGCCGAAAAGGGCGAGGAAACTAGCGGCTGTTACGGGGTCGCTGTCTGCTCGTAGCTCTGGTTCTAGTAGACTTAGTAGTCGCAACAGGTCGTGGGTACGGGGCGGCTCGATACTTTGTTCTAGTAGCGCCGCTTTGAGGTACTTTTCGGCGGCCTGGTGAAAGTCCCAAGTAGCGTTTCGGGGGTAGCGCGTAAGACCTAACTGGGCGTATTCATAATCTTCTTCAGCGTAGGCGGCCCAGCGTAGCGCCTCGCGCTTAGGCGGCATAGAGCAAAATACCCTCTTGCGCTGCGCGTCTTGCTAGCGGTGAGCTTCTTTGGAGCCAGTGGCTTTGGCGCATCGGAACGAGGTCTATAGCGCTTTGCCTAGGCCATAGCGAGCGCTCTGCACAGGCAGCTAGAGAGGAGAGGTCGGCGTCGTCGGGAACGATGTACAGCAAATCTACATCGCTACTCTCGTTAGCTTCACCTCGAGCCAGAGAACCGAACAGGATAACGGCGTATGCGCCCGTTGCCTGTCCTAAACGTTCGGCAGCGCGGCTAAGCTCTGCGGGAAGGCTCTCTTTAGCTAGCATCTAAGTCCATATCTCCTGCAAATCGTCTTCGCTGTAGAGGGCGTCTTCATCTTCCATATCTCTCATGGCATTGGACAGCGAAAAAGAGGTCCAGTCTGGTCCATCTAGTTTACCTTCTGCTTTTGGTACGGTCTTTTGAAGTAAGAACTCCGCAAAGTGCTGCTCTTCGCGCTGCTGCTGTGCGTCTAGCTGGGGCAGTAGCTCAACTACGGCTTCGATGCTCGTTTTATCTTCCATAGTTACAGTTTACATCACCCTGTTACTCCAGGCGGCTTCTTTAGCCGCCTTTTTCTTTGGCTTTTAGCCGCTACTAGCCGTAACTGTTCTAAGCGTATGAGCACGTTTGAGTGAGTGGTAGACTCCTCTATTCCACCTCTTCAAGCATCGCCTCAACTTCGAGGCGCAACTCAGGAAGTTCTTTTTCCACTACGTCCCAGATAATCTCTAGGTCTAAACCGAAATACTGATGTGCAATGACGTTACGCAGCCCTACGATTTGACGCCAGGGAATTTCTGCGTGAGCGTCGCGGAGGTCTGTAGGGAGTTTCCCGGCAGCTTCACCGATGATGAGCAAATTAAAGGTTACAGCGTCGGCTCTTAGCGGGTCTGCGAGTAGCGTGTCGAGAGATTGATCTTTGGTGTAGGCTTCAATCTTGAGAATCGCGCCGAGAACATCGTCTAAGTAGAGCTTGACTTCACGCGACACGCCTTGCCTCACTGATTACCTTATCGCGTAGGAGCGGTTTTAGACCGTCTTTGGTGATGAGGTCAACGGGACGGCCGAAAAGGTCTTCTAAGAATAGCTTGAGCCCCATGTAGTTGCGAAAGGTCTTAGGGTGCAGGTCAACGAGAAAGTCTAGGTCGCTCGTTTCTTCTGCTTCATTCCTAGCTGTTGAGCCAAAAACGGATAGCTGCACTACACCGAAGTCTTGTAAACGGGTCCGGTATTGCTCTAGTGTTGTGCTCACGCTCTGAAGTTGGTTCATCCTGCTTCGCAGTGTACCTCATCCTGTTACACCAGGCGGCTTCTTCAGCCGTCTTTTTCTTTGGCTTTCAGCCGCTACTAAGCGTGCTATCCTAAGCATATGAGCACGTTTGAGCGAATCACAGTAGACCCTGAAGTGATGTTGGGTCAGGCTGTTATTAGAGGAACACGCTTGCCCGTCTATGTCATTGTTGAAGCTGTAGCTGAGGGAAATACCATTGATGAACTCGTGCAGGCCTATCCCTTTTTAGGCGCTGAAGATGTCAGGCAGGCGCTGCTATTTGCGGCGCATCTGAGCCACGGCAATATGGCGTGACCTTTCTGGTTGATGAGAATTTACCTTTTGAGTTAGTTCAACTAGCGCAAGGTAGAGGTTTAGACGCGCTTTGGGTTCGTAATGTCATGCCGGGTGCTAAAGACAGTCTCATTTTGAAGCGTTTGAGCGAACAGCAAGAGGTATTGGTAACGAGAGATATCGGCTTCGCGAATCTAGTCTTTGGGCAGATGGTCGTGGGCGTACCTTTAGTGGGCGCGGTACTTATTCGTGAGGAGAGGTTAGAGGTCATTCGTCAGGTTTGGCTAACCTTCTTGCTAAATATGCCTACTTTTCGGGGAATTGCGGTGCTTACGGCTAAAGGAGTGCGCGTTCGTGAGCCATGATAATTCTATTGCTAAAAGGGGTCAATGATGGCGTGTCCTGGAACGTGTGAACCCAAAATGATCCTCTTTCGCGGCAAGCAGAAGGGCGAAACGGTTATGATTGATGACGTGCCCGCTTTGGTTTGTCAGGTGTGCGGCGACATGGTTTTAGAACCTGATGTGGTGCGGCACATCGAAGCACTGTTGCACTCTGAGGAAGAGCCAAGCAAGCAGTATCCTGTTTTTACGTTTGCGCAAAAAGCTGCTTAGCGCCCCATCGTCCTGTGAATTCCAGGCGGCTTCTTTAGCCGTCTTTTTCTTTGGCTTTTAGCCGCCACTAAGCGTGCTATCCTAAGCACATGAGCACGCCCAAGCGAATCGCGGTAGAGCCGGAATATATCACGGATCATGAGGGGCACAGAACGAAAGTCGTTTTGCCTATCGAAGCGTATGAAGCCTTGCTTAGAGCGGCGCAGCAGCCTAACAAAACGCCGCAGAAGCGCACGTTCAGTTCGTTAGGCGCAGGCGAGGATGCCACTTTGCAGGGGGCGGAGACTCGAGACCTCATCGAGCGGGCTTGGCAGGAGCGTTGAGCCTGGTTTTAGATACGAGCGCTGTCCTCGCTTTCCTTAACCGTGCCGACGTAGACCATACACGTGTGCGAGAGGTACTTTTAGAGGAGCGCGAGTTGCTGGTTGTTCCTGTCGGCATTATGGCTGAGATTGGTTACTTGGTAGAGACGAGGCTGGGGCAGCGTGTTTTAAGCCTCTTTTTGCAAGATATTGCTGAAGGTCATTTCATGTTGGACTGTGGGCTCGAGGATATGTCGCGGGTACAAGCCCTCGTCGAGCGTTACGCGGACATGTCTTTAGGCTACGCCGACGCGGTTGTGATCGCTTGCACTGAACGCTCGGGGCTGAGAATTATCAGCTTAGATAGACGGCACCTTAATGTTGTCAACCGGGAGATTCAGTTCGAGCTATTGCCTTGAGATTCGCTTATCTTCATCCGGGCGGCTTCTTTAGCCGCCTTTTTCCTCTGCTTTCAGCCGCTACCAGGCGTGCTATCCTAAGCGTCTGAGCACGCCCAAGCGAAGTGCGGTAGAGCCTGAATATATTACGGACCATAAAGGTCGCAAGACCAGGGTCGTTTTGCCTATCGAGGTGTTCGAGGAACTCCTCGAAGACCTGCTTGACCTCTCAGTTACAGCAGGAGATTTTGGAGCGAGCACAAGAGGTCAAGGCGCGGTTGGAAAGAGGAGGGCTACAAGCTATTTCGGCTCAGAGCGTTTGGAACGGCTCGAGCAAAAACTCGCCGCGCTCTATAACTCGAGCCGTATTCCTCAATACGTTTTTTCTTCCTCCCTGACGCTAAGGTACAAAAGACAAACTAAAAGGAGGAAGTATGTTTAACACGAAGACAGACGCGAAACGGTCCTTGTCCCGCCGGAAGCTCCTCAAAGGATTAGGCGCAGGTGCCATCGGCGTAAGCCTCGGTCATTTGAGCGTCGTGCGCGCGCAAGATACGGGCGGCTCGCAGACGGGTGGCGCGGCTGGAACCTCTAGCCCCTCTCTCCCCCTCGCTCTGCAACGCTTCGACCTCGGCGACACCCGAGTTACTGTGTTCCAGGAGGCTGTTCTGGAGTTGCAGCCGTCGATGCTGGGTGCAGGCGGCGGCGCGTCCGAAGGTGCGGTCAGCGACCTCTTGAGTCAGTACAACTTGCCCACCGACGTGGTCCGCGCGACAGCCAACGTGATGCTTCTGGATAGGGGCGGCGAGCGCATCCTCATCGATACGGGCACGGGGCAGAACCTCGTCCCGACCTTGGAGGCTATCGGCGTGTCGCCTAGTGACATTAACTATGTAATTATCTCGCACTATCACGGCGACCACATCTCGGGCATGTCAAGTGACGGCGCGTTGACTTTCCCGAACGCTATGCACTATATCTCGCAGGCGGAGTGGGATTTTTTGCAGGGCGCACCCGCAGATAACGACGGCGCACAAACCGCGTTGGACAAACTACAACCCGCGGTAGACGCGGACCAGCTCTCCCGCTTCGGCGGTGGCGACGAGGTCGTGAGCGGCGTGCAGGCGGTAGAGGCGTTCGGTCACACGCCGGGGCACATGAATTTCCTCATTAGCTCAGGCGATGAAAGCGTTTTACACATCGCCGACACCGCTGTCCACGCGCTCGTGTCGCCCCTACACCCCGACTGGGCGTTCGCCTTCGACGGCGATTCCGAGAGAGCCGCTGAGACACGCCGTGAGATTTTGAACCGAGCCTCGAGCGAAGGCACGCGCATCTTTGCCTACCACTTCGCCTTTCCCGGTCTGGGCTACATTGCGCAAGAGGGCGAGGAATTCAGGTTCACGCCCGCGTAAGGGCGGTTATCAGTAGTCAGAATTCAGTAGTCAGCTCAAAAGACGCTAATGAATTCTGACTACTATCTACTGACTTCTATTTTCTCAGTGAGCGTTTCACCAGAACAATGGCGCTGCCCTGCTACGATAGCCTCTCATGGACGCGCTACGGGCTTTTCTCTCCCTTTCGTTTACCCCTGGTTTGGGTCCACGCAAAATCAAGGTGCTCACGGAACACTTTGGCGGCGCAGTGGCAGTTTGGGAGGCGGAACCAGAGGCGCTGCGAGAGGTCGAGGGCGTTGGTCCTAAGCTGATTCAGTCACTTTTGAAGGCGAGAGACTCAGCAAAAATCAGCGAAGAGGTCGAGAAAGAGTTGGAGCGCGCGGAACGCTCGAACGTTGCGCTGCTGCACCTCGAGCACCCCGCCTACCCCGAACCTTTACGAAACGTCTACGACCCGCCCCCTCTCATCTATGTGCGCGGCACCTTGCCGAAGGTGCTCGCGCAGAATAAAGCCGTCGGTATTGTCGGCACGAGGAACGCGAGTCAATACGCGCTTCATCTTAGTTTGAACGTTAGCAAAGAGTTGGCCCTGGCAGGCGTCGCCGTCGTCTCCGGCTTAGCGCTCGGCGTGGACAGCGCCGCGCATAAGGGCGCAGTGCAGACTGAAAACGGGCAGACCGTCGCAGTGCTGGGTTCCGGCGTGGACGTCATCTATCCGCGTCAAAATCAGCGTTTAGCCGAAGAGATTTTAGAGGGTCACGGCGCAGTGGTGAGCGAATACCGAATCGGCAGCGGTCCGCGTGCCACGAACTTTCCGGCGAGAAATAGAATTATCAATGGACTTTCAAAAGGTGTTTTGGTTGTAGAGGGCGGGCTTAAATCGGGCGCACTCATTACAGCAGAGTTTGCGCTCGAGGAAGGGCGCTCGGTTTTCGCCATACCCGGCAGAGTTGGCGACAGTAAAGCCGAGGGAACTTTGGCGCTCCTCAAACAAGGCGCAGTGATGGTGCAGAGCGCCGCCGACCTCTTACGAGAGTTCGGCTGGCGCGAAGCGGGTGCGAAAAACGCTGTTTCGCTGACCTCTTTAGAGGAGCCGGGGCGCAGCCTCGTTCAAACGATTCAAGAGCGCGGTTCTCCCCTACTCGATGATCTAATAAGCGCAACGGGTAAAACGACCGCCGACCTCTTGCCGACGCTGATGCTTTTAGAACTCCAAGGCGTCGTGAAGCAGCTTCCTGGCGGCAGGTACATCAGCTTGATTTGAGGATACGCTACACTAAAGTCACTACAGAAACGCTCTTCGCGACTTGATCTATACTTGCTAGACCTTTTAATTGAAAGAGACGATGCAGCGTGCGAAGAGGTTGAGAGGCGAACGTTGTAGGGGTGGGTTTCAAACCCACCCCACCCGTTTTTCATATGTCGCGCACTCTATCTTGGAAGCACATGACAACACGGTCTAGTCTCAAAGAGTGTGAAGGACGAGACTCGAGTATTGAGGTAAGCGTAGCTCGAGCGTTCCTTTTTCAGTTTCAACCTCTTGCTTATCGAGTAGAGAGGTCAACGTCGCGCTATCCAAACCCAACTTCCACACAGGCAACGCCACCTCGACCTCTTCGCCTCGGTTCACCGCCGCGATGACGACATCCTCGCCCAAGACCCTCGCAAACGCATACACGTCACCTCTTGCGTAAAGCGTCACCAACGCGCCCTGCTGCAAGACTCTATGCTCTTTCCGAAAGGCAATAAGGGTTTGACAGTGACCTCTTAGGTCTTCGTCCCACTGACCTTCATCCCAAGGGAAGGTGCGGCGGCAGTCTGGATCACGACCACCCTCGACGCCAACCTCGTCACCATAGTAAACACACGGCACACCGATATAAGTAAAGAGTAGCGTCACCGCCGCTTTCATGAGACCCTTGTCGCCCTTCACTTGCGTTAAAAAGCGCGGCGTGTCGTGCGAGCCTAAGAGGTTGAACTGCGAGAGCTGAATCTCGAAGGGGAGGCGAGCGCGGGAGCGGGTCATGACCTTGTCTAATGTCTGCGCGTCGACTTTGACCGGATGACCCTTGTGGTCGGTTTCGGCGAAGAACGCCCAGAGCGGGCGGGCGAAGCCGTCGTAGTTCATCGCGGCGTCCTCTTGGTCGCCTTGCAGCCACTTCGTCGCTTCGTAGAAGTGTTCACCTAACACGTATGCTTCGGAGTTCTCTTCGCGCAACGTCTGGCGGAAATGGCGCACGTATTCGGCATTTTTCGCCGCGCCGGAGCCCTCGCCCAACATGTGCAGCACGTCGAAGCGCCAGCCGTCGATTTCGTAAGGCGGTTTGAGCCAGTAGCGCAACACGGCGTCGTCGGCTTCGTAGATGCGCTCGCGCAGTTCAGGGGCGCTGTAGTCGAGCGTGGGGAGCGTTTTAACGCCGATCCAACCGTGATACGACTCGGGGTCGTCTTCGTCGTAAAAGGTGTAGAAGTTTCGCGTCTGCGCCTCTTTCGAGCCGTACGCGCCCGCCTCTTCGTATTCGTCGTAACGGTCGAACCAGGGGTGACGTTCGGAGGTGTGGTTGATGACAGCGTCTAGGATGACGCGCATGTCGCGCTCTTTCAGCTCGGAGCAGAGTTCGGCAAACTCTTCGTTCGTACCGAAGTGCGGGTCCACGTTGAGATAGTCCACGGTGTCGTACTTGTGTGACGAAGGTGAAACGAAGATAGGGTTCAAGTAGAGCGCCGTGACGCCCAAATCCTCCAAGTAAGGCAACTTCTGACGAATACCCGCTAGGTCGCCACCATAGAACTCACGCGGTCCCTGTGAACGTTCGGGCAGTTCGCCCCATTCCTTCGCGACGACGGGCTCGCCTTCGTAGAGGTATTCGCCGTCCGTGACGTTGTTGCTGGGGTCGCCGTCAGAAAAGCGCTCGGGGAAAATCTGGTAGAAGACCGACGACCAGACCCAGCGGGCGGGCTCATACGCCGGATTAAGACGAAAGTGCACGTCGCGCTCGGGGAAGTACGGTGAGACGCCATCTTGCGCGAGCCAGAATTGCCGTCCGTCCACGATGAACTTAAAGGCGTAGAGCGTGAGCTGTTCCGCTGGGTTGAGACGCAGTTCGCCCTCGTAAAAGGTCCATGCGCCCTCCTTTTTCTGCAAGTTAAGCGGGCTCAAAAATTCTTCATTGTCGGGCTCGCTGCGTACCCAAGCGGACTCAATGGTGAGGTTGCGCGGAACTTGGAGGGTGACGCGCCACTTCTCATTTTGCTCCGTGAGACCTTCGGCGGGGGAGTGAAAGGCGAAAATGTCCATGCGGGTTAAGCTAACACACCTAGAAGCGCGAGCGTGAAAGGGAACTGAAAGAAGTGTGAAGCCGAAGCTTCCCAGCAACCCATGTGAAAGGCTGGACAACCTATCTGGGGCACGGTAAACTGCGCGTAGCAACACAGCTCGAGAGTCGTCTCAGTACACAGGTTCGCTGATTCGTAGAGCGCTCTGATGTAGCGCTGTAACAGTTTGCGGCTTTTTGAATGGGACTCGAGGCAGAAAAACGATTCGTACAGATTTGGATACTTCTTTATACACGAAGTATCGGACCTGTCGGACACAGCTTAAACCAGGTAAACCAAAGAAAGACCACGCTTTAAGAAAGGACGTTAGATGAACAAACTTTTAGCACTTCTCCTCACCGCTTCTCTCATGTTGGGCGGAGCGTTCGCGCAGCAGCCCGTCACCGTCTGGACGCACTTGGGGAACACCGACCTCGAGTGGCTTCAAGGTCAAGCCGCCTCCTTCGAGGAGAATTTCGGCGTGCCCGTGCAGATTACCCGCATCGACTTAGGCGAAATTAAACAGAAGATGCTCCTCTCCGCCCCTGAGGGCGAAGCAGCGGACTTGGTCGGACCCATTCCCCATGACCAAATCGGCGAGATGGCGGCGGGCGGCGTTCTAGCCGACATGAGCCAGTTCTCCACCGAGCAGTACCGCGAAGACCTCTCGGAGCAGGCGCTCTTAGCCTTTACCTTCAACAACCGCCTCTTCGGGCTGCCCATGTACGTCGAGGGTCCCGCGCTCATCGTCAACACCGACCTCGTCTCGGAGATGCCCCAAAACTTCGAGGACTTCGTCAGCCAAGCGGAGAGTTTGACGGGTGAGGGTAACTTCGGCTTTCTCTACGACATCGAGGACTTCTACTTCTCGTACGTCTGGATCAACAGCTTAGGCGGCTACGTCTTTGACCGCACCGAAGAGGGCGACTTGGAACCCAGCGATTTAGGACTCGCCAACGAAGGCGCAGTCGAAGGCGCGACGCTCATGCGCTCCTTTCAGCATGAGTACGGTCTCATTCCTGCCGACACGGAACTCGAGGTTGCCGAAGGTCTCTTTTTCGACGGCAAAGCCGCAATGATTTACGACGGTCCCTGGATGATCTCGAACGTCCCCGATAACGTGCCGATTCAGGTCATGCCGATTCCTGCGATGGCGGACGGCACCGAATTCAACGGCTTCATGGGCGTGCAAGGCATCCTGATGAACGAATTTAGCCAGAACAAAACCACGGCTGCAAATTTCGCCAAGTGGGTTACGCGCCCCGAAGCGCAGATCGACCTCGCGAACCGTAGCGGGCGCATCCCCTCGTCCCAAGCGGCTGCCGAGCAGGTTTCGGACGACCCCGTGATCGCCGGCTTTGCCGAAGCGCTAGCGAACGCCGTGCCGATGCCCAACATCCCCGAAATGGGCAACGTCTGGGAGCCGATGGCGTCTGCGCTGTCCGTTATTTTAGAGAGCCCGGACAGCAACGTCGAAGCGGCGCTCAACAACGCGGTTAGCGAAATTCAGGGGAACTAAAGCTGAAGAGCATCGCTGTTTGCGCCAGGAGTTAAACTCCTGGCGTTTTTGTTAGACCTCTAAACGTACGGTATTTCTAAAAGATGAGATAGAAGCGTTCCCTATTCTGCCTCGAGCAGTCGTTAGGCAAAACGCTCAACACAGCGTTAAATAAGTAATAAGCCGTGTCATTCTGAACGGAGCGATAGCGGAGTGAAAGAATCTCTGACCTTGCTGACTCCTCTTACTGAGATTGAAAGGCGAGACCCTTCAACAAGCTCAGGGTGACAACAGTATTGCAGAGTTTAGCTGACAGAATACTTCATGCAAAAGAGAGGAGTCTACATGGATATATCCCGCTCAATCAGCGACTTCTTGCCTAAGAAGTCGAGTAGCGTACAGGCGGGCTTATGGCTCTCGCTGGCGCTGCTTACGCTCGCGATTACGGTAGGCATCTTAGGGGGCTTCGCGGGCTACTGGCTCTTGCAGCTTGTCGTGCCGGACGCACCCGTTTACACAAGCCTCGTTTTTGGCATCGTCACGCTCGTCTTAGCGCTTATCTTTATCGCGCAGCGCTTCGAGTGGATCATGCCTTGGTACTATCTGCTGCCCGCGATTTTATTTTTGCTGACGTTTACCTTTTTTCCGGTAATTCTCACGGTTGTTTTGGCGTTCACGGACTACGCGGGGGTGCGTAACGGGCAACTCAATGTCTCTTCGACGTCAAATATTGCGAATGTCGAGGGCGACACGCTGACGCTCGAGAACCCCCGCGCCTTTAACTGCGGCGCGTTGCGAAACGGCTGTTCGGACGTGCGGGCAATCGTCTACGCCTCTGGTTCATTAGAGGTCGCGGGCTCGAGCTTAGAGGGCGAGACGCTCAGCCTGGAGTCCGAGATACCCGAAGATCGAGAAGTCAGAACGGCGACCTTTAGCGTGCAGGGGTTTCCTTTGGAGGTGACGGTGAGTAGCGCCGAGGGCGACACCCTGACCTTACAGGACATCCCTCCGATTCTCGCTAACGCCTCGCCTGACGCCGTGGACCTCAGCAGTGTGCGCCTCGCGCTCGACCGCACGGGCATCACACGCATGATGACAGGTAACGATGAAAACTCTGTCACCCTCGCCGAACCGCTGCCCGAGGGTTTAGCGCCCGAGTCCATCGCCCGCTTCAACGACTTCGGTTACGTCGGATGGAGCAACTTTCGTACGATTTTAAGGCGAGCGAGCAGCACGCTCCTCCCTGTGTTCACCTGGAACGTCGCCTTCGCAACCTTGACCATGATCATCAACATCGCCGTTGGCGTCTTTTTGGCGGTACTCTTGAACAATCCCGAATTGCGCTTTCGCAACCTCTACCGCACGCTGCTCATTATTCCCTGGGCGCTGCCGCAAATCATCACGATCCAGGTGTGGAAGGGCTTTTTGAACACGAACTTTGGCGCAATCAACCGGAGCTTGGCGCTCTTGGATTTGCCCACCTTCAACTGGCTAGACGACCCGTACGGCGCAAAAGCGGCGATTCTTCTGGTCAACTTGTGGCTCGGCTTTCCCTTCATGATGACGGCGACGCTGGGCGCACTCTCCGCGATTCCCGGCGACCTCTACGAAGCCGCGAAGATCGACGGCGCGAATGCGTGGCGGCGCTTCACGGGCGTGACTGCGCCGCTTCTGCGCACCGCGCTCGTGCCGATTGCCTTGACGGGTTTCGCCTTTAACTTCAACAACTTCAACATCATCTACTTGCTCACCGACGGCGGTCCCTTCGTGGAGGGGTACACGTCTACGGCACGCTCTACGGACATCCTTATCACTTGGGCGTACAACGAAGCGTTCCGGGCGCAAGGGGGCTACGCTTACGGGCTCGGCTCCGCCATCTCGCTGCTGATTTTCTTTATCACCATCGCGGTCAGCCTGGTGAATTTCCGCGTGACGGGCGCACTCGACGAGGAGACGAACGCATGACCTATCTAACACGCATTCTTCCCCTACTCAGCCTCTTGATTCTTTCCGTCGCCTCCGCTCAGGAGCGGCGCGGGCAGTTCTTGGTGATTCCTTACGGCTGGGCGTGGTTTTTGCTCGCGTTCGTGATCATCACAGGCGGCATCGGCGCGGCGGCGTACTTTTACGGACGCGCCACAAGACCCGCCAAAGCAGGGCAATACGCGTGGACGGCGGCGACACACATGTTCATCTGGGTGGCGCTCGTCCTGGTGCTCTATCCGGTGATCAATTTAGTCGCTGTGTCCTTTAGCCGCAACGACAACCTCCTCAGTGCGCCGCCAGATGAGGGCAACCTCTTGGTGAGGGCGGGCATCTTGCCCGACCCGTCGACCTTTTCGCTCGCTCAGTACCGCGATGTTCTGGGCGAAACGCACATCCTCTGGTATCAGTGGATTCTGATTGCGATTTTCCTCCTCGCGATCATAGGTTTTATCGTGACGTCGCTCGGCAAGCGGGCGGGAAACGCGAAGCGCTTCGAGAGGCTCGAGACACCCCTTGGCTGGACGCTCTTCCTCTCGGCGGCGGTGCTCATTTTGAGCGTGACGCCCGAGCAGTTTTATAGCGTCACCGAAGGGGGGCAGCGCCAGCCCTCGGCGAGCAGCAAGAAGGTGGTGCTCTTTATCCGCAATACGCTGCTGGTCTCAGGCATCACCGGGCTTTTCGCGGTTGTGATTAGCACCACGGCGGGCTACGCCTTCGCTCGCATGAAGTTCGAGGGGCGCTACCCGACGCTCTTAACCTTTGTATTCGTGCAGATGTTCCCTGCGTTCATGGCGATCGTCGCGCTCTTTTACCTGATGAATTTCTTGGGACTCTTAAACACCTTTACCGGCTTGATCTTAGCCTATTCAGGCGGCGCAATCGCCTTCTCCGCGTGGATTTTCAAAGGGTATTTGGAATCCATCAGTCCGAGTTTGGAAGAAGCGGCGATGGTGGACGGGGCGACGCGCTGGGGTGCGTTCTGGCGCATCATCTTACCTTTAAGCGTGCCGATGCTGCTCTTTATCTTCTTGTTGCAGTTCATCAATACGTACAGCGAGTTCGTCATCGCGAATATCCTCCTGACCGGAGATGACCGCTGGACCATCGGCATCGGGCTGCGCAGCTTCAGCACGAACCAGTTCAACACGCAGTGGGGCAGGTTGGCGGCGAGTGCGGTCTTGGGGAGCTTGCCGATCCTCTTTATCTTCTACTCGTTCCAGGAGGCGTTTACGGGTCAAACGGAGGGGGGGGTGAAGGGATAAGCAACTCAGCGCTTCAGCCGGTCGGCTCATTAGGTTTTTCCCTAATGAGCCGACCGGCTAGCGAGCTGAAATGCTGAAGACGCTTTTAGCACTTTAGCTCTCTATGCTCACCGCCTCGGCCCAGCTCCTAGTGGCGTCAGCGGCGCTTCTGCTGGAATCCGCCCAAGTTCTTTCGGTAAGGAGAGGGTCTCGAGCCTCGGCAAGACCAGCTCCCCAAAACGTTTACACTCGTCCAGACTCGGATAGCCCGAGAGGATAAAGGCGCGGATGCCCATTCTGTGGTAGCGCCTCAGCTTCTCGGTGATCTGCTCGGGGCTGCCGACAAGCGCCGCGCCGCAACCCGAACGGGCACGCCCGATGCCCGTCCAGAGGTGCGGCTCGGCGTAGCCTTCGGCGTCGGACTTTTTCCGCGCTTCGCTCTGAAGAGCGACGCCGAGCGTACGGGCGTCCAAAGCGCGGTTTTTGATCTCGGAGCCTCTGGCGTCGTCGAGTTTAGACACCAACCGCTGCGCCGCTTCACGCGCCGCCTCCTCGGTCTCTCGTACGATGACGTGGACGCGCAACCCGTAGTCGAGGGTGCGCCCGTACGCTTCAGCCCTAGCGCTCAAATCCTCCATGTGCCCGCGCAAGTTCTCCTCGGTGTCGGGCCACATGAGGTACACGTCGCAGTGTTCGGCGCAGAGGTCTTTGCCAGCCGGGGAGTAGCCGCCGAAGTAGAGGAGCGGTCCGCCTTGCTGGTAAGGCTTAACGGGCTCTGTCGTATCCAGCTTGATTTTATAAAAGTCGCCCGAGAAGTCGATCGCGTCTTGCGTCCAGGCTTGCTTCAGGATTTCGATGACCTCTCGAGAGCGAGCGTACCGCGACGCCGAGTCCAAGGTTTCGCCGGGCAAATTCGAAGAGATGATGTTGACGGTCAAACGCCCCTGGAGCATGTGGTCGAGCGTCGCGATCGCCCGCGCTAACATCGGCGGATGGACCTCGCCGCAGCGGACGGCGGTGAGCAGGTTGATAGCTTGTGTCCTCGGCGCGACGCCCGAGGCGAAGGTCCAGGTGTCCTGCCCGACTTGATACGACGACGGGCACAAGATATTGCGGTAGCCGAGCTTGTCAGCCCTTAGGAGGACGTCCGCGCAGTGCGCGAAGGTTGATTTTAGGCGGTCGTCGGGCACGCCCAAAAACTCGTAGTCGTCGTCGCATAGGGGGGCGAACCAGGCGACTTCCGCGCCCGTGAGATGCTCGGAGCGGACGTTGACGCGAGGCGGTTTGGCGTCTTGGGCCGTGACCTCTTGTTTAGATGCCAACATCAGGGAACGCTCTCCCCTCGCGCCGCTTCTAACAGGCGGTACCACTCTCTGCGCGTGAGTTCGACCTCATCAGCTTGAGCGCAACTTTCCAAGCGTGAAGTCTTCTCGGTGCCTAAAATTGGCTGGATACCCATCGGATGACGCAAAAGCCACGAGAGCGCGATAGCCTCTTTGCTCGTTTCCTTTTCTCCAGCGAGTTTGGCGATGAGGTCCGCTGTGTCACGCTCGTTCTGCGGCGCGTCGTCGGAGGGCTTGAAGAGCCGCCCGCCCGCGACGGGCGACCAGGCTTGAATCATGACGCCCTTCAAGCGGCAATACTCCAGAGTTCCGTCCGTGTGGGCAAAAGGCGCGTCCGTGCGGTTGACTAAGATACCGTTGCTGATGAGATAAGGGTGCAGGAGGCTCAGCTCGAGCTGATTGACCACCAGCGGATAGTCAATGTGATTTTGGAGCAGTTCGAGCTGCGCCGCGCTGTGGTTGCTCACCCCGAAGTAGCGCACCATGCCCTCTTTATGCAGGTGCTCCGCCGCCCGCGCCACCTCCTCTAAATCGACGAGCGGGTCGGGGCGGTGAAAGGCTAAGAGGTCGACGTAATCGGTGCCCAAACGCTGCAAACTCGTCTCCACCGCCTGAACGAGATGGTCGGACGAGAAGTCGTAGCGCGAGGGCTGCCCGAAGTCGGGGTCGTCACCGATGACGATACCCGCTTTGGCTTGTAGGACGAGCTTGTCGCGCAGGTCGGGGTTTTGTTTGAGGGCGTAGCCGACCACCTCGTCAGACTTGCCGAGCGTATAGATATCGGCTAAGTCGACGTGGTTGATGCCGAGTTCGTACGCCTTGACGATAAGGTCGTTTGCCCTCGTCCTTATCTCGTCCGTAGGCGGCGTCTTGTCCCAGGTGCCGCCTAAATGCCAGGTGCCGTAAGCGAGGCGACTGACCTTTAAGTCGGTGTGGGGGATGACGTACTGCTTCATAGCGTTCCTTCCTATGCTGGGCTTTTGCTAAGTGTGCGGCACCCCGCTACCCCTTTAACGGCTTCCGCCGCAGAACGTAAAACTGCAACGTGCGAAGGTACCCGCACCCGCAACCCTGTCATATAACTCGCTATTATGGCGAATTTTTGTACAGGGATGGTGGGGAACCTTAACGTAAGGGTACATCTCGAGCCTAAACGCCCTAAATATGATAGGGGAAACGCACTAAACTGGACCACCTAGGTCAAGCGACTCGAGGAGAAGCGTTGCTTTTTGAAACATTCTCGAAGGAGTGTTTGCGAAAGAGGTTGAAAGCGTTTCAACCTCTTTTGTTTTGAGCGAAGGAGTCCTCAACCGGGTGTTGCTTCGCAATATTTCGTACAATGATGCCGTTATAGACACCCGTTGCACCCATGAGAGGATGCGACCTCCTGCTTGGACGTTGAGGCTGGTAGAGGAATGCCCTAAAACGGTGCTACTTGGCTAGCTCGAGCCCATGTCCCTCAGCTAAAAACCCTTCCGCCTCTTCCTTGTCCATCGGCTTGGAGAAGAAGTAGCCTTGCACGAAGTCGCACTCCAACCCCTTGAGCTGCGCTAGCTGCGCCGCCGTCTCGACCCCTTCAGCGACGACGTGCATCCCTAGAGCACGCGCCATCGAAAGGATGGTGCTCACCAGCTCTGCGCCCCCGCTGCTGTCCATCTTTTGAACGAACGAGCGGTCGATCTTGAGCGTATCGGCGGGCAAGTCCTGCAGGTACGACAGGGACGAGTAGCCCGTACCGAAGTCGTCGATATGGAGTTTTACGCCCAAAGCGCGAAGTTCTTCTAAGGAGGCTTTCGCGGCTGGGCTGCGGTTCATCATGACGCCCTCGGTGATCTCCAACTTGAGGTGCTCAGCGCGGAGCCCCGTCTCCTCTAAAACGGAGGCGACGTATGCTACGAGGTCCTCTTGCGCGAACTGCTGTGACGAGAGGTTGACGCTCAGGGTGAGCGGGCGCTGCGACGGGTAGAGAAGCTGCCACTGCACGACTTGTCTGCACGCTTCGCGCATGACGTAGCGGTCGATGGCGATGATCAGCTCGGACTCTTCAGCCACGGGGATGAACTCGGCGGGCGAGATGAGACCGTACTCGGGGTGATGCCAACGCACTAACGCTTCAAAGCCGCTAAGCGAGCCTCTCTGCGCCGAAACGATCGGCTGATAGTTGACCTGAAGCTCGCAGCACGCCACCGCGAAGCGCAGGTCGGCTTCTAAGGTCATGAGCATAAGCGCCCTTTCGCGCATCTCGGCGTCGAACAGGGCGTAACGCGCCTTGCCGAGCGATTTAGCACGGTTTAGAGCGATGTCCGCGTCACGCATGATCTCGTCGACATGGGTATAGCGCTGCGCCGAGTTCGCGGAGCCCTGCGAAGCGACGACGCCGATGCTCGCGGAGGTATACACCTCATGCTCGCCGAGTTGGATAGGCGTGAGAAGTTCGCGCTGGATGCGTTCGGCAACCGCCACCGCCTCGTCAACGCTGCCGACGTCCTCTAAGAGAACCGCGAATTCGTCGCCGCCTAACCTCGCGACGGTGTCCGCGGGACGAATCCAGGTGCTCAGGTTCGCCGCGATCTCCTTGAGGAGCGCGTCCCCTACCGTATGTCCCAAGCTGTCGTTGATGATTTGAAGCGGTCGAAGTCCAGAGAGAGCACCGCGAAGTGGTGGTCGGGGTTGCGCCGTTCACGCTCTAAAGCGTGCGTCAAACGGTCGTTGAAAAGGGCCCGGTTCGCAATACCCGTGAGGCTGTCGTGGAAGGCGTCGTGCAGGAGCCTCTCGTTAGCTAGGGCGAGTTCGGCGGTGCGCTCTAAGACGCGCTGCTCCAACTTCTGATTCGCTTCCGCTAACGCCTCGTTCGCCCTTTCCAGCGCCTCCTCCGCCTCGACACGCGCCGTGATATCTTGCTGCACGCCGATGAAGTGGGTGAGTTCTCCCTCGCCGCTGTAGACGGGCGAAATGATGAGTTCATTCCAGAAAGCCGCGCCATCTTTGCGGTAGTTCTTGAGCACGACCTTGCAGTGCTCGCCGTAGTGGATGGCGTCGCGGACGCGCTGTACCGCAGCCGGGTCGGTCTCTGGTCCCTGTAAGAAGCGGCAGCTTCTGCCGAGCACCTCATAGGGCTGATAGCCCGTGATGGCGGTGAACGCCTCGTTGCAGTAGATGAGCGGACGCTCGCTACGGCTGGCGTCGGCGATCGTGACGCCGCTGCTCGTCGCAGCTAAAGCGCGCTCTTGCACGCGCATGATGTCCTCCAGCCAGTTCGCTTTCTCGGTCAAACTCAGGTCCAGGTCGCAGTGCCATAAGGACTCGAGCGCCGCACGCCCGCTACGCACCATCTCAGCTTCAACGTTTTCACCCGTCGTCATGACATCACCTTAAAGTGTACCCTCTTACGAAATTCTTACCGACGCTTAGAAAAAACTAAATCACTAGATTTATAGTTGACAATGAGTAACACTACCGCTATGCTAAGCGTGTGGAAGACGTTCGCGCCGCCGCCGCATTAGACGCCCTCGGCAACCCGGTACGCCTCGAGCTTTACCGCGTTTTGGTCCGCGCGGGCACGCCTGGGCTCAACATCAGCGAGTTGCAGCGTAAGGTGGGCGGCGTCCCTCGCTCGACGCTCGCGCATCACCTGCAAAAGCTCTCCCTAGCGGGGCTTATCCAGCAAGAGAAGGACGGCGCAAGCGTGCTGAGCCGCGCCAACTACGCTGCGATGAGTGCGCTGGTCAGTTACCTCACCGAAGAATGTTGCGTCGACGAATGCCGTACACAAGAGGAGGCGGCCTGACCTTGCTATTTTTTTGACCGTAAACAACTAATAACTTAGTTATTTAGTTAAGGAGAACAGCATGAACACTCGAGACTTCCTAGATACCCTAGCCCCCCACGAAGAGCACACACTCACCTTCGACTTAGGTCATGGACGCATCCACCCCGGTTATCACGTTACGGAGATCAAGGCGGTGAGCGTTCAGGGGATGGACTGCGGTGGACAGGGCGACGCTTGGTCTGAAACGGTCGTGCAACTCTGGACGCCTGGTGGGTCCACCGAGGAAAACACTAAGGGAAATATGCACGTCAGTAAATTTTTGAGTATCTATCACCGTGTAGCGTCGCAGATTCCGGTTGCGGGAGAGGCGGAGGTGAGGCTCGAGTATGGGGACAACGGCGAACCTGCTATCAGCTACTTCGTGAGCGAGGTTCAGGTCGAAGGTCGAGAGGTCGTGGTGAGGTTGGAGCCGCCTTTCGTGGTCTGTAAAGAGCTGGAACGGTGCGGCGGTGACTTTTGCAATCAGTCCGCCAATCTAAACAACCTCTCCGTCATCAGCCCGGCGTCCGAATGCTGCACGCCCGCGCCAGCACAGAACTCGGCAGAACAGACCACGTGCTGTGACTAGCTCCACCATCAAGTCCGAGGGCAAACCTATGCGCGTCGGTCTCTTCATGCAGCCCGTCCACCACCCGAGTGAGAACCCGACTCTCGCTCTCGAGCGGGACTTACAGCTCATCCAACACTTGGACACCCTCGGCTACGACGAGGCGTGGATAGGCGAGCACCACTCGACGGGTTGGGAGACTATAGCCTCGCCCGATATTTTCATCATGGCGGCGGCGGCGCGTACCCGCTACATCAAATTGGGCAGCGGCGTCGTGCCGCTCTCCTTACATCACCCGCTGCTCGTCGCGGACAACTACGTCCTTTTAGACCACCTGACGCGGGGTCGCGTGATGCTGGGGATGGGACCGGGCGGCGGCTTGCCGAGTGACCCACACGTGTTCGGATTAGATACGGAGACGCAGGGGCGTCGCTACACCGCAACGCTCGACGCCGTGGTGCAGCTTCTCACCACGACCGAGCCGCTGAGTTTGGAGACCGAGTGGTTCACCTTGCGTGACGCTGTGCTGCAACTCAGACCTTACACACGTCCGCACATGCCCTTAGCGCTCGTCACCGGAACGAACCGAGACACCTTAGAGCGCATCGGGCGCTACGGTACGCGCTGGTTCGTCGGGACGAGCCCGGACACCTTCGACGAGGCCTGGCGCGTCGTCGAGCGCAGCGCGCGTGAGGTCGGGCGCGAGGCAGAGCGTCATGACGCTTATCTCCCGGTGACGATGCACTTAGCCGAAACTAAGGAACGAGCTTTAGACGACATCCGCGAGGGTGCCGCGCGGGAGCGTTACGACTTCTCCGCGCCCGTGACGGGCTCTCCCCTTCCCGATGTGCCGCGTGAGGCGTGGGCTGAGCATCTCGCTGAGAGACCGACGAGCCTCATCGGAACGCCTGAAGACGCTCTGGCGAAGATTCGCGCGCTGCGGGAGAAAACGGGTGCGGGCGGGCTGCTCATCACGAGCAAGGAGTGGGCGTCACGCGAGGCAACTTGGGGGAGCTACGAGCGTTTCGCCCGTTACGTGATGCCCGAACTCAAAGGCTCATTGGAAGGTCTAAAGAAGGCTGAAGCGGTGGCTAAACGGTTTGTGCAGCAGGAGGCTGTCTAGGTCCGTGACGCGCGGCTGGCGTATCGCCTGGGCGCTAGCCGTGACGCAGACGGTAGGCTACGGCGTCCTTTACTACACCTTTAGCGTGATGATTGCGCCGATGGAGCGCGACCTCGGCTGGTCGCGGGGCGCACTCTCGGGCGCGTTTTCCCTGGCGCTGCTCCTCTCCGGTCTCGTGGCGGTGCCGGTAGGACGCTGGGTGGATAGGCGCGGCGCGCGGGGAGTGATGACGGTGGGCAGCGGGCTCGGCGCGCTGCTCTTACTCGCTTGGTCGTTTGTGGATGACCTCGCCGCGTTCTACCTCGTCCAGGCGGGCATCGGGCTGGTGATGGCGGCGGTGCTTTATGAAGTCGCCTTTACCGTCGTCGCGGCGTGGTTTCAGCGTGAGCGTGCAGACCGGGCGAAAGCCATGCTCCTGATCACGATGATGGCAGGGCTGGCGAGTACGATCTTCGTTCCGCTCGCCACCTTTTTGGTCGAGGTGATGACCTGGCGCGAGGCGCTTAGGGTGCTGTCGCTCGTCCTGGCAATCGTGACGGTCCCGCTGCACGCGCTCGCGCTGCGGCGTCCGCGAGCGTTCAGTGGGGACTCGAGCACCTCGAACACACGCCGACGAGACGTAAGCCCCGCCGAAGCCCTGCGCGCCCCGACGTTCTGGTGGCTCACCTGCGCCTTTGCGCTCGACCGCGCCGCGATCGTGACGATCGCCGCCCACGGCGTTCCCCTCTTGCTCGGCCGCGGCTACCCGCCCTCGCTCGTCGCGGCGGCAGTGGGGTCGGTCGGGCTCATGCAGGTTCTCGGGCGATTTCTATTCACGCCGCTCACGTCGCACGTTTCCCTCCGCACCTTGAGCGCTTTCACCTTCTGCCTCCACGCGCTGGCGCTCACCTCTTTGCTCATTCTGTCAGCGACCTGGAGCGTCTGGCTCTTCGCGGCGCTTTTCGGAATGGCAAACGGCGCGAGCACGTTAGCCCGCGCCGCCCTCATCGCAGAGGTTTACGGCGCGACCCATTACGGCAGCATCAGCGGCAGCATGGCGACGGTGATTGCAGTTGCGCAGACCGCCGCGCCCTTGGGTGCAGGCGTGCTCTTTGACCTTATGGGAGACTACAGGGTGGTCCTTTGGGGACTCACGGGCAGCACGCTCGTTGCGGCGATGGCGGTGACGCGGGCTCGAGTCGTAATACCAGCCTACGCCGACTAAACGCTATTCTCGCGTCCCTATGCTCGAGCCCCTACTCCCGCGCCCCTATTCCCTTGCCATCGCCACCGCCACCGGAATCCGCGCCGCCCGCGCCGCCGGCAAGAGCCCCGAGCCCAGCCCCATCACGAGCGCGATCGCCACCGCGAAGAGCACCAAGCGCAGCGTCAGCGCGGCGACCTCTAAGCCGATGAGGTCATCCGTGATACGGTTGATCGCCAAAATCCCGAGTCGCCCGAGCAGCACACCGAACGCCGCCCCGACGAAGCTCAGCAGCGTCGATTCGGCGAGGACCAGTCCGAACAGAAAGCGCGGCTTCGCGCCCAACGCCCGCACCACGCCGAACTCCCGCGTGCGCTCGAAGACGCTCATGAGTACGGTGTTCGCCACCGCGATCGCCCCGACGATAAGCGCAATCGCGCTGATGCCGAGCCGCACCACGTCGCTTATCTGGATACCTTTTTCGATCACGCCTAAGACCTCTCCCCTGGTTTGAAAACCCAGCTCGGGATACGCGGCGGAGAGGTCTTGGGCAACCTCTTCCGCGCGAGCGGGCTCCGCCAAGTCGAGCGCGAAGAAGGTGACGCGGTCGGGGATGCCGATAGCGTTTTGGAGAAGCCCTAAAGGAACGAGGATGGCGTTGTCAATCAGCCCGCCCCCCGAGCGGGCGATGCCCACAATCTGAAACGTATTCTCGGGGTTGAGACGTAAGGTATCGCCGATGCTCAGCTCGTTGCGCTCCGCGGTCTGCGTACCTACGATAGCAACTTTGGCGTCGCCGTCATCCGCTGTGAGTCCGCGCCCCTCTACTATCTCGTAATCGTAGTAGATCGCGCCCACGTCCGTCCCCGGCGGCAACCCTTGAAAGAGAAAGGAACTGCTGAGGCTAAAACCGCCCCTCGCGTAGAGAAGTAAGGGCGTGAGGTCGGTGATGCCATAGGTAGGGGCGTCTGCGCGAAGTTCGTCGGCGTAGCGAAGTGGGAGTTCGGGGACAGCCGTTAAAGAGGTCGCGTCGAAAGGACCGAAACTCACCTGCAAATCAGGACCGATGTTGCCGATCTCTGTTGTAAAGACCTGCCGCAACCCCTCCCCGAGCGAGAGGAAAATAACGGTTGAGCCTACCGCGACGGCGATGCCTAGCGCGGTTAAAAAGGTGCGCAAAGGGCGAAGGCGGAGCGAGTTGAGGGCGAGCGACCAGATCATGAAAGGATCACACGTTAGTCTATGGCCTCACCTCTTGATCTTTGAGATTCGGCGTTACGGTTATAGAGAGCACTTCAGCTCGTCAGCACGTTAGCTAGTAAGGGAAACCTAAAAACCTGAAATCTAGTCGAGCTGGTTATATAATCCAGTCAAGCTGGTGTACGTCAGTCCTCACGTAGTGAACGAACGGTCTCGCGTAGCGAACGAACGGTGCTGACTAGCTGACACAGGTTAGAGCGAAGCTCAAAGGTCGTTCATCCCCGAAAGGGGGCTCTTAGCCTTCACCTATGCTGAAATGCTTTTAAGGCAAGGCGCGCCCCGTCACCTGTCCGTTTGTACCTAGCGTTCCCCTATCTTCACCGTCGACGGCGAAATTTACGCCGCCGCCGTTGCCTGTATGGACATAGACGGGCAGATCGAACGTGAGCGTTTCGCCCGCTTCGGCGGTGCCGTAGTAGAGCCGTTCGCCTTCGCCTCTGGCGGGACCCGCGTAGACCTCGAGCCAAGCCGGAGCGTCTACGATAAAGATCGCCGTGCCCTCCGCCGAGGTTGCTCCAGACGTCACTTCGTTCGTGCTAGCCGAGTTGCGCGGAGTCGCTTCTCCCGCAGAAACTGCTGTAGAGCCAACGGCAGGGCTCAGCGAGATATTGAGGTTGCGACTCCGCGTGAGGTCGATGGTTTGCTCCACGCTCCGGTAGCCCGTCATGCTCACCCGTACGGTGCGGTTCGCACCTGCGCGCACCGGCGCGTCCACTACGGGGCTCAGCGCGTCGAAGGGCAGACCGTCCACGCTCACATTCGCTCCAGGTGGCGTGGTGTTGACCGACAAGAGGATGAGGTCTGTGGGGGCAACGTCGGCGGAAGGTGCGGCGTCGGGTCTGACCGGGTCGGTGCTAGCTCCCGCGGGCGCAGTCGCCACCAAGGCCTCAGACGGTTCCGGCACCTCTTGTGCGTAAGGCGTCGGCTGAAAGAGCAGCGCGTTGAAGCCCCACAGCGCCAAGACGACCACGCCGACAACCAGCATGAGCGTCGTCGCGAAGCGCCCGAACGCGCTCACCCTCGGTCCAAGACGCTTAGAGGTGCGCCCTTGCGCCTCTTCATAGAAGGCAGCCTCGTTCGTTTCGAATTCCGCGAAAGCGGCGGGCGTCGCCACTTTCGCCGCTTTCGCCTCGGCTTTATGGGCGCGGCGCTGTTCCTGGCGGAAGACGTGCAGCATCCGCGTCACGTCCAAGCCGACCGCTTGAGCGTAAAGACGCAGCGCTTTTTTCGCGTAGCTCGCTTCGGACAGTTCGGCGTAGTGTCCCGACTCCAGCGCGATAAGGTAGGAGCGCCTGACGTCGGTCAGCTCCACCAGGTCGTCCAGGCTCAGCCCCTTCGCCTCGCGCGCCTCAAACAAAATATCACCAAGCTGCCCGTTACCTCTTCTATTCATATTCGTACCGTCCACACTGTCCGTTATAGTCTCTCGTTGCTTGCGGTTAAGAACTCGAGCTTACCACCTAAACCGCGCAGAGAGAACCCAGAGAGACCCGAGTCGGGACGATCGAACACACTAAACGAGACGAACGTCGAGCGGCTTCGCTGCGAGCGCCAGCGCTACTTCGGCGGCAAGCTGCGCGTTTTCCGCTAAGAGCCTCGTGTTGACTTCTGTCGTGCGCCCACCGGAAAGCTCACCGAGCCTGGCGAGCAGATAGGGCGTCACGTCTTTACCGCTCAGCGCGCGCTCGTCCGCCTCGTCGTTCATCCCCGAAAGGGGGCGCTGCGCCTGAGCGAGCCACGTTTCGACCTCTCGAGGCTCGAGCCCTTCCGACACAGGTTTTGCAACGAGGAGCGAGGAGAGCAGATTGAGGTCTTTCGTCTCCTTGAAAAGCGCCGCCACCTCTCTCGGACTGTCACAGCGGATAGGAACATCGAAAGAGGTCTCGGGCACATGAAAGCCTGCAAGTTTATCGGTTTGATACCCCACGAGCGGCACACCCAGGCTCTCCAAACGCTCCTTCGTCGCCGCGAGGTCGAGGATGGACTTTGCCCCCGCACAGACGACGACAACGGGATACCGCGCCAACGCTATAAGGTCAGCGGATTCGTCGTGAGGTGCGCCGCCAGCCGTTTTGTGGACGCCGCCGATGCCGCCCGTTGCGAAGACCTCAATGCCTGCTAACGCTGCCGCGTGAAGTGTCGTCGCAACTGTTGTTCCTGCATCTCGCTTTTGAGCTGAAAGTGCCGCCAAATTCCACAAAGACGCTTTATGCGCTTGTGTGGTGGCGAGGTGCTCCAATTCGTCCTTATCCAGCCCAACGACGAGTTCGCCTGAGAGCATCCCAATCGTCGCTGGAACCGCGCCCGCGTCACGGATGATGCGCTCCAAACGTTGCGCCAGCGCTAAGTTGTCCGGTCTCGGCAAGCCGTGAGTGATGACGGTGGACTCCAACGCGACGACGGCTCTCTTTTCTGCTAACGCCTGTTTAACCTCTTGATGGATGCGCAGTGCCATAGGCGCATTTTACGCCTTTTCGAAGCGAGAGCGCTTCGCGCCAGACGTGACCGCACATTTTCACCAGAATCATAATGCGGTAGAGGACGTAGGGAAGACCGGTCCCTCAAATAAAGAAGGTGTATCTATGACGAGCTTCACGAGTGTTTTTCTCGAGCATTGAGAAGCCTTCGTGACACCCCTTACAGCCCTCAAATAATCCCGTGATACACTCCCTGCGTGGCTTCGTCATCCTCCTTTTCTCTCCCTAGCGTCGAGACCCTCGCGCCCTACGCCAGCCAACTCACCTTCGGCGGCGTGGCGGGCTTCGCGTCCGGTTACGCGCTTAAAAAAGTAGGCAAGCTCGCCGCCATCGTGCTCGGCTTGCTCTTTATCGGTATTCAGGTACTCGTTTATGTCGGCGTGGCTGAGGTGGACTGGTTGCGCATCCAAGAGAGCGTCAACCCGCTGCTCAGCCCTGAAGCGCTCAACAAAGCGTGGCGCAACCTCATCAAACTTCTAACGGGCAATGTACCCTTTGCGGCGGCGTTTGTACCCGGGTTTCTACTTGGTTTCCAGCGCGGTTAAATAGCAGGTATACCCGCTAAAGCAGGGCACAGGTAATCTGGTCACGCACACTCTAAATGGTTTCAGGACTGCTTTAGCTCGAACGCTCATAAATTAGATTTCACCTGCGCGGCTCAACCGCATCCGCCACCGAACGCTATTCTGGCTCACGGTTCTTGAGCGAGCATGACTCAAGGGACTTGACAAAGAGCTAGATTTTTCATATTATGCGAAGCAGTTAGCACTCAGCAGGTGTGAGTGCTAAAAAAATGCCAAAACACACATCAGCAGAAGTATTGAGGAGGCCAGAATGACACTCAAACCCTTAGGCGACAAAGTCGTAGTCGAAGTCATCGACGAGCCACAGACCACCGCGAGCGGCATCGTTTTGCCCGACACGGCCAAAGAGAAGAGCCAGCGCGGTAAAGTCGTTGCAGTTGGTAGCGGTAAGCTCCTAGACAGCGGCGAGCGCATCAACCTAGAGGTCAGCGAGGGCGACACCGTCGTGTTTGCCAAGTACGGCGGCACCGAGATCAGCTTAGACGGTAAAGACCTCATGATCTTGAGCGAGCGTGACATCCACGCAGTCGTAGCCTAAAAGCATGTCAGCTAGTCAGCGTGTCAGGAAAACCTCAAGTGCTGACACAGGTGATCGCTAAAAGCGACGCGCGTAAGCCTCCGAAGGAACGGTTTTCAACCGTAATCTGTTGCTGACTAGCTGACATGCTCTACCCACCCAACCTCTTAAATTCAATCCTCTCGTTAGAAGGAGTAAATCAAAACTATGGCAAAAGAACTCATTTTTCAAGAAGAAGCACGCAGAAGCTTAGAGCGCGGCGTCAACGCCGTTGCCAACGCCGTTAAAGTGACGCTCGGACCGCGCGGTCGCAACGTCGTTTTAGAGAAGAAGTTCGGCTCCCCTACCATCACTAAAGACGGTGTGACGGTCGCTAAGGATATCGAACTCACCAAGCCCTTAGAGAACATCGGCGCGAAGCTTCTCATCGAGATCGCCTCGAAGACGAACGACATTACGGGTGACGGCACGACCACCGCAACGGTGCTCGGTCAAGCCATCGTCAGAGAGGGTCTGCGCAACGTCGCAGCGGGCGCGAATCCCTTAGCCCTCAAGCGCGGCATCGACAAGGGCGTCGAAGCGGCGATTCAAGAGATTCGCAACATGTCGCAGTCCGTCGAGGACTCCAAGTCAGTTGCCGAAGTCGCCTCGATTTCTGCCAATGAGCAAGAGATCGGTCAGCTTATCGCCGACGCGATGGACAAAGTCGGTCGCGACGGCGTCATCACCGTCGAAGAGAGCCGCGGTTTAGAAACCGACCTCGACGTAGTCGAAGGGATGCAGTTCGACAAAGGCTACTTAAGCCCGTACTTCATCACCGACAGCGACACGATGGAAGTCGTCGCCGAAGACGCTTACATCCTCATCCACGAGAAGAAAATTTCGGCGCTGAAAGACCTCTTGCCCGTCCTGGAGCAAGTGGCGCAAACGAGCCGCCCGCTCCTCATCATCGCCGAAGACATCGAAGGCGAAGCGCTCGCAACCTTGGTTGTGAACAAGCTGCGCGGCACCTTGAACATCGCCGCGGTGAAAGCACCTGGCTTTGGCGACCGCCGCAAAGAGATGCTTAAAGACATCGCAGCGGTAACAGGTGGCACGGTCATCAGTGAAGAGTTGGGCTACAAGCTCGAGAACACCCGCATCGACATGCTCGGTCAAGCCAAGCGCGTGCGTATCTCCAAAGACGAGACCACCATTATCGAAGGTCAGGGCGACCAGAGCAGCATCGAAGCCCGCGTCAAAGCGATTCGCGGCGAGATCGACAACACCGACTCCGACTACGCCCGCGAAAAGCTCCAGGAGCGCTTAGCGAAGCTCTCCGGCGGCGTCGCGGTCATCCGCGTCGGCGCAGCCACCGAGACCGAACTCAAAGAGCGCAAGCACCGCTTCGAGGATGCGCTTTCCACGGCTAGAAGTGCGGTCGAAGAAGGCATCGTGGCAGGCGGCGGCGTCACCCTCATCCACGCCATCAGCGCGGTTGAAGAGGTCGCGAAGAACTTACAGGGCGACGAGCGTACGGGCGCAATGATCCTCATGCGCGCACTTGAAGAGCCCGCTCGCCAGATCGCCGCGAACGCTGGCGCAGAAGGCAGCGTTATCGTCAACGCCATCAAAGGCAAGAACGACGGACGCTACGGCTTCGACGCCTCCACGAGCGAGTTCGTGGACGACATGATCAAAGCCGGCATCGTCGACCCCGCCAAAGTGACCCGCACGGCGCTGCAAAACGCCGCGTCCATCGGCGGACTCTTGCTCACCACCGAAGCGGTCATCGCCGACAAGCCCGAGAAAGAAGACTCCATGCCCGCTGGTGGCGGCGACATGGGTGGTATGGGCGGCATGGGTGGCATGGGCGGTATGGGCTTCTAAGGGAAGCTTCGTTCAAAGTTATCCGAACAGAGAGAAGGAGCGGCGCAAGTGCCGCTCCTTCTCTCTTATCTTGACTTTCGAAGAAGTCAATCGGACTCTGGGCCACGTCGGTAGAGAAACCAGTTGCCCTCAATGTGACGAAAAACTAATCCGCCATGATCTACTTTATTCAAATTCTCGTCACGGACATAGCGCCAACTTGGGTCGGCAAGATATGCATACCCTTTTTGTTCACCGGAATCATAGCTGTTCATATACACTGTAAGCGCGTCGTTTATCCATCTTTGGTCCACTGAGATTCTAATGATTCCTAAGCGCTTAAACTGGTTTCGCATTTCTTCTATTTGTGTATTGTCAAGAGGGGGAACATAGCTGCTGTGTCTCTGTTCCCAATCTAAATTCAATGTGTTATCAGGCCATTCATCAACTTTTTCAAAAAGTGCTTCAAATTCCTCTTCATGTTCGTGAAAGTGGCGAACCATATTGCTATCGGTTGGTAATCGTCTTCCGAACGAATCTAAAAACATAAGCGCGAAGACGTTCATAGCTACATACGTAAGCAAAAGCACAAGGCATACAACTAGAAATTTCTCGTAGCGCGTGAAACTCACTAACCCACTTTAGAGTTAGCAAGACGCAAACAGCGTGCAAGGCTCACCGCCTCGCCTCCTTACCGTCTTTCTGTGAAGACATCCCACATTGCACCTATCGCTAAAGTTATGTACACTTATGTACATAACTAGGAGGATTATGATTGCTTCAGATAAGGTTAAAGCGGTTGGCGTAAAAGAGTTTAGAGATAACCTCGCCGAGCACCTCCTGGCGGATACGCCTATCGCAGTGACTAAACACGGGCTTACAGTGGGCTACTATATTCCGACACATCACCCTGTCACGTCAGACGATAAGCGCAGTTTGAAAGAGGTGACGGAACGACTGAGCCAACTCTTAGAAGCGCAGGGACTCGAGCCCGAAACGCTCATCCGAGCTGCGCAGGAGCTTAGGAAGAAGGACAAGCAGGCTGCGTGAGTAAGCGCCTTGTTCTGGATGCGAATATCCTCATCCGCGCGGTTTTAGGTACACACGCTTCAAGGTTGATAGAGGAATACGCGAGTAGCACGAGCTTTTTAACGGCTGATGAAGCCTTTGAGGGTGCGGCGAAATACGTTCCCGGCATCCTTACGAAGTCTGGCGGCAACGAAGAGGTAGCGGACGCTGCACTCAGCAAGCTCGAGCGATTGGGACGCCTTATTCAAACTATCCCGGTTGATAATTTAGCAGCGTACGAAGCGGAGGCGCGAGAACGCCTCAAGCGGCGCGATGAGGAGGACTGGCCCTATCTAGCCCTCGCCGAAATGTTCGACTGTCCTATTTGGACCGAAGATACCGACTTTTTCGGAACTGGGGTAGCGGTGTGGACAAGTGGTAACGTTGAGCTTTTTTTGAAACGCTCGAGGCGTTTCTAAAGCAAGTCGCGTGAATAGTTTCTTAAACCACCGGTCCCTATACAACAGGTAAGGTCATCATCGCCTGAATACTCACCTGCCCCGCCAGCGTCCGCGCCGCACTTCTGAGCGCCTTCGCGTCCGGGCTCTCCGGCTCGGCAATGACGAGAGGTTGCCCCTGATCGCCACTCTCGCGCATCCGCCGCGTGACGGGAATCTCACCGAGAAGCGCCAGCTTCTCCTCCTTAGCAAACGCCGCCGCGCCCCCTTCGCCGAAGATGTAGTCGCGGGTGCCGTCGGGCAGCGCGTAGTACGACATGTTCTCGACAACGCCCAGAATCGGCGTGTGCAACTTGCGGAGCATCGTGTAGGCGCGGCGCACGTCCATCAGCGCGACGTCCTGCGGGGTAGTAACGAGCACTGCGCCCGTTAAGGGGACGAGTTGCGACAAGGAGAGCTGCACGTCTCCCGTGCCGGGCGGCAAATCTACGATGAGGTAGTCGAGTTCGCCCCACACGGTCTGCTTGAGGAGCTGCGTGAGCGTGCCGTGGAGGATAGGACCGCGCCAGGTGAGGGCTTGTCCGTCTTGAACGAGGTTCGCGATCGAGATGACTTTGACGCCGTAGTTGCGGAGGGGAATGATGTTCTTTTCGTCGTCCGCCATAAGGCGTTTGCCCTCAACGGCGAACATTTTGGCTTGGCTGGGACCGTAGATGTCGGCGTCTAACAGACCGACTTTGGCACCTTCTAGCGCCAAGCTCGCTGCCAAATTTGCTGCCACCGTGGACTTGCCTACGCCACCCTTGCCCGAGCCCACCGCGATCACGTTTTTCACGCCGGGCAGCTCATTATTTTGCGCGCTCCGCACCTGCGAGCCGAAGGTAATGTCTACGCGCTCGACACCCAGGTATTTCAAGAGCGCCGCTTTGATGTCGGCTTCGATCTTTCCTTTGAGGGGGCACGCCGGAGTGGTGAGATCGATCTTGAGGGCAACAGCCTCCCCCTGGATGTCAACCTCTTTGACCATGCCCAGGGAAACGAGGTCCTTATGAAGTTCGGGGTCGTCCACCGTGCGCAGGGCTCGGATAACTGCGGCTTCGTCGATTGCATTTGTCATAGGTCAAGCGTAGCAACTTGGGAAGGGGTTCACAAGGGTTGAGATGACACCCTAGAATATCTTCAGCATTCAAGCTCATGTACAGGCGGAGCGGCGCGCCGAGATCACAGGCGAGAGCCCGCGCTGACTTCGGCCCTGCTGCTGAAGTCAGCTTCAGCAGCCATTACCCTTTACGGCTCGTGTACCTTAATCATCACCTTCACCGCTCCATCCGTTCCCTCTTCGGCATACTCAAATCCTTTATGCGTCTCCTCGAAGGGAAAGCGGTGCGTAATCATCGGCGTGAGGTCCACTGCGCCGGAGGCTAAAAGGTTGATGGCGGCAGGATAGGTGTAGACGTAGCGAAAAATCCCTTTGAGGTCGAGTTCTTTAGTCGCGAGTTCGACCATCGGCACGTTGTAGTGCTCGGCGTCGCCTAAACCGACCACGACAACCGTGCCACCTCTCGCCGCCGCACTGAGGCAATCGTTAAGCGCGACCTCGGCCCCAGCGCATTCGATGGCTAAATCGACGCCGCGCCCGTTCGTTTGCGCGCGGATGACCTCTCGAGTCTCCTCCTGTACCGCGTTTACGACCGTCGTCGCGCCCATCTGTTTGGCAATGTCTAAACGAGCGTCCCGCACGTCACTGATGATAAGGTTCGTCGCGCCCGCAGCTTTGGCAGCCGCTAACGAGGTCAGCCCGATGGGACCCGCGCCCGCAATAAAGACGCTCTGTCCCGCCTGAAGATTGCCACGCCGACAAGCGTGAATGCCCACTGAAAGAGGTTCGATTAAAGCAGCTTCGTCTAAGCTTATGGAATCGGGGATTTTGTAGGCGAAGTCGGCAGGAGACACGGCGTATTCGGATAAAGCGCCGTCAACGGGTGGGGTGGCGAAGAATACGACATCGGGGCAGAGGTTGTAGCGCCCTGTTTTGCACCACTCACAGCGGCGGCAGGGGACGCCGGGCTCTAAAGCCACCCTATCCCCCACTTGCAAAGAGGTCACGTTCTCCCCCACCTCCGCCACTACGCCTGCCACCTCATGCCCCAAAATCATCGGCTCCTCAACGACAAAATCGCCGATGCGCCCGGTGCGCAAATAGTGAACGTCCGAGCCGCACACGCCCACCGAACGGATGGCGACACGCACATCGTCGGGACCGAAGTCGGGGGTGGGGACGTCCTCGAGGCGCAAATCCCGCGCTTGGTGTAAAACGGCTGCTTTCATGATACTGACCTTTCGTAAAATAGGTGTAGAGATTGTGTTCAAGTTCTACTGTGTGGCTCTTAGCTTTTAGCCATTAGCTCAACCTCTTTGAATTTTGCGCTCTCATCTTTTTTAGAGAGCGGCGTAGGGGCGATTCATGAATCGCCCCTACGCTACAACATTTGCCCCTTTCTCCCTCTTTGCGTTTGAGTCGTCTTTCTCCTTTAGAAGGTTGCTCGAGAGACTTTCTGGAACACTTCCAGCGTGGTCTACCCATACTAGCTTTTGACTTTGCTAAAAGCTAGTATCTAACAGCTTCATCTACAGAACACCTTAACTCACATACAACCACTTATCGCCGACACACCTACCCTAAATCAAACTGCACTTTCATCCGCTCCGGGTCGTTCTCGGCTAAATCCAACCCTTTTCGAAAATCTTGCACGCCGAGCGCGTGAGAGACGAGCGGTTCAACCTGAATCGCGCCGCCTTGAATGAGGGCAATCGCCTCGTGAAAGGTCTTATTGAGCGCGAACGAGCCGATGATTTTGAGGTCTTTACGGAACACGTCAAAGGGGCTGAACGTGGCGGTGGAGCCGTCCGGGGCGACGCCGAAGACCCAGACTTTACCGCCAGGGCGCACAAAGTCGAAGCTCTGCTCTAAGACTTTAGGAACCCCCGTCGCGTCCGCCACCACGTCAAAACCGTGCGGAACGAGTGAGCCAAACGTGTCTTGCGTGAGCTTGTCGGCGTGAATGGCGGCGTTTGCGCCTAGTGATTCGGCGAGTTCTAAGCGCCACGGGTCTTTATCCACCATCGCGACGTACGCCGCGCCCGCTCGCTGAACCGCCTGCATCATCAAAAGTCCCATCGGACCTGCGCCGAAAATCAGCATTCGGTCTCCGGCTTGAAGCTGGACCTGTTGGAGACCCCAAACCACGCAGGCAAGAGGTTCGACTAGGGCGGCACCCGCGAAGGACATCTCGCCGACGCTGTACACGGCGCTTTCAGGCGCGGACACGTAGCCCGCGAACGCGCCCGCGCGGGTCACGCCGATGACCTCTAAGTTGAGGCACTGGTTAAACTGCCGCTGCTGACAAAAGACGCAGCGGTAACAAGGGAGGTTCGGGTCGGCGGTGACGCGCTCGCCAACCTGGAAGTTTTGAACGTCGTCACCGACTGCCGCGACGACGCCGCTCAGTTCGTGTCCTGGCGTTACGGGATACTGCGCAACGGAGTACGAGCCGTGCCAGATGTGCAAATCTGTGCCGCAGATGCCCGCACGTTTCACGTCAATGAGGACGTCGTTCGGACCGATGTCGGGCGTGTCTTTCTCGAAGACTCGAGCCTCGTTCGGCGAAGAAATCTCAGCGGCAATCACTTGATGGCTCCCATCGTCAAACCTGAAACGAGCTGGCGTTGGGCAATCCAGCCCACAATAAGCACAGGAATGACCGCCGCCGTAGACGCCGCCGACATTTTAGCGAGGAACAAATTACCTTGCGCCGCCTTGAAGGTCGAGACGTAGACCGAGAGGGGTGAAGCGTCGCGAGAAGTCAGGTTGACCGCTAAAAAGAACTCGTTCCAGGTGAAAATGACGCAGAGGAGCGCGGTCGCCGCCAAACCGGGGATAAGAAGCGGCATGATGACGCGCATGAATTCCTGCCACAAGTTTGCGCCATCCAGCCGCGCCGCTTCGATAATCTCGTACGGGACATCCAACATAAACGAGCGCATCATCCATATCACCAGCGGCAGATTCATCCCCGCGTAGAGAAGGATCATCCCTAAGTGCGTGTCGAGCAGGTTGAACTGCAAGAACAGCACGTACAGAGGCACGATGATGCCCGCAGGCGGCAGCATCCGCGTGGACATAATCCAGAGCAGCGAGGCGTCGGTGCGCTTGGTTGGATAAAACGCCATCGCGTAGGCGGCGGGGATGCCGAGCAGGAGCGCTAAGAGAATCGAGAACGCGGTGATGATGACCGTGTTGCCCAGGTATTCCATGAAGGGCGAGTTAAAGAGCGCGTTTTGCCAGTTCGCCAGCGTCGGCTCGAAGAAGATGGGCGGCGGAAACTGAATCGCGAGGGTTTCGGTCTTAAACGACGTTAGCGCCATCCACAGAATCGGAAAGAACATCAGGAAGGCTAGGAATAAGGTTAAAACCGAAAGGGCGTGTCCATAGAGTTTTCTGCGGCTCAAGTTCATGCGCCGACTCCTTCCTCATCTGAGTTACGTAACACTTGCAAGAATGCCAGGATGACGAAATTCGCTAAAATCACCGCGAACACCCCGTAGGCGCTGGCGCGTCCGACGTTTTGGCGCGAGAACGCCTCCAAGAAAATCTGATACGGCAAGTTCGTCGATTGCAACCCAGGTCCGCCCGAGGTCGTCACGAAGATCGCGCCGAACACGCTCAGGATGAAGATGGTCTCTAAGAGCAGCGCGATTTCGATAAAGCGCTTTAAGTGCGGCAAGATGATGTGACGAAACATGCTAAAGCCGCTCGCCCCGTCAATCCGCGCCGCCTCCACCGTCGAGTCGGGCAGAGACTGGAGCCCCGCCAAGAGAATCAGCATTACGAAAGGAATCCATTGCCACGACACGATGCCGATAATCGTCGCCATCGGAAAAGATTGCAGCGCGTAGAAGTTCTGCACGCCGAAGAGTCCGAAAAACCAGGAGAGGAGCCCGAACGAAGGGTCTAAGAGGAGGTTTTTCCACAAGACCGCCGCCGCGACGGGCATCATCAAGAAGGGCGAGATGAGGAGTGTGCGAGCCAAGGCACGTCCGGGGAAGGGACGGTTTAAGAGCAGCGCGAAGGCGAGCCCAATGACGAAGGTAATGACGACAACGGACAGCGTAAGATAGAGCGTGTTCCATAAGACATAGTAGAAATCCGAGTTTGTGAGGATGCGCCGGTAGTTGAGCCAGAGCCTATCCCAACCGATAAAGCCTGTGCTGGTAGGGCGTAAGAGGTTCCAGTTCGTAAAAGAATAGTAGATTGCCAGCGCGAAGGGAACCTGCGTCATCAGGATGAGGAATAAGATGCCGGGGGAGGACAGATACTTGCGGCGTTCCCGTTTGGCTGTATCCGAGGTCGAGGCTTGCTTGTTTTGCTTGAGGGTCGTACTCGCCATGAGGTCTCCTCTCGAGGTGGCGGACACGTGCGCGTTCGAGATGATGTAGAGCGGTGGTTTTGTTAGGCATGTGTTAGCTGTTGAGTGCGGCGTAGGGGCGATTCATGAATCGCCCCTACGACATTTGCCTCTTTCTGCAATTTTTCTAGCGTCGTCTATCACTACGCACTTTACGAACTAGAGTGAACCTTTAGCGTCGTTCCTTAGTAATAGCCCGCATCCTGCATCGTCTGAGCGGCGGACTCCTGCGCCCGCTCTAAACCCTGTTCGACGCTCGTGTTGCCCGAGAGAATCGCGGCGACGGTCTGCGCCACGTCGTTACCGATGCCCTGGAATTCAGGAATCTGCACGAACTGGACGCCCGGCGCAATCTGCGGCTCGGCGGTGGCGTTGGCGGGCTCGGCGCTTTGGATCGACTGTAAGACTAAAGGCGCAAAGGGCGCGGCTTCGGTGTAGCTGGAGTTCTCGTAGGTCGAGGTGCGCGTGCCTGGTGGGACAGCCGCCCAACCTCTCTCTTCAGCCACTAAGTTAATGTATTCCTGTGAGGTCGCCCAGGTCATGAACTTGAAGGCGGCTTCTTGGGCGTCGCTCGAGGCGGGAATCCCCAAGTTCCAAGACCAGAGCCAAGCGTTGCCTGTGTCCACCGGACCCACGGGCGCTAAGGCGTAGGCGAATTGGTCGCCGATGTCCGAGCTTGCCAAGAAGCCCGCAGCCACCGTCGCGTCCACCCACATCGCCACTTGCCCGGAGGTCATGAGCTGGAGCGATTCGGTGAAGCTGATGCCCGTCACACCGGGCGCACCGCAGTCTTGCACTAAGTCGCGGTAAAAGGTCAGCGCTTCTTGCCATTCGGGGGAGTCGATTTGCGGCTCGCCCTCCTTGTTAAACCACTGTCCGCCAAAGGTGTTGACTACCGTCGTAATCGGAGCCATGTTGTCGCCCCAGCCCGGCTTACCGCGCAGCGCGATGCCGTAGACGCCATTTTGCGGGTCGTGGAGCTGACAGGCGAGGTCGCGAATCTCTTGCCAGGTCGGTTGTTCGGGCATCGTAAGCCCGGCTTCTTCGAACATCTGCTGGTTGTACATCGTGAAGCTCGACTCGGCGTAGAAGGGCAGGGCGTAGAGTTCGTCCTCGTAGGTGAGCATATCGGTCACGGCGGGCAAGAGGTCGTCGAAGTTGTAGTCTCCTGCTACGTCCGAGTACTCCTCCTCGAGCTGGTCAACCGAGACGATCCAGTCGTTCGCTGCCCAGAGCGGCACTTCGTACGCGCCCACTGTCACGAGGTCAAACGAACCGCTGCCTGTTGCCACGTCGGTGGTGAGGCGGCTGCGGAGCGTGCCTTCGTCTAAAAAGAGCCACTCGAGCGCAATATCCGGGTTTTGCTCCGTGAAGTTGCTGCTGAGTTCTTGCATCGTGACCATGTCGGGGTTGTTGACCGAGGCAATAGTGATGGTCGTTTGCGCCGAAGCGGTCATACCGAGCGCAAAGAGCAGGGCGAATAAGACTTTTTGCATCGAGTTCCTCCAGAATTTAGCTTGAGAGCAGGCTTACTGTTGAGGGCATTTCTTTAGCAGGACGAGCGAGAATTTGGACGATGGACACGTGACCATTTTGAGCGATAGAACCTCCTCTGATAGATTTTGACCGAAGCGTGAGCGGCAAATCTCCGAACTTCACTATGCGCTCGCGAAGACGGCGGTTGTTAATTTTCTAACCCTAATGGTCTCGTGTCCATTACTATAGTACAACGTTATACTCTTTGTCAATACTAGGGGCAGACTCCATGCTTAGTGATGCGTTTCGGCGGCAAAGAAAGTCTTGCATTAGGCGTTCTACACACATTCTGCTATACTGGTCTCGTGTCCACCATCAACGATGTCGCCAAACGCGCGGGCGTCTCCCCTACTACCGCCAAACGCGCTGTAAGGACGCCGCACCTCTTGGCAGAAGGAACCTTAAGGCGCGTTCAGCAAGCTATCCGTGACCTCAACTACGAACCTGACCAGGTCGCGAGCACGCTCCGCAGTGGTCAGAGCCGCACGGTAGGTCTCATCGTCGGCAACATCGTCGAGCCCTTTTTTGCGGAGCTTATCCGTGAGGTTGCGGGCGAGTTGCAGCGGCGCGGCTACGCGCTCCTCATCGCGGACAGCGAATACCGCGCCGCGTTGGAGTTGGAGCACCTTAAAAGCATGAGCAGCTACCGCGTGAGCGGGCTCATCGTGCGTTCGGGTTATGGGAATGCGAACCTTGAATACATGCAGCGTATGCAAGCGCAAGGCGTCGCCATCGTGGAAATCGACTACTTCTATCCGGGTAGCCCCTTTAGCCACGTGATGTTAGACAGCCGCCAGAGCGTGTATGAAGGCGTCGTTTACTTAGCGGAACTCGGGCATCGCCGCATCGCGCCATTAGGAACCTACCACGAGACGATTAACCCAGAGGAGCGTTCGCTCTGCTTTGCGGAGGCGATGAACGCCGCCGGGCTCAGTGTGCTAAGCGACTACCAAAAGGTCGTGCGCTTCACCGAAGATGAGGCGCACAAGCTCACTCACGAGTTGATGAAATTGGCAGAGCCGCCCACCGCGCTTTTTGCGTTTACGGGCAACATGGGAATGGGCGCGTATAGGGCGCTACGCGAGCACGGTTTGCGCGTTCCCGACGATGTCTCTTTGCTCAGTTTCGACAACTACACCTGGACGAGCCTGGTTGACCCGCCCATTGATGTGATTGAACAGCCGACGAAAGAGATGGGGCTTGCGGCGGTGGATATTCTGTTCCAGAGGATTCAGCAAAAGAGTGAACACGCTCAGCAAGAGGTGGTGAGGCGGCGCTTTCCTGGGCGGCTCATTAAGCGGTGTAGCAGTGCGCCGCCTAAGCTGTAGAGGATAACGCTGAGGTTTCGCGTTCTGGTAGACAGCGCGAGTTGAGCCCCTTTCATAACAACCCTTTCGGCTCAAAAGAGACATTTTCACCTCTTAACCTCTTTGTAAACCCGACAATGGAGAGGAGGAGAAATCCGCTCTGTTGAAAGGTGCGCTGTGCCGTTTCTTAAAGCTCTATTGCGAAGTCCCTTCTTCTATCTATTTTTGTTCTTTGTCCCTTTGCTTATTGCAACTGTGGTCTATGTTCCTGCAAATGAAGCGCGTATCAAGGCGGAGTTACTCGAGCCACCTTTTGACGATCCACAGTTCGAGATAGTTCGTACAAATCATCTAGGTTATGAAGGATTGAACCAATCCAAAGTGGTCAACACTGACTATCTCGATCAGAGTTGCGAAAGACGTTTCCGAGAGAATTACAGCAGGCTTAGAAGATTCTATACTCTCTTCATTAAAGAAGAAGCGTTCTTCCTTGCGTATTTAGAAAATCAAGAGAACAACCCTTTTTCTCGCTTGAGGTTCGCTCTAGAGCGTCTTACGAGCGACCTCGGTCTAAGCGAGAGTTCGCGGGAACAGTATGATCAATTCAAACTGCAACAGGACAATTACAATTCGACCAAGAAAGATTTTCACAGCTACATCGTTGAAAACGATTGTCTCTCGCCAACTTATACTTTGAATCTGTCATCGACTACAGACAACGGACTTAGTCAATCGCTTACTATCGACAACGAAAATCCTTACGGTCTACCGCCCGAGCTAGCTCAAGTTCACGAAACGCCTATCTTTCTCGACGTGTATGGCGCTCCAAATTGGTTAGAGGTTACTCCGAAACAAAAGTGGCTTCCTATTGGCGAAAGTGAAACGCTCGAGTTCACAGCCACTTGTCCTTCTTCTAATCATCCTGCTACATACGAAGGTGAAGTCGGCATCTTTCAGCCGCCCGCGTTTGTAGACATGGTGGAGGTGAGGCTCGAGTGCCCCGCCACTTCTTCATAAAAGGTGATTTAAGCACTTTACCCACATTTTCACAAGGTTGAACGAGGGACAATTCGCCGTGTCAACCCGCCCCAATTAACCTCCGTAGGCTGCGCTCAATCCTCTAAGCGCCAAATGTGTTCTACTCGACCATCATGTCCTCTGAGTCCGACCGTCAGTCCGCCGCCGACAACCGCAAGTGGTACGTCCTCGTCGCCGCGAGCCTCGGCACGTTTTTAGGCACGGTCATGGCGACGAGCGTCAACGTGGCGCTGCCCTCGCTCGTGAGTGTGCTGGAGACGAAGTTCGCGGTGGTGCAGTGGGTGGTGCTCTCCTTCTTGCTGACTAACGCGGTGCTCTTGCCTATCGTCGGGCGCTTGGCGGACATGCTCGGCAAGAAGTCGCTCTTCATCGCGGGCTACGTGATTTTCACGCTCGGCTCGCTCCTTTGTGGGCTCTCGCAGGGCGTCTTTTGGCTGATCGGCTTCCGCGTTTTGCAGGGCGCGGGGGCGGCGCTCCTGACGGCGCTTAGCTTAGCGATCGTCACGGACGTGTTTCCCGATAGCGAGCGGGGCAAGGCGCTGGGGATCACGGGCTCGGTGCTCTCGAGCGGCATCGTCATCGGTCCGACCTTGGGCGGTTTTCTCGTGGACGCGCTCTCGTGGCACTGGGTGTTTTTCATCGGTGTGCCAATAGGCATTCTCGGCACGCTCTTAGCGCTCCGCTTCGTGCCGTCCTATGAGCCAAAGGGCGGGCAGCACTTCGACTTACCGGGGGCGGCGGTGCTCTTTGGCTGTCTTTTGACGCTTCTACTCGCGCTAACTTTGGGGCAGCAGCGCGGCTTCGGCGGCTCCTTGATCCTCGGGCTGTTTGTGGCGAGCGCCCTTTTGCTCGCTGTTTTCGTGTGGCTCGAGCTGCGCGTCGAAGACCCCGTGATCGATTTGCGTTTATTCAAAAATGCGGACCTTAGCATCGGGCTCGTGACGGGCTTCGCGACGTTCGTCGCTATCGCGGGGACGATCTTTCTGATGCCCTTTTACCTGGAGAACATCCTCGGCTACTCGCCGCGCAACGTCGGTTTGCTCATGGCCATTGTGCCCGTGGTACTCGTCTTTATCGCGCCCGTCGCGGGCAGCTTGTCGGACAGGTTCGGCGCGAGGCCGATTACGGTCATCGGGCTGGTGCTCGTCTTAGCGGGTTACATCGCTATCGGCGCGTTGGACGAAGAGACAACCGCGCTCAGCTACGTGCTGCTCTTTCTGCCGGTCGGCTTAGGGATGGGCGTGTTCCAGTCGCCGAATAACAGCGCCATCATGGGCTCGGTCCCAAGGGAAAAGTCCGGCGTCGCGGGGGGGCTTTTGTCAGAGACGCGGGCGCTCGGGCAAACTAGCGGCATCGCCATTTTGGGGACCCTGTGGGCGGCGCGCGTGGCGGCGCGCGCGCCGGGTCAGGTGGGCGGCGACGCGACCAACGCGCCCGTGAGTGCGCAGGTCGGCGGCTTACACGACATGTTCACTTTCATCCAAATTATGATCGCGCTCGCGCTCATTCTCTGCGTGTGGGACCTCGTTCGGCGGAGGCAGCGGGAGAGCGCCCAACAAAGAGACGGTGAAGGCAAAAGCGATAAAGGTACGAGTGGCGCGGAGGTTGTCACCGCAAAAAGGTAAACTACGCTACTTATGGTCGATTTCTCTGCGTTCTCCTTACCCGTTATCTTCATCCTCTTTGCCGCAGCAGCCGTTGTCATCGCGCTCGTCGGCACGCGCCTTACCAGAGTCGCCGACCTCTTGGCGGATAAAACAGGGCTCGGCGAAGCCATCGTAGGCGCGGTCATGCTGGGCGCGGCCACCTCGCTCTCGGGCATCGTCACCTCGGTGACGGCGGCGGCGGGCGGCGCGGCGGAACTCGCCATCAGCAACGCGCTCGGCGGCGTCGCGGCGCAAACTGTGTTTCTAGCGGTAGCGGATATGAGCTACCGCAACATCAACTTGGAGCACGCCGCCGCCTCGATCGCCAACTTGATGCAAGGCACGCTTTTAGCGACGCTACTCGCCATTCCTATCATGGCGCTCGCCGGTCCTGATGTGAGCTACTTCGGCGTTCACCCCGCCTCGATCATCCTCATCCTCGCCTATGGGTTTGGTATCGGTCTCATCGCCAAAGCGGAAGAGCAACCGATGTGGGACCCCTACCGCACACCCGAGACGAAAGAAGACGACCCCGACGAATCAGAGGAGGAGGCCAAACAGGCGAGCCTCACGCGGCTTTGGATCAGCTTCTTCGTGCTGTCGCTGCTCTTAGGCATCGCGGGTTTCGTCGTCGCGAGAACAGGGGTGCAGATCGCGGAACAGACCGGCATCTCCGCGACCATCGTCGGCGGGCTGCTCACCGCCATCGCCACCTCGCTGCCCGAACTCGTCACGACGATCGCCGCCGTGCGGCGCGGCGCGCTGACCTTGGCGGTGGGCGGCGTCATTGGCGGCAACGCCTTCGACACGCTCTTCGTCGCCTTTTCGGACTTCGCCTATAGAGACGGGTCCATCTACCACGCGATCACCAACCAACAAGTTTTCATCATCGCGCTGACTATCTTGATGACGGGCATTCTCCTCTTAGGACTTTTGCGCCGCGAAAAACAGGGCATCGGCAATATCGGCTTCGAGAGTTTTCTGACGCTAGCGCTCTACTTCGGCTCGTTTGCGCTCCTTTATTTCACGGGTTAATACCGTTTCCGGGTAATTCCCGTAGGAAACAGTGAGCAATGAGTCTAAAGGTTTAGACTCATTGCTCGTTCCTCACTGCTATCCTCACAAGGAGACTGCACCGCCTCTCGAGCAACCTCTAGTTACCGCAGGATATACGCGCTCAGCACCCGGTAGACGTCGTGGACGTTCTTGTCCTTGCGAAAGGCGAACGCGGTGGGTTCGGCTTCGCCGCGAATCCAGAGTTTGACCTCCGCCTCCATGTCGAAGCGCCCTTTGCTCTCCTTGGAAAACTTCGTGATGCTCGCGTACGGTACCGATAGAAATTCCCGCTTCTTGCCCGTCGTCCCCTGTTTGTCCACCATCACTAAGCGCCGGTTCGTGAAGACCAAGAGGTCGCGCACCAGCCTGTAGGCGTGCTCGATGCGCTCGCCCTCCACCAGGATGAGCGAGAAGTCCTTCTCCAATTTGTCCGCGTCCACCTCAGATGCGTTGCCAAGTAGTCCGCTAAAAAGTCCCACAATGCCTCCCAAGCAGATATCATTTAGTCACGAACGCAGCGAGTCGAGAAACCATTGATTAGCTCGCACATTCAGGGATGATATCTGCGTCATCAGTATAACGGTAGATTGCCAGAACACAGCGGTTCAGCATCCGAGGTTTGCTTTTGGAAAGAGGTCTGGACCTCCTCGAGCACCAGCGTCAGCACGGGCAAGAGGTAGAGCGAACCTAAGGTAAAAAGGATGAGGGGGCGCGAGAAGACAGCCCCGTCGGAGAGGTGCAGCAGGTTGAGCGTATCTACATGAGCCGAGGTGGTCACGAAGACGACGAGCGACGTAGCGCTTAGCAGAGCGAACAACCAAGCGAGGTTGAGGGCGTCGAGAATTTCAGAAAAGCGTTCCGTGTCCGAGCGGCGAAAGGAGCGCAGGGCGGCAAGTAGAGACGCGGCTAAGCTTCCGGCAAAAACGAGCGTCAGCACGTAGAGCGTGAGTGCGAGCGTGGGTTCCATCGTCATCTCCTCTGCCCCTCCCGTTGGCACAAGGATTTATATGCAGATTAAGTACGCTGTCAGCTAAAGAATGAGGTATGTCATTCTGAACGTAGCGAAGCCCTTTACAGGATAGACTCCGTGAAAGAATCTCTGCATTCGCCTCCTCTTCTATGAGAGAGCGCGCGACGAGACCCCTCGACTGCGTTGCACTCCGCTCGGGGTGACAACAGTGTCGCAGAATTTAATTGACAGCGTATTAAGGCGCGTTTGGCGCAGGTTCTGGCTGCGCTTCGGAGGACTTCTCTAAGTCAACCTCTTTGGCAGCTTCAGCGTTCTGGACGGGTTGATTCGGCTCGCTCTGAAGGGGGCTCGAGGACGCTGCGTCAGAGGACGTCCCAGCAAAGGACGCCGTATCAGACGTTCTTGAGGAAAGCGCCCTAGGGTTCGCGAAGAGGTACACCCCGCCGCCGATGAGCAGAAGTGGTAGGAGCGAACCGCTGATGACGTTCGTCGTCAGGAGGGCAATCACGAGCGCGACGATCGCCGGGTAAACCGCCCACTGCTTGCCCAAGCGCAGGAGATACCCGAACGTCGCCGCGAAGCCTAAGAAGAGGAGCGGAGCCGTGCCTAAGAGGGTGCCGCCGAAGCCCACCGCGACGGCGATAGAGAAGAAAAGTCCAGCAGGCAAAACTGCCCACCACCTCCTTCTATCGCGCCAATAGAGCGCCCCGAACCCCAAGCCGATGAGGGTCAAGACGGCGGTGCCGCTCGAGAACGCCACGAGCGCCGCCCCGAAGAGCCCCAACGCCAAGACGAGCGCCCAGACCTCGCTGGGGTCGCGCAGGTAGCGTCGGCTCAGATAGACGCCGCCCAAGATGAGCAGCAGCGACCGCACCGCCATTGAAAGTCCATTAAGGAGTCCGCCGCCCGAGAGCAGCGCCAACACGCCCAAGATGATGAGCGCCCACGCGATGGGTCGTTCTTTCCGGTTTATGTTCATGTCCAACCTCCATAAGGTGAGCTTTAGCGTAGAGCGCACGCCTCTCTAAAACATCGGCAAAAGGGTGGCGCTAGGGGTCCATCTTTTGACGGAGGACCCGCACTGCTATGAACGGTAGAGTGAGCTAGGGGGCGCGTGACCTTATGAAATGGGTGGTAGGCGTGGAAAATGCAATCTCAAACGCAGGGGCGCAGCGCGTGCGTTTACTCCTAGTCGACGACCATAAAGTCGTGCGGCAAGGACTCAAGATGGTGCTCTCGTTGGAGGCAGGTTTGGAGGTCATCGGCGAAGCCGCCAACGGTCAAGAGGCGCTCTCTCAAGTTGCCGCCTTGTCACCCCAAGTCGTGCTGATGGACTTGCTCATGCCCGTGATGGACGGCGTCAGCGCGATTCGCGTGATTAAAAAGGACTACCCCGAAGTCGAAGTCGTCGCGCTGACGAGCGTCTTAGAAGACCGCCTCGTGATCGACGCAGTCGAGGCGGGCGCGGCGGGCTACCTGCTCAAAGAGAGCGGACCCGAGGAGCTTATCGAGGCGATTTTTGCGGCTGCCAAGGGAGAGGTCAGGCTTCACCCGAAAGCGCAGAAGCGCCTCATTCAAGAGGTGCGCACGCCCGAGATGCGCGAGGCGCTGACCGCCCGCGAAACCGCGACGCTCCGCCTCGTCGCCAAAGGTCACGCGAACAAGGAAATTGCGGAAGAACTCGGCATTTCGGAAGTTACCGTCAAGACCTACGTCTCGAGCATCTTGTCCAAACTGAACCTCTCGAGCCGCACCCAAGCCGCGCTGTTCGCACTTAAAGAGGGACTCGTCGGGCTCTAAGGTGACCAGGTAGATGGACATCCCCTTCTGGAGCCGCCTCAGCACGCGCTTGACGCTGCTCATCTTAGCGATCGTTTTGGTACTTGCCACGGCGACAGGTATCCTGGTGAGCCGGGGGTTTTCGCTCCTAGATTCTTCGGCGCTGACGCAGGCAGAAGCGGAGGCAACCTCCGGGCAAGCAAATCAAACTGCGGGAACCGACAACCCAGAACTGAGCGATATCGTGCGCGGCACCGTCATCAACCTCATCGCTGTTTTTCTGCTCACTTTGGTGGGCGCGACCGTGTTCAGCCGCAGCCTCCTCACCGAGCCCATCGCCTCGCTGACCAGAGCGACGCAAGAGGTGGCGGCGGGTCACTTGGGCGTGACGCTGGACGTGAACTCGAAGGGCGAGCTTGGGCTTTTAGCGAGCACCTTTAACCAGATGTCTCTAAGCTTAGAGGCGCGCACCCAAGACCTCTTAAAAGCGAACGAGGCGCTGCGCGAGAGCGAGGCGCGGCTCGAGGGGCGCGTGACCGAGCGCACCGCCGAACTGACCTCACTGCTCGAGCTGTCCAACGCCACCGCCCTAACAACAGAAGATATGCCGCTGCTTGGGCGGATTTTCGACCGGCTTTATGAACTCGTCCCCTACCGCTCAGCCGCGCTTTTTCGGCGCATGCAGGGGGGAGTCGCGCTCGTACTTTCAAGAGGCGCAGAGGTCGAAGGGCTCGAGCTGCAAGAGGTTCTGTCGCAGAAGACCGCCCGGCACCATACGAGAGGTCAACTCACGCGGCGCACGTTGCCGCTCATCGTCCGCGACAACGCGGTGGGGGCATTGGTGCTCGAGCATACCGGCACTATCAGCGACGACAGGTTGCGCCTCATCACCGCCTTCGCCAACCAAGCGGGCGTGACGCTGGAGAACATCCGCTTGTACGAACAGGTTCAAGAACGCGCCGCGTTTGAAGAGCGGCAGCACCTAGCCCGCGAACTGCACGACTCGGTCTCGCAGGCGCTCTACAGCATCGTCCTAGGGACGCACGCCGCCCGCAAACAGCTCGCGGAACCAGAAAGGGCGGACGCGGCGCTCGAGTACGTCCAACACCTCTCCGAAGCCGCCCTAGCCGAGATGCGGGCGCTGATCTTCGAACTCCGCCCCGATATTTTGGAGCGCGAAGGCTTAGCGGCTGCGTTGCGCAAACAGGTCGAGGCTTTAGAGGTGCGCCATGACCTTCAAGCGGAGTATACCGAGGAGGGCGAGCCCGAGGTTACGTTTGCTGTGAAACAAGCGCTCTACCGCATCGCGCAAGAGGTCATTCACAACATCACAAAGCACGCGAACGCCGCTCATGTGCATGTCAGCCTCTTACAGACGGACAAAGAGGTGAGGCTCGAGGTCTCGGATGACGGCGTCGGCTTTGGCGTGCAGGACTTTCCGGGTCACTTGGGGCTCAAGTCCATGCGCGAGCGCAGCACCTCTTTAGGCGGGACGTTCGAGGTGGCGAGTGCGCCCGGCCGGGGGACGAGGGTCAGCGTGAAGATTCCTAAAGCGTCCCCCTTAGGCGACGCCACGTGAAACGCGACCCGCGCACGCTCGCCTACGTGCTGCTCGTCATCGGCGTCCTGCTGCTCGCGAACAGCGGCTTTTTAGGGGCGCTACCCGGCTTCTTGCGGACCTTGTCGCTCTTAGGCTTGGGCGCGGCGCTCTGGCTCGGACCGACGCACCTCGCGGCGGGCTGGCGCATTGCGGGCTTTATCGCCGTTGGCGTCTTCGGCATTGCGACCTCGGACGAGTTCACGGGCGTTGCTTCGCTGGGCTTTCCCGCGCTCGCCTTTGCGCTCGTGTACCTCTCTGATGTGAAGCGCTGGTGGGCGGTGATTCCGGCAGGCATCCTAGCGAGTGTTGCCACGCTCCTAGCGTGCAACGAACTTTTTGCCTGGAACGCGACGCCCGTGCTCTTTTTAGGCTTCGCGGCGACCTTTACCTATCTGTATCTACTTTCACCGCAACGTGGCGGGCAGCGCTGGGCGCTCTACCCGGCGGTGGTCTTCATCGCGCTGACGGTGCTGGTGAACGACCCTGGCAGTGGGCTCTCGGGGGCGTTGCCGCTGCTTTTTATCGGAGCGGGGGTGCTGATGTTGTGGTGGTGGCAGCGGGGGTCCGGGTAAAGTTGCATCTTCTCTCTTCACAACGATATATTTATACGTGCACTCCCCTACCGCTCCGACAACCCAAAATAAAGACATCCTGCTCGAGATGCACACCATCACCAAACGCTTCCCCGGCGTTATCGCAAACGACAACGTGAGTTTGACGCTACGCGCGGGCGAAGTCCACGCACTTTTGGGCGAGAACGGCGCGGGCAAAACGACCCTTATTAGCATCTTGTACGGTCTTTACAACCCGGACGAAGGCGAGATTTTCGTGCGCAGCGAAGCGGTACACTTTCGCTCGCCGAAAGACGCGATTCACGCAGGCATCGGGCTCATCGCGCAACACTTCATGCTCGTCAAGAAGCATACGGTGGCGGAGAATATCGCATTAGGTTTAGAGCGCACGCCCTTCTTCTTCCCGCTACGCAACCTCAAAACGCAAATTCGCGAACTCGGCGAGCGCTACGGGCTGGGCGTGGACCCGGACGCTTACGTCAATGAACTCTCAGCGGGCGAGCAGCAGCGCGTGGAGATTCTAAAGGCGCTCGTGCGCGGCGCGAAGGTTCTTATCATGGACGAGCCGACGGGCGTATTGACGCCGCAGGAGGCGCAGAACCTCTTCGGCGTCTTGGCGCGAATGAAAGAGGCAGGGCACGCGGTCATCTTCATTACCCACAAGCTCAGCGAGGTTTTGGATATCGCAGACCGCATCACCGTGTTGCGCAAAGGGGCAGTAGTAGGCGCGTTGGAACGCAGCGAGGCGGACGAGAAAACCCTAGCGCGGCTGATGGTCGGGCGCGAGGTCGCGCCGGTGCGCTTAGAGAGAGTGGCGGGCGAAGGGGACAAGGGCGTCGTTTTAGAAGCGGAAAAGCTCTCCGCGCAGAGCGAACGCGACACGGCGGCGCTCAAGGAGGTTTCATTTCACATTAAACGCGGCGAGATTTTAGGCGTGGCGGGCGTGGCAGGCAACGGTCAGAGCGAACTCATCGAGGTCGTCACCGGGCACCGCTCTTTAACGGCTGGGCGGCTCACCCTAGCGGGCGAAGACGTCACCTCCCTAGACAGCCGACGACGCTTCGAGCGCGGCGTCGCGCACATCCCTGAAGAGCGTCTTGGCGTAGGCGTCGTGCCGACGCTCTCGGTGGCGGAGAACTTGGCGCTCAGGCACTACCGCTACGCGCCCTTCGCGCGAGGACCACTCCTCAGCCCGAAAGCCGTGGCTTACTTCGCCGAACGCGCCATCGAAACCTATGAGATCGCGACGCCTTCGCGCCGCACGCCTACGCGCCTCCTCTCGGGCGGCAATATTCAGAAGCTCATCTTGGCGCGGGAGCTGTCTAACCTGAGTGAGCGCTCCAACACCTCGCTTATCGTCGCCTCGCACCCGACGTACGGGCTCGACGTGGGCGCGGCGGCGCAGGTCCACCGAGCGCTCTTAGAAGAGCGCAGCGAAGGGAGCGGCGTGCTACTCATCTCCGAAGATTTAGAGGAACTTTTGGGATTAGCGGACCGAATCATGGTGATGTTTGCGGGTGAGGTCATGGGGACGCTCAAAGGTGAACAGGCTGAACGCGAGCAGCTCGGGCTGATGATGGCGGGGGTGAGGGCGTGAGCGGATTTATGGGTTGGCGGCTCGAGCGTCAACCCTCCCCTTCCCCTTTGGCAGTCATTGGCGTCTCTTTGGGTGCGATTTTCGCAGCGCTCGTCGTCACCGGCTTCATCTTCTGGTTCTACGGCTTCCATCCGCTCGAGGCTTACGGCACGATCCTGAGCAGCACGTTAGGCAACTTCAGAGGCTTCGCCGAAGTGTTGCGGAAATCCATTCCACTCCTCTTGGCGGGCGTCGGGCTGGTGCTCGCGTTTCGGGCGCAGTTTTGGAACATCGGGGCGGAGGGGCAGATTTTAGTCGGTGCGGTAGCGGCGTCGGGCGTGGCACTTTTCGTTCCCTTACCCGGTCCTCTCTACCTTCCCGTGATGTTCTTGGCAGGTTTCGTCGGCGGCGCACTCTGGGGGCTCGTGCCCGCGCTCCTCAAGGTTCGTCTAGGCGTCAACGAAATCATCACCACGCTGATGCTCAACTACGTCGCGATCTACCTCGTGCAGTACCTCATCTATGGACCCTGGAAGGGCGCGGCCACACGTGGAATGCCCATCTCCGACTTCTTCCCCGACGCGGCGTGGTTGCCCGTCATCCCCGGCACGCGGCTTCACTGGCCCACCCTTGTTCTAGGACTTTTACTCGCCCTATTCGTCGCCTTTTTGCTCGCCCGCACAAAGCTCGGCTTCGAGATTCGCGTGCTCGGGCAAAGCCCGCGAGCGGCGCGGTATGCGGGGGTGAACTTTCTCAAGACGACGTTGGTTTTGGTTCTTATTTCGGCGGGCGCGGCGGGCTTGGCAGGCGTAGGCGAGGTGGCGGGCATCTATCACCGCTTGACAGACCCCGCGCAGCTCTCGCTCGGCTACGGCTACACAGCGATCATCGTAGCGCTTCTGGCGAGGAACAACCCTATCGCGGCTGTTTTTACCGCGCTCTTTTTAGGGTTCGTCTTCGCCAGCGGCGACGTGATGCGGGTCTCACTCCGCTTGCCCTTCCAGATGACGAACGTCATCAGCGGTTTGGTACTCCTCTTTATGATCGCGAGCGAGCCGCTTTTGCGCTATAGATTGCGCCGGGTGGAGAAGGATTCGGCGGTAACGGATGTCGAGTCCCGCAGGTCTCGGCAGAGCTAAATAGAGGTGAGGCCGTAAGTGAAAAATCTTGGTGGAGAGTGGCGAATGAAAGATAGTTGAAAGCAACGAGCAATGAGCAATGAGTGAAACCCTTTAGACTCATTGCTCATTGCTCGGAACTCATTGCTCATCTACTTATTGCTCGGAACTCATTGCTACTTTATAGATAGGAAGGATATATGGAAGCAGATTGGCTCATCAGCACGGTAGGACGCGCGCTCGCGTTTAGCACACCCCTTCTCTGGGCGGCGCTCGGTGAAATCTACGCCGAACGCGCTGGGGTGGTGAATTTGGGGCTCGAGGGCATGATGATTCTAGGCGCGATTTTAGGTTTTATCGCAGGCCAAACGACCGGCTCGCCTCTGCTGGGTCTCGTGGTGGCGGCGGGTGCGGGTGGGCTCGCGGCACTTTTGCACGCCTTTATTTCCATCACTTTGCGGGCGAACCAATACGTCTCCGGCTTAGCGCTCACGATTTTGGGGCTCGGTTTGGCAGGGCTCTTAGGCAGAGGATACGAGGGAATCCCGCTGCGTCAGCCGATGCAAGCGGTCAGCGTTCCCTTGCTCTCCGATATTCCGGTTATCGGTCCAGCCTTTTTTACGAATCAGTACCTCTTGACCTACGCGGGGCTTCTCATTGCGGTACTGCTCTGGTTCGTCTTGCGCTACACCAAAGTGGGCGTCACGCTTCGCTCGGTGGGTGAGTCGCCCAAAGCGGCGGACTCGCTCGGCATCAACGTGTTTACGGTGCGCTATTTAGCGGTGATTTTCGGTGGGCTGATGGCGGGGATTGCGGGCGGCTACCTCTCACTAGCGTATCGCCCCTCGTGGAGCGAAGGGATGACGGCGGGGATGGGTTGGATCGCTTTAGCCATCACGATCTTCGCCGCGTGGAGCCCGCTGCGCGCTATTCTAGCGGCGTTTTTATTCGGCGCGTGCTTTCACCTCTCGTTTCGGCTGCAAGGCACCTTTCCTACCGAGTTCTTGCAGATGCTTCCCTACGTCTTCACGATTCTGGCGCTTACGGTGATTGCGCTGAGTAAAGCAGGACGCCGTAGCGGTGCGCCCGAGGCGTTGGGGGAGCCTTACTCGAGGGGGGAGAGGTAAAAAGCACTTCAGCTAGTCAGCAGGTCAGGAAAACCTGAAGCAGGAGCGGGTTTGAAACCCGCTCCTGCATCTGCCTCTCGACCCCCTTGAATTTGAGTCGTCTTTTTCTATCAGAAGGTTGCAGCAAAGTATCCGAGAGGCTTTCTGCGACCTTTCGTAGTTTAGAGCGCTACTTTTCGGCAGTTTCAGACTAAACCCATAATCTCAAGCCACCCCGCAGATAAGTCTCTAAATAGATGATAAAAACATCTATAGCTTACATATAGATGAAAAATACATCTATATAGTGTTCATAGCGGTTCTCGGTTTGCTTATCGGTCTAGGAGACGCCGCGAGACTTCAGCTAGTTCGGGAGATTACGGTGGCAATTCCTAAATTCGAGCGTCCAGAGAACTTTATTGAACAGATACGCGACCACCTGCGCGTGTTTCTAGGGGCTTCTAAACAGGTACTGATGACCGCAGGGATAGCTTTAGTGAACCGCACTCTAGGACGCTTCGCTCGAGCCTGGGCTGCCAGGAAGATAGCCCGAGGCGAAACCATTTGGTTGGACGACCTACCCGGTCCCGCCGCAAGCGAGGAGCAGCAGTTCGAGGGCTACCCACAGATCAAGGCTGACCTGTCTCCTAATACGCGCGTTCCGTCACAAAAGTCGCGCTTCATTGCGCTAGAATCCTACCCGCCCCCCGTCTACCCCTTTGCCTACCGCGAACCGCCCCTCTCGAGCTTCAGCATCAGCGGCTTAGGTGAGAGCGAGAAGCGACGCCCCCGTCACCTCTTCTTCGGGCTTGACTACGCTTGGCGCGGTTTGATGAAAATGCTGCTCATCAACAGTACTGGAGAGGTCATGAAAACGATTTTAGGACTTTGGTGGGATGACCGGCGGCGCTGGGGCGTGGTTGCAGCCGAGCGGCGTGTCATTCCTAGCCCTCAGAGGATGACGGACAAGATTAAAGCCTTCGCCAAAGCCAACGGCGCAGCCTTGGTCGGCGTCACCATCCCCGCCGATGAGACCCGCTTCGAGGAATTTGACGACCCTTACCAATATGCTATCTCCATCGCTGTACCGATGGACCGGGAGTATATGACATATGCACCCACTCGATACTCCCACACAGAGGTCCAGCACATTTACCGCGAAGTAGGGAAAGTCGCTATTAAGCTTGCTGAGCACATCCGCTCGTTGGGCTATCCTGCGCTAGCGTGCACCAATATCGTCCCCGGCAGTACCAACGTGCTGCACGTACCCATCGCCATTCAAGCGGGGTTAGGTCAGTTAGGCAAGCACGGCTCGATGATCACCAAGGAGTACGGCTCGAACGTCCGCCTCGCCACAGTGCTTACTGACTTGCCGCTCGTTCCTGACGAACCCGTTGATATCGGCGTGGACGACTTCTGCCTGAACTGCAAAATCTGTACGACGAACTGTCCACCACACGCTATTTTCGAGACCAAACAGATCGTGAGAGGTGAAGAGAAATGGTACGTGAACTTTGACACGTGCGTTCCTTACTTCGTGGCAAACGAGAGCTGCGCTGTTTGCATCGAGGTGTGCCCGTGGAGCGAGCCGGGGCGGGGCGCAGTCATATCCGAGAAGATGCTCAAGCTCCGTGGTGAAATCGCAGCCTAAACCTCATTCATATGCGTGACTTTTTGAGTCTTCAATCAGCAAATTCAGTAGCGAGATGCAAAGTTCAAGTGTTGAGGAGGAGTTATGGCGGTACCCAAACTCGAGCGTCCACAAAGCTTTAGAGAGCGAGTGCGTGACCATCTGCGCGTCTTTCGGGAAGCATCTAAGATGGTGTTACTCACCGCAGTTATGAAGCTAGCGAGTCATACATTAGGACGCCTCGCACGGTTCTGGATAGAGAGAAAAATAGCTCGAGGTGAGACCTTGTGGTTAGACGATATGCCTGGTCCCGCTGTAGCCGAGCATCAGACATTCGAGGGCTATTCTCAGATCAAGGCGGACTTGTCGCCTAATACTAACATTCGGTTACAGAAGTCTCGCTTCATCGCCACCGAGCCGCCGCCGCCCACCTATCCTTTCGCGTACCGCGAGCCGCCCCTCTCAGGCAGCGTCATCAGCGGTTTGGGCGAGACTGAGAAGCGTCGTCCTCACCACTTGTTTTTCGGTCTCGATTACGCCTGGGGCGACCTGATGGGGGGCTTTCTTCTCCTACAGTCTACAAAGCTTTTTGGTATCACCACGAATCTCTGGTGGGACGACCGGCGGCGCTGGGGTGTCGTTTCACCCAAACAGCAGCGCGTTAGCGACCCCGCAAAGATGACAGATGATATCAAAGCGTTTGCGAAGGCGAACGGCGCGACTCTTGTTGGCGTTACCGCGCTAGCCGACGAGCACCGCTTCGAGGACTTCGACGATCCCTACAAGTACGCGATCTCCATCGCCGTGCCGATGGACCGTGAGGAGATGCGCTACACGCCCAGCGAGCGCTCCTACACGGAAATCTTTCGTATTTACCGTGAGGTAGGCCAAATCGCTATTAAAGTCGCTGAACATATTCGTTCGCTGGGTCACCCTGCGCTGGCGTGTACCAACATCGTTCCCGACAGTACTGTCGTCTTGCACGTACCCATCGCGATTCAAGCAGGGTTGGGTCAGTTGGGTAAACATGGCTCGATGATCACCAAGGAGCATGGCTCCAACGTTCGGCTTGCCACTATCCTGACGGACTTACCCCTCGTTACCGATGAGCCCGTTGATTTGGGCGTCGATGACTTTTGCCTGAACTGCAAAATCTGTACAACGAACTGCCCACCGCACGCTATCTTCGAGACCAAACAGATCGTGAGAGGCGAGGAGAAGTGGTACGTGGACTTTGACAAATGCGTGCCCTACTTCGCGAGCAATGAAACCTGTGGGATTTGTATTGAGGTATGCCCCTGGAGCACGCCGGGGGGCGGCGCAGTCATATCTGAGAAGATGCTCAAGCTCCGGGGTGAGGTTGCAGTTTGAGCGTAGCGGCGCACGAGCGAGATAGAGCTGACATCACGCAGCAGTTAGGAACAATTATGCACGCTGACCCAACACGCTCACTTCGCGTCGCCATCATCGGCGCGGGTCCCGCTGGCTTCTACGCGGCGCAGGCGCTTACCAGGCAGTCTCCGTCCGCCACAGCCGATCTCTTCGAGCGCCTACCGAGCCCTTACGGACTGGTACGTTACGGCGTCGCACCCGACCACGAGACGGTCAAATCGAAAGCCTTCGCCTTCGACCTCATCCTCAGACATAGGCGCGTCCGCTATTTTGGCAATGTCACCTTCGGTAAAGACATCACGCACGAAGAGATTAGAGCGCACTACGACGCGGTTATTTACACCGTAGGCGCAAGCCGTGATAGGTCACTAGGCATCCCTGGCGAGGACCTCCCCGGCAGCCTCTCCGCCACCGAGTTCATCGCCTGGTACAACGCCCACCCCGACCATGCGGAACTGAACCCACCACTGGATACAGCGCACGTCGCCGTCGTCGGTATGGGCAACGTCGCGCTGGACGTGACGCGAGCGCTGCTCAAAGACCCCGGTGAACTGGATAAAACCGATATGGCTCCTTACGCGGTGGCGGCGCTGCGGCGCTCATTGGTCACCGACGTTCACATCCTGGGGCGGCGCGGTCCTTCACAGGCGAGCTTCACGCCTAAAGAGCTGCGTGAGGTTGCCGAACTGCCAGACGTTGAGATAGTCGTTGACCCTGCCGATATTGCAGCGAACAGGGTAGGAACGTTTGAAAATGAGCGCGAAGCGAAACATGCGGCGCGTAATCTGGAGCTTTTTACCGCTTATTCGAAATCATATTCGAGACTCGCCAAGAACAGCGCTTCAAAGCGCGTTCACATTCACTTTTTCGTGTCGCCTGTCGAGGTTCAAGGAGAAGGACGGGTACAAGGTTTGAAGTTGGAACAGAATCGGCTCGAGCTAAAAGGTGAGCGTCTCTCTGCTGTCGGTACCAGCGAGTTCGAATCTTTGAATATCGGTCTCTTGCTGCGCTCGGTGGGCTACCGCAGCGCACCCCTTGACGGCGTCTCATTCGACGAAAAACGCGGCATCATCCCCAATCGAGGCGGGCGCGTGACGACCTTAGAGGGCGAGGTTGTGCGCGGCGAATACACCTCCGGTTGGGTGCGGCGCGGACCTTCGGGCGTAATCGGCACAAATAAGACGGATGCGGAGGAGACGGTGCGGCATCTGCTGGAGGACGCATCCACGCTCGAGCGTACCGAAGCTGCTGACATCACCTCTCTCCTAAAACGCAAAGGGGTGAGGTACGTGACGGCTGAGGACTGGCGGCGCATCCTCAACACCGAACGTAGAAACGGTGCTCAGCAGCGCCGGAGTGTAAAGTTCGTAAGCGTCCGCGAAATGTTGGAAGTTTTGTGAGCGCTAGAGCGGCGCTCACGCTCTGGTATGGCAGAAGATTATATGCTTAGGCATGTCTAAACGCGCCCGCGTACCGAGCCCGTCGCTCTACTTCAACCACCACGACCTGGTGGACGCCCTAGCAAACCATACCGGGTATCTGCTCAGCTACGTCGCGCAGATGGCGCAGCTCGCGCTGGACGAGTCGCTGGAGACGCTCGACATCGACGCGCGGCAGCTAGGCGTGATGGTCCTCATCGGTGAAACGGCGCACCGCTCTCAAGTCGCTATTAGCCAGCACTTGGGGTTGGACCGCGCTCACGTCGCTCGTTTGGTGGATGACCTAGAAACGTTAGGGTACGTGAGCCGCGACGCCGACCCGAGCGACCGGCGCTACTACAATTTGACGCTCACGGAGCGAGGTCAAGAGGTTCTTGAACACGCTAAGCAAAAATCTCAGGAGACCGAAGACGACGTTTACCAGTCACTCGACGATGAAGAACGCGCTCTGTTCCATACGCTGCTCAAAAGGGTGGCTGAGAAGCGCTTTTCGCTCGAGATGACCGAATAAACCGGTCATTTTTCTTGACTGATATCAGTACCCAAATCCGAATAACAGGTCAAGCGAAAACACGGATAGGTGAAACCTGAACATCTTAATGAAGATGCACTCTATATCTCCAAGTGTGATAATTTATACAGAGTCAATCACGGGGCAGCCCCGGAGGTCTTATGAAACGTTGGTGGATTCTACTTCTCGTTCTACTCATTCCCCTTGCCACGGCACAAGAGGACGACACCCTTACGGCGGGCTTTATCTACGTCGGTCCTGTAGGCGACTACGGCTGGACCTTCGCGCATGACGAGGCGCGGCAGATGTTGGAAGACGAGTTCGACTGGTTGGAGACGGTTTACGTCGAATCCGTTCCCGAAGGCGACGCCGAGCCCTTTATCGACCAGTTGGTGCAGGGGGGTGCCGAGGTCATCTTTACGACGAGCTTCGGTTACATGGACGCCACCATCGCGGCAGCTGCGCGCTACCCAGACGTACTCTTCGCCCACGCGACAGGCTTTATGCGCGCGCCTAACGTGGCGACCTACACCGCTGAGTTCTATCAGGTTTACTATCTCAATGGTCTTATGGCGGGCGCGTTGACTGACGGGAATGTCGGCTACGTCGGCGCATTCCCCATTCCCGAGGTCAAGCGCCACATCGACGCCTTTACGCTGGGCGTGCGCGAGGTCAACCCCGAAGCGAATGTTACGGTGCGCTGGATCAACGCTTGGTTCGACCCCGCCGCCGCCACCGAAGCGACGCAAGCCCTTATCGCGGAAGGCGCGGACGTTCTAGCCTTTACCGAAGATACGCCCACCGTGATTCAAGTCGCGGCGGAGCGCGGTCTGCCCAGCTTCTCGCACTACTCGCCCATGTACGAGTTCGCGCCCGAGTACGTCGTGTCGGGTCAGCTCGTCCACTGGGACGAAATCTACCGCGACTTTCTGACGAAAGTGCGTGACGGTACGTATACAGCGGAAAATTTAGAAGAGGTCGATTACTGGTGGCTCTTAGCCGACGACGCCGTCGAGATGGCGGCGAGCGAAGAGGTCGTCATCAACCCCGAATACGAAGAGGCGCTTCGCGCCGTGACGGTAGATGACCCCGAATTAGGTGAAATCTCTGTTTACGACTTGGTGCTGACGCGCTTGGAGCAGATGAACGTCTCCCCCACCGCCTTCGACCCCTTTACCGGACCCATCACGGACAGAAACGGTAACGTGGTGGTTGAGGAGGGCGTCACCATGAGCATCGAAGAATTGGCTTCCATGCAATGGGCCGTCGAAGGGGTGACTGGACCCTGGCCTGACGAGCCGTAAGCCCCACTTACGCCACCCTTTGCCGCGTCAGGATCACTGTCTGATGCGGCTTTCTCGTGTCGGAATTCAGTCAACGTCTCGCGTTTCGTCTCGGAGAGCTTTTTGGCTGCGCGTGAGCAAACTCACAGTTCACCTCCTAGCTGACGAAAACTTCATAGCTGTGGATACGTCGACCTGGTTTACTTGCGGTACATAGAGCCCTATGAGCTAGCTCACCCTTATTTTTCGCGACTAGGCGATTCCTGACGCCTCACGAGGAGAGATTAAACAGCGTGACCCCCTCTATCTTTACGGCGATACTCACGACGCAAGGCGACGTCATCCAACTCAATCACCAAGCGCTCGAGGCGGCGCACATCGACCCGCAAGAGGTTTTAGGTCAACCGCTCGGCGAGCTTCCTTATTGGACTGACCCGGAATGCGTGCGCAAGGCGGCGGCGGACGCGGCGCAGGGTGAGGTGGTGCGACTCGAAACAACCCTCGAACTGGAAGGAGCGCAGCTCGAGGCGGAACTCATCCTCGCCCCACTCCATAACGCTGAAGGTAAAGTCACGCAACTCAGTATTTACGTCATCGACATCGGCGAGCGCAAGGCGCGGGAAAAGGCTGCGAGAGAAAAGGTGGCGCGGCAGCAGCTCATCTTAGAAAACGTTAAAGAACACGTCATCTTGCTGCTCGACGCCGAAGGCGTAATTACGGCGTGTAACTCGAGCGTCGAGCGCATCCTGGGCTACCGCCCGGAAGAGCTAGAAGGACGCTCTATCACGTGCATCTTCACGCCCGAAGACGTGCGTTCGGGCGTCGTACAAGAAGAGATGCGCGTCGCGGCGGCTGAGGGGCGCGCCCAGGATAACCGCTGGTACGTGCATAAGGACGGAAGCCACTTCTGGGCTGACGGCATCACTACGGCGAGATACGCCGAGGACGGCTCGCTGCTAGGTTTCGCGAAGGTGTTCTCCGACGACTCGAAGAGCAAGCTAGCCGAGCAGGAGCGCGAGTACCTCTCGGGGCGTTTAGAGCGCAAACGGGCGTACTTAGAGACGATTTTTCAGCAGATGCCCTCGGGCGTCTCCATCGCCGAAGCGCCCTCGGGTAAACTCATCATGCACAACGAGGAGGCGGAAAAGCTTCTAGGTCATCCCCTGTTAGAATCGGCGGACTACACAGGCTACTCGAGGTACGGCGCGCTCCACCCCGACGGGCAACCCTACGCGCCCGAGGAATACCCAATTACGAGGGCGCTTTTACATGGTGAGACCGTTTCGCAAGAGGACATGCACTATAGACGTGGGGACGGCAGAAACACGCTCTTCTCCGTCAACGCTGCGCCGGTTAGGGACGCGGACGGCACCGTCGTCGCGGCGATCAGCACCTTTCACGACATCTCCGGGCGGCAGCGCGCCGCCGAGGAGCTACGAAAGGCACACGAAGCGCTGCAGGCACGGGTGAAAGAACTCGACGCGATGAAAGAGGAGTTGGAGCGCGTCAACGCCAGGCTCTACCACGACGCCTTCCACGACGCGCTGACCGGGCTCCCCAACCGCCTGCTCTTCACGGAGCGTTTAGAGCAGGCCCTCAAGCGGCAGGTGCGCCACTCTCAAACCCACGCGGCAGTGCTCTTTTTGGACTTCGACCGCTTCAAAGTCGTCAACGACTCGCTCGGTCACGCGGTGGGCGACGGGCTCCTGACGGGTATCAGCAAACGGCTACAGATCTGCGTGAGACCGTCCGACACGGTCGCGCGGCTCGGCGGCGACGAGTTCGTGATCCTATTAGAGGAAATCACCCACAGCGAACAGGTCACGCACGTCGCGCAGCGCATCACCGAAGCGTTCTACCGCCCGCTGCTCGTCGGCGAGCACGACCTCTACACGAGCGCGAGCATCGGCATCGTCTCCAATACCGCGTACTACACCCAGGCCGACGACGTGTTGCGCGACGCCGACCTCGCTATGTACCGCGCCAAGGCGAAGGGGCGCGGTACGTATCAACTTTTCAACCAGCGGATGCACCAGCAGGCGATGGATATGATGACGCTCGAGCGCGAACTGCGTAGCGCGGTGGCGCAGCGCGAACTGCGCGTCGCCTATCAGCCTATCTTGGCGGTCACGAACGGCACGCTTTTGGGCTTCGAAGCCTTGGTGCGCTGGCAGCACCCCAGACGCGGGCTCATCTCCCCTGCGCTCTTTTTGCCCCTAGCCGAAGAGACCGGGCTCATCCGGGAGATCGACCGCTACGTCTGGACGGAGGCGTGTCGGCAGGTTCGCGCTTGGCAAAGAGGTTCGGACAACCCTAACGGATTAGAAACCCGTATAGACCACCCCCTCACCCTCAGCATCAACCTCTCGTCGCAGCATTTCCTCTATCCCGAACTCGTCCGGGATATCGAAAGCATCCTCGCCGAGACCGACTTTCCCCCGGAGCAGCTCGTGTTGGAAATCACCGAAGGCGCACTCATCCGCTCGTCGGAGATGGTCAGCACGACCTTGCGCGAGCTTAAAGAACTCGGGCTCAAACTCTACTTAGACGACTTCGGTACGGGCTACTCGTCCTTATCGTACCTGCAACGCTTCCCCGTAGACGCCCTTAAAATCGACCGCTCGTTCATCCACAGCATGACCAGTAGCGAAGAGAGCGCCGAACTGGTGCGCACGATTATCAACATGGCGCAGAACTTAGGCTTGCAAGCCGTCGCGGAAGGGGTAGAAACGCATGAGCAACTCGACAGGCTCCGCGACTTGGGCTGCTCGTATACGCAGGGCTACCTCTTTGCGAAGCCGCTCAGTGAGGAGCAGGCGGAGAGGTTTATGACGGTGAGTAGTTAAAGTCGAGAAGGGAGAAGAGTGAAGTAGGAAGGGTGAAAGGTTCTTTCAAACTTCACCCTTCCTACTTTTTCCTTCCTCTTTCGTACCTCAATCCACGCGGTTAAACCGCTCCAAAATAATCAGCAAGACCACGCCCGGCACCGACGCCAGCAGCGCCAACCCCGCCCCCACCGGGTCCAACGCGCCGCCGCCCGCGAGTTTCGAAAAGAGCAGCGTCGGCAGCGTCTCGACCTGTCCGCGTCCGACGTAAAAGGTCAGCAAGAAGAGGTTGGACGAGATGAGAAAGGCGAACAGCGCGCTCGCCGCGAGACCCGGCAAGATGAGCGGCAGCGTCACGTAAAGGGCGACTTGCCAGGGCGACGCGCCGAGCGTCCGCGCCTGCGCCTCGACCTCTCGCCCTAAATTTTGAAACGCCGAAATCAGCACGCGCATGGTGTAGGGAATCACGGGGATGAGGTGCGCGAGGACGATGCCGACGACACTTCCCGCGAGCCCAAGTTGGATGAATAAGACGAGCATCCCGAGACCGATGGCGATTTCTGGCACGATCAAGGGTGTGAGGAGAAAGAACTCTAACGCGCTTCGTCCCGGAAAGCGCTCGGTAGCGATGGCTCTTGCAGCGGGCAAGCAAAGCAGTGACGCGAGGAGCGTCACGGCGAGGGCGATGCCCACCGTGTTGAGGAGCGCGTCCCCTGCATCCAGCGCCGAGGAGAAGACGAAGTCCCACGCCACCGGGCGAAAGACCTCCCCGCGCACCTGCCACCACCACTCGCTCGGCAAGAGGTCCGGCCAGGTCCAGCGGAAGGAGACCGAGGCGATAAGGAGGGGCACGAAAGGTCCCGCGAAGGCGAGCACCGCGAGGAAGAGGGTGAGGCGGCTTAGCGTGCTAGGTTTACTGCTCATCGGGCTCACTCACGCTGAAGCGGCGGTAGAGGAGGAGGTAAAGGGTCAGGAGGAGGCTCGAGAAAGCGCTCACCACCACGATGATGGTTACGCCAAAGAGCCGCCGCGACACGTCCACGTCGTCAAAGGCTCGCCACGCCATCACGGGCAGCGTGTTGGAACCTCCGCCGAGTAGAAACGGCACCTCGAACGAGCCGAAGTTAAAGGCGAAAACGATGAGCGTCGCCGCGAGAATGCCGGGCATCAAGCGGGGCAGCGTCACGAACCAAAAGGTTTGGCGCGGCGACGCCCCGGAGACCCGCGCCGCCGCCTCGATGTCGGGGTTTAAGCCCGCTAGAACAGAAACTAGAATGAGCGTCTGAAAGGGAATCTGCTTCCAGAGGTAGACGAGCATGACGCCAATACCGCTCTCCGTGTAGAGGAGCCTGGGGAAGTCCCGCGTGCTCTCGATGAATCCCAGCGCGAAGAGCGAACGCGCGACGAGCCCGCCGTTCGACCAGAGCAGCGCCGTGAGCGCGACGCCGACGAGATACGGCACGACGAGCGGGAGTTTGTACAGGAAGCTCATCACGCCGCGCCCGGCGAAGTGACGGCGCAAGGAAAGCGCGAGGAAGATGCTTAGGACGGTGCCAAGCACGGTGGGGACGAGTGCGTAGTATAGCGTGAGCCAGAGACTTTGCCAGAACGTACTCGAGCCGAAAAGCTCGCGGTAGTAGCGCCCCGTCGGAAACTCGCGCACGCCGTAGATGGGCGCATAGCCAAGGCTCTGTGCAAGAGCGGCGAGTAGGGCTCCTAAGTAGAGAATGACAAGCACCAGCAGCACAGGCGCGAGCATGAGCGTGAGGCGGAGACCTCTCCTCGTGAACCACGACTTGTTCGACTTCACTTGAAACGCTCCGCGCTGCTGGTCCATCCGCTACCCGTTCACCTTATTTACTGACGCGCGTCGTAGGCGGCTTCGACTAGCTCGAGCACCGACGCTTCTGTTTCCTGCGCGATATACCCCTCCCACACCTCTTGGATAACTTCAATCAGCGTCGCGTTCGTGTCGGGCACTTCGTTAGCGGCGAGTTCTTCGAAAGTGAGCCCGCGCAAGCTGGGCGCAGCCGCTTCGACCTCGCTCTGCTGCTCCCCGCTCAGAAGCGGTACGTCCACGCCAGGAAAGTAGCCGAGTGCGCCCAACTTGCTGATGTGGCTCGCGGGGCTCGAGAGGACGTTCGCCAGCACCAACGCCGCCGCCGGGTTCGGCGCGGTACTCGGAATGGCGATGAAGCTCTTGTTCGCGAGCATGTTGCCCTCGGGGAAAACGATGTTCTCTATCGTCTCGGGAAAGCGCCCGTTTTGCACGCCCACCGCCGCCGTGAACGCGCCCATCTGACAGAGCATGTCTACCTCACCGTTGATCAAGAACGCCTCGTTCGCCGCCTGGTTTTCCGGGTAGATAGGGTTGCCGCGCACGCCCTCTTGTCCGCTGCCGCCGAGCAAGAAGGGCCCTATGCGCTTCAAGTATTCGAAGCCCGGCGTGATGAGCGCCGCAAATTCTTCGGGCGTGTAGGCGTCCAGCGGTTCTAAAAACGCGGTGGCGTCCTCTGGGCTCGAGGCGTAGAGAACGCTCTGCACGAACGTATTGCCGATGTAGTCGGGCGGACGCACGTAGGTGAAGCGACCTGGGTTGTTCTGTAAAAAGGTCTCGAGTTCCTCTAACGTGTTCGGCGCGTCCTCACGGGAAAGCCGCGCCGTGTCCACCATACACGTATACTGAAACTGCGCCCAGGGCACCTCTCTGAGTTCGGTAGGGAAGCCGTTGTCACGCCGATTGATGAGCGCCTTGGGGTCATCTTCTTCTAGGTAAAAATACTGCGAGTTCGGCAACTTGTCCGCGAACGCGCCGAAGAGCAAGTCTTGTGTCGCTAAGGTGAGGAAGTTCTCGCCGTTAATCCAGATGGCGTCCACCGTACCCTCACCGAGACCGCTGCCGGTTGCTTCGTCCGCCAACACCTGGTCTACGGCGTCGCGGGTATCGGGGACGCGGGAGGTCTCCAAGGTAATGCCCAGCTCCGCCATCGCCGGGACGACCTCTTGCTCCACCCAGAAGTTCAGCTCGTCCGAGCCGCCCCAGTGGAACCAGCGGACCTCGCCCTCCTCCTGCGCCCGCGCGACGACCTCGTCCCAGCGCAACTCGCCCGCTAAAAACGCTTCGCGAAACGCTTCCGCGTCACTGCTTTGTGCTAAAGCGCAACTCGCCAAAGAGGTTGTAACGGTAATAACCAACCCTAAAATAAAACGCATCATTTCTCCTTTTACGCCGCCAACTCCGCCGAAGTCGTGCGCGCCGCTCCATCTTTTGCGCCACTATCTTCTACGTCGTCTTCTTCTAGTGGCAGGACCCAAAGACGCTCAGTGGGTAGCGAGACGCTGACGTGCTCACCCACCGCGAACGCCGCCCCCCCGCCCAGGTGCGCGACGAGGGTTTCGGGTTCAGCTTGCTCGTCATTCCCTCGAGGGTAGACCGCGACCTCATAACGTGTGACGCCGCCACGGTAAACGGCTTTGGTGACGTGTCCGGTGATCGGTCCACCGCTTCGGCGCAGCTCGACGTATTCAGGACGAATCACCGCGGTGACTTCGCCACTTTGATACGGCGTTGACGGAAGGGTGACTCGCCCTAGCTTCGTCACTAGATGCTCGCCCTCGAGCCTGCCCGTCAGGAGGTTCGTTCCGCCCATAAACTGGGCGACTTGGGCGCTCGCCGGACGCTCGAAGACCGCTTGCGGCGTGCCGAGTTGCGCCACTTCGCCTTCAAACATCACGCCGAGCACGTCGGCGAGTTCTAGCGCCTCCATCTGGTCGTGGGTGACGAAAAGCGTGGTGATGCCCAAGTTGCCTTGTAAGTCGCGCACCAGCTCGCGCATCTCCTCGCGCAAGCCAGCGTCTAGGCTCGAGAAGGGCTCGTCCATCAGCAGCAGCTTGGGCTCCGTTACCACGGCGCGCGCAATCGCCACGCGCTGCTGCTGTCCGCCCGAAAGCTGACGCGGTTTTCTCCCTTCGAAGCCTGTAAGCTGCACCGCCGCTAACGCTTCCCCTACTCGGCGCTCGACCTCTCGGCGAGACACGCCGCGCATCTTGAGCCCGAAGCCCACGTTCGCCGCGACGTTTAGATGAGGAAAGAGCGTCGGGCGCTGAAAGACCATGCCGATGTCGCGCTTCTCGGGCGGTAAGTGGGCGACGTTTTGACCGCTCAGCTTAATCTCGCCCGCGTCCGGCTCCAAAAGCCCCGCGACGAGCCGCAAGAGCGTCGTTTTCCCGCACCCCGACGGACCCAAAAGCGCCAAGAGCTGACCCGGCGCGACCTCTAAGGAAACCCCTTTGAGCGCGCGCACGTCGCCGTAAACCTTGCTGAGCCCTCGTAAGCTGAGCGCTGCTAAACTCATCCCTTGGGGTCCATTCTTAGAAATCTTGCCATCATCTCGAGTCTACAGACCGCGCTACCCGTGCGTCGTCCTAAGCTGACTAGCATTAGGTGCAAGAACGTGGTAGGTGCCGCTACCCAAGCTCCTCAGCGAGTTGCGGGTTGAGGATGTAGAAGGAGAGCCGCTGTAAACCCGTCAAGAAGTCCATGCGCTCGACGTGGACCTCGCTCGGCACGCTGAGCATGAAGGGCGTGAAGTTGAGAATACCGCGCACGCCTGCACGTACGATATCGTCGGCGGCGTCTTGCGCGGTCTGCGAGGGCGTGCATAGGAGCGCCATATCGACACCCTTTTCTTGAACGACGCGAGATAACTCGCTCATCGGCTGCACCTCTAAGTCACCGAAGCGCTGACCGATGACGTTCGGGCTGATGTCAAAGACGCCCTTGAATTGGAACGAGTAGTCGCCGATATGAGGGTCGTCAACAATAGCCTGACCCAAGCGACCCATGCCGACAATCACGACGCTCCACACCCTGGTTAAACCCAGGATGCGGCGCAACTCGCGGCGCAGCGTCGGCACAGTGTAGCCCGCGCCGCGCGTGCCGAAGCGCCCGAAATACGCTAAATCTTTACGAACCTGAAACGCCGTGCTCTGCGCCTCGTCCGCTAAGTAGTCCGATGAGGTCGTCTTCACGCCTGACGCCTCGAGCCCCTCTAAGGTGCGCAGATAGAGAACCAGGCGGCTAATGGTGGCCGTCGGAATTGTGCTCATAGTCCCTCCACGAGACCGTTATACCACATAAGCGAAAACATTCACATTTTATCCTGTCTTACATTTTTACGCGGTGCTGCCGGCTTCTAAAAGGAGGTGAATCGGTCTCAAATATACCGGAGAGATTGAGTAGACATCGCACAGCGCTCGCACTCAAAACGCGGGACACCCTGTAAGAAATTGTGTAATGAAGACAATAAAAAACTTTGAGAGGACCTCCACCGGGGGGGCAGCGGGTGTGGAGATTCAACCCTCAAAGTTGAAATAAGTATACACATACCTGGTGCGGTTTGTAAACCCCCTCTTACACGCTTTAGCCGCGTCGCCTCTATCCTCACGCTTACTACACTGTCAGTTGAAAAATGGATCATGTCATTCTGAACGGAACGGTAGTGTAGTGAAGAATCTCTGACCTTGCTGACTCCTCTGATTGAGACTGAGAGTTACGAAGTTTTGGCACAGCCAATTACAGAGTTTTAGCATAGCTAAACGAGACCCTTCAACAAGCTCAAGGTGACAAGTGTGTCGCCAAATCTTTTACAGCGTAAGGTCTTAATGCTGCGTTTTGCGGTCGGGCTCGAGGCTGAGTCTAACTCCGACTCCGCGCTATACGAAACCCCACACGAAGCGCGCTAATCTTCCGGACGCCCTTCTTATGAAACACCTCATAGACGCTCCTCTTTATATCCTCTACGATGCGCGCTAGGAGGCAATTTTGAAGCGTCTAATCTCTCTACTCGCTCTCACGAGCACCCTAATTTTAAGCGCCTGCGATCCGGCGGTTCGGGTTGAAAACAACGTCTTACCGACCCTCTACTCGACCAGCGTGCCGCAAACCCAAGGCGAACCCTTGGTCTTACAAGGACGCTACTTCGGCGACGGCGGCGAGAACGCCGAGAGCTACGTCATCTTGGGAGCCGACATCAGCGGTCAGGGCGGCGTCGTCGTCAGGCCCGACGACTGGAGCCCTAAGCGTATCCGCGTGAACGTACCCGAAGGCGCAGGTGCAGGCTTCGTGTTCGTCGTGACGCGGGGTGTGCGCAGCAACGGTCTGCCCGCGAACCTTCCCTAAAACCGACCTACATTACGTTAAACTAGTGAAGAAGAGGTGGTGAGAGCCGCCTCTTCTTTTATTTTGCAATGTTTGCGTAGTGAACGCCTGAGGACGAGGGAGCTAGGTGTTAGACTCAACTCTTATGAACTTCCAGACCGCCAGAGGCACCTTTGACATTCTACCCGAGGACCAACCTCGTTATAGAGCGCTTTATAGCGCCGCCGAGCGGGTGCTCGGCAGCGCAGGCGTCCAGGAAATCGCTACGCCTATCTTTGAATACACGGAAGTCTTCACTAAATCGGTCGGCGCGTCGTCTGACCTCGTGGTGCAAAAAGAGATGTACACCTTTGAGAAGGGCGAGCGCTCGCTCACCTTGCGCCCCGAATTCACGGCGGGCGTCCTGCGCGCTTATATCGAAAATGGGCTCTCCAGCCGCCGCTCGCCCGTCAAACTGTGGAGCAAGGGTCCGGTCTTTCGCGCCGAGCGCCCCCAACGCGGCAGGTTTCATCAATTTCACCAGGTCAACTGTGAATTTTTGGGATTAGATACGCCTCTAATTGACGCCGAGGCAATTGCACTTCTCTACACGACTCTTCAGGAATACGGCCTTCACGAACTGCGCGTCAAACTCGGCTCGGTGGGTGACCCTGAAGATAGGGAGCGCTACAACGACTACCTGCGAGATGAACTGAACACCGCGGACCTCTCCGAGACCTCTAAAGAGCGCTTGCGCCTCAACCCGATGCGCATTCTTGACTCTAAAGATGAGGATGATAAGACGATCATTCAGGACTTGAAGCGTCCGCTAGACTTTCTCAACGAAGACGCTGCCGCGCACTTTGACGCGGTCAAGCGCTATTTGGATGCTTGGAACATTCCCTTCGACATAGACGACAGCATCGTGCGTGGGCTCGACTACTACCGCCGCACCGCCTTTGAGATTCATCACGGGCGCATCGGCGCACAGTCCGCGCTTTGCGGAGGCGGACGCTACGATGGCTTAGTCGAGAGCATGGGCGGACCTAAAACGCCCGGTATTGGCTGGGCGTTCGGCGCGGAGCGCGTGTTAGACGCCATGAACGAAGAGAACGTCGCCCTCCCAGGCGCACCGCGTCCTGCGCTCTTTCTCGTGCCGATGGATGAACTTGCTATAGAAGAGGTCGCCCGAACAGCGCTGATGCTCCGCCCTACCTTCTGGGTCGAACATGCGTATACTAAGCGCAATCCCGGCAAGGGGCTTAAAGAGGCAGACCGCGCCGGGGCACACTACGCCGCTCTGCGCGGCTCCAAAGAGCGGCAAGAAGGGGTTTACGGGGTGAAGCACTTGGAATCGGGCGAGCAAACGCAGGTGCCAGAAGATGAACTCGAGGCATTTCTAAAAACGCATACCTAAAAGCAGACAGAGGTTACTGAGGACTTATGAAACGAACACATATCTGCGGCGAACTGCGCCCTAAACACGATGGACAAGAGGTCACGCTTCAAGGTTGGGTCAACCGCATTCGCGATAAAAAAGTTATCTTTATTATTCTTCGTGACAGAAGCGGTTTGGTTCAAGTCGTTACTGAGCCAGGGCAAGCGGCATTTGAAAAGGCCAAGTCTTTACGTAGTGAATACATCGTTGAGGTATCAGGAAAGGTCCATTTACGTTCAGAGGGAGACCGCACTGACACGATTTCCACAGGTGACATAGAAGTCGTAGCCGACAGCATAACCATCCTCTCCGAAGCGAAAACGCCTCCTTTTCAAGTGGACGGGAGCGTGAACGCTTCTGAGGTGAACGAAGAACTGCGTTTAAAGCATCGCTACCTCGACCTGCGCCGCCCCGAGGCGCTGAACCCGCTCGTCTTGCGCCACAAAGTTTCTAAAGCGATTTGGGACTATCTAGATGGTCAGGGCTTTTTGCAGATCGAGACGCCACTTTTGACCCTCTCCACCCCGGAGGGCGCACGCGACTTCGTCGTTCCGGCGCGGCAACAAGCGGGCAGCTTCTACGCGCTGCCACAGTCGCCGCAGCTCTTCAAGCAGATGCTGATGATGGCGGGCGCGGAGCGCTACTTTCAGATTGCGCGCTGCTTCCGCGACGAGGATTTGCGCGCCGACCGCCAGCCGGACTTCACACAGCTCGACCTCGAGATGTCGTTTGTAGACCAAGAGGATATTTTGGCGCTTAACGAGGCGCTCATGACGCATGTCGTCAAAGCCGCGACGGGGCGCGATATTGCGACGCCCTTTCCGCGCCTAACCTACCAGGACGCCATGAACCGCTACGGCTCGGACAAGCCCGACGTGCGCTTTGGCTTAGAGATGACGGACGTATCCGACCTCTTCACGGGCACCGAGTTCCGCGGCTTCGCCTCTGCTCTGGACTCGGGCGGCGCGATCAAGGTGCTCGCCGTACAGGGGGAGCAGTCGCAAGGCTTGAGCCGCAAAGTTTTGGGCGAGTTGGAAAGTCAAGCGAAGACCTACGGCGCAAAAGGTATGGCGTGGGTCAAGCGTAGCGGCGACGGAGTAAGTGGACCGGTTGCCAAGTTTTTGTCTGAGCAGGAGGTCACTAACCTCTTAGAGTATATTCCCGACGAAAACGACACCCTCCTCCTCGTTGCCGATACCTGGCGCACGGCCTGCGAAGCGCTCGGCGCGGTGCGGCTCAAGTTAGGGCGTGACCTGGGCTTGATGGGAGGTGGAGGGCTCGAGTTCCTCTGGGTGGTGGACTTTCCCCTTTTGGAGAGAGACGACGCAGCAGAGGGCGGGGGCGGCTACACCTACATGCACCACCCCTTTACTCGACCGCACGAAGAGGATTTAGAACGCTTAGAGAGCGACCCCGCCAGCGTCCGCGCTTGGGCGTACGACCTCGTCTTGAACGGCTCGGAGATCGGCGGCGGCTCGCTCCGTATCCACCGTTTAGAGACGCAAAAGCGCATGTTCAAAGCGTTGGGCTTTTCTGAAGAGGAGGCGCAGGCTCGTTTCGGTTTCTTCTTGGACGCGCTCGCGTACGGCGCGCCGCCGCATGGCGGCATCGCTTGGGGCTTAGACCGCCTGGTGATGCTCTTAGCGGGCGCTGCTAGTTTGCGCGACGTGATTGCGTTTCCCAAAAATCAGCGCGGCGCGGACCCCTTGACGGGCGCACCTGCCGCACTCGATGAGGTACAACTCGGTGAACTCTTTTTGCGCGTACTGGATAGAAACGAACAAGAAGGCGTAGACAAGGAGCCCGCATGATTCCGCTCATCCTCCTAGATATAGACGGCACGCTCATCGGGTCGTCCGGCACGGTCAAAGACTGCGTGTGGGACGCTGCGGGTAAGGTGCGCGAAGCGGGCGTCCGGCTGGCGGTCTGCACGGGTCGTCCTTGTGGCGGCGTGGCGCAGAAGGTGGCGGCGCGGCTCGGTCCCTCGACGCCGCACATCTTTCAGAGCGGCGCGCTCATCACCTACCCCGACGGCGAAGCGGTGCAGGTCTACGCGCTGAAAGACGCCAACACAGAGCGTCTCGTCGAGCACGCCCGTGACCACAGCCTCACCTTAGAGCTTTACTCGCCCAACGCGCTCTTCGTCGAGCGCAAAACGCCCTTGAGCGAAGCGCACGCTAAGATGCTCGGCATGAGCGCCATCGTGCGCGACCTGATTGACGTGATGGAGAACGAGCCCGTGGTGCGGGCGCAGTGGGTCGTCTCGGGAGAGCAAGCCTCCACTGCGATGTCTTTGGAGTTGGAGACCGCCCAGTTCAGCCGCGCCACCTCGCCCGCACAGCCTGACACCTTTTTTATCAGCGTGACCCAAAAGGGCGTTTCGAAGGGGACGGCGGCGCGGCGGCTCGCTGAAGACCTCAAGGTGAATCTGGCGAACGTCATGGGCGTCGGGGACACTTCGGGGGACGCGCCGATGCTGGATGTCGTCGGGCATCCTTTTATCATGGGCGGCGCGTCGGACGACCTCAAGGAGAAGTACGCGGTCTTGGATGATGTCGAGGCGTGCGGTGTGGTGGCGGCGCTGGAAAAGGCGCTCCAACTACCCGTAGCTTAGTGATGGGCAAGGCTCGAGCCACATTATGAGCGTACAAGCGTCGGCACAGCCTTTCACACCGGATTCTGCACATTGAGATGTCGAGCTTGACCAACTGATGCGCCCTCCACAATCCGATGCACCTAAACTCTGGGATGGGCTCGAGCTTTGTCGGCGAGCGCCACACTAGCCATGTCGCGCCGCGTCGTCCTCGCCCTCCTCTCTTCGCTCCTGCTGAGCGCCTTAGGCGTCGCACTCGTTATCGCGCTCACGGGCGAACGCGAAAGTTTAGCCCAACTCGGCTCGCTGAGCGCTCAGGCACTTCTCTCAGGACTCGGGCTGCTCGCGCTTCATTACCTTTCTGGCGGCGTACGCCTCGCTCTCCTAGCGCGGCTCTGCGGCGCGCCCGTTTCCGTCTGGCGCGGCGCGCGGGCGTTCATCTTAGGGCTCTTTTGCGCCGCGGTGACGCCGAGCGGCGGCGGCAACGCGCCCGCCATTGCGCTCTCCTTGCGACGTGACAAAGTGCCTAGTTCGCTCGCGTGGGCGCTCACCCTCTACACGAGCGTACTCGACTTGCTCTTTTTCGCGTGGGCCGTTCCCGTTGCGGCGTTCGTCCTCTACGTAGAAGGGTATCTGTCTCCGCTTCTACTCGGGGTAAGCCTCTTTTTCGCGCCGCTCTGTCTGCTGCTCTGGTACGGCCTCTCCTTCCAACTCGGACGGTTAAGGCGCACCCTCTTAGCCCTCTTCGCGTTGCCCTTTTTGAGGCGGTGGCAGCGCACGGCGGGGCGTTTTTTAGAACAGTTCGACGCCACCGCGCAGTTCATCGCGCGGCAACCTCTGGCGAATCAACTCTATTTACAGAGCGCGACGACCGCGCTGCACGGGACGCTCTACGCGATCTTTTACGCGGTGGCGAGAGACTTAGGCTTGGACGTCACGCTGGGCGAAACGCTCGCGCTGCTCCTGCTCGTATCCATCACCTCGTACGTCGTGCCGACACCGGGCTCGAGCGGCTACTTAGAGGTCGCTCTCACCTACGCCTTCGCCCAGAACGCAGACACCGCGCTCGTCATCCCCGCCGTGCTCGCTTGGCGCGGCATTAGCTTCTACCTCTCAATTGTCGTAGGCGCGCTCTTGGGGGGCGGCATCCTCGTTAGAGAGGTCTCGAGCGTCAAGGAAGCCGAAGAAGCAACCGAAGAGACCCGGCGGACGTGACGGGGCTGCGCCTCGCTCTCGCCAGTATCGAATACCCGCCCGACCCGCTCTCCTCCGGCATCGGGACGTACACGAAAACGGTCGCGACGCTGCTCGCGAAAAGAGGTCACAAAGTCTTCGTGGTGACGAGAGGGTATGAGCGCGCGGATACCGTTACGGATGAGGACGGCGTCACCGTCTATAGGCTCACGCCTGCGCGACCCGAGTTGCCCGAACTCGGCGCGTTGCCCGTCGCCCGCTTAGCGCTGACGAGCTTAGCGGACGAGTGGCGCTACCGCCGCAAGGTCGCCCGCACGCTCCACGCACTCGTAGAACGCGAACACGTAGACCTCATCGAAGCCGCCGACCACACCGCCGAGGGAATGTTTTACCGCCCCGAGAGGCGTCCGCACGTTCCTTTTGTGGTGCGTCTTCACACGCCGCTGGCGTTTAGCGAAACGGTGGACGCGAACATCCCCGAGCTAGCGCGGCGCGGTGTAGGGTACCTAGAACGCCGCTTTTTACAGAAAGCTACCCACCTGAGCGCCCCCAGCCAGAGCGCGGCGGAGGCGTTTTTAGACCTTTTCAAGTTGGAACGCCCTGTCGCTATTTTCCCGAACCCCACGTCTTACAGCGCGCCCTACGAGGCTCGAGCGACGCTCGAAAGCGAAGATGACGCCAGCGTCCTCTTCGCCGGACGCATCACGCGCTGGAAAGGCGTGCATCTGCTCATGAAAGCGGTACCGCTCGTTTTAGAGCGCGTACCTGACGCCCGCTTTATCTTGGCAGGCTCCGCGCACGTTCCGACGCAGGGCTTTCCCTCGACTCAGGCGTATCTCCTCTCGCTTGTTCCCGAAGCGCACCGCAGCCGCGTCACCTTTTTAGGTCACGTTCCCCACGAGGAACTTACGCACCTTTACGAACGCGCCACGCTCTGCGTCTTCCCCTCGCTGTTCGAGGCGTTCGGCTACACCTGTTTAGAGGCGATGACGCTCGGCAAAGCCGTTATAGGTAGTCGCAATGGCGGTATGACAGACCTCTTGGACGGTGGGAGAGCGGGCAAGCTCTTCTCTCCGCCCGACGTGGACGAACTCGCGCAGCATATCGTCCGACTACTGCAAACTCCTTCGCTGCGGGTAGAACTCGGCAACCGCGCCCTGAAGAGGGTACAAGCGCATTACACTTCGGACACCGTAATGACGCAGACCGAAGCCTTTTACCGGCGAGCCGTCGCCGAGCGCCAGCGAGCGGACGCTGAAGGCAACTTCACACAACATTGACCGTTCTGGTCGTAAGGTAGGAGAAACTTAGCGGTAGCGGATCACGTTATGCTGTGTTCACAAGTAGGAGTACGTCACCAGGAGTTTGTCAGATGCCCACAACCATAGAACGCCCCAAAGACCAACAAGACGCCGTGAGCGCCCAAGCGCTCAGCAAGCGCTTTACTCTAGGCAGCGAGACCGTAGACGCGCTTATAGGCGTTGACCTCACCGTACCTAAGTCGGAGTTTTTGGCGGTGATGGGCCCCTCGGGCAGCGGCAAGAGCACCCTCTTACATATCCTAGGGCTCTTGGAGCAGCCCGACAAGGGCGAGGTCGTCTTGGACGGTCAGGTGACGAGCCACCTAAACGACGACGCGCTTACCCAGATTCGCCGCGAGCGCTTGGGCTTCATCTTCCAAAACTTCGAACTCATCCCGAACTTGAGCGCCAAAGAGAATATCCTGTTGCCCGCAGAGGTCGCTGGACGCAAGAAGGAAGCGGAGCGGCGGTTAGAGAACCTAGCCGCGCAGCTCGGGTTGGAGAACCGCTTACACCACCGCCCCAACCAGCTTTCCGGTGGTCAGCAGCAGCGCGTGGCGATTGCCAGAGCGCTCATCAACGAGCCCGTCGTCATCTTGGCGGACGAGCCCACGGGCAACCTCGACACGAACACGGGCAACGAAGTGTTGGAACTTCTGCGGCGCGGCGTCCAAGAAGAGGGCTGGACCGTCATCATGGTCACGCACGATCCCAAAGCCGCGCTTTTCGCCGAGCGCATCATCTTCTTGCGCGACGGGCGCGTCGTCGGCGAAACGCGCACGGACGATACCAACGCGAGAGGTCGAATTGAGAATTTTGTCGGGGTGTAAAGAAGTTTCGACTCCGTATCTCAGGCTTAGGCTAGCACAACCGAAAACGCCGTTCCTACAATGGGGAACGGCGTTCTTGAAGTCGACCTCTTCCCTAACGCAGCAACCCCGACACCAGATTCTGCGCGGCGAAGTCTCGATCTAAGATGCCCGGTAAGCCGAGCGAAAAGCCGCCGACGAGCGCAAAGTCTAAACCTCTTCCCGCTTGTAACGTCGCCAGTTGCGAGGCGAGCGCAACCGGATTGATGTCCACCTGCAAACTCAGCGGCGCGTCTCCCCCAGCGGGCAACGCTTGCGTCACCGCTCGCCCGACGCCGACCCTTGCACCGCCTAGCCTCATATCCAGTTCGGGCGCGCGGAAGACGTAGCCTAAAGGTGTGGGGTTGGACAGCTCGAGCCCTACCTCAACCGTCGCCCTGGTAAGCCCGACATCGCGCAGCCCCGACCTCTCGGAAACGAAACGAATCTCGGGCGCAGCCAAGCGAATTGGCTGGGTGAGCGTGCCCGAGACGAGCGTCGCGCTCGGCAACGTTTGGCGCGTGCCCAAGACCTCTACAGCCACCGTCCCGTCAACCCTGTAGCGCGTCGGCTCCCCGATGATGAGCCCCGCTAAGTCCGCGAGCAGGCTGACACCTCTTTCAAGCGGCACGTCTACCTCTAAAGGCAACCGAGTTGACCCGTTCGCCGCCAGCGTGAATCCTTCGGTAAATTGACTACTAACTGACCTCTTCCCATTGACAAAGAGGTCAAAGTCCAGCCCCGCCAACGAGAGCCTGAACGAATTCGGATTCTGCACCTCTAGGTTAAAGAGGAACGTCGCGCTCGGCGAGCCGACACCCGGCGGATTGAGGCGCACCAGCCCCGAGTCTTGAGTGAGGAGCTTAAACTTAGGCGCTTTGACGAGGTTGCTCGCGCCAGGAACGCAGGCGTTGAGGGGGAGCGCAAGCAGAAGAAGCGCGGTAATCTGAACTATCGAGAGTCGTTTCATGCGCCTAGCTTATCCGAGGCGTTTTTCGCATGGGTTGAAAAACCTTACGTTGCAACCTTTTGAGGCCTCGGTTCGCTAAAGTTCGCTGAGGGGTTGAGGTAGTCGAGTTTGAAATTATTGGCTAAGGGCAATGATACCTTTTATTTAACAAGAGGTAAAATTATTTCAAGACAATCTGAAGTTAGCTTGCATGTTTTGTAGTTTGCACATTTCATTAACGTCGCAAAGCCACTTTACCTTGACGCTCTTTCTCGAGACCTGGTATATTTGCACCTTACAGCGCGGGTGAGTTCTGTTACGCCTGCTACAGTTTAAGAGGTCTACACAGCTTTACAGCGAAATCGACGTGCGCGTATAATGTCGCATATTTACAACCTTTCCTCTCAACGGCTGTAGACCTGCGCGGCTCTACAACCCATCCTTTTAGGAGGCACATGGCACGCACCGTTAAAGGCGGTTTGATCCAAGCGTCGAACCCCATTCCAGGAGACAAAGACCTTCAGAAGATCAAGCAGGCGATGATGGACAAGCACATCCCGCTGATCGAACAAGCGGGCAAACAGGGCGTCGAGGTCTTGTGCTTGCAAGAGATTTTCTACGGACCTTACTTCTGCCCCTCCCAAGACAGTCGCTGGTACACCACCGCCGAGCCGATTCCCGACGGCGAGACCACCCAGATGATGATGGAACTCGCCAAGCAGTACGGCATGGTCATCGTCGTACCGATTTACGAAGAGGAGATGACGGGCGTCTACTACAACACCGCCGCTGTGATTGACGCGGACGGTAAGTATTTAGGCAAGTACCGCAAGACGCACATCCCGCAGGTCGCGGGCTTTTACGAGAAGTTCTTCTTCCGCCCCGGCAACCTGGGCTATCCCGTCTTCGATACGGCAGTCGGTAAAGTCGGCGTCTACATCTGCTATGACCGGCACTTTCCCGAAGGGGCACGGGCGTTGGGGCTCAACGGCGCGGAGATCGTCTTCAATCCGAGTGCCACCGTTGCAGGGCTAAGCGAGTATTTGTGGCGGCTCGAGCAACCCGCCCACGCCGTCGCCAACGGCTACTTCGTCGGCGCTATCAACCGCGTCGGACACGAGGAACCCTGGGACATCGGCGAGTTCTACGGTCAGAGCTACTTCGTCAACCCGAGAGGTCAGTTCGTCGCCGAGGGCAGCCGCGACCAGGACGAACTCATCGTCGCGGATTTGGATATGTCGATGGTGCGCGAGGTGCGGGATTTGTGGCAGTTTTATAGGGACAGACGCCCGGAGACGTATGACGAATTGGTGGAGTTGTAGGAGTGGCTAGTGAGTAGTGAAGAGTGACTAGATGCTGCTCTCCACTATTCACCCATCACTCTCCTACTTCTACTATGGACGGGACCCCTTTAGACCTCACCGACCTCGAGACTAGATTTACAGAGCTTAAACCGCCTATGTCGAAAAATGAGGCTCGAGTCGAAGCCAACCGCTGCTTGTACTGCTTCGACGCGCCCTGCATCACCGCCTGCCCGACCTCGATTGACGTGCCTACCTTCATCCGCAAAATCTCCACGGATAATGTTTTGGGCGCGGCGACAACCATCTTAGAAGCCAACCTCATGGGCGCGAGCTGTAGCCGCGTGTGTCCGGTTGAAGAACTCTGCGAGGGCGCGTGCGTGCTGACAAGCGAGCATAAACCCATCGAAATTGGTCGCTTGCAGCGCTACGCGATGGACTACGTATACGAGAAAGGTACGGTTCCTTTCAAGCCTGCGGAGAAAAACGGCAAGAGGGTTGCGATTATAGGCGCGGGACCTGCCGGGCTGACCTGTGCGGGCGAACTCGCTAAGCTCGGTTATGACGCTACCGTCTTCGAAAAGAACGATTTGCCAGGTGGACTCTCTACCTACGGCATCGTCGTGATGCGCGAGCCAATTCGCGTAGCGCTGCAAGAGGTTGAATTTGTCAAGAAGCTGGGCGTTGAGGTTAAGACGGGTGTCGCCATTGGGCAAGACATCACCGCCAATGACCTCTTGAACGACTACGACGCAGTGTTCATCGGTGCGGGGATGGGCAAGGTTCCGAACCTGGACATCCCTGGTGAGAATTTAGAAGGCGTTACCGAAGCCCTTTCTTTTATCGCAGAGACCAAACTCGCGGAGAAAGAAGGTTTAGAGCAGCTTAAAAATCTCCCTATCGGTCAACAGGTTGCCGTCATCGGCGCAGGCAATACGGCAATTGACGCGGCGACGATTGCGAAGAGGTTGGGCGCAGAGCGCGTCACCATCATCTATCGCCGCAGCGAGTTAGAGATGCCCGCGTATACCTTTGAATACGACTTCATCAAAAATGAGGGCGTCGAGTTTAGGTTTTTGAATCAGCCGCTCGAGATTCAAGGCGAAAACGGCGCGGTGACAGGCTTAAAGTGCGTCCGCATGGAGTTAGGCGAACCGGGCGAGGACGGACGCCGCCGACCCGTACAGGTTGAAGGCAGCGAGTGGGTTTTACCCTGCGACCACATCATCAAAGCGATCGGACAAGAAAAGCTCACCCCTCTTCACGAGGCGTTTGGGCTCGAGACCCAAAGCGGCTACATCAAAGTAGATGAAGCGCTCCGCACCTCTAACCCCAACGTTTTCGCGGGCGGCGACTGTATTCGTTTAGAAGGCGACGCGATGACGGTCACGGCAACCGAGGATGGCAAAATCGCAGCGAGAAGTATCCATCAATGGCTCAGCGAGAGCCTTTCGGCAGATTAGGAGGTGAGGAAGCTAGTCAGCTAGTCAGCCAGTCAGCACTTCAGGGTTTTCCTGATTAGCTGACTGGCTGAAGTCCAGTCAAGCTGGATGAACGATGCTGAGTTGCTTATCCTTTATGGCTGACCTTTCCATCAACTTCGCAGGCATCAAGTCCCCCAACCCCTTCTGGCTCGCCTCCGCCCCGCCGACGAACACCGCCTATCAGGTCAACAAGGCGTTCGAGTACGGCTGGGGTGGCGCGGTCTGGAAGACCATCGGGGAGCCCGTTTTGAACGTCTCGTCGCGCTACGGCGGCTTCGAGTACAGCGGCAATAAGCTCGTGGCGATCAACAACGTCGAACTGATTTCGGATAGACCTCTTGAAACGAATTTGCGAGAGATCAAAGAGGTCAAAGAACTCTGGAGTGACCGCGCCGTCATCGCCTCCGCGATGGTGGCGTCCGAGCCGAAAGCGTGGCACGACATCATTCAGAAGATCGAGGACACGGGCGCGGACGGCATCGAACTCAACTACGGCTGCCCGCACGGGATGAGCGAGCGCGGCATGGGCGCGGCGGTGGGGCAAGTGCCCGAATACTGCTCGATGATTACCGAGTGGGTGACGGACGTGGCGAGCATCCCCGTGATTGTCAAACTCACGCCGAACGTGACCGACATCGGCAAGCCTGCGCAGGCTGCTGTGAAGGGCAAAGCGGACGCCCTCTCACTAATTAACACCATCAATTCTATCGTCGGGGTGGATTTGGACAGTTTTCAACTCGAGCCCAATATCGGCGGCAAAGGCTCCCACGGCGGCTATGCGGGTCCGGCGGTGAAACCCGTCGCCTTGCACCTCTTGTCCGTCGTCGCGAATGATGAAGAGGTGCAGCGGGCGAACTTGCCCATCTCCGGGATGGGTGGCATCCAGACCTGGCGCGACGCCGCTGAATTTCTACTTTTAGGTGCGACGAGTTTGCAAGTTTGCACGGCGGTCATGCACTACGGCTTTCGCATCATCGAAGATTTGACGGACGGACTTTCGAACTGGTTAGACGAGAAAGGCGCGGCGTCGGTGAATGAAATTATCGGGGCGTCGGTGCCGAGAGTAAGCAGCTTCGGTGACTTCGATCTCAGCTACAAAGTCGTTGCCCGCATCAACCCCAAGACTTGTATCAACTGCAACCTCTGTTACGTCGCCTGCGATGAGGGAGCGCATCAGTGTATTGACCTCACGGTAGACGGCGCGAAAATCGACCCCGCGACCTATACAGGAAGTGTTAAGCCGCAGCCCGTCGTGCGCGAACAAGATTGCGTCGGCTGTAACCTCTGCTCATTGGTGTGTCCAGTGGACGAATGCATCTCGATGGTGGAAATGCCGCCGGAGCATGAAAGTGTTACCTGGAACGAGTTGAGCACGAATAAGCCGGAGGTGACGCGGGACTGGGAGGCGATGGAGCGGTATCGGAAAGAGGTTGGGATAGACATACATTAGGACTGGGAGAAAAGGACTGGGAGAAAAGGACTGAGTGAAGAGGACTGAGAGGTTGAAGGCGTGAGTGAGAAGGTTAGTCGTTTTGAAGAGCTTGTGGCTTGGCAGAAGGCTCGAGCTTTGACTAAGTCGGTTTATCAAGTCACTAAGCGCGGTGACTTCGCTAAGGATTTTGGTCTGACAAATCAGATACAGCGAGCAGCGGTCTCAGTTATGTCGAATATTGCTGAAGGATTTGAGCGTGGGCGCCGCGCCGAATTTCATCAGTTTTTATCTGTCGCTAAATCCTCTTGCGGAGAGGTAAGATCACAACTCTACGTCGCTCTGGATGTTGGCTACCTCCAAAAATCGACCTTTGACAACCTTATGTCTCAAGCGGAAGAGGTATCACGAATCGTGGGCGGGTTCAGAGCCGCAGTACAAAAGCAGCGAGAGAAAAGTTAAAAGGACTGAGGACTGAGAGAAAAGAGATTTTACTCAGTCCTCAGCACTCAGTCCTTTTCTCTTCTCAACCTACTCTTTCCCCACATAGGAGGGCATTTTGAGTTTGCTTATCCGCAACGCCGACATCATCACCGCCGACTCGCGTATGACCGCTGACATCTACTGCGAAGGCGAAACCATTACCCGCATTGGGCAAAACTTAGATGTTTCCGCCGATGAGGTCATCGACGCCTCGGGCAAATACGTCTTCCCCGGCTTCATCGACCCGCACGTCCACATCTACCTCCCTTTCATGAGCACCTACGCCAAAGACTCCCACGCGACGGGCAGCCGCGCCGCGCTCATGGGCGGCACGACGACCTTCATCGAGATGTGTGCGCCGAACAAGGGCGAAGACCTCTTAGAAGGTTACGAGTTGTGGAAGGGCAAAGCGGAGGGCGAGAGCGCGTGCGATTACACCTTTCACATGGGCGTCTCTAAGTTCGACGATAAGAGCGAAAAACAACTTCGTGAAATTGTCGCGGACGGTATCTCATCGTTCAAGGTCTTTTTAGCGTACAAGGGCTTTTTCGGCGTGAACGACGAAGAGCTTTTCAAGGCACTGACGCTCGCTAAAGAACTCGGCGTCATCGTCACCGCGCACTGCGAGAACCCCGAACTCGTGGCGCAGCTTCAAACGAAGCTCTTAGAGGAGGGCAAAACCGGACCCGGCTACCACGAGCCGAGCCGTCCCGAATGGGTGGAGGCGGACGGGACGCATCACTTCGCGACCTTTTTGGAGGCGACGGGCGCGAAGGGGTACGTCGTTCACCTCTCGTGTGCACCTGCCCTAAAAGCGGCGCTAGACGCGAAAGCGAGAGGGGTAGACCTCTCTATCGAGGCGGTGATTCCGCACCTCTTGTTGGATAAAACGCTCGCTGAGCAGGACGGGTTAGAGGGTGCGAAGTACGTGATGTCGCCGCCCTTGCGGAAGAAGTCGAATCAGAAAGTTCTGTGGGACGCGCTGGCGCAAGGGTTTATCGACACCGTCGGCACGGACCACTGCCCCTTTGACACGGAGCAAAAAGAGATGGGGCTGGACGACTTTACGAAGATTCCGAATGGGATTCCGGCTTTAGAAGACCGCGTCAAACTCCTCTACACCTACGGCGTGAGTCGCGGCGGTTTGGATGTGCACCGCTTCGTGGAGGCAGCCTCGACCAAAGCCGCTAAGTTATTCGGGCTCTTTCCGCGCAAAGGGACGATTGCGGTAGGGAGCGACGCCGACTTGGTGATTTATGACCCGAACGCAGAAGATACGATTTCGGCGCAAAGTCAAACGATGAACGTCAACTATAGTGGGTTTGAAGGGACAGAAGTAGACGGGCGCGTTAAGACAGTGACGGTAAGAGGTAAGGTACAAGTTAAAGAGGGTGAGTTCGTCGGTGAGCAGGGGTGGGGAACGCTACTAAAACGTGAGGCGGGCGCTTAGGTGTTGGCTTTCGCTTCTAGCTCCCCTACAAACCTCTCGTGCGCTTCGCTTTTTAGAGCATTTTGCAGCGTCATCATGACTTGCATGTCATCCTCGAGCAGCGCCCTTGTATCAAGCACAAGCCCCGGAAAGGTGCGGCTTTCCAAAATTCCGTCTTTGGGCTCGAGCCTCACATACCTCTCTTCATCCAACGCAAACCAGTCGAACGCGCTATCCTCCACCCGCCACACTAGATATTCTTTCACCCCGTTACGGCGGTACGCGCGGAGTTTGTCGTGCAAATCGTAGGAGGCGGTGTTTGAAGCGATTTCGACCACTAACTCGGGCGGACCTTCGATGTAGTCATCCGCGCTCACAGAAGAGGTTCCGCCGACTTTGGGCTCGAGCCTTAGAAGCGCGTCGGGCTGAGGTTCATTGTCCATATCCAAGCGAACGGTTGCATTATCCGAGATGGACGAAAACGGTGTGGCTATCTCATAGGCTCCTAACCACATGACGATGCGAGTATGAGGATGACCATGTCTTTGATGACGAACAGGAGACGGCACGTAAACAACCCCTTCGATGAGTTCGGCTTTTTTAAGGCGCGGCGTAGCGTGATAGCGCCGCTCGAACTCCGCACGGGTGAGTCTGTCGCCGTTCGCCAGTATGGGAATATCTGCTACGACCATGTACATATTTTACGACATTTCGAATCTATGAGGTATCCGCTTGATTGCTACTGAACCCAAGAAAGACGTTCAAACCGTCATCAGTATCCGCGACCTCAACATGGTTTATACGGGGCGCGGTACGGAAACCGTCGCGCTCAAAAAGGCCAACCTAGAAATTAGAGAGGGCGAATTCATCTCGCTCATCGGTCCGTCGGGCTGCGGCAAAACAACCCTTCTGCGCCTTATCGCCGACCTCATCCAGCCGACCTCGGGCGAAATTACGGTGACGGGCAAGACGCCCCAGGAAGCGAGAGAACGCCGCGAATACGGTTACGTCTTCCAGGCTCCGGTGCTATACGATTGGCGGACCGTGCTCAAAAACGTGACGCTACCCTTAGAGATTATGAATTTCTCTAAAGCAGAGCGTAAGGAGCGGGCGGCAGAGTTACTCGAGATGGTCGGCTTGCGAGACTTCCACCATCAATATCCCTGGCAGCTTTCGGGTGGAATGCAGCAGCGCGTTTCGATTGCAAGGGCGCTCGCCTTTGACCCCAAACTCCTCTTGATGGACGAACCTTTCGGCGCACTGGACGAAATCACCAGAGAGCAGATGAATCACGAACTCTTGACGATCTGGCAGGAAACGAAAAAGACCGTCGTCTTCGTCACCCACTCCATCGCCGAAGCCGTCTTCCTCTCCTCACGCATCATCGTGATGACGCCGCGCCCCGGCAAAATCGAGCAGGTGATCCCGGTGGACTTGCCTTATCCGAGAGATAACGATACAAGAGAATCGAAGGAATTTTTCGACTTAGCAACCGAAGTGCGTGAGTCTTTGAGAGGGGTTCACTGATGAGGACTGAGGAAAAAGGACTGAGGACTGAGAGAAAAGAGAAAAACTCAGCACTCAGTCCTCAGTCCTTTTCTCTTCTCAAGTTTTTACCCTCATTCAAAAGCTATCTCCCGGTGTTCGCAGTGCTGACCCTGCTCATCCTCTTAGGCTATCCCCTCGCCCTCGTGTTCGGGCTACCTCTCGCCTACCGCGACATGCAAGACATCAGGAAGTGGGAAAAAGAGATCGTCACCGAGCGTCAACCGCTTCAGGGAGAGGTCAATGGTGAAAATCGCACCTTCACCTTCCCTGCAAACAACCTTGTGGAAAACGACAGCGGGCGGACGCTTTTAGTGAACGACACGCCGCTCACCTATGACGCCGAACGACCTGAAGAACGGGTAGATGGAGAAACGCGAACCTTTACCTTTGAGAGTCAGTCGGGACTGGTGACGTTGGATAGGCGGTTTTTGGAAGAGGGGGAGAACTTCTCCAGAAATGCCAACATCCTCACCTTTTCACGCCCACCGCCGCGCAACGCGCAGCTCAGGCAGTATCCAGATTACGCGGTGACGAATCCAGCACAGGGAGAGGTCACGCTGGCGGAGGCTCCACCTGTAGGCTCGAGCCTCGCCACCGACCAATACACCTTTTACGCGAGACCGAGCTGCGGGGCGAACGTGCTCGAGTGCTTTTTCGCCTTGCCACAGCACCCCGTCCCCTTTCCCCACTGGATTGCGGCGGGCGTCGCGCCCTTCTTTAGCAAGTATCCCTTTACGGACGAGCGCAACGTGGTGAGAGCGACGCTTTATACGGCGCTTGGAACGTCGGCGGCGTTGGCGTTGGGGGGAGCGGTGGGGATTATCTTGGCGGTGCTCTTTGTACTTTTGAGACCGCTCGAGCGTGCCCTCTTGCCCTGGGTCATCGCCTCGCAGACCGTCCCCATCATCGCGCTCGTGCCCGTGCTGCTCCTCGTGTTGGGTAACTTCGGCATCACCATTCAGACGAGTATTTTGCCCACTGCGATTATCGGCGCGTACATCGCGTTCTTTCCTGTTGTCGTCGGCACTGTAAAAGGTCTGCGCTCGGTGGACCCGCTCGCCCTAGACCTCATGCGCTCGTACGCTGCCTCACCGCGTCAAGTTTTTACGAAGGTACGTTTTCCAGCTGCCGTACCCTTCTTCTTTACCTCTCTCAAACTGGGAACCGCCGCCGCCTTGGTCGGCGCACTCGTCGCGGAAACCGAATCGAACAATCGGCGCGGGCTGGGCTTTCAGATTTTGGGTCAAGTGCAGTCGGGTAACGTCGCGGATGTGTGGATTTTGCTGCTCATCTCGGCGCTTCTGGGCGTCGGCTTAGTGGCACTCGTTGGCTTGATGCAGCGTTTGATTGCACCTTGGGAGCGGACGTGACCTCTTCCGTAAAGCCGATTTGGACGGCGCTCGCCGCGTCTCTCATTGCACCGGTTGGGCTCTTCGGACCTCTTAGCAGTGGCGTGGGTGCATTCAGCGTCACGCTACTCGTTCTCGGACTTCTCTCGCTCATCGGCGCAACAGTCGGACGCTTCTGGTTTGCAGTTGCGCTCGTTCCTGTCGGGCTTCTTGGTGCATTTGCAACGGTTCTGTCGCTGATGAACACAAATGGTGAAGGAGCATGGGGTTTCTGGTCACTCCTTTGGGGCTTTCTCTTCATCTCTATATTCGCGGTTGGACGAGTGAGTACAGACGAGACGACCTCTTCCCTCGAGACCCGCTTAAAGATACTTTTACCCTCCGCCTCCGTCCCCTTCCTATTCCTCCTCATCTGGCAAGGTCTCGTTGTCGGCTACGGCGTGCCGAAAGGGATTTTCCCGAGTGTCGTGGACGTGTGGCGCTCGCTCACAGCTTCGTTCAGCGTGCTCCTTTCAGACGCTTACGTCACCTTCATCAAAGAGGTCTTGCTCGGCTTCGCGGTTGGGCTGACGATGGGCTTTTTGGCGGGCGTCGGCATCGCCTTTAGCACCTTTTTGCGGCGCGGCTTTTTACCTCTCGCTGCCGCCTTCGGTGCGGTACCCATCGTCGGACTTGCGCCTGTGTTGGGGCGAGCCTTTGGCGTGGATTGGGAATCGAAAGCGGCGGTTGTGGTCATCGTGACCTTCTTTCCGGTGGTGCTCAACACGGTGCAGGGGCTCGTGTCGGTGGACGCGCTCAAACTCGAGCTGCTCCGCGCCTACGCCGCCACCCCCCGAGAAGTGTTTTTCAAACTCCGCTTGCCGAATGCTCTCCCCTACCTCTTCAACGCCCTCAAACTCGCCGCCGTTTTAGCCGTCATCAGCGTCATCGTCGCGGAGTTCTTGATTCCAGGTCCGCCCGAAGGATTGGGGCAGCGGATTTCTCTCTCAGCACGGCGCGGGGCATATGACGTGGTGTTTGCGGCGATTTTTGTCTCGAGCGTCATCTCTATCGCCATCTACGGGGCGCTCGCCTGGTTGGAGCGGCGCTTGACTGGGTGGCATTCGTCGTTTAGGGAAGGAAGGTAGAAGTCAGGATGAAGAGTTGAGAAGTCAGCAGTCAGAAGTCAGTGGAAAGCGCCAAACCTCTTTCGCCCATCTCTCGTTCGCGTCATCTCATAGGAGGAAAACCATGAAAAAAAACTTACTCACTCTCGCCGCGCTTCTCTTTTCTATCACGTTCGCCCAAGACCTCATCCCCGTGACCTTTCAGTCGAAGTGGTTTCCGCAGGCGCAGTTTGCGGGGTACTTCGTGGCGATTGACCAGGGGTTTTATGAGGAAGAAGGCTTAGAGGTCACGGTCTTGGACGGCGGCAACGTCAACCCGACGGTGCAGGTCGCCTCGGGTAACGCTGACTTCGGGACGGACTGGATTGCCAATATGTTGGTGCAGCGCGAGCAGGGGCTCGAGGTGGTGCAAATCGCGCAGATTTACCAGGACTCGGGCTACCGGATGGTGTCGCTGCAAGACTCGGGCATCGAGACTTTTGCTGACTTAGCCGGGCGGCGCGTGGGCGTGTGGGGCTTCGGCAACGAGTTCGTCGCGCAGGCTGTGTTCGACGTGGAGGGCTTAACTTCCGACCTCGACCCGACGACGAGCAACCCCGATGTGAACGCGGTCGTGTACGCCTTTGACCCCGCGCTCGTCTTTCCGAATGAGGTGGACGTCGCCTCGGTCATGACCTATAACGAACTCGATCAGATTGTCGGACTTGGGTACGAATTGGACAACCTGAACATCTTAGACCCCTCAGAAATCGACGCGGAACTCCTAGAAGACCTCATCTTTACGACGCCGGAGTTATTGGAGAGCGAAGACTTCAAAGGCTCGGGCGTCTCCGGGCAAGAGGTCGCGGAGCGCTTTTTGCGGGCGACGATTCGCGGCTGGGAGGTCGCGGTGGAGAACCCGGCGGAAGCCGTCGAAATCGTGCTCGGCTATTGCGGCGATACCTGTGCGGGGTCGGGGAGCACCTCGAGCCCCGAAATCCACCAGTCCTGGCAGATGGACCGCGTCGCCGAACTCGTCAGACCGAGTGAGGATACGGAAATCGGTGCGCTCAGCGAAGAGGCGTTCAATAAGTCGGTTGAGTTGCTCGTGCAAGTCGGGCTGATTAACGAGGCGCTCTCTTATGGAGAGATCGTGAACTCGAGCGTCTACGAAGCGGTGAGCGGCGCGGAATAGGCAACGCTGACACGAAAGGCGTACACTGGTTGTGCGCCTTATTTTATCTCGCGTCACGGGTTTCATCTGATTGAAATGTATAGAACGGTCCACTGACCGAAACAAATAGCGCTTAGCCGAACGGTAAGACATTCGCACAGCTCGAGTATAACGCTCAAAATCATCATATTAGAGGAGGCTTTTATGATTTCCACTAAGAACCGCACCGACGAACTCCTAGACCGCCAAAAGGAGTACCTCTTCCCCATCCAGAGCAAGATGCTTCTCTACGGCGATGAGCCTTTAGCCGTCTCCCACGCCAAAGACCAGTTCGTCTGGGACGTGGAGGGCAATAAATATTTAGACTTCTTCGGCGGTATCCTCACCGTGTCAGTAGGTCACGCTAACGAAGAGGTCACAGCGGCGGTTATCGAGCAGCTTCTCCGCGTGCAGCACACCTCGACGCTCTACATCAACGAAATTACGATTAAAGTCGCAGAAAAAATTGCGAAGTTGACACCGGGACGCTTGCAGCACTGCTTTTTTACGAGCAGCGGCACAGAGGCCGACGAAACTGCGATTCTCGCCGCGCGGATGTACACGGGCAACACCGACATCATCGCGCTTCGTCACGCTTACTCGGGCCGCTCGGTCAGCATGATGAGCATGACCGCGCACGGCACGTGGCGTTTGGGCGGCGTGTTCGACGGGGCGATTAAGCACGTCCGCAACCCCTACACCTACCGGATGCCTGCGGGGATGAACGAGGAGCAGTTTTTAGACTTCTTGGTGGACGACCTTAAAGAGATGATCGCGACCTGCACGAACGGCAGAATCGCCGCGTTCATGGCGGAGCCGATTCAAGGGGTGGGCGGCTTTGTGGTTGCGCCGCAGGACTATTTTCAGCGCATCTTGCCCGTTGTAAGAGAGGCGGGCGGACTGCTGATTATCGATGAGGTTCAAACGGGCTGGGGGCGTACGGGTGGGCACATGTGCGGCATCGAGCATTGGGGCGTGGAGCCTGACATCATGACCTTTGCCAAAGGAATCGCCAACGGTGCGCCCGTGGGCTGCACCATCGCGACGCCCGAAGTGGCAGAGGCGGTGAACGGGCTCACACTGGCAACCTTTGGCGGCAACCCGGTGGCGATGGCGCAGGCGTACGCGACGATTGAATACATCGAGGAGAACAAGCTCTGGGAGAACGCCGAAAAGCAAGGCGCAAAGCTGCGTGAGCGCATGGAAGAGATGCGGACCCGTTACCCCTTCTTAGGCGATGTGCGCGGGATGGGGCTGATGCAAGCCTTTGAGATCGTGCAGCCAGACGGGAGCAAAGAGCCCGACAGTGCGCGGACGGCGGCATTTGTCAATACAGCGCGGAAGCAGGGACTCCTCATTGGCAAAGGCGGACTCTACAGCAATGTAGTTCGGATTGCGCCGCATCTGAATGTTTCGGATGAAGACACGGACAAGGGTTGTGAGCTGATGGAGGCGGCGCTTGAAGAAGTAGCGTGAGGTGTAGGGCTTGGGCGAGGCTCGAGCCCTCTTCCCGAACATCTCAACGTCATCTTCGCTTGACTAAAGACGACGTCAGGTAAGCTCGAGCTGTGACCGAAGGAAATCCTTTAGGGCACCCGAACCGCCCTTTCAATCTGCCCTAAATCATCTCTATTCAAAACGCCGACTTGTCCTGACAAGCGCTCTTTGCTGACCGTCGTAAGCTGGTCTGCCACCGCCTTACGCTGCTCGCCGCCTAGCGTCACATAAGCCTCACTCGGGTAAAGGCGGGCGACGTTACTCGTGAGCGGTACAACCTGGATGCGGTTGAGATGCTTGTCATACCCTTTCCGGTTAAATACGCTACAAAGTAGCGTATTTAATCCCGAGCGGATGCGAGTAGAAAAAATACGGATTCCGATGAGCACGGAAGAAACTCCGAAGGAGTTTATGGAGTAATCAATCGGAATCCGTATTAGAAGCGTCGTTGCTAATGATGACAGCAGGACGCACTTTGCGGATTTCACCGCCGACAGAAGGGCTGAAGTTGACCCACCACACCTCGCCCCGTTTCACCTGTTTTCGTCAATTTCTAGGAGCGTTCCTTCAGACCACTCTAGCGCTTCCGCCTCACGCACCTCATCCTCAGCCATCTGCTTATAAGCCGCGTCCAAATCGTCAGGAAGGACGTGAGGACGTACTAAAGACTCTATAAACTGGCTTATCTTGCCCTGACCGATCTGAGCGTAAAGACCTTCGTAAACCTGTTCGTCAATCGTAATAGTGAGCTTTTTTTGCATACACGTATTGTACACGTATTAGAGATAGCAGGTTTCACCAAACAGGAACCCTGAGCAAGTTCTATACTGATTGAGATGACCTATTTTCAGTTTCACTTTATCTTCACTCTGCCGCCGGTCCTCATATTAGGGCTCATCTCTTGGCTCGAGGCTCGCCGCCGCCCTTTGAGTGGCAGCTTAGGTAGACAGACCCCGTTCGCGTTTTGGGCGCTCCTCTTGCACGTTTTGATCGCCTTCGCCTACACGACGCCGTGGGACAACTATCTGGTCGCGCAAGAGGTCTGGGGCTACGGGGCGGAGCGCGTGTGGGCGACGGTCGGCTATGTGCCGGTCGAAGAGTACCTCTTCTTCATCTTGCAAACGCTTCTAACCGGGATGTTTCTCTTCTTTTTGGCACGGCGTTTCGGCGCTCAGAAGCGGGAGCTTTCGCCGGACTCGAGGCTGCGCATCCGCGTCTACGGCGCGCTCTTCTGGCTCGTTGTCGGGGCGGCGGGCGTACTGGCGCTCACCGCGCCCAAGGGGACCTATTTCGGGCTCATCGCGGTGTGGGCAGCTCCCGTGCTCGCGCTGCAGTGGGGCTTCGGCGGCGACTTGTTGGTGCGGCGCTGGCGGCTTTTACTTCCGGCGGTTGCCGTACCGACGCTCTATCTCTGGGCCGCGGACCGCTTGGCGATTGGAGACGGGATTTGGTGGATCAGTGAGCGGCTCTCGAGCGGCCTCGTCCCCTTAGGGTTACCCGTCGAAGAGGCGTTTTTCTTTTTGGTGACCAATCTGCTCGTCGTCTTCGGACTGACGCTCGCGTTGGAGCCTGCCTCGCTCGCACGTTTCGACACCCTGCGCGGCGTGCGCTGGTGGCGCGGGGCGTTGGCGCTGTGGGCGCTCAGCATGGTCCCGACGCCGCTCGTGCCGGGAGCGTTCGCGCCGCTCGCCTACGTCAGCACGGCGCTTCTAGCCTTGGGGATTTTCGGCTACGCCTTGGAGCGCTACGGTGTGAGGACGTGGCTCCTCTTCGCGGCGGCGTTTTCGTTCGGCGTGCTGGTCGAGTGGTTAGGTCACACGACGGGGTTTCCCTTCGGTTCCTACGACTACACCGCGCCCGGTCCGAGTCTTTTGGGCGTTCCGCTGCTCGTGCCGCTCGGCTGGTTCGCCTTTACGCTCATCGCCCTTGCGGTGAGCGGGACGCGCAAACTCTGGGTCGCGCCTCTGGCGCTCGTCGCGTGGGATTTGGGGCTAGACCCCCTCATGGTGGACAAAGGCTTTTGGACCTTTCAGGCGCAGAGCGTGTACTACGATATCCCGCTCACGAACTTCCTCGGCTGGTACGCGGCGGGCGTGGTGCTCGTGTGGGTTCTCCTCAAGCTCGAGCCCCGTCTAAAGGGAGAAGCGAGCACAGATTTGCGCCTCATCTTCGCCCTTCAAGCTTTTTTGATGGCGACGGGGCTCCTCTTTTTCGGTCTCACGCTAGCTGCGTTGGTGACGCTCGCCGCGATGGGCGCGTTTGTTTTCTCGTGGCGAGGGCGACCGGTCTTGAGCGGCGCGCAGCGCGCGAAATGATCAGCGCGTGATCCGGTCTGCGCACTTCAAAACCCTCTTCGCTGAGGAGATCGAACGTTGGATCGTCCGCGCCATGCCCTTCATCATCCGGCGCTCACTAAGGAGCGGGCTGCACGGCGTCTATACGCGAGGAGACTGGGACGCGCTCCCCCAGCGCGGCTACATCGTCGCGGCGAACCATCATTCCTGGTGGGACGGCTACTTGGCGTGGCTCGTGCAGGGGCGCGTGGCGCAACCTCTAGGCGGCATGATGGGCGAGGCGCAGCTCTCGCGCTTTCGCTTCTTTCGGCGTATGGGCGTGATTTCTCCCAAAGAGGTGCGCCACGCGCTGAGGCGTTTGGCGCAGGGCGAGGTGATGTTCATCTTTTGTGAGGGGGCGATTCGCCCGGCAGGTGAGGTGAAAGAGGTCGAGGAAGGCGTGGCGTTTTTAGCCGAGCGAGCGAACGTCCCTATCTACCCACTCGCGCTGCGAACCGCCGTGCGCGGTTCGCAGCACCCCGAAGCGTTCATGGTGCTAGGCAAGAGGTTAGAGCCGGATACAGACCGCGCCGCGCTGAGCCGAGAGGTGCGAGCGAGTCTCAACGCGCTTTTAGGAGAGGTCGACCAGATGTTACGGAGCGCCGACCCCGAAGCGCCGCCGCCCGGTTTTGAAGCGTGGCTTACGGGTCCGCAGAGCTTTCACGAACGCATGGGGTGGGTGGCGCGGCTTTGGCGCTAGCGTCCCACCGTCGGGCCGAGAAGGTTGGCGTGAAGAGGGCGTAAGAGGTGGATGGTATTATCGCTCTTGATACGATGCCACGAAGACATTCCGAAAACAACGCGCACCTACCTTTGCAAGGCGTGTTGCCGCATAGCGGTAGCGCTGACCGGTACTCGCATCCGCACGGTTTTGGTTGCCACACCTGGCGATCAAAATTGCACATGCTCCTTAACTGCGTCCCTGTGCCGACCTTATGAGCGTGGGCTGGCTCTGGTGGCTGGCGACGGGTTTTGTCGGCGTGCAGCTTCTGACGCTGCTCTCCAATCTCTCGACCTTTCCAGTTCTGAAAGCCGCGCGAGAGGTTGAAACGACCCTACCTCAAGTTCCCAAAGTCTCCATTCTCATCCCCGCTCGCAACGAAGAGGACAACTTGCCCGTGACGCTGCCGCGCATTCTGGCGCAACAAGGTATCTACGAAGTGCTCGTCTTAGACGACGATTCGCAAGACCGAACCGCTGAGGTATTGGCGCTCTTCGCGGCGCAGTATCCGAAGCTTAGGGCACTACAAGGCGAAGCGCCGCCGGGGGGCTGGAACGGCAAGAACTGGGCGTGCGAGCAGCTCGCCAACGCCGCCTCGGGGACACTGCTCATCTTTACAGACGCCGACGTGCTGTGGGAGGCGGGAGCGCTCTTAGGGTTGCTCGAGTTCCAGCAAACCCAAAAAGCCGCCTTTGTCAGCGTGTGGCCCCGCCAAATCACACGCACCTTCAAAGAACGACTCTACGTTCCTATCGTCGACCTTATCTTGCTCGGCTGGTTGCCTTACATAGGCGTCAAACATCTCCCCTTCGGCGCGTTCTCAGCGGGCAACGGTCAGCTCATGCTCTGGACGCGGCGGGCATATCGGCGCGTCGGCGGGCACAAAGCGTTCAAAGGAGAGGTTTTAGAGGACGTGCGCATGGGGCAAGCGGCGAAGCGCCAGGGGTTGCGTGTGGCGTTAGCTTTGGGCGGCGACATGTTGAGCACGCGGATGTACAAAAATGAAAACGAGATTTTAGAAGGGTTCAGCAAGAATATCCTATCCGCGCACGGCAACAGCCGCCCCTTTTTGGCGCTCTCGCTCGCGTTGAATACGCTCGCCTATACGCTTTCGTGGGTTTTCGCGCTCATCAATCCGCTCTGGCTCGTTCCTGCTGCTCTAGGTGTCTTCCAGCGCGGTTTGACCGCTTACAAAACGCACCGAACGCCTTTGGAAGCGTTTTTGCAACCGTTGGCGGCGTACCCGCTCCTGCGTGTCGGCGTGCGGGCACTTTTGCGCAACGGGCGCTATGCGTGGCGAGGGCGTGAATATGAAGGGTGAGAAGAGGTCGGTGAAGTCGGCGCTCGTACTCGGCGGCGGCTTCGCTGGGTTGTCGGCGGCGGTTCACTTGGCACTCGAGGGGCGAGAGGTCACGCTCTTAGAGCAAGCCCCCTCGCTCGGCGGCAAAGCGGGCGAATACGCTGAGTCGGGCTACCGCTTCGACATCGGACCGAGCGTGTGGACGCTGCCGCATATCGTCACCGACCTCTTCGAACGAGCGGGGGAAACGCCGCCTGTATTCAAATCCTTAGAGCCACTTTGTCGCTACCGCTTTGGGAGTGGGCGCGTGTGGGACGTATACCGCGACGTGAAAAAAACGACGGCGCAACTCAGCGGCGAAGAAGCGCAGGTTTACCGCAACTTAGTCGCGGAGGCGCGTGCACTTTACGAGGCGGCCGCGCCGACGTTCCTCTACGACCAAGCGCCGGGGCTCACTGCTTTGGCACGCTACGGGCTCCAGCACGGGCTCCGAGCGCATCCTTTTAAGAGGTTGCCGGGTTTGCTCGAGTCACTAGGCGCACAAGGCGACCTCAAAACCTTTTTCCTGCGCTTCGCCACCTATTTCGGCGCGGACCCCCACCGCGCCCCGGCGGTACTACACAATATTGCTTGGACCGAATTGGGGTTGGGCGCGTACTACCCCGAAGGGGGCATTCGAGGTTTAGTCAACCAGCTCTGTGCTTTGGCTAAAAAGCTCGGCGTCGAAATCTTGACCGAAACGAAGGTGGAGCGGCTCGAGACTCACGCTAACCTCCTGAAAGTCCACACCTCGAGAGGTCTCTTCAAAGCCGACACCGTCATCTCCTCGCTCGATATCATCCGTACATACCAGCTTTTGGGGAGGAGGACGAGACGAGAGAGGCTCGAGCCCTCCTTGTCCGGCTTCGTCCTCTTGCTTGGATTAAGAGGTCAAACGCCAGGGCTCACCCACCACAACATCCTCTTTCCGAAGGACTACCGCGCTGAATTCGAAGAGGTCAAGCGCGGCGAACTACCCCGTGACCCGACGCTCTATGTGTCGATAAGTAGCAAATCTCAGTTGGACGACGCGCCGCGTGGGGGCGAAAACTGGTTCGTGTTGGCGAACGCGCCTGCTGTGTCGGAAGAGGTCAGCTACGATGAGGAACGCTACGCGGAGCATCTTATTGACCTCTTGGAGCGGCGCGGCTTGGCGGTGAGAAAGCGGCTCGAGGTCCAGAAAATCTTCCCGCCGCGCTACCTCACCACGCTCGCCCATAGGGGCAGCATCTACGGCGCGGCTCCGCACTCACTCCTGCAAACCTTGCGTCCGAAACAGACGGTTCACGGCATACAAAACCTCTTTTTGGCAGGTGGCAGCGTGCATCCAGGGGGCGGGATTCCTTTGGCACTTCTTTCAGGGAAGCACGCGGCGGCGCTGGCGCTTAAATGACCTCTTTGACCTCTTGCAATACTGTGAGCGAAACAAGGGGTTGCAACCCCTTGTTTTATGAAACTACGGACAAGACGCCACTCGAGCGTAGTACCCTTCTCGCACCTCTTCCAAGCTCGTCGTCCGGGTTGCGTAGCCGAGCCAGCGGTACGAGCCTCTCGCGGAGTAGCTCTCCCAGGGCTCGAGCCCGATCTGAACCGCCCGGTCTGCGGCGTAGTGCGCGGCGTTCGTGTCCGTCCAGCAGGTTACGTTTCCGTCATCACCGCCACCATCACCGTCACCATCACCGCCATCGTCCCCGCCTCCATTGTCGCCACCATCCTCACCCGCTTCCGCGACGATGCCCCAAAAACGCCCGATGTAGTAGCTCGAGCAGATGTTCACGTCTAAGATGTACGCCCCCGCCTGTCCGCATTCTGCCTCCGCTGAGCCGGGATCAACGGGTGTGCCGTGCCCCATGCCCGTCAAGCTGTAGGTTTCGACCACGTCTACGCCGTCCTTTTGGTAGACCTTATGCGGGTAGCCCTCTACCGTGTCCGACACGTCGGCTTGCTGGTCCGCGCCGTGCACGTTCGTCCACTGCTCCATTGCCTCTCGCAAATTTGCGTCTCTCACGGTATAGTCCGCGTCGCCGTGCCAAATGGAGACCTTCGGCTGAGGACCCGAATAGTTCGATGCACCTCTTACCAAGTCGCCCCAAGCCTTCGGCGTTTTGTTCGCGCCAGGGTTCATGCAGCTAAAAGCGTTCACCAGACCCACGCCGCACCTGTACGGTCCGCCTGCGATGACGCCGCCGCCCGCGAACACGTCGGGATACGTCGCCAGCATCACCGTCGTCATGAAGCCGCCCGCCGAGAGACCCGTGACGAAAACGCGCTCCGAATCGAGACCGTAGTCTGAGACCATTTTGTTCACCATCCGCTTAATGGAGAGCGGCTCACCCGCACCTCTACGGATGTCGCCGGATTCGAACCAGTTGAAACAGGCATTTTGGTTGTTGGCGCTCTTCTGCTCAGGGAAGAGGAGGGCGAAGCCGTCCTTATCCGCGTATTTCGCCCAACCCGCGCCGTTCGCGTAGACGCTCGCGGACTGCGTGCAGCCGTGCAGTGCGACGACGAGTGGCGCGTTCGTAGGTAGATTATTCGGCACGTAGCGGAACATGCGCAGGTTGCCGGGGTTGGAGCCGAAATTGGCGACTTGCTCTAACGTCACCACCTGGGTTGTCAGTTCAGCCGAGAGGTCTGAATCTGACGCACACGCACTGAGAACGAGCAGGCATAATATGAATAAACATAACAGGTAGTTTAGCGAACGAAACGAAAAACGGTCCACACCCATCACCTCATCTTTCGCGGTATTCATCCAGCATTCGCGCTACACTATGCAGGAAACTGTGCAGAAAGTCGTGCACGCGAGCGCATTTTATCCGGGATACACCCTTAATTTTGCCTAGACTCCGCAAGGCTAGCATGGACGAGCGACCTCTTGTTAGAGCGTTCTTCGCAAAAAGAACACAAGTTGACGCTCCGCCCCACTTCGTGTATTCTGACGACTGATTCAGGTCTCAGTTTTAGAGATAAGCGGCTTCATTGAACTCGAGCCCCGCGTTCGCCGCATCCTCTAATTTCGGAAAGGGTACTTAACGCATATGCCCGATTTGCCCCAACCCACCACCCCTCGCGGCGAAGCCACGCGGCAAAAGCTCCTCGACGCCGCCGAAGCAGAGTTCGGCACGAAGGGATTTTCTAAGGCGTCGGTCTCGAGCATCACCAGCCGCGCCGAGGTTGGGCAAGGGACGTTTTACCTCTACTTCCCCTCCAAAGAGAGTATTTTACGCGAACTCGTGCGGCGCATGGGGCGCGAACTGCGTAGGGCGCTCGCTGAGGCGACGACGGGGTTGGAAAACAGGCTCGAGCTAGAACGCGCCGGTTTAGTCGCTTTCGCCCGCTTTAGCCTAGAAAACGGCAACCTCTACCGCGTGGTGATGGAGTCGCAGTTCGTGGACGAAGCCATCTACCGCGAGTATTACGAGACGCTCCTGTCTGCGTACAAAACGGGCTTGGAGACCGCCCAGGCTGACGGACAGATTCGCCCCGGCGACGCTGAAGCGCAAGCCTGGGCGCTCATGGGCGTGTCGCACTTTTTAGGATTGCGCTACGCGATTTGGCAGGGCTGCGAGCCGCCCGAGAGCGCTATCGAGACGACCTTCGATTTTATCAGGCGTGGGCTCGAGGTGAAGGCGTGAACCGCTTCGATATTGCCGCAAGGCGCGCCGTGCTGACGCCGAAGCGCAAGGCGCTCTATTTTGAAGGGCGCTGGTACGCCTACGCCGAGCTTGACGAACGAGCACGTAAGCTCGCCGGGCAGCTTCAGCAAAGAGGTGTCCAAAAGGGCGACAGGGTCAGCATTTTGGCGCACAACCACCTCGCGCATGTAGACCTGATTTTAGCAACCGCGAAGCTGGGCTTTGTCTACGCGCCTTTTAACATTCGGTTGAGCACAGAGGAGCAGCGAGAGGTGGCGGCGTATCTGCGCCCTACACTCCTCTTTTACGACGAGACGCATGAGGAGAAAGCTGAGGGGACGGGACTGGGGCTTGTTTCGCTCGAGCACTACAATCAGTGGCTCCGAGCCGACTCCCTTACCTTTCCTAACATTGAGCTAAGCGGCGAAGACATTCAGATGATTCTCCTTACGAGCGGCAGCGCGGGGCGTCCTCGGGGCGTGATGCAACCCTACCGCCAGGGCTTCACTAACGCGGTCAACACCGTTTTTTCCTGGGGGCTACGCGAGGACGACTGCGCGGTTCAAGCGACGCCTTGCTTCCACGCAGGCGTGAACGCGCTCACGGTGCCGCTGCTGCATATGGGGGCCCGAGTGGTTTTACAGTCCAGCTTTGACGCCGGGGCGTATCTCGACCTCTTGCAGAAGACGAACGCAACTGTAATGTTTATGGTCCCGGCGATGTACCGCATGGTCAAAGACCATCCAGACTTTGCAGACGCCGATTTGAGCGGCGTACGCTGGGCGATTTCAGGGGGCGCACCCTGCCCCGCGCCCGTCCGCGAAGCATTTACGCAAAGAGGTGTTCCGTTCAAACAGGGCTACGGGCTCACCGAGGCGGGCGTCAACTGCTTCTCTATCCAAACGGACGAGGCGGCGGCGCGTCCTGACTCAGTCGGGAAGCCTATTTTCTATAGCGACGCGGTGATTCGCAGTGAGACGGGCGAAGCTGTTTCGTCAAATGAGGTTGGCGAACTCACGCTGAGCGGTCCACACCTCTTTAGCGGCTACTTTGAGCGCCCTCAAGACACGGCGGACGCGCTTAAAGAGGGCTGGCTCTGGACGGGCGACCTCGCGGTGAGAGACGACGAAGGCTTTTTTACCGTCGTCGGGCGGCGCAAAGAGATGTTTATCTCGGGCGGCGAAAACGTCTTCCCAGTCGAGGTGGAAACCGCGCTCTACACCCACGCTGCGGTTGCCGAGTGCGCCGTCTTGGGCGTGCCCGACGCGCAGTGGGGTGAGGTGGGGCTCGCGGCAATCGTCCTAAAAGATAGAGTCCTCAGTGAAGAGGTCAGCGAAGACGCGCTCAGAACCTATCTCGAGGAAAAACTCGCCAAGTACAAAGTGCCCAAACACATCCGTTTCGTCGAGACGTTGCCCAAAAGCGGCGCAGGTAAAATTCAGAAAACAGCGCTGACCTCTTTGGCGCTGGCTTCATCTTTAGATTCAGGGGCTTTAGGTTCGGAGTTCTCAAAATGAGCGAGCGCGACCTCATCCTCTGGATGCTGAGGCTCATTATTGGCGTCGGTCTGGTCTACGGTCTTCTCTTTGCAAGGCCCAAACTCTTCTCTCGCTTTCGCCGCGTCGGAGGCTGGAAAGCGCTTCTCGTGCGCGTCGTCCTGCTGCTCTGGCTGCTCGTCATCGTCGGCTACTTCGGCATCTTTTTACCAAGATTTCAGCAAGAATTATTTGGACACGAAAGGACACTATGCCCAACACTCGCGTAAACGGCGTGAATCTCTACTACAAGCGCGGCGGGAACCAAGAGAGCGAGACGATTGTCTTTATCAACGGTCTCACGATGGACACCACCGCGTGGGAGGGTGCGGCGCATTATTTGGAAGATACGTGCACTACCCTTCGCTACGATTGCCGAGGGCAAGGCGAATCGGAGAAGCCGGAGGGACCCTATACGCCGCAGCAACATAAAGAGGATTTGTTAGGGCTATTAGAAGCGTTGGAACTGGGGGAGGTCCACCTCGTCGGGCTAAGTAACGGCGGCATCATCGCCTCGCTCGCGGCGGCGGAGTTGGGCGCGGAGCGGGTTAAGACCCTCACCGTCGTGGATTCATTCAGCCAGATGGACGCTGTCATGCGGAGCATCTTGCGCGGCTGGAAAGCGGCAACCCAGGCGGGCGGCTCCGGCTTGCGCTTCGACGTGGCGACACCCTGGGTCTGGGGGCACACCTTTATGAATCAGCACGCCGACGAGATCGCTTCGTACCGAGACAAGGCGGCGCAAGCGGACGCGGCGGTGATTGGCTATCTTATCGACGGTCTGGCAAGCTTCGAGAGTTCGCTGGAAGAGGTCAGTCGTTATGGCGGACCTCTTTTGGCTATTGTTGGCGAAGAGGACATCTTGACGCCAAAACGCTGCAGCGAGGAGACCGTAGCGGCGGCGCAGCGGGGCAAACTCACCGTGTTGGATAGGGCGGGACACGCCGCGCCGATCGAGCGTCCGGAAGAGATGGCGGACCTCTTGCGCGACTTCATCACTCAGCCTGACGAGGTATTGGAATCATGATCGCCGACGTTCGCACGCAAAGCGTCAACCTCAGTGGCGTAGAGGTTGTCTATCAGGAGTCAGGCACCGGACGCCCTCTAGTCTGCGTTCACGGTAACTTCGCGAGCAAGCGCTGGTTCACCGAGCAGCTCAAAGCGCCGCCGGAAGGCTGGCGCGTCCTGGCGCTCGACTTGCCGAACTTCGGCGAGTCAGACACGCTGGAGGGCAACATCAGTATCGGGGCGTACGCCGATGTGCTGAACGACTTCGTGAAGGTGCTGGACCTCTCCACTTTCGCCCTCATGGGTCACTCTTTAGGCGGCGGCGTCGCGCAGGTCTACGCCGCTCGCCAGCCCAATACGCTGAGCGCTCTCGTCCTTATCGCCGCCGCCGGACCGAGCGGGCTGGTCACGCCCGAGGAGCGCTACACGGGTTTAGAGATGCTCAAGGACAACCCCGGACTCATGGCGAGCGCCTTGGAGCCGACGATGCCGACGGGCAAGCCATCTTATTTCGGCGACATCGTCGAAGACGCCCTGAAGATGAACCCCAACGCCTTTAGCGGCAACGCGCGGGCGCTCGAGCACTACAACGTAAGGAGCGCCCTTAGAGAGGTCACGTGTCCCGTTCTCGTCATTCGCGGCGAACAGGACTACCTCGTGTCGGAGGAGATGGCGAGGGAGACGGCGGCGGCGCTTACGGAGGCGTCTGAAGAGGTGAGGCTCGAGCTGTGGAAGCACATCGGTCATTCCCCGCAGATCGAAGACCCCGAGCGGTTCAACCACCTCTTGGCAGAGTTTTTGAAAGGAGCGACATGAAAGGTTAAAGAGGAAAGGACTGAGAGAAAAGAAAAACCTAACAGCTAATTGCTAATCGCTAATACCTAACAGCTAATTTAAGGAGACACCATGAAGAAAAAGTTATGCATCCTCCTCGCCACACTCGCGCTGACGCTCGCGTACGCGCAGCCCGTGCAAATCGGCATTTTGAGCCCGCTCACCGGCGCGGCTGCGGGTACAGGGCAAGCACAACGCGCGGGCTTCGAACTCGCGCTAGAAGAGATCAACGCCGCTGGCGGCGTGCTCGGGGAGCCGCTGGAAATTATCATCGAAGACACCCAAGCGGACCCCGCCGTGGCGCAAGCCGCCTTTGAAAAGTTGATGGTGGAAGACGGGGTGGCGTTTGTGGGTGGGGGGTACTCGAGCGGCGCGACCCTCGCACTTGTCGAGTCCATGCGCACCTTTCAGCCGCTCGTGTCCTGGATCGGCGGCGCGGTCTCGGGCGTCGGGATTGAGGGCTTCGACGGCATCGAGGAGCTTTTAGGCGAAGAACCTTGGTTCTTCCACGTCCACCCCTGGGACTACCACAACGTCGAGGCGGCGACAGGCTTTATCGGTGAAACGGGCGTGGAAAACGTCGCCCTATTGCACGAAGACTCCGCCTTCGGCGGTCCCGGTGCGGCAGGCGCAGAGGCGCTTATCGAAGAGCAAGGGATTGACGTACCGCTCCGCGAAGCCTTTAAGTCCACGCTTTTCGGCGGCACGGGCGACTTCCGCGCGGCGATTTCTAAAGCGGTGGCGACGGACCCCGACATGATCTACTGGATCGGTTACGACTCGGACGTGGTGCCCATCATTTCGCAGCTTCGCGAGCTGAATGCTAGCCCGAGCCATATCTTCGGGGCTCCTCCAGGATGGCCCGCGCAGTTCGCCGGTGCGCCCGAAGCGTCGTGCGTCACGGGTCTGATCGGCTTCTTGCCCAACCTACCCACGCCCGAAGCGCAAGCGTTCACCGAGGCGTATAGAGCGATGCACGGCGGCGAGCCAGACAACTACATGGCGGCGCTCGCTTACGCGCAGCTCTGGTCCTTTGCCGACGCGATTAACGAAGCGGGCACGACGGACCAAGCCGCCGTCACCGAAGCGATGGAGAGCCTGACCTTCAACTCGCCGATGGGTGAATGGTCTTTTACTCAGTCCGAAATCACGCCGCACCAGGGCTTCGACGAGAGCATGTGGCTCGTCTTCCAATATCAGAACGGCACGCGAGAAATCGTCTATCCGACGGCGCGGGCGACGGCTCCGCTCGAGTCCTGCCAATAAGGATTTCGGGGCATCGTAGGGGGGATTCGTGAATCCCCCCTACCCCGCATGTTATGGATTTTTCTCTTTTACTTCAAGGTATTGTCTCGGGCGTTCTCGCCTCGGGGCTCTACGCGCTCGTCTCGGTGGGGCTGGCGCTGGCGATTGGCGTGATTGGCATTGTCAACTTCGCGCACGGCGAGTTCTTTATGGTGGGCGCGTTCTTGGCGTACCAGTTTTTTATCTCGTTCGGCTTCGATCCCGTCGTGTCGCTCCTCTTTGTCGCGCCTATCCTCTTTCTCATCGGCGCGGCGATCTACCTGGGAACCATCCAGTATGTCCTTAAAGCGCCCGAACTCAACCAGATGCTCCTGACCTTTGGCGTCGGCATCATCTTGCAAAACGCGGCGCTCCTCATCTGGGGCGGCGACCCGGTGTCGATCGCTAACGTGCCGTACCGGGCGTTAGGGTTTCAAATCGGCGGCGTGAGCGTCGGGGCGGTGCCGCTCTTTTCGTTTCTCATCTCTGTCGTTTTAGTTGGAGTGCTCTACTTTACGCTGCTCAAGACCTCTTTAGGTAAGGCGATGCGAGCGGTGGCGCAAAACCGCGTCGGGGCGAGTCTGGTGGGGCTCGAGGTGAACCGCATCTACCTCGTCGCCTTCGCGCTCTCCGCTGCTTTAGCTGGCTTGGGCGGTGTGATGATCGCCGTCATCCAGTCGCCCACGCCCACCGTCGGCTTCGCGTATACGCTTAAAGCGTTCGCGATTGTCGTCTTGGCTGGGCTCGGCAACATTCGCGGCATCTTGTGGGCGTCTCTAGCTGTCGCCCTCTCCGAGTCGCTCGTGGCGACGCTCGTCCCGAACGGTGACGCGCTCAGAAACGCGGTCTTTTTCGCCATTATCTTTGTCGTGCTAATCGTGCGGCAGCGGGAGCACGCATGAGACGCGCTACACCTCTTATCGCGTTGGCTGTTCTCGCCGCGCTCCTCTTTTTGATGCCCGGCTTACTCAAAGAGGTCTTCGGACGCGCTTCGGTCTCGTACCTCTCGCTCTTGACAGGTGGCATCACGCTCGCCGTGCTCGCGCTGTCGTGGGATATTCTAGGACGCACCGGACAACTCTCGCTGGCGCACGCAGCGTTCTACGGTGCGGGCGCATACACCACAGCGATCCTCGTCAAGCTGACCGAGTTGCCGCTCTGGGTAGGGCTGCCGCTCGGCGGGTTCGTCGCGGCGCTTATCGCCCTCGCGCTCGGCGCGGTCACGTTGCGGCTGCGCGGCATATACTTCGCCATCGCCACGCTCGCCTTTACCGAGGTGTTGCGGGCTGTGGTGCAGCAGCTTCCTACGCGCGTCGCGGGTGGCGCGGCGGGCATCAACGTCGAGGCGCTTTTTCGCCCGACGTTTGTTCCCGGTGAGATGGAGCGTTGGGAGATCGCCTTTAACCGCAACGAGAGTTACTTCTTCGTCTACGCGGGGCTGCTCGTCTTGACGATTTTAATTAGCCTACTCATTCAAAGCTCGAGGCTCAAACCCGCCTTCACCGCCATCCGCACCAATGAAGAGGTAGCGGCGGTCATGGGCGTGCGTCCAGCGCGGTACAAGTTGCTCGCGTTCGCGCTCTCCAGCCTCCTCGTCGGCTTACTCGGCGCAGTCGAGGCGCACCGCATCGGCTCGGTGAGCCCGGACCAAACCTTCGCCATCGGCACGACCGTCTTAGCGCTCGTCACACCGATTTTTGGCGGACTCTACACGACGCTCGGACCTGTGTTGGGGGCGGGGGTGCTGGCGGGGCTCGAGGAAACTTTGAAGCGCACCTTCGAAGACGGCTACCTGATTGGCTACGGCATCGTCCTCGTTCTCTCCATCCTCTTCATGCCGAGGGGCATCGTCGGACTGTTCCGGCGTATGTTCGGGAGTCGCGCATGAGCGTCTTATCGGTGCAGAATTTGGGCAAGACCTTCGGCGGCTTAGCGGCGGTGGCTGACCTCGACGTGGAGGTGTCCGAAGGCGAAATCTTAGCTATCATCGGACCGAACGGCGCTGGTAAAACCACGACGCTGAACATGATGTCGGGGCTTCTGATGCCGTCTCGAGGGCGCGTCACCTTAAAAGGTCAAGATATCACCCAGGCGGACCCCGCCACGCGCTGTCACGCCGGGCTCGGGCGAGCCTTTCAAGTCGTGCAGCCTTTTCCTGAAATGACAGTAGAAGAGAATGTGCTGGTAGGGGCACTTTTCGGCAAAGCGGGCGTAGGCGAGGCGAAAGGGCGTGAGCTTACGCGGGATGCGTTGGAGCGCTCCGGGCTTATGCACGTGAAAGATACGCCCGCCGAAGAGCTGACGCTTTTGCAGGAGAAGCGGCTCGAGATTGCCCGCGCCTTAGCCACCCAACCCGATGTGCTTCTCTTAGACGAAGTCATGGCAGGCCTGCGTCCCGCCGAAGCGAAAGAGGCCGTCGCGCTTGTCCGCTCTGTGCGCGAATCGGGCGTGACCGTCGTCTTTATCGAACACGTCATGCCCGTCGTACGCGACCTCGCGGACAGGGTGGTAGTGATGGACTACGGACAGAAGATCGCCGAGGGAACCTATCAAGAGGTGACGAGCCACCCACAGGTGATCTCCGCGTACTTGGGTGAAGAGGAGCTATAAGCGTGATTTTGGAGACAAGGGACCTGAGCGCTGCCTACGGCAAAATTCAGGTGCTGTGGGACGTGTCGCTTTCGGTCAACGAAGGCGACTTCGTGACGATCATCGGCGCGAACGGCGCAGGCAAAACGACGCTTTTACGTGTGATTTCCGGTTTGATCCCCGTAAAAAGCGGTGAGGTGCGAGCGTTCGGCGAGCCGCTGGGTGGTCTCAGCGCTGCTAAGATCGTGCGGCGCGGCGTCGGGCACGTTCCCGAAGGGCGGCAGCTCTTCGGCGAGATGACGGTCAAGGAGAACTTGGAGAGCGGCGCAGACTATCTGCCCCACGCAAAGAAAGAGGCTGCGGCGACTCGGAAGTTCGTCTACGACCTCTTCCCCCGTTTAGCAGAGCGGCAGAGTCAACTCGCAGGGACGCTTTCGGGCGGCGAACGGCAGATGCTCGCCATTGGGAGGGCGCTGATGAGCAAGCCGAAGCTCTTGTTAGTGGACGAGCCGAGTTTAGGTCTAGCTCCAGCTCTAACGAAGACCGTCTTTCGGGCGCTCAAACAGATCAACCAAGAGGGCGTGACCGTCGTTTTAGTCGAGCAGAACGTGAAAGGCTCGCTGCGCTTAGCGAATAAAGCCTACGTTTTAGAAAATGGTGAAGTCAAAAAAGAGGGAAGCGGTGAGGCGCTCTTAGATGACCCGGATGTGCAGGCGGCGTATTTGTCGATGTAAAGGACAGCAATGAGTTATACGGGTCCCGATTTATTACTACATCAACTCCTTCGGAGTTTCTTCCGTAATCATCGGAACCCATAGCTCTTTATTCTCGCATCCGCTTAGGTCAAACGCGAAACTTTATTTTGTGTTTGACCGGAAATAGTATTAAAAGTGAAAATCTTTAGACTCATTGCTCGCCGTTCGTTTGCTTCGCAAGAACTAGCGTACACCAGTTCGACTAGATTGCTTTTAACTCATTGCTTTTGGTTAAGCGGGTACGGGGGTAGGCTCGAGCCGCTTCACAATGTCATCCATCGCCTTCTGTGCGTGAACAAGTCCGTTCTCAATGAATACGTCGCTCGTGCGTTTGCCGAAGCCCGCCGAGCCAATGAAGTAGAGACCAGGAACGTTGCTCTCTAAGGTCTCTTCGTCTAGGTTGACCGAGCCGTCTTCCGGGTTGAAATCAACGCCCAAGCCGTCCACCATCTCGGGCGCGGCGTAGTAGCCCGTCAGTGCGAAGGTCATATCAGTCGGGATGGAGAAAGTTTCCCCCTCTTGCTCCACGATAACCTCGGTGGGTGTAATTTCCTTGGCGACCGCGCCTAAGTGCAAGTCGATGCTGCCTTCTTTGATGCGGTTTTCCAGGTCAGGGCGAATCCAGTACTTGAGCGAGTGGCGGAAGTCGTCGCCTCGGTGCACCATCGTGACCTGCGCGCCCGCGCGAAAGAGGTCTAAAGCGGCGTCGGCGGCGCTGCTGCCCGCACCGATGATGGTAACGTTGCGTTTCCAGAAAGGGTGCGCTTCAGTGAAGTAGTGCGAGACATGCTCTTGGTCTTCACCGGGAATATCAAGCAGTTTCGGATTCTCATAGTAGCCCGTCGCCACCGCAACTTTGCGCGCCTGAATCTGCTCAGCGGGCTGCCTGTCCGGGCGCAGCGTCAGCTCGAAGCCTTGCGGTGAACGCTTCACGTCAGTCACGCGAGTATAGAGCCGCACGTTGAGGTCTTCGTTGTGGGCAACTTTGCGGTAGTAGTCCAAAGCTTCTTTGCGCGTTGGCTTAGTACTACTTGTAACCATCGGGTGATTACCGACTTCTAGCCTATCTGCAGTTGTAAAAAACGTGACGTAGGTAGGCCAGTGGTAAATCGCGTCCGTGATACAACCCGCTTCGATGAGAACATAGGAAAGCCCCGCTCGTTTCGCGCGAATTGCCGCTTCTAAACCGACAGGGCCAGCACCGATAATGGCTAAATCAAACATCTGCGTATGGTAGCAAAAAGCCGTCTACATCGGTATAGATGAGCTTACAAATAGTCCTGAAGTGCTCAGCGAGTCAGGAAAATCTTAAAACCTGACGAGCTGAAATGCTGACATACTCCTACGCTTGACTACTCGGACAATGCGGGCTTAATGTGCACGCTTCGCAATCTGGATTTCTAGCATGGCAAACCCTACGCCCGTGAAAGATAAGCGCGTTATGCAGAAAAATCCAACTCTCTTTGGGGAAGAGGTTTTCTAATGCATCTTGCACTTTGTCGGGGTTCGTTTCTTTCGTGAAGCCCAGCCGCCGCGCTAAGCGTCCTACATGCGTATCCACCGCCACCGCCGGGCGTCCAAAGGCGTTAGCGAGCACCACCGACGCTGTTTTTCTGCCGACGCCGGGTAAGCTCATCACATCGTCAAAATCTTGAGGCACCTCGCCGCCAGAATCCTCGACGAGTTTCTTAGCGGTTCCTACGCAGTTTTTCGCTTTATTTTTATAGAGCCCGATGGTTTTGATATAGGGGATGAGGTCTTCCGGTTCCGCTCGAGCCATCGCTTTCGCATCGGGGTAGCGTTCAAAAAGCGCGGGCGTCGCGGCGTTGACGCTCTTATCCGTTGCCTGGGCGGAGAGAATCGTTGAGATAAGGAGTTCGAAGGGGCTGCGGTGGCTCAGTTCGGTTTTAGCTTCGGGGTAGAGGGCGCGGAGTTCATCCAAAATGTGTGCGGCGCGCTCGCGCTTTCTTTTCATCGATTCGCGGGGCATAAAGACATCCTACCTTTGCAGCAGGTGCGGACGTACTAGGCGAGATGGACGTTCGAGAAAACAGGTTGTGAAGCTTGAGATTGGGCTCGAGTCCTGCCCTATTTCAGCCGCCCTCGTTAAGTCGGTCACAACTTCACTATACCTTCAGACTCTTACAGAAATCTTACAGACCGAGTGACCTGCTCGGCTTAAACTACCACTATCACTGAGGGGAAAGACCCCACCCCTCGGAAGCGATGATACCTAGACCCGCAATTTGGGCGCTTGGGACTAGGAGGAGCTAGTAGCGCAACCGGCCGAGGGTAGCACTTTGCTATGCCCGGTACCTACATCGACTTCTTATGGGGTCAAGGGAGCAGAGTATGCCAGTGACCAGCACAACCCACACCCAAGCCAACCAGACCAACCAAGCTAACCAGACCAACCAAGCTAACCAGACTAACCGCCAGTCCTACCTTCGCTTAGCCCTCTTAGCCGTACTCGTCTTGTTCTTCACCGCTTGTAGCAGCGTTACCGACACGCCTAACCTAGAGACCCAGGGCAAGACCAAGTACCTCAAGGTGCGCGTCGCCTCGGACAAAGACGACGCCGAAGAGCGCGCCTCGGGCAAGGTCGTGCTTGACAGCACCGACTTAGAGCTGCCCTACGACGTCAAGCGCGGTCAGCAGATCGTGGGCGTGCGCTTCAAGCGCGTTACGATTCCCCAAGGTGCGACCATCAAGCGCGCCGAGGTGCGTTTCAAGGCGGACGAGCGTGACGGCGGCACGGTGCGCCTCAAGGTGCGCGCCGTTGACAGCGACAGCGCCGCCCCTTTTAGCACAGCGCACCGCAGCCTCTCCAAGCGCAAGACCACCGCCGCCTCGGTCACCTGGCAACCCGCCGCCTGGCGCAAGGTCGGCGAGCACGGCGGCAAGCAGTGGACGCCCGACATCGCCGCGCTCTTGCAAGAGGTCGTGAACCGTCAAGGCTGGAGAGAGGGCAACGCCTTCGCGCTACTCATCAGCGGCGAGGGCAAAGCCAAGCGCGTCGCCGAGTCCTACCGCGGTGACCGGCGCGGCGCTCCGCAGCTCTACGTCGAGTACACCCTTAGTAGCGCCGCTCCGAGCGCTCCCGAAGCGGCACCTGCGCCCGCGCCCACCCCTGCACCTGCGCCCACAACTAAGCCCACGACCAAGAACGCGCTCTACGTCTCGACCAAGGGCTCCGACAGCAACGACGGTCGCTCCAAGGACAAGCCGATCAAGACCATCTACAAAGCCACCAAGCTCGTCAAGCCTGGCGACACGGTCTACTTGCGCGGCGGCGTCTACAAGGGCAAGTACCAGGGCTACGTCGGCTACGACCGCACCCCCTTTACCACCGACGGCACCCAAGACAAGCCCATCACCATCACCAGCTACCCTGGCGAGCGCGCCATCATCGACGGCAGCGACCGCCACTGGCGCGACTCCAAGAGCCTCAGCAGCCCCGAGCTGTTCAAAGTGACCGCCGACCACTACGTCATCCAAAACCTGACCTTCCGCCGCGGTGCCGGGCGCGGTCTCTACCTGAGGGGCAAGCACATCACCGTGCGCAACGTCTTATCGCACCACCATCATAGCGACGGCATCTACTTCTTGGGCGACTACGGCACCTTTGAGGACACCGTTTCGCACTCCAACTACAGCGAGCAAAATGGCGGCGACTCTGCCGACGGCATCAAGATTCCTGGCGGCGTCAAGCACGTGGTGAGAAACTTCTTAGCCTACAACAACTCCGACGACGGTGTCGACATCTTCTGCTCCAGAAACACGCTCATCGAGTACAGCGTTGCGCACTCCAACGGGCGCGGTTATGCGGGCAACGGCAACGGCTACAAGTTAGGCTGCCGCGGCAACTACCAGTCGCGCATGAACAACCAAAACGTAGTGCGTTACAACATCGCTTACAAAAACCGCTCGAACAACTTTGACACCAACGGCAGTGGCGGGGTGACCCTCTTACACAACACCTCCTGGAAAGCGGGCGGGCGCGGTTTCGCTGGTGACACCGACAGCCGCCGCCGGGTCAACGTCGTCAAGAACAACATCAGCTACCAAGACGCCAAGGGTGTCGGCATGGGCAAGGGTGACAAGGAGAGTTACAACAACTGGAACCTGGGCATCCGCAACCCCGAGTTCGTCTCCCTAGACCACCGTTCCAGCCACTTCTTCAAGCTCAGCCGCGGCAGCGACGCGATTGACGCCGGCAGCAAGCTGAGCAGCTCCTACCGCGGTTCTGCGCCTGACCTAGGTGCTTTAGAGTACGGCTCCAGTGTCGCTGAACTGCTCGGTCCGACCGTTAAAGCCCTTCAGGGTGGCACCCTCAAGTTAGCCGGCTTCTAAACGGAGACGACAAAGGTAAACGAGTCAATGAAGTTGAACAAGGTAAATAAGCTAAAGCGCAAGGGCGTCCACTTGGGACGCCCTTGCTTGTTGGGACTACAAAATTGCAAGAGCAAACGCTCGAGCCCGCTTGTCTACTTAGCCATACTAGCGGGCAACACCGTATCCTCTCGCTCCGAGAGGTTCTGAATGCGCGTATCTTCGGCGACGTCGGTGTCGGGTTGCGTCACCGGGCTCACCTCGCCCAAGTACCCCTGCAACGCTGCTTGCTCCGCCGTTTCCAAATCCTGTCTGTCTGTAGCGGGGAAGGGATAGGAGTCGCCACCGTCCGCCAAAAAGCCCAAGGTTACGGTGCGAATAGGGCGCTCCGGGTCACCGACAACAACGCCATTTTCTACAATGACGTCTTTGACTTCGCCGCTATCGTCCAATAAGACGACGTTCTGTACGCGCTGACCCTCGCTCACGACGTTGCCCTCTTCGTCCACCTCACTGGGCGGCAGGCTCGGGTCGAAGGAGAAGGCTAAGCCGCCGACTTGCGGGAACTGCCCCGGCGTCGCGCCGGGCTCCGCCTCTGCGACACCGTGCTCTAAAATCTGCTTCAACTCCCGCGCGGTGAGCGTGAGAAGCGTCAAATCGTTATCAAAGCGCAGGGCGTTTTGGATGTCGAGCTGCGAGACGTCGCCCTCTTGTTTGTCGGTAAGCGGATTAGCTCTTGGCGGCACACGCTCGCCCGTATCGCCCGGCAAAACCGCGCCGATGGCTGCGCGGATGCCGCCGCCGTTTTTAATCGACACAGCCGTATCGGGGTCCGTTTCTCTGGCAACTGCAAGGTTCGCGTCTGCGGTGAGATTACCTAGATTCGTTTCCTGCGTACGCACCGCTTCGCGCAGACCGTTCAGATAGACTTCGGTGCTACCGAATATCTCGCCGTCGAGTTCTTCGATGACAGTGCGCACGTCGGCGACGGCTTCTAACACGCCATCAGCGGGCGCTTCGTCGCCCGCCTCGGCGACGCCCTGCTCGTCGGTCGCGTACGCGCCGCTCTCCTCGCCGATGTTGACCAAGACGCCCGCGCTGTTAAAGCCCGCGATAAGACGCCCGACGTAGCGGTACTCACGGCTCGTGTTGACTAAAGCGATAGGCTCGCCCGAGGCGTTGGTGTAGAGCAGCGGGTAGTTACCCCTACGCTCGTCGCCTTGACGCAATCTGTTATTTGGCGTCGCGAGGAGCGTGTCCGAGCCGCCCGCGATCACGATATCGACGCCGCTGAGCATCTGCGCCAAGTCAATTTCATTCTCGAGCTGCTGCAAATGCGCCAGAACGACGATTTTGTTGACACCTTGCGAGGTCAGATCGTTGATAGCGGGCTGGACGATTTGCGCCAACGCCTGCATATCTTGTTGGTCGCGCGGCGACACCTCCACGTCACCCGGCGAGGAGATGCTGGGCAGTTGCGGCGTGGTGACGCCGACGACGCCGAAGGTTTCGCCGCCCTCCGTAATGACCACACTGCCCGCGATGCTATTGGGCACGCTCGACGCTTCTTGTCCGTCCGGTACGACGAAGTCGCCCAAGTTGCTGCCGCTAAAGTCTAAGTTAGTGCTGAGATACGGAAACGTCGCGCCGGGATAGCCGTCCTCTTCGTCGGCAGCGATGAGGTCTTCCACCGTATCCGTACCGAGGTCGAACTCGTGGTTGCCAAACGCGGCAGCTTGCACGCCAAGCGCGTTGTTGATGCGGATGTCGGCGCTGCCCGAGGTCGCGCTGAAAAAAGGACCGGGGATGTAGAGGTCACCCGACGAGAGAATCAAGGTGAGGTCGTAGTCATCCCTTAGCCCGTTGATCACTGAAGAAAAACGCGGCGCGTCCTCGATCGCGGCGACTGCGCCCTCTTGGTCGCTGGCGTGGAGAATCTGCACGATGGTTTCGGCGTCGCCCTCCAAGGGACCACGCGTGCTCTGAAAGGGCAAACTCGGGTCGTCGGTCGGTTGAGAGGTGCTAGGCGCGCACGCAGCGAGCGCGAGTATAAGGGCAAGAAAGAGGTTGAGGTGTAAACGTCGTTGGTGCATAGATGCCTCCTAAGGGGTGGGTTTCACATTTGATAGTACCTTATGAAGCGACGTTCGAGCTACGTTTAGGGTAAAGGTGGCGAGTTGATGAAAAGGGCAAGCAATAAGTCGAAAGCAACGAGCGATGAGGTCAAGAGGTCTACGCTTGCAGTAGAGTGAAGCGTGGCTAAGAAGTTGCGTCCCAAACGTCTTTCTAAACAGGTGTCCGAGTGTAAGAAGCGCCGCCCGGCTCCGAGCGTTCAGAAGAACGATGCGCGGAACTACGAAGCCGAAGTTTTAGAGGGATTGGTCCCTTTTGCGGCGCGCGAACTGGCAGAGGTCAAGGGTCTTCAGATCACCTCTCAAAACGCGGCCTCCTTGCAGTTCCGCTTTTCCGGGCCTCCTAAAGCGTTACAAAAGCTGCGTAAGGTAGTAGCGGTGTACCGCCTCGAGTCCTTCCCTATCCCCCGTCCCAAAGCACTTTTAGGTCACGAGCACTTGACGAGACTCCTCCAAGTCGTCGAAGAGGTCAAGAAGCAAGGCACGTTCTCGAGCTTTCGTATAGGCGCAGCGGGCAGCGACTCGGCGGTGTTCACGCGGCTCGCGCAAGAGGTCGAGAAAAGTGCAGGCTTACGCTTCGACGCCGAAGAGGGTGACTTGCTCCTGCGGGTGAGGAAGTCGAAAGAGGGTTGGGAGATTCTTACCAGAATCACAGCTAGACCGCTCTCGAGCCGTTTCTGGCGCGTTTGCAACCTAGCGGGCGGTCTCAACGCAACCTTGGCGGCCGCCATCATCGACCTCGTCGGCGCGAACCCGCAAGACAGGTTTCTCAACGCGATGTGCGGCTCGGGGACACTGCTCATCGAAAGAGGTCTGAGCGGCAACGCGGCGCGGCTTGTCGGCTGTGATATCAGCAGCCAAGCGCTCAAATGTTCCGAAGAAAACGTGCGTGCGAGCAACCTCCCAGAGGTCGAACTTTTGCAGGCTGACGCGGCGAACTTGCCTTTCGAGGACGCTTCATTCGATGTCATCGTGGCGGACGTTCCCTGGGGCGACGCAGTGGGCACCCATAGAGGTAATGCCGAACTCTACCCAGCTTTCTTAAAAGAGGCGGCGAGAATCGCAGGTTCAGGGGCGCAGCTGGCGGTGCTCACCCATGAAATCAAACTTTTTGAGAGGGTACTCGGTGAGTTCCGACATGCTTGGCAGCTTAGGGATAAGGTGCGCGTGTTTCACGGCGGGCACTATCCGCGTATCTATGTGTTGACTCGAGCTTGACAAACCTGCTTGAAGCCCCGTCTCCCAGTTGACGTACTGAGTACTCAACCTTGACACGCCTCACCTAGCGGCTTAAACTCATAAAGAATTCAATCTTTTAGAACGTGAAGTTTCAGGTCTCCTTTACGTAAGTGCCGTATTTATGCAAGTGCCGGAGACGCCAGCGACTTCACCGAAAGGAACGCTTATGAAGGCTGCCATAAAAAGAGCGGTGCTCGTTCTCGTCTTGCTCTCGTTCGGGCTCGCGCAGGCGCAGGAGTTCGACTGGAGGCAGTTCGAGGGGAGCGAAATCCGCTTCCTGATGAACAACCACCCCTTCACCGACTTTATCCAGCCGCTCGTGCCCGAGTTCGAAGAACTCACCGGCATCAGCGTGACGATGGAGGTCTTTCCCGAGGACCAGTTCCGCCAGCGCAGACTTTTAGAGTCGAGCAGCGGCGCGAACACGCTGGACGGCTACATGATCATGCCCGGTCAAGTCGGCGCGCAGTACCTGGGCGCAAACTGGATTCGCTATATCGACGACTTCGTGAACGACCCCAGCCTCACCATGCCCGAGCTTGCCGTAGACGACTTTTTCGAGGGAGCCCTCAGCACGTTCGAGGGCGAGCAGGGACTTTTCGGTCTGCCCTTACAAATTGAAGCGAGCCTGCTCTATTACCGCACCGACCTCTTGGAAGAGGCGGGCTTAGACGGTCCCCCCACGACGATGGAAGAGCTTAGGAGCTACGCCCAAACGCTTAACCAAGGCGGCACGGCGGGCTTCGCGATGCGCGGCAACGGCGCGAGCGCGACGAGCCAGATCGTCAACTTGCTCTACTCCTTCGGCGGTCAGTGGTTGGACGAAGAGGGCAACTCAGCCCTGGCGAGCGAGGGAAGCCAAGAGGCGCTCTCGTTCTACGCCGACGTGCTCAGCAACTACGGACCGCCCGGCGTCACCAACATGTCATGGCCCGAGGTGACGAGCATCTTCGCCCAGGGGCAAGCCGCCATGATGTTCGACGCGAACGTGTTCCGCTCCATCATGGAAGACCCCGAGCAAGCGATTGAAGAGGTGCGCAACAACGTCGAATATGCGCCCTTACCCGAAGGTCCGGCGGGTAGCGTGCCCGCCGTACTCGTATGGGGCTTGAGCGTCAACCAAGCGTCGGAGAACCCCGAAGCGGCGTGGTATTTCATCCAGTGGGCGCTCTCGCAGGAGAAGCAATTGGAGGCGCTCCTAGCGGGCGTACCTGCGGCGAGGGAGTCGGCGTGGCAAAACGCGGAGTTCCAGGAGACCGCGCCCGCAAGCTGGATCGAGGCGTCGCGGACCTCGTTTGACAACGGTCAACCTGACTGGAACCCGCCCGTGGTGCCCGTACCCGAGGTGCGCGACGCCTACGGACAAGCGATCGTCGCCGCGCTCCAAGGGCAAGAGGTGGGACCGGCGTTGGAGAGGGCGAACGAGCAGATTAATGGGATACTCGAGCGTCAGCAGTAGCCGAGAGGTAGCATCTATCAGTAAACGCTACCAGTCGACGGCGTTCTAATCATCGCTCAGTTCAAATTAGACATCTATCACTACATGGCGCTAGGCTTCGACCCTAGCGCCACATTCTGCCAAAATCAAGGGGGTCTTTTGTATGACTCAAATCTTCTTTGGTCGCTCATTGGCGCTATCACATAAGAGAAATAGACGCAGGGGTTGTCTAAAAGCCTATGGGTTAGATAGCGCTTTATTCATTTTGAGCGTTGATGACCAAACCATAGCTGCATGAAACGCGCCGCCGACTTCTTCGACCGCAACGCCCAGTGGCTCTTCCCCCTCCCGGCTGTGCTCGCCGTCATCGTCCTTATCCTCATCCCGATGCTCGCCAACTTCGGGCTTTCGGCGTACAACTTCTTCATCGGCTCCGCCCCGAACTTTGTGGGTTTGGAAAATTTCCGTGAAGCTTTATCTGATAGGCGCTTTTGGAACGGGCTCAGAAACACCTTCTATTTCACGCTCTTAGCCGTGCCGCTCCAGCTTCTTTTCGGCTTGGGCATCGCGCTCTTATTCAACCGCGAGTTCCCGGGTAAGGGGATCGTGCGCACGATCATCCTCCTGCCGATGGTGGCGACGCCGGTCGCGATTGCGCTCATCTGGGCGCTGATGTTCAACCCGAGCTTAGGCGTGCTCAACTATTTTTTAGAGAGCGTGGGGCTGCCGCGCTCCTTGTGGGTGGCGAACGCGAGTTTGGTGATTCCGTCGCTCGTTTTAGTCGATGTGTGGGAATGGACGCCTTTTATTGCGCTTATTCTCTTAGCCGCACTTCAGGGCGTGCCTTTGGAGTACTACGAAGCCGCCCGAATCGACGGCGCGAACGCCTGGCAGAGCTTTTGGTACATTACCCTGCCGGGTATTCGCGCCGCGATTGTCGTCGCGGTGATTTTGCGCAGCATCGACGCGCTTAAAACGTTCGATATCATCTACGTCATCACGCAAGGGGGACCGGGCACCGCTTCGGAGACGCTCAACGTCTTCGCCTTTAGGACGGGTTTCGAGTTCTTCCGCGCCGGTTACGCCGCGACGCTCCTTATCTTCCTCCTCTTTGTGGTGCTCGGCGTCTCGATCGTCCTCAACTTGATAAGGAGCCGCGTATGAGTCAGCAGACGGGTCAGAGGGCACAAACCGTACCGCGTTCACAAGAGCGTACAAGAGAAAAGCGCATCCAGCAGGCACAGAAAATAGGAATTTACCTCCTCATGGCGCTCGTACTCATCGTCATGCTCTTTCCCTTCTACTGGATGGTCCTGACGAGCTTTCGGAGCCAGGTGGCGAACACGAGCCCGATACCCGTGTGGTTCTTCGTGCCAACCTTGGAGAACTACCAGAACGTCATTCGCGGCAACAACTTCTTGGAATTCACCTGGAATTCGCTTATAGTGGCGACGCTAGCGACGGGCTTCGGCTTAGTGCTGGGCTTGCCCGCCGCCTATTCGATTGCCCGCTACAAGCAGAACGGTCTCGCGCTGGCGATTCTCGTGGCGCGTTTGACGCCCTACATCACCTACCTCGTGCCCTGGTACTTAGCGTTTCGAGCTTTGGGACTGATCGACACCTACGTCGCGCTGACGCTAACACACCTCATCGTGGGGATGCCTTTAATTATCTGGATCATGATTTCGTTTTTTGAAGAGGTGCCCATCGAACTCGAGGAGGCGGCGTACGTGGACGGCTCGAGCAAGTTGGGCGCGTTTTTCCGCATCATCTTGCCCCTCTCCGCGCCCGGCATCGTCGCGGCGAGCATCTTGTCGTTTATCTTCTCCTGGAACCAGTTTCTCTTCTCGCTGGTGCTCTCGGGACCGAACACCAAAACCGTACCCGTGGCGGTCTTTAATTTCATTTCGTATGGGCAGATCGACTTCGGCGGTTTGGGGGCGGCGGCGGTCCTCATCACTCTGCCCGTCATCCTCCTGACGCTCGTCATTCAGCGCTACATCGTTACTGGATTGACGATGGGGGCGGTGAAGGGTTAGAAACCTGGCATCAGTCAGAACCGTTCCTCGGGAATCCAACGTCACTAGCTCGACTGGATTTAGCACAAATCTACCGACTTCTGAATTCTGACCACGGACTACCGCTTTCCCCTTTGTTCGCCAGCGTTTTGCGTCCACTACACTTCTATGCTAAACTCTTTAGGTTTGCAAGTCCCCTGATGGGTATATCCCTAGACAGGTATTTTTCAGAGGTGAAACATGGCAAAAGTATGTGAAATTTGCGGCAAAAAGCCGATCATGGGCCGCGACGTGGTCCAGAGCGGTAAAGCCAAGCGCGAGGGCGGCGTCGGGCGCAAGACGACGGGCATTACCAAAAAGTGGAAGCTCCCCAACCTTCAGCGCGTCAAGGTCCACCGGAGCGGCAACGCGCACACTATACGCGCCTGCACGAGCTGCATCCGCGCGGGCAGGACGCTTTCGGTTTAATTGTTAAACAGCTACGTGGCAGATGGAAGCCGAGGCTCGATGACTCGAGCCTCGATTTTTGGTAGTGGCTCTGTCTGGAACAATACTGATGTCAAAGTAAGGGGTTTCAACCCCTTGTTTAGCTCATGGGCAGAAGGAGTACACGGCGGCATTCGACCTAAAGCCACGACTGACTTTTTGCATCTCTTGAAGGCGCTTAAAGAGACGTCTCATTAGAAAGAAACACCCTCGTGATAGATTGACGATGTGAATTCTCATTTGACCGAGTTAGGGCGCGATGGCTAGAGATATCACCGCCTTCGAGATTGTCTGGCGCAACCCCTGGGTGCGCGCCATCACCTACGCAGTGGCAGCGGCGGTCGTCTTTTGGCTGCTCTTCTGGGAAATCTTGCCGGGCGCGGCTACCGCGTTTCAGGTTGCGGTCATCGGTTTTGTCATCGCCTATATCCTCAACCCGCTCGTGATGGGGCTTAAACGCCTGCGCATCCCCCGGACGATCGCGGTCATCCTCGTTTATTTGGCGCTGCTCGCGGTGCTCGTGTTGGGCTCAGTGCTCATCACGCAGGTGGTCACCGACATCAGCCGCTTCGCGCGCTTTATCCCGGACGCATTGGAGAACATCACCATGCTTTTGGGGCAAGCGGCGGCGTGGTTCTCCGGGCTGAGCGAAAACGTGCCCGACTTTATCGCCAACCGCTTCAGCGACGGTGTAGAGACGGGCGGCGTAGAGACGGGCGACGCGACATTAGGGGAGGGTACGGGGCAAGACGCGGCGACGGACGCGCAGACGGGCGATATCGCCGAGCGCGTCGAAGAGGCGGTCCAGAACCTCTTGACGCAGGCGGCAACCTCGCTCGAGGCGGGGCTTCAAGAATTCATCAGCAACAGCGGCAACATCCTCCTCTCCGGCGGTGGTACGTTCATCTCCGGCGTGACCACGGTTTTCTCTACCACCTTCCAAATCTTTTTGATCCTCTTAGCGGGCGCGTACTTCCTCTACGACTTTCCCAAGATCACATCGAACTTTCGGCGCTACGTGCCACTGCGCTACCGCCCTTTTTACAGCGGCGTCGCGCAGAAGGTGGACCGCACCGTCGGCGGCTATTTGCGCGGGCAGCTCATCGTCATGCTCGCGATCGGTATCTTGCTCTGGATAGGGCTGGAACTCGTCGGCGTGCCCTCCGCGCCCTCAATCAGTTTTCTGGCGGCGATTTTCAATATCATCCCCTACTTGGGACCGATCATCGGCGTGGTGCCAGCCGTGCTGCTCTCCTTCACGACGGGCGCACCCCTAACGACGGCGATTCTCGCTGTTGTCGTCTTCGTCGTCGCCAACCAGATCGAGGGCAACTTTCTCTCGCCCCTCATCTTGTCAAAATCGACGAACTTGCACCCCGTAACGGTCTTTATCGCCATCATCGCGGGTTTCGGACTGTTCGGCTTAGTCGGCGGCTTGCTCGCCGTGCCGAGCGTGGCACTCGCCAAGGTGCTCGTCGAGTCCTACCTGCTGACCCGCCCGGCTTATACGGGCGAGGACAAGCGCGCCGAAGAGGTCGCGGGCGGGGCGGAAGATGCGGCGTTGACGGAGCGAGAACAGCGGATACAGGTCGCATATGAGGCGGACGAAGCTAGGCAAGAGAACGAGGCAGAACGCGACGCCAAAGCGAACCAAGAGCGCCCTTCGCCGCGTGACAGAACCCGACCGGGCACCGAGACGGGCGACTGACAAGTTCGCCATTACTTTGCTAAAGCGTCTGAACCAACGACTGAGTCTGTATCACGCAAATCTCAGCTCGAAGACCGGCCCGCTAGGCTTCGCCTGAGAGCGGGACTTCACCTTTGAAAGTGCGTGCTAGGTGGGTGCTCTCTATAGTGAGAGCTTTTATAACCAGATGAAAGTGCCCTGCTTTAGCGGGTATACCTGCTACACCATGTGTAAGTACTGTAAAGCACTTCGCTCCCTCCTCACCTAGACGCGGTAGACTGGCGTGTGGCGAGACGCAAAGTAAAAAAACAACCTTCGTTCGATTTAGAAGCCTTAGGCTTAGTGGTTTTAGCGCTGGGTATTTTGATCATCGGTCTACTCTTACCCGTGCTGCCTACGGGCGCGTTTGGTGCGGCGGCGCGTGAAATGGTGGTGGGGCGAGTCGGCTTGGCGGCGTACCTCTTGCCGTGGCCGCCGCTCGTCTTAGGCGGGCTCTTTCTGCTGCGTCAATATCCTAAAGGGCTGTGGCGGGTGCTGGCGGGCTACTTCGTTGTGGGAACGGGCGCGTGGGCGCTGCTCGCGCTGGTCCAGCCCGACCTGAGCGGCGCGTGGGGCGAGCTGTTCCGGGCGCAAATTACAGGTGCGGCGGGCGGCTTGGCGTATCTCGTCGCGCTGTTAGTGGTGAGTTTGGGGCTCGAGCTACTCTTAGCCCTGCCCCCCACCAGCCTCCTGCAGCGCGGCGCGAAACGTGTCATAGGAGGGATTCAAGGAGGCTTCAGCACGTTCATGAAGGCGCGGCGCGCGGCGAAAGTGAAAGCTGCCTTTCACGCCGACGTCTCCCTCGTACGCCGCGACCTCAAAGCGCTCATCCAGGATTTAACGACGCTAGACGCGCTCTACCCCGGCAGCGCCGAGCTAAAGAGGTGGCGCGCCGAGGTCAAAAAAGCACAACAACGCCTGAACAAAGCCGACGAGACGAAACTCGAAGAGGTCGGACTGGACGCAAGAGCGTGGCAAGATGCGCTTGGAAGCTTCGTGCAAGACCGCGCCGCCGACATCCGGGCGCAACTCCGCGAAGAGGGGCTTTACGACTTCGACGCGCGCTTGCGCGGCGTCAAGGTGCAGCTTGACGAGCCCGTGGAGGGGACGCTTCGTTCGGCGCGGGCGCTCGACACGGTGCGTAAGGCGTTGGCCCTCGACTTGACCGCCGTCAGCGAACGCTACAACCGCTTGACGAGGGAGCGCGACCTGGCCGAAGCCCGCCTTCAAGAGGTCAGAGCGGGCGACATCGCCTCGGTGTTGGATGCGCACGGCGCGCGTTTAGCCAGTTACAAAGAGGTGGCGCTGTCTCAAGACGCCTTGGAGGAAGACGCGGACAGGCTCGAGCGGTGGCGCGACCTCATCACGGACGCGCTGCGCGTCGCGAGCGACCATCCGGGCGACGAAGCGGTCGCAGCGTACGACGCTTCGCTCACGCAGGTCTTGCGGCAGGGCGGGCGCGGCGTCCTCGCTGGTGACGAGGTCGAAGCGCAAGGAGAGGCGCTGGCGAGCCTCGAGGCGACCCTGCGTGCGCCTCGAGAGGTCGATACTCGAGAGGTTGACGTTGACACCGAAGCGGACCAAGAGGTCGAGTCTTTGGAGGACGCGCCGCCCTGGGAAGCGGCTGACGAGGACGACCTCGAGTTCGTTGGTGCTGACTACGACGATGAGGACGCCGAGCCCATCCCCGAAGTCGGCGGCATCCCCATTCAGATTCCGCCCTACGACCTCCTGGACGCACCTGAATACCATCAGGACGACCCGGTCGCCCAGTCGCAAGAGGTCCGCAGCCGCATCGCCAAAATCGACGGAACGCTCAATAACTTCAAGCTCCAAGGGCGCGTCGTCGCCTCCGTGCGCGGTCCGACCGTGACCCGCTTCGAGGTCGAGCCCGCGCCCGGCGAAAAGATCAGCCGCTTCGCCAACCTCTCGGACGATCTGGCGCTAGCGATGGCGGTGGGCTCGGTGCGTATCGAAGCGCCCATCCCCGGCAAGAGCGTGATCGGTCTGGAGGTGCCGAACACCAACCGCGACCTCATCAAGTTCCGCGAGGCGGCGGAGTCGCCAAGCTTTAAGCGGAGCAGAAAGCGCTTGCCGCTCATTTTGGGCAAGTCCATCGACGGCGAGATGGTGATCGCCGACCTCGCCAAGATGCCTCACCTTTTGATTGCGGGCTCGACGGGCTCGGGCAAGTCCGTCGCGGTAAACACGCTCATCGGCTCTCTGGTTTACAAGTTTCTCCCCACCGACCTCCGCTTCCTGATGATCGACCCCAAGATGGTCGAGCTGACGCCCTTCGACGGCATTCCGCACCTCTTGCGCCCCGTCGTCACCAACCCGAACGACGCGGCGGGCGTTTTGCTAGGCGCAGTCGCGCACATGGAGCGCCGCTACAAGATGATGAGCAAGATCGGCGCGAAGACCTTGGACCAGTACAACCAAAAGGCGCGCAACCTCGACCTGCCCGAGATGCCCTTTATCGTCATCGTGATCGACGAGCTTGCCGACCTTATGATTACCTCCCCCAAAGAGGTCGAGTCCGCTATTATGCGCCTCGCGCAGATGGCGCGCGCCACCGGGATGCACCTCGTCTTAGCGACGCAGCGTCCGTCGGTGGACATCTTGACCTCTTTAATCAAGGTGAACGTGCCCGCGCGGGTCGCCTTCGCCGTGTCGTCGGGGCACGACTCGAGGACCATCCTCGACACGATGGGCGCGGAGCGTCTTACAGGCATGGGCGACATGCTCTTCTATCAGCCCGGTCTGGTGAAACCCGCCCGCTTGCAGGGCCCCTTCATCAGCGAAGAGGAGATCGTTACCCTGTCCAACTTTTTGCGCCGCCAGTTCTTCGAGGACGAGTTCGTCGAGGCGTACGGCTCGGACTTCGACCCGCCGCCCTTGGACGACTCGAGCGCCACGGGCATGGTGGACTGGAACGACGACAAGCTGCGCGAAGCGGCTGAGCTGGTCATCAACGAGGGTCAGGCGAGCGTGTCGCGGCTCCAGCGCCGTCTGAGTGTCGGGCACGCCCGCGCAGGCAAGCTGATGGATTCGCTAGAGGCGTTAGAGGTGGTGGGTCCGCACATGGGGAGCAAGCCTAGAGATGTGCTCGTCGAGTTAGAAGAGTTACCGAACCTCTTCGGGAAGTAAAGTAGGTCTAGCGGGCCAGTGGGAACGAAGTGACGCGGGACCACGCGACTGCATCTAGTCACGAATGCCCTCACGGTAAAGGACGTTGCTGAGCATTCACGTTAATCGATGCTACCTGCACGACACAGTCTTGGATAAACCGCTATAATGACCCATGACGGTTGAAGCAAAAGACCCCCTCGAGATGAGCTATGAGGCGTTTCTCGAGTGGGCGGATGAGGATATTTTCGCGGAATGGGTAGATGGTAGAGTCATCATCTTGAGCCCACCTTCGACCCGTCATCAGCTCACCGCTGTCTTCCTAAATGCGCTACTTAGCTACTTCATTGAAGCGCGTCAGTTAGGTGTTTTGCTCTCCGCGCCCTATCAAATGAAGTTGGGTCCAGACTTACCAGGACGTGAACCCGACCTTCTCTTTGTGGCGAATGAGAACGTCAGCAGAATTCAGAAAAACTGCCTTGCCGGTCCCGCCGACCTCGTCGTAGAAATCGTCAGTCCTGAAAGCCGTACAAGAGACCGAAAAGAGAAATTTACCGAATATGAGCAAGCGGGCGTTAGAGAGTACTGGCTCACCGACTACGAGCGTGAGCAAGCGGAGTTTTACCGACTGGATGAACGCGGCGTTTATCAAGCTGCTGCGCTGAATGAAGGCGTATTTCGCAGTGAGGTGTTGGCGGGGTTAGAACTTGGCACCGCTTGGCTTTGGTAAGAACCGCTGCCACCTCTTATGCACGTGCTCAAGGTGTGGGGCTTGGTTTAGCCGCTAAGCAAGTTAAATTCGTACACAGGCATTTGGAGAAGCCGGAGGTGGCGTGGCTGCAACGGCATAGGCACCCGGCTCGCCTGGAGAGGACACGCTATGGAAGCGGTGATGAAGGTCGCGCGCGGCGCAGGTCAGGTCGAGCTGTGCAAGGTGGACGAGCCGGTTGCAGGACCGGATCAGGTGCTGATCGAGGTGGACGCGGCTGGCATCTGCGGCACCGACCTGCACATCTACCACGGTGAGTTCGCAACCCGCCCGCCTGTCGTCATGGGACATGAGGTCGCCGGGACGGTAGTCGCAGTCGGGGACGAGGTTGACGCCCTCGCGCTCGGCACCCGTGTGACGACCGAAACCTACTTTTCGACTTGCGGTCGCTGCAGGCACTGCCGAGATGGAGCGCTCAACCTCTGCTCTCAACGTCGCTCGATCGGCTCGGCGGTGGACGGCGGCTTTGCGGACTATCTGGTGGTGCCCGCAGGCAATGTGCATATCCTGCCCGAGAATGTTTCGGTAGAGGCGGGCGCGCTTACCGAGCCGCTCGCCTGCGTCGCCCACGCCGTGCTCACCCGCCCGACAATCCGCCCTAGAGACCTCGCCGTGGTGGCTGGTCCCGGTGCTATCGGTCTCCTCACGCTGCAAGTATTAAGGGCGGCGGGCGCTACTGTCGTCGTGCTCGGAACCGACGCCGACGCGGGAAGGCTAGACCTCGCCCGCGAACTCGGCGCAGACTACGTTCTAAATGTTCATTCTGAAAACCCTGAGCCGCTGCTCGAGGACCTGTCCCGACACAGTTACGGCGCGGACGTAGTTTACGAGTGCTCCGGCGCGGGAGCCGCCGCTAGCCAACTTCTCCGACTGGTACGTAGAGGCGGGCGGTACGTGCAGATCGGGCTCTTCGGCAGGTCGGTCAGCTGGGACCTCGACCAGGTCTGTTACAAGGAACTCGTTGTCACGGGCAGTAACGCCAGCACGCCCGAGTCTTGGCTTCGGGCGCTCGCCTTGCTCGAGTCCGGCCAGGTAAAAACCGAACCTTTAATCAGCAATCGCTACAGGCTCCGTGACTGGGAAGAGGCGTTCGAGGCGTTCGAGGGAAAGCGGGGGGTGAAACTCGTATTCACGCCTGGCGCGTGAAAGTATCTATTTGATGATCAATCGGAACCCGTATTAACGCTAGCATACTGCCGATACGTTCAGCGCACAGCGGAAAAATTGGTACGTGGTTGGCGCACGGTAAGAGAAAAACGGCTCGCTCCGGAGCGAGCCGTTTTTCTCTTTTTTCACGTCTGTGACGTGGTGCCGAGAGCGGGACTTGAACCCGCACAGGGTTTCCCCCGACAGATTTTAAGTCTGTTGCGTCTACCGATTCCGCCATCCCGGCGTGGCTAGTGGGTATCAAAGCCTATCTCCCGTTGGTCGGAGCTGGTCGGAACGAGGACGAAGTGACACCTAATATACCACTGTCGGTGATACTATCTACGTGGCTCGCTTCTCAGTGATACCGCTAACGAGGCGGTGCGTCAAACAGTATACGTGCTAGGCAGAGGCGCGTCAACGCACCCCTATCTAGCGCTCATGGCTGGTCGAAGTAGCGCCGCGCTGCCTCTTGGTCTCTTTGCGCTCTGCTCGTGTCCCACTCGAGCGTCTGGGCTAAAAGTTCAGACACGCGAGAAATCGAATTCCTCGTCGCTTCTTCGTCCAAAAAGCCGATGCGCGTGCGGCGTGCCAAAAAGTCGGTCGCGCTCCGCGCCCCTTCGTGCTTGGCGGAGTAGACGACTTCAGCCTCTAAGAAAGGTTCCCCGTGAACGAGCCGCTCGCCAAGTCCATTCGTCGCTAGCGCGGCGACGTTGCGCGCTCTGTCTCCGTAGGCGCGGTTGAGGTATTCGGCGACGTCGGCGGCGAGGTCGAACTCCTGTTGGAGCTTGCCGATGTCCGAGTCTGTAAACTTCTCCGCGCCAACGAGTTTTAGCGTCTCAGTCTGCGATTCGCGCTCAGGCTTTAAGCTACCCAATTTCACAGCTTCGTTGACGGCGTCTAGCCCCATCTTGCGGTATGAGGTCCATTTGCCACCTGCGATGGTCAGGAGCCCCGAGTCGCTGATATTGACGACGTGGTCACGCGAGAGCCCCGCCGTATCGGACGCTTCGGGGTCGGAAACCAGGGGGCGCAGACCAGACCAGCTCGCGAGCACGTCCTCACGCTCGACGGGCACGTCGAAGTAGCGTTCGATGTGGTTGAGGATGTACTGGATATCTTCTTCGCTGGGCTTGGGGTTGTCCTCGACGTCGGCGGGCTTGTCCGTCGTTCCGACCAAGGTGTGGTTCAGCCACGGGAGCAAAAAGAGTACGCGCCCGTCGTCCGTTTCGGGGATGAGCAGCCCCGTCTCGGGCGGCGAAAAACGCTCGTCTAAAACGATGTGCACGCCCGAACTCGCCTCTAACATCCCCTTCGCGTCGGGGTCGTCCATATGGCGAATTTTATCGGTAAAGGGTCCCGTCGCGTTGACGACGACTTTTGCCGACGTCTCCCATTCGTCCTCACCGAGCCTGTCGCGCAGTTTGACGCCGCTCAGCTTGCCGTTCTCCTTGGTCAAACCCGTGACCTCGACGTGGTTGACCACAGCAGCGCCTTGCTCGACGGCGGTCAGCACGATTGCCAGGTTCATACGGGCGTCGTCGAACTGTCCGTCGTAGTAGACGACTGCGCCGCGTAAACCTTCACTCTTGAGCATCGGAAACTGCTTTTTAGCAGCCGTCGGTCCTAAAAAGCGGCTCGGCTGCAAATTCGCTTTGCCCGCTAAGCGGTCATAAATTTTGAGTCCGGTGGTGATGTAAGGAACCTCGAACAGATTATAAATTGGCGTCAAGATAGGTATCGGTCTCGCCAGATGCGGCGCGATTTTAAGGAGCACGGCGCGCTCTTTGAGACCGTCACGCACGAGGTTCCACTGGGTGCGGTCGAGGTGCTTGATGGCTTTTTCCAAGTAGCGCACGCCGCCGTGGATGAGCTTGGTGGAGCGGCTGGACGTGCCTGCGGCGAAGTCGTCGCGCTCGACCATCGCCACATTTAGACCGCGCGTCGCCGCGTCTAAGGCTACACCTGCGCCCGTCGCCCCGCCGCCAATCACCAACACGTCGAACGTCTCGTTCTTCAGTCTTTCCAACTGCGCTTCGCGGTCCATAGTTCTCCTTTACTACAGTGTTGATTGACAGCGTTGATTGACAGTGTCGACGGTAGTAGCTACTGCAATGTTTCTCAGCCGATACGAACTATTATTCTATAGAGTATACTCTCGCAGAAAACACACAATTGCGCCGTAGGCGGCGTTACGCTCATTATAACGCCGCCTACTCTATGCGCACTATGTGCTAAGAACCTAAGCGCTCACTCGTCGTGCCACGATTTCGAACGCTCCAAAGCGTCGTGCCAACGCCCCGTCAATTCCTCGCGCCGGCTCTCCTCCATCTGCGGCTCGAAGCGCTTCTCCTCCTCCCAGAGCGACGTCAGCTCGTCCTTGCCGCTCCAGAAATCCACGGCGAGCCCGGCGGCGTACGCCGCACCCAGCGCAGTGGTTTCTGTGATTTTCGGGCGCACCACCTCGACACCTAAGGTGTCCGCTTGGAACTGCATCAAGAGGTCATTTTTCGCCGCGCCGCCGTCCACGCGGAGTTCTTTTAAGGGCGTGCCGCTGTCCGCCTCCATCGCCTTCGCCACGTCGTTGACCTGATAGACGATGCCCTCTAATGCCGCTCTCGCGATATGTCCCGCCGTGCTGCCCCGCGTCAGACCGACGATGGTGCCCCTCGCGTATTGGTCCCAGTGAGGCGCACCTAAACCCGCAAAGGCAGGAACGAGGTAGACGCCGCCGTTGTCCTCTTCGCTCTGCGCCAGTTTTTCCACGTCTTCCGAGTTGCGGATGATGCCTAAGCCGTCGCGGAGCCACTGCACAACTGCGCCCGCGATGAAAATCGCCCCCTCGAGCGCGTAGTCGGTGGTGCCGTTCATTTCCCAGGCGATGGTGGATAAGAGCTTGTTCTCGGACGCGACGTGCTCTTGACCCATATTCATGAGGAAGAAACAGCCCGTCCCGTAGGTGTTCTTGCCCTGCCCCTTCTCGAAGCAGACCTGCCCGAACGACGCAGCTTGCTGGTCGCCTAGAATGCCCGCAATAGGCACCTCGGCGCGGAGTTGCCCTTGCGTCGCGTGACCGTACACCTCAGAGGAGGACTTGACCTCGGGGAACATCTCACGGGGGATATTAAGAATATCTAAAATCTCCTCGTCCCACTTTTTCTCGTGGATATTAAACATCAGCGTGCGGCAGGCGTTGGATACGTCCGTGATGTGGACCTCGCCGCCCGTAAGTTTATAGATGAGCCAGCTATCGACGGTGCCGAAGAGCAACTCGCCCGCCTCAGCTCTCTTGCGCACCCCGTCCACGTTATCCAAAATCCAGGCGAGCTTGCTGCCTGAAAAGTAGGCGTCTAAGATGAGCCCGGTCTTCTCCTGGAAGGTCTCCTCGTGCCCGTCCGCTTTAAGCTTATCGATGAACTGCGAGGTGCGCCGGTCCTGCCAGACGATGGCGTTGTAGACGGGCTCGCCCGTCTTTTTGTCCCAGACGATCGTCGTCTCGCGTTGGTTGGTGATGCCGATGGCTTCGATGTCCGACGAGGCGATGTCTGCGTTCGCGATCGCTTCGGAGATGACGCCCGACTGTGTGGACCAAATTTCGTTCGGCTTGTGCTCGACCCAGCCCGGCTCGGGGAAGATTTGCTCGAACTCCTTTTGCCCGGTTCCCACGATTTCGCCGTCGTGGTTGAAGACGATAGCTCTCGAGCTGGTCGTCCCTTGATCGAGTGCGATGATATAATCTGCCACTTTCTACCTCCTGAGTGAATTGGTACGTGAGCGAATGTGTTTCGTGGACTCAACTTGCCCTTCGAACCTCAGCTCGGGAAGAGCAAAGCGTAGCTGACGCCGCCCAGCGCGCCGCCGACGATGGGCGCGATGATGGGCACCCAAGCGTAGCTCCAGTTCGAGTCGCGCTTGTCGGGTATCGGCAGCAGCGCGTGCGCTAAGCGCGGCGAGAAGTCGCGGGCAGGGTTGATGGCGTAGCCCGTCGGCCCGCCCACCGAGAGTCCGATCGCCCACACCAAGAAGCCGATAAGAAGCGGCTGAAGACCCGTTCTGTCGGGCAACTCGCCCCCATAAAAGCCGATGGCGAGCACGCCGAAAACTAAGAGAAACGTCCCTACCATCTCGGTCACGAAGTTCGCGGGCAGGTCGCGGATGGCGGGCGTGGTGCAGAAAACGTCGAGTTTGGCTTGGGCGTCTTCAGTCTTGGCCCAATGGGGTCTATAGGCCGCCCACACCACCACCGCGCCGATAAACCCGCCGATAAGCTGCGCGAGAATATAGGCGGGCACTTGCGACCACGCAAACGCGCCGCTCGCCGCGAGCCCTACAGTCACAGCCGGATTGATATGAGCGCTGCTAAACTCAAACACGCTGTAAACCGCGATAGCAACGCCCAACCCCCACCCCGTCGTGATGACGATCCAGCCCGAGCCCTCGCCCTTCGAGCCCGCCAAACTCGCGGTCGCCACCACGCCGCACCCGAAAATCATCAGTATCGCGGTGCCTATAATTTCAGCTACGAAGAAATTCACCCTCACTCCCTCTCAAACTTCGCTCTTCTTATTTCGCTCAGCTTCGCTTGTAGGTTTTCTCTACAGCACCCCCGAATCTGACGATATGGACAAAAAGAATGAATAGAGGTCCCTTAGTGGGCACCACTTTTAGCTATCTGCTTGCTCACGAAGTTTCAGCGAGCATACATTTCGTTGACATCGCTTGTCAACGCTGCCGCGACTTTTGCAGTGTTTTGTGTGGGGGGTTTTGTGTGGGGGGCGCTTTACTACGGATTGGGCTCAAAAAGAGACCGTATGAGCGCGCCTAAAAGTGGTCAGTGTGCCATCCGCAAGTTGCTTTGGCTAGCTGGACAAGGTGAGGCTCGAGCGCGTACGTACGCGCTCGAGCCTCACCTTCACGAAAGGCAAAACGCTTTAGTTAGAACCGCCGGTTGAGTCACTCGAGGACTCGCTACCGTCACCTGTCCACTGCTGCAAAAGCTCCTCATAGGGAACGGTCTGCGGCTCCTCGTCGGGGCGCTCGGGTTTGGGCGAGCCGGGTTGCTCCAACCAGTAGGACGCTTCGCGCGGCTCGTTGAGCTGGGGCGAGCAGGTTTCCATGTCGGCACGCTCGAGGCGAGCCATGATGCCGTCTTGCTGCTCAGCGAGCGTGTTCAAGGCTTCTTCGACGGTTGCGTCACCCGTGATCGCGTTGGCGATATTCTGCCACCAGAGCTGCGAGAGTTTGGGGTAGTCGGGCACGTTGGGTCCCGAGTCGGTCCACTGGTTCTCAACAGGCGAGCGGTAGAACTCGATGATGCCGCCGTACTGGTCGATATTCTCAGTCAGGTAGTCGCTCTCCACCGTCGAGCGGCGCACGGGCGTCCCGCCGACCAAGAACTTCTTCAAGGAGACCGTCTTCGAGCTGGCGAACTGCGCCCAGAGCCAGGCGGCGGCGCGGCGGTCGCCTTCGACGTTCGTAAGGATAGTCCAAGAGCCCGCGTCCTGATAGCCGACCTTCATGCCCTCGTCCCAATACTTGCCGTGCGGCGTGGGGGCGACGCGCCAACGCAAGGAGCCGTCGTCATTGACAACCGGGTTGCCGGGCTCGCGGAAGATGGGGTCGGAGAGCCAAGTGATGTACTGGAAGACGCGCTGGGCGATCTGCCCCTGACCCGGAACGGGTCCCGCCTCGCTCCAGGTGATGGACGCTGCCTGAGGCGGCGCGTAAGCTTTGAGCCAGTCGATATAGGTCTGCAAGGCGTACTGCGCCGCCGGACCGTTGATCGCGCCGCCGCGCGTGACCGACGAACCCTGCGGGCGGCAGTCCTCGACGCGGATGCCCCACTCGTCCACCGGGATGCCGTTCGGCAAGCCCGTGTCGCCGACGCCTGCGATGCTCATCCAGGCGTCTGTGAAGCGCCAGCCGAGCGAGACGTCTTTTTTGCCGTAGTCCATGTGACCGTAGACCTGTGTGCCGTCAATCGTGCCGTCGCCGTTGACCTCGTTGGTGAAGAAGTTGGCGATGTCTTCGTACGCTGCCCAGTTCACGGGAACGCCCAACTCGTAGCCGTAGATATCCATGAACTGCTGCTTGATATTCTCGTCCGTGAACCAGTCGTAGCGGAACCAGTAGAGGTTGGCGAACTGCTGGTCGGGGAGCTGAAGCTGGTTGCCCTCGTAATCCTGCCCGAACTCTAAGTTCATCCAGTCGTCTAGGTCCAACGTCGGGTTAGTGACGTCCGCGCCCTCGTTCGCCATGTAATCCGTGAGGTTCACCGCCGAGCCGTAGCGCAGATGCGTGCCGATGAGATCGGCGTCATTGACGTAGATGTCGTAGATATTCTGCCCCGAGTTGAGCTGCGTCTGGAGGCGCTCCACCACGTCGCCCTCACCGATGATGTCGTGGGTGACGTTGATACCGCAGATTTCGTTAAACGCTTGCGTCAGCGTTTCGGACTCGTAGGTGTGCGTGCGGATGTTTTCAGCGACAGAGGAAATCTCCATACCCCGGTAGGGCTCGCACGCCTGAATGAACCACTCCATCTCGGCGAGCTGCTCCTCACGCGAAATCGCCGAGGGCGTAAACTCGTCGTCGATCCAGCGCTCAGCCGCCGCCATGCGCTGCTCGGTGTCGTCTTGCGCGACGCCGGAGCTGACCATCAGCGCGGCGAGGAGACCTAAAACAATCAACTTGATCTTCACAAAAACCCCTTTATGAGTGTGTTGACTAGAGCGTAGGGTTGGTGGATATAGGGCTTATCACCTCCTTTCAAGGATTTTCTTGTTACGACACGCCGCGCTTATCCGCTGCTTGCTCGTAGGGGCGGGTTCCAAACCCGCCCCTACACTGCGCCGCATCACCTACATGGGAAGACAGCGCTGCTTCGTAGGGGGGATTCATACAGTGATAAATATATGCCCCTACGCCGTCCGCAGTAGTGGCAAACATTGTGAAGGAACCTACCCATAACGCACCACCACAAAGATGAGCACGAACGCAATCGGCAAGGCGTACCAGAGCGTCACGCCCGGCACGAACGCCACCCACAAGAGCATCGTCCCGAAAAAGATCAGTACGCTTAAAAAGAAGCGTTCGCCGCGTGTAAAGGCGACGGGCAAGAAACCTTGCCGCTTGACGCTCGAGTTGCGGACGTCCCAGATGGTCATGCCGGTAAGGGCGAGGGCTAAGAGGATGAAAAATACGGCGGTGGGAACCGTCCACTCCATCCAACCTAAAAAGGTGCTCGAGCCACTCACACTTACACCCGCCCTAACGCGAAGCCTTTAGCGAGGTAGTCGCGCACGAAGTAGATGAGAATCGCGCCGGGAATGATCATCAGAATCCCCGCCGCCGCGATCACGCCCCAGTCCCAGCCTTCCGCGCCCAACGAGCGAGAGAGCGTCACGACGATGGGCTTCGTCTCCGTGCCCGTGAGGGTCCGCGCCATGAGCAGCTCCACCCACGAAAAGAGAAAGGAGAAAAACGCTGCTACGCCGATGCCGGGACCGATGAGCGGCAGAAATATCTTGTAGAAGAACGCGGGGAACGAGTAGCCGTCGATGTAGGCGGTCTCGTCGATGGCTTTGGGTATACCCGACATAAAGCCCTCTAAAATCCAGATCGCGAGCGGCACGCTGAAAAGCGTATGGGCGAGCGCCACAGCGAGGGGCGTGTCGAAAATCCCCATGTTCGAGTAGAGCTGAAAGAAGGGCAGTAAGAAGACCGCGCCCGGAGCCATGCGGTTGGTGAGGAGCCAGAAGAAGAGGTGGTGGTCGCCGCGAAAGGTGTAGCGAGAGAAAGCGTAGGCGGCGGGCAGCGCCACCAAGAGCGTGATGACGACGTTAAGCGCTACGTAGGTCAGCGAGTTGAAAAACGCCTCACGCCAGAAGGGTTGGTTGAAGATTTCGGCGTAGTTCGAGAGCGTCGGGTTGCGCGGCAAAAAGCCTGTCGCACTGCCCGCTAGCCCCAAAATCTCCTCGTTCGTCTTGAACGACATCGAGAGCATCCAGAGAAGCGGCGCGAAGAGGAAGATGAAGTACGCCGCCATGCCGAGGGTGCGCACGCTAAAGTAGCGCCCTAGATTGAAATTGGTGCTGCCTTCTTCCGCCTTTGCCGCCCTCGGTTTGTCGGTCCTGTCCATGTCAGCCCTCCTGTCCTTGCGCCTCGTTGCCCGTGCCCACGCTCGTCAGCACGAGGAAAAACACGTACGAGATGACCAAGATGATGAAGAAGTAAGTGAGAGACAAAGCTGCCGCGTAGCCGAACTCGAAGCCGCCCACCGCCTTGCGCACCAGCACGTCGCTCAAGAAGGTCGTGGTGTTGCCGGGTCCGCCGCCCGTTAAGAGCGAGACCTCGATATAGATGCGAAACGAGTCCATGAAGCGGAGCAAGATACCGATGGTCAACACGCTCCGCAGGCGCGGCAAGATGACGTAGCGAAAGGTCTTCCAGCGCGACGCGCCGTCGATTCGCGCGGCTTGGAAATAGGCGTCAGGAATCGCAGTGAGACCCGAAAAGCAGAGGAGCGCGATCAGCGGCGTCCAGTGCCACACGTCCATAAACACCACGGTCCAGTAGGCGTCGATGGAGTTTAGTGCGACGTTGTAGTCATAACCGAAGAGCCCGAAGACACCCGGCACAAAACCTAAGTCACCCCGCGTAAAGACGCGCCAGATGATGCCGACAACGTTCCAAGGAATGAGGAGGGGCAACCCGAGCGCGATGAGCGAGGCGGTCACGCCCCAACCCTTTTTGGGCATCCCGAGCGCGATGAGGATGCCTAAGGGCACTTCGATAAGGAGAATCAGCAGCGAGAAGATGACCTGGCGCTGCAACGCGCCGATAAAGAGAGGGTCATTCAGGACGGTGCGGTAGTTCTCCAAGCCTATCCAGAGCGGGTCTAAGCCTGGCAGGATATCCTGAAACGAATAGTTGATGACCGTCATAAAGGGGATAAAGGCGTTGACGGACAGAACAATCAGCGCGGGGATGAGGAAAAACCACGCTTTCTGGTTGACGGTCTTCACCGGGCTACCTCTTTCACAGCGATATCTCCTTCACAGCAATACCCCTCTCACAGCGACATCTCTACACGCTTCACAGCTTCGCCGTCTTCGTAGACCATCACGCGGTCTTCGGGAAACCGCGCGTAGAGCGTGTCCCCCTTATTCACGCCCGCGCTTTCGTCCATCCGAGCTTTGAAGTCGAGATTCGCGCCCTCTAAATCCACGATTAGCGCACTGCCCGTCAGGTTCACAGCGTTCACCTTACATTCCATCCAGTCGGGGCGAAGCTCGAGGCTCGTCTCCACAAACTCAGGGCGAATCCCTAGCTGAAGCTCGCCGCCGCTTTGCTCATCCACGACATCTTGCAGCGGCACGACGTAGTCACCTACTTTGACCCCCTGATCCACCTTTTCCGCGTCGAAGAGGTTCATCCCTGGGCTGCCGATGAAGTAGCCCACGAAGGGCGCTTGCGGTTCGTCGTGTAGGGCTTGGGCGTCGCCGGTCTGGAGCGCCTTGCCAGCGTTCATGACCGTCACCTGGTCGGCGAAGGTCAGCGCCTCGTGCTGGTCGTGCGTGACGTAGACCATCGTGATGCCCAAGCGGTCGTGGAGTTCTTTGAGCTTGCGGCGCAGTTGCCACTTCATGTGCGGGTCGATGACGGTCAAAGGTTCGTCGAAGAGCATGGCGGTGGTGTCTTCGCGCACTAGCCCGCGCCCCATCGAGATGCGCTGCTTTTCGGCGGCACCGAGCCCTGAGGCGTTCTTTTTGAGCACGTCTTCAAGCTCCAACATCTCCGCAATCTCGTTCACTCGTTTCTTGACCTTGTCCTCGGCGAAGTTGCGGTTGCGGAGCGGAAAGGCGAGGTTGTCGAACACGTTTAAGGTCTCGTAGACCACCGGAAACTGGAAGACCTGCGCCACGTTGCGCTGTTGCGGCGTCAGCGCGGTGACGTCCTCCCCGTCCAAAAGGACGCGCCCCTCAGTCGGCTTGAGGAGCCCCGAAATGATTTTTAAGAGCGTCGTCTTGCCGCAGCCCGACGGACCTAAGAGCGCACTCGCCACCCCGTCGCGCCACTTGATGTTGATGTCTTTCACCGCGTAGTCGCCAGGCACGTAGGCGTGCGCCACGTCCACAAGCTCAATCGTCGCCATCAGCGCACCGCCGCCGCGCTCTGCACGAGCTGCCCGTCCGCGCCGAAGAGATGGATACGCTTAGGGTCGAAGTAGACCGTCGTCTGCTCGCCCAAGCTGTGCTGGCGCAGGTCTTGCGTCAACACGGTGAGACGCAAGTCGCCGCGCGAGAGGTGCAGCGTCGTGTCCGAGCCGACGATTTCGGCGAGGTCGAGTTCGGCGGAGAGGGAGATGTCCTCCTCTAACGCCTCTTTTCGGTCAGCGCGGAGGTAGAGGTGATGGGGGCGAATGCCCAGGATATAGTCGCCACCGGACACGTCGGCGTTCATGGCGCGAAGGGGTATCTCGAGGTCCTCCGAGACCACCGCCTTACTATCTTTAACCGTGCACGGCAAGAAGTTCATCGGCGGGTCGCTGAAGTACTCGCCCGACTTGCGGTGCTCAGGTTTTTTATAAACTTCGCGCATCTCGCCGTACTGGATGATCTTCCCGTCGTGCAAAATCGCCGCGTGCGACGCCATCGTCAGCGCGTCAATCGGCTCCGGCGTCGCGTAGATAAAAATAGCATCCCGTTCTGCCGCCAAACTTTTAAGCTCTAAACGTAAATCCTCACGTAACTTATAGTCCAAGTTGCCCAGTGGTTCATCGAACAAAATCAGCCGCGCCTCTTTGACGATGGCACGCGCAATCGCCACGCGCTGCTGCTGTCCGCCGGAAAGCTCCTGCGGCAAACGGTCCAAGAGTTCCTCAATCTGAAGCTGCTCGGCGGCGCGGCGCACGCGCTTGTCGATGTCCGACTTGTCGTACTTCTTCTTGCTCGCCCGCAAGGGTGAGGCGATATTTTCGTAGACCTTCAAGGACGGGTAGTTGATGAACTGCTGGTAGACCATCGAGACGTTGCGGTCTCTGACGTGCGTTCCCGTCACGTCCTCGCCGTCCACGAAGATGCGCCCTTTGTCCGGCTTTTCGATGCCCGCTAAGACGCGCAGCAAGGTCGTCTTGCCCGTTCCAGTTGGCGCAATGATGGACAAAAAGGTGTCGTCGGCGATCTCGAGATTCAAGCCCTTTAAGGTCTGATACCCCTCGCTTCTCTTGTGAATATCCTCGAGTCTAATCCCCACGGAGCCTCCAAAGCGGAAAAGTAGGTGCGCCCGTGCTTAGCGCCCCTAGACTGCGCGAAGCGAAGCACTCCATATAGATATAAAAACGTATTGCTTGGTGAGAGCATACCTATTCTTTGTGGAGACTGTCAACGTGCGTGTGTGGACTTTGGCGTTAGGGACACTAGATGTAGTGACGCATCAGCCGTAAGAGGTTGCTTGGCTCCGCTATACTCTGGCTATCATGCTTTCATTATCTTGCCAGAAAACACTGAAGCGCAAATGTTCGAGCGGAGCTATTTTCGGCACGGCGAGCAGCCTTTTTTTCGTTTGCTTTTTCGGATGGACGAACTGGAGTGACGCTCCGAGCTACAATCCTCTTGGCTTCGTGTTAGTGGTCGTTCCTTCCGCTATTATTGCTTTTCTGCTAACTCCAGGAGGACCCGAGTATACTGAGGCATTCTCCTGGGGCGACGCCCTCTTTCTCGGCACTTACGTCACTTCGCTGTCTTACCTTGCAGGCTTCGCAATAGTGATGCTACCTTTTACTTTACCGTCACTCAACAATACTCTGGCGTCGCCTACTAACTTCATAAGTTTCGTGGGAAACATGATTGTAGCTGTTGTATTTAGAGCGTTCTACATACTTCTGCCCGCGTTACCCTTTGGCATGTTAGGCGGTTTGCTCTACAGGTTTTTAGCAAAACGAACGCTAAGTATGAACGAAGCGTCCTGACCTCTTACTTGCTCTTCCCCCCACCACTAAGCGCTGCCCCCACCCCGAGCAACACGTAAATACTCCCGCTCACGTAATGCTGGATATTCAAGAACCGTCGGCTCCGCTTGAGCCAAGTGCCGAATGAACCTGCTAGGAGCGCGTAAAGGCCATCACTCAGGAGACCGATGACGATAAATAGCGCACCGAGAACGAGAATTTGCGTCTCGATATTTCCTTTTGAGACTGCGACGAACTGCGGCAAAAAGGCAAGGAAGAAGATAGCGGATTTAGGATTAAGGACGTTGACGACAATACCTTCAACAAAAATCTTATGGAGAGGTTGCGGAGTTACGTCACCTGTCGAGGTGGCGACAGCCTTGCTTAGTAGTTTACGCACACCTAAGTAGATGAGGTAGGCTGCGCCTAAATATTTAACAATGCTAAAGGCAACGACAGAGGACGCGAGCAGCGCGGAGATGCCTAACGCCGCCGCGAAGATATAAACAAGTGCGCCGACGGCCGCGCCTAGAACAGAGACTAAGCCCGCTATGCGCCCCTGCTCGAGGCTGCGGGCTACGACGTAGAGCACGACGGGACCGGGCGTAACGACTAGGGTAAAGGCCGCACCTACGAAGAGAAGGAGGGTGGAAAGTTCAGGCATGGTTGGACCTCTCTAAAAGATAGTTGAAAGCAATGAGCAACGAGTCTAAAGATTTTCACTCATTGCTCATTGCTTCTCTTTTCTCATTGCTATACCTTTAGCCGCTCGTACTCATTTTCAGACGGCAAGCCCCACACCGCCCAGAACTCACCCGTCGCAGGCCTCATAATCGCTGCGCCGCACGACTCGACGTGGTGGGGTGGTTTCGAAGTGACGCAGATGGCGTCGGGGTCTCTTGTTGCGGCTTGCAAATCTTCTTCGGTGAGATTGCCCTTCGACAAGAGGTCATGACCTCTTGTTAGCCGCGCCTCAGAACTCGCTTGTGAGGTAGGCTCGCGGGTACGCTCGACGCTGCAAGTGGAAGAGGTCAGGCAGTGGTTCGTGTGGACGAGCGGTTCGTCGCTCAACTCGGTAATGTGCGTCTGCGTCGGCATCGCCTCGACGTTGTAGCCTTTGCCCGTTCGGTCCATCAAGAGGTAGTTGTGTGCACCTGCGAGTTTGGCATCGGTAATACAGGCTAGGGCGTCATCTGCGGTGGACTGCTCGAGCGCTTTGCGAATCACAAAAGGCCACGTCACGCCAACTTGCCCATCCGCGCCGCCTAAGTTGTTGATGCCGATGGCGACGCCCTCACTGTTCATCCCGATCATGCCGACGCAACCCACGGTTGTAAAAGCTAAAAACTCGGGCTTACTTTCTGGCTTGCCGCGCAGCATGACGACGTGCGGCGTGGCGCTGTCGTGCATATCCCAAGTTTGCCCATAAAAGCCCTTCTGAGTTGCGGAAACTTCATTAGGGACTAAAAACGCGGTGCAGTTGTCCGCGCCTGCATGGGCAGGAACTTTTGAAGAATGCGTGCTGTAGACTAAGTCCACGAAGTCGGTAAAGCCACCCACGATCACGAGTTCGGCTAGGCTCAGCCCGGTTGCCTCGCCGATACCTCTTAACTCGTCCAGCGAGTGCGGCGCGTAGCGTTCGTGCTCGTCCACGCACGCCTTGGCTAGCGCCAAGACCTCTTGCCTAGACAAATCTTGACCCGACCACTTAGGGTCGCCGCTCAATTTCACTCGCTCATGGGTAAACGCCACAATATCTTCTTTGAACGCCTGCCCGTGCTTGTAGCCCATCTCGAAAGGTGTGCCGGAAAGCTCTAGCACCCGTAGTTTCTTCGTCATAGAGGTCAGTCTAGCAGATAAGGCGACGCCCCTTCGTTCGGCTTTAAGGACGTGTTAGGTTAGGACGAATGGACTTCGACAAAGTAGACAGAAAGATTTTGAGCATCTTGCGCGAGAACGGGCGGGCGAGCCACGCGATGATCGCCAAAGAGGTCGGCTTGAGCGCGCCTGCCGTAGGGGAGCGGGTGCGCAAGCTCGAGTCACACGGCGTGATCAAAGGCTATCAGGCGGTCTTGAACCCGGACGCCCTCGGACTCGGAATTTGCGCCTTCGTCTCGATTGCGCCGCAGCCGCGCAACCCCGGCGCGAGTTTGGTCGACAACCTCATGACGCTGCCCGAAATCGAGGAGTTGCACGCTGTCGCGGGTCAGTACAGCTACGTTGCGAAGGTGCGCGTGCCGACGACGCAAGAGCTGGACGAGTTTTTAGATAGGCTCTGGATTTTGGAGGGCGTGGAGCGGGCGCAGACGACGATGGTCCTGCGCACGAGTTTAGAGCGCCCCGTCCACCTCCCTTTCGAATTTGAAGAGGTCTGACATGATCGTTCCCAAAACGGTTCGCGCGCTAGGCGAAGACGACTTGGAGCAGATGTTCGCGGTGCGTGAGGTGGCGTTTTTAGAGCCCGCAGACCTCAGTGACCCCAAAACGCTACAACGTTACAAAGACCGGCTCCCTTACACCAGGGGCTACTTCGACGAAAGCACGCTCACAAGCGTCTATACCCTCTTTCCCTTCGAGATGTACCTGGCAGGTCGGCGCGTGAAGATGGGCGGTCTGGCGGGCGTGGCGAGTAAGCCCGAATATCGGCGGCGCGGTCACATCGCGACGTTGTTAGGGGACGCCTTGGAGCAGCTCCGCGCGGCGGGCGTCGGGTGGTGCTTGGAGTACCCCTTTGACCCGCGCTTCTATGCGCGCTACGGCTGGCAGAGCGTGAAGAGCGGTGCGCTGGTTGAAGTTCCGAGTGAGACGTTATTAAGGGGGCGTGCGCCGGACGCTGTAAGGCTCGAGCGGGAAGACGCCCAACAGTTAAGACCAATCTACAAGAGGTGGGCGCAAGGTTATAACTTCACGCTCTCGAGAGACGACGGCGCACGCCCCGACTGGGCCCGGCACGTCAGGCGACCTTGGGAGGCGCGCGACAGGTTTATCTACAAACTTGAGGACGCCTACTGCCTCCTGGACTTCCGCGAAGACGAAAAGGCACGGAGCGTGCTGAACGTTCACGACTACGCCTTCCTTTCGCCCGCCGGACGCCGCAACCTCTTCGCGTTCTTAGGCTCCTTTCACGGACAAGTCGACGTCGTTAGCTTGCACCTGCCGAGCGACGAGCCGCACCTCTTGGACTGGCAAGCGTACGTCCTCAACAATGACGAGGCGTTGCAGGCGCGGGTTGTGGACGTGAAGCTAGCGCTCGAGGCTCTCCCCTGCCCCTCCGAAACGAGTTTCATATTGCGCGTAGAAGATGACTTCTGCGAGTGGAATAACCAGATATTTCAGGTCACGCTAGGAGAAGAGAATGAAGTGGCGCTCGCGCAGGGTGCTTCACCGGACTTCTCACTTAATGTCAGAACGCTTGCGCTCCTGCTATCGGGTAGTCTGAACGCGGAGGCGGCGCGGCGTGCCGGGCTTCTCGAGGGTAATACCAAAGTGGCGAGGGCTTTGGTGTCTCTCGCAGGCGAGCGAACCTCATTTATGCCCCTTTCAGACTATTTCTAATTTTCTGTACTTTCTCTCGGTTCAGACAGCTTCAGTCCGTATTCGAGACCCACGTGGCTTAGATTCGTAGCGAGAATCTCGGCGCAGATACTCGAATATCTAAAACTATTGACGAGTTATCTAAATACCTGTACTATCCGCTCATGAAAATCTTTTCTGATAGGACCTTGCGTAAGCTTCTCTACGCCCTTCCTCTAATCTCGCTCCTCCTCTCGAGCTGCTCCTCTGCACAAGCGCCTAGCGATTTGAGTAGCCCTGAAGAGGTAGAGATTTATCTAAAAAACCAGATAAGTGAGGGAAGTCAAGACGTCGCCCTCGCCGTCTACAGCGTCAACGAAGACGGCACGCTCCGCATGGATGACGCGCTCGCGTACAACGAAGACACGCCGATGCCGCTCGCGTCGACGGTGAAAATCGTGGTGCTCGCTGCCTACGCGCAGGCGGTGGCGGAGGGGAGCTTGAACCCGGACGAAGAGGTCAGCGTGAGGGATTGGGAGGCGTACTATCTACCTTTTACGGATGGGAACGCGCATTCGTTGGCGCTCGAGTCCTTAGGTATTGCGTCAGACGAATTCGGGTTTGCAGAGGAAGATGTGAGCGTCCGCTTAGACGACATCGCGAGCGCCATGATCGTTCAGAGCGACAACGCGGCGACGGACTACCTCATGAACCGCCTCGGCGACGGGGCATTGGTGCGCGTGATTGAGGAGAACAACTTGGCGCAGCAAGAGGTCCCGCTGAGCATCCTCGGTACGCTGCTCGCGCTCAACGAAGCCGAACGTGAGGGGCGCACCTACGCGCCCGACGAGTTCAGACTCGCGACTGAACGTTACGAGGAGCGTTACGTTTCCGACAGCGCCTGGCGAGAGGCGCAGATAGAAGCGCCTCTCGCTTCGCTCGGCAGCTTCGACAAACAAGCTCGGGCGTTCCAAGCGTTTACCAGCGGCAGCGCCGAGGACTACGCACGCATCATGGCGGGTGTGGTGAGCGAGACCTTTATAGGTGCCGAAGCGAGCGGGGTGATGCGCAGGCATTTGGAATGGCCCATGCAGATTCCGGGCAACGAAGAGGTATTTCAGACGTTTGGAGCAAAAGGGGGCAGTTTACCGGGCATCGTTACCGAGGCGTCGTATCTGGTTCCGAAAGAGGGCGACTTCGCAGGTGAACCGCGCGTCGCCGTGCTCTTTCTCAACCGCTTGAGCGAAGCGGCTTCGGGGGGTCTCGCCGAGAGCTTCGCACAGCAAACCGTCTTACTTCAACTCGCGGTAGACCGCGCCGCTGTAGAACGCTTCGCTGATATAATGCGGCTTAGTGAGTGACCCACGCGAAGATAGCAGCGTACGTGAAGATGAGGTAGGAGAGCTTAGGCGGCGTTTAGAAGAGGTCGAGAAGCGGGTGGGAAGGCTCGAGAACCCTACGCTCGCTCGAGATGCGGATGATGAGGTCGCACCCGGCGAAGTCGACCACGCGCTTCTCAACCGCTTGAGTCACCGCGACGCACCCGAATATCGCACCGAATACGCGAAGGGCGCTATGACCTACGCCGGGGCGTACCGCTCCCCCAACGGCGACTTTGTCTGGCAGAGCGAACGCCCCGCCCCGCTCCTCTTGCGCGCCTCGGCGGACGAACTGAGCGTGACACTCGCCGCACTCGCTCACAGCGCGCGCCTCACTATCGTGCAGTACCTCTTAGAGCACGGTCCGAGCGAACGCAGCACGCTACAAGACCTCATCGGCACCGCCTCGTCGGGGCAGCTTTATCATCACCTCAACACACTTTTAGACGTGGGCGTGATCGTGCTGCTCAGGCGCGGCGTGTACAGCGTACCGGCGGAAAACCTCATCAAACTGCTCGCGCTGCTGAGCGCGACCTACGACCTCGCCGAGACCGCGCCTGCGGAGGGCGACTCGTGAGCACCCTCAGTTAATGTCAAGGTTTACAGCCTGAACTTGCGTCACACGAACATCTTCTAAAAAGCGTGCAAAACGACCAGTTGAATCCCGAAGCGCTTATTGAACACCCGTGCGAAAGGGATGTGCCTGCCTGTCTTCTCAATACGGGTTAGGTCAATCTTCAAGCGCACATTTCCGCGCCTGCCCCGTCTCGGTAGCGCATAGAACTGCGCGAACTGCCAGACGGTAAGCTCTTCCCAGAACACTTTATCCGGCGCGTGCTCACACAACAGCGGCTCGCTGTACTTGCCGAGATACCCGTGATGTTGCGTTTTTACATCTCACAACTGCCGACCAGCACATACTTCTTCAATCCTCTGCATCTTTGCAAAAGTTAAGTTAGAAATACTACTTTCGCTCATAGAGCGCTCACTGTTTTGTTATCGTTACTGCGTCTGTTGCGCTAATTTACTCGGGATAGTTTGCTCCTTGTAGCTAGCGCGGTCTCAACCGCTAACCTCTTCACGCCGTCGTCTTTATCAGCTATCTCCCTGCAAGTCGTTAGCAAAAACCATAGCTCGGGAGGGCTCATGCAACGAAGCTTGTACCGTTTCATTCCGCTTTTACTTCTCTCTTTTCTTTTTGTCTCATGTACCGAGAATTTGACCAACAATAATAGCCAACCCTCTATCGTCAATTTTGTCCCCTCGCCCGAAAGGGTGAGTCCTGGCAGTGACGTCACCCTCTCCTGGACGGTCAACAACGCGACCACCATCACGATTGATAACGGTATCGGCGACGTGACCGCAGACACGGATAACCAGGTCACAGTCAATCCTGTTGTAGACACGACTTACATTTTGACCGCAACTAATGTCCAGGGTGACGTTACCGCCCAAACCCAAGTTGAGATGATAGGCAACACCGGCAACACGGGCGACACGGCCGACCCCACCGGCTCGTTCGGCGTGAGTGACTCGCAAAATGGACCCTTCGAAGATGATCAGCCGGGCGGCATTGATGGCCCGAACGATAGCCGCATTGTCACAGTTGCGCCGGGCGGCACATTCTACGCGCAAGTCGCTTATAGCGACCCGAGCGGCATTAGCAATATTGACATCAACTTAGTGAACAGTGCCCCTCCAGGTCTCAAAGGAGAACTCGATCCGACGCAAGGACCTTTCACGTTAGGTAACGCGGTAGGCGGTTGTGACCTCTCAAGTAACCCCATAAGCGTAACCTGCGTCTACCCCATCAACGTCGCTGCTAACGCTCAAAGCATCACCGAGTTAGCCGACAGCGGCAGCGAGTTCGCCTACGTCTTCCGCACGCAAGTCACCGATACCGCCGGAAACATCTCGGACGAGGCGAAGCGCGGGTACGTGATTATTGAAGAAGATAGCAACAATGGTGGCAACGGCGATCAGAACAGCGCACCCACTGTAAGCATTGCCGACGTTAGCGACTTAACTTTAGATAATGGCAGCGCGACCGCAAGTCTGAACACAACCGTGACCGACCCTGAAAGTGATATCTTTGACTACCAGTGGAGCGTATCGAATGGTGAGGCAAGCAACGTCAGCTTCACCTCGGCAACGAGTGAAGACACTGATGTTACGTTCAGCGCAGCCGGAAGCTATACGCTCGAACTTACTGCAACTGATATAAATGACGCAAACAGCACTGGCTCTGCCACAGTTGCTGTAACTGTAAAAGCTGATGGCGGCGATGAAAACCAAAACACTGCGCCAACTGTAAATGTGGGTACAGATCAGGAAATCACCTTACCTGACGATTCTGTTGACCTTAACGGAACGGTTGATGATGATGGATTACCTGATGGTAGTAGCGTAACCACGACGTGGAGTAAAGAGAGCGGCGCTGGTACAGTAACCTTTGGCGACGCTTCATCAGTGAGCACCACCGCAACATTTTCTGAAGCTGACACATACGTTTTAACCTTGACTGCTACAGACGGAGACGAAACCTCTTCCGATAATGTGACTGTCGTTGTTAATCCAGCGTCCCCGGAACCCACAGTGAGTATCGCGTCCGCTTCACAGGACAATCCTGAGTTGTCGGATGGAGAAGTGACCCTCGAGCTAACTGCAACCGCTAGCAATTTTGACAGTGACGCGCTTGCTTACACATGGAGTTCTACTTCTGACGACTCCTCTACCGATGCAACATTTGATCCTAACGGGTCTACCGAAGCTGCTAGCACTACCGCAACCTTTACTGAGGTAGGTACATACGAGGTCAAGGTAACTGCGAATAGCGATTCAGAGGCAGCCACCGTTTCCGCAAGTGTTACGGTCGAACCGGGACCGACTGCTGACGCTGGTACGGATCAAACAGTAGAGTTGGATGATGAAGTCACGCTTGATGGGTCGGGCTCGAGCGACCCCGACGGAAACACTTTAACCTACTCATGGGCAATCGCTAATCAACCTATGAATAGCACTGCGACACTCAGCAACGAAACGACATCGACTCCGAACCTGACACCTGACGCTCCGGGTGATTACACCATCGAGCTAACTATTGAAAATACCAATGGTAGTAGCGACACAGATTCTGTCACTATTACGGCACTCGATCTGACTGAGCCGACGGGTACATTTGGAGTAAGCGCAAACGCTGACGGACCTTTTCTGAGCGACGGTAGTGAAGAAGGGTCCATCACTAGCCCAGATGATCCTAGAATTATTGATGTTGCACCTGGCGGTACGTTCTACGCGCAAGTAGCTTATAGCGACCCTGGTGGTATCGCGGATATTGTGATCGTTTTAAGAAACACTAGTCCAGAAGGCCTCTTTGGCACTCTTAATCCAAATCAGCAGTTCTTTACTTGGTAGTGGTTCAATCCCGAATGATTTCTAAGTTATAGCGAACGAGGAAACGGTGCAAGCAGGTAAGGTGCATATGCTCGGACTTGGAGAAGGCTAAGGTCTTGCGGACGAAGCGAGCGAGGCGTTGGCGTAAGGTGTTGTTAAAACGTTCGACATGAGCGGTTAAGCCAGAGGCTTTACTGACGGCTTGGTGGTGTTCGTCTGGTAGTACGCTTTGGTAGGCGTCCCAGAAGTCGCTGTAACAGAGACCTTGCTTGTAGCTTTGAGGGATACCTTTCCAGAGTTGCTTACAAGTAGCTGCGCCGCGCCCACCTATGACGCAGGCAACGACTTGACGGGTCTGCTTACATAGCGCCACCCATACCCAACGCTTCTTCGCTTTCTTCTGCACAAACGAGTGCATCTCGTCGAGTTCTAGCTCTACATGTTGAGGCTGGTCGAACGAGACAAGGGTATCTTTTAGAGCTGGGAGTTTTCTTCGTTTTTTTTGAGCCAGCGACTCACTGTGCTACGCGCCACACCGAAGGTGCGCTCTAGTCCTCTCAAACTTGAACGCTCCTCGTAGGCACTTAGAATCTCCTCTTTGCGCGGCTCGGTGTATCCGTTCGGGCTCGGCTCCTCGCGACTCTGCTTCTTACAGTCCTTACAGCGGTACTTCTGCTTGCCATTCGGCGCTACGCCGTTCTTGACGATGTTCTCGCTGCCGCAGTGGTAACAGGTCAGTGTCTTCGTAACCATGCTCTATTATAGCATTCGGGGTGCGACCACTACCCTTTACTTTAGGTGATCCGGTAGGAGACTGCGACCTCTCAGGTAGTCAGACAAGTGTAACCTGTACGTATCCGATTACGGTCGCTGACGACGCCGTAAATATTGACGAGTTAGACGGTGCTGACAGTAGAGAGTTTGCTTACATCTTCCGTGCTGAAGTGATTGATAGTAGTGGTAACGCATCTGATTTTTCGTCACGAGGTTACGTCATGGTCGAAGCGAGTAATGGTAGCAATTGAGCATTCTTAACATCAAAGTTGTTGATATACGCTAACAGGAACAATACTTCGGACAGGTTTTGGGTATATAGCTCGCGTCCAGTGCGGCTACTAGGTCTCCCTTTCTAAAGCGCTGTGCTAGACAATTCAGGTTGAACCTCTCAAAATTAAAGCTGCGTCTGAATCCTCTTCGGTAGGTCTTCTCACTAAGTGCGCTGTGTCTCGCTAAACTACTAAAATTGAGCTTGTCGCAAAGTAGCAGCGTGGTGCTAAACAATTGTCGCAGAAAATCTCGTTGCCATTTGCCGACCTCTGGTATCTTCAACAGCGCTTCGTCTATATAGCAGTTCACATAAGCACTGAGCTTGAGTCACGCAAGTATCATTTCCAAACGTGCGCGCTAGACTGCGTTCCCTCTTCTCGGATTGGCTCAAACCAAATGATACTTGCTATAATTCGTAGCAAGCCATCATCTGTTTGTTTCATCGCACATTCAAACTGGCGTGATGGCTTCTTTCTTTTCAAATCTGTCCGAAGTGTTGATAGTCACGCTAGAGGGTGCCAACGCCTTTGGCGTCTTGGAGGCTCGCCGCTTCGAAGTGCGCCACCATCCGCGCGATAGTGGTTTCGATAGCGTACTCTTTGAACACGTGCGCTTTCCCCTTTTGCCCGGTTGTCTTCCTTAACTCGGCGTTGCGAAGGAGGCGCTCCAGAGCGTCCGCCAAGGGCTCGGGCTCTTTCGCTGGCACGAGCAGACCCCGGCCGTCCGCGAGCAGCTCGGGCATCCCGCCGACCGAGGTCGTCACGGCGGGGACCCCGTAAGACATCGCTTCGATGATCGCCACCGAGATACCTTCATGCAAGCTGGGCATGACGATGATGTCGACTTCGCCCGTGCGGTACTTTTCGATGAGCTTTTCGTGGGCGACTTGCCCCAGAAGTTCGACGTGCTCGCCGAGCCCCTTTTGGGCGATGAGCGCCTCCAATTCGGCACGCTGCTCGCCGCGCCCGGCGACGCCTATCTTAAACACTAAGCCTCTGTCTTTAAGGCGTGACGCAGCTTCGATGAGGTATTTCAGTCCTTTGCGCGGGATGAGGCTCGCAGGGCAGATGATGTAGGGGCGCGCGGTCTCTCGGCGAGAGGTCGCGACCTCTTCTAGCTCGACGCCCATGCGAATCACGCTGCCTTTGCTGTCCAACTGCTCGATACCGAGCGCGTAAGCGTCGTCGAGCCCGTCTTGCGAGATGAAGCGGGTGAAGCTGCTGCTCGAGACCTTCTCGTTCAAGAGGTTGTTCTCTTCGATGTCCCAGCGGTGCGCGGTAAAGCTCCAGGGGATGCCTGTAGCCTCGCCCGCGATAAGCGCGACGGTGGCGGGCGTCGAGGCCCAGTAAGCGTGGATATGGTCCGCGCCCCACGCCCTAGCAACGTGCGCCAGCCAGAGACCTTTAGGAATGACCGAGGCATTTTTAAGGGGCGTCGTGAGTTTACGACCTCTCAGCACCTTGACCGCCGTGCGAAGACTCCGGCGCGGCGTGTGGGTCAGCGCCGCGCCCATCCCTCTAATGATACTCCCCGAGATGAGCGGCTCGGCGCGGGTCAGCGGCAGGAGTTGCGCCGCGTCACCGTGCGTGATCTCGCCGGGAATTTGCCGAGGCGCGAGCAACACCTCGTGACCCTTGCGGACGAGTTCGTTGATTTCGGAGATCGCAAACGCTTCGGTGTGACCGAAAGGAAGATGCGCGGTGACATAGATGATTTTCATAGTTCAACTTTCATAGCACGTTTAGTCTCGCCGTGCGCTTTAGCACTGAGGATGCAGCGTGCTCAGTTCGGTGTAGCGCGTTCGCCACGCACAGACGCGACGCTAAGGCGTCTTATATATTCTATATGTTGCAGCTTGCCCGACACGGGTAAGTGCGGGGCGCGAATAGCTTCAAGGTTAGTTTACCCGCTCTACACCCCATCGGGGTGTACATTTGAACGACCCGAACGAGCTTGACTAAGCAGACGTTCTGGCTCATGAGGACGTGTTTGTTACATCTGCGGAAAGTGCCGCGGTTAAATATGATAGCTTAACCGCATGCGCATCGTTTACCTCGAGCAATTTTTTCGCACCACCGCCATGATAGGTCATACGAGAGCTTACGAGATCGCCCGGCGCTTCACCGCCTGGGGACACGAAGTTCACATGGTGACCTCGAGCTTCGGCAACACCTTGAATAGCCCCAACTACAAGAACGTGTCCGTTTTAGACGCTTACCCCAACGCCAAACCTGACGGACGCTGGTACGAGGCGGAAGAGGACGGCATCAAGGTCCACCTGCTGCCCAACCCCTACTCGAACTACATGGGCTTCGCCGAACGCATCCAGTCCTACTTTCGCTTCGCCACGGGCGCGGCGCGTAAAGCCGCCTCGCTCGACGGGGACGTTATCTTCGCGACGAGCCCCGCGCTGACGATCTCGCTGCCCGCGATGTACGCGGCTAGGCGCTCGCGCACGCCCTTCGTCTTCGAGGTGCGCGACCTGTGGCCCGAAGCGCCGATCCAGATGGGCGCGCTCACCTCCAAGCCCGCTATCTGGAGCGCGCTGGCGCTCGAGCGCCTCGCCTACAACCAAGCGTCTCACATCGTTGCCCTCTCGCCTGGCATGAAAGAGGGCGTCCTCGCTAAAGGCGTCCCTGAAAGCAAAGTCAGCGTCATCCCTAACTCGTCCGACTTGGATATTTTCAGCCCCGACGTAGACGCGGGCGACTTCAGAGAACGCTTGGGCGTCGGCGACAAGTTCATGCTGCTCTACTTCGGCGCGATGGGCGAGGCGAACGGTCTAGGTTTCGTGTTAGACGGCGCAGCCGAACTCAAACGGCGCGGCAGAGACGACGTCGTCTGCGTTTTGCACGGCGACGGCAAAGAGCGTCCCATGCTAGAGGCGCGGCAAAAAGCTGAGGGCTTAGACAACGTCGTCTTCTCCGACCAGGACCTTCCTAAAAGCGACGTGGCGCGGCTCGTCGCCTCGGCAGACGTTGCGATGACCATCTACAAAAACGTGCCGATCCTCTACACCTGCTCGCCCAACAAGATGTTCGACTCGTTCGCCGCTGGCAAACCTGTTTTGACCAACATGCCGGGTTGGTTGCAGGGCTTGGTCGAGAACCACAACGCGGGCGTTTTCGTGGAGCCTGACAACGCGCAAGACTTTGCGGACAAAGCGGCCGAGCTAGCTGCGCACCCCGAACGCTGCGAAATGTACAGCAAGAACTCGCGCAAGCTCGCCGAGGAGATGTTCGCCCGCGACAAGCTCGTCAAGGAGTTGGAGCGCGTTTTGAGCGCCCAAGCGAAAAACCGCGACGTGTTAGCGAGCGCGCAAGCGCAAGTCAAAGAGTAGCGCGCACAGAGCGGCTCCTCCTTAGGTCTTTGCTCGTTGTTTAACGTTCCCGCAAAAACCCCTCGAGTTCCTCTTTCGTCGGCGGATTTGCGCCCGCTCTGGTGCAGTTGAACGCGGCGGCGGCGGCGGCGGTGCGAAGAACCTCTCGCCAGGCTTCTTCAGAGAGATCTTGAACGCTATCCTGCGCCAAAAGCGACACCATGAGCGCCCCCGTAAAGGTATCCCCCGCCCCGACCGTATCCACCACCTCGACCTCGAAAGAGGGCGCGCGCAAGTCGTCGTGTCCAGCACGGTAGAGCGTGACCCCTTCGCCGCCACCTGTCACGATGACCGCGCGAGACCCGTGCTCTAGCCACCTCCGCGCGACCTCTTTGTAAGCCGTATCGGGGTAAAGCCAGCGCAAATCCTGCGAACTCACCTTGACGATGTGGCTGATCGGCAACCAGTCGCGCCTGAGCCGCGCTTCGAACGCCTCCCTGTCGGGGATGAGCGCCGGGCGCACGTTAGGATCGAAAACGATCGTTGCGCGCTTCACATGTTTCGCGGCGGTCTCGGTGAGCGTTGTGGCGGCAGGCTCTTGTAGCAGGCTGATCGAGCCGAACTGCACCATCTTCACGTCGCCGAAGTCCTGACGCGGCTGCGGGTCGTAAAGGACGTCGGCGGAGCTGTTCGCGATAAAGTCGAACACGGCTTCGCCCTCCACCTCGCCGACGAACGCGAGCGTCGAGGGCGCGTCACTCTCCAACAAAAAATTCGTATTCACGTCGTTATCCTGCAAATGTGCTCGGATAGCCTGCCCGAACTGGTCCGAGGATATTTGCGACGCGAACCCGACCGTTTCGCCGAGCCGCGCCGACGCCACCGCTACATTTAAGGGCGAGCCGCCCACATACCCCTTAAAGGTCAGCGTGTCAGTTTCCTTAAAGTCGATGAGGGCGTCGCCCATACAAATGATGTTCATGCAAGACCTCGCTCGTTCTTGAGTGGCTCACTCTATCAGAGCACCGGCACCACTGTCACGAAACCACTGTCACGAAAAAGACCCGACCTCTTTTCAAGGTCGGGCTGCTAGTGGAGGCGGCGGGAGTCGAACCCGCGTCCGAGACTCCTTCAGACGGGTTTCTACGTGTGTAGTCACCGAATCGTTGTCGGCTGAGGGCAGGCTCGGTGACAGACCTGAGCCCCCAGCTTAAACATCATTTTAGTTTCGCTGCGCCCCGACGTTAGAAGACGCAGCTAGCTTGTTTTAGGACGTCCCTCTAGCGAGCCACAAGCGGGGCTTCTAGCGGACGGTTAGCTACTCTTACGCAGCTAGTGCAAAGCTCTGTGAGCTATTGTGGTTGCCAGTTATTGGCTGTGCCGTTTTTTAGAGAGGCCAACGGCGTCCTCTACACGCTACCCTATCCTCCGTGAGCCCCGTCGAGACCAGGTCGCCCCCAGGAGTATGGCAAGGTTTAGTATAGCACATAAGCGCCTGTTCGGGATGAAGCCGGTAACGTTTCAAAGGCTTTTATCGTCACCTTTGAATACACTGTTAACTAAGTTTTGCATCACTGTTGTCACCCCGAGCGCAGCCGAGGGGTCTCGCATTACAATCTCTGTCAGGGAAAGAGGCAAATGCAGAGATTCTTTCACTCCGCGGAGTCTATCCTACGCTCGCCGTAGGGCTCCGTTCAGAATGACATCACTCATTTTTTAGTTGACAGAGTACTGAAGCTCGATTTTCTTTGTCTTTACTACGCCAAGAGCAGTTCAGCTCGTCAGCCTGTCAGCTAAGCGTTTGTCCTAAAAGGCTGACAGGCTGATCGCCTGACTCTCTACGCTTTCACCTTGGGGGATAAAAACCTGGTTTCGGCTCCTTATGCCCCCACCTGTAAGGGACGCTCGAGTCTCCCTCCTCCAAACGGTTTATAAGAAGGCATGGGTTCCGAAACAGCTTTTCCCACCTTGGACGACGCACAGATCGAAACGCTCAGGGGTTACGGCGAACTTTGGCAGACCGAACAGGGGCAAACGCTCTTCGAGGTAGGCGACCCGACCTACCGCTTTATCGTCATCCTGTCGGGCAAAGTCGCGGTGGTCGAGCGCTTAGGAGACGAGGAGAACGTTATCGCGGAGAGCGAGGTGAGGAGCTTTCTAGGCGAACTCAACATGCTCACCAACCAGGCGGTCTACCTCACGGCGGTGGTGCGCGAAGCGGGCGAGGTCATCGCGATTCCGCCCGCGGCGCTACGCGACATCATCGCCTCGGAGCCGGAACTGAGCGACCTCATTCTAGGTGCGTTCATCGCGCGGCGCGAGCTTATCGTGGCGCGTTCGTCGGCGTTTTTGCGGCTCATCGGACCGGAATACTCCGGCGAGACGCTGCACCTGCGCGAATTCATGGTGCGCAACCGGCTCTCGCATAGGTGGCTCGAGCCCCATGAAGAAGACGCCCAGGACCTCTTGGCGCGCTTCAACGTGTCGGCTGAGGACGCCCCTATCATCATCTGGCAAGATCGCGAGGTGTTGACGAACCCCAGCCTCAGCGAACTCGCCCAGACCATCGGTTTAGACCTCCAGGTGACGGACGGGCACTTCGACCTCATCGTCGTGGGCGCGGGCCCGGCGGGCTTAGCCGCATCGGTATATGGCGCGTCTGAAGGGCTCTCCACCGTCGCGGTCGAGTCCATCGCCACGGGCGGGCAAGCGGGCACCTCGTCGAAAATAGAGAACTACTTGGGCTTTCCCGCCGGGCTTTCGGGCGCGGAACTCGCGAGCCGCGCGGAGGTGCAAGCCTTGAAGTTCGGCGCGCGCATCACCGTGCCGCGTTCGGCGCAGCGCCTTAGGCGCGAGGGCGAATGCTACGCCGTAACGCTGGACGACGACAGCACGCTCACCGGAAGGAGCGTCGTCATCGCGACGGGCGCACGCTACCGCAAGTTGGGCGTACCGCGCCTAGACGAGTTCGAAGGTGTGGGCGTCTACTACGCCGCCACCGACATCGAGGCGCGGCTCTGTAAGGGCGACGAGGTCATCGTAGTGGGCGGCGGCAACTCGGCGGGACAGGCGGCTGTTTTCCTGTCGCGGCACGCCGCGAGGGTCCACGTAATGATTCGCGGCGACGACCTGGGCAAGAGCATGTCGCGCTATCTGCTCAGCCGCATCGAGACCCTCTCGAATATCGAAGTGCACTATCACACCGAAATCGCCGAGCTGCACGGCGGCGAGGGTCACGGGAGGTTGACGGGCGTCACGGTCAAAAACAATCAGAATGGCGAGAGGTCGCGCGTGGACGTGTCGGGTGTCTTCACCTTTATCGGCGCGATTCCCTATACCGAGTGGCTGGACGGAACCTTGGCGTTGGACGAAAAAGGCTTCGTCTTGACGGGCGAGGACGCCGAGCGAGAGACCGAGAACCGGTCTCTACTAGAGACCACCCTCCCTGGCGTCTTCGCGGTGGGCGATGTGCGGAGCGGCTCGGTCAAGCGCGTCGCCTCGGCGGTGGGCGAGGGTTCGATCGTGGTGCGGTTTATTCACGACGCGCTAGAGGCACAGGCGTAGACGAGGGGTCTCGGTTGGCTATGCCAAAACTCTGTGACTTTCAATCTCTGCAAGAGGAGTCAGCAAGGGCAGAGATTCTTTCACGGAGTCTATCCTATGGTTTACCGTAGGGCGGAGTCTATCCTACACTCGCCGTAGGGCTACGTTCAGAATGACATGACTCATTTTTTACTTGACAGTGTATTCAGTGTCGCTTCTCGCGACAACACGCCGACTGCTCTGACATGGGGGCTGGTATATTGCGCTATTCGTTGAGTTAAGCGCGTGGCAGATTAGCCAGAGGAGTTCGATGAAAATTATCAGCATTATCAAGCAAGTTCCTGACGCTGAAGCGAGGATTCGCAGTTCTGCCGAGGGTATTGACCTAGAGGGCGTCACCTTTGTCATTGACGGAATGGACGAGTACGGCGTGGAGCAGTCGCTCCGCGTCAAAGAGTCGGGCGAAGACGCCGAAATCGTCGTGCTCGCGCTCGGTCCTAAACGCTTCGAAGAAGCGATCCGCACCGCGCTCGCGATGGGCGCAGACCGCGCGGTTCATATCGAAACGGACGACCCGCTCGACCCCATCGCTCAAGCGAAGGTGCTCGCTAAAGTGATCTCGGACGAAGGGGCGGACGTGGTTTTTGTGGGCGGACAGGAGGCGGACTGGGACTCGTCGGCGCTCGGTCCGGCGGTGGCGGAAGCTCTGGGGTGGGCGCATGCGGACTGGACGACGAAGCTCGAGTTCCAAGACGCCCAGGCGAGCGTCACCCACGACAGCGACGAGGGCAGCGAAGACCTTACCCTGCCCTTACCTCTTGTCATCACCACCCAGCAAGGCTTAAACGAGCCGCGTTATCCGACGCTCCCTAACATCATGAAAGCCAAGCGCAAGGAGCTGAAAAAGCTCAGTTTAGAAGAGGTCGGCGGCGCGGAGGCGAAAACGGTCGTCGTCAAAGAAGAGATTCAGGTGCGCGAGCGCCGCCAGCACATGATTGAAGGAGACGCGGCGGAGGCGGCGCAGGAACTTGCGAAGCTGCTGCGAGAAGAGGAAAAGGTTCTGTAAATTGTGTCTTGCAGAAACACCTAAGACCCGCCTAACAACGCCTTTCTTTGCCTGAAGCTTTTAGCGATTAGGTATTAGCTCAAAAACCTTTGCTAACCGCTAAGGGCTAAAAGCTCCGACAGTGTCGCGTTGTGTGTCCACCGAATGGATGCAAGACATAAGTATAAGCAGCTCAGCGTTTCAGCCAGTCAGGGAAAGAACCTAACGAGCGGACAGGCTGACTTGCTACCACGCTCTCCGAAGGAGAAAAATGATTTTACTCGTAGCAGAACATAAAAACGGCAAGCTTCGCAAAAGCGCGTCTGAACTCGTGACGGCGGCAAAGGCGTTGGCGGAGCCTTTAGACGCACAGGTGGCGGGGCTCGTCATCGGTAGCGATACGGACGCAGCGGCGGGTGAACTCGCCAAGTATGTCGGTGCGGTCTACACGGCGACGGACGAGGCGCTCGGCACGTTTCGGGCGGAACCCTATACAACCGTAGTGACGCAAGTCGCTAAAGCAAAAGAGGTCAAGGCGGTGCTCGTCGCGGCGTCTCGCTCGGGGCTTTCGTATAGCCCGCGCGTGGCGCTCAGGCTGGACGCGGGGCTGCTCGAGGACGTCACCTCGTTAGAGGTTCAAGACGAAAAGGTCACAGCGCGGCGGTTCTCGTACCTCTCGCGCGTCACCGAGACTGTCCAAGCGCAGAGCCTACCTGTTGTCGTTAGCGTCAAGCCGAACATCTTTCCCGTCGCCGAGGAGAGCGGTGAGGGGCAAATCGAAGCGGCCGAGGTTTCGCTGGGCGAGCACGATACCCGCGTCGAGGTAGGCGAGCGGCATACCGCAGGGGGCGAGCGCGTCGCGTTAGAAGAGGCGAGCGTCGTGGTGACGGGCGGGCGAGGCGTGGGCAGCGCGGAAGGGTTTAGCACCTTGGTCGAACCGCTTGCCGATGCGCTTTCGGCGGGGATAGGCTCGACCCGCGCCGTTGTGGACGCGGGCTGGCGACCTTACGGCGAGCAGATCGGGCAAACCGGCAAAACGGTTGCGCCTAACTTGTACGTGGCTTTAGGCGTATCGGGCGCGGTGCAGCACCTCTCAGGGATGAACCGCTCGAAGGTCATCGTCGCGATCAACAAAGACGCCGACGCGCCGATCTTTAAGGTGGCGGACTACGGAATCGTCGGCGACGCGAACGCGGTTGTGCCGGAGTTTCAAAAGGCGGTACAAGAGGGCAAGGAGTAGCTTTAATTCGTTCGGAGTTGAGTACACCGTAAACTAAGTATTGACACCTTCGCTGATGTCACCCTGTTCACGAAGTAGAGCGAAGCTTCGGCGAAGGCGTAAGGGTCTCGTTTGGCTATGCCAAAACTTTGTAACTCGCAATCTCGGCTATTGGGGAATGGAAGACGAGATTCTTTCACTCCGCTGTCGCTCCACAGGTCAAGGCTAAGAGCCTACTGAGCTTTGCTCTAACCTAGTTCAGAATGACATTACTCATTCTTTAGTTGACGGTGTATTGAGTACACCGTTAAACAAGGAATGCAACACTGTTGTCACCCTGTTCACGAAGTACGGCGCAACCTGGTTATCGAAGGGTCTCGTTCGGCTGTGCCGAAACTGCGTAATTGGCTGCGCTAAAACTGCGTAACTTTCGTTCTCTGTCAGAGGAGTCAGCAAGGTCAGAGATTCTTTCACTTCACGGAGCCTGCCCTGGTGAGGGTTGCGTTCAGAATGACATCACTTATTCTTTACTTAACGCTGTATTGAGTCACGCCTAGCAATTTGCAACAGCTAGGCGTGACCTCGTCTATAGAAGAGGCGTAAGGCGAACGAAGCGCGTCGGCTCGGCTGCGCTCATGCACGTCGTCCTCGCGCAAACGGTATTTCTACTCCCCTCTAGCACGTTCATAGAGGCGCGCGCAGTCGGTCCCGAGTGCGTAATCTGGGCGGTGCGTTCGGCGTGTGTAGCGGAGCAACTCGTCGGCAAGAGACGCTACAAAGGTGAAAGTAAGCAGCGGCAAACTGCTGGGATGCGCTCGGTGCGCCGAGAGATGTTAGAGACGCTGCGCTCGGGTCGGTGCGGGGTGACGCTCGAGCTGGGCGACGTGCTCGCGGCGTACCTGCTCGACGACGCGGCGGGACACGCGCTCGGCGCGCTGCTCTGCGCTATTCGGGTTGCGCAAGCTGTGAAGCGCGACGTGGTGGAGCGTGTACCAGGTGCGCCGCGGCTCGAGAAAAGGTATCCGCAGCGGCTCCGCGCGTTCTCGAGCAGCGTGGAGCCCATCCAGATACAAGCTCCGTGATATCGAACAACCGAAGCTAAGCAACTACGGCGAAACGCGGCGCGAGGTCCGGTATTGATCGTCGTAAAAGATGAGTTCTCCCGTACGAGACACGTCATCTTTCAGTACGGCGATAACAACCCTGCAGTCAGCGTGCCCGTTACGCGGAAGCCGCGGCGCGCTGCACGCGCTCTCGTAACCCACGCCCCCTCTTCCAGCAGTTCGGTATTCCACGCCCAAAGGTTCTATACAGGCGACCGTCCCCTCAAACGGACTCCGCGACCTCCGAAAGCGTGAAGCGCACCTCTTCCATGACCGGATTGCTGAGCACGTTTGTGGCGACCTCTTGAAGTTGCGCCTCGACCGCTTCACGCTCGCCCGAGAGGGTGAGTTCGATGTATTTGCCCACGCGCAAGTCGCCTATATTGCTATGACCTAGGCGCTTGAGCGTATTCTCCACGGTGCGCCCTTGTGGGTCTAGGATAGCGCGTTTAAGCGTGACGTACACTTCGGCGTGGTACTTAGGCATGGCGTGTTCCTCCGGACGGCGCTGAAGCTAAGACGCGCTTGGCGACCTCTCTATACGCCTCTTCGACGCCGCCTAAGTCGCGCCGGAAGCGGTCTTTGTCGAGCTTTTCGCCACTTTTTATGTCCCACAAGCGGCAGGTATCGGGGCTGATCTCGTCCGCCAAGATGATCTCCCCGGAGGGCAGGCGACCGAACTCGAGCTTAAAGTCCACCAGCCTCAACCCGCGCGCCGCAAAAAAAGGTTCCAACACGCCGTTCACCTCGAGCGAAGTCTCCTGCAGCGTCTCTAGCTCCTCTTCGGTCGCGAAGCCGAGCGCCACCGCCGTCATACTGTTCATCGGCGGGTCGCCGAGTTCGTCGGACTTGTAGCACCACTCCACGACGCGCGGGCTCAGTTCGAAACCCTCAAGGACGCCGTAACGCTTTGAAAACGAGCCCGCCGCCACGTTGCGAACGATCACCTCGACGGGGACGATACTCACCGCTTTGACGAGCTGCTCGAGGTCGGATAACGCCTCGACGAAATGCGTGGAAATATCCTGCGCTTCCAAGACCTCGAAGAGCCGCGCGCTCACCGCGTTATTCACCGCGCCTTTGCCCTGAACCGTGCCCCGCTTTTGCGCGTTAAACGCGGTCGCGTCGTCCTTATACTCGACGATGAAGAGGTGCGGGTCGTCGGTGGCGAACACCTTCTTCGCCTTGCCTTCGTAGCGCTGCTCGAGTTTCTCTACGGGCGTGTTCACGGGGTCACTATAACAGGACTGAGAGAAAAGGACTGAGGACTGAGAGAAAAGATTTTTCTCTCAGTCCTCAGTCCTTTCACCTCTTCTCTTTGTCCGTAAAGAAGCAGCGACCTCGACCAGTCCATATTCAGGCTACAATGCCCTCTATGCTCATCTACGGTAAACAAGCGGTCATTGAAGCTTTGCAAGAGGGCGACGTGCAACGTCTTTTCATCGCCAACGGCGTGCAGCCGGGCACAGTCAAGCAGTTGGAATCTTTAGCCAAACGCTTTGGCGTCCCCTTCGACCACGTGCCGCGCATCGACTTAGACCAGACCTTAAAGACGACGCGGCATCAGGGTATCGCCGCCGAACTGCCCGAGCTGACCTACGCTGACCCCGAGGCACCTTTTAGGCTCGCGGAGGAGCGAGGCGAAAAGCTCCTACTTGTCCTGTTGGATCAGGTGAGCGACCCGCGTAACTACGGCGCGATCATTCGCAGCGCCGAGGTGTTGGGCGCGCACGGCGTCGTGACCGAGGAGCGGCGGAGCGCACCCCTTTCGGCTGTCGTGGCGAAAACATCGGCGGGGGCGAGCAGCCACTTGCCGCTCGTCCAGGTCAAGAACTTGCCACGCTACATCGACGGGCTCAAAAAGCGCAACGTCTGGATTTATGGCGCGTCGGGCGACGCCTATAACAAGCCAGGCGACATCGACTGGGACAGAGACGCCGCCTTGGTCATCGGCTCCGAAGGGTCGGGCATGCGCCGTTTGGTAAGGAACAAGTGCGACGACACCGTGATGATCCCGATGCGCGGGCAGGTCGCGTCCTTGAATGCGTCGGTGGCGGCGGGGATACTGATTTATTCGGTGATGAACGCACGGTAGAGGTGTGTAGCAGGTTCCTTCGGAAAGCTTCGCGCAATCAAAGTCTGTCTCCCGTTGGTCGGAGCTGGTCGGAAACACGCTCACTTGAGAAAGCATTGACTAGCACGCACTTCAAGGGATGACATCTGCGGAGAAGCGTTGCTGCGCACAACTCCGTTCAAGCAATGTTGTGAGGAACCGCTATAGAAGTAGCGACGAAACTACGCCTCCACTTCTCCCCTATCCCGGCTAGCCGCAACGCTCGAGACGAGCTAAACTCAAAATGTGACTTCGCTCGCGCACCTCTTCTTACACCACGCCGAGACCTCGCCCGATAAAACGTTCATTCATTTCGAGGGCGACGCTTACAGCTACGCCGACCTCTTCACGCACGTGAGCCGCGCCGCCGGTTCTTTACGCGCGCGGGGGCTCCGCAAGGGCGAACGGGTCGCGCTCTACCTGGAGAACTTGCCGAGCTTTATCGTCGCATATCTCGGCGCGCTATGGCTGGGCGGCGTGGTCGTTCTGGTCAACACCCGCTACAGAGAGACCGAGTTACGCTATATTTTGGGCGACTCGGGCGCGAGGCTCGTCGTGACGGACGCTGAGCGAGCCGGGAGGTTGGGCGGCGTTTTAGGTCATCCGGGTGAAGTGGACGTCATCCAGTTAGGTCAGAGCTTAGTAGAAGACGACGAGGTGTGGCGGACGCTCGCCCCTTGTCCTCCGCTAACCTCGCCCGCTGACCTCACCCCAGACAATCTCACCTCGGATGACCTCGCCGTCATCGCCTACACCTCCGGCACCACCGGACGCGCTAAAGGCGCGACGCTCACGCACGGCAACTTCGTGAGCAACAGCCGCGCCGTAACCCGTGCGTGGGGCTGGACGGCGGACGACCACCTCTTGCTCACGCTGCCGCTCTTTCACATGCACGGGCTCGGCGTGGGCTTACACGGCACGCTGGTGCAGGGCTCGGCGCTCACCCTAAAGCGCACCTTCGACGCGGCGGATGTACTGAACGAAATAAGAAGGGGGCGCGTCACCATGTTTTTCGGCGTGCCGACGATGCACACGCGGCTGCTTCAGGAGGTGAAAAGGAGCGGGCGAACGCGCGAAGAGGTCGCAGGGTTGAGGCTACTCGTTTCGGGCTCCGCGCCGCTCAGTCCGCAGATCATGAGGGAGCTTGAAGCGGTCTTTCGTCTCCCCGTTTTGGAGCGCTACGGCATGACCGAAACAGTGATGAATTTAGGCAATCCGCTACGCGGTGAGCGGAAAGCGGGCTCGGTGGGCGTGCCCTTTGCGGGCGTCCAGGTACGCGTTGTAGACAAGGACAACAACGCCGTGACGCCAGGCACAATAGGCGAGTTGCAACTGCGCGGTCCCAACGTCACGAAAGGGTATTGGAATAAACCGGCTGAGACGGAAGCGAGCTTCGTGGACGGCTGGTTTAAGACGGGCGACTTGGGCTTTATGGACGAAGACGGCTACTACTTCCTGACCGGACGCGCCAAGGAGCTAATTATTTCAGGTGGCTTTAACGTCTATCCTCGAGAGGTCGAAGAGGTCTTGGCGCAGCACGGCGCGGTGCAAGAGGTCGCGGTGCTGGGGCTACCGGATGACGATTTGGTTGAGCGGGTGGTGGCGGCTGTTGTGGTGGACGGGAAAGTTGAGGCGTCCAAACTGCAAGCGTTTTGCAAGGAGAAGCTGGCGAGTTTCAAGAAGCCCAAAGAGGTCTTTTTCGTGGACGAGTTGCCGCGCAACGCGCTGGGAAAGGTGCAGAAGCATGTGTTGAGAGAGAAGCTCGAGTCCAGCGCGGTCTAACGTCTCGACACCTCGACAACTTGCCCCAGCCACCGATTGAACAGCGGCACCAGTGGATTATCCTCAGCCGTTACAATGTCGATATGGGTGAGACCGGGCAACACATACGCGGAGAAAAAGACGCTCGCGCGCGCGTTGTTATACGCCGAGAAGCCGTCTAGCGTCGGCACGAGCCCGCGACCCGCGCCCACCGCGAGCGTCGGCGTGTTCACCTCGCTGTTCGGCACGAAACCCGGCTCATCGCGCAAGGTGACGTCTAAACGCGCCATGTCGAGCAGCAAGCGTACTGGGAAGTACCACTCGTTGAAGTTGGTGTCGGCGGTGACTTGCGACGCGATGAGCGTGCGTAAGTCGGTGCGCTCTCGGCTCGGGTCGCCGCGCTCCCAGCGCACGGCGTCGTACCCCTCCGCGACGCCAGAGACGCTGCGTGAGCGTGCGCCCTTCTTCCCTTCGGACAAAAACGCGATGAGGTTGCCGTGGAAGGTCGCGCCGACAGGCTCGCCCACCGACGCGCCGAACGCGGGCGAAAACTCGTAGCGGTCGTCGATCGCTACGCCAGCCGCCGCAAAGTTCGTGATGGGAAAGTCGGCGAGGTCTTCGGGCGCGAGTTCGCCCGGCTCGAGCTGCGCGAGCAGCACCAAAGCTTCGGTTCGGGCGTACGTATGCGGCGCGAACGCGAGGGTGAAGTACGGGTTGCCGCGGCCGGACTCCAAGCTCGCCACGTCCGGCACAAGCTTGATGGGTCCGACCGAAACCCCTCCCTCGCGGCTGAACGCGCCCGTGCGCCCGAGCGTGCCGTCGATGAGCAATAGACCGTCCAGGTGGTCGTCGCCTAAATCCGGGCGGCTCTCGTTGCCGAAGTTATACGCCGCATAGAGCGCCGTCATGCTCGCGCCGAGCGAATGTCCGCCCAGAACAACCGTGTCCGCAACCGTATGAGCGCGTTTAACGAGTTCGTGCAGGTCGCGCAGGTGAACCTCTAAACCCCAAGAGGCGAGAAAGGGAACCTCTTCGGGCGGTACCGCGTTAAAACCGTCCTTCTTACCGCGATTCTTGACGTAGTAGTCGTAGGCGGTGGTCGGGTCGCCCGTGCGCAAGCTCTCCAACGTCGCGCTGCGGTCTTCTAGAAGGTTGGCGCGGCGGTCCACCGTCCAGACCTCTAGCCCCGGCTGGCTCGCCACCAATTGCCGCGCCACGATGTCCATCGTCGCCGCGCCGCCGAAGATGCCCGGCACGAGGATGAGCACCGTCTCGCTGGGCTCGTCCACTTTCGGCGCGGTGTAGCGCACGTAGAGAGCTTTGTTGTAGCGCCCTGGCGTGTTGGGCGCGGCGTACCCCGGCACACTGACGTATTCACTCCTTACGCGCTCTGGCGCGAAGCGGTACGTCGCACTCGGCACGTCGAGGTCGACGCGCATGTCGGGGATGGGCAGACAGCCCGCCAGAAGGATGAGCAGCAGTAGCGCGGCAGAGCGAAACACCCGTCCATTGTGACCTTTTACGTTTCCGACATCCACACCGTGGTTTACGCAAGTTCGCCGCGCCGACGCGAACATGAAGTTTTTTACACCGGGTCGGGCTCGTATTGAAAGGCAAACCACAGTGTTTCGCGGCGCTCCGGAACCTCTACTGAGGTGGTAGCAGCGAGCGAAACTGACCTAAGCGAAATCTGCGCGATGTTCCTCGGTACCTGCATACTCTTTACATTTTGTCAAGTAATGCTTTAGGATAGAACCGCAATGGTGTAACAGAAAATTTGGCGAAAGTTCAGTTTTGCGCAGGTCTCGAGCCCAAGGGAGAAGAGGATGAACCTATCTGTCCAGGCTTTAATCGCCTTTACGCCCATCTTAGCTGCCGCGGTTATGCTCATCGGGCTGCGCTGGCCCGCCCGCTACGCCATGCCGATCGTTTACGTCATAGCAGCGCTTCTCGCGCTAGCAGTGTGGAGCGTCCCTTTTGCGCAGGTCGCCGCTTCGACGGTCGAAGGGCTCTTCATCACCTTCGACATTTTGTTCATCGTCTTCGGGGCGATTTTGCTTTTGAATACGCTCGAGCACTCCGGCGCGATCCAGACCATCCGTGCCAACTTTGTAGACATCAGCACCGACAGGCGCGTGCAAGTCGTCATCATCGCGTGGCTCTTCGGCGCGTTTTTAGAGGGCGCGGCGGGCTTCGGCACGCCCGCCGCCATCGCCGCCCCTCTGCTCGTCGCGCTCGGCTTTCCCGCGATGGCAGCGGTCGTCATCGGCTTGATGATCCAGAGCACGCCCGTAACCTTTGGCGCAGTCGGCACGCCCATCGTCATCGGCGTGACGGGCGGCTTAGAGAACTCGCAAGCGACGGCGCAGCTCGACAACGCCGGCGTACCCTTCGACGCCTACTTACAGATGGTCACCGCCGAGTCCGCCATTATCCACGGCATCGTCGGCACGCTCATACCTCTTTTTATGGTCATGATGATGACGCGCTTTTTCGGTAAGAACCAATCTTGGACCGAAGGACTGTCCATCTTGCCCTTCGCGCTCTTTGGCGGCGTGGCGTTTACGATTCCTTACACGCTTACCGGCATTTTCTTAGGACCGGAGTTTCCCTCACTCATCGGCGCACTAGTAGGGCTGGCTGTCGTTACATTTGCGGCGCGGCGCGGCTTTTTGCTGCCGGACGACACCTGGGACTTTCCGCCCAGGGAGGAGTGGAGCGAGCGCTGGCTCGGCAACATGGACCAGCGCCTCGACACCACGGCGGAGAAAGTCATGTCCACGTGGATGGCGTGGACGCCCTACGTGCTCCTCGCGCTGATCTTGGTCGCGAGCCGCATCTTCACGCCGTTTACAAACGCCCTCCAAGCGCTGACCATCAGCGTGCCCAACCTCTTCGGTACGGAGATCACCCCGGCGACTTCACCTCTTTATTTGCCGGGATTTATCCTCATCGTCGTCGTCGCTATCACCTACTTTTTGCACCGCATGTCCGGGGGAGAACTCGGTAGAGCTTTTCGCGAATCCGGGCAGACGCTTCTCGGCGCGGGCTTCGTCCTCGTCTTCACCGTGCCGATGGTGCGCATTTACATCAACTCGGACGTAAACGCCGCCGACTTAGCGAGTATGCCCGTGGCGATGGGCGAGTGGGTCGCGGCAACCGCGGGCGGCGTGTGGCCCTTTTTCGCGCCGACGATTGGCGCGTTGGGCGCGTTTATCGCGGGCAGCAACACGATCAGCAACCTCATGTTTAGCCTCTTCCAGTTCAGCGTAGCGCAGCAGCTCGCGGTTTCTACCGCCGTCGTGGTGGCGCTGCAGGCGGTAGGCGCGGCGGCGGGCAATATGATCGCGATTCACAACGTTGTGGCGGCGTCCGCGACGGTGGGGCTTTTAGACCGAGAAGGGGATGTGCTGCGCCGAACGATTTTGCCGACGATTTATTACGTCATCTTTGCAGGGATTTTGGGGATGGTTGCGATTTATCTCTTGGGCGTTTCTGCACCCGAACTAAGCGGAGCGCAAGCAGCGGCGGAGATACCCGTTCAGTTATCACAGTAGCGATAGCCCCGTCAGTAGGGGCGATTCATGAATCGCCCCTACGCCGCTCGCTTCATCACACGTTTTGTTCGTGGAACGTGGATTTGAAAACAAGAGCAAACGACGCAGATGTCATTCCGATCATGGTTTTCTCAGCTATGCAGGCACCGCTAAGTACGTCTCTGACCAAATGGTACCTGCTTAATCTTAATCCGCCGCTTGCGACCTCTCCTGATACTGCAATTCGTAGAGCTTGCGGTAGTAGCCCTCTTCTTCTAAAAGCTCGAAGTGGTTGCCCTGCTCAATCAGCTTGCCCTTTTTCATGACCATGATGCGGTCGGCGTCCTGAATAGTCGATAAGCGGTGCGCGATGATGATACTAGTGCGCCCTTGCATGAGCTTCTCGAGCGCGTCTTGGATGAGTTCTTCGGTCTCGGTGTCCACGTTGGCAGTGGCTTCGTCTAAGACTAAGAGGATGTCGGGGTTTTGGACCAGAGCGCGCGCAAACGCAATAAGCTGTTTCTGCCCTGTCGAGAACCCTGCACCTCTTTCCAAGACTGGGCTGTCGTAGCCTTGCGGCAACTTCTCGATGAAGCCGTGCGCGTTGACGAACTTAGCAGCTTCGACGACGCGCTCTAAAGGTATTGAATCGTCATTGAGCGTGATGTTACTCCGCACCGTCCCGCTGAACAAGAACGGGTCTTGTAAAACGATACCCACGTGCTGCCGCAGTTCAACTTGGTCGTAGTCGCGCACGTCTTTTCCATCAATCTTAATAGACCCGCGCTGCACGTCGTAAAAGCGGCTCACGAGGCTGATGATCGTCGTCTTGCCCGCACCCGTGTGCCCGACAAAGGCGACGGATTCTCCTGGCTCGATCGTGAAGTTGAGGTCGCGCAGCACCCACTCGTCCTCTTGGTAGGCGAACGACACATCCTCGAACTTGATCTCACCCCGAAACTTGCTCTCGAAGTGCGCGGGGTCGGGGCGGTTCGTGACCGCTTCGGGCGTATCTAAAAGCTGAAAGATACGCTCAGACGACGCCATCGCCGCTTGCAAGATGTTGTAGCGGTCGCTCAGGTTCTGGATCGGGCGGAAGAAGTCTCCGGAGTACTGCAAAAACGCTGTCAGCACACCGATGGTCACTGCGCCGCCTGCACCCGGTCCTAAAATCTGCGTCGCGCCGTAAAAGAGGATCATCGCGGTGGCGAGTGCGCCGATGAGTTGCACCGTCGGGAAGAAGAGGCTGAACCATCTAACCTGCTCGATGTAGGCGTCTAAAAGGCGCAGGTTCATCTCGTCAAATTTCTTTTGATTGCGCTCCTCGCGGTTGAAAAGTTGAATCGTCTTCATCCCCGAGAGGTTTTCGGACAGGTACGAGTTCGAGCGCGAGAGCCGTAACCGCACCGCTCGGTACGCATCGCGGATGCGCTTGCGCACGTAATTGAGGATGAAGTACAAGACGGGCATCACCGTCAGCGTAATGAGCGCGAGTTGCCAGTTGATGCTGAACATGTAGACCGTCAAGCCAATTAGCAGACCGAAGTCCGCCACCATGCCCACCACGCCGTCCGTGACCATGCGCTCGATGGCTTCGATGTCGGAGGTAATGCGGGTGATGAGGCGTCCGACGGGGGTGCGGTCGAAGAAGCCCATGTGCATCCGCTGAACTTTAGAGAAAATCTCCTTGCGGATATCGTAGATGACGTGCTGCCCCATCCACGAAACGAGGTAGGTGTAGCCGTAGCGCAGCCCGAAGTTGAGGAGGCGGAGGCCCATGTAGATCGACACAATAACGAGGATGCCCTCGTAACGGGCGTCCACCGAGAGGTTGGTAAAGGGCTCGCTGACCGGGCGGATGTAGCGGTCGATAATGAGCGAGATGAGGTAGGGGAAGACGGGGACGATGGCGCTGTAGACCAGAAGTAAAGCCATCGCGCCGAAAACCTGTTTGCGGTAGGGGCGCAAGTAGACGAGTAAGCGCTTGGTGATGTCCCAGTCGAAGGTCTTCTGGAACGCTTCGCCGTCCTCGTCGAAGTCGCCCTCTTTGCGAAGCTGCTTAACGCGCTTTTTGCGGTTACGCTGCGCCTGGCGCTTCATCTCCTCGACGCTGTAGGTTATTTTTGCCATACGTAACTCCTAAATTTTGTACAGATGAGCTGATGTTCACCGCGACAAGAAGTAAACAAGAATCCGATTCTCAAAGCCTATAATCCTCGATAGCGGTGAATTCACAGCCCGTAACACCTTCTGACTCGAGAAAATCCTTCAACTCTTGACTAACAACTGTGATAAATGATTTGAAGCTCGGGTCTCGAGCCATTGGAATATTTGCACGCTCGAAATCTGTGTCCAGCACAAGCTGTTTTATACGTCGCTTACTCACTTGAGAGCGGTCTTGGTCGAAGATTTTCACTCCTTTAAGAAGGTGAAATACAACATGCTCCTCTGAAATCACCGTGACGCTATCTCGTTCGGTAATGAGGGTGGGAAAACATTCATACTCAACTCCGGCACTGCTGAGGAGAGCTATGAGCTTCGGAGAATACACATTAAAATTCGTTCCAGTTTCATGATTATCAAGAAGTTTTTGACTACGCCTTTTCGAAAAGTTAAGGAGAGGAAAAGGAGCAGTCAATGGTTTAGTTTGCCACATATTTGGATATGGAATGGGAGGCGGATTCTCAAGCTCCAAGTGGCAGGAAGAACACCGGATAGCAAACCAGGAAGCCTCAAACTTATAAAACTTCATAGGACATGGTATAGCCGTAGTCTAACCACCTGCTCACGCCGCATCTAACGACTCCTCCAACTGCTGCCGCCTGTCGATATCCGCGTACCAGCCGTCTTGCGCAATTAGCTCCTCATGCGAGCCTTCTTCGAGGATGCGCCCCTCTTCCAAAACGAGGATGCGATCGGTATTTTGAAAGCCCGAGACGCGGTGTCCGACGATGATGCTGGTGCGCCCCGGCATCACCTCAGCGAGCCCGTCCAAGATGAGCGCCTCGGTCTGGGTGTCCACAGCGGAGAGGGCGTCGTCCAGAATGAGGATATTCGGATTGCGGATAATCGCCCGCGCCATCGCCGTGCGCTGCCGCTGACCACCCGAAAGCGTCACGCCGCGCTCGCCCAAACTCGTGTCGTAGCCTTGCGGAAACTCCTCCACATCGCCCGCGAGCTGAACGAGCCGCGCGACCTCTTGCGCTTTGAGCTTCAGGTTTTCTGGCGTGTCGTCGGGGATGCCGTAGGCAATGTTTTCAGCAATCGTATCCGAGAAGAGGAAAGGTTCTTGCGGCACGAGCCCGATGTGGCTGCGCAGAATTTGGAGCGGGTACTTTTTAACGTCCACGCCGTCAATCAGCACGGTTCCAGAAGTCGGGTCGATGAGGCGCGTGATGAGGTTGACGATGATGGTCTTGCCCGAGCCCGTATGCCCGGTGACGCCGATGCTCTCCCCCGCCCGGATGCGGAAGGAGACGTTCTCCAAGGCGCGGAACTCGCCGAAGTCCACGGTGACGTCGCGAAACTCGATGTCGCCGCGCACGGTATTGAGGCTGTAGTCCGTGTTCTCGTCGTCCTGAATCTCGGGCTCCGCGTCGAAAATCTCCTTGAGCCGTCCCCAGGAGGTGTAGCCGCGCTGGGCAATGTTCGCAATCCAGCCGAGCGCCAAAAGGGGCCACTGAATCTGCGCGAAGAGCAAGACGAAGTCCACGAAGCCGCCCACCGTCAAGCTGCCACCGAGCCCAAGCGTGAAGCGCCCGCCGACGAGTAAAAGTGCGGAAATCGCGACACCGAACAAGAGTTCCATGAGCGGGAAGAGAGGTCCGTCTACTTTCGTTAGGGAGAGGTTGCGGCGGATGAACTCGTCGTTCAAACGTCCGAAGGCGTCCGTCTCGCGCGCTTCGATGCCGAAGCCCTTGACCACGCGGATGCCGCTGAAGTTCTCCTGCGCCATCGCGGAGACGTTCGAAAACTGCTCCTGCACGCGCTCGTAGCGCCTGTAGACCATCCGCAAGAGGATGAAGAAGCTGACCGTAATGAGCGGAATGATGAGGAGTGTCATCAGCGTCAAGTTGACGTTGAGGTTGAACATCCGGTAGAGCGTGAAGCCGATGAGCAAGAATGTGTTGATACCCTGAAAGACGCCCACGCCGATAAGCTGGCGTACTGCGCTCAAATCCGCCGTGAGCCGCGCCATGAGGTCGCCGACGCGCGTGTTGTCGTAGTAGTTCGTGCTCAAATCCGTAAAGTGGTCGAAGAGGTCGTGGCGGATGTCGAACTGGATTTCCCAACTGGCGTTGAGGATGGTGCGGCGGACCATGATCATCGCGTAGGCAGCGACGCCCGCGACGAGCGCCAGACCGATGATGTAGAGCCAGATGCTCGGGTTTTCGGGGGGCGTCGTGAGGTTGCGGTAGAGGTCTTGGAAGGTTTCTACGTTGCTGAACAAACCGGCAAAATAAGCCCAGGGAGCTTCGAGGGTCATCACCTCGCGGTTAAAGGCGTCGATAGCGTTACCGATGATTCTGGGCGTTTGCACCGTAAAGAAGCTGTAGACGACGAGCATGAAGATGCCCACCGAGAACTGTCTCGGGTAGCGGCGGATATAGGCGTAGAGTTCTTTCGTCATTTTTAGCATGAGTTCCCCTACCCAGGAATGGTCGCGGTGGTCGTAAGTAATATAGATTTGTGGAGGCTCGAGGCGTCAAAAGCGCTAAGCAGCCTGTGATATTAGCACGTTTTCAAGATGGGAGGTTAGTGCCCGCTAACACAACATCACAAAAGTACCGTACGCAATAACAGCGCTAACGGTACGCCGGTGAGCACTGCTTCGTAGGGGGAATTCATGAATTCTTACGCGCTGCACTCTCAACCTTGCAGCGCCGCCTCGTCCTCCTGCGCCAGCTCCGCAAGCTTATCGAACTGCTGCACCGTCCCGAGCGAGATGAGGTGGTCGCCCGCTTGCAGGGTGAAGTCCGCGTCTGGGTTACTGATGGGCTCGCTGCCGCGCAAAATCGCCAAGATATTGACGCCGGAGCGCCGCCGCAAGTCGAGCGACCCTAAGCTTTTGCCTTCGAAGGTGCTCGCAGGTTGGACCTCGAACTCTTGCACCCCTAAAGCCGCCTGCCCCCGCATCAACGTCGTCTCTAAAAAGTCGATCACGGCGGGGTTGATGGCTAAATTGACGAGCCGCCGTCCGCCTACAGCGTAGGGGTTGATCACCCTGTCCGCGCCCGCTTGCTTGAGCTTGCGCAGGGCGGCGTCCTCGTCCGCACGGGCGATAATCAGCAGGTCGCGGTTCAAGGCCCGCGCGCTCATCGCGATAAAGGCGTTGCTCGCGTCGTTACCGGCCGCCGCGATAAGTCCTTTCGCGCGTTCGATACCTGCCAGTTCCAAGACGTCATCCTCAGTGGCGTCGCCGCGCACGAAGAGGTAGCCCTCCCGCTCGGCGACATCGAGTACAACGTCATCGTTGTCAACGACGACGAACGCTTCCTCGCTTTCGCGCAGTTCGCTCGCGGCTTGCTGCCCCATCCGCCCGAAACCCGCCAGAATAATGTGTTTGCCCAGTTGCGCGATTTTCTCTTTCATCCTGCGCCTTTCTCCCTGACCGCTGAGTTGCACCGCGACGAGGTGCTCCATTACCGCCGTGAAGAGGTAAAACAGACTGGCAATCCCCGTTATCGCGATAAACACCGTGAAAATACGCCCGACGCCCCTCAGCGGATGAATTTCATTATAACCAACCGTCGTGATGGTGATGAAGGTCATGTAGAGCGCGTCGAGCCAGGTGCCGCCCTCGCTGAGCCACAAGAGGTAGTAGCCCACCGTACCGACGACAATCACGCCGATGGCGAGAAGGATAGGATACTTGAGGCGGCGGATGAGGTCGGAGAAGTTCGGGGCGCTGGCGTTTGGCACAGGGATATTATCGCCTAAACCGTTCGGGCAACACAAATGGATTTAGGCGAACGCAACGGGAACAAGCAGACGCTAAGGTCCTGACCATCTCACATAGACTACGTGCGCCATGCTCTAAGTGCCATCCCCGCATCAGCAGACCGCGAGCGAAACGCCCTGCGTCAACCGAACGAAATTTTCTTAAATTCCTTTGTTTGCTCCTCCAACGCTCTCTCCACAGGCAGCCGCTCCATGCTGCTCGCCCCGTAAAACCCGTTTACATGCTTGCAATGTTTGAGGACATATTCCGCGTCGTCGGGCATCGCGATAGGTCCGCCGTGACAGAGGATGATGACGTCGTCTCGCACCGACTTCGCCGCGTCTGACCATTCGTCGATAAGAGGTACACAATCCTCTAAAGTCTTACCCGTCTCCGCGCCGATGGCTCCACCTGTCGTCAAGCCCATATGAGGAACGAGAATGTCCGCGCCCGCTTCGGTCATAGCCGCGGCGTCCTCCGCGCTGAAGATATAGGGTGTAGTGAAGAGGTCTAAAGCGTGCGCGTTCGCTATCATCTCGACCTCTAGGTCGTAACCCATCCCAGTCTCTTCCAAGTTCGTCCTAAAGTTGCCGTCAATCAAACCGACCGTAGGAAAGTTCTGCACGCCGGAAAAGCCCAAATATTTGAGGTCTTCTAAAAAAGAGTTCAACATGAAGGGGTCCGTTCCGTTGACACCTGCTAGGACGGGCGTCTCCTTAACGACGGGCAGCACCTCTTTCGCCATCTCTACAACAATCTCGTTGGCGTTGCCATAAGCCAAAAGTCCCGCTAACGAGCCGCGCCCCGCCATGCGGTAGCGCCCCGAGTTGTAAATCACGATGAGGTCAATCCCGCCCGCTTCCTCCCACTTCGCGGAGAGCCCCGTGCCTGCGCCCCCGCCGATGATGGGCTCACCGCGCTCAATCATGCGGTTAAATTTAGCTAAGAGGTCGGAACGTTCGAATTGGGGCATAAGGTCTCCTAGGAGAAGGGTCAGCTTGTTAGCATTTCGGCGGGTCAGCTCGAGTTTACGTAGCAGCGTTGGCTATAAATGAATGCGGCGCGGCGTAGGGGCGATTCATGAATCGCCCCTACGGAGAAGCGTTACTGGACGACCTCATTAAAATGCTGCACTAACGCCTCGGCGAACTCCGGGTCGTTAATGTTGTGGGGCAAGCGGATGAGCTGGCGGTGTTCAGTCTGCTTCACGGTCTCTTCCAATGCGCCAAAGAGCGCCTTGTCCGCTTCGGGGTCGTGAAACGGTTGACCCTCAGCGTCCAGCATCGAGACGCCGCCCTCGGGAATCAAAAAGCGTACGGGTCCCGCGCACTGGTTGAGCTTTTCGCCGATCCAACGCCCCATCTTCTCGTTCTCTTCAGGTGTGGTGCGCATAAGCGTAACCTGTGGATTATGAACGTAGAGGTTGCGGTCTTGGTACTTCCCCGGCACCGTCTCCTTCGCGCCGAAGTTCACCATGTCGAGCGCCCCGCACGAGCCGACGTAGGGAAGACCTGTTCTCGCCACAGCGCCCAACCTATCTTCGCCTGCGCTCATCACCCCGCCCATCAAGAGGTCGGCGACTTCGGTGGTGGTGAGGTCGACCACGCCCGCGACGAGACCGGAGTCAACGAGTTTTTCCATCGACTGCCCGCCTGTGCCGGTAGCGTGGAAGACCAGACAGTCGTAGTCGTTCTCGAGCCTCTCCCGCACCGCTTCGGCGCAAGGCGTCGTCACGCCGAACATGGTGATGCCTACGGCGGGCTTCGACTCCTCGACTTGCGGAACCTGGTTCGCGACCATGCCCGCTACGGCGTGAGCGGCGTTGCCTAAGACGCGCCTCGAGATTCTATTGAGCCCCGCCACGTCCGTCACCGAGTACATCATGCAAATGTCGCTCGGTCCCACATAAGGCGCGACGTTGCCCGACGCAACCGTGGAAACCACGACTTTTGGCACGCCGACTTTCAAGGTGCGCATCGCGGGCGTAACGAGCGCCGTGCCGCCCGAGCCGCCGAGCCCAAGCATCCCCGCGACGTCGTTTTTAGTTTGGATGAAGTGCTCGAACGCCGTCGCCATCGCACCCACCGCTTCGCCTCTATCATCGCTGAAAACAGCATCCTGACCCTCTGGATGATGCGAGGCGACCTCTTGTGCGCTCACGTCAACCTCTCCCTCACCACGCTTCGTGCCAACGTCAACGGTGGTGACGGACGCACCTGCTCGTCTCACTAAGTCTGCAACATAGCGTAGCTCTTCACCTTTTGTATCGAACGTGCCGACGACATAAACTGCCATACTCACCCGCGTTTGGGCGTTTCGCCCGCCGGAAAGACTTGCACGCCAGGGACGCCGCGCAGCACGTCTTCGGGGCCGGGCGGCGCGTAGATCGCCACCAGTTTAAGGGGTTCCCAACCCGTGTTAATCGTCTCGTGAAACACGTCTGGCGGAATATGGATGAGCGTCCCCGCGCCCACCTCGCGCCGCTCCTCTTGCGTCTCGCCGTTTCCGTCCGAGACCTCGACCATCTGCTCGCCCGTACCCGAAATGACGTAGAGGATTTCCTCGACGCCGGGGTGGTTGTGGCGCTCGTGACTTTTGCCGGGTTCTAGGATGACGACGCCCGCTGTAAACCTGTCGGTCTTCGTCACCTTGGGTTCAGAAAGCCATTTGATGCTGCCCCAATCGAAGACGAGAGTTTCGACGTTGTTGGGGTCGATAAAAGGGGATGCCATAAGGTACTCCTCGCAAATTCACTTGCTACTCATTTCTTCCGGTTTCTACTGAGTTGGCTATTAGCTTTTAGCGGTTAGGTACTAGCAAAGGTCCTCAGCTAATCGCTAAAAGCTAAAAAAGGGCTGACCTCGTCAGCCAGCCCCTCACGTCAGCGTCGCCAAAACATCCTCAAGCGTTTTCCCACGCTTCTAAAAGTGCCCGTTTGGTCAGCGCTTTCGTAAGCTGACGGCGGTAGTCCGCGTTAGCGAAGGGGTCTTCTAACGGCATGATGTCGTCCGCCGCGTGCTCCGCCGCTTGGCTCGCGAGGTCTGCGCTAAAGGTCTGTCCCGCCAGTGCATTTTCGGTGCCTTCAGCGCGGTACGCCCCATCCGACATACCCGTGACACCGACGCGACACGTTTTGACGGTATCACCGTCTTTCTCGAGCACGACCGCCACACCAACCACGGCGTAACCCGACGCCGGGTGGCGCATCTTCTGGTAGGACGAACCGCCCTTTTGATAGGGCACGCGAATCTCGGTTAAGATTTCGCCCTCTTGCACGGCGGTCTCGAAGAAGCCGAAGAAAAACTCACCTGCAGGAACGGTGCGCTCGCCCTCCGCGCCGCGGATGACCATCTCCGCTCCTAACGCCAAAATCGCCGCTGGCGGGTCGCCTGCCGGGTCCGCGTGCGCAATCGCTCCGCCGAGCGTCCCGCAATTACGTACCTGCATGTCGCCGACGTTGTTGATGAGCTGCGCTAGAAGAGGCGCTTTATCCCTGACGATATCATTACTTTCGACTTGGTAGTACGTTGAGAGCGCGCCGATTGCGATGTGGTCGCCCTCATCGCGGACGTGTTGCAAGTCGCCGCGCAGCTTGCGCATGTCGATGAGGTGCGCGGGCGTGGCGAGGCGCAGCTTCATGGTCGGCATGAGGCTGTGCCCGCCCGCGAGAAGCTTCGCGTCGCTGTGTTCGCTCATCAAGCTGAGCGCCTCGTCGATGGACGTAGGGGTGTGGTAGGTGAAGCTGGCTGGGTGCATAGAAATTCCTTTCAGGAATTGAGAGAAAAGTGCTGAGGACTGAGGTGAAAGAGAAAAACTCAGTCCTCAGCACTTTTCTCTTTTCTCTCGCCTTTAATCTGCTGCCTGCGCTAACTGCGCGTCTTGCATGGCTTGCCAGACGCGGGGGGCGCTCATCGGCATGTCCATGTGGGTGATGCCGAAGGGTTGTAAGGCGTCCGTGACGGCGTTCGCGACTGCCGCCGTGCTCGCGATGCAGCCGGCTTCGCCGACTCCTTTGACGCCCAAGGGGTTTTGCGGCGCGGGGGTGACGGTGTGGTCGATTTCGAAAGAGGGCAAGTGTGAGGCTTTGGGTAGGGCGTAGTCCATGTATGAGCCCGTGAGGAGCTGACCGTTGTCGTCGTAGACGGCATTCTCAAGGAGGGCTTGCGAGACGCCCTGCGCGATGCCGCCGTGCACCTGTCCCTCGACGATCAAGGGGTTGATGAGGTTGCCGCAGTCGTCCACCGAGACGTAGCGAACGAGCTTGACCTCGCCCGTGTCGGGCATAACTTCGACCATCGCGATATGCGTGCCGAAGGGGTAGGTGAAGTTCGTCGGGTCGAAGAAGGCGGTCTCCTCGAGCCCCGGTTCCAAATCATCCGGGTAGTTGTGCGCCAAATATGCCTGCAGCGCCACGTCGCCGAAGCCCACTGAATTCTCCGAGGAGCCCTTCACGCGGAAGTTGCCGTCTTCGTACTCTAAGTCATCTTCGCGCGCTTCCAAGAGGTGCGCCGCGATTTTCTGCGCTTTATCTTTAACCTTACGCGCCGCGTTGATGACCGCGCTGCCGCCCACCGGACCGCTCCGGCTGCCGTACGTTCCCCACCCAAAGGGCATCTTGCCCGTATCGCCGTGCACGACTTGGATATTTTCCATCGGCACGCCGAGTTCGTCGGCGACGATCTGCGCGAACGCGGTTTCGTGCCCTTGTCCGTGGCTGTGCGAGCCCGTGAAGACCTCGATCATCCCGGTCGGCGCGACGCGCACGAGCGAGCTTTCCCACTGCCCCGCTTGCGCCCCGATGCTGCCGACCAAGGACGACGGAGCCAAGCCGCACGCCTCGACGAAGCACGAGAAGCCGATGCCTAAGTAGCGCCCGTTCTTGCGACCTTCGTCGCGCTCGCGCTTGAAGTCTTCGTAGCCGACCATCTCGAGCCCTTTATCCAACGCCCGCTCGTACTCGCCGCTGTCGTAAGCTAGCGCGACGGGCGTCTGATACGGGAACTGCTCGGGCTGGATGAAGTTTTTGCGGCGGAATTCTGCCGGGTCTTCGTCAAGTTCTATCGCCATGCGGTTCATGAGTCGCTCAATGACGTAAGTCGCCTCGGGTCGCCCTGCGCCGCGGTAGGCGTCCACGGGCGTCGTCGTCGTGAAGACGCCGTTGACCTCACAGTAAATCGCTGGAACTTGGTACGTGCCGGAGAGCAAGCAGCCGTAGAGGTACGTCGGCACGGCGGGCGCGAAGAGCGTTAAGTATGCGCCTAAGTTCGCATCCGTGTGGACGCGCACGCCCAGAATCTTGCCGTTCTCGTCCGTCGCCATCTCCGCTGTGGTGTGGTGGTCGCGCCCATGGGAGTCCGTCTGGAAGCTCTCGCTGCGCTTCGCGGTCCACTTGATGGGTCGCTTATGCTTTTTCGAGGCGTGTAAGACGACGACCTCTTCGGGGTACTGGAAAATCTTCGAGCCGAAGCCGCCGCCCACGTCGGGGCTCACGATGCGCAGCTTGTTCTCGGGGATGCTCATGACGAACGCCGCCAAGATGAGGCGGTGGACGTGGGGGTTTTGTGAGGTGGTGTAGAGCGTGTACTCGTCCGTGCCGGGGTTGTAGTCGGCTAGGGATGCTCTCGGCTCAATCGCGTTGGGGATGAGGCGGTTGTTACGCAGGCGGATGCTGACCGTGTGCGCCGCTCTGCCAAAGTTGGTGTCCGTCTCGTCCTTGTCGCCAATGGACCAGTTGAAACACTGGTTGCCGGGGACGTCGTCGTGGACGCTCGGGGCGTCGTCCTCCAACGCCCTGTCCGCCCGCGCCACACCCGGAAGCTGCTCGTAATCGACCTTGACTAAGTCAACCGCGTCCTCCGCCGCGACAACGCTCTCCGCGATGATCGCCGCAACGATTTCCCCTTGAAACCGCGCCTTATCGGTGGCGATCGCGTAGTGGGGCGGCGTCTTGATGTCGGGCAGGAGCCAACCCGGTGGAATCGAGCCGATGCCCGCATCCAGGAGTTCTTGCCCCACGATCACGTCGAGGACGCCGGGGTGCCTCAGCGCCTCGCTCGGGTCGATGCTGCTAATTTTCGCGTGCGCGTAGGGGCAGCGCACCATGACCACGTAAGCTTGCCCATGTAGGTTGATGTCGTCCGTATAGCGCCCTTCGCCCTTGATGAATTTAGGGTCTTCGGTGCGCTTGACCGCCTTACCGATATATTTTTCGCTCATATTAATACTCCTTTAGGACTGAGTGCTGAGGACTGAGTAGAAAAGTCTTTCACTCAGTCCTCAGTCCTTTTCTCTTTCAACTTCCTAATCCGCCGCGACTGCTTGCTCCTGCGACGCCTGCATCTTATTCGCGGCATACTGCACCGCTTTGACGATGTTGTGGTAACCCGTGCAGCGGCAGTAGTTGCCCTCTAACCCCTCGCGTATTTCCGCTTCGGACGGGTTGGGGTTGCGCTCTAAAAGCTGCACGGCGGTCATCAAAAAGCCGGGCGTGCAGAAGCCGCACTGTAAGCCGTGCTCCTCCCAGAAGCCCTCTTGCAGCGGGTGAAGCTCGTTGCCGTTAGCTAGGCCTTCAACGGTCTGAACTTCAGATTCATCAGCTTGCAAGGCGAGGATGGTGCAGGACTTGACGGCTAAACCGTCTAGCATCACGGTGCACGCGCCGCAACTGCTCGTGTCGCAGCCGACGTGAGTGCCGGTCAGTCCTAGTTGGTCGCGGATGAGGTGAACCAAGAGCGTGCGCGGTTCGACTTCGCGGGTGTAGGGTTTGCCGTTGACGGATAGGGTGACGGAAACGGTAGAAGAAGGGGTGCTCATCTAAACTCCTTTAGGCTGGTTTGGCGGCTGGGGTTGTGGGTGTTGGGGTGTGCTGATAGTCTTGAGCCTGCTTGCTGACGCTTTCAAAGAATTGCCCGGCGAGTTTCTTGGCGACGCCGCCGACCAAGCGTGCGCCGACTGAAGCTAAGCGCCCGGAAATCTGCGGCTCGCCCTCGTAGTGGACGATGGTGCCGCTCTGAGCTTCCTCGAGCCGCAAAGTCCCCACCGCCTTCACCCCGCCAGGACCGCCGGAGCCGTCCACGGAGAGGACGAGCGAGTCAGGAAGCTGCTTTTCCATCACCTCAACGTGACCTGAGAACTCCCCCTTGACCGGACCGATGCCAAGCTCCAAGACGGCGCGGTAATAATCTTCGCGCTCCATCTCCATCTGCTTGACGCCGGGCGTCGCTTTAGAGAGCACCTCCGGGTCTTGGAGCATGTACCAGACCTGCTCCCTCGGTGCGGCGATGGTATGTGAACCCGCTACTTTCATCCTTTCCTCCAATGGTGCGCGTGCTATGAAGAGGTCGGCTCCGGAGGGAGCGCAGGGGTAAGCGAAAGGCTTTGAACAGCTTGATTAAGGTTAAGCCTAGCGCATAAAGAGGTTCACGTCAATGTTGTGCGGAGGCTGTCCTGGTGTACTTTCACGCTTTTGTAACTTTTGTCACAAGTTTGAGGCGGTGAGAGGCTCGAGCCCTACAACCCCTCCCGAATCTTCCGCGAAAAGTCCGGGTCAGTTACAAACTTCGTCGCTTTCTCCTTGACGTTGAAGTGGCTGCGCAGTCTCTCAAAAGGCAACTCCGTCTCGATGAGGTCGCGGCTGTAAAGAATCCGGTCCGACCAACCCGGCGCGACTTGCGCCACCGTGTAGCGCGAGAGCGCCGAGGGGTCTACCTCGGTGACATGTTTGACGATGCCGCTCGTGCAGTTGTCGAACAGACTGTTGTAAAAGCGCGGCTCCTCTACGAGTTTATCGGCGGCGCGAAGGTAGCTCAGCAGAAGCTCCCGAATAACCTCGGGCGTGGCGCGAATCGGGTAGAGGTACACGTCGTGGTCTAACACGAAAGCGCGGCGGGCGATGAGGTCGCGCTCGTCGCCGAAGAGGTACACGAGTTCGAAGCTTTTGAACAGCCCGCGCAAGAGGTCGTAATGTTCGCCTTCGGGGATACGCGCTTCGATGGAGATAGCCAAGTAGCGTCCGTCCGAAAAACCGAAACTCAGGAGCGTGTGGGCAACCGCGTCGAAACGGCTAAAGGACTCTAGGACGAGCCATAAGGACTCGAGTTTGTCCAAATCAAAGGTGCGTGTGTCATACGCAATCTTGACGTCTTGCGGGTCGCCAGCGCCGTCCACCTGACCGTAGCGAAAGTCGCGTAAATCGCGAATCGTGACCTCTTGTCCTTCGATGTCAACACGGGGCATGACCGCATAATCTACCTTCCAGTCGCGGTCATGGCGCGGCTTTTTCGGACTCAGTGAGAGAATGAGGTAGAGAAGACCACCAAGGACCGCTAAAGAAGCGAAGTAGAGAGGGGGGGTCATGGGCTCAAGACTCGAGCGAGGCGTCTAAAAACCATAGACCCTAATTGCCCCCCGTCTCGACAAACACAGCCGTCGTGCGAGCGGGTACTTGAAGTGTGCCGCCGCTCAGCTGCGCCTCTTTCACTCTGTCATCGCCGCTCCCCTGCTGCACCGGGTGAAGTTGAAACGTCGTTTCGGCGAGAGGTAGGTCTAAAGTCTGCGCTTCATCCGTAGCGTTAAAGGCGACGACGATATTCCCGTATCTACTCTGCGCCTCAGAACCATCCGCGCTCAAACTCATCACAATCACGCCAGGGACTTGCTCGGGACCCGTGTTATGAAAGGTCAACTGGCTCTGCACCGCTTCGGCACTCTCCAAGCGGAAGAGGGGCGAGCTTTGGCGGACCGCGAGCATCTCGCGCAGGTGCTCCGCTGACCTCTCGATATGCGCCGCTTCTGGCACCTCGCGCCCCTGCAGTATCGGCGTCATGATAGCCCAATTGTCCTCGTTCGACCACGCGGGCGGCAAGCCGACGCCCCAGTTGTTGTTCTCATAGCTGTAGTCAAGTTTGTTAAACCAGTCGCCCGAGTCGTACGAGTCGCGGTCCAGTGATTTTGAGCGCAGCAGTTCGCTGCCCGCGTGGAAGAAGGGCGTGCCTTGCGAGAGCGCGACGATGCTGAGACCTAGGTTCTGTGCGCGCACGCGCTCGTCCATAGAGAGGTCGGCAGGGTGCTTGTACTCGTTATTGTCCCACAAGGTTTGATTATCGTGCGCTGAGACGTAGGTCACGACCTCTTGCGGGGCTTCCGCGTACCCTACAGGTGAGCCATTATAGTCCACCGCCGCGCCGCTGACCTCTTCGCCTCGGGCGTTTTGGAAGGTGTAGCTGGATAAGTTCCCTGTGAGCCCCACGCGAATCTGATCGGCGGCGAGTAGGAGTACGTCTCGCTGTTCCTCTTCGGACGCCGCGACCTCACTGTTCGGGTTGTAGAAAAGCCCATTGATAAAGCCTTGATTCGTCACCAAATCCGTTCCGCTGTCAAAAGGTCCGCCGCCGCGCACCGCGTCGCGCAACCTGTCGTTAAAGGTAGCGATCCCCAGACCGCCCGTGTTGAGCTGCGTCGCGTTGAGCCCCCTCGCCCCGTCCGCGACCTCGCCGAAGTTCCAGCCCTCGCCGTAGAGGAGAATGGTCGCGCCATCCACGCCGTCTTCTTCCATCGTCAAAGCGTTCAGCGCCTCTTTGACGACGACCATGTTGTCCACCATGTGGTGCCCCATCAAGTCGAAGCGGAAGCCGTCCACCTTGTAGTCACGCGCCCACGTCACAAGCGAGTCCACCATCAGCTTCTCCATCATCGCGTGTTCAGTGGCGGTGTTCTGGCAACACGTCGAGGTCTCGACCTCACCTTCTAAGTTGAGGCGGTGGTAGTAGCCGGGCACGACCTTATCCAGCACGGAGCGCTCGTTTTGCCCGCTCGCGTGGGTGTGGTTGTAGACCACGTCCATTACGACACGCAGCCCCGCCTCATTCAAGGCTTTGACCATCTCGCGGTACTGCAGCGTGCGCGGCGTGCCCATCGGCTCCGTGCTGTAGCTCCCTTCGGGAACGGTGTAGTGATACGGGTCGTAACCCCAGTTGAAGGGGTCTTGCTCCCGAATCTCGCCGATGGCAGCTTGTTGCTCCTCGGAGGCGGGACCATACGAGGCGAGGTCGCCCGCCGGTTCTCTCCACTCGGACTTGTCCTCGTTGATAGTCGCGATATCGAACGTCGGCAAGAGGTGGAGGTGAGTGAGCCCTGCGTCGGCTAAAGATTTGAGGTGCGTCATGCCGTTCGAGTCGGGATGGGTGAAGGCTAAGTACGTGCCCCGCTCCTCTTCGGGTACGGTCTCATCGCCTACGCTGAAGTCGCGCATGTGGAGTTCGTAGACGCTGCTGTCTCTGGTCGAGGCTAAAGGGGGTTTTTCCAAGCTCGTCCATCCCTCCGGCTGAAGCTCTGCGCTCTGCAAATCTACGATCTGTGAATGTGTGCTGTTCTGCGCCAAGGCGTGCGAATACGGGTCGGTGACGAGGTTGGTTTCAATCTGCTGGGTGGTAGGCGCGTAAACCGTTGTCTCGAGGAGGTAATACTGCTCGTTCCAGTCAGAGTTTCCTGTGACGCTCCAGATACCCGTGGTGTCGTCAAAGGTCATCGCTTGCACCTCCGCCTCGCTGTCAAGGCTTTCAAAGAGGTGGAGCCTCACGTTCTGCGCCGTCGGAGCCCACACGCGCACAGTAGGGGCGTCACCGTCCCACACCACGCCAAGAGGTTCGTCGTAGGCAGCCTCCGCGTAGAGGTCGTCCAGGACGCCTGGAATCTGCACGCCCGTCGCCCTCAAGAGAGTACCTTCGCTGTCCCTCACGACCACGGCGAGTTGACCGCGCAAGAGGTCGGGGGCGTTGGGGGGGTCTGCTAGCTCGAGCCTCCCATACTCAGCGAGGTGTGGAAAGTCCGTCCTGACCTCTTCACTTAATCCATCTTCATCTAGCGTCAGCGGAAACTCGTCTCCTGCTAAGCTCTCCGCGCTCAAGCCCGCATCCGCTGCGTAAATGAGCGAGTATTGCGCGTCCTCTGGCAAACCGCTCGTGTCCAGCGCGAGCGTGTCCTCCCGGAGCCAGTGCGCTTCCGCTTGGCTGAGATTACCGACCGAAGCCGTGACCTCTTCGCCACTCGGCTGCTCCGTATAGAGCGTGCTGTCGCCCGACACGAGCCAGACCTCCTGACCCATCTCGCCGAGGTCCAAACTCATGTCAGGACCGGGGTCTTTCTCGTCGCCTTTATGGACGATGAAGTTAAGCGTCTCCGCGTTCTCCATCAGACCGACGTCCCAGTAGACGCCGTACTCGTCCTCACCGGAAATCTCCAAGCCGTTTTCCCACTCGGTGGGCTGGGTAGTGTCCTCCCACACGTGGAGCCGCCAACCTTCGTACACCCCATCTGGGCGGGTGTAGTGGATGCGGGCGGCGTTGTCGGTTTGCGCTGAGGTCACCGTAAGCGAACTTAGAACGGTAGATAGCGCGAGCAAAAGAACTAGCCAGAACGTTTTCATTGGTCTCCCCTTGATCTTGTGAAGTAGGGTGAGTTTACCGCAGGTCCGCAGGAATGAAAGGGAGAAGAGGCGTTCTTAAAGACACATTCTTGAAGACGCATTCGCAGCCGTCAACCTGAGACGAGGATGTCTCGAGCGAGGACATGGTTGACTCTCCTGCTCGACTCGCTTAGCGCTGCGCTAGAGACGTGTTAGGCTCACCTCATTTTAGGAGGTCATGATGGAACGCCTGATCAGTCTTCTCGGCATGGTGGTACTACTTGGCATCGGCTTTTTACTCTCCAAACATAAACGCAGCATCAGCCCGCGTACGGTCTTAGGCGCGCTCGCCATTCAGGTCTTGTTCGGCTTCATCGTGCTGCGCTGGCCCCTGGGTCGGCAAGCCTTGCAAGGGGTCTCGTCGGGCGTGCAAAACGTCATCGGCTACGCGAACGAGGGCATCAACTTCCTCTTCGGCGGGCTCACCGCGCCGAACTCGGAGATCAGTCAGAATCTAGGGACGGTCTTCGCCTTTCAGGTTTTGCCCATCATCGTCTTTTTCTCGTCGCTGATTTCGGTGCTCTATTTCTTGGGCATCATGCAGTGGGTGGTGCGGCTTTTAGGCGGCGCACTCGCGAAGCTCTTGGGGACGAGCCGCCCCGAGTCTTTATCAGCGAGCGCGAACATCTTTGTGGGGCAGACCGAAGCGCCCTTAACCGTGCGCCCCTACATCGCCAAGATGAGCGAGTCCGAACTCTTCGCGGTGATGGTGGGTGGACTGGCGTCGGTGGCGGGCTCGGTCTTGGCGGGCTACGCGCAGTTGGGGATACGGCTCGAGTACCTCATCGCCGCGAGCTTCATGGCGGCACCTGCGGGCTTACTCTTCGCCAAGCTCATCATTCCCGAGGTCGAAGCGGAGTCGGACGATAAGGTGACGCTGGACGGGGCGGATGATGGGTCCGACTCAACCGAAAATAAAGAGGTCGATGAAGAAACCGAAGCGAGAGAGGACGAGAGCGCAAATGAAAATGGGGGTGAGAGCGCCGCGGACGCCGCCAACGTCTTCGACGCGGCGGCGAGGGGGGCCTCGGACGGGCTGCAACTCGCCCTCAACGTCGGCGCGATGCTGCTCGCCTTCGTCGGGCTGATTGCACTTATCAATGGGCTTTTGGGCGGCGTCGGCGGACTGTTTGGCTACCCCGAACTCTCCTTCGAGCAGCTTCTGGGCTACCTCTTCGCGCCGCTCGCTTTTGTCATCGGCGTGCCCTGGGCGGACGCGCCTTTAGCGGGCAACTTCATCGGGCAAAAAATCGTCGTGAACGAATTCGTCGCCTTTATCGCCTTTCAGGATGTTTTAGGAGATTTGAGCACGCGCACCGAAGCGATCATCACCTTTGCGCTGACGGGCTTCGCGAACTTCGCGTCCTTGGCGATTCTGTTAGGCGGGCTCGGCGGGATCGCGCCCACAAGACGCGCCGACATCGCTCGCTTAGGGCTTTACGCGGTGGCAGGCGCGACGCTGGCGAATTTGATGAGCGCGGCGATTGCGGGGTTATTTGTAGTGGGAGGATAGAGCGTTGTAGCTAGTCAAAAGGGTCTGACCCTCTGCCGCTTGCGACGTAAGGAGCTTCATCAATATGACAAAGATGTACGACGACTCCTTCGAATACTCTATCCGCTTGCGGCGAAGTTTGCTATTCGAAACGCAAACTGCGTTATGTTTCTTAGACTGTGTCACGCAAAGGCTTAAGCGACTACTTGAGTAAGAAAGCTGTAAAACTAGATTGCTTATAGTCTTAGGTCGGGAGGCTATATGAGATCACAGCTTTTTTTATCCGTTCTTCTAACTTTAGTAACCCTTTCTACGTGTGCTTTTGCGCAACCAGACTTTTCTGTGCAGGCTCGAGAGCTTGATAAGGTTGCGGTCAAGCAAGCCGTCAGTATGGCGCGTTCGCTGCCTTCAGCCCAGCTAGCCGTCAACGTTCTTGAAAAAGAACAAATTCTACCCTTATGGAATAACGCTAAGGGGGCAGGAAATAAAGAGCAAATAGCGCTAGTTGTTCCAACGAATGTTGACACAGTAACTCTTCAATTCTATCTAAACCAGAACGAGCTAACGTCAACGGTTATTCATACTATATCAACAGACGGCTATCCGATCTGTCACTACCCGAAAGGGAATGTAGAAAACGCTCATACGCTTTTTGTTGGACGCGCGGCTATCAAGGCTCACCTTAGTCAACACGGCGATACCTTAGGTCCATGTGAGGGGGGAGAACACGCTAAGGGAGTAGAGGCAACATACATTGATGTGAGCGCCGGATTTGTACTTCGCTATCTGCTTTTGCCTAATGCAAAGATCAAAGGACAAGAAGCGGCATTGTGGCAAGGAGCCGGCAGCTTGCAGGAGATGAGCACGCCTGTCCCTACCAATACGGATTCGCTCAAGAAGTTCTTAGAAGATAATCCTGTACCAGACCTTCCTGAACCGTTGGAGCCAGAGCTAGGTTCTCAAGGGTGGCTTTCAACACTTGGACCAAATGAGTGCGGTGCGCAAGGCGAAGAGTGTGCCATCAGTGACCCGACACCACCACCTGATCAAACTCCTCCAAACCCTTTCGAACCTATCCCTGGCGATGACAGTGGTGCTCCCGAAGAAGATACTTGTGACGAAGAAAAACTAGGTGACTTGCGAGATGATAGAGATGATGCGCAAGGTGAGCTTATTGATGCTGATTTTGTGAAAGACACTGCGAGAGACGCGGCAGATAAAGTGTACAAAGAAGTTGTAGACCTTCGTTTCTTGCTAACAGATATCTACCAAGATTTGGATTCTGTCAATGAAGACATCGAAGATGCTCTAGATGACCTCAACGCTGTACTAAGCGACGGAAATACGAACGCCGGAGAAATAGGGTGGGATTGCATTGGAGGCTTAGATTTAATGGCTTGCTGGCGTGAAAACTTTCAGAACAAAGGTCTAAATCAAGAGGCTAAAGAGATAAACCAAAAAATTGACGACTTACAGAAACGTGCGGATGAGTTGACGAAAGACTATACCCAAGTTGCAGGTGAGCTTGGAAGAAAAAATGCGGAATATGAAAACCTCAAAGCTGTATATGAAGAAGCCAAGCGCGTCTACAACGAAAAGCGCGAAGCCTACAACACGGCAAACCAAAAGTATCAGAACTACAAAGATAAGAACTGCGACTAAAACCACGAAAGGAGCAATAAGGTGAAAAATTATCTGATTTTTCTGCTGCTAATCAGCCTACTCGCTGCGTGCGGTGGTGTGAGTGCCCCTGACAGCGACACAACTTCGCAAGTAACTTTCGATGTACGAGGAGGTACGCTTAATTACTCAGCAGGGGTTGGAACGAGCTTTATCTTCGACTTCGGTCTAGCTGACAAAGCCACTAATGAGGTCGAGGTGAGCATTGTAGGACCGGAGGGATGGAATTATAACAAACCTGTGCAAAAACGCTATAGCTACACTACTCCGGGGCATAAAATAACCTGGACACAGGTCTTCCAGGATGACGGTGGACGGCATCTCGAGGTATTACCCGGTGCCTATGAAGTCACTGCGAAGATAAGTGGCATAGAGAAAAAGAAGGCACTGCGAATCGACTCCGAAGCCCTCAGTAAACCGCAAGGCCTAAAATTGACTGAGCTAAGTGAAGGCGTTGTCGCGGCTGAGTGGTCAAGTGTTCCGGCAGCAGAATCTTATCTAATTGAGGTTTTTTCGCCGCAAAGCGGCCTAGAGCGTGGTATCATTTATACCTACTCAAAACTCAATACTGCTGTGTTCGAGGACTATATGCTTACGCCTGGTGCAACACACTACTTAGGGGTAACAGCTTTAACAGTTGATTATAGTTCCGTACCCTCTAGCTTAGCTTCCGTGCCAGCCTTCAACACCTCGTACGGTTATATCAAGTTCATCGCTCCCTAATTCAAGATTTGGACAAAACATCGGTTGTTCTAGCTGACAGTCAAGAGAGCGCAAGTTTGTGCTCTCTTTTTAGCTTATTAGTGGATGAGCAAAGACGAGAAAGTGCTTTCAAACATTGGGCGTAATCAAAATCTTTCCCTCTGTCATACTCTGCTCGTAGTCGCGGATGCCGTCCACGGCGTTCTCGAGTGAATACCGTCCGCGAATATCCGCGCGTAAGTCCGTGGCTAAGGCGCGTTGGACGCGCACGGTGCGTAAGAGGAAGTTGGGTAACGCCAAGTTCTCTAAGTAGTCCGAGAGCCAGAAGCCTTCGACCCGCTGGTCTTCGAAGATGAGACCTCTCGGGTCCATGCGCACAGGTTCTTCAGATAACGCGCCGTAAACCAAGACCTTACTGCTGCGCGGCATGGCGTAGAGGAGTCTCTGCGGCATGTCGCCCGCCACCGCGTCAAAAGCGAAGGTCGCACCGAGTTTATGACACACCTCTTTAAGTTCACTGTCAAAGTCTGCGTCGCTGCTGTTTAAGACGTGCTCCGCGCCCAGACCTCTTAGCAACTCGACTTGCTCCTCACGCCGCACCACGTGAATCATCGGGAGCTTAAAGCGTTTGCCGAGTTGCAAGACCATCCGCCCCAACGCGCTCGCGGCGGCGCTCTGCACGACGGCGCGATGTTCGCCCTGCCGCGCCCTTTCGACCAGACCCCACGCGGTAAAAGGGTTGACTAAGAGCATCGCGCCTTGCTCCGTTGTGACCCGTTTCAAAAGAGGCAAACACATCATCGCATCCACCAAAACGTACTGCGCCCAAGTGCCGTCCCCTTTCTGCTGCACGCCGCACGCCACACGCTTGCCGACGAGCCATTTTGCGTACGCCCCTTCGCCCGCCACAACCACGCCGCTCGCCTCGAAGCCGGGCACCGTCGGCAAGGGCTTTTTGAAACCGTACAAGTTGCGCATGAACATGAGGTCGGAGGGGTTGACCGCCGCCGCTTCGACCCTGACGAGGACTTGACCCTCTTGCGGCTCGGGGACCTCTTTTTGAGTAAGCTCGAGCGCGTCCAGACCCTCATAGGCGGAGAGTTGTAAAGCGTTCATAGTGCCGGGAATGTCTGACATAAAATCTCCTTTTGTAGAGGTTACGATACCCTTCATGCCCCTCACAGACCTCTCCGTGCTCCTCATTGTCACCTTCGCCGCCTTTGTCCGCGCGACGGTGGGGTTTGGCGACGCGCTCATCGCCATGTCGCTGCTCGTTTTGGTCACAGGTTTGGAGACCGCGACGCCGCTCGTCGGTTTGCTCGGCGTTTCGACGGCGGCGCTTATGCTGCTCCTCTCCTGGCAACAAGTGGACATGAAAAGTATCGCCCCCTTTCTCGGCGCGTCGGCGCTCGGCATTCCGCTGGGCGCACTTCTCTTGACCCGTTTCAGCGGCGACGTTCTTATCGCAGGCTTAGGCGTGGTTCTAGTGAGTTTCGGTCTCTTTAAGCTTGCGCAACCTACGCTGCCCGCCCTGCGCCACCCCGCGCTCACGTTCACGCTCGGGCTGCTCTCCGGGCTTTTCGGCGGCGCGTATAACGTGAGCGGTCCCGTAGCCGTGCTCTACGGCGGGTTGAGGAGGTGGCCGCCGGAGGTCTTTAGGGCGAGCTTGCAAGGCTACTTCATCGTGACGAGCGTGCTGATCGCCACCTCGCACGGGGTGTACGGGCTCTGGAGCGCACACGTGTGGCAGCTTTACGCCTTCGCCGTGCCGCTCTCCGCGGCGGCGATCGTTGCAGGGCATAACGTTGCGAAGCGCGTGCCGCGCGGGGGGTTGGAGCGCCTTATCAACGTCGCCACCGTGCTGCTAGGGCTCACGCTGATGTTCTAAATGTGCGCGCGCAGCGCCGGGTAAAGAAAGAGATATGTCATTCTGACCCTACGAACATCTATGAGCCTACCCGACTACAAACTACAGTTCGACTTTCCTAACGCTTCCGGCGAGCGCGAACGTCTCTCCTTCGACCACCCCACCGAGCTGATCGTCGCACATCATGTAGATGAAGTTCAGCCTTGCTTTGAAGCGGTGGAAAGAGCCGTGAGCGAGGGCAAGTACGTCGCGGGCTACGTAGCGTATGAGGCGGCTCCCGCGTTTGATAGCGCGATGTCCGCCGCTGAGACCAGTGCCGAGACCAACGCCGAGACTAAGGCTGAAATCAACGCCCGCTTTCCCCTCCTGTGGTTCGGTGTTTTTGGTCCGCCGAGTACCGCACCTTTATCTCCTGAGGACGAAACACACGAAGACGAAACGTACACCCTATCGGCGTGGGAACCCAACGTAACCAAGCCGACGTACGCCTCGGACATCGCGCGCATCAAAGCGGCGATCGCGGGCGGTGAGACCTACCAGGTGAACTACACGCTCAGGCTGAACGCCTCGTTTGCGGGCGACGCTTTCGCGCTTTACGAGCAGATGAAGCGTTCGCAAAGAGCGAGCTACAGCGCCTTTTTGGACACGGGTCGGTACAAAATCTTGTCGGCGTCGCCTGAGCTATTTTTCAGACTGGACGAAGGAACGTTGCAAACGAAGCCGATGAAAGGGACCATTCGGCGCGGACGCTGTGTCGAGGAGGACATGGCGCTAAAGTCCGAACTCTACACCTCAGAAAAGAACCGCGCCGAACACGTAATGATCGTTGACCTCTTGCGAAACGACCTGGGTAGAGTCTCCGAGATGGGCTCAGTTGAGGTGGAAGACCTGTTCGCCGTCGAGACCTACCCGACCTTTTTCACCATGACCTCGACGATCAAGTCGAAGCTCGAGCCGGATACGTCCTTCGCTGAACTGTTCGCTGCGCTGTTTCCGTGCGGCTCCGTCACGGGCGCGCCCAAAATTCAGACCATGAAGCTCATCGCGCAGTTAGAAGGCTGCCCCAGGCGCGTCTACTGCGGCGCGATCGGCTACATCACGCCGGAACGTAACGCCGTCTTCAACGTCCCTATTCGCACCGTGCTGATCGACGCCGAGGCTGAGCGCGCTGAATACGGCGTCGGCGGCGGCGTCGTGTGGGATTCGGAGGCGGCGGACGAATATGACGAGGCGATGCTCAAAACCTCGTTCTTGAGCACTTCGCGCCCGGACTTCGACCTACTCGAGACCCTTAAATTCGATGGTCGTCATTATGTGGTGTTAGAGCGGCACATCGCACGCCTGCTAGCGTCGGCGGCGTATTTCGGTAGAGACGTCTCTGAGCTTGCGGTGCGGCAATCTCTACAGTCCGTGGCCGAACGTTACGAGGGAAGACCGCGCCGCGTCAGGTTGCTCGTCGGTGAAGCGGGGCAGGTGTGCGTCTCGAGCACGCCCTTAGGCGACGTTCCCTCACAGATGCGCGCCTGCCTCGCCTCATCACCTGTGAATACGGGCGACGTGTTTCTCTATCACAAGACCACTAACCGAGACCAATACGAGGCGCATCTCAAAGCGGCGGCGTCTCTAGGCGTCGATGACGTGCTGCTCTGGAACGAACAGGGCGAGTTGACGGAATTTACCAAAGGCAACGTCGTCGTGGAGCTAGGCGGGGTCAAATGGACACCCTCAAGAGACTGCGGGCTCTTGCAGGGGACGCTCGCGGAGGAGCTGTTGGCGAAGGAGCAGATTTATCTCAAACGGTTACACAAATCGTGCTTGGACACCTCCTCAAAGGTTTGGTTCATCAACAGCGTGCGGGGTTGGGTCGAAGTCACGTTGGTCACTCCTAGTCTGACGTAGAGACTTTCGTGCTTACCTTGGCCGCGTCCTCCCTCATCTGTCCAGAGCGCTACACTCTTCCCCTCGAGGTATCGCTATGGTAAACCTAAAGCGTGAATTCAGAAGGTTATACGCGCCGTTATAACAAAGTGCAGGTATCGTCTTATAACGTGCACGTTAGCCGGTAACGTCTTAGACTGAGCGCGTTTCAGATGATACCTGCACTCGGAGGCTGACATGGATAAAAAAGCAGACATCGGGCTTATCGGGCTTGCGGTGATGGGGCAAAACCTCGTTTTGAACATGGACGACCACGACTTTAACGTGGCGGTCTACAACCGCACCACCTCCAAAATGACCGACTTCGTCGCTGGACCCGCCTCGGACACGAACGTCGAAGGCTTCGAGGAGTTAGAGGACATGGTGGCAGCCTTAGAGAAGCCGCGCCGCGTCATGCTGATGGTCAAAGCGGGCAGCGCCGTGGACAAGGTGATCGAGCAGCTTCTGCCGATGTTAGAAGAGGGCGACATCATTATCGACGGAGGCAACGCGAACCATCACGACTCGATACGGCACGCCGAAGAGCTAGAGGAGAAGGGGCTGCGCTACATCGGCACGGGCATCTCGGGCGGCGAAGAGGGCGCGCGCAACGGTCCCTCGATCATGCCGGGCGGCACGCCGAGTGCCTGGGAGCACGTCCAGGACATCTTCCAGAGCATCGCCGCGCAAGTGGACGACGTGCCCTGCTGCGACTGGGTCGGCGAGAACGGCGCAGGTCACTTCGTCAAGATGGTGCATAACGGAATTGAATACGGTGACATGCAGCTCATCTGCGAGGCGTATCACCTGATGAAGTCCGCGCTCGGCATGGACAACGACGAGATCGGCGAGACCTTTAGAAAATGGAACGAGGGCAAACTCGACTCGTACCTCATCGAAATCACGGGCGAAATCTTCAAGGCGAAAGACGAGGACGGCTCACCCCTTATCGATAAGATTTTGGACACAGCTGGACAGAAGGGGACGGGCAAGTGGACGGCGGTCGCCGCTTTAGAGCAAGGCATCCCCTTAACGCTTATCGGCGAGGCGGTCTTCTCGCGCTTTTTGTCTGCTCTTAAAGGCGAACGCGAAGCAGCCTCAAAAATCCTCGAGGGACCGAGTGACGATGTCGAGATCGACAAAGACACCTTCCTCCAAGACCTCGAGCAAGCCCTTTTCGCCGCCAAAGTCACCTCTTACGCGCAGGGCTACATGCTCCTAGGCGCAGCCGCCGACGAGTACGGCTGGAACCTCAACTATCCGGGCATCGCGCAGATGTGGCGCGGCGGCTGCATCATCCGCTCAGCGTTTTTGAGCGACATCATGGAGGCGTACCAAAGTAACGAGAACTTGCAAAACCTCCTGCTCGCGCCCTTCTTCAAAAAGCAGATCGACGAGGCGCAAGGCGCGTGGCGGCGCGTGGTCGCTAAGGCGGTCGAACTAGGGATTCCGGTCCCCGCGTCATCCAGCGCCCTCGCCTTCTACGACGGCTACCGCACAGCGCGGCTGCCCGCCAACCTCCTGCAAGCCCAGCGCGACTACTTCGGGGCGCACACGTATGAGCGCGTGGACAAAGAGCGCGGCGAGTTCTTCCATACCGACTGGACGGGGCATGGCGGGGACGTACCGTCGGGGTCTTACGAAGCCTAAAAGTATAGAAATGATGAGAGGTAGGGCGCTAGCCTCACCTCTCAGCGTTGACTTGCGGTCACGACAACTCTGTCCTAAGCCTGGCTACTGCGGCTCTCGGACAAGCGTCTCTTGTTTGAGGCACCCTTCTGCTCAAATTAAAAGGCGTGCAAATAGCACTACGCCTTCGGAGATTGCGTCACACACGTGAAGAACTAGGCTACCCAGATTTACCCTGCGCCGCTTGCGCCACGGCCGCGCGGATGCGCTTCGCCCTCGTTTCCGCCCTCTTCGCGGTTTTGATTTGCAGAAGGATTTGTTTCTTGACCGAGTCGGGGAACGCCTGGAAGGGTTCCCACGCTCCGCCCTCTTTAAGCGCCGCCATGAGGTCAGTCGGCACCTCTAAGCGCTCGACCGAATCCAGAAACGTCCACGACCCGTCCGCCTTAGCTCGCTCGATTTTCGCCCTACCCGCCGGGGTCATCTTGCCTTCGGCGAAAAGCTTCACCAAGCGCTCCTTGTTGACTTTCGACCAGACGCTGCCCACCTTGCGCGGCGTGAAGACCTGTTTGTAGCGCGCCTCGTCCACGCGGTTGACCTTGCTGTCTATCCAGCCGTAACAGAGCGCCTCCTCGACAGCTTCGTCCCAGGTGACGCTCGGCTCGCCGCTGCCCACCTTGTAGTAGACGAGCCACACGCCGGGGCTCGAGGCGTGATTTTCGCGTAGCCAGGTCCGCCAGGCGGCTCCGTTACGGGCATAGACCTCTTCGAAATCAGCTAAGCTCATCCTTCGCTCCAGGGGTCGTTTGGTAGCCGAGTGTAACACGGCGCGGCTGGGACGTATCTCGCCGACCTAGATACCCGGCGCACAGACCAATTCACACGCGCGGGCGCATATTAAGCTGGACGCAGATAGGAGCCCTACGTGACCCAACGCGCCCTCCTGAACGCTCTACTCATCGCTTTCACGCTCTCGGGTGTCGTTCAAGCGCAATCCTCCCATACGGACCGGGAGCCCGACACCTTCTCGTTCGCGCCCGCCTTTCGCGCAGAGGGTTTTGACGACTTCTCGGTCGGCTTCGCGCTGCGCGGCGTGACCTCAGAGGGGTCGCGCGTGACCTCGAGGCTCAGCGCCGGTCCCAACCCTGAAAATCAACTCGTGAGCGCGACCCTTTCGTACGAGCGGCCGCTCACCTTGGTGGGGGCTCCAGCGGCGCTGCGCGTGGGGGCCAGCTCAGACTTTACCCAGGGACACCCGCTTGCGTCCGGCGAAGGGCGCACCTACACGCAGCGGCTGACCGGGTTAAGCGTCGGGCTCGAGCAGTCCTTGAGCGTCTTCACCCTGGGTTTGGTGGGGCGAATCGTCGGCGCGGAGGCGTTTTTGGAAAACGCAGACGAGATGGCGGACGGGGTCGCTCTGTTGTCGGACGACTTCAGTGGGGTGTTTGGGGCGAGCTTTCGCTACAACAGCGAACTCGGTGGTGAACTCAGTGGCGAACGCGGCGACCCTCGCTCCGGCGGCGCGGCGGCGCTCACGCTAGGCTACGGTTTGGGTGAACGGTACGGACGGGGCGCAGACGAGCAGTTGTCTTGGGCGCAAGCGGACCTCGCTCTGCGCGGCTACGTCGGCGTTAGCGGGCGCGGCATCTCCCTCCAGGACGCCCCCCGCTTCGTGCTCGCCGCGCGGCTCAACGCGGGCGCGAACGTAGGTGACGCACCCCTCTGGCGACGCCTCTCGCCCAGCTTGCGCGGTTACGACGACTTCGCCCTCGTCGGCGAGCGCACCTTCGACCTCTCCGCGGACGTGCGCTACCACACGGGGTTAAGCGCCCCTTTCGGTAGCGGGTTCGGGCTGTCCGCGCTCATTCCGTACCTCTTTACCGACGCGGGCGACGCGTGGGGCGGCGACGCGGCGCGCCGCTACCGCGCTCCCAAACTGGAGGGCGGCGTGCAACGCTCTTACGGGGCGGGGGCGCAGTTCGGGCTCGAGACCCCTTTCGCCGCCCTGCCGCTCAACCTCTGGTACGCCAGAGGCGCGCAGGGCGGCGCACTCGGCTTCGAGGTCGGGTTTTTGTACTGAGGTAGTGATTGTCAACATATAGATATAGTTGCAGGGTCTTTGACAAGTATGTCAAAGACCCTGCAAGGCTATATGTACCCAATTCCCTCACTACAGAATTCTACCCGCACTTGCTGTAGCCACAACTCTCGCACTTTCGGCAGCCTTCCTCAAAGCGCAAGGGCGCACCGCAGTCCGGGCAAGCGAGCCCCTTATTCAACTCGTTCTCAACGCCAGCGCTCTCTAATGCCACCGCGATGAGGTCCGCTTTCGACGCCACCACGCGCCCTTGGTAGGTACCGTACATGCCGCCATTGATGCCGCGCAGCGTCTTCACAATCGCCTCGGCGGGCACGCCGTATTGGAGCGCGATCGAGGCGAGTCGTCCGAGCGCTTCGCTATCCGCCATAATCTCTTCGCCGCCCTTGCCCGACTGAATGAAGACTTCGGTAGGCAGATCGTCTTGCTTGTTGATGGTGATGTAGAAGCTTCTGCGTTCACCCGAAGACATGGTGAGTTTGACGTTATCGGTAAAGCCGACTAAGCGGCAGGGACGGTCGAAGAGGGGTTCACCGGGGAGCCGCGCCTCGTTAGCGGCAGGAGCGGTGGGCTTTTGCGTGCGTAGACTTTGAGGTTTGGGCTGCGCCTTCTTTTCCTCTTTTTTCGTACTCAAGACTTGGAACTGCCGACTGCCGTCTCTATAGACTGTGATGCCTTTACAGCCCGTCTCAAACGCCAGGCTGTAGGCGTCGTAGACCTCTTTCACAGACGCCTCATTCGGCATATTGATGGTTTTAGAGATGCTGTTCGCGACCATCTCGCCGCCCTCATCGAAGGTGCTCTGCACCGCGCCCTGCATCTTGACGTGGTCTTCGGGCGAAATATCATGGGCGCACACCAGCACGTCCTTGACCTCTTGTGGGATGAAGTCCAGACCCTGTACACTGCCGTGCTGCTCTTGCACCTTGGCGACAACCTTGTCCCAGTCCCAAGCGCCACCCTGCTGATAGTTGGGATGCGGCGCGTGCGCCTCGAGCATCTCCCTAAAAAGGGGCGAAATGAGTGCGGCGTACGAGTCACCGATTTTGCGGTAGATAAAGGGTGCAAAAATCGGCTCGACGCCCGAGGAGACGCCCATGAGCATACTGGTTGTGCCCGTCGGCGCAACCGTCAACAGGGCGATGTTGCGGCGCGGCGCGTTCACGCTGCTCTGTTCAATCCCTGGAAAGACGCCGCGCTCCTCGGCGAGTTCTTTGCTCGCACTCGTCGCGTTCTCACGAAGCTCCGTAATCATCTCTTTTACTGCGTCTCGCCCCGCTTGCGAGTTGTAGGTGAGCCCCATCTTGATTAAAGCGTCCGCCAAGCCCATCACGCCGAGCCCCAAGCGGCGCAGCTTCATGCTCATGGTGCGGTTGTCCTCTAAAGCGAAGGTGTTGACCTCTAAGACGTTATCTAAAAAGCGGATGCAGGTTTTGACGTCTTGGCGGAAGCTGGTCCAGTCGAAGCCATTCGTACCTTGATTGGGCGTTTCGACGTACTGCGCTAAGTTGATAGCGCCTAAGTCGCAGGGTTCGCCGGGAAAGAGGGGGATTTCGCCACATTGGTGAGCGACGATACCGTTTGCGATAACCGAATGCGCGACGGGTTCGGTCGTATCGTAAACGCTCTCTACGCCCTCGAAGACGACACCAGTGACTTCCGTTTGGAACAGCTCTTGATTGGAAGGGCGTTTCTTAGAGGCGATGAACTCGAGCACCCGCCGTTGCTTGCTGTGCGTTAAAAAACCGATTTTCTCAGCGAACAGGTCACGGTTGACTTTGTCCAGCGTGAGTTCGTATTGATCCGCGTGCGCGTAAAGGTCCGACCCCCCTCTACCATTGGGCATCGGGCGTACACCAGCGGCGCGGCGGTGGTAGATGCGTGAGACAAGACCGAAGTTGGAGAGTAAAATCTGGACACCTTTGAGGAGCGCCTTAGATGAACTCGCGAGCCGGACGCTGCAACTCTTCTTGCCACAGCTAAGGTTGACCGTGCCGTCTGCGGTGAAAAGTCCTTGCAAAAAGCCTACAACGGCCTCACGTGGCGCAGCAAAGACGCTCTCTGGAATGCACTTATCCACCGCTTTTTCACCGCTTAGTCCTAACGCAGCCAGATAGCTAATTACCACCTTGCCGAACCTGATTTGTGAACAGTTGGCGTGATGCTGTGTACCGCCGCCAAACCAAGTTTTATACTGCTCAATATAACGCTCTAACTCTTGATAGTCGCTTGTGGAAAAGGTGATGCCCGCTTTGTCTTCACTCACAAAGCCGTCGCCCACCATAAAACCAAGAAATGTACCTAGCTCGCGACTCCACCGTTGCGGCATACCGCTGAATTTTTCTCGAACATCCTTGCGTCCTGTACGTGATAGAACGCCACCACGGTTGTTGCTACCTGCCGTTGCTAAAAGTTCAGCGTGGACGGCGAGAGTCTCCTTGCTAAAAACGTATTGGTCGCTCCACATTCCCTCCGCACTCTGCATCAAGAGGGTGTCACCAGGAGCAAGCTCAGCCAGTTCTTTCCACCCAACCGGAGTCAAAAACTTGTGGTTCGCCGTAGCCCGCACTTCGAGCCCGTGCTTAGTGGTCACGCGGTAAACCTTTTCAGCCTCCGAGGTCTTAAACACTGGTACGGCAGCCCTTGGCGTAACGCCTAAGCTATCCGTTAGGACGCGGCGGTCTGAAGCTACAATGAGTTCCTCTTGGGTTTTGTAAAGCTCGCCTAAAGTGACTAGGCCGCGCCGCGTAGCAATGCGCACATCCGCAGGAAAGCACGGATTGGTCGCTTTAATATCCCCCAAACTCTCCCGCATCGGATTAAATTCATTGATGCGGTCGATGAAGATAAGCCCCGGCTCGCCTGTTTGCCAAGCGTGCTCAGCGACGTCGTGAAGGGGACCGCTTTCGCGGTTTCTCGAGCGCTCCATAAAGTCGTCCGTGACCAAGACCGAAATATTAAAGGTCGAGATGTCGCCCTCAGCCTCTTCTCTCGCTAAGTCTTTACAGGTGATGAAGTCCTGGATGTCGGGGTGCGTGGCGGACATCGTCGCCATCCCAGCGCCACGCCGTGTCCCGCCTTGCCTTATTACCCTCAGCGTGGGCGCGTATACATAACGCAGCGTCGCAATCGGACCTGCGTACTCCGCTCCACCCAAAGACGCCCAGTACGCGAAGTTGTCAAAAACCTCGACTGCGAACGACGACGGACCGCTGCTCGTGCCACCCGAGCCCTTGACGGGCGTTCCTTCCGAGCGCAACCGTGAGAGGTCCAGCACAACATCTTCACCGCGCAAGAGAGCACGAATCATCTCCCCTGCCCCGTGCCAGATGCTCTCGACGGAGTCACCCACCTCTTGCACGTTGACGCCTTCCCCAACGTCCTCTAACTCTACGAAGCTCGAGTACCGGTACCCCTTCGTCACATACTTGCCGTGCACCAGGTCCATGTACGTGCCCGACTTGACCTTAGCGTAGTCGGGATGTGAAGAGGAGACCGTCACGAAGAGGTTGCCGACCTCTTGCGTGTAGGGGCGTTTAGGCTTTAGAGGGTCCAAGCAGAGCCCGTTACCGCCGCCGACTTTCGTCACGAGCGCCAATTTCGTCGCGAGACCGAGCACCCAAGCGTCCGTGCCGGGTTCTTCAGGGCTGCCGTCTTGAACAAAACAGTTCAGCACGTTGCCGTGGCTTGTATTCGCGCCCGCTAAAACGCGCCCGCCGGGGCAGAAGCGCTTCGACGCCATGAGGTCGTAAAAGGCGCTCTCGTAGTGCGTCTGATTCCCACCTTCTTCGGGACTCGCCACCCACGCCGCCACGCGCCCGAAGAGACCCTCTAAGCCCTCGTCCCCCGGTTGGAAATACTGCCGCTTGGCGATGGTTACAGCGTGGTCGTCGAAATTCAGGGGGCGAGCGCGAGTAGGTCTATCCATTAGGGTGTCCTCCAGGGATGAAAGGGGCGAACGCACAAGCTACATCTAGTACGCCTATTTGTTAGTTACACATAATGTTGCATTTACACAACAACATCTTAAAGCGTTTGATGTGTGACGTCAAGGGTTTGGTGCGAGAAGTTCATATGCGAATACGTTGACAGAAGGTACCACATGTAGCACTTCGCAAGCAAGAGGTACAACTGGCGGTACGCGCAACCTAGAATCTGCAGCGTCTACGACGAGAAGTTTGTTGTGGGATAGAGGACTATACCTCAAAGGTGCAGGCGGTGGAAAGGGTTCTAAAAGACATTTGGGAGGGGCTTAAAGAGCCAGAGGTGTGGCATAATTCACACAGATTCTAGGTTGTTGAGCTGTTGAATGCGGCAAGAAAATTCGAAAGGAGAGGTTGATGAACCTCGAGTTTGAAGCTATGCTCTCGGGAGGGCACCCCAACTCGCTCGGGAGAACGGTGGAGGTCGTTGAAATCGTGCTCGCAAACCCGGAAAGGTTGGCAGAACTCTACCACTGCTACTTCAGCGCGGACGAGGTCGTGCGGCTCAGGACATCTAGCGCTGTAAAGCGCGTGTCGAAAGAGCGCCCGGCGTGGCTCGTTCCCTATCTCGACGGACTTCTTAGCGACATCGTGCGCTTGGAACAGGCCTCGGCGCAGTGGACGCTCGCCAACCTCTTTGAAACGCTCGCGCCCTACATGACATCCGAACAAAGAGAGAGGGCAAAAGAGGTCATGAAGAGCAATCTCGAGGTCTACAACGACTGGATCGTCTTGAAAAATACGGCGCAGACGCTCGGAAAGTGGGCGCAAGAGGACGAGGCGCTAAGGGCGTGGTTGGAGCCGCGTTTGCAGAGGTTGAGCGGGGATAGTCGTAAATCGGTCTCGAAGGCGGCGCAGAAGCAGCTTGCAGCACTTTCACAGAGCCGCTAAGCAGAGTTGACGCAGGTACTAGAACGTGAATGTTTGCAGTGCTTTCCTAACTGAGCGCGTTCGTAATCAACTCGTACCTGCTATCAATGCTTGAAGTGCCGCATCCCCGTAAAGACCATCGCCACATCCAGCTCGTCCGCCGCCGCGATGACCTCTTCGTCACGCACCGAGCCGCCCGGTTGAATGACCGCCGCCACGCCCGCGTCCGCCGCCATCCTCACCACGTCGTCGAAAGGAAAGAAAGCGTCGCTCGCCATCACGGAGCCCTTGACCGCTTCACCGGCTCTCGCGACTGCGCCCTCCGCCGCCCAAATCCTCGAGACCTGCCCCGCCCCGATGCCCGCCGTAACGCCCTCTTTCGCCAGCACAATGGCGTTCGATTTCACGTGCTTGCAGACCGTCCAAGCGAAGCGGAGGTCGCGCCACTGCGCGCCGGAAGGCTCACGCTCCGTGACGACGCGCAGGTCGGCGTCATCCAACGTTCCCTCGTCCAAATCCTGCACCAAAAGCCCGCCGCGCAAACTGCGGATGTCGCGTCCCTTAGAGGTCGCAGGCGTCGTCACTTTGAGGAGCCGCAGGTTTTTCTTGCGCTGCAACCGCTCCAAAGCCGCAGCCTCGTAGTCAGGCGCGAGAATGATCTCCAGGAATGTTTTAGCGAGTTCGTCCGCTAGCGCCCCCGTCACGACCTCATTGACCGCCACGATGCCGCCGAAGATGCTCACGGGATCAGCGGCGTGCGCCCTTTTATACGCGCCCAAGAGGTCATCGGCTACCGCCACGCCGCAGGGGTTGGCGTGTTTGACGGCGACGGCGGCGGGTGCGGGCAGTTCGCTAAGCAGGTTCCAAGCGGCTTCCGCGTCGCCGTAGTTGTTGAAAGACATCTCTTTACCGTGCAGCACCTCCGCGCCCGTGACCGGACCCCGCTCGCTGCCGAGTCGCCAGAGGGCGGCGTGTTGGTGGGGGTTTTCGCCGTAGCGCAGTTCGCGCACCTTGTGGAGTTCTAAAGCGGTTTCGTCTGCCCAGTTACCGCCCACCTGGTTGCCTAAATATTGGATGATCGCCGCGTCATAAGCGGCGGTGTGGGCGAAGGCTTTGCGGGCTAGCTCGAGCCTCAATACATCATCCACACCCTCCTGGAGCGCAGCAGTCACCCGCTCGTAATCCGCCGGGTCACTCACAACTACTACGTACGGAAAGTTCTTCGCCGCCGCTCTCAGCATGGTCGGTCCGCCGATGTCGACGTTCTCCAGCGCCGTGTCTAGATCAACCTCTTGCGTCACCGTCTCGCGAAAAGGATAGAGATTGACGGCGACCAGATCGATTGGAAGGATGCCCTGCTCCTCTAGCTCCTGGGAATGCGCGGCGCTCCTTTTGGCGAGGATGCCGCCGTGGATTTTGGGGTGCAGTGTCTTGACCCGTCCCTCTAAAATTTCGGGCGAGCCCGTCACCTCAGAGACTTGTGTGACTGCTAAGCCAGCCGCCTGCAGAGCGCGAAAGGTGCCGCCCGTCGAGATGAGGTCGAAACCTGCGTCTAAGAGGTTTTGGGCAAAGGATTCCAACCCTGTTTTGTCCGATACGCTGAGGAGTGCTCTTGGCATAGGGGCAATGTAACCCATGTGGAGTTAAGCGGTGCAAAGGAAAACCCCTCGAGCTAGCTCGAGGGGTAGCCTTCGCTGAGGATGTTACTGACCTTCTTGCGGCGCTTCCTCTTGTGTATTCTCTCCAGCAGGAACAAGCTCGGTGTCGTTGGGAACGTCAACTTGCTCCTCCGGTCCTGCCGCGTCCCCGCCTTCACCCTCAGCATTATCACCAGTGCCGGGCGCGCCCTCCTGCGCGCCGCCTGTCGCTTCGTCCTGCGCGGGTACGAGCAAATTCTCGACGGTGACCTCTTCGCGCAAACCGCCCAGCCACGTTTGGCGCAGCTCTTCACGGTTGTTCGCGAGCACCGTGTCGCGCACCTGGTTGCGCACCTCTTCCAAAGGAAGTACGCGCTCGGGGATGCGGGTCGCGACGAGCACGACGTAGGTTTGCGAAACGCCCGGTGCAGCGCCGCCCGTCTCAGCGCCGCCTGTACCGCCGCCCGTCTCGGAACCGCCCGTTTGCGCGTCCGCGGGTTGGGCGATGGTGAGGACGCCGGAGACCTCGACTTCCGAAGAGGCGTTGAGCGCCGTGAAGTCGCCCGACTCGAAGTTGAATAACGCCTGGTCAACGACCTCTTGCGTCTCACCAGGTGAGACTGGACCGAGGCGGGCCACTTCGCCGCCCGCCGCGTCCGCCGCCACGTCTACGGAGCCTCTGTCCACGTTTTCGTTTTCTAAAAGCGCCTGCCTGAAGCTCTGCGCTGACGCCTCGTCGGAGAAGTTGACGCGCGTCGCCACCGCCACAGCGCTTTCGGTAAAGCGCCCTAAATTCGCGTCGTAGTATTCCTGAATCTGCGCGTCGGTCACCTCGGCGTCGCGGCTCACGAAGCTCAGCGCGCTCTGCGCCACGCCTGCAGGCGGTCCGACGAAGTTGCCGTCTAAAGCGGCCGCGCCCTGCGCCGCAAGTTCACGCTCGATGAGCTGCTCTAAGAAGGTCGGCTTAAAGAAGTTAGCTACGGTGTCGGCGTTTGTCGGGTTCAAGAACCCCTGCACCTGCGGGTTGAGATAGGTCTCCTCCGCGAGCGCCACCGCGCTGATTTCGTCCTCGCCGACGTAAGCGACAGGCGGGTTGTCGTAGCTGTACGCGCCGCCCGGCTCGATGTTCGCTTCGTCTCTTAGGGTCTCTAAGGTCTGCGCTTGAATGCCCGCTTCCTTGGCAAGTTGCGCGTCTTCGCGCACCTCGCCCTGCACCTCGTCGAAGGGCTGCTGCTCGGGCGGCGTGAAGTTTTCGACCTTGACGATGTGGTATGCGCCGCCCGCTTGCACGGGGCGCGTGACGCCCGGACCTTGCAATCCGAACGCGGCGTCAGCAACAGGCGTCGGCAGCGCGACGCGCCCGACAGGGCGCGGCTCCGGCTCGCCCTGCGCCGCGCCGAGTGCGCCCCCTTGCTCGGCGCGCTCGGCCGAAAACTCCCGCGCTAAGCTGGCGAAGTCTTCGCCCGCTCTCGCTCTCGCGAAGAGGTCGTTGGCGAGCGCTTCGTCCGTGACGACGATCTCGCGCGCCGTGATCTGTGGGTCAGACGTATACGCGGCTCTGTTGGCTGCGAAAAAGGTCTGCACCTCTTCGTCCGTGACTTCAACGTCTTCGACTAAACGCTCTAGGTATTTCTCCTGCTTGAGCTGTTGCCGGATCAGCTCGCGAAAGGTCGCGTCGGTGTAGCCCGCGCCGCCGATGAGGTTCTGGTAGGCGCGGTCGTTGCTGGAGCCCGCTACGCCGCGCGCCTCGCGGAACTCGTTGACTTCGGCTCTCACCTCGCCGCGCGACACGTTCACGTCCGCCGCCGCTTGGCGCAACACCTCGTTCTGGATGAGCTGGTCGAAGGCGAGCCGCTCCAAGTCCTCGGCGACGGGTCCCTCTTGCACCGCGTTAAAGGGCGGGTTTTGCTGCAGGCGGGCCAGCTCGAGTTCGGTGATCGGCTCCCCGTTGACCTCGAGCGCCGTCGCCCCGCTCTGCGGTCCCTGGTTGCCGCCGAAAAACGTTCCCGGCGTAAAAGCGATGACCATACTGACGAGCAGCCCGATCGAAATAACCCATAAAATAATGGCGTTGGTTCTCTTGCTTAACTTCATCCTTTTGTCGTCCTCCTAAAAATACTAGCGCCCAACATGCTACTAGCGTTTACGCGCTAGAAATGATACCTTTAGAGAGCTAGAGATGATACCTCTAGGTACGCCGTAGCGGTAAACTATAGATACTACCTCTAGCAGCTTACCTCTAGCCTATGCGCCCGTAGCTCAGCCGGATAGAGCGTTCGCCTCCGGAGCGAAAGGTCGCAGGTTCGAATCCTGCCGGGCGCACTTCTTTTCCTGAAACTACCTGTTTATCCTAAAACTACCCGTAGAAAGCTCCAGCAGACTCACGCCAAACAGAGAAGAGTCTAACACGCCCGTCTCCCTCAAAGGCTAAAGGGAGACTGAGAATGTGTTCGTAATTTCTTCACATTTGGCAGTCTTACGTAAGCTCGAGTTCTCTGCGGATTTAAGATTTACGGGAAGACTTTAGCAATGAGTTCCGAGCAATGAGTTGAAAGGTTTTAACTCACTACTCACCGTTTCGCATCTGCGAAAACTTCGTAATCGTTCCTTTCGCATTCGCGAAAACTACGTAAGCGGAAGCTAAAGCCACCAGCTCGACTGGATTGCTTTTCACTCGTTACTTGCTTCAACGAACTACCGAATCCTCGAGCCTTCCTCCCGCAAACTTCTCAGGTTTATAGCCTACTCCGCAAATCTTATGTAAGCTGGGTTATGTACTAACGAGTACATAACCTCTATAGTCCTTCTAAGAGAGGAGGGGAACTGTGGCGAGACCGCGCAAGTTCGACCGCAGCGAAGCGCTGGATAAGGCGATGCTGGTGTTCTGGCAAAAGGGCTACGAGGCGACCTTTTTGGACGACCTGACTCAGGCGATGGGCATCAACCGTCCGAGTTTGTACAACGCCTTCGGCGACAAGCACGCTCTCTATATGGAGGCGCTAGCACGCTACCGCGACCTGTACAGCGGCAAGATGTTAACGGCGTTAGAGCTTGCGCCTAGCGTCAAAGCGGGCTTTGCACGTATCTTTGATGACCTTATCGCCGAAGCTACCGAAGGCTGCTGCGCTGGCTGCATGATCGTTAATAGCACCGTCCAAACGTGCGCGACCAGCGAGAGCGTCGCTGCGTTCGTCAAGGAGACCGACACCGCGTCTAAACGCGCTTTTACCGCCTTTCTAGCCGACGCGCAACGAAAGGGGGAGCTTTCGGGCAAAGACCCCCAAGCCTTAGCGCTCTACCTCTACAGCGCCATTGCCGGGCTACAACTACGCGCTAAAGCGGGCGACCGCCAAGCGGAATTAGAGACTATCGCCCAACTCGCCTTAACCGTTTTGGACTAAACTTTTTTATTTAGTAGTTTTGTACTCAAAAGTACATAAGGAGATATATGCAGTTACAGGACAGAGTCGCCGTGATTACCGGGGGCAACAGCGGTATCGGTCTGGCATCGGCGCAAGCGTTGGCGAATTTAGGTGCGAAAGTCGTCATTTCAGGACGCGACGAAGAGGCGTTAGCGAGGAGTGTGGAACAAATAAGCGGCGAAACGCTCGCCGTACGCGCCGACGTAACCAAGCTAGATGATTTGGATGGTCTCTTCGAAAGGACAGCGCGCACCTTCGGCAAGGTTGACATCCTCTTCATCAACGCAGGGTTGGTCATCTTTGATTCCTTAGGCGAAATGAGCGAAGAAAACTTCGACACGGTCATGAACACGAACTTCAAAGGCGCGTACTTTACGGTGCAAAAAGCGCTACCTTACCTCAACGACGGGGCGTCCATTATCTTAAACACCTCCATCAACGCACATATCGGAATGCCCGGCTCAACGGTATACGCCGCCAGTAAAGCCGCCTTATCGAGCCTGATTCGCACCCTCTCGGCGGAGCTTTTAGAGCGCAAGGTCCGCGTGAACGCGGTGAGCCCTGGTCCTATAGAGACGCCCATCTTCGGCAAGCTCGGCATGGACGAGGCGCAGACGCAGGAGATGGCGGTAGGCATCTTGGAGCAAATTCCTATCGGGCGCTTTGGCAAACCCGAAGAAATTGCCAACATCGTCGCCTTTCTAGCCTCGGATGACGCGCCCTTCATCGTGGGCACGGAAATCACGGCGGACGGGGGGATGAGCCAGCTCTGATGACCTAATACTGCCTAGCCTCTTTGAGTTTCGCACAATCATCTTTCTTGGCGAGGGAATGCGCGGCGTAGGGTCACCTCTATACATCACTGTATGAATCGACCCTACTGAACTTGCCTCCTTCTATAACTTTTCCAGCAAGGTCTAGCAGTGTAAAGTAATTCGGCGGCGAGGAGAGGCACGCTCACCAAGACGGCAGCGTCCTCTCCTCTGGCTCTATCCAAGGTTGCGGCACGAGGATGCCTTCGCCGCCTAGTACTTCTACGCTTTCGCCTTCGATGCGTAAAGAAACGCGCTCTATGTCCGCCGGCTGTGACAGCGTGTAAAAAAGCTGGTTGAGCCGCCCCAGCATCGACGCGGTGCCGCCCCCCTGGGCGAACTCAGTCGAGAGATCAACAGTGACGGTATTGGCCGCTAGCTCGAGCCCCCTCACCTCTGTGTCGGCTGGAAAGGCGCTCGAGAGCCCCGCCTCGTCCGTTCCCTCGATCAACGCCTGTAGCGCCGCTTCTAACCTCGCCTCGGGCGTGTCCGCGTCGAAGCGGCGGCGCACGCTCTCCAGGGTGAAGGTCGTCTCCTGCGATTTGACGTAGTAGACGATGCTGTTAGGAAGCCGGTTAAGCATCCGAATGGTAATTGCAGAAACGAGGATGAGGAGCAAGAGAAGGGCGAGCGCGGCGACACGTAGAGCGATGGTACGCATAAAGGCACGCTATCACCCTACGCGGTGACGTCAAGATGGAATTTTTATAGTATCGCCAACCTCAGCGTAGGCGAAACCACCAACCCTAGTTACTCGCCTCATCATCGGCGAGTCGCGCCGCCTCTTCCGCAAAGAAGCGGTACGAGTTGTCGTCGGGGACGAGCGCTAGGGCGCGGCGGTAGTCGCTCGCGGCGGCGCTGTATTCGCCCCTGTCGAAGTGGATGCGCCCGAGCCACGCCCACGCATCGGCGTAGGTCGAACGCGCCGCGACTGCCGCTTCAAACGCCGTTTGCGCCGCCTCTAAGTTCGCGTTTTGGTAGGCGCTGACGCCCCGGTTAAAGGCGCTCGAGGCTTCCGCCCCGTAGCCGCTCTGGTTGCGGGCGAGTTCGAGGAAGTAGGCGGCCCTGGTGTCGTCAGGGTTGAGTTGGGTGACGCGCTCCCAGAACGGGACCGCTTGCTGCGGCAGACCCGCCTCTTGGTAGCTCCGCGCCGCCCACGACGCCGCCTCCGCGTACTGCGGATTGGCGCGGCTCGCCGCTGCGAAGGCGTCACCGGCTTCTTCCAGAGCGCCCTCGTTGTAGAGGCGCATCCCCTCCTGAAAAGTCAGCACCGCCTCTACACCCCACTCGAGCTGGTCATCTGCTCGCGCGATGAAGTAGCGCGCGCGGCTCTCTTCGGGGTCGAGTTCCAGGACGCGCTGCCAGTATTCCTTCGCCTCTTCGGAAAGCCCAAGTTCCAAACTCGTGCGCCCTGCCCAAACGAAGGCTTGCTTATAGTCGGGGTTCGCCTGCACTGCCTCCTCGAAGAGGGTGAGCGCGTCCTCTAAGCGCTCTTCATTGTAAGCTTGCAGACCTCTCTGAAAGGCGCTACCTGCGGCTGCGCCGAACTCGAGCTGCCCCTCAGTTTGCGCCAGATAAAACTGCACGCCTTCGTCGTCCGGTGAGAGTTCGGCGGCAGCCTGCCAGTAGGAAAGCGCCCGCTCGGGCTCGCCCTGCTCTAAATAGATACGTCCGAGCCAGACGTTCGGCACGGCGTTTTGCGCGTCGAGCGCCAAGACCTCTTCGAAATAGGTCGCCGCGCCCGTCGGGTCGCCTGCGTTGTAGCGGGCGTAGCCGAGTTGAGTGCCCACCTCGAGCAAATCAGCTAGGAGGGCGTCGTCAAGTGCGCCGCCCGCCTCCAGGTACCGCTGCCCGTAGCCCCACGCGCGCACGTGCCAGGAGAGGTCGCTGTACGTACGGGTGAGGAAGCGGAGCGCCTCGGGCGCGTCCGGCTCGAGCCGCAAGGCCCGCTCGCCCGCTCGAATCGCCTCGCGCCACAGCGGTTGGTCGGGGCTGTTCGCGCCCGCGTACGTCGCCCGGGCCTCCTCAGCCGCCGCCCGTCCCTCTTGCAAAGCCGTGAGCGCCTCGCCGCTGAGTTGCGCCGCCGCCCCGTTTAGACCGAGTAGCGTCAGTAGAATGAGAAGCTTATTCAGATGGCGTCTTGACAAAAACATCCCCACCATTGTAGCGCCTTAGCGCCCTCTAACGATGTGATACATGTGAAGTTTTTAATTCTCGAGACGCCGAGCCACCCCAACGTGAAGACTCGCTCGACCTCAGCCTCTCAACCTCACAGCCACGTTCTCTACAACCTCTTCTAATGGAGGTGAGATGTCTACGCGCACGGCGTCGCCAGGGTCGGGTTCTTCCAACGCTTCGAACTGACTCTTTAGCATCTCCGTTTTCATGAAGTGACCTTCTCTGGCTTGCATCCGCTCCTGGATGAGTTCGAAGCTTCCCTCCAGGTAGACGAACCCTACGCGCCTGTCCACTCGGAGTCGCTCGCGGTAGCGCTCTTTAAGCGCGGAGCAGGCGAGAATTAGCCGCTCGTCTTTCTCCAGATGCTCGTCGATAATTTCGCGCAGCCGCGTCAGCCAGGGCGCGCGGTCGCTGTCGTCTAAGGGCTCACCGCGCGACATCTTCTCGACGTTCGCCTCGGGGTGAAAGTCGTCCGCGTCGAGGAAATGCCAGCCCAAACGCTCAGCCAGACCCTTGCCGACAGCGGATTTGCCGGAACTGGAAACGCCCATCACGACGTAAACACGCTTTTCCTCTAAATGCATCATTCGTGAGGGCAGTCTAGCACAGGTGGTGCTGGAAGTAGGGAGCGGGAATTTAGGTTTCTTCTTGCGCCTCACTTCTGCCCCTCGCAATCCCGACTATTCCCATCGCTTTAATGCAAATTGAAATCATAACGATTCCGATTTATAGTAACGGTGTCGGGTTGGCGCGGTCGCTGGTGGGTTGGATGTTCGCATGGTCTCGAGCCGACCCTTCATAAAACAAAAGGAGTTCTAGGTGGACATTTCAGTCTGGACCGTATTCTTCTACGCCTCACTCACGGCGGTGGCGACGGGATTGGGCGCGCTTCCCTTTTTCTTCATCAAAAAGGTCTCTAAACCCACGCTAGGCCTCGCCAACGCAGGCGCAGCCGGGCTGATGCTTGCGGCGAGCTTTAACCTCATCTACGAGGGACTGGCTTACGGAATGCCCCGCGTCGTGCTCGGCATCCTCCTAGGTCTCGCCTTTATCGTTGTGACTCGGTGGCTCTTAGAGCGGCGTGGCGGTGAGCCAGATATCGGTGAACTGCACGGTGCGGGGGCGCTCAGGGCGCTCCTCATCGTCGGGGTGATGACGCTGCACTCCTTTGCCGAGGGCATCGGCGTCGGCGTGTCGTTCGGGGGCGGGCAGGCGTTCGGCGTTTTTATCACGGCGGCGATTGCTTTGCACAACGTACCCGAAGGCTTGGCGATTTCGCTCGTGCTCGTGCCCGAAGGGGTCTCGGCGTGGCGGGCGGCGTTTTGGAGCGTGGTCTCGAGCCTCCCTCAACCCCTCTTAGCGGTGCCTGCCTACCTCTTCGTGGAGGTCTTCGAGCCCTTTTTGCCCGTCGGCTTAGGGCTCGCCGCTGGCGCGATGATCTGGATGGCGTTCTCCGAGCTTCTGCCCGAATCGCTGGAAAACGCGCCCGGCAACCAAGTCGGCATCGTCGTCACGGTGGCTGTCGCCGCGATGACCGTGTTTCAGGTGGTGCTGGGGGGCTAGATATCACCTCTACGCCCAGTCTATGAATGCGAACCGGGCTAGGCTCAAGCATGGCCGACCCACCTAAACCGCGTAAGAGGCGCGAAGACAGCGGCACCCGCAGGCTGACGAGGTTCAACGACCTAGCCGAGCGCGTCATCGCGATGGCGGTGGTGGGGATGCTCATCGTAGCGTCCGCCCTTATCCTGTGGGAGAGCGCTCTTGAACTGTGGCGCGGCCTTTCCGGGAGGGACGACTACTCGCTCACGACGGTGCTGTCCGACATCCTTTTGGCGCTGATGATCGCCGAGATCATCGGCACGGTTAGCTCGTTTTTGCGCGACGGCGCGTTTAACCCTATCCCTTTCCTCGTCGTGGGCATCATCGCGAGCGTGCGGCGGCTTTCTGTCATCAGCGCCGAGAGCACCGAGCTGCTGAGTTCGGGTAGCGAACTGCCCCTTTTCCTCCTCGTCGAGCTAGGCATCCTCGCCTTCACCATCGCAGTGTGCGCCTGGTCGATCAGCATCTTGCGCGAGAAGCGTTACGAGCAAGACTGAAGGTGCGCCGCCCATAAGCAACCCAGCAGAAGTCAGAGGCAGCAGGGCGACATAAACTCGGTGAATGTGACTCGAGGCGCGCCGCGTCTGCTCACCACGCCTTGACCCCGCACGTTCGGGTGCGCTAGGGTGGAGAGCGGTCTTTTTAGAAGACGGCAAGGGACTTTACATGTTTGAGAGTTTAGGCGACAGACTACAGGGCGTATTCGATTCACTGCGCGGACGCGGCAAGCTGACCGAGGCGGAAGTTAAGACTGCCTTGCGCGAGGTGCGCGTGGCGCTCTTAGAGGCGGACGTCAATTTAGAGGTCGCCCGCGACTTCACCAAGCGCGTGCAGGAGAAAGCCACCGGCTCCGAAGTCTTGATGTCGCTCCAGCCCGAGCAGCGCGTCATCTCTATCGTCCACGACGAGTTGGTGGACATCTTGGGCGGCAAAGCGGCGCAGCCCAGCCTCCAAAACGAGCAGAACGTCTGGATGCTCATGGGCTTACAAGGTGCCGGTAAAACGACCACAGCGGGCAAGCTCGCGTATAAGTACAAAGCGCAGGGGCGCAGACCTCTTCTGATCGCAGCGGACACGCAGCGCCCGGCGGCGCGTGACCAGCTCCGCGTGTTGGGTCAGCAGATCAGCGTACCTGTTTTGGAAGTCGAGGACGACGAAGCGCCAGAGCGCACCAAAGAGCGCCTGCAAGCCTACCTCAAAACGAACTACCGCGACCTCATCATCGTGGACACGGCGGGGCGTCTGCAGATTGATGAAAACCTCATGGACGCACTTGCCGACCTCAAAGACGCGCTCGAGCCCAACGAGGCGATGCTCGTCGTGGACGCCATGACCGGGCAGCAAACGCTCCCCGTCGCCACCGCCTTCGACGAGCGCGTGGGCGTCTCGGGTCTCATTATGACGAAGCTCGACGGCGACGCAAGAGGTGGCGCGGCGCTTTCCGCGAAGCACGTCACGGGCAAGCCCATCTACTTCGCCGGGATGAGCGAGAAGATCGACGGCTTAGAGCCCTTTTACCCCGACCGCGTCGCGGGTCGCATCCTCGGCATGGGCGACATGATGACGCTCATCGAGAAAGCGAAAGTCTTAGAGGGCGACGACGACGAGGTCACGAGCCTCAAGGACTTCACGCTTCAAGACATGCTCACGCAGATGCAGAAGATCAAGAAGATGGGCTCGTTCACCGACATCCTCAAAATGATTCCTGGCGCGAGCAAGATGCTGGGCGGCGCGGACATAGACGAGGGCGAGATCGCCCGCATCGAGGCGATCATCTCGTCAATGACCGAAAAAGAGCGGCGCAGACCGAAACTCTTAAACGCGAGCCGCCGTAAGCGCATCGCGGCGGGCTCCGGGACGACGGTGCAAGATGTGAACCGCCTGATGAAGAACTACGAGCAGATGAAGAAGATGATGAAAAAGATGGGCAGGCGTCAACCCGGTAAGGGGATGGGGCGCAGCTTAGGGCGTTAATTTGGTGTACACTCAAAAGCAACCTGTCCGCGTCAGGACAACACTAAAGCTATTCGAGAAAGAGGAAGCAACATGGTTAAAATCCGTTTAACGCGCTTAGGCGCAAAAAAGAACCCCCACTACCGCGTTGTCGTCACCGACGCCCGCACGAAGCGCAGCGGCGACTACATCGAGTCGCTCGGCTACTACGACCCGCGCGAAAAAAGCGAAACGCCCCTTAAAATTGACGTCGAGCGCGCGGAGCACTGGCTCTCGCAGGGCGCGCAGCCCACGGGCGCAGCCATCCGGCTCTTGGAGAAGTCCGGCGTCACCGTTGGCAAGGTTCAGGCGAAGCGCTCGAGCGCCTACGAAGCGAGAACGCAAGCGAGCGCTTAACCCAACCCGTCATGCCCCTAGAACTCGTCACCTTCGCCCTACAAAATCTCGTAGAAGAGCCCGACAAGCTCCGCGTCGAGTCGCGCACCGACTCGCGCGGCGTTCACATCGAGATTCACTGCGCCGAGGGTGACGCGGGGCGCATCATCGGGCGGGGCGGACGTTTGATCAACAGCCTGCGCACGTTGGCTCGAGCCGCTGCCGACGGACGCCAGCGCGTTGACGTTCACCTCATTGATTAACTAGCACGTGGCAGTAGAACCGCCAGAAGGCTCCATTCTCCTCGGTACATTGGGAAAGACTTTCCAACTCGCCGGGGGGCTTCGTTTTTATGGTTTGGGTCAGGCGGAAGCGGACGCGATCTTCAAGCTGGAGCGCGTTTTTGTTACGAGTTTGGGCGAGCGCAGACTGACGCAGGTGCGGCGCGTCGGTGGTCAGACGGTGGTGTATCTCGGGGGCATCACTAAAATCGAGCAAGCCAAACCCCTCGTCAACGAAGAGGTCTACGTAAGGGCTGAAGACCTCCCTGAGCCCGAAGAGGGGTTTTACTTGGAACTACTGCTCGAGCTTCCTGTCCACGTTGACGGCGAACCCTTCGGCGAAGTCGTTGACGTAATTTCCGCAGGCTTTCAAGACCTTTTAGTCATCCTCCACGAGGATGAAGAATATTTAGTACCTCTGCAAGCCGACTATGTGCAAATAAGTGAAGTAAGTGAAGAGGGTATCTCCATCGAGAATGCGCCGGAGGGGTTGTTGGGCAATGCAGAATGAGGAATATAGAATAAAGAGTGCGGGAGATTCTATTCTGCATCCTTTATTCCCGATTCTGCTTCCATGAAATACACCGTTCTCACCCTCTTCCCCGACCTCTTGCGCCCGTGGACCGAAGAAGCTTTGTTAGGACGCGCCGTTAAAAACGGGCACCTCAGCTTCGACGTGCGCGACTTGCGCGACTACGCGGCGAATAAACATAGAAACGTGGACGACACACCTTATGGCGGCGGCGCGGGGATGGTCATCCGGGTGGACATCGCGGCGCGGGCGATTGAAGAGATCAAAAGGGAATCGCCGCCCGATGAGATTATCCTGCTCTCCCCTGCTGGCGAACCCTTCACGCAAAAGTTGGCGGAGGATTTGGCGACGAAAGAGCATCTTTGTTTACTTTCAGGACGCTATGAGGGGTTTGACGCGAGGGTGGAGTCTTTGGTCACCAAAGAGGTCAGCATCGGCGATTATGTACTCATGGGCGGCGAAATCGCGGCGTTAGCGCTGATCGAAGCAACGGCAAGACTCGTTCCGGGCGTGTTGGGTGACGCGCAAAGCCACGAGCAGGATTCTTTTTCGACAGGGCTCTTGGACTACCCAGAATACACCCGCCCGGCTGAGTACGAGGGCGTCGGCATCCCCGACGTGTTGACGAGCGGGCACCATGCGAACGTCGAGAGGTGGCGGCGCGAGAGGGCGTTGGAACGCACGTTAGCGCGAAGACCGGATTTGCTCGAGCACGCCAACCTCACCGACACCGACCTAGCCTTTTTGCAGGCGCTACAAACCAAAAAAGAGGGCGACGCTTAGCGCCGCCTGATTTTTTTGTACAAGGGGTTTCAACCCTTTGCTGAGCTTAACCGCCCGCGCTGACGCGGTCGATGACCTCTTGCGTGATGTTGGGAAAGCCCTCCGCCGCGTAGACGACGAGCGCCGAGCTTGCCGCCACCCCTTGGTTGAGCACGAGCGTGTAACCGTTCGCCTGGGCGATTTCTTGGATGATCGCGTCCACTGCCTGTTCTGCAGGCTGAATTGTCGCTTGAATCTCCTCGCGGTAACGCGCCTGGGTCTCCTGATAGGTGCGCTGGGAGAGGTCTAGGGTGCTGCGCTCCTCGGCGGTCAGCTCTTCGCCTGCGTTGAGCCTCTCTAGGAGCGGCGCGACGTTCGCTTGAATCTCGCCGAGTTCGGTTCTGGCTTGCTCCTCTAACTGCTGCGCCTGCGCCCCGGCTGGGTGCGCCGCTAAAACCGCGCCCGCGTCCACAAAGGCGATGCTGAGTTGATCTTGCGCCGCGCCGAGCGCGAAGAGAGAGAGGATACTTACGAGTAGAGTAACGGGTAAAAATCGCTTCATGGGGGCAGTATACCGAGGGGAGGATGAGAATGCATCTCCGTAAAAACGAAGCGCGTCTTCACGATGTGTTTGTCTGTGAAGAGGGATCAGGATTCAGGGGTCAGAATAAAAGCGAAAACTGACTGCCGAATCCTGATGGCCGCTTACTTTCCAAGTTACTGACCCGCGAGCCGCCAGTAACCGCCGCACCTCGCCTACCGCCAATGCCCAAAATCACACGCCGCCAACGCCCTCCCCGAACCTATAATGCCCTCTATGTTGACCCTCATCACCGCCTCACTGCTCGGTCTTTCAGGCGCGCTCATCGGCTCGTTCGCCAACGTGGTGATCTACCGCGTGCCGCGCGGCGAGTCCATCGCCTTCCCCGGCTCGCACTGCCCGAACTGTGAGCGTCCACTGACCGTTTTGGACCTCGTGCCTATCTTCTCCTGGCTCGCCCTGCGCGGACGTTGCCGGGGCTGTAAAGAGGGCATCGCGCTACGCTACCCTTTAATCGAAGCGATTACCGCACTCGGCTTTGTGCTGATTGCGCTGCGCTTTCCGGTTGCGCAGTATGGTCTCACCGCCTTCGTTCTCGCCATTATTTACGCCATGCTCGTGATGATGTCAGCTATCGACATCGACGAGTACATCCTGCCCGACGGTTTGACCCTACCTGCGATTGCCGTAGGGCTCTTGGGCAGCTTTTTCTACGCCACCCCTGGTGGCTTACCGAGCCTACAAGCGGCGCTCTTTGGCGGCGCGTTAGGCGCGGGCATTATCGTGCTTATCAACCGCTTGGGCGGACTTGTGCTGCGCCACTTTGCCGACACCAAAGAGCGCCTCTTCCCTATCGGACTCGACCAGGTGAACGTGGCGTTCGTAGGCGGTGCGTTAGGTGGCTGGATTGTCGGTTCAGTGCTCGCGGCTGCGTCCGTCGTCGCTAACCTGGTCACGCGGCGCACGCTCAGGCTCTCCGAACCTCTTCTCTACGGCGTGTGGGCGTTGGCGCTCGGTACGGGTAGTTTCTACCTCGGCATCGACGCGCTCAGCGGTAGTTTGGCGGCGGCAGGTTCGGTGGCGGTTTTAGGGGCGGTGTACTGGTGGGTTTTGGACCTACTCGGCAAAGCACCCGACGAAGAAGGCGTACTTAACGAAGAGGACGACGAACCCGTCGCAATGGGCTTTGGCGACGTGAAGCTCGCGGCGGTTTTAGGTGTGATGCTGGGCTGGCAGAACCTCTTAGTGGCGCTGCTCTTGTCCTTTTTCGTGGGGGCTATAGGCGGGCTCACCCTTAAAGCATTCGGCGGCGGGCGTGTGGTTCCTTTTGGTCCGTACCTGGCGATTGGCGGGCTGATTGCGCTGTTTTATGGGGACGCGCTTTTGGGCTGGTACTTGGGAATGTTGGGGCTGTAGGGTGGAAATGTCTCGAGCTAACCGTGACTTGCAAAAGAGATAGTGGGGTCGACGTCGCTCCATTCACTGTGAGACCATTCACTATGCACTGTGCTGAATTGCAGAGCTTCTCAACCTTACGGAGCTTGTACCACGCCTTCTGAAAGCTGAGTAGAGACGGTATCAGGAGGTCAACGTATCTAGTCCGATCGCCTCTAGCACGTCTTTCGGGTTGACCTTGCCCTTAAACCAGACGATCTTCGCGGGGACGTCCTCGAGCTTGATGCCCGCCGCGCCCAAGTTCAGCCGTTCAGAGACGGCGAGGACGAGGTCGTCGCGCAAGGATTTCTTGACCTGCGCGAACTTCTTCTTGAGGTACTCGGGTCGCCAGTAGCCGACGATTTCTAGGAGGCACGAGCGTCCGTCCGGGTGGACCAAGCGAAAGTCGGGGACCATCACGCTGCCGGGAACCGGCAAGAGGTCGACTTCGCGCTCCAACTTCCAGGGCGTCTGCGTCTTGTCCCAGCGCTTGACGAAAGACTCTTCGACCACGCTGTCGTAGGTTTTGCCGCGCTTGTAGTGCGAGACGAGCCCGCAGGTATCGTCCAGCGAAAACCGCGCCTCGGCGGGCACGTTGTCGTAGGTCTGGCGCGGCACGAGCGTCGCCTCCATACGCCAGCGGCTGACCTGTAAAAGCGCGGGGAGAAACTTGGCGAGGTCCGTACCGTAGCGCGTCGAGGGCTTAAAGAGGCTGTCGGGACCGTCGATGGTGATAGTAAAGCCGTGCTCGGCGTCCCCTTCGATATAGCTCATCAGCCCGAAGAGTTTAAGGAACTTAAAGAGCTGCTTGTACTCGCCGGGGTCGTTGCGGTACGCCGTGATGACGATGTCGCTGGCGCGGTACAAGACGCCCTGCGCTTGCGAGAGGTTGTAGCGGTGCAAGAGGGTCTCGGGCGTGGGCGCGTCGAAGGAGAGGAGCGTCTGATTCTCAGCGAGGTCGGCGTAGAGACCCTCTTCAACTTGGTCAGCGGGAACGGTGCGCTCTAGCTCGAGCGAGAGCCTCTCCGCGACCTCTTTTACGACCTGCTGCGTGACCTCTTGACTGGGGAGTCTGGGGGCCGCCGCACTAAACACCAGCTCGCGCAACCGCTCGGGCTCTAAAGGGCTCACCGTTTCGAAGTCCGCGAAGCCGTGCAAGAGGTGCACTAAACCGCGCTTAACGCGGTAGTCCGTCTCCGTCCCCTCCAAAAGCTGCAACTGCTCCTCTAACTCGCTGCGCTTTTGCCCCACGCAACGCTCGAAAATAGCGGTAGCGTCCGCCGCCATCTGCTTGTGCTTGTCGTCGAGCGGCAAGCGTTTAGGAACGATCTCATCACCTTTATAGCGGTGCATGAGAAGTTGGCTCGGTAGCATTAGACGTTCACCGATCTATAAATCCTCGAAGTCTAGACTGTCCTGCATCCCGATACGCTCGCCTGTCACGATAGGTTTGACCTCTTGTCGCTTTGGGCGCTCGCGCCGCCGTTTCGACACGCCTTCTTCGCTCGTTTTCGCCGCGACGACTTCGTACAACAGGGCGAGCTTGCCCTCCCTCTTTCTCAAGATGCGCCCTAAGCGCTGCACGTATTCCCTGGTCGTCCCCGTTCCAGAAAGCACCACCGCCACATTCGCCTCGGGCACGTCCACCCCTTCGTTCAACACCTTTGAGGTGGCGAGGCGCGGATAGCGTCCCTCCCGGAACCTCTGCAACGTCTCGTGCCGCTCTTTGACCTTGGTCTGATGCGTGATGGCGGGGACCAAAAACGTCTGCGAAATTCGGTAGACCATCGCGTTGTTGTCGGTAAAAATCAGCATCCGGTCGTTCTGGTGCTTGGTGAACAGCTCGGCGAGCACGCGGAGCTTGCCCTCGGTACCGAAAGCAATGGAACGCGCCTCGCGGTGCGCGAGCATGGCGGCGCGTCCCGCTTGCGAGCGGGCGCTCTCCCGCACGAAGTGTTGCCAGCCGCGCAGCGACCCTAAGAAGATATTGCGCTCCTGCAAAAAGGTGTTGCGCTTTGCCGTCATCTCGTCGTAGCGCAGCCGCTCAGCTTGGGAGAGTTCCACGTCGATGCGGATGATTTTATGTTCTGCGAGCGCGTCGCCCGCCAACTCTTCGGGCGTCTTGTGATACACGACGGGACCGATGAGCGTATGCAAATCCTCGTCTTTGCCGTCGGTGCGTTCGGGCGTCGCACTTAACCCTAAGCGGTAGGGCGCGATGGAGTACTCGGCAATCGTGCGCTTAAAGTCCGAGGGCAAGTGGTGACATTCGTCGAAAATGACGAGCCCGTAGCGGTTGCCCAGTGTCTCCGCAAAGATCGCGGCGCTGTCGTAGGTTGCCACTAAAACCGGCGAGCGGTCTTTGGAGCCGCCGCCCAGAAGCCCCACCTCCACATCGGGAAAGGTCGCCACGAGCTGCGCGTACCACTGGTGCATGAGGTCCAAAGTCGGCACGACGATGAGGGTGCTGCGCGGCGTCGCCTCCATCGCGAGCTGTGCGAGGTACGTTTTACCTGTGCCTGTCGGCAACACGACCGTACCGCGCCTGCCTGCGCGCTTCCACGCCTCTAACGCTTCAGATTGATGGGGATAGGGTTTCATGGAGACGGTAGAGTTTAGCTCGAGCCTTCCCCACACCTGCGCCTTGTCCTCGACCTCGGTCCCCTCGGTGCGCATCGCTTCTAAAAAACTGCGGTACTGCAAGGCGGGTAGCCGGAACTTCTCGATGCGGTCGTCCCACGTCGCGAACTCCACCCAACGCCGCCCTTTGGGGGGTGGGTGCAAGATGAGCGTGCCCCTATCGAAGCGCAGCGTGGAGCGGCGTGCCATAAAAAAGCCTAGCACTTACACCTCGTTGATGTGGGGAGGTGCTTAGCGTATGTAGAGAGGAAGATAGGTGAGACGCGCTCTGCTGCATTCGCTATCCTCTGTATCCTCTGAACTGAGTACACTGTTAGCCAAAAAATGAAACATGTCATTCTGAGCGGAACGCAGTGGAGTGAAAGAATCTCTGACCTTGCTGGCTCCTCTGACAGAGAATGCGAGACGAGACCCTTACGCCTTCGGCTCAGGGTGACATCAGTAATAAGTATCAGTACTTAGTTTACAGCGTACAGGGTGACATGCTAATAAGTAGCGCTACTTGCTTAACGGTGTACTGACGCTCAGCGACCTCGAGCCTCGTGCATTTGCACGTTTGCGCAACCGCAGAATCTTGTATAACAAGTAGGGCACGAGCGTTCAGCCGTCAGCGAAAGCTTTGGAGCTGATGAAGCGCCAACAGCGAACGCTTCTTCTCGGCGCAGTGATAATGGTAGGTGGGGGCGCGAGTTAAGGAGAGCTATGCTAGGAACCGCTGAGATCAAAACGAGCGTGACGAACGCGCTGCGGCGCATCGGCAAGCAGAACGAGCAGGGCGAGACGATCGGGATCGCCTACTTAGAGCGCGGCGGTTTGCAAATGATCCCCGTTTTTGTGCGCATCGTCGGCTTCGCGCTCGTGCTGAGCCTCTATTTCTTGCAGCAACCTCTCGCCGCTACGGGCGCTGTACCAGGGCTGGGGCGCGTCGCCAATACGCAGTTCATCTCACCCTTTCAGTACGCTCTAGCCGTCGCGATCTACGCAACTTACTTCGCGGCGACGCTCGTCCGGGGCGGCTTTTTCAAGGGGCAGCCGGGCGTAGAAATTCACTTCACCAAGTACCAGCGCATCGTGCGCACGCTTAAAGCGGGCAAGAGCACGCTCGTCTTAGACCCACGGGTGCGACCTTACGCGGCGGTGTCCACCAAACCCTTTGTGTTGGACATGCCCAAAATCCAGGGAACGACGGGCGACAACATCAGCTTGTCGTATAAGGGAGCCCTCATCGCCCGCGTCGAGGACACCTACCGGCTCGTCGAGCGCGGCGGCTTCGAGGCGTTTTGTGCGCAGTTGGAAGAGCTTTTTGAGAGCGTCATCAAAGACGAAATGCTGAGCGTATCAGCGCGCGACTTCAACCGCTTTTTGGTCGAGCAAGCTGAGTTTCCGAGCGAAGTTGCAGGTGAAGGCGAGAGCCTCACCGACAGGCTCGCCGACTTGGAAAAGGAGGACTTGAGCCCCGAACTCCTCTCGAAAATCGCCAGCATCGCCGAACTCGACGTGTCACGCTTTATCCTCAGCGAGACTCAGACCCCGCGGCGGCGAGCGCTCTTAGATAAACTGCGCGACTTAGCGAGCAGCTACGGCATCGCCCTATTGGACCACCTTCCGCAGGGCAACCTCACCAGCGACGATTACTTACGCACCCTAGCGGTCGGGCTCGTCTCCTCCATCACGCGGGTGCGGCAAGCGACCGAAACGCTTAAAGACATCACCGAAGAGGAAATTTCCGAAGAGGTCGCGGCGAAGGTGGCGGACGTGAGTTTGGGCGTCTTGGAGGTCGAGCGCATCATCCGCGAAATCGACGCGATCAAAGCGACCTTGGAGGATGAGAGCACCGAAACCCAGATTATCCAAGCGCGCCGCGCCGCCATAGGCAACATCGTGAGCAGCACGCTCACCCCGGCGCTGTCGCAAGTCTCGACCCTCAAAGAGCAGGTGCGGGCGCGGAGCGTGCAGAGTGCGGGCCTAGAGACCTATATTCAAAAACAGGACGAGCTGTTGGCGCGGCTGAGCGAACGGGTGAACGACCTGCCCCGCGTGAGCCGCGTAGTGACGGACCAGACCGAGGTGGAAAGCGTCGTCATGCGAGGTGACCTCTTGCGCTCGCTGATGGACGAGAGCGGCGTGAGCGCCGTTTTGAAGGAGTATCGGCAGCGCGGCTTTGCACGGCTAGACGCGCCCGACCAGGCGTCCTTAGAGGCGTACACGCTCGACGTGGACGCGCTCATGCGCGAACTGAGCGGCGCGTTAGAAACCGTCCCTACCGACTCCGGCACACGCATCGAATACACGCCCGAGTCGGTCAAGCGTAAGGTCGAGACCATCACCGCGAAAGCGAGCGCGTCGCGCAGCGAGAAAGAGAATTCCGTGAATGAGGACGAGACGATGAGCTGGAAGGTCGCTGACCGGGAGGTCGGAGCGTGAGCTACCGCGACGTAGGTCAGCGTTTGAGCGACAAAGCCAAGGGCGGCTTAGAGGAAATTTTGGACAGCGGCTCTCGCGAGGTCGAGGTGGCGGTCGGGCGCAAGCTCGACCAGATGTTGGGCTCGGTCAAGCGCAACGTGCAAGAGGGCGACCTGAGCCGCTTCAAGTCGGTGGACGAGGAGCGCATCTTGAGCTTCGTGCCCGACAAGCGCCGCCCTTCCGGGCTCGGGCTCTTCACACTCGGGCTGCTCGCTCTGGTTCTCTTACCGGGCTGGCTCAAAGCGTTCGCGCTCCCCGGCTTGCTTTTAGGGACGCTCGTCTTCGCGGGGCGCTACTTGAACAACGCTCGAGTTGACGTTCCTGACGGCTACACCGGCGTCCTCTGTCGCTACGGCAAACCCATCACCGGGCGCAGCGCCAAAACCGGGCGCAACTGGCTCTTCCGCTTCGACACCTTTATCCCCTTTCTCGTCTCGCAGCGTGACCAAGTCGTGGACCTAGAAGACGCCAACTTCACCGCCGACTACGCCAGCATCTCACTTTCGCAGCAGCTCGCCTTCCGCGTGACCCGCCCCGACGTGTTTGTCGAGCAGAGCAGCCCCGGCAACATCATGAAAATCTTGAGCCTCTACGCAGGCTACCTCAACTTGCGCATCATCACCTCCATCGAGGACGCGCGGGTTAAGTTTAGCGGACGCGACCGCATCGACAACATTATCGGAGCGCTCAACGACAACCTCAAGGATACGTACGGCATCGAAATCGTGCGCGGCAGTATGCCCTCGGCGAACAACGACATCCTGCTCGACTTAGAGGCGATAAGAACGCTCCTCAAAGAGATCGAAGCGATGACGGAGACGCAGCAAGTCCGCGTCGAAGCGGCTGTGAAACAGGTCGAGTCGCAACTGCGCACCCGCCGCAAAGAGACGCGCAGCCGCGCGTTTGACCTGCAGCAAGCCAAAGTCAGGCTCGACACAAGCGTGGCGGAGCAGGTCGGCGCGGCGAAGCAGGCGAGCTTAGTGCGGGCGCGGCAAGAACTCGAGGAAGCCGCCTCCGAAGTGCGCCGCGAACTCGCTAACCTAGCGGCACGTGAGCAGAAAAACCGCGATTTGCAGGACTCGGTGGAGGGCTTAGAGCTGGAATTCAAACTGCGCCTCGCCGAGTTGAGGGAGCGCTACGCGCATCAGCTCTTACCCGAGCAGATAGAGGTTTTATCCGTGAAAGGGTTGGGGCAAGGGTTGACGCTCGGGCGGGCGCTGAGCGAGGCGGGGCAGCTTTTTAAGGTGTTGCCGGAGCAAAGGGGGAATGACGAGGGGTGAGGTCCCTATTCCTTCACACCTCACTTTGCGGTAAACTGTTGCGGTTGTCAGGGCGTGAGGAATTTCACAGCAAATCGACGCTGACGCACCTGTGCTCGAGGTTTCCTATGTTCATTCTTCCTTCTTTATTATTGGCGCTTTTCAGACGCCGCAACGCACCTTCTAAAAGGATTCTATGCTCAGATCATTAAGAGAAAGAGACTTCGACCTTTCACGGATCGTGAGCGGCTCGAGCCTCTACACCGCGTCACTCGTCCTCCTCCTCGGTTGGGCGTACACCTCTACACTGTTACCTGGTATCGGCTACACGGGCGACACGGTCAAGTTTCAGTACCTCGGCGAGATTTTAGGCATCCCGCACCCGACGGGCTACCCGCTCTACTTGGTGCTGAACAACCTCTTCGTCAACGTGTTCCCGTTCGGTTCGCTGGCGTACAAAGCGAATCTACTCTCGGCTGTCTTTGCCGTCGCCGCGTGTGTCGTCTTTTTCCGGCTGCTCCTCTATTTAGGGCTCGGTCGCATGGGCGCGTTGGCGCTTTCGCTCTCGCTCGGGCTAAGCTACGTCCTCTGGTCGCAAGCGGTTGTCGCCGAGGTCTACACGCTCCACCTCTTGCTGATGACGAGCGTCATGTACGCGCTTATTCGCTGGCACAGCGGTGAAGAAAAGATGTTCTACGTCGCTACGGGTCTTTACGCGCTCTCCTTCGGCAACCACCTCACCTCGATTACGCTTTTGCCTGCCTTTGTCTATATTACGCTCGCAACGAACCCCAAAGTCTTCATTCAGCCACGCAAAGTCCTTTGGGTGGTGGGCGTGGTCATCCTCGGCGCACTCCAGTACAGCTACCTCTTCTGGCGGCTCAACAACGAGTTTTTCTACGCGGAACTCTTTACGGGCAGGAGTTTTGACAACCTACGCGACTTCTTAACGGGCGGCAACTTCAAAGAGTCGATGTTCGCCTTTACAGGAGCGCAACTTTGGAGCGAACGTTTGCCTTTAGCGCTCACGATTCTGACGCGCAGCTTCCCGGTTATCGGGCTCGCCGCGCTGGGCGTTGCGGCGCAGGCGAAGCGGCTACACGTCGTCAACTTCGTGCTGATTTACTTCCTGTCGCACACCTACTACGCGATGAACTACAACATCCCTGACATCGAGGTTTACTTCATCCCGAGTATTATGGCGCTGGCACTGCTGGCAGGGTTAGGGCTCAGTGAGCTTTTACAAGACGCTAATGCGCCGCGCTTGGCGCTCCTTTTAGCCGTACCGCTCGGGCTTTTGTTTATGAACTACCGCGAGGTTGATTTAAGTCACATCACCGCGCCGCAGGGCGAGGCGGCGGCGATTATTAGCGCCGTTCAGCGCGACGCCATTATCTCGACGAGCGGCTATAACCGGATGCAGTACATGTTCTACCACACGCTCGGGCTCAAAAAGCAGCGCGACAACCTCTTTGTGACGAATTACGGAAGAAACGGAGCGTTCCTCCAATCTTATCTGAGAGGTGAAGCGCCGCCCGAAATCGGCGAGCCGCCGCTTTTATTGGCGCAAGAGGGCAAAAATCCGCCGCCGGGTCTGCGCGTTTTCTGCTGGGAATGCGCGAACCCGCAAGCGCTACAAAAGCACGGCTTCGACGTACAAATGACGGGTGTGGCGGGGCTTTACAGGCTCGAGCTAGCCAATCCGTAGACGTGTTCGGTAGAGCGGGGGCGTTATGAGTCAGGCAAGTGTAAAGACGGACGAGGCGAAAACGCGGCTCTGGCGGAGCGTGAGCACGCGGAACCTCCCGCTGCTCGCCCTCGTGCTCATTCTCGGGTGGGCTTACGCGGCGACGCTGCTACCCGGCGTCGGCTTTTCCGGCGACACCGCTAAGTTCCAGTTCTTAGGCAAGATTTTAGGCATCCCGCACCCGACGGGCTACCCGCTCTACTTGGTGCTGAATAACCTCTTCGTCAACGTGTTCCCGTTCGGCAGCGTTGCCTACAGAGCCAACCTGCTCTCGGCGGTGTTCGCTGTCGGCGGTTGCGTCGTCCTCTTCAAGCTTCTGGGGCACTTGGGACTCAAACCTCTACTCGCCCTTTTTACCGCGCTCTCCCTCGGACTGAGCCGAATTTTATGGTCACAGGCCGTCGTCGCGGAGGTCTACACGCTCCACCTTTTACTGATGACGAGCGTACTTTACGCGCTTATTCGCTGGCATCATGGGGAGGAGCGAGCGTTCTACGTCGCTACTGGGCTTTACGCGCTCTCCTTCGGCAACCACCTCACCTCGATCACTTTGCTCCCTGCGTTCGTCTACATGACGCTCGCCACTAACCCCAGAGTCTTCATCCAGCCGCGCAAAATTCTTTGGGTTGTAACTGTAGTAGTGATCGGCGCACTCCAGTACAGCTACCTCTTCTGGCGCTACTTCAACCCTGAGGTTTACTACGCCGAAGTCTTCGACGGGACCAATCTAATGACCTACGTGACTGGCGGCGACTTCAAGAACGTTATGTTCACGTACACTTGGCGGCAACTCCTCACCGAGCGGCTGCCTTTCGTGCTGACGCTGCTCAGCCGCAGCCTGCCGCTCTGGGGGCTCGCCGCGCTCGGAGCAGTTATAGGCTTAAAGCGTCACAAGCACATTACTTTGGGCGTGCTCATCTACCTCTTGTCGCACACGTTTTACGCGATGAACTACAACATCCCCGACATCGCGGTCTACTTCATCCCGAGTACGCTAATACTCGCGCTGTTGGCGGGTACCGCGCTGCTCGCGTGGCAAACGCCAGGGGCGGATCGGAGCGTCGCGGCTGCGCCCCTCTTCCTTATTCCTTTAGTTTTCCTCTTGCTGAATTACCGGGCTGTCGATATGAGTCAGCAAACGGCTGACCAACGAGGCGTCGAGGCGGTTCTTGGGGCGGTGCAAGAACGCGCGGTGATTCTCACGCCCAACTACAATACGTACGAGTACTTCCTCTACTATTTGCTAGCTGAAGGGTGGGAGGAGCAAGATGTGTACGTCGCGTTTTTTAGCGGCAACATCGACACGACGAAAGCGTACTTGCGTGAGGGTACGCCTTACGATTTGGCGAACACGAAAAATCCGCCGCCGGGCTTGCAGGTTTACTGCTATCTGTGCGGTGACGCGGCGCGGCTGCAGAGCTTGGGCTTCTCTTTGGAGACGATGGCGGGGGGGCTTTATAGGCTAGGGCTACCCTCACTCCGGTAGTTGAATAAACCCTCCAACTGAGCCGATCTTTAGTCACCCGGCGCGGCAAGAGGTTTCTGATTCGTCCTCGGCAGTTTCCGCGCCGCTAAAAGCGCTGTCAAAAGGAATAAGAGACCCGTCGCCACGAACGTCCCCCGGTAGCCGCTCCAAAACACTACCGCCGCGCCCAAGAGGGGTGACGCCGCCCGCGCCGCCGCCACAATCGCGTTATCGAGCCCGTACACGGAGCCTTCCTCGCCAGGCTCCGTGTACTGCGCTAAAAGTGCGCCCAAAGCAGGCATCACCCCGCCGATCGCTGCACCTGTGAAAGCGTAAAGCACGAGCAGTTGCCACGCGGACGTAACCAAGCTCATCGGCAGATAGAAAAGCGCCGCCGTTACCGCGCTCGCTACTAGGATAGGCTTGTGACCGATGCGGTCTCCCAGCTTGCCGAGATAAATCGCGCTTGCGGTTCCCGTTGCCGAGGCGATACCGATGGCAAGCCCCGTGTAGATACTGGCTTGGTCTTGGTCCGCCAAGAGCGACGCTACGAAAAGCGCTAAAAAGGGGATAATCATCGTGCGCCCGAGCCACACACTAAAGCGCACCAAGAAGGTCAAGTTGACCCCCGGTGCATCTGTAACGTGCTTCCAGTCCGCTAGGAGTGTGAGGCGTCGCCCCTTCAGGATCGGCACAAAGTCCTCTTTCACGCCGAAGAGCACGAGGAACCCACCTAAAAGGAGCAGCAGCGCCGTCACAAGAAACGCCGCTCTCGGACCATACGCGAACGCCAACACCCCGCCGATAACCGGACCGATGGACAACCCGCACCACAAGCCGACTTGCAACACGCCCATCGCGTAACCGATGCGCTCACGCGGCGCGACCGACGCGATGAGCGCGTTTGCCGCCGAGACGACGCCCGTCACTAATCCCTGAATTGCCCGTAGGAGGACGAGCTGCTCCGCGCTGCCGACGAACGCCATCGCCCCCACGATAATCGCGCCCCCGAAGAGCGCCCGCTCCACCATCAGCTTGCGCCCGACGCGGTCGGAAATCGCGCCCCAGATAGGCGAGGCGATCATCATCGTGAGGGCTTGCGCGCTAAAGACCAAGCCGACCCACAGCTCCAGACTTCCTACGCCGCTCGCTACACCGAGTTCCTCAATGTAGGTGGGCAAAAAGGGAAAGAACATCGAAAACCCAACCGCGGAGAGCAGTTGGGCGACGAACATGATAAAGAGGGTGCGCTGCCAAGTCACATGCTCGAGCATACACCCGTTAATCTCACATAATGTTGCTCTGACGGACTCAAAGAGGTGAAAGAGAAAAGTTAAAAGGACTGAGTATTTCTCTTTCACCTCAGTCCTTTTCTCTCAACTACGCTTTCTCTTCAAATCGGTTAGAATTACGGCGCGAACTCCCGCGTTATTGCTGCGCCTCCGCTCTTGCGCTCTCCAACCACCCGTCGATCTCTTCTTGGTGGTTGCTGATCCACTCGTCCACCATCGCCGCGACCTCTTCGGCGCTGTCTTCGCCCTCATTGATGCGGGCGGTCATCTCGGAAACGTCCTCGAGTGGCATTTTAACTTGGCTAAAGAGCGAGGCCGCCGCTGGGTTCTCGTCTAAAAAGGTTTGGTTCGCCGCCACGCGGATGTCGTTCGCAGGGAAACCCATCTTTAAGGGGTCGGAAACCGCGCCTTCGACGCTGCTCACCGTCATCGAATCGACCAGGTCCTCTTGCTCGGGCGTCGGGGCGATTTCGGGGACGTTGATCCAGACCACATCTTCGCCCGGCACAAGGTCAAACACTGTGAAGTTCGGCGTCCAGGTGTAGTAGAGCACGGGTTGACCGTTGTTATAGCGGGCTAAAACATCCGCAAACATCGCGTTGTAGCTCGAGTCGAGCACGTTGATGTCGTCTTGCAGGCCGTACTGCTCTAACTGATAGTCGATCGCTTCGGCGATCGCCCAGCCCGACTCCGCGCCGACTAAGTCCGCTTGACCGTCGCCGTTCGAGTCGAAAGCTTGCTTGACCTCGTCGCGGGAGAAGTCTGCTAAAGAGGTGATGTTGTACTCCTCCGCTGAGGCTCTATCGACCAAATAGCCCTGAAGCGCACCGCGCTCCACGACGGTTCCTGCGAACGCCGCCCGCTCCTCGAAGTTAGCAGGGAGCTGGTTCGACTGGTTGGGCATCCAGGAGTGCGCCCAGTAGTCCACGTCGCCGTTGACGAGAGACTGATAGAAGATCGGGTTCGCGAGCGTGCTCGGGTCCTCGACCTCGTAGCCTAAGTCTTCTAAGAGCGTGATAAACAGTTGAGCAATCGGGCGGGCGGATTCCCAGTTGGCGATGGCGGGGGTGACGGTGGTGCCTTCACCGGGCATGGATGTGTCCTGCGCTTGGGCGTAGATACCCGTAAAGAGAACACAAGACAGCAAAATCGTAAGTAGTTTTTTCATAAAAGACCTCCTTTGGTCATGGATACAACTTTAGGTACAGCTCGAGGATAACGAGGCTGACCTCTTTCAAACGTTCCCTTGCACACGAACTAACCTTAATTAAGGTCAGTTGACCTTCTGGCGCGTCGGCTCCCCGAGGGCTTGTGTGATGCGGTCTAAGACCATTGCTAGCAGCACGATACCGATGCCGCCGATGCCTGCCAAACCGACCCGGAGTGCGTTGAGACCCTCAAACACAGGCTGCCCTAAGCCGCCCGCGCCGATAAACGCCGCAATCACGACCATCGAGAGCGAGAGCATGATGGTTTGGTTCAAACCCGCCATGATGGTCGGCATGGCGAGAGGGACTTGCACCTTCCAGAGAATCTGACTCGGCGTCGAGCCGAACGCCTCCGCCGCTTCGATGGCGTCCTCTTGCACCTGGCGGATGCCCAAATTCGTAAGGCGAATCATCGGCGGCATGGCGAAGATGACTGTAGCGATAATGCCCGGCACCGTGCCGATGGAGAAGAGCATCACCACGGGGATGAGGTAGACGAACGAGGGCGTGGTCTGCGCGACGTCCAACACGGGTCGTAAGAGCGCGGCGAAGCGTTCGCTCCGAGAAGCTAAAATCCCTAGCGGCACGCCGATAATCACGCAGAAAAGGACGGAGCTGACCACCATCGCTAGCGTCGTCATCGCTTCGGACCAGAGCCCTAAAAAGCCGATGAAGACGAGCGCGACGGTGCTAAAGAGCGCTAAGCGCCACGTCGCGACGTACCAGGCGAGCGCGGCGAAAAGCACAATCGTGACGAGCGGCGAGAGCCACTGGAGCGCCCCGTTGATGCCGTCTAACATCAAGTCTACGGGCGTGCGCAGCGCCAAGAAGAAGTTCCGGTAGCCCTGAAGCCAGTTGACGAAGGCGTCGATCCAATCCTCTAAAGGGATCGTGTAGGCGAAAATCTGGTCGGTGAAGAGCGTCTCCAACATCAGCGCACGACCTCTTGTTCGGATTGTTTCGACGCGGTTTGTTTGGGTTCAGGGTGGACCTCGTCGGGGTCTTGATGACCTCTTTTATCTAAAATCCCCTGAATCAATTCGCGCTCGCTGACGAGTCCTAAAACCTCGCCGTTGTCGGCTAAAACGACGGTGGGGAGGCTCGAGTGGTTCCTCCCTTGCAAGATGTGGCGCAAGGTCGCGTCGTGCGGACACACGAGCGCCAGCTCATGGCTGCGCACGCTCGGTGGCTCCTCATCCAAGACCTCTTCCAAACGCCTCGTCTGAACGGTCTGCCCGTTTATCCTCACGCGCTCCAAGCGGTTGTCGCGGTCGATTCCGTAAAGCACGTCCGAGACGCCTTCATGAGCGTAGAAGTCCACGTCGCCGTCCTCTTGCTTGCTGAGCTTGTTGCTCGACAAGGGTACCGCCACTGTCCCCGCCGTAATCACACCCGTCGGGTCGGCGTGCTCCACGAAGTCCGCGACGTACTCCGTCTTCGGATTGACGATGATCTCTTCGGGCGTGCCGACTTGCACCACGCGCCCACCCTCCATAATGGCGATGCGGTGCCCGAGTTTAAGCGCTTCATCCAGGTCGTGCGTGATGAAAAGGACCGTCCGGTGCAGCTTCTTCTCGATACTGATGAGTTCTTGCTGCATGTTGACCTTGATAAGCGGGTCTAAAGCGCTGAAGGGCTCGTCCATGAGGAGAACAGGAGCGTCCGTCGCTAACGCTCTTGCCAGTCCGACCCGCTGCTGCATCCCGCCCGACAGCTCATCCGGGTACGAGTCGCCCCACTGCCCGAGCCCAACCATCTCGAGCGTCTCTTGCGCCGCTTCTAACCTCTTATCTTTCGGACGTCCCTGTACCTCCAGCCCATACGCCGCATTTTCGCGCACGGTGCGGTGCGGAAAGAGCCCGAAACGCTGAAAGACCATGCTGACCTGCTGCTTGCGAAACTGCCGCAGACCCTTCTCTCCTAAAGAGGTCACGTCCGTCTCGCCCTCGTCGGTCTCCACAAAGACTTTGCCCGAGGTCGGCTCGATTAAACGGTTGATACAGCGCAGCAGCGTAGATTTACCGCTACCTGACAAGCCCATAATGACGAAGAACTCGCCTGGCTCGAGCCTGAAACTTACATCGTTGACGCCCACCGTGTGCCCGGTTTCGGCTCGCACGTCATCTTTGGAGCGTCCCTCTTCAAGCATCGAGATGACGCTCTTAGGGTTCTCCCCGAAGACCTTGTAAAGATTCTCAACTCTTATCAATCGCCTATCCTTTCACATGACTTAGCTACCCTTAGTCACTCTTGTGAAGATATAGAGGCATCACGTTTGGTACATCCTTGTAATGCACCACCCGAAACGCAGTGACCACGCTTTAGGCTTGTGAAATAGGATACCACACCTGGCGTGAGAGGCAAATTTCGCCCGAACTCAATTTATAGGGGCTCAGGTTGCAGGTTGTAGGGGCTTAGTTTTGAAGAGGTTGAGGCTTAGTCTTCTTTGTTTGCGGCTTGCTTCTTGTGAGCGCTCCAAAACGACCACACAATCGGCGCGAGAGAAATAGAGATGGAGAGGAGCGGCCACAACCAGTCCGGTCCCCAAGCTAACCATGCGGGTAGAGATACAGGAGCGGCAGGTTTCAGCGAATTCATAGGCGTCGGCGGCACGTCCGAGGTGTAGCGGGCGGCTTTGAGGGGCTCGAGCATAATAGGCACGACAATCTCAAACCAAGGCGCGCCCCCACCTACGACAGTCTGGCGAATCTCCGCGTTGACATCAAAGGGGTTGACCGCTTCACCCTGCGCGTTGACCACCCGGTAGAGCGCACCCGTCGTCACGCCAACGGCTCTCTCACCCAACAACCAGAAAAAATCCTCCTCTGTACCTTTGTTGGGTACATGAGCCAAATCAGTGAGCACGGGCGTCACGTCTGCACCCGCAATCGCTCGAGCTTCGGCAGCGCTCACGGTGAGCGGGTAGTTTAGAGGACGCTTAAAAAAGCGCCGCGCCAGCTCTTCGCGCTCGGCATCGCGACGCTTAGCCGTCTCAACCCGGAAGTAGCCCACGAATTCGTTCTCGTAAAAGGTGGGCAAGAGGTAGTAGTCGCCGTAGTCTTTCTCAAAATTCACCGAAAGCATGAGCGTCTTAACCCACATCTCGAAGAGCGCTTCGGCTGAACCGTCTCGGTATCTGTCTCTTATGTTTTGCTCACGCGCTCTGTACTCCTCGGCTGAAAGGGTGTCACGCTCTTTCTCGAGGCGCTCTAGCTCATACTCAAAGGCGCGTAGAGTTTGCTCGGTCTGCACACGGCTGTTCGCCTCGACGATAGGGATAACTTGTGCGCGGGCGGCTTCGTCAAGCTGGACCGGCGGACGTACCAAAAGAGGCTCTTTGAAGGTTATCGCCTTTGCACCCCTTTCGAGTCGCTCTTCCCAAGGATTGCGGTTAAGCAAAAGGCGCAGCGCAGTCATCCAATCTGAGGTGTCGCTTCTGATAACTATGAACGTCGTCTTCTTCATCGCCTCATCGTTTGAAGCGTAAGCCAAGACCTCTTGTGGCGTGAAGTCATGCGCAGGTGTCTCGAGTTGACTGGCGAAAGCGAACCCGCACGTCACAGCGAGAACGATTTGGAGATGCTTAGCAAGTGGGTAGAGAGCGCGAGGCATATAGAATCAAGGTAGTACGGTCTATCCGGTCAAGAGGTGAAGAAATGCGCCCTCAAACTGAGGATGAACCTTTCTTTAGCAGGTATCATCTGGTCAGAGACACTCTCACTTTGCAAAACAATGTCTAGCACGCACTTTGAGGGATGATACCTGCGCTCAACTGTCTCAGTATATTTTGGAACTGCTACTTTAAGAGGTCAAAATTTACCCCCGCTGGGAAAGCGAGGGTGGGAGAGAGGAGTGAGCAGCACCAGTAAGAGGTTGTGATGCGCTATGCTCGGCGCTGCTCGAAACTCACTATAGGCTCCGACCTCTTACAAGATTCTGACGGGCCTAGGTCTTCGTAACTCGAGGCTGACGACGCCACTTTCACGAAGCCGTTCTTCACGCCTCATAACACCCCTCCAGCCACGCCTCCGCCGTTCGCTGCGCCTCACGTGAATAGAGCTGCTCGGTATCTAATGACACGGGTTGGATGCTGTACCTGTCGGCCAGCCCCTTGAGCGTAAAGCCGCGCCGCGCCCCAACCGGGTGGGCGCGGTTGCCGTAAATCGCTACGACACGCACCTCTAAATGCTGCTCCGTCACCTCGGTGAGCCACGTGTCGTGTCCGGCAGACGAGGTGAGCAGCTCCAGCATCGTCTCAAACGTCCCGAGCTGAAAAAACTCACCCGGTTGCAGCGGTCCTTGCCGCAAGATGTCCTCGATCTCTTTAGGCGTGCTCTCTTGCAGCGAAGTTCGGTTGTAGTCCGTAATCATCACCGTGTGCTCGCGCTCGTCGATCTGGGCGGCGACGCTCACGCATTGGATGTGGATCGGCTCGCTGCTCAGGTTGATGAGCAAGCAGCGGGCGTCTTTGCGGCTCCCCTGCGTCTGATGGATAATCAGCCGGGGACGCCGCTGCCGCTTATAATCCTGGTAGATAATTTGCAGATAGATTGCCCATACTAAGAGCGTCGCTAGTGAGGCGAACGCCGAAATGACGCTGCTATTTTGTTGAAACCAGTCCCACACCGCTGCCCCCCTTCATGATGGTGTGACGTTACGCGCAGGAGCAAACGGGTCGCAACGGAAACTACGTGCTCACCCGCACAAAGGTGTCCTTACCTTTTTGCAGCACGGTAGGTTCTTCTAGGCTAACTTGTAAGTTCTCGTCACTCACCTGTTCGCCGCCCAACCTGAGCCCCCTATTCTTCACCAAACGCCGCGCTTCGCCGTTGGATTTGGTTAAGCCGGAAAGCGTAGCGAGCTTACAAATCCAGATGGTGCCGTTCTCGAGTTCCTCCGCGCTAAGTCTAAACTCAGGTACGTCATCGGGGATGCCGCCTTTAGCGACGTAGTCGAAGCGCGCTTCGGCGTTCGCCACAGGGTCGCCGCCGTGGTAAACCGTGACGAGTTCGCGGGCGAAGACGCGGTGCGCCTCTTTGATATCGCGCTCAATAAGCGATTTCGCTTTTTCCAGATCGAGCGCTGTGCAGAGTTCGGTGTAGCGGTAGAGAAGGTTATCGGGCACCTGCATCGCCTTTTTGAACATCACCTCGGGCGGCTCCGAGATACCGATGTAGTTACCCAACGACTTCGACATCTTCTCGACGCCGTCTAAGCCCTCTAAAAGAGGTGTCGTGAGCGCGACTTGCGGCTCTTGCCCGTACGAGCGTTGCACGTCGCGCCCAACCAAGAGGTTGAAAAGCTGGTCCGTGCCGCCGAGTTCGACATCCGCGTGAATCGCCACCGAGTCGTAGGCTTGGGCGAGCGGGTAGAGAAATTCGTGGACGCTGATCGGCACGCCCGAAGTGTAGCGCTTGGTGAAGTCGTCGCGCTCCAGCATCCGCGCGACGGTGTACGTTGAGGCGAGGCGTACGAGTTCGGCGAAGCCTAGAGGCTCCAACCACTCGGAGTTGCGGCGGACCTCCAGCCGCTCCGGGTTGGGGTCTAAAATCTTGGTGGCTTGTTGCAAATAGGTCTCGCCGTTTCTGCGCGTCTCCTCGAGAGAGAGCACCGGGCGCGTCTTCGACTTGCCCGAAGGGTCGCCGATCATCGCGGTGAAGTCGCCGATGATCAGCACGACTTTATGCCCCAAATCTTGAAACTGGCGCATCTTGCGCAGCACCACCGCGAAACCGATATGGATGTCGGCGCTGGTCGGGTCGATGCCCAACTTGACGCGGAGCGGTCTCCCCTCTTGGTGGGCGCTCCGGAGCTTCTCCTCTAGCCCCCCTTCGGGCACAACCTGCTCTGCCCCGCGCAGAAGCAAGGTCATGGCTTCGTCAATGCTCGGTCTGTTGACTGTCGTATCGCTCATTCTTAAAACCTCTTGTTATGTGTCTCGAGTTTGAAGCCTATTTCGGGCTGCACTGCTTAATGTCTCACTCTAACAAAGTGTCACCCGCATAAACTCAGGTCAACCCAACCCTTTCTCCGAGGTTGTGCTAAAAGTCGGTTGCGCGGAAATGGGATAAGTTGATCGCACCGTCACGTCATCTTGAATGAATGCGAAGAATCTCTGACTGCCTCTACAGCCAGAGATTCTTCACTCCGCTAGCGCTTCGTTCAGAAGGATTCAGAAGGATAGCGCCGCGCTAAGCTCAACCGACTTTCCGGGGCACCTCTGTTTTTCCTGACTGCTGAACGGCTGACTCGCTGAGCACTCCTCTTCACCATCCACCCCTCTTCACAAGTCCCCCTCTCGAAATGGGATAGCATCAAGCTATGTCGACGCGCCGCACGGAGCCTAAAGTCACCAACACGCGCTCCGAGCGCGTGCGGCGGCTTTTCCGGCGGCTCCCTTCGTCAGAAACGCTGTCGCTCATCTTGAGCGCGGTGCTCATCGGCATCTTGACGGGCTTTTCGGCGGTAGCGTTCGACCGGCTTGTACACACTATGGGGACGTTCGCGCACTACACGCGGGTCAACTTGGGCGTCATCGGTGGACCGCTAGCGACGGTGCTGATTCCGCTTTTGGGTGGACTTTTGGTGACGCCTATCGTCGTGCGGCTGTCGCCTGACTCGAGGGGCTCAGGTATCCCCAGCGTGATGCTCGCGGTTTCGAACATGGGCGGGCGCGTGGCGGGGCGCATCGCGGTGTGGAAACCGCTCGCGACAACGCTCTCCATCGGTACGGGCGCGTCGCTCGGCACCGAGGGTCCGGTGGTGCAACTCGGCGCGGCGATCGCGTCGATGGTGAGCGGCATCTTGCGGCTTAACGACGAACGGCGGCAGAGCCTCGTGGCGGTGGCGGCGGCGGGCGGCATCGCGGCGACGTTTAACGCGCCGATCGCGGGGGTGCTCTTCGCGTTAGAGGTCATTTTGGGGAAGTTCGGCAACCGCCACTTCGCTTCGGTGGTGATCGGGGCAGTGATGGCGTCGGCGATCTCGAGAGAACTCCTCGGACCCGACCCCGCCTTTGCCGTACCGCTTTACGAGCTAAATAGCCTTTTAGAGCTGCCTCTTTACGTCCTTTTGGGCATCGTGTGCGCGGTTGCCGCCGTCGGCTTTATCCGCCTCGTCGTCGGCGGCGAAGACCTCTTTAACCGCCTTAGCATCTCGCCCTGGCTGCGCCCCGCGACGGGCGGCCTGCTTATCGGGCTCATCGCGCTCGTTTTGCCGCAAGTGTTGGGGCGCGGTTACGACACGACGGGCGCGATCTTGAGTGGGCACGCCATCTTTGAAGGCGGCGAACTCGTCGGCATCGTGCTGCTGCTTGTGCTAGCGCTCGTCAAGGCGCTCGCCACGAGCGTGTCGCTCGCGTCGTGGGGCTCGGGCGGCATCTTCGCGCCCGTGCTGCTCATCGGCGCGGCCCTCGGCGGCGCGTTCGGCGAGCTGGCGGCGTACCTCTTCCCGACCATCGTTGCCCAGCCAGGCGCGTTCGCGCTCGTCGGGATGGGCGCGGTCTTCGCGGGCACGACCCGCTCGCCGATGAGCACCATCGTGATGATTTTCGAGCTTTCGGGCGGCTACCCACTCATCTTGCCGCTCCTCTTAGCGGCGGTAATGGCGACGCTTATTGCGGACGCGGTGGACCCGGAGTCTATCTATCAAGTCATCCTTTCACGTAAGGGACTGAGCTTACTTCGCTCGCGCGAGTCCGACCTCTTGCAAACGGTGAGCGTGCGCGAGTTTATGGAGGAGGATATCCCGACCTTACGCACCGACGACACGATCAAGACGTTGCGCGACGCCTTGGCGAGTTCGCACCATCACGGCTTCGTGCTGACCTCACCTGACGACCCGGACCACATCGCAAGCATCGTGACCTTGTCGGATGTGGAGCGGGCGCGGCGTGAAGGCACCCCACCGCAGTCACCTCTGCGCGCGATCGCCCATAAAACGGTGCACTGCGCCCTGCCGGACGAACCCATCAGCGACGTGTTGGAGCGCATGGCGCGGCTCGACATCGGGCGGATGCCCGTGGTTGACCCGCGCGACCGCAGGCGGGCGATAGGCTTCGTGCGGCAGTCGAATCTGGCGAGGGCGTATTACCAAGCGGTGCAGCGGCACCGGCAGTTAGAAGAGGAGGAAGAAGCGAGGCGGCTGCGCGACCTGACCGGGCAAGAGATCGTCGAGGTGCGCGTGCGCGCCTCCTGTCCGCTCGTGGGCAAAACCCTCAAAGAGGCGGGGCTCCCCCAAGAGAGCATCGTCGTGGCGATTCGGCGGCGCGGTAAGACGGTCTTTCCGCACGGCGACACGAAGTTAGAGCCCGGCGACACCGTTGTCGCCAACGTCGCCCCCGGCTTTAGCCCCGAGTTTCGGGCGCGTTTTACAGTGCCGGGCTCGAGGACCTGGTTCTAGGATAGCAATCCAGTCAAGCTGGTTACGCAGTTTCTCGCAGAGAACGAACGGTGAGTTAAAAGCGATGAGCAACGAGTCTAAAGTCTTCCACTCGTTGCTCATCGCTCGTTGCTTTCAACTCTGTTTCCCCTTCTAATCCGCTGAGTAAAAGATTAGTCTAAACTTAGTTTGATGAGCTACTTGATAAGCGCTATACAGGCTAGCCCTGAAGATCAACGCATTCCTAAAGCTGCCGCGCATTTACAGACTCGAGTCTTCTCCCGGCTGAGCGACGACCATGTGATCGCGCTCGCACTCCTGCCTGCGCTGAGCGACATCTATGCTCAAGCCTACCGGACCGCGCAGGTCGTCCGGGCGGACTACGTGACGCAAGACGCGGCATTAGGGGCGCACTTACGGGCGCTCGAGCTGCCCCTCTTAGATGAACTGAGCATGGAGGAATTGGGGTGCCTCATCGAGACCTGGCGTGAACGAGCTGAAACGCTGCCTCACCCCTTTCGCACGTACGTGGAGACGCTGCTTAGTGCGGCTCGAGACCTCACGAACCGTTCTTAGCTTTCCACTCCTCGTAGCTCTTTCTGTCATCCTCGAATAATTCTCTCGTGCGGGTGTAGAAACTCCCACCCAAACGCCCGATAGCGCGGAGCTTACGCGGATCAATCTTGCCCTCTTCCAACAGCTGCTCCTGAACGTGGAACGAAACAACCTCACCTAAGACGAGCGTCGAAGTGCCGAGTTCGATAAGCTGGTGCGTGCGGCACTCCATCGCGACAGGCGCATCTTTGAGACGAGGAACCTTCACAATCTCGCTCGGGCTCGTCTCCAGATTCAACGCTCCCACCTCGCCCTCTTCGGAGGGGAACGGAATGGACGTCTCCACCATCGTCTCCGCGAGGGTTTCGTTCACGATATGCACGACGAACTCGCCTTTCGCTCTAATATTCGCCAAGGTGTCCTTGTCCTCTCCTTCACGGCGCTGACCGACGCCGATACCTAGAATCGGCGGCGTCGCGCCAAACACGTTGAAGTAGCTGAAAGGGGCGGCGTTCAAGACGCCTGCGTCATCGGCACTCGTCACCCAAGCGATCGGACGCGGCACGACGGCGCTGGTTAAGAGAGCGTAGCGTTCGGCGTTTTCTAAAGTGTCGGCGGGAATATTCATCCTAAGAGTGTAACGGGGCGAGATAGGGTCCTAAGTGGAGGGAGCGAACAATAGGGAGCAATGAGAAACGAGCAGTGAACCTAAAGGGTCTCACTCACTGTTCGTTCCTTTCGCAGCTTGCGAAAACTCCGTAAACGGAGACCGCGTAACCAGCTCGACTGGATTGCTCATTGCTTTGAACTCATTGCTTTCTAACCTATGAAAAACCTTACAGCGCAAGAGCGGACGCGGAGCACCCTCCCAACTGAGCATTCACCTCCCATTTTGCGCCCTAAAATCCTGGTACGCTAGCACCAGAAGTGGGGCCGATATCCCACCGAAACACTCGGCTATATCGCGTCTCGATTCTTAGAAGCGTGAGGACATATGTCCTGTTTGCGCAGGGGGACAAATATGTTACGTTTGTCGTAGCCTCATACACGTGTGGCAGCACAAAACGAACGAGCAGGCAAGAGGGGTATAGACGCTGAGAGTCCGCCTCGCGGAATTCTCATAGTTGAGCAGAGGAGGCTCTAAGCTGCGCAACCTAGACAGGTACGTAAAATTCTCCATTCTTTTTCGCCATCCTCCTGAGGGTTCGGCTGCTTTTGCTTTTTCTGCAAATGGCACATCAGACAGTAACGTTATACGCGAAAGGTTTTATTTTATGAATCATCCAAGTAAGGGTAAGGAGGTCTAATGCCTCAGCACTTCCCCCCCAACGCGAACTCGTTCGCCAAGTGGAGCATCATCGGCGGCGTGATTTTTATCCTCGTGCTCGCCACGGCGCTTACCGCGTACGCGAGGACGACGCGCAACCGCGTGGGCGTACCCGTCGCGCAGCCCGTCGGCTTCCAGCACTCGCTCCACGCGGGCGAGTTGGGCGTCGACTGCCGCTACTGCCACAACTCCGTCGAAGTGGCCGCGTACGCGAACGTGCCTCCCACCGAAGTCTGCATGACCTGCCACTCGCAGATTCGCGTGGGCGCACCGCAGCTCTCCGCCGTCTACGAATCGTGGGAGACGGAGACGCCCATCGAGTGGAACAAGGTCCACGACTTAGCGGACTTCGTCTACTTCAACCACAGCGCGCACATCAACAACGGCGTGGGTTGTAACCACTGCCACGGGCGCGTGGACCAGATGTCGGCGATCTGGAAAGAGGAGCCGATGACGATGGGCTGGTGCTTAGAGTGTCACCGCGCACCGGAGAAGTACGTGCGTCCCAAAGAAGAGGTCTTTAACCTCGCCTATGAGCCGCCTACGAACCAGCTCGAGCTAGGACGCAGTTTGGTCAAGAGCTATCACATCAACGCAGACGCGATGGCGAACTGCTCGTACTGCCACAGATAATGGACGCTTTATGGATGAATTGAAAACACCTAACGATCCTCTAACCACACCCGGCGCAAGGCTGGACATGGCCGAAATCCGCGAGAAGTTGGCGAACAAAAAAGGGCAAGCCTACTGGCGGAGTTTGGAAGAACTCGCCGAGACGCCCGAATTCGACGAATTCATGCAGAAAGAGTTCCCGCGTCAGGCTGCGCCGATGGTCAGTGGCGTGGACCGCCGCGACTTCATGAAGCTCTTGGGCGCGTCGCTCGCGCTCGCCGGGCTGACCTCTTGCGTGCGTCCCTACCGCCAAGAAAAGATCGTTCCCTACGTCAAAGCGCCCGAAGAACTCATCCCCGGTGTACCCGTACACTACGCCAGCGCCCTCACGCAGGGTGGCTTTGCGAAGGGCGTTTTAGTCGAAAACCATCAGGGACGCCCCACCAAGATCGAGGGCAACCCCGACCACCCCGCGAGCTTGGGCGCAACGGACGCCATCATGCAAGCCGCCACCCTCGCGCTCTACGACCCGGACCGCTCGCAGATCACGATCAACAGCGGTAACCCGAGCACCTATACCGACTTCATCGAGACCTTGACCGGGACGCTCGGCGGCATCGGTAATGGCGCGGGGCTGCACATCCTCACGGAGACCATCACCTCGCCCGTGATGGCGGAGCAGCTCGCGCAGGTCTTGCGCACCTATCCGCAAGCGCAGTGGCATCAGTTCGACCCCGCCTACAGCGACGGCGCTCGCCAGGGTGCGCAACTCGCCTTTGGCGAAGATGTGCAGACACGCTACGACTTCTCGAAGGCGAACGTCGTCTTCTCGCTCAGCGCGGACTTTTTAGGCACGGGCGAGGGCAAGCTCAACTACACGAAGGGCTTCTCGCAGAAGCGGCGCGTACGCAGCGCTGAAGACGACATGAACCGCGTCTATGTCGCCGAGAGCACGCCGTCCATCACGGGCAGCATGGCGGACCACCGCTTGGCGCTTGATACGCGCGGAATCGAGCAGTTAGCTCGAGCGGTTGCCTCCCAACTCGGCATTTCGGTAGGCGAAGCGGCGAAACCCGAACACGTACCGGCTGAGTGGCTGAGCGCTTTAGTCGAGGACTTACAAGGTGCGCAAGGAAGCAGCGTCGTCGTGGCGGGTGACGAGCAGTCACCGATGGTGCACGCGCTCGCCCACGCAATGAATAACGCGCTCGGCAACGTCGGGCAGACGGTCATGTATACGGACCCCGTCGTGGCGCGCACGGACAATCAGCTCGAGTCCCTTCGCGTTTTAACGGAAGCGATGGCCGCAGGCGAGGTGCAAGCCTTACTCATGATGGGCGGCAACCCCGTCTACAACGCGCCAGCAGATTTGAACTTCGCCGAAGCCTTGTCCCGCGTGCCCCTGAGCGTTCACTTAGCGCCTTACTACGACGAGACCTCGGTTCGCAGCACCTGGCACGTGCCCATCACCCACGAGTTGGAGATGTGGAGTGACGCAAGAGCCTTCGACGGCACCGTCACCATCATTCAGCCACTCATCGCACCTTTCTATAACGGCGTCTCGCCCCACGAATTCCTCTCCGCCGTGCTGGGTCAGCCCGACACAGCGGGCTACGACATCGTCCGCAGCTTCTACCAGGAGCGCACTGAAGGCAACTTCGACGTGTTCTGGCGCGACGCGATGTACCGGGGCGTGCTGCAAGGGACGGCGGCTCAGCCTAAAGAGGTCTCTATCCAGGGAGATTTCTCAGGGCAAAGCGCCCGAGCTGGGGGCGAAGGTTTAGAGGTTACTTTCCGCCTCGACCCGAGCGTTTACGACGGGCGCTACGCCAACATCGGCTGGCTCCAGGAGTTACCGAATCCCTTCACCAAACTCACTTGGGACAACGCGGCGTTCATCAGCCCCGCGCTAGCCGAGCAGCGCGGCTTGTCGAACGACGACGTCGTGACACTCACTTTCGAAGGTCGCAGCGTCCGAGCGCCGATCTGGATCATGCCCGGTCAGGCGGAAAACGTTGTGACCCTTCACTTGGGTTATGGGCGCGAGAACGTCGGTCATATCGGCAACGGCGCGGGTTTTAACGCCTACTTGCTCCGCACGACGGGCACGCCTTGGAACGGTCAGGGCTTACAGATGGAGCCGACCGATGAGCGCTACCAACTCGTCAGCACGCAGATGCACCACGCGCTGTTCGAAGACGGCGTCGAGGCGCGTCACATCGTTCGGCACGGCACCCTAGCCGACCTTAAGGCGCACCCCGAGCACCCCGAGTTCGTCCACCCTGTCGAGCACCACGACTACGACCTCTACGCCGACTACAGCTACCCCGACCACGCCTGGGGCATGGTCGTGGATATGAACACCTGCACGGGCTGTAACGCCTGTGTGACCGCCTGCCAAGCGGAGAACAACATCCCCATCGTCGGCAAGCAGCAAGTCGCGGTCGGGCGCGAGATGCAGTGGATTCGCGTGGACTCGTACTACGGCGGCTCCTTCGACGACCCCGAGTTCTACCACCAGCCGATGATGTGTCAGCACTGCGAGCAAGCGCCTTGCGAGCCCGTCTGTCCGGTCGGCGCGACCGTCCATGACCACGAAGGTCTAAACGTGATGGTCTACAACCGCTGCGTCGGCACGCGCTACTGCTCGAACAACTGTCCCTACAAGGTGCGCCGTTTCAACTTCTTGCAGTACGCCGAGTTAGAGGAGACCTCGCTGGCGATGCTCCAAAACCCCAACGTCACCGTGCGCAGCCGCGGCGTCATGGAAAAGTGTACCTTCTGCATCCAGCGCATCAAGATGGGCACGCTCAATGCGAGCAACGAAAACCGCGAGATTAGCGATGGCGACATCGTTACAGCGTGCCAGTCGGCGTGTCCGGCGGAAGCCATCATCTTCGGTGATATCAACGATTTGGAGAGCCAAGTCGCGAAGGACAAGGCGTCGGTCCTCAACTACGGCGTCTTGACCGAACTCAACACGGTGCCCCGCACGACCTACCTTGCGAGAGTCAGAAACCCCAATCCTGCGCTTGTCAGCGCCGAGTCAGGAGCGCACTGATGGCTGTTAAAACTCCGGAGGGGCGTAACAAGCCCGTAGAGACGGACCGCGTGATCGCCCCGGGGATGACCTACGGCAAAGTTGACGACGTCGTCAATAAGCCTATCCTGAAAGGTCCCTTTGCCACGCCGATCTGGTGGTTTTTAGGCTTCGGGGTCGCTTTTACACTGCTCATGGTCTACCTCTACTCGATCACCACGCTCATCATTCGCGGCACGGGTATCTGGGGCAACAACGTCCCGGTGGCTTGGGGCTTCCCGATCATCAACTTCGTGTGGTGGATCGGGATCGGGCACGCGGGCACGCTCATCTCGGCGATTTTGCTTCTGTTCCGCCAGGATTGGCGCACGTCCATCAACCGCTTCGCGGAGGCGATGACGCTCTTCGCGGTTGCGTGCGCAGGTCTCTACCCGATTCTCCACTTAGGGCGTCCTTGGGTCTTCTACTGGCTCGTCCCTTACCCGAACACCTTTGGGCTCTTTCCGCAGTTCCGCAGCCCGCTCGACTGGGACTTCTTCGCGATTTCGACCTACGCGAGCGTTTCGCTGCTGTTCTGGTACATCGGCTTGGTGCCTGACTTGGCGACCATGCGCGACAGCAGCAAAAACGCCTTTACGCGCATCTTTTACGGGACGCTCTGCTTAGGCTGGCGCGGCTCGGCAAAGCATTGGCAGCGTTACCAGCGGGCGTACTTGCTCCTGGGCGCACTTTCGACGCCGCTCGTGTTATCCGTTCACAGCACCATCGCGATGGACTTCGCCGTGGCGCAGATGCCAGGCTGGAACAACACGATCGCGCCGCCTTACTTTGTTGCGGGGGCGGTTTACGCGGGGTTCGCGATGGTGCTGCTGCTCGCGATTCCGCTACGCTACGTGTTCGGACTTCAAGGGCTCATCACTAAAAAGCACCTGGACAACTGCGCCAAGGTCATGTTGGCAACAGGACTCATCGTCTGTTACGGCTATATGATCGAGGTCTTCATCGCTTGGTACTCGGGCGCAGAGGTCGAGCAGTACATGATCGTCAACCGGATGTTCGGCGAGTACGGCTGGGCGTTCTGGGCGCTGATTTTCTGTAACTTTGCGTGCATCCAGCCGCTCTGGTCTAAGCGCATTCGCAACTCGCAGACCGCGCTCTTTATCATCTCGCTCATCGTCTCGGTAGGGATGTGGCTCGAGCGTTACGTCATCATCGCGATCAGCTTGACCCGCGACTGGCTCCCCTCCTCCTGGGACGTGTACAACCCCACCGTATGGGACTGGTCCTTATACGTCGGCTCGTTCGGGCTCTTCCTGACCTTGTTCTTCCTCTTTATCCGCTTACTACCGTCGATTGCTACAAGTGAAATCAAAGAGCTGGTTCACGAGGATCAGCACGCGGGGGAGCACTGATGGCGACACACGCACTGTCCGAGCAAGAACTTCAGACGTACGGCATGGTCGCAGAGTTCAGCACGCCCGAAGCGATCGTCGAAGCGGCGGATAAAGCCAGAGAAGCGGGCTACACCGAGATGGAGGGCTACACGCCCTTCCCGGTCCACGGGCTCGACGAGGCGCTCGGCTTCGAAAACACGAAGTTAGGCTGGGTCGTCTTGATCATCGGCGGCTTGGGCGGACTTGCGGGCTTCTTCATGTGCTGGTATGCCAACGTCGTGTACTATCCCCTCAATATCGGCGGTAAGCCCTTGAACAGTTGGCCTAACTTCGTGGTCATCACCTTCGAATGCGCGGTTCTTTTCTCGGCGTTCACAGCAGGGCTTTTCATGCTCGCCCGCAACGGGCTGCCGCAGCCCTACCACTCGATTTTCAACACGCCGAACTTCGAGGCGGCGAGCCGCGACAAGTTCTTTTTATGCATCGAAGCGAAGGACGAAAAGTTCGATCCCGAGGAGACGCGGCGCTTTTTAGAGGAGATGGAACCCGACCGCGTCTCCGAGGTTGAGGTATGACGATGACAAGATACGTTTTACTCTTAGCGGCGTTCTGTCTGCTTCTAGCGGGCTGCGGGCGCAACATGTACGACCAAGAGGGCAAATACGAAACTTACGAGACGAGCGACCTCTTTGAAGACGGCACCTCGTCGCGCCCGCTCATCGAGGGCACCGTGACGCGCACACGCGGCGACGTCAACGAGGCGTTCTTTACGGGGCAGGACGAGAACGGCCTCTTGACTGAGTCGCCGATTCCAATCACCGAAGAGACGCTCGCGCGAGGTCAGGAGCGCTACAATATCTACTGCTCGCCCTGCCACAACTTCAACGGCAACGGCATGGGCATGATCGTGCAGAAAGGCTTTGTGCAGCCGACCTCGTTCCACGAGCAGCGTCTGCAGCAGTCCCCTATCGGTTACTTCTACAACTCGATCACCAATGGCTTCGGGCGGATGTACTCGTACGCCTCACGCATCCCCCCCGAAGACCGCTGGGCGATTTCGGCGTACATCAAAACGATGCAGTTCAGCCAGTACGCCGATCCTGCGAACCTGCCTGAAGATGTGAGAGGTCAGTTGGAGCAGTCCCAGGCACAAATGCAGCAGACCCAAACCGCACAAGAAGGGGGTCAAGAGTGAGTGACGACCTCGCTTCACGCTTCACGAACTATCAGCGCATCGCGCTCATCACGGGCGTTGTCGGCTTAGGACTCCTGGCGTTCGGGGCATTTTTGAACCCCCAAGGCTTCTTCGAGTCCTACTTGTACGGCTTCCTCTTATGGCTCGGTCTCTCTCTAGGCTGCTTTTTCATCCTGATGCTCCAGTACGTCGCGGGTGGTCCGTGGGGCACGATGGTGCGCCGCCCGATGGAGGCGGGCATCATGGTCTTGCCCGTCATGGCGCTGCTGTTCGTGCCGCTGCTGTTCGGGATGGGCTACCTCTACGAATGGACAGACCCGGAAGTGGTCGCAAGTAGCACCTTCTTGATAGAAAAGACCGAATACCTCAACGTGCCCTTTTTCATCATCCGCAGCGCCATCTACTTCACCATTTGGGTGGGCGGTGCGTTCCTGTTTACACGCTGGTCGCGCAAGCAAGAAGAGGGCGCGGACATCTTCCAGTTTTTGCGCAATGTGAGCGCCCCCGGCATCATCATCTATATCTTGACGATGACCTTTGCCGCGATCGACTGGGGCATGTCCCTCACGCCGGAGTGGTTTTCCGGGATGTACGGCGTGATTTTTATGATCGGGCAGGCGCTCTCGGCGATGGCACTCGCGATTTTCATCACCGTGCTCTTTAGGGACCGCGAACCCTTTTCCAAGGTCTACAACGCCAAGCGTTTGCAGGACTTGGGCAACTTTTTAATGGCGTTCACCATGTTCTGGGCGTACGTGCAGATGTCGCAGTTCATCATCATCTGGTCGAACAACGTGGTGGAAACGGCGAGTTGGTACGTCTACCGTACCGACACGCAGTGGATATGGGTCTCAGCCTTCCTGCTCTTGTTTCACTTCTTCGTGCCCTTTTTAATTCTCTTCTCCCGCTGGGTCAAGCAAAAAGCGCGGGCGCTCATCTGGGTCGCCGCGTGGATGGTCTTCGCGCGCTTAGTCGACGTCTTCTGGATCGTCGTGCCCGCCTTTGACCGCGAAGGCTTCCCTCTCTTCTGGACGGACTTCGCCGCCGTAATCGGCATCGGCGGCATCTGGCTAGCCGTCTTCTTCTACCGCATCAAGCAGCGCGAAATTCTGCCGACGAAAGACCCGCGCGTTCAGAGTGCCTTGACGGGCATGGAAGCAGCCGCACATGACTGATAACAATCAAGACGAAAAGAACAACGAAAGCGCGTACGACGAGCGCGAGGATATTCCCAATGAGATGGACCGCGAGGACGCCTCTGCTGAAGAACTCAGGCTCCAAGGAGGCGAAGTTCTCTCCGCCGACGAGACGCTCAGTCGCGAAGAGGACAACGCCCGCATTGATAGCGAAGAGCTGCGCCGCGAAGTCGAGGGCGGCGAGGGCATCGAGCTTGAGGACCCGCCGGAGCGCGACTACGCCATCAGTTCGAACATGGTGCGTAACCTCTTCATCGGCTCGGGCATCGGCGCGGTCGTCGTCATCGTGGTGATCCTGACGCTCACCTCTGCTATCGACCAAGCCCGCTACACGCCCGCCGACGAAACGCAGTATCAGCGCACGCTCACCTCTGCGACGCAAGAATTGAGCGGCTACGCGCAAAATGAAAACGGACGCGCGAGCATTCCTATAGAGCAGGCCATCGCGATTACTGCCGAGCGGGGCTTGAACGAGATCAACGCGGAACTGGGCGTGCCGACGCCGCAAGCGGGTCAGGGACAAGCGGCGCAGAGTCAGCCGACTCAGCCTGCACAGAATCAGGCAGAGGGGCAAGAGAACCAGCAGGCGCAACCGCAGCAGCAAGGTGAGACGCAGCAAGCAGCGCAAGATGCGGGGCAAGGAGCGAGTCAGAGTGAGCAAGGCGGCGGAAACGCTGTACCCGAGGTTCTCACCGCCGGCGAGAGCGTCTTCACCACAAACTGCGTATCGTGTCACCAGGCGGATGGTCAGGGCATCGCGGGCGCGTTCCCCAACCTTGCGAACCACGTGCCCGACCTCTACAACGCTGACAGAACGTACCTCATCAACGTGCAGCTCTACGGCCTGCAGGGGCAGATTCAGGTTGACGGACAGAGCTATAACGGCGTCATGACCGCCTGGGCGCAACTTGAGGACCAGGAGATCGCCGACGTGCTCAACTACGTTTCGACGGCGTGGGGTAACAACCAAAACCTGCAAAACTTCGAGCCCTACACCCCCGAGCAGATTGCGGCGGAGCGAGATAAAGGGCTCAGCTCGAGCGACGTCTACAGCCAACGGCCAAACCTGCAGTAGATTTGTAAAACGCTAAAATCAGCAGACGAGAGAGGTGGCGAAGTTCGCCACCTCTCTCGTAGGAGCAGCTCGAGCCTCCTGCCAGACTGGAAAGGGTTTTCGTTCCCTACCACGTCCCCAGCACGCGCTGGAATTCGGTCATCACCACGGCTCGGGTCGTGCTCGGGCAAGGCCTCCAAACTCGCCTCCCACAGCTCCAAATCTTCCTCCAACCGCTTAGACAGATCGAGACCCCGTCTCAGAGAGTTCTCTAAGGCCGACTTCACAGCGTGCCAGGGCGTCTTTCGCAGCGTCCTGACGTCCGAGTAAAAGGTGCGCCTTTGCGAGATACAAACAGGCGGAGACCAGATGGTCACCCTTGAGTGCTGCAGCGAGTTCGTCGCACGTCTGCTCGAGGGGCGCGACCGCCGCCTCCGGCTCCGTGAGCGCGAGGACCATCCCATAAGAAAGTCTCGCGTAAATGCCCGCCTGCACCGGTACGTCTTGCAGAAAAAGGTAATGCTTGCGGGCTAACGCGCCCGCCCTCTCCACCTCGTTGTTGTGGAGAAGACTCTGAACGGCGTTGTAGAGAAAGTAAGGCAGCACGTTCCAGCTCTGCGAGGCGAGTTGGTCTTCGAACAGCGCCAGGTTTTGGAGGTAATTCGCCGAGGCAGCCTCGGTTTGCCCCTGCGAAAGCCAATAGTCGCCCAACGTCGAGCGAAAGCCGCTGGCTCTTTTGGGAGAGGCGACTCCAAGCGCTTCGACCTCGCGCTCCAGCACGTCGCGCAGCCCTACCGTCTCGCCGATGAGGATGCGGGTGTACGCCAAGTTGGAGAGCGTATGGAGCCTGAGCTGCCAGTTGCCCCCTTTCGCCGCGCCGAAAATTGTCAACGCTCTTTCCAACCACGAGACCGCTTCGCGATATCCGCCGAGCAGCCCGAGGGGAAACGCGACCATCATCGTTGCGCTGGCGCGTTTAAGAGGATGTGACGTCGTTTCGGCGAGCAGGGTAAGCTTGCGGAGCACGGTTAGACCTTTCTCCGGGTTTCGTCGGCGGCGGCGTTTGCACCGTACTCACAGGCTACATCTCCGACCGCTACGTCCGCAAAGAAGTACTTTTAGTCTGCGGCTACGCGCTCAACACGATGTTTACCTTTGGCTACCTCTTCGTGGACTCGGCGGGCGACTTGCTCTTGGTCCAAGTCGGGTTGGGTATCGCCTCCGCACTCGCAACGCCTACCTGGGACGCGCTCTACGCCGAAGGCGACACCGAGACGAGCGGCGGACTCCGTTGGGGCTTAGCGGGCGGGCAAGCCGAGATTCTCACGGGCGTCGCTATCCTGTTGGGCGGGCTTATCGTCACGCACGTTTCGTTCACGGCACTTTTCATCACAATGGGCACCCTGCAAGCAGTCGCGACGCTCTACCAGGCGCAGATTTTAAGGCCGAACTATGAGCGCGTTTCACTGAGTCGGTAACTCGGCGTAGGGTTGTAGAGGTTTGGCAGATTGAGTTGAAGAATTTGTACGAACCAGCAAGAGGTCTGCGTTGCCAATAAGCAGACCTCTTGCTCCAGGTTGGGGCTAGGGGCCTGTACCCCTGTATCCTCAGCATCCGCATCCTCAACATCCGCGCCCCTCCCCATAAAAAGCATGTACAATACGGATACATTGTCAAGTTTAAGTGCAGATGCGGCCCTTACCCACACATTTTGCCGCAGAAAGGACGCTTTATGTTGAGTCTCGCTTCGTTCGTCCAGGAACATGCCCTTCGCACGCCCGAGCGCACCGCTATACGCATGGGGGAGAAATCCTACACTTACGCGCAGCTTAACGCGATGGCGAACGCCGTAGCTAACTACGTGGTCGAGCAGGGACTAGGGCCCGGCGACCACGTCGCGCTCTCCTGCCCGAACCTCCCTTACTTTCCGGTGGTCTACTACGGCATCCTCAAAGCGGGCTGCGTCGTCGTGCCGCTCAATGTCCTCCTTAAAGCGCCCGAAATCGAGTATCACTTAAACGACTCGAACGCGAAAGCCTACTTTGTGTTCGAAGGCACCGACGAGTTGCCGATGGCGAAAGCGGGCGCAGCAGCCTTTGAGAAGGTGGACGCCTGCAAACACCTCGTCGTGATGACCGCCGACCCCGCCGCGCCGAGTCCAATCGAGGACACCACCACACTCGGGCAGATTCTGAATTCGCAGTCTAAAGGGTTCGAACTCGTGCCCCGGCAAGCCACGGATACCGCCGTCATCCTCTACACCAGCGGCACGACCGGGCGACCCAAAGGCGCGGAGCTGAGCCAGCTCAACATGGCGCTCAACGCGATGATCTCGGTTGACCTCATCGGCGGCAAAGGCGTCGCGAAAGACCACGTCTTCATGATGGTCCTGCCGCTCTTCCACTCCTTCGGGCAGACCTGCGGCATGAACGCCATGTTCTACGCGGGCGGGCAGATCACTATGCTGCCGCGCTTTGACGCGGCGGGCGCATTGGGGACGATGCAGGCGCACGACGTGACCGTCTTCGCAGGCGTGCCGACGATGTACTGGGGACTCTTAGGCGAAGCGAAAGGTCTCTCGGACGACGCTAAGGACAAGCTGAGGTCCTCCTTGCAGTATTGCATGAGCGGCGGCTCGGCTTTGGCCGTTGAACTCTTGGGCAACTTCGAGGACGCTTTTCAAGTGCCGATTATGGAAGGCTACGGGCTCTCCGAGACGAGCCCCGTAGCAAGCTTTAACCACGCCGACCGGGAGCGCAAGCCGGGCACGGTAGGTCAAGCGATCTTCGGTGTAGAGATCAAAGTCGTGGATGAGGACGACCAAGAGGTTCCCGCTGGCGAGTCGGGTGAAATTATCATCCGCGGTCATAACGTGATGAAAGGCTATCTTGACCGTCCCGAAGAGACCGAAGAGGCGCTGCGCGGCGGCTGGTTCCACACGGGCGACGTAGGCGTCATGGACGAAGACGGTTACGTCTCCATCGTAGACCGCATCAAGGACATGATCGTGAGAGGCGGCTACAACGTCTACCCGAGGGAGGTCGAAGAGGTCTTGATGACCCACGACGCCGTCTCGCTCGCCGCCGTGATCGGCATTCCGAGCGAAGAACACGGCGAAGAGATTGCGGCGTATGTGGTGTTGGAGGATGACGCGCAAGCCTCAGAGGACGAAATCGTCGCGTGGAGCAAGGAGCAGATGGCGGCGTACAAGTATCCGCGCGAGGTCAACTTCGTGGAGAGCTTGCCGATGAACGCGACGGGGAAGATTTTGCGGCGCGAACTCCGGGAAGAGGCGAAGGAAGAGGTCTCGGCGTAAAGAGGTTAGAATGACAATTATGAAGTGGAGAGACTTTGCCATGTAAGACCACTAGGAGGGGTCATACATGGCAGGAAGAATTTACAAGAAACATCAGAAGCGGCGGCAGGCAGCTTTACGCAACTACCGCCGCTATACGCTTCACTTCGACTCTGTCTATAGCTTAGAGAGGTTTGAGCCCTACCGAACACAGCAAGATCTATGGAAAGCGCAAGAGCGTAAGCGTTTCAAGGGCGTGCTCGAGTACCAGAAGCTCCTTCACCGCAATCAGACCACATATAGACGTGGCGTCAAGCACTACAAACGCAAATATCACAAAATACGCCGAAGACAAAGCCAAGCACTCTGCTACTACGCTTTTCACGAAGACGAAGCCGAGTTCGATAAGATTGTACCTGAAGACTTCCGAGGCGCAATTAGCTGTGACATTTGGTGATCTGAACGGATGGTTTGCAAGCGGTCAAGCCTTGAGCCTATAACCTTAGAGACCCAGCCCAGCGTACAAAACGCATCGAGGGCTGGGTCTCTGCTACTCTAAATACAAAGCTAAATCCGCTAACGAAATCCCCATTCAATAAAGGAGCCAATTCATGAGAGACGCTGTTATCGTCACCGCCATCCGCACCCCCGTCGGACGCGCCAAAAAAGGAAACCTGAGAGACACCCGCCCGGATGACTTGGCAGGCTTCATCATTCGCGAAGCAGTGGAGCGCACGCCGGGTTTAGACGTGAGCCGCGTCAACGACGTACTGCTGGGCAACGCCCACCCCGAGGGCGAAGCGGGCTACAACATGGCGCGCATCGCCGCGCAAATTGCCGACCTACCCGAGAGCGTCGCGGGCGCGACCATCAACCGCTTTTGCGCGTCGGGGCTTCAAACGATGGTGCAAGGCGCACACGCGGTCATGCTCGGCATGTCGGACGTGGTCTTAGCGGGCGGGAGCGACTGCACCAGCCGCGTGCCGATGGGCGGGCACAACATGGCGATTAACAAGTCGCTCTATAGGCGCAACCCCGGCGCGTACCATACGATGGGGCAAACCGCCGAGGCGGTGGCGCGCAAGTTCGGCATCACCCGCGAGGAGCAGGACCGCTTCGCGCTCCGCAGCCATCAGAGGGCGGTGGCGGCGCAGGAGGCGTGTAAGTTCGACGGACATGTCATCCCCGTGCCGACGCGCGTCAAGGATGAAGAGGGTTGGCACGACGTAACGGTCTCGAAAGACGAAGGTCCGCGTGCGAATACGAGTATGGAGACACTCGCCTCACTCAAAACCGTTTTTGCCGACGACGAACAGGCGACAGTGACGGCGGGGAACTCGAGCCCCATGAACGACGGCGCAGCCATTACCCTCATCATGAGCGAGGAAGAAGCCAAAGCGCAAGGGTTCACCCCGCTCGCCAAGTTCGTTCAGGCCGCCGCCGTCGGCGTGCCGCCCGAAATCATGGGCGTCGGTCCGGTGCCCGCGATTCGCAGCCTGTTGGAGAAAACGGGCATGACGGTTGACGACATTGACCTTATCGAAATTAACGAGGCCTTCGCCAGCCAGTGTTACTACGCCCAACAAGAACTCGGCATCCCCGACGAGAAGCTCAACGTTAATGGCGGCGCGATCGCCATCGGTCATCCTTTAGGCGCGACGGGCGCGCGTATCGCTTCAGACCTCTTCGCGGAGATGAAGCGCCGTGACGCGGAGTACGGCATCGTCTCGATGTGCGTCGGCGGTGGTCAGGGCATGGCGGGGCTCTTCAGGCGCGTTTAATCCCGAACAGCGGGCAAAATAGACCCGTACAGACGGCACCGCTAATTCGTAGGGGCGGGTTTGAAACCCGCCCCTACCACGCCAATAAACTCCCTGTAACGATGATCGGCTTTGTAGCGCCGCAAATTACGCCATCAGTCGCCCCTACACCGCGCCGCCTAGTCCGTAGCGGCGACTGTTTCCCGTCCCAAATTGCGCCGCAGGAGCGCCCCTACGTCGGGGTCGCGCCCCATGAATTCGCGGAACAGCTCGTCCGCGTCGGCACTGTCGCCGCGTGAGAGGATGGCGTCTACATAGTCGCGCCCCGTCTCGCGGCTAAAGATACCCTCGTTTTGAAAGCGACTAAAAGCGTCCGCGTCTAGGACCTCCGACCACTTGTAGGAGTAGTAGCCCGCCGCGTAGCTGCCCGTGAAGACGTGGGTAAAGCCCGTCAGGAAGGAGTTGTGTGCGAACTCGGGCTTGATGCTAAAAGGCTCCATCACCCTCTGACCGAACGAGATAGCGTCACCGTGGGCCTCGGGGTCGTAGTCGATATGGAGCGACAAATCCACCGTACCGAACGAGAGTTGGCGCATCTGCATGTTCGCCGCCATAAAAGTCTTAGCGGCTTGCATCTTCCGGAACAGCTCGTCGGGCAGAGGCTCGTCCGTCTCGTAGTGTCTGGCGAAGAGGTCTAGTGCGCCCCTCTCCCAAGTCCAGTTCTCCATGATCTGCGAGGGAAGTTCGACCCAGTCGCGGGGAACGTTGGTGCCTGCGCGGGCGGGGATTTCGACCCTCGACAAGCAGTGGTGCAGCAGGTGCCCGAACTCGTGAAACGTCGTCTCGACCTCTCTATGGGTCAGCAGCGCGGGCTTGCCCTCTTGCGGCGGCGAGAAGTTGCCGACCATGAGCCCCAAGTGCGGCTCGAATTCCCCGTCCCCCTCTTCGTTATTTGCGCGTCGCGGTCCCCCCGTAATAAACGAGTTCATCCACGCGCCGCCATTTTTCGACTCGCGCGGGAACCAGTCGGCGTAAAAGGAGCCTAAGTGCGTGCCGTTCTCGCCGTGAATATCGTAAAACTTAACCTCGGGGTGCCAGACCTCGTCGATGTCGCGCTCCGTAACGCTGATGCCGAAAATTCGCCCAGCAATCTCGAAAAGCCCCTGGAGCACGCGGTTGACCGGGAAGTAGGGGCGGAGCGCCTCCGCGTCTAGGTCGTACTTCGACTGGCGGAGCTTCTCTGAAACATACGAGGTATCCCAAGGTTGCAAGTTGTCTATGTCTAGCGTGCGGGCGAACTCGGTGAGTTCTTTCACCTCTTCGCGCCAGAAGGGTTCAGTTTTCTCGAACAGTTCGCGCTCGAAGTCGACAGCGGCGTCACCCGTTTTGACCATATTGACCTCTAGGCGGTAGTCCGCGAAGTCTTTATAGCCCATGAGTTGGGCTAGCTCGCGGCGTAGCTTGAGGATTTGCTCGAGCAGCGCCCTGTTATCCGTCTCCCCTTCAGAGGCGCGGCTCACATAAGCGCTCTGAAGTTTCTGGCGGAGTTCGCGGTTGTCGGCGTACTGCAAAAAAGGCACCAGCGAGGGCGCTTGCAGCGTGAAGCGGTAGCCCTCTAGTCCTTTCGCCTCCGCACTCGCTCTGGCTTGCCGCAGGGCGGAGTCAGGCAGGCCCGACAGCTCCGCTTCGTCCGTGACGACAAGTTCAAAGGCGTTGGTCGCGTCTAGGACGTTCTCGGCGAACTTGGTATGGAGCTGTGAGAGTTCGATTTTGATGGCTTCCGCCCTAGACTTTTCGTCCGTAGGCAAATCCGCGCCCGCGCGCACGAAGCTCTGCACGAGCTTGTCCAGGTGGCGCTTGCGGATGCCCGTCAAGGCTTTCGCCTCGGACGTTTCGCTGTACTCCTTAATGGCTCGCCACAATGCGTCGTTGAGGGGTAACTTGGCGTAAAAGGCGGAGAACTCGGGCAGGACGGCGTTATACGCGGTGCGCAACTCGGGGCTGCTCACGACGGAGGTGAGGTGATACGCGAGACCGACCGCGCGGTCTAGGCGCTCCTCTAAGGTGTCGAGTGCCTGGATGGTGTTTTCATAGGTGCGCACGCCGGGAAAAGCCGTCAGCGCGTCCAAATCCTTCTGCGCTTGGGTCAGCGCCTCTCGGACGCCGGGCTCGATGTGTTCGGGTTTAATTTTGTCGAAGGGGATGCGAAAGTCTCGAGATAACAGCGGGTTCATAAAAGTACTCCTCTAATCACTCCAGTCTATCACGCAACGTAGGCAGTCCTGTGAGCCGGGCGCAAGAATTTGTCCTCGATTTCGCATCCGCTCGAGGAAAGAAGTAAACTAGTCAGACCGTTTTGCGCAACGTTGTTTCTGCAATACCGTCACGGTAGCGACTCGCCGCACCTACTCGTAAGCTCGCGTTCAATCACGAGGAGACCATATGGATATCAAAGAGGTTAGAAAGAGACACGCCGACGAATTGATGGTACTGCCCAATGTAACAGGTGTCGGCGTCGGAGAGCGGGATGGGATACAAGTCATCAAGGTCTTCGTGGTGCGCAAGCTGCCTTTAGAGGCACTTTCAGCGTCAGAACGTGTGCCGCGTGAGGTAGAGGGTGTCCCTTGTGACGTCGAAGAGATAGGCGTCGTGAGCGCGCACAGCGCAGAGGCGTCATGAGCATCGACGCCAAAAAGCTCACCCTGTCCGCCAAAGCGCTCCGCGAGGTCAGAAAAGCGGGGCAAGAGGCGCGCCCTGAATTTATGGGCAGCAGAGCGCTCGCCAACGTCGTCGGCATGGGCGTCGGGGTGAAGTGGCGCGGCGGAGCGCCGACGGGCGACCCTGCCTTAGTGGTGTTAGTGACGCAGAAGTTGGACAAAAGCGCCCTCAGTAAAACCGACCTCATACCCAGTGAGCTTTCGGGAATGCAGACCGACGTGCTCGCTATCGGCTTTCCCTTCGCGTACCCTTTCGCTAGGGGGGTCTTCCCCGCACCCGTCACCCAAGAACTCGCGATGCGCGTACGCCCTGCCAAAGGCGGCTACAGCATCAGCCATCCCGAGGTGTCTGCGGGAACCCTCGGCACGTGCGTCTACGACATCTTGCCGGAGGGAACCGTCACGCCGCCGCAGCCCGGCGTAGGCATCCCTAACCGCTATTACCTCCTAAGCAACAACCACGTGATTGCCAACAGCAACGCCGCCTCCATCGGCGACCCTATCTTGCAACCCGGCACCGCAGACGGCGGCACCGACCCAGCGGACCGCATCGCCAACTTGTCGCGCTTCATCCCGATCCGCCTGAGCCCACCCGTGCCCTTAGAGGAGCACAACAACCTCGTCGACGCCGCCATCGCCGAAGGTCCCTTCGACCTCCTGAACCGCGAGATTTACTGGTCGGGCTACGTGCGCGGCTGGCGGCGCAAAGAGGACGTCACGGTAGGGACTGTCGTGCAGAAGACGGGGCGCACCACCCGCTACACGACCGGGCGCATCACCGTGATTGACGCTTCGGTGGACGTGAACTACGGCGGCGGCACCGTGGCACGGTTCGTAGACCAGATCATCACCACGAACATGTCGGCGGGCGGCGACTCGGGCTCGCTCGTGACGACGCTGGACAACGTCGCGGTGGGGCTTCTCTTCGCGGGCTCGGAGGTGGCGATGATCGCGAACCAGATCGAGAACGTAAGGGCGCTTTTACGAGTGGAGGTGGCGGAGGAGATTCTGTAGTAAGAGGTAACGAATCTTGCGCCACTCCGAATCGATATGGCAAGCAATGCTAAGGAAATCAGCGTCGTAATCGCCAGCGATGTTCTCCACCGAGATGGCATCGGTGTTGAGATATATCTCGGCGAAGAACTGGTTTTAGAAATTTTTCGCGACGACACGAAGAGAGCCCGTGAAGTCACGCTCTATAGACGCGATTTACCCCTCGAGCTAGTGGAGGAGTCGATTGCGATATTCAAGAGAGAAATACCGTGGGACTTTATAGACGACGCTCCGAGCCAGAGCTAAATAGACCGAAAGCGGCGACTGCAGCGGCTCACGCCGCGTGCTGCGTCGCCGCTAAGACCGCGTAGTAGATGCTCTTAGCCGGGATGAGGTAGAGCGCCCCGCGTTCGTCCTTCTCATCGCCGACGTGAATAGCTTGGTCCCGCGCGAGCAAGGACTCGAGTTCTGTTAGCGCTGAGCGCGCCTCGTCATGCGTTTCGTACGAACCGTACACGAGCCGCGTCGCGGCGGGCGCGTTAAACACGTGCGATTGTGCTCCCGGTTTCTCGCTGCGGTCGCTCAGATAGTCTATCTCTTCCCCTTGCTTCGCCTGCGGACCCGGCACATTGAGCCATAAGACGATGCTGTACGCCGCTTTCGCCATGCGGACCTCTTTCATTTTAGATAGTCGTTTTTGAGGGTTACAACAAGGGGCCGCAACCCCTTGTCAAGATGTCAGCGTCGTCGCGGCTCAGCCCGACTTGCGCTCCGCGTAGCTTTCGGCGGGCGGGTCTTGAATCATGTCGGCGTTCTTCTTGCCCGTCTTCGGTCCCGACGCGGAGGGCTCGCCCGAACGCAGTCCGGCCTGCAAGGACTCGAAGACGCGCTCCAGTTCCACCTCTTCGACCTCGTCACCGTTCTCCCGCGCCCGCGCGATCTGCTCCTTGACGCGGCGCATCTCGGAGCGCATCTCTAGGTAGCTCCGGTTGTTCTCCTCTTCGCCCACGCTGCCCGACTTACCGTAAAAGGTCTTTGAGTCCATAAAGGCGAGGAAGTGGATGTCGGGAATATCGTCCTCGTCCACGGTGCGCACCAAGATATCCTGATGCTCTTGATTGCTCGCGCTCTGAACATCTTCACCGGACAACTCAGCGACAAGCGCGTCAAGGCTAAAGGTGTCGTCGCTCATCTCCCCGTTGAGACCGGTCAGGGTCCCCTGCTCGAGCGGGTCCCCCGCCTCCCCGATCGCGTCTGAAACGCTCTCGTAGATGCTCGTAATCCTATCCCTATACGCCGCTTGGATCGTCTCTATATCCCGCTGCAACGTCTCCGCTTCTAAGCGCGGTTTTAGGAGCGTGTCGTCCCGGACGAGCTGACTGAATTTGACGTGCGTGCCTTCATTCGATGTTGCCATGCGTTTCACCCCTTTTGTCCTAGCCTACGTGCTGAGGTGGCGGGGTGACTGTAAGGCATGGAGAAGTAGGAAGAGTGAAGGAAGAGGTGTGAAACGGAGAGGTCAGGCGACGTCGCGTACCTGCATGACCTCTTCGAGTTCGATGGGACCATAAGGTTCATTTTGCGTCGCCTGGACCTCGCCCTCTTTGACGAGTTCTAAAAACCCCGCGAAGCTCACGACTTGCGTCGCCCAATCCGTTTTAGACCAACTCACTGAGACGAGTTCGCGGAAGAAGCCGCGCCCGATGCGTCCTAAGGTCTCACGGAGCTTAGTGGTTGCGTCCGCCACGGTTAAGCGCGGCGCACTCAGTTCGAAGTAAGCGGTGCTTCTAAAGCGCGCGGCGACGCCACTAAGCCCCTCCAACTTCACCTTGAGTGGACGCTCACGCCGCGTGTAGCTCGGACGGGGCGCTGTCGCGCTCAGCACAAAACGCCGCTCAGCGCGTCGCCTACGCAAAAACGCGATGGCGTCCTCGAACGCCTCTAAGAGCATCACGGCTTCCAGGACTTCAAGCTCCTCTTCGTCCTCCTCTTTGGGCGGACGCGGCAAGAGCAGACGCACCTTTAGCTCGACGATGCGGGCGAGCAGCGGGAGGGCTTCGGTGGCGAGGTCTAAGCTCCGCTCAGCGAGACGGTCGTAGTGCCCTAAATATGCCTTCACCAACCCAAAGAGGTCGATTTGCGCAGGCGTGATACGCTCGGCGCGGAGCGCGTGGGCAAGTTCGCCCAAGGTGCCCGTAAAGTGAGGTTGGGTAACGATGAAGTCCTGAGTATGTTGGTTAAGGTGAGTGGTATCAGGCATTGAGGTAAGTGTAGCATATGTTTAAGTCCCTCTCCCCCACTGCTCATAATCTTCTACTCGATTTTCACCAGTCCAGTCGTGCTAAGATAGTCATATGACTGACCAAGAACGCGGTAACGTGGAAGTCAGTGTAGCCGAAGCAAAGGCTAAACTCAGCGAGATATTGACGCGGGTCGAAGAGGGTGAAGAGATCACAATTACGCGGCGCGGCAAGCCTGTCGCCACCCTCTCGCCAGCGAAGAAGACCCTCAAACCTTTCCAATCTCGAGCTGAACTCCGGGCGAGCCAACCTATGGCAAAAACGAGCAGCACCGATATTTTGAGAGCGCTACGTGGCGAGGCGCGTTATTGATCTATTTGGACACGAGCTTCGTCGCTCCTTTCTATGTCAACGAGATAACGAGCGAGCGTACCGAAGCTCTCTTTTCTGCGAGGTCTGATGACTTTGCTGTCAGCTATTGGCTACGGGTTGAATTTGCAAGTTTACTTTCGCGCAAGCGGCGCATGGGTGAGTTTACGCAGCGCATGTCCGAAACGGTTATGGCGGCGTTCGAGGAAGACATGAGAAGGTCCTTTTTGCTTCTCACCCCAACGCAGAAAGACTATGAACTCGCCGCAACGTTCATCCTGCGTCAAGGCTCGAGCCTCCGAGGTCCCGACGCGCTGCATCTAGCTGTAGCAGCCAACAGCGGCGCAGACGTGGTCTATTCGTTAGACATGGGTCTCATTGTAGAAGCGGAGGCTTTAGGGCTCCCCGCAAGTGACGCGGGTGTCGGTAGCAGATAGCTAGTGATACTGAGGCTCGAGCCCTGAGAGGGTATTCATGCGAAGCCATATTGCAGCGGCGCTATTCTTGCTCACTCTATTTGGCGCAGCGGCGCAAACGTCGGAAGAGAATCAGGTTAGGGAGCGGCTCAACCTCAGCTTTGAAAGGGTCGAGGAAGGGCAGCCCGCGCACTGGATAAGCAGCGAGCTGACGAGACCTTACAGCGTCACCATCACCCACGCGCAGGCGCACGAGGGAGAGCGCAGCGTGGCGTTTCGGTGCGCGGTGACCGAATGCGAAGAGGACAACTTCGGCGTGGTGGCGCAGCGCATTTCGGCGACGCCTTTTGCAGGTCAAACGCTGCGCTACGCGGGCTACCTCAAAACGGAAGAGGTCGAGGCGGGCTACGCGGGGCTCTGGCTGCGCGTTGACGGCGAAGTTGCGGGTCGCTCTGAAGTGTTAGCGTTCGACGCTATGAATGACCGAGGCGTCACCGGGACGAGCGGTTGGCAGCGTTATGAGGTTGTGCTCGAGGTGCCCGAAGGTGCACAAACCCTCTCTTTCGGCGCACATTTCACGGGCAAGGGACGCGCTTGGGCGGACCACTTAGCGCTTACCATTACGGACGACGATACGCAGCAAGAAGCGTCTATCATTGACCTCTTGACCCTCGAGGCGTTTGTCAAAACGGGCGCAGATACACGTTTAGAAACCTCTGCTGCTGACCTTTTGACCTTCCAACCTGCCGAAGAAGCCTACGCGCCCGCCGAAGTCCTCGCCTGGCTGCGCGAGCATATGATTCCTTTAGAAACCGCCGCGCCTATCACCTATGATGAAGACCTCGTCCCGCTTAAAGAGATGATCGGCGACGCCCGCGTGGTCGCCCTGGGCGAAGCGACGCATGGCGCGAGCGAGTTCTTCACCCTCAAGCACCGCCTCGTTCAGTTTTTAGCTGAAGAGATGAACTTCACCGTTTTCTCCATCGAGGCGAACATGCCCGAGGCGTACCGAGTGAACCAGTACGTGCTGACGGGCGAAGGCGACCCGAAAGAACTCCTACGCGGTATACATAACCTCTCTATTTGGAACACACAAGAGGTCCTGGACCTGATTCTTTGGATGCGCGAGTACAACGCCTCAGGGCGAGGCGTTATGCAGTTCACAGGCTTCGATATGCAAACGCCCACGGTGGCGATGAAAGAGGTGCGCGCGTTTGTCGAAACGCATGACCCCACCTATTTGGCTCAATTAGACTGTGCTTACAAGGTTGTCGAGAACGTGTTCTCGCTACGCGGAGGTCAGGACGCAGAGGCGCGCGATTTGAGAGCGTGGCGAGACGCCGCTCGAGCGGTGTTGACGCAACTTACTAATAACCGAGCCGTCTATTCAGACGCGAGTCCGAGCGAACGCGCCTGGGCAGTGCAGAACGCACGCATCGTCTTGCAAGGTGCCGAGTATAAGCTCGCCAGAAGCGGGGCGTCGCGCGACAGGAGCATGGCGGCGAACGTTATGTGGATTTTAGCTCAGCATCCCGAAGCCAAGGTCGTTCTCTGGGCGCATAACGCTCACATCAAAGAATGGGGCAGAGAAACCTACATGGGCGAGCGGCTGTCCGACACGCTCAGGAATGACTACTTCTCACTCGGCTTTGCTTTCTATGAAGGCGAGTTTCAGGCGGTCCCCCGGGGGGGCGGGACGCCACGACCTCACACCGCGAGTGCTGCGTCCGCTAGGAGTGTCGAGGGCGTTTTCCATACCCTAAACGCTCCTCTTTTCGCCCTCGATTTGCGTTTAGCGCAGAGAGAAGCGCCCTGGCTTGCTCTGCCTCAAGATACCCGAACGGGCATAGGATGGATTGCTAACGACTACCAACTCTCCTTTTCAAAGAGGCAACTTCCGAGAGAGTATGACGCTATCATCTTCGTCGACCAGATGACGCCGACAGACCTCTTGCGGTGACCTGCGAGCGGTCAGGCTCGAGACTCTGTGTTTAGAGTGACAGCGTTTAGAGTGACAGCAAGTCTCGAGCTGCGCCGCACCTAATCCTTAGATAACCTTTACGGAGTGACTGAGCAGCTATGCAACCTGAAATTATAGTGGAAGAGCTTATATGGCACGATTGTCCAGTAGACAGCATAACGTTTGACACTCGGACACAAATTTTAGACCTGCTTCTTGACCCGAGCGAGGAAATGCTCGAGGCGCTAGGCATGGAGTATCCTCAAGCTACCAAGTTTAGAGTTACTTTTTCTGATGTTGATGCTATAGGAACCTCCAATCAGTTCACGTTCTTTGAAGTGCACAAGGATTTATGGGGTGAGGTGCTACACGCTAATTTTGAAGAAAGGGCTGACCGCAAAATTTGCAACCTTGGAGTGCTGTTCTATCGCGGTGTTGCACAGGTTGGTTATGGCGAAATTGCCTTTGAGTATGGTCGTGCCTTCTTAAACCAGATATAGGGATTAAGATGAAATCTTCCTCCAAACACTAAGAAAAGCGCGGTACACACGAACACCACCATGTCTATCCTCACAAAAACCCTATAATAAAGCATGACTAAAAAAGCCTGGCTCAGCGAGAACTACAAAGAGGCGACCGCCAAGTTCCCCGAGCGCGAGTACCCTTTTCGCACCCTTTCCGACATCGACGTGGACCCCCTCTACACGCACGACGACCTCGCCGACTTCGACCCAGAAGAAAAACTCGGCTATCCGGGCGAGTACCCCTACACGAGAGGCGTGCAAGCCTCCATGTACCGGGGCAAGCTCTGGACCATGCGGCAGTTCGCGGGCTTCGGCTCCGCTAAACAGACGAACGAGCGCTTTAAGAACCTCTTAGACGCTGGGCAAACAGGTCTTTCAACCGCGTTCGACCTCCCTACACTGATGGGCTACGACGCCGACCATCCGTTTAGCAAGGGCGAGGTCGGCAAAATGGGCGTGGCGGTCTCGTCCTTGGCGGACATGGAAACGCTCTTTGACGGCATCGACCCCGAAGCCATCACGACCTCCATGACCATCAACAGCCCCGCCAACGCGATCTGGGCGATGTATCTGGCGATGGCGGAGAAGAAGGGTGCCGACCTTAACAAAGTCGGCGGCACGCTTCAAAACGACATCTTGAAGGAGTTTACCGCGCAAAAGGAATATATCTTTCCGCCTGCGCCCTCGGTGGAACTCGTCATCGACACCTTCGAGTGGGGACCCAAAAACGTGCCCAAGTGGAACTTCATCTCCGTTTCGGGCTATCATATCCGCGAGGCGGGCGCGACCTCGGTGCAAGAGCTTGCCTTTACGCTCGCGGACGGAATTCATTATGCGCGTAAGGCGTTGGAGCGCGGCTTAGACATCGATGAATTCGCCCCGCGCATCTCATTCTTCTTCAACGTCCACAACGACTTCTTTGAAGAAATCGCTAAGTTCCGCGCCGCACGTCGTATCTGGGCGAAGCAGATGCGCGAGGTCTACGGCGCGAAGAACCCTAAGTCGTGGATGCTCCGCACGCACGCGCAAACCGCTGGCGTATCTTTAACGGCGCAGCAGCCGCTGGTGAATATCGCTAGGGTTGCGATTCAAGCCCTCGCGGGCGTTTTAGGCGGCACGAACAGCCTCCACACCGATTCCTACGACGAAGCTTTAGCCCTGCCTACCGAAGAGGCGGCGCGGATTGCGCTCCGCACCCAACAGGTCATCGCCTACGAGACGGGCGTGACGAACACCGTTGACCCGCTCGCGGGCTCATACTACTTGGAAACCCTAACGGACGAGATGGAGCGTCAGTGCTTAGCCTACTTCGACCAAATCGACGCATTAGGCGGTGTCGAAGGCGCGATTGACGCGGGTTTCTTCGCGAAAGAGATCGGCGACGCCTCGTACCAGCAGCAGCGCGAAATCGACAGCAAAGAGCGGCTCATCGTCGGCATGAACGCCTTTGTGAACGACAGCCCGGAAACGCCACTCTTACCCTTTGATGAAGAGGTCGAGCGAGCGCAACAGGAAAGTTTGGCGCGTATCCGCCAAGAGCGTGACCCGCAAGCGGCTGAGGACGCACTAGACGCTTTAAGGAACGCTGCTAAGAACAGCGAGAACACCATGCCTGCCTTTATGAAATGCGCCCATGCGTACTGCACCCTGGGCGAACAGATGGATGTGTTGCGCGAGGTGTACGGGGTGTATGAGGAGCCTGTGCTGATTTGACCGATAGCCGAATTCGATACGCTCATGAGAATGAACTTTAGAAGCGTTATAAGTAGTGGAATCGTTGCTGGCTTGACCATTGTTGTTCTAGGTTTGGCGTGAGTTCCATTCGTCGGTAGCGACATGGATAGGGTGCTGATAGATGCAGGATTACCCGCTTTAAGGGGTGGTGCAACGATCTATTTCGGAATTATGTCCTTGTTGTTGGGAGTTTTCGTTGTTTGGTTGTACGCAGCAATTCTTCCTCGCCACGGTCCTAGTTTGAAGACAGCCGTAATAGTTTCCTCTGTCATATGGTTTTTCACCTATTTTTGGTCAAATGCTTCAATGGTGGCTTACGGTTTTATGCCGATTAGAATACCGGTTATCGGTACCTTGTGGGGACTTGTTGCGTTATACGGATTCCGATGATAGCGGGAGCGAACTAGCCCCAACGGGCCGCTAGCGGGAACGCGCCACGCGTGACGCTTTGCCCGTTCTAGGGTCCACGCGACTGCGTATCATGCCGTTGTGACGTCGCTCGTACGGGCTATTCGTTGACGCTACCACCGGCTGAAGGCTCTTCCACTCGGGGTAATTCCTAAAGGAATTACCCGGAAACGGTATTAGTTGTAGCAGGTGTAGTAGGCGCTCGACTATATAAAGATGGATAGCAAACAATAACGCGACCCGTTGCTTCGCATGAACTCGCCGAAGCTCGCCGGTAAACTCACCGTTGGAGTCACCTTTGCACCACTGAGCAAAGTACGGCGTCTATCGACCCCAAACCTGCGCTATGATGGCGTTATGGAACAGCATAATATCCGCGTACTCATCGCCAAACCGGGCTTAGACGGTCACGACAGAGGCGCAAAAGTTATCGCCCGCGCTCTACGTGACGCAGGCATGGAAGTCATCTACACAGGGCTCCGGCAAACGAGTGAGATGATTGTCAACGCCGCCGTGCAAGAGGATGTGGATGTGGTGGGGCTCTCCATCCTTTCAGGGGCGCACATGCACTACTTTCAAGAGATTATGGCAGGGCTTAAAGAAAGAGGCGCAGAAGATATTATCGTCTTCGGCGGCGGCATCGTCCCCGATCAGGATTTGCCTAAGCTCAAAGAGATGGGCGTAGGTGCGATCTTCACGCCTGGCGCGAATACGCAAGAGGTCGTGAAATATCTGCAGGAGACCGTGCCGGAGAAGCGGGCGCAAGAGGTCTAAAGGGCTAAACTTCGCACGCGCAGCCATATTCAAACGTTATCTTCACAGGCGACTCGAGCCGCTTTGCGCCGTCCCTGCGATGATGGTAGACGATTCTTGTTTGCGGTTCAAAGATAACTACATCCTTGACGCCGAAAGCGAGGTAAAAGCTCGGCGCGAGTTCTAAATCTTTGCGTTCGTAGCCTTCGCTGACGATTTCGATAACGGCTTCAGGAACAATCTCTAGTGCGTGCCGCAGCTCAGGTCCAGAGGGTCGGTCGCATAAGACAGCGATGTCGGGGCGTTTCAAAGAGGTGTCGGGAAACTTGAACATAACATCGGCTAGATGAAAACAGGCACAGTCGCTCTCTTCCTAAGGTCTGATACTCGCCCGAATTCGGTCCACCTCAATCTGGTGTTCAGCTACAGGGCTCGCCTCCCAGACAGGCAACCCGCGCACGATTTCTAACCGTACGTTGAGCAGGTCGGCCTGCATGATAAGGTCTTCGGGCGGGATGCTCATAGGGGCAGTATAGCAAGGCGCAGCGTCCCTACTGCGCTTGGTCATTAAGCCCCCAATCGTAAGTCATGTACGCCACGTCTAATTCGGGGCTCTCCAAAACCGCCGTCGCCTCTTCGTCCGCGTAAGAGGTCAAATAAGCCGGAACGGACGCGGCAACCGCCGTAAAGTCCCCTTCGAACCAGTCGAAAATCTTGCTGATGCTGGCGGTGTCTGTCTCCGCGTTGTAGCGGTTTCTCATCGGGTCATTGACGAAAGATTGAGCTTGCTCGTTGAGTTGTGTCTCGAGCCTGCTGGCTGTATACGCTTCCGTACGGAGTTCAGGGCAACTCGTCGAAGCGCAGACGATAGCGAAATGGATGCGCGGCTCGTCGAACTCGGCGCGGAGAACCTCGTTCTCGATCTGGTCCAAGCTGTAAGAGGTCCCGTTCACTTCATGCTTCTCTTCGGTGAAAAAGGAGCGTTCGGGGATGCCCAAAAAATCTCTGGGGCGAATGGATTCGACGGGATAGCGCTCCAACACCTCTCGGAGCGCAAAGGCGTTATAGGCGTTGATCCAAAAAGCTAAGTGTGCCTGTTCGTCCAGGCTCGAGGGGTCAAACGACGCCAAGCTACCAGTGAGCGTGCGGAGCGCCGAGAGGTCGGCGTTATTCGCCTTCCACGCGGTGTAGTCTACGCGTCCTTCGCTATTTACGTACTTGTTGAGCAAGGTGTCTAGCTGGGCTTCGTCGTAAGCGAGTGCAAACGAGAGTACGCTAAAAAAGAGTGTGACCAGAAAAAATCTCATCCCTCTTTTTAACGCGCTGCGCGGCTAAACTCAGTTAAACACCCTACTTGACGCAACTTTAGAGCTTGCCGAATCTGCTGAGGTGGCGCTCGAGCCTTCCTAAGCTCTCCACATTGTGACCCGGCGCAAAAACATCGATATAGGGGAGCGCTGTTTGCATCCCGGCGACAACGGGTTCGTACCCCGGCGCAGCCGCGAGCGGATTGAGCCACACCAGCCGCCGACTCCGCGCTTGGAGGGTGCGCATGGCTCCGCGTAAGGTCTCTAAGTCGCCCGTATCCCAGCCGTCACTGACGATAACGACCGCCGTTTTAGGACCGAGCAGCGTGCCGTAGCGCTCAACTAGCTTTTGCAGACACACCCCGATCTTCGTGCCGCCACTACGCCCCGGCATCGCTTGCGCCGCGCTCCGCAGCGCTTCGTCAGGACCGCGGTGGCGTAAAAACGGCGTGAGGCGGTACAGCTCCGTGCTAAAGCCGAAGACCTCGATCTGTCCGAGCCTGCGCTGCTGCATAAAAGCGTAGGCGAGTTGGAGCAAGAAGGCATTGTGGGCAAGCATGGAGCCGCTCACGTCGAACACGAAAATGAGGCGCGTTTTGCCCTGCGCGTAACGCTTGTAAATGAGGTTGAGCATCTCGCCGTGAGAGAGGCTCCGCCGCACGGAGCGGCGCAGGTCGGCGCGTCTGCCTCTGGTGGTGGGGACGGTGCGCCTCGAGCGCTTTGTTGCCAACCTCTTGGCGAGTCGCGCCGCCGCGCGGTTAAGTGCTCCCACTTCACTCGTGGGCGGCGCGCTGCCTGCTATCTTAGCCTCGGCGGGGCTGTAACTCATCGTCTGGAACACCTCATCGCCTTCTTCGTTCTCGGCCCAATCCGACACCGCTGCGCCCTGCGTTTTCTGTTTAGGAGGTTGCGGCGGCGGCAAATCCGTTCTCGCAATGTCGAGCGAGCCGCCGAAATAGAGGTCGAAGGTTTCGTCGAATTGAGCACGCTCTTTAGGGCTACGCGCGAAGAGGAGACGCAGTGCGGTGTGGACTTCGGTTTTATCTGTCGGGTTGACTTTCTCTAGGGTTTGCAACGCCAGCGCAACCTCCGCCGCGCCCGCTTTGAAGCCTTGTCCACGCAAGAGGTGAGCAAAGGTCAAGAGGTTGGCTTCTAGGGTTTCGGGGTACTTCACGTTTTACTTCAAAGCGAGTTGAAGCTGCCGGTAGGCTTGCTCCAAAGTGAGGGCTTCGTTGCCGGGCTCGAGCACTACCAAAGCCGCCAAGAGCGCGTCTAACCAGCTCGAGCGAAAGCGCCTTTGGTCTTCACTGTGCTTGAGCAGAGCACTCACCGTCGTCTGGAGCGAGTCACGGTCAAGCCGCTCGACGTTCATGACCGCCAAAGCCGCTGCCCAGTCCAAACTCTCCGCCACCCCGGGCGGTTTGTCCAGCGTCAAACGGCGCAGAAGCTGCACCACCGAGACGAGTTGCGCGCTCATCTGCTCGCTCAACCCCGGCACGCTGACCCGGACGATCTGCAATTCTTTATCGAAAGGCGGATAGTCGATCCAGAGGTACAAGCAGCGCCGCCGCAGCGCGTCCGAAAGCTCGCGGACGCGGTTGCTCGTCAGGATAGTGTGAGGCACCTCTTTCGCGGTAAGCGTGCCCAACTCGGGGATACTGACCTGCCAGTCGGAGAGGAGTTCGAGTAAAAACGCCTCGAACTCCTCGTCGGCGCGGTCGATCTCGTCAATCAGTAAAACAGGTGCGGTGTCAGCGCGAATGGCTTTGAGGAGGGGTCGCTGCAGTAAAAAGTCGGCGCTAAAGATTTCGGCTTCGCGCTCGTTTAGGGCTTGTCCTGCGCCTTCGGTCATGCGGATATGCAAGAGTTGCTTCTGATAGTTCCACTCGTAGATGGCGGTGCTCGAGTCCAGCCCCTCATAGCACTGCAAGCGGATGAGTTCAGTCTCTAAGGTCCGCGCCATCGCCAAGGCGATGGCTGTTTTGCCGACGCCCGCCGGTCCCTCGATGAGGAGGGGTCGCCCTAACGCCGCGGCGAGGTGAATCGCGGTGGCGATCTCCCTGTCCGCGACGTAACCCTGCGCTGCTAAGTTCGCCTGAATCCGCTCGATGTCAGTCTGCATGAGGCTTCAGTTTAACCCGAAGCGGGGGTCAGGGATTGGGGGTTTGCTCGAGTTCTTGGCGGAGATTACTGTACATTTGAGTTGTGGCGTGCGTGATGGGATGGTTGATTCCTAACCTTTCGTTGTATAAGTACCCACACAGAGATAAGCTAAAATGTCGGTATGGGGCAGATCAGATATGTCGAGTTAGGTGAAGACGAACGCCGAGCACTCGAGCGCGAGTACCGAACAGGCAAAACTCACAGTTATCGTCAGCGGTGTAAAGGGGTGTTACTCAAGCGCGAGCGGCGCACCTCGGCAGAGGTAGCGAAGCAGGTGGGTTGCGACCAGGTCACAGTCGACATCTAGCTAGAGCGCTCTAGACAAGGAGGTATTGAGGGACCAAGAACCCTCTGGGGTAGGGGGCGCGAGCCGATCCTCGAAGAGGCTGACTTGGCTAAGGTAAGAGAGGTTGTAGCTGAACACCGTCAGGAACTCTCGGTTGCTAGAGAAGAGCCCGAGCAGATGCTAGGCAAGTCCTTTAGCGAGGAGACCTTGAAACGCTTTGTCAAAAAACCGCCGATATACCCTGTTCGGGGCACAGGTAAACGAATCCGAGAGCGTCCCCTCGAAGAGCCGTGCCCGGAGTTCTGCAGCCTCGAAGTCGAAGGATTAGCGCTACTCGAACAGATGAGTGCGTCTAACCTGCTCGACCTCTACTACGCTGACGAGTGCCGCGTCTCGCTCGACCCCGTCGTCCCCTATGCTCGGCAGTTCAAGGGTGAGGACGTGTGGACGCCTACAAGTCGAGGTCCGGGACTCAACTGTCTCGGACTGATTCGCCGGAACAGCGCCTCGCTTTTCGAGGTCAGCGTCCCTACACGGTCGAATTTCTAGCCGAGCGGCTTGAACGTCTTTCTCTGAAGCTCAGCAGAGGAACTGTGATCGTCCTGGATAACGCCAAGATACATACCGCTAAAGCTATACAGGAACGTCGCCCTAGCTGGGAGCGGCGTGGGCTCACCCTCTTCTACCCACCTATTCACCGCATCTCAACCTAGCCGAAATCCTCTCTAGAACGGGCAAAGCGTCACGCGTGGCGCGTTCCCGCTAGCGGCCCGTTGGGGCTAGTTCGGCGCAAGCTCAAGTGCGAGACAGGTGATCGCGTAAAGCGAAGTCGCGTGGTCCCGCTCCCGCTAGCCGCCGTTGGCGGTAACCTTTGGCTCAGACCCCAGGACTACCTCCGCTTTGAACACCTTCGTTACGCCGCGCAGCTTGCCTTAGCCGCTGTCGGCTCACTGCTCAACATCAACTTCGCTAAACCAAAACTCGGTTTAGATTAAATCTGTTGAGGTACTTATTACCCGGAAACGGTATATAAGAGTTCAGGAGAGGTCTGCTGGACTGCCAGCCCTGGCTTAAGCCAGATCAATCATCCGTAAAGCCGATCGCCCCTAGCACCGCGCTCATCTCAGGATTCGCCATAAACAGCTCCCAAAATAGACCGCTCTGGTAGTTTTCGATCATGACGGCTATCGGCGCTTGGTTAAGGCCCATCGTGATGTTAGGGGCGTAATTGACTGTCGGGTTGTAAGCGTCCCGAAAGCCGTAGATGTCCCACATGACCTCACCTAAATCGTAGTAGAAGTGTTTGAGGGCAGCCATCGACTCCTCGGGGGTGTAAGGAAAAGCGCTTAGAGCCGCCGTTGGTGACACCGTACCGTTGTCGTTTCTTGGAGTCGGGTCGTGCGCTAGGTAGCCGGTGTGGTCGTCGCTCGCGCTGAGACCCCAGAAGCGTTCGCTGTAGCCTTTATAGCCTCCCGGATTCGCTACGCAGTAACGGTGATTGATGAGCGACAAGACGCGGTTGTTGTGAAAGTAGTTGGTGAAGGCGTCCCGCTTATGTCTGGGGTCGAAGCCTAAAAAGGAGTAGTGAGTAAAGAAGAGGGGTCCGCCGCTGCGCCCGCCCGCGCCACCTTTCCACGTGCAGTTCGGCTTGCCAATCCCCGCCGCTCCGAGACGTCCAGGTGAGTTTGAGGCTGTTCGGCGGGCTGACGAAGTGGCGCTTCGAGACCGGCAGTTTGCCGTCTACAAGCTCGAGTCGGCTGGGCAGGGTGGCGTGACCCCGGCTGAAGGCGTAATTCGTCTCGGTCAAGCTGTGATCGAAGATCAGATGTCGGTAATACCGATAAGAGTCGGGGTCATCAGGACCTCGAGGGGAGCAAGATGGTAACGTTTTGTACGGTGTCGGGCGGCGCGGTGGGCAGGAGCGGCGCGGTTGCGCGCTCCCCGTCAACCCACCAGCCGGGGGTTTCGCCTTGAAGCGCACGTCTGATGTGGATGTGATAGCTGGCTCGCCGGTAACGGCGCTGCACGCGCACCTCGTTCCAGCCCTCCGGCAAGTCAGCGTCCACCCGCAACCCCCCAACGGTTGCCGAGACGCCCAGCACCCCTTCGACTAGAGCCCGTAGATACCAAGCGGCGGAGCCCGTGTACCAGGTCCAGCCGCCCCGCCCCGGCGTGTCGGAGCGCGGTCCGTCAACGTTGCCGGGCATGACGTACGGTTCAGCCGTGTAGCGTTCAGGATCGCAGCCGCGACGCGGCGGACAGAAACTTTGCCACAGTTCGTAGGCGGCGTCGGCGCCGTGGCGCTGCCGTTCCGCCAACACCGCCCAGCACGCCGCGTGGACGTAGACGCCGCCGTTCTCCCTCGAGCCCGGTGCGTAGCGGCTCAAATACCCTATATTCGGGTCCGGTTCGGTGTAAGCAGGCTCCAAAAGCAGCGGTCCGTATTCTTGATAGAGGTGGTCCCTGGCCGAGCGCAACGCCGTTTCCGCCCGCTCCTCCGGCGCAAGCCCGCTCAGAACCGCCCAGGTTTGAGCGTTGAGAAAGATCTTGCCCTCGTCGCACGCCGCCGAGCCGAGGACCTCGCCCTCGTCCGTACTCGCCCGCCAATACCAAGCTCCGTCCCAACCGTGCTGGTTCGTTGCCGCCTGCATCTCTTGGGCAGCCTTTTCAAACTGCGTTATATTAGCTTCGTCCAAAACGTCCAACTCGCCCCACTCGCGCAAGAGGTAAAAAAGAAAGTGCGCCAGCCAGATGCTTTCGCCCCGCCCTTCGGGTCCGACCGCGTTGAGCCCGTCGTTCCAGTCGGCGGCAAGGATGAGCGGCAGCCCGCGTGCGCTGCGGCGCGCTAAGGCTAGTGTGAAGGCTTTGAGGCAGTGCTCGAGCAGCGTCCCCGCCCCTTCGTCATAGTACGGCATAACCTCTTCCAGACAAGCCTTATCGTCCGTTTCGCGCAGGTACGCCAGCACCACGAAAGGGAGCCAGAGGAGGTCGTCGCTGTAGTCCGAGGTGAGCCCCGTCCCCGCCAGCGGATGCCACCAGTGCAGCACTCGCCCCTCCTGTAACTGGTGGGCGGCGTGGAGACGAATTTGCTCGAGCGTCTGCTCCGGTTTTCCAAGCAGCGGCCATACCAAGCTGTCCTGAAGCTGATCGCGAAAACCGAATGCGCCGCCCGTTTGGTAGTAGGCGCTGCGCCCCCAGAGCCGCCCCGCAACCGCCTGATACGCCAGCCAGCCGTTCGCCAAGAGGTCGGCGGCTGGGTCGGGCGTCTTTATGTGGAGACCCCCGAGGAGGGTGTACCAGTATTCCCGAACCTCTTCTAGTGCCTGGGCGACGACGTTCGTATCTTTGTAGCGTTCGGCTAGCTCGAGAGCCTGCGCCTGCGTATCAGCTGCGCCGAGCGTGAACGCGAGGTCTTCGCTCTCGCCGGGGAGAAGCTCTAAGTCAACGCACAAACTCCCCACAGCGTCAGCGAAACGACCGACCGTGTTGCTGAGGTTGCCATGCTGCACGGCGTAAGGGTGAGCCAGCGTGCCGTTGCGTCCCAGAAAGCGCCCCTTATCGCTCTCAAAGGCTACGGGTACACGCGAAGCGCTGTGAAACCCCACGTAGGACCAGGGAGTGTTCCAATGCGTACCGGGCAGCTCCCACAAGTTTTTGGTTGCCAGCAGCGTAGCTCTCGCCTCGTCGTAGTCGGTGCGGATGAAAAGTTTGTGGAACTCGCGGTGCGAATCGGGGGCGGCTCCGAGCCCCCACTCGAAATAGCTGAAGAGGCGCAGGCGCTTGGGTTCGCTACTCTCATTCGTCAGTTTGAGCCACCACAGTTCGCACGGGTCGCCCTTCGGTACAAAATAGGTAACCTCACTCCTCAGCGCGTCGTGACTGTTTTCGATGACCGAATAGCCCCAGCCATGCCGGACACGGTATTCACCACACTTTTTGCAGGGCTGATAGGCGAGTGACCACACCTCGCCCGTGTCCCTATCTTTGGCGTAAAGGTACTTGCCCCAATCGTCACGGACGAGGTCTTGCTGCCAGCGCGTGAGGCGGTTGAGGTCCGCGTGGGTGCGCCAACTGTAGCCGCTCCCTGCTTGCGAGAGGGTGAAGCCGTAGTCGCCGTTGGAAAGCACGTTGATCCAGGGGGCAGGCGTATGAGGATTCGTGATGACGTACTCCTTGCCGTCATCGCTAAAGAAGCCGTAGGGGGTTTCAAACGATGCCATAGGGTCTCCTGTACTGGGCGGGGACGCCTCGGCAGCGTCCTCTCTGTAAAAGTTGATAGGTCAGTTGATAAGGTCGCAAACGTTGTTCTTATGCTCTGCCTTTGCAGTCATCACGAATATGAAGCCTGACGTGAGTCTCAACCGACGGCTAACGGGATTTCATCCTTGTGAGGTGTATGCCGACTACGAAGCACTTGATGACGTGATAGTTCACCTCGCCAAATTAGCTCAACCCAGATGCCGCCTGCTATATTCGGAGTTCGCAAAAAAGCATCTGGGTCAGACTGTTAGGTTTTAGCTAAGCTCCTCGAGCTAAGAACTGACGCTCACAGCGAAGGTACGAGGCTTCGCAAGTTGTGGGCTACTGAAGTGTCAGTGTACTCCAGGCGTCCGGTCTGACCCACACGTCCGGTACCGGGTTCCAGCCGATGATGTTCTCCCGGATGTAAGCGCCCACCGCCGCGTCTGTCTGGTTGCTGTTGTAGACGACGTGCGAAAAGCCGAGTTCCGTGTCCTCTGCGCCGGGAACCTCTAGCAGCTCGAGCGGCACCGACAGCTCAACGATGTACCCCGTATCTGTGCGGCTCGAGGCGACCTGCGCGCCGGGCGCACTCGTCGCAATCGGTCCGGGATTGGCGTCCTGGTGTCGGATAGCTTGCACCTGTCCGTCCGTGTCGAAGGGGATCACCGCGAGCTTCAGCAAGCCCGCGCTCGAGCCAGCCTCTCTCGGGTCGAGATAGAACTCAACAGAATCGGTGCGGTAGAAGTTGACGAGGTCGTCCGGCGCGATGTTACTGACTACCACGTCGTCGGTCACGTCAGCAGCTAGGTACAAGGTCGTGGCGTCCCAGTAAAGCGCGAAGGTGCTGTTCAGGTTGGTGTCCGAACCGACCGGGGCGACGCTGTCATTAGAGACGTTCATCGTTTTGTCGACGGTGTACCACGTTGCCCCTGTCCAGTCGTCCAAGTTGCCGTCGACGGTGATGGCGCTCGTGGTTTGCGGTGCGCTGAGCGGCTCTTTGAGCCCTTCTTGCTGCGCCAGCCAATCGGCTAAGTAGGCGGGCGTGACGGCGTAGTCGGCTTCCTTGCTGACGAAACCGACCGCCTGCAACGCCCTTTGCACGTTGGCGTTTTGCATGAAAAGCTGCTGGGGCAGACCGTTGCGCACGTTTTCGATCATCAGCAAGAGGTCGCCCTGGTCGATGCCGATGTGGTCGGTGGAATACCAGTTGCGCTCGGCGTTGATGGCGCTCACGAAGCCGTAGTCGCGCCACACCAACGAGCCGTAGCTCTCTAACATGCCGCGCACACCTTGAAGTGCCAACTCAGGGGTAAAGGGGTAGCAGGCGGCTGAAGCGTAGGGGGCGATGGTGCCGTCGTGGTTCCCTTCAGCCGCGCCGTAGGCTCTGTAGCCGTCGGGACCGTCCGAGGCGCTCAAGCCCCAAACGCCGTTCTGGTAGGTCTCGTATGCGTCCTGGCGCTCGGCGCTAAACTGGGCGTTGCGTTCGCAGGCGAGCGCCGCGTTGTTGACGTAGTTGGCATAGGCGTCTTCTTGGTTGCGAAGCTCGAGCCAAACCAGCGGATACTGGTAGATAAAGAGCGGTTCGGACGGGAGATGGATATAAGCGCTCGCCTCCTCGGGCGTGACGACGGGGCGGTAGATGGCGTCCCACACGCTCGCCGGAAGTGGGTACGTCGGCGAGCCGATAGCCAAGATGTAGAGGATAGGGCTTTCGTCGAACGTACTCCAACGCGATTCTATAAAGCCCTCCTCGGGCGTCCAGCCCAGCGACAGCGTCTCGCCGCCGTTGGTCATCCACTGCCAGTCAACCGCTTCGTAAAGACGCTGCGCCAGCGCACTCACTTCGGTGTTCGGGAAGTACTCACCCACGCTCACCACGCCCGCCATGAGGAGCGCGGTGTCGATGGAGGAAAGCTCGCTCTCCCCGGCGCGTTGCCCGGTCGCCATCTCCACGAAATGATAGAAAAAGCCGTTCCTACCCGCGACGCCACCACTGTCGAACGTTTGCAGGGTGGTTAGGACGCGGTCATAACCCTCATCGCGACCTATCCAACCCTCTTCGATGGCGGCGGGCAGGGCGCTCAGCCCGAAGCCGACGGCGGCGATGCTGGCGGCTGAGTCGTCCGTGCTGCGGTCTTTGATAAGACCGGTGTCGGGGTTGGTTTCCTGCCAGAAGTAGTCGAAGGTCTCCCGCGCGACGCGCTCCATGAGGGCGGCATCGTCCAGTTCAAGTAACGCCTTCGCTTCGGCGTCGTAGGTGGGGTCGCGCTCCGCGCCCGGTGCGGGTTCGCTCTCGGCGAGATAAGCCCTGCCGAGGTAAAAAGGTTCGGTGAGCGCAACTTTAGCGTCGTCCGCGTCTGACGCGAAAAAAGAGAGGAAGAGGGTGTAGTCCCGCTCCTTTTGAGGCTCACGTAGCGCGTCAGGGAGCGTGTACACCACGCGGTTCCAGCCCGCTTGGACGCTGCTGTCACTCAGCAGACCGTCCAGCCACATAAACCCATCCGTCGTGTCCGCCATCCCTAAAAAGAAATCGCTCGGGTTGAGCGTGTTCTCAGGGGGCAAGTAGACCTCGAGTTCAAGCTGGTCGTACTTCTGCCAAGCCTCGAGGTCGTCACCCGAGACGCTCAAGGTGACTTTGGTCTCGGGGGCACTGCCACTCGGGGTGACCTCGAGGCTAGCCTGACCTTCAGGCGTGAGCGGATCATCGCTCTCGGCGAAGGTTGCGCCGGTGTTGTCGTTTCCCAAAGCGCTGACCTCTTTTTTCTCCCAGGCTTTCCAGGTGACATCCTTGTCCTTTTGAAGCGGGTCTTCTACGTCTCCCTGATTCACTGCGCAGGCTTGAACCCCTAAGAGCAGCACGGCGCAGACCAGCCAGGTGAAGCGCCAAGAGGCGACAAATTTGTATGTGGTGTGCAGGACGTGAACGGTCGTTTTCATAGTTCAACCTCACCTCTTAGTGATGATGAGTAGGGAGCATCGCAGATGGTTTCTTGCCTGGCGTAGCGGAGATAGAACGGTGCACTCAGTGCTCGGGAGCAGCGCGCTCAACGGGATTGTCCGTGTTGCTTATTATTGATCTCCTTGCCCGAGCCGGCTCAAGCGTTCTTTGGCTCGCTCGATAAGCTCGGGTTGATTGGGGAAGAGGTCGGGGATGGACTCGTAAATCTCTCGAGCGTCGCGTGGGTCCTCCTGCTCGTAAAGCTCGCCCGTGCGGAGGTAGACCGCGCCCAGGTAAGGGTTGGCTCTGCCGGTGTTAGCCTGAATAAAGCCTTCGGCATCTGAGAGCGTAAAGTGTTGGTTGATAATCTCGTCGATGCGCTGCTCGGCGCTCTCTACTGTCGGGGGGATGGGCCAGGCGTAGTCGTTACTCCAAATGTTCACGACTTGAGCGTAACCGCCTTGAAAGACGTAGCTGCCCGTAGCCTCGTCATAGGCGTCGTAGCCGCTCAGGGCGTCTATGAAGTCACCTTTTTCAAAGCTCGCCTGGGCGTTTTGCATAAACGTTTCCGACAGGGTGTAGGCACGTCGCCAAGCAAAGGCGTAGGTCGCGGCAAAGAGCAAGAGGATAGCGGCGATGATGAGGGGCGCGCGCAGCCATGACAGCTTAGAGCCTGTCTCTGCTGACGACTGAGCGGGCGCTTCTTCGGTGGATTGCGCGGTCATATCGGACATAGGAATTTCCCTTGAAAGTGGCTCATTTTAAGGAGACATTCGCAAACGCTTGCATGAACTGGTCTTGCAAGAAGAAGTAGACGACAATCAAAGGCAGGGTAATAAGGGTGGTCGCCGCCCAAATCTGCTGGGCGTTCTCCCCCGGCACCGACGACTGAAACTGCTGCAAGCCGAGCTGCACCGTCCAGACTTCGGGCTTGTTGAGGTAGAGTAAAGGACCCAGAAAGTCGTTCCAGGAACCGATAAAGGTCAAAATGGCGACGGTCGCCAGAGCCGGACGTGAGATAGGCATCATGATGCGCAAGAAGATGCCGAGTTCGCTGGCTCCGTCTAGGCGGGCAGCCTCGAGCAGTTCATCGGGCACTGACACCATAAACTGACGGATGAGGAAGATGTTGTAAATCGTGATCGCGCCGGGGATAATCAGTGAGTAGAAGTGACCGACCCAGCCCAGGTTGTAGATAAGCACGTAGGTAGGGATGAGCAGGAGGACCCCCGGAATCATCATCGTGGCGAGCATAAAGGCGAAGAGCCCATCACGTCCGGGAAAGGGAATTTTGGCGACCGCATAGGCAGCCAGGGCACTCAAGAAAGTATTGAGAATCGTAATCGAGCCCGAGACGATGATGGAGTTGCGAAAGAGCCGAAGCATGTGGAGTTGTCCAAACACGTCTACGTACCCCGAAAAGGTCACCTGGCTGGGTAGGCTATTGGGTGAATTCAGAATCTCTGGACCTGGTTTGACGGAGTTCATCACCATGTAGAAAAAGGGGTAAGCGACGAACACCGCGCCGAAAACGAGCAACCCATAAATGAGCACTTGTGACCCAGACACCCCTTTCATCAGGTCACGTCCCGCTGCACGTACTTGAACTGCAACCAGGTCACGAGCGCGATAATACCGGCTAGCAGCAGCCCTAGCGCCGAGGCGTAGCCGATGTTCGAGCGATCAAAGGCTTGCGCGTAGATGTGGAGGACGGGGGTGAGTGCCTGATGCTGATCGCCACCGTCGAGCCCCATGAGCACGTACACTTCGGTGAACATCTGCAACCCGTTGATGACGTCGATGATCAGGAGAAAGAAAATCTGCGGCTGGAGCTGAGGCCAGGTGATATAGAGGAACTTCTGCCAAGCTCCTGCGCCGTCGATAGCGGCGGCGTCGTAGAGCTGCTTGTCAACGCCGTAGAGCCCGGCGAGCAAAATGATGGTGCTGATCCCGAACCACTTCCAGGTGTTGATTAGCGCGATAATCGGCATCGGCAGCCAGCGGGTGAACTGCCAGTAGACGGGTGTATCCAGGGCACCCTGCCCGACCAGAAAGTCTTGTACCGGTCCAGTCGGGCTTACGAGGTAACCGCCGATGGTCATGAGGACGACAACCGAGGTCAACACAGGCATAAAGTAGATGGTGCGAAAGATGTGCCCCATAAAGTGCGCCCGCTGAAGCAGGAGCGCTGTTCCCAAACCCAAGCCGTTTTTAAGCACGATAAAGACGACCTGGTTATAGATAATGTTCCACAACGCGAGCCAGAAGAGCGGATCCGTGATACCTCTGATCCAGTTGCCGACGCCTACGAAGGTGAGGCGTTCGGGGTTGGTGAAGGTGTAGTCGAAAAAGGTGAGGTAAAAAGACAGCGCCAGCGGATAGAGGCTAAAGACCAGAAACAAGGCGATCCAGGGGGCGACGAAGAGGTAGCCCCACTTGTACCTGAGCATACGCTGCCACACTTTTTTGGGTTGACGCTGCTTCTGTCCAGCAAGCGTTGCGGTTGCTTGTGCCACGACTTTCCCTCGTTTCTAATACCAGTTCGCATTTTGACATTTGAAAAGTCGCTCTATGAGCGTAAACTCTGATGCTCTAAACTGCGACATTCGCTGGCTGAATCAGTATTAAAGGGTCGCTTAGCCCCAGCGACCCACAAGCTAACGCGCCTGCAGCGCTTCCTGGGCCGCTTGTGCGGCTGTCTCAACACCTTGTTCGGGCGTGACCCTATCTTCAACCGCCACCTGTTGGTAAACTCCCTGAACGGCAACCGCTACGGCCTCGGCACTCGAGGTCATCTGCGGCAAGACGGCATTTTGGAGTGCTTGCACAAAGGGTTGCCGCGCCGGGTCTTGGAAGTAAGGGTCGTCCTGAAGGCTTTTGAGAACGGGTAAGTAGCCGAGTTCCGTGATAAAGCTCTTGTTATTCTCTTGCCCCATCAAGAATTTGGTAAATTCCCAGGCAAGGGTCTGTCTCTCGGGGTTAGTTTTGAGGATGACGAGGGCGCGCCCTCCATAGGTCGTGTAGGCGGTGTCGCCTTCGTTGGGTACGGGCACGGGCGCGACGCCCACATCCTCGCCGATCACCATCGGCTGACCGGCAGCCTCTCCGAGGTTAGGCTCCCACGAGTAGCCGTACTGAGGCCACATACCGATCTGGCGGCTAAAGAAATTGGTTTCCATCGTCGGCGGGGCGTACGCTTGCGCTTCCTGGTTGAAGGCGAAAAACTCGCTCATCTTGCATTCGGGTTTGTCGAACTCGATGCCGGTTCCGAGTCGGTTAAGCAGCTCACATGAGTCCTGGTTGGCGTTGAGGTACATAGGCTGTAACATGTTCCAGTACCAACCGCCCCACGCTAGAGCTTCGTTATAGAAAACCGTGCCGTAGACCTTTCGGTTGCCTGAACGTGCAGGCAGCGCCTGAACCGCTTCGGCGGCGTCTAAAAACGCTTGCCAGGTCGTGGGAGGTTGGTTGGGGTCGAGACCCGCCTCCTCTAAAAGCTCCTTGTTGTAGATCATCATGGTCACGTCAGCCCCGATAGGGATATAGTAAGTGTGACCGTAAAGGGGTTCGATCGCGTTGGAAACGACTTGATCGAGCAGCTCTTGCGCGCCTGGCAGCTCTTCTAAGGGCAGCACTACGTCTTGCGAAGCCAACCGGCCGATAGTGCTCCCTAGTGAGGTGATGAGCAGATCAGGCTGGTTACCCGCAGCGATGAGCGCTTCGAACGCGCCCCCCTCCGGCTCGGTTACGAAGTTGACGTTCACGTTCGGGTGCGCCTCCGTAAACGCCTGGGCGAGGGGCTGAACGGTGCCGCGCATCGCGCCCTCAATAACAGAGACGCTCAGCGTCCCTGAGAGGTCGTCTTGCGCGTGCGCCGTCCCTACACCTACCCAAACACCGATTAAAAGCGCACTGATAGCCAAGCTTTGAGCGAGCGATGTTCTCATTTTTCCAGTCATATTCTTCTCCTAGCCTTTAGCGTTGGGGTCTTTAGCGTTAGACGCTTCAGCACTTAACAAGATGTGAAACCGACGTACGATTTTTTGAACGGTCACCTCTGCCCAAGGGGTCCTCCTTTCTGAAGCGGGTCAAGGCTCTAAGCAACGCTCCCGCAGGAGCGTCTGATAACGAGTTCTGTAGGGAGTACAGTGCGCGTCGGCACCTGCGACTCTGCTGAGTTCGCCCTGCCGAGAACCGAGCTGGCGGCTCGGAAGCCGAGTTCATAGGTGGGTTGCCGGACGGTCGTGAGAGGTGGCGTTACGTAGCCAGCCATCGGAACGTCGTCAAACCCTACGACGGCGATGTCTTCGGGTACTCTGAGACCGCGCTCCCGAAGCGCCAAAATAGCGTCGACCGCCATCTGATCGTTGGCGGCGAAAACAGCCTCGGGTCGGGGCTCGAGCTCGAGCAACCTCAGCATGGCTTCGTAGCCGCTCCCTGGTAGATAGGTTCCACGGGCGATGTAAGCCTCCGGTAAGACCGACCCAGCCGCGAGCAGGGCGTCTTGTAAACCGCGCAGTCGCTCGGCGCTGTCAGGGGTAGCGTCACTCCCTGTGATGTAAGCAAAGTGCCGATGCCCTAAAGCGAGCAAATGGTCGGCTAACGCTTTCGCACCGCCATAGTTGTCCGTTAAAAAGCTTGCCGCTAGATCGCCCGCGTCTTGTTGAATAAAGGCGATAGGCAAGCGCTGGCGGGTAAATTGGCGCAAATCCGCGTCTGGAATTTTGATCCCTACGACTACCATCGCGTCGATACGCCTTTGGTTGACGAGCGGTTTATAGCAAGGCTCATCCGGCTGGGCCGCCTGACTCGCGACTAAGAGGTTATGACCGACAGCGGCAGCCGCTTCCTCGACACCGCGCACAATCCCCAGATAGAAGGGATCGCTAATCGTTGGAATAACGAAGCCTAAACTGTGAGTCTGCTGGGTGGCTAAACCCTTGGCCAAGGCGCTCGGCTGGTAGTTTAGTGCCTGAACGGCATCTAGCACACGCTGCCGCGTTGCAGGATGCACCCGGTTTAGACCATTGATAACGCGTGAAACAGTGCTGATAGAGACGCATGCGCGTTCGGCAACCTCGTCAATTGTTGCTCGTGAAGGCTCGAGTTGCTTCATAAAGACCTCTCGCTTAATGCTCAGCTATGACATTGTAAAAGCGCTTTTACAATACCTTAAACAAAGTAAATTGTCAAAAAAACGGTGACTGACTCGGCAAGAGTGTAGAAACCCTGAAGGGTCTCTTCACCAACGCACTCAATTATTTCTCGATGCGGCTCAGGCTTCTGAATTCGGTGAGGCATGTACGAGTACGCACGAACGCGCCGAAATTACCGCGAGCGAACTTTTGCCATGCATGACTGAGAAGATGAGGGTTTTGACCTTCTCGTTGAACTGTTGGGCACTACCGGATACGGGCAAACCCGCGCGGCGCTCGAGCCGAGATTGGTCAGAGACTTAGCGTGGAGGAGCTTGCGCTGGCTATGGAGCTGCGTCAGGTCTGGCTCAAATGTCCGCATTACGGGTTCGTCCGCTAAGTTCCGTACTCTGCCCAACGTCGATTTGTTTCGTCGCTGATGTTCTTCAGACAGGAGAAGGTTTATAGAGCATTTACAAGATGAGATGCTGTGATGCTTGTCAAGCTTTTGAGGTAGTCGGGGTCGAAGTGGCGCTGGTGGACGAGGACACCGTACATGATCCTGAGAAGCTTCGCCATGCAAGCGACCACGGCAGCCTTTCTGTTCTTGCCCTTGTTTATTAAGCGCTCAAAGAAGCGCTTGAGCGTAGGGTTATAACGAATAGCGACCAAGCTGGGCATGTGCAGGAGGTGCCGCAGGCTACCGGAACCGAGCCGGGAAATCCTCGTGCGCCGGTTTACACTGCTACCTGACTCGAACAGAGCGGGTGTCAGACCCGCGTAGGCGACGAGCTTACTTGCGCTCGAAAAGCGACCCACGTCTCCTACCTCTGCTAGAAACAAACAGGCAGTTTTCGTGCCGATACTAGGAATGCTCGTCAGCAGCTCGAGTTCTTGAGGGTGCGTGTTCTCGGTTTCTCGCCCGAGCGCCTCTTCCAGCGCTTGCTTCTCAGCTTCGAGCGCCTCGATACGACGTCTTAAAGAAGTCAGAACTTCTGGGTGGGTGAGTCCCTGCTCGGCGGCTTCGAGACGGTTGCGTAGGCGTGTGATGTCCTCCTGCAGAGCGCAGCACTCATAAGCTCAAGAATCTCAACCTCGCGCTTCGTCAGGTCTGACAAGCGCAGTGAGATGCCAGGTGCGCCCTTGTGCCTGCCAGACAAGGAGGAGGTCTATAACGCCGACCTCCTCGAGTACGACTTTGAGACGTTTGACGTAGCGCTTGAGCTTGGGATACCACCTCGCGCGACCAGGCAAGAAGCGCTCTGCTAGGTCTCTGACCCGTACCCGCTGAGCGCCAAATATAACTTTAGCGTTGGTTCTGAAACGTCCGACAAAGGGTAAGGGCAGATGCTTCAAGGAGCGAAGACCTAAACGTGTGGTGAACTCGGCGTCCACGACCACCTCTTTGAACTCGGCATTTGAAGTGGCGACGTCGCCTGCAACCGTGAGCAAAGCGCCCTGCGTAGCGGGTATGGCTTCAGTGGCGGTGAGCTTCGGGTACAAAGGCGTGCTCATGTGCCTACTCACGAAGGGGTCACAGCACTTCGGTGCGGTGTGGTGTGGGGTCTCGCGTTAGGAGCGTTCGTGAACAGCTAAAACTGTTGGTCGCCGAGAGTTACCAGAGCGGTCTGCTCGACCCTCTTTGTTTCCTCTCCCTACTCGAGCGTTGAAATGGCTACCGAATTAACCTGTTTGCTCGAAACCGCATATGCACTTCACCTAAATATTGTGACGGTTGTAAGACACCTCACTTAAATGATAAAATTAGGCATGATTAAAACAATGTCGCTATCAAACTCTGTCGGGGATTACCTGAAGGCGATTTGGATACTTGCCGAAGATGAGAGTGTTAGCACCAACGCCCTCGCCGAACACTTGGAGGTCACTGCCCCTTCGGTCACGGGGATGTTGGGCAAGCTAGCGAAGCTCGATCTCGTCACCTATGAGCGCTATCACGGCGCGAAGCTCACGAAAACGGGGCGTTTGGAGGCACTACGTCTTCTCCGTCGCCACAGGCTCATCGAAACCTTTCTGATCGACTACCTCGATTACACCTGGGATGAGGTCCACGCAGAGGCGGAGCTGATGGAACACACTATGACCGAGCGCTTCACTGAGCGTTTAGCAGAGAAGTTGGGACAGCCTACCTTCGATCCGCACGGCGACCCAATCCCTACGGTGGAGGGGGTAGTGCCGCGGCAAGCAGGCAAACCCTTAGCGAGCCTCGAGGTGGGCGAGACCCTCACAATCAACCGCATTTTAAGCCAGGAGAGCGAAGTCCTGAGCTATCTTTTCAGCCTCGGCGTGAAACCCGGCGCGGTGCTCGAGATTAAAGGGAAAGAACCGTTCGGCAAGCTGTTTCATGTCACCGGTCAGGGGGGAAGCTTCGCCCTATCAGCGGACTTAGCGCAGCAGATTGAGGGTCAGGTGTCCTAGCGCAGCTGCGACTACGGTTGACAGTCAAGGCGTCCTACGTTATGATTTTAGGCAAGGCAAATAATTTCATTTGCTTCAATCATTTGGAGATTGAGGGATTATTAAATGCAGAAGTTTTTTATAGCGTTGGTTGTTGTACTGAGTTTTGGCATGGGCGCTTTTGCCCAAGAACCTCTTAATGTCATTTCTACGGTTGGCATGTTGAACGACGTGGTGAAAAACGTTGGCGGGGAGTGCGTAGAGGCGACCGCGATTATGGGGGCGGGCGTCGACCCGCACCTATACCAGGCGAGCGCACAAGACGTGCGTCTCTTTCAAAATGCCGATGCAATTTTTTATTCGGGGTATGTCCTCGAGGGTCAGCTCGGTAACGTTTTAGAGCGCTTTGCTGAGCAAAAAACCACCGTCGCCGCCTCGCCCTCGTCGATTGATCCGGGCGACCTCATCACGGTGCAAGACATCTACGGCATCGACCCGCACCTGTGGATGGACCTGAGCTTGTGGGCAAAACTCGCCCCAACCGTCATGAACACGCTCAGCGAGCTGCGCCCCGACTGCGCCGAGCAGATGCAAGCTAATGTGGACAGCTATACCAATCAGCTCATGGCGCTGGACGGTTGGGTCGAGGAGAGCATCGCCTCAATCCCCGAACAGCAGCGCATCTTAGTCACTGCCCACGACGCCTTTAACTACTACGGACGGGCTTACGGTATCGAAGTGGCAGGCATCCAAGGGATCAGCACCGAAGCCGAAGCTGCCGTCGCCGATATTCGCGGCACGGTTGATACCGTCGTCGAACGGCAAGTCCCCGCCATTTTCGTCGAGTCCACCATCAATCCGCGGACTGTCGAGTCGGTCAGACAGGCAGCGCAGGAGCGGGGTCAAGCGGTCGAAATTGGCGGACAGCTCTACTCCGACGCGATGGGGCAAGACGGCACGGCAGGCGGCACCTACATCGGGATGCTGTTTGAAAACACCAAAAACATCACGCAGGCACTCGGTGGCACGGTGCCACCTTTGCCCGAAGCGCTAAGCGCTTGGGCGGAGCAGTGGGGCGTCGAAGTGGCGCAAGCGCAGTAGCAGACGGCTGAACTTCGGTAGCGGTGTGTTGTTGCGACACACCGCTACCCCTTGCGTTACGACTCACCTGGTTGAATTAACAGGGCAAATAGCTTGGGCAGCAGCTTTGAGGACCTATTTTAGTGAAACTATATAAAGGCTCGAAAGGAAACCATGAACGAAACCCACGAACCCAACCTCGCAGTTCATGTCGAAGACTTAACTGTGAGCTATCACAGCAAGCCCGTATTGTGGGACATCGACTTGGACGTGCCGCCGGGCGTTCTCGCCGCCATCGTTGGACCTAACGGGGCGGGCAAAAGCACCCTCATCAAGACGATTCTAGGGCTTGTCAAGCCTGCGGCGGGTCACGTTTACATTCACGGGGGGTCTTACCGCGAGCAGCGCAGTAGGGTCGGCTATGTACCACAGCGCTCTTCGGTCGATTGGGACTTTCCAACTACTACCTTAGACGTGACGACGATGGGGCTTTACGGTCACTTGGGCTGGTTTCGGCGACCCGGCAAGAAGGAGCGCGAGCGGGCTTTAGGAGCTTTAGAGCTGGTCGGGATGCAAGACTTCGCCGACCGGCAAATCAGTCAACTCTCGGGGGGACAGCAGCAGCGCGTCTTTTTAGCGCGGGCACTGGTCCAAGATGCCGACGTGTACTTTTTAGACGAGCCGATGGCGGGCGTGGACGCCACCACAGAACGCGCCATCGTCAACCTGTTGCGCGAGTTGCGCGACCGGGGCAAAACCGTCATCGTGGTACATCACGATTTACAAACCGTCACGAGTTACTTCGACTGGATGTTGATTTTGAACGTCCGAGCGGTGGCGCAAGGACCCGTCCGTGAGGTCTACACCGCCGAGAACTTGCGCTCGGCTTATGGCGGACAGATCGCGCTACTCGGCGATAACCATTTCCCGGTGCAAGAACCGGCGCAAAAACCCGCATCTGAAAACCTCAAGGCGAACTGATGGACGCCCTTCTCACCCTGTTTCAAGACTACACCATTCAGAACGTAGCCCTCGGCGCGGCGCTCTTGGGCATTAGCAGCGGGGTTTTGGGTTCCTTTGCGGTGCTGCGGCAGCAGAGTTTGTTGGGGGACACTATGTCCCACGCGGCGCTGCCGGGGGTGTGTCTGGGGTTTATCGTGGCGGGGTCGCGGCAGCTCGGCAGTATCTTGTTAGGGGCGCTGATTACGGGCACGTTGGCGGCACTTTTGATGCTGCTTTTAACGCGCCGCAGTCGCCTCAAAACCGACGCGGGGCTAGGGTCCGCGCTCAGCGTCTTTTTTGCGCTGGGTATCGTTTTGCTCACCTATATCCAGGGCACGGGCAACGCCTCTCAGGGCGGGCTGGACAGCTTTCTCTTTGGACAAGCCGCCGCTATTTTACGCAGTGACCTTTACGTTATGGGTGGGGTGACGCTCTTCGCGCTTTTGCTGGTGGCGGCGTTCTGGAAAGAGTTTAAGCTGGTCACGTTTGACCCCGGCTTTGCCGGGTCGCTGGGCTTTCCGGTCATCGCCCTCGAGATCGTCCTCACCGTGATGCTCGCGCTCGCCGTCGTGATCGGTTTGCAGATGGTCGGGGTGGTGTTGATGGCGGCGATGGTGATTGCGCCCGCTGTGGCGGCGCGGCAGTGGAGCAAAAAGCTCGAGCAGATGGTGGTGCTGGCTGCCTTTATTGGCGCGGCGGGCGGCGTCTTCGGCAGTGTGCTAAGCGCCGTGCGGCGCGGGCTGGCGACGGGTCCTTTAATCGTCCTGAGCATCTCCGCGCTGGTCGTTCTCTCGCTGCTCTTCGCGCCGGAGCGCGGCTTGCTCTGGGAAGCCGCGCAGCACCTGCGCAACCGCCGTCGGCTACGCACGCAGCGCGTCCTCACCACGCTCTACAGCCTCTCACAGCGGCACGGCGACCCTCATTATAAGACCGAACAGGGGATGGTGAACGCTTACTACGGCGTCGGCACCGAAGCGATCCTGGGGCGGCTCGAGCGGCGCGGCTTCATCAAAAGCGTGCCGCACATGCCCGAGGAGGGTCCGCACTGGGAGCTTACCGCCGGGGGGCGCGCTGAAGCCGAACGCATTTTGGAGAACTTGAACCCGCAGGAGAACAGATGATAACAGATTTTTTCAACAATGTTCCGCTGATGATTATGCTCACGGGCGCGCTCGTTGGGATAGGCTCGAGTTTGCTCGGGGCGTTTCTGGTTTTGCGTAAAAACAGTATGCTCTCAGACGCGATCAGCCACTCGATCGTCTTTGGCATCGTGATCGTGTGGATTTTAACCAAGCAGGAGAGCGGTCCCGTCCAGCTCCTGGGCGCGGCGCTGACCGGCGTCCTCACCGTGTTCTTGACCGAAATGTTGGTCAACACCCGTAAGGTCAAAAACGACGCGGCCATCGGGCTGGTCTTTCCGGTGCTTTTTTCCATCGGGGTGCTGCTCTTAAACACCTACGCTCACAACGTCCATATCGACCAGCACACGGTTCTTTTAGGCGAAATCGGCTTTGTCTGGCTCGACACCGTGCAGGTCGGTCCCTACAACATTCCGCAGTCGCTGCTGTCGCTCGGCGGGGTCACGCTCGTCAACTTTTTGTTCGTGATTTTCTTCTATAAAGAGCTAAAAATCTCGACCTTCGACGCGGGACTCGCCAAGGCGCTCGGTTTTGCGCCGGTGGCGCTCTTTTATGCGCTCTTGGGGCTCACCAGCGCAACCGCCGTGGCCGCTTTCGACGCTGTAGGCGCGGTGCTCTTTATCGCTTTTGCTATTGTGCCCGCTTCGACCGCTTACCTGCTCACCGACAGGCTCTGGAAAATGATCCTCTACGGCTCATTAGTGTCTATAGCCTCGAGCATCAGCGGTTACTACCTAGCCGTTTACTGGAACGTGTCTATCGGCGGGATGATGGCGGTCATGACCGGCGTCTTTTTGCTGCTAGCGTTTTTGTTCGGACCGCGCTACGGGCTTATCGCCCAAGAACTGCGCCGCCGCGCCCAGCACCAGGCTAACGAGGGACGCGCCTTGGCGGTACACCTTTATAACCATGAAAGCGACCCAAGCCGCCTCGAGGAAAACGTGGTCAGCGCCCTTCAAGAACACTTGCGCTGGAGCCAGAAAAAGGCTCGTCAGGTCCTCCTAAGAAGCCTGGATCAAAACCTGCTGGTGCGTAGCGGCGACGTTTTACAGCTAACCCCCAAAGGGCGAGCGGTGGCACGTGAGATCGTAGAACCGTGGCAACAGAGTCGCCTTTGAGGACAAATCTCGAGTGAAAGAAACAGTAGTTTTGTTTAGCCTTATAGAGCCCTAATCGGTAGCGAGAGGACAAGCAACGTTAAGCTCATGTAAGCTCAACGTTGCTTTTTATTTGACTTTAGGGTTCCGTAAAACACTAAGATTTTCTATAGGGGTTTTGAGGGAACCGAGCCCAGAAGCGATGTCAAGCTAGTATTAGCAGTTCCAAGACATACTGAGACGGAGCACCGCAGATAAGGACCCGTACACAATTACTTTCAACCGAGATTTGGCTGAGAGAAGTTGATAGACAAGTCGTTACTGACAGAGGCTAGGATTTGGGTCACGGCGTAGAAGAGGGTATCTTCAGCGAAGTAGTCCTCGGGTCTGAGCCACTCATACTTGAGCTCACGCCAGAGGATTTCTATCAGGTTGAGGTGTAGTGAGTAAGGGGGTAAGTAGAAGAGGAAAAGCCCGCGCCGTTCCCACACTTCACGACGCTCTTGAAAGCGCTTGGCGGCATGTACCCGCGCATTACCGAGTACAACGACAGTGAGCTTACTGATGCTAAAGGCTAAGGTCTCGGATGATGAAGTCGCTGTCAATCTTGCCTCTCGTTGTTCTGAATAGAAAGTCATTATCGCGGCTGAATAAACCGAAGAGGTTGAGTCCCTTGCCTTTAGCTGAGGGCGTAAACACATCTTCATCCTTGAACTGCCAGCCATAGGGTATACAAGGCTCAGTCGAAACGCGGCTCTCATCACCGTAGAAAAGGTCAATCAGCCCTTGGCTAGAGAGCCATTCGAGATTGTCTAGCTCCTCGACTTTGAGGGCGTAGCTTTCCTCGTCTGTTTGGTAAAGGGGACGCTTTCGGATGCGTTTATAGTTTGCACCATGTTTTTTATATAGCGCTCCAAGGTCTTCGTGCTGAAGTTTTTACCTAGCGCCTCTTCTAATTCGGCCCTCGCAACCTTGAGCTGTTGTCAGTGTGTCTGCACCGCTACTCTAACTGCTGCTAAATCTGCCTCCAGCACCTAAAATCGGTCTGCGTCCCCGTCCTGCTCTCGTACGCAGCCCCTCAATACCCTCTACCTCATAACGCTTCAGCCAGTTGTTCACCGACACCTCGCAGCAACCCAATATCTCAGCAACTTCTGCCGAGGTGCGCGGCTCGCTTTTGAGCAACATCATCTGACAATGCTGTCTATAGCTGTGCGTATCGCCTTCTCGGTAGCCCTTCTCTAATTCTGAACGCGCTACCTCATTCAGCTTAACTGTTTTGATCCTCGCTATAGCTTAGTTTAAGCTATTTCTGGTCGGGTACTTAGATGCGCGAGGCGCAAGAACACGTCCTCGCCTTCGCGCCAGAGGAGTCGCCCGTATACCTACCCTCGCACGACCCAGACTCGGTTGGAAGGTTGCGGGCTGGAGCGGTGCTCGTGCCTGGAAGGGGCTAGTAGTCGAGCAGCAGGAGGTGCTGTGCGGCGAACGCGCGCAACTGTTGCACAAACCTTTACGCTCATTCCTTCGAAGCGCCCAGCGTGATGCCCTTAACAAAGAAGCGTTGCACAAAGGGAAATACGAGAATCAGCACGCCCACCCCGATAACCACCGCCGCCATGCGCGTATTCGGCAGGATGACGCCCAGACCGCTCGTCGTCTCGTTCTCCGACACGACCCCTTGCAAGGCGAGCTGAACGGTAAAGAGCCGCTCGTCCGTAAGGTAGAGCAGCGGCTCGGTGAACTGGTTCCATCTAGCGACGACCTCGAAGAGCCCGACCGCCGCTAGCCCCGGCGCACTCACCGGTAAGACCACGCGGAAAAAGAGTGCGAAGTGATTTGCCCCGTCAATCTTCGCCGCATCCAAAAGGGCGCGCGGCACGCCCCGGAAATAGTTGAAGAGCAAAAAGATACTGAAGCCCGACAAAAGCCCGGCGATAACGAGCGCGGTGAGCGTGTTGAGCAGGCCGAGTTGCCGGTTCACAATGTAGAGCGGGACCATGATGGCCTCGCTCGGCACGCTCATGCTCAGCGCGACGATGGCAACCGTCAGCGTGCGCAGAGTAAAGGCGCGTTGTAAGAGCGCATACGCCGCCCCCGCGCAGAAGAGAACGTGAAGCGTCGTGCCGATGCTCGTGACGATGAGGCTGTTCACAAAAGGTCGCCAGAGCTGGAGCCGCTGCCACGCAGCCTGGTAGCCCTCCACGCTCCACTCGCTCGGCAGGAGGCTAACGCCGCGCTGCACCGAGGCGATAGGCGTGGAGAACGAGAGCGAGAGCGCGTAGAGGAGCGGCACGGCGGTGAGCCCCATCAGGACGAGGGCAGCGAGGGCCAAGCCGAGGTCAGCGGGGTTGAGTTTGGGGTGGCCTGGGACTCGAGGCTTCTGTAGCGTACGCCGCTCTACCCTAGCCATCAGTACAGCTCGCTTTCGGGCACGCGCAGCGTCCGGCGCAAGCCCGAGAGAAGCAGGACGCCGACGGCCACCACCAGAAAGGACGCCGCTGCCGCCTCGCCTAGTTTGAACCCAGCGATGCCCCGGTCGTAAACGTAGGTCATAAGGACATCCACAGCTCTAGTCGTCGCGGGGTTGCGCAGGACGAAAACCTGGTCGAACATCTTGAGCGCCCCGACTAAGCTCAGCACGAAGACGACGAGCGCGGTCGGCGCGAGGAGCGGCAACGTCACAAAGCGGTGTTTACCCCAGCGCCCGGCCCCGTCAATGGTCGCCGCCTCATAGAGGTTCGGGTTGATGGCGCTCAGCGCCGCGAAGTAGAGAACCGCGTAGTAGCCCGCGTCTTTCCAGACCGCTAAGAGCACGTACACAGGCTTGGCGAGGTCCGGGCGAGCCAGCACGTGAACGGGCTCACCGCCGAGCCGCACCAGCACGTTGTTAAAGAGCCCCGTGTCCGGCGAGAGCACCTGAATCCAGATGCCGCCCACGACGATCCAGCTGAAGAGATGCGGCGTGTAGGTGATGGTCTGAGTGAGGTTGCGGAGCGGCGCGTACGGGAGTTCGTAGAGCAGGATCGCTAAGAAGATAGGCACGAGCGTACCGAGCACGACCATGCCGACCCCCATATAGAGCGTGTTGCGCAGCGCCCGCCAGAAGGCGCGGTCCGCTAAGACCTCTTCGTAGTTCTGCATTCCAACGAATGCGCCGCCGCCAAGCAAGCGCGGCTCATGCAGGCTGATCCAAAACCCTTGAACGATGGGGTAGAGCGAGAAAATCGTGAAGTAGAGTAGCGCGGGCAGCGCCAAAAGGTAGAGCTGATAGTGACGCCTGAGATGTTTCATAGCGTTTCCGGGCGGTTCACGAGTGAGCGTCGTACGCAGACAAATCAGGCGGAACGGCAAGAAAGCTCACCGAGATGCTTTCCCAGTGAGCTGACATTGCTCTATGTTGCGCTTTAGCGATCAATGAGCCCCGCACCCATCAGCTCGTCGTGCATCTGCGCGACGGCCTCTTCGACAGGCATCTCTCCTGTGATAGCGCGAAAGGCGTAGTCATTAACGATGGCCTCGGCTTCGGGCCAGTCGGCGGTAGACAGCTCCAGGGTCGCGTGCTGCATGACGATAGCCTCGGCCTCGGTGACGCCCGGCAGGGTGCCGAAGGGCGGCTCGACATTCTCGTTATACCAGCGCGGCACGCCGTGATCCAGGTTGTGCTCCTCGCCGATTTCGGTCAGCGTCATACTACCGTCCTCCGCGACTGTGTAGTCGTGCCCTTCGATACCCACTGAGCCCAACGTGATGCCCTCTTCGGTGTGCCAGTACTCGAGGAACTGCCGGGCTGCATCAGGATTGGGCGCGTTCGCCGGGATACCCCACACGCTCGGGTCGCCGCGCCGCATGATGATGTTACCGTCCGGTCCCGTCGGCGCGGCGATGCCCATCGCTCGGAAGTCGGTGTTGGGGTCCTCATTCTGGCGCGTCGCGTTGAAGAGCCCGACCCAGGCGTCCCAGTAGGTCACCATGCCGACGCCGTCCGCGAGAAAGAGGTTGCGCATGTCCCCTGTGTCGTTGGTGACGAAGTTCGGGTCCATGATGCCCTGCTCGTATAACTCGCTCAGCCATTCGTAAGCGGGAATCGCCGCTTCAGTCGCGTAGGGAATGGTGCGCTGGTCGTCCTCCATGACGTAGCGTGCCTTGACGCCGTACGCACCGAAGAAGGGCTGGAGGTCGTAGAGCCCCGCCGAGGAGAGACCGTAGGTGTCGGCCTCGCCGTTACCGTCTGGGTCTTGCTCGACGAAGGCTGTGAGAACCGTGTCATATTCCTCGACGGTGGTCGGTACCTCTAAGCCCAACGTCTCGAGCCAATCCGCCCGTACAGTCGGCATGGTGCCGCCCTCGAACTTGTTGAAGACAGCGTAGATTTCGCCGTCGTAGGTAATTTGCTCCCACTCCTCGTCGGGGATGACCGATGGGTCGGACAGTTGCTCGCTCTGCTCGATAAAGTCGGTGAGGTTTAGAAGCGCGTCCTGCTCCACGAGAATGTCCATCAGCGGCGTGTTCATGTAGAGGAGGTCGAACTGCTCGCCGCCCCTTAGCGCCGTCTGAATAAACTGGTTGTAGTCGCCGGAGGCTTGAATCATGTCCACGCTAACCACGCCCAAGTCTGCAGCTAGTTCCTCCTCGAAGAGCTGCATCTCCTCGGGCGACTTGCCGCCTACGACGCCTGCGACGATGCGCAGGTCTTGCGCGAAACCGATGCTCAGAAAAGTGAACGCCAAAACGGTGAAAAGAAATCGCATGGTTGCCTCCTCATTTCTCCCTAGGATTTGGGGGCAGCTTACAGAGTGAGTGTCACAGGAAGTTCAGATGGATGCAGGTAGCGTCTGGTTTAAGCCCCCTTCGTCCTACAACGCACCATTGACCGCGCACGTCACAACGCTGATACGCGTTTAACGCAAGCTCACAGACTTCGCAGATAGATAGGATTCGAGAGCGCCCGCCGGTAGGGGCGTGCAGCGACCTTTTCAGGGGTTAGGTTTGAGGGCAAGCGTCCTTGAGCATGGGCTACCTGGACGACCTCGAGCACCCTTTTCCTACGTGCCTCACCCGCCCAGACCTCAGCGCGGACAAACGTTTCTTCAGTTGAGACCCGTACATTTGAGGTGAAGGATTGCTCTATAATTTCCGCTCTATGAATGACGCCAGAACGTCCGACGAGCACGAGCACGTCACCTTCTGCGCCGGTCACGCAGACCTCGAGCTCAATTTCCCCGCTCGCGGTGACGGTCTCGCCAGGTTCGCGTCCTGCTGCGCGAAGCTCGAGCCTCGGCCCTTCCGGTGACTCGGAGACGAACGCCCTACCGCGCTTGATGGCGTCCAAAACGGCATTCACGCTCAACTCCTCCATATAGAGCCAGGTCGTCGGGCTGCCGACCTGTAAGACCTCCGGGTCCGGGTCGGGGTAGCCGGGCTGGTGCCTATCGCTGCCGCCGACAAGCGTGACGCGCCGTCCGGCGCAGAGTAGGGCTTGATACCTATCTAGCGCCTCCCAGTTGCGGTTCGCCCAAGGGCCGTTCCAGGCCTCGAGCGCGTGTACATCGGGAACGCCGAACTGCCAGTTCGGGCCGCCCGCTTTCGGGTGGTTGACCGAGGTGACGCCTCCCAAGTTGTGGGCACATGCTACGAGCCTCGCTAAATCCCCCTCAGACTGGAAGCGGAAGTCCACCCAGTCCGACGCGCCCCACACGTTCATGTGTCCTAAGTCGGTCGTCACTTCCTGTCCGGGAATAAGGAGCAGGTCACTCCGCGCTTGCAGGTGTGACACGTGGCTCACCGTATTGTGGTCAGTCACCGCTAAGAAAGTGAGCCTACGCCGCCGCGCCGCCATCACGAGGTCATCCGGCGAGCCCGCCGCGTCGCTGTGGAAGGTGTGCGCGTGCAGGTCGCCGGGGTGCCAGCCGGGAACGAAGTCGCCCATAGGCTGTGTGCTGAAAAGAGGAAGGGGGAGCGTGAGCGTGTCGGAGAGTTCGTCGAAGAGGAGCTCGAGCGCGTAGTCGCACCCCTCCGCCGCAACCTTATGAAGCCCCAGAAGGACGTGCCAGGTTCCTGTAATGAGAGGGCCAGGCAGATACCCAGGCGTCGCCGCCTCGGATGTAATCACGAAGCGGTCACGGAAGCCGCCGCTCCAGCCGCGAAAGCCGCGCGTATTAGGGTAGACCTCCGGTCTGAAGCGAGGGTCAGCGACGCCTAGGTCGAGGACGTTCTCTCCTGCGTGACTCGGGTAATCGAGCCGAACTTCCAAGCGCTCAGCACATTCGGGCATCTCGAAGGGAATGTAGAGATAGCGCGACGCATCCCGCTGTGCTCGAGCGATACGTCCTCGAAGACTACGCTGCACCGTTAGCCGCGCTCGAGGCAGTACAGAGTCACTGCGACACCCATCACAGTGTACCTCTCTCGGTGCGCTGCTTCGGGCGGAAACGCTTCACGGTCAAGGCTAAGATGGCTCATCGTATAAGTTAGCAGTTCCACGACACACTGAGACAGAATGTCGCAGATATCATCCCTTAAAGTGCGTGCTAGTTATGTAATTTTCACGCAGTGAAACATCCTTTTGCAAAGTGAGAGTGTTGCTTCGCAGAACTACGTACACTCTGACCAGATGATACCTGCTAAGTGTAACGCTCGTTATAGACCTGAAAAGTCATCGCACGGTCAGCCCGAACGAGGCGCTTTGCTGCTGACCTCACCTTGACATCGCCCCGCTACCTTGAAGCGTGATCACGAGGCTGCGGCGTTCCAGAAGGGTCTACGACTGGCCCGCGTACCTCTACGTCTTGCCCGCGCTCTTTTTCCTAGCGGTTTTTCTGCTCTGGCCGACGGTGTATTCGCTGATTTTAAGCGTGCAGCGCTGGGACTTCTTGAGTGAGAATCGGCCCTTCGTGGGGTTGGAGAACTACCGGGATTTGCTTGGCAGCAGCGAGTTTCGCAATTCGCTCCGCGTGACCCTACTCTTCGTCGCTGTATCGGTGCCGGTGCGCCTGGTTCTGGCTTTAGGGCTGGCCCACCTCGTCCTGCGCGAGACACGTCTCAACCGCTTTCTGCGCGGCGCGTACTTCTTACCCGTGGTGTCCTCCTCGGTCGCCATCGCGCTCGTGTGGCGCTACCTCTTCAATACGGACGCAGGGCTCGTCAACGCGCTCCTGACCGGGCTCGGCACGTCGCGCGTGCCCTGGCTCATCGACCCGAACACGGCGCTCTGGGCGGTCGTCATCGTGAGCGTGTGGCAGAGTCTCGGCTACGACATCGTCCTCTTCATCGCAGGGCTCCAGGCGATTCCCAAGGAGTACGTCGATGCGGCTCGCATCGACGGGGCAAGCGGCTGGCAAGTCTTCCGCTCGGTGACCTGGCCGCTCCTGACGCCTACCACCTTTTTCATCCTGGTCGTCTCGGTCATCGGCTCGTTTCAGGTCTTCGCGGTCGTGAACGTGATGACGGGCGGCGGCCCGGCGCTAGGTACCGATGTACTTGTCAACCTGCTCTACCGCCGTGCCTTCGTCTATTTCGATATCGGACGGGCGTCAGCCTTGGCCGTCGTACTGCTCGTGATTCTGCTCATTCTCACCTACGTTCAGTTCCGTGTGGCCGGGCGGCGGGTGCACTATGGCTGACGCACGTTTCAGGCGGAACCGCGAAGCCGCGAAAGGGTTGCCTCGGGCTGCCCGTACTAAGGTCTTCCTACCCTTCGGGCGCATTCTCGCGGTAATAACAGCCCTCTTTGCCGGACTCGTTATGGTCACACCCTTCCTCATCACCCTCAGTACCTCGCTCATGACCCTAATCGAAGCCTTCCGCTTCCCGCCACAACTTCTGCCCAACGACCCGCAGTGGCGCAACTACCTCCTTGCCTGGACGGGCGCGCCCTTCGCGCGCTACTTCTTCAACACGCTCGTGATGGCTTCGGCAATCACCGCCGGGCAGCTTCTGACCTCCATCCTGGCGGCCTACGCCTTCGCGCGGCTGCGCTTCGTCGGTAAAAATCTTCTCTTCGGGCTCTTCCTCGCCACGCTGATGATTCCCGCCCAAGTGGTGCTCATCCCCAACTATCTGACGCTCTCCAATCTCGGCCTCATCAACACTTTCGGCGCGCTCATCCTGCCCTTTCTCGCGAGCGGCTTTAGCGTCTTTCTCATCCGGCAGCACTTCAAGAGCATTCCGCAGGAGTTAGAGGACGCCGCCCGCATCGACGGGGCGAGCCGCTTCACGACCCTATGGCGTATCTTCGTGCCGCTCGCCAAACCTGCGATTGCCACTGCCGGACTCTTCACTTTCCTAAGCGAGTGGAACGCCTACTTGTGGCCTCTCATCGTCACCGACTCCCAAGATATGCGCACCGTGCAGATCGGTTTAGCGAGCTTTCTCGCGGTGAGCCAGGAGGAGGGGCTGACAAACTGGCCGGTCGTTCTTGCCGCGAGTGTTCTGGTGCTCTTACCGACGCTAATCGCCTTCGCGCTGGCTGAGAAGCAGCTCGTTAAGGGAATTGCGCTTTCAGGGCTGAAGGGTTGATAAGGAGATATAAGGAGAACTGCCGGTGCTCTTTCTCCTCATCTCCCTATCCCAAATCTTCAGCTCTCACGCCACCTAAGTCTTTCGCGCCCGCACTATCCGCACCGGCGCTGGACAAATCCGCACGTTGGAGGAATTCATGAAACACTTCGCCCTGCTCGCCGCGCTACTCCTAACCTTCGCCACCTTCGCCCAGGCTCAAACGACCCTCACCTTCTGGCACTCATTCGGGGACAACGACGCGATGCAAACCCTTATCGAGGAGTTCAACGCCTCGCACGACGACATCCAAATTGAGGGGGTGGACGCGGGCAACTACAACGAGATGATCACGCGCTTACAAGCGGCTGTCGTGTCGGGCCGCGTGCCGGACGTGGTGCAGTTAGAGATCACCCGCTACGGCATCTTCGCAGACCGGAACGTGCTGCTGCCTCTGGACGAGCTGATTAGCAGCACGGGCTTCGACACGGGCGACCTCATCCCCGGCATCTGGGAAGCGGCGCAGTACGGGGACACGCCCTATGTGATTCCTTTTAACAACTCCGTGCCGGTCATGTACTACAACAAGGACCTCTTCCGCGAAGCGGGCTTAGACCCCGAGAGCCCGCCCGCGACTTGGGATGAACTGGTATCGGCCGCGAATACCCTCACCGTGCAAGAGAACGGCGAGACGGTCCAGTACGGTCTAAGCGCCCCGCCCCAGTGGGTGCGCCACGCCTTTGTGCGGCAAAACGGCGGCGACTGGATGGACGAGGCCGTGACCGAGCTGACTCTGACCGCGCCCGAAGCGGTAGAAACTTACAGCTTTTTGCATGACCTCATCTACAAAGAAGAGGTCGCCTACGCCGAAGCGGGCATTGACGCCAACGAAGACCTCTCCGACCAGGACTTCTTCTCGGGCCGCACCGCCATGATCTTCACCTCGACGGGCAACCTAGGCAGTTTCCAAGAGGATACGGACTTCGAGCTGGGCGTCGCACCCTTACCCTGCAACGAGGTCTGCGCGGCCCCCATCGGCGGGGCGACTTTAGGCATCGTCGCGAGCATCCCCGAGGAGCAGCAGCAAGCCGCGTGGACCTTCATCAGTTGGATGACCAACACCGAGAACAACGCCTACTGGCACACCGAGACGGGCTATATGCCGATTCGCGCGAGCACCTTGGAGAACCAGACCTCGCAGGAATTCTACGCGCAGAACCCCAACTTCAAGATTGCCATCGACCAGTTCCAGGCCTCGAGCTTCCCCCGCCCGCGCCCGCCCGCGATGCCGGCGATTCGTGAACTGGAGTTGACGACGTGGGAGGAGATTGCTACGAATACCAAGAGCGTGGAGCAAGCCTTACAAGACCTCAAGACGGAGGCGGATGCGCTGCTGGCAGGAAACTAGAAGTAGGGAGCAAGGAGTAAGAAGCAAGGAGGATCTGGTGAGGGGCGATGCGCTCCTCACCTCACGCTATGGACCAGACAGCGTTCAAAATCATTGCCCACCGGGGTGCGTCGGCGGACGCGCCAGGCAACAGCGCCGAAGCGTTCGAGCTTGCGATTGCGCAAAAGGCCGACCTCATCGAGACGGACGTGCGGCTCACGGCGGACGGGGTGCTCGTGCTGGAACACGACCGACAAGTTGAGGGCTTGGAAGTTCAGTACAGCACCCTGGCAGCCCTACGCAAGGTCAAACCGCACCTCTTGACAGTGGCGGGAGCCCTGCGAGAGTTCGGCCACCGCATCCCCTTCTGCTTCGAGTGTAAGGCGGCGAACCTCGAGCACGCCCTTCTCTACCTCGTCAAAGACTTGCTTCCCGAGGCGATATGGCAGCAGACGGAATTTACTTCGTTCAACTTCATGAGTGCGGTGACGTGTCAGAAACTGCTTGGCACACTGGGCGACGCCAACCAGGTGGGCTGGCTGACGCGGCAGTGGGACGAAGAGGCTACCAAGTTCACTCGAGAGATAGGGCTCGCGCAGCTCTGTCCGCCTGCAGCGGCGGTCTTAGCACGCCCCGAGCTGGTCCAAACAGCGAAGGACGCTGGGCTTAACGTGCGCGTGTGGCTCGTGACGGAGCCGGAGATGGTGCCTGACTTGGCGGACGCGGGCGTGTACGGCGGGACGGTCAATTTTCCTGCGGAGGTCGTAAAACTGTTCAGCTCGAAGGTTGGCTGAGCTGGTTTCTGCGATAAACGCGCATTATATGCGCAAAGCTTAGACAGTACAAAGCGTATTCCAAAGAAATTTGCGGAGAAAAAACACCTTTAATACTATAGCAGTTCCACTTATCATTGCTACATTTCTTCGCAGATATCATCACTTAAAGTGCGTGCTAAACGGTGTCCTTTTTAGTGAGAGTGTAGCTGACCAGATGATACCTGCTACTACAAGACGCGACCAGACGCTTCGGCTGCTGTTCGGACCGCCTGAGCGTACTGCGCCTGAGCTTCTACACTCAGCCGGGCGGTGAACCCGGCAACGGCAAGCGCCCCTCTAAGCCGTTCTTTTGCGTCGAGGATAGGTGAAGCGACCGAGAACTCACCCTGCGCGTAGTCGTCTCGAGAAACACGCACTCGCTCCCTCTGTACCCGGGTAAGCTCCTCACGCAAAGCTTCCTCGTCTACAAGGGTCAAATTGGTAAAAGCTTGACGCGGCGTGGCTAAGAGCTGCTCGAGTACCCCTCCAGGTGAGAAGGCTAGCATCGCCACGCCCATCCCGCCGACGTAGAGCGGAATCTTCGAGCCGATTGGGTAGCTCACGCGAAGCGAACGGCGCGACTCGCGCGCGTCCACAATCATACGCTCCGCGCCGACGGGAATGGAGAGCAAGACGGTCTCGCCGCTCAGCTCAGCTAATGCGTCCAGGTGCGGCGCGGTGGCGGCGATGAGGTCAAACGGCCAGGCGGCCTGCTGACCCAGGAGGTGCAGCTTCGGCCCTAAGCGGTAGCGCTTGCCCGGCTCGCGGGTGACGTAGTCTGCGCCCTCCAAGGTCGCTAAAAGGCGAAAGGTCTGGTTCGTTGTAAAGCCGGTCTGCCGTGCGAGGTCGCTCAGGGTGGGCGCGTCTGCGGCGGCCAAGGTCTCGAGCAACTGCAGCGCGTTTTGGACACTCTGGACGGTCGGGAGGGCTTTCGGCGGTGAGACATCTCGGCGGGTACGCGTCGCATGATGTGAAGATGACATCGTTTTCCTATCATAACCCTGTCCGGTTAGCAGAAACGTTTTTCTGGTGAACAGAAAATATCAACCCGGGCCCTGGGAGGACAGAATGACGAAAGGACATCTTTGGGTTTCTATCCTGGCGGCGCTCATGCTCTCGGCGTGCAGCAGCGTGACTGAGCCTGAGATTGAGACGACGCAGACCAGCACCAACCAAATCGCCGCACACCGGGGCGACTTAGAGGCGCGGCCCTCAGGCTGGATCAAAACCGAGTGGGACAACAGCGTCCAGGCTATCAGCAGCGCCCGCAACAAGAGCGTCAGCCTCACCGAGGTGGACCTGCAGCTCAACCGCTCCGCGAGCGCGCTCGCGCAAAACCCCGACGGCATCCTCTATCTCCACCACGAGAGCACCTGCGACGTGATCGACCAAAACGGTCGGCCCACTGGCGAAAGGCACAACGTCGCGACCGCCTCCCTCGCGCAGGTAGACAGGTGTGCGGAGCGCCTCAGCAACGTTCTCAATACCTACGCGGGCAGCACATTTATCCTCGAGATGAAGTTCAACGCACGCTACGCCAGCCAGATACCTAAAGCGCTCTACAACTTGCTTAGGGCGCGAGGCGAGCGCACCGTACACGTGGTGTCGTCGCTCGAGCCCGACTTGCTCGAAGACCTCAAGGCGTTCGCGGATGCCGACCGCGTCAGCATGAGCCTGCTGCGCGTCTTCGGCTGGCGTCCCTTTCAGTGGAAGTGGGTCTCGCAGGGCAATATCCGCGACGCGCAGAATAAGGGCTTCAACTGGGTTGCGTTCCACTACGAAAACGTCAGCGAGGCGAATATCGACTACGCCCAAAATCTGGGCCTCACCGTCGGCGGTTGGCACTGGGATGACCCGCCTACGGGCTCAGCCGTAACCTGCAGCCAGGCCGCGCCTTGGGCCGACCGCAACACCTTGGGCTTCATGATCATCGACTGCATCGGTGACCTCAAAGCTCGAGGCTGGCGCTGACCGAAAACTGATGCAGGGATGAAACACAGCCGTTACGCTGCTCGCCCCCTTACTTCATGGAGGTTCACGATGCGCATATTCGTTCTTTTCACCTTAGCGCTGTTCACGCTCTCTACCGCCTTCGCCCAAGACGACCTTGTCGTCCCCTACAACGCCCCTGAGCAGTGGGCGAACTGGGGCGAGGTCTTAGAAACCTTCACTCAAGAGACCGGCATCGAAGCGCCGACTGACCCCAAAAACAGCGGGCAAACCCTAGCCGCCCTGCAAGCCGAAGCTGCTAATCCCCAAGCCGACACCGCTTACTATGGCATCGTTTTCGGCATCCAAGCCGCTGAGGAGGGTGTGGTGGCGGCGTATCAGCCCGAGGGTTTCGCGGACATCCCCGAGGCGCTTAAAGACCCCGAGGGTCGCTGGTTCACGGTGCATCAGGGCGCGATTGCGTTTCTGGTCAACACCGAAGAGTTGGACGGCGCGCCCGTGCCGCAGTGCTGGGAAGACCTAACCGACCCGCAGTACGAAGGCTTAGTGGGCTTTCTCGACCCGACCCAAGCGGCGGTCGGCTACTCGGTGGTGACGGCGGCAAACTTGGCGCTGGGCGGTTCCTTAGAGGACTTCTCGCCTGCGGTCGAGTACTTCAGTCAACTCTTCGGTAACGGGCTCATCTTGCCCGCGCAGACCGCCACGGCGATGGTGCAGCAGGGCGAGATTCCTATTCTCATCGACGCGGACTTTAACGGTTACCAGCTCGCCAACGACGAGGGCACACCTATAGAGGTCGTCATCCCCTGCGAGGGTTCTTTGGCGATTCCCTACGTGATGTCGCTTGTAGAGGACGCGCCGCGCGCGGAGAACGGCCAAGCCCTCTTGGACTTCGCGCTCTCCGACGAAGGTCAGCAGCTCTTCGCGGCGAGCTATCTGCGCCCGGTCCGCAACGTCGAGGTGGACCCCAGCATCGCCGAGCAGATGCTGCCGAGCGCGGAGTACGAGCGCGTCGCCATGCCCGACTTCGCAGCCATGCAAGCCGCGCAAACGAGCTTCACCGAGCGCTGGCAGGGTGAAGTGACGCGCTGAGGTGAGGCGTTTTGCTCAAGGGGCGGCTTCGGTCGCTCCCCTGCTCATTATCTTGGGAGCGTTCCTACTCTACCCGCTTCTGGTCATCGCACTGCACAGTCTCTCGGGAGACGAAGCAACCTTCTCGTTCGCCCTCTACGCGGACACCCTAACCAACCCGCGCTACTTCCGCGCGTTCGGCTTCACGGCGCTCTTAGCAGTCGCCTCGACGGCGCTAGCGCTTATCGTGTGCGTGCCTGCCGCTATCTACATCGAAGGGGAGCAGAGCCGGGCGCGGCGCGTGGCAGCGGTGCTCCTCACTGTGCCGCTCAGCTTGCCGGGCATCGTCATCGGCTTCTTTGTGATTTTAGGCTTCGGACGAACAGGCGTGGTGACGGACGCACTAGAAGCGGTAACGCCCCTACGCAATCCGCAGCTCGCCTACACCTTCTGGGGGCTGCTCCTCGGTTACGTGTACTTCCAAATTCCTCGAGTGATCCTGGTTATACGCGGCGCAGTATCAGGCATCTCCAACGACGTCGTGAACGTGGCCCGGACGCTCGGCGCGTCGCCGTGGCGGGTTTACATGGAGGTCGTATCACCTGCCCTGCGCCCGGCCCTGGTCAGCGCCTCGAGTCTCAGCCTTGCCACGGCCTTCGGCGCGTTCGGCACGGCGGCGACGCTCTCGAGGGGTACCCGCGTCGTCCCCATAGAAATCGCCGCGCTCTTCACCGAGCGCTTCGAACCCGCACGGGCGGCGGCGCTCTCCATCGTTCTAGGCGTTATCACCGTAACGCTGCTCCTCGGGGTGGCTCGGCTGGGCGGGCGAGACGGATGAGCGCACAAACGCTGAGCCAGCCTCAAAAGCGGCGGGTGCGGGCAGGAACGCGCGACCCCTTGCAGCGCATCGGGCGGGTGCTCGCCTGGTTCACCGTGGCAGTCTGCGCCGCGCCGCTGCCCTTGCTACTTGCCGTGGCGACGACCGCGCAGTGGCGCAGCGGCTTCTGGGCGGAGGGCTTCACCTTGCAGTGGCTCATCTCCGGCTGGATGCGCATCGCCCCGCACGCGCTCTACAGCTTGCAACTCGCGCTCACCGTTCTACTACTCAATATCCTCATCGGTTTGCCTGCAGCCTGGGCATTGGCGCGGTTACGCTTTCCGGGTCGCGCGGCGCTCCTCGCGCTCGCCAACTTGCCCCTCGCCATCCCTGGCATTGCGGTGGCTCTAGGGCTCATCCTGGCTTACCCGTACTTGCGCGGAGATGGATTCTTGCTCACCGCCGGTCATGTGCTCTACACACTACCCTTCTTCTTGGGCACGCTCACGCCGGTATTAGGCGGCGCGGCGCTTAGAGAGCGCGAGGCGGTTGCAAAGACGCTTGGAGCAGGCGCGGTACGCCGCTTCGTCTTCATCACCTTGCCGAGCGTCCGCCGGGCGCTCTTGGCGGCGGCGATCATGGTTGTAACACTGTCTATGGGAGAATTCAACGTGTCGTTTTTCCTTTTCACGCCGACCGCAAAAACGCTGCCCGTCGAACTCTACGACGCCTACATCACGGGGCGCTTGGAGGCCGCGGCGGGAATGACGGTCTGGTTCTTGCTCTTCGTCGTGCCTGCGACGCTCGTCTTGGAGCGCTTCGGTGGCGGCAAGGTTGGGCAGGCGTGAGGGCGGATCGGCGTCAGGCGGCGTCACTTACGTTTGAGCACGTGACGTTTAGCTACGGCGTCACCCTAGCGGTGGACGACGTGAACCTAGACGTGCGTCCGGGCGAACTCATCACGCTAGTCGGACCCTCAGGCTGCGGCAAGTCCACCTTGCTCAAGCTCATCTCTGGACTTCTCAACCCGAACGCAGGGCGGCTCTTGATGGATGGTGTGGATGTCCAGCACCTCCCACCGGAGAAGCGGCAAATGGGCTGGATGCCGCAGAGCTACGCGCTCTTCGAGCACCTGAACGTTGCGCAGAACGTCGCGTTTGGACTCAGGATGCAAGGTGTGTCCAGACAGGAGCAAAAGCAGAGAGTTGAAGAGGTGTTGGGGCTATGCCATATTAGCGACCTGGCAGATCGGCCCGTCACCGCCCTCTCCGGCGGACAGCAGCAGCGCGTGGCGGTGGCGAGGGCGCTGGCGGTGCGTCCGCGCGTCCTGCTCCTCGACGAACCGCTCGCCGCGCTGGACCCGCAACTGCGCTTAGAACTTCGCTCGGGCTTGGAGAGGCTCTTGCGCGAGAGCGGCGTCACCACGCTTTTCGTCACGCATGACCAGGGCGAGGCGCTAGCGCTCGCGGACCGGGTGGCGCTGCTGCGTGGGGGGCGGCTCGAGCAGTTCGGCTCGCCCGAAACCCTCTGGCAAGCGCCCGCGAGCGCCTTCGTCGCCTCCTTCATCGGCAACGCCACCGTGCTGCCGACCAAGCGCGTGTCGGCGCAGGAGTTGGAGGTTTTGCCGCAACTCTGCGTCCATCATTGCGGCGCGGACGCGCCCGAGGTCGCCCTGCGCCCCGGCGACGTCGTCCCGGCTGACAGCGGCGTGCCCCTCGTGGTCGTCGCAGTGGAATACGCAGGCGGACAGTATCAGGTGACGGGCAAGCACAGCAGCGGCGCGCCGCTGCTGTTTTTTAGCGATACCCGCCTCGAGCTGGAGGAGCCCGTCTGGGTGCGGCTGCGCGACGACCACGCGCCCTCTATCATCGGAGGGTCGCGTGGCTGAGCTGCTCGTTATCGGCTGTCGCGCCGGGTCACCGGGTGCGGAGGGCCCCGCATCGGGGTACGTCCTCTTTGCAGGCGAGAAAACGCTCCTTATCGACTGTGGTCCGGGGGTGGTGGCGAGCTTAGCGGCGCGGGGGCTGATTGAGCAGCTAGACGCCGCCATCGTCACTCACGCCCACGCCGACCACTGCGCCGACCTCGTCGCGCTCGCGTACCACCGGCTCTTCCCGGTGCGCATGGAGCCCTTGCCGCTCTACGGACCTGCCGCGTTGCGGGCGACCCTCACCGCCTTAGACCAGGTTTTCGGCATTCCGACGCTGCCCGACCTGAACGCACCTCTCGCCGCCGCGCTGCCCTTTACCGCGCTGAGCGCAAACGCTGCGGAGCACGTTGAAGGGTTCAGGCTCGAGACCCACAGAACCGTTCATCCCGTCGAGACGCTCGCGCTGCGTTTTCCGGCGTTCGGCTTGACCTATACCTCGGACGGGGCGCTGACGGACGGGCTCGTGGAGTTTGTACAGGGCACGTCAACCCTCCTCGCCGAAGCGACCTACCTCTCGGACGACGTTTCGGATGGTGGTGCAGACCTTGGTGCGCACGGACATATGACCGCAGCGCAAGCGGGCACTCTAGCGCAGCGCTCGGGCGCACAGACGCTGATTCTCACGCACCTCACTGATTTCGCGCAGGCGCGTGCCTACCGTGAAGAGGCGCTGAAGCGCTTTGAGAACGTACAGGTTGTAAAGCCAGGACTTCGGCGGGAAGTGGGGTTTGAACTCATATGAACTAACCCCAATTCGGAAAAGGGAAATTCAAAGCTCAAATGCCCCTAAACGGCTGAGTTGGTAAGCGAGCAAGGTGGTGTAAACGTGCAGGATGCAGCCCACCGTCGAGCGGTAGGGTCTGTCAGAGAGTCCAAGTCTATCCAAGGACGAGAAGACCGACTCAACGATGCGGTGTCCTTGGTAAAGCCTCTGCTCACGCTTGGGCGGGGGTAGCTGGTTGCTGCGGCGCGGGGTTATAAGGTCAACCGCTTGGGAGGCAACGTCGGCTTTAAGCTCGGAGCTGATATAGCCTTTATCGGCGGTTACAATGGCGTAAGTGAGTTTGTCTAGTAGGCGAGGCGCGACCTTAACATCATGTTCGTTCGCGCCTCGCAGCAGTACCTCACAGAGTCTGCCTGTATCGTCCACACGCGCATGAAGCCGAAAGCCATAGAAGGTGGTGTTATGGACGTGGTCACGCCCATAACTGCCCGCAAGCTTGGTCCTTTTAGCACGGGCAAAATCTACTACTTCTAGTTTCTTCGAGTCGAGGTGCTGTTTCGTCGTGTTATGCCCGGTGCAAAGCTGTTTAACCGCGAGAATAATCTGTCCTATCAGGAGGCGCTTACGCTCACAAAACGTTGAGGGTACAGGTACGTCCACGCCGAACGATGCAGCAACTTCAAGCATCTTCCGGCTATAGCGAAAACTCGACAGCTTCTGATAGACCGCTAAGGCGATGATGAACGAGTCTGGAAAAACAGGAGCACGTCCTTGAGGGGCTTTTCTACGCTTCTTGAGGGGTAAACGTTCGACGGCTTGTATAATCTCTTCGAGGGTTGGGATTTTGCGCATACATCATTGCAACCCTCACTTCTCCCGCTGTCAAATCTTTTCCGAATTGGCGTGAACTTGTGAATCTACGGGTTTTCGTAATCCGGTGTTAGAAATAGCACTTCCAAGATATACTGAGACAAATGAGCGCAGATATCATCTCTGAATGTGCGTGCTAGACGGGCCTTGCTTCACTGAGCGTGTCTCAAACCAGATGATACCTGCTAAAACTACTCGAGACGGCGTGGACATTTCGAGCCAGCCTCCCGTCTCATTAGGGAAGACGGTAGGTCTTTAGCGAGTCTTCCCTGACAAAACACTGACGCCGGTCCCTAAAACTGAGCGCGGAGGTCTCACCCATGTATAAGCGAATCCTTCTTTTGCTTTTCACCTCTCTTCTCTTCTACACCTTCGCCCAAACCCCCGAACCGAGCGGCGCACTGCGCCTAGAACGCCTCGCCACCTACACCACAGGCGCGTTCGACGAGGGCGCAGCGGAGATCGTCGCGTTCGACTCCAGCTCGCAGCGGCTCTTCATCGTCAACTCGAACGCAGTCACACTGGATATTTTGGATATCAGTGACCCCGCGAACCCTGCACCGAGAGAGCCCCTCGACATGACGCAGTACGGCGCGGCGGCGAACAGCGTGGACGTGTTTGAAGGTACGGTGGCTGTTGCCATTGAAAACGAGACCGTCACCGAACCCGGCACGGTCGTCTTCCTTACTCCAGAGGGTGCACTTATTAGCCAAGTCACGGTGGGTGCACTGCCCGACATGCTCACCTTTACGCCAGACGGAAGCAAGGTCGTCGTGGCGAACGAAGGCGAGCCCTCAGACGACTACAGCACCGATCCTGAAGGCTCGGTCAGCATCATCGATATGTCTGGCGGTACCGAGAACTTGACGCAGGAAGACGTGACCGAGGTCGGTTTCTCGAGCTTTAACGATGCCGAACTCGACGAGGGCGTCCGCATCTTCGGTCCTGACGCGAGCGTGGCGCAGGATTTGGAGCCCGAGTATGTCGCGGTTGCGCCCGACTCCGCTTCGGCCTGGGTCGCGCTGCAGGAGAACAACGCCTTAGCGCAAATTGATTTGGCTGCGGGCGAAGTGACCGACCTTATCGGCTTGGGCTTCAAAGACCACAGCGCAGAGGAGAACGCCTTCGACCCTTCTGACGAAGACGGCGGCATCAACATCGGCACGCACCCCGTCTTCGGCATGTACCAACCCGACGCGATTGCTACCTTTGAGGTGAACGGTGAAACGTACATCGTCACCGCCAACGAGGGCGACGGGCGCGATTACGACGGCTTCAGCGAGGAGGCGCGACTCGGTGACGACGAATACACGCTCGCCGAAGACGCCTTTCCGAACGCTGCCGAACTCAAAGAAGCACTAGGACGCTTGACCGTCACGACGGCGACGGGGGACACGGACGGTGACGGTGAATTCGAAGAGATTTACGCCTTCGGCGGGCGCTCGTTCTCCATCTGGAACGCCTCGGGGGAGCTTATCTTCGACAGCGGCGACGCCTTGGAGCGCATCACCGCCGAGGCGTATCCCGACTACTTCAACGCGAACAACGACGAGAATGGCGCGGAGACCTTCGAGAGCAGGAGCGATAACAAAGGACCGGAGCCCGAAGGGATTGTGACCGGAGAGGTCGGCGGCAGCGTCTACGCCTTCATCGGCTTAGAACGCATCGGCGGCGTAGTCACCTATGATGTGAGCGATCCCGAGAACCCGCAGTTCGTGGACTATACGAACCACCGCGACTTCAGCGCCGACATCGAGTCGGAAGAGGCGGGCGACTTAGGACCGGAAGGACTCCTCTTTATCTCCGCCGAGGAGAGCCCGAACGGGACGCCACTCATCGTTGTCGGCAACGAGGTGAGCGGGTCAACGAGTATCTATGCGGTAGAGCAGGAGTAGGGGTGGGGCAGGTAAGCGGGGGCTCACCTCGACATGCTTGCTGAGTAACGATAGTCAAAGCTGAAGGTGCGTGCCTGGCTCGGTGAGCAGTCACGTCGCCAGGGTGCTACCGAATTTCGTGCTGGTCTTCTGCGGCTAACGCGCGCGTCTCTTGCAGAAGCATAGCCGACTAAACCCGAAGGCTATCCCCTCAGAATTTTCCACCCCCTTATTCAGGTTGTGCCCTCAAACTGGGATAATGCACCTTCATATCTCTACTTGCGAACCTGTTTGCTGGGTCGAAGGTACGCGGGTACCTCAGCGGCTCTGAGCGGCTTGGCGATAAGGTACCCCTGCCCGTACTGGCACCCGAGCGCCCGCAGCCTCTCGAGCTGCTCCTGGGTCTCGATGCCTTCAGCCACCACGGTCAGCTTGAGGTTCTCGGCCATTGCGATAATGGTCGCTATCAGCGCGTTGCTTTCAGGACTGTGCAGCATCTGGTTGACGAACGCCCGGTCGATCTTAAGCGTGTTGGCCGGGAAGCGCTGCAGGTAGCTTAGGGACGAGTATCCCGTGCCGAAGTCGTCGATGTAAATCTGCACACCAAGGGCTTTGAGTTGCTGCAAGGTCGCGACCGTCAGGTCAGCTTGCTGCATCAGCGTGCTTTCGGTGATTTCCAGTTTCAGCAAGCTCGGGTCCACCCCGGTCTCGATCAGCACCTCACCCACATAGCCAGCCAAACCGGGGTCACCGAACTGCTGACCGGAGAGGTTTACGCTCACCGTCAAGCTTGACCCATCCGCGAACCCAGCTTGCCAGGCCTTCACCTGCCGACAAGCCTCCTTCAGCACCCACCGGTCGAGGTCGATGATAAGGCCGGTGTCTTCGGCGATGGGGATGAACTCGGCGGGAGATACCAGACCGTGCTCCGGATGTTCCCAGCGTACGAGCGCTTCGAAGCCGGTGACGTGTTCGTCAGCGACGGAGATGATGGGCTGATAGAAGACCCTGAGCTCCTCGCGCTCGACTGCCCCACGGAGGTCATTCTCCAGCGACATCAGACTCACCGCCCGCTCCCGCATCTCTTGGGTGAAAACCTGGTAGCGCGCTTTACCCAGCGCTTTGGCCCGGTACATGGCAAGGTCGGCGTCGCGCAGCACCGCCTCGGCCGAGTCGTGACCCGTCTCGCTTGACACGATGCCGATGCTGACCGAGGTATGTAGGGTATGCCCCGCGAACTCGAAAGGCTTGGCGACCTCGTTCTGAATGCGCTCGACCGTACGGAGCGTCGCCTCGTGACTGGTAACATTTTCCAGCAGCAAGACGAACTCGTCCCCTCCGAGGCGCGCCACCGTGTCGCTGGGCCGCACGCATCCCTCCAACCGCCCCCCTAGCGCGACGAGCAGCGCGTCGCCAGCGTCGTGACCCAGGCTATCGTTGACCAGCTTGAAGCGGTCAAAGTCGAGGAAGAGTACCGCGTAACCTTTGTCCGAGCGCCGCCGTATCGCCTGCGCTAGGCGGTCGAGCAACAGGGCGCGGTTGGCAAGCCCGGTCAGCGCGTCGTGGAAAGCGTCATGCTGGAGCTGTGCGTTGAGCGCGGCGAGTTCGGCGGTACGCGCCTCGACACGCCGCTCCAGCTCGCGGTTCATCTCCCGCTGCGCCGCTTCGTGTTGCTTACGGTCACTCACGTCCGCCAGATAGACCGAGAGCCCGTCGGAAGCAGGATAGAGATGTACCTCGAACCAGCGGTTGTCCGGCGGGTAGTACTCTTCGAAAGTGACCTGGCGGCGGCTGGCGGCGGCCTCGTGACACTTCTCGTAGAAGAGGTACTCGGTGATCTCCGGGAATGCTTCCCAGACGTTGTTTTGTAGGAGCATGTCGCGCGGTCGGCCCAGGAATGACTCGGCCTGCGTGTTGATGTAGGTGAAGTGCCATTCGGGGTCGAGCGAGAAGAAAATGTCGCTGATACTCTCCAGAATGTTGATCCGCTCTTGAGAGACCCGCTGCAGCTCCGCCTCCGCTCGCTTGCGTTCGGTGACGTCGCGGGCAACCGCGTAACCGCGGTGCGCTGCCCGGTCCGCTTGGGCGCTCCACCTGAGCCAGCGGTAGTCCCCAGCCTTGGTGCTATAGCGGTTCTCGAAACCCTCCAGAGAGCTCTCGTCCCGCAACCGCTCCATCGCCCGTTCGGTGGCTTCGCGGTCGTCGGGGTGGACGAACGCGAGGAAAGGCTGGGCGGCGAGCTCTTCGACGCTGAAGCCCAGCGCCCTCTCCCAGGCGGGGTTGGCATGGGTAAAGACGCCGTCCGCACCGGCGATACAGAAAAGGTCGAGGGACAGGGCAAAGAAGTTGCTCAGCTCGGCTTCGAGCTGACGGGTCAAGTCTCGCTCCCGGCGCAACCGCTCGGCGGTGAGGCGCAGCTCGAGCTCGCCCACGACTTGAGCGGCGAGACCAGCGAGCACCTGCCGCTGTTTAGCTTTGAAGTCGTGGCGCGGCTGGGTGTCGATGACGCAGAGGCTGCCTAGGTTGTGACCGTCCGGCGTCCTGAGCGGCGCGCCCGCGTAGAAGCGGATGCCGGGTACGCCAGTGACCAGCGGGTTCTCACAGAAGCGCGGGTCCTGGGTGGCGTCGGGTATGACCATGACCTTGTCGGATACAATTGCGTGGGCGCAGAACGAGACGTCGCGGCTCGTCTCTCTCACGTCGAGCCCGTAGCAAGCTTTGAACCACTGCCGCTCCTCGTCAACGAGGCTCACCAAGGCGATAGGCACGTCGAAGACCGTCGTAGCTAGGTCGACAAGGCAGTCAAAGGCTTCCTCAGGCGGGGTGTCGAGGATGTCGTAGCGCCTTAGAGCGGCTAAGCGGGCTTGCTCTTCGGTGTCTATGTCTAAAGGGTCTGTTTTTTTCTCCAGTCTCTCCATATTAAAAGGGTACGCCTCGCCCCCTTACAGAAAACTGACGCGACGAGGGGCGGCGCGACCCACCCTACGACTCAGCAGTTGCGAACCCGGCGGCGCTGAGCGAGCGGAGAAGCGCTATAGCCCCTTCAGCAAGTCTGAGCCATCTACACCTCCGCGCAGACGTTTGTCGGTAGTCCTCCTCGAGAAGTCGACTCGAGGCGCCAAGCGTACCACCCCAGCAGGGCTGCCGACTCCGCTGTCACCTCCTGTACTAGTGAGTAAGGGCTAGGCCAGGGCAGTGCCACGTACCCCTCCACCTCACCCGCTTGCAGCGAGAGCGACGCACCGTAGCTGCGCGCCAGCTGCCGGGAAAGCTGGTTGTTCCGCGAGCAGTGCAGCGTGGCTTGCGCGAACCCCCGGTTGCGCGCTTTAAGCACGAGCCGCTCGAACAGGGCGCGGCCTATGCCCCTACCCTGATAAGGTCGCTCGATAGACAAAGCGAGTTCTACCCAGTGCGGGTTGTCGGCGCTGCCCTTGAGCTCGCCGAAGCCGCGCAACGCCCCGTCTTTGTAGCAGCCTACATAGAGCGCGGTATAGAAGCTGAGCTTATTGCAGTAGGCTTCGAGCGCGTTGTCACTGAGGGCATGACCGAAGCGCTTGTAGCGGTCCTCGGCGCAGAGTACAAGTCATCTGGTTGCTAGCCGAGGGCAAGTCTCAGCAAGAGGTTGTTGCGCTCACGGCATATAACCGCACGAGCGTCTATGACGCCGTGAAGCGCTATAACGCCGAAGGGCTGCGTGGTTTACGAGACAGACGACACGAAAATCCCGGTTGTCCGCCGCTCATCAGCGAAGCGGAGCGTGTGGGGCTGCTGGAAGCTACGCAAGCAGAGGATGGGGGCGTGTGGAGTGCCGAGCGGATTCGGGATTGGGTCAAGGCGCAACTTGGCAAAGAGGTCTACACACAGCGGGCTTACGAACTACTTGATCAACTCGGGTTTAGCGTGCAAAGCCCTCGCCCACGACATACAAAAGCAGATCGCGAGGCGCAGGACACGTTCAAAAAAAACGTCTTACCTGAGCGCGTAGCGCCCGCCCGCCGCAACTCCCAAGAGGTCGAGCTGTGGGCAATGGACGAGCACCGGGTTGGGCTCAAACCGATCTTGCGCAAAGTGTGGGCTCCTAAGGGGCAGCGTCCCATTGCACGAGTACAATATCGCTTCGAGTGGCTTTACCTCTGGGCGTTCGTCAACCCGCAAAGTGGGCAGTGCATCTGGTACATCTTGCCCACTGTGAGCACCCTAGCGTACAGCCGCGTTTTGCAGAACTTCGCCCGCTCTGTAGGTGCATCTCCGGATAAGCGCGTCCTGCTTTTGCAAGACCAGGCAGGGTGGCATACCTCCAGCAAGCTCGAGGTCCCTCCCGGTATCAACCTCATTGACCTACCACCTTATTCACCAGAACTTCAACCCGCTGAGAAGTTATGGCGGCTTACCGATGAACCTCTCGCTAATACATGCTTTGACGACCTTGATGCGCGACAAAACACCCTTGATCAACGTTGCGAGTTTCTTCTGAGCCAGCCTGACCTCATCTCACAAGAAACCCTCTTCCACTGGTAGCCCCTAACATGATAGAGATTTAATCGGAATCCGTATCACTCGTCGATCCAAGTTATACCCAATGTTAAGAGTCTCTCTGAAAGCTCTGCGGCTGAAAGCGGTCCCGGCTTTACGCTCTGAACGACGCCCTCCGCGTCGATGAAGAAGGTCGTGGGGATGCCGAGAACCTGGTAGCGGCGCAGCACCGCCGTCGTTGTGTCTAGTTCGAGCTCGGCGCGCTCACGGCGGGTCGGCTCAAGACCAGCGGGCAGCGTGATCCCTTGCGCCTCGAGGTACGCCGCGGCCGCCTCCGCGCGCTCGTTATTGTTGACGAGCAAAAAGGTAGCCCCTTCGCCTACCTCCTCGCTCGCCCGCTGAAAGATGGGCAGCTCGTCCAGACACGGCAAACACCAGGTCGCCCAAAAGTTGAGGACGACGGGCGTACCGGATAGCTCGGCGAGCGAGACCTTTTGGCCTGCGCGGTTGAGCAGCGCGAAATCGGGGGCGGGCTCGCCCACCTCTTGTGCAAAAACGGGTAGTGTCAGAACGAACAGGACGAGTAGATAGCGCATACGGAACTACAGATGCTCGAGTGGGCTTTCCCGCGCCGCACTTAAAGCGGGCAAGAGCGCGAAGAGCACCGCGACGGGTAGCAAGATAAAGCCGCGCCACCAATCCGAGCCGCTGAGGGTCGGCGTCGGCAGGGTCAGGCTCGCTTGGCTCTGGATAACTTGCCCGACGAAGGTCACACCCAGGTACGCTGCGAAGACGCCTAAGACGATGCCGACGAAGCTGAGTAAGGCTGCCTCTAGCAAAACACTCCCCGCGACCACGCCCCTAGAAACCCCCACCGCCCGCAAAATCGCCAAGTTCTTCTGCGCCTGCACCGCGCCTCCATAGGTGTTGAGCGCCACCGTGACGACGGCGAGCGCCAAGATGATGTTTGCCAAAAGCCCATAAATCTGCCGCCCCTGACCGAGTAAGCTCAGGAGCCCGTTGATGACGCCGCCCGGAAAGATCGCCTGGACGCCCGTGATCTCGTCGAGCGTGCCTGCAATCTGGTAGAGCGCCCCCAAGTCTTCAGTGGCGTAGAGCACCGCCGTGACTTCCCGCGAGTCCCCCTCATCCGGTGGCGTAGCGGCGAGGTCGGCGATGGGGAGCGCGTCCGCCTCGTCGTGCGCCTCTTCCTCGAGTTCATGTCCGACCTCTTCGACGACCAGATGCAGCGCGTCACGCTCAGCCGCGTTGATCTGCAAAAGGTAGTCACCAGGTTCCATATGAAAGATGTGTGCCGAGAAAATCTCTAAACACCCTTCGATGTCGTCTTCCCCCGCCACGAGTTTGGGGGCGAGCGTCCTGCCGTTTTCGCCCGTCAAGGTAAGGATGGCGCCCTGGTCGGCAAAAAAAGCGTAGTCCGCCGCTTTGTCGGCGCTAAAGCGCAGCAAGCCGCCCCGGTCCGCGCCCTCTAAAGCCGCGAGAGCGATCTCGTAACGGGTGTGCACCTCGTCTAATGTATCCAAGTTTTCGGGCTCCAGCTTCGCCGCCCGCGCCTCGCCCGACCCGCCCGTCATGTGAAGGCAGGCGTGCTCCGCGTCTACCGTGCCCGCCTCCGGCGAAAACTGCCCGTGCGAGTCCCAGATGGACTCAATGTCAACGTAGACGGCACGGTCCGAAGGGCCGCCCGTCGGCTCTAAAATACCTACCACGCGGTAGTCATCGGTGTGCATGGTCGGCTCGAAGGTCTCGGTGAAGCCGTGCGCACTCTGAAAAGTGTCGCCTAAACTAAAGCCCATTTCGTGAGCAACCTGTGTGCCTAAAACGGCCTGGTAAGCGTCCGAAAAGACGGTGCCCTGCCCTAACTGATAGTAAAGCGGCGCTTGCGGGCCCTCGCGCAAATCGAAGTACGCGGGCGTCGTGCCGACCAGCGGATAGCCCTGGACGCTGTCGCCGAAGCCCACCGGCACCGCCCGCTCGGTGCGCGGGTCCGCCGCTAGAGAGGCGTAGACGCGGTAGGGGATGTTGCCCACGGGCGCGTTTTGGTAGTAGATAGTGTTCAGCACCGCCTGGGTCTGCGAGCCCTCCGCCGTCACGAGCAAATCGAAAATCTGCGCCGCCTCAGTTGCGCCGCGCTGGAAGGCTCGGAGGCTCAAAGGCACGACCAACGCCAAGCCGACGCCCAAGAGCACCGCCACGACCGTTAAGACGTTGGCGAAAAGCCGCATCCGCAGGGAGCGCAGGAGCACCCAGAGGGTGAGGCGCAGGCGCTTGAAGAGGTCGGGCATAGCCTTTAGGGTAGTTGGTTTGTGTCAGTGGGGCGTCAGTGAGTCAAGTCGATAGAGGCACCTTGAGATGAATCTGTCGTCGAGACCGATGAAACAACATCAGCCGAGCGACCAGCCTAATCGCCGTCTACCCACGCATACAGTTCATCAATATTTTGCCCTTCACCTTCGAGACGGATTGAGCCAGATGCAGCCATCGCCTGGAGCTTCTGCCTATGAGCGCTCAAGACGTTTAGCGGTTCCAACGCTAGACGCATCTCAACATCGGCTTTGCTAAGTCGGTCAGTCATTTTCACTCCGCCGACCGACAACACTATCCCAAAGGTTTGCTTGAAACACTCATCTTCGATGTAAACGTTACACGCTAAGTCGATGTCTAAACCTTGTTCGCGCCAGAAGACCCCTTGAATCATGAAGCAAACACCCTCCATGACGATACTCTGTTCCTCAGGTGCACCCAAGGTTTCGCTCCCCCACCGTGCAAGTGCGGCAAGTGCGTCGGTTAAACCGTAACCGTACTCCGTTAGCTCGTACACCGTAGACGCCGCTGGCGGGGGCAGGTAGCGCGTCGCTACGACGCCGCGTTCCTCTAAACTTTTTAAGCGGTCCGTCAAGATATTTGTGCTGATGCCCGGTAGCCCTGTTCGCAAGTCGCTAAAACGGCGGGGCGCAACAAGTAAGTTTCGCACGATCAAAAGCGTCCAGCGCTCTCCGACGCTGTCGAGCGCGTGAGCCACCGCGCAGAACTGGCTGTAAGACTTGTTCGACATAGTTTTCATTCTAAATCAAGTTGTTTATTTTTACTGTAAAGTTTTTATTAACAATTAGTTTTTTTCAAAAAACAACTAAATAGTATATCTTTGGAGTACTTAGCCAGCACCCTGCTAAGTCAGCATCTCGAGGAGGATCACGATGAAAGCGGTTCAAATTCATGAGTACGGAACGCCAGATGTCCTCAACTACGAGTCGGTAGACGATCTATCTCCCAGCGCGGGCGAGGTGCTTATCAAGGTCGAGTCAGCCTCTGTAAACTACTCGGACACCTTGCGGCGCAGTAACGCCACCTATCCCTTTCCAACCCCTTTACCGTTTATCCCTGGCGGCGAAGTAGCGGGCGTGGTTGAAGCCCTTGGTGAAGGTGTTGAGAAACCACCTTTGGGCACCCCCGTATTCGCGCTGGTTGGGCCTGGCTCAAACGGCTATGCCCAGTATGCACTCAGCCCAGTAAGTAGGGTAGTTCCGATTCCGCCAGGTATAAGTATGGATCAAGCAGCGGCTCTACCTATAGCAGGCACGACGGCGCTTATGCTGCTCAGAGAAACGGTACGTTTACAGTCTGGTGAAACGGTACTCGTTCAAGGAGCCGCCGGGGGCGTAGGGAGTTACGCAGTTCAATTAGCGAAGGTTCTCGGCGCAAAAACCGTCATTGGTGCAAGCAGCTCGGTGGCGAAGCGAGACAAGGTGCTCGAGCTAGGCGCAGACCACATCGTTGACTACACCCAGCCAGATTGGTACGAGCAAGTCCGGCATCTCACAGATGGCGAGGGGGTGGACATTATTTTGGAAATGAGTGGCGGTGAGATGTTTACGCAGGGTTTACGCTGCCTTGCTCCTTTTGGACGCTGCGTCGTCTACGGTATGGCGGCCGGCCGCTCGCGTTTGACGCACAGTCCACCGAGCACTTCTTTTATAGTCCGTCGCTCAACCAATCCATTCATGTTTACAACCTCGGGCTGTGGTTCGGAATGCGCTCTGAAATGGCAGCGCAGGCGATGGCGGACGTGATCGGCTATGTTGCCTCTGGGCAAGTCAAGGTAGCGGTTGACTATGTGTTGCCCTTAGCTCAAGCGGCGCGGGCACATACGATGCTCGAGGCGAGGGAAACAACCGGGAAAGTTATTCTTAAACCCTGGCAAGATGCGTAATCATCGGAACCCGTACCTCTTTCTACTCGCTCCGCTTGGGGTAATTCCTTTAAGAATTACCCGGAAACGGTGTAACATAGACGCATACTTACGTTACTTATGTCCTTGCGCTGTTTACTCAACCAAGTACGTCAAGCAGCTTCATCGGTCAGATGGAGACGCGCCGCCTCGAGAAGTCCAAGCGCCTGCTCCTTACGCACACTCGGAACATCGTCTAAAAACTCATTTAAGCTGTCACCCGCCTCAAGGTAGTCGAAGCGTGCTTTCACTGGAACGCGCGTGCCTATAAAGACAGGGGTGCCCCCGAGGATGTCCGGGTCTCGGTTGATCATAAAATCGCTCATTAGACTAATCTCAACCAACAGGATAGCACCCGAGCGCTACGCAAGCTCAACCACCTCTACAAACGCCCCCTTCACCGCTGGATCGTGCGTCGAGACGATCAGCGCCGCGCCCGTCCGACGCGCCACCTCGCGCAAGAGGCTTAAAGCCGCCTCCCCCCGCTCGCGGTCGAGGTTAGCGGTGGGCTCGTCCGCCAGAAGCACCACCGGGTTCGCCGCCGTCGCCCTAGCGATGGCTACGCGCTGCCGTTCGCCCGTGGAGAGGCGTTTGGGGACGTGACTTAGCCTATGTCCTAAGCCTAAGTCTTTCAGAAGGTCTTTCGCGCGGCGGTTCGCTTCACCGAGCGGCACGCCCGCAGCGGCGAGCGCCACGACGACGTTTTCTAGGGCGGTGTAGCCGTCAATGAGGTGAAAATCTTGAAAGACCAAGCCGACGTGCTGGGCGCGGAAGCGCTCCAAGCGTCCCTGCGGCATCTCGGTAAGGGACCCTCCGATAATTTCAACCGTGCCTGTGGTGGGTTTGAGGAGTCCGGCTAGGATGTGGAGAAGCGTCGTCTTACCGGAGCCACTCGGGCCAACGAGCGCGAGTTCTTGGTTTGCTTTTAGCTCGAGGTCAGGCAGCTTAATGTGGGCAGCTTGCGCGTAGTGGACCTCTAAACCCTGCGCTCGCACCCTCACGGAAATGGGCGAGCCTTCATCTGCTTGTTCGCTCGGTTCTTGTTCGACTTCGCTAACCGCCACGCTCAACCTTATCCGCCTGGATGCGGATTTTCGAGACGAAGCCGGTGTCAGGGTCTTTGGCGGTGCCGACTTCTAAGGTGCCCGTCACCTCGAGCGCCCCGAAGATGATGGTATCCGTGCCGCCTTCGGGTAGCTTGACATAGACGATGTCGGGGGGCCACTCCGCTTCGGTCTCGCAGAAAGGGCAGACCGCCATCGGGTACTTGGTCAGCACGAAAAAGTCCGCGTCGGGCTTTAAGGGAGGCGCGGCGTAGCCGAGCATGGTGACGGTCTTGCCGGAGGCGGCTTCTAGCGCAGGGCTGAACTCTTGGGTCTCGACGTCGGCGTAGAGGTCGCCGAAGGTAAATTGGGGCTGGGCGAGTGTAAAACTCAGCACGGTGAGTGCGAATAGAGCGGTAAGTGGGCGTACCATCGTATCACCTCACCTTGATTGTAAAGAAAAGGCTCGAGCCTTTGGTCATGGGCGTCTCATCAGAGCGAAAACCTGAGAGCCGAAGCTCCCAGGTTTCGTTCGCAAAAAGGTTTTTAGTTACCGGACGCCGCTCGCGACAGGAGTTCACCCAAGCGGGCGACCATTTCGGCTTGCGTGCCTTCTAAACCCTGCGCAACCTGCGTGGTCTGCTCGCCCAAGCGGGCGAGGATTTCGGTCGCCTGCGGGCTGCCTGCGTTCAGGGCGGTAGCGAGGTTTTCTAGGGAGGTGACGATAGGGTCTAGGTCGGGGTCGTCAAGGCTGCTGAGGCGCTGTTGCCAGCCCCGGATGTTTTCGAGTGCGGCGTCACTGTCGAGGTTCTCTAAGCCGCCCTCGAGCGCACCGACGGTCTCTTCGACGGTAGGCGTCGTTACGGCTGAGTCACCCGTCATGCCGCCCGTGCCAGAACCGCCGGTCATGCCGCCCGTCATACCTCCGCCTGTCATCTCACCCGTCTGACTGGTAAAGGTCGCGCCGATGTTGGAGAGGTCGGTCATGCCCGCCTCCACACTAGGCGCTTCGGCTTGGGCGCTGGAGTCCAGCCCCGCCTGCGCCACCAGGTCGCCTAAGGCGTAGTTCATCACGTGGAAGAGGTAGTTCTGCTCGACGGTGCCGCGCACAAGGTGGGCGCGTGGGCCGGTCGCATACGCGGCGATGTCGGTGCCGTCGTGCGTCTCGCTGCTGAGGGGCACCAGCGCCTGCTGGAAGTAGTCCTTAGCTTGGGTGTCCACGTCGGTGAGGTCGGGACGTTCGCCGATGACCGCGCCGGGACCGTTGAGGTAGCCGAGCGTGGTGTAAGGTTTGCCGTCCGCCGCGCGAGAGAGTTCGTCCACGGGCTCACCCTGGTCGTCGAGCCCTCTGACTAAACCCAGGATGGGGTTGCCGCGTTGCGGATAGCCCGCGATGTCCATCGTGTGGGCGTGGTCGGCGGTGACGATGATGAGGGTGTTCTCGAGGTCAACCTTGTCCAGGGCGGTCTGTACGGCGTTACCAAACTCGATGTTATCGGTCAGCGTGCGAAAGGCGTTGGTGCCGTGACTGGCGTGGTCCACGCGCCCCGACTCGACCTGGAGGATATAGCCGTTTTCGTTTTGCGAGAGGATGTCGATCGATTTTGAGACCATCTCGGAGAGCGAAGGCTCGCCGCCCGCGTCGTCGGCGCGGTCCGCTTCGTACTGCATGTGCGACTGATTAAAAAGACCCAAGACCGGACCTGTCGCGGCGGGGTCGATGGCATCGAAGTCCTCTTGATTCCAGACGTAGGTCGCGCCCTCGCGCCCCTGCGTCCACTCTTCGGTGAGGTTGCGCCCGTCGGTGCGGTTGCCCGTGTCCCCTTCGTCTTCGGGGTCTTGCGCGTCTTCGGGGAGGAAGTGACGGCGTCCGCCCCCCATCGCCACCTCCAAGCCGTCTCCGTAGGGGAAGTCGATGAGCTGCGCGGCGATGTCTGTACAGCCTTGCTGGACGGCCTCTTCGGGCAGCGCGGTGTTGTCCTCCCAGTTGCGGTCGGCAGAGTGCGCGTAGTTCGCGGCGGGGGTGGCGTGGGTGATGCGCGCCGTGCTGACCGTTCCCGTCGCCATGCCGACCGTTTCGGCGAGTTCAAAAAGGGTGGTGAGGCGGTTTTCTTGGGCCGAGGCGCAGTCGCCGACCACCACATCCGGGCCAACGCCCAAGACGCCTATCTTGGTCTTGATGCCGGTGCTCCAAGCCGTGCCGGTCCCGGCAGAGTCGGGCACCTGCGAGTTGGAGTTATAAGTCTTGACGAGCGCGACGTTCGGGAAGGTGTCGTAGGGAAGGATGTTCTCCTCACCCATCAGCCCTTTGATCTGCCCCGCGAGGATGCGCGTGGCGGTGACGGTGGTAGGTCCTGCGCCGTCCGCTACAAAGATGATGACGTTTTGCGCTTCGTCGTTGTTGGGCTGCGTCTCCAGCATCTGCTGTAAGGTCTGCTGACCGAGCGCGTAGTAGGGATCGCTGGTTTGGGACATTGAGAGGTCACCGCCTGCCCCTCCGGTAGCTGCCCCGCCCGTCGTACCGCCGGTCTGCGCCAGACCGATACCTGTAAGGGCAGCCCCGCCGAGCGCTGCGCAGCCAAGAAGTCGTCCTAGTTTCTGCATGTCTCCTCCTCCGAGGCCGGAAATGCGTGCAGACCAAGTCTTACTTAGCCACACTTTCCGTTATGAAAAACCTCACAGACACGCTAACGCGCTGATGTCATGAGCTTGTGAATTGAACGGTAGAGTTCGGTGACTAACCAAGTCCCAGCCACGCTCGTCGTTTTGGCTGCCCCTACGCCTGTGATCGTCAAGCTTAGGCGTGTGCATAGATCGCTGCACAGACGAGAACAGATTGTTCGTGGCTCCCAACTCAGAAGCGTTGGAAGACAACCCTAACGAACGCACTCCCACGGCGATCGAAGCGATGGCGGCGTAGACGTAAAGGTGAGCTTAGCGTCCGCTCTCCTGGACCAAATTTCGGCAATCTTCTCGAACCTCTCTAAGGTTAACGCGCGCAACTGCCGCAGAATGGTTCGTCCATTAAAAAGCGCTCACGGTAGGGAGGGCGGCGACGCCAAACTTACGCGGCGTGCGGTGGCGTCTTCTTCTGCCCCAAACGTAAGGGTGCTTGTGGTCATTCCAGTAGGCAGTGGCTCTTCGAATGGGCTCAACCATCTCGGTCCAGACCTCGAAGCGCCTGCCTTTGAGAGCTAAAGAGCGTAACGTCTTCCACCAGGGCTCGGTGAGGTTGAGATACCCCTAGGTGATCGCCGCTAGGCGAATCCGGTCCTGTGCCCTGCGAAGCGGGTATTGTCGGTAACCTAGCGTACTTGGGCTGGAAGACGAACTCCCACCTGGGGTGAGCCAGACTAAAAAGGAGCACGTCGTAAGAGCTGTGCATGTAGAGATTGTCGATGATGGCGTAGATGTGCTTGACCTCGGGCGGGACCCACTGCTCGACCTTTCCCAGAAACTCGGTATAGTGCCCGCCGATGCGGCGCGGGACCATCTCAGTGAATACTGCGCCTGAGGCGGGTTCTAATGCGCCGAAGACGAAACCACCTTTCGGGCGATGTGTATAGTCAAGCGCGACTTTCGCGCGTCCGGCGGGGGGTCCACGAATTTTGGTCAGCTCCTTACCTTCATATGTTCTTGAGGCGAGCGGTCCCATCTCGTCTATGCAGAGGACGACGTTGTTCTCTGGTGGGTCGGTGTAGAGCTGTAGGGTGGCACCCTTTTTTCAGCGAACTCGGGGTCCACCTTTTGTCCATACCACCCTCCTTGTTGTCGCCAAAGGTTACCGCCAACGGCGGCTAGCGGGAGCGGGACCACGCGACTTCGCTTTACGCGATCACCTGTCCTGAGCCCCTCGTTCCTGAAGATTTCGCTCATGCGACTGCGCCCCATCATGATGCCTTCCTCTTCGCTGAGATACGCTACCAGCCTATCTAAGGTCCAAGAGCCGAAAGGTAGTCCTAGCTCATCAGGTTTCGTTAAAGCCGTTTGAATAACAGTGCCGACATGCTCGCTTTTGTAGATGTGAGGTCGCCCGTGACGCGGGCTTTCTTCTAAACCAGGAATACCCAGCTTCGTGAAGCGGTTCACCCACTTGCGCACCGTCTGGTGGTGTAGCTCGAGCTTCTCGGCAACCTCGTGCACTGACAGCCCTAAGTTCGACTGCAAGACAATCCGCGCCCGACGCACTTTGCTCACACCCATCGTCCTCGAACGTTCCCACCTTTTAAGTTCTTGATACTCTTCTTCGGTTAGCCGACGAACACGGGCATACGGGCGCACGGCTCACCTCCACTAGAATTGAGAACTCTAGCTTAGTCCTGAGTCGAATTAACTGGATGAGCCAATAAGGAACGCGCGCAACTGTTACCTTAGCCTTGTACTAACCTCTCCCCCGTTCACCCCGCCAAACTGGTCTTATCTAAGGATTGGAAAAATTCCGGGTGCTAAGCTCTCTGGTGGTGAGCAACATTCAAAAGCGATATCTCAAGATGTTGTGCATCATGTTTTCCAGAACTGCCACCACGTAGGCGCTCGCCCTTCAGTTCTTCGTTTCTTCTCGTTCTACACGCGGAGTTGGGCATTCATCCCGTCGCCGTGAGGTCCATTATCATTCTATCTGCTCGAGATGCTCGAGCGCCGCGTCGTCCTCGCCTGCACGCCACAACCCAAACGCTATGCGAATTGTTACAACGTTGGCTTCGTAGGTTACAAGGTCAGCTTCGAAAAATTGCACGTCGTCTGTGTCCAAGTTTTCAGCAATGTGCTGGTAGGTGGCAGCCAACTCTTCTAGGTGTCCTTTAAGACTCAGACCTACCTCTTGGTGTTCTGTAAGCTTGCTCTCCACGATTTCCTCCGAAATATCCACCAGGGCAGCGCTCGCTTAGGTGAGCGAGCGCTCGCCAACTCCTTATTTCTTTCGTTTTGCGCGCGAAGTTGGTCGCCCACTTGGGCAACGGCACGTAGCGCCACCTCGAGCGAAGCTGCGCGCTGTCGCGGCTGCAAACCGCACGAGAACGGACCATCGCCGGCTGCAACAAAGCTTACGAGCGATTGGCTTGAACGGTGAAGTTTAACTTCATCATAAAGTGCAAGAAGAGCTGCTTATCCAAGCGGTAGTGCGCTACAGCGTCCTCTGTTTCGTAAGTGTGCTCAAGTTCTCGCATTAGCTCCGTCAGTTCCTCACGTAGCGGGTCAGCCTTTTCGTCGGGTAACTGGGCAAGGACGGCGAGGGCGTAGTCACGGTTTTTAAGCGATTGCTGATGGAGCCGCTCGAGGGGGGCGGGCGGTTGCTCTAGCCGATCGAAGACGCTAGCTGAGTCCATGCTGTGAGTTTAGCAGCTTTAGGATTAGCTACTCCTTGACATCCTCGTTCAGAAGCGGCACTAATTTTCGTCAGGATTGTTGCCGTACCTCTTTTATCAACGACGTGATGGCAAGGTTTAATGCGACGAACGCGCGCATCTTACCACAACAGGTCAGCACTCCCAGTTCACTTGAATAGCCGAGGATCAAAAGCGTGATCCAACACTGCCGCCACCTCGACATTGTTTGCATCGGGGTGCTCCGGATTGAGTAGGTAATTCGCCTCACGCAGGCTCACGCTGCTCGGGACCCTGAGCAGCGCAGAGCTTCGGGCGTCAACCCACTGCTGCCCAATCTCTTTCGTACTTGCTGGGTGTGGGAAGGCGTTCCAATCCTCAGGTAGGTCTTCAGTGCGCAACTCACGGACAAGTGAGCTGTCAAACCGAATTTCGGCGAGCGCATACTTCGGGAGCGTCTCGGTGTCTTGGAGGTGGACGAGCACCTCTAAGGTGGCAAGCGCAATCGTCTCTGCTAAGTAGATGAGGGGGACGCCCTGGTAGTTCCAGCGTCCCCCTACCCGCCGCGCACCCTCGCCGCTGAGCGACTGATCCCGATACTTGGATTTGAGGATGCGCCAAGCAGATAATCTCAACCAAGCACTCCGTACTCCAGCCTCTCAATCACATCGAGCACTTCCCGCGCGCCTTGCTCGCTCCTCGCAAAGTCGAGCGGCGCGCGGCCTCCCAGCGCAAGAGCCGGTTTAGCTAACCATGCCTTCGCTTTCGCCTCATCTTCGAAGAGATAGGCTGCTTTCTCAAACACCTCCGCGTAGCGGTAAAGCCGTTCGCTCTCCTCGGCCCTAAATCGTCCCTCAGCGAAGCGTCGATGTAGAGTGGCCTCTGACAAACCAAGGTAGCTTGCTAACGATTTTTGGGAGACACCCAGGAGGGACTGAAGCCGACCGAAGGTGTCAGCCGGTAAGCCCTGCTCGAGCCGCTCGAGCAGCTCGCCCGTAGTATTGACACTTAAGCCCAAACCAGTTCCGTACCGGTTTGAGCCCTGCTCTCCGGGTACGAAGGGTGTAAACATCATATCTGCCACCTCAACCACCTCTTTCATATGACAAGTATATCACTTTCGTATGAGGGTAGGGTGCGCACTTCTTCCCAACTTTATTGCGGAAAGTGCCGTCTATAGAGCATCTGCCGCGACTCCCCGGAGAGGTTGACGTAGAGCTGCGTAGTTGTGGGCGAGGCATGATCAAGAATCGACTGCACGGCAGCGATAGGCGCGCCTTGGTTTAAGAGCAGCGTGGCTAGCGTATGGCGCAGCACGTGCGGCGTCACTTTCTCCTCTAAACCGCACCGCTTTGCTACGCGCTTGAAGATGCGCTGTATCTGCGAGGTGCTGAGACGTTGATGCTCCAAAGTCCCGCTATGCTGACGTCTCCGTCGCTTCGTAGCGAACAGGGCGAGGCAGTTGTCTGAACGGCTGTCCAGATATCGTTTAAGCCACAGCGCCGCTTTCGCCCCGAAGTACACTTCTCGCTCTTTGTTGCCCTTACCTAGCACAACGACGCTCCGGCGTGACCAGTCGAGGTCGATTCTGTCAAGTTGATGTATCTCGCTGACTCTGCAACCCGTGGCGAAGAAAAACTCGATAAGGGCGTGCTCCAATAGATTCTCACAGGCGTCTCTGAGCAACTCGATCTCTTCTACCGAAAGCGCTTTCGGGATTCGTGCGGGTAGGCGCGGTTCTCGGAGTTTCAGCGCGGGGTTGCGCTCCAATATCTCCTCTTCATAGAGCCACTTGAAAAAGATTTTGAGGGCGCGGACTTTGTTCGCTAAACTCGACGTTTGCAGATGTGTCAAGCTTGTGAGGTGAGCGCGCAGGTGCTCAAGCTTTACTGTCTCAACAGGGGTTTCGCCTCCAGCATCCAACATCAAGCGCTTCAGATGCAGCTTGTACGAGTAGAGCGTCCTGTCGCTGTAACCGTCCAACTTCCTGGCTTTCAAATATGCCTGAATACAACTCGCTAAAGTGAGAACTTTTTGCTCGTCCATAAAAAACCTCCGAGCCGTAGTCTGCACGGAGGTTGACGTCAGCATGTTTTCGAGGGGTGATAGCAATGCGCCAGACGCGCGCGTTAATTGCACAATAGATCATCTTACAAGTTCGTCACAAAACCTTTTCTACTATTCAGTGCTGGCAACATAAAAAGCTGCTCTCCAAATGTACGCGGAATTAACTGGATAGACCAACAAATGTCCGGCCTCGAACCGCTGAAGTGAGCAAATAGCCCTTATGTAAACCTTCTCCTTTTTCCACCAGTTTTCTATAGAAGACACCAAAAACTTGTCAGCACGGCGACACCTTCGTTTGTGTCGCGAGGGCCGGCACAGCGTTCGCCTACAGTTTGCCGAAGGCGGCGTGCAGCGTTTTGACCAGCTTTTATCTCTACACCCAAGCCGACCCGACGCGCCAAGCTAAGGCGCTAGGCGCTTCTCTCGCAACCTAAGCACCGTTTCGACCTCCGGCTCCGCTGCGGCATCCCGAGCGAGCCGAACGCGGTAGTCGCCCTCAGCTACAGTCCAGCCGGGGGTATCCGGGTCGTAGGACGCCATCACGCGCAGCTCGTCGCAGATGATGCGCACCGTTGCCGACTGACCCGGCTCGAGCGCAACGCGCGCCCAGCCCGCGAGACGGAAGGTTGGCTCGTTCGCCCCAGCTGGCTCTACGGATGGCGGCGCGACGTACACCTGCGGTGTGTCGATGCCCGAATGCTTGCCCGCGTTGCTCACCGTCAGCGACGCCTCGATCAGCCCGTCGCCATTCACCGCAACGGTGACATTGCTGTAGTCAAAGTGCGTGTAGGATAGACCGAACCCGAATGGAAACCTCGCCGGTCGCCCCTCACGCGCGTGCCAACGGTAGCCGATATCCACGCCCTCGATGTCGTAGTCGACACCGACATAGTCGCCCTGGCGCGGCTGACCCGGGAAGGACGTTGTGTTTTCAGGAGAGCGCATCTCCGGGCGCGGCAGGTCTGCCTCACTGATCGGGAAGCTGACCGGCAGCCGACCCGAAGGCGTGACCTCTCCCGACAGCACATCAGCGACCGCCTGCGCCCCCGCAGTGCCGCCATACCACGCGGCTAGCACCGCTGACACGTCGTCCAACCAGGGCATTACCACTGCTCCAGGCGTTTCCAGAACCACCACCGTGCGAGGCACCCTCGCCGCTACCCCAGCGACCAAGTCATCTTGAGTTCCGTCCAAAGCGAGATCGGGGGCGTCCCAGCCTTCGGTAGCCCACTTCTCAGCGAGGACGACGGCGACGTCGTCCTCGCGCAGCGCCGTCAGGTCGTCGCCCAGGAACACGACTTCATTCTCGCTGAAGCGTTCTTTTATTGTATTGAGTGGTGAAGGTCCGTGGTAGATGCGCGGGAACTCCATCTGCGGAACGCGCATCCCCTCTCTCTTGGTGTGTTCGGGCGGCGTCACCGCCGAGCTTCCGCCACCCGAAAGCACTCCGAGGTCGGCATTCTTGCCGAGCACGGCGATACGTCCTTGCGGCGGGTTCAGCGGCAGGATACCGTCGTTTTTTAGCAGCACAAGCGACTGCTCAGCGACCCTCTGTGCGACCTCCAGGTGGCGTGGCAGCGGGGCGGGGCTCTGCAGCCGACGGCCCTCTAGCGCGCCGACGGAGTGCAGCGCAGCGAGGATGCGCGTCACCATATCGTCCAGCCGCGCCTCGCTGACCCTACCCTCGGTCACCGCGCGCTTCAGCGGCTCGCCGAAAAAGTGCGCCGTGTCCAGGTCCCAACCCGACTGCCGGTCTAATCCGGCCCACGCTGCATGATCGGTTGAATGGGTCGCGCCCCAGTCCGACATGACGAAGCCCTTGAACTGCCAGTCGCCCTTGAGAACCGTAGTGAGCAGGAAATGACTTTCTGACGCGTAGACCTTGTTGACCATATTGTAGCCAGTCATGATCGAGCGCGGCTGACCGTGTTCGGTGGCGATTTGGAACGAGAGCAGGTCGGACTCGCGCAGCGCCTTTTCGCTGATGTCCGAGCTGACCATCACTCGTCCGGTCTCCTCGGGGTTGATGGCGAAGTGCTTGAGCGTCGAGAGTACCCCCTGCGACTGGATGCCTGCGACGGACGCCCCCGTGAGCAACCCGGTATGTAGCGGGTCCTCGCCCACATATTCAAAGATGCGCCCGCCGCGCGGCTCGCGGATTAGGTTCATGCCTCCGGCAAGCTGGACGGCAAAGCCCAGGTGCCGCGACTGAGCGCCGACAGCCTCGCCCACCGCGTGCGCTGCGTCACGGCAGAAGGTCGCGCCGAGGGCGATCAGCGAGGGGAAAGCGGTGACGTCCTCTTGACCACGGACGTTGTTGGGGTTGGTGACCCCCATGCTGGCGTCGCTCTCGTCCCACATGGGGATGCCTAAGCGAGGCACGCCGGGCGTGGCTGCAGCCGAGCCGTGCGCGCCTTCCGGCGCTCCATCCGCCGCCATCGGAGCCGACGCGAGCGCGACCTTTTCGTCCAGGGTCATCTGGGCGACCAGCGCTTTGGCTGCCGACCAGTCGTCCTGCCAGCCAGCCCACGGTCCGGATTCGGTGTGGAAACGACAGGTTATCTCTGTAGTCATTATCTCCCCCGTTTCTCTTGCCACCTGATTCTAAAGGAGCACGGGTATAGAGCACCTATGCCGGTCATACAGGTAACCTAGATAGGGGAAGGATCGGCACGCCGTCTGACCGTTTCGCAATCGGATGAGACCATTGTTGGTTCGTCCATTAAAAAGCGCTCACGGTAGGGAGGGCGGCGACGCCAAACTTACGCGGCGTGCGGTGGCGTCTTCTTCTGCCCCAAACGTAAGGGTGCTTGTGGTCATTCCAGTAGGCAGTGGCTCTTCGAATGGGCTCAACCATCTCGGTCCAGACCTCGAAGCGCCTGCCTTTGAGAGCTAAAGAGCGTAACGTCTTCCACCAGGGCTCGGTGAGGTTGAGATACCCCTAGGTGATCGCCGCTAGGCGAATCCGGTCCTGTGCCCTGCGAAGCGGGTATTGTCGGTAACCTAGCGTACTTGGGCTGGAAGACGAACTCCCACCTGGGGTGAGCCAGACTAAAAAGGAGCACGTCGTAAGAGCTGTGCATGTAGAGATTGTCGATGATGGCGTAGATGTGCTTGACCTCGGGCGGGACCCACTGCTCGACCTTTCCCAGAAACTCGGTATAGTGCCCGCCGATGCGGCGCGGGACCATCTCAGTGAATACTGCGCCTGAGGCGGGTTCTAATGCGCCGAAGACGAAACCACCTTTCGGGCGATGTGTATAGTCAAGCGCGACTTTCGCGCGTCCGGCGGGGGGTCCACGAATTTTGGTCAGCTCCTTACCTTCATATGTTCTTGAGGCGAGCGGTCCCATCTCGTCTATGCAGAGGACGACGTTGTTCTCTGGTGGGTCGGTGTAGAGCTGTAGGGTGGCACCCTTTTTTCAGCGAACTCGGGGTCCACCTTTTGTCCATACCACCCTCCTTGTTGTCGCCAAAGGTTACCGCCAACGGCGGCTAGCGGGAGCGGGACCACGCGACTTCGCTTTACGCGATCACCTGTCCTGAGCCCCTCGTTCCTGAAGATTTCGCTCATGCGACTGCGCCCCATCATGATGCCTTCCTCTTCGCTGAGATACGCTACCAGCCTATCTAAGGTCCAAGAGCCGAAAGGTAGTCCTAGCTCATCAGGTTTCGTTAAAGCCGTTTGAATAACAGTGCCGACATGCTCGCTTTTGTAGATGTGAGGTCGCCCGTGACGCGGGCTTTCTTCTAAACCAGGAATACCCAGCTTCGTGAAGCGGTTCACCCACTTGCGCACCGTCTGGTGGTGTAGCTCGAGCTTCTCGGCAACCTCGTGCACTGACAGCCCTAAGTTCGACTGCAAGACAATCCGCGCCCGACGCACTTTGCTCACACCCATCGTCCTCGAACGTTCCCACCTTTTAAGTTCTTGATACTCTTCTTCGGTTAGCCGACGAACACGGGCATACGGGCGCACGGCTCACCTCCACTAGAATTGAGAACTCTAGCTTAGTCCTGAGTCGAATTAACTGGATGAGCCAATAACTGTTTGCGTTGAGCGGTGCCCTAAGGCGCGCTCAACGATCCGATGACGCCTGGGGTAGACCTCTTAGCGGTGCCAAACCGCGCTGAGCCGCGTCACGAAGTTTCTCCCACCCCACCTGCCCTAAAGGTTCCACGCTGCTCGTTAGCCAGCCCTCAACCTCAGCCGCGGCTGCACGTGCCGCAGTTGCCTCTTTAGGCGTAATCAACCCCGCCGCGCACGCCGCCGCGAACTCATCCTCGTCGTCCACGACCACGCGACCATCCGGTCCCCGGTAGGGGTCAAGCTCAAGGTCCACGAACCTCCACTCGCCGCCGAGAAGCCCGGGCGGCGTGCACACCTCCATGCTGACGAACGCCCCCGCACCTTCGGCAGTCCACTGCGCCATCCACCAACCGGACAACGGGATTAGATGCAACACCGCCAAACCGGATGGACGTGTGCCCTGCCCGACCTCGCACTCCGCAATCGCCCCACCGACCTCCGCCCGGTATAAACTCCCCGGTGGGGTGAATAGCCGGAGGCCGAAACCGTCGCGGTCGAACTCGTTGGCAGACCAGCGCGCGAAGCCCTTCGACCGCTTGATCTTCCGTATCACTGTCGTCCTCAAGGCTGTACCTCGCTAGCGACGTAACTAGGGATCATCAGCTCTTTTGCTCGCTTCAGCGCAACGCGAAGGTGCACGGTGTGCTACGAGTTGTCCAGCGGGTTCTCCTAAAGTACCTGTTAGGAAGAGACCGCTGCTAAACACCCTCGGAGGCGCATGAGCTCCCAGACATACCTTTGACAGAGTAAATCACTTCAATGGTTCGGACAGGTATTGCTATTAAGAAAGCCATCACGCTAGTTTGGATGTGTGACCAAACAAAAGAGCAGTGATGGCTTAACACGAATAATAGAGCACGCCCGATTCTGTTTCCGAAACTTGGTATTCGTGGTAGCATTGCAATATGCATAGGTTGTAAAGCAACCCTGAAAACTGGGTTGTAACGCAACTCTAAAAAACTGCAGTTTTTTAAATACTGTATATCAACTCTAAATATGACAGCGTTTAACCCTGCGCTTAAACTTTGGCGAAGAGGTACGATGCAGGCATGGGTCAGCCAGCCAACGCGCGCCTCTATCTCGTCTTGGGTTGCGGCGTCATCGCCGTAAGTCTAGCCGCCATCTTTATCCGCTTAGCCGACGCGCCCGGCGTAGTCGTGGCGGCGTACCGGATGGTCATCGCCAGCCTCGTTTTGCTCCCTTGGACGGTCAAGGCGCTTAGAAAAACGCCGCTTACGAAAGAGAACATAGGTTACACGCTCCTCGCGGGTCTCTTCTTAGGCGCGCACTTTGCTACCTGGATCACCTCTTTGTCGTATACGACGGTCGCGGCGAGCGTTGTTTTGGTCACCACAAATCCGCTTTGGATGGCGCTCTTTAGCTGGATTTTTCTAGGACTCGCGCCCTCATTCACCGTCTTGATGGGCGTACTCATCGCAGTCTTAGGCGGCGCGCTCATCGGTTTTGGCGACCTGAGCGGCGGGAGTGCGCCGCTTTTAGGCGACACGCTCGCGCTCTTAGGCGCGGTCTTCGTGTCGGCGTATCTACTTTTAGGGCGTGCGGCGCAGCGGCGCGGGTTGTCCCTCCAGGCGTATATCGGCGTGGCGTACGCGGTCGCTGCGCTTGTCCTTGTGCCTCTGCCGCTTCTCCTCGGTCTTCCCTATACCGGTTACAGCGTGGAGACGTTTTTTTGGATCGCGCTTTTGGCGCTCGTGCCGCAGCTTATCGGGCATACGTCCTTTAACTACGTGGTGAAACATTTAGACCCAACCTTTGTTGCCACGGTGACCTTGTTGGAGCCGATTGGCTCGAGCCTCCTAGCCCTCCTCCTCTTTAGTGAAATTCCTGCGCTCCTCACCGTTTTAGGGGGGTTTATCCTGCTCTTCGGCGTCGCCCTCACCACACGCAACAGCCGCGCCGCGAAGCCAGCAGTGAACCAAGCCGCGTCGGACTGAGTAGAGAGTCGAAAGCAATGAGTCGTGAGATAAGAGGTTTTTACTTTTAACTCGTTGCTCGTTGCTACCTTATACGGAATTGCATAACTTACTTAGCTTTACGGAGGCGTTTTAACTTACCGTCACGAGAGACCGCACCACATACTGCACGCTTTCCGTGTAAAAATCTTCATACTCTGTAAGCTGATGCTAGTAAATGGACGAGAAATTTGTTACAATAATGCACGTGGTTGTGCTTTTTATCCCTTCCTCGTCAAAGCAAAACGCACACCTAACCATCCCAGAGACAATCTATCCAGCAGTTCTTGACTCAACTTTCAACACGCTGCGTCACTGACACCTCAGCGAGCACCGTGCTGACTAAACCGTGTGAATTAAAGGAGTATACCCTTGAAAGAATCACAGAAAGCTTACAAGAACGGCGACCAGGTCGTTTTGCCCCCTTACGGCGTCGGGGTCGTTTTAGGTACGACGGTGCGTAGCGTAGCAGGCTCGGAATACCAGTACTACGAAGTGGACTTTCCCAACGGCACTTCTAAAGCGTTCGTCCCCGTCGCCTCACCTCATGCCGCCGGGTTACGTCCCGCGCTCACTAAAAAAGAAGTGCAAGGGGTTTTAGAGCGCCTCAGCAATGGACGCATCAACCTCCCCAAGCAGTGGGCCGCGCGTCACCGCCGCGTCACCGAGATTCTTTCAAGTGGCGACCCCTACCAAATCGCCACTTTAGCGAGCGAACTGCGCCGCTGGGACCTAGAGCGTGGTCTACCTGACCTGGACCGCCAAGCCTACCGCCGCTCCTTACGCCTCTTGGCGGGTGAAATTAGCGCGGTTTTAGGCATCACCGCCAAGGAAGCGCGCAATATGATGGACGCGGGCGACGACGACGATTTGAACTAGACATACTCAAGCACGTTTTTATTAGACCAAGGTTATCTTGGTCTATTTTTTTGCTTAGAAAGAGGTCGAGATGGAATTCACTGAGTTAATACGCCGTGCAGGGGAAGTTAGAACGCTCTACGCCAAGTTCGAAGAGGTCAAGTACGGGCGAAGTTGGACCACTGAGGAGCTTGCGTTAGGGTTTATGGGAGACGTAGGGGATTTGGCAAAGCTCGTTCAAGCTATGAATGGTGTAAGAGATATTCCTGATGCTAGAAAGAAGCTGGGGCACGAACTCGCTGACTGCTTATGGTCGGTGATTGTATTAGCACAGGCGCGTGAGGTCGACTTAGAGGCGGCGTTTCTTAAGACGATGGATGAGTTGGAGGTACGCTTAACAAAATAGGAACTTCCGGTACTTATCGGTCGTACAAATTGAGCATAACCACGCTAGACACAAGATTAGCTCGCCGCTTATAATCCGCAGATGAAAAACAATCAACGCTCATTTGATGGTGACAGCGTAAGAGTTTTGACGCACAACCTCTACGGGCGACGCTCAAATTGGGAAGACCGGCGGCGCGTCCTCATCGAGGGCATTAGAAAACTCTCTCCAGACCTCATCTCTTTTCAAGAGACAATTTTGACTGATGATTACGATCAAGCTGCCGATTTGCTTCCCTCTGACTTTCACATCGTCAATTCAGAAGCGAGAGAAAAGGACGGACAAGGCGCTTCAGTCGCGAGTCGCTGGCCCATCCTAGAGGTGCGCGAGCTTGACTTGAACGTCACGCCTCGTACAGTAGATTTTTCCTGCACGACGCTCATTGCTAGAATTCAAGCGCCGGAGCCTTTTGGACCTCTTTTACTCGTCAATCACTTTCCTAATTGGCAAGTGGATTACGAGTATGAGCGCGAGCTGCAAACTGTGATCGCGGCGCGGTCTACCGAAGCTATGGTTAGAGAGCAGCACATGCACATCATCATAGCGGGCGACCTCGACGCTGATCCTGACGCTGCCAGCGTGCGCTTTCTCGCTGGCAAACAGTCTTTAGACGGCATAAGCGTTTGCTACCGGAACGCCTGGGACAGCGCGCATCCTGGCGAACCGGGGTACACGTTTACGGCTCAAAATCCGCTGGTTATGGAGACGGGCTGGGACTGGCCGTACAAAAGGATTGACCACATTTTTGTGAGGTGCGGACAGCACGGCGGGCCTACTTTGCACATTTCCGCTTGTGAATTGGCTTTTGATGAGCCAATAAATGGGGTCTGGGCGAGTGATCACTTCGGCATAACCGCAGACCTCACACTCCCGAAACCCAGTGCCAAAACTTCGTGACGAAATCCGTGTAATTCAATCGAGATAACTCTGGCGCAAGAACCTAAGCGCAATGGCGTACGCCGCGTAATCATCAATTAAACGCGGCGGCGAGCGCAGTCCTTTAGGTAAGAGCTTGAACAGACCTCTCGGCGGATTCGCTTGAAAGTAGAGTTCGCGCCCCTCGAGCGTCGTATCCGTTTCGTCTATGAGCGCAAACGTCTTACCGCGTTCACGCAGCACCTCTTGAACCTTATCGCTGCCCGTACCATCGCCGACGACGATGGTGATACCGGGGGGCAGCTCGAGCCCGCGCAACTCCTCCAACGTAATAATATTTCTATAAACCAACTTCTCTTTAGCGTTGACGAACGCCACGCCAATATTCTTGCCAGGGTCTAAACCAAGCACCATCATTCCAAAATAACAAAAGAAGAAGAGCCGGAACGTGTCCGGCTCTTTCTAATAAGAGGTTTAAGTTTAGGCTTCGGGGCGCTGCTCGCGCTCGCTAGCAGGACGCGACGGCGCACTCGGCTGCTCGCGCTCGCCTTGTGCGGGCGCTTCCTTGCGGCGCTCCAACATCCGCTCGTCGGCGACGCGCACCTCGCGAATCGCGTCTAAACCCGTACCCGCAGGAATCAAACGCCCTAAGATGACGTTCTCCTTCAAACCGACGAGGTCGTCCGCTTTGCCCGACACAGCGGCTTCGGTCAGCACGTGCGTGGTGTGCTGGAACGAAGCGGCGGAGAGCCAGGACTTGGTGGACAAGCTCGCTTTGGTAATACCCAACAGCACGGGCTTCCAGCTTGCGGGGTTCTTGCCCTCGTCCAAGAGCTTGTCGTTCACCTCTTCTACGTCGAAGCGCTCGATAACTTGCCCCTCCAGGAACTCGGAATCGCCCGACTCCAGAATCTCGACGAACTTGAGCATCTGCCGCACGATGACCTCGATGTGCTTATCGTGTACGGATACGCCCTGTCCGCGGTACACGCGCTGAATCTCGTTGACGAGATAGCGCTGCACGTCTTCGGGACCGCGCGACTCCAAGAGGTCGTGTGGGTTGACCGCGCCGCGTGTAAGCTGCGCGCCCGCCTCGACTTCGTCGCCGTCGCGCACTAAGACGCGGACGTTGCGGTCCAACTTATAGGTCTTAGAGAAGTCACCGTCACGACTCGAGACCGTCAGCTTCACCTTCTCGTCGTCCTCGTTGATGGAGACGACGCCGTCTAGGTCGGAGATGAACGCTTTGACTTTCGGCTTACGCGCCTCGACGAGTTCGATGACGCGAGGCAGACCCTGCGTGATGTCGCCGCCCGTCGCGATACCCCCGGTGTGAAAGGTGCGCATGGTGAGCTGGGTGCCCGGCTCGCCGATGGACTCCGCCGCGATGACGCCCACCGCTTCGCCGAGCGAGACGGGGCGCATCAGGGACATATCGAGCCCGTAGCAGGTGCGGCAGATGCCCGCGCGGGTTTGGCACACCACGGGGCTGCGCACTTCGATGGTGCGTACGGCGGGATTATCCGATAGGAGCGGATACAGCTCGTTAATGTGCTCCTTCATCAGAATCGTGCCTTGCTCCAAGGCGTAGTCGCCGATCTCCAAATCGAGCGCTAGGTAGCGTCCATAGAGGCTCATCTCCAAGTGGCTCTTCGAGCGCAGACGCCCGTCCTCGCCGTAGAGCGGAACCTCGGAGAAGTCCGCCGTGCCGCAGTCGTGCTCGCGCACCACGATCTCGTGCGCCACGTCTACGAGCTTGCGGGTCAAGTAGCCCGAGTCCGCCGTGCGAAGCGCCGTGTCCGCGCCCCCTTTACGCGCCCCGTGCGTGGAGATGAAGTACTCCAACACGGTCAGACCTTCGCGGAAGTTCGTGCGGATGGGTAGCTCGATGGTGTCGCCCGAGGGCTTCGCCATGAGCCCGCGCATCCCCGCGAGCTGACGAATCTGCTGCGGATTACCACGCGCACCCGACTGCGCCATGATGAACAAAGGGTTGAAGGGCATGTTGTCCTTGAAGTTGTCAAAGACCGCTTGGCGGACGCTGTCGGTGGTCTCGTTCCAGAGCTTCACGACTTGTTGGTAACGCTCCAAGTCGGTGACGAAACCCTTGTTGAACGCGCTGGTAATCTTGCCGAGCTTCTCTTCGGCTTCGGCTAAGAGTTCCGCTTTCTTAGGCGGAATCGCCACGTCGTCGATGCCGATGGTGATGCCCGAGGTGGTCGAGAGCTTGAAGCCCTCATCTTTCAGCGCGTCCAGGAGCTTCGCGGTGCGCTCGATGCCTAAGAGCTTGAAGGAGTCCACGACGAGGTCGCGCAGCGCGTTTTTCTCATACGCGGTGTCGTAGCGGATGAGCGAGGTTGGCACTTCGCCGCCATCTTCGGACAGGGTCTCCTCCACCAAGCGGGCGAAGAAGGTCCGTCCGGGGCTGGTGTGGATCATCTCGCCATTGATCTTAATCGAGACCGTGTCCTGCATGTCGATCTCTTCACGCTCGACGGCTAAGAGCGCTTCGTCCACGCTGCTGAAGTGGTACTTGAGGCGTCCGACGCTGGTCTCTGCCCCATCCACCGTGATGCTGCTGTTGAGGTCGAGTTGGTTGTTGCGGTAGGCTTCTAACGCCTTTTCCACATTTTTGTAGCTGTTGCCCACGCCCTTACGCCCAATATGGACTTGAGTAAGGACGAACAACCCCAAGATGATGTCACGGCTCGCGCCGACATTCGGGTTGCCGTGCGCGGGCGACAAGAGGTTATGAGACGAAAGCATCTGGAGCCGCGCTTCGGCTTGCGCGTAGACCGATAAAGGCACGTGAATTGCCATTTGGTCGCCGTCGAAGTCGGCGTTAAACGCTTCGCAGACCAGCGGGTGAAGCTGAATCGCTTGACCCTCAACGAGCACGGGCTCGAAGGCTTGAATACCTAAGCGGTGGAGCGTCGGGGCACGGTTTAAGAGCACGACGCGGTCTTGGATGACCTCTTCCAGGGCGTCCCAAATCTCGTCGCGGGTGTCGCGGTAGCGCTCTAAGAGTTTACGGGCGCTCTTGATGTTCGAAGCGACGCCGCGCTCTTCCAACGTTTTGAACAAAAAGGGCTTGAAAAGCTCCAATGCCATGCGCTTCGGCACACCGCACTGGTGCAGCCGGAGCTGCGGACCGACGACGATGACCGAGCGCCCGGAGTAGTCCACGCGCTTACCCAAGAGGTTCTGGCGGAAACGCCCTTGTTTACCGCCCAAGAGGTCGGTCAAGGAGCGCAAGGGGCGGTCGCTGCCGGGGTGCACCACAGCGCTGCCGCGACGCCCGTTGTCGATGAGCGCGTCTACGGACTCTTGCAACATCCGCTTCTCGTTGCGCACGATCATCTCGGGTGCGCCCTGCGCCATGAGCTTCTTGAGGCGGTTGTTGCGGTTGATGAGGCGGCGGTAGAGGTCGTTTAAGTCCGAGGTCGCGAAGCGTCCGCCCTCGACCTGCACCATCGGGCGCAAGGCGGGGGGCATGATGGGCACGGCGTCTAAAATCATCCACGAGGGATTGTTACCCGACTCGATGAAGGAACGGGCGACTTCGAGGCGCTTTCGCGCTTTGGCGCGTTTGTGGCGGCTCGGCGACTCCATCTCTTCAACTAACTCAGCCTCGAGCGTCGGCAAGTCGATCTGCTCCAAGAGTTCACGCACCGCGTCCGCCCCCATCTTCGCTTCGAAGTCGTAGGACTCGATGAGACGAACCTGACGGCGCACGAGGTCGATTTCGACGCGACCGGAGATGTCCGCTTTGACCCTGCCGTCGTCGGCGAGTTCATCGCCGGGGATGACGCGGTCGCCGTTGACGACGATGGGCTCGTCCTCGTAGGGGTAGATTTTGGCTCTCGAGACCACGATGCTCGCAGGCTCAGCGATGTGGAGTATGCCATCCGCTTCCGCAAAGATTTCTTGCGCCGCGTCGATTGCGCCCACGACTTTTTGCCCTTCGCTGACCTGTGCGCCGTCACTGGTGAGGACGTGCATGGTCGGGTTGATGGGCATCTCGTCGCGTCGGGACCACTCGACATTGAGCGTGAGTTCCGTTTCAGGACCGCGCTTGCGGCTCTTAGTAATGCTGACCGAAGCTTCGCGGGGCACGGAGAGCTGCGTGCCGGAGCTTGCTTTGGCAAGTTCCGCGCCTTCGTCCACAAATTCACCATCGCCCACGACGAGTTCCATCCCGTTCAGGATGAGGTGCGAGGCGATGACTTCATCTTCGTCGGGGTCGCGGAGGTTCAAGAGCCCGCCGTCTGCACCGATGGGGAGCAGTTCGACAATGCCTTCACCTTTAGCGGTGATAGAAATATCGCTGGCGAGGTCAGCGAAAGGCTGTCCGCCCTTATAGCGCTCCTCTTCGATCCATGCCTTCGTCGGCACGGTAAAGCTCGCGTCCCTCGACTCTTCATAGTCGAAGATGAGCTTGCGCGGAAAGCGGTACTGCGCCAAACCGGAGAGCTTCGACTTCACGCCTTTGGCGAGTTGCTGCCCCGTTTCGACGTAGTCACCGTCGGCAACCACGGCGTCTTCACCCATCGAAACGCTGTACGTCTCCTGATGACCGTAGCGGAGTTGGCGGTACTCTTCGTCCGTCAAGAGGTCGCCGCGGCGGAGCGGTCTGCCGTCACGCAGCGCGTCCATCGGGTCGGTGACGACGTACTTGGCGAAATAGAGGACCTGCTCTAACTGACTCGTCGAGAGGTTGAGAAGCGCCCCGACCTTACTCGGGATATCCTTGACGTACCATATGTGCGTGCAAGAGGTCGCCAGTTCGATATGACCCATGCGGTAGCGGCGCACCGTCGCTTTGGTGACTTCGACGCCGCAACGCTCACAGGTCTTACCCTCGAAACGCTGGCGCTTATATTTGCCGCAAGCGCACTCGTAGTCTTTTTCGGGTCCGAAGATGCGCTCGTCGAACAAACCGTCGCGCTCCGGCTTGAGGGTGCGGTAGTTGATGGTTTCGGGCTTGGTGACCTCGCCGTAGCTCCAGCCGCGAATCTGCTCGGGCGCGGCGATTTTGATGCGAACCTTGTTGAATTCTCTCATTCAGTATTCCCTTCGGGAAAAGAGTGAATAGTGGCTAGTTGTTAGCTCTTACTTGCCACTAACAACTAAGCGCTATCCACCGGTTTTTACTTGCCCCGCCCCGACTCGTCGAAGATACCGACGGGCTTGTCGTCGTCCATCACCTGCACGTCAAGTCCGAGCGAGTGAAGCTCCTTGACTAAGACCTTGAAGGACTCGGGGATGGTGGGCTCCAACACATCGTCCCCCTTGACAATCGCTTCGTACGCCGTGTTGCGCCCGTCGATGTCGTCCGACTTAATCGTCAACATCTCCTGGAGCGTGTGCGCCGCGCCGTGCGCCTGGAGCGCCCAACACTCCATCTCACCTAAGCGCTGACCGCCAAACTGCGCCTTACCACCCAGCGGTTGCTGCGTGATGAGCGAGTAAGGTCCAGTCGAGCGGGCGTGCATCTTGTCCTCGACCATGTGGTAGAGCTTCATGACGTACATCACGCCGACGACGATGGGCGCGTCGATGGCTTCGCCCGTGCGTCCGTCGTAGAGGACCGCTTTGCCCGTGCGAGCGAGAGCGCGTTGGGCGGTATCCATGTCGAGGTCGGGCTCTAAGATGCCCAACTTGCTGGCGCGGCGCAAGACTTCGGTGTCGCGCCTGTCGGCGGTGAAGCCTGCTTCCTTGTCAGCTTCTTGTTCCTTGACGGAGGCGTCTTCCAAGAGGTCTTTAATCTTTTCCTCTTGTGCACCATCGAAGACGGGCGTGACGTAGGAAACGTTGTTTTTGTAGGCGGCGAAGCCTAAGTGGGTCTCCAAAATCTGACCTAAGTTCATCCTCGAGGGAACGCCGAGCGGGTTGAACACAAGGTCTACAGGCGTGCCATCGGGCATGTAAGGCATGTCCTCGGGCGGTAAGATTTTTGCGACGACGCCCTTGTTCCCGTGCCGGTTCGCGAGCTTGTCCCCTTCGATGAGGCGGCGCTTCTGCGCAATGTAGACGCGGACCATCTCCTGCACGCCGGGCTTGAGTTCGACGCCGGGGTCGGTCCGCTTGAAGCGCACCGTGCGTAAGATGATGCCGCCGTCGCCGGGCGGGACGCGGAGCGAGGTATCTTTGACCTCTCGAGCCTTCTCCCCGAAAATCGAGCGCAAAAGCCGCTCTTCGGGCGTGGGCTCGGTCTCCCCTTTGAACGAGGTGTGACCGACGAGGATGTCGCCCTGCTTGACCTCTGCACCGATGCGAACCACGCCGTCTTCGTCTAAGTCGCGGAGGGCAGCTTCGGATAAGCCGGGGATGTCGCGCGTAATCTTCTCGGGTCCGAGTTTGGTGTCACGCGCTTCTTTCTCGTACTTCTCGATGTGCACCGATGTGTAGTTGTCACCGCGCACAAGCTTCTCAGAAAGCACGATGGCGTCCTCGAAGTTGTAACCGTCGAAGGGCATGATGGCGATGAGAACGTTCTGCCCGAGCGCCAAACGCCCGTTCTGCGAGGCGGGTCCGTCCGCAATCACTTGACCCTCTTCAATCGTGTCGCCGATGTTGACTAAGGGACGCTGGTCCAAGTTCGTATTCTGGTTCGAACGCTGGAAACGGGTCAGGACGTACTCTTTCTCGACGCCTTTTTCGTTCTCGGTGAGGATGCGCTTCGCGTCTACGGACGTGACCGTACCTGCTTCGGTGGCGAGGAGGACAGTGCCGGAGTCTCTCGAGACCCGCTCCTCAACCCCCGTGCCCACGTAAGGCGCGTCGGTCTTGATTAAGGGAACCGCCTGCGACTGCATGTTCGAGCCCATCAGCGCCCGGTTCGCGTCGTCGTGCTCCAAAAAGGGGATCAAAGAGGTCGGTACAGAAATGATCTGCTTAGGCGACACATCCATGTAGTCCACGTCTTCGTGCGGGGCAAAGACAGGGTCGCCGAGCTTCCGCGCCAAGATGGTCTCGTTGACGAAGCCGCTGTCCTCGTCCAGGATGGTATTCGCCTGTGCAATGGTGTACTGGTCTTCGGTGTGCGCGGTCATGTACTCGACTTCGTCCGAGACCTTGCCGTTTTGCACGCGGCGGTAGGGCGCTTCGATAAAGCCTAAATCGTTGACTTGCGCGTAAGAGGACAAAGAGGTAATGAGACCGATGTTCGCGCCTTCCGGCGTTTCGATCGGGCAGATGCGCCCGTAGTGCGTGCGGTGCACGTCGCGCACGTCGAAACCGGCGCGTTCGCGGGTCAGACCGCCCGGTCCGAGCGCCGAGATGCGGCGCTTGTGGCGCAGTTCGGACAAGGGGTTGACCTGGTCCTTAAACTGTGAGAGCTGGCTGCGCCCGAAGAACTCGCGCAAGGCAGCGACGATAGGACGGTTGTTGACGAGTTTTTGCGGCGTGGCAGCGTCAGGGTTCCCTAGGAGCATCCGCTCGCGCACACCCCTCGCCATACGCCCTAAGCCAACACGAATCTGGTCCGCGACGAGTTCGCCCACCGTACGGATGCGGCGGTTGCCCAAGTGGTCGATGTCGTCTTCTTGGTAGCCTTCGGTGCCTGCTTGCAGGTTGACGAGGTACTGAATGGCGGGAATTAAACCGTAATCGGTGAATTCGCCTTCGGAGAAGCCCATGAGGGTACTCTGTTCATGATCTAAGCCGAGCTTAGTGTTCATCTTATAGCGCCCAGCGTCACCCAAGTCATAGCGGCGCGGGTCGGCCAAGAGGCTGAAGAGGTAAGAGGTCGCTTTGTCCACTTTGGGTGGGTCGCCCGGACGCAAGATGGTGAAGAGGCGTAAAAGCGCTTCCTCTTTCGACGCGCCTGTCGTCGAGTCCTCTTCAAAGGCAGGCTCGATCATGTGCTCTTGCCCCTCGAAGAGCCCACGAATCTGCTCGTCGCTCATCCCTAAAACGCGCAAGATGAGGGTGAAGGGGAACTTCTTCTTGTTGACCTTCATCCATAAAACGTCGGAGTTGTCGAACTCCAACTCGATCCAGGGTCCGCGCTTGGGCATCGGAATGATGCTCGCCATGTAGGTGCGCCCCGTGCCTTTAGGTGCGCCCGTGAAGTACACGCCCGGCGAACGGTGAATCTGCGAGACGATAACCCGGTCTGCGCCGTTGACAACGAAGGAGCCGTCTTCGGTCATGAGCGGTAAGTCGCCTAGGAAAACCTGGTCCTCTTTAATGAGACCCGTGTCCTTGTGGACAAGTTGCAGTTTGGCGAACAGCCCGGAGTGATACGTCAAGTCCTTCTCGCGGCACTCCTCCGGTGTGAATTCGGGGTCCTCTAAGGTGTACTCCAAGAAATCCAGGACGAGACCCGTCTGACGTCCGCGCTCGGTCTCGTCAATTGGGAAGACCTCTTTGAAGGCGCTCTGCAAGCCCATATTGTCACGGGCACTTGCAGGCGCTAAGTTGCCCTCTTCGTCCATTTGCAAAAACGTGTTGTATGACTTAATCTGAATGTCGGTGAGGTTGGGGAGGTTGATAACCTCTTTGATCGAACCGAACTTCCTGATTTCGCGCATTGTCACCCCTTAATGTGATATGCATTAGAATACTGACTTATTTACGACTGTGCGTTACCGAGCCCACGTTGAAGTTCAGCGAGCAACCTCAACCTAATTTCGTGAAAACTCACGCATCACCTCGGTTAGATTTTTGCTAATGTTGACAATGAAAATGAACCGTTGCGAGAAAAGCTCCGGTTTGAACAGATAATCGGTTGTAACGTGACGTTAAAATCGTCCTAGCACCTACTGACGGCTTCCAGATACTAAAATACTCCAATCAAGAGAAGCGCAGATAAACATTGAGCAAGCCATTATGGACCTCCTCGAGGGGTTCAGAAACCCAACTCAGTAGTCTAGCATATATTGAGATAGAAGAGGTCAAGGTAAGCCATCTTACTGGCTTACCTCAACTGCATCTGGTGCTTGAAGCAGATATCATCCTTACAATGTGAATGCCAATCAATGGCGCTTTCTACGAAGAGCGTTACTTCGCAGGACTTCGTACATTGTGACCAGATGATACCTGCTTACCTTACTTGACTTCGACGGTTGCGCCTGCTGCCTCGAGCTTCCCTCTAATCTCGTCGGCTTCCTCTTTCGAGATGTCCTCTTTGACAGTGCCGCCCGACTCTACGAGTTCTTTAGCCTCTTTGAGACCTAAGCTCGTAATCGCACGAACCTCTTTAATGACGTTGAGCTTCTTGTCACCGGGGCTCTTGATGGTCACGGTGAATTCGCTCTGCTCCTCGGCGACTGCGGCTGCTTCGCCACCGCCTTGCGGCATCATCATGCCGGCGGGCACCGCGGCGGCGGCTTCGACGCCCCACTTGTCTTTGAGTCCTTCGACTAAGTCCACTAGCTCTAAAACGGTCAAGCCGCTGAGCTGCTCCATCATCGCTTCTTTATCAAATGCCATTATCTCTCCTCCTTGAGTTTCTCTGAGTAGTTATTGAGTACCGATACCAAGTTCTGCGGGGGCGCTTGCAGCACGCCGACGAGCTGCTGCATGGGGGCTTGCAAGACGCCGACAAGCTCACTGAGGAGTTCGTCGCGGGTGGGCAGCTTAGCGATTTTAGCAAACGCTTCGGGCTCCACCATCGAACCTTGCAAGAGCCCACCTTTGGGCGTGGGCAGGTCTTTGGCATTATCGTCCGCGAAGTCGGTGAGCGCCTTGACGGGCTGCACCGGGTCTTCGTCAATGAGGACTAAAGCCGTCGGACCGCTCAGCTTTTCGCCAAACCCCTCGATGCCCTGTTCTTTCAGGACAACGTTGATGAGGGTATTTTTCGCGACTAAAAGCCTGCCGCCTGCGTCGCGCACTTTGGTACGCAACGCGCCGATCTGTTCCGCAGAAAGTCCCTGGTAGTCCACGAGGAAGAAGGTGACAGCGTCCGCGAGTAACCCGCGCAACTCTTCGACCGACTCCGTGTTTCTTGGGTTTGCCACGTTAGGGAACCTTTCTAAGAGAGGTATCATCTCGTTTCGGACGAAATCCGTGAGTCAAGCTCTGAAGATTTCGCGTGCTCGAGGGTACACTCTTTACACTTTTGAGAGTTGTTCTGCGCAACACCGCCACAAAACTATCTCCACGTCAACCGCGAAGCTGTACTAAACGTAATCCTTGAACTACGTTTAGCGCCTCGGCAGGATATTTAAGCTCCTGGCTGAGCCCCTGCTATCTTGGACGCCAGTAAGGTACTTGAAGCGAGAGCGCCGTAGCGTTCTGGCTTGCTTCGCACCGAGATGCTTAGAAGAAGTAACGAGGACTGAGTGCTGAGGTGAAAGTGAAAATCTTAAACTCAGCGCTCGAGCCTCACGACACTATGCGTTTACTTGAACGCTCGGCCCCATCGTCGAGGTGAGATAGACCGTGCGGATGTAGAGACCTTTGGCGGTGTCCGGCTTCGCGGCTTCGACCGCTGCACGGAACGCGCTCAAGTTCTCCGTAAGTTTCGCCGCATCGAAGCTCGCTTTGCCGATTGGGGCGTGCACGACGCCTGTTTTGTCGTTGCGGAATTCGATCTGACCCGCTTTGAGCGCCTTGACGATTTCGCCGATGTTCTGCCCGACTGTGCCCGACTTGGGGTTCGGGAGCAGACCGCGCGGTCCTAAGACGCGCCCGAGCTTGCTGCCGACCGCCGCCATCATATCCGGTGTGGCGACAACCGCGTCGAAGTCCAGCCAACCCTCTTGGATACGCTGAATCATGTCGTCGCCACCAACGAAGTCTGCGCCCGCAGCTTCGGCGTCTTGGACTTTATCGCCCTGCGTGAGCGCGAGAACGCGAACCTCGCGTCCCGTGCCGTGAGGGAGGGCGACGGTGCCGCGTACCGTCTGATCGGACTTACGGGGGTCAATGCCTAAGCGGACGTGCGCCTCGACCGTTTCGTCGAACTTTGCCGTGGCGAGTTCTTTGACCAATGAGGCGGCTTCGTCGGGGGCGTAGACCTTTTTGCGGTCTACTTTCTCTAAGAGACTCCTGTACCTCTTACCGTGCTTAGCCATTGACGGGTGCTCCTTCTACCGTGACGCCCATCGAACGCGCCGTGCCTGCGATGACCTTCGCAGCAGCTTCTTCGGAGGCGGCGTTGAGGTCTTTCATCTTGTTGCGCCCGATTTCCAAGCACTGGTCCCAGGTGAGCTTGCCGACTTTTTCCTTGTTCGGCACACCTGAGCCTTTGGGGATGCCAGCCGCTTGGCGAATCAGGTAGCTCGCGGGCGGCGTCTTAGTGATAAAGGTGAACGAGCGGTCCGCGAAGATGGTGATCTCTACCGGAATAATCGCGCCCGCTTCTGAAGCCGTTGCCGCGTTGTATTCCTTGACGAAACCCATGATATTCGCGCCGTACTGACCTAACGCGGGTCCGACGGGTGGGGCAGGTGTCGCGCCGCCAGCGGGTAGCTGGAGCTTGACGATGCCAGCAACTTTCTTTGCCATACTTCCTCCTTAGCTCCCCCGAGAGGTCTGAGCCTCTGGGGTTCTAGCGCTATCGACTACTTAGTCGCTTCAATAGCTAGTTCTTAGTCTGCTTTTGAATTGTCACCCTGAGCCGAAGGCGTAAGGGTCTCGTTTCGCAATCTCCGACAGTGGAGAAGGCAAATGCAGAAATTCTTTCATCAGGCGAAGCCAATCCTGTAAAGGGCTCCACTTCGTTCCGTTCAGAATGACACAGCGGTCATACTTAGTTCTTCATAACCTGCGAAAAATCGAGTTCAACAGGCGTTTCACGTCCGAAAATAGAAACGAGTACCTTAACTTTGCCGCGCTCGGGGTTAAGTTCTGATACTACACCCGTAAAGTCTGCAAACGGTCCCGAGGTGACTTGCACCATCTCGCCGACGTTAAAGCTGACCCGAACTTTGGGCGTCTCTTTTGTTTCAGAAATGCCTAGCGTGCCGAGCATCCGTGCTTCTTCCTCTTGCGTGAGGGGAACCGCCCGCGTCGCTGTACCGACAAACCCTGTGACGCCAGGCGTGTTGCGCACGACTTCCCACGCTTCGTTAGGTTCGTCTAAGTTGTCACCCAAATCCATCTGCACGAAGACGTAGCCTGGAAAGAGCTTGCGCTTGACGACCTCTTTCTTGCCGCCGCCCGCATGTTCAACGGTCTCTTCAGACGGGACAATGACCTGATAGACCATGTCCGCCATGCCCAACGACCTCGCACGCTGCATCATGTTGGTGCGCACCTTCTCCTCGTGACCGACGTAGGTATGAACGGCGTACCATTCGATACTCATGCGCGGACCTCGCGAAAAAGTCTAAGTTGTGCCTGATGGCTAGACATACACGTCACGTCCTAAACTAGATAACGAAGTTGATGAGGTTGCCGAAAATCGTATCCACTGCGAGCAAGAAGATCGCCGTGACGAGCACGAAGATGAGCGTCGCTTGGGTGGACTGGACGACCTCGTCGCGGGTGGGCCAAGTGACGCGCCCGAGTTCCGCGCGAGAGTTCCTTAGATACTTGAGAACCCTATTCACACTTACACCTTAACTTCGCGGTGCTGGGTGTGCTTGCGGTCCCAGGGACAGTATTTGCGCAGCTCGAGCTTCGCCTGGGTATTACGACGGTTCTTATTCGTCGTGTAGTTGCGGCGCTTGCACTCTTGGCACTCGAGCAGCAGCTTGATTCTTACATCGCTCGCCATTTTAACTCCTAAACAGCCTTCTCCTATAGCCTGCTGAAACGAGAAGAGGGAGACACAGTCTAAACTGTGCTCCCTTAGATTCTCTAACTTACTTCGTCACTTCCGTCACGACGCCTGCACCCACGGTCCGACCACCTTCACGAATGGCAAAGCGCAAGCCCTCCTCCATCGCAATCGGCTTGATCAGTTCAACGTCAAGTTCCACGTTGTCCCCAGGCATCACCATCTCTACCCCGTCAGGCAAGGTGCACACACCCGTGACGTCCGTCGTGCGGAAGTAGAACTGCGGGCGGTAGCCCGTGAAAAAAGCAGAGTGGCGTCCGCCCTCCTCCTTCTTGAGGATATACACCGAGCCCTTGAAGCCCGTGTGCGGGGTGATGGTGCCCGGCTTGGCTAAGACTTGTCCTCGTTCGATGTCGTCACGCTGCACGCCGCGAAGAAGCACGCCCACGTTATCGCCCGCGATACCCGAGTCCAACGTCTTACGGTGCATCTCGACGCCCGTGACAACTGACTTGCGGGTATCAGTTAAGCCGACGATGGCGATCTCTTCGCCGGTCTTGACCTGTCCACGCTCAACTCTACCGGTGGCAACCGTGCCACGACCCGTGATGGTGAACACGTCTTCGACGGGCATCAAGAAGGGTTTGTCCACGTCGCGCTCAGGCGTGGGGATGTAGGAGTCCACCGCGTCAAGCAGGTCCCATATCTTATCGACCCACTCGTTCTCGCCTCTTTGGGTGTTGGGGTTCTCGCCCAGGGCTTCGAGGGCTTTAAGAGCCGAGCCTGCGACAATCGGGGTGTCGTCGCCGGGGAACTCATAGGAATCTAGGAGTTCGCGCACTTCCATCTCGACGAGTTCTAATAACTCTTCGTCGTCGACCATGTCGGTCTTATTCATGAACACGACGATGTAGGGGACGCCCACCTGACGCGCCAAGAGGATATGTTCTCTCGTTTGCGGCATAGGACCATCTGCTGCCGAGACGACCAGGATTGCGCCGTCCATCTGGGCGGCACCTGTAATCATGTTCTTGACGTAGTCGGCGTGTCCGGGGCAGTCCACGTGCGAGTAGTGGCGCTCTTTCGTCTGGTACTCCACGTGCGAGGTGTTGATGGTGATGCCCCGCGCTTTTTCCTCGGGGGCTTTGTCGATCATATCGTAGCTGAGTGTTTCCACCGTAGGATCAGCGGCGGCGGCTGTAAAGGTGATCGCAGCCGTTAAGGTGGTCTTGCCGTGGTCTACATGTCCTACCGTGCCGATGTTCACGTGCGGTTTCGTGCGGTTGAATGTGGCTTTGGCCATTATTCCGTTCCTCTCCTGTCTCTCCTAGATACTTCTTATCTGTAAGAACTTGACAGTCAAAATTTAGCCAGTATCCCTTATCTTTTCGGGTCTGACTTCTTAAAGGTTTTGGTTCTAAGTTGGAGCTCGTGGACGGGATTGAACCGTCGACCTCTCCCTTACCAAGGGAGTGCTCTACCACTGAGCTACACGAGCCTACTTGAGAACCTTCTGGAAAACAGGTTACACCCTATTTCTAAGGTGACTCGCTCCGCTCGCTTCGGACGGGCAGAGCCCGAGCCGAAAAGCGGACCTGTTTTTGAGCGGGAGACGAGATTCGAACTCGCGACATTCAGCTTGGGAAGCTGACGCTCTACCGACTGAGCTACTCCCGCAAGAGAGGTATCATCTATCAGAAAAACAATACCTGTTTCCTGCCAAGTGGGGTATCATCCGTCCTCGGAATCGCCCCGTTTCGTAGAGAGGTATCATCTATTAAAAAACGCAATCAGTTTAGATTGACTGTCTTTTTGATACCTCTTGCTCTCGAGCCCCCACTATCTCTAACGAAGAACTCGAGCCTTACTCCTGGTGGGCCGGGATGGATTTGAACCATCGTAGGCGTAGCCAACGGATTTACAGTCCGTCCCCTTTAACCACTCGGGCACCGACCCGCGCACCAGATGCCACTTAAAAAACCTCAGAGCGCTATCAGTAAGTAGAAACGAATCTCCGAGATTTTGGAGCCACCCATCGGAATCGAACCGACAACCTTTCGATTACAAATCGAGTGCTCTGCCAGTTGAGCTAGGGTGGCAAAAAGCAGCTCAGACAGAGGCGCACAACCTCGCGTCCGAATTGACAGCCTAGCATGCCCTTTTGCGAGGTGTCAACAAGGATGGAGACAAATTTTATAGCGGTTTTTTGGAAGGCGGGCTCGAGCCTTTTTTCACCTGCTTTCGAAGCCAGTAAGTACGTTGGTGACATTTTTTCCCAACGCCTCTACCGCGTAGCCACCTTCCATTACGAAGAGGGTTGGTAACTCGAGGCTCGCTAAGCGTGCGCCTAACTCCGAGAAGTCTTGAGCGTGTAAGGTGAAGCTCGAGATGGGGTCGTCCACAAAACTATCCACCCCGAGTGATACGAGGAGCACATCCGGTGCGAACTCCTCAATTTGCGTTAGAGCCGTTTGCAACGCTTTTCTGTAACCTTGCCAATCCGTCTTGAGGGGAAGAGGTAAGTTGAGATTAAAGCCCTCGCCCTCCCCTATCCCACGCTCGCCTTCGTAGCCGGAAAAGTACGGATAATCGTAAGCGGGGTCCGCGTGGAGCGAGATGTAAAAAATGTCACTCCTGTTATAGAAGATGGATTGCGTGCCGTTGCCGTGGTGGTAGTCCACGTCTAAGAGGGCGACGCGCTTGTCCTCATCCGCAAAGGCTTGCGCCGCAACCCCCGCGTTGTTCAAAAAGCAGTAACCGCCGTAGAGGTCCGCTGCGGCGTGGTGTCCGGGCGGGCGGCAGAGGGCGAAAGCGGCGCGTTCGCCTTTTGAAACGAGTTTCCGCGCCGTCAGCGCAACGTTTACTGAAGAGGTTGCCGCTCGCCAAGTTCCCGCTGTGACGGGCGTCGCCGCGTCAAACGAGTAATAGCTCAGCTTACCTTCCACCGTCTTCGGGATTTTCGGGGAGAAGCCGCGTACTGCCCAGTTAAGAGGTAAGGCGTCACGTTTACCAAAGGTTTCAGACCACTCGCTATAGGCTGTTCGTAAAAAGGCGACGAACTCCGAATCGTGCACGCGCAAAACCGGCTCTAAACCGAAATCTTCTGGTGGGATAACCTCTCCCAAGCTAACCTCTTGTACGCTCCGCAAAATCATCTCGGCGCGTTCGGGTTTTTCGACGGGAGGTTTGAGCTGTCCGTCGATGAGTTCAGCTTGTCCGTGATGAAGTTTGTGGTCTTCGCCGTAGACGGTCTTCACGGTCTCGGCTTGAGCCTCGAGAGAAAACCCTCTGCGGTCGGCGCAGTGTTCACTACATCGTCCACGCTCAGACCCGCCTTTCGCGCCATCATCACGCCGTAGCGCACGTCGTCATAACCGCTCGTGTGGTGCGCGTCGGGGTCGATGGAGAAGGTGCAGCCTAAACGCTTCGCCTTGATGACCCAGCGCCAGTCGAGGTCGAGTCGGCGCGTGTTGGCGTTGATTTCGATGACGGTTCCGGTTTCGGCACAGGCTTCAATGACCTCTTGTAAATTGACGGCGTAGCCCGGTCTGCGCAGCAAGAGGCGTCCGGTGGGGTGGGCGAGAATGGTGGCGTAAGGGTTTCGCACCGCGTTCACGATGCGCCCCGTCTGCTTGGCTTCGCCCAGGGTAAAATTTTGGTGGACGCTGATGACAGTATAGTCGAGCGTCGCTAAAACCTCATCGGGGTAGTCGAGCTTGCCGTCTGGCATGATGTCCACTTCTACCCCATGTAACACCTTAAAGTTACTACCTTCATCTACAAGTTCTTGCTGAATCTTCGCAATTTCCGCTGACTGCTGCTCGACTCGCTTGATGCTCAAGCCGTTGGCGTAGTAAGAGGTCCTCGAGTGGTCCGCCATCGCCAGATAGGTGTAGCCCAACTCCCGCGCCGCCGCGACCATCTCCCGCAACGACGACGCCCCATCTGACCAGGTCGAGTGGTTGTGAATCACGCCGCGCATGGCGTCCATTGAAATGAGGTCGTCCGGTGAAGAGGTCTGGACGCCCTCGCGTTGTTCGGGTGAGATATAGGGGATATCCAAGTGTTCAAATACGGTGCGTTCTTCGGGCGTAGGAATGAATTCATCCTCTTTGAAAAGACCCTCGGGGCAGAGCTTGTAACCTCTTCCGTCAGCCTTGTCTTTCAACATCTCCACGAACGCTTTGCCACCCGTTTTCACGGCTAAAGCTGCGCCTAGCGCGTCCTCTTGGACGAGGGTTAGCTCGAGCCGTCGCCCCTCGAAGTCCGCCTCGAGATAGGGCGGATTCGTCTCCAAATCCTCTACAAACGGCCCTAAGACCTGAGCGACCTCTTCAAAACTCACGCCTGTGACGATGACGTCCAAATCGCCTACCGTTTCCAAGCTGCGGCGCAAGCTGCCTGCGAAGGTCAACTTTGCCTGTGGCAACGCGGCGTTCATGACCTCTTGGAGCGCCGAGGCGTACGCTTCGGCAACGTCTAAGCGCATCCGCTTTTTTGCCTCCAAAGCGAACTCCGCCGCGTTCAAGATAGATTCCGCACTTTTCTTCCCGAATCCTTTAAGCGACGCGACGCGCCCATCGCGGCTCGCTTCTACAAGCTCGTCCAAGTCAGCAATACCATTTTGCCAGAGCAGACTGATTTTTTTCGCGCCTAAACCCGACACGACGAAGAGGTTGCGCACGCCTTCGGGCACGCGCCCGTAAAGCTCGTCTAAAACACTGAGCGTTTCACGCTCTTTTAGGGTCATGATTTCGGCGGCGAGCCCCTGACCGATGCCGCGAATTTGGGTGAGCTTGCCCATTTCGAAGAGGTGTGAAAAGTCGCCCTCGAAGTTCTCCAACTGCCGCGCGGCGTTCGCATACGCCTTGGCTCGGTGAGGCTCTTCGGCCAGGACCTCGAGCAGTTTCGCCGCCTCACTGAGTTGGGCGACGAGTTGTTTTTTCGTGATCTCCATAGCGCATCTTAACCGAGCACAGCAAGTTTTCGGTACACTGTGGCGGTGCGCACTTCTATTTTGACTTTACTTATCCTTTTGGGTTCTGCCACGTTTGGGCAGTCGGTGTGGTTAGAGGGCGGCCTTGGCTACGACGAGAACAAGGCGACCAATACCTACGACCTCTCTTTTAAGGGAGGCGTACGCGGCACCTATCCGCTGAGGGAGGAACTGCTCAGCCGTTCGGGTCTTTACGCGGCGGCAGCGTGGCGAAGAGGTGTTCTTGTGGATGCGGGTGGCTGGTTCACCTTCTTGCCCGAAGGGAACGAGCTTTACGGCTTCGAGGCGCATCTTGGGGCGGGGCTCACCTACGCGGTAGACAGCTTTGGTGTGGCGCTCAGCGCGGGGCTCAGTTACGACCTCACGCAGGGGATAGCACTGTCGTTCGTCTACACGCATCGCCCCTTGTTGCTGCCCGAACTCAAGCAGGCGTTCGACCTTTCAGCGGGCGTCAGGATCGATCTGGATGAGGAACTGTTCGGGCTGCGTTGAGACGCGGAAACAATCCCGTCAGAGGAACTCAGGCGCGCTTCAGAACTGCTGCCCTCCTGACCGAGCAGGCTCCATAAAGGAGAAAATGCCGCGTGTCGGCTGTACCTCATGTGAGTTAGCGTTCTTCGGCAGATCAAGGCGCGTGCGTACAAAAAAAGCGAGAGGTTGGCGTCAACCTCTCTAAGTATTTTTACTTCTTACGGTTGCGGCGGTAGCTCTCGCCGAAACGCTTCTGGAACTTCTCGACGCGACCTTCGGTGTCGATAAAGCGCTGCTGCCCCGTGTAAAAGGGGTGATTACCCGACCACACGTCTACGCGGACCTCGGGCTTGGTGCTGTAGGTTTCCATCACGACTTCGCCGTCGCAGTAAACTTTGCACGGGACCATCTTGGGGTGAATATCTTTTTTCATAACATCTCCTTTTGCGGATAACGGCTCTATAATTCAAACGCTACAGGCGTTCTGCCTGCAAAACAAACTTGATTCTAGCAGACATGGCTCGGCGTCCACAACTCGGCACGAACCGGTCCAGCAATTCCAAACGGAAGCGGTAGTTTGTGGAGACGGAAAAGTAGCTCGAGCGAGTGGATACTCGCACGCTCGGTGCGTGCTCGTGTCGGCGCAAACATCACCTTGATTTTGTCGGCTACTCAACCCGTACCCTGAGCCAGAACTTCGACTTCTTGAAATTCTCTGTTTCCCGCCCGAAAGGTTGGCGAAATTTTCACTTGGCTGCACAAGCTCGGCATTTTTCGTTATGCTAGAGTGTGATTCGTTCCCTTGCCCCCGACGAGCTAGAGTGGTTTATCGCATCTTATTACGACTTTTTAGGGCACAGCGACCCTCGGCACTTCGCGCGGCGAGCCGTGCGCAAGGTTCACAACGTGGCGCACCACCTAGAGCAGGAGGCGGACCGCTCCTTCATCCTCTTTTCAGAAGGAGACGTGCCGCTCGCGGGCGCTCACATCATCGCGCCCGAGCCCGATGACGACGACCAAAACCTCTATTTGAGCAACATCTGGTTCAAGCGTGACGCCGAGGATTTGCAGAGGCTTTTAGCGAAGCTGTTACGCAGGTTCGACCATGAGGCGGTGCACTGCCCGCTCTACAACTTCTCGGAGGCGCGTTTGGCGCGCGTGCAGCCCGTGTTTGAGGCACTCGGCTTTACACTCCGCCACGCTTACGACCTGGAATTCGAACTGAGCGAGCTGCCCCCCTTGGGCACACCTCTGGTGCTCGAGGCGTGGAGCGACGAGAGCGACGCGCTCTTCCGGGAGGTCTATAGAGACGCCGAAGGCAGCGACCCGTCCGACGGCTTCTGGGCTTGGCTCAAACGCTGGCGCGGACCCTTCCGCCCCAACTTGTGGTTTACCGCGAGCGAGACGCTCGACCAGGAACCCGTCGGCTACGCCTTTTACGGCAGATATAGCGGCGGCGTAGACGGCGTCTACTACCTCACGGCGGCGGGCGTTTTAGCGGAGCACCGGGGCTCGAGCGACATGCTTAAACGCCTCATGATTTCGAGTATGCACGAACTCGCCGCCCGCAGCCCCCTCGGGCGCATCCAGACGCTCGTCACGCAGCAAGACCCCAAACTCATCGAGATTTTGGAGTCGTTAGGTTTCAGGCGGCGCGACGCCTACCCTGCGTTTATCAAGCGTCCTGAATAGAGTAGGACATACAGATCGACTTTCGTATTCCACATTTCTTTGCGTCTCGCGTCGCCCAAATCCTAATATACGGTAGTGGTTTCAAGTCCAATGCTGCCATGTGCTCCTTATGCTATCTCTAAAGCAATTCGCATAAACACTGAGCTTGAGTCACGTAAGTATCATTCTCGAATGTGCGTGCTCGTCAATGTTGTCTCTTCCCGGATTGGCTCAAACCAAATGATACTTGCTATACGTAATGTACAAGGTTGAAACCCCTTGCTTTGACATCAGCATCATTCCAGATAAAGCCACTACCATGTAGACGTCATACGGACGAGCCGCTCCGTGTACGCCGAACGCATAGCGCTAGATTTGCGGTGCTAAACTCTCTTTATGTACATCTTGATTCGTTGGCTTCTCAACGCACTTGCACTCTGGCTCACCGCGCAGCTCGGCGTCGGGCTCTACTTTACGCAGACGGGGCTCGTCCCTGTGCTCGTCGCGGCGCTTATCTTAGGGCTCGTCAACGCGGTCGTGCGCCCCGTTATGATCTTTCTGACGCTGCCGCTCACGATTATTACGTTGGGTCTTTTTCTGCTCGTCGTGAACGCGCTCTCGCTGGCGCTCGTCGCGGCGCTCACGCCCCTCGCGATTACAAACTTCTGGGGTGCGGTTTTCGGGGCGCTCATCCTCACCGTCATCAGCGCGCTCCTCAACGCGCTCGTCGGCGAGAACCGGCGCCGGGAGGTAGAGGAGTGGCGCTGAGCCGCTGATATGAAGGCGAGCGCGGTTGCCCTGCAACCGCGCTTATTTTTTAGACCCGCACCGCTAGACCCGCAACCGACCCTATGTACTCATCGCGGTAGCGTGCTAGCTTGAGACCTCCGTCGCTCCTCAGCGCCACGATGTCGTCTAAGTAAATCGGCGCGTTCGGGAAGACGCGCACCTGTTCACCTCTGCGGAAACCCCAAGCGGGAATGTCGTGCTCGAGCACCCACGCCCCTTTGCGTATGGTAGGACTGTTCGGCGTGCAGGTAGCTTCGGGCTGAGGCTGTCTACTTGGCGAGAATTTAAGCCGTGCTTGCGTCGCTCTAAAGAACCGTTTCATACTTTTAGCATAAGAATTTGCAGCGGTAACGAAGCGAAAAATTCGCGCTGCCAAGGACGTTTCGCATATCTCACACGGCGTGCTGTTTTAGACGTTCAGGTAGCCGCGTAACGTCAAGGAAAGGTCGGCGGCCCTTGCTTTTGGCACCCCACCGAATGGTTACACTGAACCTGTGAAAACTATCGTTATCGGTGCGGGTCTGGCGGGTCTTACGGCGGCGAAGGTCTTGCACGGAGCCGGGGTCGACGTGAGCGTGCTCGAGTCCGAGCCTTCGGTGGGGGGGCGCGTGCGTTCGGAGCACGTGGACGGCTTTACCCTAGACCGAGGCTTCCAGGTGCTCTTTACCGCCTATCCCGCCGTGCAGCGCCACCTCGACTTGGCGCGTTTAGACCTCTCCCCTCTGCCGCCAGCGGCGGTGGTCTTCCGCGGGGACCGGCGCGAGACGCTCGGCGACCCCTTACGCGACCCGGCGAGCTTGTTCTCGACGCTGGGCGCAGCGGCGCTCACCACGCGCGACAAGCTGCGCGTCGTTCGCCTCGTCGCGAAACTTAAACTCGGTCCTGCGCATGCCCTGCTGCAGGGTCCGGATGAGACGGCGCTCGCTTACTTGCGGCGCAACGGCTTCTCGGAGCGCGCGGTGCGGACCTTTTTTGCGCCCTTCTTCGGCGGCATCTTTTTGAACCGCGACTTGAGCACGAGCGCGCGCCTCTTTCGCTACTACTTCCGGATGCTTATAGACGGCGACATCGCCACGCCCCGGCGCGGCATCGGCGCGGTTACGGCGCAGCTCGCGGAGGGCCTCCACGTGCGCACCGGCGCGCACGTCCAGCGTTTGGAGGCTCAGGACGAGCACGTCACCCTGCACACGACCCAGGGGACGCTGCGCGCCGAGCGCGTAGTCGTCGCGACCGCCCCGCCCGAGTTGCACCGGCTGACGGGCGTCGTCCCGAGCAAGGCCGCGGTCCCCAGCACCTATCTCTACTTCGCGAGCGAGGCGGGGCTCAGCGCCGAGCCCCGCCTCCTCCTTCAAGCCGAGGCGGGGCTCATCAACAACGCCCTGTGGAGCAGCCACACGAACCCCGACCTCGCGCCCGCCGGTCAGCACCTCCTCGCCGTGACGGTGCTAGGCTCGCCCGAGCTGTCCGACGACGCGCTCGAGCACGCCGTGCGCGCCGAGTTGGGCCGTTGGTACGCCCGCGCTGAAGACTTGCGCCTCCTCCGCGTGCTCCGCCTCCCCTTCGCCCAGTTCGCGCAGCCGCCGGGGTTCAGCGCGACCCTGTTGGGGCACACGACCCCTCTGCCGGGCGTGCTTATCGCGTCCGAGGCGACCAGCATGAGTTCGGTCCAGGGCGCGATGGAGAGCGGCGAAAAGGCGGCGGCTATCCTTCTCGGCGACGCGGCGGCGATGGGCCGGGCGCGCGGGGCGTAGCGGCGCGCGTTGGCTCGAGCCCACGATGAACGACACTTCTTCTGCGCACGCGGTAGACTCCTAACTGGCATGAGTAAACCCCGCATCATCGGCGGCGCGGCGAAGGGTCGCGTCCTAGAGACCCCTAAACGCGGCACCAGACCCAGCCCCTCTCGCTTACGCGAAGCGCTCTTTAACATCCTCGGGTTTCAGCCTCGGGGCACCTTTTTGGACCTCTACAGCGGTTCCGGGGCGGTCGGGTTGGAGGCGGCGTCGCGGGGCTGGCAAGCGACCTGTGTGGACCTGAGCCGCGAGGCGGCGAGCGTCATCCAAAAAAACGCGCGGACGCTCAAGCTGGACGCCCAGGTCGTGCAGGGTGACGCGCTCCGCTTCGCGAGCCAACACCCGCACGCTTACGACGTCGTGTTCGCCGCCCCGCCCTACCCCCTGGATTTGGCGGCTATTTTTCAGCAGATCGTCGCGTCTGAAGTCGCTGCTGATCTCTACATCTTTCAGCATCCCTCGAGCCTGCACCTGCCCTTCCTCGCTAGCAGCGACGTGCGCACATACGGCTCGAACGCGCTCAGCTTGTTGCGCGTGGACCGCGAGGACGAGGGGTAAGGTTCAATCTGCTCGCCCCTTTGTGACGCTCGCAGGGGCGCACCGCTACTCCGTCCACCACGGCTTTCCTACAGGCTCGGAGAGTATCGCTCCTCGGAGCGTCTCCACCGCTTTGCGCAAGCCCTCATCGGGCGAGTCTAAGGCGTCCTCGTGTTCGATGGAGATGACGCCGTCGTAGCCCACGGTCCGCAGAGCGGAGATGATGCGCTTCCAGGTGAGCGCCCCGTGCCCGTACCCCACCGAACGAAAGACCCACGAGCGGTCCTCGACCTGGTCGTAAGGAACGGTATCTAAAACCCCTTTGAGCGGCAAATTGACGGGGTCTAAATGCGTGTCCTTCGCGTGGAAGTGGTAGATGGTCTCGCCCAAATAGCGAATCGCCCGCACGATATCGACCTGTTGCCAAAAGAGGTGACTCGGGTCGAAGTTGACGCCCACGTTGTCCCGCGTCTCGCCGCGCAGCCGCGTTACGTGTTCGGGGTGGTAGACGACGAAGCCGGGGTGCATCTCGAGCGCAACCTTAACGCCATATTCCTCGGCGAACGCCGCCTCCTCGCGCCAGTAGGGGATCACGCGCTCTTGCCACTGCCACGCCAGAGACTTCGCGTGGTCGGTAGGCCACGCGCACACGTGCCAGTTCGGGACCTTATCGTCGGGTCCGCCCCCTGGACAGCCCGAGAACGTTACGACGACCTCCACACCGAGCTTTTCTGCGAGCTTGACGGTATTTTTCCAGGCGTCGTGATGAGGCTGAGAGACCGCCTCGTCCGGGTGGAGCGGGTTGCCATGACACGAGAGCGCCGAGATGGTGAGGTCGCGCTTGTCGAATTCGTCTTTGAAAGCGCGGCGTGCGCTGTCGTCTTCCAGTAACGTCGCGGGATTGCAGTGGCTGTTCCCGACGAAGCCGCCCGTACTGATTTCGGCTGCTTCTAAGCCCAAATCTACGAACTTGTCCAGCATATCCGTCAGTTCCAGATTACCGAACAGCGGGTCAAATGCACCTAATTTCATACGGGTTCCTTTACGTCTAGCTCGATATTTACACGTCGCCCCGTCTCCGAACTCTCCACCGCGCCGTAGACCATCGCTAAACTGCGGATGTTGTGCGCGCCCGTCGTCTCGGGCGTTTCACCGCGCTGCACCGCGTCCACGAACGCTTCGATGGCGCTGCCATGCCAAGCGGTCATCTCTGTTTCTTCAAGTTCGGGTACTTTGGCCTTTTTGTAAGGATAGATAAACCCTTCAGGCGTCTCGATGACTTCACAGCGCAAACCCGTCGCCCCGTCCCACAACACGCTCCCTTTCGTTCCAATAATGCGCCACGCACTCTCCCAAGGCGTGCGCAACCCTTCGGCGCACCAGCTCCCTCGGTAGGTGAAGACGATATCTCCTGTCATCTCAAAAATCGCTACGGCGGAAGCGTCGCGCTCGTACCAGGAGTTTTTAGGGTTCCATTCGTAGCAGTAAACACTACGAGCATCCTGAGCGGTCAAAAGCCGCGCCGAGTCGAAGGTGTGAATCGCCATGTCCTTAACCAGCACATGCGCCATCTCCTCGCGGAAGCCGCCGAAGTGAGCGCCGATGTAAAAGTCCGCGTCCACCGTCGTAAGGTCGCCGATGACGCCGCTCCGCAAGAATGAGGTCAGCGTGCGGATATTCGGGTCATAGCGGCGGTTTTGCATCACGGCGAAGGTCTTGCCCGCTTTTTCCGCTACGCGCAGCATCTCACGCGCCTCTTTTATCGTGTCCGCCATCGGTTTTTCGCTGAAGACGTGAGCGCCGTGCTCGAGCGCTCGTGTCGTCACCTCAAAATGCGCCGCCGGGACCGTGCAGTTGAAAACGACATCCGGCTCCAGACGCGTCAACGCCTCCTCTAAATCTGTACCGACGAAAACGTCAAAGCCGAACCTTTCCGCCTGACCTCTTGCGGTTTCTTCCACAAGGTCAACTAAACCGACGAGTTCGACACTGGGCAGCCGCTTGGCAGGCTCCAACCACAGATCGCTGATACCGCCGCAGCCGACGAGCAGGGCTTTAAGGGGATGATTCATCCTCACTCCAGACTAAGAACAAGGGGTTGCAACCCCTTGTTGATTGGATTTCGGAACTATACCAACTACTGCTTTACCGCACCCGACGTTAAACCTGCCACCACATACCGCTGCGCAAACAAAAAGATGATTAAGGGCGGCAGCATCGCTAAGGTCGAAAACGCCATCACCGCGTTCCAATCGGTGACGCTCGAGCCGATGAAGTTCCAAAGCCCCGCCGTGACGGGTCGAAACGAGTCGTTGTTAGTCAACGTCAGCGCGAACACGAGGTCGTTCCAGCCGAACAAAAAGGTGAAAATCCCGGCAGTGGCGAGTCCGGGCGTCGCGAGCGGCAGCATCACCCGCAAAAACGCGCCCCACGCGGTGCAGCCGTCGATCTTGGCGGCTTCGGTGAGTTGGGGCGGTAGCGAGAGGAAAAAAGGACGCAGAACGACGAGCGCGAAGGGGAGCGCCAGCGCCGTATTCGCCACGATGAGACCGACGTAACTGTCTAAGAGTCCGGCGCGGCTAAAGGTGATAAAAAGGGGCGTCGCCAGCATGATCGCCGGAAACATCAGCGAGCTGAGGCTCACCAAGATGAGCAGCCACTTCCCCCTTAGCGGCAGGTGCGCGACCCCGTACGCGGCGGGCGTGGCGAGCGCCAAGGTGAAAAGCGTCGTCCCTGTGCCGACGATGAGGCTATTCAAGAAGTAGCGCGGAATCGCCGCGTTGCCGAAAATCCTGCCCCACGCGCTCCAGCTCAGCTCGCTCGGAAAGAAGCTCGGCGGATAGGCGAAGATTTCGGTCTGAGGTTTGACGGAGGTCACGACCATCCAGTAGATAGGAAAGAGAAAGAGCGCCAAAAAGAGCACGCTGAGAATAGCGGAGAGGTAACGGCGGTTCGACTTCATCCAACACCTCTCACGATACTGTTTCCTCGTAACGCAAGTTCCATAAATAGAGGAGCGAGACGCAGAAGAGGATCAAAAAGAGCGTATTCAGCACGGCTGCACCCTCCCCGAAAAGAAACTGGCTAAAGATCATCTGAAAGGCGACCGTGGAAAAGACCTGCGTCGCGTTAAAAGGCCCCCCTTGCGTCGTGACCCAAATCACGTCAAAGACCTTAAAGGTATAGATGAGCCCTAACAGCAAGGTGGCGACGAGCGCAGGACGCAAGAGCGGCAGGGTGACGTAGCGGAGCTTCGCGCCGCCCGACGCGCCGTCTATCTCCGCCGCCTCGTAGAGTTCGTCAGGGATGCCTTGCAGCCCAGCCAGAAGGAGCGCCATATTAAAGGGGATGCCGAGCCAGATGTTGATGATGACCGCGACTAGCGCAAGCTGCAAGTCCGCGAGCCAGAAGATATTTTCTTGGGTGATGTTGAGCGTGGTGAGGAGCCAGTTGATGACGCCCACCTGACCGTCGAAGAGCCAGCGAAAGACGATGCCGACGACGACTGCCGGGATCGTCCAGGCGATGAGGTAGAGCCCGCGCATGGTTTTGTTGCCGGGAAAGGGGCGGTTGTAAAAGAGCGCCAGCGCGAGCCCGAAAAAGAGCTGAAAGACGATCGAGCCCGCCGTGAAGATAAAGGTTTGCCGCGCCGCTTGGCGGTAGAGCGGGCTGCTGAAAATCTCGGCGTAGTTCGAGAAGCCGACCCAAGGCGCGTCGCCGCTCATGAGGTTGATAGCTTTGAGGTCTTGAAAGCTGATGCGGAAGTTGAAAAAAATCGGATAGGCGATGAAGAGAAGGAGGAACACGCCAGCGGGCAAGACGAAGGAGTAGTTGACGAGCTGGCGCATGAGGTGTGAGCGCCGCGCCGAACCTTTCGCGCGGCGCTCGGGAACCGCTAGCTTGCGTGTGCTCATACTTGTGTACTCCTCGTCGTCTTATAGACCTCTCACCTCATGTCACCCTGAACGAATGTGAAGGGTCTCGTTTAGCTACGCTAAAACTTCGTAACTTGCGCTTTTCTGTTAGAGGAGTCAGCAAGGTCAGAGATTCTTCACTCCGCTAGGGCTCCGTTCAGAATGACATATCCGTTTATAGGCAGACACCGATACCCCGCTGACAACGCTGTTCGCTCTCGCCTACTCGCTTAGCAAAGGCGTAATGACCGCCGCCGCTTGCTCGGGCGTCTTCGCGCCGACCAAAACGGCTTGGACCATATTCATAATCTCTTGTGAAGCTTCGGGGTAGTTGGGACCGTACGCCCGCGGCTTCGCCACCGAGACGGCTTCGACGAACTGCGCGAGCTGCTCGTCCGAGGTGAATAGCTCGTTATCCGCTAGGTCTTCGCGGTTAGTAATAAAGCCCGAGGTTTCGTACATACCTAAGAGGTTTTCGGGCTGCGTCACCCACTGAATCACGTCCCAGGCTGCTTCGACGTTCGAGCCTGCGCCGACGGCTAGGTTTTGCCCGCCCAAAATCGAGGTCGACGTGCCGCCATCAGGCCACGCCGCGACGTCCCACGCGAAGTCAGGGTTCGCCTCGCGGATGCCGGGAAGTTGCCACGGACCGTTGATCATCATGGCGCACCGGCCCGCCAAAAATTGATTGTTCACGTCGCCCTGTCCCCACTGGAGCGCAGAGATGGGAATGCTGCGGTCCTCGTTCATCATCGTATTGAGGAGCGTCAATGCTCCGATGTTGGCTTCGCTATCTACATTTTGCAGGTCGCCGCCGCTTCCCCTGGCGCTCTGTCCGAGTGTGGTCGGCAGTCATCCCGAAGCGCCCCGCCCCGGACTGGTCGAAGGAGCCGCGTTCCGTCCCCAGCGTGCACCGCAGTCGAAACCCGTGAGTTTGCGCAGAGCGGGCGACCACCTCTTCTTGCGTTCAACGTACCTCTACCCCTAAAGCTTACAGGTGAAACCGTGATGGACCTTATCCTCCGCAACGCCCGCCTTTCGGACAGCACGCTGGTTGATATCGGCGTAGACGATGGGGCGATCGTCAGGCTCGAGCCCGACCTGGAAATCTCCGCCCAACAAGAGGTCAACGCTGACGGCAACCTCACCCTGCCCGCTTTCGTCAACGGACAACTTCACGCCTGTAAGGTCTTCTGGCGTCGCAAGCTCGCCACACTTTCAAACGAGGTGCGGCGTCTCCCCCGCTTCGAAGCGGCGAAGCATGTCAAGCGCACCTACACACCTGAAGGTGTTTTCGAGCGGGTGGACGAGGCGATGCGTTTAGCCCTCGAACACGGCACGTGCGCCATCCGACTCTTCGCAGATGTGGATGAGGATTCGGGCTTGAACGCGGTTAAAGGGCTCTTCGAGATAAAAAAGAAGTATTAACCTCTTATGAACGTGCAAGTCGTCGCCTTTCCGCAAGACGGGGTGGGCGGACGAACTGAGGCGTTGATGCGCGAGGCGTTAGAGCTAGGCGCGGACGTCGTCGGCGGCATCCCCTGGATCGAACGGGACGAAGACGCACAAAAAGCGCATACGGACATGTGCTTTTCGCTCGCGAAAGAGTTCGGTAGAGATTTACATATGGTCTGCGATGACACGACGAATCCTGGCTCGAGAACCCTCGAGTATCTAGCCCGTCAGACCGTTGAAAATAACTATCAATACCGCGTCACCGCCACCCAGTGCGCCGCGCTCGCCTTTTACGACGACGCTTACGCGCAAGAGGTCATCGGACTTGTTAAAGATGCGGGCATCACCGTTTTTAGCAACGCGCACGTCTCTCTCGTCACCACTGAACATCAGGGAGAACCTTATCCGCGCGGCGTCACCCGCGTTCGCGAGTTGCTCGAGGCGGGCGTGCCCGTCGCCTGTGCACAGGACGACATCGACAACTGGTACTACCCGTTCGGGCGCAACGATATGTTGGAGGTCGCCCAGTTCACGGCGCACGCGGGCGGCTTCGGCTGGGAGGGTGAGCGCGTCGTGCCGATGGTGACGGACGTTCCTGCGAAGGTCATGGGTCTGTACAACTACGGCTTAGGGGTCGGCAAGTCGGCGGATGTCGTGGTTTTAGGTGCGGGGACTTGGCACGAGGCGTTGCAGTTTCAAGTGGCAAAAACGGTGCTTATCTTACGGGGTCAGCGCTTGCGCCGACCCGCCGAGTAGGAGCCGGCTCAAGAAGCGAGCCGCCGCAACGTCTGCGCTAACACGCGCACGCCCGCAACGATCTCCTCCGGCTTGCTGTACTCGTCCGGGCGGTGACTAATGCCGTCTTTCGAGGGAATAAAGATCATCCCGACCGGACAAACGCGGGCTATAAAGAGCGTGTCGTGGTACGCGCGGCTCACCATCTGCATACTCTCCAGAGAGAGGTTCTTCGTCCCCTTCTCGACTGCCTGAACAACCTCGGGCGCACACGTTGCAGGTGGGTCGGCGTTGAGGGTTTTGAGATCTACATTGACACCGCGTTCGTCGGCGATGCCTTCCGCTGCTCGGCGGATTTGCGTCATTACTCGGTCACGCCTTGAGAGGTCAACGTCGCGCACGTCCACGCTCATAAACACGCGGCTCGGGATGCTGTTCACCGCTCTCGGGTGTACATCGAAAATCCCGACGGTTGCCACAGTATCGCCGCTGCCGCTCTCCCTCGCTGAGCGCTCAACCTCGAGAGAGAGTTCCGCGCCCGCTGTGAGCGCGTCTTTGCGGTCCGCCATTAGGACCGCGCCCGCGTGTCCGCCTTGTCCTTCTAACGTGACGTGTAAGGTGGCCGGCGCGGCGATGTTCGTTACGACGCCGATAGGGACGCCCGCCCGCTCCAACCTCGGACCCTGTTCGATGTGGAGTTCGACAAAAGCGTGATAGTGACCTTCGTCTAACTCGACCTCGTCTAACTCGCCCTCGAAGCCCACCTCGCGCCTCACCTCATCGGGATTGTTGCCCGCTTCGTCCTCCAACGCGCGGACCTCTTCGGGCGAAAGCGTGCCGGACATCGCTCTCGAGCCCAGACACCCCACCCCGAAGCGCGTCGGCTCCTCGGCGGTGAAGAGGATAAGCTCGAGCGGGCGTTGCGGCGTAAAGCCCGACGCCTTGAGCGCTCGGATCGCTTCCAAGCCGCCCAACACGCCCACCACCCCGTCGTAGCGCCCCGAATGCGGAATCGCGTCGATATGTGAGCCTGTTGCCACCGCCGAGCGTTCGGGGTTCGCGCCCTCCCAACGGGCGAAGAGGTTGCCTAGAGCATCCTCGTGGATAGAGAGGTCGACTTCACGGATGAGGTCTTTGAGGTACTCCCTCGCTTTCATATCCTGCTCGGTGTAGAGAACGCGCGTCACGGCGGGCGCGGGCGCGTCGCTATAGGTCGCGAGCGTTTCAATCTGGTTCATCAGACGGTCTTGGTCTATCTCGAGGGTCATTCGGTCTCCAATTTAATAAAGAAGCAATGAGTTGAAAGCAATCCAGTCAAGCTGGTGGCTTTAGCTTCCGCAGGAACGAACGGTGAGCAATGAGTCTAAAGGTTTTCACTTTCAACTCACTGCTCGTTGCTCATTGCTCCTTCTAACAACTCAAAGTCCTCAAAGTCGAACCCCGGCACGACGACGCACGACACCAGCGCGTAGCCCTCGGCATCTCCCAGCGGCTCCGCCTCCTGCACGTAACCTCCTGGCACGACGACCTGCGGCCGTTCTAAACCGAGCGTTACGACCTCTTGCGCGCCGTCCGGTGAGGTCAGCGTCAGGTTGATGGGGTCGCCCCGGTGAAAGAGCCACAGCTCGTCCGAGCGGACGCGGTGGGGGCGGCTCCGTTCTCCTGCGGGGAGCAAGAAGAGGATGGCGGTGCCGGCGGCACGTGTACTCGGATAGCCCTCTGGCTCGACTTCGTGCGGTGAGCGCCAGGTTTCGCGGTAGTAGCCGCCTTCGGGGTGGGGTTTGAGGTCTAGCGCTTCGATGAGGTCTTGGGCGCTCACGCTAGCGTTCCTCGGGGCTCAGCGCCATCAGTTGAACCAGAGCGCGAAATTGAGGAAGTTGCCGCCAAAAAGTCCTTGCAAGCGCCGCCAGGTATCGGCGCTACTGAGTGGGCCCTCTTCGAGGTAGGGCGTCGCCGCGCTCCCTTGAAACCAGAGCAGGGCGTCAAAGGTTCGCGGCTCCATGAACACGCGGCGCACGTTGACGCCGCGCCCATCTTGCACGCGCGGATGCGGAATCAGTAGGTCACCCGCAAGGACGGCGTCCGCCTCGTCCAAAAAGGTTAGCCAAGCCTCTATCTGCACTTCAGTGAGGCGCACACCTATCACACTACTCTGAGTGGCGTTCGGTATCCACTCGTGTTCGTCGTCGGTTTCGGCGCGTACCGCGTCCCACGAGCGTCGGCTCTCTAAGAGGACGGTCTCAAAACGTTCCAATGCCCTTTCCAAGCGCTCAGGTTCAGTTGGCTCGAGGTTCAGCAGATGGATAAAGGCGATGAGGTCAGCGATGAGCGTGACGTCGAACATGCCCTCGGGCTCACCCGTGCGACTCAAAAACTCATGCGGCGTCTGCACCCGTTCGTAGGTCAGATGCGCCGTGCGTTCGAACAGCTCACGGCTGTCGTGAGCTAGATAGATGTCTGTCAGGGCGCTCAGAAGTTCGGCGTAACCTCGGAACCAGTGAACATCACCACGGTCAAATGCGGTGAGGAGGTCCCCTTCTCCGGGCAGAACCTGGTTGGGCTGACCAAAACGGGCAAAAAGCTGTTGAAGACTTTCATCCTCACGGGCGTCGCCGTCGCCATTAAAGTCCAGCCGGATGCGCCCGACAGGTAGCTCGAGCTTGACCTCACCGTCCTTAACTTCACCGTCCTTAACTTCACCGTCCTTAACTTCACTGTCTTGAACCTCAGCGTCACCGAGAAAATCCTCGAGCGCCGCGAAGGTTGCACTCGCTTCGCTCAAGTCTGCTAGAAAGGTTTCTAAAATAGCGCGTAAGTTCTCATATGCGATTTCACGCGCGTCACCATCCGCCGCCGAGGGAAACTGAAAGGGTAAAAAGGTGACGGCCCGGTCATCGGTGCGTAAGCCGTAGCGAGCGAAGGACTGAGACGCGCCCTCGAACGCGCCAAGAAACTGGACGATGCCCAAGCTAAACTGCGCTTCGGCGTCTTCCGGCTGAGAGCCTAGTCTCTCCAGAAGCGCAGTTTCAGCCTCGAGCAGACGCCCCGTCTCCAGGTAGGGCACAACGAGCGGCTGAGCAGCTCCAAAACCCGCCAGCCAGAACCAACACAGTATCAGCATAGAAGTGCGCAACCTAACTCTCCCTCTCCAAACTAAACGGGTCTCGGTTCACCTCTTTGTAAAGCAGATAACTCGAGGGCTCTCGCCCCAACGCCCCAAACCACTGCGAGCAGTACGGACCCATCCAGATCACGTCGCCCTCCTGAATCGGATACCAGACCTCTTCCACCTTGTAGACGCCCCCGCCCGAAAGCATCAAGAGCCCGTGCTCCATGATGTGCGTCTCGACGAAAGGCAGTGGCGTGCCGGGCTGAAAGGTCATGACGTTTACGGCGAGGTCGAAGCTGGGGTGCTCGGGTAAGAACTTTTTGACGATGAGGTGCTCGTCACCTAGAAACGGCTCGCCTTGCACATCGACTTCATGTCCAGTGACGACTTCGGGTAAGGGGGTTTCCTTTAGCTTCACGTAACGCCGCTCGAAGAGGTTGAGGCGTGCGCCGGACGATGTAGTGAGTGTGTGGTCTTGGTCGGGCGGCACGTAAGCGAAGCCGCCTTTGGAGAGCGCGACCTCTTTCGCCATCTGAAGCGTCACCTCGCCCTCGATAACGTAGATAAAGCGCTCCACACCGGGGAGTGGCGAGACGCCCTCGCCGCCTTCTTCCAATGTGACCAGTACCTGGACGAAAGCTGCGCCCATCTGCGGCGAGATGAGCGTAATGGCGCTCGCGAGCGTCCAACCCGGTAAGCCCGTTGGGACGTAGCCGTCGGGGGCGATGAAGGCGTGGTTGCGCCTAACGTTCGTACGAGTTGCGCCGAAAAAGGTCATGAGATGCACTCCTTTATGGTTGAGTCGGATGGGGAGTCAGAAACTTGCCCTTTGTCCGCTCCAATTTACCATTCCAAACGAGCCTCTCGCCGCGCAAAAACGTTCCCCTAACGCGCCCACGCAAGGTCTGATTCACGTAAGGGCTTGCCTTGTGGCGGGTCAAGAGGTCGCTCGCTGTCAGGGTGGTCGTGCCGGGGAGGTCAACAAGGGAGAAGTCGGCGTCGTAGCCAGGCTTGAGCCGTCCCTTCCCCTTCAAGTTAAAACGCGCTGCCGGATTCGAAGCGGTCAACCGGGCAATCTGCTCGAGCGCTAACCCTTGCGTTTCATGTCCACTAAGGAGCACATTCAAACTGGACTGCACCCCCGCAATCCCGCCCCACACCTCGAAGAAGTCATCCTCCTCTTTCAGCTCAGGTGGTGAAGGAGAATGATCAGAAGCGATGAAGTCAACCTCTCCCGTTAGAACGGCACGCCACAAGGCTCCGCGCTCCGCGCCATTTCGAAGAGGCGGCGCACACTTCAAGAGCGCGCCAAAGCGCTCCACGTCTTCATCCGTGAAGTAGAGGTAGTGCGGACACGTCTCACAGGTGACGCGCACGCCGCGCTTTTTTGCCTCGGTAACGAGAGAGACGCCTCTCGCCGTGCTGACGTGGACGATGTGGAGGTCTGCGCCGGTCTCTTCAGCGAAGAGCAGGGCGCGGCTGATAGCTTCAAGTTCCGCGATGACGGGTCTCGAGTCCAGATAATCTCGCACGCCTTGTTGACCTCTTGAAGTCGCCTCGAAACGCAACGTCTTCGTCAGCGCCTCGCTCTCCGCGTGAACGGCGACGGGCAAGCCCAACTTAGCCGCGCGCTCCATGCCCCGGTAGAGCGTGAGGTCGTCCGCCGCTAAGAAGTCGTCCATTCCGCTGTCCGACATAAAAGCCTTGAAGCCGACCACGCCGCATTCGGCGAGTTCATCTAAGCAGTCCAAGTTCTCAGGTGTCAGCCCGCCCCACAGAGCGAAATCCGTGAGCGACGTGGCTTCGGCGGCGGTTTTTTTTCTCGAGAAAATTCGTTCTGTCTAGCGTCGGCGTCGAATTGAGCGGCATGTCGATAAACGCCGTGCCGCCGCCCGCCGCGAGCGCGGCGCTGCCTGTCGCGACGCCTTCCCAGTGCGTACGCCCCGGCTCGTTAAAGTGAACGTGCGCGTCGATGAGTCCAGGAAAAATATGGAGCCCGCTCGCGTCTAGCGTCTCCCCTGCCCCGTCCAAAATTTCTGGAGCAATTTGGACGATTTGCCCACCCTCGACGAAGAGGTCAGCCCGTTCTACACCTCCAGGTGTGACGAGCGTTCCGCCGCGGACAACGAGCGACATCAGCTCCCCCGGTACGTGCTGTAACTCCAGGGCGACACGAGCAGCGGCACGTGGTAGTTCTGCGTCTTATCGGCAACGCCGAAGCGGACGGGCACGGTATCTAAAAACTTGGGGTTGGGCAAGTCTAGCCCGGCGAAGTAGTCGCCCACGTGAAACACGAGTTCGAACACGCCGACCTCTAAGTCGTCAGTCAGCAGCGGCGCGTCGGTGCGGCCGTCCTCGTTGGTCGTGAAGCTCGCCAAGTGCTGGCGCGAGTCGCTCATGACAAAGAAGAGGTCGATTCGGATGCCTGCGGCGGGTTTTCCGTTCGCCGTATCTAAAACGTGCGTGCTGAGGCGTCCCACCTGACTCATACCCAGCCCTCGCGCTTGCGTAACGAGGTGATGTGCGCTAAATGATGCTCGCCGTGCCAGGCGTAGTTGGCTAAACTCTGCGCTAAGTTGAGGGTCTGACCGGAAGCGGGATGCGTAAAGGTGCGCTGCCAGTCACGTTCTGAAAGCGAGTGAAGCAAGATGACCCAGCGCCTATGCAGCGCATCCAAGAGCGCTAGCGAGACCTCTACGGGCGCGTGACTATCCCCCAACTCCGCCCAGCCCGCCTCGTCGTAGGGGCGAATCGTCGGGTTCTCCTCCGTCAAGGCGAGCTTGAAGCGCGTGTAGCTGTTGAGGTGACTGTCGGGCAGGTGATGGACGACCTGGCGCACGGTCCAACCACCGGGGCGGTACGGCGTGTCAAGCTGCGCGTCGGAGAGTCCGCGAAGCGCCTCTTGTAACTTCTGAGGCAACTGCGCGACCTCTTGTAGCCACGCCCCCTTCTGCGCGACTGTTACCTCATCTGGCGGGGTAAATTCGCCGATAGGATAGCGCAAATCCACTGCGGTTTCAGTCATCGGCGTCTCGCGTCATGGTCAGACCGATGTGACCGTAGGGCGGCCGCGGGTCCGTATGCACCTTGATACTCTCATCCGCTTCCGAGGCGTAGCCCTTGTCCCACAGCCTATTTTGCGCCTCGAAGGAGACCTCGGCGAGTTGGGGGAACCGCGCGAGGACCCGCTTGCCCATCTCGTACACGAGGTGTTGGATGGACTTGCTGTTGAATTCGTGAAAGACCGTCGCGGCGACGTCGCGCACCTGTTCGGCGGGGACGTAGTACGAGTCGTCTGAGACCGCGTGCGCCGCGTCCGCGTAACGCCAGAAGATATCCAAATAGATAAAGAGCGGGCGGTCGACCATCTCAGGCAACGTCGTGTGCTCGTCGCGCACGAAGTTGGCGAACGAGCTGCCCGTCACCTTGACGAGCTGCAACCCTATGCGCCCGCAGCGGTGCGCGAGCACGCTGACACCTGCGGGGGTCCGCTCGAGCGCCAGTTGCGCCGCGGCGCGGTCGCCTTGCGAGCGGTGAAAGAGCACCTCGCTCGGCGCGCCGTTCGCGTGCGCCGCCGTAAAGGGCTGCTCCTCGCCCGAAACGTTAAGCGCCTCCATCTCGGGGTAGCGCTCTAGAAACTGCCGTCCTAAAAACATCAGGTAGCCCTCTAGGGTCGCGCCGCCGAACTCGAGCGCCTGCTTCAAGATAAAGTTCTTCATGCTATCGGTAGCGACCACGTTGCTGTTGTCGCCTTCGGTATAAGCGGGTACGAAGTTGTGCCCTAAGACCTGCACGTCGACCTGTACAGCGAAAAGCGTGTTGGCGCGTCCCGTGAAAGACGATTCCGGAATAGGACTGACCTGTAGCGGAGGGGCGTTAAAGCGGTACACCGTGACCTCGGCTTTGCCGTAGTCTATGGCGGTGATGGTGGGGCTACGCATCTTCGCAGTGGTGGAATCGCTCATGGTCCTCCTAAGCTCGAGGGGAGTTTCTTATCGGTATCGGTGACGGGTTTCGTCTTTGCAAGTTGCAGTTAGGTTTCAGTTGGCAAGTTTCAGGCAGCTGGGTCTAACCTACAAGCGCGTCTAACCTAAAGCGGGCGATACGGGCGATTTCGGCTAGCGCGCGTTTTTGCTCGGTCTCGAGGTCGTTGGAGAGCCGCGCCTCAAACGCGCTTAGAATGCTCTCTTTGGTATGTCCTTTGACGGCGATGATGAAGGGGAAGCCGAACGTCTCTTTGTAAGCCGTGTTGAGCGCGTGAAAGCGTCTATACTCCTCCTCGCTCAGCCGGTCTAAGCTTGCGCCCGCCTGCTCCTCTTTAGAATTAGCGGTCAGCTCCCCAGCAAGCGCCGCCTTGCCCGCCAGGTCGGGGTGGGCGCGGATTAGCGCCACCTTCCTCTTTTCGCCTGCCCGCTTCACTACGCCGACCATCGCGCTGTGAAGGTCGGCTAAAGAGGCAAAAGGACGCTGCGCCGCGACCTCTTGGGCGACCCAGGGTGAATGCTCAAAAATACCGCCTAAGACGTTGACGAAGTCCGCCTCGTTCATCTGGTTGAGTTCGGCGAGTGTCACCGAGCGCCGCAATCTGAGCACGAAGTTTGACGGTAAGGAGGAGGCGAGTACGGCATCGCGGGGCATTGTATCACTCCCCTAAGAAGCGAGTCTCGTCTGTATGCCCACAAACGAATAATTTCACAATTCCTCTGCTCGTGAAAAATTTAGTTCGCGTGCTGTAGACCATGTTCGGGTTTACCAGCACAAAAGAGGCTCCACGTAGGAGCCTCTTCTCTTTTTTCTGGTGAGTAGCGTCAGCCCTCGTCCAAAATAAGCGGCACCGAAAGCAGCACGCCGCCCAGGATGATGAAGGGTAAGGGCGCGGTTGCGATTGAACCCGTCACGCCTAAAAGCGCGATAATACCGGAAAGAAGGGCGATAACAACGAGCACGAGCCGGATATTGGTATTCACTGGTAGCCTCCATAAAACGTCTTGAACTACTTACACGCTCATATTGCTGTGACTTTGTTTTACCATAATACAGCAGGCCTAGCGGGCTAGTGGGAACGGAGTGACGGGTTGCGACTTCGTCCACGGTGCATGAGACGCGTGAGCCAATGCGAAGCAGCGCCTACAGCGGATGAAGCTTAGTCATAGTACAAGATGATACTCGCACGCTTCGACCTTAGTGGACATAAGGACCGCTGCAATTGCAATCTCGAGCGAGAAGAGCGTTGCGGCGTTTGCAGCACGCCGCGTAGAGAAATCGCGAGGAGGGTCCGCTGACGGTTCATCATGAGGAGAGACAATGTCAGAGTTATCTAAAGAAGCGAAAACCCAGATTGATCCAGACGTAAACACATCTGTTGAGGTCGCGCAGGCCGCACAAAAGGAGCGCGCGGCGGGCGCGACGCCGCCCAAAGCCACCGCGCCTAACGATGTGCCCCCTGACGTCCCGTTGGATAACCCCTCGCTCTACTTCAACCGCGAACTGAGTGAAATCGACTTTCACTGGCGCGTGTTCTACCAGGCGAAGGACGAGCGCTTACCTCTCCTGGAGCGCGTGCGCTTTTTGTCGATCACCGCGAGCAACATGGACGAGTTTTTTCAGAAGCGTGTAGGCGGTTTGAAGCGGCAAGAGGTCGCGGGCGTACGTAAGCTCTCCCCGGACGGGCGCACGCCCGCCGAGCAGCTGGAGCTTATCCGCCCAGCCGCTAGGGTGATGTACGAGGAGATGGCGGCGCTGTGGGAGGCGCTGAAAGCTGAGCTAATCGAGCAAGCGGGGTTTGAAGTAACCTCCTATAGCGCGCTTTCAGACGAGGACAAGGAAAAAGCAGGAGCCGACTTTCAGAGCAGCGTCTACCCCATCCTCACGCCGCTCGCCGTGGACCCCGGACGCCCCTTCCCCTTCATCTCCAACTTGAGCCTGTCTTTGGCGGTGAGGCTGCGCCATCCTGAGCGAGACACCCATAGCTTTAACAACACGCATTTCGCCCGCATCAAGGTGCCGCTAAGCCGAGGGCGGTGGTACGAGGTCGGGGCGGACCGCGTGATTCCGTTGGAGCACCTTATCGCGCATCACGTTCAAGACCTCTTCGCCGGGATGGACGTGTTGGAGGTTCACGCCTTTCGGGTCACGCGCAACGCCGACTTGCGCCGCGACGAGGAGGAGGCGGACGACCTCTTGGCGATGATCTCCGAGGAGTTGCGGGAGCGGCGCTTTGCGCCCGTGGTGAGGCTCGAGGTCGAAACCACCATGCCCGAGCCCTTGCGGACGTATCTGCTGGAGAAGTTGGAACTAGACGAGTCGGACCTCTATCCCGCGCCGCTCCTCTCCCTCGCCGACCTCTCCGAATTCGCCGACTTGCCGCGCGAAGGCCTGCAGTATCCGAGCTGGAAGCCCGTGACGCCCCCGCGTCTAGCGGAGGACGGCGAACGGGAGACGGACGACATCTTCGCTACCCTGAGGCGCGGCGATGTACTCGTCCATCACCCTTACGAGCGCTTTCGCACGTCGGTCTTGCGCCTCGTCGAAGAGGCGGCCCAAGACGAGCGCGTCGTCGCGGTTAAACAGACCCTGTACCGCACCTCGGACGACTCGCCCACCGTCGCGGCGCTCGTGCGGGCGGCGGAGAGGGGCAAACAAGTCGCCGTACTGGTCGAGGTCAAAGCGCGCTTCGACGAGGCGAACAACATCGAGTGGGGGCAGATGTTGGAGAACTCGGGCGTTCACGTAGCGTACGGGCTCGTCGGGCTCAAAACGCACGCCAAAGCGACGCTCGTCATCCGCGAAGAGGACGAGGGTGTGCGGACGTACGTGCATATCGGCACGGGCAACTACCACATCAAGACGGCTCGCCTCTACACCGACTTAGGGCTGCTCAGCGCTGACCCCACGCTCGGCGCGGACGTGACGCGCCTCTTTCACTACCTCACAGGCTACGCGCCCGAGCAGCGCTACGACGCCCTGCTGGTCGCGCCGCGCGACATGCGCAAGAGGTTTTTGAGGCTTATCGAAGGCGAAATCGAGCAGCACAAGGCGGACGGCAGCGGACGCATCATCGCAAAGATGAACGGTCTGGACGATACCGAGATCATCAGAGCCCTCTACCGCGCTTCGCAAGCGGGCGTGCAAATCGACCTCATCGTGCGCGGGCTCTGCCGCTTGCGTCCAGGGCTGCCCGGTATCAGTGAAACCATCCGGGTCATGAGCATTCTCGGGCGTTTTTTAGAGCATGACCGCGTGTACTATTTTCATAACGGCGGTGCGCCGCACCTCTATCTGGGCAGCGCGGACTGGCGGCGGCGCAACCTCTCGGACCGCGTCGAAGCGGTTGCACCCGTAGAGGACGCGGCGCTGCAGCGGCGGCTCATCGAAACTTTAGAGGCAGCTTTGGAGGACAACCGTTTGGCTTGGGACCTGCGCGCGGACGGACAGTACGCGCAGCGCAACCCTGCGGCAGGCGAAGAGGTCAGGAACTACCACGACACGCTCATAATGAGGGCTTTGGACGATGCGCAGGTCAAGGAGTGAGGGAGGCTATAGATAAAGGCTTTTCGGTGGACGTTTCAAATCAAAGCAGACCTCTTTGATGAAGTCATGTTCATAGAGGATTACGCTGCTTGTCCCCTATGCCCTCTTCAAGTCCGCCAGAGAAGACGCCATCTTGCAGCCGCAAAGAGGCTGCACAAAGGCAATCTCTCTAGCGAACCGCTGACGCCCCCCGGCGGATGTGGGGTTGACCCACACGCCTAGTGTACGCTACAAACCCCTTCTCAGCAAACGTAACGCGTAGGGAACGCATGGAGCAGCATACTTTTCCTATGAGAACCTATACCTTGGAGGAGATCGAGAGCGAACTCCTCTTCGACATGTTCATCGCCCAAGAGACCATCTCCGAGCGGTTTGGCCGCGACGCCCAGAGGGACGGGTGGCGCTACACCGTCTACTCGACCAAGCAGCCGGGCGAACTCGCGGTTCACGCGCGGCGCGGCGGGCGCACCCGCTTCCGCGTCCTCAAAGCGCCCTTTCTCTCCGAGTACTTAGGCGAGGCGCAAGGCACGCCGCTAACGGGACAGAAGGCGCTCGAGGTGGTGACGAAAATCGAGGCGCGCTTGGGCAGCACTTTTCCTTGGGTATAAATAGCAGTTCTACTTGTCGTTGCTTGGACGAAGTCATGCGAAGCAACGCTTCTCCGCAGATTTCACGGCTTTGCCGTAACGGAACTTCATCCCTGAAAGTGCGTGCTAGACGTTAATCTTTCCAGTGAGAGTGTAGCTGACCAGACGACCTGTTCCCGGAGGGAAACTTCGTAAGCCCGGCGTCAGCGGGTGTACCTGCTAAAAAAGCAGAGCAACCCTCCGCTCTGGACATGCCCCACGCCCTCCGTCCACCGGGGAGGTCGGTCTAAAGAGGTGAGTGCCGAATCGCAGATTGCTGCTCCGCCTTTCCTAAGTTAGTCTGAAACAGCTCAGCGTTCTGTCAATTGGTTGACCGCAGCGGAGACACACGAATCGGTTGAGTCACGTAGAGAAGAGAGAAGGGTAGTGGCTTTCTCTGGGATGCTCACTGAATATGAACAAGGGGTTGCAACCCCTTGTTTGCAGAAGTCGGATTCCGTTCACGAGGCGCGTGACCTTGGCTCACTACCAAGAGAAGGAACGCGCTCACACGCCTTCTCACTATCTTCTTTGACCTGAGCGACGTCTCGTGCAACTCGCAGCGTCGCACCTTCCGAATACAGCCGTTCTGATAGCATCACCTCATGATACTCGGACTACTCACGCTCTTAGGCTATCAACTCATCGGTGAAGTGATGGTGCGGCTGCTGAACTTGCCCGTGCCGGGCCCGGTCCTCGGGATGCTCCTCTTGTTCGCGACGCTGCTGCTGCGCGGCGGCGCGTTTGCGGGGCTTGGAGAGGTCTCGAGCGGTCTCTTAGCGCACCTCGCGCTGCTCTTCGTGCCTGCAGGCGTGGGCGTGGTGCGCTACTTGCCGCTTCTGCGGAGCGAAGGCCTCGCGCTGAGCGCAGTCCTTATCATCAGCACGCTGCTTACACTCGCGGTGACGGGCGGGATTTTCTATCTCATGCTCAGGTTGGGGTGGGCGCGTGATTGAGGACATCTGGGTCTATCTCGCGCAGACGCCCCTCTTGTGGCTCACCGTGACGCTGCTCGTCTACAGCGGGGCGCAGTGGCTCTTCACGAAGAGCGGGTCGCTGCCACTGGTCAATCCGGTGCTCTTGTCGATCACAGCGCTCGTCGCGATGCTGCTCGTTACAGGAACGCCCTACGACACCTACTTCGAGGGGGCGCAGTTCGTCCACTTCCTTTTGGGACCGGCGACCGTGGCACTCGCTCTTCCGCTCTACAACCAGATTGGGAAGGTTCGCTCGAGGCTCCTGCCCCTAAGCGTCGCCCTCATCGCGGGCTCAGCGACGGGCATCCTCGCGCCTACGCTGCTCGCGCGGGCATTCTCTTTAGGCGAGCGCACCGTCCTCTCGCTCGCGCCGAAAAGCGTCACGACGCCCATCGCGATGGGCGTCGCTGAGAAGATCGGCGGCGCGCCTCCACTCACGGCTGTGCTCGTCATCCTGACAGGCATCGTCGGGGCGAGCATCGGGGTCGAGGTGCTGCGGCTGCTGCGGCTGGAAGGTGGCGCGGTGCAGGGCTTCGCGATCGGCACGGCGTCGCACGGCATCGGCACGGCGCGCGCGCTTCAAGTGAGCGAAGAGGCGGGCGCATTTTCGGGGTTAGCGATGGGGCTTAACGGCGCGTTGACCGCGCTGCTCGTTCCCCTTCTTATACGGTTGTTGGGGTTGTAGACTGGGTGTCTGAGCGAAACCTCCGGTTTCTCTTTACGGAACGCCCACACCAATGCCCATACCATAGAACCTTCCCGCTACCTCTCTGAACCGCCAGAGGGACGCTTTCGTGCAGCCGTCTAGTGAGGCTACACGGAAGCAGTCTCTCTAGCAGGCTACTCACGCCCCCGGCGGAGGTGTAAGGTTAGACCTTACACCTGCGAGTATACGCCAAACGCCGCGAGCATGATGGTCTTATCTTTGGAGCGACTCTGCATAGAGTTAGCAGATGTTTTCTACCCGAAAGAACGTGACGCCGCTCGGTCCCTTCGGCGTTTCATCCAGGGGCGTAGACACCCTCGAGCCCATACCTAGCGACCTTTTCATTGCCCCTAACAGCGACGAACCAGCGTCCCAATAGAGTCAGATTAAACACACCTTTCGTACGCTATAGTGGGTCCGTGTTTGACTACCTTTCAAAACTCACCGGGCGACTTCTCAGCCCCCTTTTGTGCGCCCTTGCGCTCTGCCCCCTGGCCGCCGCGCAAACCTACACAGTAGGTGCCAACGCCTCCTCAGCGGGCTTCGAGCCGGATGTGCGTATAGAAGGGATTAGAGCTGGAGGGCTGCGCTTTGGCGTGCGCGTCGCGGGGGACTCTGAAGCGGGACGCTTTGAAGGAGGCGCAAGCACCCGCTTCAGCACCTCACTCGGTCCTTTAGGCAACGTCGCAGTGACGGGCCGCGCCAACGCGGATACAGCGGGCGCGTTCGCCGCCTCGGTGCGCGGCAGCGGTGTGCTCGGACCTGTGGGCGCGCGGATACGGCTGGACGCTTTCAATGTTAACCCGGGTCGCTTCGCACCCGAAACCCTCTTTGAGGGCGAGCGACCCTTTCTGCTCGGCGCACCTAGTCAAGAAGCGTTCGCCGCCCAACTCGGCGTCGGCTTGACCTACCGCCTCAGCCGCACGACGATATTCACCTTAGACCCCGACCTCCTCTATTCGTGGGAGGATGACGAGAGCGGGCTCGGCGTAAGGGGTACGGGCACCGTCGAGCTGCGCCGTTTAAGAGGTCGGGATAATGGAATCGTATTGGCGGAAGGATACTTGGAGCCAGGAGCCGACGCGGGCTACGGCGCGGCAGGCTTCACCTACGCGCTCAATAGGCGCAGTTTACCGACGATGAGAGGAACGCTGCTCGTCGGCGCAGGCAGTGAGGGACTCTCTCCGGGCGCACGCTTCTTCATGCAGAAGCGGGACAGGTTAGATTACAGCCTCACTCTCGCTGCCGAGCCCTACCGCACGGACGTTCCTAAAGTGCGCGGCGAGGCGAGCTTAGCGGGCGCGTTAGGATCAGGGACATTACACACCACCTTGCTCGCCGCGCCGACAAAAGATTTCGATGTACCCCTTCTTACGCTGAGGAGTGCGTATCAGTTTAGCTTTTGAGGGCGGGAGTTGAATGTCAGAATTTAGCACCGCTACATCGACTTCTGAATTCTGGCGAAGCGTGGGGGCTCTTTAGTTTGACAACTTTGGCTTCTAAACCGCCCATGAGAACGTACGACCGCAAAGCGTCTCTAGCGAGACGCTTTGCATGTGAAACACGTCTCAGCTCGGCTTCTTCCAGTTACGGCTTCCTACTCAGGGCTTACGCATGTAGATTCGTGACATCCTATTCGCATTCGATATGTAGCTTTTCAAGGGACAGAATTCGGCTTTATACCCTCTTCGAGCGAACTCTGTTTTCATTTCGAAAGGTTCACAGCGACTTCTTCCAAAGAATTGGCGTACATACGTACGCCCTACTTCCTACTTGCGTAGGTGCGACACGTTCGGCGCAGCGTGTTAGACTGAAGCGTGTTTTCTCAGACCCCTCGAGCCTCTCTGCCGCTACAACCCGCCCCCGACACGCTGGCGGGCGTTTTTTTGGCTCGAGCGGGGCGCACGTGGTGGTAGTGTAGTGAGGGGCGCGTCTTACCAGGAGGACCCATGCTCGACAAACTCAGCCAAGTACAACTGCGCGACCTAGACCTCGACACCTTGCAAGAGGAGAAGGGGCGCACCCCCGAAGACCTCAGCGCCGCGAGGGAGCGCAAAGAGGCGCTAGAAACGCGCCTGGCGCAGACCGAAGCGCGCTTCAATGAGGTGCGCCAAGAGGTGAACCGCAACGAGCTGGAGATTAAAACCTTGAACGAGCGCCGCGAGGGTGCCGCGAACGCCGCCATCGCCGCAGGTCCGACCCGCGAAGCGGCGCAGTATCAAAACCAAGAGTTGCAGTTCGCGACCCGCGTGCAGGAGTTAGAGGACGACACCTTGCCGCTCATGGAGCGCATGGAGGGGTTAGAGCGAGAGGTCGCCGAGCTGAAAGTCGCGCTCGCCGACCTCGGACCTCAGCTCAGCGAACTCGCACAAGCCGAAGAGCTTAGGGTCGCCGAGGTCGAGGAGAAGATCAGCGCCATGACGAACGAGCGCAACGCCGCAGCCAACGGCATCGACGCCTCGCTCCTCAAGCAGTACGAACAGGTGCGCCGCTCGAAGCGCGGCGTCGGCGTGGTGCCCATTGTGGATAACCAGCGCTGCGGCGGCTGCAGTATGCGCCTGCCTATCCACGTGATCCAGAAAGCCAAAACGGGCAAGAAGATCACCCGCTGCCCGAGCTGCGGGCGGATTCTGTGGGCGAAGGATTAAGAGCAGCAATGAGTTGAAAGGCTTTGGTTTTCACTCATTACACCGCAAACTAACTATTGATACTTCTTACTGATGTCACCCTGAGCCGAAGGCGTGAGGGTCTCGTTTAGCTACGCTAAAACTTTGTGACTCGCAATCTCTGCAAGAGGAGTCAGCAAGGTCAGAGATTCTTACGCTCCACTGCGTTCCGCTCAGAATGACATCACTCTTTAATTAGCAGTGTACTGACGAACTTCAACTCGACGTTGCGCTCTCACGCTCAGGCTTCCGCCCTAAAATAATCATGCTGAGCACGTCATCTTTGCTCACCTCGTCCGTTAAGCGTGTATCTACGAGCTGACCATTGTGCAGCACGCTGACGCGGTCGGCGAGGTCGAACACGTCGTGGATGTCGTGGCTGACCAAAAAGATACCGATGTCCTCGCGCTTGAGCTGACGCACTAACTCGCTCACTTTCTGCGTCTCTTGCGGTCCTAACGCGGCGGTCGGCTCGTCCATGATGAGCACCTTCGCGTCGAAGTAGATGGCGCGTCCGATAGCGATAGCTTGGCGCTGTCCGCCGGAGAGGTTGCGGACGCTCTCGCGCAAGGAGGTGATTTTCAGCTCGAGCCTATCCAACACCTTGCGCGTCTCGCTCTCCATCGTGTCGTTATCAAGCACGCCGAACGCGCCTTTGATCTCACGACCTAAAAAGACGTTCGCCGCCGCATTGAGGTTGTCAGCCAACGCGAGAGTTTGGTAAATCGTCTCGATGCCACACGCTTTGGCGTCTTTAGGGCTGCGAAAATCCTGGCGCTCGCCGCGCACATAGACCTCTCCCTCATCCGCTTGCAGTGCGCCCGAAAGAATCTTGATAAGCGTGGACTTGCCCGCGCCGTTATGCCCGACGATGCCGACCACTTCGCCCGGCTGAACGTCGACGCTGACGTTCTCTAAAGCGTGGACGCCGCCAAAGCGCTTCGAGATACCGCGCATCTCGACAAGAGGTGTATCCGCCGCGCTACCCGACATCAAGCTGCCCCTCTGCGCCGCCGATAAGCGACGTCAAGCCAGACCGCTAAGATGAGCACGAGCCCGATAATGACCTGCTGCAAGGCGCTCGTCAAGCCGAGAAGCACCATGCCGTTCTGTAAGCTCTGCATGATGACTGCGCCAAGCACGGCCCCGGTAACGGTGCCGACCCCGCCCGAAAGCGAAGTGCCGCCGACCACAGCCGCCGCAATCACGTAGAGTTCGGCTAGAGTACCTGTCGAGTTCGAGCCCGCGTTGAGCCGCGCCGACGCCACCGCGCCCGCCACCGCGCAGAGCATCCCGATAATTACGAAGACGAGCAGCTTGATGCGCCGCGTGTCGATGCCCGCTAGCTCGGCGGCTTCAGGGTTGCCGCCAATCGCGTAGACGTAGCGCCCAAAAGCGGTGAGCTTGCTGAGCGCACTCATCAGCAGCGTGATGCCGATGAGGATAAGGACCGGAACGGGTATACCCCGCCCGACGTCGCTCTGCGGCAGCGTGTAGGCGTTCATCGTCATCACGAAGGCGACGACCAGAGCGCTCAGTAGAAGCGGCGTGGCGACTTCCGCCCAGAGTGGCTTGGTGGGGAAGTTGAGTTGCTGCCGCCTGCGGCGCGTCCGCAGGGTAAAGCCCGCGATACAGGCGACGGCTAAACCGCCCAGCACCCAACTCCACGTGCTGCCAATCGAACCATCAACGCCGCCGCCCAAAACTTGAAAGTTTTCGTTTAGGGGTGCGACGGTGCGCCCTTGCGTCACGAGCCAAGCGCCGCCGCGCCAGATGAGCAGCCCTGCTAAGGTCACGATAAAGGAGGGAACGGCGCGGTACGCGCTCCAGTAGCCCTGAAACGCGCCGACGACCCCGCCGAGCACCACGCCGAGCGCGAGCGCCACAAGCCAAGTCCAAGCTGCCTCGGGTAAAATCTCGGTCTGCAAAACCGCCATGACCATCCCTAAAAAGCCTAAGAGCGAGCCGACCGAGAGATCTATCTCGCGGGTGATAATTACGAGCACCATGCCGGTGGCGATAATGGCGACGACGCTCGTTTGCACCGCGAGGTTCCACAGGTTACGGGCGCTCAAAAACGCGCCGTCCGTGAGGAAGTGGAAGCTGAGCCAGATGATCGTCAAGGCCGCGAACATGCCGAGCAGACGCGGGTCGATGCCTAAAAGCTCGAGGTAATCCCGCGCTCGCTCAGGTTGTTTTTCAGACTGCTCTTCAGATTTTTGTGCGCCTGGCGCATCCTTGACTGTTTCACTGCTCATGAAGGCTACTGGCTACAGACCGCAGGGGCAGCGTCACTCGCCGCGTCGACGCCGTCGCAGACCGTCGCCTGGTCAATCCAACCCGCGTCGATGACGACGTTTAAGTTGTCCTTCGTGATGGGGATGGGCTCGAGCAGCACCGCGTCCATCTCGACACCTTCCGGTCCGTCGTCCCACGTGGTCAAGTCAGCGACGCCGCTCACGTCCTCACCTCTCGCGAGCGCGACGGCGACCTCAGCGGCGATGCGCCCTAACTCAGCCGTGTCCTTCCACACACTCACGGTCTGTAAGCCCCGCGCGATGCGGTTGAGCGCGGCGGCGTCGCCGTCTTGCCCGGAGACGGGCACGTCACCCGCTAAACCGGAGGAGCTGAGCGCCGACACGACGCCCCCCGCAGTGCTGTCGTTCGACGCCACGACCGCCGCAACCTCGCCGTTATTCGCCGTTAAGATTTGCTCCATATTCTGCTGCGCGACCTCGGGCAGCCAGTCCTCGGTGTACTGCTCGCCAACCACCGTGATGTCACCCGCGTCGATGGCGCTCTGCAACACGTCGAGCTGTCCTGCGTGCAAGATGTCGGCGTTGGGGTCGGTTGGGCTGCCCTTGATAAAGGCGTAGTCGCCGGTAGGTTGCGCGTCGTACACGGCTTGCGCCTGTAAGCGCCCTACCTCGCGGTTGTCGAAAGTGAGGTAAAAAACATCCTCCGCTTCGATGAGCCGGTCATAGCCGACTACTGGAATGCCCGCGGCCTGCGCCCGAGATATCGCCGGAATCACCGCTTGGGTATCTTGCGCGACGATAACGATGACATTTGCGCCGCGCGTGATGAGGCTCTCGATGTCGGTGAGTTGCTTTTCAGGCGAGCCCTGCGCGTCTGTACTGATATAGTCCGCGCCCAACTCTTCAAGCCTCGCAGTCAGCGCCGCTTCGTCGGTGCGCCAGCGCTCGAGCTGAAAGTCCGACCAACTCACCCCGACGGTCTGCGCCCACGCAGCACCCACCAGAGAGAAAACCACCGTTAAGACCACCGCTAAAGTCACCGTAAAAAGAGAACGCTTCGCCATAGTTGCTCCTCCTTAGAGCTGCCCCGCCCCGATACCTATTTTGACTGACGCTTTGATTATGACCTAAATATGTAACGAATGTAAACCGCCCGCTCGAGAAGAGGTCGCGCGAAACGTCAGTGGAGTGGTGGGATAGGAAGTGCAGAAGAGAGAATGTCAATGCAAGGGGTTTCAACCCCTTGTTCATCACGTAGATATAGTAGAGAGATAGCAACAGGGAGCACACGGCAGCGTTCGACTCAGAACCACCACCCACTCCTTTTTAGAATTCTGTCTTCTCGGGGTCGATCAGCTTGTCCAGACCTCCCTGAAGGTTACGGAGCTTGAACATGACACGCTCTGTTCTACCCCCCACAGTTTGCCACCACAAGACTTACGCTATACTGATTGGGCACAAACGTATAGAAATGGAGAGATGATCAAGTGAGCACGGTTCCTAGCGTCACAATGAATAACGGTAAGACTATCCCGCAGCTCGGCTTCGGAACATATCAGATTAAACCAGATAACACGGTGGAAGCGGTGACAAAAGCGTTGGAGGTCGGCTACCGGCACATCGACACCGCGCAGATGTACGGCAACGAGAGAGAGGTCGGCGAGGCGATTCACGCTTTTGACGTAGACCGGAGCGACGTGTTCGTGACGAGCAAGCTCAACAACAGTTTTCACGAACCTGACGACGCGCGCAGGGCGTTTGACGACACGCTCTCCAAACTCGGCTTCGACTACGTGGACCTCTTTTTGATCCACTGGCCGCTGCCGACGCGCTACGGCGGCGACTACGTCTCGACCTGGCAGACCCTAGAGGAGTTTCACCGCGACGGGCGCGCCCGCTCGATCGGTGTGTCGAACTTTCAGCCGGACCACCTCGAGCGGCTCGCCGCCGAGACCGACACCGCACCGGCGGTCAATCAGATCGAGGCGCACCCCTATTTTCGCAACGACGAGGTGCGCGCTTACGGTCAAGAGCACGAGATCGAGACCGAAGCGTGGTCGCCCATCGCGCAGGGCGAGGTGCTGGACGACCCCGCCATCACACAGATTGCACAAGAGGTCGGTAAAACGCCCGCGCAAGTCGTGTTGCGCTGGCACATCCAGCGCGGCGACATCGTGTTCCCTAAGTCCGTGACGCCCTCCAGAATCGAAGAGAACTTCGCTATTTTCGACTTTGAACTGGATTCAGACGCAATGGACAAACTGAGCAGCTTAGGCAAGGGTGAAGAGGGTCGCACCGGACCCCACCCGGACACGTTTGACTACATCCCCGACTGATCAAACTGGGTTACGGGCGAGATTGGATTTTGAATTCGGGTGTAGTACGCTGTTGATTAAGTTCTGCAACACTGTTGTCACCCCGAGCCCAGTCGAGTGGTCTCGCCTTGCATTCTCTCACAGGGAAGAAGGCGGTCAGAGATTCTTTCTCTCCACAGCCTGCCCTGAGCAAGGTCGAATGGGTTACGCTCAGAATGACACGGCTTATTTTTTATTTAACGGTGTAGTAGCGTGAGTTAGTAGAAAGTTGTGAATAGATGGAAAGAGAGGCTCGAGCCCATTAAAACGCCCGAGCCTCTCTATCAACGAAAAATCAAAACTCCGCTTCCATAAGCGCCTCGAAGCGTTCGCGCATCTCGCTAGCTTTCGCGCTCTGACCGCGCAGCTCCCAAATATGCGCGAGCCCTTCCCAGGCGCTCTCGCTGTAGGGGTCGTGCTCGGTCATGGCGGTGTAAAAGCGCGTGGCGCTGTCGTAATCTTCCTGCGTCTCCGCCATCTCCGCCGCCGTCAAAAGGTTGGTGAGGTGGTCGGCGTGAAGCTCGGCGCGGGTCACTTCCGCCCACTCCGAATCGACGCCCGTCAGGAAATGCCCTCTATAAAGCTCTAAAAGCTGGATGTAGTCCTCTAAGGTGCCCTCCGACTGCACCGCGAGGCTCTTCGAGCGGTAACGCTCTGCGTCGTACGTCATCTCCAAATTGCGCTGCAAGTAGTAGCGGCGGTTCGCCGACTCGACGATCTCGCCGCCCATCACCTTGCGCAGCCGGTATAAGGTGGTGTGAAAGGAGCTGCTCGCTTTAGACTCGGTCTTGCCGGGCCAGAGCGCCTCCGCGACCTCAAAGGTGCTCACGCCGTCCGGGTGTTCTAAGAGGTAGAAAAATAGCTCTAACGCCTTGAGCGAGTCCCAGTCGAGCCGCTCACCGCCCTTCTCGACCAGCGGCGCGCCCAGCGCGGACGCCTGAACGACGCCCTCGACGGGCTTGCGAATCTCCGCAAAGCGCTCGATGCGCCGCTCGACCGCGCCTATGACCTCAGAGCGCTCAAACGGTTTGGTGAGGTAGTCGTCCGCGCCGAGCGACATGCCGTGGCGCACGTGTTCGCGCTCGCCCATCGCCGTCAGGAAGATAAAGGGGACGCCGCGCAACTCGGCGATATCGCGAGTGTGACCGCAGAATTCAAAGCCGTCCATGACGGGCATCGTCACGTCCGAAATGATGACGTCGGGGCGCAGACCGCCCCTGAGTTCCAGGAGCGCGTCCTTCGCCCGGTCGAAGGTGATGACGGCGAAGCCCGCCGAGACGAGGCTCACCTCGATGAGCTTGCGGATGGCGGTGTCGTCGTCTACGGTTAGGACGAGCCGGTTGGTGTTCGACTTCTTAACGGGTTGGCTGACGAGGTTGGTCTTTTTCGCCGCACTTTTCGCCGTATCCTTCGCAGCGCTTTTCGTCGCAGTTGCCACTAGTCCGACCAGCTCTCGGTCTGCTGGTAGTAGACGAGCGCGCTGTACTCGACATTTTGCACGGCTACAGCCGTTGAGAACTTGATATCTACGATGATGTCGTCGGTGTCTAACGAGGTGACGAAACGCTCCAGCCTCTCTTCGAAAGTGTCGACGCTACTCGAGGTAATCAGCTTAAATTTGGGCTCCATCATTCTCTCCTCTACAACCTCTATAAGCAGGCGCATCTGATCAGAAGCGCGCGTCAAAGCCGTCAGCACACACCTCATAAAATCCCGCTAGCCTTATCAGGCTGAGACTTATGTGATTTCAACTCAGCCGCGCCTGTCGCGCTTATCTATCCGCGTTCATCTATCCGTCGCGCGTCCACCCCAGCGTCTCCCGAACGCTTTACAGATAACACCTCATCTTTCAACGCTTCGGGGTCATCCGCCATGAGACCGTTCACACCTAGGCGGGTGAGGTCTTTCACACGTTCTCTATCGTTCACCGTCCAGGTGTTCACAGGCAGTCTGTGACGCGCTGCCCAGCGCAGCATCCGCGCGTCAACCTGGCTGTGGTGCGGATGAAGCGCGTCGACGTGGAGCCACCTGGCGAGGTAGCCGGAGCGCAGCAGGAGAGGTAAGTCAGGAGCGTAGAGAAGCGCCGTGCGCAACTCGGGGGCGAGCAGGCGCACGCGGAGGAGAGACAAAGGGTTGAAGCTCGAGAGCAGCACCCGCCCCGCCAAGCCAGACTCGAGCACCGCTCGGACGACCTCCTTTTCCAACCCGTCCGAGCGTAAGCTTTGAGATTTGATCTCCAAGTTGAGCAGCTTGCCCGGATACCCTCTCGCTAAGGCGAAGAGGTCGTCCAGTGCGGGAATATCTCCGTCAAAGGCCTGCAGTTCCGCCAACGTGAGCGAACGCGCCGAGCGTCCGTCCGGCAGGTCGACATCGTGGTAGATGAAAAGTCGACCGTCACGGCTCCTCTGCACGTCGAATTCGACGCCGTCCAGCCCCGCTTCGAAAGCAGCGGTGAAAGCAGCGAGGCTGTTTTCAGGCAGACGCCCGCGCAGCCCGCGGTGTCCGATGAGAAGAGGTCGCGTGGTGGCGCTGACGTCGGGAAGAGGTCGGGGAAACCAGAGCAGCGCCCAAAGTACGAGGAGCGTGATGAGGCTCACTGTCCAGAGAAAGAGCATGATGACGCAGTATACTCATCCGTATGAACGGCGACCTCTTACACAACTCCCGGTTCGACGGTGCCTGAGTACCCGCTCGCTACGGTCGGCGCACTCGTGGTCGGGCCCTCGGAGCGCGTGCTCATCATTAAGACGCACAAGTGGCGCGGCAAGTGGGGCGTGCCGGGAGGCAAAATCGCGTACGGCGAGCGCATGACGCGAGCCTTGAAGCGTGAATTTTTAGAGGAAACGGGTCTTACGCTCACCGATATCTACCGAGGACCCGTGCAAGAGGCGGTTGACAGCGCGGAGTTCTACAAGGACGCGCACTTCATCTTGCTCAACTTCGTCGCGCGGACGAAGAGCGAAGAGGTTACGCTCAACGAGGAAGCGGAGGTGTACACGTGGGTTTCGCCCGAACGGGCGCTGACCTACGACCTCAACACACCGACTCGCCGGCTTGTCACGTTTTATCTCGAGCATCCTTTAGAAACACTCCCGTGCCTGCCGCATTAGTCACCGGCTCCGCCAAGGGCATCGGCAGAGCGTTAGCGCTCATGCTGGCGGAAGAGGGCTACGACGTAGGGGTGCATTACCGAACCAGTCAGCGTGAAGCGCGAGAGGTCGCGCAAGAGGTCAGAGAGAGAGGCGTCCGCGCCGTCACGCTGCGAGCAGACGTGACCGACGCCGAGCAAGCGGCGGCGTTAGTCGGAGAAGCACACGCGCAACTGGGTCAACTGGATGTGCTTGTCAACAACGTCGGCGACTACCTCTTCACGCCACTGGACGAACTGGGAATAAATGACTGGCACGCCATGTTCGACTCGAACTTGCACAGCACCTTCTACACCTGCCGCGCCGCCGTCCCGCTGATGAGAGGGAGAGGTGGGCGCATCATCAACTTGGGCTATGCGGGCGCAGAACTCGTCAAAGCGAGACCGAGCATCGCGGCGTACAGCATCGCCAAAACGGGCGTGATCCTCTACAGCAAGGCGCTCGCTAAGGTGGAGGCGAAGCGCGGCATTACAGTCAACGTCATTTCACCTGGCATCATGGAGAACAGCGTGTCGACGCCCGACGACTTGCCGATGGGACGCGCCGGTGCGCTCACCGAACTCACGGGCGCGGCGAGGTACCTCATCTCACCCGAGGCGCGCTACGTGACGGGGGTGACGCTCGAGGTCGCCGGGGGATGGAACGTTTAGGTTAGGGAATCGAGACCGGGAAGCTGTCGATGCCGAGCGCTTGGAGCTGCGCCTGGACCTCCTCGAGTTCGTTCGGTCCTAAAGGTCCCACGAAGAGCCTGACGAGCCCCGCGCCCGTCTCGCGTTCAGAGGTTCGGTAGCCGAGTTCTTCGATGCGTTCGCGCCTGAAGCGCGCACTGTCCGAGGAGCCGAACGCGCCCGCTTGCAAAAAGGTTCCGCTCTGCACCATCTCTCCACTGTTGACCGCGCTACCCGTCGTAGGGGTGCTAGCCACTGCGGTGTCTTCCGCGCCCTCTGCAGCGCCTTCTGCGCCCTCTTCTGCAGCGGCTGAACCTTCCGCGTCCGCCTCGTCCGAACTCGCTTCTTCCGGTTCGTAGGAATAGACGAGCGCCTCGCCGCCGCCTTCGATAATCGTCTGCGCGACGCTGTTCGCTTCTTCTTCGGTGGCGTAAGGGCCCACGAGGGCGAGGCTCAAGTCGCCCTGTGAGGCGACGAAGGTCGGGAAACCCTCTTCGCTATAGCGCTCGGTGAGGTTTTGCGCGCCCTCTCTCGAGGCGAACGCCCCCACTGACACGCGGTATGAAGGGCTCTCTACGGGAACGGTGGTTTCAGAAGCGTCAGGTGGTGTTTCCGCTGTTTCGCCCTCGCTCGGCGGCGCAGCCGCGTTGTCTTCCGCGCTGCCGCCCGCCGCCGCATTCTCGGCGTTTTGCCCAGACGCCGCACCAGCCGCTTCGTCCTGATTCTGAGCGGGCGTCTCATCGGCTTGGGCTTGGGCATTATCTGACGCATTGCTCGGCAAGTCGGGCGCGACAGGCTCGATGCCACTCTGCTGAGCCGCATCGCCGCTCGCGTTGCTATCCGCGCTATTTGCAGGGGCGTTAGCTTGCGACTCCGGGTTCTGCGCGGCACTTTCTCCCGCGCCTCCTTCCGCGCTCTGTTCGGTATCTTGCCCCGTATTCTGACCGGGGTTCTGCGAGCCTTCTACTGCTGCGGACCGCCCAGTGCTCGTGTCACCTAGACCTTGTCCGCTGAGAGAGAGAGAGCCGCCGCTGAGCAGCGTCGCCACAATACCGGCGATCACTGCGACTAGGGCGACGCCGATGATGAGGTCGGGCCAATTGCGTCTTAACCAGTCCATGCCCTATTCTAAAACGAATTTAAGTTTAGAAGTATTTGATTCGAGAAGAACAGCGCTGAAGAGGTCAGCCAAATAGAAAAATAGAATGCAAAAGGCAGAAAGGAAAACGCTCCTTTCTGCCTCTAAGTTCTCTGATATCTTGACGGCGCTCGCTTAGAAGTACTGCCTGAGTGCGGTCCGAGCCGGGGTGTAGCCCAAGTCCGAGGAGCGCTCCCACGCCTGCCGCGCTTCGTTGCCGCGCCCTTGCGAGAGGAGCGACCAACCCAGGTTATAGTAGGTGTCCGCGTCGCCGCCGGTCTGCTGGATGAGAAGTTCGTAGACCAACTCGGCGTCTTCGTAGCGCTCCGACGCGAGGTAAGCCGCGCCCAGGTTGACGCGCGCCTCGACGTTTTCGGGGTCGAGTTGCACGGCGCGCTCGTAAAACTGCGCGGCGCTGCGGTACTGACCCGCTTGATAGTTCGCTAAACCTGCCCAAAGCTGCGCGTCGGCGTCTCCGGGTTGCGCCGCGACCACATCCTCTAGGGCGATGAGCGCGCCCCGGTAGTCACCCTGACGGTAGAGCGAGCGCCCGATGATGAAGGTCGCGTCGCTGCGAAGCTCGGCGTCGCTAAGGCGTTGGGCAGCGGCTTCGGCGTTGCGGCGGGCCTCGTCGGGTTGAGCGAGCTGGTCGTAGGTGCTAGCGAGCGCGAGGTAGGTCGCGCCTTGCGCTTCGGCGTCGTCCAAGCTGAGCGCCCGCTGGAGCGTCGCTAACGCCTCTTGGGGCTGTCCGCTCTCTAAGAAGCTGAGTCCTAAGTTGTAGAGCGCTTGGCTCGAGTCGGCGTTCACCTGCACCGCCCGCTCGAACGAGCGGGTCGCGTCCGCGCCGCGCCCGAGGTCGCGCTGCAACAGCCCGAGTTTTGTCAAGAGGCGCGCTTGCGTGTCGGTGTCCCCTGCAGCAGCCGCGTTGCGAATCGCACGGTTCAAGGAGCGAAGGGCGTAGTCATTCTGTCCGGCTTGCGCGTAGATGTCGGCGGTGAGGGCGTCTACGCGGTACCCTTCCAGACCGCCCAAGCTCGGCAGCGCGTCCAAGCCCTGACCTGCGCGGTAGAGGGCGTCGGCGCGAAGATAGGTCAACTCTTCGTACCTTTGGCGGTCCTGCGTCAAGTTGCTCGCCGCGGTGTAGGCTTCGGCGGCCTCCCCGAAACGTTCCAACGTCTTGAGCTGCTCCGCGAGCCCTAAGTAGGCGTCCACTTGCGCCGCAGAGGTCGCTTCGGGCTCGGCTTGCGCAATGGCCTCTTGAAAGGCGCTGATCGCCTCCTCGGTGCGGCGCAACTTCGCCAAGGTGACGGCGCGGTTAAAGTGCCCGTCGAAGCGGGTCGGGAAGAGGCGGGAGACCTCACCGAACTCGAACAGCGCCGCGGCGAAGTCGCCGCGCGCGTACTCGGTGAGCCCTAAGCCGAAGTGCGCCTCCGCCGAGAGGTAGTCGAGCGTGACCGCCTCTAAAAAGCTCTCTTTAGCCTTTTCCAACGCGCCACTATCCAGATAGCGCTGCCCTAAGTTGATCCACGCTTCGACGTCCTCGGGGTTGTTCCGGGTCTCTTTAAGCAGTTTCGCTAAGCTCGCCGGCTTAGCCTCCTGTGAGGATGCTTGTGAAGATAGGGGGGTCGCGGGTTCAGCCCAGCTAGGCTGCGCGTAACCCAAGGTAACGCAGGCAGACGCCGCAATCAGAACGCCGCAAGTTAAGACTCTCATTCGTGCCTCCAAAGCGTGTGCCGCCTAAAACAAAGCGCAGACACAGCGAGATTGAAGCCATCGTAGTACGCTGCGCACGCCGACCTATATTAAATCTGACACGAGCGTCACCTCAGCACGCGCAACTGTTCGAATCTTCACTTGCGAGGTCGCTGGTGGTCAAGTAGCAGGTATCATCTGGTTTGAGATACTCTCACTGTGTAAGTCGGTGTCTAGCGCGCACATTCTGAGATGATGCCTGCGACCCTCCGTCTCAGTGTGTTCTGGAAGTGCTAAAGGTAGAGAATCCGAGAGCGAGATATGTTTATAGGTGACGCTCGAGAAAGTCCTACGAGAGACTCAAGCTGATGCTTGACTCTGCGCTCGGTCTGGGGTTTGCGTCAGCGCGAGTTGCCCGCACGCGCCGCCCGCGTCGCGCCCACGGCTAAAGCGCACCGACACGGAGAGCCCGGCGCGGCGCAAGGTTCCCTCGAAGGCTCTGATCTGCTCGGTGGTGCTCGAGTGGAACGTAGACGCCTGCCACGGATTGAAAGGAATTAGGTTGACGTGCGCTAGGAGCCCGTCCAGACGCTCGACGAGCGCCTCCGCTTGCCAGAGCGCGTCGTTGACCCCTTGCAGCATCGTGTATTCGACCGTGACACGTCGCCCTGTCGCCTCATGCCAGGCGTGCAGCGACGCGATGATGTCATCGATGGAGTGCGCGTGCGCGGTCGGGATAATGGCGCGGCGCGTCTCCTCATCGGGCGCGTGCAAACTCACCGCCAACACGAGCGAGAGGTCCTCTTGGGCTAAACGCCGAATCTTCTGCGGCAGGCCCACCGTCGAGAGCGTGATGCGGCGCGGCGACATGTCGAGCCCTTGCGGATGGACCATCGTGCGGATCGCGCCGACCGCGTTGTCGTAGTTGAGGAGTGCTTCGCCCATGCCCATCAATACAACGTTACGAATCTCCTTTGGAGGGAAGCCTTCGGCTCTCGCCACGTCGGTAAGTTGCGCCAGGATTTCCGCTCGCGTCAAGTTACGTCCAAAACCTAGTGCGCCCGTCGCGCAAAAGGCGCACCCCGCCGGACAGCCCACCATTGAGGAGATACAGACCGTCTTGCGGTCGGCGTAGGGCATGTAGACGGCTTCGGTCTGCTTGCCGTCAGCGAGCGTGAAGAGGTAGCGCACCGAGCCGTCTTTGGAAGGGAAGCGCTCAGAGCGGACAAAAGGGCTCACCGTGTAGTGCGCAGAGAGCGTCTCACGCCACCCTAGCGGCAAGTTGCTCATTTCCTCGAAGCCGCTCGCGCCCCGCTCGTAAAGCCACCCCGCGAGCTGTTTGCGGCGGTAGCTCGGTCCGTCCGTTGGGAGATCAGCGAGGTTGAGGTCTAAAAGGCTAGGGCGCGTTTCCATCCCTCGAGCTTAGCACGCACACATTTTTAGCGAGGAAGCCGCGCAACAGCCAAAGGTGGCGGAGGCAAACGGCGTAGAGGCGATTCATGAATCGCCTCTACGAAGCAGCGCTGTTTGTGAATACGAACGTATCTGATGTGATGTAGGGGTGGGCCCACCCCTACGAAGTGCCGCGAACCCTCTAAGCCGACGGCACGTCCGACGTCAGCACGAAGACGGGCATCTTGTCGCGCAAGGGCTCCACCTCACCGCGCAGGCGCGTGAAGACCTCGGCGTCTAGGTAAGCGGCGGAGGCGCGGAGCAGTCCTAAATAGTAGGTTGCGACCAGGCGGCGCTCGCCTTCGCTCAACTCGCCGCGCTCCCTAGGGGTCAGCAATTCTTCGATAAAATGCTCGTCCGACTCCAAGGCGCGGCAGCCGCCCTGCTCGATCATCTTCTTGAGGAAATCCACGCTCTCGCCGGGGTTGTGCCAAAAGCCGAAGTTCGTCTCCTCGGTCAGCGCCTCGACTTCGCGCAGTGACGCGCGGTAGTCGGACGCGCCTAAAACCGCCTTGGCGAGGGCTTGACGCTCGAGCCGCTTTTTCGCGTATTCGCTCAGAGACAAGTACCCTTTTAGCGGGCGCGATTTGCCGCCTACGAGCGCACGCAAGGCGGTAAGCCAATACGTAGTCCTGATATTCTAAGTAGATGCTCCACCTCTTTATTTTACGTGTCTAAGAGCGTTTCGTGTGGACCGCTTCTTACGTTGCAAGCGGATCAGCCTATCAGTTCATCAGCATCTCAGGTTTCAAGCTTTTCCTGACGAGCTGAAGTCCAGTTAAGCTGGATGAACGATGCTAACCCGCTTTTCTTGTCCCCGAGCTGCGCTATAGTGCCCCTAAACGAAGCTTCAGCACCCAGGGAAGGTGAAAGATGAATCATTCGGTTCAGAAGGCAAAAGTTTTAGGCATGGTCTTAGCGGGCGGCAAGGGCACCCGGCTCGGTCCTTTGACCGCTAAACGCACCAAGCCCGCCGTACCCTTCGGCAGCAAGTACCGCATCATCGACTTCGCGCTCAACAACATGATCAACTCGCAGATTTACGGCATGTATGTCATGACGCAGTTTAAGGCGCAGTCCTTGACCGAGCACATCCAGCGCAACTGGCGCTTCGGAAGCTTTTTGAGCGACTATTTCATCACCTTAGCGCCCGCGCAGATGTACCGCTATGAGGAGATCGGCGAGGAGTGGTACCGGGGCACGGCGGACGCGATCTACCAGAACATGCACCTGGTCGACAACAACCACGCCGACTTAGTGGCGATTTTTAGCGGCGACCATATCTACAAGATGGATATCCGCCACATGATCGAGCAGCACCAGGAGACGGGCGCGGACGTGACCATCGCGGCGTACCCGACGCTCGTCGAGGACGCCACGCGCTTCGGCGTGTTGCAAGTCGATGACGACTTTCGCATCACGGAGTTTCAGGAGAAGCCTGAGAACCCTAACCCGATTCCGGGTCGCGACACCCACGCGCTCGCCTCGATGGGGAACTATATCTTCTCGAGAAAAGCGCTGACCGAACTCCTCACGAAAGACGCCGCTGAGGAGGGTTCCCCGCACGACTTCGGCAAGAGTGTGATGCCGATGGCGCTAGAGCAGAACTACAAGATCATGGCGTACGACTTCGCGCAGAACCCCATCCCCGGTCAGGCGGCGCGGAATACGTACTGGCGCGACGTCGGCACCATCGACTCGTATTGGGAAGCGAACATGGACTTAGTCGCGGTGCAGCCCGAGTTCGACCTCTACAACACCGAGTGGCCCCTGCGCACCTCCTCGGAGTTTTCGCCGCCTGCCAAGTTCGTTCACGATTCGGGCGACCGGCGCGGGCAAGCGTTCAACTCGATGCTCGCCGGTGGCGTGATCGTCTCCGGCGCGACGGTGCGCGAGTCCATCTTCGCGCGGCGCTCGCGGGTTAATTCGTACAGCACCGTGGAGCGCTCTGTGGTGCTCGATAACTCGACGATAGGCCGGCGCTGCACCGTGCAAAACGCCATCGTCGACAAAAATGTCAGCGTCCCCGAAGGCACGCAGATAGGCGTCAATTTAGACGACGACAGGGCGAGAGGCTTCACCGTCACCGAGCGCGGCGTGGTGGTCGTTCCGAAAAGCTACCGCTTTAGCTAGCAGGCTCTGTTAGGGAGTCGAGTGCTCGAGGATAAGGTCGCTGGACGGTTTGTACCTGCTGGTTATACACCTTAGTTACATGCCAAGAGGTACCGATACGGTTTTTGGGTAAGTTCACACTCAACCTTTCATGAAGGTCGCGCTCACCCTCCTTACTTAGCGTTTCATTAACCTTGTCTTACATAGGCTTCGCTCGGAGTTCGAACGTGCGTCCCGCACTGACACGAACGCCGCTACGCCTGATGATGAAGAGGAGAGAACGACGGTCCTCGCGGTGCACTTTCAAACAAGGAGTTCCTAATGAATCTAAAACGCTACATCGCCCTTGCGCTGCTCGTCGGCTTGCTCGCGGCGTGCGGAGGCGACGCCACCGACACAGCCGCGCCTAGCACCCTCGGCGAAGCGGAGACGAACGCCGCGCTGGGCGACCTCTCTAGCGACATCATCAGCACGGTGCTTTCGATGAACGGTAACACGAGCAGCGTCGCGCTGCATAAATTTCCCGCCGAAGCCACGAGCCTTCTCCTGGCGGGTAGCCGAGCAGGTGCGGAGGGGACGCTGCCGCGCGGCCGCTACGTCTACGACGAAGCTGCGAACGCCTGGCAACGCAGCGGAGACGCCGACGATCTCATCCTCACCTGGCGCTACGAAGACCTCAGCGCCGCTACTAGCAACGAGGCGACCGTAACGCTCGACTGGAACGCGGGGGGTGACACGGTCAACGTGGCGGGACCGGGAGGCGAGACGCTCGAGCTTCCCACCGCCTTCAACCTCATGACGGTCGCCGCCGGAGGAGAGGTCGCTGACGTGGACCTCGCGCTCAGCTACTACAACACGCCCGAGTGCGGCACAGCGGACGGCGTCGCCGAACCTACCAGCTTACAGGTGAACGGCGCGGGCAGCCTCTTAGACTTGAAGAATGTCGGCTTTACCGTTTCCGAAGCGGACGGCGCGGAAACGGTAACGACGCAGGGTGAGGTCGCGCTCAACAAAGAGGGGGGCGTGACGCTCGAGTGGACCATAAGCTTAGAGGGTGAGCGCGAGCGCGAGAACTGCTTCACGAGCACCTACACACCCACGAGCGGTGACGTGAACGTGAGCGTGACCTCGAACGCGGGTAGCTTCGCGCTCGGTGTAAACGTGGACGATGTTGATTTAGAAGGAGGCAGCGCCGCGCTGAGTGACGGTACGCTGCAGATTAACGGCAAGTTAGCGGTGAGCTTTGCGGGCACGCTGGACGACCGCAACGGAAACGGTATCCCTGGCGAAAACGTTACCTTGACCTTTGCTAACGGGCAGAGCGTGACGCTCGAGCAAGCCCTTCAGAGCAGCAAGGCAGGCATGATGATGCGGGGGTTTCATTCGAGGCGTTGAGTTATGATAGCAGGTATCATCTGGTCAGCTACACTCTTACTGAAGAGAACATCGCCTAACACGCATTTTCAGTGATGACCTGTTTGCCGGAGGCAAAACTTCACAAGCCCTGCTTTAGCGGGTATATCTGCGGAGAAGTATAGCAACGATAAGTGGAACTGCTGTAAATTTAGCAGAGAGCGGCCGGAATACATATTCCGGCCATTTTTCATTCCGCGAAGTTGAGAACGCACACACGTTGCCGCCGAAAGATAAGTAGAGTATGTGTCATTTCTCATCGGGTAGCCCCTAAACGTTACCAAGTGAAAGCGCCTCGAGCCCAGCTCGAGGCGCTTCTTATTCCTTACAGTAAAAGAGGTTTTAGAACCCTTGCGCGATCTCGTCAAGCTCGTCGGGCGCTAAGAGGACGATCGAGCGGTAGCCCGACTCGATAAGCCCTTCGCTTCTCAGCTCAGTGATGATCTTCGAGACGCTCTCGCGCGTGCTTGCGGTTCCCTCCGCGATGAGTTCGTGCGTCGCTGAGACCACGATGCGCATCTCCTCGTTCTCCGACGCTAAGGGCGTCTCGGAGAGTTTAATCAGATAGCGGGCAACGCGCTGGCGCAGATCGCCCGTCTGCAAGTGGTACTCGTAATCCATGAGGCGCTGCATCTGGCGCGATAAGGACTGGGTGATGGTCATCAGGTCGCTGTGGTTGATCATCTGGGGGTCAATCGCCTCAATCTGCGCGTTGGTGAGCGCTTCTGCAATCTCTTCGCGCTTAGAATCCATGAACGCTTCTTCGCCGAAAAAGTCACCGGGCATCACGTGGCGCACCGTGAGAATGCGACCTTCCGGGGTCATGCGGGTGATGCGGATAAGACCATCCTTGACGCGGAAAACGGATTGTGCGGGGTCGCCGTTATGGTAGAGCGTCTGCTTGCGCTGGAACTTCAAGGTCTGGCTAGGAGCCTCTAAGCTGGCGTTCATAACATTCACTTCGTTCAAGATTTGATTCATGCGTCTTTGTCCCTTCCGCTCGAGTGGCTTAGGTTGAACCTGCCCTTATCTACACGCGCGGCGCTCAAATTGTGCGCCGCAAGGTATGTCGAACCGTTACACGTTTCGCTCACTGCTCCCCCTTACTCGTTCGTCGCTCCACCCGTCTCAGCGTGCGCCTTAGCGCATCGTCGGTCACTCGTTCACGGTAAGCTGTCACGTCTACCAAACTACCCTTTTTCGAGAGTACCCGACTTCTGTATGAGCCTGAACTGAAGTATACGAAGGATTTCACAACGTGTATAGGTACATTTAGCTCTATTAGCTTAGATTTCAGTACCCAACTTTCAGCGTTATACCTATAACTATGCGGGTTTATTACTGTCTCTTGAGTGAAGATCGACTGGTGCGTTTGTACCAGGTCTGGAGCTAAACTATCCGATTTTTGTCAGCTAGAAAATAGCTGAAGGTGCTCTGCAGCACGATTAAATTGGAGTTTTCGCTTCAATCTTGGCCCGTACAAATTCAGAGATAAATACTGTAAATGTTGAGGGCGATAGGGTCCTCTTCGCTGCGGAGCAGTCGAGCGTAGATGTAGGATTCTTCACAGAGCGAAGCGTTTCGGAACCGTGAGGGCGTTCTCTCCAATGCGGGCTGCGTCTCCCGGCAAAGGTATGATACATCCTGATGACGAGGACCTTACGAACAGCGTGTAGACGTAGTGGTGGCTGATTGTGGCTAAGGTCACCACAACCTATGTATGTAGCGAGTGCGGCACCCAGTCGCCCGTACAGATGGGCAAGTGTCCGCGCTGCGGCGCGTGGGGCAGCATGGAGCCTAAGCTCGAGCGTCCCAACCCAACCTCAGCAGGCAAGGCGCGCAGCGCCCTCTACAGCGCCACTGTACAAAGCCTCGCCGAGGTTGAAAGTACGGACGCGCTCCGCTCCAGCTCCGGTTTAGATGAGGTCGACCGCGTCTTGGGCGGCGGTTGGGTCGCGGGCGCGGTACTCCTCCTCGCGGGAGAGCCGGGTATCGGCAAGTCCACGCTGCTCTTACAGCTTTCGCACGCTTCGGTGCGGCAAGCGAGAGAGACGCTCTATGTGGCGGGCGAAGAGTCGCTCGCACAGGTCAAGCTGCGCGCGGAGCGTTTAGGGGTGGATACCTCTTTGCAACTCACCCGCGAGACGGACGCTCGCGTCCTCGCTGAGCATCTGCGCACGGCTAAGCCACGCCTCGTCATCGTGGATTCCATCCAAACCCTTTTAGCGGACGACAGCGGCACGCCCGGCAGCTTGAGCCAGGTGCGCGACGCCACCGCTCTCCTGACCCAAGCAGCGAAAGAGGCGCAGAGCACCCTCGTGCTGATAGGACACGTCACCAAACAGGGCAGCATCGCTGGACCCAAAGTCATCGAACACATGGTGGACGCGACCCTGGCGTTAGAGAGCGCGTCAGGTTTCCGCGTCTTACGAGCCCTCAAGAACCGCTTTGGACCCGCCGGCGAGATGGGCGTCTTCGAGATGACCCACGACGGGATGACGCCCGTGGCGAACCCATCCGAGGCGTTCTTAGCCGAAAGACCGCTCGGTGTGCCAGGCTCCGCTGTCGTCGCAGCGTTGGAGGGACAGCGCCCACTTCTCCTAGAAGTGCAAGCCCTCGCCGCTAAGTCGCCGTACGCCTCGCCCCGGCGCATCGTGCAGGGGCTCGACCAGCGGCGCGTGGACGTGGTGTTGGCGGTGTTAGAAAGGCGGCTCGAGCTTCCCCTAGCAGGCTTAGATATCTACGTCAACGTCGCGGGCGGCTTGCGCCTCACCGATCCCGGCACGGACCTCGCCGTAGCTTTAGCGGTCTACTCCGCTGTCACCAACCGCACCGTCCCCGAAGGTACGGCGGTGGTGGGCGAAGTCGGCTTGGCGGGCGAGTTGCGCAGCGTATCCCAGCTCGTGCGGCGCGTTACGGAGGCGTCCAAGGCGAACTTCCCGCGCTTTATCGGTCCGCCCTCGTACGATGTTGGGACGGACAAGCGCAGCGGGGTTGTCGGCGTGGATTCGCTCGCGGCGGCGCTCAAAGCGGCGTGGGAGGCTTAAAGACAGGTGTACTATTACTATTTTTGCACCGTTTCCAGGGTCCTATCCTGTATGGTAGTGGGCGATGTACCTTCTAGCTAGAGGTCTTCTCAGTCTTTTGGGCGCGGTGGCGGGGCTTGTACTCGCGCAGTGGCTCGCGGATAGAGAGGTCTTGAGCGGTCCTATCAACCTCGTCTACCTCACGCTAGCGGGTCTGCTTATCGGCTACCTCGTCAGCCCGCCCGTTGCGCGGCGTTGGGTTGTGGTTTGGCAACGTCTGTCGGGGCGCGTCAAGCGCATCCCGCCGGACGCCATCCTCGCGGCGGGCGTCGGCGCGACGGTAGCGCTCCTCATCACCGTGTTGCTCAACAGCGTTTTAGAGTCTATCCCCGGTTTTACCTGGTACTTCTCGCTCCTGCTCGCGCTCGTGCTCGTTACGGCGTCGTCGTGGTTCTTCGTGGTGAACCGGCAACTTTTTGCGGGGCAGCGGCTGCCCCCGCCTGCCACCTCTTCTGCTCCAACGCAACCATCCGCCAGCACCTTCGCCAAAGTGGTGGACACCTCCGCTATCATCGACGGGCGCATCGTGGACGTCGCCGAAGCCAACTTCATCGACAGCCGCCTCCTCATCCCTCACTTCGTCTTAGGCGAACTGCAGCACATCGCCGACTCCGACGACCCTTTACGCCGCAAACGCGGACGAAGAGGTCTGGACATGCTCGACCGGCTCGTGCAGGGGCGCAGCGTCAGCGCGGAGGTGGTGAACGACGACTTTGCAGACGTGCCCGAAGTGGACGCCAAGCTCGTCAAGCTCTGCCTAGAGAGAGGCGCGGACCTCATCACCACGGACTTCAACCTCAACCGCGTCGCCGCGCTGCAAGGCGTCAAGGTTTTGAACGTCAACCAACTCGCCAACGCCGTCAAAGCGAGTTATCTGCCGGGCGAACTGCTCGCTTTGCACATCGTCCGGGCAGGGCGTGAGCCGGGGCAGGGGCTCGCCTACTTAGAAGACGGCACGATGGTGGTGGTGGAAGATTCGGCGCACCTTGTGGGGAATACGGTGCAGACTGTGGTGACGAGCAACTTGCAGACCAATATGGGCAGGATGATTTTTGCGCGGATGCAAGAGGATAATTGAAGACTCAAAGACTTGCTTTGTAAACCATGTTAATTTTCGTCTCGTTGCGCTCCGTAATGACAAAACCTAAACGTTCGTAAAGGGCTCGAGCAGGATTTGTCCGCAGCACGCTCAACCTCAAAGACTTACCCTTTACACGCGCCTCTCGTATGATCGAATGGACTACCTCAGAGCCAATACCTCGATTTTGATAAGCGGGCAATATGGCGATGTAAGCTAAGAAAAGGTGATCGGATTTCTCGTCTACCGTGAGCCTACCTATGGGCTCGCCGCTCACAAGGATAAGGCGTGAATTTTCAATGTCGAGCGTCTTAGCAAAGTGATCTCGCTGCCACGTCTCATCCCACCCCCAGATTGGCTCAACATAGTCCCTCAAAGCAGCTTTATGTAGATCGAAAAACCAAGCCAGATTATTCGCTGTTGCTGGGACCAATCGAAACACGGTCTGAACAGCCTCTAACTAACGCTTACTCGGGCCCACCGGCACCGCAATCCTATACACGACCTCTTCAAGCACATTACCCGCCATCCCCTCGTCTACTCCTTCTGCAAAGATAACGCCGCCCAAAGATTCGGGAATCTTGCGGCTCGGCAGGTTGCGCTTATCCACGGGATAGATGAACGACTCGAGCCTCATCCTCTCCTGCGCCCATAGCGCGAGGGTGCGAATCGCCTCTCGCCCCAACCCTCTACCGTGCGCCGACCTCTTGAGCCAGATACCGAACTCGGGGTTTTTCACGCCGCTACGCCCATGCAAGCCGCAGCAGCCGAGAAATTCGTCCGTTTGCTTGTCCAAGATGACGAAGACGAGGTTGTCTGCTCTACCGAATCCCTCTAAGCTCGAGTCGATAAACGCTCGCGTCTCTTCGATGGTATCGGCAGCTTTTGGAATCATGTACGTCGCGATGTCGCTCGTAAATTCCTCGAAGATGTTTTGCTCATAGGCTCTCGAAATACTGACCAAGCGGACGCGCTCGCCCTCGATAGAGAGGTTAGCTAGGTCAGGTTGAGTGCCGATAAATTCGAACTTAGTCATCAGTTTAATTTAGCAATCTGGGGTTTGGTAACACTGAGTTAAGCGGCGGTGGAATCAGGCGGCACAGCCTCGAGCAGGGCTCGCAGGGCTTTATTGACCGATTCGGACGTTTTGAACACTTTCGATAAGTCTTCGTCGAGCACAACCACGGTGCGTTCACCTACGGCGAAACGGTTGGGTTTGGCGTTGCTGTAGTCAAACTCGTATTCGGGTAAAAGGTCATCTTTGTCAGAAGGCGTGTTCATAGTCCTTTCTCTCGTTTCGCGTGGCTTTCCTTGCGCTGATAATACGGATTCGCTTTTAAGCGTTCAGTAAAGCTAACGAGTAGCAAACGACCTTTCTGAGAATGACCGATGATGATTTCGCGGTTTTCCTCGTCCGAGTGCGCTTCGTCGCTAAAAATAACGGCTAGAGGATTGAAAAAGACAGACTTAGCTTCTTCAAAACTGACATCGTGTTTAGCCTGATTGGACGTTGCTTTACCGTCGTCCCACTCGAATTCCACAACAGTATTATAACGCCCAGGTGCGAAGTTGGAAGAAGTTGCGCTCAACTAGCGCTCGCTCGAGCCCTCCTCGACCTCTTCAAGTTCACCAGGCTCACCCTCCAGACTCGCCATCTCCTCCAAAAGCACGTCCAACTCTTCCCCTTCATAGTCTGTCACGGTCTCCGCGATGAGGTCTAGCGCGGCTTGCGCTTGCGCTTCGGGTACGAGCACGAGCGTTGTCTCGGTTGTATAGGCACCGAGAGACGCCAGCATGTCCGCTGCCACCCCTCCCGCGCCGCGCACCATCGCCACAAAGCCCTCTTCCTCTAAAATCGCCGCGACCATCTCGGCAAGAGGTTCGGCGGGCGCAACGTCTACCACCGTCCAGGTGTCGCCGTTGATGAGCGTGCTCTCCCCTTTCACGCTTTACCCATATACGCGCGAACGAGCGCGGCGTACCCTTTGCGGGCGACGCGCAGATGCTCCAGCGGGATACTCTCTTGCGTCGTGTGCGCGAGTTCTTCTTCGCCGGGACCGAAGCCGACGACGACCGCGCCCATCTTGGCCAAGTGCGGCGCGTCCGTACCGAACCACCAGCTCGACTCGTCGTACTGGGCGTCTTCATCCGCCAAGACCTCTTTCAACACCTGCCGCGCCGTATTGACGTGCGCGTTTTCGCCCGGCGCGAGGTAGGGCGGGATGATGCGCGGGAACGCGTAGCGGACCTCTTCGCTTTCGCTCACGGCGTTCTCGGTGGGGATGTGGAAGCTCGCGTCGGGCTCTAAAGCTTGCAAGCGCTTCAAGACCGCTTCGGGCTCGTCGTCGGGGAGGTTGCGGTAGTCAATCGTCAGTTCGGCGCGTCCCGGCACGACATTTTTACCGTCTTGTGGGTAAGAGGTGAGATGGGTAGGCGTGAGCGTGGAGGAGCCCAAGGGACCGCCGGAGGGTAGCTCGAGCCCCTCTAAGCGCGTCAAGAGGTGTGAGGCGTGGTAGAGCGCGTTGTCGCCGAGTTCATTTTTCGCCGCGTGCGCGATTTTGCCAGGCAGCTTGACCTCGACTTCGACGCGCCCGCGGTGCCCTAGCATCAGCCGCAGCTTGCTCGGCTCGCCTAAAATCACCACGTCGGCTTGCACCGTCTCACCCAAAAAGCGTGCGCCTAAGCCGCCGACCTCTTCTTGCACCACGCCTGTGACCATCAGCGTGCCTCCAATCTCGTCAGCGACGTCTTTCGCCGCGTAGACCATGCACGCCAATGCGGACTTCATGTCACACGCGCCGCGCCCCCACATGCGCCCGTCTTTGACTTCACCCGACAGGGGCGGATGCGGCCACAATTCCTCGTCACCCAAAGGTACGGTGTCGATGTGACCGTTCAGCATGACCGTAGGACCGTCGCCGCGCCGCAGCGTGCCGATGGCATTGCCCGCGTTGTCGATATACGCCTCGTCGAAACCTAGCGACTCAAAGGCTTCGATAAGGACCTGCGCGGCAGGGGATTCTTTACCCGAGGGACTCGCCGCCTGGACGAGTTTTTGTGCCAACTGGAGTTCAGCATTTGACGTTGTCATGCGCCCATCATACGAGAAAAATCCTGTGTTAGCTCCCGCAGCGAAGTAACGGTGTGTCATAGTGGGGTCATGTCTGAGCACACGTCTTACCGGCGTATCCTTGCAATCATCAACCCTGTGTCGGGGCTGCAAGACCCCGACGATACCGAAGCGGTGCTCAACGAGCGGGCGCGAGAGGCTGGCGTTGACCTGGAGATTCGCCGCACGCAGGGGGACGGGGACGCCCTGAAGTGGGCTAAAGGAGCCGAACGTGAGGGCTTCGATTTGGTACTTGCCTCGGGCGGTGACGGCACCATTGTCGAGGCGATTACAGGGCTCGTTAAGAGCAAAAGCAATATTCCGCTCGCGCAGCTTCCTACAGGTACGGCGAGCCTCATCGCGCAGGCGCTCGGCATCTCGCGCAACTTAGATAAAGCTGTCGAGGTCATCTTTGGCGACCAGAGCAAGACCGTTGACCTAGATGTAGGCTACTTACCCCAGCATGACCGCTACTTCGCCCTCATCATCGGCGCAGGCTACGACGCGCGCATCATCGAGGACTCGCCGCGCGGCTTGAAGCGGCGGCTCGGTTTCATCGCCTACGTGCTCGTCGGCATCAAGCAACTTTTCAGCCTGCGCAAGACGAACATCACCTTGGAGATCGACGGCGAAGTCAAGAAGGTGCAGGCGCATACGGCGATGATCGTGAACGTCGGACGCATCGACGACGCGAACGTCATGTTAGGTCCCAACATCTGGCACCACGACGGCACGCTCGACGTGGTTGTGGTCGCCTCGGTCGGGCTGCGCGACATCTTGCGGCTCACCTGGCGCGTGCTGCGCGGCGACTTCTCCAACTACCGCGACCTGCGTTACTACAAGGGGCATAAAATACGCATCAGCGCCGAAACGCCGCTGCCCACGCAAATCGACGGCGACCCTTTGGGGCAGACGCCCTTAGAAGTCGAGGTCGTGCCGAACGGCGTCAAGATGCTCGTGCCTGACCATTACGAGCCCAGAGCGGGCGCAGAAGAGGCAGTTCGCCAGGCGGCTGACTAAGGACCTTCTGTTTCCGTCGGTCCCGACCAACGGTAGCGCTCCAGGTCGCAGCGTCCTTCCCGGTCGAAAGTGACGCCCTCGGATTCCAAAAGCGCCCGCTGCAACTCGCCCGCGCCGACCTTATACGTCGAGATGCCGCCCTGCGCGTTGATGACGCGCTGCCAGGGCACTTCGTTTTCACGTAAACCGTGCAACACGCCGCCAACTTGCCGCGCCGCTCTGGGACTGCCCGCTAGAAGGGCGATTTGCCCGTATGTCGCCACCTTGCCCTTTGGCACGGCACATACGAGCGCGATGACCCGTTCGCGAAAGCTTGCTGCCTTTTGCACACCTTCACCTTAACGCATTCTCTTCGGCGCGTCGCTTCAGGGCTCGAGAACGCGCCACACCACGCATTTTTACCCTTAACGTGCGCGTCATAATGGAGGTGGAGGGCAAGATGATACAAACACTCATAGGCGTCGCCGTTCTTCTCGTCGGCGGCTACTTTCTCTTCCTCGGCGTTCGCCGCAGCACGCATGAGGGCGCGGACCAACAAAAAGGCTTTCTAGGACGCTTTGGCACGTTGATGGTGGGCATTCTCATCGTCCTCGTCGGAATCGCGCTCGTGGTACCCGCTCAAAACTCCGAGCCCGTGCCGGACAGCGAGACCCCTAACTCTAGCCTCGAGCTAAACTCACCTTTCACCTAAGATGATTCCCGAGCGCGTCCTCTTCGTCAGCTCACTTATTTTCTTAGTCGGCGTTTTGATGGTCACGCTGGCTATCTTCGAAGGCGTGAGGGAGCGCTACCCTAAAATCATCCTGCACGGCTTTTTGCTCGCTATCTCGAGCTTTGTTATCGTCGCCGTGTCCGCGTTCCTTTCCGTTTAGCCGTTCCACCTCGGTATTCTCAGATAGGGCGGCATTGTCGGATAAGGCGCATTGTCAGATAAGGCGAAGTCACGCCCCGCTTAGAGGACTACGCTAGAGAGGTCAACACTATTACGCACTTTTTCAAGGGGGGACTGTGATGAACCAGCCAACGCCGCGTCAGGAAGCGCCTGACCTCTCGTTCAATCTCGTTAGCGGTGAGACGTGGAACCTGAGCGACCAGTCGCCTGAGGCTTTTACGATGATCATCTTTTACCGCGGCCTACACTGCCCGGTCTGCAAAGGCTATTCGCAGAAGGCGCAGAACTTGCTGAGCGACTATAAGGAGCGCGGCGTCGAGGTCGTCACGGTCAGTATGGACGACGAGGACCGCGCCAAGAAGACGGCTGACGAGTGGGAGCTTAACGACTTAAAGGTCGGTTACGGGCTCAGCGAAGCGCAAGCGCAAGCCTGGGGGCTCTACTTCAGCGAAGGCATCAAAGACCCCGAACCCGACCTCTTTAGCGAGCCGGGGCTCTTTTTAGTACGCCCAAACGGGGAACTTTATTACGCCGCAGTCAACAGTATGCCCTTCGGCAGACCTGACCTAAATGAGATGCTTAAAGCGGTTGACTTTGTGCAGGAGAAGGATTATCCGGCGAGGGGTGAGGCTGAACTGGGAGCTGTTGCAACCAACTAAACAACGCTCGAGTAAGGCCCTAAATGATGAACGATTCCATACTTAATTTTGAATGAGTACTTAGAAGAGCACGACCTCACCGCTTATAAACTGGCGCAGAAAACAGAAGGTCAAAGCCAACGTTCTGTACATCCTCCACAATCTCATGCTAAACTCACCTCAGCTAAACACTTTGAGGAGAGTTACATGAAGCGACTTTACGCCCTGTCTCTGACCTTTGTTCTAACCGTTTTAGCTGCGTGTGCCCCCGCCGCAGGTCGCCCCGCAATCCCTTATGTAGCTCAGTCATCTGACATTGTTGGCGCAGCCGCACAGTTCGGTCCGCAGCTCAGACCGGGCGGCGCATATAACTTTTTGAGCATTGAAACTATCGGGGATAATTTTATCACCTTATCCGCAGATCAGACGACAGGCTCACAGATTTTAGGAGCGCTAGGTGGAAACAGTTCCACAACAATTCGCATTACGTTGACGACAGTGCAAAGCGGCGAGGTGACACAGGTTGCCATAAGTGGATTACCTAGAGGTAATTCCATTGCAAACAGAACACTCGACACTGTTATTCAGGAGCTAGACAGCCGTTTTCAGCGGGCTCCTCAGTAAATTTGGACAAAGCCTCTAAATGCAATCTTGTTCAGTGCGGAAGGATAAACTTCCGCACTTTCTCTATCTTCAACCTCTTGCTACCTCTTTCTCGTACGGCTCTGCTAAACTACTAAAACAATGAACGACGCTTTACCTACTCAACAAACGAAACGAGCAGCCGCGTGAGAGCTTCCGTCATCACCTACGGCTGCCAGATGAACGAATATGACACCCACACCATCACCTCTGAGCTGGTGGCGGGCGGGCATCAGCTCGTAGACAGCCCGCAAGACGCCAACCTCATCATCTTGAATACGTGCGCGGTGCGCGGCAAGCCCGTCGAGAAGGTCGTGACACTTTTAGGCGAACTGCGCAAAGAGAAGCGGGCAGGGCGCGACTTGACAGTAGGTCTCATGGGCTGCTTGGCGCAGTTAGACGAGGGTCAAGAGATCGCCGAGAAGTTCGAGGTGGACATCCTGATCGGTCCCGGCGCGATCACGGACGTCATCCCGGCGATCGACGCCATCGAAAAGGGACAGGAGCGCTTCCGCTCGTTAGACTTTAGCGACGCGCTCCACGAGGTCATCACGCCCGCGCCGCACACCTTGACGGGCTTTCTGACCATCATGCGCGGCTGCAACCACCACTGCACGTATTGCATCGTGCCGCAAACCAGAGGTCCCGAGGTGAGCCGCTCGGTGGAGTCGATCATGACCGAAGCGTTTGCTATGAAAGCGGCGGGCGTCCAGGAGATTTACCTCTTGGGGCAAAACGTCAACTCGTACGGGCTAGGAAGAGATGACCTGCCCTCCTTTGCCGAGCTGTTGCGCCTCGTCTCGAGCACAGGCATCCCCCGCGTCAAGTTCACTACTTCGCACCCGATGAACTTTACCAGCGATGTCATTGACGCGATGGCGGAGACGCCGAACGTTTGCAACTACATCCATTTGCCCGTGCAGTCGGGTAGTGACAAGGTCTTGCGGCGCATGGCGAGGGAGTACCGCCGCGAACGCTATTTAGACATCATCCGCGAAATTAAAGACAAGGTCGAGGACGTGGTGATTTCTACGGATATCATCGTGGGCTTTCCCGGCGAGACGGAAGAGGATTTCGAGGGGACCTTGTCGCTTTACGAAGAGGTCCAGTACGACAGCGCGTACATGTTCATGTACTCCGCGCGCCCCGGCACGCCCTCGTACAAGCACTTTGACGACATGCCGCGCAAGGCGAAGACGGACCGGTTACAGCGTTTGATCGAACGGCAAAAAAGTTGGTCTTACGTCAAGAATCAGCGGTGGGTAGGGCGCGAGTTGAGAGTTTTAATCCGTGAGCCCGCGACCGATGGCGACTACGTCGTAGGTCACTCCGACCAGAACCACACGGTGTTAGTCCCGCGAGATCAAGTCAAAGAGATGGGGCTCTATACCGTCAACATTGATACGGCGACGCCACATACCCTTTACGGCACAGCGAAGGGTCACAAGGTCGAGACCGTCCCGCTCATGATGGCGGGATGAAGCTGTTGGCTTTTAGCTAAAACCTAATCGCTAACAGCTAAGAGCCCCTGCGAAGCGTTGCAAGCTAGCGACTCTCATGAATCAAACCAATAACGAAACTATCTCTCGAGACTTTACCGCCACCACCTTCGTCGTGTGGCGCAATCAGGTACTTTTGCACTGGCACAAGAAGTCGCAGGCGTGGTTTCCGTGCGGCGGGCATATCGAAAAGGACGAGCTGCCCGATGAGGCGGCGGTGCGTGAGGTCTTGGAGGAGTCGGGCGTGGCGGTTGAGCTTGTGGGAGAGAAGACGTTGAACGTGAACGAGCCTAAGCAGCTTGTGAGACCGAGAGGGGTGCAGTTAGAAACCATCGCAAGAGGTCACGAACACATCGACCTCATCTACTTCGCGAGACCTGTAGCGGGCTACGAGGGTACGCTACTCGAGACCGACCCCAGCTTGGGCTGGTATGCTCGGGCGGACTTGGCTAAGCTCGAGCTGACCGAAGAGATTCAGCAGTGGACGGCGCTCGCTTTAGCGGAACTCGCCTCCAGGTAAGTCCGCATGAACATATTCTGTATGGACACATGAGGTGCTATGGACCGTAAAGCTTTGTTACCCCTGCGCCCCGACGCCCTTCCTCTCACTAAGCGCGGAGCGCACGGTGTCGGCGTCGTTACCGAGACGTTCTTCGACGAAAGCCGCGACAGACCTCTTACGGTAGAATGCTGGTATCCAGCCGAGGTGCCAGAAGGCACGCGAGAAGCGACGGAGTATGGTCCCGTCTCCTGGCACGGTCTCAGCGAGCAGGTGAGCTTCGCAGGTCGGGCGCTCAGGAATAGAGAACCCCACACGCAAGGTGCGCCGACGGTGATTTATGCGCACGGCGCGCCGGGCTCGAGGCTCCAAGCCACCTACTTGTGCGAGCATCTCGCTTCGCACGGCTTTTTCGTATGCGCAGTTGACTTTACCGCCACGACCTATGGAGACTTCGACAGTCAAGCCTATATCTCCGGGCTCATAGACCGACCTCTCGATGTCTCGTTTGTGCTGGACGAACTCGAGAAGAGGTTCAGGGGTGCGGCGAAGACAGCGCACGCCGCGATCGTCGGTTACTCGTTTGGCGGTTATACGGCGCTGGCGAGTTGCGGTGCTGGCTTCGACTTCGAGCAGCTTAAAGCGCACTCGAACCGGCGGGATAACATCGGCTACGCGCTGGGCTTTCGGGACCGGCTCGAGCCCGCCAGAGGCAAGCAGAAGGGCTGGCAGGGCGACGCGCGGCTTAAAGCCGCCTTCGTCATGGCTTCTTGGAACGCGCCCATCTTAGAGCTTGCGCAGGTTTCGGTGCCGCTCTTCGTTGCGGTAGGCGAATACGACGATGTTGCGCCGCTAGGACGTGACTCGAGGCGCATCTTCGAGCACGTTTCATCGGAAGAGGTCTACCTGATGGTCTTTGAGCGCGGCGGTCACAACCTCTTCACCAATCCTGGCTTGCCCGAGTCGCGGCTGAATGAGGAGGCGTGGGCGCACGTGAGCGACGCTGTATGGGACAAAGAGCGCGTGGGCGACCTCATCAAACATGCCGCGCTCGGCTTTTTGCAGCGTCATCTGTTGGAGCAAGTGAACGGAGCTACCGAACGCCTCAATAACGTGCCGGGGGTGAAGTTGGAGACGCGCTGACGTGAAGGGCGAAGCGTTAGCGTAGAGGAGAACGCAGAGTAGCGGAGGCGGAGGGATGACTTGCCACTCTCCCTTCTGCCCTCTACTTTGCGAGGCTCGAGACTTGACACAGCATACCCGGACTTTATAAAATCATGTTTGCGCGTTTCGCGCACGGAACCGTCCTCGCATGACCCGTTTTATTGCCCCATCGTCTAACGGCAGGACACCGGATTTTGGTTCCGTTGATCGAGGTTCGAATCCTCGTGGGGCAGTTATAAGGAGCTACGCTTATAACTCAAGCGTAGCTCTCTTCTTTTTCCCCTTGCCTTTCTCGGCGTAACCCTCTACACTTTGAGAAGACATGCAAACTTTGGGGGGAAGCATGATCACGTTCAACTTTATTTTAGGCGTTCTTCTTATCGTTCTAGGTGTAGCTTCGCTCATCTACGCGCTCAGAGCAAATAAGCCGGGCAAAGCGATGATCGGCGGGGGTGGCGCGGGCATCTTCGTGATGCTGGGCTTCGCTTTTTTCGCGATGGGGAGCCTTCTCTTTATCTTCGGAATATTAGGGCGCTATTCAGATACCGGGCTCGGCATGTAAAATTGGCATGTGAAACACGCAGTTCGCATTCGGTTTCGTAGGCCCTAGACTACACACAGCCGCGCGAGCCCGCTATACTCACCTCATGGCTCAACCTAAAACATCCGTCGAATCTTTTAACTTAGACCACACCAAAGTCCGCGCGCCCTACGTCCGCTTGGCGGGGCGCTACACTGGACCCAAGGGGGACGAGGTGCGCAAGTTCGATTTGCGCCTCGTGCAGCCTAACCAAGCCGAAGTGCCCACCGCCGCGCTGCACACCATCGAGCACCTCATGGCGGGCTATCTACGCGACGAACTCGGCGACACCATCGTCGACGCGAGCCCGATGGGGTGTCGCACTGGCTTTTACCTCACCGCGCTAGGCACGCCGAGCGAAGAGGAGGTCCAGCAGGCGCTCGGTCACGCGCTTAGGGCAATCACCGAGCACGACGGACCGATTCCGGGCTGTAGCGAGCTGGAATGCGGCAACTACCGCGATCATTCTCTCTTAGGCGCAAAGGCGTGGGCTGAGGATATCCTTAAACGGGATATCATCGTGCAGCCCACGATTCCGCTGAGCTAGCAGGTTACTTCGTTCCGTAGGCTTCGCTTCGCGGAGATAGCTTCGCTTAATCAAAGTCTGTCTCACTAGCGTTCGGTTCACGAAGTCTCTGCGCAGCAGCGGTGGTCGCAAACGCTCTCACTATAAAAATACTGTGTAACATACACGTTCTGAGATGATAGCTGTGATCCTTCCCTTAGACATAATGCGTAACTATCGAGCTAACGCAGTATATGTGAGTGCAAAGTGAGAGGAAGTCTAAGTTTTCTCTCACTTTCTCATTAAGTCTCTCATGGTCGGGGTGACTATAATCGCTTTTATGGACCGCAAACCGCTCGTTCTTATCGTAGAGGACGAAAAAGACATCGCAAAATTTATCGACCTGGAGCTGCAAGCCGAGTCTTACGAGACCAACGTCACCTACGACGGGGTCACGGGCTTGTCCAAGTTCCGCGAACTCAACCCCGACCTCGTCGTATTGGACCTTATGTTGCCCGTTTTGGACGGGCTTGAGGTGGCGCGCCGCATCCGCAAAACGAGCAATACCCCCATTATCATCCTGACCGCTAAGGATAGCGTGGACGATAAGGTCATGGGGCTCGACTCGGGCGCGGACGACTATTTAGTTAAGCCCTTCTCCATCGAGGAGCTTCTAGCCCGCGTGCGGGCGCATTTGCGCCGCGTCAACCCAGCTGTCACGGGCGAGGTGCGCGTCGCGGACTTGGTGATGAACTTGGACGGGCGCGAGGTCTTCCGCGACGGACGCCGCATCGAGCTGTCCGCCAAAGAGTTCGAACTTTTAGAGCTTTTCGCCCGCAACCCCGGTAAGGTCTTTAACCGCTTCGAGATCGAGGAGAAGGTCTGGCCCGAGTACACGGGCGGCAGCAACGTCGTGGACGTGTACGTCGGCTACTTGCGCCGTAAGTTGGAGGGCGAGGGCGAACGCCGCCTCATCCACACCGTGCGCGGCGTGGGCTACGTGTTGAGAGAAGAGTAGCCTCATATGAGCGCGTCGCTGCGACGCGCGGATAAGGCGGCGCCGGCGTGGTAAAAGTCGCTGGTGTAGTTAGAATGGTCACACTGTCGCCTCGCCGCGTCCATTACTTTCTATTCTCATACTAAGGCGATAGACTGCCCTTAGCGTTATACTGAGCGCCGCAAACATTTCATCTTTAGGTCAAAGTGAGTCAACCCGCGAGAAAATTATGGCATCAATCAATATCGGGCGTCGTGTACGCTCTCAACGTTCACGTGCGCACAACACCACGAGTAAAAGTGGGGACCTGGAGAACTCCCGCATGTCCCTAAGAATCCGCCTCACCCTCTTCTTTACGCTCTTTCTGGCGTTCGTTTTGACGGTCGCCGCCGCCGTCGTCTACGGCTTTACGCAGCGCTCTATTCTGGAGTCGGTGGAGACGAGGGCGAATCAGACCTACCGCGACCTCTTCTCAAACGTTCAGGACAACTCCGACTCGCGCTTCTTGAGCGGCTGGGCGCAAGGATTGTCTAACGACGGTATCTACTACGTGACTGTGGGACAACCGACGAGCAAAGAGGACTTTCAGACGTTCTTTCAGTACGCTCGTCCGCGCGGTTATAATACGTTTGTGCCGGTGAACGCCGCGAATACGATTTCGAGCGAGCTGAGCAGCGCCGACTTCCGAACGCTCCTCGAGACCGGCTCGCTCGTGACGCGAATCAGTACGGAGGACGGAGACGAACTCTTGGTGCGCGCGGGCAGGGGCACCTTTCGGTTTGGCGAGCTGACCCTCGACGCCTCTGCACTCCTGATGGTGGGCTTGCCCGTGCCGACAGATACCTTAGCGCAACTTAGGCGCAACTTGGTCTACACGGTGCTCATCGCCTTCGTTATCTTTGCGCTCGGCGTCTATCTGCTCTCTTCGCGCGTGCTGTTGCCGCTTAAAAGGGTGACGACGGCGGCGTCTAGGGTCAGCTCTCAAGACCTCTCGCAGCGTGTACCCGTTCCTAAAAGCCGCGACGAGGTCGGCGAGCTGTCGGTGACGCTCAACCGGATGCTAGACAGGCTCCAGGAGTCCTTCGACACCCAGCGCCGCTTCACCGCCGACGCCAGTCACGAACTGCGCACGCCCGTGACCGTCATCGCCGGGCACGTCAACTACCTCTTGCGGCGCACGCAGCCGAGCCCGGAGCAGACCGAATCGCTCACGACGGTGCGTAACGAAGCGACGCGCATGGCGAAACTCGTCAACGACCTTTTGGAACTCGCGCGGGCGGACGCAGGCTTCAAGGTCGAACGCGAACCTCTCAACCTCGTCGAAATCGCTGAGACCGTCCACCGAGAGGTTGCGCCCGTCGCTAAGGGCGCAGAGGTGTCCGTCCATTCGCCTCATCCCCTCATCGAAGTCGCGGGGGACGCGGCGCGGCTTAAACAAGTCGTACTCAACCTCGTACAGAACGCCCTTAACGCAGGCGCTAAACACATCACGATTTCGCTCTCCGAGGAGCAGGGGCGGGCGCGGCTCGAGGTCCTAGACGACGGTCCCGGCATCCCCAAAGACGCCATCCCCAACCTCTTCGACCGCTTCTACCGCGTTGACGGCGCGCGCTCCACGCGGGGCAACGGGAGCGGTCTGGGTTTAGCCATCGTCAAGTGGATCGTTAAAGAGCATGGCGGCGAAGTGACCGTGGAGTCGGGTTTGGGCGAAGGAACGGTCTTTACGGTAATGTTGCCGCTTCTGGAGCCTGCCGAGATGCACCGGGCGGCGTGAAGACAAGATGTGTTTTTACTCCCGGATGTAGACCTCTCCGTCACGTAGCACGATAAAGGGAAGTTTCTGCTCGAGAAAAAACGTAACGACCTCTTCATTGGCATTGGATTCTGGATGGTCTGACCTGTAGTGCGGCACGACGCTGAAAGGGACCAGTCCTAGACCTTCCCAAACGACCTCTTTCCTATATCCCGCTGGCACGGTCTCGGGTTCGTCAACGAGATGAATCCCTCTCAGCGTGGGCGTCACGGCGCAAGCGCCCGCGCTGTAGCCTGCGTAGACGAAGGACCCGTCTTGCTCGAGCAGTATTTTGTCGAGCCCGCTCTCTTTTATGGCGCGTCCTTTTATGGCGCGTCTGAGGATAAAGGTGTTGCCGCCGACCACCCATAGGGCGTCGAGCTGGTTGACAACGTCGCGGAGGATGTCCGGGGCTCCAAAGTACCGCCTCAAATCGACCTCTTCGGGATGTAGTCCGAGGCTGCGTAGGTCGTCAAACTCACGCGCTCGCCCCTCGTCCAATCTCTTTACATCGTCGGAGTAGTCTAGCGCGTTACGAACTACGCCTATGCGCTTTTCTCCTGAAACGAGTCTTCCTAAACGTACCGCATCGTTACCGAGTCGGTATGAAGAGAGATAGAGCTTCAATCCTCTTCCTCGTCGGGCGGACCCAGTGCCCCTTTCGCCTTGTAGGTCTGCATCTTCTCGCTCAGCTCCGAGGACAGCTCGCCGATGCGCCCCTCCATGCGCCCTTGCAGCGTGTCGAGTTCGCGGCGCAAGCGGATAATCTCCTCGACGCCTGCTAGGTTGACGCCCAGCTCCTGGGTGAGCCGCCGAATCTCGCGTAGGTGGGTGATGTCGCGCTGCGAGTAGAGGCGCGTTTTGCCGGACGAGCGGCTCGGCTCGATTAGGCCTTTGCGTTCGTAAAGACGCAAGGTCTGCGGGTGCATATCGACGAGTTCCGCCGCCACACTGATGACGTAGAGCGGTTTGTCTTGACTGACGCCAGACCTAACCTCTTGCTCGTTCGTTTCATCTACGCTGTTGTCATCCGCACTGTTCACGTCGTCACTCATAGCGTCCTCTCTCACCCCAGACCCTTACCATCCTCAACTTAGCGCGCTGCGCACCCGCCGCCACAACCCGGACCACACGCCGATGCGGAGCGTCGCGAGCAGGTCGTTGCCACCTAGCCCGCCGCCCGGCACGCGGATAAGTTGACCGTCGGTCGCGCCTGGCGGGACGGTCACGTCGACGCCTAAAAACTCCGTCGTCACGCCGCGCTCCGCTTCGAAGGGCGTGACCGAGAGGTCGGCGTGGAGCGTGCCGTTCTCCAAGCGGGCGTGGGGCGGCAAGGCGGCGCGGAGCGTCACAAAGGCGTCTCCTGGCGGGCGTCCCGGTCCGCCGAGTTCTTTGAGGCGCAGCTTGAGACCGTCTTTCGCCCCGGCAGGAATCTTCACCTCGACCTCCGCGCCGCCGCGCTGATAGCCGCGTCCGCCGCACACTTCACACATGCGTCCGCTGTTCAAGACGCCCTTGCCGTGGCACGTCGCGCAGACGCTGGGACCAGGGATGCGCACGCGCCGCACGCTGCCCTGCCGCAGTTCGGAAAGCTGCGCTTGTATCCCGACCTCTTTATTTTCACCCGGCAGCATCCCCGAGGTGCGCATCATCCCCGTCATCGCGCCGAAGAGCGCGTCAAACACGGCGTTGCCCGTGCGCGGCACGGCGTCGCGCTGGCTCCAATCGATATTGATATCCGCCTCTTGAAAAATCGTTTGCCAGTCCACCGTGTTAAAGTCGGGGCGGCTCGCCTGCGGGCGTGTGCTGCCGAAGCGGTCGTAGCGGGCCCTAGCCTCGGGGTCGCGGAGCGTCGCGTAAGCCTCGCTGATCTCCTTGAAGCGTTCTTCGGCGTCCTTGTCGCCTGGGTTGCGGTCGGGGTGGTACTCCAAAGCCAAGCGGCGGTACGCCGTCTTAATCTTGGTGGCGTCAGCGCTGCTCGTAAGCCCGAGTACCTCGTACGGATTGCGAAGCGTTTTAGTCACTAAGTTTAATATACATTATTTGAGTGTTATCGTGTCAATTTAGCTCGAGTCAACAGCGGTGACGTACGGGCGTAAACGTGACGATGCGTCGTGAGCAGACGGTCTTCAGCGTTGCCGTTCTACCGGCTACCAGTTCCTGATGACTTCAACGACTTTCTTCTGGCAACACCGCGCTCCCGCCTCACGCGCGCTATACTCGAGCTACAAAACTCTCAGGAGGCTCAACCGTGCAAACCCTTCGCGTAACGAAAAAGAAACTCCTTCTCGCCTTGACGCTTCTACTCCTCGTCGGCGCACTCGCAAGCTGCCGCAACGAGACCCAGAACCGCATCCGCCGCGACATCCAAGACTTTACGGGCGGACGTATGTTCATCACGCTCTACTCGCTCGACGGCACGCCCATTTATAGCAGCACGGTGGACGGCAAGGTGACGCGCGCCTCGGGCTCGCTCGCGAACAGCAACGAGAACGCGGCGGGCAACTACATCTTCTGGTTCGACGAGACCGGGCAGTATCACCAGAGCGACTTGCCCTACCTCGTCACCTCGAATCAGCGAGACGCAGGGTCCGGAGAGCAGTGAACTATCTTTGTCATGAATAAGAAGGGTGGACTAAAGATACTACACTGACGACTTTATTGTGACACCTTCTTATCTGGTATCGCCCGGTTCACAAGGTAAGACGAAGTCCCTGTCGTCGTAGGTCGAAGTCTCTCCCTTCGGCAAGCTCAGGGCAAGCTCCACGCTCGTGTAGGGCTTAGAATGACGTGAATTGAGCTGACAAACGACGCTGGCGACGAGAGGTCGTGATCGGCTCGATGCAAAGGTCCAAAGTCGATAAAAACCTCTTCATGAAACGCTTAGGCGCGGCTTAATGGAGGCTTGCTACACTGCCTTGTTAAGCCGCGCCTAATGGTGCGATACGTTGGAGTCGTTCATTTAGCCTCGAGCCACCCGCATAACCCTTTCGACCCGCATAACCCTCTCGCGGCGTCACCATCAAGAGGAGATTATTCATGAACCTTCGTTTTACCTTCTATTTCATCGCTTTGAGTGCACTCCTATCGGCGTGCACCATCTACGTCGCCCCAGACGGCACGACGGTCAGCCCCGGCTTGGGCGGTCAAGAGTACGACATCATCACCGAGTTCGAGCCGGATAGGGGCGACGGCGCGAGCTACAGCATCGGCGACGACATCAGCTTCCGCGTGCGCACCACCCGCGACGGCTACCTCACGCTGACCTCGCTCAACCCCGACGGCTCCATCGACGTGTTTGGGCGTAATATCTTCGTGAGAGGGGGCAGGACGAACCTCATCCCAGGCGTAGACAGCCGCGTGAGCTACGAAATCGGCGGACCGAGCGGCACCCATAGAGTCCGCGCCTCCTTCACGCCGCGCGAAACCGACACGGAGCGCGTCATTTATAGAGGACGTAGCGGCGAGGATGTCTGGACGCAGACCATCGAGAGCGACACTCGCAGCTACGACGTACGTGACGTGGCGCAGACGCGCTTCTACGTCCGCTGATTCAATTTGTGAACTTCGCGATACCGCTAAGTTTAGGCACATCTCAGACAAGGGTCACGCCGCCGCGCGTGCCTTTTGTCTATAGTGAGCTGTCATGACCGCTGTCCTGCGCTTTTGCTGCGCCCTTTTGCTACTCAGTCTCGCCGACGCCCCGGTTTTCGCTCAGGTTTTTTCCGCGACGTATAGGCCTATCGCGGCGGACGTGCGCCTCGAGCGCGACCTCTTAGAACTCACGAATGCGGAGCGCAGGCGAGCGGGTCTACGTACGCTTTTGCCCGACGACGCCTTGGCGCTCGCCGCCCGCCACCACGCCCGAGAGATGGCGACCTTGAACTACTTCTCGCACAGCTCGCCTACGCCGAGTAGCGCGACCTTGAGGCAGCGCGTGGCGCAAGCGGGCTCGGCGGCGACGGGCATCGGCGAGAATTTAGCGCTGGTCGGATCGGAAGACGCAGCGCGGGCGAGCGTTCAAGGGTGGATGGAGAGCCCTGGACATAGGGAAAATTTGCTCAGGTCCGACTACACCCACGTCGGCTTCGGCACGGCGGAAGGTGCCGACGGGCGCGTTTTCGTTGCGCAGGTTCTGGCGGTGCAGCCCGCCGAAGTGCAGCGCGCGGAGGTGACCTCGAGGCTCCAAGAGAGCTATCTCATCGAGGTCGAACTCACGGTCGCCGAGACGAAAGAGATCGCGCTTTTTCACGGCACGACCTCCTTGCCCTCACAGGTCTTGGGCGCGGGCAAGCACGTTTTGAGCTTCTTTGCGCAGGACGCGCAGCCGCTCCAGTTGCGCGTCGGCGTACGCGAGCCCGGCGCGTCTGGCGGCTTTATCCAGCACGACGACGGTTGGCTGAGCGGGGACGGGCGCTGGCGCTCCTCGGGGAGTGCACCGCGCAGCCTCGCTAGGGTTGACCGGGTCTCGCGCCGCCTCCGGGTGAGCCGCGTGTACCGCGCCGACCTCACGTTCGTCACGCAACCGGAGAATCCGGTCGGCGTCTGGCTCGCCGGAGAATACATCGAACCTGAAGTGAGGGGACGTACGCTCAGCGTGAGCATCCCGAGCACCTTGGGCGCGGCGACGCTCGACCTCGGGGAGCAGATGCCGGATGGACGCTACAGGTTGATTTACAAGTTGCAGCTCGAGGTTAGAAACGGCGTACCGAGGCTCGCGCCAGCGCCGTAAGGGTAGAGCGCTCGTCCTTGAAAGGACCGTAGAAGAGCGTGGCAAAGCTGGTTGTCGCGCTCTTCTATTTGGTAGTGAGTCAAGGTCACGCGCCTAGTGAGCGGAATCTAACTCCCGCAAACAAGGGGTTGCAACCCCTTGTTTGCAACCCCTTGTTCATATTCAGTGAGCATGCCGGAGAAAGCCACTACCCATTTCGCTAGCACAAAAAAGACGTCGCCATGTGCCCTTTGTCGCCTTTTGTTCACCGAAAAAAGCGCACTTGCCATTTTTTAGATCGTTTGAGGTAGAATGAGGCGATAGACAAGCGGTCTCGCACCTGCCATAATCGGTAGTGAGCCGTGTCTCAGTTAGCGCTAGCGCATCATTTTGCAACATTTAACGTAATTGTAATACTTGACGTAGATCAGTGATGAGCGAGAGGGAGGAGTGCGTCTTGGCGGGTCACAGTAAATGGTCACAGATTAAGCGCAAAAAAGCGGCGAACGACAAAGAGCGCAGCAAGACCATCAGCAAGCATATCCGCGCAATTCAGGCAGCGGTACGCGAAGGAGGCGGCGGCGACCCGAGCGCCAACTTGCCGCTCAAAAACGCGCTCTCGGCGGCAAAAACTGACGACGTTCCGCAAGACAACATCGAACGCGCTATCGAGCGCGCGCTAGGGGGCGCGGAAGGCGGCGGCTTCGACGAGGTGATGTACGAGGGCTACGGACCTTCGGGGGTCGCGGTCCTTATCGAAGCGCTGACCGACAACCGCAACCGCACCGTCGCGGAGGTGCGCCACGCTTTCAGTAAGCATGAAGGCAACATGTCGGGCGCGACCGCGTGGCAGTTCGACGCCAAGGGCGTCGTCGTCGTGAGTGACACGAGCGAGCGGACCCAAGAACTCGCCATCGAGCTAGGCGCAGAGGACTTAGAGGTCGAGGAGGGCCTCCTTACCGTCTACACCGAGCCTACCGGACTTTACACCTTAGTCGAGGGATTTCAGGGGGCAGGCGTAGAACCCGAGGTGAGCCAACTGACTAAACTGCCGCAGACGACGACGCAAGTGAGCGACGAAGATGCGGCGAAGGTGATGCGGCTCTTAGAAGCGCTCGAAGAACTCGACGACGTACAAAATGTTTACAGCACCGCTGACCTTAGCAGCGTGAGCGAACTTGTTTAGGTGGCTGATATGGCGATAGCGAATAAGATGAGAGCAAACGAATCCGCGCAAGTACCTGCAAACATTCCCACCCTGAGTTGGAGCGAGTTGCAGAAGGTCAACGCCTCGCAGATGCAGCATATCTCGCTCTTAGCGACTGGAAAATACGGTCTCGACATGCGCACCCTGATGGAAGAGGCGGGCAGGAGCTTAGCGGAGCTAGCGGCGCACCTCACGCCGTCCGGTCCGTCACTCGTGGTGGCGGGGCGCGGCAACAACGGCGGCGCGGGGCTCGCGGCGGCGCGTTACTTAGCGGAGATGGGTCGCCCCGTCTGGGTCGTGCCGACGCACGAGGCGGAGAACTACTCGGGCGTGCCCAAAGAGCAGTTAGAGAAACTGAGCGAGTACAAGAACATCCGCGTGAAGAGCGGCTTGCCCAAGATGAAGTTTCAGTGCATCATCGACACTGCGGTGGGCATTCACCTAGAAGGTCCGCCGAGAGGTCGCACACTCGACGTCATCACGGTGCTTAACAGCATGAACAGTTGCCCCGTCATCTCGCTCGACGCGCCAACGGGTATGATCGTGGACGACGGCAGCGTCCCCGGTGACGTCGTTCAAGCCACCGCGACGTTGTCGCTCGTTCTGCCTAAAGCGGGCGTTAAGCCCGGCGGTCACGTCGGCGAACTTTACCTCGCTGGGCTCGGTCTGCCCCAAGACCTCTTTAACGACCTCGGTTTAGAGCCCTACGCGCCGCCTGCGCCGTGGGGGAGGATTTCGGAGTAGGTCAAGTTCGAAGTAGAGGCTGAAAAGTTCGGATGAATTTAGGGAAAAATTTAGCAGATGCCTAAACTCACCTGCAGATGTGGATTCGTCCATGACCTTACACCCATCCCTGACAAGGGATGGGTGACTTGTTTAGATAAAGAGTACGAGCGGTTGGTCGCTGCTGAAGTCTTGCGAGAAACTTCCGAAGAGCATGATTCACCGAGTGAACGTCTTATAGAGGCGGATCGCACCGTTATTGGGTTGCAAGGTCGCTTGTTCGAGTGCCCGAAGTGCGGACGACTTCTCTGGCAGAAACCAAACGAAACATCCTACCGTAGCTTTTCTCCCGAATCAGATTTGGATTAGACAGCTTTACCTGCTAAGCCTTTCCACCTCTCGCGCTATACTGCGTCTCATGACTTTAGAAGACTACTTGAGCGAGCACCAAGCTCGCTTTACCGAAGAACTCACCGACTTCTTGCGCATCCCCTCGGTCAGCACGGACTCGGACCACAAGGAGGATGTGCGCCGCGCTGCGTCCTTTGTCGCTGAGAAGTTGCGCTCAGCGGGGCTAGAAACGCGCCTCATCGAGACGCCGCGCCACCCCGTTGTTTACGGCTCCTATCACGTGTCTGACGACGCGCCTACGGTGCTCATTTACGGGCACTACGACGTGCAACCGCCCGAACCCCTCGAGCTGTGGACCTCTCCCCCCTTCGAGCCCAAGATAGAGGACGGCGTCATCTACGCGAGGGGCGCAACCGACGACAAAGGGCAGGTATACGCACATATTAAAGGGGTAGAGGCGCTGCTCGAGACTGAGGGCGCTCTAAATGTCAACGTGAAGTTTTTAGTCGAGGGCGAGGAGGAGATCGGCAGCCCGAGCCTTAACGACGTTCTCGAAAACCATCAAGACCTCTTCGCGGCGAATGTAGTCGTTATCTCAGACGGGTCAATGATTGCACCCGGCACACCTACCATCACTTACGGTCTCAAAGGGCTCGCCTACGTCGAAGTCAACGTGCGCGGCGCAGCGCTGGACCTGCATTCGGGCGCGTTCGGCGGCGGCGTACCCAACCCGATCAACGGGCTCGCCAAGATCATCGCGCAGCTTCACAACGAGTCGGGGCGCGTGGCGGTGCCAAGGTTTTACGACGACGTTTTAGCTATCACAGACGAAGAGCGCGAGGCGTTTGCAAAAGTTCCTTTTGACGAACAGACGTTCGCGGAGGAGATCGGCGTGAGCGCGACGCCGGGGGAAGAAGGCTACAGCCTCTTAGAACGGCTCTGGGCTCGTCCAACTTTAGATGTCAACGGGATTGGCGGTGGCTTTCAGGGTGAGGGGGCAAAAACGGTCATTGCAGACACGGCAATGGCAAAGATTTCTTGTCGTTTGGTTCCTAACCAAGACCCCGCCGACATTACGAAGAAGCTGAGCGATTATCTTCAAGAGGTCGCGCCCGAAGGTTTAGAGGTCAGCGTGACGGACTTGCACGGCGGCTACCCAGCGCTCACCCCTCTGGACTCTCCCGCGCTTCAAGCGGCGAGTCGAGCGCTCAAAGAGGTCTACGACAAGGACCCCATCTACGCCCGCACGGGCGGCACAATTCCGGTAGTCAGCACCTTTCAGCAGCTTCTAGGCGCGGAGGTCGTGTTGGTCGGCTTCGGCTTAGAGAATGACCGGATGCATTCGCCCAACGAGAAGTTCGACCTGGTCAATTACTACAGAGGTATCGAGACGAGCGCGGCGCTCCTCAAAGCGTTTGCTGATTAGCGCGTGTATAACGCAGTAGAGACGGGTTTGAAACCCGCCTCTACGCAATTTTTCTGTGGACAGGTTGACAACTAGTTGAACGCTACGGCGTCTTCGTCGTACTCCTCGAGTTCTTCTTCGTACTCATATTCTAAGTCGAGGGTTTGCTCGCGCGCGACCGAATAGACGAGGAAGCTAAAGCCTGCTTTGGCGAGCCAGTCCGCGACCATGTAACCGAGCTGCACGCCGACCTCCGTGGAGGAGCCTCCGAGCCCTAAAAAGGGCACCATGTAGATGACCGGGAAAAAGCCCCACGACCCCAAGAGCAAGAGCACCGAGTTGGTGACGAGGCGGCTAGCGTCTTCGTTAAGCTCCGCGAGCGCGTCGTTGAGCATCCCGTAGAGCACCCAGAGGATGTAGAGGAAAGGCAGCGTGCTGATGGTACCCCAAATCACGCGCGTCTGCGTATCAACGGAAATTTCGCCGGGATAACCGAGCGCGATCATGGCGACTGTCGCAACCGTCAAGCGGACGCCGAGCGAGCGCGCTTTCTGCCGAGAGAAGTCGAGCACGTTGACGAGCGAGAGGAGGAGGAGCGGCACGGTGGGGAGCCAGTAGACGTAGCGGTAGAGCGCAAACGGCAAAGCGCCCTCGGTCGGCACGTAGAGCCCCTCTTGGAGCGCGTAGACGCCGCGCCACTGGGTGAAGAGGAAGAGGTAGTGCAAGGCGGACAACCCGACGATGGTCGCGACCATCCAGAGCGCGGGGCGGTAGGACTCGTCGAGCTTGCGCCGCGACATGACGAAAAAGGCGGCGAGCGAGATCATCAGCAGCGCCGTCGCGACGAACGCGACCAGAACGGCCGTGTACTGCGCCGGTGAAAGCGCACTTAAAAAGTTGAGCATAGTTCTCCTTTGCGGTGAGACGACGAAACATAACGTCAAAATTTTTTCTGACCGCACTAGAGCCGACGCTCTAAGAACTGTCAGTGACTTGTGTATCGTATGGGAGAGATCACGCCGAAAGGGTCAGATTTTTCATCTTTTTCAGAATGTGAATACTGGCAGATGTGGCACTCGAGTACCCATCAATTTCCTCGAAAAAAGCGTAAGAAGAGCGTGCCAGAAAGCATAAATACTTCTTAGCTCACCTTAACAAAAGTACTAGATTTTCGTGACTCCTCGAGTAAAAGAGGGAAAAGTCACATACTTGCAAGTCAGCGTTAAGCACTTAGGGTTTGGGTCTCGGGGCTCGAGCCTAAAGCCTAACTTCATCGTTCTTTCAGCCATATTCATAAACAGGGGCTTAGGGAAAACGAGGTGGTATACTTTCTTACAGGTAGTCAATACCTTACATAGCGAAGCGACATCACCTCAGGAGGAACCATGCGCACATTCATCTTAGCTTCTCTTCTTTTAGCCTTGCCCTTAGCGGCTGCACAAGATTACGTCTTCGGCATCACCTACGACGCGGGCGGCAAGTTCGACGGCTCGTTCAACGAGGGCACGTGGAACGGTCTGCGCGACGCCGTGACCGACCTGGAGGACGAGGGTCTCCTCATCGACATCTTGGAGTTCGAAGGCACCCCCGACACCGCCGCGCAAGGTCAGCGCCAAATCGCCAGTCAGGGCGCAGAACTCATCCTCGCGCCGGGCTTTTTGCAAGCGGACGCGGTCGCGGCTGCCTCGCAGGAATTCCCCGAGACGAGCTTTGTCTTAATCGACGCCGTCGCGGAGAACCCTAACGTTCGCAGCGTGCTCTTCAAAGAACACGAAGGCAGCTACTTGGTCGGCTACATCGCGGGCTCGCTCACCCAAACGGGTACGGTCGGCTTCGTCGGCGGGATGGATATTCCGCTCATCCGCGCCTTCGACTTGGGCTATGAAGAGGGCGTCAAGGCGGCGTGCCCCGAGTGCGAGGTCATCTCGAACTACGTCGGCGTGACCCCAGCCGCTTGGAACGACCCAGCGCGCGCCAAGGAACTCGCTACCACGCAGCAGGCGCAGGGCGCGGACATCATCTACGCGGCGGCGGGCGCGTCGGGCAACGGCGTGATCGACTTCGTGAACCAGACCATGTGCTTTGAAGGCGGTGCAAACCGCGAGTCGCCGCTCGCGTCACAGATAGAAAGCGTCGAAAAGAGCGACGCCTACGCCAGCAACTGCGAGGGTCAAAACCCCCTCTTCTTCATCGGCGTAGACTCGAACCAGAACCCACGCGGCGACACCGACGGCAATCCCGAGACCTTGAACCACGGCTTGACGAGTATGCTCAAGCGTGTAGACACGGCTGCGTACAACGCCGCGATGGACGTCGCTAACGGCGAATTCGAGGGTGGCACGGAGAGCTTAGGTTTAGCCGAGGACGGCGTGGGCTACGCGGTGGACGAGTATAACGGCGCGCTCATCCCCGAGAGCTTAGTCACCGAGTTGGAGTCCGTCCGGCAGCAGATTATCGACGGTGAAATTATGGTAACGGACTACCGCGAGCAGTAAGCCTCAGCACGAACCGTACAATGGGAGCCTCCGAACTGGGGGCTCCTTTTCGTTGTATAAGTTTCGTGTATAGGTTCCGCCGTTGTCGACATCCATGCAGGACGCCGACACAGCTTCGCAGGCTATAATTGGTGAGTGTCCGACACCGTGACGTCGCATCACCAGGAAATCAACGACTTGCGCAGCCGGCTGCGCGAGGCGAACTACCGCTACTATGTGCTGCAAGACCCCGTTTTGTCCGACCAGGAGTGGGACGCGCTCTTGCGGCGGCTCAGCGAGCTAGAGGCGGCGCATCCCGACCTCATCACGCCCGACTCGCCCACGCAGACAGTCGGGAGCACGCCGCAGGCCTCCTTCGCGACTATCCGCCATCCGCACCCGATGACCTCTTTGGACAATGCGTTTAACATCGCGGAGCTGGAGAACTTCGAGGCGCGTTTACACCGGATTCTGGCTTCAGAAGAAGCGATCGAGTACCTCACCGAACTCAAAATCGACGGGCTCTCCATCAACCTGCTTTACGAGGGCGGCGTTTTAGTTTGGGCGGCGACGCGGGGCAACGGGCGCGAGGGCGAAGAGGTCACGCTCAACGTCATGGGCATCCCCGGACTTCCCCGGCGGATACAGGGCGCGCCGGAACGCTTGGAGGTGCGCGGCGAGGTCTACCTCTCCAAAGAGGCGTTCGCCCGCCTCAACGCCGAGCGCGAAGAAACGGGCGAGCCGCTCTTTAAGAACCCGCGCAACGCCGCCTCGGGCACGCTGCGGCAACTCGACCCCAGGGTGAGCGCAGGGCGTAACTTGCAGGCGTTCTTCTACGGCGTGGGCGAGCCTGGTGCTCTCGGCGTGAAGACGCAAGCGGAGATTTTGGCGTTTTTGGAGAGTCGAGGCTTCCGCGTGAACCCGCACCGCGACCTCGTGACGGGCGTCGGCGCGCTGGAAGCGGTCATGGCGCGGTGGCAGCGAGAGCGCCCTACCTTGAGTTACGAAGCGGACGGGCTCGTCGCCAAGGTCAACAGCCTCGCGCTACAGGAGGATTTGGGCTACACCTCGAGGGCTCCGCGCTGGGCTATCGCCTACAAGTTTCCGGCTGAAGAGGTCGCTACGACGCTTTTAGACATCACCTTGCAGGTAGGTCGCACGGGTAAGATCACCCCGGTGGCGGAACTCGAGCCCCGCCTCTTAGAAGGCACGGAGGTCTCCCGCGCGACGCTCCACAACCCAGGTTTTATCCGCGACTTAGACCTGCGCATCGGCGACCGGGTCATCGTCCATAAGTCCGGCGGCATCATCCCCGAAATCACGCAGGTTCTCACAGGCGAGCGCAAGGAAGACCTGAGCGACTACAGCTTCCCGAGCACGTGTCCTGAATGCGGTGAACCCTTGATCGAAGACGGCGCGAACGTGCGCTGCGTCAACCCGGCGTGTCCCGCGCAAGTTTTGGGAAACCTCAAGCACTACGCCAGTCGGCAGGCGATGGACATCGACGGCTTGGCGGGCAAGACCTTAGAGCGCCTTTTGCAAGCGGGGCTGATCCGAACCCTGCCCGAACTCTACGATTTAGAGGTCGAGCAGATAGAGGCGTTAGAGGGCTTCGGCGAGGTCTCGGCGAACAATTTAGTGACGCAGCTCGAAAGGTCGAAGACCCGACCCCTCGAGCGTTTCATCTTTGGTCTCGGCTTGCCGCACGTGGGCGCGCGCACGGCGCAGCTTCTGGCGCGGGCGTTTGGGTCCCTAGACGACCTCTTAGCCGCCACGCCCGAGGACCTCAGCGCTCTACATGACATCGGCGACACGACCGCGCGGGCGGTGCATGAAGCGCTCCATCAAGAGGCGATGCGCACGCTCATTGACGAACTGAGGGCGAGAGGCGTGGAACCCCGAGCCAGGGCGCAAGAGGTCAGCGACGCACTCAAAGGGCTCAGTTTCGTCCTGACGGGCTCGCTCAGCGAACCTAGGGACACGTTCAAGGCGCGGCTCGAGGCGCAAGGTGCTAGAGTCTCTTCGTCCGTGAGCAAAAAGACCTCTTATCTGGTCGCGGGCGAAGACCCCGGCTCGAAGTTGGACAAGGCGCGTTCGGTCGGCGTCGAGGTCCTAGACGAAGCGGGGCTCCGCGCCCTACTCGCGGACGCCGAAGCGTGAACGCACGCTCGGTTCTCTCAGTCTCTGGAGGTTATGAAGATGGAACTACACGAAGACCTAACGCCTAAACGCTTCAATATCGGTCCGAGCAGCGCCGCGCCGCTCAGGGTCGCCGCGCTCGCGGTGGGTGCACAGGCGGTGGGCGCGTTCGCCATCAGTCGGCTCGCGGTGCGCCGCCTTAACATGAAAGAGGCTCGCATTGAAACGCTCGAGCTAGGCGAACTCCGGGTGAGAACGCTTAAAGTAGCGCGCCTCGAAGTGACCGACGACCTCGCCTTGCCGAACGAAGAGGGCTGAGCCGGTGCGCCCCCTCGAGCTGTTACGCACCGCCTTCGATAAGGCGGTAGACGCCGCGCACCCGGCGACCAACCTCGCGCGACACCTCCCCGAGTTGCCGAGCGGCCGCCTCGTCGTGGTCGGCGCGGGCAAGGCGGCGTCGGCGATGGCGCAGGCGGTCGAAGCGCACTATCCGCTGGACAGATTGGAGGGCTTCGTCATCACGCGCTATGGTCACAAGTTGCCCACCGAGCGCATCGAGGTGGTCGAAGCCTCCCACCCCGTGCCCGACGAAGCGGGCTACGAGGCGACGCAGCGGACCTTGGACCTGCTCGAGACGCTAACCGAAGAGGACCTCGTCATCTGCCTCCTCTCGGGCGGCGGCTCGGCGCTGCTCACCGCGCCCGAGGGCATGACTCTGGAGCAAAAAGCCGCGCTGACCCAAGCGCTGCTCCGCTCCGGCGCGACTATCCAAGAGATAAACGCGGTCCGCAAGCACCTCTCGTCGGTCAAAGGCGGCGGGCTCGCCCGCGCCGCCGCGCCCGCCCGCGTCCACAGCTTCATCCTCTCGGACGTGGTGGGGGACGACCTCTCGAGCATCGCCTCCGGTCCGACCAGCCCCGACTGGACGACGTTCGAGGACGCGCTCAAGGTATTGGAGCGTTACGACATCGAAGCGCCCGAAGCGCGGCAACATTTCGAACGAGGGCTCCGGGGAGAGGCAGAAGAGACGCCAGAACCCGGCTCGGATACGTTCGCGAAGGTGAACAACACCATCATTGCCAGCAATCAGAAGAGCTTGGAGGCGGTCGCGGACTTCTTCCGGGACGAAGGTGTAGCCGCGCACATCTTGAGCAGCACGGTAGAGGGCGAGGCGCAAGAGGTCGCCAAGATGCACGCGGCGATGGCCCAGCAAGTCGCCGCTCACGCTCAGCCGTTCGAACGACCCTGCGCGCTCATCAGCGGCGGCGAAACGACGGTGAGCGTCCAGGGAGACGCGGGCAAGGGCGGACGCAACAGCGAGTTCGCGCTCTCGCTGGCGCTAGCGCTCAGCGGTTTAGAAAACGTCTACGCGCTCGCCGCGGACACCGACGGCATCGACGGCAGCGAGGACAACGCGGGGGTCTTCGTGACGCCGGACCTTCTTAACGGCGCGGAACGAGACGCCAGAGCGTATCTGACCGCCCACGACAGCTATAGCTTTTTCGAAGCGCAAGAGATGCTCTTGGTGACAGGCGCGACGAATACGAACGTCAACGACTTACGAATTGTGCTTGTGCTTTAATCGTGAAATGCCGCGTAACGGTTACGATGTCCGCCTATTTAGACCGGACCCGAGGGTGAATTTACAAGGGTTGTATCAAAAGAAAGGGAGCAGAAGATTTTGCGGAAGTAGCATAAAAGACAGCAATGAGTACCGAGCAATGAGCAATGAGTACACCGTCAACTAAGTTTTGCTACTTATTAGTATGTCACCCTGAGCCGAAGGCGTAAGGGTCTCGTCTCATAATCTCTGTTAGAGGAGTCAGCAAGGTCAGAGATTCTTACGCTCCACGGAGCCTGCCCTGGTGAGGGTTCCGCTCAGAATGACATGTCTCATCTTTTAGTTGACAGTGTAATGAGTCTAAAGATTTTTACTCATTGCTCATTGCTTTCAACTCATTGCTCTTTACAGAAAATAGCGTGCAGTAACAGAACAAAGTGACTCCAAGTAGCACAAATAAGGAAACACCCTCTACCTTTTCTCGCTCTGTGGGTTCTTCCGCACCAAACTGAATAGTGGGACAGATACGCGCTCGAGCCTCTAGTGGTAAAGGGTGTCTCGCTGTGAGGATTGATCTTGATCCTTATCTATAAAAGGTCCTCCTTATCGCTAACTTGAGGCTAGTGTAACCCTTTAGGTACAACTAATGAAGGGTGACAAGTCCTAATTGGCAGGCGCGCGTCGTGCTATAGTTATAAGTTGGGGCTGAAAACTTATAATCTTATGGCAAGTTGCGACTTGCATATCAGGGTTTCAGATGGAGAACTCGAGCCTCGCATTCTAGGCAACTTCATAGTTTCGCGCCGCTCTCTAACCTTAGAGTAGCGGCATGAACGTTTTTTTCAGGATCAAGCCAGCAAGCCAACTAGCCACGCTTCTTACCATCCTTTTACTCTCCCTTGGGATACTCGCAAGTTGCGGACCCGTTAATCAAAATAACAGTGCGACAGACGGCGAGACGGCGACGGTAGATGGCGACGTCGAGGAGGGTGCAAGCGGCGAACCCGTTTTTGAGGCGAACGACAGCGACAACGACAGCATGATGAGAGACGCCACCCAGAACGAGAACAGGGGCACCTCGGCGGAGAGCGATATCGCTTCGGGCGCGAACGCAGCGGACGTGAACGTCAGCATGACGGCGGACGGCAACGAGGCGTGGGTCGTGACGAACGTCGAAAACGCGCCGAACCTCGCCGAAGAAGACACACCTAACCCGACGATGACCCTGACGACGGGGCAGCGCTACCGCTTCAACAACCCGCTCTACGACACGCACGTTCTACAGTTTCGCAACGGCTCGGGCGATGTTTTAGTCGGTCAGGGCTCTTCGGGCGGGTCCTTCGCGGACGACGAAGAGGTCGATGCGGTGATTAGCGACAACGCCGTTACCTTTACCCTCACCGAAGCTTTAGCGCAAGAACTCGCGGACTACTACTGCGCGGCGCACCAGGGCATGACGGGCGCGGTGCAAATTCAGTGACGGCGCGCGTCTGGAATACCTTAACATCAGGACAAAAAGCCCTTGCCGTCCGGTGTGCGTCCGCGCTTATAATGAGCCTTATGAAACTAACCGGACGTTTCCTCGGTCTCACGCTGCTTTTAAGCCTCGCCCTCGTTCTCAGCGGGTGCGGACCCGACACGCAGCAAGGACCCACCACCGACTCGTCTCTCAACGTGGACTACGTCGGCGTCGGCAACATCGTGCCGCCCGAAGATTTGCGCAGCGACACGCCCGACGTGTTCGCCGCCAAAAACCGCGTGCCGCACCAATACAAAGACCTCAACCCGTACAATTTCTTCGCGGTCTTCAACAACCTCAATCCGGGACTGAACCGGTAGTAGACCTGATTTTTTGGAAGAGGCTCGAGTTTGACTCGAGCCTCTTCTTATTAGTCGAACCTCCAAGCTCTACTTTCCAGATTTTAGCAAGTCCCTGTTACAGCAACTTTCGGACCTGCAAATAGTGCTCAACCTCTTTGAACGCACAACTATCTTTCTCGGCAAGAGAGTGTGTGACATAGACGAAATGGGTGGGGCAGGTTTGAAACCTGCCCCTACACCATTTGCCTCTTTCTATGACGTTTCCAGCGTGGTCTACCAACAGCTACAAAGGTGACGTAAGGCTCCTTGCTATACTCAGCCTTATGACATACCTCTTGAGTCACATCGGGATAGGGCGGGGTCGGGGCTCTTCCCTATCATGAACCTCTTTATCATCTTCGCCGTTATCGTGCTGCTGCTCGCCGCCAACGCGCTCTACGTCGCGGCGGAGTTCGCGGCGGTCAGCGCGCGGCGCACGCGGATTCAAGAGCGCGCCGCTGAAGGCAGCCGCGTCGCAAAGTCGCTCTTAGGCGTCCTGGAAAATAGGGAGGAACTCGACCGCTACATCGCGGCGTGTCAGATAGGGATCACCTTGTCGAGCCTCGTCATCGGCTTTTATGGTCAGGCGCAGTTAGGACCCTATCTGAGCCCGCTCTTCGTGAACTTCGGCGGCTTGCAAGAGGCGGCGGCGTATTCGGTTTCAGCCATCGTCGTGCTGCTCCTCCTCACGACCTTTCAGGTGATCTTAGGCGAACTCATGCCCAAATCCGTCGCGGTGCGCTATCCCGAACGTTTGGCGCTCATCACCACGCCGCCTATGCGCGTGTCGCTCTGGATTTTGCGCCCCTTTATCTGGCTCCTAAACGGCTCGGCGCTGGCGCTCCTCAAGTCGTTTGGCGCTGAGACGTCGCTCGAGGAGGGGCACGTCCACTCGCCCGAGGAGTTGGAACGGCTCGTCAAGGAGAGCGCGCAAGGCGGGCTCATCGACGCAGGCGAAAGGGAGATGTTAGAGAACGTCCTGCGCATCGAAACCCTCGTGGCGCGGCAGATCATGATTCCGCGCACGCGCATGGTGGTGGCGTCCGTAGAGGATGCGCCGTCAGACCTCTTGGTAAAGCTCGTGGACTCCCCGCACATGCGCTTTCCGGCGGTCGAGGACAACGTGGACAAGGTCGTCGGCATGATCCACCTGCGCGACCTCTTCGCGTTTTCGCAAGATAACCCGAGGGGCGACCTTAAAGAGATCGTCCGCGAGTTGCCGCTCTTCCCCGAATCCATCACCGTGAGCGACCTCTGGGACGCGCTCCGACTTGAGGGGCGTTACATGGCGGTCCTGTTCGACGAGCACGGCGGTACGGCGGGGCTCGTGACCTTGGAGGACATCATCGAAGAGGTCGTGGGCGAGCTGCAAGACGAGTTCGACCAGGAGACCGAAGCGGTGCGCTACGCGGACGACGGGCGCGTCTATCTGCGCGGCGACTTGCTCGTCGGGGCGGTGAACGACAGGCTGCTCTTAAATTTACCGACCAGTGAAGCGGATACGATAGGCGGACTCGTTGTAGAGCGGCTCGAGCACGTCCCCCGACAGGGCGAAGAGGTGCGCGTGGGCGGCGTCTCCCTCCGCGCCGAAAAGGTGGAAGAACGCGCCGTAACCGAGGTGAGTTTGGCGACGCCGACGGAGACGGACCCACTAAGTAAACAGGATGGGCAAACTGACGTCAAGGTGGTTGACGGCACATCTCCTGAGCCAGCAGCGGACGAGACAACCGAGCAGAAGGTACAGACATGATGAGCGTTCTTCTCCCCATCCTCGTGATCATCGTCCTCATTATCTTAAACGGGCTCTTCGTCGCGGCGGAGTTTGCGATCGTGGGCTCGAGGCGCACCCGCGTCGACAAGTACGCCGAAGAGGGCAGCGCGGCGGCGCGCTACGTGCAGCGCGTGCTCTCGAGCCCCGAGAACCAAGACCGCTACATCGCCATCGCGCAGTTGGGCATCACCTTGGCGAGCATCGGCTTAGGCATGTACGGCGAGCAGTCCATCGCGGGCTGGCTCTACGGACCCTTAGAGCAATATGGCGGCTTAGGCTACGCCGCGTCGCACACGGTCGGAACCATCGTTGCGGTAGCGTTCCTGACCTATTTTCACGTCGTCATCGGTGAGATGATTCCCAAGGCGTTAGCGCTTCAATCGCCGGAAAAGACCTCGTTTCGCGTGGCGAGACCCATGCGCATTATGGGAACCGTCTTTCGCCCAGCAGTGTGGGCGCTCAACGGCGCGGGCACGCTGCTCCTCAAAGCGATGCGCATCCCCGAGCCCGACGCGAAAAGCCGCGTCTACACGCCGCAGGAGCTTGAGCTTGTCGTCAGCGAATCGAGCGAAGCGGGCGCGCTGGAGAGCGAGCAACAAGAACTCATCGCCAACATCTTCGACTTCAGCGAGCGCGACGTGGGGCAACTCATGACGCCGCGTCCGCGTGTAATCGGGCTACCCGTAGATAGCACCAAAGAGGATTTAGTCGCGCTCATCCGCGAGGGTCAGCACAGCCGTTTTCCGGTTTTTGAAGGAGACTTAGACCACATCGTCGGGCTCTTACACATCAAGGACTTTATCCGCCAGCAGACGCAAGCAGAAACGCAGCCTTTCAATCTGCGCTCGCTCATCCGCCGCGCGCCGCGCGTGCCCGAGGGGATGGCAGCGGAGAATCTGCTCGAGTCCTTCAAACGCCTTAAAATCCACATGGCGGTGGTGATGGACGAGTTCGGCGGCACGGCGGGCATCGTCACGCTAGAAGACCTCTTGGAAGAGGTCGTCGGCGAGGTGCAAGACGAGTTCGATCACGAGACCCCGCCCGTGCAGAGAGTTGATAACAACGTGCTCTTGGTGCGGGGTGACGTACTTTTGGACGACCTCAACGAACATCACGGCTTCGACCTCTCTTCGGAGACATCAGACACCGTCGCGGGACTTCTGTTAGACGAGTTAGGGCGTCCGCCTGAAGTCGGGGATGAAGCGGAGATACAAGGGGTTCACTTGGGGGCGGAAGAGGTCGAGGGGTTAGTGATCCGGAAGGTTCGCTTGACGCAGACGAGCGAACAGGTAGAGGAAGTTTCCTAAACCCTTTCAACTCACAAGCGAATATCTATGAGGGTGTGGGCGATCTACCAAGAATATACATACCCTCCTACACGAGTGACATATCTCAGTAATAACGGAAGACGACGCTGTGCAAGGGAGGGTCTAGCCTCCACCTCTGTCCGACACCCCCGTGTGAGATAATGCACATCTCGAGAAAATCCGGTACTATCAGGGTAGCGGTAAAAAGAGAGCGGGCATCTTCTGTGATGACGTCGTAGACGGTCTATCTGCCAAGGATATTCAGAGTCAGACGTAACCTGCCTCGAAAGGAGCACTATGGCTTTGAAAGTTCCCTCCTTAACAGTAGGCATCGAAGAGGAATACCAGATCGTCGACCCCGAGACGCGCGAGCTGAAAAGCTACATCACGCAGTTTTTAGAGGGCGACCACAGCGTCTTGCGCGAGCTGGAGATTCAGCCTGAGCTGCACCAGAGCATGGTGGAAATCGGCACGTCGGTCTGTGACAACGTGCAGAGTGCTCGAGACGAACTCATCGACTTGCGCTGCAAAGTGAGTGAACTCGCCAGCAGCCGGGGCGCGCGCATCGCGGCGGCGGGCACGCACCCCTTCTCGACCTGGGAGTCGCAGGAGATCACGCCCTTCGAGCGCTACGAAGGACTCCTAGAGGACATGCAGGTCTTGGCGCGGCAGCTCCTGATCTTCGGGATGCACGTGCATATCGGCATCGAAGACAAGGGCTTCGCGGTGGACGCGATGAACACGCTGCGCTACTTTACGCCGCACGTCCTGGCGCTCTCGTCCTCGTCGCCCTTCTGGGAAGGTCGCAACACCGGGCTCCACAGCTACCGCAGCGCGATCTTCAAGCACTTCCCGCGAACAGGGTTGCCGATCGAATTCAACTCTAGAGCCGAATACGACGACTTCATCAACGTCTTGGTGCAGACCAACTGCATCCCAGACGGCTCGAAAATCTACTGGGACTTGCGCCCGCACCACAAGTACTCGACCTTGGAGTTTCGCATCTGCGACCTCTGCACGCATGTGGACGACGCGATTTGCTGCGCAGCCATCTTTCAAGCTCTAGTTTTGAAACACTACAAGATGCGCGCGGACAACGTCACCTTCCGCAAATACCCCTTGCACCTCATCGAGGAGAACAAGTGGCGGGCGGTGCGCTACGGCATTCAGGGCAAACTCGTGGACTTCGGCAAGCGCGAAGAGGTCTCGACGAAGGATTTACTCCACGAACTCGTCGAATTTGTGGACGATGTTTTAGATGAACTCGGCACGCGCAAAGAGGTCGAGCACGTCTTTACAATTTTGGAGCGCGGCTCTTCAGCCGACCGACAGCTCGAGATTTTCGAGGAGACGGGCGATCCGAAAAAGGTCGTGGACTGGCTTATTGAGGAGACGCTCAAGGGGTGTGAGCTGCCGGATTGAGGAATGATTCAGAGGTTGAAAGACTATAAGAGGGGAAAAGTAGGAAAACAACCTCTTATTATCTCTTCGCTCTTCTTCATCCCGGTTTCTTCCGTAAGACACGCCACTCGTTTCTCCTTCGATTTGAGCGAAGCTAGACAGTGTGGATGAATTCAACTGGCTCGCCACCCAAGTGAACGGGCGCTCCGTCAGCTACGTGCGCGTGGGGCAGGGACAACCTCTTGTACTTTTGCACGGATTCACGCTCGGGCATAGCACGCTGACCTATGGTCCCAGCATCGAACCTCTCTCTAAACATTTCGAGGTGATCGCGCCGGACTTGCCGGGGTACGGCTCGAGTGACCCCCTCCCTGAGCCCTATGGCACGGAGAGTTACATCGACTTTTTGGAGGGCTTTTTAGACGCTCTTGGCTTAGAAGAAACCTATCTGGTCGGTTTTTCTAAGGGTGGCGGTATCGCGCTCGGCTTCGCCTTGCAGCATCCCGAGCGCGTCTCTAAACTCGTCCTGGTCAGCTCGTACGCGCTTAGCGGCGCGGTGCAGATACCCTTTCTCCCTTACCTTGCGTTACGTACGCCTGGTCTCGCTAAAATCGTCTGGCGCAGCTTGCGCAGTGTCCGAGGGCTCTTACCTCTTTACCTGAAAAATCTCGTCTTCGGAAACGCGGATAATGTGACGGATGAAATCATCGCGGAGATACGCGAACCGCTCAGCGAAGCAGGCAGCGAACGCGCCTTTATGACCTGGCTGCGCGGCGAGATGGGACCCCTACGCCTCAAGACGAGCTACGCTGATAGGCTCACCGAGCTGCGCGTGCCGACGCTTCTACTGCACGGCACCAAAGACCTCGTCGTCCCGGCGAGACGCGCGAAACATGCCGCCAACCTCATCCCGAATGTGGACTTAGAGCTTTTGCGCGGCTGCGGACATTGGGTGCCGCGCGAGATGCCGGAGAGGTTCGTGAAGATGCTCCGCGCCTTTCTAGCGCGCTAATTCCGCTCGAGCTGATGCGCGCGCCCTTACAATTTCATACACTAGGGTTATGCGCCGTCAACATCCGAGACAAACTCCGTCAGGTTCCATCTCTCGATGTACATGCTAAACTACGCATCACTTACTGCATCGTCAACTAAGTTCTGTTGCATGAACCTCTTACTTGTCACCTCGAGCCCTACGGTGAACGTAGGATAGACTCCGCGAGGGGTCTCGTTTGGCAATAGCCAAAACTTTGTAACTTTCAATCTCAGTCAGAGGAGTCAGCAAGGTCAGAGATTCTTCACACCACTAGCGTTGCGTTCAGAATGACACGACTTATTTTTTACTTAACGCTGTACCTACAGAGAGCGTTTCAAACTAGATGGCTATAGCATTTTCAAAACATATTGAGACGAATAGACGCAGATTTCAGCTCGCAGAGCTAATGGAACCTCATCTCATAACGTGCGTGCTAAACATGCTTGTTACAGTGAGAGTGTTTCAAACCAGATGAAGTCGCGTGGTCCCGCTGTCACGCGTGGCGCGTTCCCGCTAGCCGCTAGACCTGCTACTACTCCATGATCTGGCAGTATCAAACCCTCATCAGCACCCAACTCTTCGGCTGGAGCGCGCTGAGCGTCTTCGGCGGTTTGGGGATGCTGCTGCTGCTTGACGACCCGTTCTGGAGAGGTATAGGCTTGCAGGGCGTCGTTTGGGGCGTCATCGACGCGGGCATCGCCTTTTTCGGTCAACTCGGGATGCGCCGCAAGCTCGCCCGCACCGTCGAGCCGGACGCTTTTCGCGTGCAGCTTGAGGAGGCGCGGCGGCTGCGGCGCTTGCTCTACATCAACGCGGGGCTGGACGTGCTCTATATCGCGGCGGGCGTCGGGCTCGTGATGACGCTCGGCGTGGACGACGCCTTCGTGAGAGGGAACGGCGTCGGCGTCGTTATTCAAGGAGCATTTTTGCTCCTCTTTGACCTCGCTCACGGCTGGCGGACGAGTGGGGTTATCGCGGAGCTTTAGATGGAGCGTGGCTAGCTCGACTAACCCATTAAACAGTGTAGGAGGTTCACGACCTCTTTTGCGCCCACCTTCTCTTCCGCCAATATTCGAAGTCGTCCTGTTTGGTAGAGCCTCTCCCCTACCCGGGTAGCATTAGGAAGCTTACGGCGGTAGACCTCGAGAAACTGCGGGTTGACTTTGGGCGTGTTTCTGCGTAAGTGCGACTCGATCTGCAGCGCGATCAGCGCGCGCTCGAGTTCCACCGACTGAGGCGGAACACCCCTCATATTCTTCCCTTTCAGATACGGCACCTGCTCCGTCATCGCGCTGCAACCCGCCCAGGGGTCACGCGAGGCGAAGTGAAAGGTCCGCACGCCTGCCATGCGAATCGCGCCCATGCACAGCGGGCACGGCTCGGTGGAGGTGTAGAGAACGCTGGTATACGGGTTGTGCTGCGCGTAGTCAAAACTCACGAGCGCGTTCATCTCGGCGTGAGCGAGGCGGTGTCCGGCTAAGTGGGGTGGTGAGGCAGGTTCGTGAATGCGGTTGCGTCCGCTCGAGACGACTTGCCCCTCCTCATTCACGATAACCGAGGCGATAGGCAACGAGCCCGCGCAGTACGCCTCCCACGCGAGTTCGGCGCAAACGCGCCAGGGCTCGGGGAGCGACGCCCACAAATTCACACTTGAACCCGCAGCGTTCATAAAGCTTCCCCACGTTTGACAAAGAGGTCATCTAACGCTTCACGCAGCAAGCTCGCCTCGGTGCGGTTCAAGGCGTCCGAGAGCTTGGAGAGCCGCTCTAAACTCGCTTTGGAGTAGTAGTTGCTCTTTAGCGTCATCTTTGATTCGACGTAGATGGCGACGCGCCCGCGTCCTTCTGTCTTGGCACGATATAGGGCTTCGTCGGCGGCTCGCAAGAGGTCAGGGATACTCTTAGCGTGCGGCGGGCGGCTGGCGATGCCTACCGAGAGGTGGACTTTGCGCGGAATCTGAGGGCTGGGCGTGCGGCTCGAGAAATGCGTGCGGACCTCCTCGAGCAAAATCAGCGCGTTCTCAGCGGGCAAACCTGGCAACGCCACGGCGTACTCGTCGCCACCTAAGCGTGCAAGGAGAGCGTCAGCGGGCAAGCTGCCCTGCAACACCCCCTCCAGATGACGCAGCACCGCGTCGCCCGTTTCACGTCCGTAATCCTCGTTGATCTGCATGAAGTGGTCGAGGTCCGTCATCGCGAGACTTACCAGCATATCTTCGGGAAGTTCGTTAATCGCAGCTTCGAAGTCGGGGCGGGTGTGTAGCTCGAGCATTATCATACCTCCTACAGCTTTATATTGATATATATACGTTGTAAGCAATATACGAAGAGGTGAAAAAGGTCACACTCGAGGTGGGTGAACCTTCGAGGTACATCTCCTGAATTCAACCGAAAAGCGCCCTGGCGCGTTGTTTGAATAGGTATTTGAGTACATAGTAGGACTATGGAAGGAAAAATTCTCGTTACGGGGGCAACAGGTTATATCGGTGGGCGGCTCGTCCCGCGCCTTTTAGAAGACGGGCGCGACGTGCGCTGCTTAGTGCGCGACGCGGAGCGTTTCAAGGTGCGCTCGTACCATACCGAGGTCGAGGTCGTCGAGGGCGACGTACTAGAGCCGGAGAGCTTGGAGGGTAAATTCGACGGCGTTCACACCGCCTACTACCTCATCCACTCGATGGGCGCGTCCGAGCGCGGCTTCGAAAACCGCGACCGCACGGCGGCGGAGAACTTCGCGCAGGCGGCGAAGAAGGCGGGCGTGGAGCACATCATCTACCTGGGCGGTCTCGGCTCGGACGACAAGGGGATGTCGAAACACCTTCACTCGCGCCAAGAGACCGGACGCGGTTTAGCCGCGGCGGGCGTCCCCGTCACCGAGTTCCGCGCCGCTATCATCGTCGGCTCGGGCAGCATCTCCTTCGAGATGATTCGCTACCTGACGGAGCGTCTTCCTATCATGGTGACGCCCAAGTGGGTGGATACGAAAGTGCAGCCCATTGCCATCCGCGACGTGCTCTCCTATCTGCAGAGCGCGCCCGAACATCAGGCTGAAGGTCATCAGATCGTCGAGATCGGCGGGCCGGAGGTTTTGACGTACAAAGACATGCTCTTTAGTTACGCCGAGGTGCGCGGTCTCAAGCGCACGATGTTCTCGACGCCGGTGCTGAGCCCCAAGCTCTCGTCATACTGGATCAACGTCGTCACGCCGATTCCCGCCTCGATTGCCAGACCTCTCGTCGAAGGGCTCACAAGTGAAGTTATCGTCGATAACCCCGAGCCCGCCAAAGCGTACAAAGTCCGCCCCATCTCGTATGAAACCGCTGTTAAGCTCGCGCTCAACCGCGCCAGCCAAGGTGCCGTCGAGACGCTCTGGAGCGGCTCGCTCTCCTCGGTGCCGCGCGGCACGCCGAGCCAAGAGAAGCTCAGGGACGCCGAGGGGATGCTCTCGGACAGGCGCTCGAGGCACTTCGACGTGCGTAAAGAGAACGCCTTCGAAGCCATCGTCAGTATCGGCGGCGAAGAGGGCTGGTACACCTTCGACTGGCTCTGGCAGATTCGCGGCGTGTTGGACAGGCTCTGGGGCGGCGTGGGGATGCGGCGCGGCAGGCGCGACCCGCACAACCTCATGCCCGGCGACGCTTTAGACTTTTGGCGCGTCGAGAGCGTCGAGGACAACGACCACTTGCAGCTCCGCGCCGAGATGAAGGTGCCGGGGCGGGCGTGGCTGCGCTTCGACGTGCGCGAGGACGACGACGGCAAGACCGAGATTCAGCAGACCGCCTACTTCGAGCCGAAAGGACTCTTCGGATTTCTCTACTGGTACGCTATGTACCCGGCGCACCTCTTTATCTTCCCCTCGATGATCAACGCGATCGGTGAACGCGCCAAGGAGTTCGAGAAGGGAACCTCTAGCGCGTCGCCTGAGCCTGCTTGAGTTGGCAGGGTCTAACTGATTCGGTCTCGCTCCCTCGACGCTAGCGCTTTAAGCGCGTCCTTAGCAGGAGCGTCGGGGAATACCTCTAAAGCTTCCGTCGCCCGCGTCGTCTCCTGCACGATGCGGGCTCTCGCTTCTGCGTCCGCGCCACGCTGAATGATGAGGTCTCGCACCCTCGCTATGTCCCCCTCGCCGCTCGCGTGACGCCTCAGCACGCTGCGCACCTCGCTGACCTCATCGACGAGCGTCAACACCGCGTACGTCGCCTTGCCCTCGCGCAAGTCGCCGCCGACGGGTTTGCCGAGCGTCACGGCGTCGCCCAAGAGGTCCAGGTAGTCGTCGCGCATCTGGAAGGCGTAGCCGTAGGAGAGCCCGAACTGTTTAAGTGCACGTTGTTCTGCCTCGCTCGCGCCGCTCAGCATCGCCACGCCTTCTAGCGCCGCCGCGAAGAGCACCGCCGTTTTTCCTTCAATGATGGCGAAGTAGTTTTCTAAGGAGTACGTCTCGAGCGTCGCCATTTGAAACTGCAACACCTCCGCCTCGCAGATGCGCGCGGCGGTCTCCGACATGAGCGCGGTGAATTCGGAGCTTTGTGAGCGCGCTAAAAGACCTAAAACTCGGGCTAGCATAAAGTCGCCCGACATCACGCTCACCACGTTGCCGTAGCGCCGGAACGCCGCTTCGTGACCGCGCCGCGTGTCGGCGTCGTCGATGAGGTCATCGTGTAAGAGTGAGGCGGAGTGCAGCAACTCGGTAGCGAGCGCGACGCGCATGGTGGCGTCTGGGTCGGCGTGGAGCAGCTTGCCTGCCAAAAACGCGAGGCTCGGTCTGAGGCGCTTACCGCCCGCGCTCACCAAGTCTTCGCCGATGGCTTCGATGAACGCCACCGAGGAGCGCAGTTCGGCGGCGAGCTGCGTTTCGAAGCGGTCTAAGTCGTCTTGGATGAGGTCGAACACAATAAGGCTTAGTATACGGGTTTAGGGCGGCACGTTTGGGAATGACGCAAAGGGAATCCCCTCGAGAGGCTCGAGGGGATTCCAAACTGCGCCAACTTTAATTTTTATTCTTCGTCGCTTTTAGCGCTGATCACGATTGAGTTGGTGAGGTATACATCGCCTTCTTCTGTCGTTATCTGCGTGACGAAGGTGTAGCTTCCTTCCTCATCCAAGCCTGTGCCGTAAGCGCTACTCTCGGTTCCTACAATCAGCGGTCTGAAGAAAAATCCTTCGTCGCTTGGCGTTCTGACGAGGTGGTCGAAGGTTGCACCGGCTGGCGCACCGGAGACTTCGAAGGACACACCTGTATTGACAGGCACGGTACTCATAATGTCACCGTATCCCGTGATATTGCCGTCTTCGTCGCGAATGGGTTCACGGGGACCCGTTTGCGCCATGAAGTATGAGGCGTCTTGCCCTCTTGTCCGGTCAAGGTTGACTTTGAGGTCTTGGAAAGAGCGGTTGCCCTCGCCATCTTGCGAGATGACTCTAGCGGTGTATTCTGCGTTGCCCAAGTAGGGGTTCGCGTTGTAGTTGAGGGGTAACGAGACCTTCTCGGCAACTCTGTCGTCAGAGTAGTAGACGAAGCGTGATGGCGTTGCGTCTTGCTCTGGATCGCCTTCGTACATTCTCACTTCGATAAAGTCCAAACCGCCGTTATCGGTCACTTGCACCGATATGTAAGCGTTCGTAGGGTCTTTGATCGTCTTGACGGCACCGAGGTCTTCATCGGTGGGCGAAAGAATCAGCACAGAGGGTGCGACGCGGCTCCGGTTGTTAGTGTCGATGATGATGCTGCGCACAAGCCTGACAGCAATATCATCTTCCGTATAGAGAGCGGGCAAGCTTACGCTGAGCGTATAGGTATCGTTCGCATACTGAATTGTATCAACCGCATCTCTGACAATGTAGCTACCACTTTCGGTAGAGTCTACGTCAACGCTTGCGGACTCGTCGTTGATATAGAACTCTTCAACGACGCTTCCGGTGAAGTCGATAAGCTCGACGTGGAATCCCTCTTCGCCGTCTACCGAACCGTTTTGATTTAAGTCGAGGGTATAGCCGCTGTCCGAGAGCTGGCTCACCGAGACGCCAACGTTTAGGAGACCGGCAACGTCACTCTCGCCCGAAGGCGCAGTGATTGCAAGCACGGGCGGAGGCGCAGGATTGAAAACCGTCAGAGAAACATCGTTCGAGGTGCCGACACCGTTGTCTTCTGTAGTAGCCTTAGCCGAAAGCGTGAGCACATCGTTGTTTGGATAAATGGTCGTGTCGATGTCGAAGCGAGCCGGGAAGTCTGTCAGTCGCTTCGTCGAGGTCCCTGAGACTTCGCTATCAATCGTTAGGATGACCTCTTTGAGGTCGTTTCCGACAGGTGCGGCGGCGCGAACCAAAACGTTGATGGTGCCGGCGAAGCAGCCGGTATCCGTATTGTCCTTACAACCGGAGGGCTTGGGCGTAAGAGCACTTGGCTCAATAAACGTAGGGTCGATGCTTACCACCGGGCTCGCTCCGGGTACAGCCGTGTTTGGATTAGAAGAAACGGGTCCAGCCACTGTGAGCGTGACCTCTTTCATCTCGCTCGTGCGGCCAAAGCCATTCGTCGCTTTGGCTCGAAGCTTGAGCGAGGCTCCGCTAGTAGCACCCATAGAATCTAAGGAGTATTCGAGCGTTTCCGAGCCGCGGCTCACTTCATCTTCTGGGACCGTCTTGGTCGCAAGGCTTTCACCGTTGCCGTTAAAGAGTTCGATAGACTTGATGCCGCTTTGACTGTCGCTCGCAGTTACCTTGACTGTGGTAGAGCTTTGAACGCTCCCCGTATCAGGCGAAATCGATACGCTCGGCTTCGACGTATCTATGAGATAGTTACAACCCGCCAGCAACGCCACGAGCATCGCCGCAAGCAGTAACTCAACCTTAAACCTCTTCATGCATTCCTCCTTAGGATAGACCTTCAAAACAGGTTTCAGGATAGGCAAAAAGCCGCTGCCGACCTGCAAAAAAGCCCACAGGCGCAGTGAGGGATTTTTGACGTTTAAGCCCGAAACGCTTTTCGCCAGCTCATCTGTCATAAGGTTTGTCATAAGGAACGAGTACGACGAAGCGCACTCGAGACGCGCAACGACCAACCTGATACGAAATTTGCTGCGCTAAACGAGTTAGCTGAAGCGTTTCTAAAGTAACGCCAAGGCGCGTTAGGGTTCAGTCTCAGGGTTCAATTACGGCCTGCTTGTGACTCATCGACCCGTCGTTTCACCCTTTTTGCGTTAAGGTAGCGCTATGCGTACCATCGACCAGACCGTGAACGTCACCTTTCGCTATCCCGTCCTTTTCACCGAAGGTCTCTTCTCCCCGGACAACCCGCTTTTGGCCCGCACGCTCGCCCCCGAAGGGGTCAAGCGCGTGCTCTTTGTGGTGGACGAAGGCGTCGCTGAGTATCACCCCAAGCTCGTGGGCGACATCGAGCGCTACTGTGAAGTGTGGGCGGGGCTCGAGCCCGCCACCTCGCCCCTCGTCGTTCAGGGCGGCGAAGCCACCAAGAACAACCCTGCCAACGTCGAAGCTGTGCAGCGCGCGATTCATGAACACGGCGTAGACCGTCACGCTTACGTCGTCGCCGTCGGCGGCGGCGCGGTGATCGACATGGTAGGCTACGCCGCCGCGACCTCGCACCGGGGCGTGCGCCTCGTGCGCGTGCCGACCACCGTGCTCTCGCAAAACGACTCGGCGGTGGGCGTCAAGAACAGCGTGAACGCTTTTGGCAAGAAGAACTTCTTAGGCACGTTCGCGCCACCTTTTGCTGTACTCAACGATCCGAACTTTTTAGCGACCCTGCAGCAGCGCGACTGGTTGGGCGGCGTCTCCGAGGCGGTTAAAGTCGCGCTCCTCAAAGACGCGCGCTTTTTTAAGTTTTTAGAGCAGAACGCCGAGGTGCTCGTCAGCCGTGACCTCAGAATGATGAACTACGCTGTCTACCGCTGCGCCGAGTTGCACCTGCACCACATCGCGACCTCCGGCGACCCCTTCGAGTTCGGCTCGTCGCGCCCCCTGGACTTCGGGCACTGGGCGGCGCACAAGTTAGAAGCGATGACGGGCTATTCGCTCAGGCACGGCGAAGCGGTCGCTATAGGCATCGCTTTAGACTCGACCTACGCCTACCTCAAAGGGATGCTCTCTAAGACGAGTTGGCAGCGCATCCTCACGCTCCTCGAGCGGCTCGACCTCGCCGTCTACACGCCCGAACTCGGCGATACCGCCAGCATCTTGGGCGGCTTAGACGAGTTTCGCGAGCATCTGGGCGGACGCCTCACCATCATGCTCTTAGAAGGCGTGGGTCAGGGTGCAGAAGTTCACGAGATGGAGCCGCAAATTATCGTACAAAGTATTGACCTCTTGCGCCGTGCGCAGAGTCCTCGAGCAGCCCAGAAAGGAACCCCGTGGAAACAGCCGACACTTGCCCCCTGAGCCAACAGCGGCTCATTGACGAGTTCTTCATCGAGCACCGCACCAAAATTTTAGACATCGCGGGCTTTTTAGACCGCCTCGACCGCAGCGTAGACAAAAACGGCGAGGACGACTTTCGGCTCCGCGCCTTCCGTAGCGCGCTCAGCATCCTCTCCGAAGGCGACGCGGGACGCGCCGAGCGGGTGCAGCTGGCGCTCAGCGACCTCGACACGGAACTCCTAGAGGAACGCGACCAGCAAGCGGCGTTCGGAGCCTCCAAAAGGGAATCCAAAGGAGAACGAGGGGAACAAGAAGAACAAGGAGTGCACCGTGAAATATATTGACCTGCACGCTCATATGGTTTCGCGCACCACCGACGACTATCAGAGGATGGCGATGACGGGCTGCGTCGCGTTGAGCGAGCCCGCATTCTGGGCGGGCTATGACCGCCGCAGCGCGGACGTGTTCGCGGACTACTTCGAGCATTTGACCGTGTTCGAGCCGAGTCGCGCCGCGCAGTACGGCATTCAGCACTACACCTGGCTCTGCTTGAACCCGAAAGAGGGCGAAGATAGGGAGCTGACCAAAGAGGTCTTAGAGATCATCCCCGAGTTTTTGGACTGCCCGAACGTGCTGGGCATCGGCGAAATCGGTCTCAACCGCGTGACGCGCAACGAACTCGCTTCGTTCAAAGACCACGTCGAACTCGCCTTGGAGCACGACCAGCTCATCCACATCCACACGCCGCACCTAGAGGATAAGTACAAAGGCACGAAGGTCATCGTCGAGACTTTGGCGGCGGATTCGCGCATTACGCCGGGACGCGTGATGGTGGACCACGCCGAAGAGCACACGCTCGGCATGATATTAGACAACGGCTTCTGGACGGGCATGACGCTCTATCCTAAGACGAAATCCTCACCAGGACGAGCCATCGACATGCTCGAGATGCACGGCTCCGAGCGCCTTTGTGTCGCGTCCGCCTGCGACTGGGGCGAGAGCGACCCCCTCGCGGTGCCGCAGTTCGTCTTGGAGATGCGCCGCCGAGGACATAGCGAAGCGCTTATTGACAAGGTCGTCATGGAGAACCCCGCGTCGTTCTTAGGACAGTCGCCTAAGTTCAAGCTGACGAACCCCGATAGCATTATGAAAGAGGAAACCCCGCTCGTCACCCATGCACCTGAGTAAGCAGCATTTCACCTACTGCACGAACATTCACCCGAGCCAAGGTTTGCAAGAGGTTACGGCGAGTTTGGAGCGCTACGCCGTCCCTCTCAAGGCAGAATTCGCGCCGAATCAACCCTTCGGTATCGGGTTGAGGTTGTCGGGGCAGGAGAGCTGCGAAGTGCTGGAAGGGGAGAATTTAGCGCGTTTCAAGACCTTTTTGGACGAGCGCGGGCTCTACGTCTTCACTATGAACGGCTTTCCTTACGGTCCCTTCCACAGACAAGCCGTTAAAGCGAACGTTCACGCACCCGACTGGCGTGATGAAGAGCGGGTGCGCTATACCTTACGGCTCATTCGGATTTTAGAACACCTCTTGCCCAGTGGCGTGACGGGCGGCATCTCGACGAGCCCGCTCTCTTACAAAGCGTGGGTAGGTAGCAGCAACGCGACGTGGGAAACGCTGACGGATAACATCGTGCGCGTCGCGGAGGAACTCTACTACGTAAAAGCGCGCGGCAAGACGATTCACCTAGACCTCGAGCCCGAGCCCGACGGACTTTTGGAAAACAGCGAAGAGGTCGTGCGCTTTTATCAGGACTGGCTCTTAGGCTACGGCGCGAAGCGGTTGGCGGCGCGGTTGAATATCGCCGAGGAGGACGCTCGAGAGGGTCTCCTGGCGCACATCCAAATCTGCTTCGACACCTGTCACATCGCTCTAGCTTATGAGGAACCTGCAGACGTGTTGGCGCGGTTCAGCGAGGTCGGCATCAAGGTAGGCAAAGTTCAGATCAGTTCGGCGCTTAAAGTTGACTTGCCCCGAGATGAAGCTGAGCGCGGCGAGGTGGCAGACGCCCTGCAAGCCTTCGTCGAACCCACCTATCTCCACCAGGTTTTACAACGGAACGACGACGGTTCGCTCACGCAGTACCCCGACCTTTCGGGTGCACTCCCGCACATTCAAGATGCACAGGCGAAGGAGTGGCGCGTCCATTTTCACGTACCTATTTTTACAGAGCATTTCGGCGAGCTGAGTTCGACGCAAGAGGGGATTGTGAAGACGCTCGAGCTGCTTAAAAAAGAACCCTTTACCGAGCACTTGGAGATCGAGACCTACACTTGGGAAGTCTTGCCGGAAGAACTCAAGGTAGATTTATTGGGGTCTATCGGACGCGAGTATAGGTGGGCGCTCAATGTCTGCTAAGCCAGGGTCCTCTAACGCGGCGCAGACGAACTGGGGGACGCTCAAAGACCACCTGGCTTTAGCGCGCATCTCGAACAGCCCGACGGTCGTGAGCAACGTGCTAGCAGGCGCGGCGCTAGGGGGTGGTCTGAGCCAACCAGGTACGGTGCTCGTACTTGCGGTGGCGCTCGTCCTTTTTTATACGGCGGGGATGGTTCTCAACGACCTCTTCGACTACGAGCACGACATCGAGATGCAGCCCGAGCGACCTCTCGCAGCAGGGCGCGTGTCCAAAGACGCCGCGCTCACCGTCACGGTGGCGCTTTTCGGCGTAGGCGGCTTTCTACTCGCTTTCATGGGCATGGCGTCGCTGGTGTGCGGCGTCATCCTCGTTGGTTTGATCGTGCTTTACGACGCTTGGCACAAGACGAACCCGCTCAGCCCGCTACTCATGGCGAGCACACGAGTAATGGTTTACGTCACTGCGTTTGTAGCTTTTTCTTCGCCAATTTCAGCGTCAATCATCCTCTGGTCTCTTCTACTCGCGCTCTATATCATCGGCTTAACCTATCTCGCTAAGATGGAGTCACGACCCGGCTTCGCGCGGTACTGGCCTGCGTTGGCGCTCGTCCTTCCCGCAATCTACGCCGCGCTATACGTCAACACGTGGGGACTGCTCCTCTTGCTGCTCTTCGTCGGCTGGGTGAGCTTTTGCCTCTATCTCGTCTACGTGAGACGCAGCTTTGGCGCGGCGATCGGTTCACTCATCGCGGGCGTTGCGCTCTTAGACGCGCTCGTTCTTGCGGTGATGGGCTCTGCGGTGGGCGTCGTTTTAGCGCTACTTGCGTTTGGTCTGACGCTATTTTTTCAGCGGTACGTCAAGGGAACATGAAGCGAGGTAATACTCTTAGAAGATTAAATTAGGAAGATAGATGGCGTCTGAAAACCTTCTTCAAAGTTGGGCTATAACTGCGAATCATCTTATAGATGCGAGAAATAATCTGTCTTCGCCCTCCAACTCTAGTAACGCCGAATTATACGCACACTTCATCGCGGAGTTTGAGGGTTACCTTGAGCATAATGAGCTTGAACTTGCTCTTGACGCGCTGGAAGAAGCTTCGGATTATACTCAGCCACGACTCAACTTCTGGCAGAATATGATTCTTGCCGCAGAAAACATGAAACTTGTTTCTAAGACTGCGCGGTTTCGCGAACGTGTCGAATAAAGAAACTTGCAGAGTTCACCGCTTAATTTGTTCACTACCCTCGAGATAGGAGCCGCTAACCCATGAACCGAACCGCCGTCATCAACGTCGTCGGGCTCACGCCCGAACTCATCGGCGAGCACACGCCTAAACTCAAAGCTTTCGTGGAGCGCGGCTCGCTCGCGCACGTCAAAGAGGCGCTGCCCGCTGTAACCTGCACGGCTCTAGCAACGTATACAACTGGGAAGACACCTCGTGACCACGGCGTCGTCGGTAACGGCTGGTACGCCCGCGACGCCTGCGAGGTCAAGTTCTGGCACCGCTCGGACGGCATGGTGCAAGCGCCGAAGCTGTGGGAGGTCGCCAAACAGCGAGACCCGAGTTTCACCTGCGCGAACCTCTTCTGGCGCTACGCGACCTACTCGTCAGCGGACTACACCGTGATCGAGCGTCCTATGTATCCCGCTGACGGCCGCAAAATCCCCGATATTTACACCTGGCCGCACGCGCTTCGCCCCGCTTTGCAGAGCGACTTAGGTCAGTTTCCCCTGTTCAACTTTTGGGGACCGAACTCGGCGGTGGTCTCGAGCCAGTGGATCGCCGACGCCGCTAAATGGATCGAGGAGCGCCACAGCCCGACCCTCTCCCTCGTCTATCTGCCCCACCTCGACTACGGCTTGCAGCGACACGGTCCCGACTTAGCGAAAGTCTCACAGGACTTGCGCGAGATCGACGACGTGACGGGCGACCTCATCGAATTTTTCGAAGCGAAGGGCGTTCAGGTCGTTCTCGTGTCCGAATACGGCATCGACCACGCCGACAAGCCCATTCACCTCAACCGAATTTTCCGCGAGAAGGGCCTCATTCACGTGCGCGAGGAGTTGGGCTTAGAGCACCTGAACTACGGAATGAGCCCCGCCTTCGCTGTTGCCGACCATCAGATCGCGCACGTGTACGTGCAAGATAGAAGTCGCATGGACGAGGTGCGCGGGATTTTAGAGTCCACGGACGGGGTGGCAGAAGTTTTGGACGACGCGGGCAAAAGGCGCTACAACCTGGATCATCCGCGCTCCGGCGATTTCGTTGTGCTAGCCGAGCGGGGTGCTTGGTTCACCTATTACTACTGGTTAGACGACGCCAAAGCGCCCGACTTTGCCCGCACCGTTGCGATTCACGACAAACCTGGCTACGATCCGGCGGAACTCTTCGTCAATCCAGCGTTCAAAAGCCCCAAGCTCAAAGTGGGCGGCGTGCTGCTCAAGAAGAAGCTGGGTTTTCGTTACATGATGGACGTGATCGGACTGGACGCGACGCTCGTGAAAGGCTCACACGGCTTGCGGAGCGAAACGCCCGCGAAAAGGCCTCTCTTCGTGACGCAGCAGAAGTTGGAGCAGACCTCTTTCGAGGCGGCAGACGTGTTTGGGCTCATTTTGCAGCATCTTGGCGTGGAACCAGAAGAGACAGAAGTAAACGCGCCGACTTTATAGGCGCGTTCACGAACTTGACCGTGTTGACGTGACAGACTAAGGGGTCTTGAAATCCTCTCCGGCTATCTTCACCCAACCGCTAAGGCTCGAGGACGGCATCTACCGCGCCTTGGAGACGCGCCCGAGCGTCCCCCTCGCCCAAGCGAGCAACTTCTTGCCGCTCACCGCGGCGCTCTACGAACCGCTCTGGCGCAAGCGCTCGCTCTCCATCATCACAGGTGGCGACTTCGACGTGACGCGCGAGCTTGAGCTGATGCTCAAGTGGCTGGACCCGCAACCCGGTCAGATCGCGCTAGACGCGGCGTGTTCGGCGGGGCTCTACGCGCGCACGCTGCTCCATCACGAGAGCGAGCTAGAGGTCCACGCGGTGGACTTTAGCGTACCGTTTCTGGAGAAGGCGAAGGAATACGCGGACAAGGAAGGGGTCACTATGACGCTCGTCCACGCCGACGTGCTGAAGCTGCCGTATGAGGACTCGAGCTTCGACACGGTCGTTTGCGGCGCGTCGCTCAATGAGTTCGTCAACCTCCCCCGAGCCATATCCGAGTTCAGCCGCGTGCTCAAGCCGGGCGGACTGATGTGGCAGATGTACGTGTCCAAAGCCGAAGCCTGGTACGGGCGACTCTTCCAGAGCTTCTTCAGGCTTTCGGGGGTTCGCTTTATCGACCCCGCTCTCTTAGAGGATGAAGCTAAAAAGGTCGGGCTGAGGCTGCGAAAGGCGCAGCACCGAAAACGGATTACGCTGGCACTCTTCGAGAAGCTTTAGGGTTTTACCTGTAGCGCCTCGAGCTTAGCTTGTTCTCGAGCATTTCGCCGCTGTAACCGCTCGACGTGCGACTCTACGCCCGTTAATCCTTGCGCGTCTACCTCTTCGGGCGGCTCGCTGTCAAAATCCGTGATAACTCTTATTTTCTCAGCCTGCCCCTGGTAGCGAATGTCGTCGACGAGCGTGCGCGTTTCAGCGGGAGCAATGTCGCCGTCCCAACCTTGACTGAGGTCAAGAAAGGTCCAGTTCAGCGGAAGATCATCGGCGTCTAGCAGGATAGTGGTTGCGTCGGTGACGTATCCTATCTGGCTGCCCTCGTTCTCAACGTTCACGGACAATTCCTGGTTCATGCTCACGGCGTAGCGCTGCGGAATCACGCGAATGTCAGGAGCGGCTGGCGGGCTGGAACTGACCTCTATTCCACCAATCTCGACGGCGTCCAGGTCGCTATAGATGGGTGCGTTATCATCGAGCTGAATTCCTAGAATGTAGCCCGTTTCTGCAGGCGCAAGGCAGGTGCTGGTGTAGATAGAAGATGGGAGCGCGCCAACGCTGCCGTCCACGAACTGACTATCCTCCGCAGAGAGAACGCCACCGTCGCTATCTCGGAAGGTGATATCAACTACTTTGACGAAGCAGCGCGTCTCGTCACCAACGTTGGTGAGGGGCAAAATCCAGAAGACCGAATCGGTCTCGAGCCTCGGTCTCGAGGCGTAAAACGTCCCTAACTCGAAGTCTGCGCTGGGCGACATCAAGGTGACGTCCACCTCTTTACGCAGCGCCTGAACGTCCGCTTCGTCACTGCCGAGCGCCGCGCCCGAAAGCGTGGCGGCGTTGTTGCCCGCAATGTCGGGTTGTTCGGTAGGTGAGTCGGTATCAGGACCACTCTCCACGCTGCAAGCTATAAGAAATAAGAGGGCGAAAACGATCGGCGTCCATCTAGATAATACCCGTTTGGATAGCATCATAGGGTGCTCCTTTAGAGGTAGAGCGTACCAGAACGGCTCAGCGCGACTCAAGCGTTTTCTAGTCGGCGTTAATGAAGGGTTAAATGGCTCTTGATGTCGCCCTCGACCTTGCGCCGCTTCACCCGGTACATCGCCCCGTCAGCGACTTGAAGCAGCTCGTCGGTGCTTCGGCCGTCCTGCGGGTAGAGCGCCAGACCCAAACTCGCGTTCATGCGCACCTCTTGACCTTGAATCATGAAAGGCAGGTGGAAGGCGTCTAGCAGGGTCTCCGCCACGCGCTTGACACCGCGAACGTCTCTAAGCCCCGTCGCAATAATCGTAAATTCGTCGCCGCCCATACGGGCTAAGGTGTCGCTTTCGCGGCGGCGTCCTCTTAAACGCTCGGCGATCTGTTGCAGCAGCTCGTCACCGGCGGCGTGTCCTAAGGTGTCGTTGACCGCTTTGAAGCCGTTCAGGTCGAGAAAGCAAACCGCGACAATTTCGCCGCTACGCTTCGCCTGGACGACGGCCTGCTCTAAGCGGTCGATGAAGAGTGAGCGATTGGGCAAGCCTGTCAGCACATCGTGTTGCGCCAGGTGGAGGAGCTGCGCCTGCTTCTCGAGCAACGCTTTCTTCTGTTTATGAAGTTGCACGCGCACGTCGCGCAGATAGCCGACGACGCCGCCGAGGAAAAGAACAGCGACGTGACCTGCGCCGTCCTGATGATAGAGCACAGCGCCCCAACCGCCCGAAGCGGGGTCTACGAGGTTGAATAAAAGGGTGTTGACAACGAAGCTAAATGCACCCGCAAAGAGGCCGGCATATAATCCCCAGAGCCAAGCGCTGAGCGCGACGGGCAGGAGCGCCAACGCCCCCATCTGCGCTCCGAACGTGTCGAAGCTGAACATAAATAGGGCGATATAGAAGCCCCAACCCGCAAGCGCGACGAGAAGCTTGAGGGTGCGCGGCTTAAAGGTACGTCGTAGTAGAGAGAGAGCCTCACGCATTAGATTGTCACTCTATAAGTCTACGTCTGACAAGAGTCTGACCGGGGCGCATCTGCACATCAAGGCGAGGTTCATGAAAAGGATAAACTAGGGGTATGTCGGTATCATGTTATTTATTTACTTTTGGATCAACTCGAGCAAACTTAGTAAAATGGGTAGCATTTCAGCATTTCAGCAGGTCAGCAGGTCAGGAAAAACTGCTTTACGATATGCGCGTAGGGAGCGTTTCCCTGCACGCATTCCTCGAGAAACTCGTTTCTTCAGGCAACGGTCGCGCCTCATCCAAACAACCCTTTTATGCCTGACAAACCGAACCAAACACCGCTCCTCCAAAGTGACGCGCTTAAAAAGGCTAACGGTCACAAGATCGTCATCATCGACGGTCACGCGCTAGCCTTTCGCTCCTACTACGCGATTCGCGAGCTGTCGAACAGCAAGGGCGAAGCGACGAACGCGGTGTACGGCTTTCTGCGCTCGCTGCTGCGCATCTTGCAAGAGGAGGGCGAGTTCGACGCGACGGTCGTCACTTTCGACGCGCCCGCTAAGACCTTTCGCCACGAGCAGTACGAGGACTACAAGGCGGGGCGCAAAGAGATACCCGAAGACTTGCCCGGACAGATCAGGACCATTAAAAAGGTCGTCGAGCTGTTGGGGCTCTACCAGATCGAGCAGGCGGGCTTAGAGGCGGACGACCTCATCGGCACCATCGCCAAGCGCTGTGAAGCGAAGGGATACAGCGTCGAAATCGTCACGAGCGACCGCGACGCCTACCAGCTCGTGTCGGAGCGGGTGTGCGTGCGCGGGCTCACCAAGGCAGAGCGCTTCGGACCCGACGAAGTCTTCGAAAAGTTCGGCGTGCGCGTGGACCAGTGGATCGACTACCGAGCGCTGACCGGCGACTCATCCGACAACATTCCGGGGGCCAAAGGTATCGGACCCAAAACGGCGGCGAAGTTGTTGCAGAGCTACGACACGCTCGACTATATTTTGGAGCACGTCGACGAGCTAGAGCCGGTCTCCGCCGCGAAAAAGGTCAAGGCGAGCTTGGGGGACGTCAAGTTCTCCAAAATGCTCTCGAAAATCGTCACCGACGCCGACATAGGCATCGACCCGGAAGGCTGGGCGAAGCGGGAGATGGCGCGCGAAGACCTCCAGGAGGTGTTGGCGGGGCTCGAGTTCGGCTCTATCATTAACGAGCTTGGTTTGGGTAGCGCGGCGCAGTCCGGCGCGAGCCATACGTACCAAAAGATTTCTTCGGCGGATATCTTTTTCGGCGGCAGCTTCGGTTACGTTTTGTCCGACGCCAACCCCATGAACGCGGAGCTAAGTGAACTCTCCGTCGCGTCAGCCGGAACCGTGGCGAACATCGCGGAGCGGTGGCGAGGCGACATCTTGCGCACGGAGGGCGAGTTAAATGCTTGTGATGCTAAAGCGCTTAGCGTCTACGCGCGGCGCGAAGGCTTGGACTGTAAGCCGGGCGATGATCCGCTTCTCATGGCGTATGTCTTAGACCCGAACGTAACCGAGCCCGAAACGGTCGCGCGGCGCTACGGGGCGGGCGAGTGGGGCGCGGACAGCACCTCCCGCGCGACCGTCACCGCCGAGCTGCTCGACCTCTTGCCGGAGAAGTTGACGGGTAAACTCGGAGACCTCTACGAAGAAATCGAAAAACCCCTCGCGGACGTTCTTGCCGAGATGGAATACACGGGCGTGCGGCTCGACGTACCCTTTTTGGAGGCGCAGTCGGCGGCGATGAACGAGACCTTGACGCGGCTCGAGACAGAGGTCCGCGAGATCGCCCAAAACCCCGAGCTGAACCTCAACTCGCGCGATCAATTGGCGGAGCTTTTGTACGAGAAGCTCGAGCTGCAACCCGGCAAAAAGACCTCCACGGGCAAACGCTCCACGGCGGTGAGCGCCTTAGAGCCGCTTCGCGACGCGCATCCCGTCGTGGGCCTTATCCTGGAATACCGCGAGCTGTCGAAGCTCAAGAGCACGTACTTAGACCCGCTGCCGCGCCTCGTCAACGAGCGAACGGGGCGGATTCACACGACCTTTAACCAGACCGTCACGGCGACGGGGCGGTTATCCAGCGCCAACCCGAACCTGCAAAACATCCCCGTGCGCACCGAAATCGGGCGACAGATTCGGCGCGGTTTCGTCGCCGCCGAGGGGGCTAAACTGCTGGTCGCGGACTACTCGCAGATCGAGCTGCGCATCTTAGCGCACATCACAGGCGAGGAGGCGCTCATCGAGACGTTTCAGAAGGGCGAGGACATCCACCGCCGCACCGCCGCGCAGATTCATGAGGTCGCTTTAGAAGACGCCACACCCGACATGCGCCGCGTGGCGAAGATCATCAACTTCGGCGTGTTGTACGGTATGTCGGCACACCGCCTCACGAACGAGTTGGGCATCAGCTACAAGGAGGCGGACGCCTTTATTACGACCTATTTCGAGCGTTACCCTAAGGTGCAAGGGTATATCGACGACACGCTCACCTTCGCCCGCAAAGAGGGTTACGTCGAGACGCTTCTGGGGCGGCGGCGCATGATCCCCGACATCAACACGAAAAACCGCAACCTGCGCGAGTACGCCGAGCGCACCGCCTACAACATGCCGATCCAGGGAACGCAGGCGGACATCGTGAAGCTAGCCATGCTCCAGCTGGCCCCCAAACTGCGCGAGCAGGGCGCGAAGCTGCTCCTCCAAGTTCACGACGAGTTGGTCATCGAAGCGCCCGAAGATCGTGTTCAAGAGGTCGCGCAAGAGGTTCAAACGACGATGGAGGGCGCGTTCGAGATGCGCGTGCCGCTCGTCGCGGAGGTCGGGGTGGGCGAGAATTGGCTCGAGGCGAAGTAGCCCCGAGCCTCCTGATTTCTCAGTTCACGCGGACTAGCTCGAGCTTATCCAAGCGCGTCCCGTCTTCACGCATGTAGATCGTGAGCGTATGTTCACCCACGTCTAAGTCGAATGTAAAGGGGGAGCGGCCGCGCCGCGCGGCGTCTTGCGGCTCGAAGCTGCTGTTGCGCGGCGTGTCCCAGCGTTCATTCTTGATATCACTATCCACGCCGAGGAAGAACGAATCGCTGCTCCTCGAGCCCTGCACCCAACCTCTTACCTTATAGCGCCCTGGTTCGGTCACATTTACGCAGTACTCGGCACGGTTAGCGGGATTGATACCCTTCTGGTGACCGACGCCGTCCGGCGTGTCAATGTAGCGTCCGCCGCTCGCGGACGCGCCGTCCGCGACGCGGAACGCGCCAAAAAGCTCGCCCGCTTCCGCTTCCTGGGTTAAAGGCCCGCAGGTGCTCGCCGTATTGACCCTTTCTAAGGCGACCTTGTCGAGTTTCGTGCCGTCCTCGCGCATGTAGACCGAGACGGTGTGTTCACCCGCGTCCAGGTCGAAGGTGTAGGCGGGCTGTCTGCGCCGCGCGGCGATCTGGGGTTCGAAGCTCCGGTTGCGCGGCGTATCCCAACGTCCGCCGCCCGCGCCGTCCACCGCGACGAAGAACGAATCGCTGCCGCTCGAGCCCTGGACCCAGCCCTTCAGGGTGTACTGACCTGGCTCGGTGACGGTCATGCAGTAGTCGGCACGGTGAGCGCGGTTAGGCGTTCCCTTCTGATGTCCGAAACCGTCCGGCGTGTCGATGTAACGTCCGCCGCTCGCCGAGGCGCGGTTCGCGGCGCGGAACGCGCCGAAAAGCTCGCCCGCTTCCGCCTCTTGGGTGAGGGACCCGCACGCTGGCTTAGACGGTGCGTAGGTTGCGACGAGAGTTCGCGGCTCGCTCTGAACCGTGATGTCGTGGATGCGCTCGCCGCTGTCGGACCAGCTCACGAAGTCCAGCCCCTCCTGCTCCTTTAAGGCGCTCAGTTGCTGGCGGGCGTTCACGTTCGTCGTGACGGTAAAGGGCGTTGTGCGCTCCACCCCTTCCCAGCTCAGCGTCAGACCGCTCGGCTCAGTGTCGAGCGTGTATTCCACCGTGTTCAAGGTGAGCGTCACGCAGCTCGGGTCGCTCTTGTTGCCGTTTTGCATGACGCGCAAGCAAAGCTCTAGCGAGGTGTTGTCGCCGTGGTCGGGCACCGTGAACGCGCCGTCTTCGCCCATCGTGGGAGGCAACTCGTCGAAGTGTTGGTGCTCGTTATGGTTGAGCTTCAAAGACCAGGAGAAGTCCTCACCGCGCAGCGTCTCGCCCTGGTCCGACGCGAGGAAAGGAACCTGGTTGCCGACGGTGAAGGTCGCGCCGTCTTGGGGCGAGAGGATGACCGCGACGGGCTGGGTCGTACCCGCTTCGACAAGGACGGTGTCCGTGTTGCTCGCGCCCGCTGTGTCCGTCACCGTCAAGCGGGCGCGGTAGAGGCTGACCTCTTCATAGGTGTGGGTCGGGTTCGCTTCAGTCGAGGTGTTGCCGTCGCCGAAGTCCCACGAATAGCTGAGCGTGTCGCCGTCGTCATCTGTGCTGTCACCGCCCGTAAAGCGCACCGTTAAGGGAACGGAGCCTGACGCGCCCGACGCGCTCGCTTGCGCCACAGGCGGCGTGTTGCCCGCCGCTGTATAGCGCAGCCGCTTGAGCTTACCCTCTCGAATATTCATGAGGTAGAGGTCGCCCCCTGGACGCGCCACCATCTGCACCACGCCCTGCTCGGTGCCAAAGTTCACGTCCGTCACGCGACCGTCGGCCCCGAAGGTGAGCGTGCGAATCCAGCGCTGGTTGTAGTCGGTGATGAAGAGTGCGCCCCGGTACTCGTCCGGGTAGCGCGTGCCCGTGTAGAAGTCGCCGACTTGAACCGAGGCGCTCGTCCCGCTGCGCGTGTAGCTATAGAGCGGCGGCGTGACGCGCCCGTTTTCGTAGAAGTCTTGACAGAACTCCAGCGCTCTAAAGCCGCCTTGCTGCAAGCTCTCGCCGTTTCCGCCCTCGTAGCAGGGCCAGCCGAAATTTGCGCCCTCGCCCGTATTGACCTCTTCCCAGGTGCCCCGCCCTACGTCGCCGATGAAGGGCTCGCCCGTCGCGGGATGAACCGCGAAGCGGAAGGGGTTGCGTAGGCCCGAGCTGTAGACCTTCGAGCGGTTGCTGTCCGGGTCGCCGTCATAGAAGGGATTGTCTGGATAGCCTCGCCCCGTCGCCGGGTCTATGCGCATCACTTTGCCCGCGAGGCTGTCCAAACTGAGCGCGCGCGTCGTGTAGGGCTCGGTCTTCGTATAGTTCGCGCCGTCGCCGTTGCTGACGAAGAGCGAGCCGTCCGTGCCGAAGCGCACCGTGCCGATGGTGTGCGACTGCTCGTCGGCGGGCAAGCAGTCGCGGACGTACACGCCGTTCTCCTCACAGGAGGGGGGACCGTTGCGCTCCTCCGGATTGCCGATATTCGCGTACGTGCTGTTCGTTCCTAAAAGGACCCGCTCGCTGCCCGGCACCGCGACGTTATAGCCCTGCGCCTCGTCCGCGGTGACGCGCACCAGGCGCGAAACCCGCGCGCCGTTGCCGTCGGGTCCGCCCGTCGCTGTGCCTGAGAGTTCCGGCGGGTCATAGGTGAAGAGCACGTAGACGTAAGGCTGCGCGGGAAAGTCGGGGTGCACCGCGAGCCCCAACATCCCCCGGTCGTGGCGGCTATTGACCTGCGCCGAGAGGTCGATAAAGGGGGCACCTTTCAGCGACCCGTTCTCAAACACACGTACAGCGCCGCCCTTCTCCCCGATAAAAATGCGCCCGTCGGACGCGAAGTCGAAGACGACACCTTGGTTGAGACCTGTGACCACATCCTCTAACACGAAGCCGCTCGGCACCGCCTGCGCGGTGAGGGCAGCGTCTCGGTCCACCGACCTGAGGGCGCGCACACGTATGGTGACGCGGCCCTCAGCTGCACTGCTCTTGAGCTGGAGGTGGTTGAGGGTAACCCTGTGGGTATCACTTTGGACGGTTTCTTCTGAAGCGCGTTCAGTGTCTAAGTAGAAATGCTCTGTACCATCGGCGAGGATAAGATAAACCTCGAGCATCTCCGGTGCGCCCGCACCGTCCACCTGTCCGGGCAGGTCGATGTGGAGGCGTTTACGCGCCGCAAAGGTGTCCGCCGAACCGTCGAGCGCCGCGTAGGGCAACGTGAGCGTGACGCTCGGCCCTATAGCTTCGACTGAGCCGGCATAGTCCGGGGGTGCGTCTGTCGGCGCGGGCTGCGGCGCGGCGCTCGAGGCGAGCGTTACGCGCGCTTCCTGGGAGAAAAACCCCTCCTCGAACGTAGCTTGCGCGCCGTTCTCTAAACGAACGCTCCCGGCGTCCGCCCCGAGCGTGGCGGTCACTTCGTCCTCTAAACGCGCCTCTCGAGTCTGCTGACAGGCAAAAAGCAAGAAGATTAGCCCGACGCTGCCAACCAATAAACCTAGCCTCCGCGTTTCTACCTTGCGCCATCTGTTCATAAGTATCCCCTAAAGAGCAATCTGGTCCATATCGGCGTCACGGCAAAGGAAGTAGAAAAGAAATAGACCCTCTAAGTGTTAAGTTTTTAACACTGCGTTAAGTTTCTCACACTATACCGAGCACACACAATACATAAAGTATTAATTAAGCTCTCATTTTTTGAGTTTGTCAGGGTGGGTGGTCTCGCTAAGGTGCGTCTCCGAACGCGAGGTCATACGGACTGGTTCTAAACCGGAGCTTTTCTAACCATCTTTACACCTTGGCGGGTCATAATCTTTAGAGACTTATGAGTACCCACCACGAACCACTCCACATCATGAACGCCCCTATAGAGATGGCTATACATCACCTACCCCCTCCACATGCGTACAATCGCACGTCGCCTGTGGGCTTTCTCACGCTAGAATAGTCCCGATGACGACACGACACTATTTCGGAACCGACGGCATCCGTGGGGTCGCGGGCGAGGACCCGCTCACCGCCGCTTTCGCCTTTCAAGTCGGCGTAGCCGCCGCCGAAGCCCTCAGAGACGCGGGCAAACATGCGCCCACCGTTCTTATCGGCACGGACACGCGCCGCTCCGGCCCGATGCTCGCTAACGCGCTTTCAGCCGGGCTCGCCTCGAGGGGCGCTGAAGCGGTGGGCTTAGGCGTGATGCCGACCCCCGGCGTTTCGCATCTCGCCCGCGTCTTGGGCGCGGACGCGGGCGTCGTGATAAGCGCGTCGCACAACCCGTTCGCGGATAACGGCATCAAGTTTTTCGACCACAAAGGGGAAAAGCTCTCGGACAAGATCGAGGCGGAGATCGAGCGTTACTTAGACAAAATTGACGCGCTAGAGCCCGTCACGGGCGAGAGCGTTGGCACGGTCCGGCGGCATAACCGCGCAGAAAACAGCGACTACTTCGACTTTCTAGTCGCCAACGGTCCTGACCTCAGCGGCCGCACCATCGGCTTAGACTGCGCTAACGGCGCGAGCTACAGGCTCGCGCCCGAGGTCTTCCGGGCGCTCGGCGCAGACGTCAAGGTCATCTGCGACGACCCCGACGGCATAAACATCAACACAAACTGCGGCTCGACGCACCCGGGCGTGATTCAATCCTACGTGGTAGAAAATAGTCTCGACTTAGGCGTGACCTTCGACGGCGACGCCGACCGAGTTCTGCTCGTGGACCGCCAGGGTCGGCTCGTGTCGGGCGACCACATGTTGGCGATCTGCGCCCTGCACCGGGGCGAACAAGCGGTCGTCTCGACGGTGATGGGCAACCTGGGTTTAGAGCATTACTTGGGCAAGCACGGCGTCACGCTGCTGCGCTCCGCCGTAGGCGACCGCTACGTCCACGAACTGCTCAACCGCGAGGACCTCACTTTGGGCGGCGAACAGTCAGGACATCTGCTCTTCTTGGATAAAGCGCCTACGGGCGACGGCATCTTTAGCGCGTTGCAGACCTTGGCGGCTGCGCAGGCGCTAGGCAAACCTTTAGATGCCTGGGTGGACGAGATCGTCATGTACCCGCAAACGCTCCTCAACGTGCGCGTGGAGCCGGCGCTTAAAGCGAGCGTGGCGGAGCACGAAGAGGTGCGCCAAGCGGTCGAGGCGGCGGCGCTGCGGCTCGAGGGGCAGGGCCGCATCAACCTGCGCCCGAGCGGGACGGAACCCCTGGTACGCGTAATGGTCGAAGGGCAGGACGAAGCGCTCATCGAAGCCGTCGCCAACGACGTCGCCTCGGTCGTCAAAGCAATCTAAGCCTTCAAGATTCGAAAAGTTCGGTGAACGCGAAGCGCGTTCCGTCGAAGAGCCCCCGGTCGCTGAGCTTGAGGTCGGGGATGACCAGCAGCGCCATAAACGAGAGGGTCATGTAAGGCGCGTGGAGCGCCGAGCCCAGCGCCTTCGCACGCTCACTCAGCTCGCTGTAGTGCGCCGCCACCTCGAACCCGTCCCGGTCGCTCATCAGACCTGCGATGGGGAGCGCCAGACACACCTTTTCGTCTCCGTCCACCAGCGAGAGACCGCCGCGCCCCTCGAGCACGAGGTTGACCGCCGCGCAGAGCGCGTCGTCCGAGGTGCCTACAGCGATGACGTTATGCGAGTCGTGCGCCACCGACGAGGCGATCGCGCCGCGTTTCAAACCGAAACCCTTGACAAAGGCGGCAGCGCAGGGCGCGTCTTCGTAGCGGTTCACGACACTCAGCTTGAGCACGTCGTTCTCTACATCTGGAAGGACCTCGCCCGCCTCGACGCGCGCGCGGACGACCTCTCGTTTCGTGACCAGTTGCCCGTCCGACGCGGCGATGACGTTGAGGCGTCCCGGCTGAGCAGCGACGCGAAAGTCCGCGGGCGTCTTGAGCGCCGCCGCAAAGCGGTTGGGCGTGGCGACGCGCCGACTAGGAAGGTGCGTTGCGCCCCTTTCAGCCACCCGCTGACCTCGTAGATAGGTCGCTAAAACATCTATAGTCTCGAGGTCATCCACCACGATAAAATCCGCCGCGTCACCTTCGCGCAACAAGCCGATATCCAGCGCGTAGTGCTCGGTGGGCGTGACGCAAGCGGCGCGTAGCAGCGTCATGAGGTCTAGCCCTTTAGCTAGCCCCCGCTTCACGATGAGGTTGATATGTCCCGCTTCTAAGTCGTCGGGGTGGAGGTCGTCGGTGCAAAGCATGAGTTTGCCGGGGTAGTCGCGTAGCAGCGGCCAGAGCGACTCGAAGTTCTTCGCCGCCGAGCCCTCGCGGATCGCGAGTTTAAGCCCCGCCGCCAGCTTCTCCTCTCCCTCCTCGAGGCGCACGCTCTCGTGGTCGGTGGTGATGCCCGCTCTGGCGTAGCGCGCGAGCGGCTCGCCGCGCAGCCCCGGCGCGTGACCGTCGACGGGTTTGCCGAGCGACGTCGCCGCCGCCATCTTCGCTAGGAGCGCCTCGTCGCCCGCTAACACGCCAGGCACGTTCATGACCTCGCTCAAGTAGCCGATTCTAGGGTCTCGCAGCAGCGCGCGCACCTCCTCCAAGCCGAGGCTCGAGCCCGCCGTTTCAAAGCTCGTCGCGGGCACGCAAGGCGGCGCACCGAAGCACATCGTTAGGGGGCTCGCGTCCGCGTCGTCCAGCATGAAGCGCACGCCTTTGGCACCCAACACGTTGCCGATCTCGTGCGGGTCGCTCACTGTGGCGACCGTGCCGTGGCGCACCGCGAGCCGTGCGAACTCGCTCGGGGGCAACATCGAACTTTCGATGTGGACGTGGGCGTCTACGAAACCGGGCATGAGGTAGTGCTCGAAAGGTCCGTCCTCGCGCGTGATGCGGGTGATGACGCCGCCGGACAGCTCGAGCCGCGCCGGGTAGACCTCCTGGGCGTGAACGTCAACGAGGTTGCCGGTGAGAAAAGTAGGGCGTTCCATCCGTTAGTATAGAGGTTTTGATGAAGGTGTTCCGTTTTGTGTGTACGCGGATGCTAGACAACCTCCCTTACGAGCTTCGCGCAACTCTATACACAAAACGTGGTACACCGCCCTTTGATAGGGGTTCGAGGTGGGAGCGCTAAGCCAAACATTCTAAAATGCTTTGGTAGTTCCTTCTCGCACTTTCCGTGTGAGCGTGGTTGTCGCCCAAGCTCGTGCTAAAAACTTCGACTGCCTGCCGACAAAGCGGCTCCGCCTCCTCGCAACGCCCCATATCTTTAAGCAAATTGGCGAGGTTGTCCAGATGTCTACCGTGCCCTGGACGCACCTCGCCAAACGTCTGCTTGTCAATCTCTATAACTTTTCGGTAAAGCGGTTCAGCTTCCCTATATCGCTCTGTGTCATGAAAAATTATACGGACTCCGTTATCACCGGAATCCGTACCTGTTTCTACTCGCTCAGGAGTCTTCAGCCGAAGGTATCATCTTCACATTTGCGCGCGTTGTCGTTGAGCTTGCCAGCAGCGGCTGAAGGCTCTTCCTCGGGACTAAACACGCGATAAAGTCGCATGTTTAACCGGAAAGGGTATCATTTTTCGCTTAACGCTGTGCTAAGCGTAGCATTTATTTGGGCGTCCATGATAAGAAGAGCCTCAAGCTGGTGGCGCGTAGGTGTGCCCTCGTGCCCCGCAGTAGGCCGAACTCGGGCGAATCAGCTCATCCTCGTCTATCTGCTCTAGGATATGCGCGGTCCATCCGCCGGCGCGTGCGAGCGCGAAGACAGAGGAGAAAAGCGGGGCGCTTAGACCTACGCCGTGCAGTACGAGCGCCGTGTAAAACTCCACGTTGGTTTGCAAACTGCGACCCGGTTTATGTGCGTTGAGTAGTCGCAGCGCGGCCGCTTCGACCGCTTTCGCGTCGTCGTAAAGCTGGGTATCTTTCTCCGTGAAGAGCGCGTTTGCCGCTTTGCCAAGCACGTCGGCGCGGGGATCGCGCACGCGGTAGACCCGGTGCCCGAAGCCCATGATGCGCTCTCCTTGCGCCAGCCTCTCCCGCACCCAGGCTTCAGCCTCTTCCGCGACGCTCCGCCCCAACGCCTCGGCGCGCCGCCTAATCTCGAAAACCATGTCCATCGCGGGTCCGGGCGCGCCGCCATGCAAAGGACCTTTAAGCGCGCCGACCGCGCCCACGACCGCTGAGACCATATCCGAACGGGTGCTGGCGATGACCCGCGCGGTAAAGGTCGAGTTGTTCACGCCGTGGTCGATAACCGTGTTGAAGTACGTTTCCAGGGCTCGAGCCGCCTCCGGATGGGGTTCCTCACCGTGCAGCGTCGCGAGGAAGTTCGCGGCGTGGCTCAGGGTTGCTTGCGGCGGGACGGGCTCGAGGCCCTGCAGCAAGCGCCAATACGCAGCGAGTACGTTAGGCAGCGCGGCGACTAAGTGCATGGCGCGGCGCAAGTTGGCGGGTCTTGAGAGGTCGTTCGGTTCCTCGTCTGCGAGGCTCAGCGTATCCACGCCGACGCGTAGCGCGTCCATCGGCGGTAGCTTGTGCTTAGCAGCGTGCCGCAGCACGGTGAGGGTCACCTCGGGAAGCGCGCGCCGCGCCACCAGCTCGCGTCTCAGCTCCGAAAGTTCCTCCTGGTTAGGCAAGCGGTCGTGCCAGAGCAGGTGAAGAACCTCCTCAAAGCTCGCCTTTGGCGCAAGCTCCTCAACCGCGAAGCCGCCGATGACGAGCTTTCCCGCCTGACCATCGACCGCGCTGAGCCGTGTTTCGGTGAAGATGACGCCTCGAAGACCGCGCGCAATCTCTTGCTCACTCGCGCTTTTATCCGTATGGGTCATGTCGCTCCTTAATCCGCACCAGCGGGGAAGTCGTAGGTGTTAGGCCATACCGGGGTATTGGGCGGGCGTCGGACGGTCGCCGCGCTTTGTAAGGACTCGAGCAGCGCAGGCGCGACGAGCGTCGCGGCGTAAGCTTGGCTCCGGTAAGAGGTCGGCGTAACGGGCACAAACGTCAGCGTCTCGCCAAAAAGCGCCTCGGCTCTCCTCGCGAGCGAAAGCGCTTGCGCCGCGTCACCCGCGAGCACTGCGATGTGCGGCGCTGTCGGCGCGACCTCTCTATTCGCGACGTGCGCGCCGATGAGCTGAAGCGTGTCGTCCGCTGTCAAACCTAGGTCGTATACGCGCTCGGCTACCTCCGCACTGAGGTGAGCGGCGAGCATCTCTTGCGCGCTCACGGGTGGCTCGGCGGCGACCCTCGTCCCCGCCCGCCGCCGCTGCACGAGATAGCCCTGCGCTTCCAACGCTCGGTAGGCAGCCGCAACCGTGTTGTAGTTCGTATCCGTCGCTGCTGCCAAGGCGTGAACAGTCGGCAGAAGTTCACCGGGCGTAAGCGTACCCGTAATGATGAGAAGGCGAATTTGGGCTTGAAGTTGGTTGCCTAAAGGAACCGGGCTGCGCTTATCGAGGTTGATATCCATGAGTGATTTTAACTAAACAATTAGTTAAAATCAATAGGCATCTTTTTAGTTTGCAGAATACTGAACTTTAGAGAAGAAGTTTTTCCTAGAATGGCGTTTCTCTTATAAATAGTTCTTTATTTCAAAAAGTGAAATATGCCTTGCTCTGTAGGTTCTGGCTCGAGTCAAAAATACTACAACGTTGCAAAAAACGCTAATGAGTGCTTGACATGGACTCAGGTACTCCGTTATAGTTCTCTTTGCATTTCGCGGGGCTTTAGCTCAGCTGGGAGAGCACCTGCTTTGCAAGCAGGGGGTCATCAGTTCGAATCTGATAAGCTCCATACCGAGAAACAGCGTCAGGGACGTAAAGAAAGCACCTCACTTAAAACGGGGTGCTTCTCTTTTGCCCTAAAATACAGCCAGAATACAGCCACGGGGTATTAAGACCTCTTCATACAGCCACAGGTACAGCCAGCGTGACAGACGCCAAAGGTTAAGTTTTGTCCAGATGCCCCGGCTAAAGAAGAAGGGTGAGACCGTCGTGCGGTTCGTTCGGTAGTCACGCTCAAAAGCCACGCGCTGAGAGCCCCGCTACGGGCTTAGAGCGACCTCTTGAGGGTGAAGATACCTAACGGAAAAAGCCCCTACCCCGTGTAAGGGTAGAGGCTCGAGGGAGTGCGCCGCGTGCGGTTAGCTGAGCGTAAGTCCCTCTTTGCTCATGGCGGGCTTGCTGTCCCAAATCACGTACGCTTCGAGCGCTTGCTTGAGGTCTTGGCGGGCGTCATTAAGGCGCGTGGCGGCGGCTAAGCTGTTCACACCCTCCTCTGAGAGCACCGTACCCATAAGCGGGGCTTTACGCTCATCGTATAAGGCTGTCAGGCTCGCACGCCCGATAGAGGTTAAGTAGCGCCCTGGAAACGGTGTCAGTAGCATCAGGTGACGCATAGCCTCATCCTCATCTTTCGCAAGGTTGAGCATGGCGTCGAGTACCTTTTCGGGCTCTACGCTGTTGAGAATCATTTGTGCGTCGGCGCGTGCGTTCATCTGTGCGCCCTGGTCGGGTGCGCCCTGGTCGCTCAGGATGCGCTTGAGTTTGCTCAGATACGTCTCGGTGTTGGTTCCCCAAACACTCTCAATGCTGCTAAGGCGCTGACTCACATCCGCGTTAAGAGGTGTGAACCGCTCGCCCTTGCCCGCCTCTGTCAAGCGGTGGTCGTTTAAGATGTCCCTTGCTTGCGCGTCGTGGCTGTCTAGCGTGGCGAAAAAGTTCTCCGTATGCCCGTGATAGCTCGAGGGGCTTGCGGGCGGCATGGGCGCGTTCTGAGCGGCGTTGATAACGGCGGTGAGGTGTTCTCCGAAGGTTTGCTGTGCGATGTTCATGTGTTCACTCCTTTAGTGAGGTTGGATTGTAGGGCGTTTCTTCCCTTACTATATCTATTCTACCATGTCAAGCGTTTACGTTACACTTTCGGGAATATCGGGAGAGGAACGCCAAAGGAAACACCCCCTTGCTAGAGAAGAGGGTGAGGGACGTGCTAACGGGTCCATCTTTGGATTGGTCTACTCTAACAGCTTGTGCCATTGTGGGGTGATAGCTTGCGCCTCTGCGTAGTCCCTGAGTGCTTCACGGGTATAGCGCGGGTGTGCGCCTTCGTACTGGACAGCCTCGAGCTTACCCGTTTGACGTAGGTACTTGAGCGCGTCCGTGTTGATGCCTAAGACCCGTGCGGCGTCTCCAGGGGTGAGGAGCGGCGGCACATGGCGCGGTATGCCCTTCGACGCTGCCAAGTCCTCTAGGGCGCGGCGGTAGCCCTCCTCAAAGGCTCGAGCCTCACTGCCTGTGTAGTCGGTCTGTAGGTCACTCATGCTGCCCTCTGTAAAGCGGGTGTGGCGGGCGCGTTGACCTCAAAGCCTAGCAGCGCGGCGGCGTCATTCGCCTCGAGCCGCCTCTCGAGCCAGGGCTGGAGATTCATAAGCCCCACACCGTCATCACGGTAGCCTCTCACGCCGTCGTACTTGCGGGCGCGGATGTCAGCGCGTACCGCGTCCAGAGCCGCACTAGAGGGTGAGGTGAGGGCGATGATATTGACCCCACCTGCTACGCTGTCACTCTCTACAGCGCTGTCATCCTCCGCGTCCTCCACACCTTCCTTCTTAGCCGGGACTGAGGTAGGCGCGTGTGCCTTTGCATCATCCCTTTCTTTATCTTTCTTTAGACACTCGTGAACCTCGTCACTGACAGCGTTTCTAGCGTTTGGGCGGGTTCTTTTTGACCCCACCCCTGGGTTCTTTTTGACCCCACCTAAACGACGCTCCACACCTTCTTTGAGCACGCGATAAGCGTAGGATTTTTGATGGTTTACGGTGGCTCTAGTCCGTCCGATTAACCCAGCCTTTCGCAGACTTCTCAGGGCACGCTTAACACTACTCTTTGACTTACCCGTAGCCTCCACTAGGTCGTTCTGACTCATGGCGACCTCTTCACGATGCCACCCGGTTGTGTTGCGCGTGAGGGCTACCATGACGGCGTACTCGCTTGCTGTGAGCCCCTTGAGCGCGGCTATGAGGTCATTATCCATCTTGGTAAAACCCTTCTTCTTAGCGCGTCTCTTAGGAGCTTCGGCGGGCGCGGCGGGCGCGGCGGGCGGCTCGGTGGCGGCGGCGGGCTTAGCGGCTTGCGCGGCTTTACGCTTAGCCCTGTTCGCTCTCACACGCTCGAGCATGTTGTCTACAGCTTTCTCGCTCACGCTGCCACCCCTAACGCGGTCTCACGCTCAATAAAGCCCGTGACCTCCGAAGAGGGGATGAGTATCTTGCGCCCGACCTTGAGGTGTTTGATACGGTTAGCCCGCAAGAGGTCATAGACGGAGTTGCGCCCTATCGCGCCTTGCATCTGCGCTAGGAACTCGTCAACGGTTAGAAGGGGCTTAGGTGCGGCGTCTTGTAAAATCATCGTGTTACCTTCCGTTCTCTGTAGTCTGTCATGACACTAAGCGTGTGTCATATATGCTTTATTGTAGTTGTTGACTGAGAAGCAAGCAGGGGATTTTACACAACGAAAAGGGACGACGCGGTATGTCGTCCCTCATCAAAAGTTAATGTCTGTAAACTGTCGCCCTAAGCAGAATTAGCGGGTACGTGCTAGGTGTTCACCTCATGGCGCAACGCTTCTAGTTCATCCTGTGCCTCTGAGAGCCCTTGAGTTAGTTGACCTACTAGCGTCTCGAGCTTCTTGACGCGACGGCGCGTTTCGGCGGTCTGTGCGTCCTTCTGCGTTTGCTTTACGCCTACTTCCCCCCACCCAAAGAGGTAGTACATAAAGGTTTGCAAGTCCATCCCGTACACCTCACCTATAGCCCTAGAGGACTTCATAGTTAAGGAGTTCACGTCAGCCTTACCCGTCTCCAAACGCCCGATATAGGAATACGACACCGCGCCGTCTGTCATCTCCTCCACATCGCGCATAGTGAGACCGTTGTGTAGTCGGAGGCTTCTTAACCGCTCATGGGGTTGCTTGTTTTTGTCGTCTTCGCGCATATGAGTAAACTACTATGGATTTGTTTACTCATAAGGTGATATGTCACGTTAGTCGTGAGCAGTAGCCGACCTCACGCCCGCGCCTGCACCCTCTACCTCTTGCGCTGTCGCCTTCTTCTCTACCTCGAGTGAGTCGCCTATGCGGTTTAGCTGCTCCAGGATTGCGCCCAAACCTAAGAAAAGCATTCCACTAAACAGCGATGAGCAAAATATTGAGATGCCATAAAGCGCGGTTAGTTGAAACGCCTGAGCCGACGTTGAACCCTGGAGCCCGAAGATGGTTAGAGCCGTTGCGATTGTGCCCAAGATGAGTGTCACTCTACCTAAAGATTTCAGATTAGCTGCAATTTTCATGCAGACAGCGTAGCGCCTGCGCACTGAGAGCGCTGTGAAGCGTTTGGCACACCCCCCCGGCTAAAGAGAAGGGGTTAGGCGTCCTCCGGCTCGAGGGACGGCACAGTAAACACCTCATCATCCCGAAACGCCGTGTAGATGTCTAGCGTAGTGCTAGGGCGGCTGTGACCTAAGAGGCTCGAGGCGGTGCGCAGCTTGACACCTGAGTAATGCAGGTTCGTAGCGAAGGCGTGACGGAGGTCGTGAACGGTGGCGCGGGGTAGGTTCGGCGTGTTCGCTTGCAGCTTATAAAAGTCGCGCCTAAAGTTTTCGTGGCTGATAGGGGTATTGACCTGTGAGACGAACACGAGCCCCCCGTGTGACCACTCAGCCCCGATGAACGCTAACGCCTCAACTTGCTTAACCCTGTGCGCGTCCAGCACCTCTACAGCCTTGGCGGGTAGTCCTACCTTACGCACGCTCGAGGCGGTCTTGAGCGGCGCTACCGTGCCGTCTCTGCCTACCTGTTGCCTCACGCTTAACACGCCGTCCTCCATATCCACCCAGCGCACCCCTAGAAGCTCACCTAAGCGTAAGCCCGTGCTCGCTGCTAGATAGAACGCGGCATATAGCCTGTGGTCCTTCGCGGTCTCTAGGAAGCGTGTGCGCTGTTCGGGCGTCCAGATGACCTTAGTGCGCGGCGTCTCTGCTACGGGCTCTACAGCCTTGACGGGGTTGCGGTGCAATAGCTCGAGCCTCACAGCCTCCTCTAGCGCCCCGTGTAAGTAGGTGCGCGATTGGTTCGCACTCCTAGCCCCCACCTTGCGCCCCGTGTCGCGTATTGCCCTCTTCACGTCGGCGGGTTTGAGCTTAGCAAGCTGTATGTGACCTATACGGCGCTGTACGTGCCCTAGAGCGCGTTTGTAGGTCTCGAGCGTGCGCGGTCTCACCTCTCCAGTCTTATCCTTTAGCCAGGACTGGAGGTAGTCGCCTAGCGTCTGCCTGTCATCGCTGTACGTGCCTAAGCCGACCTCACGCTTGATAGCCTCGAGCTTAGCTAACGCCTCAGCTTGCGTATTGCCTGTGACCTCTTTGCGCTTGCGCTTGCCTTCTGGACTGTACCCGAGGGTGATAGAGCCGACCCATTTACCCGTTGACGCACGCCTGTAAACGCTGCCTTCATTGTTTGCCCGTTTGGAGGATTTCTTAGCTCGTGCCATACAGCCAGCGTAGCAGAAATACAGCCACAATACAGCCACGGTTTTCACATGAGACGGGATGAGCCGGGATAGAGCCTGTGAGATATTTCGAATAAAGCGCGTGAGGGACGCATAGAAAGGAGTTCTGTAAAGTACGGTAATTTCCGGCGGTACACTCCCGGTAGGCTTTGCAAGCAGGGGGTCATCAGTTCGAATCTGATAAGCTCCACCATCAGAAAAGTGCGTGCAGGACGTAAGAAACCGAGATGCTTAAACGGCGTCTCGGTTCTCTTTTTGCTTAGTGGCACCTTAAAGGCACCTACAGGGTTTTTCAGGGGTGCACTGTGAGCGGCGCGGCGTCCGTTCCACCCCCTGCTACTGATAGGGGGGTGGAAGTTACACACAAAATCGACTTTTTGACGTGTACGACGCAGAAACCCCTACTTGATACCGTCGCAGCTTTGAGCGACTTTATGAACGCGGACTTTGAGCACAAGCCGTATGGGTTCAATGGCTACCAACAGCACTACGCAGGCATGAACGGTGTGACGGTTAGCTTTACCCCTGGACGCGCTGACATCTCGGTTTCAATCCCTGGTACAGCCTGCACTCAGTTGGGGACACTGAACCTCATCGGCATCACGGACGAACTAGAAGCGATGCCGACGCGGGTTGACTACGCTTACGACCATTGCAACTTCACGCCTAAGACCTTCGACAGAGCTTGGGAGAAGGGCAACGTGAACACCCGTGTGAGGCGTTCTGGTGACTCCTATCTGTACATGAGAAATGGGGAGGGCAACGAGACCGTGTACATGGGCGCGGCGTCCTCTGAAAGCCGTCTGGTGTGCTACAACAAGCGCGGGTATACCCGCCTCGAGATGAGGCTGAAAAAAGAGCGGGCGGCGAAGTTCTGGGCGATGGTCTGCGCTGCACCTGAAGACCTCGGAGAGGTTGGCGCGGGAGTGATTGTTGCACACGTTGACTTCGTGAAGCGATCCAAGACGGACAGCAATGTGAGCCGTGCCCCTCGGTTGCGCTGGTGGGCTAAGTTTCTCAAAGATGCTGAGAAGATACGCTTATCCGACCCTGAGCCCGAACCAACAGTAGAGCGGGCTAAAAAGTTCGTGAACAACGCGGCGGGGATGATTGAAACGGTTTTTCAGATTGCAGAGCAGCGCGGTGTGGATGAGCGGACCCTACTAAACACGCTCCGAACGCGCGGTAAGCGTCTCATGCGAGACCGACACCGCAGCATCCTTGCAATGGCTGTGATGCGCCCTGAGCCGCCTGTAGAGCCTGAGCCGATACAGCGGAGTCTCTTTACAGTAGGCGAACCCGTGCGACAATTTCATAGCGGAGCGAGATAGTTACGGAGCGCAGCGGAGTAACGCCCCTCGCACCCTAACCGCTATCCTCTTTTGTTTCAGAAGGTTGCTAACGCGGGTTTTTGGACTGGTTCTACCATAAGAGAAGCGCTAGCACGTAACATCTAGCTATCTTTACGGAGGCCAGAACATGTCAGATGAAGCTGAGCCAACTCATGCAGAATTAACAGATGAAAACAAAGCATTGAAAGATGAGATTGAAACGCTAAAAAATGAGCTTGCCCATCACAAGCGCACGATTGCAACAGGAAAATGGACCCTAAAGAATCTCATTGTATTCGGTAAGAAACTCTTCCTCGGCCCAAGCCTTGATAGCAGAATTAAGAAATAGCTCGAAGCTGTAAAGGGCGGTAACCTTCTACCTACCGATGAAACGGCGAATGTTGTAGCAGCCATCATTAGGCGAAGGATGGGCTTCTATATTTTCGCTATTATCGGCACCCTAGGTGCGATCTCCACTACGGGGCTATTGGTATGGCAAAATACTCTATTCCAGCGACAGATCAGGCAGCAAGCGGAGCAAGATACACTAACCCGCCGCGCCCAGTTGATTCAGGTTCTCTACGATGCAACTTGTGAAGAGGAGATTCAGCGGCGCGATACGGCTGATGGAGCGACAGAAGAGGTAACTGTAGAGACATGCACACCAGTTTCAGATGAACGGTCAAGAGCAGAGGCGGCGAAAGTTTTCCTGTCTATAGAACGCAGGGCTGGTGTGACTGAACCAGACTTATCAAGAAGCCGTCTTGAGAATACAGACCTCAGTGGCGCAAACCTTAGAGGCGCAGACCTCATGGCTACAGAACTCAGCGGTACAAGGCTCAGTGGCGCAGATCTCAGAGGCGCAAATCTCAGTCCTGCAGACTTCAGTGGCGCATTCCTCTTCGGCGCAGACCTCAGAGGTGCAGACCTCATTGAAGCAAATCTCAATGACGCAGACCTCTCCACAAACTTCTTACTATTCCATACCAGTCAAACCGTGTACGATTCAGCAACACATTTTCCGCCTGCTTTCGAAATACCAGATAGCATGTGTCTTTATGAAAATGGCGATCCAAATGGTTGTTTTCGGTCTCGCACTGTAGATTAGCTTTCCCTACCATTCACTTAGCGCTATCTGTACTTTTATGAAAAGTAGAGCAAGCAACGGGAAAGCGGTCTAAAGTGTTTCGACTCTGAACTCGTCACTAAGGTCAAGGGCTTGGGCCGAAGGGCTGCGAAGTGGAGCGCAGCACCCTTGGCCGTGCTAACTGCGGCTAAGGGTGACGGCGTGACCTACGCTCGAGGTCTCCCAGAGGGAGAGCACGAAAAGCGTGTGCTCTCCCTCTGGGTTGGCTTGCGCTGAGCGTTCTTCCTGTTCGCTTTCTTCTTCCTCGTTAGAGTCCTCTCCTGACTCGATCCCTATTAAATTTGTAACCTTGTGCATCTCTTCGAAAGCTTCCCACATCATCTCTTTGAAGTCCTTCCTCTCTAGAGGAATGTAATCACCTGCGTCAGCACCTATGAATAATCCTGCGGTGAACTGCATCTGAGCATCAATTTCTTTGCCTACTGCCTGCATCAAGTCGGTGAAGATGTCCTCGAGCTTTTCGACTGGTATGGACTTGAGTAGGTCTAACGGCTCTTCCAACGAGTGCGTGGTTAGAAAGGGCTTGTTCTCAGCGCTTAGAACGCTCAGCCTAGAGCATGAACTGTTTTGGGTTATTTCCAGGTTGTGAAGTCGGTAGAGTCGAACATTCAGAAACGGGGCTGACGCTTTTCCTTCACGCGCGCAAGCGAAGCTCATATTGCCCGAGCTGTGCCCTAGGTTCGAAGCGAGTCCACAGTTACCACACGCGCTCCATCAGGGACACGGCGCTCAGCGAAAGGGCTGTTCATCTGCGTTTCAGGGTACGCCGCTTCTACTGTCTAAACGTGGGCTGCCAGCGGCGCACGTTTACAGAGAGGTTGAAGTTGTTTGCGCCTCACGCGAGGCGCACCTTTCGGCTCATCAACCTGCAAACTACGGTGGGGACGTTTCTCGGTGGTGAAGCTGGCTCGCGTCTGCTCGGGAGACTGCAGATGCCTCTATGCGGGGCTGCCTTGTTGCAGAGCATCCGCACACAAATGGCGGAGCATAACCCCACCCCGCGCGTCTTAGGCGTGGACGACTGGGCGATCAAAAAGGGGCGCAGCTACGGCACGGTCCTCGTCGATCTCGAGAAACACAAGGTCGTGGACTTGCTCTCTGAGTGCAGCGCGGCGGCGCTCGAGCTATGGCTTAGGAATAGCCCAGGCGTTGAAATCATTGTGCGGGACAGGTCTTATGATTACATGATGGGAGCTAATGCAGGTGCACCAGAGGCAACTCAGGTTGCCGATCGCTGGCACCTGCTCCATAACCTTCAGGAGATGCTCGAGCGGTGGCTTGCCACCGTGTACGCAATCTTGCGGCACCTACCGGTTGCGCCCGAACTTCAGCCTGAGGTCGAAACGCTCATGTCGCGGCGACACCGCACCTCTAGACCGACTCGGGCAGCCAAAGAAGCAGGTGAGGTTAACCGTGCTAAACGTTTAGCGCGCTTCAACAAGGTGAAAACGCTCTATACATCAGGAATGTCGCTGCTAACGATTAGTAAAAAGCTCGGAATGGACCGGAAAACGGTGCGGGCTTACGCCTACGCCGAGAGCTTCCCTGAAAGAGCACCTTTCCCCTACGTCCCCAATGTGCTCACGCCTTACCTCGACTACTTGGAGAAACGCCACGCTGAGGGATGCGAGAACGCCTCACAGCTCTACAGGGAGATTTACGCCCAAGGCTACCGGAGCACGAAGTGGCATGTCCTATGGTGGATGCAGCCGAGACGCCGTACCCCTTCGGAGCACACCCCCAATAAAAAGAGGAAACCTTCGGGCGACAAGCACACGAATAAACCCGTCGCCAAACTCGCGTTGCCTTCAGCGCCGCAACTTTCATGGCTGATGGTGCGCGATGGGGATACACTTAAAGATGAGGAAGCGCTCGTCCTCAAGCACCTCTCACAGCACCAAGCGTTCCTCTTCATGCGTGAGCACGCCAAAGCGTTTCAGAAGATGATCTGCCAGCGTGAGGCAGATGAATTCGATGCCTGGCTGGAGACTTCCCTTAGAAGTGGCGTTCTGCAGCTAAAGACGTTCGCCGAGGGACTCAAACGCGACTACGCTGAGGTAAGAGCCGCCCTAGAACTGCCCTGGAGTAATGGACAGACGGAAGGTCAGGTCAACAAGCTCAAATTGATTAAGCGGCAGATGTATGGGCGGGCGAACTTCGATCTACTACGCCAGAGGGTGCTACTCGCTGCCTGACCACGCACTCGTTGGAAGAGCCCTTACCAACTCCAGGGTCACCTGTGTCAAAAGGCGCAAGTGAGTACTTCACGTTGAGGCGCACCAAGCTCGCGCCCTCACCCACCCTCTATAATCGCCTTCTCATAACGAGAGGAGAACCTTATGCGCAAGTTGGTCTTCACCCTGTGCCTGTTCGCTCTACTGAGCCTGTCTACTGCTCTAGCGAGCACCCTCGTGTCGGTGCAGTTTGAGTCTGAGGTGCTGGGGCGCGACTGGAACTACACGGTCTACCTGCCGTCAGGCTACGACTATTCAGGACTCAGCTACCCCGTCGTCTATCTCCTGCACGGCAACGGCGGCGACGAGAACAGTTGGGCTACCCAAGGCAACGTCCAGGAGGTCGCCGACACACTGGTCAGCGAGGAGCGTATCCCGCCCGTCATTATCGTGATGCCCGAAGCGAATACGACCTGGTACGTAGACCGCAAAGAGAACATGGAGAGCGCGGTCATCGAAGAACTTATCCCCGAAATCGAGAACCAGTTCCGAACCATACCGACCCGAGAAGGGCGCGTCATCGCTGGGCTTTCGATGGGCGGTTACGGGGCACTGCGCTTTGCGCTGCTCTACCCTGAGATGTTCGCAGCGGCGGGACTCCTCAGTCCTGCTATCTATGTCCCCGAACCCCCCGAAGACTCCTCAGCGCGTCGTGTCGGCGTCTTCGGTGCAGATGAGTATGACCCCGAGGTGTGGATAGAACTCAACTACCCTAACTACTTGGGCGCTTTCTTAGCCCAAAACCTCGACGTGCCCATGTACATCAACTCGGGTGACGACGACGAGTTCTTTATCGAGCGGCACGCCACTGAGCTTTACAACCTTCTCCGTAAAGCGGGCGAGCCCGCCGAGCTGCGCATTGTGGACGGGGCGCACGAGTGGCCGGTGTGGGCAGGGACAATTGGGGAGGCGCTCGAGTACACCTTAGCTAATGTGAGCCGTCCGAGGCTGGAGTTGGAAGCGGCGACGGGTAGGAATTAGTACCGCCAGCCTTTCAGCACTGCTACACAACTCTATCCACACTCCAAGTCACGCTCTTCAAGCCGAAAGGGGTAAATATGGCACTACTCGAGAACAAAGTCGCACTCATCACCGGAGCCGCCAGCGGCATCGGGCGCGAGATCGCGCTTCTCTACGCCGAGCACGGCGCACACATCGTCGTCGCCGACCTTCAGGCGAAACCGCGCCAGGACGCGGAGCCGACCCACGAACTCTGCGAGCAGAAGGGCGTTCAAGCCCGCTACGTCGAGTGTGACGTGACCAAGCGCGAGAACCTCGAGAACGCAGTCGGCGCAGCCGAGGAGCTGGGCGGCGTGGACATCATGGTGAACAACGCAGGCATCTTCCGGCAGCACAACTTTTTGGAGGCGAGCGAAGACGACTTCGAGCAGATGATGGCGATCAACGTCAAGGGTGTGTACTTCGGCGCTCAGGCGGCGGCGAAGCGCATGGCGGGGAAGGGAGAGGGCGTGATTATCAACCTCTCGAGCGTTGCCGGACTCCAAGGCACGGGCGGCTTTACGACCTACTGCGCCTCAAAGGGGGCGGTGCGGCTCTTCACCTACGCTTTGGCGCAGGAACTTGGGCCGCAAGGGATTCGCGTCATCGCCTTGCATCCGGGTCTTATCGCTACCGACATGACCACTGAGGACGTGCCGATTATCGGCACGGATGCGGGTGAGGGCTACTTAGCGCAGATTCCTATGAACCGCTGGGGTCAGCCCGAGGACGTGGCGAAGACGGCGCTCTACGCGGCGAGCGACCTAGCGGCGTACGTCACGGGCGCGTCGCTACTGATTGACGGGGGGATGTTGCGAGTCTAAGGCAGAAGGATACGACGCTGATGTGTTCATATTCAAAAATATTCTCACCACTTTCGAAAGCCAAAACGTTTGCTTAACCCTGGCACGAGCAAACGACAACTCAACTTTAATTGATGCGTAGATTTCATCTATTTAATCTGGGAGGTTACCGATGATGCTTTCCTGTTGGCTTCACCTGCTCGTTCAAAAGGACTCGTGTACATATGTGCGCGCTGTTGCCCGAGTCACAGCGCTCTTACTGATACTCACCTTAGGCATCGCTACGCCGAGCGCCCACGCGCAAGACGACCCCTCCATTTGGCTCTACACCTGGACTGCCAGCCCCATGTCCCCTCCGCAAGGCTTAGCCGTCCCACCGGGGCTTTACAACGAGACGGTGCGCCAGAAGGTCTTCCTGAGCGAGGGTGGCGAGCGCCTCAGGGTTGAACTCTCCAACGAGTTCGGCGCGGTGCCGGTAACGGTTACAACGGCGAGTGTCGCGGTCGCTGCGGAGGACGCCTCGTTCCAGCCTGGTACCTACCGCCCCCTGACCTTCAGCGGCGACAGGTCCGTAACACTCATACCGGGGACGCCGATGCTGAGTGACCCGGTGAACCTCACCGCTCAACCGCTCTCCGAACTCGCCATCAGCCTCTACTTCGAGGACTTCACCGAGATCGCTACGGTGCACGAGCTGGGCGTGGCGACCGCTTACATCTCAGCCGATGGCAACTTCACGGACGACACCGAGCTGCCGGTGCGCCAGACGACGACCGCCCGCCTCTTCATCACGGGCGTCGTCGTGGAAGCTGCCGAGGACGCCCGCACCATCGTCGCGTTCGGTGACTCCATCACGGACGGCTACAACTCCACCGTGGACGCCAACCGCCGCTGGCCCAACGTCCTCGCGCGTCGTCTCGCTGACGCGCCTGGCTTCGAAAACGTCTCCGTGGTCAACGGGGGTATCAGCGGTAACCGTGTGCTGCGCAACGGCGCGGGCATGAGCGCGCTCGCCCGCTTCGAGCGCGACGTCTTGAGCCTGCCCAACGTCTCGCACGTGGTGATCTTGGAGGGCATCAACGACATCGGCTGGCCCGACACCTTCCTGACGGGCGACGAGTCCCCCACGCCCGAGCAGCTCATCGGCGGATATCAGCAGCTCATCGACCGTGCTCACTTGCACGGCATCACGGTGGTCGGCGCGACGCTGACGCCCTTTGAGGACACCTTCGAAGGCGAACCGCTCGCTGACTACTACACGCCGAGCAAGGAGACCACGAGGCTGCGGGTCAACGAGTGGATTCGCAATTCGGGTGCGTTCGACGCGGTTATCGACTTCGACGCGGTGCTGCGTGACCCCGAGAACCCGTCGCGCCTCAGAGCCGAGTACGACAGCGGCGACCATCTGCATCCGAACGACGCGGGGTATGAAGCGATGGCGGAGGCGGTGGACTTGGAGGTGTTGAGGTAGGTTGGTGGACCTGGTTTCAGACTTGAGCTATCAAGCAACTGTCAAGCCACTTGCCCTTCGGCATCGTCTTTACGAAGTAGCGGGTCGTTCGTCTCCCGCATCCAGCGCTCGAGTCGCTCCCAAAAGCCTCGAGCCGTCTCAGCCCGGCTCTCAGCGAGGTTGCTCTGCTCATAGGGGTCGGTCTCCAAATCGTAAAGCTCCTCGGCGGCGCTCGGCAAGTAAGGGCGCTCGCCGAGAAGCGCGTTCGCTGAAGGGCTCTGGGCAACATCATCGGGCAAGTAGACCTGCGGTTCTGCCTCAAAATGCTGAATATATTTCCAACGCTCAGTTCGGATGCCGCGCACCGGCGCGTAATGGTCGTGCCAGGTCATCTCGCACATAAATTGGTCGCGAACCTCTTGCGCCTCGCCCCGCAGCAGCGGCAGAAAGCTCCGCCCATCCAGCGTTGTGTCCTCGTTACCGCCAGCCACCTCGAGCAAGGTTGGTAGCAAATCGATGTTGCAAAGAAGGTCGGCGCAGCGTGAGGCGCGAAGCTCCTCCGCCCAGCGGATGACACAGGCTGTCTCTAAACCTGCCCTAGCGCGTCGTCGGCAGCGCGAATCATGCCGTTAAAGGCAGCGACGTCGCGCCGCACCTCCGGCGTATCTGGGAGGTAGAAGGGCACGGAAACTGCCTCGGGGTCCTCCGGGATGTACGCGCCTTCTGCGAGATCGAAGGGGCGGTGCGCCTCGAAGAAGCCGAGCGATACGAAAAACGGCGATGGTCGGGCTTAAACTTCCCTCTACGGCGCGGTACTTCTGACTCTCTAAAGAGGTGAGAAAGAGGGCTACATCAGCGGCGACCTCGACATTTTGACTGTACTTGGAGACCGCGAGCTGTGCGCCGCCTAGCGTCGCTGTAGGCTCGCCGCCCTCGGCACTGCCCGCAGGGAGCGGCGCGACCTCGAAGTTGCCCGCGATGGCGCTGTCCGCGGCGTTGCCTAAGCTGTACGCATAGGGCCAGTTGCGCATAAAGGCGGCGTTGCCCGCCTGGAAGAAGTTGCGGGCGTCCTCCTCAGCGAAGCCCGTGACGCCTGTGGGCGAAATTGCGCCGATCCAACCTGCCACACGCTCGAGAATTTCGGCGGCGTCTGGGTTGTCGATGGTGATGACGCCGTCGGTACTGATGATGAGCCCGCCGCCATTAGAGTGTATCCACTCGAGCGCGTCACAGGTGAGCCCTTCGTAGGCGTTGCCCTGCCAAACGAAGCCCGCGAAGTCGGGGTTATCCTGCCGCTCGCCCTCTTGAATGGTACGCGCCATCGCCTCGAGTTCTTCCCACGTTTGGGGTGGACCGTCATAACCGTATTCCTCTAAGAGATCGGTGCGGTAGTAGAGCAGCCCTGCGCCGATCTGCAAAGGCATTGCGGTGAGTGCGCCGTCAACCAGGTTGTTTTCAATGAACGCCTCAAAGTGCTGGTCAATGACCTCATCTGCGCCGTAGGGGTTGAGGTCAACTACGTGCGGCGCGAGGATGCCTGTTCAGATCACATCCGTCTGGACGATATCGACTTCATTCGACTGCGCTTCGAAGTACTGCAAGTACAAGGCGAGGCGGTCATCGGCTTGGTCGGGGGTCTGTACCAGGTTGATCGTCACACCTGGATTCTCCTCCATGTAACGTTCAGCCAGCGTCTGTGTGATCTCGAACTCTTCGCCGACGGTGACGATGGCAACCGTGATGGTGGCGTCGTCTTGCGCCCAGGTAGCGCTCACGAATAGAAAAAGAACGAGAAGGATAAAGCGGACCATAGTGACCTCTTTTCAGTGCTCTGAGTTGTGTGTTCGGGTCTAGCATAGCCTGAATAGGGGTGCATACGCCACGTTCACCCTCGACGCTCAGCAATTCCAAATAAGGAATAGCAAGGGAAAAGATGCAAGACTGTAGCTATACAGGGAAAGCTCAGCTTAACTTCGATAGTTGAATATTTAGCCAGCGTTTTTGATGCTCAGCAAGATAACAGAAGAACAGCGCGCTGCAAGTATGAGATAAGCGACGCAGGTTTAGCAGCGTTCTCGGTTTTTTTCACGTAGAGCGCCTCATTTTTAGAGTATCAACGTGATTTGCAGCGGCGTAAAGGAAAAAGCAACGTAAGTAGCGTGTTCGGGTTGGCGGAAATACCGACAGACCCGCATATCAGGAACTTGCTTGATGGTGTCAACGCGGACGACTTAGCGGTGGTGTACAGACATCTTGTACAGGCTTTGGCTCAGATGAAGGTGTTAGAGCCGTTCCGGGTTGGACGTTACTACCTGCTAGCGATGGATGGCACGCACTACTTTTCGTCGGAGAAGATTCATTGCCAAAGTTGCACAAGGCGTGTCTCTAAAGGCAAAACTCGCCATAGCCATAGTGTCATACCCCCTGTGCTCGTCGCGCCTGGGCAGCGTGAGGTCATCAGCTTAGAGCCTGAGTTTATCTTGCCTCAAGATGGCGACGAAGAGCAGGACTGTGAACGCAAAGCTGCTAAACGCTGGCTCATGAGCAAAGCGCAGCACTATCCTTTAGAACACGTCGTGGTGCTAGGCGATGACCTGTACTGCTGTCAATCTCACTGCGAAGCGGTTCTAGCTAGAAACTGGCACTTTCTCTTTGTGTGCAAGCCTGAGTCGCATCAGACCCTCTATGAATATCTAGCGCTACAGCCCCTGCGCAGTTTCACGCGACGTCGTTGGAATGGTCGATTCACCGAAATCCATCATTACCGTTTCGCGACGGAGCTACCCTTGAGAGATAGTGATAGTCCCGATGCGCTTAGCGTCAACTGGTGTGAGCTGAGCATCCGTAGAGAAGAGGATCAGGGGTTGCTCTACCGCAACAGCTTTGCAACTAGTCTGCCCCTACATGAGTACAACCTAGCTAAGGTGATCTCGTGGGGGCGCTCACGCTGGAAAACCGAAAACGAAAACAACAATGTTCTCAAAACTAAAGGCTACAACTTTGAGCATAACTACGGTCACGGCAAAAAGCACTTGTCCACTGTTCTCCTCAGCTTGCTCCTACTTGCCTTTCTCACGCACACCATCTTCGCGCTGACCGACAGCCTGTACAACGCCCTTCGGCAAGAACTAGGCAGCCGCAAAACGGTCTTTAGTGACGTTCGTGCCCTCTTATACCAACCTGAATAAACTGTGACACAATAGCGAGATGCGACGGGATTACGAGACACTAATCAAAGAGAGCGAAGCTGAGCTAAAGGCGCTGGAGGCGAAGCACCGCAACAGCGTGATTGGGACCCGCTTGAGACTGCTGCGCATCCTCAAAACAGAAGAAGTCACGAGCGTTGAGCGAGCGGCGCAGAAGGTCCACTACAGCCGCCGCCACTGCCAAAGGTGGCTGCGGCGCTACTACGACTCAGGGCTAGACGCACTGCTGGAGAAACCCGGTCAGTCAACAGGTGCGCCTGAACGGATGACGGCTAAGGCGTGGCAAGCGCTTGATGAAGCTTTGCGCCAAGGAGATATAGCGACCTATCCGCAAGCGCGTGAGCTAGTGGCTGAGCACGGTGTCGTGTACTGCGACGATAGCAGTCTGCTCAAACTCTTCAAGCGTCACCAGATCAAAGCCAAAGTAGGCAGACCCCGCCACGAGAAGGCGGATACTTTAGTTCAAAACGAGTTCAAAAAAACTTCGCTGAGCGGCTAAACGCGCACCTTCCCAAGCATAAGGAGGCGTACGCCCACGTCAGGGTTTTTGCAATGGACGAGGCCCGCTTCGGATTGATCAACTGGCACAAACGTCGCTACTGTCCTCGTGGGGTGAGACCCCCTTGCACTGTGCAGCGCAAGTACGAATGGAGCTGGTTTTACACCGCTGTTGAGCCTATGACCGGCGAAAGTTGCAGTCTTTATCTCCCAAGACTTGATGGCGACTGTTACGAAGTCTTCTTGGGCGAACTCAGCCAAACCTACCCCGATGACTTGATCCTCTTACTAAGGGACAACGCTCCTGCGCACATTAAACATGACCTCGATGTGCCTGACAACATCATCCCAGTAGCTCTACCTCCTTTTAGCCCCGAACTCAATCCCGTCGAGCGCTGGTTCTTAGAATTCCGCCGCCTACTCGCCAACCGATGTTTCGATACCATTGACACTTTGCACGAGGCACTGACGCAGGTGCTCATGCAATTCACTACTGACAAGGAACGTTTAGAACTCCTCACCAACTTCCCTTGGTGGCACTTCGGTATCTCGCAACTCGGTGAGCTATTGAATGTGACATGATTCTTTCAGGTTGGTATTACGTTAACAGCTTTTTCCTTCTTGGAATCATCTGCTCCTCTTTATGGCTCACTCGCTCGAACGCGACTTCGACTCTAGCTAAGGTTCATTTGGAATTGCTGCTCGACGCTACTCCCTTTGCTCTAAGGAACCGTGCATCCTTGACCTCTATAGCAAGTATCATTTGGTTTGAGCCAATCCGAGAAGAGGGAACGCAGTCTAGCGCGCACGTTTGGAAATGATACTTGCGTGATTCAAGCTCAGTGCTTATGTGAACTGCTATAGCAGCTCGAGCCCGCCTAGCAGTGCCCAGCCGCTGGCGCTCCACTAGGGGAACGGCGCTCAGGTCATGACATAAGTGACCTCGGCAAGGTTGCAGCCAGAGACCATATCAGTGTACGAACTTGGTCTCCGTCCATTGCAGGATGGTCGCACGGGGGCGGCGAGGCGCTGCTGGGTTGAGCTAAACCTTACGCCCTAGAGCGCTCAGCTATCATTTTGCCTCCAGCGTTGTGGCGGCTCGGGTCGCGGGCACACCGTTTATGCGGGCGATAAAAGGTCGCGGGTCGAATGTCCGCACCTTCCTGTAGATGGGGTTTGGTATGACTGACGCACCTCTACAAGGAAGCTTCCATGGGAGTCGCTCGCGTTCCTTATGCAGCGAACGGCCCGTAAAGTTACTCAACTCGCTTGTCTAAAGCCAAACTATGAAGATTATGGTCAGAGCAAGCAACAAACTACTATCCCGTTGCAAAAAACGTTAGGGGCGGTGCCGTTTTACGAAGATTCTGCGCCACCTCTAGCGCGACGGTAGGACGAGTCTCCTCGAGCGCGAGCAGGGTCGCACCGACGACAGGCTCTACGGAAGCGCGAACCACTTCGGCTTCAGGCAATTCGCTACGCACCTGCGCGACTAAGGCGTCTTGCAGCAGACTCGAGGCGTGGCGGAAGACGCCGCCCGTAAGAACGAGCGGAAAGGCGTCGGCGGCTCCCAAGCCGACCTTACGCGCCGCGACGAGGGCGTAGCCGCCGAGCGCCGCGCCCTGCTGCGTCACAATTCCTTCAGCGACGGCGTCACGCGCCGCCTCGTCCAAAAGTAGCGGGGCCAACTCGCTTGAGCGTCCCAGTAGTGTTCGGCTCCTAGCGGTAAAGGCGTGCAGTAGGGCTTCGGTGTTCTCTAGGCCGAAATGTGAGAGCACCCTCTCCGTCAGGCGCGTCGGGGGCACGAGACCGAGGTGCGACAGGTAGATAGCCCGGAGCGCACGCTCGCCCAGCTCAAAGCCTCCGCCCGTGAGTTGCCAGAATGACGAGTGCCATGCCCCCCTCATCCCCCGCGCCCCCACCGCCGCGCCCGTACCGCAGGCTACCGCGACGCCGAAGTGAGGCGAGCCGCTCCGGAGCGCCCCGAGCGCGTCGTTGACGACCACAGGCGGGTACTCAAAGTCCCAGGTGCCGAGTTCGCGCCGCCAAAAGGCGAAGTCTTCAGGCCAGTCCGCACCGACCAAGCTGAAGCAGCTCGCGCTGACATTCCGGACGCCCACCTCCGCCCTCGCCAGAGCCGCGTCCACCGCGCGGCGCACCTCCTGGACCGCGCGTGTCTCCGAGCCGTAGATGTCGCCCGCGCCGCCGCGCCCCCAGCCGAGGACTTCGCCGTCTTCTGAAGCAACTAACGCGACGGTTTTCGTGTTTCCCGCGTCCACGCCTAAAACGGTGGTGCTCATAGGACCATGTCCGCGTCAGGTAGCCCGCGTAGGCCAGGCGGCGCGGTCCACGACGACGGTGACGTTTCTGTTCTGCAGATAGGACGCGGGCAGCTCGGGGGTCACCGGTCCTTGCAAGGCGCGCCGCAGCACCTCGCGCTTGTGCCCGCCCGAGACGAGGAGAAGCGTCCTTCTCGCGCCTAGCAGCGTGGACATGCCGCAGGTCAGGGCGAGGCGCGGGACCTCGCCCTCCCAGTAGGCCGCGTTGCTGCGCAGGCTCGCCTCGGACAGCGTAACTTGACGGGTCGGGGCGTCGGCGGCGGAGGGAGGCTCGTTGAACCCTAAGTGACCGTTCGGCCCGAGACCCAGAACCGCGAGGTCCACCCCGCCGCACCCTGTTACCTCGTGGTCATAGATACGGCAGGCGGCCTCTGTGTCCTCGGCGTCGCCGCGCAGCCGTACGACCTGGGTGACGCCGAGCGGCTCCACGAAGACCTTCCTCATCCAGCCGTAGAGCGAGCGTGGGTCGTCCTCGCTCACCCCAACGTATTCGTCGAGCTGGAGGGCGGTGAGGTGGCGCGTCTCCAGACCTGTCCCGCGCCGCCAGGCGAGCTTCTCGTACGTCCGCAGGGGCGTGTTGCCCGTCGCAACCAGAACGCTTAGCGTGGGCTTCTCGCGGATAGCGGCGGCGATGAGGTCTGCGGCCCGTTCGCTCATCGCCTCGAGGTCGTCCTCGACGAACAGGTTCAGGTTCGGTGCGCTGGGCACTCCCTCGGACGTCACGCTAAGTACCTCTCGGGGAGCCACGCGCGTTGCGCGTGGGCCATCTCGTCGTAGAGCCGTTCGGCTAGGGGCAGCGAGAGTACCAGCGGGTGGCTCGTGAGAGCCCGCACCGCTTCCCGACGTGCGCCTCCCCACGCCGCGTCCGCCGCGAGCCGCTGGTACTCGCCGAGAGAGGTGACGAGGCCCCGCACGTGTCCCGGCAGGCGGCCCGAGGCGAGCGGCGTCGCGCCCTGACGGTTCACCACGGCGGGCACCTCCACCACCAGGTCGTCTGGGAAGTCGGGGAGCGCGCCCCGGTTGGGCACGTTCAGCGTCCAGACCTCCTCCAGTTCGTTAAAGACCGCATTCATCACGTCGAAAGCTAGCTCGAGTTCGAAGATGCCGCCCCTCGAGCGCGCCGGGTCGAGCTTAGGCGAAGGCGCGTGGCGTTGCTCGCGGTAGTGCTGCCAGTAGCCCTCTGCCGCCGCCATGATGTCTTGCGCCCGCGTCCTCGGCTTCGCCTGAAGCTCGCGCAGCACCTCGTCCTTGAAGTAGTAGTACTGAAAATAGGCTGCGGGCACGCGCCCCATCACCGAGGCGAGGTGGAGCATCCGCTTAGCGTGAGGCTCCACCTTCGGGTCGTTTCGCTTGCGTTTGTAAGCGTCCCGGACGAGCGGTATGAGGTCGCCGCCGTCGTAGCGGTGCCGCACGCTCCAGCAGGCGTGGTTGAGACCTATCATAACGGTATCGAGCTTGCCCGGCTCCAGGTCTGCCGCCGCCGCCAGCTCCTGCGGGAAGACGATGGGACCTTCGCACAGCGAGATGGTCTGGATGGGGCTGTGCCGCGTCACCGCGTCCGCGACGACGTTCACGGGGTTCGTGTAGTTGAGCAAGAGCGCGTCCGGGCAGACCTCTTCCATCTCCCTCACGAGGTCTTTAATGACCGCCAGCGCCCGCAGCGCCATGAAGAGCCCGCCGGGTCCCTGAGTCTCCTGCCCGATGACGCCGTGCTTTAGGGGGATCGACTCGTCTAAATGTCGCGCCTCAAAGCCGCCGGGTCTAAAGGAGGAGAGCACCGCGTCGCAGTCCGTTAGAGCCGCTCTGCGCTCGGTCGTGCAGCTCACGGAGAGGTCCAGCCCCTGCGCCTCAGCCATGCGGCGCGTGAGCGCTGCGACCAGCTCCAAACGTTCCTCGTCCAGGTCCACGAGCACGACCTCCGACCCGGAGAAGCGCTCCCCCTGCTCGATAAACGCCGCCATCGTCCCCGGTGCGCGGGTGCTGCCGCCGCCGATGTAAGCCCATTTAATGCGTGCGATAAGTGCCTCCCGATGTGGCTAACTTGCGCCTGATGCCATAACCTCATCCAATTTTACCTCTTCGGGCTCGAGAGAAAAGGTTGGTCATTAGGTATGGCGTCACACCTTGCTCTACCCAACACCTTGCTGTACCCAGCGCGAAATCTACCCAGCAACGTCTTGTAGAATAGATCATCAAGTTGTCCCTCTAAGCGAGCACCTCGAGCCTGTCCCCCACCCGCACCGCGCCCGGCGCACGCGGCGCGAGGTGAATCCCGAAGGTGACGCCAGCAGGCGAGCGGCGCAAGTGGGCGAGGGTCGCTAAGGTCTCCTTACTGTACGCACCCGAGCGCTGGTCGAGGTTGACCATCACGCAGCGCACACAGGGCTCTAACACGTCCAAGATCACATCGCCGAGTTTCACCACGCGCCAGCCATCCTCAGCGTAGGGTATGTCACCTTCCACCACCAGGTTAGGCCGGAAACGCTCGGCTCCTACAGGTATCTCCAGGTATCCGTTGAGGTGCGCCAAGGACGCCGTGGTGACGAGGTGCAGCGGGTTGCCGTCGGTCAGCGCGAGCGGGACGTCCGAAGCCGCGCCGGAGGGAAGCAGCTTGGGGCGCGCCGTTCCCACGGGCATCCCGGCGAGCCGGTAGGGTGCGCCGAACCGCTCGGCCAGCCAGCCGCCGTCGTCAACTTGAACAGCGGGGCAGGGTTGACCGAACACCGTGACGGAAACCTCCGGACCGTCAATCTCTAAAGGTAGCTCGAGCCGCTCTTCACCCAATCGTAGTTGCAACGTGTCACCCAACACGACGTTCAGCCCCGCCAACCTCGGGCACTGCCGCTGCGTGACGACCTCGCCGCTTGGGTCGATGATCGCCCAGTTCCGGTCGAAGCGCAGACCACACGGCGTGAGGTCTGCGTCGCGCAAAGAGATACCGGACGCGGACTTAACCGGATAGCAGTTGAGGCTCTGTAAGTAATCGTTAGACATGACGCTCCCTTGCCCCGAGAAAACCTTATTAGCGGTGCACTTCTAGATATCTGTATTCCGACATTTAGTGTAGCACCGAGTACAATCTAAGTCTACTTTAGAGCGCTGAGGCACACCCCTATCCGCCGAATGTGATAGAATTCACCCGTAGACAACAGTTCAGAACGCACGGGGTAAGGGGGTCATCGGTTGGCACGATCTATAGGCATCGAACGTACAAGCGTCAGCTTAGTGAGCGGGGGTTCGGCTGGTCGCGGTGATACGGGATGAGCGCGATACGACTCGAGGGGGTCTCTAAACACTTCGGGGCGGAGGTGGCCCTAGAGCCGCTCGACTTGACCTTCCCCGAGGGCCAGTTCACCGTGCTCTTGGGACCGTCGGGCTGCGGCAAGACCACCACGCTGCGCATCTTAGCGGGGCTCGAGACGCCCACCGAGGGCCGGGTCTTCTTCGGGAACAAGGACGTGACCTTCGAAGAGCCCAGGGCGCGCAACGTGGCGATGGCGTTCCAGGACTACGCCCTGTACCCACATATGAGCGTCCACCGCAACATCGCCCTCAACCTGCGCGTAGGCGGGCTGGGTAAAGCCGAGGCGGACGAGCGCGTGCGGGGCGTGGCGGAGCGCTTGGGCATCACCGAACACCTGGACAAGCGTCCCGGTCAGCTCTCGGGCGGGCAGCAGCAGCGCGTCGCCCTAGGCCGCGCCATCGTGCGCGAGCCGCACCTCTTCCTGATGGACGAGCCTTTAAGCAACCTCGACGCCGTTTTGCGCGCCAGCATGAGAGCCGAACTCAAGAAGCTCCAGGCGACCTTGGGCGTCACCGCCGTCTACGTCACCCACGACCAGGCTGAGGCGATGGTCATGGCGGACCAGATCGTGGTGATGCAGCGGGGCCGCGTGGTGCAGCGCGGCACGCCGCGCGAGGTCTATGACCATCCGGCCACGCTCTTCGTCGCCCGCTTCGTCGGCAACCCGCCCATGAACCTCGTTGACGGCGAGCTGCTCGGCTACGGCGCGGATGAGATGGTGGGCGTCCGCCCGGAGTACGTGAAGCTCGTCCCTGAGGGTGCGCCGGACACAGCGGGGCGGGCGCTCGAGGGTCGCGTCTCCTTCGTCGAGGACGCAGGCGGCTTAGGCTTCGCCGAACTGACCCTGCCGAACGAACAGGTCGTCACCGTCCAACTCGACCCGCGCGAGCTGCCCCGGATGGGCGAGACGCGCGCCTTGGAACTGCCCGAACCCCACTGCGTCCGCTTCGACCGCGAGACGGGGCGCGCCCTGTCCGACTCCGCTGATCCAAGCGCAACAAAATCCCACGTCCAAGCTCACCCTCTGGAGGTTTAATATGGCACGTCTTCTCTTCGCCCTTTTCGCCCTGCTCCTCAACCCAGCCTTCGCCCAAACCAACCTCACCTGGTGGACCACCTGGAGCGCCGAGGCGGACACCCAAGCCTGGGGCGACGCCCTCGTCGAGGCGTTCGAGGCGGAGCACCCGGACGTCACCGTCGAGCGCGTCGACTACGCCGGGGACGACCTCAAAGTCGCCATCCAAGCGGCGCTCGCGGCGGGCGCGCCGCCCGACGTGTGGCACTCCTGGGGTGGCGGCGTTTTGGGCTCATTCGTGCAAGAAGGGGTCGTCTACGACATGAGCGAGCTGTTGGGCAACCTCCAGTCGGACGGGCTCGTCGGCGACGGCGTGCTCTCGGCGGCGACGTTTGACGGCACGCCCTACTGCTTGCCCTACGAGGTCTTCGCCGCGCCCATGTTCGTCAACGCCGATCTGTTCGAGCAGGTCGGCTTAGAGATCCCCGACCCTATGCAGGGCGAGACCTGGACCTGGGAGGAGTTCATGAGCGCCGTGCAGACCTTTGAAGAGGCGGGCGTCCAGCCCCTCACCGTAGGCGGACAAGGCAACTGGCAGCTCTCCTTTTACTACATGTACCTCGTCGACCGCTTCGGCGGCTCGGACGCTTTCGCGGAGGCGCTGAGCCGCGAGGGCTCCTTTACCGCCCCCGCCTTTGTGCAAGCAGGCGAGTACGCGCAAGACCTCGTCGAGATGGACGCTTTCCAGCGCGGCTTCCTGGGCGCGGACTACGACGTGGGACAGCGCCCCTTCTTCACGGGTGAGGCAGCGATGTACGTGATGGGCTCCTGGATGGTCGGCGGGCTGCGCGAGTTCGCGCCCGACTTCAACCTGGCGTTCATCAACTTCCCCACCCTTCCAGACGGCGAGGGCGACCCCGGCGTGATGGTCGGCGCGACGCAGACCTACTACTGCGTCTCCGAAGCGTCGCAGCAGAAGGAGGCGGCTTTAGATTTGGTACGCTTTTTAGCCCGCCCCGAGAACGTGCGCGGTTACGTCGAGGCGACGGGGCGTCTGGCTGCTCTGAACGTCGACGTGCCCGAAGGTACGTATGACCCTGTGGTGGTGGATTTGCTCGAGCGCATCAGCAGCGCGCCCTACTTGCAGATCGCCTACGACCAGGGCGCGCCGCCACAACTCGCCACCGAGCACATCGAACTGATGGGGCAACTCTTCGCCGAGCGCATGACGCCCGAAGAGGTCGCCACGCGCCACGAGACCGTCGCCGAGCAGTTGGAGTCCTCGGGTGAACTGCCCTAGACCTAGCGGGCGGCGCGGATGACGCGCCGCCCTAACGCATGGGCGTACGGGTTGTTGCTGCCCGCCTTGGCGGTGTTCGTGCTGTTCTATATCTGGCCCAACCTGGAGATTTTTTACCTGTCGTTCTTCAACTGGTCGGGCATCTCGCCGCAAAAGACCTTTATCGGGCTCACCAACTACCGAGCGCTTTTAGATGATGACCTCTTCATGTTCTCGCTACGCAACACGGCGCTCATCGCGGCTGTGTCGGTATTCATACAGATTCCTATCGCCGTCGCCCTGGCGCTGGCGCTCGAGCGCCCCACCCGTACCAATAAGGCGCTCTCGGCGATCATCTTCTTGCCTATCGTCATCTCACTCGCAGCCACCGCGCTCATCTGGACCTGGCTCTTAGACCCGTCGTTCGGCGCGGTCAACTGGGCGCTGGAAGCTGTAGGTTTGGACGCCTGGGCTAGGGCTTGGCTCGCCGAGCCGCAGACCGCCTTCCCGACGATTCTCTTTGTCACCAACTGGGTCTACATCGGGCTCTACATGGTGCTCTTCATCGCGGGGCTCAAGGCTATTCCGCGTAACCTCTACGACGCGGCGAAAGTGGACGGGCTCTCGAGGGTGCAGACCGCGCTGCAGGTCTCCGTGCCCCTCTTGCGCGAGGTCATCGTAGTCGCCCTGATCCTCGCCATCACGGGCTCGTTCAAGGCGTTCGACCTCATCTGGATCATGACGGGCGGCGGTCCCGCGAGCGCCACGGAGGTCGCGCCGACCGTGATCTACAAAACGGCGTTCCGACGCTTGCAGTCGGGCTACGCCGCCTCACAAGCGGTCGTCGTGTTCTTGGCCGCGCTCTCGCTCGTTTTAGTGCAGCTCCGTGTGACGCGGGCGAGGGAGGCGTAGGTGGCACGGACGCAAACACGGGCGGGGCATAGCGACGCCACCGTCAAAACGCAGCAGCGCGGACCGGGCTATTGGGTCTTGCGCGTCTCGCTCCTCGCGTACGCTTTCGCCGTTCTTTTCCCCCTCGCGTGGATAGCGATTACCGCCCTCAAGACCGAGGACCAAATCTTCGAGGAGCCCCTGGCGCTGCCCGCCTCGCCCGCGTGGGGCAACTTCGTTCAAGCGTGGACCCAAGGCGGCTTGGGGCTTGCCTTCTGGAACTCGCTCTTCGTGACCGTCATCGCGGTGCTCATTGTCGCATTAGGTAGCGCGATGGCGGCGTATCCGCTCGCCCGCGCCTCCTTTCTAGGTCGCCCCGTGTTCTACTACCTCTTTTTGTCGGGTACCTTTTTAGCGCCCATCACCGCCATCGTGCCGCTCCTCAAGCTCCTGCGCAACTTGGGGCTCTACAACACGCCCTGGGCGCTCATCTTGCCGAACGCCGCCTTTGGGTTGCCTATTTCCATCTTCCTGATGCGCTCGTACTACCTCTCGCTGCCGCGCTCTTTAGAGGACGCCGCGCGGGTGGACGGGCTCTCGCCCTGGCGCACCTTCTTCCAGGTGATCTTGCCGTTGGCGCGACCTGCGCTCTACACCGTCGTCATCTTGCAGACCATCTTCATCTGGAACGAGTACCTCTTCGCGCTCGTGTTCCTAAACGACCCGGCGACCTACACGCTGCCCCGTGCACTTGTCGCCTTTCAGGGGACGTACGTGACGCAGTACGGTCCGTTGGCGGCGGGCACGCTGCTGACCGCGCTGCCGACGGTCGTGCTCTATCTCGTGTTCAGCGACCGCGTGCGGCAGGCGATGGGGGTGAGTAGCGGAAAGGGGTAAAGGACCAGGCGTTCGTCCTCAGTCTAAACTGCCTTGTGGACAAGGGTTGTGCGCACTTCTTACGAAACCGAGCACGGAATCAACCCGACAGGAATTTATGCAGTAATCAATCGGAATCTGTATAAACCGTGCAATTCCGTATAAGGAGGCAGAAGCGAAAGCTAGCTAGCGCTGAAGAGAAAGCTGGACCTAACGGTATCTTAGGACCGAGCGCTTATACGAGAGATGCTCCGCAACTTTGAAGACGCTCCAACCTAATGAGTGCTGCGGCGCTGTCCCCCTCGCTCCTCTTCCGTATGCTCTTCCTGAGGCGTCAGCCTTAACTCAAGGGGGAGTAGCTATGAACGAAGACAACCTTAAACAACTCTTAGCCGATGGACTGTTGGCCCTCGAAGCGGGCGGGCGCATCGCCGCCGAGTCAGCCGACGAGATCAAGGGCTCAGCGTCCGACGACGAGCTGAAGTCGCTGCTGGAGGAAGGCAACGAAAAGTCTAAAGAGTGGAGAGCGCGCGTGAACCGGGCGATGGAGGAAGTGGGCGCGAGCGGCGAGGGCGAGAACCCGATCATGAGGGCGCACTACGACGTCTCGAAGCAGATTCGCGAAGCCGCGCCGGACGACCAGGTACGCGACCTGGGCATCATCACCTCGGGGCAGCTGGTGTTGCACTACTGGATCGCGGCGTTCGGCACGATGGCGGCGTACGCGAAGCAGATTGGGCTGGAGACGACGAAGCAGGAGCTGGGAAGCTCTATGGAGGAGGCGAAGCAGGCGGACGAGGCGCACACGCAGCTCGCCGAGCGCATCATGAGCTAGTTCATAAAATTCGATATGAAGAGGGGGGCTGCTCGTAGTAGCTCCCTTTCTTTTTGGTATTAGATTCTACCCGTATCCGAGCTTCTCCCGAAATAGACACGCATATCGCCGCGCAACCCTCAAGCGTCTTTGGCTTTACCACGTCTCTGCGCCTGCTGCTCCTCGCTGTAGAGGAAACCCTCGAAGAGGTCGTCGAGCCAGGGCGTAAGTACGAGGTTCAGCAGCGGTACTAAGATGAGCGTCTCCAGAAAGAGCTTGAACCACAGCACCAAGCTGCCGTCGGGCTTGACTAGCGGCTAGGAGGGTGAGAAGAGGTTTTGGCTGAGCAGTGTGAGGCCATAGGAGATAACAAGCAGCGGCGGGAATAGCCCTAGCCACTTGACTAGCATGAGCCGCCAGGTCGGGGGTGAGGGTCCTTCTTTAGGGTCGCTCATGAGGTGAGCCAAACACTGGGTAGTGCTGCGTGCGGTGAAGGGATCATCGGTGGCTATTATGCCGCTTTCAAAGCATAGTGACCGTGAAGCTGCGCATAAATAGCCTGAGTTTCACCCCCCGAAGCGCTCCCTCAACTGCTCGCTCGCGCTTCGGGCAAGCGGCTCACCGTGACCAAACACGGCCACTTCCACCTCGAGCTGGGCCAACTTCTTCAGGCTGCGCTCGCCCTCCTCAAGGTCCTCGAAAATGGGCGGGTTGCCCAGCCCGCGCTGCCAAGGGAAGGCCCGGTAGGTGGCCGCATCCGCTGCCACGAGCACACCGCCGTGCTGGGACCACACGAGCGCGATCTGCCCTGCGCAGTGGCCGGGGATGTGGAGCACCCTTAACCCCCCAGCGAAGGGTAAGATGTCGCCCTCCTCGACGTGGTGGTCCACCTCGACAGGGCTGATTTCCGGCGGAGACGCTAAGCGCATCGCTGTGTAGAGCAGCCGGTTCATAATGCCGGGTGCAGGTCGCACCTCACGCATGGCTCGCCCCTCCCTTACAAGTTCTGCGTCGGCGGGGTGCATCCAGACGGGTGCGCCTGTCGCCCCCTTGAGCGCTGCTAAGCTGCCGGTGTGGTCGGCGTGGCAGTGAGTCACGATGATAGCAGCGACCTCTTCGGGTCTGCGCCCGAGCTCGCGGATAGCGCCGAGAACCTTGTCCTCGCTACCCGGGGTGCCCGTGTCGATCAGGACGAGGGTCTTGTCCGCAATGAGGTAAGCGTTGACCACCCCGAGCGGCAACCGGTAAAGCCCAGGGACGACCTCTTGAGCTTTAGCCACTGTTTACGTCGATGACTGGATGAACATTAAGAAGGTTATGCAAAACTACTCGTTTCACCCTCCTCATACGCCTTGACCGACGTTGACCGACTGCCCGCCGTCGATGGTGAAGGTCTGCCCAGTGGCGAAGTCGGTCTCTTCGGATGCTAAGTAGAGCGCTAAGGCTGCCGCCTCCCAAAGCTCCGCCGCACGCTCCCAGGGGATGTTCTGGGTGCTCTTCTTGCGGGTCTCCTCGTCTTCCAAAGCCGCCTGGTTAAAAGGCGTCAGCACCATGCCCGGCGCGAGGTTGTTGACGTTGATCTTGTGCGGCGCGAGCTCCTGTGCCAGCACCCGCGTGAGGTTGCGCAGGCCGCCTTTCGAGGCGTCGTAGGCCGCGCCGCCCGGCGTCGGCAGCTCCTGGTGCACCGAGGTGAGGTTGATGATCTTGCCCCCACCCCCTGCCGCTTTACGCAAGCGTATGAAGTGCTGGCAGCAGTAGAAGGGGTCGTAGAGGTTCGTCTTCAAAACCTTGCCCCAGTCTTCCAGGGGCAGCTCGGCCACGGGACCGTCCGCCGACGCGCCCGCGTTATTCATGAGCACGTAGGGCGTACCCAGCTCCCCTGCCCGCTCGAAGAAGTGCGCCACCTGTTCGGGGTCGCGCACGTTGCTCTGGACAACGACGGCGCGCTGGCCTGCCTCCTCCACCTGGCGCTTCGTCTCCTTGGCCCCTTCTTGATCTTCCAGATAATCGGTAGCGACGTCCGCGCCCTCGCATGCGAACGCTATAGCGGTAGCCCGCCCTATCCCTGAATCCGAGCCGGTGATGACGGCAACTTTGCCCTCTAGCTTACCCATAAGTTTCCCCTCCGGTTATGCAGATAAGAGGAGCTTACGAAGCACTCTGCCTTGTCGCTAGAGGGTGTCCTACAGTTCAACGACAACTTCAGTGTGCGGCGAACGCGCGCGTTAGCCGCACTACACTTACGCAACTCTTGGTTCGGAAGCCTGCGCTAGGCTTCGGCTCGAAGAAGCCAATCTCGATGACTCATCTATGCTTGTTGCGTTCACCTCTTGGGATAGGCGTAACTCGTCGGAAACACTTATGTCCGAAATCGCTTGTACTCGGGCGCTAGAACGCCTACGCTAAAGGTGTTCCAAAAAAGTCAATATGGCTTTCTAGTAACCTGGGCAATTTGCCCGGAAGTTCAGTGCAGATGCTCAACACATATTGAGCAGTTAGGAATTACATGATGACGACAGGCAAAGTAAAATGGTTTAACGGTGAAAAAGGCTTCGGCTTTATTGAACAGAGTGACGGCGGCAAAGACGTCTTCGTCCACTTCTCCGCAATCCAGGGTGACGGCTACCGTGACCTCAACGAGGGTGATGAGGTCGAATTCAAGGTAGAGCAGGGGCAAAAAGGTTTGCAGGCGACCAATGTGAGCGTCACCAGCAGCGCGAGCGTCCGCTAAGCGGCGTTCGCCAACCTATTTGTTCACCTAGTTGCAGTCCGCTTCAAACTGGACACGACTGTCCGCCCAACGCGAGCGTGCGGAAGAAGGGCTTGCTGTGAGTGCAAGGCTCAGAATTAGAATAGCGTTAGGTATAGCTTCTACGCACGCCGCCAAAGCGCCGTCGGCGCTTCAAGCGGTTCAGACTTACCCCGCTTGGCTTGACGCGACCGACATTGTAGCGCTCCGTGAAGCCGGACGCGAAGCGGGTTCGCTCGAGCTAAGCACGCTCACTTTTGCCGTGACGCAGATGCGAGCGGCTGAGACCCTAGCGCACGCTGAGGAGGGAAGCGAGAATCAACTCGAGACGCTACTGGCAGCTGTGCGCGCAGATGGGACGTATGTTCACGACTGTGAAGGTGACTCTGAAGACGAGTCTGGGTCTGAAGAAGTCGGCGACGGTGCCGACGTCGAGTCCCTTGAACGGTACGCCCAGGAAAACGCGCCCGCCTTGAGCGCGACGTCCACAGACGCCGTGCGCCGCTACTTCAGCGAGATCGCGAGCGTCGCGCTGCTGACGCTCGCTGAGGAGATTTCGCTCGCCCGCCGCATCGAAACAGGTCAAGCGGCTGCGCTGCGCTTAGGCGCACCTGGCCTTACAGATAAGTGTAGGCGGGGTCTCCAACGCGAGGTCGACGATGGCGCACTGGCTAAAGACCACCTTACCGAAGCCAACTTGCGCTTGGTCGTCTCGATCGCCAAGAGGTACACGGCGCGGGGTCTGAGCTTTCTCGATCTAGTCCAGGAAGGCAACCAGGGGCTGATGCGCGCAGTTGAAAAGTTCGAGTACCGCCGGGGCTTTAAGTTTTCGACCTACGCAACCTGGTGGATTCGGCAGGCGGTCAACCGGGCGCTCTCCGACCAGGCCCGCACCATTCGCTTGCCCGTGCATATGGTCGAGCAGGTCAACAAGTTGAGACGCGCGACTCAAGAGCTTCACCAAGACCTCGGACGCGAGCCCAGCCACGCGGAGATTGCTTACGAACTCGGACCCGCATGGCACGCTGAGAAAGTCGCTGAGGTGCTCGAGTTGACCCAGCGGACGATGTCACTGGAGACCCCCATCGGCGACGATCAAGACGCGGTGTTTGGAGACTTCTTGGAGGACGAGAGTATCCTCTCCCCGCTCGAACGCGCCAGCCAGGCGTTGCTCAGTGAAGGTCTCGAAAAGGTCCTCAGCAAGCTGAGCGCACGCGAAGCCAGCATCGTCAAGCTGCGCAAAGGCTTCGTGGACGGGCGCGAGCACACGCTCGAGGAGGTCGGGACCTTGTTCGGCGTGACGAGAGAGCGCATCCGCCAGATCGAGAACAAGGCGCTGCGTAAGCTCAAGTACTTCGAGAGCCGCCAGCGCACCCTGCGTGACTTTTTAGACTAACCTTTCACCAGTTCGAGGAGATTTGTCATGTTCAGATGTACCTACCGCCTCACCGACCAACGCACCGCCTTGACGACCGCTAAACTAGGGCGCTTATCGCATGCAGGTGAGTACGTCACCCTCCACCATCAATCTTACGCAGTTGACGCTTATCGCAAGAAGGCGTCGCAGTGACGACCTCTGTGAGCGAATCTCTAGGCAAGAATGCCCTTAGAGTGGGCAAAAGCTAGCCACTATGGAGCACAACCTGCTAGATCTTAGAAAGCGCGTCGTTGATCAGCTCAGACCTCCCTATCAACGTTTGTTACAGCGCGGTCAAGAATCCGACGAGGCGTACGCGGCGACCTATGAAAAAGCCGTCACCTCCCTCGCTAAAACGATGAAGGTGAGCCGAGAAAAGACGAAGTTTGAGTCTCGTACCTTGTTGCAAGAGATCATGAATGAGGTGACTCGGTAGGGCAGTAGGCGGGGAGGGAGCTTAATGAACCTCGTGACCTCTCAGTCGCATGGGCTTCTTCTGCAAGAGTTGCGCGCGTCTCTTGCAGAAGCAGTCGTACAGCACTCGAGCCGCCGACAGGGCGTTCTGTCAGTTCCAGACCCTCTCTTAGATGTTTGTTTAGTCGTCTTGGTTGACGTAGCTTTTTAGTGGCAGACCGAACAACGCTCTCCTTGCTACGACCACCTGATAGGCTAGTCTATGACCTACCAAACCGTTGGACGTACCGGCGTCAAAGTCTCCAACCTCTGCTTCGGCACCATGTCATTCGGTGACAGCGCCGACGCCTCTGAGTCCGCCCGGATGTTCAAGCGTTGTTTAGGTACCGGCATCAACTTTTTCGACAGCGCCGACGTCTACACAGGGGGACACTCCGAGGAGATTTTAGGCGACCTCATTAAGGATATGCGCGACGACTTGGTGATTACCAGTAAGGTGTTCGGCAAAGTTGGTGAGGACGTCAACGCTAGAGGGCTCTCGCGCAGGCACATCACGAGAGCGGTTGAGGCGAGCTTGAAGCGTCTCCAAACAGACCGGCTCGACTTTTATTTCGTGCATCAGTTCGACGCGGACACGCCCATTGAAGAAACCCTGAGTGTATTGGATGACCTTGTTCAGCGCGGCTTGATCCTCTACCCGGCGGTGAGTAACTGGGCGGCGTGGCAGATTATGAAAGCGCTAGGCATCAGCGCGAAAGACCAACTCGCCCGCTTCGAACTCATTCAGCCGATGTATAACCTCACCAAGCGCCAAGCTGAAGTGGAGATTTTGCCGCTAGCGCACTCAGAGAGGCTCGGCGTGATTCCGTATAGCCCTCTAGGTGGCGGTCTCTTGACGGGTAAGTACAGCACCCAACACAAGCCCGAGCGCGGTCGCTTGGTGGAAAACAAGATGTATACGAAGCGTTACGGTGACGTCAAGTATTATGAGGTCGCTGAACACTTCACATCTTATGCTCGCGACCACGAGTTACACCCCGTCACCTTAGCGGTCGCCTGGGTCGGGTCACACCCAGCCGTCACCGCGCCCATTATCGGCGCACGTGACGTGGAACAGTTAGAGCCTTCATTGGCAGCAGCCGACTTCGAGTTGACGCCGGAGATGCGTGAAGAGATCACAGCGTTGACCCCAGCTTTAGCGCCCGCGCACGACCGGAGCGAAGAGGCGTAGGGTTAGGAAAGCAGGCAAGGAGACAAACATGCACATCGTCGTCACGGGCTCGAGTGGCAAAGCAGGTCGCGCCGCCGCCCAAGAACTGCTCACTCACGGGTATACAGTCACTGGAGTAGACCGCCTAGCTGCACCGGATGACCTGAACGCGCCCAGCTTGCAAGCGGACCTGACTGACTTAGGGCAGGTGCTCGAGGTGCTAAGGGGTGCGGACGCCGTCGTGCATATGGCGAACATCCCCGCGCCCGACCTCTATACGCCGGGGCGCACCTTTTCTGAAAACATCACCATGAACTACAACGTCTTCTCGGCTGCCGTTAGTCACGGACTCCAGCGGGTGGTGTGGGCGTCTAGCGAGACCACGCTAGGTCTACCTTTCGGTACGCCGCCGCGCTACGCTCCGGTGGACGAGGCGCACTACCCGCTGCCTGAGTCGTCCTATGCGCTCTCGAAGGTTGCAAGCGAGACCATCGCTGAGCAGTTCAACCGCTGGAGCGGCATCCCCTTCGTCGGCTTGCGTTTCTCGAACATCTTGAACCCAGAGGTCTACCAGCAGTTCCCCGAGTACTGGGCTGACGCACACTTGCGCAAATGGAATTTATGGGGCTATGTGGACGAGCGGGATGTGGGGCAGGCGTGCCGGGTAGCGCTCACAGCGAATATCGCCGGTTCGGAGAACTTCATTATCGCTGCCGCCGACACGGTGATGAACCGACCCTCGCGCGAGCTGACGAGTGAGGTTTTCTCTGACGTAACAGTAGAGGACGACCTCTCGGAGTTCGGCACCCTACTCGCCATCGACAGGGCAAAGAGGCTACTCGGCTACGAGCCTAAGCACTCCTGGCGTGATCACTTGGAGGGGTAGAAGCTACAGTGATGCGTACCGTAGTTAAAGATGACAAACCGAAGTAAAAGAGTACCTGAGAGGGACGCTTATGCTCAAGAAAAGGGTGACACAACGATGAGAGTTCTGTTTATCGGCGGCAGCGGCGTCATCAGCTCTGCCTGCTCGGCACTGGCAGCCCAGCGCGGCATAGAACTCTATATCCTCAACCGCGGTCAGAGCACAAGACCCATACCGGAGGGCACGCACGTCCTGCGGGGTGACATACGTGACCCGACGTCAGCTCGCGAAGTTTTGGGCGACCTAACCTTCGACACGGTCGTGAACTGGGTCGCCTTCACACCCGACCATATCGAGACCGACCTGGCGCTGTTTCGAGACAGGACGCAGCAGTACGTCTTTATCAGCTCGGCGTCTGCCTATCAGACGCCACCGGTCAGCCTGCCCGTCGCCGAATCCACCCCGCTTGTCAACCCCTACTGGCAGTACTCGCGTGACAAGATTGCTTGTGAGGAGCGGCTCGTGCGGGCGTACCGCGACGAGGGATTCCCAATCACCATCGTCAGACCCTCGCACACCTACGACCGGACGCTCCTGCCGATGGACGGCGGCTACACGGTGGTCAACCGGATGCGCCAGGGCAAGAAGGTGATCGTCCACGGCGACGGCACCTCGCTCTGGGTCTTGACGCACCACCGCGACTTTGCTCGGGGCTTCGTCGGACTACTCGGCAACCCCCACGCCACCGGCGAGACGTTCCACATCACCTCGGATGAACTATTGACCTGGAACCAAATTTTCGAAATGGTGGCGCGCGCCGCGGGTGCCACTGCCAACATCGTCCACATTCCTTCAGAACACATTGCCGCTTTCGACCCAGGCTGGGGTGCGGGTCTCTTAGGTGACAAGGCGCACAGCATGATCTTCGACAACACGAAGATCAAAAGGGTCGTCCCTGACTACACCGCCACTATCTCGTTCGCCCGCGGGGCCGAGGAGGTGATGGCTTGGTACGACGCTGACCCGGCTCGCCGAACCATTGATGAGGAGCGCGACCGGCTGATGGACGGGATTGTCGCCGCTCAAGAAGCAGTGTTACCTCCCCGAACGCCGACCTGATCGGCACCCTTTTTGACCTTAACCTCTCCAGTGACCCTGATGTCCTACCTCAGAGGGTTGCTGAGCCCTTCTGCTACAAACGCGCGCAACTCTCGCAGAAGCTCTTCCTACGACCTCGCCATGAGCACTAAGCAGAGGACGCTCGCGTTCCCCGCTGCATGATCTCTCGCCGGACCACGGGCGCGACCTCGGTGCCCAGAAGCTCGATCGCCCGCATCACCTTAGCGTGGGGCATCGTGCCCACGCTGAGCTGCAGAAGATAGCGCTGATGCCTGAAGACATCGTGCTGAAACAGGATCTTCTCGGCAACCTCAGCGGGGTTCCCCACCGCGAGGTGTCCCCTCAAGGCGCGGGACGCCTCGTACTGCGCTCTGGTCAGCGGAGACCAGCCACGCTCCCGCCCGATCTTGTTCATCACGGCGGCGACTGAAGGGAACGATTCGTCTACAGCTTTCTGGCCGTCGTCCGCAAGATAGCCGTGCGAGTTGATGCTGAGCGGGAGGTGCGCCGGGTCGTGCCCGGCACGCCGCGCCGCCTCCCGGTACAGGCGGACAAGGGGCGCGAACCGCTCGGGCTCCCCGCCGATGATGGCCAGCGCCATAGGCAGTCCTAAAGTGCCCGCGCGCACGACCGATTCAGGGGTGCCGCCAACCGCGACCCAAATAGGCAGCTTCTCCTGCTGCGGTCGGGGATAGATGCCTGAATCCTCGAGGGGCGGTCGGTACTTCCCCGACCAGGAGACCCGCTCGGACTCGCGCAGTTTGAGCAGCAGCTCGAGCTTCTCACTGAACAGTACGTTGTAGTCGCGCAGGTCGTAGCCGAAGAGCGGGAAAGATTCTATAAAAGAGCCGCGACCCGCGATGATCTCGGCACGCCCTTCTGAAAGCAGGTCGAGTGTGGCGAAGTCCTGAAAGACGCGCACCGGGTCGTCGGAGGAGAGCACAGATACCGCGCTGGTCAGGCGTATTCGTTTCGTGCGAGACGTTGCGGCGGCGAGGACGACGGCGGGTGCAGAGGAGACGAAGTCGGGACGGTGGTGCTCACCGAGACCGAAAACGTCTAAGCCGACCTGGTCAGCCAACTCGATCTCTTCTACCAAATCGCGCAGGCGCTCGGTCGGGCTGATGGTACTCCCGGTGGTAGGGTCGGGCGTCAGCTCGGCGAACGAGTAGACACCTAGTTCGAAGGGGCGCTCAGTAAGGGGAGGAGAAGGCAAGGTGCTCATACCTCCTTGTACTCTATTTGCTCATCAGGGTCAGCTTTGCTAGGTACATGGCGACCTCTCATCATGCCTATAGGTGCGTTGGTGACGGGGGTCCTTCTGCGAGAGACGCGCGCGTCTCTCGCACAATAGTTTGAGTCATAAGCTGAGTCTAATACTAAAGACGTTAGGCGCAGGGCGACCACATAAAGTACTTACCGCTAAGCTAGAGCCAAGATGGCTAAAGACCAAGGCGAGCCTAGCGCGCTTCGTAACAGAACTAGACAGGAAGTTCGCCTGTCAGAACTTGTCATCGCCCTCTCCTTGGCCGCCGACCTGGGGATGGGTCAGCCTTTGGGATGGGGGCTTCGGGGCTGTCTATTGGCGATGCACGCTGCCGAGGGGCTCGAGCTAACGCAGCACGAACGCAAGGACCTCTATTACCTGTCGCTCCTTCACTACCTGGGCTGTACCACCGACGCCCACCTGTCAGCTCGTCTGTTCGGGCAGGACCGCCGCGCGATGCAACACTTTGCCCTCACCCACATGGGTGCCTACCCTATCTTGGAGCAAGCGCGGCCTTCGGAGGTTTCTCGCCCTGTACTGCCCGAGACGCTGCGCGACTCCGCTCGGGCCCGCTGCGAGGTCGCCATGCACCTAGCCCGCTGGTGCGACTTCGGCCAGGGGGTCCAAACGGGTTTGTGGCAACTCTTCGAAAGGTGGGACGGCAGCGGCCTCCCCAACGGGCTTGCGGGTGAGCAGCTTAGCTTACCTGTGCGTATCGTACAGATCGCCCAGGATGCCGAGACCTTTTTTCGCCTCGAGGGGCTAGCCGGGGTGAAGCGGCTGCTCGCCGAGCGCTCAGGTAAGGGGTATGACCCGCGGTTAGCGGCGCACTTTTTAGACCAAGCGGAGGCGCTTTTTGCGAGCTTGGAGGTCACCTCGTTACCTCAAGCGGTGCAAGAGGCAGAGCCGGAGGCTATTAGGCGCTTACCTTCCGAGCAGTGCCAAAAGACCTTAGAGGCGATGGCGGACTTTGCCGATATGAAATCGCCTTTTACCGCCGGGCACGCGCGCGGGGTCGCTGACCTAGCAGCTCGAGCCGCGACCGAAGCGGCTTTGGATGACACCCAGGTGACGACGATAAAATGGGCGGGCCTCGTTCACGACCTAGGGCGCGTGCGTATCGACGCCGCCATTTTGGATAAGCCGGCGCGTCTCAGCGATAGCGACTGGGAAGAGGTCCGGTTGCACCCTTACTACACGGAGCGGGTGCTGGCGCGCTGTGAGCCTCTAAGCGACGTTACTCAGCTCGCCGCCCTCCACCATGAGCGCCTAGACGGCTCGGGCTACCACCGGGGGGTGCCAGCCACGCTCCAGCCGTTCGGGGCGCGGCTGCTTGCGGCGGCGGACGCTTACCACGCCATGAACGAAGCCAGGGCCCACCGTGAGGCGCTGCGCCGGGGCGAAGCCGCCGCCGCGCTCAAAGCCGAGGTCAAAGCGGGTAAGCTCGACCCCGAGGCGGTGGCGTGCGTACTCAAAGCCGCCGGTCATAGGGTGCGCCAGCGCAACCGCGACCTTCCCGGAGGGCTGAGCCCACGTCAAGTGGAGGTGCTGCGCCTCATCGCCAGAGGTCACACCGATAAAGAAGTGGCTGAACGCTTAAGCATCTCACCGAAAACCGTCGGGCACCACGTGCAGCATATCTACGGCAAGCTCGAGGTGTCTACCCGGGCCGCCGCGACGCTTTTCGCCGCACAACATCACTTGATCCGCGACCTATAGGGTAAATACCCGATGTTCATAGGATTGCTCTTGTCCTACGCTGTTCTTAACGCTGATAAGCAGCGTTGGAAAGGAGCTAATCTATGCGAAACTATCGCCACATCATAGCGGCGTTCGGCCTGGCGCTTGGGCTGGTCACCTTTGGGCTTACACCAGCGCAGGAGGGCGCCGAACAGCCGTCGGTCAACTACGCTCACGAACACTTTCAACCTGCGTACGCCGAGGGCGGCTTGGTCCAGTTCGAGCAGCAGGGCCCTGCTCCTGAGACGGTAGCCGAGGAGAACATCCGCTTTCTTTACGAGGTCGAGTACCCGGCAGGTTGGGAAGAGGTGCTCGCCCGACCTATCTGCAACTACTGTGACCACTTCGGTGACGGTGAAAACGCTTGGGACTACCACGACCACGTGCTGGCTAGTTTGCCAAGCACAGCCCAAAACCAGGCGGGTGTGGTGCACTGGCACGTGCTTCACGTCCGCCCCACCTCTACCGGTGATGCGAGTCAGGACGCAGAGATTGCCGCAGCTTACGCAGACAGGTTGCCCGTGACCTCAAGTCAAACTGTACGTGAGCTGCTTGACAGCACTCTGGCTGACGGTACACCTCTTGCTGAAGTCGTGGACACCGAGTACGTGTTCACCGCGCCTCTAAGTCGCCGGTAAACAGTGATTAGTTCTGAGTCAACCCGAGGTACAGAGATTATCTCGGGTTAAATTTTGCTTGTGCGACGAACGCGCGCGTCTCTTGCAGAAGCCCGCATCAGGTTTTAGCTTAGCTCACTGATTTGACCTATAGTTTAGTTGTCTTGTAAGCCCTTTAGCGGCATTACGGGCACCTGCAATTCGATGACCACCGGCGCGTCCTTGCCCGTTTCTACTACCGGTCCGGAGAGGTGCACCTCGCGCGCCGCGCCCACGCTGCCGTAGCCGTTCGCCCCGGTCCATAATAGGAGCGCCCGAGCTGCCCTGTCTATCTCGTGATAGTAGCCGCTAAAGACTAGGCTCGCCGCCGCCTTCGCGCCCTGCAGCCTGCGCACCGTAAAGGTTTCATCGTCGGGCAGCTCGAGCCGCTCCAGGTCGCCGCTGCTCAGGACCACCGCCACCTCCACGTCAACGTTTTTGGTCACGTACTCGCGCGTGTGGTAGAGGGTGAACTCGGCTTGGATAGGTGCGAGCTTCTGGGCGTTCAGCACAGCGTAGAGCTCTTTGTAAAAGAGGGTGCAATACTCTCCCATCTCCGCTAGGTCCGGCACAGCGTAGCGTTTGGAGAAGACCGTCATGGTCGGCAGCTTTTTAAGCGTCACGTCGAAGCCGAGCGGCGCGTCCTCGAGCTCTACCTGCTCGAGCCTCGCTTTCAACCGCGCCAGCCGCGCTTGCTCCCCCTGGAGCTTCAGGGTGATCTCAGCCTGTTTGCGCTCTAGCATCACCTTAAGGTCGTCCGCCGACAGGTCCTGTTCCAGTAAGGTGCCGATTTCGTTGAGTGAAAAGCCCAGGTCCTTGAGGGCCACGATGCGGTTGAGGCGCGGCAGCTGCCAGGCGGTGTAGTAGCGGTAGTCGGTCTGCGCGTCCACCTCGGCGGGCTTGAGGAGCCCGAGTTCGTCGTAGTGTCGCAGGGTGCGAACGGACACCTGACCGAGCTGAGAGAAGTCGCCGATGCGGAACACTGACCCCTGTTCTAGCATAGCTCTCTCGAAGATGTCCATCCGCTCTCCCGCTTCCACCGTTCGTGCTCGAATAGTCATAGCGACCTCGCTTTCTACACTCATCTTGAGGTCTCACGTAGCGAGAGGGTCAATAGAGGGTGCTACGTTACGACACCTGCTCAGCTTCACCTCAAACGCAACAAAGCCCTGCTGAGCGCGGCTTCTTCTCTATAAACGTTTTATATGACACACCTGAGCACTATCAAGCTTGCCCTTCACCTAGTCGATTCGCTCACCGATGCTTGCCGCACCAAAGCCTGGCAATCTCGCTGGAGACGGACTTCTCGCGCGCCGGTCCTCCGCTGACGTCAGCTCTATGCTGCACAAGAAGCCGAGTGCTTGACTCTCTCGCTGCGGGAGGCTCTACCGTTCTCTTAGCCCTGCAGAAGGGCGGAAGGTCGCGAAGGTTGGAGGCGTTCGGCGGTCACGGACCACAGAAAGGAGAGTCGCGGTTCTGACGGTAGCGAGGTTGCCCATACCCTCGGCGAAACAGCCAATGAGCGAAATCTAAAAAGGAGAACGACGATGGTAACAACTGTGAACACGCAAGACCAAAAGCGGGGCAGTCTAGCCTCCCTGACTGTAGCGCTGCTGGTGCTCGAGCCCGTGCTGATGTACCTGGCTTTCTTCGTCCTGAACGGCGCGATCGACTGGCCTGCGTCGCTGGGCGAGCCCGCCAGCGTCATCCTGCCGCTGATCACCGAGCAGCGCGGCGCGGTGACGCTGGGCTACGGCGCGTACCTGCTCTACTCGCTTCTCATCCTGCCGCTCTCGCTGATGCTCTACTTCGCCCTCAAGGAGCGCGGGGTCGCCTCGCCGCTCCTGGCAGTCGCGGCGGGCTTCGGGGTGGCCTCCGCCGTCACCCGAGTGCTGGGCATCGTGCGCTGGCTTTTCCTGATGCCCTTCCTGGCCGACCTCTACCTCGACCCAAACGCTAGTCAAGCGACCCGCGAAGCCGTCAACGTAACGTACATCGCCTTTAATGAGTATGTGGGCGGGGTCGGTGAGCTGCTCGGCGTGAGCCTCACCGGTGCACTTTGGGTTGGTCTGGTCGGCGTGGCGCTGCTGCGCTCAGGCGGGTTCCCACGGTGGCTCGGCGCGCTCGGGTTGCTGACCGCTACCCTCCTGTTGCCGGGACTGCTCTCGGTTGTCGGCGTCGACGTTGGGGCGCTGTTCGCGGTGATCGGCGGCAACGCCCTGCTGCTCTGGATGCTCGCCCTGGCGGTGGTACTAGTGCGCACAAGCCGGGCGAAGGGGGTGTGAGGATGGCGCGGGTCGGTCAAGTGGTCGAGGGGGCAAAGACCAAGATCGTCTTTGTAGAAACCTCAGCCGATACGGGCGGGGCACGGCTCACCTTCAAACAGTTCGTGCAGCCGGGTTCGCCCGCTACCCCCGAGCACCTTCACCCTAAGCAGGCTGAGCACTTCAAGGTCTTATCTGGGCGAATGGGCGTCCGCGCGGGCGGCGCCGAGAGGGTTTTAGGTATAGGGGAGTCGGTCACCGTCCCGCCCGGCGTAGCTCACGCCATGTGGAACGCCGGGCAGGAGGTGCTGGAGCAAGAGATCCGGCTCGAGCCCGCCCTCAAGTCTGAGACCTTTTTCGAGACCGTCGTCGGCTTAGAGAGCGAGGGCATGGTGCCCGAGAGCCGCCCCACCTTTAAGCAGCTTCTGCAATTTTCGCTGATCGCGCCCTACTATGAGAACCCGGTAGCAGCCATCCCTCTCAGACCTCAGCGTGTGCTCTTCGCCCTGCTAGGTGTAATCGCACGCTCACGGGGCTACCGCCCCTGGTACCCGAAGTACAGCCCCTACGGTCCCGTCACCTTACGACAAGGGCGTTCCGGCGCTCGAAAGGAGTAATATCATGGCAGAAGCGAAAGAATTACACGTCGTCTTCGGTGCGGGTCCCGTAGGACTCGCGACCGTGAGGGCACTTCTGAGACGTAATCACCGGGTACGCGTAGTGAGCCGTAGCGGAAAACTGCCACCTACATTCGAAGGCGTAGAAGTTGTCGCCGCTGACGCCCTTAACCCAGTACAAGCTAGGGAGGTTGTCAAGGGCGCGCACGTGGTTTACCAGTGCGCTCAGTCCGCTTACACCCGCTGGCCCCGAGACTTTCCGCCCTTGCAGCGCGCTATTCTAAACGCCACCGCCGAGGCTGGCGCTAAGCTCGTTCTAGCCGACAACCTCTACATGTATGGTGAGGTTCATGGCCCTATCCACGAAGACCTTCCTTACGCCGCCGCGACCCGCAAGGGCAAGGTGCGCGCGGCGATGGCGGAAGAGGCACTCGCCGCCCATCAAGAGGGCAGGGTGCGCGTCGCCGTCGGACGAGCTTCGGACTTCTACGGGCCGTTCGTGCTCGAGTCGGCGCTCGGTGAGCGGGTCTTCAAGCCGCTGCTCAAGGGCAAGTCCGCGCAGCTCGGCGGGGACATCGACCTGCGGCACAGCTACACCTTTATCCACGACTTCGGTGAGGCCCTGGCTATCTTAGGTGAGCGTCAGGAGGCGGACGCTCAGGCGTGGCACGTGCCCAACGCGGAGGCGCGCAGCACCCGTGAGCTGGTCAGTCAGGCTTTTGCTATCGCCGACAAAAAGCCTAAGATGAGCAGCGCGGGGCGCACCGCCATGCGACTCATCGGCCTTTTTAACCCCGGCGCGCGTGAGAGTGTCGAGATGATGTACGCCTATGAAAAACCTTATGTGGTGGACGACGGCAAGTTCAAGCGGGCGTTCGGGGACATCAGCACGCCCTTCGAGGAGGGGCTCGAGCAGACCTTGTCATGGTATCAGCAGACACACTGAAGGGCGAATCACAGGGCGGAGTAGCGTCTCTTGCCTAGCTGTAGAAGAGGTGCTACTGCGTCAAACGCGCACGTCTCTCGCAGAAGCCCCTACGCAACTCGCAGCCTGATCTCCTTGCTACATGTAAGCCGTACAGCGCCGGGTAAGGCAAAAGCTCCGCTGACACGAGGCTGTTACACTAGCCGGATGATCTTCTTCAACTCCTGGGCAGATATAGGGCGCGTGCTGCTGGTCGGTCCGCTCGCCTACCTCACCCTCCTGCTGATGCTGCGCGTTTCGGGCAAAAGGACGCTCTCGAAGCTCAACGCCTTCGACTTCATCGTCACGGTCGCTTTGGGCTCGGTGCTGGCGAGCACGCTCTTGAGTAAAGATGTGGCGCTCGCCGAGAGCGTCGCGGCGCTGGCTGTACTCATCGTCGGTCAGTTCATCATCACCTACTTGTCGGTGCGTTCAAAACGCTTCCAGGACTTCGTCAAGGGGGAGCCAACGCTTCTCTATTACAAACAGCGCTTCTTAGAGGCGCAAATGAGGCGTGCGCGTGTGACGAAAGAGGAGGTGAGGGCGGCGGTGCGGGCGAGCGGGCAGGGGTCGCTCGAGCAGGTCGGGGCGGTGGTGCTCGAGACAGATGGCAGCTTGTCGGCGGTAGGAGATTCAGAGAGCAGCGCTAGCGGGTGGCTTGCGAACGTCGCTGAGCCTGGAGAGGCTTGAGCCGGAAACTTTGTAAGTCTTCTATGCGAGTTATGTGCGTCTGCTGCAGAATGGTGCATCCGGTTAATCTCGCGCACGCTTCGGAAGTGGCTTTCCGTATTGCCAGCGCAAACCACTGAGAAAACACCTTGCAGCGGACTTAAAAGATGCACCAACAGCGACCTAGAAGTAGCACGTTGGAAAATTCAACGATTCGAACTCGTATCCTGCAAGGACCGTCCGCTTATTCAAGGGGTGGGCAAGCCCCAATTGTATTCACCTCGTGGAGAAAGCAAAAAACTCGACCTCCGCTCAGTCTGAGACCGCCACCGGCGCCGACTCGGTGGGGCGGTAGCGTGCCACCATCCGCGACCAAATCAGGTTGCTCTGGATGCGCGCCTCCAGCACAGCGAGGTAACGCTCGAGCCCCTCATCCGCCGGGCCGAACGAAGGTCGCTTCAGCCGCTCCTCGCGGAAGTCCGCGACAGCCTGGTGGTACATCTGCGCCGCCCGGCTCATGGACTCGGGAAGGGAGCCCCCATATTCTCTCTGTAGTGCGAGCACAAGGTTGTGAACGTCGTCGTGGTGCAGCTCTTTGTTTAGTGAAAAGAGGTCGTTCGCCCAGCACACCGCCTGGTCCGCGAGCAGATTCAGCCGGGTCACGGTTTGATGCTCGCGCACTTCCTGTGGCAACCAGACGCCGTCAGCGAGTTCGATAAAGGCGGCGTCGATCGAGAGGCCCCCGGTCACGGGATGCAGGATCAAGTAGCTCGCTAACTCGGGCGGGCTATTCCGAGTCCGGTTCGACGCTTCCCAGACCGTCGCCGCCATGAACGCTTTAACGGTCGCGCAGAAGCGGGCAAACCACTCGGGTGTGCCGTGCACACGCAGCCGCGCGCCCAGGTCGAAGAGGAGCTGCGCTACCGGTCCCTCGCGCTCGTCGGGCGGCGTCCCTGCCAGAACCGTAGTCAAGCGGGCGTTCATCCTTTGCAAACGTGCGGGATCGTGACCCACCTTGTCCTCGTCGCAGAGGTCGTCGTAAAAGAACATCCACAAATACCAGTCGGCGATGAGTTGTTTGACCTCTTCGCTCGCCTCCCGGTGGATAGTGCTCGCAAGATAGCCGGGGCGGATCGCGGCGACGAGACGGTAGAGGTCGCGCTTCGAGGCGATGTCGAAACGCGCCAGCCACCTTACCGCGCCTCGGTCGAGGTGTTCGCTCAGCTCGGCGTCGTAGACGTCGTCAACATCGGGCAGTGACGTCAGTTCAGGCGGCGGTAGACGCTCGACATATTTCCTCGTAAACGCCTCGACGCGGTTGCGCCCACCCGCTTTGCTCGCGTAGAGGGCTTCGTCGGCGCGTCTGATTAACGTGTCCGGCGTGTCCCCTGCCTGACAACTTGCGACGCCGAAGCTGGCCGTAATCCCCCCTATCTCGAAGGGGTAGTCCGCCACTTGGCGGCGCAGGCGTTCGGCTAAGACGCTCGCGCCTTCAAGTCCGGTGTGAGGCGCGAGGACGAGAAACTCCTCGCCGCCCCAGCGTCCGAATAGGTCGGTGTCGCGCACGAACGTCGCTGCTAGGTCCGCGACTTTGATCAGCACCTTGTCCCCCGCCTCATGACCGTGAATATCGTTGACCTGTTTGAAACGGTCGATGTCGACGAGGATGAGCGAGAAGGGGTTACCGTAGCGCTCGCCCACCGCGAACGCTTGAGCGAGGGAAGACTCGAGGGCGCGCCGGTTCGGCTTGCCTGTCAGTACGTCGAGGTAGGCGAGTCGCTCCATCTGAGCGAGCTGCGTCTGTAACGCTGCGATCTTCGTGCGCGAGAAGGAATAGCTGTAGAGCACCCCCGAGTAGAGGGCGTAACTGAGATAGAACTCGGTCAACCCGCTAGGCAGTACGCTCGGAACGCCCCCGGAGGCTGCGAAGGCAGCCGCGAGCCCCGCTACCAGTGCGAGCGCGTAAATCGACGCTGTGTAGCGCAGCGCCGAGCGTTGCTCGAATAGTATATAGGCCAGTATGAAGATAGTCGGCGACCAGACGTAGAGCTGGACGAGCTCCTGTTGGGCGCTCGCCTGAGCGTAACTCAGATAGACGCTGGTCGCGAACTTGCCGATAAAAACAGCCGCCAGCACGCTGTAGACGAAATTCTCGATGTAAAGAAGCGCGGGCTTGCGGAGGTGAACGGCGAGGCTCGCGGCGAGTAGCAGTGCCGCTAAAACGGGTAAGACCAGCGCGTCGAAGGCGGCAGGCTGCCCGTCCTGGTAATCAACCCAATAGGTCGCCGCGACCGCGACGCTCAGCAGGGGCAGAACGACACGGTAAATCTGGCGCTTGATCGTCTGGTGGGTGGGTGAGGTCGTGTCCATCTAAGCTCACGCTATCAAGCAAGGATATCCGGGAGCGTTAAATTTTGCGCACCTTCACCTGCGGGTACATGGTAAAAGCGCGAGGGGAGGACGGATGCTCAGCTCAAAACGACAAGGTAATGTGCAAGGGCCGGGGGGCGTTCGCGCACTCGGGGTACTGCCTCGACTGCTCAGACACGACATGCTCAGCGTGCTCGAAGAGGCTAGAGAAGGTTACGGCGACCTCTTCAAGCTCCGCGTTGGCCCCGCCTTGCTGGTCATCGCCAGCCACCCGGAGCACGCCCGGCACATCTTACAGACGGCGAGTGCAAACTACACTAAAGGGCGGGTCTACGAGCCCGGTCGCCGCTGGATGATCGGCGACGGACTCATCGCTAGCACGGGCGAGCACTGGCTTCGCCAGCGGCGCATGATGCAGCCACACTTCCACCGCCAGCAGTTGGCGGGTCTCACGACCCTGATGACGGACGCGATTGGTGAAGCACTGGCGAGTTGGGAGCCTCGAGAAGAGGGAGCGACGCTCCACCTCGACAAGGCGACTGCGCGGCTCTCCATCAAGGTCATCACGCGCACGCTCTTCGGCAGCGGAGCGTTGAGCGAGGCGGAGATGGACGAGGTCGGGGCGGCGTTTTTGACGTTGATGCGGCAACTCACCCCACGTCTCTTCCTCTACTTTTTGCCGGAACAGCTTCCGCTGCCCGGCGACCGAGCACTCCGCAGAGTGAGACGAACAGTTGACGCGGCGATCTATAAACTCATCGCGGAGCGGCGGCGTACACCTGGCGGGAACGACCTGCTCGCCATGCTCATGGGCGCGGTAGATAGGGAAGGAGCGGGTGAAGGGGGTGGCATGAGCGACGCGCAGTTGCGCAACGAAGTCGCCACCCTGTTCATCGCCGGATATGACACCGTTTCGACGGGTCTGACCTGGACCTGGCACCTCCTCAGTGAGCATCCCAGGGTGTTGGCGCGTCTCGAGGAGGAGATTGAGACAGCGTTGGGAAAACGAACACCGACCTTCGCTGACTTGGGAGCGCTGCCCTACACGCGCAACGTGTTGCGGGAGAGCCTGCGCGTGCGTCCGCCCGTCGGTATGGTGCCCCGCACGCTCAAAGCGGACGATGAACTGGATGGGCACCTTCTGCGTAAAGGCACGACGGTGTGGCTCTATATCTACGGCATTCATCACCACGTCGACTTCTGGGACGCCCCGGAGGACTTCGTACCGGAGCGCTTCGAGTCCGACCAGAAACACCGCTTCGCCTATCTCCCCTTTATCGCCGGACCTCGGCAGTGTGTCGGCAACGAATTCGCCATGACGGAGATGGCGCTGGCGCTGGTGATGACCGTTCAGCGCTACGAGGTTACAACTCTGAACGACCCGCCCGCACTACCGCTACTCACCACGGTGCTCAAGCCTCGGTACGGGGTGCAAGCGAGGGTTCGCTCGCGAGCGTGAGATAGAGACCCATTCGCGTAGCGTTCAGCGATGCTCATGCAAAAACTCCGACTACGATGAAGCTAGACATTCTTGGTCCATCTTGAAAGTTCGTCGCAGAATGCCTATTCGACGCTCAGGGCTGATGACGTAGAAAGCTATTTTCAAAGTGTGCGCGAGATTTACCGGATGCACCATTCTGCGGCGAACGCGCGCATTTCACGCAGAAGCTCATGCCGAAGCCCTCTTAGTCTCGAGCCTCCGAACTCACCGCCCGCCCGACCTCGCGCGGCTGGAAGACCAGAACGCCCAGCATGAGCAGCGCACTCAGCCCAAACAGGAGGGGCATTCCGAGCGCCGGGACGAGCGCCCCGAATACGGGCGGTCCCACCAACTGCCCCGCCGCGATGAGTAGAAAGGTTGCTCCTAGCCCGGTCGAGGGGCGCGAGCGGAACACGTTCACGCTCCAAACTGCCATGAGCCCGGTGATGAGAAAGAAGCCTGCCCCGAAGAGCGCAGCGGAGATGAAAGCTGGGGCGATACTCGAAGGGTTTAGCCCTAGCAGGGCTGTAGCGAGCGAGATGACGACCCCAGTAGCGGTGAAGAAGGTTCGCATCCCGAAGCGCGCGATCAGGTCGCCTGCTGCTACACCGACCATACCGGCTGCGCCGACGAGAACCCAGAAGAGCTGACCGACACTTGGAGGCAGCTGACCTACGGACACCAGCAGGTCGACTGCGAAGGTCCAGTAGACCGAGGCGACGAAGCCGAGCCCGAAAGCCGCCGCGAACAGGGGTCCAGAATGGGGGCAGACGAACCAGCTAAGACGTAATTTTGGCACGCTCACGGCCTCCACCGGTCTTGCCGGGAGCACCCACAAGTTCCATGCAGTCACGAGTAGGGCGAAGACAGCGAAGCATAACCACGCGGTGCGCCAACTGCCGCTCAGAAAGAGCGCCACAGGTCCAGAGAGCAAGACGCCGAAGCTCGTGCCCGCGTTAATCCAGGAAAGCGCCCGGTCTTGCTCGCGCTCAGGCACCTTCTGCGCCACCGCCTCGGGCATTGCCGGATAGACCCAACCCGAGCCGGTACCCGCCAGTAGCACGCCAACTGCCAAGACCCAGCCACTCGATGCGAGCGCGACCAGCCCCATGCCCAGGCAGGCGCAGAGTCCACCGATGAGGACGAGTAGCCTAGGCCCGGTGCGACTCGCCACGGCTGAGCTGACCGCTGTGGCGAGCAGGTAGCCCACGTACGAGCCGCTGGCGATAAGACCAAGCGTGGCAGGGCTCAGTCCTAAAGCCGCGCGGATATCAGGTAAGAACAGACCGTAGCTGTAGCGAGCCAGCCCGTAGGTGGCCGCGACGATCGCGACGCCCGCGTAGGTGAGTTGCTGCTGGGGGAGTTTCATGGCCTTATCTTCCCGCGGTAGGACTAAGGTGTCAATGAGGCTGCCGAGGGCGAACGGGTTTGTGCAATTGACGAGCGCGTCTCTCGCGGAAGATACGCTCCCACTCAGTAGTTTGGACGCTTGACGAGCAGCTCGCTACGCCCCACAATCTCTGGCTCGTAAACCTGCTCACTTCAGTCCTCCTCTGCGACCGGCTCGAAAGCGATGAAGATTGCGCCCTCACCAACCCCGAGCGACTGCTGCACGGCTGAGGTGATAGCCTCAGCGAACTCCTGCTTCTCCTGGTCAGAGAGCGGTTGCGGAAAGTGTTTGATGTTGATGTGGGGCACAGTGTCTCCTTTGAGATGAGTCATTTATCGGTGAGCTTCCCCCGCGAATGAAATAGTGGAACTAGCTTCTCAATCCACTGAACTGCCCGCGCTACGCCGCCTCTCTGTTACCGAAGGTTAGAAAGCCTATTCCCAGCGCAATAAGAACACCTCCTATAGCCAGACCTTGCGGCATCGCCTCCCCAAGTAGGAGCACCGCGATAGGCACGCCGACCACCGCGCCGACCGAGCCGAGCAAGCTGAGATACACTGGTCCCCCGCGCTTCTGAAGTACGAAGAATAAGAGGAATTGGAGCGAAAAGGTCGCGACCTGAGCGAGGATGAGCAGGGCGGGCGCGGCGCGATCAAGGGGAACGGCGAGAGAGAAGCCTCCTGGGTTGCTGGGGATAACTCCTGCAAACACGCCAAAAACGAGAAGCATAAGCCCGGACACCGCGAGCATCCCAGGCGCGAGTTCGTCCGGAGCCGCACCCTCCGGCCAGCGCGCCGTCCGGTAGATGTTGCCGACAGCGAGCAAAACCGGACCTAGCAGGGTCGCTGCGACCCAGAGCGGGTCTGCGTTCGGGTCGGAGAGCTTGAAGATAGCGAGCACAGCAGCACCGCCTAAGGCGAGTACAACACCGGTCGCGCTGCGAAGTTGTAGACGCTCCATGCCGAGCAGCAGCGCCCCAAGGTAGGTAAAGAGCGGCGGGAAAGCGATGGCGAGCGCCACGAAGCCAGCCCCGATGCGGGGCACGGCAGCGAAGAAAAGGAGATTAGGTACAGCGACGCTGATCAGCCCCGAGATGACGAAGTACTCGGTGGTGCGGCTGGTAAGTTGCGGAAGCCGGTGACGCGCTGCACCGACACCTACGAGCACGGCTGCGGCTCCGACCACCGACCAGGTGAGGAAGGCTAGCGGGTCGAGCCCAGACTGAGCAGCAAGTTTCGCGAGATTGGTCGAGACCCCGAGGAGTGCACCCGTGGCGAGCAGGAGAGCAAGCGGCATTAGCCATACGTAACGGGGCGGTGGTTTAGAAATTGAAATGTGAGACATAGTGGTTCCTCTACAGACTCGGTGCAATACGCTTAGGGTTCACGGACGTAGCACGCCCACAGCTTCGATCTCCACGAGTTGACCTTCGTACGCCATCGGCGCAACAGGGATGATCGTGCAAGTCGGCTTCAGCCCTTCACCAAACGCCCTCTCGACTTCGGCGATGAGTGTGCGATGCTTGTCTTTATCATGCTCGGCGATAAGCACAGTGAGCTTCGCGATATCACCTAACCTGCCACCTGCCGCCTCCATTGCAATCTGTAGATTGGCGAGCACCTGCCGCACCTGTGTTTCAAAGTCGCTTTTGGGCGTGTTTCCGACCTGCCCCGCGACGAAAATCAACCGGGCACCTTCGGGCACCACGGCAAGGTGCGAGTAGGCGTTGGCGGAGGGATCGTACAGCCCCTTAGGATTACTCAGCGTGAAGTTTCGGTCCTCTGCTTTGTCCATATCTCTATCTCCCTAATCTCTCTACGACGTCGCCCGGTGCGCGCCGCCGTCCAGCGCTAGCGACTCGCCTGTCACGAATCCAGAAAGGCTCGAGGCGAAGAAGAGCACGGCTGAGGCTACGTCCTCTGGTTTAGCCAGCCGTCCCAGCGGCGTCGAGCCAACGAGAAAGTCACGCACGTCTTGCGGGCTTACGCCTTGTGCCTGGGCGAGCTTCTCCACCATCGCGCCTCCGAGCCCGGTGTCCGCCGCGTTCGGGTTGACGGCATTAACGAGGATGCTGTCACCCGCTAGCTCGTCCGCGGCGCTCTTGGTGAGTGCGAGCAGCCCGGCGTTGATGACGCTCGGGGCTGTGAGCAAGTGATACGGCTCATGTCCGGCGAGTCCGACGATGTTGACGATTCTGCCGCCCCCCTGCGCCCGCATCACCTTTGCGGCAGCTCGCATCATCCGCAGATAGCCGAGGAGTTTGAGGTCGAGGTCGGCCTGCCACGCCGCGTCGCTCAGGTTCATAAGCCCGCCGACCGTCGCGCCACCCGCGGCGTTGACTAAAATGTCGACACGCTCCCTTGCTTTGCTGGCTTTTTCAACTATGCGGTCGGGCTCTCCCTCCTTAGAAACATCTCCTTCGACTACAGTCGCTCGTTCCCCTAGCTCTTCAGCGAGCGGGCGCAATCTCTCCTGCTCGCGTCCGACTAAAACAACGTTCGCGCCAGCGTTGACCAAGGCTCGAGCCGACGCTCCACCGAAACCTCCTGACGCGCCGGTCACGAGCGCGACGTTTCCTTGCAAGTTGAATATGTCTTGAGCTTCCATAGCAATCTCCCTCTGCACTCACATCGCATAATGCTTAACACCAAACTACTTTGTAAATAGCTATATGTCAAGCTAATTTAGACAAAGTTATATAAAGAATTAGTTAGCGAAAAGCTATGTGGTAAGTTTAGAAGAGCGGGTTAGGAGGTAATTGTTGGCGGCAAGAAAGCAGGCTTTACCGCGAAAAAAGCGGGAAGTAGAGCAGGACGGGGTCGAGCTAATCTTAGAGCAGTGGGCGAGAGAACGTCCGGACTTGGACGCCTCGCCGATGGGCGTGATTGGGCGCATTTTCCGGCTTTCACACCTCTTCCAGCAAGCGGTGCAGGAGGTATTCTCCGACTATGGCTTGCACCGCGGCGAGTTCGATGTTCTCGCGACCTTGAGGCGCTCGGGGGAGCCCTACCGCCTTACCCCCACAGAGCTTTCGAACGCCTTGATGGTCTCCTCGGGAGGGATGACAAACCGGCTCGACCGTTTGGAGAAGGCGGGGTTAGTCGCCCGGCAGCCTGACCCTGGCGACCGCAGAGGAAGCTTGGTAGGGCTGACCGAGGAGGGGTTCAGTATAGTGGATGAGGCTGTGGCTGAGCACGTGGCAAACGAGCACCACCTGCTTGGTGTGCTCGAGGACAAAGAGCAGACAGAGCTCGCTGAGCTGCTTCGCAAGCTGCTGCTCTCGCTAGAGTCGCCCAAGCACCGGCCAAGCGTGAGGAAGAAGTCCTGATTTCACTATTATTTTGTGCGCGAGTAGCGCGCGTTCGCCGCACAAATCCGTCTTGTTGTGGAGCGTCAGGTCACCTGTTGGGTTCAGGCGCAGTGAGCACGACGGGTTACGTGACCTCCCACCTCCGCTCAACTTCTCACCCGAAGAACCTGGTCCGCCTTTCGGCACTAGGCGAGCCTTTACGCGACAGTCGCGCCGTGCTCGACGAGCAACGCTCTGAGCAGCCTACGATGACAATGCTCCCCGTCTTTGCAGTAGCACCCGACCGAGAAGCTCGTCGCTGACGAGAGTGCTGCAAGCAACGTCAGGACCCGAGCCGCCGACGGCTCTCGCATCTCGCGGCGGTACTTGCGCGTATACTCGGTCCACCGCTTGTCGGTGAACGGCTCTGACAGCGCCCACGAGACGAGCGGCGCACTCGGGGCGAGTTCGGGAAGCCAGACGTCATAGTAGTCGCGCCTGGCGAACTCTGATTTGGGCACACCGCGAGGGGGTCTGCGGACCGTGCCGATGCGGAGACCTTCAGCGGGATGCCGAGCTGTCCCAAGGCGCACAATTCGAATCGGCATGTCGTTTCTCCTTTCGCACCGACGAGGCAAGCAGCGTAACGCCCTGGCGTTCACCTGCGGCGTGCGAAGCGCGCGTCCGCAACCTAAAGAATGACGGTGGACATCCGCCAGGGCAGCGATACCGGTACCTTAGCGCCCGAATACGCAAATGTTTCACTTGACCTAGGTTGCTTAGACAACGCCTCACTGTACGGGTTCGTTCAAGTCCTGGAGCAACCCTTTATTGAGGCGGTAGAACGATCTGGGGTCTTGTTGGCATCTGTTTAGGAGGCCAGCAGACAACAATGGACCTCCTGCGGAAGCACCGTTTTTCTACCCGTTGTGCCTGCTCATACTCGGGAGGCTCCGCGTCACTTCGTTCCCACTAGCGACTGCGTGAACTGCTCAGCAAAAGTGGGAGGCAGGCTTTCTTCGGCCTTCCACTTCTGTAAGAAGCCTAATTTAGGTGCTGAATGAATACATACCAACGTGGTTGCCTTCGGTGTCGCTAAACACAGCCCGAACGAGACCAAACTTGCTTTCTTTTTGCGGGGGATGTACGACCCTGCCACCAGCGTCTCTTACTGCTTTCAACTGAGCGTCAACGCTGTCAACCAAAATCATGATAAGTGGACGGTCAAGCTGCTTACTACGTGGTGAAATGTCGCCATTGATGCCCCCTGCCTCTGTGGGATTGCCTCGCTCATCGGCTGCTGTCGTAAGCGCAAAAACACCACCATTGCCCATCGGGGGCGTCCGCCAGCCGAAGACTGTGGTGTGAAATGCGCTCGCTCGCGCAACGTCTTCGGCTGGCAGTTCAAAATAGGCGACCTTGTTGACTTGTACTGACATCTGAAAACTCCTTTTCGATTGGAATCTTCATCTACTTTAGTCAGCCGTAAGCGGCATGTATTGTATAAGTCAGACATCAAACTTCTTTGCGTATTGCGCTGGCGTGTAGCCGGTGATTTTTCGGAACGCGTGAATATAGTGCGACTGATCGAAATAAGACGCCAGGTAATGCTTCTTAAAGGAATGTTGCAAGCGCAATACTTTGAGAAAATCGTGGGGGAGAGAAGCCTGTCGTTCGTTTGAGTGTTCGCTGGAGTTGACGGGGCGACAAGTCAGCAATCATTGCCATGTCCGCTACACTATGAATATCATCAATATGCGCCAGTATTTTCGCTGTTACGGCGTTCGGTACCACTACCTTCTCAGCTATAAGCCGCTGTACCAACTCTGCCATAACTGGCTGTTTGGCAGGGAAGTCGAATTTGGCAAGTTTGCGGTTTGTTTCAACCAGCGGCAAATCACCTCCGTAAGGTATGCCCACAAAGCTATCAGCGATCTCGTCCTGGTTGCCTTGCCACACACCGGGTAAGAGTTGAATGCCTGCGTAATGAAATGCCTTACCTAGATTCAATACTATGTAAGTTGTGCGTAGTGCTGTGATTCCTGCTATTTGCGTATCTGCTTGATTAAATAAAATATTGACGCAGGCATCGGGCACAGCATGAAGATGAAAATCCTCTGGTAATGCAGTATCTGTTTTGAGTTCCCAAAAACAGTGTACCAATTCAGACAAATCACTCGGCAGCTTAACCTCTAGATACTGCACAGCTTGTGCTGTTTTATCTATGCCATCTTAAATTGGACTATACATAGTTCTACCCAATTATAACAGTTGGGCCCGTGGGGTATTTGGACAATAGAATAACGATTCTGCGATGTCGCTGCGTGAGCTGAGTCGAAAAGTGTCTTCCAGGGTAGAGAACGAACTATCTCTGCCTTGAGTTACAGTCGCGCGCAACTCGCGCACAAAGCTTCTGCCGCGAAAGGCCCGTAGAGTTGCACAAACCTTTCGGCGAAAGGACGTTTGTCGCAAACCCCGGTCAATAAGCCTCAGGCTTGTTGGCTGGGCGCGTTTTTGCCTATAGCATCGAGCGGTAACATCTCGGTCAGACGCGCTGACTCGGTTAAACTGCTCTTGAGGTACTGTCTCCCCGCCAGGTAAACGAGCAGCCACTGCACCGACGCGAGGGCGTTGTAGATCATGTCGATGTTGTAAGACTCGGGCAAACGCACGTAAAATAGATCGGCGAGAAACCACGCGAGGGTCGCGCCGCTCAGCAGTAAAAAGGGTCGGGTGAGGCGCAGCTCGGCGCGTGAGAACCAGAGCGCCGCCGCAGGCAACACCAGCAAGGCGCTGAAGTACGTTTTGGCGTTGTCCGCGACCGATATACCTAATTCGAAGTCCAGGATGACGCCGAGCACCAACGCGACGACAAAGGTGACTGAGGAAACCAGTAAGATGAGCTGCGCGATAAGCTCGATGAAGATCGCGCCTCTGAGCCGCCTATAGACGATAAAGATGGCGAGCGACAAGGCGTACGCCCACGGCGCGCATTCGAGCGTCCACAGTGTCGCGCCCGCTAGCTCTAGCGCGAGTGGCATCTCGCCCGTGACGCTCCCGTAGACCCAAGCCAAGTTTGCGAAGGCAGTGAGCAGCGCCGCGAACGAGAGCGCGTAGAGTCCGCGCTGCCAGCGCAGCCCCTGCGCCGCCTTGCCAAAACGAAAAAGCGCCAGGGAGCTCAGCGCCATGAGCAGCGTATAGCTCACCTCCCCGAAGAGCGAAGGTAACAGGCCAGCCATCACCAGAAGACAAAGACCGACAACTAATCCGTAAGCAGCGATCATCACGCCACCCTTTCTGCGGGCTTTCCCGCTCTGACCAATTGAGGCGTTTCGGCTAACGTCAACCGGACGACCTCACCTAGAGTTGTGGGCTTGGAAAAGAGGTAGCCCTGCCCGTAAGGGCAGCCGAAGCCGCGTAAGACTTCGAGCTCGCGTGCGTGTTCGATCCCCTCCGCGACCAGGTCGAGCGACAGCGCCTCGGCGAGCGAGACGATGGTCCTGACGATCTCGAGCGTGCGCCTGTCCTCGCCCATCTTCTGAATAAAGGCGCGGTCCACCTTGAGGGTGTCGATCGGCAGGTCCTGGATGTAGGTCAGCGACGAGTAGCCGGTGCCGAAGTCGTCCATAACGATCTTGACGCCTAAAGCTTTGAGCTCCTCTAGGGGGGCGCGCGCACCGCCGGTGCTCTCGATCACGGCAGTCTCGGTGATCTCGAGCTTGAGCTGAGCGGGGTCGACCCCCGTCTCGAGCAAGACCGCCCTGACGTCGGAGACGAGGTGGGGGTGCAGCAACTGCTTGGCGGAGAGGTTCACGCTCATGGTAAAAGCGTCCCCGAGTTCGGGGTGCGCAGCGAGCGCGCTGCACGCCTCCTTGAGCACCCACAGCCCGAGCGGGACGATTAGACCGGAGTCCTCTGTGGCGGGGATAAACTCGGCGGGCGAGACGAAGCCGCGCTCGGGGTGACGCCAGCGCAAGAGCGCCTCTGCCCCGACGACAGCGCCGCTACCTAGCGCGACGATGGGCTGGTAGTCCAGGTAGAAGTCGCCGCGCTCCAGCGCGTAGCGCAGGTCGGTCTCGAGGCGGTGGGCGGCGACCGCGGCGGCGAGCATCTGCTCGTCGTAGTAGAGGTGGGGCGCGCCGCTACGCTTCGCTTCGTACATGGCGACATCGGCGTTTTCTAGCGCTGTGTCAGGACCCGCGCAGCCGAGCACATCCTTGACGAGGCCGATGCTGAGACTTGGGAAGAGCGTTTCACCGGCCAAGTCGAAGGGCTCGGCGATCCGCCGCTCGAGCCGCGCGACCGCCGCCTCGAGACTCTCCGCTGACGTTCCGTTCAACAGCACGACGAACTCGTCGCCGCCGAGCCGCGCGACGAGGTCGTCGCCCCGTACGCAGCTCTGCAGCCTGGCGGCGATTTCCCTTAGCAGCAGGTCCCCGACCTTGTGCCCCAGGCTGTCGTTGACGAGTTTGAAGCGGTTAACATCCATAAAGAGGAGGCTCACGCTCTCCCCGCCGCCACACTCGAATAGCTGCTCCAGGCGCGCCTGGAGCATCAGCCGGTTGGGCAAGCCCGTGAGCGGGTCGAAGACGCCCCGCATCGAGATGTCCGTGAGCGAGCCCGCGACGCGTTCGGGAACACCCGCGGCGTTACACACCGACTTGCCGCGCACCAGCACCCAGAGGTAGTCGCCGCCCTTCGTCCTGAGCCGGTGCTCGTCCTCGAAGAACTCGCTTCTGCCCGCGATGTGCTCTTCCAGCTTCCGCCGCACGCGCGGCTCATCGTCTGGATGCACACGCACTTGCCACGTGTCGGTCGTGCCGACCCTCTCGCCCTCGTCGAAGCCGAGTAGCTCGAACCAGCGCGAAGAGTAGAGCACCTCGCCGCTGCCGAGGTCCCAGTCCCAGAGCCCGTCGTTGACCCCTTCGGCGACCAGGCTGTAGCGCCTCTCGCTCTGCGTGAGCTGGCAAAAGGTCGTCTGCAAGGCTTCTAACATGCCGTTGATGTAGCCGCCGAGCTGCGCGATCTCGTCAACGCCCTCGATCTCGATACGCCCGCCCAGATCGCCCTTTCGCGTGATCTGCTCGACCCAGCGGCTGAGACGCGTCAAGCGTGAGAGGAGCAGGCGTTCGACGAAGACGAGGGTCAGCACGCCGAAAGCGAGGCTGACGGTTATGAGGAGCGCCAGGAGCGCGCCCGCGCCCCGGGCGCTGCTACGGTAGAGCGCCCGGGGATGGTTGATCGCCACCTTTATGGGGACGTCCGCGGTGAGGCTCGGCAGGGCGGCGCTCAGCCGGATGTCGTTGCCGCCTATCTCGGCCGGCGTTTCGGCGGAGGCGGTCGCGGCCTCGCCCCACAGCAGCTCGGCGTTTACGAGCGTATCCGCCGTTAGCTGCTCCATCAAGGCGTCGTCGAGGTAGCGCACGGCTAAAAAGGCCCCGTTGACTGCGCCGCTGACCTCGTCCGAGACCGGCGCGCTGACGACTTGCGCCGCACCCTTCGGGAGATACAGGTAGCCCGCTAGATCCACCTCGGCGTCGGGTGTGCTGAAGAGGTTTGGCATCTTGAGGAGCGCCTCGAGCGTGACTTCGTCTAGGGGTACGGCGTCTTCAAGCGCAGCGTCATACGCCTCCGCGTAGACGGGCTGGGCTTCTAAATCGGTGATGAGCAGGGCGTCGATATCGAACGTTTCGAAAACGTAAGCGCCCAGGTTCTCGTCGCGGTAGGTGGCGCTCCTCGCCTCCACAAAGTCATAGGTTTCGTCCCAGAACGCCCAGTCGTGAACAAAGGTTTGCGTGGTCGAGAGCGCATTTTGTAAATTTCTCTCGGCGCGCGCCAAGTCCCGCTCCGCCGCACGCACCTCCGCCTCGGACACGGACTTGACAGAAAACGCCCAGATAATCGCGGCGAGCGTCACTACGAGCCCGGCGAGCACCACGCTGACCGCGCCGCCAATATGGAGCCGCAAGCTCACGCGAATATCCTTGCGCCCAGATAGCGCTTAGGCAACGCGTCAAAAGGTTTCTGGTAAGACTCCATATCGGCATAAGGATAGACGAGAGGCTCTTACAGAAATCTTACCGAAAGGTGGTTCGTGGAAGCATCATACAAATTCCGATTCATTTTTTATCAGTCTAAACGTAGCGAGTAGGAACAAGTTCGGCGACCTTATTTATCTTTCCCTTGGCGTCGCTACCCCGAACGTCCTCCTTGCCAAGAGCGCACTCCGCCAGCCGAAGTGATCAGCGTTTCGGTGCAGGCTTGCGCCGGGTAGACCGCTAAGCCGACACCGAGGCGCGTCTGGGGCGAGCGGCTGGCTCGAGCGGAGCGACGAGCGTCTCGCCGGTGCGCGTCCGTCTTTGGCTAAACGATAAGTGTCTGAGCGAGTACTGCAGCTGTTGCGCGCGTTCGTGACCTAAAAGAATCTCCTCCTTTTAACACACCAATCCATATGGTTGTGCTAGAATAGCCACATGGATGCATTTATTCCCCCTCCAGCACAATCGACGGGCGTTTTTCATACCTTAGGTCTCACAACCCGACCGCATGATCTAATCAAAGTGGTGAAAGGCGGTCTATCTGTTCAAGTCTTTCGCGTATTAGCCGAAACGCTGGGCGTCAGCGACGCGGTACTCGCGAATTTAGCAGGCATCAGCGGCACAACCTTGACCCGCCGCAAGCGCGCAGGGCAGCTGACACCCGACGAGAGTGAGCATGTGCTCAGGATTGCCAACCTACTAGAACGCGCAGCACAGGTGTTCGAAGACGTCGGTGACGCAGCGGAGTGGCTCAAAACGCCTAACCTCAGCCTCGGCAACGTCACGCCGCTTAGCTATGCCGACACGGAAATAGGTGCCCGCGAGGTCGAGAACCTACTCGGTCGGATAGACTACGGCGTCTACAGTTAAATTGCCCTTCACCTTACGCAATATGTATGGCTGACGTCCTCACAGCCTGGCGACTTGTCAGACCTAAATATGGCAACCAGGCTGATGCTTTTAGCGGTGAAGGTTCGCGTCTCTTCGGTGGGCGTTGGAACTCGCCGGGTGTGCGTGTTACTTACGTCAGCTCGAGTCTGTCGCTCGCCACACTAGAGACGCTCGTCCACGCGGACAGGCGGCGCTTCGAGCGAGACTACGTCGCCTTCAAGCTCTACCTACCTGAAGCGCTCGTGCTCGAGCTGCGCAGTGAGGATTTGCCCGAGGAGTGGCGGGCGAGGGCCGTGAGCGAGGGCGCGAGGCAAGTTGGAGATGCGTGGCAAGCGGCGCAGGCGAGTGTCGCCTTGTCTGTACCTAGCGTAATCGTGCCTGCGGAGCGGAACTATCTGCTCAACCCTAGACACCCGCAGTTCAGCGAGCTAACGATTGAAGACCCGCAACCTTTTCGCTTCGACGCACGGCTCGCTGACAAAGGACGATAAAGTCATACTCGCGGCTTTTCATGATCGAGAAGGTACCGCAGTCGCAATGCGTGTGGTCGGGTAGCAGGAGACCGTCACTGGCCTCCCGCCCCTAAGAGCCGTGCGTGCGGTAGGGTAGGATGCCAGCGAGCTGCCTATCAAAGATAGCGCTTTTCCAACATCCCCCCTCCGAACCCCGCATGACCGCTTTCCGTGTCACGGGGCTCTCCAGTAATCTCAACATGAAAGTCCTTTCCCGTGGTAGTGCCCTTTATGGATGTCTTGGTGGCAGGTGAGGCAGACCACCAGCGTCTTGCGTCGGCGAGCCGACATCCTTTGCATCCATTCGGGCCGTGACTTACGCCCTCTTTGTTCAAGGTCTGCCAGTTTTCGGACGTGATGCACTTCGACGTGCTCCACCGACCCACAAAGCTCACAGCTTTGCGCTAAAAGGCGGTCCACCACTTCATTACGCCCGTTCCAAATCTTACTGTTCTGGTTGTCGTCCAAGGCTACCCATTTGTTCCACCGTAACGGGATGCCGCCAAAGTGGGTGATGAGTGGCTTCTTTTTAGGACCACGGTCCACTTTGACTTGAAGGACTTTATAGCTGCCCTCCTTGAGGTCGATGGTGGTGCGGTAGCGCCGATAGATTTTCTGGCAACTCGTCCTGAACTTATTCGCCAGCGTTTTCACTAGCGAGAGTTCTGTGACGCGCTTGAGTCGGCCCAGCGTGTGGAGGTTGTAGGCCATGCGGTAATACTGCACGACCCCGCGGTATTCCGCTTGATATTGGCTGACGATGCTGTAAGCATCGCTGCTGAGCCTTTGTGGGAGGTGAATGGGCTTGCCGCGTCGCATGTACTTGGCGCAGTGCGCTTTCATGACGTGCGACGGTACCCGGAGTCCGACGCTGCCGTTGATGCAGCGTTGTCCCCGGTGGTCGTGTTTATCGTCAGCGTGAAGAATGTGGACCTCATAGCCCAGGAAACGCGCTTTCTGCGTGCGCGCGTGGGTCAGCAGGGTCTTATCCTCGCTAAGCTCAAGCTTGAGTTCGTCGCGTAAGAAGGCGGCAATCTCTTGCTTGATAGCCACGGCCTCGTCTTTTGGCCCTTTCAGCCCCAGCAGAAAGTCATCGGCATACCTTTGGTACCACAATCGCCGGAAGTTCGGGTCATCGGGGTCGCGCGACGGCATTGTCTGGGCCTGCTGGCTCAGTTGCCGCGCGGTCTCCCAGTTCCCTGCTTTCCGAGCGTCGTGAGCGGCTTTGGCGATGGCGACATACGGGGGGTAGGTCTTGCGGCGTTCGCCGCGTGTGTAAGCTGGTATCAGTTCGTGCTCGACAAACTTGTCCAGCCTGTCCAGAACCAGGTTGGTGAGGATTGGACCGACAATCGACCCTTGCGGCACACCGCTGTAGGTCTGGTGAAAGGTCCAGTTCTCCAGGTAGCCAGCTTCGAGCAGCCCCTTGATAAGCCGCAGGAAGCGGTTGTCGTGGAAGCTCTTCTGCAAGATGTTCAACAAGACATCGAAGTTAATCTTGTCGAAACACGAGCAGATATCTCCCTCGATAAACCACTTTGTACCTCGACCCTCTTGGGTGACTTTGCGCAAAGCTGTGTGGCATCCCCGTTTCGGTCGAAAGCCGTGAGAACGGTCGCTGAACCGCGGTTCATAATAGGCTTCCAGGATGGAGCGGATAACTTCTTGAAGAAGTTTGTCCGACCAGGAAGGCATCCCTAGAGGCCGCATCTTGCCATTCTTTTTGGGAATGTAACGGCGTCGTACCGGCGTCCACCGATACCGCTCTTGGCGTAGCGCCTCGATGATGGTATCAATTTTCGCTAGGGACATCCCGTCCACGGTTTCGTCCGAGGCACCTGGTGTCAGTGCGCCTTCGTTCTTGTAGAGCTTGGCGTAGGCGCGCAGGTAGAGGTCAGGCCGGTAGAGTAGGCGATACACCCTTTTAACCGGCAGGCCACGCTGGCCGCGTTCACGTAGGATGGTGAGTACCGTTTCGGCGGTTCGCATCTCGCGTACCTCACAGTTCCTTTCCATCATGATTACCTGGTCTCCTTCGCCCTGCGAACGGCTCTCCCGCTCTCCCTGGTGGGGCGTGACGCCCACGACTACTACGAGACCTCCGTTACCTTAGGACTCGCGTCCCTTAGGCAATCCCGTGTTTCGTCACTGAGGAACGTGCTAGAACGACTTAGGCTCGCCACTCATAGCCTTGGATGAACTCATTGTTCATCGCCCATCAAGCAGAGCGTCATTTGGACGAAACTTGAATCCAAATGTCCTGATGGCGTCGGTGTACAGACGTGCTACCGACGGGTGTGCGTGACCACCGCTGGCTATTGGCGTTCAAACAATCCAGTCTTAGCCTTATCATTCAGGCGTTGCAGAGCCGCATCGTACACGTCTTCCTTTGCGCTCCGCTTTAATGCCATGCTCTTGTCCCCTCCCTCCTTTCGAGCTCAGGTTAGGCATCCGCCTCGGGGTCGTTTGCCCTGAACCCCGGCCAACTCCGTTGGCAATTCACTCAATGCGCACCACGGCGCACACTTTCACCGCACACGGCTCAAGCCAATCACGAAGCTACCGCGATAAGCTCGTAGTAGCCCTGAAGATTCGCCCTCTCAGATTGCGAACCCGCCAATTGACAGCTCGCCAGTTCACAGCGTGCCAGTCCGTAGGTCCTTCGGTTTCGTTTGCAGAGCTTCGGGCTCGCATCTAACTTCCCCTTAGTTGGCAACCTTCAGAACATCTCTCTAGGAGATTGACCAGTCCCACGTCAGCACCCTTTCGGGTTGAGTATCGGCTCTATCTAGCCCCTTATGATTTCGGGTCGCCTTTCGGCGGCTAGCCTTCGCTTCTTGGGACCTCCTATGCCCGCTGGAGCGTTCGGCGTTCCTTACGGTTCGCTTACCTGCAACAGGACTCCAACGGGGTTTCCGTGTTCCACTTGTGTGAGCTGCGACCGGGTTAGGCGTGCTCTCTACTCCGGGGTCATGGTGTCCTCGTGCAGAACGCGCGTACTCTCTGCACCTGTTGAGGCGAGATACCTTATCCTTAGCCTCGACCCGACCATGCCTTATCAACCATCCTTCGACAAACCGAACTAACGGAGCTTTGACCGAGCATTCACGTTCGTTCGCCTTACCGGTCTTTCCCTCACCCGAGTCTCTACGATGGTTTAGATTCTCTTAGGCTTTACCTCCAGCTTCACACCTTGCCATTACTGGCAACGCATGTGGAAGTCGGGAATGAGCCTGGACACTGGCTCAGAGTTCTTTTCCTCCTTCCTAACTCACTCACTTCAAGCGACTTCACGTCGCACACGCGCGCGTTAGTCGCACAATGGTTCGTGTGTTGAAAAAGGGTTAAGGGGAAGGTCGAATAACGATGTAATACGGCTTTCGGGTAACTCCCCTAGGGATTACCTCGAGCGTAGCGAGTAGAAAGAACTACGGATTTCAATGAGTGCGTTCGGACTTCGGTGAAACCCACTGCTCGTCACTTTGTGGTGTCATGTTGATAGAGCACATAAGAAGCTCAGCTGAGCGCTAGTTCGGCTACAAAGATACTTGTGGTTGTACTTAGCCACATGACGGTATACTCTGGGCATCCAAGGTTTGAAGACAAGCCTAGTTCTTGCCGAGCGGAGGGAGTCCAATGGGTAGAGAAGTTTTTCGTTTCCACATCGTCAGACCACCAGACGAAAATTTTTTAGAGAAGTTGGGTATTCTCCTCAACCCTGAGGATAGAGAAACTCCTTCTATGAGAGAACTTAGAGAGGCGAAAACACGCGAGGAGGCGGAACGAGCTGCCACGCGCAACAAAGCTTCAGACGAGTATCTAGACCCTGAGGACGTGCCCGACAATTACAAAACGTTAGCCGAGTGGCAAAAGCAAAATCCCCACGCACCTCAGGAGCAGGTAGCTAAGGAGGCAAGCATCATCCTCGAGCGCGACCCGCAAGAGGTTGTGGCTAGCGAGGCCTTCCAGTCTCTCCTCGCTAGGGGAGCAGCTAGCGAAGCCAGCGATTTAATACTAGGTGAACAAGGTTCATCGAAGCAGGCCGTAAAGTATCTACTTGCCGTCAGTAAAGCAGCTGGCAAGCGTCCCGTCCTCCCCCTCAATCTTAAGTTTGCACCAGGTCCACAGAGCAACACAATGTCTGAGCCTGAGACTTCTAAAATAGATTCGCCGGTCCCAAGCTTGGTTCAGCTTCAGGCATTGAAGCGGCGTCTGATAAGCTTAAGCCCGTCTAGCCCAACACTCACACTTCAGCAGCAAAGATTCATGCAAGATGTAAGCCTCCCTCAAGACGACACGACCGGAGATAGTCCCGGCAGAGCAGAACCTCCGCAGCCTGTAGTTATCAGTGACGTCTCCCTCAAGGAGACTGAGGTCAGCCAACTAAAATCTCTTCAGCTCAGCGCTGACGCATCCATTTCAGAGGCAGTGAATGAACTCGATAGGCAAATGCTGCTTAAGGCCGAGGTCTCAGTAGCTCCCGCGAGTGCACCTGTGGTCCGGAGTGGGATGCTTGTGATGAGTGCGACCGCATCTGCTGGTGGACCGCAAGCGCTCACTGAATTCAAGGGGGGCTACGTTCAAGGGTTTAAGGTCTCTGACCTCGAGGTAGCGGAGCGTGACCTAAAGAGATACGAAGCAGGAGAGATTGCTCACATCGAGAACGCCCTTATGGGCGAGCGCCGGGTGAGGGAGCATATTAGAAATACGCTACGCGAGGACGTCACCTTTGTGGAGACAAGTATCCTTGAGGCTACAGAGGAGGAACTCCAGACAGAGGAGAGATTTGGTTTAACGAGAGAAGCGCGTAACGTGCAGCGCTCAGAGGTCGAGAAGCGTGCCGGCTTAAAGCTGGATGCGAGCTACGGACCCTCGGTAAACGTAGAGACCTACGCTGACTTTTCCTTAACCACGTTTAGTGAGTCTGTCAGCACGACCGCTAGCGAATACGCGAAGACGGTGTCCAGCTTGGCAACTGCCCGGATACAGCGTACCTTTAGGGAGCAGCGCCTTACCCGCCGAGTGGAGTCGGTCGAGGAGACAAACTCTCACGAGATTGACAACCGGAACGCTGACGGTCACACTGTCGGAATCTACCGCTATGTCGATAAGGTTTACAGCGTCCAGGTTCGTAACTATGGTGTTAGGCTAATGCTCGAGTTTGTCCTTCCTGAGCCAGGAGCTAATCTCCTGAGGATTGCTAGCCAACCCGTCGGTCAGGTGCTGGTTTTGGACAAGCCGGAGCCGCCGAGGGTGAATGGTAAACCTCTCGAACTATCCGATATTGATCCAAATAACGATCTGTGGCGCGTCGTCGCGGCCCGGTATGGTGCCGCGGTCGAACCGCTTCCCGAGAAAAAGGTAGTCTCCCTGACGCTTAAGTTCGACGAGAAGCCTAACCTCGAGAGAGACGAGGTGAGCCGCCGCGTCGACTCGAATACGGACGAGATCCGGAGCGTTCAGGTCGTTTGGGACGAGGGCATACTCAAGGTTCCGGATGGTTACGAGGCGCTTAGGGTCTGGGGCACCTCCCTAGGTTTCAACACGACCATAGCTGTATCTTTCGACAAGCATAGAGCTGAGATAGTTGGGGCAAAACAGCATGTGAAAGTTTATGGTTCAGATTACGTCCGCACCGGCCAAATGCTGGGTGGCTTCAAAGTGCGGGCCGGGATGGGCCGGGCTGTTGACCTTATAGAGCGCTACGGTGCAGGCGGTGACCTGTACGTTTCGGCTATTTCGTTAGAGACAGAGGAACACAATTATCTCTCCATGGTAGGTTTCGTCGCCGCCGCTCATGGTCCCCTGGTCATCGAGGCTCTCTGCACACCTACGGAGGAAAGCTGGAACACCTGGCGTTACGAGGTATATACCGCCATCATGGAGGCGTACAGACAGCAGCAGGCAGCCTACCTAGAAGCGCTGGCTGCCGAAGAGGTGGCGCAAGGGACGAGCATTGACGGGCGCAACCCTGCTACTAATCGAGAAGTTGAGAGGGACGAGATCAAGCGGGGCGTGGTCACCTTATTGCGCGGCAGCAAGCCCGACACGGGCTCACTTGCCCAGGATGGCTTTAGCCCTGACGTCGCGAAGGCCGCTGCACACGGACCCCTCATCAGGTTTTTCGAGACGGCTTTTGAGTGGGAGCACATGGTCTTCGAGCTAGCGCCCTACTTCTGGGCGAACCCGGATCGTTGGGACCAACTTCTCAAAGCCGACGATCCTGACCCAGAACATAGAAGGTTTCTTCAAGCGGGCTCAGCGCACGTCACCCTCCCGGTCAGACCTGGGCACGAGTTCTACGCCGCTGCGGCTGTCAGCTTGCTACAGATGACTGGAGGCTCACTTAAGCCTGAGCTATTTACTTCCGAATTACCTAACGTCATCCTTCGCGAGTTGTTGGTCGCATCCTTGGAGGCTTCTATCCTCAGAAAGCAGAGGCAAACCGAAGGTCCCGTCGATGTAGGAAAGCCCTTCGAGGTGACCGTACCAACAAACCTGGTTATCTTGCAGGAGGGCTCGGACCTAAACGAGGCTAAGACGTGAGCCTGCAAAGCAGCCGCGGGCTTCCCAAAAAGCGCCGAGGAGGACATCGTCTGAAGGATATCGCTAATATCGCCTTCGGTGGTGGCGGCGCAAAAGGCGTTGCCCACGTAGGGGCGCTCGCTGGACTGGAGAAAGCGGGTGTGCTTATTTACGGAGACTATAGCTACCGTGAGGGTCACCTTCTCAAACGCCTTAGTAGACTCGTACCGGGGACAATCGGACTCTCGGGCACAAGCATCGGTTCGCTCATTGCCGCGCTCACTGCATCGGGTTACACCTCAGCAGAGTTGAAGGCTAAGCTGCTCGACAGCAACGCAATGCTTAAAGCTGTAGTGAACTTCCAAAGTGCTGCTAGCGCGGGTATACCTACATTGGATCAGAACTTCGCCTACGATCACAAGCCTGCTAAGCGGGAGGGCGCGATATGGGGTGTTAAAAAATCAGCGCCTCTGACTGTCGATACCCGTAGGCAATACATACGGAAAGGAGGCTGGGTCTTTTTTGGCACACGAGGCAAAGTGGTAGCTAGGAACGTTGGCTTCTTCGCCCTTAGGTATGCCGTGGAGTCGGAAATACATGATGTGTTAGCTGAACTCTTCCGTGAGAGCTCGCGGCGCGCGCCAAGGGGCGGTGCGAACGGACTATCTACCTTAGATAAGAACAGGTTGCAAAAACTTGCAGGTGACGCTATACCTGAAACAGTTTATAGATACCTCGGTTTCTTTAAGGGGCAATCTTTAGTACAACTCGTGAGTCAGCTCATCTATTCAAAGCTGAGGCCTGGTGAGCGTGAGCTGATTCATGAGGACAACCGTATGTATTTCGGAGTAAAACGGATTGAGGACTTATCAGAAGCCCAGCGAATGAGGGTGTCGTTCGCCCGCCATAAAGAGTGCTTTGGCATCAACCTGAGACTCACCGGGGCCAACCTCGAGACACAAATGAGCCACGTGTTTAGCGCCCGCACTACTCCTACGATGGCAGTAGCGGACGCCGTACGCATCTCGGCGAGCTTCCCACTCCTATTTAGACCGACTCTTATCTCCTTTGAGAAAGCCGAAAAGATGTCTGAGGCAGAGTCTTGGGCGCTGAGCCCCGAAGAGCTTACGGGCATATGGATCGACGGCGGCATATACAATAACGTACCTTGGGACGTGTTCGACACCGGCTTAACTCTTGGCTTAGCGCTGGGTGCAACGCCTGAGGAGAAGCGTAGTCCCGCCTGGCAAACTGTCCATGACCCGTTCTCTTACCCACCTTTTGAAGAGGATGAAGAGGACCGCCTCAACGCACTACTAGAAACCTATGCGCACAGCAAACTCCTGGACGATACGTCGCGGCTCAACAATAGTTACGGTAACGTTAAGTATAGTCGGATTCGCTTAGACGCAACTCCCATTGATACACTCGATATAGCGGGGTATCACAACCTCCCACTCCGAGAGCGAACGGCTTTGCTGAATCGCAACCAGACTATTGTTTCGTCACACCTAAAAAAATTTACCTCTGTCGCCCAGCGGTAAAGTGCAGGTCATAGTTCCTAGCAGGTCCATATATCGACGGGAGCGACCTCGGCTACCAATTCTGTAGCTAGATATCGTCGATGTATGGGTAGTTTACGGGTCTTTCGCACCTTGAGCGTTAGGTCGGAGTTGCGCGCGTCCAACGCATAAAAATATTTTCGAGTAGAGGTTTATCCTACCGTTCAACTTTAGTATGGAGGATGTTCTCCAATACTGCTGAGTACCACACGTAGATTTACCAATCCCGCACGATTAAGTCTAAGCTTCGCCACGGTCGCACGCCCTGTTGATGTCGTGCCGACTATGAGGCTGTAGTTGTCGCTCCACACGAAGTGCCGAGACCGCTCATCACGGCGGGGGTGAAATAGAGGCACCCGCTTACCGCTAGCGGGGTCAACTGCATCTACGGCAGTGTACTTGTGACTGTTGCAGCCCTGGCAGGCAAGCGCCAAGTTGTCAGATTCGTTACTGCCACCTTGAGTGAGTGGGATGATGTGTTCGACCGAGAAGGGGTCGGGGGAAAAGCGCAGTTGACTCAGGCAATATTCGCAGCAGCTCTGGGCGCGCTCGGCGACTGATTGCTTTAGGGCTGCCGACAGCGTTGTTCGCGTACTCAAAGGAAATTAGGTTGAGTAACGCCCACCTCTTGCATCAACGTCTCGAGCGGTACCTGCCGACGCTTAGCGAGTTCAGCGAGCACGCCCATGCGTTTGGCATTGGCCTGCTCGAGCCGCTCGCTTAGGGAGAGTAACTCTCGATGTTCTGCAGCGTCTAAGCTCGCCTCTCGCCGCAATTCTACGAGCTGACGATAGCGCTCCCACTCGCGCTCGGAAAAGCCTAGCCCTAACCATTGCAGGAGCTGGCTTTCACTCACTTCCTGCAGTTCGCGGCGCTGGGCGAAGGACTCGAGGAGTTGCGCCGCGTAGTCCTCGGCGCTTACCCCTTGCTGCTGGGCTAGCTCGCGGAGCTGCGCTTCCGTGTGATGAGGCAAAGTAAGCGTAAGACTCATAGGTTAGTTAAAGAGTAGCACGTTCTGATGTGGGTTAAGGTGCAAAAGCTAAAGGGATAACTTCGACGATTTCTTTAAAGGCGTTCGCTACAGCGTTGAAAAGTTTGTACGTCAAACGCGCGCAACACGCGCCTAGTGGCTCATCCGCCAAATCCCGCACTTTCCGCATGATTAAATTTCATCTCTGACGCTAGGCGGTAAACGAGAACTTGACAACAAATCTCATAAATGCACTAAGGAGGGCTCTATAGGCTATATCACGTAGTCCGTTTGGTAGAACAAGTGCGCTGAGGCGCACTCTGATACCTACACGCTATTCTAGCTCTACCTAAACTGCCGCCGCGCGCTTTACAGTTGGACTCAGGTGAAGTATAAGAGGTGTCAGGTGCACCCGAAGTTCCCTGCAGAGAGCTTGTTTCTAACCCAGCAGCCCGTTACACTCTCCATAACTCTATGTTGCATCAGAAAGGCGGCGCGCATGATTCCAACTCAAGTTTTTGGTCGTAGTGAGCACAGGAGCACGCGTACGATCTTCGGTGCCGCCGCGCTCAGCGAGGTCACGCAAACCGACGCCGACAAGACGATGGAACTTGTGGTGCGCTACGGCGTCAACCACATTGACGTTGCAGCCAGCTACGGTGAGGCGGAGGTGCGCCTGGCGCCTTGGCTCGAGCAGCACCGCGAGGACATCTTCCTCGCCACCAAGACTGGTGCACGGGATTACGCGGCGGCAAGAGACGAGATCAGGCGCTCGCTCGAGCGGCTACGGGTAGACCACGTCGACCTGATCCAGCTTCATAACCTCGTTGACCCCAAGGAATGGGAGACCGCGCTCGGACCAGGCGGAGCCTTAGAAGCCTGCATTGAGGCGCGCGACGAGGGGCTAGTGCGCTTTATCGGCGTGACGGGACACGGCGTCGAGGTCGCGGCGAGGCATAAAGCGAGCTTAGAACGCTTCGACTTCGACTCGGTCTTACTGCCCTACAGCTACATCATGATGCAGAATTCTCGCTACGCCGCCGATTTTGAAGCGCTCGTGTCCCTGTGCGAGGCGCGGAGCGTGGCGGTGCAAACCATCAAAGCGGTGACGCGGGCACCGTGGGGCGACAAGACGCAGACGCGCGCAACCTGGTACGAGCCCTTGGAAGAACAAGCCGATATTGATACGACTGTGCATTGGGTGCTCGGGCGCGCCGGGTTTTTCCTCAACACCGTAGGCGATATTCAGGTTTTACCTAAGGTGCTGGACGCTGCAAGCCGCTTTGAGACAAGGCCAACTGACGTAGAGATGCAGGCGGTGGTGGAGAAGCAGAAGATGGAGCCGCTGTTCACCTGAGCCTATTTAGCCCACCGTTCTCCAGTTCGAGTCCCTGCCCGAAAGGGGATGGTTTGCATCCTGACTTGTGGCAGACCTTTTCTGCACAGTGTGTAACTGGCTAGCGATGCGGTGAAAGGTTTGGTCGATGAAGAGGATGCGGTGGAGATGACGCGTGAACTGGCAAAAAGGACGGGTAGTGGCTCAACACGAACTGTTAAGCTAAGGTTGGCAGTCTTAGGTGAGCCACCACCAAAGGACGTATAAGTTGTGAAGGGTTGACGTTGAAATTTGTGGATGTACCTGCTAACAAGTCCGACAAGGTTCGCTTGACGCTTCCCGACATCTCGAGGCGGCTCAAAGCCGCGCTGTTGCAACTATCTGAATGTGACCTCGTGGTAGGCGTCGCGACAGGCGGTACGGTCTTGGCGAGCTTGGCGGCGTATGAACTCGCGCTACCGCTCAAACTCATCCGTATCAACTACCGCGCCGAGGACAATACGCCGCAACGCGTGGAGCCGACGCTACTCCAACCTTTTGAGCTAAGGGGACAGCCGCGCGTATTGCTTGTAGACGACGTGAGCGTGACCGGCGCAACGTTTCGGGTAGCGACTGCTTTGCTCGGGGTTCGTGAGGTTACAACGTTAGCCCTCAAAGGTCGGGCGGACAGCGTGCTCTACCCCGAGGTGACGCGCTGTGTGTTGCTACCGTGGCGCGACTAGAAATAGATATTAGGACTATCTTTAGGTGACCCTACAGGCCTTTCACATTGTAAGCGCTGTGCGTGTGATGCGCGCGTTCGTCGCACAAAGCCTAGAGCGCCAGTCAGCTCTTGTTAACCTGAGCACTCTCCTCCACGGCCTGTGCCATCAAGTTCAAGAAGCGCGTAATCACCTCTCGTTCCTGCTCGTCAAACGTCTCAGCAGTTTGGTTCAACTTGTCATAGAGCGTTAGCGGGCGCTCCATCCCCTCTGTGTCCTGCTCGACGTAGTGCATAAGCACCTTGCGACGGTCGCCCGGGTGGGACGCTCTCCTGGCGAACCCTCGAGCCTCAAGCCGGTCCAAGAGCCGCGTCACTGCGCCTGAACTGAGACCGACGCGCTCACCGACCTCCCTAGGCATGAGCGGGCCGTAAAGCCGCAGGTGCTCGGCGACCAGAATCTCGGTTAGCGTGAAGCCCACGTCCTCAGCGACCCGCGCACTAAGCGTTAGCAGCATCGCGTTGAGATGTTGAAACGAGGCTTGCATGTCCCCCTCCATACCTCTGCTTTGTGCAACCTCTTGATTTTGCAGCTTCTTACTCATATAATCATTGTAGCGGATTACCCGGGTCTCCGCAAACTTTGGAGAAGGTAAGGAGCTTTATGACAGGCATAACAGTAGGCACACAAAAATCGGTCACGACCTCCGTGCTCGAGCAGGTTTACCACGAGTGGGGCACGGGCGAGCGCTCAGTCCTCCTGCTCCACGGCTTCCCGGAAGACGCCGCCGGCTGGGGAGAGGTCGGCGAGGCGCTCGCGAAAGCGGGTTTGCACATCTACGCGCCCTACCTTAGGGGCTACGGTCCGACACACTTTCTCAAAGGGGACACGCCCCGCAGCGGTCAGCTCGCCGCGCTGACGAGCGACGTGCTTGAGTTCGCCGAAGCGCTAGGCTTAGACACTTTCACCCTCGTCGGTCATGACTGGGGTGCACGCGCAGCGCAAGTTGTAAGCGCGCTCTATCCTGAGCGGGTCGAGCACCTCGTCTCTTTCGCCGACTACGAACTCGCTTGGGACGAGACGGGCTTCCCGCCGCCCGAGGTGCTGCACGCCCTCTGGTACCAGTGGGTGCTCCTATCTGACATGGGCGAGCCGCTGCTGCGGAGCGACGTTAAAGGCTTCTGCAAATATCTCTGGAAGGCTTGGTCACCCACCTGGGAGAGAAGTCAGGAGACGTTCGAGGCGGTTGCTACGTCGCTCGAGAACCCCGACTTCGTGGACGTCGTGCTGAGCGCCTACCGCCACGGGCGCGTCCCCGGTGCGGTAGGCGACCCTCGATACGATGAAATTGAGAAGGCGCTCTCTGAAGGTCCTGACATCACCGTCCCGACCACGTTGCTCATCGGCAAAGACGACGCTATCGTCATGCCCTGGGAGGGTGACGAGCGCTACAAGGCACATTTCACGGGCGAGGTCAGTCGGCATCTGCTTGGAGATGTCGGGCACTTTCCGCACCGAGAAGACCCGGAGGCGGTGGTTAGGGCGGTGACGAAACGCCTTGGGGTGAACGCGTGAGGCGAGCTGCCAAAGGTCACCCAAAGGAGGCGGGACGCTCCGAAGAAGCGAGGAGAAAGCCCTGGCGCTGGTACCACGCTCCACTGCTACACCTCAGCACCGAAGTGCTCAGCTACGGGCTGAGCAAACTGACCGAGCGTGTGACTGGAAACGACAGCACGAGAAAGGCGCAGGACGCCTTCTACGAAAACCTGACGCTGCCCGTGTTCGCCCCACCCGGACCTGCCTTCCCGGTCGTTTGGGCGCTTAACAATGCTGCCCGGACCGCAGGAATAGTGCACGTGCTTAATATGCCGAAAGAGACACCGGGTAGAAGCGATTACCTTGTCCTCCAGGGTGTTTCGCTCGTCAACTACGCGAGCTTCAACCCCCTCTACTTCGGGTTGCGCTCGCCGACTAACGGCGCGGTAACGACCCTGCTCGACGCCGGGCTCAATCTGGGCAGCTTGTATGTAGCGACCACCCAGCTCAGAGATGCTAAGACCGCCCTCTCCCTCTCGACCATCCTCCCTTGGCTCGGGCTCGCCTCGGCGGTGTCGGTGAGCGTCGCGCTGTGGAACGAGGACGCCTTCTACAAAACTCAGCCTTTAGTGAAAGACCCGCAGGGCTGGACAAAAGGAGCAACGTGTGACGAAGATCGTCGCTGAAAACCTCGTCAAGCGCTACGGCAGCTTCACTGCAGTGAATGGCGTTTCCCTAACAATTGAGCCAGGTGAGGTGTTTGGCTTCCTCGGACCTAACGGCGCGGGCAAAAGCACGACCGTGGCAATGCTCACTACGCTCAGCGTGCCGACGGAAGGGCGCGCCAAGGTCGGCGGCTACGACATAGCTAAAGAGGCAGCGCAGGTGCGCCGAGTGAGCGGCGTGGCGCTCCAAGAGATCGGGCTGGACCCGCTCATGACGCCGCGCGAGCTATTGGAGTTGCAGGCGAGCCTGTTCGGGCTGTCTCAGCGCGATACGAAGGCGCGGGCTAGGGAGCTGCTCGAGGTCGTCGGGCTCGCGGAGGTTACGGATAAGCAGTGCAGCAAGTTCAGCGGCGGGATGCGGCGGCGGCTCGATCTGGCGCTGGCGCTTGTCCACGAGCCCGACATCCTGTTCCTCGACGAACCCACGACAGGCTTAGACCCCGCCAGCCGCCGCGACGTGTGGCGCGAGGTCAAGCGCCTCAACCGGGAGCGCGGCATGACCATCTTCCTCACCACGCAGTACCTGGAGGAGGCGGACGAGCTGGCTGAGCGCGTCGCCATCATCAGCGCGGGTCAGATTGCCGTTGAAGGCACACCCGCCCAGCTCAAGGCTGAACTCGGCGGGGAGTCCATCAACCTCGAGTTCGCCGACGAAGACGCGCCGAAGCGTGCTCACAGCGCGTTAGAAGCGCTTACGCACAACGCCGTGCTCGACAGAAAGGTGCTGAGGCTCTACCTGCCGAACGCCGCCGGAGCCGTTGCTGAGGTCGTGACGGAGCTGAACAGTAGCGGGCTCGCCCCCCAATCGCTCACGCTAACTCAACCCAGCCTCGACGACGTGTTCCTACAGGTTACCGGACAACGTTTCGAGAACGAAGTCCCTGCAAATGACTCACCCGCGAAAGCCGCTTAGGAGAAGCTATGAGCATCGCCCTTCCGACCGCAAACCAGACCACAAAGACTCCTCACATGCCGCTCGCCGCGCAACTCGGCGCGACCACCCTTCGTACGCTGAAAGTCAGCCTCAGAAACCTCTTCCCACTCGTTGTGCCCCTCCTGATCAGCCTCTTCTTTCTCTTCATCTATGAGGGACAGCTCTCCCAGGCAGCGAGCTTCTTTCTGCAGGGGCAGGACTACCTGGGCTTCATCCTGCCGCTCTCAATCGTGAGCGCGGCGTTCAGCGGAGCGGGTTTAGCAGGACAATCCTTGGTGCGAGATTTAGAGAGCGGCTACTTCGACAAACTCCAGCTCACGCCCATCAGCCGTGCCGCGCTCGTATTCGGTCCTATTTTAGCGGCGGGGTTAGTGCTGGTCGTACAAACGATCATCCTCTTGGCGGTGGGCTTTCTTATCGGACTCGAGGTCGCCACAGGTTGGCTGGGTCTCTTAACCTTACTCGGCTACACCTTACTTGTAGGCGTCAGTTTCGGCAGCTTTACGGTCGGGGTGGCACTTTTAAGCGGCAACGCCGCTGCGACCGAGGGGGCGTCGTTCCTGTTCTTCCCGCTCTCTTTTCTGACCGCGACCTTTGTGCCCATCGAACTGCTGGATGGCTGGCTCGCGGTCGCTGCCCGCGCCAACCCTATCACCTACGTGCTGGACGCCACCCGTGCCCTCGTGCTGACGGGCTGGGAGGAGCAAGCGCTCCGCAACGGGCTTCTCGCCGGGCTCGTCCTCGCTGCGCTTTCCTTCGGGTTCGCACTAAACGCTCTACGTGTGAGGTCGAGACAGAGGTAGCGGACCTTAGCAGCCGAAAGGGATGCCGAGCCTGCCTCTCCAACTCGATAAAGGCAGGCTCCTTTTATTCCTCACCTTAGACCACTCCTCAGGTTCGGCTCGGGCAACCGGGTTTTATTGGGATCTTGTGCGCGTGTTGCGCGCGTTTGCCGCACAAGGCTCAGGCTTGGATAAGTGTAGAAACTCGAGAACGCTCGTATTGTTCATTGAGGTATTCTGGTCGGCCACCCTTGATTCAACCGCCTTCAGCCCCCTCATTGCTCTCCGCCTCATCCTCGTCAGCGCCCTGGTCGTCCTGTTCTAACAAATAGACATACTGCACGTTCATGGTCTTGACATGGTTGTATTCGATGACGAGCGAGTCGCCTAAAATAGGATAAAAACGCGCGTCGTGCTGCGGCGCTGTTCGCTCATCCCCCTGGGAGAGGTCGCTGGCAAGCGCCCGCCGCTGCGCGTCCCCGAGCACGAGCCGCTCTAAACGGTTGCCTGACCCGAGCGCATAGTCGAGCAAGATGCCCCAGTAGAGGTACGCCTCGTCTCCTTGCTCAACGCCAACCGTTACGAGAATAAAGTCCGGCGCGTCGCTCTCTCGACCCTCTACCGGATGGGCGATATACCGGCTTCGCGAGAGCCGCCTCTGATCGGCGGAGAAGAGCGCCCAGTACGTACCCTGCGGATTGATGATAGGAAAGCGCAGGTCAAGCGCTTGAGCCCGGACGAAACGGTGCATCCCCAAGCCGATGCCTACAGCAAGCAGAAACAGGCACAGCGTATAGATAAAAAGCGTGCCGAGGTTCGCCTCGAGCCGCGCGAGCGACGCCGCATAGTCCGGCGCGTTCGTGCCGACGAGCAAGGTGAGTACATCCCCGCCGCTGAGCGGGAACGAGGTAGGCGACCCCTGCCGGAGGAGGCGAACAAGCCAAGCTCCCAGCAGATAGCCCGCGACCCCGAGTGCGTGGAGCGGCAGCGCGAACAGCAGATAAAGAAAAAGGTTGGTCTGGAAGGTGCTCGTCTGGTGCGGCTTATCGTTAAACCCGCGCCGATATGCCGCCAGAAAAAGCGCTCCTGGCGTAGCGAGAAGCACCACCAGGAGCGCTGAGAACGCGAGGTTCACTCAGCAGGGTGTGAGGGCGTGCTCGTCTTCACGACGTAGGTCTTGCCGTCTATCTTGACCGTGCCTCCACCGAGCCTCGCTGCGCGGATGAGTTCGGGTCCGTATCCCTGCGCGCGTAACTCATCAGCTCTCTTCGAATGGGCGACTTTTTGATTGGGGCGACGCCAGGACGATGAAGCGCGCGTGCTGTTTGTAGTGCGACGTACCGACATAGGGTGCCTCCTAATAGGGACATTATACACCTTTTAGATGTCCCTGAGTGGCGTTTACTCCGTAGATTAGCTGTTCAAAGATGCAAATCCACCTCGCGAGGGCTCCCTGCTTGAGAAAGAGAGAAAAGCCGCACCGACGCTCCTAGCTATTCGAACCTCTACTTCACTTGGTCATTAAGTCCCTTACACGCCTTTACTGCTGGTCTAGCCCAACTCAAAATGCGCCACAACGGGCGCATGGTCGCTCTCCGGATACTTCGCGTCGGTCGCAAAGGCGCGGCTCTCGTCGTGCAGGAGTTCATTGTGGATCTCTGTGTGGCGGTAATGCGCGAACAAGGCACGACTCACCAGGATGTGGTCGATCATCTCACCTTGCCCATGATGGATGAGGCTGTAGCGGCGGTCTTTGGAAACGCTCATCGCGGCGAGCGCGAGCGTCTTGTAGGCAAGCGCCGCGTTGTTATGGTCTTCAACCTCACCACGTAGGGCGCGCATTGCGGGCTCGTCAGCCTGCTCATTGAAGTCACCTGTGAGGGCGACGAGGGCGTCTGGCTCCGCTTCGAATATCTCGTCGATAAGCGCTCGCAGCTCAACCGCCTGACCGAGCCGCTTCATAGCGCTCACAAACGAACCCTCCGCCCATACCGCCGCCGAGGGGTAGGCGAAGTCCTCAGGTTCTCGGCCCAGCACATTAACGGGACGCTTGCTCTTGAGGTGGACGTTGAGAACGTGAAGACGGCGGTTCTCAATTGCTAGAATGGCATGCAGGATAGGACGTTCCCACCTGATAGGCTTGGGCTCTTGCGGTTTATCTGTCGTTACGAACCCATAGTGCGGCGCGAAACGCTCGTCTTTAAGCTGACGCCGCTCGGTGATCTCGAAGCGACTCAGAATGACCAGGTTACGCACGTCGTAGACGGACTCAGGTTCGCTCTTGAGCCGGGTGCTGACGCGGTAAAAGCCTGCGTAGACCGTTTCCTCTAAAAGTTCGTCCAAGGCGAGCAAGGCTCTAGGTTGCTCCGCACGTTCCTGACCATGTACCTCTTGCAAACAGAGCACGTCAGCGTCCAAGCGAACGAGTTGCGGGCGCATGAGCCGGATGCGCTCCTCCAGAGCCACATCGTTTCTGTGATTGGCTTCGTCGAAGTTTTCTAAGTTAAACGTGGCGATCCGTAAACGCATAGTGGGCTCCTTATGTAGCTGTCGGAGGTCAATCAGATTACGTACGCGGGAGACGGAGCAAGACCACGCTAGGCAGCCTAGCACGGGCTGAACAGTCTACTGTCAGGTGAAGTCGCTACATCTAGGCTCTATGCAACGCGACGAACGCGCGCGTCTCCAGCAATACCCTTACGCCCGTTCGGGCTCGTCATCATGCATAAAGACGACCTCTTTTTCGCCTAAGCCCAAGGTTTGAGAACCAGTAAGTCTCTATGATTCGAGCTCAGCTATCTGACCATGGCTTGAGAACAATCTTCCCGGTCGTCTCCCGTTGCTCGAGCATCCTGTGCGCCTCCGCGGCTTGGCTCAGAGGGAGCACCTGATCCACTTGGACCTTGACTTGCCCCGAGGCGACGTAGCCGATGAGATCTCCCATAGCTTTCGCGGCAGCCTCCGGTCGCAGGGCGAACCACAGACCGAGGTTGAAAACATGAATAGACTGGCTGGGCGAGGGATCATAAAAGAAGTCGATGACAGTTTGCTCACCAAAGCGTAAAGGCTGACCGCTCGCCATGCCGTACACGACGCAGCGCCCGAATGGCGCGAGGCAACTAAGTCCTCGCGCGAAGGTCTCACCGCCCGTCATCTCTAAGATGATGTCGGCACCTTTGCCCTCGGTGAGGTGGCGTACTCGCTCAGGCCAGTCGGACTGCGTGTAATCGACTGTGGCGTCCGCCCCTAGCTCGAGCACCTTCTGCCTCTTCGCTTCCGTGCTGACCGCGCCTATGACCTGACCCGCACCGAGTCGCTTAGCGAGCTGTACGGCGTAACTCCCTACGCCGCCCGCAGCACCTTGGATAAGCACTGTTTCGCCAGTCTTCAACCCCGCGATCTCCCTCAACAGCAGGAGGGCGGTGGTACCCGCTACTGGCAAGGCTGCCGCCTGGTCGGCGCTCACCCCAGGGGGGATTGGAACGGCGCGGTCGGCGGGCGCGAGCGCGTACTGCGCGTAACCGTTCGAGCCGCTCCCGACGAGTGCAAAGACCGGCGTGCCTACAGAGGGAGCCACGACCCCTTCGCCGAGTGCTTCGACAACACCCGCTACCTCGCTCCCCGGAATAAACGGGAGGGGGGTCGGGAACGGATAGATGGCGTTGCTGCGCCGGGCTACATCCGAGTAGTTCACCGAAGCCGACTCGACCCGGATTAGCACTTCCCCTGCGCCGGGGCTTAAATCGTCAACCGTTTCATACCTGAGAACGTCCGGACTGCCATACTCGTAGATTCGGGCGACTTTCATAGTGACGCTCCTTTAACGACCAACGTACTTAGCAGAAGGTTTGGCTAAGCACCTGCATCATACACCACCTACTTGTTTTTTACAAGCTAACGCTTGTTTATAAAAATAATACGGTGCAGATAGGAAATCTGCTCTATAATCAGACTGTGACAAACAAGTCTTACGATCAGTACTGCGCCGTCGCTCACGCTCTCGATATCGTAGGGGAACGCTGGACCCTCCTGGTGATCCGCAACCTGCTCATCGCGCCCAAGCGCTTCAGCGATTTACGCAACGGTCTACCCGGGATAAGTACGAACATCTTGGCGGACCGGCTGAAGGTTCTGGAGAGACATGGGGTGGTTACGACGCGCTATTTGCCGCCGCCCGCGGCTTCTACGGTGTACGAGTTGACCCGTTGGGGCTATGGACTTACAGCTACGCTAAGCTCGCTCGCTCGCTGGGGGAGTCAAACTCTGGGCTCTCCCAGAGAAGGTCAGTCCGTCGTCCCGGAGGGGGTCACCTTTATGATCCAGGGGGTCTTCTGGCGAGAACACTATCCGGACATTAGCCTCAACTGCAATGTTTATGTAGAAGACAAAGACTATATGCAGACCTTTGGCGTTCGCTTGTCCCCGGCGGGTGTACATATCTCTGGCTCCTTTGATGCCGCTGAGGTGGAGCTGAAAACGGGGCTCGCGTCCCTCAATCTCTTGAGCAGCCAGCAGAAGCAGCTTCGGGCGTTGGTAGGCGAGGGCGCAGTGCGGTTAGACGGTGATAGCAGCCGTGTGAAAGACATTTATGCCTGGGTAGACGGCGGCAACACCTAAAGATGGAGCGGTCTGCGAGAGATGCGCGCAACTCACGCGGACTGCGCGCCCCTGTCTGCCCTCGAAGCCTTGCTCACCCTGCTCGGCTGCTCCGAAAACACCTTGACGAGCGAGTAGAGGTGGGTAATTAGAAACAGCGGCACGGCGAAGATAGGGATCATCGTGAAGTAGTTGAGGTCATAGGGCTGCTGGGTCGTCAACAGGTAGGGCTGGATGAACAGGGGGCCGGTGGTCAGCGCCACCACAAAGTCGGCCAAGCCGAGGACGTTCCAGCCGAGGATCGCCTGACGGGCCCGGCTGTGCCCGGTGACGAACAGATAAAGAACGAATGGCACGGCGAGTGCCGTGATCACGTCGCCATAGCCTGCGGGCAGTGCAAATCCTGCGGGCAGGTACCCCAGCTCCGACAAGATGATGAAGTTGAAACCGATAATCCGCAGCATGTGGGGGGCGATCAGCATCGTTTGAGGTATAGCGGCGACGAGCTGACGGAATTCGGGCTGGCTCAGCAGCAGCGCGCCGCCTAAAATAGGGATAAGTAACGGGAAGAGCACGAAGTAGACGGGGGTCGCCTCCGCGAAGATGAAGTTCCTATGCGATAGGTAGAGCGTGAGAGCGAGCCAAGCCGCCATCCCGACGCCTATACGGACGCCGAGCGAGCGGCGCTTGGCGGCGTACGCCGCATTGACGCTCACCCAGATAGCAAGGGTGACGGCGAGGGCGACCATCATGCCGACGGTGGTGGAGGGAAAAGGCATAACTGTGTTCCTTTCGCGAGCTGTGAATAGCCTAGGATTGCCGACGGGCGTTCAAGAAATGACTCAATACCGTGGTCTCATTTCGCGTGCTGTTCGCCGATTGTCCGGTTCCGTCGTCGTGCGACCCTTTCACCACCTTCAGCGCCTCTCGTCTTCACGCCCAAACTGATGAACGAGGTGAGCATGCCGCCGATCATGAGGACTAAGAAGATGCGGTCAAACACCAGTAAAGGCGCAGTCGGGACAGACGCCGCAAGTAGCGCTACGACCAGCGCTACACCCAAGACCGAGCCGAGCTGCCGCATCGCCTGGTTGACGGCGCTGCCCACGCCGAAGCGCTCGGGCGGCAAGCTCGCCACCGCAGCGGCGCTCAGCACGGGCAGCAGCAACCCTACCCCGACCCCCGTGATCAGCGCGACCGGCAGCCACAAGCCCCAGAAGGCGGGCGTAGGCGTTGCGAACAGGTAGAGCAGGAAACCGCCGAGCGCGAAGATGACCCCGCCCGGCACGAGCAGAGCGCGGTGCCCCCGCCTGTCCGCGACGCGCCCCCCAATCACCGCAACTGGGATAACCGCGAGGGGCCCTGGGGTGGTCGCCAACCCCGCCTGGAGAACCGAGTACCCCCAGACGCGGGTGAGGAAGAAGATGAAGCCAAAAAACAGGGCGGTGAACGCCACGCCGAAGACGAGCGTTGCGAGATTGGCGTAGCGGTAATTGGGGTCCCGAAACAAGGTGACGTCAAGAGCGGGTGCAGTGACATGGCTCGAGCGAACAATAAAGACGGCGAGCAAGATGACGCCGAACACAAGCGCGCCCAGGGTGCGGGCGTCTGCCCAACCCCAAGCGTCGCTCTGCACGGTGCCAAGCGCGACCAGACCCACGCCGCCAATCAGGAGCAGCGAGCCGAGTAGGTCAGGCAAGGCGGCGGTCGGTCGCCGAGGCGACCTCGTCAAGATGCGGCTACTCAAATAGAGGGCGACTAGGCCGACAGGTAAGTTGATAAAGAACGCCCAGCGCCAGCTCCCCACCGCGATAAGGGCGGCCCCAAGCGACGGCCCCGCTGCCGCAGCGAGTGCGCCTACCGCACCCCACAAGCTGACCGCAGACGCGCGTTTCTCCTTAGGGAACGCGCCCAAAATGAGCGCGAGCGAGGTCGGCGTCAGGACGGCCCCGCCGACAGCCTGCAAGACCCTCGAGCTGATGAGCAGCGCTGGACTCGCCGCCAGAGCGCAGAGCACTGAAGCCAGGGTAAAAAGTGCGACGCCCGCCATAAAGAGGGCACGCCGCCCGAAGATGTCCGCGAGCCTGCCCGCAGGTACGAGCAGCGCGGCGTAGACGATGGTGTAAGCGTTTAAGACCCAGGAGAGCTGCTCAGCCGAGACCGTGCTGAAGGTGCTCTGGATGTCGGGAAAGGCGACAAACAAGATGGTCGCGTCGAGCGAGGCGGCGAACACGGCGAGACTCGTAACACCCAAAACGCTCGAGGGGCTCGGCCGCTTCGGTTCGGGCTGTGACATGGACATCCGACGCTCCTTGTGCTTGTATATACACGCTTATGGCCAGTGAAACATCACTTGAGCAGGTTAAAACGGTTTAGGTGGTTTAGGAATACACCGTATTCCTCCTCTTCGAACAGCGTCTTCACCTCCTCTTGCGCCTGCACCCACAAGGGGTACGCCTCGTCGATGAGGCGTTCGCCCGCGTCCGTGATGCTGACGCGCTTTGCCCGCGCGTCCTCCTGGTCCGCTTTGACGTCGAGTAGCCCCCGTGTAACAAGCGGTCTCAAGTTACGGCTTAGAGTGCTCTGGTCCATCGCCAGCAGATCAGCTAATTCTCGGATGGACTGCGACCCCGCGCCCGAGCTTGTGACTAATAGGGTGAACTGGGTGATGTGCAACCCGAGCGGGCTGAGCGCCTTGTCATAGAGCGCCGTCAGGGTGCGCTCAGTCCGTTTGAGGTTGTAGTGGGCGCAGCTCCGGGCAACGTGGCGGCGCTTCTGCTGTCGGTCGGTAAGCACCTCATCACTTTACATGTATATGCAAGTTTCTGTCAATCGTGTTCATTGAGATAGTCGAGCGAGGTGTATGTGTGAACTTAGATTTCTTCTGCGACGAACGCGCGCGTTCGCCGCAGAAGCACCGAGTTTGTTGGAGACACGTTCTGCAAGCTTTTTCAGTCTGGATATCTCCATGCGCTCGCATAACTATTTGAACTCCACTTTAGAAAGATGGAATTCTTTTTAGAACAGGAACTCGTTGGAGTTCAAGAGTATTCGCAAGTAAGTTTCGGGTGTTGAGTTTGCTTGAAAATGTGGCTAGAAATTGCTGCTTATAGCTGCAAACAACAAAGGACCATGAACAATGCCAACTAAATACCAGGGAGGGTTTTTGAATCGCCCTACAACTGCCGCGATAAGAGATTAACGCACTTGTTATGAGAATATAAATACTTGAGCCCATCAACATGAGTTCTCCGAGTCCGAAGGAAGAATTTGCATCCGATGAAGCAATCATGGCTATTCCCGCTAAGATCAACACGCTACAAAACCCGAAGTGGGCTATCCAAACTTTCGATAAATTCGCCATTCTCATCCTCTTCGGCATTAACCTTAGAAACTGCCTGACCTCCCTCCTATCATGATAAAAAGGAGAGGTATATGGACAATAATGGCTAAATACCAAGGCGGATTCTTAAATCTTCGTATAGCTAATGCTATTCCAGAAAATATGACGCTAATCGCTAAAATATAGATGCCAAGACCAGCCGCAGCATATACTCCAATTCCAAATGAGTAGTCGCTCGAGTTAGTAAGTAGAAGCACTCCCACCAACATCAAAATTCCACAAACTCCAAGATGTAATATCCAGGCTACCGACCATTTCATAGCGTCAACCTCTCTATACTTTTATGACAGCTCTGCAAAAACCATACCTCGTAAAGTTTAAGTTTAGCCCCTCAACGACCAGGATTCGGCAAATTTCTCATAGCAGCTATCTGTGTTGAAAAAATAGTCGCCCACGATTTGTACCTTGCTCAATTTTCCAGAATTGACCGACGAAGAAGCTAGTGGGTTCGGAACCCACTAGCTTCAAACCTACTATCAGAAACTGTCTTTCGCTCGGCGCAACTCCCTATCGAGGAAGGGCGACTCTAGTGGTTCGAACAGTATCGCTCCTTGTACACTCGTCGTACTCTGAGCGCGAAGCGATTGAGACGACATCCCGCTCACACCATTACACTCCGGTTCGGCTCGACTGCCTACCGTATGAACCCACTGCTCAACCCCGTTATAGGTGAACTTCTGGTCGATGAAGCTAGGTGAGAAGCGTGCGATAAAGACCAAACCGCCGCTGCTGCTCTCTCTAAAGGTCTGCTCATAAAGCGTCTCAAAGCGCATAAGCAGCTCGCCGTACTCTCCAGCCGCGATGTTGCGGAGGTTCTGCGGCGTATCCGGGCGACCTGCCACGCTTGTAGTGAGAATGTCGAGCGACATCGGCTGGCAAAGAGGCACATCGGGCGCAGTGTCGGTGCGATTCCAGGTATAGGTAGGCCAGCGGTTGTCGATGTTCTCAAAGGTATCGTAGAGGTTCGCGTAGAAGCCCGTCCCGGTATCTTCATCGCGGTACTCCATCACGAAGCCGAGCCGCTGATCAGGACCTTCAACCTCGTTGCAGTTGCGAATCGTCTTCGTCGTCACCTTGAACGGCTCGTTGCTGAGCTTTTCTTTTTCGAAGATGCGGACGAAAGCGTCGTTGATCGTCATTGCCGAGTTCTCCTCGGTAAGCGGAATGTTCGGCGCTGCACCGTCGAAGAGTCCTCTGAAGTCAAGGGTAAATGTTCCTTCGAAGCGGGGGCAGTCCTCGAGGGGACCGTTGTAAGTTTTTACGATCTCCGGCTTGAAGTCGATATAGGGTGCCCAGAGCGTATCACTGCCGAGTTCGACCTCAAAGGTCTTCTCGAGTTCTAGGACAAGGTAGCCGTCTTCATCAATCGCTTGAATGTAAGCGATATGCTCGCCGACCGGCAGGGTGTAAACGTGGCGTTGGTAGTCAGGTTCATGTATACGGAAGTAAGGCGCAGGGTCGCCATTGATGAAGGACTGAACTTCGGCTACGTTGGATAAATCGTAGAGGTCGCGCACCCAGATTTCGATGTCGCCCGAGTTGAGGAGGTTGGGCAGCATCTCGGTGGTGTAGAAGACGTCGCTCCAGATGCCGCGCTGCTCGGCGGTGTAGGACAAGACTTCCAAGTCGGTCAAGAAGGGCTTACCGTCTTGATTCTTAGACATATCCGAGGTGGGTGTGATCCGAACTATGTACTTAAAGCGTTTGCCGTACCTAATGATCCTCGCTACAACGACCAGTGGCACTACCCCGCTATCAACCTACCCAAAGCGTGGGATGTGACTGTAGGAAGCGAGGATGTCGTGGTTGCTGTTGTTGACTCCGGCATCTTGTTCGACTTGGATGATCCCTCAAGGAGCCACCCCGACTTAGCAGGCAAGGTCGTGCCTGGCTTCGACTTCGTCTCGAGCCTCCAACTCAGTAACGACGGCGATGGACGTGACGGCAATCCCTATGACCCTGGTGATGTCGTGGGAGGGCAAGGCAGCTACCACGGCTCACATGTCGCAGGAACTGTAGCAACGACGACGAACAATGGTTTGGGTATAGCAGGCGTCGCTTGGAACGCTAAAGTGTTGCCCATTCGGGTTCTAGGTGTTGGCGGTGAGGGCACACTTGCAGATATCTTGGATGGTATGCGCTGGGCAGCGGGACTCGAGGTCTCAGGTGTACCTTCAAACCCCAATCCAGCAACTGTGCTCAACCTGAGCTTAGGTGGACGGGGTTCATGTCCAGGTGCATTGCAAGACGTACTGGATCAAGTGGCAGCAAGGGGTGTCAGTGTCGTCGTAGCAGCAGGTAACTCAGACGAAGACGCAAACAACACCTTGCCTGCGAACTGCCGTGGTGTCATCACGGTCGGGGCAACCGACGCTGTTGACACCCGCGCTCACTATTCGAACTACGGCTCGGTTTTAGATGTCATGGCTCCAGGAGGTGATATGCGTGTTGACCTCACTGCTGATAGTCAGCCCGACGGGGTCCTGAGTTTAGGCAAGGACGACCTAACGAACAGCATGACCTACAGCTACGCTCAAGGCACGTCGATGGCTGCGCCGCACGTAGCTGGGGTGGTGGCGCTGATGAAGGCGCTCGAGCCTGATTTAACCCCGACTCAAATTCATAGCGTACTCACCGCGACGGCGCGTCCTTTATCGAGTCTGACCTGCCGCCGTAGCAGCGGAGAGGACTGCGGCGCAGGCTTGATCGACGCAGTAGCTGCGTTGACGATGGTGCGAGACGGGGAGGTGCCAACATCGCCTCTGAGTTTCAGCCCTGAGGTGCTGTCGTTTGGAACGGACTTAGAGGAACTCGAGTTGACCCTCATGAATGAAAGTGACGCGAGCCTCTCCTGGGCATTCCTGCGTTTCGAAGAAGATACAGGTAATCCTCAGGCGGTTCCAGATGACGCCCTCTCTATTCCTAGCGACCAACCCTCATCGGGCACGCTCGCTACAGGGGAGCAAACGACTACCCGCGTCGTGCTGGACCGCAGCTTGATAGACGAAGAAGGAAGTTATGCTCTCGAGCTGCTCTTCTCAGCAAATAGTGAAGAGATTTCGTTGCCCCTACGTTTCACGAAGCAAATTGAAGGAGGCACTACTCTCAACGGTCCGATGATCGTGGCAGCTTTTCTCGAGGACTCGAGTGGCGACCTCATCTTGAGCGGGGCGCAAGAGAATGACGGCATCATCCGCGACTACGCTTTCGACGTTTTAGCAGGCGAGAATCTACTCATCGCCTGGTCGGATGAGAACAACGATATCGAGATTGATACAGGCGACTACTTGGGTAGCTATCCTGACTGGGTCAGTGTTAAGGCGCAAGCTACCTTGACCAACCTGGACATGACCCTATCTGAGGTGGTGGAGACGCAGGATATGAACCTGAGGTCAGCGCTGTTGCAGGAACTGGAGAGGGTGAGGAGAGACGGAAGCGGGGATTGAAACCCCTAAAATGAAGTGAGCTTTTGTGCGTGTGAACGGGCCGAGGCTCGCCTGAGGCTTTCGCAAGAGATGCGCGCAACTCGCGCACAACTGCTGTAGCACACCCGTAGCGGGTTCCGCCTCTCCCTTCGAGGGCACGTCTCGATTGTTAGGAGCGAAGGAAACGCACTTATTAGGGCTGCGCCAGCTCGCGCTCCAGCGCCTTCCGGTCCCAGTTCGCCAGCTCAGCCGCCGCCTCGTAGGTGCTCTGCAAGAAGTCCAAGAGCGCGGCGTCAGGGTCGGTAGCTTTCCGCACCGCCTCATAGGGCAGGATAAATTCGCCCAGCGCGTTATGGTAGTACGCTTCGGCAGGGCGGACCTCGTAGCTCCCGAAGCCCTCCGGCTCTGGGTAAGCATAAGAATAGAAGGCGGCGCCACCCAGCTCCTGGCTCAAGAAGAAGCCTGCGCTCGAGACCTCATGCGAGTAGGCTTCCTGCATCACCCAGTCCGCCACGTTAGGCGCGCCGCCCGGGTGTGTAGGCGCGGGTCGCCCGGAAAAGCGGGTCACGGCCAGGTCGAACGCGCCCCAGAAGAGGTGAATCGGGCTCGCCTTGCCGACGAAGTGGGCGCGGAAGCGCGTGAACACCCGGTGAACGTGCAGGAGGATTTGCCACAGTTGTGTAGCGCCTATAGGGTCGTAGGCCGCCTCCCCTTCATGCTCATGGAAGGGTTGGATGGGATGAGGCAGCTCGACCGGCACGGGCCAGATGTCCACCTCGAGGTTTAGTTCTTTGAGCAGACGAAGAACACCGTAGTAGAAGTCCGCCACCGACATCGAGCGTAAGGGTAGGGTGCGTACCGCGCCCTCCAACGTGCGCACAACAAGCTGGTGGTCGTGGAAGTCGAACTCGAGTTCAAATGTGCGTGTTCCATAGGGAATGAGCGAGGTGCTCATTCCCCGCGCGGTGAGGTAGAGGGGAACGTGCCAGGAGTGGTTGGTCCAGGGCGTCCGCTCGAGCCGAATCTTCCCGACAATCTGGCTCCAGAGGTGCAGGGTGTCGTAGGTCTCGCCCCAGCGTTCGAGCGGCAGGGGCGGCCAGACGTTTTTGGCTTCCATCAATCTCTCCTCAAACTTTCCTCTAAGCGTGATGGGGGAGGCTTTTACCTATAACGTTGATGCTCGAAGCTCGCATCTCGATATTTATCTCCCCCTCGATTCTGTTTATGGCATAGGTTAGCGCGACCCCTATGAGCAAGACTAAACGGTGCGCGCGGAAGGCGCTTTGTACCGTTCTAGCCAGTGCCGCGCCGCCCGAACATCGCCGTCACCCAGGACATGATCTGCGTCCTCCTAGTGCAGTGTGACCTCCGCCCCAGCCTTTTGCAGTATCGTAGCCAGCCGAAGAGCGTTCTCGGTCGGGATGAGGGGATCACGCCGCCCGGCTCCTAAGAACACCGCAACGCCGCTTAGGTCTGGCAGCTGATTCTCAAGAGTTCCAGGGTCAAGCGGTATCATCGGCCTGAAGAGCACGACTGCGCGGAAGAGCCCAGGGTGACGCAGCATCGCTGCTGAGGCGATGTTCGCCCCGTTGGAGTAGCCGACTGCGGCGACGCTGTCCGCACTGAAGTCATAGGCAGACGCCGCCTGCACCACGAAGGTGGCAAGCTCATCGGCGCGGCGCTTCACGTCGTCCTCGTCGAACACGCCCTCCTCCAGGCGGCGGAAGAAGCGGGTCGAGCCGCGCTCGAGCACCTTCCCGCGGGGGCTCAAGAGGTTGGCGTCGGGGTGGAGCGTCTGACCCAGCGGAACGAGGTCGTTCTCGTCGCCGCCCGTGCCGTGCAGGAGCAATAGGGTCTCGTCCGCGCCTTCTTTAGGAAGCCAGCGGTGGATGAAGCCGAGCTGCGGTCCCTCGAAGGTCGCGCGCTTTTCAGCTTGTACCGAAGTCGGTAGGTGGAGGGGTGGTAACACTGCCTCGAGCCGCCCCCTCATCCCTTCGTACTGCGGCGGCAGCTTGAGCACTCCGCCAAGTTCATCTATGGGTTCGTCCACCGTGAAGCCGGGCGGGTCAGTAGCGACCTCGAAGAGCGCGCCGCCGGGCTCACGGAAGTAGACCGAGCGGAAGTACTGCCGGTCGACCTGTGGGGTGGGGGCTAGCCCGCCCTTAGCCAGGACCTGCCTCAACTCGAGCTGCGCCGCGTCGTCCTCCGAGCGAAACGCGACGTGGTGGACCGTGCCTGCGCCCAGTATACCGGGCCAAAAATCTTCAGCCACACGTATATCGACCACGCGACCCGGACCTTCCCCCGCAACGTATCGGTGGACGAAGCCCTCCTGAGCGTCCTCGCGGAAGCCTAGGTGCTCAGTGAGAAGGCTCGAGGTCACGCCTAGCCGGTCCTCCCAGAGCGTCACGCCGAAGATGCCGCGGACAGCGTGCTCGGCGGGAAGAGGCGACTCTCGCCAAGGCGCGGTCGCGCTTGCGTCCTCGTCAGCGACGAGCTCGAGCCTCAGCCCGTCCGGGTCGTCAAAAGCCAGCACGCGTTTACCGAAGCGCTCCTCGGTATCAAAGCGCAGATTGCGCGCTGAGAGCCGATCTAGCCAGAACCCCAGGGACGCCTGTGGAATTGAAAGGGCCACAGACGCGAACTGCCCGGTGCCGCGCTGCCCGCACTGCGCCCCGGGCCAGGGGAAGAAGGTCAGGATCGTGCCGGGCTGACCCGACGTATCTCCGTAGTAGAGGTGATAAGTAGTGGGATCGTCAAAGTTGACCGTCCTCTTGACTAGCCGCAAACCGAGAAAGCCCGCGTAGAAGTCTAGGTTGCGCTGCGGGTCGCTCGCAACGGCTGTAACGTGGTGGATACCGCTCGTCATAACGCTCTCCTTCAGGATCATCGAACGATCCTTTGCATGGCTCGAGTGTAGACGGCGTCGAGGCGATCTCTCAAGACACCCAATTCGCCTCTTCTTGACCGATATTTAGATCGCCCGGTGTTGTTTGCGGTACTGTAGGGGGGTCATCCCGTGGCGGCCCCGGAATTTGCGGTTGAAGTAGGCGGGGTCAGGGTAGCCGACCCGCTCGCCGATAGAGGCGACGTACGTGTCCTCCCGTAAGAGCAACCGGCGCGCCTCAGCCATACGCCGCTCAGCGATCCAGTCATTCACGGTGCGGCCGGTCGCTTCGCGTACAGCCGTCGTGAGGTAGGCAGGCGTGAGGTGAAGCGTGCTAGCTACGTCCGCGAGGGATAGCGGCTCTCGAAATTTGACTTCGATTACGTCGAAGACGCGAGCCAGGAGGGGCTGCACCGCGAGCGGCGCGGTGCCGTAGCGCTCGGCGCTGAGCCGAGCGGCGTCGACGAGCAGGAGGCTCAGAAGTGCTCGGCTCGCCTCCTCAGAGCCAAGGTCTGTTCCTTTTGTCTCGGCTTCGAGCCTGGTCAGGCTCGTTTCCCACTGCGGGCGGTCATTGGGTGGCACACGGAGCGGCTCGGGCTGCGGCTGTATGAAGGCGAGGAAGAGTGGGTTGCAGAGCCAGTAGAAGAGGACGTGGCTGCGCTCACTGATGGGAACGAGGGGTTCGGGGACGAAGGTGACGATGTCGTAAGCAGCCTGAGCGAACCTTCTCGGCTCGAGCCGCTCGTTCGGTGCGGCGAGGTAGAGGTCGCCTTCGCTTACAGCCCCGGACGTGGCAACCTCTCGGATATAGATGAGGCTTGCCAGACCGTTCTGCTGCACTATCCCATCTGAGGACAACTCCCCTTGTGCATGCGTAGCAAGAATTTGGACTAGCTCAGTTGAAATAGACACCTCGGGTATTGTAGCGCCTGTCTAAGCATAAGGTGTCAGTGTCACCTTATCCCGCTCATAAGCTAGTCAGGTAAGTCCCCAAAGGCCGTAAGCGCGCGGGCTTTTGCGAGAGATGCGCGCGTCTGTTGCAGAAGCTTTTACCTTCACCGAGCAACGTCGCCGCCGTGTTAAGCTCCCTCAAGACTTTGCTGAGAGGGCACGGTTTGACTCCCGCTGACACTGACCTCGCGCTTCTTCGTAGCGCCTTTGAGCGCTTCGTCCCCCTATCAGACGAGGTATGGGCGGAGGTCAACACGCTGTGGCACGTCCGTAAGGTTGAGCGCAGCACTACCCTCACGAGAGTGGGCGAGACGGAGCAATCGTTCGGACTCGTCCTCGAGGGCGTGCAGCGCCTCTACTTCACCACGCTTGACGGCGCTGACGTCACCGTCGCCTTTGCCTACCCCCCGAACTACACGGGCGTCCCCGACTCATTCTTTCTCCAAGCGCCCTCTGCTTATGCGCTCGAAGCGCTTACTGACGGGCGCATGCTTTGGATTGATTACGCAAGCTTGATGTGGCTCATGGACCGGCACCGCGAACTCGAGCGCTGGGCCTGGCGGCTCCTTGCTGCCGCCGGAGCGGGCCGGGGCAAACGCGAACGCGAAGCCCTCACGCTCTCAGCAGAGGAGCGCTACGCCCGCCTCCTCCGTGAGTCGCCCCACCTACCTGACCTTGTCGCACAACACCACTTGGCCTCGTACCTCGGCATGACCCCGGAGACGCTGAGCCGCATCCGCGCCCGCTTACGCTGAACGTCTTGACGCCCTTGATATAGGTCAATGCGCTCGGTGCAGGTTATCCCGTAGCCTAGCGGTATGACCCACAACATCCCTACTTGGCTCGACCGCGACCTCTATCCGTTCGCACCTCACACGTTCGAAACTGAGTACGGCAAGATGCGCTATGTGGACGAGGGCAACGGCCCGCCTATCGTCCTCGTCCACGGGACGCCGACCTGGTCGTTCTTGTGGCGAGGGCTGATTCGGACGCTTGCCAAGACGCACCGCGTCGTCGCACCCGACCACCTCGGATTCGGGCTGTCCGACAAGCCGCCTGGCGCGCCTTACCGACCCGAAGACCAAGCGACGCGGCTAGAGGCATTGATCAAACATCTTGGACTCCGCGACATCGTGCTTGTCGTGCACGACTTCGGCGGGCCAATCGGTCTTTCTTACGCCACCGAGCACTCCGCAAACGTGCGCGCACTCGTCCTCTATAACACTTGGCTCTGGTCGCAAGCCGACGACCCAGCGGCGGTGCGGGCTAGCCGCCTGCTTGGGGGCTCCTTAGGTCGGTTCCTCTACACCCGCTTCAACCTCTCGCCGCGCGTTCTGCTGCCGACCCTCTTTGCTGACCGCTTGAAGCTCACTCGCGCTGTGCACCGCCACTACCTATGCCCCTTCCCTAACGCACGCAGCCGATACGCACCAGCTGTGCTCGCCCACGAGCTCATCGGCTCCAGCATGTGGTTCGATAACTTATGGAATAGGCGGGCTGTGCTTGCTGACAAGCCTGCTCTGCTTGTGTGGGGCGAGAAAGACAGGGCGTTCGGACTCCAGGACTTGCAGCGCTGGCAGGAGGCGCTACCCAGAGCAGAAACGGCGCTGTATCCCGAAGCGGGTCACTTCGTGCAAGAGGAGGTACCTAGCTCTGCGGCGCGGGTAGCCTCATTCGTGCGTAAGCTTTAGGACGAGACATCCCGTCGAGCCACCTCATAGGCAATCTGAGTACAGGGCTTTCGCCTCAATGTATTAGCAATGACCCACGCACACCTCACCACTCGTGCTGCGCTGGAGGCGCAGGTCACGAAGTCTTCTGCGCGAGTTGCGCGCAACTGTGTCCTTGAGGAATAGGCGAAGGCTTTATAGTAAATGTGCTTATGAAGAGGATTATCCTGATCGCCGCCGGACTCGCCCTCATCACTGTGGCTGCTGCCGCTATCTACTTCTACTTTACAGACCCCGGTAGGTTGACGACATCACCTGAATTCGCCGAATTAGAAAAATCTGTGTCAGCCGGTACCCTTACCTCGCGAGCCGACCCCGCCATGAACATGATGTTTGACGAAGACTACGAGTACATCGGCGGTCAAACGTTCGAACTCTACGGCACCGCTGATGTTGAACAGCATTTCTTCGTCGAGGAGCATCCGGACGGAAGTTTGAAAAGCCTTTTCTGGCTGCAGTTTGAAGGCTTTTTGCCTAGCAACGACTACGCCTATGATTACACTGACTCTCCGCTTCGAGTCGAAATAGACGGCCTCAACTTCTATACGGACACAGCAGCAGGCATTGACGTTAGGTTCTGGCGGCTTGGCTCACCAGGAACGGACGGCTACCTCGTGCGCAAGTTCCTTGCTGGCAAAGGCTACAGCTACCCTGACGAGTATTTCTACGCGCGGCTCGTTCATATCCCGGACTCGGCCCGCCGCAAAGAGCTCCTCATCATTTTTATCGACGACCTAAAGCCCTCGGGCTTCGCTGCGGCGGAGCTGCGCGAGGGCGGAGAACGTGAGGAAAGCTGGCTGGAGGTCGAGGCGGCGCACCTGGAAAAGATCAGGAACGTCATGACGCTGAGTCAGCTTGAGTGAGGCACCGCCTGGAATCGGTATTCAGCTAAGTACCGGGGCAGAGTTCGGGCGGAGATTTGCATAGACTTCGTGCGTGTGATGCGCGCGTCTCTCGCAGAAGCACCATAGTTCAACCGAATAGCTGTGCTGGCATCTCGACCTGCGCGCCCATCGCCTTAGCGATCCGCTCGAAGTCCTGCGGGCTGATCTCGAAGAGCCCGCGCCGGAAGGGGAAGCCCCACTTCCGTTTATCAGTAACGAAGGTAAGGTCTTCTAGTAGAGGACGTACCGGTGCTTCTTTCACCCCTTTGAAGCTCACCTTACGTCGCCAGGGATGAAAGTCGGACGTCATCTCGACTTGATAGGGCTCGTTGTCTATGACTCTGCCCAGGGCGGTGAATGCCTGCAGCACCTCCCCACCCCTAAAAGCAGTTCTAGGAGAGTAGAAAATCAGCATGTCCCCCATTCTTAGACGCTCGAGGCGTGTGCGCTTGCCGTGATCCGCTTGGGTGAAGCCGCCCTCGACCCCCGCCCGTACGTGATCGCGCGACACTGTGTTGACCCAGTAATGCGCCTCAGCCACGGTCGTGAAGGGTGATGAGGTAACCCTTAGGGTCCCGGACGGAAAAGGTCTTGCCAAAGGGACCGTCTACTAGGTCCGACGTGACCTCAACCCCCTTGTTAACCAGATGGTCACGTAGCTTCGCGCTGTCGTCTACCTTGAACCAGAGTGCCACGCCATGACCCCGATGTGGGGTGAGGTCTAGATTGACGAGCGGCGTTCGCACGGCGAAGGCGATAGGCTCGGTAGCGAAAACAACTGCACCGGGCGGGCTCTGCGGGGCGAGTGCTAGCCCTAGCGTCTCGTGGTAGAAGCGTTTGCCAGCGTCCAAATCGCGCCACTGCAGCGCAATGAAGTCGGGACCGTCAACCTTTGTTTTTACATTCATTCTTGACCTCCTATTTATCAGTACCCTGATAACTTGTAGCTAGATTATCAGCACCCTGATATAATGTCAAGCCATGAAACTGACCTCTGATCCTCTCGGCTATCTCCTCAAGCGCGCTCAGTCGGCGCTGCGCAGCAACATGGATGCAGCGCTCGCGACACTAGACCTTACGACCCCGCAGTACGCCGCGTTGGGCGAGCTGGTGAAGGAGCAGGGGCTCTCAAATGCCGAACTTGCTCGCCGCTGTTTCGTAACACCTCAGACTATGTACCAGATCGTGATCGGGCTCGAGCGTGGCGCGCTGCTAGAGCGCTCGCCGCACCCCGAGCATGGACGTATTCAGCGGGTGAAACCGACTGCTGAGGGGCAAGCGCTCTTGGAACATGCTCACAGTTTAGTAGCTGAGGTTGAAAAGCGGATGACGCGGGAGCTGACACAAGTGGAGATCGAGCAAGCGTGTGCGCTGCTAACAAAATGTTACAAGGGGCTGGAGAGTAAAGACGGAGCCTAGAACCTATCGGCGAAAGCTGACCAACGGCTTCTGCGCTTAACGCGCGCGTTTGTTGCAGAATGGATCATCCGCTAAGTTCTGCATCATTCGCTCAGCCAGCTTCCCTCGTCTTCAACGCATAGCAGCGACAGAGGATTTTGCGACGAATTTCCTGGACAAACCAAGAAACTCTTTGCAACCCTCCGCCATGCGCTCTGACAAGTGGGCGTCGGTATGCTACTGGATGAGATAGGGCAGCAGCCAGCCCCCCAGGAGCTGGCCGTCGTCGAGGACGCCGAAGTGCCAACGCAGGTCGCCGCGGCTCACAGGGGTAGCCTCGCCTAACGAGAAGGGGGTGCGCGCTTGCAGCGCGGTGATGTCCGGGGTGTTGACTACCCGAGCGAGCAGCTACGGCTGCCGCGCCAGCCGGACCCGCAAGAAGGGGTCGTCAATCCCGTACCAGCGCGGCCTCACGAGTGCGGGCGCGTCGGGCCGGGCGCGACACCTCCAAAAAGACCTCGCCGCCGAGCCGCATCAGGTGGTTGTAGGTGCCCACCGCAGGGTGCTTCCCACCCGCTGGGATGTCGATCCCGAATTGGTCACCGCTACAACCTAGGGCAAGTAACCATTAACTCGGTGATGAGCCGCTACCAGAAAAGGAAATAGTACCTGAATTATGCTAACACCGTCACAACTTCCTCAAGCAAGTCGCTAAGCTCACGCGGTTTGGAGACCATCGGCCAGTGACCCGCCTCGAGTTCTCTATATCTCCAGGTCGGCTCGTCACGAAGCGCCGCCACGTCGCTGGGAAGCTCAAACGAGCAGAGAATGTAGGTGGCGTTTTGTTGATTCAAGGCTTGCTCCAGCGCTGCAGGCTCGCTGAGGGTGCGCCCTGGGTGATCAACGAACCGTTCGACAAGCCACTGTGCTTGCTCACGCGATAGCCCATGACCGTCAGCTGCTCCCTCGACGTTAGGAGCAGGCCAGCGTCCGCCGTTATCCGCAATTTGCTTCCGCTCGTCAGCTCGCTGCGCTTCCGGAAACGCCTCGAGCATAGATTGCCCGTCATGCGGTAAGAAGGCGTCGACGTAGACTGTATGTGCGACACGTTCAGAGGCGCGCTCAGCAACCTGACCTACCACGATCCCTGAATAGCTATGTCCGACTAGAATTACACTGTGTAAATCGTTCGTTTCCAGAACCGCCAGCACATCGCTCACGTGCGTTGCCAATCCGACGCTAGCGCTGTCTATATCCTGGTCAAGACCAGAAAGGGTGAGCGGATAGACCTCGTATCCTCTCGAGCGCAGGTCTTGCGTCACGGGTTCCCAGGCCCACGCGCCCATCCAGGCACCTGGAACCAAGACAAAGGCTAGCTTTACCTTGTTCTTCATCGTTTAGCTCCTTTTATAACGGCTGTTTATAACGGCTGTTTTTGGGATAAAACCGAAAGGCTCTATGCCGCAATGCGTCACCACTGGACCCAGCAACAGCGATAAGTTCTGTTCCAAAATCGTCCGCTAGGCTGAAACCTTTGACGTACTGGCTTACCTCTCCATGTTGTTTTTGCAGCCGTCACCCTTATAATGTTAGCGTGCCTTCTTCCCGAAAAGAAGGGGCACTTAGGGGCAAAACTGCTCGTTTTCTTTTTAGTTGAAAGGGGTTTTGGCTTTTTGACCTTACAAAACGAAAAGACACTCGATAACCTCAGTTGGCAGATTTTGCGCGAGCTGCAAAAAGATGCCCGTCTTTCCTACAACGAACTTGGCAGGCGCGTCGGGCTCTCAGCGCCCTCGGTAGCCGAACGCGTGCGCAAGCTCGAGGAGGCGGGCGTGATAGGCGGCTACAAAGCTCACATAGAACTAGCAAATATCGGGCTGCCAATTACAGCGTTTATCCACCTGCGCTGTACCTTGGGTAGGTGCTTACTCAATACGGCGAGGATGGAGGACTATCCAGAGATTTTCGAGGTGCACAAAGTGAGTGGGCGTCACTGCACTATGCTGCGTGTTGCTGCCGCCTCGGTCAAACACTTGGACATTCTCATGGACAGACTCAGCCGTCATGGTGAGGTGGAGATGGAGATTGTGCTCTCGAGTCCCTTGCCCGACCGGGATGTTGACTGGGAGAAGGGACACGAAACTCTCAGGGCAATTACCGAGTTTCGCTGGGATGAAAAGTAGAGGCGTACAGCAACCCTACTCCATTTTGTAGAGGTCACAAAGGCCGCCCATTTCATTGATGATTACTTCAAGGGTACTACTAGCAGAGTCAGAATCCTTTACCGTAGGTGGAAAATTACAAGGCGACTTTGCCCGCCGCGAGATTGACAAACTGAAGAATAAAGGCGAGGAAGAACAGAGCTGCTTTTGAATTAAGTACATTCGTCACAACCCTCTGACGAAACACAACAAATTTCGTGAAGGGTCTGACCTGCAAGTCAGTCGCCCTTTCATCGCGCTCGAGCAAGGTGCGGATGCCTAGGTGCGCTGTCCTACACCTTTACCGACCCTATCGCCGGACTCCTAATTCAAGGCGTCGCGCTCGAGGCCGAGCGAGCGGGCTACGGACTATTACTGATAAGGGGTGAGGCGGAGACTGAAAACTTCAAACGGGACCGGGCACGCTCCCTCGCGGCTACAGCTCATGTGGACAGGTTCATCCTGCACAACTTCCCTGGCGACACACCGACCTTTAACGAAGTCTTGCAGCGCCGCTTGCCGAGTGTATTGGTAGATCACGCCAAGACAGAAGACTTACTGTCGGTCACGGTGGATAACGAGCAGGGGGCGTACGAGGCGGCTAGGCACCTGCTCGAGCTGGGTCACAAACGCTTAGGCGTCATCTCCTTAGAACTCACCTTAGACACAAAAGGCGGTGTTATCGGTGTAGAGCGGCAGAAACAGGCGATCTACCTGCCGACAAAAAGGTGCTTGCAAGGCTACGCCAGAGCAGTAAAAGAAGCGGGCTTGACCTGGCAAAAGTCAGTGACCGTATATGAAATGGCCGACAACACGCTCGAAGAGGGAGAACAGGCAGCGGCTACCCTCTTGAGTCAAGCGCACACCCCAAGCGCCGTCCTTGCCATGAGTGACCAACTCGCACTTGGGGCGTTGCGATATGCGAAAACGAAGGGTGTCGCCGTGCCCGAAGTGCTTTCGGTTGTCGGTTATGACGATGCTACTGGGGCGGCGCAGGTGACGCCCGTGCTTACCACGGTGCGTCAGCCGCACACAGAAAAGGGACGAGTCGCGGCGGCACTTCTTATCGCGCAGCTTCGCGGCGAGGAGGTCAGCTCAGTCAAGCTGAAGACCGAACTGGTGGTAAGGAGCTCGAGTACAAAACCCTGGCGTTAGGCGAGCACTTCCACAGTAAACCCGCCCGGCGCTTTGCAGTAAAAGGTCCAGGAGCCGTGAAAATGACGAGGCGCTTTCACGTCGAAGCCGTCGTCTTTAAGTCGCTGATTGATTTCATTGACCTTTTCTTCGTTCGCCTGAATAAAGCCGACGTGAAAGCTCGCCGGATACTTGACGTCGCCTGCCTTGCCAACCTTCATCAGGGTGAGTACTAAACCAGCGTCGTCGAACAGCACGTCGAAGCTGGCGTCGCTCTCGACGCCTTCAGCGCTCTGGAGACCGAAGTATGTTTCTAGAAAAGCCTTGGTCTCAGCAACATCGTTGACGGTGAGATTTAGGTGGTTCAGTTTCACGGCGCGTCCTCCTGTTCGGAGTAGATTAGCTCACAGCTGAAACTTAACTCTGATTCCTCATGCGCTGAATACTCTCTAACATTGAGAAGAATTGCCGGACTACTCCTCTAGCTTGCCTTCAGCGTCAACCCACACTTTATCAGGTTCGGTAGCTTCGGGTTGGTCAGCACCGGTGTTTGTCGCGGCTATGGGGGCTGCATAGAAGTTCTCGGGCGGTATCGGGGCACCCGCCAGGCGGCGCAAGCAACATTGCGAGCTGACCTGCGTGGGTCATAGCGTCGGCAAAGGGTCCCTGCAGAAGTTGCTCTGCGCTCGAGCTACTAAAACTTGCGCTTTGTTCCAGATGGTGACTGAGTTGCTCGAGCGAATCGTGAAACCGCGCCTGCTCTTCCGCTAAGGTATCCAAATCCTGAAGTGGCGTGTTAACGCTAGCGGCGTGACTCAAAGCGTAGTTGAGAACGCCGTTCATGTGCCTTACTAACTGCTGAAGTGTTCTGACGCTAGCTTGAATGCTAAAGGAACCAAAGCCAGCGGGCGCACCCTTCAGAGCTTTTCGAGTACGGTAAGCAAGGGACGCCAAAAAGTGTCTTAGAAGCTGTCTTTCGGTATTGTTCATTATGTGCGTATCCTCAGAAAGCTTTGCACCTATTTGAAGCGCGACGGTTCTATTTGTTTGATAACATCTGTCGCAGAATAGCTCAACCCCAAGCTTGCAGCAAAATCGTCCATGGTTGGATGGCTTTAACCTCGAGAAGACCTAGATACGTCCAGGGGTCGCCTGCCAACTGCCTTCTAATCTCATCTTCGTTCGTCGCATCAACTACCAGTATAATATTGTCACCCGCACCTACAGGTTTACCTAAAACGACGAAACCGGAAGCGGTCAAATTGTCCATGAACTGAGCGCGTTCGGTCCAGTGGGCTTGTTTGCGCATCGGCAGGTCTGGATTCCAGGCGCTACCCCTACCTCTCGTGATGACGAACAGCTTTTTTATAATTTCGTCTTCGGCAGCGAAGCCCAATCCGGCGCATTATCAATACGCTGACGTAGCAGCAAGTTGAGCTGCGCCGCGTGGTGCTAGACATGCCGCGTGTTATAGATGGTCAGTTCATGCAAGGAGAACGTCTTGTACTCCCCGGCGAAGGGCTGTTTCGCCTTTTCAGGAATCAGGCTTTCGATAAACGTGCGGCTTTTGACCCATACCAAAGCGAGATAGTCGAGCAGCTCTTCTTTTGAGTATATCCGCTCAGGCAGAATACCTTCCGCATCAAACTCTCCTTTGGTGAAAGGTGTAGGAAGTTGAAAATCTTTCTCAGTCGTTTCCGAAAAGTAATAGTCAGTCCAGAACAGGGTGTGATAAGCCAGGTACCAGAATGCCTGGGGGTACAGCTCGTCGCCCAGACCTCTGCTGGACAGGCGACGATAGCGTTTTCCAACATCTGCAAGGCTCCGCCGAACTGATTCCAGAGGAGTTCGGGTAAGTCAGTGGTCGTGGACTCGAGCATAGCAGGTTGACCTTGGCGTGGCGCATGGAGCCAGGGACTTTGGTGATGTGGCGCATAGCGGCAGGCTAAGCCAATACCTCGTAGTACGTCACCGTAGGCTCAAATTCTAAAAGGTAGTCCTCATCTTTCGGATAGTACTTAGCGCGGTCAACGTCATCACCCGCAAACGCTTTAATAGCATCCTAGGGTACCCAAAAGGTCAGGAGGAGAAACTGTGCTTCATCATCTTGGATATTGCGTAAAACGTGAACTCCGCGGTTGCCTTCGGTGGACTTGTAGTCGGTAACGCCTGTCTCGAGCAGATACTGGTGACAAGCGTCTGCTTTGCCGGCAGGGACACGGTCCCGCCAAATACGTGCAATCATAACGTCTCCCTGGCAGATGGAAGATAAAACAGCAGGTCGAGCGAGGGTGGCTTGATACCTTGCGAACGCAGCATCACCACGATTTGTGCTGTATGGCGTATTTCGTGAATCATCGTGTGCCACAGAACGCCATCAACCACAAAATGGGTGTCTGGTTCATCGTGCGGGGTCATGACGCGTTGTCATTCGTCATCAGTTAGGGTGCCGAGATAGTCCAGCGTACTTTTTTCCACGGCTTTCCAGTAGTCCAGCAAGGTCTCGAGTCTGAAACCACAAACAGCCCCCTCTTCAACGTTGCATAACGCGGGAAACTGCTCGAGCACGGGTTCTTGGCGCAAGATATCCATGTTTAACCAGCCATCTTCAACGGTAATTATGTGAAACATCAGGTCTTTTAGACAGGGAAACCAGGTGTCGCCCAGTAAGGGGCGAGACAGAGCCTCGTCCGGTACCTTCTCGAGCGCTGCCCATAGCTCTCGATAGGTACGCACGAGGTAATCATAGGTGTCAAGTAGGTTCACGGAAACCCATCCCCCTTATCCTGTGTCGTACCTGAGCGAGTCGCATAGTCACTAGGCGCGAGCCGCTCGGCGAAAGCGACAAGCGACCCCGCCAAGCTCTGCCTGAACGAGCGACGAGACCGCCTCAACTCTCGAAGCGCATCCTCCGCAGCCGCTCGAGCCTCGTTCATTCGCATCATTCTGTGAACGTCTCGGAGCATAAACCCCTCATTAAACCGGTGCATGATGCCTCCTCGCCAATCGAATTAGCAAGTGTGTTTCAGCGGGTTCCAGGCAGAACTCACGAAAGAGTAACAAGAAAGGCTAAGGTTCGTTTCATGACAAGCTTGGTTGCGGCTGGGTCGTAGGCGTCCAGAGAGCTGTCCGTAAACAAGTGAGCGTCGCCCTCATACAGAAACAGCTCGCCGCCCGCTTGACCTGCAAGATCTTCAAGCACGTCAACATCACCCAGTTCATCGTCCCGCTTCACGTGCGCCTGAAAGGCTACGCCGTCTGGCCAGGCGTCCGCCGGGGCGCTGCTGGGCAAGTTGCTGCGCGGGCATCACACCTAGCGAAAACCCGCCCTAGACCATTTCATCCGGGAGACCGTCGGCAACAGCGACCCCAGCCTCAGCGAGCGCCCCAAAGCCAACGCTCTTGGCATAGGCGAGTCCTTCATCCAGCGTCGAAAACGTATGACCCTCGTAGAGGTCGGGTTGGGTCACGCTGTGACCGGCAGCGCGCAACTCGTCGGCAAAGGCGCGCATTCCTGCGGTTAAGCCTTGGGCGTGATGAAATAAAAGAATGTCAGCTATCATTGGCTCCCTTTAACTACTTCCGAATGGGCGTAAACTGCTCGGAGACGGACGGACTACGGTTGCTCTGGCTTCGAGTAGGGGCGTTGGGCACAGAAAAACCTCCGTTTGCGTGTACAGAAAGGCGTTACACCCTCTCAGCATGCCTCCTCACTCACCAGGGTAAGGGCATATCAGGCTAGAATCGGTCCTAATTATGTATCACCCTAGCACTCGGCTCTTAACGATTCTCGAGCTATTGCAAGCGTGGGGAAGAATGAGCGGACCAGAGCTTGCCAGAAGGCTCGAGGTGAGCCCGCGCAGCGTGCGGCGCTACATCGCTATGTTCCAGGACATGGGCATCCCCATCGAGGGCGAGCGGGGGCGCTACGGGCAGTACCGTTTGTGCCCCGGCTATAAGCTGCCGCCCCTCACGTTTGACGATGACGAGGCGCTCGCGCTCACGGTGGGGCTCCTGCTCGTCCGGCGGAGCGGCGGCTTGGTCGAGCCTGCCACGACCGAACGTGCTTTAGCCAAACTCAACCGCGTTTTGCCCGAAGGGGTACGGGGGCAGGTCCTCACGCTGCAAGAGACATTGGTACTCGACGCCTATCCCGAACAAGTTTTGCCCGACAGCGCCAAGCTGACGCTACTAAGTCAAGGGGTAAAAACGCACCAGCGGGTGTGGTTGCATTACCGCAATGAGCAAGGAAGCGCGACCGAGCGCGAGGTTGACCCCTACGGCGTGGTGCAGCGCGGCGGGCGGTGGTACGTGGCGGGCTATTGTCACCTGCGGCAAGACTTACGGGTGTTTCGCGTGGACCGGATGGACGAGGTTAGGTTATTCACCATTGCCTTCGAGCCACCCGAGGACTTTGATGTGTCCACCTACGTCGGCCACGCCGTGGCAATGGTCCCGACAACCTATACCGTAGAAGTGCTGCTCAAAACCAGTCTGGCAAGGGCACAGCGCGAACTTTACCCCAACTTCGTGACCTTAACTCCTGACCCGGACGGGGTTCTCCTACACTGTACGACCGACACCCTGGCGTGGATGGCGCGGGTGATAGCTGGGTTCAGCTTCGCCTGGGAGGTGCGCGAGCCGCCTGAGTTGGAGGAAGCACTTCGGGCGCATGCCAGTAACCTCTTGGAACAGCTCAAAAAGTTAGCGACCTCCGAGTGAGCTACGCACAACTCTGAAAGTCTACATACCCCTTAGCATAAGGTCCAGTCCGATGATCTCGAGCGTTTGGATGAGGTGAGCGCTTTGCCGACAGAATATCCGCAGTGGATGGTGGAGAGTCAAGTGGCTGAGCGGTTACCTAAAAGCGCTCAGTAAAAGCGCGGCATAACGGACTGAACTCTTCCAAACTGCTTTGCTGTGAGAAATCGTAATGGTAGTCGTCTGACTAGCGAATGAGTCCTACAGCTTCCATCGCCTGCTCGAGACTGCTTACCGCTTCCGATGCGCTTAACTGACCAATCAAGACGCGCAGCGCGAGTCCGTCCGCCGTAGCGAGCAACTTGCGGACGACAACTACGGCGTCAAGGTTCTCGCTAATCTGCCCGACCTTCTGAGCCGCCCCCAGAAGGCGCTCGCCCTCCTCCTGCTCGCCACATTTAGCCTCACGTAAGATAGCGGCGATCTTGGGATCACCGACACTCCTGGCTAAGTAGGCGTACCAAACAGTCGCGCCGACCTTCATGTCCTCAGTTTGTGGGATGGCGTGCGTGAAGAGTTCACGCAGCACCTCTAGCGGACGGTCTGCCGGTGCCCTCTGCTCAAACGTCTCAGAGGCCACGTCGATCAGCGCCCGGCAACCGTGCCGCACCATCTCCTCTTTCGTTGAAAAGTAGTGCTGAATTCGACCTACCGAGATACCCGCTGCAGCGGCGACGGAGCGCATGGTCACCGCCTCGAGTCCACGTGTGGCGGTGACCTGCCAAACAGCCTCGGCGATCTCGCGGCGGCGCTTGTCGTGATTAACGATGCGAGGCACCCTTCTAGTCTTAACAGCTTGAACGTCTTTTAGCAATACATAGATACTGCTTTACCTTCTTTACAATACAAACGTATTTCTATATATCGAGTTAGGAGGGAGATTATGTGGGGTCACAAAGCACGCCGCAGGTCAAAGCTGGGGATGAGAACCGGTCTAACTTTAGGGGTCATTGTGGCTCTGGGTCTCTGTGCTCTCGCGAGCGTTTTGTACAACTCTAGCCCGGTCGGTCACTTCCGCACCAATGAAGGATACCGGATATACGCCGCCTCTTACGCCGCCGCGATGGAACAGCTACCCAGACCTACCCGAAGTATGGACGTAAAAACCGACTTCGGGACGGTCCGGGTTTATGAATTTTCTTCTTCCCGGACGCGGGCGTTGACGCCACTCGTGCTTCTTCCCGGACGCGCTTCCGGAACACCCATGTGGGAGGCTAACCTTGCAAGCCTCGCCAAAGAGCGAGACGTTTATGCGCTTGACGCTCTGGGCGACGCGGGAATGAGCGTGCAAACGCGAGAGATCAAAGATGCCTCCGACCAAGCCGCTTGGCTTGAGCAGGTTTTTGTCCAACTCGACCTGTCCCAGGTGCATCTGGTCGGGCATTCCTTCGGCGGTTGGTCTGCCGCCAACTACGCGGTCCGTTACCCCGAGCGTGCGGCGTCACTTATGCTGCTCGAGCCCGTGTTCGTCTTTCAGGGTCTGCGATGGCAGGTTTACGTTAAATCTATCCCGGCGTCTGTGCCGTTCTTGCCGCAGAGCTGGCGAGACACCATGCTTAGCAACTTTGGTGGCGTCGAGAAAGTTGATCACGACGACCCTGTCACCCGCATGATCTCCGATGCCGCAGAGCACTACGCCGCAAAACTTCCGCTACCTCAGCGCCTTTCACAAGCGCAACTCCGCAATTTGCCCATGCCCGTCTACGTTGCGATGGCTGCCGAAAGCTCTTTGCACGACGCAGCTGCCGCCACGCAGGTCGCTCGCAACAGCGTTCAGGACCTTCAGATTCGGAACTGGTCGGGGGCTACGCATTCGCTGCCGATGGAGTTTCCGGAGCGGCTCAACCGGGAACTCCTGAGTTTTATAGCGGCGCACGACCTGGAGTAGTACGCTGGTTGGCACAAAACGTGGCGCTAGGCGATTTTCTTTGCTCCAAACAGCCTTGGTTGCTCAAAATGACTTAGAGAAAATAAGCTCGGAAGGGGCAAGGCGGCGCGCATCTCGGTAAACGACCGTTTTTGCAATCTGTTCAGCGTCTGGCTGTGACTGGTTAAACCACCTACGCTCATTGCAACCGAGTTTCACTGTCAGATTTATCGTCTAATTCTATCCACAGGGCAGGTCGAATACCGCCACTATCTTTAGGTCTGCCATAGACACCATCGCCACGAACATAAATACGTCCGTATCTATTTACACTGGCAGCAGTGCGACCATAATAGCCTGGTGAGCGAAGTCGCCACCAATAGAATTTACTTTATCTTCTTTAGTGACCCCGACGGCAACAGTTAGGCAGTGCAGCAAATCTCGAGCCGCAGTTGAACGAGGTAATTTTTATACGTGTGAACAGGCCGAGGCGTGCGTAAGTCTTCTGCGTGTGGTCGGGTAGCAGGAGACCGTCACTGGCCTCCCGCCCCTAAGAGCCGTGCGTGCGGTAGGGTAGGATGCCAGCGAGCTGCCTATCAAAGATAGCGCTTTTCCAACATCCCCCCTCCGAACCCCGCATGACCGCTTTCCGTGTCACGGGGCTCTCCAGTAATCTCAACATGAAAGTCCTTTCCCGTGGTAGTGCCCTTTATGGATGTCTTGGTGGCAGGTGAGGCAGACCACCAGCGTCTTGCGTCGGCGAGCCGACATCCTTTGCATCCATTCGGGCCGTGACTTACGCCCTCTTTGTTCAAGGTCTGCCAGTTTTCGGACGTGATGCACTTCGACGTGCTCCACCGACCCACAAAGCTCACAGCTTTGCGCTAAAAGGCGGTCCACCACTTCATTACGCCCGTTCCAAATCTTACTGTTCTGGTTGTCGTCCAAGGCTACCCATTTGTTCCACCGTAACGGGATGCCGCCAAAGTGGGTGATGAGTGGCTTCTTTTTAGGACCACGGTCCACTTTGACTTGAAGGACTTTATAGCTGCCCTCCTTGAGGTCGATGGTGGTGCGGTAGCGCCGATAGATTTTCTGGCAACTCGTCCTGAACTTATTCGCCAGCGTTTTCACTAGCGAGAGTTCTGTGACGCGCTTGAGTCGGCCCAGCGTGTGGAGGTTGTAGGCCATGCGGTAATACTGCACGACCCCGCGGTATTCCGCTTGATATTGGCTGACGATGCTGTAAGCATCGCTGCTGAGCCTTTGTGGGAGGTGAATGGGCTTGCCGCGTCGCATGTACTTGGCGCAGTGCGCTTTCATGACGTGCGACGGTACCCGGAGTCCGACGCTGCCGTTGATGCAGCGTTGTCCCCGGTGGTCGTGTTTATCGTCAGCGTGAAGAATGTGGACCTCATAGCCCAGGAAACGCGCTTTCTGCGTGCGCGCGTGGGTCAGCAGGGTCTTATCCTCGCTAAGCTCAAGCTTGAGTTCGTCGCGTAAGAAGGCGGCAATCTCTTGCTTGATAGCCACGGCCTCGTCTTTTGGCCCTTTCAGCCCCAGCAGAAAGTCATCGGCATACCTTTGGTACCACAATCGCCGGAAGTTCGGGTCATCGGGGTCGCGCGACGGCATTGTCTGGGCCTGCTGGCTCAGTTGCCGCGCGGTCTCCCAGTTCCCTGCTTTCCGAGCGTCGTGAGCGGCTTTGGCGATGGCGACATACGGGGGGTAGGTCTTGCGGCGTTCGCCGCGTGTGTAAGCTGGTATCAGTTCGTGCTCGACAAACTTGTCCAGCCTGTCCAGAACCAGGTTGGTGAGGATTGGACCGACAATCGACCCTTGCGGCACACCGCTGTAGGTCTGGTGAAAGGTCCAGTTCTCCAGGTAGCCAGCTTCGAGCAGCCCCTTGATAAGCCGCAGGAAGCGGTTGTCGTGGAAGCTCTTCTGCAAGATGTTCAACAAGACATCGAAGTTAATCTTGTCGAAACACGAGCAGATATCTCCCTCGATAAACCACTTTGTACCTCGACCCTCTTGGGTGACTTTGCGCAAAGCTGTGTGGCATCCCCGTTTCGGTCGAAAGCCGTGAGAACGGTCGCTGAACCGCGGTTCATAATAGGCTTCCAGGATGGAGCGGATAACTTCTTGAAGAAGTTTGTCCGACCAGGAAGGCATCCCTAGAGGCCGCATCTTGCCATTCTTTTTGGGAATGTAACGGCGTCGTACCGGCGTCCACCGATACCGCTCTTGGCGTAGCGCCTCGATGATGGTATCAATTTTCGCTAGGGACATCCCGTCCACGGTTTCGTCCGAGGCACCTGGTGTCAGTGCGCCTTCGTTCTTGTAGAGCTTGGCGTAGGCGCGCAGGTAGAGGTCAGGCCGGTAGAGTAGGCGATACACCCTTTTAACCGGCAGGCCACGCTGGCCGCGTTCACGTAGGATGGTGAGTACCGTTTCGGCGGTTCGCATCTCGCGTACCTCACAGTTCCTTTCCATCATGATTACCTGGTCTCCTTCGCCCTGCGAACGGCTCTCCCGCTCTCCCTGGTGGGGCGTGACGCCCACGACTACTACGAGACCTCCGTTACCTTAGGACTCGCGTCCCTTAGGCAATCCCGTGTTTCGTCACTGAGGAACGTGCTAGAACGACTTAGGCTCGCCACTCATAGCCTTGGATGAACTCATTGTTCATCGCCCATCAAGCAGAGCGTCATTTGGACGAAACTTGAATCCAAATGTCCTGATGGCGTCGGTGTACAGACGTGCTACCGACGGGTGTGCGTGACCACCGCTGGCTATTGGCGTTCAAACAATCCAGTCTTAGCCTTATCATTCAGGCGTTGCAGAGCCGCATCGTACACGTCTTCCTTTGCGCTCCGCTTTAATGCCATGCTCTTGTCCCCTCCCTCCTTTCGAGCTCAGGTTAGGCATCCGCCTCGGGGTCGTTTGCCCTGAACCCCGGCCAACTCCGTTGGCAATTCACTCAATGCGCACCACGGCGCACACTTTCACCGCACACGGCTCAAGCCAATCACGAAGCTACCGCGATAAGCTCGTAGTAGCCCTGAAGATTCGCCCTCTCAGATTGCGAACCCGCCAATTGACAGCTCGCCAGTTCACAGCGTGCCAGTCCGTAGGTCCTTCGGTTTCGTTTGCAGAGCTTCGGGCTCGCATCTAACTTCCCCTTAGTTGGCAACCTTCAGAACATCTCTCTAGGAGATTGACCAGTCCCACGTCAGCACCCTTTCGGGTTGAGTATCGGCTCTATCTAGCCCCTTATGATTTCGGGTCGCCTTTCGGCGGCTAGCCTTCGCTTCTTGGGACCTCCTATGCCCGCTGGAGCGTTCGGCGTTCCTTACGGTTCGCTTACCTGCAACAGGACTCCAACGGGGTTTCCGTGTTCCACTTGTGTGAGCTGCGACCGGGTTAGGCGTGCTCTCTACTCCGGGGTCATGGTGTCCTCGTGCAGAACGCGCGTACTCTCTGCACCTGTTGAGGCGAGATACCTTATCCTTAGCCTCGACCCGACCATGCCTTATCAACCATCCTTCGACAAACCGAACTAACGGAGCTTTGACCGAGCATTCACGTTCGTTCGCCTTACCGGTCTTTCCCTCACCCGAGTCTCTACGATGGTTTAGATTCTCTTAGGCTTTACCTCCAGCTTCACACCTTGCCATTACTGGCAACGCATGTGGAAGTCGGGAATGAGCCTGGACACTGGCTCAGAGTTCTTTTCCTCCTTCCTAACTCACTCACTTCAAGCGACTTCACGTCGCACACGCGCGCGTTAGTCGCAGCAGGATAGAGATTCTAAATGTCCGGAGAGCAACCCCTTTCCAAAAGAAAAGCCGTAGAAAATATCGAACAAAGCTGAGCTTCAACGCGCCTTAGAAATCGGAAAACTATGAAAAATTTCCTCAAAGTCAAAGTGCTTCTTTTTACCCTTCACCACCAACAACTTCAAGATAATGAGGCTGTTCTCGCGGCGCTCGAGCGTCAAGGTTAAGCCTACGGTTCAGAGTTAGCCGCCTACACCCACGAGGCCACGAACGGTGAGGTTAGCCTCTCCGCTAGCAGCCTCTACACCGGGTTGCACCGGCTCTGAGGCGAAGGGTTCGTCATGCGTCAGCCGGGCAGCGGTAAGAAGGGTCGGCGTGTCGACCTCTATACGCTAACCCCGAGTGCTCAGGAGGAACCAGAGAGACGACGCGTCCAGGACCAGCGTTTGATGAGCGGTATCGTCCGCTTGATCAGAAAGGAAACAGAAACTATGCTCGCCCCTATCTACTTAGACACACAGAAAAACCTCTTCAAAGTCACCTCCATCGCCGAACTCGGTATCGACCCGCAACTCACTGACGACCTCAAGCCGAGCTTCGAAGCTCTGTCGCCGGACGAGTACGACTTAGAGTTGTACGGTTGGGACAAACCCAAGCGCTTTAGGGCGCAGACGAACGCGGAGCTTACGCTCACGAACGAGGGCTGCGACGTGCGCTACTTGCCGCAAGAGGCATTTATCCAGGATTCGGGTGACCAACGCACCCGTGAACGGTGGTTTGACATGATCGCGCCGGAGGTCTTAGAGCACCCTGGGTTCAAACAGCTCTTGGGCGCGGGTGCATTGATGGTCAAGGAATACTTTCCCTACGTGACGAGGCTCAAACTAGGCGTTCATCAGATGCTCGTCGTGACGACAGACCAGCAAGACCCCGCCACGAATAGCCCAGAAGGGATGCACCAGGACGGTTGGTCGTGCCCCTTTATCATCTCAGCGATCCCTATCATTCTGGAGGACGTGCAGCAGCGCACCGCCGAGTCGGTCATCTACGCCAGCGACAAGGAGACCGTGCTGTGGCGCGGGCAGCTTCAGGAAGGACAGATCATCTTCCAAGACGACACCTACTTGTGGCACCACGTCACCCCTGTGGGGAGCCAGAACGAACACATTCCGACGCGGCGCGGCATCTTAGGCATTGACTTTTCGATCCTCGAGTAGCCCTACTCATTCCTACATACCCCTTTCCACGTACTTAGCGCCGCCGAGTTCGTCGGGGGAAGCGACCTGCGGCGCGCATGTGACTTCAAGCCCTCTCGCCTACCCTTGGAGGTACCGTGAACGCTCGTCTCTCCCTCATCTTCTTGTTCCTCTTCTCAGCCGCCTTCGCCCAGGTCGGTCCTGCCACGCCCCTCGAGGCTGTTCCTTTAGTCGAGCGGATTCAAGCGCAAACGCCCGCCCCCTATGACGGCACGCTCCGCTGCCACACCATCACTTGGGGACCCGACTTCGTGCCTTGGACTTTACAGGAGGAGGGCGCGTTCGCGGCACGTGGCTTAGACGTTACGCATACCAACGAGGACGTCATCGCCGAGCAAATCGAGGCTTACCTGAGCGACCACGTCTGCTTGCGCGGCACGGTCGAGCAGGTTGTGCAGGTCGCGGACGCCCTCCACACGGCGGGCTTGGAGGCTTACGCGCCCGTCGTTAGCCTCATCCACTCCTTTAGCGCAGGCGGCGACGTGATCGTCGGCGGCGCGGAGGTGAACCGGGTCGAAGACCTCTGCGGGGCAACAGTGGCGGCGCAACGCGACGGACCCTCGCTTGCACTACTCGTGAACGTGGTGGCGGACGCTTGTCCCCAGGGATTTGCCGACCTGAACATCCTCTGGACGGAAGACTTCGTCGGCTTTCAAGGGGTGAGTAGCCCAGGCGCAGCGCTCTTAAAAGGCTTAGCGGACGCTGCACTCGTCATCACTCCTGACGCACTTGCCCTCACAGGCGAGGGTGAATACGCCTTGCCAGGTGCAAATATCGTGATCGGTACGGACACGGCGCGGCGGGCGGTCGCGGATGTGGTGGCGTTTCGCAAGGACTTCATCGAGACCTATCCTGACATTGCCCAAGCGTATGTTGAGACTGTTCTCACAGGTCACGAGACCGTGGCGCAAGCCCAGCGCGGCGCGGCGTACGAGACGCTTTTAGAGGTCGGCGCGGCGCAGGTGCTCGACCTGCCCGGCAACTTGGAGGAGGCTGAACTGCTCCTTAAAGACGCAGAAATCGTCCGTATGCCTGGCAATGTTACGTTCTTTACGCAGCCCAGTAATCCCGTAGGCTTCGAGGGGGTGGCGCAGCGGGCGCAGGCGAACTTGCGGCAGCTCGGGCTTTTGAGCGGGGCGGACTTTCGCCTCGAGCAAGCGAACTGGAACTACCAGACCTTTTCGCCCGATCTCTTAGCGGTAAAAGGCGTTACACTGCCCGAAATTGACCCTACACAAGCCGCCGCAGCCGTACAAAATAGCGACAGGCTCTTCTGCTTCGCGGTGACCTTCGCACCCGAGCAGACCACATTTCCCATTGAGGTCTACCGCGCGGACTTCGACCGGGCGATTCGGCAAGCCGCCATCTTCCCTAACGTGCTCTTCACTTTGGAGGGCAACATGAGCGTCAACCGCTTCGTGCGCCTCTACCGCGAAGGAGCCGAGCAGCCCGTGCTAACGCGGATGCAGCAGCAAGCCCGCTCGACCTCGTACGCGAGAGCCGAGAGTGTATTGGAGGGGCTCAACGCCCACGCTGAGGCGCAAGGGGTCGGCAGCTTCAGACCGGACCAGTTCGTCATCATCGGCAATGGGATAGAGAGCCCCCAGCGCGGCTTCGACGCGAACGGCGTTCCTGTACCCGCTGCCACCGAAGCCGAGTGGAACGCAGACCGCAACGTTTCGGTCTGCGCCACCACCATTCAGGTCGAGGACGAGACCTTCGTCCCCTTGGACTGAGCGATGAAGACGCTTGTCAAAACACTCGTTATTGTTGCGATGGGGTTTGGTCTCATCACGCTTCTACTCGAGACTGAGCCAGAAGAGACGGCGGTGCGCTCAGCGGACCAGACGATCTTGAGCCGACATTCACGTGGACTCGTCGCCGCGTGGCCGCTAGAGGACGAAAGCGTGCAGACCTCAGCGGTAGAGGCCGTGCACCCCACCGCTGGCAACTACCTGGTCATCTTCGACGGCTCGGGCAGCATGAAGGGCGCGAAGCTGCGCGACGCCAAAGACGCCGTCGCGATTTTAAGTGAGACCGTGCCTGAAAGCGACCACCTCGGGCTTATCGCCTTCACGGACGAAGGGCTTTTTGGCAGCGACAGCGTAGAACTCCTCACGCCGCTAGGTCGCGGCGCGGCGAACCGCGCCGCCTTTAAGGAGGCGCTAGAACGCATCGAAGCGGGCGGGGGGACGCCTTTGGGTGAAGCCCTCGAGCTAGGCGTCACCACGCTCTCGCGGATGGCGCAGACGCAGCGCACGTTGGGCGCACACTACACGCTCCTCATCGTCACCGACGGCGAGGCGAGTGACGGTGAAAGGTTGCGGCGGGTACTCGCGCAGATGCTTCCAGCCGACGCGCCGCCGCGCTCGCCCATCGTCTTCCAGACCGTCGGCTTCGGTATCGACGAGCGGCACGTCCTCAACCAGCCGGGGCGCACGCTCTACGCCTCTGCGCGGGACGGCGCGGCGCTACGTGAAGCGCTTAGGCGCGTCGCCGTCGAGGAGCAGAACTTTGCCGCGGACACGCAATTTCAGTGAAGCAATTCGCCCAAGTACTGATAGCACTTCCAAGATGTACTGAGACAAATGAGCGCAGGTATCATCCCGGAACGTGCGTGCTGAACTGTGTTTTCTACAGTGAGAGTGTTGCTTCGCATAACTTCGTTCACTCAAACCAGATGATACCTGCTATGAGTTGGAATAGCGCAAGTCTCATTTTCAAGCGTATGTGCTTAGCAGTGTTCCATTCAGTGAGCGCGTTCCAAACCAAATGATACTTGCTACGAAGGAGGCGAAGAAACCGTGAGACGCACCACCCCTCTTCTCCTTGGGCTTTTCGCCCTCTTCGCCTTAGGTGCGCTGCTGACTAAAATGCTCGGACCGACCCTCGCCCACTCGCGCTGGCTGAGCGGGAGCGACGCGCAAGGGCTCGAGCGGGTGACCGTCGCCTGCGACCCCTACTTCGCGTACGGGGCGCTCTTTGGCGATACGAACCGCGCCCTGCTGCGGGCTCGTGGGTACAGCTTAGAATGCGACAACGACAATGCCGACTACGCCGCGCGAAGTGCCGCGTTATCCGAAGGTCGCGTGCCCTCCGCCGTCTTTACGAGAGGCGCGTATGTCCAGGTCGGCGGACCCGCCTGGGACGCGGTCGAGGTTGCCGTGTTGAGCGAATCGCGAGGGAGTGACGCGCTCGTCGGGCGCGGCGAGTTGAACACCCTCGCGGCGTTGCAAGGGGCGCTCTCGAGCGGCAAACCGCTCAACATCGCAGTCACGCCCGCTTCGCCCTCCTGGACACTCCTTAAAACGGTGGAGAACACCTTCGGTCTCGAGCTTAACGACGCCAACATCGTCTTCGCGGAAGGCTCGAGTGACGCCTACGAGAGGTTGGCACGCGGCGAGGTCGGCGCTGCCGTCCTCTGGCAACCCGACCTGGCGCAGGCGTTCAAAGACCCGGGCGTCCACGAACTCATCAGCACCGCCGACACGCGCAACCTGGTCGTAGACATCCTCTTGGTCAACCGCAGCTTCGCCCAGCGCCGCCCCGAGGTGGTCGCGGCGGTGGTTGAAAGTTTCTACGAGACGCTCGAGCTGTACCGCCAAGACACCGCCTTGCTCGTTCGCGACGTTCGGCGCTTTAGCCGCACCTTCGGACACCGCCTCTCGGACGATGAGGTGCGCACGATGCTTGCAGGCGTAGACTTTCAATCTTTAGCGGACAACGCCCTGACCTGGTACGGCGTCGCCGACAACGACAAAGGGCTGCGCACTTACGCCGCCGCCGAGAGCTACCGCTACTTAGAACGCACCTTTGTGGACGTCGGTGTGTTGGCGCAGCCCGTTCTACCCGCTGCCGGAGGTGACGCGCTCACAAGCAGCCGCTTCGTCGCTCAGGCGGCGCAGGGCAAACCGCTGGCGCAGCGCCAGGCGACCTCGTTTGCGGCGCTTGCGGGAGATGAATGGGCAGCGCTGGAGGTCGTCGGTACGCTTCGGGCGAGACCTATCGGCTTCAGCGCGTCGCGCTCAGACCTCTCGAGTCGGGGCAAACGCGCCCTCGCTGAGGTCGCCGCCGACCTCTCGGCTTTTGGCAGCTTCCGGCTGCTCATCGAGGGACACACGAACGCGGTGGGCGACGCAGAGCGCAACCTCGCCCTGTCGCGTGCCCGCGCACAGGCGATTGCCGACTACCTCGCTGAGCGCCACGCGGTCGACCCCGCTCGCTTACACGTCGTCGGCTATGGAGGTGCAAAGCCGCTCCCGTGTCCGCCCGGAGACTCTGCCCGCGCCTGCGCCTCGCGTCAGCAGCGCAGCGTCCTCACCTTTTTGAGCCCCGACCTATGAGCCGCAACTTATGAGCCGCAGCAGCAAATTCAGTTATGGGCGTCTGCGCCGCGAAACGCTCAGCCGCGACGTGCTGCAAGACCCGCTGGGGCTCGGAGGTCTACTGAGCAGCGCGGCGTCTCTCGTCGTCAGCGCACTCTGGACTAGCCCGCTCGCGTTAGTGGTCGGCGCAGCTCTCGGCGGGCTCGCGCTGGTACGGTTTCTCGTCCTCTATATTCGCCGGAATGAACTCGTCGAGCGGCGCTTACATGCCCACTTCGAGGAAGAGAAGCGGCTTAGCGAGCGGGAGAACGCGGAGACGTTGGACGCACTCCAGCGCAGCTTGAACGCCTTAGCGCCGGAGAACGCCCGGCAGCTTGAACGGCTCGAGGAGGCGTTCTCCGCCCTGTCGCGGGTGGTCGAACAGCGCTTCCCGGCCGGCAGCCTCTCAGCAGAGCGCTACTTAGGTGGCATCTTAGAGACTCGGCGCGTCGTGCTTCACAATCTGCACCAGGTGACGCGCTATCTGCAAGCCGCGCAGGTTACAACAACCAATCACGAGCGCGTACACGAAGAAAAAGAGGTGCTTTTAGAAGAGGTGACGCGCTTCACTGAGCAAAACGAGCTGCTTATCGGTGAGCTGCACGCGCTGAGGCTCAAACTGGTGCGCGTGCCCCTCGCCGGGTCGCACGCCCCGCTGAGCACGCTGGATGCACCGTCAGACGAAGAGGTCAGCAGGCGCTTGGACCAGCTCGCCCAAACAACTGAGCGCATGGTCACAGAATTGCGGAGACATCCGTGAAGACCGCTCGAGTTTTCATATCGAGTCTCTCCGCGGTGGATTTTGCAGCGGATGTAGACGCAGTGCGACCTTTTATCACCACAAACTCCAACCGTAAAGAAAGGACACCCCATGCCCGACTCCCTCCAGCCCCCGCAAGTTGAGATGTTAGAGCCTCCTAAGCCCGTTCAGCCCGTCGAGAAAGCGCACGCCGAGAGGATGATTCGCCTAAATGAGGTGACGCAAAGCGTGTTGGACGAGAAAGTCCGGGGCTTTGTCGAGAGCGTCATCAGCTCGCCGCCGCAGAGTGACGCCTTCCAGAGCAAGGTCGCCGCAGTCCACAACCTCGGCAACGAGGACATACGCGCCGCCTCCTCAGTCTCCAACCGCTTTTTGGAGCGCCCGGCGAGCGCACTTTCGGGCGGGCTCGACAGCAAGTCGAAGGTCTCCAAGACGCTCATCGACCTGCGTAAGACCGTCGAAGACCTAGACCCCTCGAAGCAGGGTGACCTGTTCGCGCCCAAAAAGCTCTTTGGTCTCATCCCGGTGGGGAGTAATATTCGCGACTACTTCCTCAAGTACCAGTCCTCGCAGCAACACTTGGGCCAGATTTTGACCTCGCTCTATAACGGTCAAGACGAGCTGCGCAAGGACAACGCGACTATCGAGCAGGAGAAGGTCAATTTGTGGGAAGCGATGGAGAAGTTGGAGTCGTATATCTATCTGGCGCGGAAAGTGGACGAAGCGCTCTTAGCACGTGCGGACAAACTCAAGCGCACCGAGCCCGAAAAAGCCCGCGTGGTTGAAGAGGAGATGCTCTTTTACTTGCGGCAGAAAGTGCAGGACTTACAGACGCAGCTCGCCGTCTCTATTCAGGGCTATCTAGCGCTCGACATGGTCCGCAAGAACAACTTAGAACTCATCAAGGGTGTGGACCGCGCCTCGACCACGACGGTGTCGGCGCTGCGCACGGCGGTCATGGTCTCGCAGGGACTGGCAAATCAGAAGCTCGTCTTGGACCAGATAGACGCGCTTAACGCGACTACAGGCAATCTCATCGCGTCCACCTCGGCGCTCTTGAGAAAGCAATCCTCGAGCGTACATACGCAGGCGGCTGGAGCGACCGTGGATGTCGAGCAACTCCAGAAGGCTTTCAATAATGTTTACGCAGCGGTGGACGCGATTTCTGAATACAAGCAGGCAGCTCTAGGCGTGATGCAGCAAACCGTAGACACGCTCGAAGCGGAGATTGGCAAGTCGAAGACGTATCTGGACCGGGTACGCAATGAGCAGGTGGCGGGGGCGACAGCGGATTTGACGCTCGAGGTTCCAGACAACGCAGCGGATAACGAACTTAGGCTTTAAGGTTTGACAGAGAGATGAGGGTAAGGGGGATAGGGAGAAAAAGCGTTGCCGCCTCTCCCTTTTCCCTGTCCTTTCAGAAGATACAGTGCAACGCCTTCTTTCTAACTCTCGCGCTCACATCACTTTTAACGAGCTGCGGATAGGAAACAAACACCATGCGCGTCTTGGCAGGCTCCGAACTCAAGGATTTGGAACCGCTTCTTAGCGACACCAAACGCGAAACGAGGGTGGCGCTCGAGCTTCCCGATAACGAGATGAAAGAGTCCGTTCAGAACTTTAGCCGTAAGAATACAGATAAGCGCTTGTCGCACGTCAGATTTCGGAGGAGAAATTTGGGAGGAGAAATTTGGGAGGAATGACCTATTCGTGCAGTAAACTTCTATGACAATATGTACTGAACGGTCAATAGATTGTGGTTCCTTTGATCTCTGCGGAATAACTGCGTATTTCAGCCTAATTTGACTATTGATTGGCTCTTACGAAAGTTGTGTGGTCAGGCAGCCAGCAGCACCTTTTGCCTGAGCAGGTCAAAGCTAGCGCGTCCATACATCTGCCGCTTGAGCAACTTGAGCTTAGTAATTTTACCCTCGGTCGGTCCATTGCTCCACGGCAGAGTTAATGCCACTTCGATAGCCGCCTTATCGTTGCTGAAACCTTTCGCCAAGCGAGCGAGTTCATCAACGCCGCTCGCTCTTTATGGTGTCGCTGAGCCAGCGTTGAAACGCCGCTATAGTTTCATGGGGTGCTCGTTCCTTGCACCTGAATAGCGCGACGAAGCGTTGCACCAGGTCGTAGCAACGCTCCGCTTCTTGCGCACCCTCGAAGAGCCGCTCGAGTCGTTTGAAATCGTGCTGAGTTAGCGCCCCTTTTGAGCTTGTAAATAAGCGCGTCGCCTCATACGCCGAATAACGCATGACCCTTTGTCTCTTGTCTGCCCTCGAAAAGTCAATGCCCGCTTCCAACTCGGCAAAGTAGGCGTAGACGAGACCATAAGCACCGGTGAAGCCCCGCGCCGTGATCTCCCGGTAGAGCTGCATCTTGTTGCCGATGCCCGCATCCCATCTTTGTTTGAGATAGGGTTCGTAGGGCGCTAAGATGCGATTTTTCTGTCTATCAGGATACGTACCCCGAGCAAACCAACGGCTCAGCGTGCTCCTGCCGACACCGAGCTTGGCAGCAATCTTAGGAAGACTAAAGCCGTCCGCTTCTAAACGCTTGGCTTCTTCGAAGATGGCTCGGCGTTTGCGGCGCGTCTCGAGCTTCGCTTGCAGCGCCCTTTCGTAGCTGGTGCGGACGTGAATCTGCTGAGGCACATCGCCGCCAGATTCGTGTCCATCATCAGAAAGCTCAACCAGATACTTTTTATGGCGCTCGCACCAGCGTTTCAAGAGGTCGCTGAAGTTTTTGAGCAGATGCCAACGGTCGGCGACCTGAACCGCTTGGGGTGCGCCCTCGTCGCAAGCGGATTTGTATTCCTGAGAGCGATCGCGAGAGATGGTTTCGACGCTAGGATGCGCCTTTAGCCAGTCCACCAGGGTTGCTGAGCTTCTGTCGGGTAGAACGTCGACCACTTCGCGTTTTTCCAGGTCAAGCAACAGGGTGCCGTAACTTTCCCGTTTCCGAATAGCAAAATCGTCCACACCCAGCACGCGCGGTGTTGCTCGTGTCACTAAGCTCTGGGTTCGGACAAGGTCGAGCGCGCTATCGTGGCTCACAGGCATCTCTAACTGTCCGAGCAGGTCTTCGCTCGCTTTAGCGCTTAGAGAGGTCGCCACACGACGTTGCGCGTCGCTCAAGCGTTTGCTTCTATGTGCGTAACGCGCCAGCCAGGGGTCGAAAGACTCTGCGAACGTTCTTCTCTCACAGCAACGATTTAAGCAGTAGAACCGTTTGTCTTTGAGACGCAACTGAACTGTGTGATCAGCCAGGGGCAAATCAGCAGGATGGCGTTGGTAGTAACCACTTACCTTGTTTGATAGCGCCTGGCAGAGCGGACAATTCGCCTCCGTTTTACGTGAGCCGTGAGCACCAAACCACCTTCGCGAACTTTGAACGCTTCGATGACACACGCTGGAAACAGGATATCGAGCATCCTTCATGCTGTTCGCTAGCCCTTCAAGATGCAAGACCCAACCCAGTTCCCACAATTCTTTCGTAAGAGCCATCAAGTGCCCAAATTAGATGGTATACGCAATAATGGAAAGGCTCGGGTGCGTAGCGTCCTTGTGCAACGAACGCGCGCGTTAAACGCAGAAGGGTGTGCGCTTGGCTGGAAAAGTATCCAGCCAAGCGCACACCCTCTTCAAACTTTTCGGTCTGCTAGCTTAGAGCTGACTCATCCCACCATCCGCCGCAATTTCGGTGCCGAGGATGAACGAGGCGTCGTCCGAGGCTAGAAAGGTGACGACCTTAGCGATCTCTTGGGACGTGCCAAAGCGCTTCATCGGAATCTGCTCTAAGATGCCTGCCGCCATCCCTTGTATTTGCGCCTCATCCATACCCAGCTTGCCGTAGAAGGGCGTTTCCACAGGACCGGGGCTTACCGCGTTCACCCGGATGTTTCTAGACAGGAGTTCCGCCGACACGGTGCGGATGAGGCTGAGTAGCGCGGCCTTGCTCGCGGCGTAAACCGTGGTCATGGGCATCCCGATATGAGCGTTGATCGAGGTGTTGAGCACGATGGACGCGCCATCGTTCATGTGGGGAAGCGCTTTCTGGATGGTGAAGTACGCGCCTTTGAAGTTGACGTCCATGATCCTATCGAAGTCCTCCTCCGTCATCTCGCTGAGCGGCTTGAGTACCGCTAACCCTGCGTTGACAAAGAGGATATCGACCTTTCCGAAGGCTTCTCGGGTCTGTTCGAAGAGACGGTCTAAATCGCTGAGCTTAGTAACATCCGCTCTTACTGCTATGGCGTCGCCACCTATCTCGTGCGCCGCCTTCTCTAGTGCTCCTTCGTCCCGCCCCGAGATGACAACCTTCGTACCTAGGCGTACAAGTTCAGCCGCCGTCGCTCGCCCGATGCCGCTATTACCGCCCGTGATGACAGCGACTTTGTCGGTTAAGTCAGGCATCACTCGCCTCCTAGGAACTCGAGCAATCGCTCTGTGAATACCTCAGGTACTTCTTCAGGCACCCAGTGCCCCGAGCCTTCAATCATACCACCTTGTACGTTCTCGGCATAGGCTTTTACCTGTTGAGGGACGAAGCCACCCAAGCTACCCTCAGCTCCCAGGGCGAGTACTAGCATAGTCAGCGGGGTCTGCGCATAAACCTCGTTCTGCGCTACGTCCTCTGGGAAGGCACGGAAGTAGTCGAAGCTCGCTTTTAGCTTGCCAGGCTGCGCGTAGGTGCGGGCGTATTCGGCAAAGTCGGCGTCGGTAAAGCCCTCTTGATTGACCGTTAAGGCGCGAACGAATTGCTCCAGGAAGTATTGCTCTTGCCCGGCAATGATTGTTTCGGGCATCTCAGGGAAGCTGAAGAATCCGAAGTTCCACGCGCCAAAGCCCGTCTCGGTGATGGCAGGAAAGGTGTAAATGCTGGCGTCGGGAATAGGCGCTTCGACCAGCGCAAGGCGGCGCACCTCTTCCGGATAAGCGGCGGCGTAGGCGTAGGCAACCATCAGCCCGATATCATGCCCTACCAAGTTGATTTCACCGTCGCCGTACCCAAGGTCTTGAACCAGAGCGCGGATGCGTTCGGCGGTCGTCGCTTTGTCGAAGCCGCCCTCTGGTACCTCCGAGTCTCCGAGTCCTGGCAAGTCAGGGGCAATGACGGTGTAACGCTCGGCTAAGGCGGGCATCACCTTGCGCCACATATACCAGGTCGAGCCCCAGCCGTGTAGTAAGACTAAAGGTTCTCCTTCACCGCCGATGACATAGTGGAGTTCGCCCGCGTCCAGCTCAGCAACCTCACTGCTGAAGCCTTCCGGTAGGAGTGAAGGGTCGGGCTGAGCGAACGCGGTCGCCGCGAGAAGCACTAGCAGTAGAAAAGAACACCTGATGACTTTCATGGTAAACCTCCTTGAGCTTGAGTCTCGAGTCTTTCTCGAAACCTGTTTCAAGGCTCGCCTATCTGGATTAGTCCGTGTGTACAGACCTGTACACGCCCTCTCGGTGAACTGTGACACCATGAGTCATGTCTAAAGAACCTAATCATGTCAAAGCACGAACGTCTTCTCCCGCCTTGCGGGGTGGGGTATGGGTCGCACCTGACAGCGGAGCGCTTAGCGATGACCCTACGCTCGATCTGGACTTCTTCGATGGACGTTATCTCACCCGAGCCTTCGACCGGGGCGACTTCGTGTTCCGGGCTGGCGACTCGGCAGACGGCTTTTACATGGCGCTGGCAGGGCGCATCAAGCTCGTCTTGCCTGACCCTGTACGAGGGGAGCGCGTCGTTGCCGTGTGCGGCGAGGGCGACCTGTTCGGCGCGGCGGCTTGTGGGGGTGCGCCGGTGCACCGCGCGGAAGCGGTGAGTTTGCAGGAGGGAACCCTCGTTGTGAGCCTCTCCTGCGCCGAGCTGCAGGAGGCGACCAAGGGTACGCCTGCCGTGGCGCTCTTGCTCACCCGAGCCTTAGCCGCGAGGGTGCAGACCCTCGAAGAGGAGGCGGAGTTCGCCAGTTTGCCAGTGCAGGCGCGACTCGCCCGAACGTTGCTTGACCTCGCTAAGCGCTTAGGTCAAGAAGTCGAGCCTGGGGTGTATGACCTCGAGCTTGCCCTGAGGCAAAACGAGATCGCCTCGCTCGCAGGGGCGACCAGGGTCAGCGCGACGCAGGCGCTTTCTGCCTGGCGAGATATCGGTGTCGTGACGGGTACACGCGGCTCCTACCGAGTGGACGTAGCGCGACTGGAGTCACTTCTGGACTTGCTCGAGGATGCGGCGGTGCGCTGAAAACGTCTTAATTTACATGGGTAACGTGATCTCACAACTTCTTTATGCTGTGGGCGCTGTGCGTGAGTAGCGCGCGTTCGCCGCACAATGGCTCATCCAGTTAATTCGACTCAGGACTAAGCTGAGGACCTCACTTTAAGGAGGTCGGTGATGCGTCCTTGCGCCCGTGTTCGTCAGCTAACCGAGGAAGAGTATAGGAACTCAAGCGTTGGGAACGCTCACGGACGATGGGGCTAGTTCACGGCGGGCACGCACCGTGCTGCAGTCGAACCTAGGGTTGTCGGTACATGAGGTGGGCGAGAAGCTCGAGCTACACCACCAGACGGTGCGCAAGTGGGTGAACCGCTTCACGAAGCTGGGTATTCCTGGTTTAGAAGAAAGCCCGCGTCACGGGCGACCTCACATCTACAAAAGCGAGCATGTCGGCACTGTTATTCAAACGGCTTTAACGAAACCTGATGAGCTAGGTTTACCTTTTGGCGCTTGGACCCTCGACAGGCTGGTCGTCTACCTCAGTGAAGAGAAGGGCATCATGATGGGGCGCAGTCGCATGAGCGAAATCTTCAGGAACGAGGGGCTCAGGACAGGTGATCGCGTAAAGCGAAGTCGCGTGGTCCCGCTCCCGCTAGCCCCAACGGGCCGCTAGCGGGAACGCGCCACGCGTGACGCTTTGCCCGTTCTAGAGAGGATTTCGGCTAGGTTGAGATGCGGTGAATAGGTGGGTAGAAGAGGGTGAGCCCACGCCGCTCCCAGCTAGGGCGACGTTCCTGTATAGCTTTAGCGGTATGTATCTTGGCGTTATCCAGGACGATCACAGTTCCTCTGCTGAGCTTCAGAGAAAGACGTTCAAGCCGCTCGGCTAGAAATTCGACCGTGTAGGGACGCTGACCTCGAAAAGCGAGGCGCTGTTCCGGCGAATCAGTCCGAGACAGTTGAGTCCCGGACCTCGACTTGTAGGCGTCCACACGTCCTCACCCTTGAACTGCCGAGCATAGGGGACGACGGGGTCGAGCGAGACGCGGCACTCGTCAGCGTAGTAGAGGTCGAGCAGGTTAGACGCACTCATCTGTTCGAGTAGCGCTAATCCTTCGACTTCGAGGCTGCAGAACTCCGGGCACGGCTCTTCGAGGGGACGCTCTCGGATTCGTTTACCTGTGCCCCGAACAGGGTATATCGGCGGTTTTTTGACAAAGCGTTTCAAGGTCTCCTCGCTAAAGGACTTGCCTAGCATCTGCTCGGGCTCTTCTCTAGCAACCGAGAGTTCCTGACGGTGTTCAGCTACAACCTCTCTTACCTTAGCCAAGTCAGCCTCTTCGAGGATCGGCTCGCGCCCCCTACCCCAGAGGGTTCTTGGTCCCTCAATACCTCCTTGTCTAGAGCGCTCTAGCTAGATGTCGACTGTGACCTGGTCGCAACCCACCTGCTTCGCTACCTCTGCCGAGGTGCGCCGCTCGCGCTTGAGTAACACCCCTTTACACCGCTGACGATAACTGTGAGTTTTGCCTGTTCGGTACTCGCGCTCGAGTGCTCGGCGTTCGTCTTCACCTAACTCGACATATCTGATCTGCCCCATACCGACATTTTAGCTTATCTCTGTGTGGGTACTAAGTTTAGTAACGCCACATCTCAATTTAGCACGCCTTTGTCAAACATCCTGCCTCATCCAAAGAGATTTCCTTAAACTTCTGTGCCTGCTCCTCCGATGCCTTCTCAACCGGCAACCGCTCCATGCCACTCGTCCCACAAAAGCCGTTCACATGTTTGCATGTCTCGAGGATGTATTCAGCGTCGTCAGACATCACAACCGGCCCGCCGTGGCAGAGGACGATCAGGTTGTTGCGCCGCGCGGCGCAGCCTTACGAAACGTTTTTCAACCTCGGGTCGAGCACGTCGCGAATGGCGTCGCCCAAGAGGTTAAAGCCGACGACCGAAAAGAAGATAGCGACGCCTGGAAAGATCGACATCCAGGGCGCACGCAAAAACTGCGAGAAGCCGTCGCGGATCATGAGTCCCCACTCCGGGTCGGGCGGCTGCGCGCCGAGCCCTAAAAAGCCGAGCGCGGCAACGTCCAGAATCGCCACGCCGATCGAGAGCGTGATCTGTACAATCAGGGGCGAGAGGCTGTTCGGCAAGATGTGACCGAACACGATGCGGAAAGGGTTCGAGCCTATCGCCCGCGCCGCCTGCACGTACTCGGACTCGCGCACGCTCAAGACGACCGAGCGCGTGATGCGCGTGTAGATAGGCACTTGCGTAATGCTGATCGCGATGAGCGCGTTTGTCAAACTAGGACCGAGCGTCGCGACAATCGCAATAGCCAGGAGGATACCCGGAAACGCCAACAGGATATCGACAAGCCACACCACCCCCGTATCCGTCCAGCCGCCGACGTAACCTGCCAAAAGCCCCAACAGAATACCGATTGTCGCCGCAATCGCCACTGCCCGTAAGCCGACGCTCAGCGAGATGCGCCCGCCGTGCCAGACACGCACAGCCAGGTTGCGCCCTAGCTCGTCCGCACCAAAAGGCAGTGACCAGGCGTTGAGGTCGCGGCGCTCTAGCTCTTGGGCGCTCATTGTCCAACTTGGCGGCGCGAGGCGCAGACGTAAGTTACGGTCCGTCGCCGAATTGTAAGGTCGCAAAATGGGTGCGGAGAGCGACAAGAGGATAAAGAAGCCCATAATGGCTAAGCCGACGATGCCCGTGGGGTTACGAAGAAAGCGCCGCAGGTTATCGCGCCACTGGGCTTCACTCTTGTCGCGCTTCGCGGAGGTAGATGCAGTGCTTACAGCCATAAGGTCCTCGGAGTAACGAGCGATGAGCAAAAAGCAGCAATCCCCTTTCGGGGTGTACGCAAGTTCTTGCCCCCTTTCGGGGATGAACGACGGAGCAAACGAACGGTGAGTTCCGAGCAATGAGCAACGAGTGAAAAGCCTTTGCCTTTTACTTTCAACTCATTGCTCATTGCTTTCAACTGCTTCATGAGTACTGAATCCGCGGATCGATAAGCGCGTAGGAGAGGTCGACGAGCAGGTTTACGATCACGAACACAAACGCCACAAAGAGCACGCCGCCCTGAATGATGGGATAGTCACGGGAGCTGATCGCGTCGTAGACCCAGCGCCCGATGCCCGGCCACGAAAAGACCGTCTCGGTCAAAATCGCCCCTGAGAGGAGCGTGCCGAAGGAAAGCCCGACCACAGTGACGACGGGCAAGAGTGCGTTGCGCAAGGCATGTTTATTGACCACGACGCGCTCGACGAGCCCCTTCGAGCGAGCGGTGCGCACGTAGTCTTGGCTCAAGACCTCCAGCATCGAACTCCGCGTCATCCGCACAACAATCGCCAAGGGAATCGTGCCGAGCGCGACGCCAGGTAAGATAAGGTGCTTAAACGCATTCCAACTCGCCGCTAAGTTGCCGCGCAGCAACCCGTCTATGACGTAGAGCCCGGTGATAGGCTGCAGATCGATCCCGGTGCTGAGCCTGAACGACGAGGGCAGCCAGCCGAGCGTGATGGCGAAGATGTAAATCAGGATAATCGCGAGCCAAAAGACCGGGAAGGAAATCCCTGAAAGGGCGAACATCATGACCAGTGTGTCGGCGAGCTTGCCCCTATTCAAAGCCGCCCATACGCCCGCCGGGATGCCTATAACTAACGCGAAAATCATCGCCACTAACGTCAACTCAAAGGTGGCAGGAAAGCGCGAAATCAAACTGTCCCGCACCGGAATGCGCGAGAAGATCGAGCGCCCCAAGTCGCCACGCACGAGGTCGCCCATGTAGTCGAAATACTGAGAGTCGAAAAGCGCGCCCACGCGCCCCGTCTCTGCTAAAGCTGCCGTATTGAGAAAGAGCGGCTCGTTAAGCCCCATGTCATTGCGCAGCCGCTCGCGCTGCTCCGGCGTGCTGCGGTTGCCGAGCATCGCGACAGCGGGGTCGCCGGGGATAATGCGCGTCAGCGTGAAAATAAGGAGCGTGACCCCGATAAGAACCGGGATAAGCCCGAGGATGCGGCGGATAGCGTAGGCGGTCAAGGGATGAACCTGCGCGAGCATCCACAAACGTTGCACGAACCAAGCTTAAATAAAATATTACTAAATAACGGCTTCGCGCCTCTGTCTTTCAAGCTATCCTCCTCTTGAAATAAAAAGAGAGGGACACCTCAAGGTGTCCCAAGTCAATGCTAGCGTTTTACTCTACGGTCACGTCTTTCAAGCTGACCGAGCTGTACCCTAAGGGGCTCGCGTTCCAGCCACTGACGTTTGAGCGAACCGCGTTCAGCGTCACGTTATGCGCCACCGGAATCGCCGGGATTTGCTCGTGCACGCGGGTCAAAATTTCCGCGTACAGGTCGGCGCGTTCGGGCTGCTCGGAGGCTTCGCGGGCTTGCTCCAAGAGGTTGACCGTCTCCTCGTCGTCCCAACCGAACGCATTCGTGGCGGAGGGTCCGAAGAAGGTGTATAAGAAGTTGTCGGGGTCGGCGTAGTCACCGTTCCAACCGAGCATGTACATGGGGTACTTGCCCGTATCGTAGTTGTCCAAGTAGGTCGTCCAGTCTTCGGTTTGCAGCTCAGCGTTGATGCCCACGTCCGCGAGGTAGCTCGCGATCGTTTCGGCGATGGGCTGCGGCGCAGGGTAGTAAGGACGAGAGACCGGCATGTACCAGAACTCGGTGTCGAAACCGTCAGGGTAGCCCGCTTCGGCTAAGAGCTGACGGGAGCGCTCGGGGTCGTACTCGTACTGCGAGAAGTCGGCGTGACCGAAGAGCGTCGGCGGGATGAAGTCTACGGCGGGCGTGCCGAGACCTTCGTAGAACGCAGCAACAATAGCCTCGTAGTCGATCGCGTGGGCAACCGCTTCGCGCACCTGCGGGTTGCCGAAGGGCTCGTTCGCCTGGTGCAGCCCGATGTAGCCGACGTTGAGTTCGCTCTCGGGCACCGCGACCTCTAAGTTGGGGTCGTTCTCAACTGTGGTGAGGTCGTCCGAGGAGAGCAAGGCGGCGACGTCCAACTCGCCCGCTTGTAGCGCGGCGAGACGTGCGGTCGGCTCTTCGATACCGCGAATGACGACCTCTTCGACGTTGGCTGCGCCGTCCCAGTAGTCATCAAAGCGGGTCAGGCGGACCTGCTCGCCTTCGCGCCACTCGGCGAATTCGAAGGGACCCGTGCCGACCGAGCCGACGCCCGGCGTGCCGTAGTCCGCGCCCGCCTCTTGCACGGCGGTCGGGCTGTCGATTTGGAAGTAAATTGCGGCGATCATGTTCGGGAACAAGCCGAGCGGCTTCGTAAGAACGAACTCGGCGGTGTACTCGTCCACGACATTGACCGCCTCGAGCACGCTGCCGTCACCCAACGGACCGCCCCAGACCCAGCCCCAGGGCACGTAGTTCTTGCCCTCGTCGCGGTAGCTGTGGGGGTGCTCGGGGTCGTTCCAGCGGTCGAAGTTGAACTTGACCGCTTCGGCGTTGAAGGGCGTGCCGTCTTGGAAGGTGACGCCTTCGCGGAGCGTGACCGTCCACACGGAGCCGTCCTCGTTGGGTGTCCACTCGGTCGCCAAGCGCGGCACGAGGTTTGTCGTTCCCGGCTCGAAGAAGACGAGCGTTTCGGTAATCTGGTTCGACACGGCGAGCGAGTTGCCGTCTTGCGAATCGACGGAGTCTAAGCTCGAGGGAAAGCCCGAGAGCCCGTAGACGAGCGTCTGCGCATTCGCTAAACCGAACGCCAGCAGGAGACTTAGTAGGATGACGAGTCTTTTCATAGCACCTCCAGGGGGTACACCTGAGCTATACCTAACGAGTTAATGGCGTTTTTCGTTAGCGAAGTCTATAATGCGCAGGCTGCCCAATGCTAATACGAATATTATCACAGTGAGCATCGTGAGGCGCAAGAGGGTGGGGTTAATGAAGAAGTCAGTGACCAAAATTCAGTAGTCAGTAGGCTGCCATGCTGAATTCTGACTACTGGCTACTCGTGAATGCTGGCTACTCGAAATAAGCAGCTCGAGCCCAAAATCCCCTTCTGCAAATGCTACGATAGAGACAGCCATGTCCGCCATCTACCAACGCGCCCGCCCCATCACCTTCGCCCAAGTCGTCGGTCAAGACCACGTCAAAAGCGTGCTCAAAGCGGCTCTTGAGCGCGGGCGCATCGGTCACGCCTACCTCTTTTCGGGACCGCGCGGCGTCGGCAAAACGACGACGGCGCGGCTCTTGGCGATGGCGGTCAACTGTGAGAATGAGGACGTTGCTCAGCGTCCTTGTGGCGAGTGCGAATCGTGCCTGTTGGTGCGCAGAGGTAATCATCCGGACGTGACCGAGTTGGACGCGGCGTCGAACAATTCGGTTGAAGATATTCGAGATTTAAGAGAAAAGGTGCGGCTCGCCTCGCTAAGAGGGGGCAAGCGCGTGTGGGTCTTGGATGAGGCGCACATGCTGAGCAAGTCGGCGTCGAACGCGCTTCTCAAGACGCTCGAGGAGCCCCCGCCCAACCTCGTCTTCATCCTAGCCACCACCGAGCCCGAAAAGCTGCCGCCGACGATTCTCTCGCGCACCCAGCACTTCCGCTTTCGCCGACTTTCTGAGGGTGAGATTGCAGGCAAGCTCGAGCGGTTATGCCAAGAGGCTGACGTTCCCGCTGAAAAGGACGCCCTCACCTTAGTCGCGAAAGCTGCCGACGGTGCGATGCGGGACGCGGAGTCGCTTTTAGAACGTCTTCTAACTTCGGGTGAAGCCATCACCCAAGAGGACGCCGAAGCCGCGTTGGGATTGCCGCCGCAGTCGAGGTTGCAAAATTTGGCGAAGCACCTCATCAACCGCGACTTGAACGCACTTTTTAGCGAAGCGAGCGGTCTCTACACGGACGGTTTTGCGCCCCGCAGCTTAGCCGAGCGCCTCAAGCTGACCTTGCGCGAAGCGCTTTACACGTCAGTCGGTTTGACGGATGACTTCCGCTTAGACGCCGACCAAGACAACCTCTTGCGCGTCATCCACGCCCTCGACGACGAGGCGGAGCGCTTTGTCCGCTATGACGACCTCTTCTCATTGGAAGTCTCCCTCATCAAAGCGATGAACGCGCTGTCACACAACGCGCCGAGCGACGCGGTGGCTGACCTCTCTGAGCGTCCACCCGCGCCGAGTCGGGACGGAGCCGCAGCGCAGCCGCCGCCTACACGCCCTAGCCTCCCCGACTTCGACCCCGTCGGACGCACGCCGCCTCAACCTCTTTCGAACGGGATTTCGAACAGTGCGGCGGAACGGGCGAGGGAACGTGCACCTCAGAGAGATGAGCCTCGAGCCGAATCCGCACCACCTCCCCGAAAGGTCAACTGGCACAGCGTCCAGAGCAAAGCCAGCGCCCAACTCAAAGCCTTTCTGATGCCCGCTAAAACCGACATCGAGGGTCAGGATATCTACTTGCGCTTCGCCGACACGCACAAGTTTCACTTTTCCCAGCTCAAAAGCCGCCAGGGTGAACTCACCTCTCTGGTGGGCGACGTGTTGGGCGGCGGCTACACGCTGCACATCGAAGGACCAGGGGAGTCGCTTGTAAAAAAGTTGTAGCGGAGCGTGCCGACGAGGGCGCTCCGCCCAAGTCAGTAGAATCCAAGCCAGTCGAACCCAGGCGAGCAGAACCCATCCGGGCTAAGCGTCAGCAGAGCGAGCCTCAACAGAACGGGGTTCAGCAACGCGGAGTTCAACAGAGTGCGGCGCAACAACCTGAACCTCGAGCCCCCTCTCAGCAGGTATCCAATCAATCAGAAGTTCAGCCCACGGTGAATGAGGTTGAAGCCTCGAGTCCTCCAAAACCACAACCGGAACAACGCCGCGCACCCCCAGGGCGCACGCCCGACACGCCGCCGCCCCGCGTCAATCCCGAAGAAACCGCACCCGAACCCAAAGCGACCCCTAGCTCAGGAGAGGAGCCCGTCCCCCCTGCTGAAGACGCGGAGCCCGAGCGCACCGCGTCTGAGAGTCTTTACGGTGAAGATTTACCGCCCGACTTTTGGGACAGTGACCCTATTGCCGACATTGATGTTAAAGCCGCTACGCAAAGCGAACCCAGACCGGATGAAGTTGACTTTGAGCCGAGCCGTTCTTCACCTCAACCTTCACGACCTAGAGCGCAACCTAGACAAGAGGTGGTGGGGAAGCTTACTGACGACCCCCGCTTTGAGGTCATGCAGTCGCTCTTTCCAGGTCAGATCGTCGAATGGCAAGACAGCGAAGAGGTTGCAGACGAAGAGATGAACGAAGAAAGCGCGGATGACCTCTCGAATGACCCTAACGAGGGCGCTGACGGGTTAGACTTATAGCAGGTATCATCTGGTCAGAGTGAACGAAGTTATGCGAAGCAACGCTCTCAGTCAACGAAGCACTACACAACACGCAGGCTAAGGGATGATGCTTGCGGGCATTCATCTCAGCAAAGCGATCAAACATCGGATTTTTAGAGGAGTAACTCATGAACATGCAAAAGCTGATGAAAGAGGCGCAAAAGGCGCAGAAGAAGATGGCGGAAGCGCAAGAGCGCTTGGCGAACATCTCCGTCGAGGGCAGTGCGGGCGGCGGTTTGGTCACGGCAACCGCGAGCGGCGACGGCAACATCACGGGCATCAAAATCGACCCGAGCACCGTTGACCCCGAAGACGTCGAGCTGTTAGAAGACCTCGTCGCGGCCGCCGTCAACGAAGCCCAGCGCAAAGCCAAAGAGGTCCAAGAGGCCGAGATGGGCTCCGCGATGGGCGGTATGGGCGGACTCGGGGGGATGTTTTAAGGGAGGTGCGCGAAAGCGTCTCAGCACTTCAGCTAGTCAGCATTTCAGGTTTTCCTGACTAGCTGAAGTGCTGACATAGGCGAGCATCTCAGATGCTGAGGCTTTCAGCCTTGACCTATGCTGAGATGCTTCCTTCGCTCAAGTTCAAACATATGCTTCCTTTTGACAGGTATCCATCTTGAAATATCCACCTGCTTTAATCCAACTCATTCGCGAACTCGGGCGGCTCCCCGGCGTCGGTCCTAAGAGCGCCCAGCGTCTTGCCTTTCACCTCTTTAACCAGCCCGAAGAGGATGTGAAGGGGCTCGCACAAGCCCTCTTAAACGCGAAGGGCTCACTTAAACAGTGCGAGGTCTGCTTTAACATCACCGACCAAGAGGTCTGCTCGATCTGCCAGGACGCGCAGCGCGAGCGCGGGCTCATCTGCGTGGTGGAGGAACCCGCCGACCTTTTAGCGATTGAGCGTAGCGGCGAGTACGGCGGGCTCTACCACGTCCTGCACGGCGCACTCTCGCCCATGAACGGCGTCGGACCCGACCAACTCACGATTCAACCTCTCTTAACGCGGCTCAATGATATCGACGAGGTCATCTTAGCGACTGCGACGACGGTTGAAGGCGAAGCAACGGCGATGTATTTAGGACGATTACTCAAGGAAATCGGCGTGGGAACGTCGCGTATCGGTTATGGGCTGCCCGTAGGCGGTGACTTGGAGTACGCCGACGAAGTTACGCTGGGACGCGCCATTACCAACCGCCGAATGTTGTAGATTCGCGATCTTATATAGCAAGTATCATTTGGTTTGAGCCAATCTTAGAGGAGAGAGCACGGCTTAGCGCGCACTTTAAGGAATGATACTTGCGTGATTCAAACTCAGTATTTACGTTAATTGCTTTAGTTCAATTGCCAGTGGAGCGAAGTAGATGTCTCGCTCCATTTCTATTGGAAGGTTTATCTCGAGGTATACCCCCCATCAACAGGCAACGCTACGCCGGTGATAAAGCGGGCTTCATCGCTCGCCAGGAAGAGGGCGGCGTTGGCAACGTCCACAGGTTCAGGTGCGCCGGGAATCGGGTTCATCGTCGTGAACTGCTTGCGTTGCGCTTCGGGGTTCTCGCTGTTTTCAATAAAGTGCTCGACCAGCGGTGTCATGATGCCCGTCGGACAGATGGCGCAGCAGCGGATATGCTTATCAGCGTATTCCATCGCGGCGGCTTTGGTAAGTTGAATGACGCCACCCTTTGAAGCGGAGTAGGGAGGAATACCAGGAAAGCCAACGAGCCCCGCCGTCGAACCCATGTTGATGACGACGCCCCCGTCACCATGCCCTAACATCGCGCTCACCCCATACTTCAACCCGTAGAAGACACCGTCCATATTGATGCTCATGACCTTGCGCCAGTTCTCCAGGCTCGAGGCAGCCGTAGGCGCTTGCTCACCATCGATGCCTGCGTTGTTGACCAAAACGTCCAAGCGTCCGAAGTGGTCCGTAGTCTCTTTGACCATTCTCTCAACAGAGCTAGCGTCGGTAACGTCAACCTGTACGAACAACCCTTCATGAAGCGATGACGCAACCTCTTGCCCCTTCTCTTCATTGAGGTCAGCGACGACGACGCGAGCGCCCTCTTCGCTGAAGCGTCGGGCGATGGCTGCGCCTAAACCGGAGGCGCCACCCGTGATGAGGGCGATTTTGGACTCGAGTCTACTCATATCAGTTCCCTTCTTGCTCGAAGATGTGGCGGACGAAGTCTATTGAGTTGCTAAACGTGAAACTCACCTTAAAGGAATCCTCTGCGGAAGACTCCTGTGTACTCGACTTTGCTCTCTCAAATTATCGACGGGACAAGCTGTAGAGATGACGCAACCTAGCATTTTAAAGTGTGTTTTAGCTTAGGGAACAACTGTTTAGCTCGAGTTAGTGACCTCGAGTGGCACAGCAGCCTCTTTTCGAACACAGCGCCAGTCTTTGTAGAGAGTAATCCATCTCACATAATAGCGTTTGAAACGCTCCATGAGAAGTTCTCCACTCACGTGAAGTTCGTCACGTTCGTATGATAGGGCGTTGACAAATCGTGTGGGCTCTTTATAATAACGTCGCAATTGGAGGAGAATGACTACGCAATCAGGAACACGTAAAAAGACCAAAAAAGCGAGCGGAAAACGGCTCGTCATCGTCGAGTCGCCGACTAAGGCGAAGACGATTCGCAAATTTTTGCCGGGTAGCGGCTACCAGATTGAGGCGAGCATGGGTCACGTGCGCGACCTACCCTCGTCGGCGGCGGAAATCCCTAAGGATGTGAAGGGCGAACCCTGGGCTCGGCTCGGCATCAAGGTCGAGAACGGCTTCGAACCACTCTACATCGTTCCCTCCAAAAAGAAAAAAGTGGTCAGCGCCCTCAAAGCCGCGCTTAAAGACGCCGACGAGTTATACATCGCGACAGACGAAGACCGCGAGGGCGAGTCGATCGGCTGGCACTTGGTTGAGGTCTTAAATCCGAAGATTCCCGTGCGGCGCATGGTCTTTCACGAAATTACCGAAGAGGCGATTCTCAATGCGCTGGACGAGACGAGGGATATCGACCAGAATTTGGTGGACGCGCAGGAGACGCGGCGCGTTTTAGACCGCTTGGTCGGCTACACGATTTCACCTCTTCTCTGGAAAAAAGTCGCGCCGAAGCTCTCCGCCGGGCGGGTGCAGAGCGTCGCGGTGCGGCTCATGGTCATGCGCGAAAAGGAGCGTATCGCGTTCGTTCCGGCGTCGTACTGGGACCTCAAAGCGCTCCTCAACAAACCGCGTGACCGCAACTTCGAAGCGGTCATGACTCACTTGGGCGGCGTGCGTTTGGCGTCTGGGCGCGACTTCGACGACGAAACGGGCAAGCTCAAAGCGGGCTTGACCGAGGGCAAAGACGTGCTCCTGATGAGCGAGGCGCAGGCGAAAGGTCTGGCGGAGCGCACGAAGAGCGAGCCCTGGCACGTCGCCAAAGTCGAGGAGCGCACCGGCAAACGCTCCCCGGCTGCGCCGTTCACGACCTCCACCTTGCAACAAGAGGCGAGCCGCAAGCTGGGCCTCTCCGCTAAAGAAACTATGCGCGTCGCGCAGGGCTTGTACGAAAACGGCTACATCACCTACATGCGCACCGACTCCACGAATTTGGCACAAGAGGCGGTGTCAGGCGCACGCAAAGCGGTGGAGAAGCGCTACGGGGCGGACTATCTGAGCCCGCAGCCACGGCAGTATTCGAAAAAAGCTAAAAACGCGCAAGAAGCCCACGAAGCGATTCGCCCCGCCGGACGCGACATGAAGACGAAAGACGAGCACAAGCTCACGGGCACCGAAGGCGCACTGTACGACCTCATTTGGAAGCGCACCATCGCCACGCAGATGGCGGACGCGCGGCTCAAGTTCGTCACCGCCCGCATCGAAGTGGGCGAGGGCGACGAGAAGGCGGAGTTTCGCGCGTCGGGACGCACGACGCTCTTTGCGGGCTTTTTCCGTGCGTATGTCGAGGGCTCGGACGACCCCGACGCCGCACTTGACGACCGCGAGCAGCCTCTTCCTGACTTGAACGAAGGCGACACGCTCAACTGTCAGAAGGTGGACGCTTTAGGGCACGAGACGAAAGCGCCCGCGCGGTTCACGGAGGCGTCACTCGTGAAACTCTTAGAGGCAGAGGGCATCGGGCGTCCCAGCACCTATGCCAGCATCATCGACACGGTGATTCGGCGCGGCTACGCGCGTAAAAACGGCTCTCAACTCGTGCCGACCTTTACGGCGTTTGCGGTCAATAACCTCTTAGAGGCGCAGTTCGGGCAACTTGTCGATACGGGCTTCACGGCGGACATGGAAGGGATTTTGGACGACATCGCGGCGGGCGATATGGACGCCGCGCCCTACCTGAACCGTTTTTATCACGGCGACTCAGGCTTAGAGTCCCGCACCCAAGAGGGCTTAGAAGAAATAGACGCCAAAGGCATCTCGACGCTGAGCTTTCCCAAGTGGGGCGACTATGTGGTGCGTGTGGGGCGCTTCGGACCGTACGTAGAGGGCGCTAAGGACGGCGAAATCGTCACGACCTCTTTACCCCCCGAGACCGCGCCCGATGAGGTTACTGAGGAGATGTTGGGGGAGCTGCTCGAGAAAGGCAACGCCGCCGACAACGTGGTAGGCAGCTTTCCCGAAACGGGTCAGCCGATGATTCTCAAGAGCGGTCCGTACGGTCCGTACTTGCAACTGGGTGACGATGAACAAGAAGGCAAACCGAAGCGCACCTCTTTGCCAAGAGGTGTGGAGCCGAGCAGCGTCACGCATGAGATGGCAGTCGGTCTCCTCTCCTTGCCGCGCACCGTCGGCGAGCACCCCGAGACGGGCAAACCCGTCCAAGCCAATATCGGACGCTTCGGTCCCTACGTCAAACATGGCAGCACCTTTGCCTCGCTCCCCAAAGAGGACGACATGCTCACGGTAGGCTTCGAGCGGGCGCTCGAACTCATCACCAAAAAAGAGAACAAGAACAAGCCCCTCAAGGTTTTGGGTGAGCATCCCGACACGGGCGAGCCTGTGGAGGTGCGCGACGGGCGCTACGGGCTCTATGTCAAACATCAAAAGACCAACGCCTCGCTGCAACAGGGACAGACCGTAGAAGACTTGACCTTGGGGCAAGCCCTAGACCTCTTGGCGGAGCGCGAAAAGGCCACAGGAAAGACGAGCACGGGCAAAAAAGCGGCGAAAAAGAAAACGACGAAGAAGGTGTCCGCCAAGTCTAAGGGCGAGAAGAAAGCTGCGCCGAAAAGACCTAAAGCGACGCCTAAACAGTTGGAGCCCTTCTTAGGCGAGTTGGACCGAGAGGTCGCGAAAGTGGTCATTCGCTTAGAAGGCATGAACGGCGACAGCGCTCAGGATGTCGCAACCGTTGCCGACACGCTCGGCATGAGCGAAGAAGAGGTCAAAGCGGCGCATAAGCGCGGGATGTTCAAGCTGCGCATGGCGTACGGCAAGGCGCGTAAAGAGCAAGAGGAGACGCCGGCCGCCGCGTGAGATTTTGAAAGGGGCTTACGCAGTTTTGGCTTCGTCAAGGGAATCACCCCTGCACGTGGGAGCTACATGATGTTTTGCCTACTGAGAGCGTTCATGAACAGTTCCGAGCGTGAGCGAGCCCGACTTTGATACCGGCTGAACCCCTGAACCTCATTAGCCTCGCCAAGTCGGGCGCGGGTGAAGTTCAAGAGGTTCCACAGACTGACTTTAGAGTGCAGGTGCTTACCGAGCCGCAACCTCTTGTTTTAGAGGATGATGTGTGGCTTTTGGTGCTCGGGGGCGACCTCATCATCGACTTGCCCCACGGCGACTTTAGAACGCTCAAAAAAGGGGACAGTTTGCGGTTAAGGGCTCCCTTAGAAATGACGCTGACGCCGCTCGAGGAAACGGTTATTTTGCAGCGATGAGGTTAGCAGCAGAGGCGGCGGCAAGGACCTTCCTCCATCGGCACTTCCCCGACTGCCTCTTATAGGCTGACAGTTCTAGGCTGACAGCGTCGCCTCGAGTTCGCGTTTCAAGAGGTCCTCGAGGCTCTGGGGAGACACGACTTGGACGCTCTTACAGCTCGCGCACAATTGCCAAAAGCCTAGCCGTGCGGTCTGTGCCTGCCAATCCTTGATGGAGGTCGTCGCGTGCCCTCGAAGAGAGTCAGCGGTTCAGCTAAACAGGGGGCAAACGGAGTGATGTAAAAAGCTCGGCTTTTGCCGAGCTTTTTTAATGAGCGATGGTGGATTTGAACCACCGACCTCGTCGTTATCAGCGACGCGCTCTAACCAACTGAGCTAATCGCTCCCAAACAGAAAAAGAGTCTAGCACAGGGCTCCTCGCGGGGTCAAGCCCAAAAGCGGCAGCTTGAGCGAGCTTCACCGCAAGCCCGCCCCAAAAATAGCGCGTCCACTCTTGCTATACTCTGAGGCGTTATGCAGCAAACAACGACATATCAGGTTACTCGGAAGGGGTACTCACGTGGCGAAACTTAAAAGGATTCTGAGCGAGTTCTTGCTCGGCTTGGAGAAGGACTTTCACACCTTCCGCCGCCAGTTCAACCGCTTCCGGCGTGACCGCCCCTTTGACATCGTGCCGTACCTCTCCTACGGCTCGGCTTCGCGCGTCTACCTCAAGGGGCGCGTGACGGAGGACAAGAGCCTCGCCGTCGTCACGCCCGACACCCCACGCTGGCGCAACTTCGTCAATACCTACAAGCGCTTCGTCAACGACAAGGTGCCTAACGCCCGCTTGGAAATCGACTTCGCAGGGCTCAAGCACGAGGTCACCACGGACGTTAAAGGCTACTACGAAACCTGGCTCGAGCCCCCTCCCGACTTCACCCCGCAGGACTGGCAAGAGGTCACCCTCACCCTTTTGGAGCCGCGCCGTGAGGGGATGGAACCGGCAGTCGCGACGGGCTCCGTCCTCTTCCCCTCGCAGAGTGCGCAGTTCGGCGTGATCAGCGACATGGACGATACCGTCATCCAGACCGACGTGACCAAGTGGCTGCGCGTAGTTGGTACGGTTCTGTTCGGCAACGCCTACACGCGCTTGCCGTTTAAGGGCGTGGCGGCCTTTTACACCGCGCTGCAACAGGGCACGCGGGGCGGACATAACCCGCTCTTTTACGTCTCCAGTAGTCCTTGGAACCTCTACGACCTCATCTTGCGCCTCCTCAGAATCGAGGGCATCCCTTTGGGTCCCATTATGCTCCGCAACTGGCGCGGCGGCGGCGGCGAACTCTTCCCGAGTGAGCACGGCTCGTTCAAAAAGGGCGAGGTGCAGCGCATCTTAGAAACCTATAGCGACTTGGCCTTTATCTTGATCGGCGACTCCGGCGAGCAGGACCCCGAGATTTATAGCGACATCGTCGCGAGCTATCCGGGGCGCATCTTGGCGGTTTACATCCGCAACGTCAGCGAGAATGAGACGAGGGCAACGTCAATTCGTACGCTCGCGGAGAACGTGCAGACGCACGGCAGCAAACTCGTGCTTGCCGACGACACCCTAGCCGCCGCCAAACACGCCGCCACCGAGGGCTGGATTTTAGAGAGCGCCCTGCCAAAGATTCGCGACCAGAAAACGAAACACGACGCGCTCTTCGAAGAGCACGAAGAGACGGTCGCGACCGTTTACGATACCTCATCCGACGTTCAACCCCTCGAGACCCGTTGAGGTGCGCTTTCGAGAACGTCTCTAGTGACTTAGAGGACTTTGGGGCAACGGCTCTACGGAACGACGCTGGTGTCAAAGCGAGGGGTTTCAACCCCTTGCTCATCGCGTGGAGACAGCGGAAGGAGAATACGGCAGCATCGGGCGTAGAACCACTACCGGAATCCGTATCAGAGGGGTGAACGCGGCTCCTCCATTCAAGAGGGGCAATAGTAAGACACATCTCAATTGCCTTAAAACGAAGCGTTGATAGCAGTTCCAAAAATACTGAGACAGATGAGCGCAGATCTCAGTTCGAAGAACTAGCGTTACGGGCAAGCCGCCCTGCCGTTGCGGGATTTCATCTCAGAATGTGCGTGCTAAACGATGCTCTTTATAGTAAGAGCGTCTCAGATCAGGTGATACCTGCTATGATACTATGACGTTCCTCACGAATAATAGATATAACATCGTAATAAAAATAGCGACACGAACGACATGGAGGGTAGCATGGCAAGCTGGAAAAGAGCGATTCACAACCTCGAGGTCCGCGTAGACCGCTTCCGCAACGAGCTTAAAAACCGCTACAGCGACGACCCCGTAACCGTCCAGCCCTATATCGGCTACGGCACGAAGGAGCGCCTTTACGTGCGCGGTCGCGTGTTGGAGGAAAAGGCGCTCTCCCAAGCAGACGCCGACGCCTCCGCCTGGGAGAACTTCGGCAGCGCCTGGAAGCGCTTCCGGAGCGAAGAGGTGCCCAAAGCCCGCGTGAAACTCCGCCTGAGCGGGCGCGAGCACGAAACGACGACCGACGACGAAGGGTTTTTCTCGCTCTGGCTCGAAGCGCCTACGCCACTGCCGCCGAGCGACGAAGGGTTTTACCACGTGGAGGCGGAACTCTTAGAACCGCTGCGCGGCTCCACGCCGCCCGAACTCGCGCGCGTCCCCGTCGCCGTGCCCGAAGAAAACGCGCAGTTCGGCATCATCAGCGACATGGACGACACCGTGTTGCAAACCGGCGCGACCAACGTCATCGGCATGGCGAAAAAGGTGCTCTTCGGCAACGCGAAGACGCGCGTCCCCTTCGAGGGCGTGTCCGCCTTTTACGACGCGCTCCAACACGAACAGAACCCAATTTTTTACGTGTCCAGTAGCCCCTGGAACCTCTACGACTTGCTCGTCGAATTTTTAGAGACCAACGACATCCCGGTCGGTCCTATCATGCTCCGCGACTGGGGCATCTCCCCTACCGAACTCCTACCGACCTCGCACAGCGGTCACAAGCGTGAGGCGCTCGACCAGATTTTAGAGACCTACCCCGACCTGCCCTTCATCTTGATCGGCGACAGCGGGCAAGAGGACCCCGAAATCTACCAGAGCGTCGTCCACGACTATCCGGGGCGCATCTTAGGCGTCTATATCCGCAGCGTCCACGAGGAGGAGGAGCGCAGTGAAAAGATTCAGACGCTCGCCCAAGAGGTTGAGAAAGCGGGCAGCCACCTCGTCTTGGCGAAAGACACCCTGCAAGCGGCGGAGCACGCGGCGGCGCAGGGCTGGATCAGCATGGAGAGCATCGCGGAGGTAGGGCGCAGGAAGACGCGGGACGAACAAGAGGTATCGCTCTAGCACGCCCAGCGGTTAAAATCGGCTCATGCAAAGCGCTCCGGCAGAATTTACCGCCACCGAGTCGTACGTAAACCAGCGGCGCAGGGTGGCACGCCTGACGGTCTTCTCCATCACCGTTCTATGCGCCCTCCTCTGCGCTGTGTCGCTCGTCACCTCAGTTTTGGCGCTTCGAAGCGGCGACCTCGTGCCCGGCGCGATTTTTCTAGGTTTGTTCGCGCTCGCGCTCTTCCCCATCGTCTCGAGCCAAAACCTCTACAACCGCCTAGTCGGGCAACTCGGGCAACGCCGCGTCACCCTAGAGCGCAAGAGGCTCGTAGACGCTACTGTTCAGAAGACCAGAAGCGTCGCGCTTAAAGACGTCAAGCGGCTCGAGGTCTTGAGGAGCCGCCAAGGCGAGCTGCTCGCGTTTAACGTGCAGACAGAAACGAGCACGCTGAGCTTCGCGGGCTTAGAGGATATGGACGCGCTGCGGGAGGCGCTCTCGGGTTTGAGTCACGTGGACGTGACGGAAGAGACCAAGTGGCTCCCCTTCAGACATACCGAACCTCAATTCGCCTTTTATATCGGCGCGGGCGCACTTCTTTTGGCGCTCAGTGAGCTGCTCGCGCCGACGATGCGCCCGTCGCTCTTCACGATTGCGATTACATGCTGGTTTATCGCTTACGGCGTGCTCGAGCTGGTTCGGAGCACGAACGCCGACACGCAGTACCTCCGCGAGAGGCGGCGGGGCAGCTTTACGTTTATTATTTTAGGGGCGCTGTTGTTGGCGCTCGAGTGGGTCTAGCCGTCTTTGCAGATCGGCATCTGTAGGAACTAAACATCTCGCTGAGCCAATTTTCCTACATCTTCATTCGCTACAGGAACAGCGTGATAGTTTTAGTCGATTTAGCGTCTCTCACCGCTAAACTAAGCACACTGTGTTCAGTAGTGGTGAGACTCGAGAATTTCGCATATCGCAAGAGCACATAGATCAGCGCCTAAAGTTGATGAGGATTCTAACGACGACCTATGGTTTAGGCGCGCTCTTTCTGACAGGCATGTCGATTTACTACGCGATCGACATGGTGATGTTTAACTTGCGAGTCGGCTACGGCTTCACCTGGTCTGACCTCCCCTTCTTCCTCATTCTCGCAGCGCTGCCCATCTCTGTGTTCACGATGTTTATATTTGCACACAGATTCAACGCATGGATGCTCAGTAAGCTCGAGGGGCAGCGTATCAGATTTACGGAAAGCGGCGTCCAGCGGCAAAACCGTAAGCAGCAAGAGGCTATCCTCTACAGCGATATTAAAGAGGTTTACGTCAAGAGAGATCACCGAGGCGACCTTGCGCGGCTTAACTTGAGAACAGAGACGCAAGACCACACCTTTGATGGGCTTGAAGACTTTGAGGTGTTTCTGCAAAGCTTACAGGACAAGCTCTTCAAAGCGAGTGTTCATGAGCATAGGTCGTGGTGGCACGGTCTCGACAGGATTACGAACGAAAACTTCCGGCTCTATATAACAGTATGTATTGCATTAGGACTTGTCACTATCTTTCTCCAAAGCGCGTTTCCTCCTCTAATTTTCAACCTTCTTCAGGCACTTTTCACCGTGACTATCGCAATTTTCGCGCTTCTTAAACGCCCTATCTTTAACGGAATCGCTAGTGCGAATGCGCAAAGAAGATACAACGCCATTCTTCTTTTACTCGGCGCTGCCATGCTCGCCATCATCTTTTTCTAAAGACGAGTCAAATGCGCCTTTCTCGGTATAGTAAAGCATGATTGAACGACTTTATCTCGCCAAACCCAGGGGCTTTTGTGCCGGGGTGGTCATGGCGATCCAGGCAGTGGAAGAGGCGGCGGACGAACTAAAAGAGAAGGAAGAGGGCTTGGCGGTCTACCACGCGATTGTTCACAACAACACGGTAGTGAATCGGCTGGAAGAGGGGCGCGGCGTGCAGTTCGTGGAGGATTTGCGCGAGTTAGAGGGTGTGAAAGCTAAAGCCGAAGCCGAGGGGCGCACCCTCGCGGATACGGTCGTCTTCAGTGCGCACGGCATCAGCCCGAAAGTGCGCGAGGAAGCGGCGGCGCTGGGGCTCGCGACGATCGACGCGACGTGCCCTTTAGTCACGAAAGTGCACTCGGAGTCGAAGAAGTACGCCCGCGAGGGCTATCACATCCTCTTAATCGGCGACTCGACCCAGCACCAAGAGGTCATCGGCACGAAAGGCGAAGCGCCCCACGTCACGACGGTGGTGAGCGTCGTCGGCAACCGCAAGAGCGACCCGGACCTCGCCGACCCGCACACCGTCAGCGTGCCCGACCCAGACAAAGTTGTGGTGCTCACGCAAACAACGCTCTCTGTCGATGACGTAGGTAAAACCATCGACATCTTGAAAGAACGCTTCCCCGCGCTCGTCATCCCGCCCTCCGATGACCTCTGCTACGCCACGAAAAACCGCCAAGACGCGGTCAAGAATATCGCGCCGCACGTCGACCTCTTCCTCGTCGTGACGAGTGACTATTCCTCTAATGGGATGCGGCTTTTGGACCTCGCGCAAGACCTCTGTGGCAACGCCAAGCGCATCGAGAGCGTGGCGGATATTGAGGAGTCGTGGTTGGAGGGCGTGCGCTCAGTCGGCATCACCTCGGCGGCGTCCACACCTGACGATTTGGTGCAGGACATCGTGACGTTCTTTCGGGCGCGGAATAAGGACCTAAAGCTTGTCGAAGAGGGCGAGTGGGAGAACATCACCTTTCGCAAGCCGAAGCGCGTGCCTGCACCCGCATGAGGACGATGCGAGTAGCGTCTGGCTGCCAGATCACCTCGAGCGTAGCCCCTTCCTCTGCCGTGACCACCTCGAGCCCGACCCGCTAGCCCTCGCGTAGCGCATTGACGAGACCCTCAAGGTAAGCGGCTGACCTGCAAGACAGCTTGTGCGCCCGTGACCGTCAGTAGCCCCTGCCAGCGCCCGCTTTCAGCCTCGAGGGTGACCTCTGCTTGCCTGGCGGCCGTTAGCGGTACGGGGTTGCCCTCTTCGTCGGTAAGGGCAACTTCCGGCTCGACCTCTTCAGTTTGTTCCTTTTCAGCGACGCGCCAGCCCTGCGCTTTAAGCTGCTCAGCAAAGTGACCGAAAAGCTCTGCCGCGCTCAGCCTCGTACCGAAACTGGCGTTCGCCTGGAAAGAGGTACCGCTCTGGCTCAACCCGCCGCCGTAGGAAAGGACGCCTGCAGGAAAGGTCAGGCTCGGCAGCGGCAGAGAGATACCTTCAGCGTCATTACAGTAAGGATTGACATTGACGAGGACGAGCAGCGCGCCTTCGGCGAGCGTGTCCGTTTCAAAATAAACTTCAGACGACCTATCCGGGCTACAGAAGTCGGTGAGCGGCTCGCGCTCGTTCCCCGAAGCTTGAAAAACTTTTGGACCGGCGAAGGGGTCATACCCCCGCCACCCTGCGGCGAGAAAGGCGTCTTCGAACCTTTGTAGACTCGCTTCCCGATTTCCCTGAACTTCCAGCGCGGCTACTGCGCGGTCTTCGCCGATGGTGGCGCTGCCGAGCACTCGAGCCTCAGCGGGAAGCGGCAAGTTCAGACTGTCCGGCAGTTGCTCAGGTAAAAAGGTGACCGCTTCGCCCTCGCCAAGTAGGAGTTCGGCGAGGCGTTCTACGCTCACCGGCGTCTCTTGAGCGAACACCCAAGCGAGCGAACAGAGTAAAGTGAAAAGCAAGCGGCGCTTCATACGTCCTCCGAGTTTTTGGCGCTGGAATGAGTGAGGATTTGCAGAAAGACGCTGCTGTCTACAACCACTTAACCTCACTCATCAAAAACCGAGCAGTTCTTCTTGTTCTTCTTCAGAGGGAGCGTGACCATGTTCGGCTTCGCTCAGGTTCGGCCAGACGACTGCTTGTAACCACTCGAGCGTGCGCACGCTTCTAGCTTCTGCCTTTAACGCTTGCAAACGCGCCTCGACTTTGGTTTCGCCCGTCTGCTTGGTGGTGTCCTCGAGGAGCGCAGCTAGGTGGTCACTCTTTAGATTGACCTGCTTCACGGCAACATAGTAGCAGATTTTCTACCATGCGCATTGGTAGTGAGCGTTCTGTAAAGTAAGATAAAAGCATGAAGAGTCTAATCACCATCGTTGAAGCGTTGCCGCCGGAATTGCAGACGAGGGTATATGAGTATGCGCTGTCACTTCAAAAGATATCTCTGCCCCAGGATCAACCGCTTATTCTCGATATGCATAAAGGCGCACTGAAGACCGCGGAAGATTTTGACGAACCTTTGCCCGACTCTTTCTGGCTTGGCGAAGCATTTCAACTTTGATCAAAAGCGGTTTTGTACGAGTACTTAGAATTTGTAGCTCAATACAGAGCCTGTTTGTAAAAAACTTCACATCTATGTATTAATTTGTGTCTTTACAGTTGTTACCGGTTCTCTAATTTGCAACTTAGCTGATATGTTTATATGTAATGAGTGCACAAGATTTATTCGGACTTGCCAGAGAACAAAAGTTGCTCGCTGCAGGAGTAAGAAAAGTTTTTACACCTCACGAGCCCATACGGAGTCAAAGTCTGTTCTTTGGTAGACAACGTGAAGTTCAAAGTCTTATTGAGCAATTGAATACTCCTGGACAACATGCTCTTCTCTTTGGAGATAGAGGTGTAGGTAAAAGTTCCCTTGCCAATGTAGCTGCGGACCTAATTTTAGGAGCCCTGAGCGGCAAAGTGATCAAAAAAAGATGCGATAGCACTGACTCTTTCAAGTCAGTTGTTCAAAAGGCATTACATGAAGTAGGGGTAAATATCTATACCGCGAATACTGAAACTGCGAAAAGAGAAGGAGGTAGTGCGGGACTCAATCTTGGAATTGCGAGAGAAAACCTAAATGCCGAAACGACTCAAAGAGTTTCTGAAGTGGGACTAGAAGCGAGAGCCGGTTCTCCCAGTTGGGTTGCATCTCAGATCAAGGGCATTGAAGGATTGTTCTTAATAGATGAGGTCGACGTTCTTAGAAGTAGAGAAGATAAATACAAAATTGCCGAGTTAGTTAAACAACTAAGCGATGAAGGTTCCTCCCTCAAGTTACTTTTGGTCGGCATAGCTGAAACTGCAGTTGAGTTGACTGCAGGACATAATTCTGTACAAAGATGTTTGAAAGAAACTAAATTAGGTCGGATGCGTAAAGAAGAGCTTGAGGCGATTATTGAAGGCGGACAAAGACAAGTAGACCTTCAATTTAGCCGAAACGCGATTTCAAAAATTACGGCAGTCAGTTCTGGCTATCCACATTTCACTCATCTACTAGCTCTCAAAGCAGCGGAAGATGCTATTGCAGAAGATAGATCATATATACATGCTTCCCATGTTGTAGATGCAACAAATAGAGCTGTTGATGATGCAGAAGGTACGCTGAAAAGCGCATATCAGAACGCAATCAGGTCAAGCTCAGACGAATATAGGAAAATACTTTTAGCTGCTGCACAACATACCGATGAGGAAATAACTGCAACAGGACTACGTGAAAAATATTCAGTAATTTGGAAAGAAAACATTTCGCAGAATGCCCTTAATAACTACTTCCAGAGACTTGTTTCAAACGACGAAAGCGCTATTTTGAGAAGATTAGCACAGGGCGTATACAAATTTACCGATCCAAGAATGCCTAGTTTCATTCGAATAGCAAACCTACCAGAAACTGAATAAGTCTTTAGTGAGCAGACACAATCTAAACTCCATCAACTCCCAAAACTTCACCCCACCTCCCTTTCCAACCTCCTCCCAAAACGCTATGCTCAACCAAAAGGGAGGATAACCATGAACCCAACCGACTATGCAGGTAAACGCGCCCCAGCCGAACTCCTCACCAACATCCCCCGCCTCGTCTCCGCCTACTATACCCGCCACCCCGACCCGAGCAGCGACGGCGAGCGAATCTCCTTCGGCACTTCGGGGCACCGGGGCACGTCTTTGGAGAACTCGTTTAATGAGGAGCACATCTTGGCGGTCTGCCAGGCGCTCTGCGAGCACCGGCAGGCGCAGGGCATCACGGGACCTCTTTATGTCGGCATGGACACGCACGCACTCTCCGAGGCGGCGCTCTCGACGGCGCTGGAGGTCTTCGCCGCGAACAAGGTGGAGACGATGATTCAAGCCGGGCTCGGCTACACGCCCACGCCGGCTATCTCCCACGCGATTTTGACCTATAACAAGGACCGAACGGACGGTCTCGCGGACGGCGTCGTGATCACGCCTTCGCACAACCCGCCAACGGACGGCGGCTTCAAGTACAACCCGCCCTCGGGCGGACCTGCGGGAACGGACATCACTAGCAGCATCGAGTCACGGGCGAACGGCATTTTGCAAGGCGGTCTGAAAGAGGGCTTGCGCGTCCCGTACCAGAAGGCGCTGCGGGCAGAGACGACGCACGAGTACGACTACATCACGCCTTATGTGAACGACCTAGAGAACGTCGTGGATATGCAAGCGATTAGAGACGCCGGGCTCAAGATCGGCGTAGACCCGATGGGCGGAGCGGGCGTCGCGTACTGGGAGCCCATCGCGGAGCGCTACGGGCTTGACTTAGAGGTCGTCAACCGGCACGTTGACCCGACCTTTTCCTTTATGACGGTGGACAAAGACGGCAAAATTCGCATGGACTGCTCCTCGCCTTACGCGATGGCAAGTTTAATTGACCTCAAGGACAAATTCGATATTGCGTTTGGGAATGACCCCGACTTCGATAGGCACGGCATCGTCACTCGCGCGGGGCTGATGAATCCGAATCACTTCTTAGCGGTTTCAGTGTGGTACCTCTTTCAGAACCGACCGGAGTGGCAAGAGGACGCGGCAGTGGGCAAGACGCTGGTCTCGAGTTCGATGATCGACCGCGTCGCGTCGCACTTAGGGCGTCCGCTAGCGGAGGTTCCGGTCGGCTTCAAGTGGTTTGTGGACGGTTTAGTCGATGGCTCTTACGGTTTCGGCGGCGAAGAGAGCGCGGGCGCGTCCTTCTTGCGCAAGGACGGGACGGTCTGGACGACGGACAAAGACGGCATCATCATGGACCTCTTGGCGGCGGAAATCACCGCGAAAACAGGGCGGGACCCGGCGGAGCACTACGAAGACTTAAAAGAGCAGTTCGGCTCACCTGTCTATGAGCGCATCGACGCGCCCGCTACGGACGAGCAAAAGGCGGTTCTCAAGGACCTCTCGCCCGAACAGATCGAGGCGAACGAGCTTGCGGGCGAAGAGATTACAGACAAGCTCACCAAAGCGCCGGGGAACGGCGCGGCGATTGGCGGGCTCAAAGTAGTCACAGAGAACGGCTGGTTCGCGGCGCGCCCTTCGGGGACGGAGGATATCTATAAGATTTATGCGGAGAGCTTTAAGGGCGAAGACCATCTCAAGAAGCTGCAAGACGAGGCGCAGGACATCGTCAAAGCGGCGTTTCAAGCGGCGGGCGTGTAAAGACTCGGTACGTTAGGAACAAGAGAGAAAAGACATACGATATTATGCGAACTCGAGACACCATAAAGCCTCCCTCGCTGAGCCTAGTGAACCGATGTCAGCAGACGTTCACGTGCCTCTAAGCACGTTAAGTTAGAGGGGTGTCTCTCCCTACAATTGCGCTGAATGCGAAGCTCGAGCCCGCCCTCTTGTCCGGTCACCCCTGGGTCTACCGCAACCACCTCCCTAGGCATTCTCTCGCTACGGGAGACTGGGTGCGCGTGGAGGCAGGTAACGCACACGCCATTGGGCTCTACGACGACGAAAGCGCCATCGCGTTACGGCTCTTTAGCGGTGCGCAGGTGCCGGATAGAGCGTTTGTCGAGGCGAGGGTCGAAGATGCGCTCGCCTTACGCGGGGCGTTCATCGACCAAGAGGTCACGAACGCTTGCCGCCTCCTCTTCGGCGAAGGGGACTTTTTGCCAGGCGTCACAGTTGACCTCTACGAGCGCTACGCGGTGCTGCAAACTTACGCAAAGAGCGTAGAGGTCATCGTGCCGGATGTCGTCAAAGCGCTCAGCAAGCACCTCAAGTTGAGAGGTATCGTTCAGAAAACGCCGCACGGCTTAGACGTACTTTATGGCAGACTCCCGCCACCCGAGCTGACCGTCAAAGAGAACGGTTTAGACCTCATCGCCAACCTTTTCGAAGGGCAGAAGACCGGACTTTTTTTAGACCACCGCGACAATAGGTCCGCCTTGGAGCACGTCTGCAAAGATAGGAGTGTCCTCAACCTCTTCTCGTACACGGGCGCGTTTTCGCTCTACGCGGCGCGGGGCGGCGCGGCGCAGGTAACGAGTGTGGACGTGGCGGACGCGGCAAACAAGGACGCGGCGCGCAACTTCGCGATGAACGGTTTCGATCCTGATCAGCACGACTTCGTGACGGCGGATTGCTTCGAGTTGCTCGAGACCTACGCTAAAGAGAAGCGCCGGTTCGACGTAGTTGTACTGGACCCGCCCTCGCTAGCCCGCAACAAAAAGAGCAAGTTCGCCGCCCTTCGCGCCTATAAAAAGCTCAACACTTCCGCGCTCAGATGCGTGAAACCGGGGGGGCTTCTGGCGAGCGCGAGCTGCACCTCGCAGGTGTCGCCGGAGGATTTCAAAGGGGTCTTGGGGGACGCCGCTGGTGACGCAAATATCCGGTTGCAAATCGTCCACGAAGCCGGGCACGCGCCCGACCATCCCGTTCCCGCGACCTTCCCCGAGGGGCGCTACCTCAAGTTTGTGATGGGGCGCTCCCTACGGGCGGCGTGACCTTTTGGTCAAACCTGGTCATCTGGCGCTCTAGCCACTCGAGCGTGTCCTCCAAGGGTCCCTTCTCCGGCTCGTTGAAAAGCTCGTGATAAAAGCCGGGATAGAGCTTTAGGGTTTTATCCTCCGAGAGCGCCGTGTCGTAGAGCATTTGGCTGCCCACAGCGTCGGCGATTTGGTCCGCGTCACCGTGCATAATGAGTAAAGGCAGGTAGTTGATGTGCTCAGCTCTAGCGAGTACGTAGGGTCCAGCGTTCAGAAGCTCCGCGCCCATACGCGCCTTCACCTTACCGTGGTAGACGAGCGGGTCACTTTCGTATGCCTGCACGACGCCCTCGTCACGCGACAGCGCCGACGTGTCCAGCTCCTGCACGGGCAGGCTAGGACAGTACCGGCTCACGAGGCGCGACGCTCTAAGGAGCAGCGGATGGATTTCAGCGGCGTTTTGGATATACGCCGCGCTCAAGATGAGCCCGTCCACCTTTTCGGGATGTTCTAGGGCGAGCTGGAGCGCCACCATCCCGCCCATGCTGTGCCCTAGAAGAAAGCGGGGCACATTAGGGTGTGTTTGACGCACGTGCTCGGTGAAGTGCCCTAAATCCATGACAAACTCGCGGAAGACGGCGACGTTAGCGCGCTCCCCTTCACTCTTGCCGTGACCTCTATGATCATAGGCGTAGACAGCGTAGCCGTTTTCCGTAAGCCGCTCAGCGACGCGCGCGTAGCGCGAGGAATGCTCGGCGTAACCGTGCGCGAGCACGACGCACGCACGCACGTCAGCGTCGGCTGGATGCGCCGCCTCGGTGGAGGGCAGCCAATGTTGGGTGTAGAGCGTCAGCCCGTCGCTCGTCCTGAACGAGCCCGTGGTGTGCTGCATAAGCCCTCCTTGTTGTTGCAGGTAGCATCTTTGCTGCAGGTAGCATCTGGTTAGAAGCGCGCTCGCTGGGTAGAACATGGCTGAGCCCGAACGTTTATAGATGAGACCTACGGCGCTTTCGTCTCACTGCACTGCGGGTAAACTAGACCTTTGCACATTCAGTTTACCGCACATGAGTAGGTGATGGGTGAACTCGAGGAGCGTTCTCGGTAAGGAGATATGAAGCCACTTTAGGTCTTGCCGACCGATTATAGACCGTAAAAACGAGCCCAAACGCATTCGCACCACGTATATGAACTCTTAATGATGTCGCTTCCAGGACAGATGTACTAAGCTAGAGTCATTCAACGTATCTTATTTAAGGAGGTCTTTATCAAACACATCGTCTTTCTTCTCGGTCTCATGCTCCTGCTCAGCGCCTGCGATGCGGGCGTGGGCGGCGGTTCACCTTCGCCCGGCGCACCAGGCGACGTCGGCGCGACCCCCGGCGGCGTGCAGGACATGGGCTTCGCCCGCGAACTCGTCGCCAACGGTCAGGTCCCGCCTCCCGAAGCGCTCGTGGTCGAGGGGATGTTCTCCGAGCACGACTTGCCTTTAGAGGGCGCGGCGTGCGAGCGGCTCCTCTGCTTGCGCGGCGCGTTGGGCTCCGCCCCGACGTTAGCGGGTGACGCTTCGGGCTGGTTGCAGGTAGGGCTCTCGTCGAACCTCAACCTGGAGACCTACACCCGCCCGCCCCTCAGCCTAGTCTTTACCGTGGACGTGTCCGGCTCGATGAACTGGGAATATAGCACGGCGTATAACGAATACCAGACGCCGCTTAAAGTTGCCAAAGCGCAGATGGGAAAGCTCGTGCCGAACTTGAACGCTGAGGATGAAGTCGCTATCGTCATCTACGGCAGTGAGTCCCGCACCGTGCTGGACTTCACCGCTGGCACCGAGCAAGAGGTCATTTTAGACGCGATCAACGCCTTGGAGAGCGAAGGCTCAACGAACATGGAGGCGGGGCTTATTACCGCGTACCGCTTGATGCAGGAGGCGAAGGCGGAGAACAGTCAGCGCATAATGGTCTTCACCGACGTACAACCGAACGTCGGCGCGACCACCGCCACTGAGTTCGAGACGCTGGTACAGGAGGGAGCCTCCGCGGATGTCGGGCTCACCGTCTTCGGCGTCGGCATCGGCTTAGGACCGGACGTCATGACGGCGATGAGCAATGTGCGCGGCGGCAACGCCTTTACGCTCTTCGGCAGCCGCGACGTGAACAGGACCTTAGAGGAGGACTGGCCCTGGTTGGCGAACCCTATCGCGTATGACCTCACCCTAGAGGTCAACCCCGATGACGCCTTCGAGGTCGCCGAAGGCTACGGCTTCCCCACCGCCGACAAAGAGGCGAAACTCCAAACGAGCACGGTCTTTCTCTCGAAACGTAAAGGCGCGCTCTTAGTGCGTTTGGAACCTACGGACGAGATGACGGATTTGGCGGTCTCGGGCTCGCTCAGCTACGAGACGCTGGAGGGTGAAGAGGTCACGGACACGCTCCAAGCCGCGCTGAACGACTCGGATGATTTTACCTTCGCGCAGCCGAGCGTCGGTAAGACCGTCGCGCTCGCGCTACTGGTCGCAAACGTGAAGGACGCCGCCGAGCTTTACGCTACCGAGCAAGCGTCCGCTGTGACCCTTATGCGAGCCGCCACCGAACGCTTTAAGGCGGACATAGAGCGCTTGGGGGCGGACGCAGGCACGCTGCAAGACGAAGTGGAGTTTGCAGAGGCGCTACTCGCCCTGATGGAAGAGGGCGCGGAGCAGGGCACGCTTTACGGTCAGTAAAAGTTGAACAGTCGAAGCGCCGATGCACCTCTCGTTTCCCAGCATCCTTCTAAAAAGAGCCTCGAGCACGAAACGTCGTGCTCGAGGCTCTTTTACAGGTTCTATCAGCAATTCCGCGGTACACTGAGACGCTCAAGAGCAGACACCATCCTATAAAGTGCGTATCATTGATGAAGTTTTTGCCAGGCGAATCGGTGTTTTGTCAAGTAATTTCTGGCTAGATGATATCTGATGTATCATCAAGACTGACGCTCTCTCAGGCTTACGTCGTCAGCGCGGCGACGCCGGGTAGCGTCTGTCCCTCTAAAAACTCCAGCGACGCGCCGCCCCCTGTCGAGATATGGCTGATCTGGTCCGCCAACCCCAAAGCGTTGAGCGCCGCCACCGAGTCACCCCCGCCCACGATGGAGTACGCGCCCGAAGACGCGACGCTCTGCGCGATCTCTTTCGTGCCGCGCTCGAAAGGTGGCGTCTCGAAGACGCCCAAAGGTCCGTTCCAGAAGATGGTCTTCGCGTCCTCTAACACCTCTTGATACGTCGAAACTGCCTCCGGTCCCGCGTCTAGCCCCATATACCCGTCAGGTATCTCGTCCGACGGGTAGACCTCGGTCTGGACGCCCTCTTCGATCTCCTGTGCGCAGCGGGAGTCCTGCGGCAAGTGGATCGTCACGCCCTTTTGCTCGGCGCGTTCTAGCACGTCTTTGGCGGTATCTAACTTGTCCTCCTCCACGAGCGACTTGCCGACCTCGCCGCCTTGCGCTTTGAAGAACGTATACGCCATCGCCCCGCCGATGAGGATGTCGTCGGCTAAATCCAGGAGGTTTTCGATAACGCCGATTTTGTCCGAGACCTTCGCGCCGCCTAGAATGACCTTGAAGGGATTTTCGGGGTTGTCTAAGAGGTTGGATAAAACCTCGACCTCTTGCGCCAAGAGCAGCCCCGCCGCGCTCGGCAGGAGGTGCGCGACGCCTTCGGTGGAGGCGTGCGCGCGGTGGGCTGCGCCAAAGGCGTCGTTGACGTAGACCTCGCCGTATGCGGCGAGTTCGCCCGCGAAGTCGGCGTCGTTTTTGGTCTCGCGCGAGTCGAAGCGGAGGTTTTCCAGCAGCGTCACGCTGCCTTCAGGCGCGTCGTGGACGAACTGCGCGGTTTTGGAGGTCGCCGGTCCCTGGGCGGCTTCGTAGCGCACCTCTCGGCCGAGCAACTCCGAAAGTCGCGCGGCAACAGGTCCCAAGCGGTACTTGTCCTCTGCGCCTTTAGGCCGTCCCAAGTGGCTCATCAAAATAAGCGTGGCGTTTTGCTCGAGCAGTCTCTTTATCGTCGGCAGCGTCGCTTGGATGCGGCTATCGTCGGTCACTTCGCCGTTTTTAAGCGGCACGTTGAAGTCCGCCCGCATCAACACGCGCTTGTCGCTTACGTCCAGGTCGTCTAACGTTCTAAGTGCCATGAAACTCCTTTATTCGTAAAGTATAGGTGAGCACAGTGTCAACGAAGTTTTGCACTACTGTTGTCACCCTGAGCGAATGCGTGAGGGTCTCGCCTTTCGTTCTCTGGCAGAGGAGTCAGCAAGGTCAGAGATTCTTTCACTCCACTTCGTTTCGTTCAGAATGACATCACTCATTTTCTACTTAACAGAGTACTTAAACTCGTTTACCGTGAACCCACGCTAAAAAAGCGCCGCGCCCAACTGTGCGCGGCGGCTCGGTCTAACCCACTCTTTACGCGCTGACGGGCAGCTTTTCTCCGACGAGTTGAATAAGGTCGGCAACCCGGTTCGAGTAGCCCCACTCGTTGTCGTACCAGCTGAAGACTTTGGCGAGGTTGCCCAGCGCCATCGTCTGCGCGCCGTCGATGATGGCGCTGTTCGGGTCGCCCACGATGTCGGTGCGCACGATGGGCTCTTCGGTGTAGCCGACGATGCCTTTGAGCTTGCCCTCCGACGCCTCTTTGAGCGTGCTGTTGAGTTCCTCTTTGGTCACGTCGCGCTTAAAGACGATGGTGATGTCGCTGATCGAGCCCGTCGAGGTGGGCACGCGGAGCGCGGTTCCGTCGAACTTGCCCTGGAGCGCTTCGTAGACCTTACCCGTCGCGGAGGCTGCGCCCGTCGACGTCGGGATGATGTTGATGCCGGCGGCGCGGGCGCGGCGCAAATCCTTGTGCGGCTGGTCCAAGATGCTCTGGTCGTTCGTGTAGGAGTGAATCGTGGTCATGAGCGACTTGTCGATGCCGAAGGTTTCGTCGAGCAGCTTCATGACGGGCGCGAGCGAGTTGGTCGTGCACGAGGCGTTGTCGATGATGTGGTGCTCATCGGGGTTGTAGGTGTCTTCGTTGACGCCCAACACGACGTTCCAGTCGGGGTTCTTCGCAGGGGCGGTGATGATGACCTTTTTCGCGCCCGCGTTCAGGTGCTTGGTCGCGCCTTCGCGGTCGCGGAAGATGCCCGTCGCCTCAATGACGACGTCCACGCCTAAGTCGCCCCAGGGCAGCTCTTCGGGGTTTTTAATCGCGGTCGCTTGAATCTTCTTGCCGTCCACGACGATGTTGTCGTCATCAAATGAGACGTCGCCAGGGAACTTGCCGTAGTTCGAGTCGTACTTTAGGAGATACGCTAAGGTTTCGTTGTCAGTGAGGTCATTGACTAACGCCACCTCGACGCCGCGCTCGTGCAGAATGCGGAAGACCTGCCGCCCGATGCGTCCGAATCCGTTGATGCCTACTTTCATAGTGAAGCCTCCTCTTCCCTGTTGAGCATAATGATTAAACGAAGATGTGGCAAGTCTTACACGACTTGCACGTTGCCCGATTGTAGCAGCGTGGGGGGGCAGCACTAGGGGCTAGGCAACGAAATAACCGAAGTGAACTCCTACAACCTGCAGCGGTGCGGGGCGAGCCCTAGCGCAGCGGCACGCTAAAACCGAACTCGTTTCCCTTCTCCAGCGCTTTGCCCCACGCCTGCCCACCCCAGCGCTGCGCAATCGAGCGGACGATGTAGAGCCCTAAGCCGGTGCCTCTGGCTTTCGCGGAGCCCCTCGAGTGCGGCTCAAAGAGCGTCTCGGTGGTTTCGGGTGCGAGCGGCGTGCCCTCGTCGCGCACGCTCACGCGCACGGCGTCGTCCCGCTGCGCCGCGCTCAAATAGATGACCGCGTCGTCGGGACCGTGAATAGCCGCGTTCTCCAAGAGGTTAATCAGCACCTGCAAAAGTTTATCCGAATCCGCCAAAACGGTGAACGCGGGCACCTCAAGCTCGACCTTCACGCGGTGCTCCTTAAAGGTGTCGCGCAGCAGAGAAAGCGCCTTGATGGTGACCTCGTAGAGGTTCAAGGAGCGCAGTTTGGGCGGCTTGACGTCCACGGTGAGGTCGTTGAGGAGCCGCACCAGCCGCTCGGTCTCGCCCTCGGCGCGTTCTAAAAAGCGCGTGCGCTGCGCGCCCTCCATCTCGAAGTGGAGCGCCTCTAAAGTCGAGCGGATCGTGGTGACGGGCGTGCGCAGCTCGTGAGACAAAACGGCCAGGAGTTCGCGGGCATTCTCCTGGGCGCGGCGCATCTTAGAGAGGTCGTGAAGGGTCAACACGCCAGGGGTTGCCTTAGCGTGCAGCACGCGCCCGCGCGTCGTGAGTTCTAACTCGCCCTGCTCCAAAAAGACGCGCTCGAGCCGGTGGTCTCTCACCACGCCGATGAGAGGCAAGCCCAGCGCGTAGTCCGGTGTGACCTCCAAAAACGTTGTCGCCGCTCGGTTGAGGTGGCGCACTCGCCCCGCTTCGATGAATAAAACCCCTTCGGCGAGGCTGTCGAGCCAGTCTGTCCGAAGGGACGTAGCAGAAGGGACCGGGCTCAGGACGACCCCGCCAAGCGGTAGCCGCGCCCGCGCACCGTCTCGATGAGGTCCGCGCCGACGAGCGAGCGGAGCTGCGCGACGTGCTGGTCGACGGTGCGCTCGGTGCCCAGAAAATCTTCACCCCAGACGCGGTCCAAAAGTTCGGTGCGCGAGAAGACCCGCCCCGGATGCGCGCTCAAAAAGGCGATGAGTTCAAATTCGCGCCGCGTCAGCTCCAAGCGCTCACCGCCGTAGTGGACGGTGCCTTGGCGCTCGTCCACCTCCAAGCTGCCGACCTGGTGCTTGCGGTTGGGCTCGGTGCGGCGCAAGAGTGCCCGCAGCCGCGCCACGAGTTCGGCCGCCGAGAAGGGCTTGGCGAGGTAGTCGTCCGCGCCCGCGTTCAGCCCCGCGACCTTGTCCGCTTCGCTCGCTCTAGCGGTCAACATCAGGACGGGGAGATGTTTGCCCTGGGCGCTCGAGCGCAGCCGCTGCAACCAGGTCACACCGGCTTCGTCGGGCAACATCCAGTCGAGCACCACCAAGTCGGCTCGACCAAGCTGCTCCCACGCCGCCCCCGCCGTCGCCGCCTCGGAGACCTTGAAGCCCGCCTGCGCGAGATGAAAAGCGAGCAGCTCACGCACCGCGTCCTCGTCCTCGACTAAGAGAATTTGAGCGCCCGTCACCTTGTCACACGCCTCGACCGCAACATAAGGTTTATTCTAACGTCAGCCGCGCCACCCTTAGGTCAGGAGAGCGTCAGGTCGAGGGAACGGCTCGTGGCCGCGTTCTATTTTGCCGGTAGCTACCGCCGACGTTGACGGACGACCATTCTTGGTGGAATTCTTCCGATCATCCTAGTGGCGTCGGAGGCGGAGACTATCGCGCCCTCGACACCTCTACGCTCTCGCCCTACGCTTTTCTGTCAATCGCAACTCGGTTCGTATAGAGAGAATAGCCCCCTTCGGAACGGGCGTCTTGACACGAGTATGACACCGCGCTGACATAGCGGCGTCATACTCGTGAGCATGTTACGCTCTGAGACCATGAACGCACTTGACCAAAACCTCCAGGAGATCACCGCGTCTACCGTACGCATGCTCTCGTTTGTACGCGAATCGTGCGAGCTAGCGCAACGCGCTCTCATCCACGCCGACGTGGGCGCAGCCGAACGTTGCGCTGAAAACGACGTGCTCATCGACGACCTGCAAGAGGAGTTAGAGCAAAGTATCCTCACCGTCATCGCCCGCCGCCAACCCGCCGCGACGGACCTGCGCTTTTTAGGCGCGGTTCACCGCTCTTTAACCGATATCGAGCGCGCCGGCGACTACGCCGCACACGTCGCCAGAGCGGGCGCGGACTTAGCCGACGCGCCGCCCCTTAAAAAGTACACCGACATGGAGCGCATCTTCGAAATCTTGGAAGCGATGATCGAGAAAACCAGCAAAGCCATCGCCGAGTCCGACGTGGACGTGGCGCGGGAAGCTTGGGCGATGGACGAAGAGATCGACGACCTCTACGAGCAGATTCAGCGCGAACTCCTGACCTACATGATGGAGAACCCCAAAGCCATCACGCGGGCGCTCAAACTTCTCAATGTAGGGCGCTACTTAGAGCGCTTCGGCGACCACCTGGAAAACGCCAACGAACACGTGATCTTCTGGCTGACGGGCGAGCGGATTTAACGCTAGCGAGTAAGTTCAACTAAGCACACCGTCAACTAAGTTTTGTGACATAAATGTCACCCTGAGCGAATGCGAAGGGTCTCTCTTGAGACATGCTGCGGGCTGGAATAGCGAGAACGAGATTCTTCACTCCACTTCGTTCCGTTCAGAATGACATAACTCATTTTTTAGTTGACGCTATACTAAGTGGGTCTTTGGAGTGAAGTAGGACTGAGGTCAAAGGACTGAGGACTGAGTAAGTCAGCTTATACTCAGTCCTTTTCTCTTTTCCCTCGCCTCTCTGTCGTCCCCTTAGCCCTCAACCTGTAGTGGAGCCGCTACCATAAGCTCTTATGGCGCTTCCCCCTCTCAACGATACGATCTCCGCGATTGCCACCGCGCCAGGCGTCGGCGCAGTCGGCATCGTGCGGCTTTCGGGACCGGACAGCTACCGGATCGCGGCTGACCTCTTCCGACCCAAAGGGAATAAGCGTGTCTGCGATTTGGAGGCAGGGCGTGTAGTTTACGGGCAAGTGCGAGACGAGGGTGAGCTAGTAGACGAATCGCTCCTCTTGACCTTTCGTGCGCCGCACTCGTATACAGGACAAGACGTTATAGAACTGCAGACCCACGGCGGACCCGCCGTCTTACGCGCCGTTTTGGACCTCTGCGCGGCGCGCGGCGCACGCCTCGCTCAGCCGGGCGAATTCACCTTGCGCGCCTATTTGAACGGACGGCTCGACCTCGTGCAAGCCGAGGCGGTCTTAGACCTCGTCAACGCACAATCTGACAGTGCGAGGCGCAGCGCGGCGCTAGGGCTCAGCAAGGCGCTCAGCGAACAGTTGGGGCTCATCCAGAGCGACATCACGCAGGTGTACGGCAACATTCAGGCAGTTTTTGACTACCCCGAAGAGGGCGTGCCGGAGTCGGCGTTTGCGGAGCCTCTTGAACGGGCCGTCACACGCATCGACAAACTTCTAGCCACGGCAAAAGCAGGAGCGATTTCGCAGCGCGGCGCGAAGCTCGCGCTTATCGGCAGACCGAACGCGGGCAAGTCGAGCCTCTTGAATGCACTTTTGGGCTATCAGCGTTCCATCGTCAGCGATATGCCGGGGACGACGCGGGACTACCTCGAGGCTCCTTTAACCATCGGCGGCGTACCCGTCACCGCCATCGACACCGCCGGAATTCGCCGCACGGACGACCTCATCGAAGCGTCGGGCGTGGAGGCGGCCAAGGACATTGCTCTAAACGCCGATCTCAGCTTGCTCCTACTCGACTCGAGTGAACCGCTGACAGCTGAGGATAGAGAATTGGTGGCGGAGTTGGAACCCGCGCGCACGCTTATCGTCTCGAGTAAAACTGACTTGCCTCGCGCTTGGAATGAGGCGAGTTTAGGCGCGTCTCACTTTCTAGTGTCCGCCATGACGGGCGAAGGCTTGGAGGCGCTTAAAGAAGCCGTCCAGGACGCGCTCATCGGCGACGCCGGGAGCAGCGAACTGTGGCTCACGAGCGAGCGGCACGCGCAAGCTTTATCGGAGACGAAAGACCTCTTGGAACGCGCCAAGGCTGCGCCGGACGACCTCGCCTCGCTCGACTTGGAGGACGCCTTGCGCACGCTCGCGGCGATTACCGGACGCGGCGAGATTGCCGAGGAGACCTTAGAGCATATTTTTAGGAATTTTTGTGTGGGGAAGTGAAAGATGAGCAATGAGTCAAAAGTCAAAATTTTCTGGGCTAAGTCGGCGCTTTCTCTAACTCGAGGCGAAGGTGCTGCATGACCTCTCGCAAGCTCTCCATACCGACGACATCGTGCTCTAAGAGCGGTAATCTAACTTGAGTTAAGTCGCCCAAGCTCTCCTCGATTTCGGCTAGGTAGACCTCTTCTTGGGTTTTTCTCGAGCGCCAAAAGGGATGCTCGGACAATTCGGTGGGCAACACGCGGTTCACGATCAAGCCGCCGACTGGAATCTCGTGGCGGCGGAGCGTCTTTACCGCCTTCTGCGTCTCTAAAATGGGCAGCTTCTCCGCCGTTAGGACGAATATGAACGCGGTGCGCCCCGGCTCCAAGAGCACGCGGCGCATCCGTATGAACTTGCGGCGGCGTTCCTCCAAAACCTGCTCGATCGGGTCACGCTCCTCGTCGGGCGTACCCCCCGCGACGTTGCGCCACATCCGCGACATCTGGTTGACCTGTTTACGCCGCAGAATCATCCCGTCGATCCAGGCTTCCATCAGCTCGGGGAGGCTTAAAAGGCGCAGGGTATGACCCGTCGGCGCGGTATCGAAGACGATGAGATCGTACTGGCTGCGGAGGTCTTGCATCAGGGCGGCGATGCGGTCAAAGAGGGCGGCTTCCTCTGCGCCAGGCGAGACCCGCGCCATCTCGACTTGCCGCTCGACCTCTTCTCTCAAGGAGGGTTTCACGACCCGCCGCAAGTGGTCACGCACGCCTGAGATGTACGCCTCGGCTTCCTCTTCAGCGTCAATCTCTAACGCCCACAAAAACTCGCTAAGCCGCTGCGGTTGACTATCCAACTGCCGCTGCAAGATATCCGAGGTCGAGTGCGCCGGGTCGGTCGAGACCATGAGGGTGCGCTTGCCCATCTCAGACGCTAAGAGGGCAAAGGCAGTGGCGCAGGTAGTTTTGCCGACGCCGCCCTTGCCGCCGAAGAAGAGGACGTCACGCTCTAGCCAGGAACGAGAGTCCGTCATCAAAGGAGTTTCTTCCCTGTATCCAGGAGCTTTAGCGAGAAGCAAGTTATAGATTTTCGTGACTTCAGCGTGTGCGACAATACGATTACCTTCTTGAATTGAGATGACTTTGCCGACCCATAAGCATTCAGGATAGTGTTCTGGCGAGATGAATTTGACGTTAGCTCGAGCAGAACCGCCCGGAGAGACGCTTTCGCAGTCTATGTATTCGTGAACGCCTGTAGTTAAAAGATTTTCTTCAACTAAATGGTGAGGTCGGTAGCCGGAGAGTACGGGCTTCGTTCGACTCCCTCGTTCAGTCGGTAAGAACGTTACGAGCGCTTCAATATCAGATGAGTTCGCCGTAAAATCCAATCTACCTACTTTCCGTAGCCTATCCAAACCGCAGCGCTACTGATCCCTAAAGCGATTCTCTATATCTCGCCGCCCGTCCAGTACGCTTTCAATAAGCACTACATTTTCAGGTTCACTGTAACTGTACAAGATGACGTACTGGTCATGCACTAAAGCGCGTAGACCTGGTTGCCACGCCTCTCGAGATACACCCATTAGCGGAAACAGCCTGAGGTGCTCAACCGCCTCGCGTAACTTTGTTAAAAGGCGGCGAGCGTAGGTCGGATTCTCGCGTTCAAACGCGAAGTAGAAGTGCAGCGCGTCGAGGTCAGTTATTGCCGCTTCGCTATACTGAATCTCGGTCACTAAGCCGTTTTATCTTGTTTAGCCTTGTAGCGCTCCTCGCTGCGCCGCATGACCTCTTCATACAGCTTGTGATGGTTCTCTGGCGTGACCGTGCGAATACGCCCTTCCTCTTTTGCCGCCTGAGACCGCGCTAACGCTACTTTCACACGTTTGACGAAGGCTTCATCCTCAAAGATGTCTTGCTCAGTGAGCGTGCGGCTGAGCGAGTACTGAATCAAGTGATCGGCTGAATCAAAGTTTCCGCTGGCTAGCGCTCTCTCGAGCATGTCCTTCGTTTCTTTACTCAGTTCTATGGTCATGCTCTAAGGATAGTCCTCCTATGTTCTCCAGGTCAACGAATCCACACAAACTAACAGCACTTAAACTCGTCCAGCAGCGATGCCGTCGAAGAGGACGTCGCGCTCTAGCCAAGAAGTAGGTCGCGTCATTTAGAGCGCTAAGGCGTAGCCGAGTTCGTGTTCGTCGAGCGTAAATCCCAAGCTTTCGTAAGCTGCGAGCGCCGTGTCTAACTCACCCCACGACTCCAGCACCACCCGCCGCCGATCTCTTCCGTAGAGCCAACCTAGAGCCTCGAGCAAGAGATTTCGGTGGTTGACTTCGCTGCGGTACTCCGGCGCGATGCCTGGCGCGTCAACTTCACCTGTGAGCGTATCGTCGCCGCTGACTTTGGGTTCGTTGGCTTTACAAATACCGACGACCTCTTCACCTGAAAATAGGAGGAAGATACCCTCCGGCGGGTACATATCTAACGCCGCAGCCGTTGTTTCCTCCGTAGGGGTTGTGTGTCCCCACAAGTCACTCCATCCCTTGCGACTCGCCTCGGTATAGACGCGAGGTTGATTCACTTGCGCGTAGGTCAGAACGTTCAACGCTGTCCATTCTGGCTGCTCGGGTGTCTCTACAAGGTTTACGCTCATTTTGCGATAACCGCTGACAGAAACGAAACCGTTTTTCGCAAAGAACGCTCGAGCTTTGTCATCGTCGGGTCGCGCGTAAGCTAAAAATGACGTAGCGCCGAGACTTTTTGCTCCCTGCCGAGCACGCAATAAAAGCTGCTCGCCTACGCCTTGCCCTCGCCATTCAGGGTGAACACCTAGGGTCAGCGGAGCGTGAAACGTCGCCGGTATCTTCCAGGTGTCCGCGAAGCCGACGACACTACCTTCCGCCTCGGCGACGAAACGTTTTAGAGTGATGCCCGCCCCTTGTAGCATCTCAGCCTGTTCTCGCTGTAATGCTTCTGTGAATTCTTGGGGTTCTCCTCTACTCGCGGCAATGTTATTTAAGCAAGCTACATAAGAGGTCAAGTCCTGCTCGAAATCGAAAGGGCGAAAGGTTAGCGCCATAGAAGCTACTTTAGCGTGCCACTAACAGCACTTGAACCCGTCCAGCGGCGAGTGTTCCATTCCCTGGCGCAAGTGCCACTCGTGAAAGTTCTCCAACATGTGCGGCAACAGCTCCAGCGTGTAGTAGTTCACCGGGTTGGGAATCCCCAACATGTCCGAGCAGCAGAGCAGCAAGAAGAGGTCCTCTTGGTCGCGGGCGTCTTTCGCCATGCTGCGGCGATACGGCGCGAAGAAGAGTTCGTCGTAGAAGTCGCTGAAAGACTTCCAGTGCTCGAGTAACTTGTTCGGCTTGTCGTCCATCTATACTCCTCTGAAAGAAGCGGTTGGGTATTAGCAGTTAGCGTTTAGCATTTTCAGCTAACCGCTAACAGCTTCCTCTAATCTCCCGAGGTCGTCTGCTCGCTCGGCGTCACGCCTATAGTCGTAAGCGCCGAGAACGCCTCGAACGCCATCCACACCGCCGCGACGAGCACCATCGAGCCGAGCACGCCTAGGAGGTAGTTCGGCTCGCCCGTGAGCCCGAACCAACCGCCCAAGCTAATCAGCATCGCGACGATCGTAACCGTAAGGATGAAGACCATCGGGATGAGCGTGGGGAGCGCGTTACGTCCCAGCTTGCGCAGAAAAATCGAGACGACGACGAGCGAGAGTGCGGCTAAGAGTTGATTGGTCGTGCCGAAGAGAGGCCATAGGACGAGTCCGCCCGTGCCGACGCCGCCGCTCGGACCTTGTGCGCCGAAGGCGAGGAGTAAGCAGCACACGACCGCGACCACCGTGGCAACGACGGGACGCTTTAACGCGCCAACGCCGTACATCTCACCGATTTCGGAGAGCACGTAGCGTTGCAGGCGTAAACCTGTATCCATCGTGGTCGCGGCGAAGCTGATGACGACCACGGAGGCGAAGACCTCCGCTGCAGCGACGGGGATACCCAGGTTGCCAGCGAATACGCCTAGTCCTTGGACGAAGTAACTCGTGGCGTTGCCGCTAGCAGTGCTCCAATCCGTATAGAACGCGCCCGCCCATTCGCCCTGCGTGGCGGCGATACCCGCCGTGACGCAGAGCACCGCGCCGAGCGCCAACGCGCCCTCGCCCACCGAGCCGAAGTAACCCACAAAGCGCGCGTCGGTCTCCTTTTTAAGCTGCTTCGAGGAGGTGCCCGAGGCGACGAGCCCGTGAAAGCCGGAAATCGCGCCGCAAGCGATCGTCACGAATAAAAAGGGAATAATCCAGGGTGCGCCCGAAGGGTCAGGGTTGATTGCAGGTGCGACGACTTTAGGGTTGCCGATGAGCACGCCGAGATATAGGATAGTGAGCCCGACGAAGAGCTGGTGCGAGTTGACGTAGTCTCTAGGTTGTAAGAGGAGCCAGACCGGGAGCAGCGAGGCGACGCCCGCGTAGACGAAAAGAATGAGCACCCACGCACCCTCGGGGGGCAAGCTTAGGGTGCTCGCGGGCAGCGAGAGCGGCACATACTGACCAAACCAGATGAGGATGTAGAGCGCGATGAGCGCCCCGATGGAGGGCCAGAAGAGCTTGCCGCCGCGCCTATAGATGATGTAGCCGACGCTCATGGCGATAGGAATCTGCAACCAAATCGGCATGACGCTGCCGGGAAAGTCTACGAACAAACCCGCGATGACGATGGCGAAGACTGCATTGAGCATTAGGAGCAGCAAGAAGATGATGAGCATAAAGAGCGTGCGTGAACGCGGACCGATGATCTGCTCGGTAAGTGCGCCGATCGAGCGCCCTTTATGCCGGTTCGAAATCCAGAGCGTGCCGAAGTCGTGAACGCCCGCGAAAAAGACGGTTCCAAAAATAATCCACAGAAACGCAGGCAACCAGCCCCAGTAAACGGCAATCGCAGGACCGACGATGGGCGCAGCCCCCGCCACCGAGGTGAAGTGGTGTCCCCACAAAACGTGTTTATTGGTCGGTACGTAGTCTACGCCGTCTTCTAACTCGTTAGCGGGCGTCTCGAAGTCCGGGTCGAGCTGATAGATGTATTTGGCGATGAAACGCGAGTAAAACTGATAAGCTAAATAAAACGCGACCAGACCGACCAGCGCCAGCACGATTGCCCTCATACGTTTTCCCCTCTCCACCTCGTGATGCTCTTTAGCCTCGAGCCCAACCCTCAGTAACCGGGTGAGGCAACAGCAAAAACCCACGCTTCAATCTACAAATTTTCGACCCACGCCGAGATTGTATCAGAGCTTGAGATGAAGTGTGTCTATAAAGAGGTCGCCGGGGACAACGCTTAGTTTAGTCTGCGGAAATTCACTGACATTTTACTTAGCTTTTATTCGGGCTCACTCATGTGGGGCAGGGCGCAGAGTCAGTCAGGTAGCGGGTTTCGTGGCCAAGACTTGGGCGAACCGCAAGAGGTAGCCGTCCGGGTCCATCACCAAAAACTGCTTTTGACCGTTCAGCACGTCGCCTTGCCGGTACCAGCGCTCTTCTAAGGGAAACTTGAGAGGGTAGCTCGCTACCTCTAACCTCTCCAACAACGCTTCTACGTCAGCAACGCCAATCTCTAAGTTGATGCCGCGCCCGAGCGGATAGTTCATCTCACCCGTCTGCCAGCTCTCGCCCGCGATAAATTGATCAAGCATAAGTTGTGCTTTGCCGAGCTGCACATACGCGAAGCGCTCTTCAGGGCGCGAGAAGGCGACCTCGAAACCGAGCACGTCGGTATAGAACGTTAGGCTCTTCTCAAAATCCATTACGTAAAGTTCGGGAACGAGCGCCGCCCACTCCATAGGTGAGGCTTAGCGAACGCGGCTGTACGCCGCTTCGGTCTCGGCGGCGGCCTCTTGCACCGCCTTAGGAAATTCGGCGGCGATACCCTCCAAGACGCGCTGCGCGGTGAAGTGAATCATCTTCATGAGCGCCTGTCCGCCCCACTTCTCGGGCTGCGGCAAATCCAGGTGGATCGTAATGTCGAAGTTGTATTCGACGTGGCTGCCGTTCGGTAGGGGACGTACGTGAGCCTCACCGGCGACTTCCGCCCAGCCCATTTTAGGCTCGGCAGGGGAACGGGGCTCGAGCCGCGCTCCTCTCGCGTTCGGAAGGAGCACGCTCTCAAAGCTGAGGTCGTGCTGCCCGAAAAGCGCCGCGTTGATAGGGATGCTCGCGCTGACCTCTTGCGTGCCCTGTGGACCTGGCACAACCGTCAAGTCGCGGATGAACTGTGCTTTGCTTAAACTTTGCTGCGCGTCCTGCACGAACGCCACCGCCTCACGCTGGGCGAGCGAGAGGTCAAACGCGAAGTGGACGGTGTGGGTGAGCTTCATGTGATTCCCTTCACGTATAAGTATACGTCAAAAGAGCGGCGAAAGGAGCGGTCGGCGCCACGAACCTCAGTGAGGACGCTGGGCTTCATGAGGAGCGTTGCCCCACCCACTCGACGCACACATCGCCCTCTTTAGCCGCCTCCTCTAACTCTTGGTCGGTCGCATTTCTGAGCTTCGGCAAGTCGCTAAACAGCCCCGCGCTCATGGCAAAGCCGACGCGCACCACCACCGGACCGTCGTCGCTCGTACGCCCGATGCGCCAGACGAGTTGCGAGGCGAGCGCGTTCAAGGTTTTGGCGTCGAGGTCGCCCCGGCTGAGCGCGTCGCCTACGAGTTGGTTTAGGTCGGCTTCAGACACGAGCGGTTTCCTTACACACGTTTTTTCCTCCCCTTAATCCTCTAGAGCCTAGCATGAAGGTCGTGCGCAATGTGGAGGTACTCTGCGCACACAAATGGTAGCTTGCTACATAGCGTAGCGGTGTGCGGGCGTTCGCCTCCGTTGTTCTCGTTGTTCTAAGGATGCTCCGGACACCCATTCAGATATCTAGGTCGCGTAGCCACAACGATTTAGCGGCTCGAGGATGCTCGGGGCCGAATAAGGCTAACTAAGCCAACAGAAAACAAGGACGTAACCCATGACCCAACCCTCAAAACCGCAAACCCGAACCGGTGTCACTACCGCTCGCTCCCCCAGAGACTACGGCGTGCTGCTCCTCAAAGGCTTTGCGATGGGCTGCTTCGACATCGTGCCGGGCGTGTCCGGCGGGACGATGGCGCTCATTCTAGGCATCTATAGAGAGCTTATCGAGAGCATCCGGGCACTCGGACAGCCGCCCTTTCTAGGTGCCGTGTTCCGCTTGGAGTTCGCTAAAGCAGTCACGTTCGTCAATTGGCGCTTTCTCGTGGCGCTAGGCGCGGGCATCGCTCTGGCGGTCTTTACGCTCGCGAACGTTTTAGAGCACCTCTTGAGCACGCAGGCTACCTTCGTGTGGAGCTTCTTTTTCGGACTCATCGCCGCCTCGGTCATCACGGTGAGCGCGCGGGTGGAGCGTTGGCGCGTTCACATCATCGCGGCGTTCGCGTTCGGCGCGGTGTTCGCGTTCTTTCTGGTCGGTTTGACGCCCGCGCAGACGCCGGAGTCCACCCTCTTTTTGATGCTCTCGGGCGCGCTCGCGGTCTGCGCGCTAATTCTGCCCGGTATTTCGGGCGCGTTTATCCTCGTGCTGTTAGGGAAATACACCTACGTATTGGGGGCGCTCAGCAGTTTGAACATCCCCGTCATCCTCGCGGTCGGCTTCGGCGCGGTGATTGGGCTCGTCTCCTTTTCGCAGGTGCTGGGCTGGCTCTTTCGGCGTTACCCGGACCTGACGATTGCCCTTTTGTGCGGCTTTATGCTCGGGTCGCTGCGCAAGGTGTGGCCCTTCAAGGACGGGACCGCGCTCGAACTCGCTGAGGGTCTCGGCGTCAACACCCTGCCCCCGATGGGCGTCGAATTCGTCCTCGCGCTCCTGCTAGCAGCGCTAGGTTTCGGGCTCGTCTACCTCTTGGATCAACCTACACGCTAGGCGCGGTCCGCTTCGCAACTTTGGACGCGCCCGTCACGCGCCTCGCGTCCTCGGTACCGAGTACGTCCTCTTCGCCTTGAAAGATGGCTCGCAAAACCTCCGCCCCGCGCACCACACGCGGCCCGGGGCGGCTGAAGTAGCTGTTCGCGTCGCACGCCCAAACCTGCTGCGATTGGATGGCAGGTAAACCGCGAATTTCAGAACGGGCGTAAAGGGCTTCGGCAAATTTGATGTTCTTTGCTAAGTCATAACCACACGCCATCACCACAATGACGTCGGGCGCGCCTTCGGCGATGTCTGCCCAGGTGGTGCGCTTGGACTCGCTTCCGGGCGTGCCTAAGATGTCCTCACCGCCCGCCACATGGACCATCTCGGGGACCCAGTGACCGCCGTAAAAGGGCGGGGTGCTCCACTCGAGCATCAGCACTCGAGGCTTGTGTCCTAATTTCAAAGAGGTCGCGCTGAGCGCGTTCCACCTCTCCCTCAAGGAGGTGATGAGCGCTTCCGCTTCCCTCTCCCTCCTCGTCGCTAACGCGAGCGTCTCGATATCGCGCAAGATGCCCTCGAAATTCATCCCGCTAAATGAAAGCGTTTGGGCTTCTTCGGGCAAGCACTCAGGCAAGAACTTCAGGGTCGCTTCCACCGCTCCCAAGCCGACCGCGCAGACGTCGCAAACGCCTTGCGTCACGATGAGGTCGGGCGCGAGCTGCGCGAGCATGTCTCCGTCGATCTGGTAGAGCGCTCTGCCCGCTTGCACCGCCTCGTTGACCGCCGTGTCAATACCTTGCGGGTCCAAACCTCCCGGCAAGATGCTGCTCGTAATTCGTGGCAACCGCTCGACACCCTTAGGATAGTCACACTCGTGACTGACGGCGACGAGGTTGCCTTCAAGTCCTAGTGCGCAGACGATTTCCGTGGCGCTAGGAAGCAAGCTGACAATCTTCATGAGGCTCCTTTCTTCTCGAGAACGAGTAGGGAATTATACGGCTTCGGACTCGTTATTGCACAAATTCCGCTATGAAAATTCGCTTTCCTAGTTCGCTTCAGCACCTCCGAACGAGCAACTCGCTAAGCGCGCGATGAGAAGAGTGGGATAGAAAATTGAGCCATAAAAATCTCACAGTTTGGCGTACTCAGAGGCTTTATAGAGAGGTGTGAAAAACGTTAAATATGCGTGGGTGAGGAAATATCGAGGCGTAAATGACCCGCTCGAACCTGCTTTAGAACTCTAAACTAGAGAGGTGAACAGGCTCAGCATTCAGCGGTACGTCAAAGACATCACCCGCGCTCTACCCGCCGAAGAGCGAGACGAACGCCAAAGAGAACTTAGGCGCGAGCTTAGTCTGTTGGCGGATGCTTACTTGGAGCGCGGCAAAACTTCAGCCGAAGCCGAGCGAGCGGTCATCGCGCACTACGACCCAACTTACGCGAGCATGGCGGGAACCAAGGTGCGGCAAGAGGTCGCGCTTTCGCTCGTTATGGTTGCTGCGCTAAGCCTTTTAGCCGTAGCCGCGCCGCAGGTGCTCAGACTCATCAACCAGCCGTTTCAACTCGCCTCGAGCGCTTCACCTGACGGGACAGCCCATATCTACATGGTGCAAGACGCCATTTCAGCAGGGGTAGGAACGTTCCAAACGGCTGAGTTGACCTTACCAGAGCAAACGAGGTCGTACGCGCTCTTTCTAATGCAAGGCGATACCCTCATCTCCGCCGCCTCGGGAACACTTCTATCAGAAAGAGATAAAGACGCGCTAACCGTCGTCTTTGGACCGACGTACGCGACGAACTACCGCTGCGGGTCAGAGGCGCGAAGTCTATATACAGCAGTTTTACGTAGCAGTATGCGTCCCGCTGTGAGCTTTATGTGCTATAGCGACGTAGGTGCGCCCAGGGATGCACCCTCAGACGCTGTTCCCTACCTCGCGCTGTACGATTCTCTCTTCACAGAGCCGCCCCGCCGACTCACACCAGGGGGAGAAGCGGACGCCGCATTCGAAATATGGACGCCGCTCATGGCTTACTTTGAAAGACCTTATGGCTGGCGTGACGAAACGCCTGAAAGCTTCCACTTCGAGAGCGCTCCTGTCGAGAGGTGGTACGTGCTTTATTTCATGCCCCTCGCGGGTATGGTGGATGTGACGACGCTCGAGCCCCCCTCTTTGCAGGCGACCTTGGCGTCAGAAGACAACCTCTTGTCCCGCTGGAGCGAGATCAAAAAAGGCTTGAAGTCCGCGCCACAACCCTGAAAACACGACCCTAAAAAAGAGGCTCCTTCGCGGAGCCTCTTTTCATTTGCTTGATTGTCCTAAACCTGCGCCGAAGGCGACGTTCCCGTCTCGTCCGAGACGGGCGGCACGAACTCCGCCTCTTTCTCTAAGAGCATGATGTCTAGGACCTGCTCGAAGTCGCGCACCGTCGTGACTTGCAGTTCGTCAAGAATCGCGTCGGGCACGTCCTCTAAGTTCGCCTCGTTCGCTTCGGGGATGATGACGTGTGAGATGCCTGCCTGGTGCGCCGCGAGGAGCTTCTCTTTCACGCCGCCGATGGGCAAGACGCGCCCGCGCAGGGTGATTTCACCCGTCATGGCGATGTCGCCGCGGGCGGGTCTCCCAGTAAGCGCACTCACCACAGCCGTCGCCATCGCAATGCCCGCCGAGGGTCCGTCTTTGGGCGTCGCGCCCTCTAAGACGTGGACATGCAGGTCGCGGTTCTCGTAAAAGTCTTCGGAGATGCTGAAGTCCTGCGAGCGGCGGCGCAGGTAGGCGATAGCGGCTTGCGCGGACTCTTTCATCACGTCGCCGAGTTGCCCCGTGAGCGTGACTTTACCCTTGCCAGGGACGCTGATGGCTTCGATGTCGAGCGTGACGCCGCCGACCGAAGTCCAGGCGAGACCGTGCGAGAGCCCGACCTGCGGCTCTTTCTCCGCCTTGTCGTCGCGGAAGGGCGGCACGCCCAAGAGGGTGCGGACGCCGTTTTCGTCCAGGGTGCGCACGCCGTCCCAGGCATTGTCCAAGTACTCTTTTGCGGACTTACGGGCGAGCTTGGCTAAGTTACGGTCCAAATTACGTACGCCCGCCTCGCGGGTGTACTCGGTGATGACGCGGCGAATCGCAGCGTCGGTCAGCTCGAGCTTGTCGCTGAGCCCGTGATCTTTAAGCTGGCGCGGCACGCGGTAGCGCTTGGCAATTTCGACCTTCTCGTCCAAGGTGTAGCCCGCGATCTGGATGACCTCCATGCGGTCTAAAAGCGGACGCGGGATGGTTGAGAGCGTGTTCGCGGTGGTAATGAACATGACCTTAGAGAGGTCGTAAGGAATTTCTAGGTAGTGATCCGCAAAGGTGTTGTTCTGCTCGGGGTCCAAGACCTCTAGGAGCGCCGAGGAGGGGTCGCCGCGAAAATCCGCGGTCATCTTGTCGATCTCGTCTAAGAGAAACACGGGGTTGATCTTGCCCGCCGTTTTCATGCCCTGGATGATGCGACCGGGCAGCGAACCGATGTAGGTGCGGCGGTGCCCACGAATCTCAGCCTCATCGCGCACGCCGCCCAAGCTCATCCGCACGAACTCGCGGTTTAAGCTCCTCGCGATGGATTTACCTAAGCTCGTCTTGCCGACGCCGGGCGGACCGACGAGGCACAAGATCGGCGCTTTGTAGTCGGCGTTTTCGATGTCTTTGGTGAGCTGGCGCACCGCTAAAAATTCCAAGATGCGGTCTTTGGGCTCCTCTAAGGCGTAGTGGTCCTCGTTGAGAATGTCTTCGGTGTGGGAGATGTCGAGGTGCTCTTTGTCCATCTCCTCTTCGGACCAAGGGAGGTCCAAAAAGACGTCTAAGTAGGTGCGTACGACGGTGGCTTCAGGGGAGCCGCCGGGCATCTTCTCGAGCCTATCTAACTCCTTATAGGCCCGCTTCTCCGCCTCTTCGGGCATCCCTTTTTCCGCGATGCGCGTGCGCAACTCTTCGGTCTCGCTGACCGCGTCGTCGCCGCCGCCGAGTTCCTTTTGGATGGCTTTCATCTGCTCGCGCAGGTAGTACTCGCGCTGGTTGGAGTCCATCTGCTGCTTGACCCGCGCGGAGACCTGCTTCTCGGTGTCGAAGCGCTCCAAGTCGCGCGAAAGAAAGCTGTAGACGAGTTCTAAGCGCTTGCTGGCGTCGGTCTCTTCTAAGACGGCTTGCTTGTCCGCCACGTCCCACGTGCTGTACTTCGTGACCACGTCGGCGAGTGCGCCCGCATCTTTAAGGCTGCGCAGGTTCTCTAGGTGAAAGCCGTCCAAGCGCAGGTTCTTGTTCTGCTGCGAGTAGCCCTCGAAGGCGGACTTGACCTCGGGGATCAAGGCTTGCGCCCTGGACTGGTCGCCGCTCGTTTCCGAGAGGGTATTGACGCGGGCGCGGAGCGAGACGCCGGGCAAGTAACCCTCGACTTGGGCGCGTTCTTTGCCCTCGACTAAGACTTGCAGGGTGTCGTCCGGCAGGCGGATGACCTGCTTGATGATCCCTAGCGTGCCAATGTCGTAGAGGTCTTCGCCCGTCGGGTCGTCCACGCGGGGCTCACGCTGGGTGAGTAGCAGCACGCGGTTGTCGGCGGCTTGCGCCTCTTCCAACGCGCGTTTCGACTTAGGTCGTCCCACGTCCACGTTCTCCAAGGTGCGGGGCAATACCGACTGCGTACGTAAAGCGATTACTGGCAATTCCCATTCCATGAAAGTATTAGACCGCACACGCACCCGTTTCACCGTAAGGTGGCTAACGCCAGGGCGAGGGGAAATCTAACAGTGAGGAGGTCAATAGTCAGCAAACAGTAGTCAGAATCAGCATTCTACTGTCTACTGACGACCTCTAACCTCTTCACCGCCTCCTCAACCGTCTCGGCTGTGCGGACGAGGTCCGCCTCTACGCCTAACTCGTCCCCTAGAAAACGGACGACCCGCGCCCACCTCTCCCCCACCACGACGAGCGGTTTTGCCTCTACCTCGGCAAACGGCGCGACGTACGCGAGGTTCCACGCCACCATGATTTCGGTGAGCGTGCCGAGCGAGCCGGGCAGCGCGACGGCGGCGACGCTCATCTCGGTCAAGAGGTGGATGCGCTCTAAGAGGTGCGGCGCTTCGACCTCTTCGGTGACGTAACCGTTGGCACCAGAACGAGACTTGAACACATCTGGCGCGGTCACGCCAATGACCTCTCCGCCCGCTTCACCTGCACCTTTGCTCACGGCTTCCATGCTGCCGCCGTAGCCGCCCGTCGCGACGGTATACCCCCGCTCGGCGAGGCGTCTGCCGAGGGTTTCCGCCTCGAGCCACTCGCCCGAGCCGGGCTGGGTGCTCGAGCTGCCGAACACGCTGACGACCTTCATGACTTTAGCCTTTGCCTCAGCCCTTGCAGCCGCGCGACCTCTGCGCGCATCCCCGCGTCCTGAACCTCTCGGCTGACGGCTTCGACCTCTTGCGAATCTGAGACAAGTTCTAACCGCGCCACCTTCGCCCTTAGCGCTAGGGGACGGTGCGGCGCGTTCTCCGCTTCGTGCTCGCTCTGCTGAAGTAATGTAACCTCTTCTTTCGCCAGTCCTAGAGAGAGAAGCGCCCGCGCTTTGCCTACCGAGTCATCCGCCGCATGAGCGCGGCGAAGCGCCTTCTCGCCTACCTCGACCGCCTTCTTAGGATAGTCCCACGCGACGTGCGCCTGTGAAAGTCCGGCTAAAGGGGCGACGGAGAGGGATTCAAAGCTCGAGAGTTCGGTCAGCCCCAGCCCCTTGCCGAACAGCTCGATGGCCGCTTGCGCTTCGCCTTCGTCCAACGCCAACTCGCCCTGCGCACAGAGCGCGGCAATCGCCAGTGCCCCGTCGCGCTCCGTCTTCGCCTTGTGGAACGCCCGCGTGAGGTGCCCCGCCGCCTCTTCGAATTCGCCCAGGTAGCGCAGCGCGTTGCCGAGTTGCAGCGCGGTGTAGCCGTTGTCGGCAAGTTCTAGCGCGTCATAGAGCTTATTGACAGCACCTTGCAGATTTCCCAAGCGGATGTGCGCCGCGCCTATGCGGGTGAGGAGCATAGGGATTTTGCTCTTGTCGGAGGACTCGAGCCTCTTCGCCGCGCCTTCTAAGAGGTCACCCCCCTCCTCCAAACGTCCAGCTCGCCACAAGCCGAGCGCGACCTTGGGGGCGTGCTGGACCTCTTCTTTAGCGATGGCTACGGCTTGCTCGAGCTTGGCGTTCGCCTCACCCAGACGGTTTTGCGAGCGCAACGTTTCGGCGTCGGCGAGGAGGGTCTCGAGGGGTTCGTCCACGCTACCCATCATACCGTGAGAAGAGCGCTGCGCCGCGCGCCCTTCGGCAGCCGGGTCAGGCTCTCTCCAGGAGCGCCTCCGCCTCCGCCCGGCTGAACCCGACCTCTTCCCCCGCCGCCAAAATACCGTCCCACGCTCTGTCCGCTAGTGGAATCCCTTCACGCTGCCGCGTCTCTTTTGCGCGCCGTTCGGGGTCGCCGGGGGACAGGACAGGGTTGTCGGGGTCAGCAGGCGGTGACGCCTTGAAATACTCTATCGTCGCGTCGATTTCGGCGCGCATCCAGGGGATATCGACGAGTTTCGCGGGGTCAAGCACGAAGGTAAGCATGTTGTTCACGATGCTGCCTTGCCGCTCGTGACCCGGCTGAATCGTGCCGCCGCCCGATAAAACGCCGCCCAAAAGCTCACAGAAGAGCGCTAAGCCGTAGCCCTTGTGGTCACCGAGAGGTAAGAGCGCGCCGTAAGGCTCGCTGAACATCACGTTGGGGTCGTTCGTCGGCTTGCCTTGCCCGTCCAAGAGCCTGCCGTCATCGACTTGGACGCCTTTGTTCATCGCCACGCGCGTTTTTCCCAGTGCGATTTTGCTCGTCGCCATGTCTAAAAGCAGCGGCTCGCTCTCGTCGCCGCCGGGCATAGCGATGCAAATTGGGTTCGTGCCGAAGCGAGCGTCCGTGCCGCCGAAAGGTGCCACGAGCGGGCGGTGGTCCGTGACGTTGACGAAGTGGAGCGAGACCAAACCCGCGTCAATGCTCCGCTCGCCGTACGTGCCGATACGCCCGATATGGTGCGCGTTGCGCAGGCTCATGAGCACTAAGCCCGTTTCCTTGCAGCGTTCGGTCGCGGCGTCCATCGCCTCCAACGCCACTCTTTGCCCATAGCCCCTACGTCCATCGAATACGAGGATGGACCCCTCATCCTTGACCTTTTCCACTTTCGTATTTGGTTTGAGCAGCCCCGCTTTAAGGTGCTTGACGTAGGTCGGAATCATCCCGACGCCGTGCGAGTCGTGCCCGGCGAGGTTCGCTCTCACCAAGTGGTCTGTCACAAGCTCGGCTTCGTGCTCGTCGCTGCCGCCCGCCATGATGATGTGGCGGACAACGTCGCGGAGGTGCGGTTCGGCAATTTGCATGGAAGCTCCTTTTGAGGTCTCGCTCGGTTGACTTGACGTAGGAGCAGAATAACGCAAAAGTCAGGCGCGTTGCCCGTAAGTTCATACCGGTGTCACACCTTTCAGCAGAACCTCCGTGAAATTTCCCATCTACTTCTCGAGACGTAGAGTTTCTTACTCGCTCTGCGGCGCGTGTGACGGTATAACAAACGAGTGCTAAAGCCTTCACAATACGTTCATCATTTAGCACCTTGGGTCTTGAGAGAGGGTAGCTAACGACGATGACGACAGAGCCACAGAAGAACGCGATTTTACGCAAAATCAAGGAGATTCGTAGCCAGCTCGCCGAACTCGAGTCCGGCGGCGACCTGCCCAACCTCTTCCGCCGAACGCTCGACGCAACCGATAACGTCATCTCGATCACCGACCCGAGCTTGCACGACAATCCGCTTATCTACGTCAATAAGCAGTTTGAGGAACTCACGGGCTACACCTATGATGAGGTCGTCGGGCAGAACTGCCGCTTTCTGCAGGGCGATGACTTTGATCAGCCCGAGCTAGAGCGGCTGCGCGAGGCGATTAAAAAAGGGGAGAACATCCGCGTCGAGTTGCGCAACTACCGCAAAGACGGCGAGATGTTCTGGAATGAACTCTATCTTACCGCCGTCCACGATGACAAGGGGCAGCTCAAGTACTTCTTCGGCGTGCAAAACGACATCACTGGACTTAAAAGCCTCTTCGAGAGCGAGCGCGACTTGCGCCAGGTGATGGGCAGCTTCATGGCGTTTGCGGGGATGCTCTCTTTGGAGGGTGAAGTCTTGCGCGTGGACCAGAGCACGCTTAAAACTGCTGGACTTGATCTCGAGAATGTGCTCTACGAGCCTTTGGAGGAGACCGTCTGGTGGTCGCACTCTGAGGAGGTCAAAGGTCAGCTTAGGGAGGCGATTCAGTCTGGGAAGGACGGCAAGACCTGCCGCTCTGACCTCAAGATGCGTGTGGTAGGTGACGAGGGTGAGGAGAAGTTCATCACAGTGGACTTCTGCATCACGCCCCGCTTCGATTCGCAAGGTAAGCTCGCGCAGCTCATCGCCACGGGTATGGACGTCACCGAGCGCAAAGAGGCTGAAGAGGGCTTGCGCCGCCGCACCCGCGAGTTCGTGACGTTAGTCGAGAATACGCCCGACATCATCGCCCGCTTCAACAAGGACCTGTGCTACGTCTACGTCAACTCGGCGGTAGTCAAGGCAACCGGGCTGAGCGCGAACAAGATTATCGGACAAAGGCTCGAGGACTTCGACGAAACGGGCACGCACACGCTCTGGAACGGCGTACTGGAAGAGGTCTTTTGGAGCGGTAAGGAGACGGAGTTAGAGGTCCGCTACCCTTCCTCTCACGGCGAACAGATTTACAACTGTCACTTCGTGCCCGAATGGAACGCGGCTGAGTCTCAAGAGGATAAAAACGAAAGTGCCGCCGCAGAACCCAAAGAGGTCGATACCGTCTTGGTCATCAGCCGCAACGTCACCGCGCAAAAGCAGACCGAGGCGGCGCTCAAAGAGACGCAGAGTGAGCTTTTGAAGCAAATCAACGCGCTACGCGCGACGGAAGCCGAGCTGCAACGCGCCAACGAGCGGCTCTACCACGACGCTTTTCACGATTCGCTGACTGGGCTGCCCAACCGAGCCCTGTTCATGGACCGCCTCACGCAGATCATCAAGCACCAACGGCGCGAGCCTGAGCGAACTGCCGCCGTGCTCTTTCTGGACTTCGACCGCTTCAAAATCGTCAACGATTCGCTCGGACACGCCGCTGGAGACGCGCTCTTAGTCAGCGTCGGCGAGCGCCTCAAGACGTGCGTGCGCCCCGCCGACACCGTCGCCCGCTTGGGCGGCGACGAGTTCGCCATCCTCTTAGAGGACATCGAAAAGGCGCAAGCCGTTCAGGTGGCGCAGCGCATCATGGACGCTTTTACAGACCCCGTGAACGTCGAGGAACATAGCCTCCATACGAGCGCGAGCATCGGTGTGGTGACGAGCACCGGAGCGCATAGGAGCGCGAATGACGCGATGCGCGACGCCGACATCGCCATGTACCGCGCCAAAGGGGAGAGCCGGGGCACCTACCGCGTCTTTAACGAGACCATGCACCGCCAAGTCGTCGCGACGATGTCTTTAGAAAAAGAACTCCACAGAGCGCTGGAGCACGAGGAGTTCAAAGTCGTGTATCAGCCGATCGTGGCAACCCGTAGCGGCGCGCTAAGGGGCTTCGAAGCGCTCCTCAGGTGGTCGCATCCGCAGCGCGGCGAGGTGCCGCCCGCCGACTTTTTACCCCTAGCCGAAGAGATGGGGCTCATGGTCAAGTTGGACCGCTACGTGTGGCGCACGGCCTGTCAGCAGGTAAAGGTGTGGCAAGAGCACCTCATCGCCCCCTTGGGGCTCTCCCTCAACCTCTCATCACAGCACGCGCTCTACCCGGACCTCACGGGGGAACTCAACAGCATTTTATGCAGCACCGGCTTTAGCGCGTCGCAGCTCACCCTGGAGATCACCGAGGGCGCGCTGATCGACGCTTCACAAAGCGTCCGCAACACCTTCAAGGCGCTCAAGACGTTGGGCGTCAAGCTTCACCTGGATGACTTTGGCACAGGTTATTCGTCCCTATCCTACTTGCAGCGCTTTCCCGTAGACGCGCTCAAGATCGACCGCAGCTTTATCGACAACATGCAGCACCTAGAGGAGAGCGCCGAGCTGGTGCGCACCATCATCAACATGGCGCAGAACTTGGGGCTAGAGGTCATCGCCGAAGGCGTGGAAAATGAGCTGCAACTGGAGCAGCTGAGGCGCTTAGGCTGCACCTATAGTCAGGGCTTCTTCTTCTCCAGACCGCTTTCTGAGGCGAGGGTGCTGCCTTTTATTGACCACATGCGGCAGGCGCTCTCGTAGGGGAGTTCGCTCGAGAAATGATTTTATATTGCCCCACCACTTTGAAGAGGTCGCAAAACGTCATATCATCTTAATGCGTAGAGGGAGTGTGCGGCGTAGGGGCGATTCATGAATCGCCCCTACTGCATTCGCCTCCTTACTGTGACTGATCGCTCTGGAAAAAGGTTTACTCTCCCCGGATAAGCTCCAAAACCTCCGGTAGTAACGTTTGCGACGTGCTCAGCGCCTCATTTCCGTAAATCGTCCCGTTCCCTGCCCAGTCGCCGAAGTACCCGCCCGCCTCGCGTAAGAGCGCGGGAAAGGGTCCGCAGTCCCAGGCGTTCATGACGGGGTCGAGCATCAGCTCGACGCGCCCCGTCGCCACGAGCATGTGCCCGTAAGCGTCCGACCAGCCGACGCGGTACGCCGCCGTGTGGTAGATGCGCTGCCACGACGCGCCGCGCCCATAGCGCTCGAAGTTGCCCATGTCGGTAAACGAGACGGTGCTCTCTGCTAACGTCTCCGTCTGCATGACCTGCACGCGCCGCCCGTTGAGATAACATCCCTCGCCCGTCGCTGCGTACGCCATCTCCCCCAAAGCTGGAAAATACGCGACGCCCACCTCGACTTTGCCCTCGATCTCCAAACCCATCAGCACGCCGTAGAGCGGCACGCCGCGCACGAACGACTTGGTCCCGTCGATGGGGTCGAGCAGCCAGCGGTGGCTTTCGCCCTCCTTCTCCTCAAACTCTTCGCCTAAAATGCCGTGCTCCGGGTACGCTTTTTCGATGCGGCGGCGCATGAGTTCTTCGGCTTGGCGGTCGGCGACCGTGACGGGCGTCTCGTCCTCTTTTATTTCAGGCTGGACGCCCCGGTCAAAGTAGCCGAGCGTGAGCTGACCGGCTTGGTAGGCAGTTTCAACAGCGAAGTCTAAAAAGTGTCGCAGTGGTGCCATGCGTCTCTCCCTTGAATGCAGCTCTAAAGGGTGAGTATACCTCCCTTTGTGAAATTTAGGGCTCAGCACTGTCAGCTAAGAAATGAGTGATGTCATTCTGAACCCTACAGCGAGCTATAGGATAGACTCCACGAAGTGGAGCCCTTTACAGGATGGGCTTCGCCTGATGAAAGAATCTCTGACCTTGCTGACTCCTCTCGCAGAGATTGGAAAACGAGACCCTTACGCCTTCGCCGAAGCTTCGTGTCACTGCGTTCCCACTGGCTACTTCGTGAACAGGGTGACATCAGTAAGAAGGTACCAATACTTAGTTGATGGTGTATTCAGAAACGTAAGCCGACTTCTAACTGCAGAGGAGCGTTTCGGCTAATACTTTCCTTATGACACTAAAGACGCGCTCGAGCCCTAACCCGCCAAGAGGTCGAATCACAGGGACACATCTATGATTAACTTAGTCGCCTTCTTCGTCCGGCGCTTCGTGCTCGCCATCAGCGTCTTTTTGTTCTCGCGATCTTCCTCTTCGGGCTCATCGGCTTTTTGAGCACGGGCATCAGCCTCTTGCCGGAGGTGGACATTCCCGTCGTGAGTGTGTCTACCGCGTATCCGGGCGCGAGCCCGACGGAGGTCGTGGAGCAAGTCAGCGAGCCGCTCGAGAGTGCGCTGACCTCCCTAGAAGGTCTCGACTCCATCTCGTCGACCTCGTCAGAGGGCTTTAGCTTGGTCATCATCAACTTCACCTCCGGCACCGACCCCGACCAAGCCGCCACGGATGTCAATCAGCAGGTCAGCGCGGTTGTCAATACGCTGCCCGACGACGCGGAGACCCCTTCGGTCGACACCTTCGACCCGAACGAGCAGCCGATCTTAGACGTGGCGGTTGCGGCAGAAGGCGAGTCCATCTCGGCGGTACAAACCTACGTCGAGGACGAGGTCGAGCTTGCCTTGCAGCGCACGGAGGGCGTCGCGGACGTTTCCATTATCAGCCCCGTCACGCAGCAGATCGAGGTGCTTTTAGACCCCGCCGCGCTGAGCGGCTTTAACCTGAGCCCGCAGGTGGTGGCGAGTGCGATTCGCTCATCCGCCGTGACCGTGCCCGCAGGCGACTTGCGCGTGGACGACGAGCGCATCTTGCTGATTGGACGCAACACGCCCGCGAGCTTGGCGCAGGTCGAAGAGATTCCGGTGGACTTAGCGAGAGGTCTGCGCGTGCGCGACGTCGCCGTGGTGCGCGACGAGACGACCGACCAGGAGAGTTTCACCCGTTTGGACGGCACGCCCGTCGTCGTATTGGAGATTCGCAAGCGCTCGGGCGCGAACTCCGTGGCGACCGCAGACAGGGTGCGCGAGACGCTCGACGGGCTGAGCCTACCCGAGAACTACAGCGCAGAAATCGTCGGCGACGAAACGGAGTTCATCGCCAACACGGTCTCGGCGACCTCATCGCAGATTTTCCTCGTCATCTTCATCGTGGCGTTCGTGGTGCTCATCTTCGTGGGCAACTTGGGCGCGGTCTTCTCGGTGATGCTGGCTGTTCCCATCTCGCTCGCGGGCGCACTTATCTTTTTCGACCTCTTGGGGTTCACCTTTAATATCATCACGCTTCTAGCCATAACGGTCGCCATCGGCATCGTCGTGGACGACTCGATTGTGATTGCGGAGAATATCACCCGTTTACGCGAACAAGGTCTGCGAGGACGCGAGGCAGTGATTCAAGGTGCGGGCGAGGTTTCGGCGGCGGTTCTAGCCTCGACGCTCTCGCTCCTAGCGGTCTTCTTGCCTATCTCTTTCTTACCGGGGCAAATCGGCGAGTTCTTCTCGCAGTTCGGACTCACGCTGGCGATTACGATCACGTTTTCGTATCTCGAGGCGCTCTTCTTCCTGACCGTGCGCATGGCGTATCTGCCGAACCCGCTGCCGCCGAGCTGGTCGCAGTTAGGCGGCGCGGCAGGTCGCATCGGGTCGGACGCGAAGGCGATTTTAGACACCTTGACGACGGTCTGGTTCTGGGTGCTCTTTGTGGTGGTCGGTGTCGCGCTCTACTTTGCGGGGTCGCGCCTTCCACTCCCGCTGCCCGATTGGGCGTATCCGCTGGGCACACTCCTCTTGCCGCTCCTGCTCTTTCTAGGGCTCTACTTGGGGCGTCTCATTCTCTTCTTTATAGGTGCGATTGCCCGCACTTTTTACGAGGCGGGCGATTGGCTCATCACCAGGTTGCGCTCGGGCTACGGCTCGCTCCTTAACGTGTTGCTCGGCAACGCGGTGTTCGTGATGATCGGGGCGGTGGCGCTCTTTGCGAGCCTCTTTTTCGTCGCGCCGCGCTTAGGCTTTAACTTCACGCCGCCCATCGACTCGGGGCAGCTCAGCGTGTCGCTCGAGCTGCCCACCGGCACCAGCCTCACCGAAACAAACCGCGTCACCAGCAACGTCGAGGGGGCACTTTTTGACGACCCGCTCGTGACGCGGGTGCTCTCGACTGTCGGCGCGCAGGGCAGCAGCCAGGGTCAAGCGACGGGCAACGCCAACGCGGAACGCGCAGAGCTTTTAGTCGAACTCGTCGGCAAAGACGAACGCCAGAAACAGACCGCAGAACTCGCCGTCGATTTCGAGTCCCGTTTAGAAGAGGTTTTAGCAGACGAGACGGGCGTGGACGTGAGCGTTTCCGCCGCGCAGCAAGCCGGACCGCCGGGCACAGCGGAATACCAGCTCGACTTAGGCTCGTCCGATCTGGAGTTGCTCCGCGAACGCACGAACGATGCCCTCACTATCCTCCGCGACACGCCCGGACTGCGCAACCCCGAGTCCAGCCTGAGCGAGACGGTGAGCGAACAGGTCTTCGTTGTGAACACCTCCGAACTCATCAGCGCGGGGCTTAGCGCGGAAGAGGTCTACGGCGCGCTGCGCGCCTACAACGTCGGGCTGGACGCCGCGCAGGTGCGCCGCGAGGGGGAGGAGTTTCCTATCCTCGTCCGGGCGGACCCGCTCGTCTTGGCGGATCAGCAGGCGCTCTTGTCGCTACCTGTCTTTCCACCCGCACAGAGCGCATCTCAGACGCAAGGGGGTCAAGGCGGCAGCGTACAACTCGGCACCTTGGGGCGCTTCGAGCAGCGCGAGGCTCCCTCCGCGATCGGTCGCACCAACCAGACCTTTTCCTCTACGATCACCGCGAGCACCGCGCCCGGCGGACCGCCTTTGAGCGAGATTCGCAGGGAGGTCGAGGAGACCTTGCAGCGCGAAGGCGTCGTAGACGAGCGTGTCACGCTCCTCTCGGGCACCGGACCCAACCTTACGGGCGATTTGCAGCGCGTCGCGCCCATCGCCTTCGGTCTGGCGCTCCTGCTCAACTATCTCGTCATCGCGAGCCAGTTCAACACCTTTCGCTACCCCTTGTACATCCTCCTCAGCGTGCCCTTGGCGCTCGTCGGGGCGATGTGGCTCTTCTATCTCACAGGCACCGCGCTTGACATCAACAGCGTGTTGGGCTTCGTCATCCTCATCGGCTTAGTCACCAAAACGGCGATTCTCCTCCTTGACGTGGTGCAGTCGCGCCAGCAAGAGGGGGTGGACCTGCGCGAGGCGCTCGTCGAGGCGGGCAAGCTCCGCTTTCGCCCCATCCTGATGACGACATTGACCGTCATCGTCATCGGCTTGCCGCTCCTTTTAGGCGGCGGCGAGGGCAGCGAGTTCAGGCGACCTTTGGGGCTCGTCATTCTAGGCGGCGTGGTGAGTTCGTCCTTGCTCACGCTCTTCGTCGTGCCGGCGGCGTTTTACCTCTTCGAGCGCGGGCGCTTCGGGAAAACGCAAGAAGAGGAGCGGTCCGAACCTCGAGGTGAGTTGCGCGGGGTGAGCACGGATTAGCTCGAGCTTCGACCTCTTATCATTTGATAAGGCGTCGTGGCGCAAAGAGGTCTAAGCTGTCAGCAGGCTCCGGCCCATCACGAGAAGGGATTCAATATGAACGTAGGGTTTATCGGACTAGGCATTATGGGCAGCCGCATGGCGACGAACCTCATGAAAGAGGGACACAACCTCACCGTCCACAACCGTACGAAGGAAAAAGCAGACGACCTCTTGACGAAGGGCGCAACCTGGGCGGACTCGCCCGCCGCCGTGGTGAAAGAAGTGGACGTCCTCATCACCATGCTCGCGCATCCTGAAGCGGTCGAAGAGACGGCGCTAGGCGACGGAGGCTTTTTGGACGCGGTGGAAGAGGGGCAACTGTGGGTAGACTCGAGCACCCTCAATCCCGCTTTCTCGAGGCGCATGGCGAAAGAGGCGACATCAAGAGGTCTCCGCTTCTTGGACGCGCCCGTCTTAGGTACGAAAGCCCCCGCCGCGAGTGGCGATTTGATATTTTTCGTCGGCGGAGATGAAGCGGACATTGAGCAAGTCCAACCGCTCTTCGATGCAATGGGCAAAGGGACCAAGCACGTCGGCGACCACGGCATGGGCACTTCACTCAAGGTCGTCGTGAACCACATGCTCGCCACCTCGATGGCGGCGTTCGCCGAAGGGATGACGCTAGGGGAAGGACTCGGCGTGTCGCAAGAGGTCCTTTTCGACACGCTCATCGGCGGACCCGTCGTGCCTGCTTTTTTAGGGATGAAGCGAGCGGGGCTCGAGAAGGGTAACTACACCCCCGACTTTCCCCTCAAATGGATGCAAAAGGACATGCAGATGGTTTCGACTGCCGCGTACGATACGGGCGTGCCGATGCCCCTGGCGAACCTCACCAAAGAGCTTTACCAAGCTGCTGTCAAACGTGGACACGGCGACGAGGACTTCTCTGCGATCTACAAAGTTAAAGGCTAGCTTACAGTCATGATGCAAACTAACCTTTTCGACCACATGAAGTTTGCTATGAAGGATTGGGTGGCGCTCACTGAGCGTCAGTGGCGCACGTTCGCGGCGATGTTTGAGGTGAAGACGCTCGAGGCTCCTGAGCATTTACACTACCCAGGCGACAAAGAGCACAAGCTCATCTTCGTAAGCAGCGGTCTCTTGCGTTTTTATTATCCCGGCGAGGACGGAAAAGAGTCTAATAAGGCGTTCTTAACCGAGGGTACGTTCGGCGGCGCATTGGCGGCGGCAGGGTTAGGACTACCTCTTATCTACGGCGTCGAGGCGTTAGAAGAGACCTCTTTGTTAGCGGCTGACCTCTCTGACCTCTTAGCGCTCTATGACGAACACCCCGTCTTCGACCGCTTCGGGCGTAAACTCGCCGAGCACATCTTGATGCGTAAAGAGGTGCGGATGCGTGCACTTCTTCAACAAACCGCGAAAGAACGTTACGCAGCCCTGCGGCAAACAGAGCCCGAGCTAGTCAGGCGCGTGCCGCAGTATCACCTGGCGTCTTATTTGGGCGTGACGGAGGCGTCGCTCTCGAGGCTCAAACGCGAGCTTGCGGACGCGCACTATGCGTAGCATCTACCAACGAGCCCTTCTCATTACGCCGTCGTAGGGGCACAGGTAAATTACTGTATGAATCGCCCCTACACCGCGCTGCCTACCCATGTAGACGAGATTGCCCCGCTTCGTTCTTCACGAATTCGCGTAGGTCAGCCAATCGGTAAACTCAGGAATCTCACCCCGCGTCGCCTTGAGGTAGGTCTCGCGCATCTTAAGCGAGTACTCACCCGCTTTACCCGTCCCGATAGGACGGCGGTCAATACTCGCTATCGGCGTGACCTCGGCGGCGGTTCCCACCATAAAGATTTCGTCCGCAATATAGAGTTCGTCTCTGGTCGCCATCGTCGCCTCGACGGGTGTGCCCATCCACTTGGCAAGTTTAACCACGGAATCACGGGTGATGCCGCGCAAGTTGACCGAATGCGCAATCGGGAAGAGCGTCCCGTTTTTGAGAAAGAAGATGTTCTCGCCTGAACCCTCCGCCACAAAGCCCTCTTTGTCGAGTAGCAGCGCCTCGTCAAAGCCGCCCTGCCGCGCCTCCTGGTTCGCCAAAACCGAATTGATATAGTTGCCGCCCGCTTTGGACTTGGTCGGCATCACGTCGCCGGGGCTCCTGCGCCACGAACTCGTCATGAGTCGCGCGCCGTTTTTGATGGCTTCTTCGCCTAAGTAGACGCCCCAGGGCATCGTCGCCACCATGAAGTGCACCTTGTTCTTGCCGGGGTTGACGCCCAGAGACTCCGCGCCGTACCAGAGCAGCGGGCGGATGTAGCAAGACTTGCGCTCGTTTCGGCGGATGGTCTCTAAAATCGCCTCGTTGATCTCCTCAACTGAATAAGGCGAGTCCATGCCGATGATTTTGGCGGAGTCGATGAGCCTTTGCGAATGCTCCTGCAAGCGGAAGACCGCCGCGCCCTTTTCAGTTTCATACGCGCGGATGCCTTCGAAGACGCTCGTGCCGTAGTGCATGGCGTGGGTCAATACTGAAACTTTGGCTTCAGACTCGGGCATCAGTTCGCCGTCGAACCAGATTAAGCCTGCATCTAATGCTGAGGTGCTGGCGGGGGCGTTTTTTTCGGTCATGGGGACTGTCATAAAACCTCCAAATGTCGTGAGGTTACTATACGACAGGGATAAAAGGTTGTGAGGCTTTGTTAGCTGAGGTGGAAAACAAAAAAGCCCCCGGAGGGGCTCGAGAAGCTTAGCTCGCTTTTTCCTACTCAAGATGCTGAAGAGGGTTACTGTGCGACAGCTTTCCCCTCTATCCTCAAGAGGTAAGCACGCCCCTTATCTGCTTGATCGCTAAGCCTAAAAAAGTGTCGACCTTTTGGTAGGAACGTCCTATACTCGCCACTCGTGAACTCATGATCACTCAAACGACCACCCATGGAGTTGTGCCTAGAAATTCTGAGGTATGAATCCAATACAGCACCTCCCTCCAGAGAAAAAGTGACATTTTGGTCTTCTTCAAGATCGATTGCAAACCAGTCCTCATCGTTTTGAGGAAGGTGAATGGTGTCCGAAAAAGGCAAACTTATGGTGTGAGCTTCGTCAACGGTATCGTTAGGTTCGTAGGCTTGATCGGTTATAGGCTGAGTTGTAAGTTCTATAGAGTAAGGTTTTTCGTACTCCAAATTAGAAATGTTCAAGTGGTACGTGCCCATATCGAGCGCGTGGGTAAAAGAGCCTCCCTCGGTATGGTTGTAGACTGAGTTGAGGACACCTTCAGCGCGTAGTCTGTGATAGAAGGCTGAGTCGCGCGGACTGTCGCTACTCAAATTAAACGTTACGAGTTGAGCCGTATCCAGTTTGAAAGTAAGCCAATCTTCGTCTGTTTCAGTTAGATACATATTTCGTTTACCAGCGTTAGGTATGATGCTTGCCGCCATCTCAATGATGTCGTTCGGCTCGAATTCCGCGTCTGGAAGAGGACTTGCTGAGACTTCTAACGTATAAGCGTGCGTGCTCGAGCTAATTTCGCCATCAACCTCTAAAAAGTACGTTCCTGCTGGGAGGAATTTGTAGCTGTTTCTTCTATTTCGCCAACCATCGTTGCTAGCAAATTCGTTTATAGGCTCCAACTGATCATCCATAAGCGTTACTCGCACTTCAAAGAAGCGGGCGTTGTCCTCATCGAAAGTGAGCGTAAACACGCCCTCCTTAGGTAGCGTAAATTTGAACCAATCGTTGCTGGTGAGGGTAGCTGTGATTGCGCTCTCAAGTTCTATGGTGCTGGCCTCATCGCTACTATCATTCGGCTCAAACATATCTTCGACAACAGGGGGAATTTCGAGAGCCCGATCGGAGGGTGTGAGGTTGACGCGAATAGTTGCCGCATCTTGTTCGCCATTTTCACATAGATCGTTTCTGAAAGATACAATCTCTCCTTTAAGAATAGAGTTTTCCAGCTCCAGATCAAAATCAAAGGCCCAAGCGCTCTGTCGAGGTGACATAATCGTGCCAGTAACTCTTTTTGGATTAGGAGTATCTGTGAACCACAGGCCCTCTCCGTAAGCTACGTCAAAGGTGGATGACTGTATAGCGACCTTGAGGTCGTTGTATTCCTCGGTGAAAAAGTCTAAGACGACATCAACCTGCTCCAAATTGCCGCAAGTATTTAGTACTGCACCTCTATCTATCCAAGTTCCATAGAAAGCGCTTCTAGGGTCTTCTGGTTTTTCTACAGGTGGCTTAGGGTTGCCGCCGCAGCTCGAGAGAAGCCCGGTTAAGATTAGCACTGCTGATACGATAGCGGTGCGAAAGTAAAATCGCTTCATAAACATTCCCTTGAAATGATTTGAGCCTGGGTAGGCTTAGCGCATCGTAGCGGGTTTTTCCGCGTGAACGAGAGGAAAATTTAGCTTTGCAAAAAGCTGTCGAGCGTTCTGAAATTCTTTCTAAAGGGGTGAGCCCTCGGGTGACTCGAGGGCTCACCTCAATTCAGCTACTTCTTAACGACGCTAAGACCGTATTTAGGCGCATTGCTGTAGTGGTGCGAAAACTTCAAGTAGTAGGTTCCGGCAGGAAGAACGGGCGAGTTCAGACCTTCATAGATATGGGACTGCTCGCGCACATAGTTTCCTTCAGCGTCGTACAGATACCCGTAGAGCGAAGAGCTTCTCGTCTTCAGCGTGAGATTAATTTGCGCGGCGCTGTCCAGCGTGAAGCTAAACCAGTCCTCGTCACCGGAGGAAATGACTAGGTTGTCGTCGGAGAATCCTAAGGCGATAGCGTGCGCTTCGTCGCGGGAGTTGTTGGGCTCATATTCCAAATCAGGAACCGCTTCGCTACTGATCGAGACCGAATAGGCGAAGTCTCTGTCGCTATAGTAAGAGGCGGTACTCAGCGACAAAACATAGCTGTCTGCGGGCAGGATAAAGGAGATAATGCCTTGGCTGCTAAGTGAGAAAGACTTGCCGCTGAGCTTGGTTCCGTCAGCAGTGTAGAACGCGCCGTTGACCCTGTAGGAGTCGGTGTCGCTCCGCTCTAAAGTGACGAGCTGCTCTTCGCTAAGGGTGAAGCTGAACCAGTCTTCGTCCTCTTGAGCCATGTAAAGCGCGTCGGTAAAGGGAAGTTGGATGGGCGTGGCGGCGTTGAAGCTGTCGTTAGGCTCGTGCTCCGCGTCGGGGATGGGTTCGCTGTTCACCTTTAAGGAGTAGCCCAAGCCGTTGCCGTAGTCATAGCCGTAGACGCGCAGGTAGTGCGTGCCCGCCTCGAGCGCCACGGTAAACGCATAGCCTCTATAAGAGCTACTCCTTTGCTCCTCTAAGTCAGCGTTGTAAAGAGCAGTGCTGAAGTCGTAATAGCTTTTACCCAGGTTGAAGGTGACGAGACGCGCTTCGTTTAGAGTGAGCGCGAACCAGTCTTCGTCCTCTTGCATGAGGTACATCTCGCCCGAGAAGTTGCCCGAGGCGTTAAAGGTTAGCTCGGCTGCCTGGTCCGCTGCGTCGTTGGGCTCGAAGGTACTGTCGGGTAGGTCTTCGCTGCTCACACGCACGCTGTAGGCGGTGGCGTCGTAATAGCGATAAATCTTGAGGTAGTAGGTTCCTGCCGCTAAGGTGGCGACGACGGTATCATCAGGGCTATCTTCGTATACGTAGATGCGACGCTGCTCATTGAACGCGCTGTCGAGGAGGGTGTAGCGGAGGCTCGAGCCGCTACTCTCCACCTCAAACGTGACGATTTGCGGCGTGGCTAGCGTAAAGCTAAACCAGTCCTCGTCGTCGTCGCTCAAGTACATCGCTAGCGCCTCTGCGCCGAGGGTGAGAGAGGTGGCACTTTGCGCACTCTCGTTGGGCTCAAACGCGGCGTCGGGTAAAGGCTCGCTCGAGAGGCTCAGACTGTAACCCCGAGTTTGCGAATTGACGTTGCCTGAAAGCCTCAACGTGTACACACCAGCCGAGAGCTGTATTTGCTTAGGTTTAGGGTTCGAACCGTAAAATTCGTAACTACCGAGCACCTCCTTTGACGCGTCGTAGATAATAGCGTCCACGTAGAAGTAGCTCGCATCGTCCGCTTGAACGTCCAAGGTGACGAGTTGCTCCTCGCTCAGCGTGAACTCAAACCAGTCCTCATCCTGTAAGACAAGCTCAGCCTGGTAGTCGAGGTCGATTTCGGCAGCTTCGTCAGCGCTGTTATTGGGCTCTAAGGCGTCGTCTTCGACGGGTTCTCGAGGTGTCCCTGTTGGCGGCGCGGCGTCCGTTCGCTGCAAGTCAACCTCGATGAGGATGGTATCGTCGCCTAGCGTTGGGTTCTCATAAGAATCACAAGGAAGGAACTCCTTGCCGAGGAGTTTTCCCGTGAGCCGCGATTCGCTCAGCGAGAGCGCCATGCCGAATGTGAAGGTATCACCGAGATCGTTGACGATGCTCGCTGTACCCGTGACCTTGTCGCCGCTGACGCTACCCTTTGCCCTGCCGCTGACAAAAGCGTACTCGGTACCGTCATCAACACCTATGATGAGGGACCCTGAAAAGTCGCCTTGTCCGGTATTTTGCTCGAGCTGCATGTACACCTCGAGGTTGGGCTCGACGTACTCGCAGATTTCGTAACGTCCCCCTTCATCCTTCCAAGTGCCCGCCACGTTCAGCGTAATGGGAGGCAACGTGCTCTCTGTTTCGGGCGGGTCTACCGGGGGCGTGGTTTCGCCACAGCTCGAGAGCAGTCCAGTCAAAAGTAGCCCTACAACTACGGTTGTAGCGCGAAGACGATGAGATATTCGCATGAAGATATTTTCCTTTTAGGTTGATTTAAGCCTCTGGAGGCTCAATCTATCGTAGAGATATCAGCTCAGCAAAGAGGGTAAAATCCGACTTTATGAAGGTTGTATTAGAGCCTCTAAACGCTAAAAATCAGGTAGGCTACTTTTATGAACATTCTCGTCACGGGCGGCGCAGGCTTTATCGGCAGCGTCACCACCGAATCGCTCATCCAAAGAGGTCATAGCGTCACCGTGCTCGACAATCTAGCCACAGGGCACCGCGCCGCCGTTCACCCCGACGCGGCGTTTATGCAGGCTGATATCGCAGATGCGGAGGAGGTCTCGCAAGTTATTCAAGAACACAATGTTGAAGCAGCTTTACACTTCGCCGCCTTTTCACTCGTCGGCGAGTCGATGGCGCAGCCTGCGAAATACTTTCAGAACAACAGCGCGGGGACCTTGAAGCTACTAGAGACGCTGCTCGAGCACGACGTCAAAAAGTTCGTCCTCTCTTCAACAGCGGCGCTCTTCGGCAAGCCGGACACCCTCCCCATCTCTGAAGACGCCGCGATTCAACCCGGCAGCGTCTACGGCGAGTCGAAGTACCTTATCGAACGGATGCTGGATTGGCTTAATGAGACGCAGGACTTGGGCTTCGTAGCGCTCCGCTACTTCAACGCGGCGGGCGCATCCGAAACGTACGGCGAGGACCACCGCCCCGAGAGCCACCTCATCCCCATCACCTTGCAAGTGGCGCAGGGTAAGCGTGACTATATCGGGATTTTCGGAAACGACTACGACACGAGAGACGGCACCTGTGTGCGCGACTACGTGCACGTGCTCGACTTGGCGCAGGCGCATATTTTGGCGCTCGAGTCCCTCCAGACGGGCGAGGCGAAGCGCTACAACCTGGGCAGTGGTCAGGGATTTTCGGTGCGCGAGGTCGTCGAAGTGTGCCGGGAGGTGACGGGCCACGAGATACCGGAGAAGATAGAGCCGCGTCGCCCCGGCGACCCGGCGGCGCTCGTGGCGGACTCGGGGCTCATCAAACGCGAACTCGGCTGGCAGCCCGAGCACGAGTCTTTGGAGGAGATGGTCGCCTCGGCGTGGGCTTGGTTCGAGGCGCACCCTGAAGGGTACGGAAGCTAAGGAGCGCTACCTTTTCATACCGCTCGACCTCTTCGTATATCGCATAGCCGTTTTTGCTGAGGGGTTGGAACTCGAGGCTTGAATTTGCGACCTCTTCGGCGGATGATACCCTTCAGCCGCCACACCTCCGAACCTTTAACATCATTTTCCTTTAGCATCTTTTTACCGAAATCTTAACGACCTCTTCACACCCCGTTCACTCCCGTGCTCAAAACTGAGCACCGTGAAGAAGATGAACGCCTCGTCGCGCGATAATGAAGTGAGAGTGAGCACACCGTGATGGGTATTTTTAGGGAGCTGTGTTAAGCTACCAGCGATTTACGCGCGCGGTGCATAGGTGCACAAGAGGGTGCGCGTACGCAGTTTAACCCTTCACGCGCGAGTTCGACACCGTCGCGCCACGAACGATTGAGGAGCAGCCATGAAATTACTTGTTCAGATAGTTCTTATCAGCGTCCTAAGCGTCGCTCTAGCCCAACAAGAGGTCACCGTCGGCGGCCTCGTGCAGACCGAGGGCGAACTGCCCGAAGCGGCGAAGGTCGGCGTGCACGTGATCAACCTCGAGGGCGTGTGGGGCGAGGAAATCGCCACCGCGACGCCAGATGGGGGCACCTTCAGCGTCACGGTAGGCGAAGAGGTCGGTAGTGACGCGCTCACGCCCTTCGAGGGGGGCGTCGTGCCGCTGCCGGGCTTGCAGAGCGAATATAGCGTGTCGCCGGGCGATGTCAACTTCACCCGCGCGCAAACAAACGTCTATCTCGACGAAAACGGCAACGACGCCTTCGACCGCAACGCGGACACGCCTTACTTGGGCGTGGTCAACTTAGAGGAGCCGAGCGGATTTTTTGTCGTGCTCTACGTCGACAAAGACGCGACGCTCTCGGCGCAGAACCAGTCTTTAGACCTCTCGCAAGGCTGGAACCTCTTCACGGTGCGCTTTTCAGCCGAGGGCGAGGCGAGCTATGAGGTCGTCCCTGTAGTCGAGGACGCCGTCCTCGACGTGTTCTCGCCCGAGCCGCCCGCGAACTAAGCGTTAGTACTCTGTTAGCTAAAGAATGAGTGATGTCATTCTGAACGTAGCCCTACGGCGAGCGTAGGATAGACTCCGCCCTACGGTAAACCATAGGATAGACTCCGTGAAGGAATCTCTGCATTCGCCTTCTTGTCTAGCCGAGAATGGAAGTAACAAAGTTTTGGCATAGCCAACCGAGACCCTTACGCATTCGCAAGGCTTACGCGTCGCGTGGTTCACGAAGTACTTCCGAAGGAAACCGCTCCCGCTAGCGACTTCGTGAACAGGGTGACATCAGTAAGAAGTATCAACACTTAGTTTACAGTGTAGTTAGTCTAAAGCTACGACCTTATATCGACTAACTTCAGTGAGTTAGCTAAACGTTTTTAAGATGTAGGAGGGTGCGCGCGGACATGACCTGCAGGTCATGTCCGCGCGCCCTTTTGTATCTGCCCGCTAACGCGCCGCTTGACAGGAGGCGCTCAGACTTGATAATCTCTCGATATATGAACAGGTGTTCATACATAAAATTATGAAAGCCGACCTTACTGAAGAAACCGCCACGCAACTCGCTGAACTCTTCCGCACGTTAGGCGACGGCGCGCGCATCCTTATTTTGGCGGCTTTAGCCGAGCGCGAGCACAACGTGAGCGACCTTGCGAAAGCCGCCCACTTGAGCGAATCCGCCGCCTCGCACCACCTGCGGCACCTGCGGCAGACGCGGCTCGTCAGGGCGCGCAAAGAGGGGCGCTACGTGTTTTACAGCCTCGACGACGAGCACGTAGAGCAGCTCGTGGCGTGTGGGCTCGAGCACGTCTTGCACGGCTAAAGCTCGGTTATTAGTTCAAGATATACAGGTCAAGACACATAGGGAGAAACATGGCACACGACCATTCACATGCGCCCAAAGACTTCGGCCGCGCTTTTGCGATAGGCATCGGCTTAAACACGCTTTACGTCGTTGTCGAGGTCGTCATCGGTCTGCGCATCGGCTCGCTGGGGCTCATTGCGGACGCGGGTCATAACGCCAGCGACGTGCTCTCGCTCGTCATCGCTTGGGTCGGGGCAAGTCTAGCGCGGCGCAGCCCGTCAGAACGCTACACCTACGGACTAAAGCGCTCGCCGATCATCGCCTCGCTTTTCAACGCGCTACTGCTCTTCGGCGCAATGGCTATCGTGACGTGGGAGGCTATCCAACGCCTGCAAGACCCCGCGCCGCTGCCAGGCATGACGATCATCTGGGTGACGCTCGTGGGGCTTATCGTCAACTTCGGCACAGCGTTTTTGTTCGTGCGCGGGCGCGGCGACCTCAACATCCGCGGCGCGTTCTTGCACATGATGGCGGACGGGCTCGTGACGTTGGGCGTGCTCTTAGCGGGCGTCGCGTTCATCTTCACAGACGCCTATTGGCTCGACCCGGTCATCAGCCTCGTCATCGTCGCCGTCGTTTTATGGAGCACCTGGGGGCTCTTCGCGGACGCCATGCGCCTCTCACTCGACGCTGTGCCCGAGGGCATCGACCCCGAAGAGGTTCACGACTACCTCAGGAGCCTCACGAGTGTCAAAGAGGTTCACGACCTCCACATCTGGGCGATGAGCACAACTGAGACGGCGCTAACGGCGCACCTCGTGTTAGCCGATGCGTCTAAAGCGGGCAATCAGCTTCTAAAAAGAGCGAATGAAGGATTGCACGATAATTTTGAGATTATCCACACGACGTTGCAGCTCGAGTACGGCGAGCCCGCCGAGCCCTGCGGTCAAGCCTCCGCCGAGGTGGTGTAGTGTCCCCCGATATATTTCAAGAGGTGTGGACGTGGTTTCGCGAGCTTGACCCGGTTTGGCAGGGCTTGGGCGGCGGCTTGGTCATCAGCTTTCTCAACCTCGTCGGCGCGCTCCTCATCCTGGTGTGGCGCGACCCGAGCGAGCGTCAACTCGACGGGGCGCTGGGTTTCGCTGCTGGCGTGATGCTTTCGGCGAGCTTTACGAGCCTCATCTTGCCGGGCATCGAAGAGGGCGGCATCTTAGCTGTCGTGATCGGCTTGGCGCTCGGCGTGTTGGTGTTGGACCGCGCCGACGCTTGGGTGCCACACGTGCACGTGCTCGTTACCGGGCGGAGCCGCGAGGACGCCGCGGCGGGCGGCAGCGGGCGGGTCGCCTCAGTGATTCTCTTCGTCGTGGCGATTACGCTCCACAACATGCCCGAAGGTCTCTCGGTCGGTGTAGGCTTTGGCAGCGGCGACTTTCAAAATGCGGTGGCTTTAATGCTCGCCATCGGCATCCAGAACATCCCCGAAGGGTTTGCCGTATCGGTGGCGGCGCGAAACGCGGGGCTAGGCAACCTCTCGTACGCCGCGTTTACCGGCATCCGTGCGGGTGCGGTGGAGATTCCTATCGCGCTTTTCGGCGCGTGGGCGGTGGGTTTGGCCGCGCCCCTCTTGCCCTACGCGATGGGCTTCGCGGCGGGCGGGATGCTCTACGTCATCAGCGACGAAATCATCCCTGAAACGCATACCAATGGAAACGAGCGCGTCGCGACGCTCGGCACGATGGTCGGGCTCGTACTTATGCTGGTACTGGATGTGGCGTTAGGTTGAGGTGTGATACCGTTTCCGGGTAATTCCTTTAGGAATTACCCCGAGTGTAACGAGTCGAAAAGATACGGATTTCGGTTGTGAACGAAAGAAACTCACTAGAGTTTATGTAGTGTTCAACCGAAATCCGTATGACTCAGTGTGAGATTGAGTGTGCGGCGTAGGGCAAGTTTGAAACCCGCCCCTACACGTTAGGGCGTTCTCTACACCTCTCGGCGGCGCTGTGTAGGAGCGATTCATGAATCGCCTCTACACGCAGAAGGTTTTAGCCCACTCTTAACTCTTCCTCCGCCTCACCCTGCAAACTCTCCTGGATCGCCTTGGCGACCTCGTCCGGTTTGAGCGCGCCCTTAGGCGGGTCGCCGACGTTATCCCAAAAGTCTGAATCCACCGCTTTAGGCAGCACGAGCGTCAGGGACGCCTTGCGCTTCATCTCGGCGTTCGCGATTTCGACGAGCGAGGCGACGCCCGCTTTGGCGGCGGCGTACGCGCCGAAGCCGCGGTACTTGACCAGCTCGGGGCGAGCGCCGACCACGAAAATGCGCGCGCCCTTATTGAGTTTCGCCTCGGCGTATTTCAGGGTGAAAAATACGCCCGTCAAGTTCGCGTCCATCACACGTCGCCAGTTCTCGGCGCTCGCCATTTTGAGGAGTTCGGGCTGGATGTCGCCCGCCGTATAGACGACGAGGTCGAGTTCGTCTATCTCGTCAAACAAGGCTTGCACCTCCAACTCGCTCGAGACGTCCGTCGGCACGACTTTCGCGTCCGCCGCGCCTTTGAGTTCACGCAGTTTCGTCTGGTCGCGCCCGACGAGCGTAAGTGCGTAGTCCCCCGCTAAGCGCTTTGTGAGCGCCGAGCCGATGCCCCCCGTGGCACCGATGATAAGAGCTTGTTTCATGTCTAGGAGGCTACCTTTCGTGTAGGAGGTGCGCCGTAGTACAGCCTAAGATTAAGCGCGTCAGCGTCTCGGCGGGTCAGCTTACTACACCGTTAAGTAAAAAATGAGTGATGTCATTCTGAGCGGAACCCTCACCAGGGCAGGCTCCGTGGAGCGTAAGAATCTCTGCATTTGCCTTCTTGCCTAGCCGAGATTGGAGGACGAGACCCTTACGCATTCGCAAGGCTAACACGACGAAACAGCACCTACGCCCGACTTCGTGAACAGGGTGACATCAGTAGGAAGTATCAATACTTGGTTTACGCTGTATTACTACAACGTTAAATAAAAAATGAGTGATGTCATTCTGAATGGAGCAAAGCGGAGTGAAAGAATCTCTGACCTTGCTGACTCCTCTGACAGAGAACGAAAAACGAGACCCTCACGCATTCGCTCAGGGTGACATCAGTAAGAAGGTGTCGATATAATGTTGACAGTGTACTGTCAGGAAAACCTAATGAGCTAATCCAAACCTGTGGGTAAGACTAACCGCTAATTGCTAACACCCGCTTTGCTCACCTCGAGCGCCCGCTTCGCCACCCTTTGAAACACCTCTTTAAGCGCTAGCGGTTCACGCACCTCGAGCTTGCAGCGCAGATAGAGCAGCGAGAGCGCGAACGCCTCTAAGTCCGTGACCGTGCAGCGTAGCAGCGAACCGTCGCCCTCTCTCGTCACCGTTTTATCCGGCGGAAGATGAGGTAGAACGTGCGGCAACGCCTCCGGGGTGAGCGCCAGCCACACCGTGACGCGCCGGGACTCGTGCGCGAACGCGAGACCCTCGCGCACGAAGGCGCGGAGGTCGAAGGCGGCGGGACGTTCGAACGTGTCGGCACGTTGCGCCACCCCTCTGATGCGGTCCACCCGGAAGAGCCGCCGCCCCCCTCGCAGATGGCAATAGCCCGCTAAGAACCAGCGCCCTTCGTGTTGCAACAGTCCGAGCGGGTCCACCTCGCGAGAGGTCACCTCGCCGCCTCTCGCTTCGTAGGTCAGCGCGGCGCGTCGGCTTGCGTAAGTCGCGGCGGCGAGCTGGGTGAGAACGGCGGCGTCCGCGTCCACTATTCCGCGAGGTCGCTCTAGCTCCAGCGCTGCGCGGAGCGCGTCCACTTGTTCGCGGATGGAGGTGGGCAGGACGCGCTCTAACTTCGTCTGCGCCCCAGCCGTTGCGGGCGCGATCTCGCTTAAACCCAGATAGGTCAATGCGTCCAATCCGAGTACAAGCGCCAACGCCTCCTCTGTCCCAAACATCATCGGCGGCAGCCGAAAGCCCGGTCTGAGGCGGTAGGAGCCGCCCGGACCTCTTGTAGAGGTCACGGGCACGCCGAGGTCTTGGAGCCGCGCCACGTAGCGCTGCACGGTGCGCACGCTCACCTCTAAACGCTCCGCCAATTCCGCGCCCGACATGCGCTCTTTGGTCTGCAAAAGCTCGAGCACGGTCAGTACACGCATGGAGGGATCGTACATACCTCTTATCCTGCCACAAAAAGCCGTCAAGCCCTGACGGGAATAAGGTCTACACTTTGAGTAAGATTGCTCGAGGGTGATGAGGTTCTGGGCGACTCCGAAAGGACGGTTGTAAATGAGCGCGAATACGCAGGCAAATCCTACCGACACTCGCGAGGTTTTCCTAAGCCCGGCGGCGCTACTAGGGCACTGGCAAGGTCACAGACGCTTGACGCGCCGCACGGCCCAAGCCTTTCCCGAGGACGCGCTTTTCGATTTCTCGGTGGACGGTATGCGCCCCTTTAGCGCGATGACGCTAGAACTCATCATGATGACGAGGCCCGTCCTCGAGCACCTCTTGGGCGAGGGGACAGACGTCGACCTCGAGGCGTGGGAAGCGAACACGAAAGAGGTGCAGCAACAGACCCGTACGAAAGCTGATCTGCTCAGCGCGTGGGATGAGAGTGATGCGCTCTTAGCAGAGACGTGGTCACGCATCCCGGCAGAGCGTTTTCACGAGGGCGAGTCCGCTTTTAACTTGCCCGCCCAACCCAACCGGGATTACGTGCTCTACGCCGTCGACAACGAAATTCACCACCGCGCGCAGGGGTTCGTCTACCTGCGGCTCTTGGGACTCGAGCCGCCCGCGTTCTGGGAGCGGTGAGTGTTATAGATGGTGATGTCCCTCTGACCCAGACTCGGTAGACTAGACTTAATGTCAGAGATCATTCGCCGAGAAACCGTCACGACGTGGGTCGGAAGCGTGCCCGTCGGCTCCGCACACCCCATCGTCGTCCAATCCATGACCAACACCGACACCGCCGACGCTAGAGCGACCGCGGAGCAAGTCGCGCAGCTCCACCGTGCGGGCTCCGAAATCGTGCGCATCACCGTCAACAACAAAGAGGCGGCGCGGGCGGTGCCGGAGATTCAGGAGCGGCTGGCGGATGTCGGCTTAAACGTTCCTTTAGTCGGCGACTTTCACTACAACGGACACATCTTGTTGAGGGAGTTTCCGCAAGCGGCGCGCGTTTTGGAGAAGTACCGCATCAACCCCGGCAACGTCGGCGCGGGGCGCAACTTCGACAAGAACTTCCTCACGATGATTGACGTGGCGAAGGAATTCGACAAGCCTGTGCGCATCGGCGTGAATTGGGGCTCACTGGACCAGCAACTCCTCACCAAACTGATGGACGAAAACGCCGCCCTGACGCAGCCCAAAGAGGCGCGGGACGTAATGATCGAAGCGATGCTGCAGTCCGCCTTACTCTCGGCGGAGCTAGCGGAAGAGCACGGCTTAGGTCACGACAAGATCATCATCAGCGCGAAGGTCTCGAACGCGAGGGACTTGTGGGAGGTCTACCGCCTGCTCGCGAAGCGCTGCGACTATCCTTTGCACCTCGGGCTGACCGAAGCGGGCATGGGCGTCAAAGGGGCGGTCTCGAGCGCTGCAGGCTTAGCGCCTCTTCTTGCGGAGGGCATCGGCGACACGATCCGCGTGTCGCTCACGCCCGACCCTGGCGCGCCGCGCGAGAAAGAGGTCGAAATCGCGCAGGAGATTTTGCAAGCTCTTAACCTGCGCTCGTTCGCGCCGACTGTGACCGCGTGCCCCGGCTGCGGGCGCACCACCAGCACGCTCTTTCAGGAGATGGCGCGCGACATCCAGGCGTACCTCAAAGCGCAGATGCCCACCTGGAAAGAGTCCTACCCCGGCGTCGAGACGCTCAAGGTGGCGGTGATGGGCTGCGTAGTGAACGGTCCCGGCGAGTCCAAGCACGCCGACATCGGCATCTCGCTGCCCGGCACGGGCGAAGACCCCAAAGCGCCCGTCTACCGTGACGGGAAGTTCGTCGGGACGCTGCAAGGTCCGGGGATTGTCGAGGACTTTAATAAGATGCTTGACGAGTACGTGGCGTCTCGGTATGGGTCGGCGCGGGGGGAGCGGGTGGCGTCTTAGGGGTCTGGCGTTTTCTTTCTGCTAAGTTGAAGGGGTAGGTATCATCTATGAATGTGATTACTCAGAAACGCTTTTTCTACTGAGAGTGTCTGTAGCTATCTGTCCTCTAAATTGGAAGAGCGCAGATATTATCCATAAACGTGATGCTCAACTGAAGCTTTCTCTACCGAGAGCGTTTGTGACCAGATCATACCTGCTTGTGATTGTAGGGTGCAATGAAGTCGTCTTCCTCAAACCTTCATAGCATTAGTGAAGAATTTACTTTATGACTACAAGACTCTATTCAGGCGACGCTTACACAGTTTTGGCACTAAAGGTCCGCTCTTGACGTGCACCTTGAACGTCGCTTTCACCGAGGTACATTGTAGTCATCCTGCCTGTCCCTGTCCCCCGGAGGTGACATGACTTTAGAGAGAGCCATTGCGCACTGCACCGAACTGACCAAAGTTCATTCGAGCACCTTTTATATGGGCTCGAGGCTCTTTCCGAAGGGTCAGCGCCGCGCTGTAAGTGTGATTTACGCCGTGTGTCGGAGCGGGGACGACGCCGTGGACGAAGCGACAACAGCCGAAGCGGGGCGGGAGCGGTTGGAGAGATGGTGGGAGCACGTGTCGCGGGCGTATGCGGGGACGCCCGCAAAACGGCGAACCTTTAGAGATCGGTCTCACCTGGGTGCTCGAGAACCACGACGTACCGAAAAGCGCGTTCGACGAGCTGTATCTTGGGGCTTGGAGTCCGACTTAGGGCACAGCGCCCTGCTACGAGACGATGGACGAACTCATGCTCTACTGCCGCCGCGTGGCGGGCGTGGTCGGGCTGCTCATCGCGCCGATTCCAGGGTACCGGGGCGGCGAGGAGACGCTAAAATGCGCCGTGGCTCTAGGTCAAGCCATGCAGCTCACCAACATCTTGCGCGACGTGGGCGAAGACTTGGCGATGGGACGCTGCTACATCCCCAACGAACTGCTTAACAAATATGACGTTACTTTAGAAGAACTCGAGGGCGGTGAGGTGAGTGAAGGCTACGTGGCGCTCCTAGAAGACCTCTTCGACTTGACCAACGCGCTCTACCGTCAAGGTTGGCAGGGTATCCCTAGACTCAAAGGCTTTTCCGCCACGGCAGTAGGGGTAGCGGCGCTCAACTACGAGGGTATCTTGCGCAAAGTGAAGCAAAATCATTATGACAACCTGACGCGGCGCGCCTATCTCAAGCCGGTGGAGCGGATCGCTTTGATACCGCGCGCGGTGGTGGGTGTCTACGGGAGTTTTCTGTAGGCTGGTTTAGCCCGATTATGGTTCTCTAAAATTTCTGATGAGGAGTTTTTCACATTAGCCAATTCAAATACTTCTCATTACAACGGCTAAATGGTACTCTGCTGCCCATAAGAAAGCTAAATTTTTCTGAGGTGGGAGCTTCTTTATGCTTGAATTTCTGGTTGGTATCTTAGCCCTCGTTTTTCTCGTCAACCTTGTCTTTTTGGTACTTTGTGTCCTACCTTTTGTACGTAGACGCTTTCCCAAGTTGAGACGCCGTAGCCTCATTCTATCTATTGGAACCTTTGTAGCTTTCATGCTTCTTAACAATCAGCTACCTGAAACAGACACTATTGAGACAGTAGCTACGGACAATAATGCATCTGAGAATACTGAAACAGTACCTACAGGTAACTTCGAAAATGTGGAGGAGCGACCACTCGAAGTCAACACAGCTAAAGTAGAAGAAGCAGATAGAAGCGAAGAAGATATACCTGAGAATGTTCAAGTAACCTTCACAAGCGATCCTAAAGGTGCAGAGCTTTTTGTTGATCGCAAGCTAGAAGGCACTACACCATTAACAGTGCAAGTGCCAAATGGTAAAGATATCAACTATCAACTTATAGCTGATCAAATGCTCTACAGACCTTTCGAGGGAACTCTTAGCGCAACAGAAGACGAGAGTATTAGTGTCTGGATTGATCGACTCTCAGCCGAGGAAGTAGAAGCGAGAAAGATAGAGGCTGAGGCTGCCGCTGAAAAGAAGTTACGAGAGGAAACCATAGAGATTCTAAGGGATAAAGAAGTCGAGGTGAGGAGTATTTGCAAAAACATCGTAAAAAGGAGTCTCCGCGCACCAAGTACAGCTAAATTCCCTGGAATCTTCAATACAAGCGAGACTTATTCTTACGATCCTTCTCTTGGAACCGCAGTATTTACCTCTTATGTAGATGCTCAAAATGGATTCGGGGCAATGCTTCGCAATCGCTTCGCCTGCTCATACAGCCTCGAATCAAACACTGTTACCCTAGAATATTTGGGAGAATGACTCAATTACTCACGCCGCTTGAAACGGGCGATGTAAAACCCGTCCAAACCCTCTAAAGGCAGAATGTAAGACCCTGTTGACGTATTCTCCGCGGGCAAGTCGAACAGAAAAGATTCGGCGCTGAACTCGGGGTAGCTTGCCAGGAACCACTCGGTCATCCCTCGTCCTTCTTTGTGAGTAAGTGCGCACACGGCGTAGACGAGGATGCCGCCCGGCGCGGTGAGTGCGGCGGCGGTTCCTAAGAGTTCGCGTTGGAGTGCGGCGAGTGCGGCGGCGCTTTCTAGTGTAACCTTTGTGCGGAGTTCGGGATTTCCGCGCAACGTACCCGTCCCCGTGCAGGGCGCGTCGAGCAAAACTTTCTGCGCAGCGGGAACGCCGGGGACGGTCCGTAAGTCGTGCCCTAACCCCTCCACTTCAAACCCCAGCCGCGCCAAGTTCTTCTCCGCTCTTTTGAGCTTATCTGCGTGAAGCTCGATACTTAGAGGACGCGCCCCCGCCGCCGCGAGCTGCGCCGCTTTAATGCCGTTGCCGCTCGCAAGGTCCAACACGCGCTCGCCGCGCTCCGCTTCTAGGAGGCGCACGGGCAAGGTCGAGGCGGGGTTCTGTGGCTGCACCCAGCCGCGTTTGTAGGCGCTAAGTTCTGCGAGAGACCTGCTCGGGCGCACAGCTAGCGTGCCGTCCACTTTGCCGAGCGCGACTTCGCAGCCCTCTTCGATGAGCGAATGGGTCGCCTGAGGATGGTAAGAGGTGAGCCAGAGCGGTTCGGGTTCTAACATCCCTTTTGCCACCGCCTCCGCCCTCTGTGCGCCGAAGAGGTCTTCCCACTGTGCGAAGAGCCAGTCGGGGACGCCGTAGCGGGTAGCGGGTGGTAGCTCGAGCAGCTCGACTTTGCGAAGTACAGCGTTCACTAGACCGGAAAGCTTTCTCGAGCGTTTTTTGACGACCTCCACCCACTCGTTCACGGCGGCGCGGCGCGGCGTCTCTCGGTAGAGAATTTCGTAAGCGCCGAGTCTCAGCGCGTCCCGAACCTCTAGCGGTAACTTGTCGGGGCGTTTGAGGTAGGGCGCTAGGCAGGCATCCAAGGCAAGTTCGAGCCGCAAGGTTCCGTAAACTAAGCTCGTCACGAAGCCTCGGTCCTGGGTGCTAAGAGGAGAGGTTTCTAAAGCCGCATTTAAGGTGGGCGCAGAGAAAGCGCCGCGGTGAACGCGGCGCAGGGTCTCTAAAGCGGTCTGTCTAGCGGTGATAACTTACCGGCGGCTCGCCAGGATGAAGTAGACGAGGTAAGCGATGGAGGTCGCGGCGGCGGCGACGTAGGTCATTGCAGCGGCGGTAAGCACGCTTCTCGCGCCTCCTTGGTCGCGCGGGGTCACGATGCCAAGTTCTTTAACTTGCGCCAGAGCGCGTCTACTCGCGTCGAACTCGACGGGTAGGGTGACGAGATGGAAGAGTACGGCGGCGCTAAAGAGGATGATACCGATCTGCAAGAGCCCACTAGCGCCAAGAATGAGCCCGAACATCGCGGCGTAAATGCCGAACTGCGAGCCGATGTTCGCTGCGGGCGCGAGCGCCGAGCGCCATACGAGTGGCGAATACGACTTGGCGTGTTGAATCGCGTGACCGACCTCGTGAGCTGCTACAGCCATGCCTGCAACGCTAGGGCGGTTATAGTTATCTTCTGAAAGACGTACGACGCGCTTTGTGGGGTCGTAGTGGTCGCTTAGCTGCCCTGGCACCGACTCGACCTTAACGTTATCAATGCCGTTCGCGTGTAGAATAGCCCTGGCGACCTCAGCCCCGGTCAACCCAGAGGCGTTTTGCACTTTAGACCATTTACCGTAGGTCATGCGCAGCCAACCACTGATAGCCAATGACACAACAAAGCCGACAATACCGATTAAAAGCATGTTCCCTCCTGAGTATTCAACCTCTTCCCAATTATATAGAAGAGGAGCGCGGCAAGGTGTCTACCGCGCGTATATGAGTTAAGTATACTCAGATTTTCTTAAATCAGCGTGAGAGGCGCGACATTGTCGGCTTCATCAGCCGCGTAAGAGTACGCTCGAGGATGAACTAATCATCCTCGAGCTGTTCACTGCGCACAGTGAAACGCACCGCGGTGCGCTCCTCATTTTGCAGCTCGAGTTTGACAAACGAAGGCTGCGTAGTGAGGTCGAGTCCGTCGGGCTCGATGTAGCTTCTCGCAATGGCGATCGCCTTGACCGCTTGATTGACGGCTTGCGGACCGATGGCTTGCACCTCCACCTCGCTCTCACTTCGCAAAAGCGCAGCGATGGCACCTGCGACGGAGTTGGGACGGGAGCTTCCCGAGACACGTAGAGTTTCGATAGCGGAACCTCCTTAAACCGAGCGAACGGTCCTTACGCCGTACCCAGGGGGACAACTGGGAGAACGGGTCAAAGACGACAGGTATCGACGAAGTGTAACACCTACCGCCTTCAAAGTCACTTGTAACACAAAATCGTACCGTGAAGCGGGATGTGCCCGTATATTGGGCTCGGCCCGCTCACGACCTGATCTTATTCGAACGTACTTTGCCTGCTGAAATCTATCCATGATTCAAAACGTAGCTTCGACGCGCAACTTTTTGCAACTGTAACGGTGCTTGACAGCCTCCTTCCCCCTTTGTATACTCCGTTCAGATGTTCCATGTCCACTTCACATTTTTGTTTACAGAATTCGCTTCCGAATTTGTTGCTGTGATGGCGGGTGGCGTCCTAATTCTAGGAAGCTGGGGCGTCGTCTAGCGTTTTTTAGACCGACTGTGCCCCGCCGAAACCCCTTCGGCGGGGCATTTTTATTGGCGTATCGGTTTCATTGGGCGTATCGGTTAGACTGGGCTTAGATAGGGGCGCGCAAAGAGCTTGCGGGTTCTGAAGGAGGAAAGATGAACGGTGCAGCAACCTTACTCGAGGCGCTCACGCGCGAAGGCGTCCACATCGTCTTCGGGCATCCAGGGGGCGCGATCATGCCCACGTATGACGCCCTTTACGATTCACCCATCAAACACGTGTTGGTGCGTCACGAACAAGCCGGAGCGCACGCCGCCGATGCGTACTACCGGGCGAGCGGCAGAGTCGGCGTGTGTTTCGCGACGAGCGGACCCGGCGCGACAAACCTCGTGACGGGGCTCGCGACAGCGCACATGGATTCGTCGGCCGTCGTCGCAGTTACAGGTAACGTGCCTTCCTCACTCATCGGCACCGACGCCTTTCAAGAGGCGGACGTCTACGGCATCACCGGACCCATCACCAAGCACAACTATCTTGTTAAGAATGTCAACGACATCCCCAAAGTGGTCAAAGAAGCCTTCCACATCGCCTCCACCGGACGCCCCGGACCTGTGCTTATCGACATTCCTAAAGACATTCAACAAGCCGAATTCACCGGGCACTTCGACCATGAGGTTGACCTGCCGGGATACAAGCCCACGGTGATTGGACATAAGGGGCAGATTAAACGCGCCGCTAAAGCGATTAAAGCCGCCAAAAAGCCCATCATGATGGTCGGCGGCGGCGGACAGGTCGCCTCGCAAGTCGTCGCAGACTTCGCCGAGAAGACCAATATCCCCGTGATCACCACCCTCATGGGCATCGGCGCGTACCCCGCCGGCATGGAGAACGCCTTAGGGATGCCGGGGATGCACGGCACCGTGACCGCCAACCGCGCCATCACCCACTGCGACCTCATCATCGGCGCAGGCTTGCGCTTCGACGACCGCGTGACGGGCAAGATCAGCCGCTTCGCGCCGAACGCCACCATCGTGCATATCGACATCGACCCCGCTGAAATCTCCAAGCTCGTCAAGGCGCATGTGCCTGTCGTAGGGGATTTGCGCGACGTGCTGCCGCGTTTGGGGGAGCTGTTGGACGAACTCGAGATTCCTGAATGGTGGAACCAGCTCCGCGAGTGGAAAGGGATGTACTACGAGCGCTATAAAAAGGAGAAGCCTTTAGTCTCCCAAGAGGTCATCCAGATGTTCCAGCGCGAGACGGGCGGCGACTGCGTGGTAACCACCGAGGTCGGACAGCACCAGATGTTCGCCGCGCGGCTCTTCCCTACAAATAAGCCGCGCACCTGGCTCACCTCGGGCGGTTTAGGGACGATGGGCTTCGGTCTTCCTGCGGCGATTGGCGCGGCGTTTGCGCGTCCGGGTGAACAAGTCGTCTGCGTCGCGGGTGACGGCTCGGTGCAGATGAACATTCAGGAGTTGGCAACGATTTATAAACACCAACTCCCCATCATCATCGCGATTTGCAACAACGGGATGCTCGGCATGGTGCGGCAGTGGCAGGAGATGTTTCACGCCCAGCGCTACAGTGAGGTCTTCTTAGCCGACTCCAACCCCGACTTCGCCAAGCTCGCGGAAGCCTATGGGATTGACGGCTACAACATCTTCGACCGTGACGAAGCGGCGCGGCTCATCCCCGAAGTTTTGGCAAAGGGCAAGCCAGCGGTAATGAACTTCGTCGTGTACGAAGCCGAAAAGGTCTTCCCGATGATCCCGGCGGGCGCGGGCGTCGACCAGATGCTCTTGGGCGATCAGGACCCGGAAGAACCCGAAGAGGTTAGGGCGTGAGTCGACACAAGCACGTCATGAGCGTGACCGTGCGTGACAAACCGGGCGTCTTGGTGCGCATTGCCAGCCTCTTCGCGCGGCGCGGCTTCAATATCGAGTCGCTCTCGGTTGCTCAATCTGAAACGCCGGGCATCTCCCGCACGACCTTCGTCGTGAGAGGTGAAGACGAAACCATCGAACAGGTCGAGAAGCAACTGCAAAAGCTCATCGAGGTTATCAAAGTGGTAGACCACTCCGAAGCCGCCTTCGTAGACCGCGAGCTGATGCTCCTCAAGGTCGCTGTGAAAACGCCTGAAGACCGCGTAGACATCCGCCAGATGGCGCAGGACTTTCGCGCCCGCATCGTGGACGTTCACCGCGACGCGCTGACCTTTGAAATCACCGGAGACGAGGGTAAGATGGGCGCGTTCATCGAGCAGATGCGTCCGTATGGAATTTTGGAACTCATCCGCACAGGACGGGTTGCGCTGACCAGGAGCGCCGCCGATCCGAGATTACCGAAGCAGTTAGAAGTAGCGTGAAAGAAGAGAAAAGTCAAAAGGACTGAGGACTGAGGACTGAGAGAAAAGTCTTTTTACTCAGTCCTCAGCACTCAGTCCTTTTCTCTTTATTTTAGCAACAGCAATTCATCATCCTTTAGGAGAACATAGTGGCGAATATCTATTACGACAGCGACGCAAATTTAGAACATCTACAGGGCAAGACTATCGCCGTCATCGGCTACGGCTCGCAGGGACACGCGCACGCACTGAACGCAAAAGACTCGGGCTGCGAAGTGGTGGTTGGCTTGCGCAAGGGCTCAGCGTCTTGGATGGAGGCGGAAGAGCACGGCTTAGAGGTCATGGAGGTGGCCGAAGCCGCTAAAGCGGGCGACTTAGTGATGATTCTCCTGCCTGATGAGGTACAGGGGCGCGTGTATCAGGAGCAGATTGCGCCGAATTTAGAAGCAGAGAACGCCCTCTTGTTCGCGCACGGCTTCAATATCCAATTCGGTCAGATTACGCCGCCTCATGAGGTAGACGTGTTCATGGTTGCACCCAAAGGTCCGGGGCATTTGGTTCGTCGGACGTTTGCGGAAGGCGGCGGCGTTCCGTGCCTCATGGCGATTCAGCAGGACGCGACGGGCACGGCGAAGCAGCGGGCGTTAGCCTATGCCAAAGCCATCGGCGGCACAAGAGGCGGCGTGTTAGAGACCACCTTCAAAGAAGAGACCGAAACCGACCTCTTCGGTGAGCAGGCGGTCCTCTGCGGCGGTGTGACCGAACTCATGCGTTCAGGGTTTGAAACGCTCGTCGAGGCGGGCTATCAACCCGAGATCGCCTACTTCGAATGCGTTCACGAGATGAAGCTCATCGTGGACCTCATCTATGAGGGCGGCTTCGAGCGGATGCGCTACAGCATCTCGAACACGGCAGAGTACGGCGACTACGTGACGGGTCCGCGCATGGTCACGGACGAGACTAGAGCGGAGATGAAGCGCGTCTTGAAAGAGATTCAGTCGGGCAAGTTTGCGCGGGAGTTTTTGCTCGAGAACCAAGTCGGTCAGCCCACCTTAAAAGCTGGACGCAAAGCGACGGGCGAAACGCAAGTGGCGCAAGTCGGGCAAGGTTTGCGGAAGATGATGCCGTTTATTAAGAGTAGCGATTAGCTATTGGCTTTTAGGTATTAGCCAAGTCCTAGCTTGTCACCCTGTTCACGAAGTACGGCGAAGCCTGGTTGTCGAAGGGTCTCGTCTTGCAATCTCGGCAAGAGAAGAAGGCGAATGCAGAGATTCTTCATTCCGCTTCGCTCCATTCAGAATGACATAACTGTAGTAGCTAAGTCCTTTCGAGTAAGAGGTCTAAATATGTTTGAGTCAAAACAGATGAATTGGTTGGAGTTACTAGGACGCGGGCTCGGCAACAACCAGCGACTACGCTTTTAGCTAACGGCTAAGAGCCTCGAACACCTAAAACCAACCTCTTCTCGAAAGGAACTTAACATGGCTTACATCAACATCTTCGACACCACCCTCCGCGACGGCGAGCAGTCTCCCGGTGTCGCGCTCAATACGGGACAGAAGCTCGAGATCGCCCACGCCTTAGCGCGTTTGGGCGTGGACATCATCGAAGCGGGCTTCCCCATCGCCAGCGACGGCGACTTCGACTGCGTGTATCAGATCGCCAAACAGGTCAAAGGTCCCGTCATCTGCGGCTTGGCACGGACACATAAGCTCGACATCGAGCGGGCAGCGCAAGCGATTGAACCAGCGGAAAAGGGGCGCATTCACACCTTTACGAGCGCGTCTAAAGTGCACCTGGAGTACATCCTCAAAAAAACTGAGGAAGAGGTGCTCGAGCTGTCCGATGAGATGGTCCGCTACGCCAAGAGGTTCACCGATGACGTAGAGTTCTCCGCGCAGGACTGTATGCGGGCGAGCCCCGACTTCGTTTACAGACTCGTCCGAACGGCGATTGAGGCGGGCGCGACGACGGTCAATATTCCTGACACGACGGGCTACGGCACGCCCGAGGAGTACGGCGCACTGATTAAAAGCATCTTCGAGCACGTCCCCGAAGCCGCTAACGTCGCCATCTCCACGCACTGCCACGACGACTTAGGCATGGCGGTGGCGAACTCCTTAGCCGCCGTCGAAAACGGCGCGACGCAGATTGAATGCACCATCAACGGCATCGGTGAGCGAGCCGGGAATACCTCTTTAGAGGAGTGCGTCATGGCGCTCTACACCCGTAAGGACCACTACGGCGCGGACATCGGCATCCACACCCAGGAGATTTACAACGTCTCGCGCCTCGTCCAGCGCCACACCGGGATGAGCGTCCCGCCGAACAAAGCCATCGTCGGTGACAATGCGTTCGCGCACGAGTCGGGCATCCACCAAGATGGCGTTTTGAAGCACAAAGCCACCTACGAAATCATGAACGCCGAACTCGTCGGGCGCGAGGCGGGCGTGCTGGTGATGGGCAAGCACTCCGGGCGGCACGCCTTCAAAAAGGCGCTCATGGACATGGGCTACGACTTGGAGAACGAAGTCCCCGACCACGGCATCAGCGCGGACTCGGTGGATGTATTGTTCAAACGCTTCAAAGATTTGGCAGATCATAAGGGAGCCGTTGACACGAACGACATCCGGGCGTTAGTGGAAAACGAAGTGATGAAGGTGGCGGAAACGTACAAGCTCGAGCACGTCCAGTTCCAATCCGGTACGGGCGGCATGACCCCTTCCGCGTTGGTGCGTCTCGGCACGCCCGAAGGCATTATGGAGGAGACCTCTTTAGGGGACGGTCCCGTAGACGCCTCGTTCAAGGCGCTCGCTAAGCTGACGCCTATTCCTTTTAGCCTCGAGTCCTACGACCTCAAAGCCATCGGCAAAGGGACGGACGCGCTCGGTGAGGTGTCGATTCGCGTGAATAGCGACGGGCAGATTGTCTCGGGACGCGCCGTTTCGACGGATGTGGTGCACGCTTCGGTGCTCGCCTATGTGGATGTTCTCAATAAGTTGGCGGCGGGGATTGGACGGAATAAGGAGGCGGCGAACCGGATTACGATGACGACGCCGTGAGATTATGGATGAGGATAAGAGGTTGAACGATGTGCCGAGAGCGTCCAGTGTTTCTAAGGCTAGGACGCTCGAGGCGATAGGTGAGTTTTGGGATGAGCACGACCTTACGGAGTTTGATTCGGACGTGCCGGACGTTGACTTCGATATAAACCCGAATCTTCGTGTTCTCAGCGCAGAGCAAAGCGAGAAATGAACTGGCTCTATAACGAACTCCAGCAAATCGGCGTGGACTTCTCGAGCCAAGCCGAGGTCGCGGCGTATGACCAGAAGCAGGGCTCGAACTCGCCCGAAGCCTGCCGCGAACTGCTGGGGAGGTTAGGCGTCGGCGCAGATGACAGGGTGCTCGAGTTCGGTACGGCGACGGGCAACCTGACGATTGAAGCTGCCAAGAGGTGTCAGCACGCTTACGGGGTGGATGTGTCTTTACCGATGCTCGAGTACGCACGGACGAAAGCTGAAAGAGTAGGGATAAATAACGTCACCTTCGTTCATGCTGGATTTTTGAGCTATGAGCACGACGCGCCACCTGCTGATTTCGTCATCACAAAGTTCGCGCTTCATCACCTCTCTGACTTTTGGAAAGCTCGAGCGCTGCTCAACGTAGCGTCTTCGCTCAAAGTAGGCGGGCGTCTATACCTGCAAGATGTCATCTTCTCCTTTTCGCCCCAAGCGGCTGAGCGAGAGGTTGAAGCGTGGATTCAAGAGGTGACAGGCTATAGTGGGTTCACTCGAGCTGAGTTCGAAACGCATGTGCGTGATGAATACAGTACCTTTGACTGGATTATGGACGGGTTGTTGATGAGAACAGGTTTCAAGATTCTGGGGAAGAATGTAGAGTCAACTACTTACGCTGACTATCTTTGCGAGAGGGTGAGTTAGCCGCATACCTGACGGCGCTTAGCATCCAGATGGCAAAAGACAAATTCCACGACATCGTCTGGGACGCTCTCATTAAGGACGGCTGGGAGATCACCCACGACCCATATGTGCTCCCTATTCCCGAATTCAAGCCGATGCAGATTGACTTGGGCGCAGAAAGAGTGTTAGCGGCGCAAAAGGAGAAAGAGAGGATTGCGGTAGAGGTCAAGAGCTTTGTTAGTCCGTCTTTTTTGCACGACTTTTACGGAGCGATTGGGCAGTTTATTGCTTATAGGACAGCGTTGAAAATGAAGGAACCTGAGCGCGTCCTTTATCTGGCTGTGCCGAGCGGCGTTTATAACACCTTCTTCGGACGTGGTTTGACTGAAAAGCAGTCATTTAAAGATGGGCGCATCAAGCTGATCGTCTATCATATTATCAATAAGGAGGTCATTTTATGGCGTTAGAGGAACGTCGGCGGATTGTTAAGCAGGTGCTGAGCAATACGTCGGAGAGCATAGCGACCGCCGAAGGGATAAACATTCAGCTTGTCTTAGACGAAATGCGCGACCACTATCATCTTGTGCAGGTCGGGTGGCTGGGCGACAAGCGCATCTGCGGGAGTTTTATCCATATTGACCTTATCGGTGAGCAGGTTTGGATTCAGTATGACGGAACAGAGCACGGCATTGCGTTTGACCTTATAAAGCTAGGTATTCCGAAAACAGACATTGTGCTCGCCTACTACGAACCCGCCCACCGAGTCCTTACTGAATTTGGAACAGGCGATCAACACGCGGAAGCTGCCTGAACGAGTGAAATAGATGACTATCAAAACCGCAATCGAAATCTACGACACCACCCTCCGCGACGGCACCCAAGGGCAAGGCTTCAACCTAACGAGCGAGGATAAGGTCGCCATCGCCAAACGCTTAGACGCCTTCGGCGTGGACTTCATCGAGGGCGGCTGGCCCGGCTCGAACCCGAAAGACGTGCGCTTTTTCGAGTTGATGAAAAACGTGCCGCTCGTCCATGCGCGGCTGACAGCGTTCGGCTCGACGCGGCGCAAAGGGGTCAAGCCGGAGGATGACGCGAACTTACAGACGCTCTTAGCAGCGCAGACGCCTGTGGTGACGATTTTCGGGAAGTCGTGGGACTTGCATGTGGTGGAGGCGTTGGGGGCGACGCTGGAAGAAAACCTCGAGATGATTCGCGACTCGGTGGCGTTTCTTAAATCACAAGGGAAATTCGTGATTTACGATGCAGAGCATTTCTTCGATGGACACCGGGCGGATAGGGGATATGCCTTTAAGACCTTGCAAGCCGCTGCAGACGGCGGCGCAGACAGGCTCGTGCTGTGCGACACGAACGGCGGGTCATTGCCACAAGAGGTTGCTTCGCTTGTAACACAGGCGAGGGAACGTTTCAGTATTCTCGTCGGCATCCACACCCATAATGACTGCGAGTTAGCGGTGGCGAACTCACTCTCTGCAGTTCAGGCGGGCGCGGCTCATATACAGGGAACGGTCAACGGCTACGGCGAGCGGTGCGGCAACGCGAACCTCATTTCAGTCATTCCAAACTTGGCGCTGAAATTGGGTTTTGAGCAGCCGCAGGATTTGGTGGGGCTGCGTGACCTCTCGAGGTACGTAGACGAACGCGCCAACATGCAGCCGAACCCAAGGGCGGCTTACGTCGGCGATGCGGCGTTTGCCCATAAGGGCGGCGTCCACGTCTCAGCGGTCAACAAGAATCCAGAAACGTACGAACACATTAGACCCGAAGAGGTCGGCAATTCGCGCAACGTGCTCCTCTCCGACCTCTCGGGGCGGGCGAACGTCCTGGCGAAGTATGGCGCAGACCATAGCAGTGCGGGGCAGGTTCAAGAGGTCGTGGCGCGGCTTAAAGAGTTAGAGCACCGCGGCTACGCCTTTGAGGGAGCCGAAGCCTCGTTTCACCTCATGAGCCAAAAGGTGCGAGGGGAATATCAGCCCTACTTCATCCTGCACGGCTACCGCGTCAACATTGACAAGCGCGACCAAGACAATAAGCCGATGTGCGAGGCAACCATCAAGGTGGAGGTGGGCGGGCAGCTAGAGCACACCGCCGCCACCGGGGATGGTCCAGTCAACGCGCTAGATGCCGCTTTGGGCAAAGCGCTGATGCGCTTCTACCCGATGCTCGCTGACCTCACGCTTACCGATTACAAGGTGCGCGTCTTGTCCGGTCCCGAAACGGGCACGGCGAGCGTGGTGCGTGTGCAGGTCGAAACAACCGACGGCGAAAGCTCCTGGGGCACCGTCGGCGCGGACACCAACATCATCGACGCCTCGTATGAAGCCTTGATTGACGCGATTGAATATAAACTCTTTCGGGACAAGGTCGCGCCTAAGTTAAGCCCAGTGGGTGAGAGCGCCTAAGATTCGTAGGTGATGCGGGCAGGAGTGGGAAAATATACATTTGGGTATACAGGTTAATATGTCGTGCTCGAGCCACCCGATATGAGAGCGCTTAGGGCTTCTTTTCTGGCACATTCCTGACAGGAAAGCGCGATTTGACCTCTCTCATGAAGGAAAAGCTGACATCGTGAAAATTGACACGCATCCTCACCAAACGCTATAATTGCCCTTGCGCCGCTCACAATGCAGGTCGCACTTCTTCATCATCATGCCCATACGTGCATGAACTCTCACAGCATGTGACGCTACATCTCACGACTGCAAGACCTTTTCGCGTTTTTCTCAGTCGGTGGGCTTAGTTAGCTTTATCTGACTTGCACAACTATGTTCAGCTTTGCAGGTTTACCGGGGGCGGAAAGGGAAGACCTAGTGACACGATATTCTAACTTTCAGACGCTGGCGTATCCTCATGAACGCGACGCCTGTGGGGTGGGCTTCGTCGCGGATATACAGGGGCGCAGAACACACAAAATTTTAGAGCACGCGCTCACTGCGCTCTGCAACCTCTCGCACCGGGGCGCGGTCAGCGCGGACGGGCTCACGGGCGACGGCGCGGGCGTCCTGACGCAGATTCCCTATAGGCTCCTTCGGCGGGAATTGACGGCGCAAGGTATCCAGTTGGAGAAGGATAGTGACCTCGCCGTTGGGAGCTTTTTCGTCTCGAACTTTGCACCTGAAGATGAGGTTTTTGGTCTGATTGATGAGGTGATTGAGGACTCGAGCTTAGGCTTTCTTATGTGGCGCGACCTGCCCACGAATGACGACGCACTGGGCGACGACGCCCGCCGCCGCCGCCCAGTCATGCGGCAAGTGTTGCTGCAGCGTCCCGAAGGGTTAGATGACGCTGCTTTTGAGCGCCTGCTCTACCTCACGCGCAAGCGGATCGAGAACCGTCTCTTTGAAGCCGACCTCGGGCGCACCTACATCCCGTCGTTCTCGCACCAGACGCTCGCCTACAAAGGCCTCATGGTCGCGCCGCAACTGAGCGCGTTCTACTTGGACCTCGCGGACCCGGACTTTGAAACGGCGCTCGCCGTTTTTCACCAGCGCTACTCGACGAACACCTTTCCGCGCTGGTCCTTAGCGCAGCCGTTTCGCTTTTTGGCGCACAACGGCGAGATCAATACGCTCCAGGGCAACGTGAATTTCATGCGGGCGCGGGAGATGGTTTTGAAAAGTGGCGTATGGGGCGACGAGATAGACGACCTCTTGCCGATTATCGAACCCGGCGGCAGCGACTCAGCCGCGCTCGACAACGCCTTCGAACTCCTTACGCTCTCCGGGCGCGACCTCTTACATACGCTTATGATGCTCGCGCCGCAAGCCTATGAGGAGAACGAGCAGTTGGAGCCCGAACTGCGCGGTTTCTACGAATACCACGCCGCGCTAATGGAGCCCTGGGACGGTCCAGCCGCGCTCGCCTTTTCGGACGGGCGCACCGCCGTCGCCGCGCTCGACCGCAACGGGCTGCGCCCCCAGCGCTACTGGATCAGCGAAGAGGGCACCGTCGTCGTCGGCTCCGAGGCGGGGATGGTAGACCTGCCGGGTGAGACCATCATCGAAAAAGGTCGCCTCGGCCCAGGCATGATGCTGGCGGTAGACACGGAAAATCACCGCGTGCTGCACGACGCGGACATCAAAGCGGAGGTGGCGTCGCGTCAGCCTTACGCGAAGTGGATCGAGGAGCACATGTTACGCCCCGAGCCGCAGCCTGACGTGGTCGCGGCGAGAGGGTGGGAGGAAGGCGCTCTCTTGCGCGCTCAGAGCTTGTTCGGCTACCACAAGGAGGAGATCGAGCGCATCTTCGAACCGATGGTCTTCGGCGCGAAGATTCCGGTGGGCTCGATGGGGGACGATACGCCTTTAGCCGTTCTGTCTGAGCAACCTCAAGGGCTCTACCGCTACTTCAAACAGCGCTTCGCCCAGGTGACGAACCCGCCGATTGACCCCCTGCGCGAACGCTTGGTCATGTCCTTAGAGACCGTTGTCGGACCGCGCGGCAGCCTCTTAGAAGAGGATGAGATGTCCGCGAGGGTCATGGAGTTCGACTCGCCCGTGCTGGATGAGGGGACGTTCAACTGGTTGCGCACGCAGACTCTGTACAGGGTTTGCACGCTGCAAACGTCTTTCGAAGTGGCGGAAGGACCGGAGGGCTTGGAACCTGCTTTAGAGACCCTCTGCCAGAGCGCAGAAGAAGCCGTCCGCTCCGGCTGCGGCGTCCTCGTCCTCTCGGACCGTGAAGTGGACAGCGACTGGGCTCCCATCCCGATGCTCTTAGCGACGGCGGCGGTGCACCACCACCTCTTGAAACTTGGACTGCGCACCCGCACCGCGCTGGTGTGCGACACGGGCGAGCCGAGAGAAGACCACCACATCGCCTGCTTGATCGGCTACGGCGCGGCGCTAGTACATCCCTATTTGGGTTTTGCGAGTGCCAGGGACGTAGGGCAGAACACCAAACGCGAAGAGCCCATCCACCCGGAGGAAGCCGCGCAGAACTACAAGAAGGTGCTCGAGCAGGGTCTCCTCAAAATCATGTCCAAGATGGGCATCTCAGCGGTGTCATCGTACCGAGGGGCGCAGATTTTTGAAGCGATTGGCGTGAGTCAAGAGGTCACTGACAAGTATTTTGTCGGGACGCCCAGCCGTATCGGTGGGGCGGGTTTAGAGGTGTTTGCTAGAGACGCGCTGCAGTTCCACGCGGCGGCGCTTGGCGAAAACCCGGCGCTGCAAGATAGAGGTGTCTACCGCTTCCGCAAAGCGGGCGAGTATCACGCCCTAAACCCGCTCGTCTTCAAGGCGCTCCACAAAGCGGTGCGCACGGAGAGTTTCGAAGCGTTCGAGGAGTACGCTAAGCGCGTGGACGAGCGTCCGGTGTGCAACCTGCGCGACCTCTTGCAGTACAAGAAGGCAGGCGCGCCGCTTCCCTTAGAAGAGGTCGAGCCCGCCGAGGCTATCGTCAAACGCTTCACCACGCAGGCGATGAGCCACGGGTCGGTCTCCCGCGAAACCCACGAAACCCTCTCCATCGCCATGAACCGCCTCCAAGCGAAGAGCAACTCGGGCGAAGGCGGCGAAGACCCCGTGCGCTTTCAGCCTTACGAGCACGACCTGGACGACTCGGACGCCTACCACAGCCCGTGGCATCCTAAAGCGGGCGACTGGGGCAACAGCGCGATTAAACAGGTTGCGTCGGGGCGTTTCGGCGTGACGCCGGATTATCTGGTGTCGGCTCAAGAATTAGAAATCAAGATGGCGCAGGGCTCCAAACCCGGCGAGGGCGGGCAGATTCCCGGTCACAAGGTCAACGACGAGATCGCCCGCATCCGCCGCAGCGTCCCCGGCGTCACCCTCATCTCGCCGCCGCCGCACCACGACATCTACTCGATCGAGGACTTGGCGCAGCTCATCTACGACCTCAAGCGGGTGAACCGCACGGCGAGGGTCGGCGTCAAGCTCGTGGCTACCGCCGGTGTAGGCACGGTGGCGGCAGGCGTGGCGAAGGGCTACGCAGACAACATTCAAATTTCCGGCAACGACGGCGGTACGGGCGCATCCCCTCTTTCGTCGGTCAAGCACGCGGGCGTCCCTTGGGAACTCGGGCTCGCGGAGGTGCAGCAAGTCTTGATCGAGAACGACCTGCGCGGGCGCGTCTCGCTGCGGGTGGACGGCGGCATGAAGACCGGGCGAGACGTGATCGTCGGCGCGCTTTTGGGCGCAGAGGAGTACGGCTTCGGCACGGCGGCTTTAGTCGCCGCGGGCTGCGCGATGATTCGTCAGTGCCACCTCAACACCTGCCCGGTGGGTGTAGCGACCCAGCGCGAGGACCTGCGTAAGAAGTATCCGGGTCAGCCGGAGCACGTGGTGAACTTCATGGTGTATGTGGCGCAGCAAGTCCGCATGATTTTGGCGGAGATGGGTTTTCGGAGTCTGGATGAGGTCGTCGGGCGCGTGGACCTCTTGGAGGCGAAAGAGGTCACGCTGCCTAAAGCGACGCTCGACCTCTCCGCCATTTTGCGCGACGCCGACCCGAGTGGCGAGAAGCCGCGCCGCTCGCAGCAGCGCCGTAATGACCGCCCGGAAGAAGAGGTTCCGTTGGATGAGATCATCTGGCGGGATGCGGTGAATACCGTTCAGACGCAGCAACCTCTTTTTAAGCGCTACCCCATCACTAACCGTGAGCGCTCGGTAGGGGCGCGGCTCGCTGGGGAGATTGCCAGGGTGCACCCCCAAGGTTTACCCGCCGGCACGATTCGGCTGCACCTTCAAGGGATTGCCGGGCAGACCTTCGGCGTTTTTAACAGCGCGGGCGTCACGCTCGACTTAGAAGGCGAAGCCCAGGATTACGTCGGCAAAGGGATGGCGGGCGGCGAGATCATTGTGCGTCCCCGCGAAGGTGCGGCGCTGACCCCGCAGGAGAACACCATCATCGGCAACACGGTCATGTACGGCGCGACGGGCGGCAGCCTCTACGCTGCCGGGCACGCGGGCGAACGGCTCTGCGTGCGCAACTCGGGCGGACGCGCCGTCGTCGAAGGCTGCGGCGACCACGGCTGCGAATACATGACGGGCGGCGTGACCGTCGTTTTAGGCAAGACCGGGCGCAACTTCGGCGCGGGCATGTCGGGCGGGGTGGCGTATGTACTCGATACGGACGGCTCCTCCGAAGACAACCTCAACCCTACGATGGTCGCTTTGGAGCGCGTCGCGCCGGGAATCGACGAAGACCTCCTCCGCATGATGATTGAGCGTCACAAGGCGCTGACGGACAGTCCGAAAGCAAAGGCGCTGCTGGCAAATTGGCAGCAGACCCTTTCGCAGTTCTGGAAAGTTGCGCCGCGTCCGAGCGTCGAAGACGCGGCGGCCGAGGAGCAGAGCATCAAGGTCGTCGAGGCGGCGGCGCTTAGAGCTGTGCAGCTCGAGGCTGAGGCGACGCGCACGGATTCGCCAGCGCTCTAACTTCACCTTTTTTCATCCCACCTGTACGCACGGTCGGTGCAGGTGGGATTTTTCATTTTTGCCCAGCAATGTAACTCGTTATACTGCGCAGGTGACGCTTCTTTTCGGGTTACTCGTCGGTCTAGGCTTAGGCTATGTGGGAGCGCGGCTGAGTCGCCAGTCCTTCAAATCCCAAATGAGTAAGAGCGCCGCGTCCCGCTTGCGGCGCATGCTCAAATGGAGCGAGCGACGCTACTCCGACCTCGAAAGTGCCGCGCAGCAGCAGCGGGCGCAGTGGGCGCTTTTGGAGCAGGTGCGCGGGACCTTGGCGCGAGAACAAGAGCCCAGTCAAATCTTGAAGTGCGCCGCGGACGTCGTCGCCCGCGAAACGTCTTACCGAAGCGTAAGCATCTCGCTGGTCGAAGGTGATGTGCTCACCGCGCGTTACAGCGCGGGAAATATGGAGAGCGAAGGGGTGGTTTTTCAGCCTCTCCTCTTTGACACCTTATGGCCAACCGAGACCGCAACCGAGCCGGTGGCGATCATGAAAACGGTACGGGCGTCCCCAACGACCCTCACCGAAGTCACCGTGCCGCTCTTCGGTGGGCTGCGCATGATCGGCACGTTGAGCGTGCAAGGTCACGCCCTGACGCGACGAGACCGAGACCTCTTGAATGTGCTCGGTAAAGAGGTGAGCACGGCCTTAGAGCGCTCGAGGCTCCTCGCCGACGTGCGCCAGAGCGAGGCGAACTTGCAAGACTTTTTGGATAACGCGAGCGACCTCATCCAGAGCGTCTCACCCGACGGTCACTTCTTCTACGTCAACCGAACCTGGAAAGAGAAGCTCGGCTACAGCGACGCGGACTTGGCGCAGCTCACGCTCTTCCAACTGATTCACCCCGAGAGCAGGGCACACTGCGCCCGGATGTTCGAGCGCGTCCTAGCGGGAGAAGACGTCGGCATCGTCGAGGCGGTCTTCAGGGCGAAAGACGGGCGGCGCGTGCGCGTGCGCGGCAACGTGAACTGCCGCTTTGAAGGCGGCGAACCCGTCGCGACGCGCAGCATCTTCCGCGATGTGACCGAAGCCGCCGAAGCGGAGGCGGCGCTGCGGCACTACCAGCGTCAGTTGGAGGAAAAAAACCGCCGCTTGGAGGTGCAGGGGCGCGACTTGGCGCGCTTGGCGGAGTTTCGCCAGGTCTTAGTCGCTTTCGTCAACGATACGTTGCGCGGCGGCGCGTTAGGCGAGGCGTTCTACCAGCAGCTTTTAGAGTGCGCGGTGCGCGCGATCCCGGGGGCGCAAGCGGGCAGCTTGCTGCTAGAGCGCAGCGCAGGTCAAGCGGGAGCGCCGCACATATCCGAACCACAGACGGACGAATACGCCTACGTCGCCGCGGTGGGGTACGATTTGAGCGCGCTGCAAGGGGTCACCTTCCAAGTGGAAGAACTCGCCTACCGGGGCGAGCCTCAGCCTCTCAACCATTACGACGAGGTCAATCACACGCTAGGGGACGAGCGGCGGCAGATATTGGAGCGCGCCGGGCGCACGCGCGACATCGCCGTCTCGCTCAGCTTGCCCGTGCAGGTCGGCGGGCGCACCCTCGCCTTTTTGAACCTGGACAACTTCGACGACCCGGCGGCGTTCAATCAGGAGACCGTCCAACTCACCGAGGCGTTCACCTCGCAAGTCGGCGTCTTGATGACGCGGCTTAACTTAGAGGCTGAACTCCAGGTGCGGCAGCGTGACGTCGAACGCGCGAACCTCGAGCTAGCCCGCGCCGACCGCTTAAAGAGCGAATTTTTAGCGAATATGTCCCACGAACTGCGCACGCCCCTAACCGCGATCATCGGCTTTTCCGAACTCTTAAAAGAGGAGCTGTTCGGTCCCCTCAACGAAAAGCAGACGAGTTACGTGAGGGATATTTTAGAGGCGGGTCATCACCTCTTAGCGCTGATTAACGACATCCTAGACCTCTCCAAAATCGAAGCCGGACAGATGGAGCTTGCGCCCGCCGAGGTGGACGTGACCGAGCTTTTAGAGGGCGTCTTGAGCGTGATCCGCGAACGGGCGAACAAAGCCGAGCTGACGCTTCACGCGGCGCTCCCGCCCGAACTGCCCCTCAGCGCCGATCCCCGCAAGCTCAAACAGGTGCTCTACAACCTGCTCTCGAACGCGGTGAAGTTTACGCCGCTCGGCGGCGAGGTTCACCTTTTGGTGGAGGAGCGCCCGGACGCCGTTTACTTCTTCGTTACGGATACGGGCATCGGCATCAGCGACGAGGACGTGGGGGGACTTTTTCAAGAATTTTCGCAGGTGGACAGCTCCTTGTCGCGTAGGCACGACGGCACCGGTTTGGGGCTCGCCCTCTCGAAGCGTCTCGTCGGGCTTCACGGCGGCTCGATTTGGGTGGAGAGCGAGGTGGGCAAGGGAAGCACCTTCGGGTTCGATATCCCCAAACAAGCCCGAGCAGCCTCGGCCAACCCACCCGTTATAAGACCAGGACGCCGCGCCCTCGTCGTCGAAGACGATGAACGCACCGCGAACTTGCTCTGCGCCTATCTGGAAACGGGCGGCTTCGAAGTTCTGCGGGCTGCGAACGGTTTAGAAGGTACCAAACTTCTCAAACAGCACCGCCCCGACGTCGTCACTCTGGATATTATGATGCCCGTAATGAGCGGCTGGAGTTTTTTAGAAGTCCTGGAAAACGACGCAGACCTCGCCGCGACGCCCGTCGTTATCGTATCGGTCGTGGGTCATACGGTGGAAGATGAAACGCCGGGGGCGGCAGCGGCGCTCAAAAAGCCCGTCGAGCGCGAAGCGTTCTTGACGATGTTAAATCGCGTGTTGGAACAGAGCGAGCCGCCTTTCGCGTCATCCCGTTCGGGCGTGGCGACGGATGAGGACGGCGACGCCGAAAGAAACGATACGGCGGGCGAGCAAGAGGTCGAGCGGACGCTCACTCGGGAACCGAACGCGTCAAACAAATCTTCAACCGACCGTCAGAAGAGAGGTCGGAGTGCGCGGGAGGTCTTGGAACATTTAGCCGCCACCCACCCCGACTTGAAAGTTTTAGACCTCGAGCTACCAGCCGCCGGCGAACCTCACCGGCGTAGCAACCCACCCGTCACGGTCTTGTCACAGGCTGAGGACGCTGCGCGCCCCAAAACGGAACCTACTCAGAACTAAAGCGAGCGTGAGCCTTCATGACTACCCCTAGCCTTCTCATCGTGGACGACAACGAGCTTAACTTGCGCCTTCTCAACGACGTGCTCTCGACGAGAGGCTATGACATCACGCTGGCGAGGAGCGGCGAAGAAGCCCTCGCAGAGGCGCGGCGTAACGCTTTCGACCTCATCTTGATGGACGTGCAGATGCCGGGCATGAGCGGCACCGAAGCGATGCAGGCCCTTAGGCGCGACCCAGCGTGGGACAACGCCCCGATTTTAGCCGTAACCGCGCTCGCGATGCAAGGGGACGAAACGCAGCTTTTAGACGCGGGGTTCGACGGCTATATAAGTAAACCTATCGCGTATAAAACAATACTCAGTACGGTCGCGTCGTATTTGCAGCCCTACGCTTAGAGCGTCCGCACAAGCAATTGACCGAGCCTCAAAACTCCGACTCAGGCAGGTCTAGGTGATTCAAAAGCTGCGCCGCTACCCCGATCGCGATGGCTTGCGGGCTCTTGCCAGGCACTTCGGGTAAGCCGATGGGCGTGGTGACGCGCGCCAAGTCCTCTTCGGAAAGCTCATGTGCGAGGAGTTCGCGCCTGAAGTGCTGCCACTTCACCGCACTCCCGATAAGACCAACGAAGCCAAACCTGCGCTCTTTATCCTGCCTCAGCGCCGTCTCGACAATCGCCAAATCCTCGGCGTGGTCGTGGGTGAGGACGAGGAGGTGCGAGCCAACGGGCAGCGTTTCTAAAACGGTTTCGGGCACCTCGGCGTGGGCGAGGTGAACCTCGGCGTGAAGAGGTGCGGGAAGTTCCCTCTCTAACTGAGCGGACCTCGAGTCCACCACGTGAAGCTCAATAGGCAGCGTACCGAGAACCTGCACGAGCGCCCAGCCGACATGCCCCGCTCCGAAGATCGCGACGGTTGGGCGCTTTGGATAGATAGGCTCAAGTAAAAGCGTCACCTCGCCGCCGCAGCACTGCACGCCGTAGTCGCCGCCCTTCGGATTGAGCGTCACAGACATCATCTCGGGCGTCGCCCGCTTTTCACAGAGGTACGCCCTAGAGGTCTCTACCGCGCTCCTCTCCAAGTTGCCGCCGCCGACGCTGCCGCAAATCTCATTTTGAGTGACAATCATCTTGCTACCCGCACCTCTCGGGGCGTGACCGCGCACGGCTGCGACAGTGACCACAACGAAAGACTCGCGCTGCTGCTCGAGCCTGACGAGGTGTTGAAGCCAGGTCATGTGAACCGCTCAGGATCGGCCCACTCACTGCTGGCTAAAACCTGCTTGGGAAGCTCATCGAGCGCTTTTTGAGGACCCTCAACGTTGAACATATTCACGCAGCACCCGCAGCCCAAGTTTTCGGAGTAGTCTAGATGCGCCTCCCACTTCTCGAGCCACCCCTCGACGGCTTCAACCTCTTCTGGAAAATCGATTTGAGCTATAATCGTCGCTTTTGGCACGTCAACCTCTCGGGGCGGTGCTCGGCTGCACCCTCAGCTGCTTGCGAATCACGCGAATCTGCCCCCGGTGGTTGACCTCGTCTTCCAAAACGTGAAACCACTTCCAGTGGTTGTTGACCCAGCCGATGTCCCACGTGGTCCCCTCTTGGAGCCAGGTGTCGTCTCGAGCGGCGAAAGCGGTCAGGGTCCGGGCGCGTGTTGCGGCGAGATGCTCGAGGTAATAAGGTAAATCGTGACCACGAACCTCTCTGCGTCCGCGCTCACCGAGCCCGCCGACTTTCCAGCGCGCTTTTTGTTCGTCAGAGAGAGTGACTTCTGGAAGTGTATCGTTCTGGTAGTACATCTCGACGGCGGCGATGTGCTCTAAGAGCATCCCAACCGAATTCCCCTCTTCGAAGAGGTGCGCGTCGAGGTCCTCCTGGCTGAGCCCTTTCACCGCTTGCAAAGTGGTGAGTCGCGCGTAGTTCATCATGTAAGCCAAACGGCTGATGTGAGGCGTGAAGCCGTTCAAGTCCGTAAAAGCATAAGGATTATCGATCATCAGCCACCTCTTACTCAGTCACCGGGGACGAGCGTCTTGGCCTCGGTTAGGGACCGCACCGCTTCAACTGCCTCTAAAACCGCTTCCGGCGTCGCAGGCGAGGCGAGCGCGACCTCTCCCCCATCCCCAAACGCCGCCACCGCCTCTTTGAGCGCGGCACGAACCGAGAGCGCTAACATAAAGGGCGGCTCCCCCACCGCTTTCGAGCCGTAGATGGTTCCGTCTTGCGCGGCGCGTTCTAAGAGGTGAACGTTGAATGTCTTGGGTACTTCGCTGATGGTCGGAATCTTGTACGTGCTCGGCGCACTCGTTAGAAAGCGTCCTTCGTCGTCCCAGACGAGTTCTTCAGTGGTGAGCCAGCCCAAGCCCTGCACGAAACCGCCTTCGATCTGCCCTCTGTCTACGAGCGGGTTCAAAGACGCGCCCACGTCGTGGACGATGTCTATTCGTCTGAGCTTGTACTGACCCGTAAAGCCGTCCACCTCGACCTCGCTGACCGCTGCGCCGAAAGCGTAGTAGGCGAAGGGGCGACCTCTCCCCTTTTCGGCGTCGTAGTGGAGGTTCGGCGTGCGGTAGTAGCCTGCGGCGAAGAGCGGGATTTGCTCCAAGTACGCCCGCTGCACCGCTTCGGAAAACGACACACGCTCGCTCGGTGCGCCCGGATTGTAGATGAAGTCGTCCTCGAAAACCAAATCCTCGGGCGCGTTGAGCCCTAGCATGGTCGCCGCCACCTCTGCCAAGCGTGAGCGCAGCGTCCCGCACGCCTCTTTGACCGCCTGCCCGTTGAGGTCGCTGCCGCTGCTCGCCGCCGTCGGTGAGGTGTTAGGTATTTTATCCGTCGCGGTGGGCATCTGCCGAAAGCGAGAGGTGGAGACGCCTAGCGTCTTCGCTGCGACCTGGAGCATCTTCGTGTGAAGCCCTTGCCCCATCTCCGTGCCGCCGTGATTGAGCTGAATGCTCCCGTCTAGGTAGATAAGGACCAACGCGCCCGCTTGGTTCATCGGCGTGTTGGTAAACGAAATGCCGAACTTGACAGGTAAAACGGCTAAGCCGCGTTTTTTGAAGGGGTTTGCGGTGTTGAAGCTCGAGACCTCTTCCTTACGCCGCTCAAAATCCGCTACGTCTCTCGCTTCGTCCCACACACGCCGGATGCGGTTGCCGATGACCTCTTGACCGTAGTGCGTCGTGTTCGCCTCGCGCTCCGCCTCGACGAGCCTATTACCCTCTTTATAGAAGTTGCGCCCCCTCACCGCTTCAGGGGAGAGGTTCAAGCTCCGCGCTACGCGGTCTATGACCTCTTCTACGACGAGCATCCCTTGGGGACCGCCGAAGCCGCGAAACGCCGTCTGCGAGGTTTTGTTCGTCTTGGCGACGTGCCCCGTGACCTCTAAGTGCGGCACGAAGTAGCAGTTGTCGATATGGAACATCGCGCGGCCCATCACAGGCGCGGAGAGGTCAGAGCACCAGCCGCCGTCACTGGTGAGATTGACGCTCAGCGCAGTGAGCCGCCCCTCGTCCGTGAAGCCGACCTTGTAACGTCCTAAAAAGGGGTGGCGCTTGCCCGTCATCACCATGTCCTGCTCGCGGCTTAGGCGCACACGCACGCTCTTCCCCGTTTTCTGTGCGGCTAGCGCCGCCACCGCCGCGTAGGGGTTCGCCTGCGACTCCTTGCCGCCGAAGCCGCCGCCCATACGCAGACAGGTCACGACGACCTGGTTGCGCGGCACGCCTAAGACCTTGGCGACCACGCTTTGCGTCTCGGTAGGGTGCTGCGTCGAGGAGACGACGTGGGTGTAGCCCTCCGCGTCTACGGACGCCCAACTGGTTTGGGTCTCCAAGTAAAAATGGTCTTGCCCGCCAATAAAGATTTCGCCCTGCAAGGTTCGCGCGGACCTCTTGAGCCCCCCTTGCGGGTCGCCGCGCCGGATGATTTGGGGAGTTCCGTGAAAGGAATCGGAGGCGATAGCGGCTTCTACTGTTAGAAGAGGTTCCAACGCTTCGTATTCGACTATGACCTCTTGCGCCCCATTTCGCGCCGCCCCATCGTCCTCGGCGATGACCCATACGACAGGCTGTCCCCAATAGAAAACTTCGTCTACGGGCAGCAAGACCTCATCAAAGTTATGACCGCTCGAGTCGTTCTCCCCCGTCACATCTTCATGCGTCAGGACGGTGACGACGCCGGGACACTCGTACACGTTTGACACGTCGAGACTGACAATCCGCGCTCTCGCATGAGGGGAGAGAACCGGGTACGCCGTGAGCATCCCTTGCGTGCGCGGCTGGTCGTCTGTATAGACTGCTCGCCCGCTCACGTGATGGTGGGCGCTCTCGTGGCGCTTTTCTTTGCCCTGTTTGCTCACGCGGCGACTTTCCCGAGAGAACTGCTGAACTCGTAGAAAAACTTTTCGAAAAGGTTGCTTATGAGCCTGTTTCGGTACGCCGCGCTGCCGCGCAGGTCGTCGATCGGCGCAAAGGTCGTTCTCAAGACCTCTTTGACCTCTCTCACCGTTTGGACGTTCCAGGGTTGACCGCTTAGCGCCTCTTCAGCCGCAACCGCTCGCATAGGCGTCGCCGCGACCCCGCCGTAAGCGAGCCTCGAGTGGACCACATACCCTTCGTTATCTACATCCACCGTAAACGCCGCCGCCACGATGCTGATATCATCTGCGCCTCGCTTGCCCACTTTATAGGCTTGGCTCAAACGTTTGGCTGCACCGCCCCTGACCTCTTTAGGAATCCGCACTGAGACGATAACTTCGCCTGGCTCTAAACTCGTTTGGCGGTAGGCTTTGAAAAACTCGGCAATGGGAACAATACGCTCGCCTTCTGCACCTGCAAGTTTAAGCTCCGCGTCTAAGGCGAGTAGCACCGGGGGCAAATCACCAATCGGTGACGCTGTGCCCAAATTGCCCCCTAACGTCGCCCGGTTGCGAATCTGCCGCGCGGCGAACCAGCGGAGCATTTCGTCTAGGGCAGGGAACATGCCTTTGCATTCTTTTTCGATTTGGGTGAGAGGGGTGGCTGCACCTAGCTCGAGATAGCTAGAGGTAGCATCTATAGTCTTTAGCTCCCCGACCTCTTCTAAAGAGATGAGTACAGGAAATTCGCGGTGAAACTTGTTGATTTCCACGCCCAAATCCGTACCCCCTGCGATGAGCTTGGCGTCTGAATGCTCCGCCATGAGCGAGAAGACCTCTTGTAGGCTCGAGGGGCGGAAGAAGCGTTTCTCACCACACTGATAAGCGGTTGAGAGGTGAGAGGAAGGCGTCGGACGCTGTGAAGAGGGAATTTCTAGCGCAGGGTCTAACCGCTCCATCGCTCGGCGGATCGGCAAGTACCCTGTGCAGCGGCACAAGTTCCCCTCGATCGCCTCGTCATTCAGCTCGCCGTTACTCTGCGCCGCGACCATGCTCATGATAAAACCCGGCGTGCAGTAGCCACACTGCGAGCCGCCCGTCTCGACCATCGCTCGTTGCACAGGGTGAAGTTCGCCGTTGGCGACGCCCTCCACCGTCAAGAGGTCTTTATTCATTACCGACGCGAGCGGAACTAAGCAGCTATTGACAGCCTGAACGCGCTCACCCCCCCGAATCACTACCGTGCACGCGCCGCAGTCCCCTTCGGCGCAGCCCTCCTTCGTGCCGACATCCCCACGCTGCCGTAAAAAGGTGAGCAGAGGCGTGGTGGGCGAAACGCCCGTCACCTTCTCCTCTTTGCCGTTGATCGTTAGCGTGAATTCAGTCATTTAGGCTCCGGTGGGTTTAAGAAGGTATAGAAAAGTTGTGAGGGAAAGGGCTCGAGATGTGCAGGACTGATGTGCCTTACTCAATTCCGCTAAGCAAGGTCGAATTCACCTATTTTAGCAGGTTCAGAGCGTGGGCTCTATGAGCTTTTGGGAGAACTCGAAAAGTAGAGAAAGTTCAATTCGATTGAGCATCCACCTTTTCCTCAAGCTGCTCCTGTTGTAATAGCTGTTCAACTCTGTCCAAAAATTCTCCAAAATCTGTACCCTCTACATCTTCTAAAGACATTGCTCGAGCAATATTAAAGTTCTTTTTCTTGACATTGAAACGTATTTGCTCTTCCAATTTCTTCTTCGAATCAATCTCCGTCACATCAGAAGGAATTTGACCTCCATATTCTTTTCTCAAAGCCTCGAGAGTAAAATAGTTCTCGATAGCATACTTTTCTAGTCGTGCTACATCTATACCCAGATGTTCGCAGTTCTCCAAAAACTTTCGTCTGACCGATTCGCTACCAGGGTCATTATCAACTAAAGCCATGATCTTATAACTTTGAGCCAAAACCGTGAGGTCAACTCTATCCATAGTATCACCGCCCAAAAACCAAAACTTGATAGAGTAATTTTCCGTTAACCCCTTTTTCCTCAAAAATTCTTCGATAACGGGAATGTCGCTTGGTCCTTCAGCTAGAATAACCATATCAGATACGACATTGTCAGCGACATCGTATCCGAGTTCATTAAGCGCTAGAGCTTTACTGGTTATGTCGGAGACTTGAATTTGACCCTCAACCTTTTGCGTGAGGAACATCTTGCTTGCAAAGCGACTGTCTAGGAAGATGCTGGAGTGAGTTGTGAGGATGAACTGTTTATCATTACGCCCAGCGAGAAACTCGAGAAGTTTTCTCTGTATCTCTGGGTGCAGATGATTTTCAGGCTCTTCAATCATCACCAAACTGTGTTTAGAGTGGATAGCAAAGTATAGAATCACGACTATGTCGCGAAAACCGAGACCCACTTCGTCAGCGAACTGCCAATGCTCACCATCTTCTGATACAGATAACTTGGCGCTGTCACCATCTACTTCAACATCAATTTGGTAGTCACTCGTAACAAAAGTAAAAGCGCTACAGAATTCTTCAAAGAGTTTACGTTCAGGATGACTCCTGTTCTTATTTTTCGCATTAAATAGCGCTGCTATAACTCCATTACCCTGTACATCGACGCTTGTCTCACGTGAATCTTGGTATGCGGGTAAAGTTCGTTTCGGCGGTACTAAAACAATAGCATCAGAAGCAAAAGGCATCATCTCTTCTAGCGCTCTTTCGACACCAGAAGGACGGTCATACCCTAGCCTATTGATCCTGTCTATATCTTGGACTATCAGAAGAAGCAACTCAGATAGTTCATCTTTACGCCAAATTGACTTCGTTGGAAAAGTAGATAATAGCCGTTCGCGCACCTCTTCTTTCTGTCGATAAATGCTTCGATTTGCAAAATGTTCAATCTTGTCCAAAACTTCACCAAGGAACTCTCTGTCTGATTCCAGATTTACTGTAGGTACAACGTACTCGAGAGCTTGCTTATCTTTCTTGTTTTTGGTGGCTAGCGCAGTGAGCAATCTAGTCTTACCAGAATTATTTTTGCCGCAGACTACTGTAACTCTTCCCAAATCAGTGAACTGGGCATCTGAGATATCAGGAAAATCTTTAAGTAAGAAGCTTTTGGGCACACAATATTCTAACCTTCAGCGTAGATACATCTAACTCACTTCAGGTACGTAGCAGCGAATAACAACCCCATCACCGCTCAGCACGTACTCCCCTAATGACGCAGGCAGGACCGCTGTCTCACCTTTGCTCAAAGAAACCTCTTCCGCGCCCGCTCGCAGCGTCACCTCGCCCTCCACAGCCGTAAGAATCTCCAAGCTCGTCTCACGCACCTCTTCGCGCTGTTCGCCTGACACCTGCCACCTCTCCGCCGCAAAATGTTCCGCGCGTAAAAGCTGTGTCTTGTTCTCCGAAAGAGGTTCGCTTTTCACTTTCGCCCGCTCGCCCGCTGTAAGATCAAGGACATCCAGCGCCTTGTCCACGTGCAGCTCGCGCGCGCTGCCCGAGGCGTCGCGCCTTCCGTAATCGTACAAACGGTACGTGAGGTCGCTCGACTGCTGAATCTCGAAGAGGAGCGTGCCCGCGCCGATGGCGTGAAGGGTTCCAGCGGGGTTATAAATCACATCACCGGTTTGAATCGGCACGACGTTGAGGTGAGGCTCGAGCCGCTCTTCCTGAATCGCTCGCCGCACCTCTTCCTCAGTCATCTCATCCTTAAAACCCCAGATGATGGTCGCGTCATCCTCCGCCGCCAAGATGACCCACGCTTCCGTTTTGCCCAAGTAGCCCGAACCTGCTTCGTGTTCCTTAGCGTATGTGTCGTCAGGGTGGACCTGAATCGAGAGGGGTTTATCCGCGCCGATGAACTTGGCGAGCAGCGGGAACTGCGCGCCGTAACGCTCAGCCGAGAGCGTTCCTAAAAGGTCCGCGCCGTGCGCCTCGGCAACGTCGGCGAGCGTTTTGCCCATCAAGTCGCCGTTGGTGACGCGGTTATCCGCGTAGACGAGCCAGACTTCGCCCAAGGGCTCGTCGCCCCCATCCTCGATCCGCAAAAAGTCAGCGAGCCCGCCGCCGCCCCAGAGTTTTTGGCTGAGTTTGGGCTCTAATTTAAGTGGATAGAGCTTAGTCATACGGCGCGTCCTTATATCTAATTGTCATAGAAATACTTTACCTCATGATAAGAGAGAGCCAGTCAGCGGGTCAGGACAAACCAAAAAGCTGACCCGCTGACCCGCTTCCCAACTGAGAACTTTTGTTACGCTCAGGTGAGAAAAAAGAGGTAGGATGGAGGAAGGCAGCACCTCAAATAAGATGCTCGAGACTCTATCTGACTTTCTCAACCAAGCCGGCGCGTTCGCGCCCCTCGTCTATATCTCCTTCTTTCTCGCGACGGCGCTCTTGCCCTTTATCCCAACGCCCGTGGTGGTCGCCTTGGGCGGTAGTATGCTGGGCTCGATTCCCGCCATCGGCTACGGCGTCATCGGTTTGGGACTCGGAGCGTATCTTGCGCTCAAGCTCTCGCGCACGCTGGGACGTCCGGTGGTGATTCGCATGGTCGGCGCGAAGGCGTGGGAGGAGTGGGAATACCTCTTGGGGATTCGCTCGCCCGCGCTGTGGGGTCTCATTTTCTTCCTCTTAAACATCGACTTCGCGGTGGTGGCGGCGGGGCTCTCGAGCGTCCCCATGTGGCAGCTCTGGCTGAGCGCCGTGATTGCGCGGCTCCCTTGGCTCGTGCTGAGCGCCTTTTTCGGCGAGTCGCTCTTGCGCCCGGAGATGCTACCGCTCGCGGTGACGATCGTGGTTGCGCTTATCGTCGCGATTCACTTTATGCGGAAGAAACTGCGCCACTATCTCGTAGAGAAGCAGATCGCGGAGCAGGGCTTAGGGAAGAGCTTACCGCCCGCTAAGCCTAAGCTCGCGAAGAAAGACTTGTCGAAGACGGATAGGTAAGAGTGATTAGCACAATCTAAACGCTAGAAGCCTCTCACCATATGTGAGAACTCATATGCAGGAAGCGCATTAGTCAGCTAAACGCACCTAATCCAGCGGTATCTTCTTCCCCGGATTGAGAATATTTTCGGGTCCAGTGCGCGTTTAAGCGTCTTCATGACCTCTAGCGACGCGCCGTGCTCTTCGTCCATGTAGCGCATCTTCCGCACACCGACGCCGTGCTCACCCGTGGAGGTACCGCCGAGTTTGAGCGCTAACTTGACAAGTTGATGACTGACCTCTTCCACCTTTTCCTTGACGGTTTGGTCCTCTTTATCGAAGAAGATAGCCAGGTGAAAGTTACCGTCGCCGACGTGACCGACGAGATACGCGGTGAGCCCCTCTTGCTCGCACAGCTCTAAAGAGGTCGTGACCGCTTCGGGGAGTTCGGAAATCGGTACGGCGAGGTCAGTGACGACGCTGCTCTTGCCGGGGTTCGCGGCGACGGTGGCGTAGTAGGTGTTGTGGCGAGCGTTCCAGAGTTTTTCTCGCTCCTCGGGGTCGGTGCTCGAGTCGAACGCCAGTGCGCCGACCTCTTCCGCCAGCTCTTTCGCCAACGCCGCCTCCGCCTCAACACCCACCGGGTTGCCGTGAAACTCCAAAAAGACCGTCATCTCTTCGGGGTAGTCCGTTCCCTGATGCGCGTTGACCGCTTCGATACTTTTCGGGTCAATCAACTCGCACCGCGCGACGGGAATCCCTGCTTGAATCAAGGTTGTGACGAACTGCGTCGCCGCTTTTACATCTTTGAAGGGAACCCGCGCCGCCGACGCCGCTTCGGGCAGTCCGGTGAGCCGCACCGTCACCTCGGTGATGACACCTAGCGTCCCTTCTGCGCCGCAGTAGAGTCTGGTGAGGTTGTAACCGCTCGAGGACTTGCGCGACTTCGAGCCCGTACGAATGATCTCACCTGTCGGCGTGACGATCTCGAGCCCCAAGATGAAAGTCCGCCGTCACCCCGTAGCGCACCGCCGCTGTACCCGAAGCGTTGGTCGAGACCATCCCGCCGAGCGAAGCGTGCGCGCCTGGGTCAACGGGGAAGAAGAGCCCGTCGCGGCGCGTGCGTTCGTTGATCTGCGGATACGTCACGGCGGGCTGCACGCGCATCAGCAGGTCTTGGGGTGAGTATTCGACGATCTGGTCCATGCGCCCCATGTCGAGGGAGATGCCGCCGCGCAAGGGAACGGTGTGACCTTCGAGGCTCGAGTTCGACCCGACAGGCGTGATGGGAATACCGTGCTCATAGGCGAAATTAACCACGCGCTGCACCTCTTCGGCGGATTCGGGATAGACCACCGCGTCCGGCAAGACCGCCTCGTCGTACGACTCGCCCTTGCCATGCTGCTCCAGTACGGACGCGCTCGTGCTCACCTGCTCGGGGCGTAAAAACGCCGTCAAGTCCTGCGCTACGCTTTTAATCATGCCTTAGAGTACGCTTCTTAGCGTGCCGATACAACGTTTGTACGAGTGCGGACGGCGTAGGGGGGATTCATGAATCCCCCCTACTTCGACTACAGTGCAATACGACGCTGCGTAGGGGCGGGTTTGAAACTCACCCCTACTAACCGACCTTTGAACGCAGAAATATCCCTCGAGCCCAACGCAAAATCTATAGCATCACCCTAGTTCGGCACAGCCTCTTTTCGGCAGGCGTGCGCGATCTCCTCGGCGAGCGAGCGGACGTCGCGTCCCTGCTCCAGACCGGCTATAAGCGCCGAGCCGACCACTACGCCGTCGGCGACGGCGGCGACGGGGCGCGCGGTTTGCGCGTTCGCCACGCCGAACCCCACCGCGACGGGCAGATCGCTCACCGCCTTGACGCGGGAGACGAGATTCGGCACGTCGGCGGGGAGCGCGTCCCTTGCACCGGTCACGCCCGTGACCGACACGGCGTAGACGAAGCCGCGGCACGCCTCCGTGACAAGCCTAAGCCGCGCTTCGGTCGAGGTCGGTGCCACCAGAAAGACCGTGTCTAGGTCGGCATCTCGAGCCGCCCGGATGAACGTGTCGCCCTCGTCGGGGGGCAAGTCGGGCAAGATGACGCCGTCCGCGCCCGCCACCTTGAGGTCGGCGGCGAAGCCCGTCTCGCCGCCCCGGTAACAGTAGATGGGGTTGTAGTAGGTCATCATCACGATGGCTTTGTCGCTCGTCTCGCGAAGCTCGCGGATGAGGTCCAAACTCTTCTGCGTGGTCATACCCTGCGCCAAAGCGCGTTCGGAGGAGCGCTGGATGGTCGGACCGTCGCCCAGAGGGTCGGAGTACGGCAAACCGACCTCCAACACGTCGGCGATCTCTAGCAGCGCCCTCGCGGTCTCCAAAAAGGTCGCTTCGTCGGGAAAGCCCGCGGTCAAGAACGGCACGAACGCGGCGCGACCCTCCCCCTTCGCCTTCTCAAACGCTCTACCGATACGGCTCACGACGCCGCCCCCGTTTCTTCGCTCATTTTAAGCACGCGCATCGCTTCGTTGACGTCCTTGTCGCCGCGTCCCGAGAGGTTGACGACGACGATCTCTTCTGACGACATTGTCGCGGCGAGCTTCATCGCGTAGTAGACAGCGTGAGCGGTCTCGAGCGCCGGGATGATGCCCTCGATCTCGCTCAGCGCCCGGAACGCCTCCAATGCCTGCGCGTCGTCCACGCCAACGTAGCGCGCCAGCCCCGCGTCCGCGTAGTACGAATGCTCCGGCCCGACGCCCGGATAGTCGAGCCCCGCCGAGACCGAGTGCGCGGGCGAAATCTGCCCGTCGCCGTCACTCATCAGGTACATCAGCGCGCCGTGCAGCACGCCCTTTTTCCCCGCCGAGATGCTCGCCGCGTGCGAGCCCGTCGCGACGCCGTGCCCCGCCGCCTCGACACCGTAGAGCGCCGGCCGTTCCGAAGCGTCCATGTAGGCGTAGGGCGCAAATAGACCGATCGCGTTCGAGCCACCGCCAACGCACGCCACGACTGCATCCGGGACGCGTCGACCCTCCTGCGCCTCTAGCTGGGTCAGCGTCTCCCATCCGATGACGCTCTGAAAATCGCGCACGATTTTGGGGTAGGGGTGCGGTCCGACCACCGAGCCGATGATGTAGAAGGTGTCGCGCACGTTCGTGACCCAGTCGCGGATCGCTTCGTTGGTGGCGTCTTTAAGGGTACGCGTGCCGCTCGTGACGGAGCGCACCTCTGCGCCCAAGAGCTTCATCCGGAAGACGTTCAGCGCTTGCCGCCGCACGTCCTCTTCGCCCATGTAAACTACGCACTCCAAGCCGAAGAGTGCCGCCGCCGTCGCCGTCGCCACGCCGTGCTGCCCCGCGCCCGTCTCGGCGATGACGCGCGCCTTGCCGAGCCGCTTGGCTAAAAGCGCCTGCCCGACGGTGTTATTGACCTTATGCGCGCCCGTATGGTTTAAGTCTTCACGCTTGAGGTAGATTTTTGCGCCGCCGCACCGCTCGGTTAAGTTTTTCGCCAAATAGAGCAGGCTGGGGCGACCCACAAACGTCTTCAGGTAGTGGTGAAACTCGGCTTGAAAGCTCTCGTCGTCGGCGGCTTTGTCATAAGCCGCGGTAAGTTCGTCTAGCGCAGGGATGAGCGTTTCGGGGACGTAGCGCCCGCCGAATTCGCCGTAGCGCCCGCGCGCATTAGGCATGGGAAACATGGGCAACCTCCGGTGAGGAATTGTGCTTGGGATTAAAAGGATGAAAAACTAGCGATTTGCTGCCAGCTCAAAGCTAAGCGTTACCGAAACGCTACCAGCGTTGATGGTGCCACTTAAAACTGCGCGGTGTTCTCGTCCGGTTCACTACGCTAAGTTTAGCCGAAAAGACAACGTTTTGTCCAGAAAAGCGCCGATGCATAATTTGGACGGGCTCGTAGGACGTGTCATATGTGTTTTACAGCGTCGAAACAGTCAACGATCCACTCGAGAACGTCGCGCGAGTTGAGCATACCCGTTACACGCAGTCGTTCAGCCTTGCAGTCAACCTCATCACCGGGCGCACCGCTTACCAAAAGCAGCCTAAAATGCCTTTCTTAAATTGAGGTGTCGAGAGGGACCTTCTCCCTGCGCTCATTTCAAACCTCGAGTTCAGGTCGTTTAAGCTCGAGCAAGGCGTAGCGTTTCTACTTAGGTGTACCGTAGCAAACCCAAATGTGAGTGAACGCGGATAGGGACAATCGCAGTGAATTGTGCAGGGACGACTCTCGGAAGTGCTGTAGAAATAGTGCGCGAAGTATCGTCGCGCGGTAGCACTCCCGCTACACGAAGTGGTACAGCAGGTTGTGTAGATGTGAAACCGCCAAAATAAAGCCGAGACGACCTTTAGCGAACCGTAGAATTCTTGTCAAGATCAGATGTCGAGGCGTGAATCATCTGGGCTCGTGGTCGCGGCGAGTCGCCGATTTAGATTCGCCGCATAACATCACGGTTGTAGGTCAGCAGTGGGAAAGACGAGTTTCACTACTGACCTCAAGCTTGTCTTTATATGTCACTTCTACTCTCAAGTAGAAGTGACATCGGCTCAGCTCCACCGAGCATAGGTTGTACGCGAGCTTTAGTTGCAGTACCAGTCGCCGCGATATTCCGCTCCGCTCTCAGCCGTATTGCCCAGTTCATCCGTCACAACGACTTTGAGTGCCTCCCAGACGCAGTTGCCGTCGATACCGTCGTAGCCAGGCTCGTCTGTTTGCCATCTGTCATCAGCTGCGGAGTAGGTCAACGGATAGGGGGTGCCGCCTTCGGTCGAGCCGACAAGTTGGAAGGTGCTGTCGTCAGCAGCGAACTGCTTCGCGAAAAGCTCGATCTTGGTGATCGCTCCGTCTAAGCCAGGTGTCGCAGGTCCGCCGATCACTCGAGGGTGGTCGAAGTAGAGGTTGATGTCATAGCCTATACTCAGCGTCGGAACCACGCTTAGGCTTTGCTGAACTTCTGCCTGATTCCCCGAGCTGTCAAACGCGACGACTGTAAGGTCGTAGTCGCCCGCTTCAGGTGTCCAGTTCAGGGTCCAGTCGTTTCCCGCGAAAGAAACCTCCGCCACGCCCTCCTCGGCGTATTCATTCGTATCGCTCGAGCCGATCAAAGCCGGTCCTTCAAACACTTGCACTTTAAGAAGCCCAACGTTATCCAAGGCGCTACCCGTCAGGCTCGCCCCTTCTCCGGCGGGGACGGTACCAGGGTCGTTCACGCTCAAGCTAGGGCGCTCGTTGTCGAGGAAAAAGCCCGCGTTCTCGACAAAGGGTACTGTGAATTCGCCGAGCATTTGCTCGCCTTCTACCGCCACGCCGTCCACGATCATCCAACCGATCACAGTGACCGAGACGGTGAAGTCGTTGTCTAAAGGGTTTGAGGTTGCGATGACGCGCGTGCCTAGGTCGCTCTGCTCGTTTACGGTACCGTCATCTGCGCCAACTTCGTAGATAGCGCTGTAGTCCTCAAAAGGAACCTCGTAGCCGCCGGGCGAGGTCACACTGAGGTAGAGGTCTAAAAGTTGACCGGGCACGACCGAGCTGATCGGCGCAGTATGGTCGAGCGCAACCCCTTCCATCAGGGTGTGAAGCTCCAAGGCGACCGTGTCCGTATCGACATTGACGGTTTGGGTGACCTCGCCGTAACTCATCCAGACGTCACCTCCGTCAAACCCTCTAGCCTGAAAGGTGTACTCCTGTCCGGCGACGATACCTACGGTGACGCTGTCACCTGGGATGTACGGGATGAACGCGACGCTGCCTTCAGGGTCGAGATTGTAACTTTCATCGAAGGTGAGAGGGGTACCGTCCGCGCTGAGGATAGTTATTTCTAAACGTTCAACAACGGCTGCGCCGTCCTCTCCGAAGGGAACGGCTAAGGTGTTCAGACCGAAGTCGAGGGCCAAGGTGACCGGGGTGAGGTTAGCAGGGCGCGCGTCGGGCATTTCCGGCTCAGGCTGACTGGAGCAGGCTGCAAACAGCAGGGCGAATAGCAGGGCAAATAGAGACAATCTCTTCATTTGTGTAAACCTCTCTCGGGAATCAAATTGCGCTCTGAGTTTCTCGGCGCGCAAACCGAAAAACCCATGAAGCCGTACCGACCATCGCTTTTGAATAGTGACATTGGTCACGGCTTGTACGCTCAATATATGAAGAAGATTAAAGAGGTTCGGTGAATAATTTTACGCAGCCTCCGCTAGATATAAGGTTTTTTACAGGGCAGGAGGTGACCGGCTATTCATTGGGCAGTGGTTTGTGCGACGTCGTAGCTTGAGCTAAAGCCTGAAGGCGGTGACTGCGGCGAGCGCGTGGCGCTTGGCAGCCGCAAAACCTCACGAAGTGCACCGAGCCCTTCATTGTTGAACGCGCCGGGGCGGTAGGCTCGAGGTCACAGGAGGCTCAACGATGGCGATGGAAACCTTGCAGAACCAAGAGGATTTAGAGAAGATGTTGGCGCGTTCAGAAGAGGAGACGGTCGTGCTTTATAAGCACAGCGCCACCTGCCCCGTCAGCGCCCGCGCCCAGGAGCAGGTCGTCCCGCTCAAACACGACATGAGCGTCTATTCGGTCGTCGTGCAGTACGCCAGGGACGTGTCCGACGCGGCAGCCCAGACACTAGACGTCACGCACCACACGCCGCAGGTCATCGTCATCAAGGGGCGAGAGGCGGTCAAACACTACTCGCACGAGGGCATCTCCACCGAGGTCGTGCGCGAGGCGGCGACCGCCTGAGCTGGAGCGCCGCCTCGCTCTTTCGCCTCCTGCTGGCGCTCTCGTTCGTTCTAGCAGGCGCGAATCACTTCGTTAGCCCCGAACTTTACCTCAGCATCATGCCGCCCTATCTGCCTGCCCCGCTCGCGCTCGTCTATCTGAGCGGGGCATTCGAGGTGTTGGGCGGCGTCGGCTTGCTCATGCCGCGTTTTAGAAGGGCGGCGGGGTGGGGGCTCATCGCGCTGCTCGTCGCGGTGTTCCCGGCGAACCTCTACATGGTTACGGCGAGCGGACCCTTCACCGCGCAGGGGATTCCGCTGTGGGCACTCTACGCGCGGCTGCCCTTGCAACTCGTTCTCATCGCTTGGGTTTACTGGACGATGCAGCGGTAGCTCAGAGCGGTGGCAACGTCGCGGCGTAACTCCGCACGCAGTTTCTGCCCGCGTGTTTCGCTTCGTAGAGGGCGCGGTCCGCTTGGTCTACAAAGATTTCTAAGTTGTCCTTCTGGCGCGGCATGAGCGCGGCGACGCCGAGGCTGAGGGTGACGTTGGGTCCGTACGGTGAGCAGTCGTGCGGCAATTGCAGCGCTTCGACGCTCGAGCGCAACTTCTCCGCCACCACCTCCGCGCCGCGGATGTCGGTGTTAGGCAGAACGACGGCGAACTCTTCGCCGCCGTAACGGGCGATCAAGTCGCCCGCGCGATGCGGGTACTCGGCGAGCGTCTGCGCCACCGTCCTGAGACATTCGTCGCCCCGCTGGTGCCCGTAACCGTCGTTGTAGGGCTTAAAGGCGTCGATGTCGCACAGGATGAGCGCGAGCGAGGTCCCTTGGCGCACGGCGCGCCGCCATTCGGTTCCCAACACCTCGTCGAAGCGCCGCCGGTTGGCGATGCCCGTGAGACTGTCTAAAAAGGAGAGGGACTCGAGCTGGGCGTTCGCCTCCCTAAGTTCCGCCATAAGACTCTCCAGCTCCCGCTCGCGGGCTTTGCGCAGGTCCATTTCGCGCTTGAGTTGCAAGGCGGCGCGGACCCTGGCACTCAGCTCGGCTTTGCTGGGCGGCTTGATGATGTAGTCGTTGACGCCCGCTGAGAACGCCTCCTCGAGCGTCTCCAGGTCGTGGCTCGCAGTAATGATAATGATGGAGATATCTTTGAGGTGCGCCTCGCGCTTGAGAACCGCGCACGCCTCGACGCCGCTCAGCTTGGGCATGTTCTTGTCGAGCAGGATGAGATCGACCTCTTCGGCTACGCCCGGACCTTTCGCCCTCAAAAAGTCGAAGAGCTGATGCGCCCCTTCGAAGCTGCACACGTCTGTATGGCCGACCTCTTGTAAGACGGTGCCGAGCACGCGGCGCTGCGAAGGGGAGTCGTCGACGATGAGGATCATGACGTGCGCGCGGCGCGGTGCGGCAAGGTCGTTTGTGTTGAAGAGGGAAGATAAACCATAAAGTAGTTCAATCTACCCAATCTTCCGCGGGGTACACCGCTAAATAATTCACGCTCCTACAAACTGTTAGGTTTGAACACGCCGCTGGGCCACCTCGCTCCACACGCGCTCCGGCAACGGGTGCACGCCCGCCCGCCAGTCCGCGCCCTCCGAGACGCAGAAGCCGAGCCCCGCGACCATCACCGCCAAGGTCACGTCGAAGGCGTTCAAGCTGTCGCCGTGCCCCGCGGTGAGGTTCGCCATCGAGCCGCCCGCGAAGAGGTAGAGCGTCTCGCCGTCCACCTCACACGCTTCCACGAAGGGGATGACCCCCCGCCGCTCCCCGAGTGCAGACACGTCAATCTCGTCCACGACGTGACCGACGTTGAGCAGAAAGCAGCCCGGTTTGAGCCGCTGGATGACCTCTCGGTCGACCACGCCGGGGACACCCGTCGCGCTCACCATGACGTCGGCGCGTTCGGCGAGCGCCAGCGCCTCCCCCGTGTGCCAGCCCGCATACATCGCCTCTAACCGCTTCGCCGGGTTCCGCTCGACCACGCTGACCGCGCCGCCGAACGCGCGCGCCGCCGCCGCGACCCCTTGCCCCACCAGGCCATAGCCGATGACGACGACGTGTTTGCCGTGGAGCGACAGCTGCGTACGCTCGCAAAAGGTCTGCCAGGTCGAGAGCCCGACTAGGTAGCGGTTGTGGAGCCCCTCTTTGATCGGCAGGTCATCCCAGTTGAAGACGGGGTAGCGCACCTCGACCCCTCGCAGGCGGCTGATGCCCGAGCCCGTCGCCTCCAGACCAGCGCAAATAGAAGTCTCCCCCTTTTCGTGCGCCGCCACCGTGAGGTCCGCGCCCATCTCGCAGGTGTGGGTGGGGTGAAACCCCAACGCCCGCTCGACCCCCTCTTCCATATCCGTCCCACTCATCCCCTGCCAAGCGTGAGCGGCCGCGCCCTTCGCTTCTAAATACCTCACGACCTCATCTCGCACGGTCGTTTTGTTGCACGTCGCCAAGAAGAGGTCGGCACCTCTCGCCAAACACGCCTCTAACGCAGGGATCATCTTGAGGTCTAGGTGGACGGAACAGGCGAGGCGCGCCCCGCTAAGCTCGGGCAACCGCTCGCACGCGAGGCGCGTCAGCGGCATGTTGCGCCGCGCCCAAGCGAGCGAGCTTTCGAAGTCCGCCACGGGCTATTCGCCGTGAACTGTGACGGTGATCTTCCTGCTCCCGCCCCTTTCGCGGTGCTCGCAGAGATAGATTCCTTGCCACGTGCCGAGCACCGGCTTGCCGTCTCTGATCGGGATGGAGAGCGAAAAGCCTAAGAGCGACGCTTTGATGTGGGCGGGCATGTCGTCCGGACCCTCTAGGGTGTGCTGAAAGTAGTCAGCGCCGTCAGGAACCATCCGCCGGAAGTGCCGCTCGAAATCGCCGCGCACGTCCGATGAGGCGTTTTCGTTCAGGGTCAGGCTCGCCGACGTGTGCTGGATAAAGAGGTGCATCAAGCCAACGCTGACGCCCAGCTCGAGCTGATCAAGCACCTCATCGGTCACGAGGTGGAAACCGCGGTTTTTAGGACTGAGTTGGACAGTTTGCTGAGACCAAGGCATCCCTTATTGTGTCACGTGGAAGGCTCGAGAACAATCGGCAACCTGGAAGAAGCGGCGCGTAGGGTTTTATGCATAAATACCAGCGCAAAGCCCTAAAGTACGCTATGCTTAAAGACGTGAACAGTTCTACAACTTCGCCACGCATCGGCGTGGCGCTCGGGGGCGGCAGCGCTCGCGGCTTCGCGCATATCGGCGCGCTCGCCAGCTTGGAGAAGCACGGCCTCACGCCCGACGTGGTCGCAGGTACGAGCTTCGGCGCGATCATCGGGGCGCTCTACGCTTCGGGTAAGAGCACCGAAGAGATACAAGAGGTCGCGAACAGCTTTCGCAAACGCGACATGCCCTCGATCATCGACTTCGGTCTGCACCGGGCGGCGCTCTTCTCCGGGGACAAGCTCGAGACCTTTTTAGAGACCCTCGTCGAAGGTCGTCACTTCAGCGACTTGGAGCGCGAATTCGTCGTTGTCACGACCGACCTCGACACGGGTGAAAGCGTCACCTTGAGCGAGGGGCCGCTCGCGCCCGCGCTGCGGGCGAGTTCAGCGATGCCGGGTGTGTTCTCGCCCGTTGAGATAGACGGGCGGCGGCTCGTAGACGGCGGTCTCGGCTCGCCCATCCCGCTGGATACACTGAGCGAGTTAGAGGTCGATATCGCTATCGGCATCGGCGCGGGGCTCGAGTGCAGCGAGTCCGCCGCGATCCGCTTTGCGCAGCGCTGCCTGGAGACCGAGTGGGGGCAGCGCCTCTACAAAGGGCTGCGCGACGGACCCGGCGAGCACCCCTTGCAGCTCTTAGGTCGCTCCTTCGCGCACAGCATGACCGCGTGGCAAACCGATATGACCCTAGACGAGGACGCGCTACACGTGCACACCAAACCGCCTATCAACTGGTTCAACTTCCACCGGGCAGCCGAAGCGATCGAAGCGGGCGAGGCGGCGCTGGAGCAGTTCGTGCCCAAAATTCGCAGCGCCGTCGAAGCCTTTCACGATTCTGAAGTGGAAGAGCCTGACGTGATAACGGTAAAGACTCAGTAGAGAAGCGAGGCACAGGAAGGACTGGGTACACTGTTAATTAAGGAATGCAATGTTGTTGTCACCCTGTTCACGAAGTCAGACGAAGTCCGGCGGGTCCGCTTCGCGGGAGGCAAGCCGATCCGAACGGAGTGAGAACAATGATGGCGTAAGGGTCTCGTCATTTCCTTCTCTATCAGAGGAGTCAGTAAGGTCAGAGATTCTTACGCTCCACTGCGTTCCGCTCAGAATGACATCACTCGTTTTTTAGCTAACAAACCTAAGTTCGAAGTCAAATCAGGACAGGGAGAGGGTCAATGTCAGCTCCCAGATTCAGCGAAGGCTTCTTGGGCTGGTGCTGATAGGCGATGAGTCCAGCGATGAGATTGACAGCAAAGTTAGCAGGCTTTCGGTGTCTGGTGTGCTCAATCTGCGAGATATTCTTGAGCTGATCGTTCACCGTTTCGATCCAGTCAAGCTGGACGAACGGTGATGAACCGCTTGCGCAGGAGAATCTTGTCCTCAAGCTTCAGCGCGCTTTTCATGTTCTTGCGGATGGTCGTGATGAGTTCTATGCCTTGCTCAAAGAACTTTTCGAAGAGGTCTTGTGAGAGATAACCCTTGTCACCGAAAAGCTTACCGAACAGGTTTTGCGTAAGTACACCGAGCGGCTTGCGATCATCCGTATCGCCAGGCGTTAGGTAGACGGCGAGCAGTTCACCCTTATCGTTGATGATGAGATGCAGCTCGAAACCATAGAACCAACCCATGCCGGTACAGCCACGCGCTGCTAAGCCTGCAAAGACCTTGTTGCGTTCAATACGTTTGTTGTGGCGCACTGCCACATGCGTGCTATCTACAAAGCTGATACCTGTTACTTCACCTATACTCGCTCGCAGATAGGCGCAAAGCGGCAGCAAAACCTCTGAGGTCAGTTCTACAAAGCGCGAGTACGATACCAGTGCTGGAAACTCACCTTTAAGCTGCTTGCACACGTGTTTCTGGTAGTGGCTCTTGAAGTCTCGGTAGCCTGAACTGTGAAAGTGAATCATGATCGTCATCACTTCGCTTACGCTCAAGCGGCACTTAGGACCACGCTTTCTACTCTCAGCAAGCTGCTGTTTATGTGCCCAGAGCGCGAAGCCTCTGCAGAAGTCATCCACCTCGCAGAACAATTCTAGTAAACTCGTCCTAAGCATCTCCTTTTTTGAGCCTTCAACACCCTCATTCTAGGAGATGCTTATGCTATTTGGAAACTCCGAACTTAGGTTATGTAAGATTTCTTTCACGCTCGCGTCTCAAGCGTGCCCCTATCATGCCCAATACACTGCACTTCGCCTATGTCGGGCGAAGTGCAAACTAGTTATCTAATTGTAGAAGCTTGGCTCTGCCGATCTTTCGCAGCGGTCACGCTAAGATTTTAAGACACGTCATGCTGTCTGTGGCTGGCGCTCGAGCGCCGGATAATCGGTATATCCCTCCGCGCCGCCGCCGTAGAACGTTTCTTGGTTCCAGTTGTTGAGCGCTGCGCCTTGCGCGAAGCGCTCGGGCAAATCCGGGTTGGCGAGGAAGAAGCGCGCATACGCGGTGAGGTCGGCGCGTCCGGCTTGCAACGCCTCTTCACCCGAATCACGGTCATAGCCGCCTGCCACAATGAGCGTGCCACTATAGGCGTCACGCAGAAGTTCGGACGCGCTCGTCTCGCCCAAATCCTGTTCGACGCCGTGAACGTAAGCGAGACTGTAACCACTAAGTGCGTCGGCGACGTAGCGGAAGGTCTCCTGCGGGTTCTCGTCCGACATGTCGTTGAAGGTGCCGCCCGGCGAAAGCCGCACGCCGACGCGCCCAGCGTCCCACACCTCCAAAACAGCTCGGGTGACCTCGAGCAGGAGCCTCGAGCGGTTTTCGGCCGAGCCGCCGTAGCGGTCCGTGCGCCTGTTCGTGCCGGTCTGTAAGAACTGGTCTAAAAGGTAGCCGTTTGCGCCGTGAATCTCGACGCCGTCAAAGCCCGCCGCCTTCGCGTTCTGCGCACCTTGGCGAAACTGGTCCACGACCTCAGCAACCTCGTCCGTCTCCAGAGCCCTTGGCGTTGTGAACGGCTCCATCGACCCGTCCGCTGTAAAGGTCTGCCCTTCGGGGCGAACGGCGGAGGGCGCGACGGGCGCGTCACCCCCATGAAAGGACGGATGTGAAATGCGCCCGACGTGCCAAAGCTGTAAGAAGATACGCCCGCCCGCGCCGTGAACGGCGTCCGTAACGCGCTTCCAGCCGTTAATTTGCGCCTGCGTGTGGATGCCGGGCGTGTTCGGATAGCCCTGACCTAGCGGCGTCACCTGCGTCGCTTCGGTGATGGTGAGCCCTGCGCTCGAGCGCTGCTCGTAATACGTCGCCATGAGGTCCGTCGGCACAGTATCCGTCGCGCGGTTGCGCGTCATAGGTGCCATCAAAACGCGGTTGGGAAGCTCTAGGTTGCCGAGTGTGTAGGTCTCGAGTAGTTTCATGCCTCTGAGGATGACGCACATACAGAGAAAGGTTCGTCATTCAAACTACATAAACTATAGCATTAAGCTAAATATACTGCTTGGGATTCGCACTGATTGCGACAATGATATTAGTGGACCTTGAATAAATTATAGAACCGAAGCTAGGCTCAGTTCGCTCTCGAGCTGAATCGCTGGACCCCAACTACTGAACGCTGCCCAAGTCGCTCAGGTTCAGGCGGGAGATTAAATCCACTGCATCTCGTCTATCTCTTTCGCCGTCTTCTTCTCCAGGAGTTGCGCTACCTCAGCCGCATTTGGGATAGCCGAGCGCCCTACACCCGTACAAGAAAGCGCCGCCGTAACCGAGGCGAAAAGCGCGCAGTAGTCCGCGTCGTAACCGAGCGCCACGCCGTACGCATACGCGCCGTGGAACACGTCGCCCGCGCCTGTCGTATCCACGACGTCAACCGAGAGCGCGGGGACGTGCCGCGTCCGCCCTCCTTGCTCGAACAAAAAACCTTGCTCGCCCAACGTGACGCCGACGAGTTGCTCGCCGAACTGTTTAAGTTCGGTGAGCGCACCCTCCGGGTCATCCTTGCCTGAGACTTCGGCGGCGCACTCCTCGGAGACGATGAGGTAGTCCACCAGGCGCGTCAGCGCCCAACTGCGCGCGTTGCTCCAGTCGCCCACCGTCGGCACGCCCAAACGCCGCGCCTCCTGGAGCACCGCTCCGTTCATCTCAGGGTGACGCCCGTCGGTGAGGACGCAGCTTACGTCCGCCAAACTCTCGTAAGCCCACCCTTCTGCCTTATCCACCAAGTTCTCGCCACGATAGGGGAAGATGTGGCGCTCGCCTGTAGGGTCAACGAGCACAGCGCTGACGAAAGTTTTGGCATTAGGGAGGGTGCGGAGTTGGATGCAGTTGACACCGGCTTGCTCCAACTCCTCCCGCGCTACACGTCCATTCACATCGTCGCCGTGCAGCGCCCACAGCTCAACGTTCGCGCCGAGCTTCGCCGCCGTCACTGCCGCCGTCGCCCCTGCACCGCCGCCTTGCACGTGATAACCAAGAGCGTGCGTGCGCGAATGCTCGGGCGGGAAGTGCGCGACTTGCCAAATATGGTCCAAGCAGGAGAGACCCGCGACGAGAAGCTTGGGACCGGCTGGCTCCAACGTCATCCTTTGACCCCACCCGCCGTGAGCCCGCTGATAATGCGCTGCTGAAAGAAGATGATGAGCACGACTAGGGGTACGATGCCGAGCGTCACCGCTGCGCTAATCACCGCCCAGGGAAAGGCGAATTCGCCCTGATAGAAGGTGATGCCGACGGGCACAGTGCGCATCTCTAAAGCCGTGTTAAAGGTCAGCGCTAACAAAAACTCATTCCATGAGTTCACAAAGACGATGATACCCGCTGTGACGATGCCGGGCGCGGATAAAGGCATGATGATGCGGAAGAGCGCGCCGACGCGCGTGCAACCGTCTACCGTCGCCGCGCTCTCCAAATCGCCGGGGATGAGCTGGAAGAAACTCGTCAAAATCAGCGTCGCAATCGGCAAGCTGAGCGCTACGTAAGGGATGATGAGCGCCCAGTACGTGTTGAGCAAGTTCGGCGTCGAGACGCTCTCCGGCAGGAAGAAGAAGCCGTCCAACCAGGGCAAATCCACGCCGCTGAAGAGGCGGTAGAGCGGCACGAGCAACACGAGCGCGGGGAACATGCTTGTCATCACGATACCCGTCATGATGATGCGCCGCCCAGGAAGCCGCAGCCGCCCGAGCGCGTAGCCCGCTAGCGCCGCGAAGAGCACGCAGAGCGCCGTCGCGCCGAGAGATACGACGAACGAGTTGCGCAAAAAGAGGACGAACGGGTTACGCGAGAAGACCTGCTCGTAGTTTCTCAAGGTGAGCGTCTCGGGAAGGTAGGTGATGGGCAACCGGGTCAACTCCCCATCCGGCTTGAGCGAGGTCAAAAAGAGCCACACCGCCGGGAAAAAGCCGTTGATGATGACCAACACGAGGGCGAGGGTGATAAAGATGCGATTAGCCATGCTCGGTTCACGGCTCATCGTTGCACCGAAAGGGAGGTGAAAGGAAGAGAAATAGAGCAAAGAAGCTGGAACGTAGAGGACATGACCGTTGAACGCCCAATTCTGACTTCTGACTTCTGACTTCTCATCTTCCTATTCATCTGTATAAATCCAGCGAAGGTAAAAGACCGTGATGGTCAGCGAAAGGACGAAGAGTGCCACGGAGAGCGCGGCGGCGTAACCGATGTCCAAGCCGTTCGTCGTTTTGTAGATGTAGACGCCCAACGTCTCGAGAGCGCGCCCAGGTCCACCATTCGTCATCGCGAAGGGGATGTCGAAGGTCTGAATGGCGGTGAGGGTGCGGAAAATCAGCGCGACGGCGATCGAAGGACGCAGCAGCGGCAAGGTGATACGCCAGAAGCGCTGCCACGGGCTGGCACCGTCCACCACGGCGGCTTCGTAGAGGCTCTCGTCGATGGACTGCAAGCCCGCTAAGAGGATGAGCCCGACGAACGACGAGGTCTTCCAGATGATGGCTAAATTGGCGGCGATGATGGCAGGAATTTCTCTCGCTAGCCACAAGATACCGACTTGCCCCACCATACCTTCGGGCAGCGTGAGGCGAAAGAGGTCATTGAGACCTAAGCGCCCGAAGAGGTCATTGACCACGCCGTAGTCGCTCTGAAAAAGCCACGCGAAGGTGAGCCCGGTGAAGACGCGCGGCATCGCCCAGGGCAAAAGGAGCGCCACGCGCACGAGCCACTTCAAGGGGTGGTTGACGTTGGCTAGGAGCGCCAAAGGCAAGCCGACCAAGAACGAACCGCCGACGCTCACGATGATGATGAGGAGCGTGATCGAGAAGGAATTCCAGAACCTCGAGTCGTTCCAGCGCCCTTCCTCTCCCGGATGAATCCCCATGAGCGCACCCGCGATGAGCAGAATAGCCGCCGTCCAGCCGAGCGCCACACCGCGCCCGACTGACCCGCGTTGCACCCCTAACCAGAGCGGTACGAGGGCGGCGAAAAGCAGCCCGCGCCACACCCACAGGTGCGTCACGCTCCAGGTCATGTCGCGTCCCCAGAGCATCTCGCGGAAGTTCTCCGAGCCGATGAAGGGCGTGCCCCTAAAGGGTTGGTTGAGCCGCTCGAAGTGAAATGACTGCCACAGCACGTTCAAAACCGGATAGAGCATCACGAGCGCCAATGTGAGGAGCGCGGGCAGCAGGAGTAAAAAGGCGAGTTGCGGCTCGCTCAGGTTGCCCGCACGGAGCCGCCGCCAGAAGCCTGGCTTTTGATAATTCGATCTTTGCGTCTTTGCAGAGGACGCCATCACACCCCCTAAAACAGCGTGTGGGGACGATTCGTGAATCGTCCCCGACATAATGTTACGACTATTACTGCAAGATGTCCTCTAAGCCGAACTGCATCTCCTCTAAAGCCCCTTGCACGTCCAGCGAACCCGCTAGAAAGGCGTTCATATTCGTGCGGATCAGCTCCGACACGTCGTTGTAAAGCGGCGTCACCGGGCGCGGACGCGCGTTGACGATGACGTCGTAGAACTGCTCGAAGTGCGGGTTCGCCTCCAAGACTTCGGGGTCTTCGTACAGGCTCTCCCTGGCCGGAATACGCGCCGCTTCGATCGCGTGCTGGCGCTGGAACTCGGGCTGCGTGAAGAACTTGACCACTTCGAAGGCGGCTTCTTTGTTCTCGCTGTAGGGGTTGATCGCCCACTGCCAGCCGCCGACGCAGGTGGCTGACTCCTGCCCCTCGAAAGCGGGGAGCGGCGCAATGCCGACGTTGCCCGCAACCTGCGAATCTTCGTCGCTTTGGAAGCGCGCCCAGGCGTAGCCCCAGTTGAGCATGAAGACGACGTCGCCCGCTTGGAACTCCTGGCGAGAGTTATCCGTGCCGGTTTCCGCGATATTTTCTTTCGTGATGCCGGAGTCCAACGTTTGCTGGTACCACCCGAGCGCCTGCTCGCCCTCAGGCGTATTGATGGTGATGTTGCCCTCGTCGTCTTGCCAGTCGCCGCCCGCCGTCCAGAGCGCTTCTAAAAAGGTACAGACCGTTCCTTCGATGGCGGCACCTTGATAGTTGAAGCCTTGAAGTGAGGAATCGCCCTCCCCTTCCAAGATGGTCTGCGCTTGCTGCAACAGCTCCTCCCAAGTCGCGGGCGGTCCGTCAAAACCGTACTTCTCCAAGAGGTCGGTGCGGTAGTACAAGAACTGCGCGTCGGTGTAGGCGGGGATGGCGTAAAGCGTGCCGTCTACGGTGTCGGCGTTCACCGGACCTTCTAAGAAGTCCGCTAGATATTCCGTCTGCGCCTCTTCGCTCTCAAAAAGGTCGCTCATCGGCTCCGCCCAGCCCGCCGCCGCGTAGGTCGCGGGGCGAATCACGTCAATCTGAAAAATGTCGATTTCGCCGCTCTCGCTCGTCAAGACGGTGTTGAGGTACTGCTGCTGCTGGTCGCTCGTCGCGCCGCCAAGCTCAAACGCGACGCTGATATCGGGATTTTGCTCCTCGAACCGGTTCGCGAACTCCTCGAACAGTTCGGTCGGCTCGCGCGGGTCTAAAAACATGGTCACTTCGGTCTGCGCCCAAGCGAGCGAACCCCAAGTCACGGAACCTAATAAAGCCAACGTTACCCATCTAAAACGCTTCATCTTGCCTCCTTAGTTTTTCTTTATGTCTTACTCTACCTTATCAGAGCGCCCTAAGCCAAATCGTGTACCTTCACCATTCACCTACACGCCTCAGCAATGAGTTAAAAAGCCAGCAATGAGTTAAAAGCAATCCAGTCGAGCTGGTGTACGTAAGTCCTCACGCAGTGAACGAACGGTGAGCAATGAGTGAAAAGCTTTAGTCTCGTTGCTCGTTGCTCATTCGTAAAGATTCACCAAACGTTTAAGATGTGAGCGCATCTGAAAAACCTCTGATAAAGAGGGTCTAGGCTGAGGCTATGGAGCTAGTTTTCGGCATGTTGCTCGGTATATTGCTGGGTGGCGCTAGTTACGTGCTGCTCTGCAAGTGGCTAGCGTACAGGGTCAAAAAGGAGATATATGGAGACACGGGCAAGGTGAGCTTGCGTAAACTCACGGAGAGCAAACGCAAGCTCGGTGGGGCGGGGCGGGCTCGAGCCCTAACCCCCAAGAAGCAGTCTTAGCTCTACGCTTCTAAAACTGCCGTGACCATTCGGCGGGCCACCTCTCCACCACGATCTTCGTCTGCGTATAGAACTCCACCCCGTGCCGCCCTTGCGCGTGCAAATCGCCAAAGAACGAGTCCCCCCAGCCTGAGAACGGAAAGAACGCCATCGGCGCAGCCACGCCTAGATTGATACCGACGTTGCCCGCGTCCACCGCGTAGCGAAACTTGCGCGCCGCTGAGCCCGAAGAGGTGAAGAGACACGCCTGGTTGCCAAACGCGCGGCTATTCACGATGCGGATGGCGTCGTCCACCGTGTCGGCGTGCATCATGGATAAAACGGGACCGAAGATTTCAGTATGAGCAAACTCGCTCTGCGGAGCCACGCTATCTAGGACGGTGGGCGCGAGGAAGTAGCCGTCGGCGAAGTCATCGCCCAGATTTAGATTGCGTCCATCCCGTAAAAGGTTCGCCCCCTCCTGCACACCTTGATCAATCAGCCCCTCGATACGCGCCTTGCTCTCACGGCTGATGACCGGACCCATCTGCACATCGTCCTCGAGTCCGTACCCAACCTTACGGCTTTCGGCGTCCGCCAAGATACGCTCGGTGAACTCGCGTTTGGCGTCGCCTACGGTAATCGCCACCGAGGTCGCCAAGCAGCGCTGACCCGCGCAGCCGAAGGCGGAGTCCGCCAAGATGCGCGTGGACATCTCCATATCGGCGTCGGGGAGGATGACCGCGGGGTTTTTCGCGCCGCCCTGACACTGCGCCCGTTTGCCGTTCGCCGTGGCGCGGCTGTAGATATAGCGGGCGACGGGCGTCGAACCCACGAACGAGATAGCTTTCACCTCGGGGTGGTCCAAGAGCGCGTCCACGGTCTCCTTGCCGCCGTTGATAAGGGTGACGACGCCTTCGGGAAAGCCCGCCTCATCTAAAAGGCGGAAGAGGTATTGGCTGGTCAGGGGCACCTTTTCGGACGGCTTCAGCACGAAACAGTTTCCTGTTGCTACTGCGTAAGGCAAAAACCACAAGGGGATCATGCCCGGAAAGTTAAAAGGCGTAACCGCCGCCACCACGCCCAGAGGTTGGCGGAACATATGTTCATCAATCCCTCTGGCGATGTCCTCGTTGTTGTAGCCCTGCATGAGTAGGGGCATTCCGCAGGCAACTTCGATGTTCTCGAGTCCCCGTTTAAGTTCAGCCTTCGACTCGGTAAAGGTCTTGCCGCACTCCCGCGTCATGGTTTTGGCAAGCTCGCCTAAGTGTTCTTCGAGTAACCTCTTGAGCTTGAAGAGCGGCTGGATGCGGTCGGTCACGGGCGTCATGCGCCACTCGGGGTAGGCTTTTAGTGCCACTTCGACAGCCTCCGCGACCTCTTCTTTGGCGGAGAGTGGGACCTGGGCTAGAACTTGCGCAGTCGCCGGGTTGTGGACGTCATCGTAACTGTTCGTCTGCGAGCGGTGCCACTCTCCGCCGATATAGTTGAGCAGTTCAGTTTGTGTTGTCGTTGCCATTAAACGCTCCTAACTCCGCGATTGTGTTCTCGGTATTCTGTTGTGCGCGCTCGAGCCCCACTTTTTGACCCGCTTGAGCACTCGCTTGAACGATAAGTATAAATGCTGGGTGTAAGACTAAGACGCAACCTCTCAGTTGTGGGCAATATTGCTTTAATCTACCTTATCAAAGAAGAATTTGCACGTCCCGATTTTCTGAATTGGAGTCAACAGCGTACGTGGATAGCTTTTATCTTTCTTGATTTAACAACGGAATACCCTGCCAGCTCAACGCTACTTACGTGCGCCACCAACTTAAGCGCCAAACGAAAACACAAAGAACAGGGAGGCATATTCGCCTCCCTGTTTCTTTTGGGGCCCCTGCTTTAGCGCTCGCCCAGCGGCGTGAACGTCTTGCCGGTCGGACCTTCATACACGAGGCGCGGGCGCATGATGCGGTTGCCGTCGTACTGCTCCAAGAGGTGCGCCATCCAACCGCTAATTCTCGCCACGGCGAAAATGGGCGTGTACATGTCGGACGGAAAGCCGAGCATCCGGTAGACGGAGGCGGAGAAGAAGTCCACGTTAGGCTTGACCTGCTTATCCTTCTTGTCCATCTCGCGCGCCATGACGCGCTTCATCTCCTGGCTCATCTCGAACCACTTAGAATCGCCGGACTCTTCGGCTAAATCCTGCGAGACGCGCTCTAAGATGACCGCTCGCGGGTCGATGACGCGGTAAACGCGGTGCCCGAAGCCCGGCACGCGCCCGCTCTCTTCGCTGAGTTTATCCATCACGAACGCCTCGACGCCCTCGATATCGCCGATCTTCTCCAGGGCGTTCATCACGGCGGTGTTCGCGCCGCCGTGTAGCGGTCCCTTGAGACTGCCCACCGCCGCTGAAATCGCGCTGTAAACGTCAGTCAGGGTCGAGGCGGTGGTGCGGGCGGTGAAGGTGCTCGCGTTCGAGCCGTGCTCGGCGTGGAGTACAAGCGCCACGTCCATCACGCGCACGGCGGCTTCCGTAGGCTCCTCGCCGTTAAGCATGTAGAGGAAGTTCTTGGCGATACCGTACTCGGGATTCGGCGCGACGGGGTCTTTGCCCTGGCGCAGCCGCTCTAAAGTTGCGACGAGCGTCGGGAACTGCGTGACGAGCTTGAGCCCGATGTTGCGCACGTTCTCTAAACTCACGTCCTCCGACTCGTCGTCGAACGACGCGAGGGTCGAAACGGCGCTCTGCAGCGCGTGCATGGGCTGGGTCTCTTTGGGCAACAGGCGGAAGAGCTGGATGATCTCGTCGGGCACAGCGAAGTGGGGCTTGAGTTCTTTCTGGAACGCCTCGAGCTGTGACTTAGTCGGCAAGTCGTCATTCCACAGCAAGTAGATGACCTCTTCAAAGCTCGCCTTGTCCGCCAGCTCGCTAATGTCGTAGCCCCTATAGATGAGCTTTCCTTGCATGCCGTCGATCTGACAAATCTTCGTCGTATCGATATGTACGTCTTCTAAACCGCGATAAATCGTCTTTTCCATGATCCTCCGGGGGTGTGGTTTCGCGCTTTGCGGCTCACCTTTTTGGCTTACCTCTTGCCAAGTATTCTACTCTTGGGCATTTCAATCTCGGGTACTTCACTGCTGGGTACTTCACTGCCAGACGCTTAGGTGGCTCAGGTTGTTAGTCTCGGCAAGTCCGCGCAGCATTTCGTCCAAATAGTACAGGACAGTCTACCCAATAGAGTGCGCTTTGTCTGTCATGAACGGCGAGAGAAGTACAAGCGGCTAGCCTCGTAGCGAGATGGGCTAAGAAGCTTCGTCGGCGGGCCGCTCGCCTCTTAGCACGCGCAAGATCGTCTCGCCGTACTGCTCGAGCTTCACCGGTCCAATCCCCTTAACTTTGCTGAGTTCGTCCAAGGTCTGCGGGTTTCGCTGCGCGATCTGCGTCAAGCTCTCGTTGCGCAAGATGATGTAGGCGGGGCGACTTTCCGAGCGGGACGTCTCCCTGCGCCACGTCTCCAAAAGGTGATAGCGCTCCCTCTCGTCGGCGTTCAGTCCCGGCTCGTCCAGTGCGGGCGCGTTGCCTTCGGCGGGGCGTTCGGTCTTTTGTGCGGCGGCTTCCTTGGGGCTAGAGGCGGCGCTCGCGGCGCTTTGAGGTGGCGCTTTGGCAGTGCTCACGCTCCCTTGTCCCTCGCCCACTTCCGCCTGACCGGTCGCCCCTGCGGACGTATCCTGCCCCGATACATCCCGCGCTGACACGTCCTGCCCCGGCTGCTCCGAGGGCGTCGGCGCGCCGCTCACTTCGTCCTTTTCGCGCAGAAGCAGGTAAGCGCCGCCCGCGATGAAGATGAGCGCCGTCCAGAAGGAATCGAAGATGTTGCCCACGCCGTAGAGGAGCCCGACGCCCGCGAGGACGCCCGCGAGGTAGAGCGGCCAGCGGTTCGGGCGCGGCTCCACGCGGTCGACGGCTAAAAGGCCCGCTCCCAAGCTGATGAGGACGCCGCTCGGCGTGCCGATGAGCGTACCGACGCTGAGACCCGCGCAGATGCTGCCCGCGACCAAAAACCCGTAGTTCTTGCGCGTCACGTAGCCCGCCAAAAGCGCCGCCGCGACCAGCGCGATCCAGAGCCAGTCGGCGCTACCTAGCCTCGAGAGCAGCGCCACAACCCCCACAGCGATAAGAACATAAGCGATCAGACGCTCGTTTTTCATGCGCCTCCTCCTTAGCATGACCGTCATCCGGTCTCAGAACAGAAGTCGCAAGCGCCCTCTTGCGAGAAAGTAGAGGCAGCGCTCGACCTTAAAAAGATAGGGCTCGCATCAACTCGCTTTAGCGCGTTCTATAGCTGAGCCTCAACTTGAACGTCCAATATAGCGCACATTTCTTTGCAGGTATACGAGGGTGACACAGCGGCTCGCCCGGAGTTTTCTTACCTCGCGACGCTCGGGGGCTCGACCTCTCGGGCGAGCCTCCGCAACCTCATACTCTCCTACCCTTAATAGTTGAGCCAGCCTTAATGTGTACTCGAGTGTATGACGTGTAAACTTCGCCGCGAGCGCGCAAGTGCTACCATAGTGAGGTTAGTGACATAGAACGCACCGGACATGCACGAGATATACCGAATATGTAGCGCGAAGGTTGAGGGCTCGAGGAGAAACGAATATGGTGTCACCTTTAGTAAACTATCTAGCACCCTACCTGCCGAGCGAAGCAGCTTACTCGGTGATTGGTCTAGCTAAGCCGAGTAACGAGCTAAATAGTTTATGGTCCACCTTCGCCCCAGCCAACGCTGGGCTTTTTTGTGCTTTTACCTGCGCACCTGCGATTCGCGCACAAAGAAGCTTTTCAGCTAGGCGGGTCCAGCTTAGCCGGACTCAATAAAGTAAGGAGGCATGATGATCAAGGACACGAGTCGCTTCGAACCTTTTACCGACAAACCCATCTCCTTGACGAGCGAAGCGGGCGAATGGCGAGCCCCGTTCGACTTGGACGTAGACGCTGATACCCTAAAGCAAATCTACCGCGACTTAGTGATGGCGCGTCTTTTGGACGAGCGTCTTGGCAAACTGCAGCGCATGGGTAAGACGAGCTTCGTTGCGCCTACCGCCGGACATGAAGGCGCACACGTCGGCACGGCGCACGCGCTAAAACGCGGCACCGATTGGCTCTTCCCGTACTACCGCGACGTAGGTATGGTCATGAGCTTCGGCGTACCGCTCAAAGAGATTCTCGCGCAGAACTTGGCGACGAAGGCGGACCCCAACAAGGGGCGACAAATGCCCGCACATCCAGGCTCGAAAGAGCACAACGTCTTCACCGTCGCCTCGGCTATCGCCTCGCACATCCCGCCCGCTGTCGGCGCAGCCATCAGCATGAAGCTCGGGGGCACGGGACAAGTCGCTGTGGCGAGCTTCGGCGACGGCGCGACCTCCGAGGGCGACTTTCACGCGGCGCTGAATTTCGCCGGCGTGCAGGGCGCACCCATCGTCTTCGTCTGCGAGAACAACCGCTACGCGATCAGCGTCGGCTACAGCAAACAGACCGCCTCCGAGACGATTTCCGCGAAGGGCGCAGCGTACGGAATGCCCGGCTACTACGTCGACGGTATGGACGTGCTCGCGTGCTACTACGTCATGAAAGAGGCGGCGGAGCGTGCGAGGGAGGGGCGCGGCCCGGCGCTTGTCGAGATGCTCGTCTACCGCTACGGTGCACACTCGTCCGCCGACGACGACTCACGCTACCGCCCCAAAGAAGAGGTCGAGATGTGGCGGCGGCGCGACCCCATCTTGCGCCTAAAGCGTCTCATGGAAAAGCGCGACCTGTGGGACGACGAGCGAGACGCCGACCTTCATAACGACCTTAAAGCCGAACTGACGCGCGCAGTGAAAGAGGCGGAAGCGGCGGGCAAAGTGCCAACGGAATGGATGTTTGAAGGCGTCTACGACGAGATGCCCAAGCACTTGGTGGAGCAGGCAAAATTATTGAGCTAGTCAGCCAGTCAGCTAGTCAGAAAAGCCTAAAAACCTGACATGCTGACTTAGGTGAAGGCACAGGTTATCGCTGAAAGCGATTTACTTCGCCTCTGGCGAAAACTGCGTAACTGCGATGATGACCTACAAGAGCCTTTGAGCTTTGCTCTAGCCTACGCTGACATGCTTTCCGGAGGAAACGTGGCAACACTCAACATGGTGCAGACCATCGCCCGCACGCTAGACGAAGAGATGGCGCGTGACGAGCGCGTGGTGGTGATGGGCGAGGACGTCGGCAAACGCGGTGGCGTCTTCCTGGCGACGGAGAAGTTATTCGACAAGTACGGTCCTGACCGCGTGCTCGACTCGCCCTTGTCCGAAGCGGCGATCATCGGCGCGGCTGTCGGGATGGCGGCGCACGGGCTCAGACCCGTCGCAGAAATTCAGTTCGCCGACTACGTCTATCCCGGCTTCGACCAACTCGTCTCGCAAGCGGCGAAGCTCCGCTACCGCTCCGGCGGGCAGTTTCACGCGCCCTTAGTCGTGCGAATGCCTGCGGGTGGCGGCGTTAAGGGCGGACACCACCACTCGCAAAACCCCGAGACGCATTTCGTCCATACGCCGGGGCTCAAAGTCGTCTACCCTTCGACGCCGACCGACGCTAAAGGGCTCCTTAAAACGGCGGTGCGTGACGAAGACCCGGTCATATTCATGGAGCCTAAGCGCTTATACCGCGCAGTCAAAGAGGATGTGCCGGACGACGCAGACTTTCTTATCCCATTAGGAAAGGCGCGGGTGAGGCAAGAGGGCGACGACCTCGTTTTAGTTTCTTATGGCGGCAGCGTCGCCGAGACGATGAAAGCGGCGCAGGCGCTCGCTGAGCAGAGCATTTCCGCGCACGTCCTCGACTTGCGTTCGCTCATGCCCTGGGATAAAGATACAGTTTTAGAAGCCGTCGCCCGAAGAGGTCGCGCTGTCTTAGTCAGCGAAGCGCCCAAAACAGCGGGTTTCGCTGCTGAAATCGCCGCGACGATCTGCGAAGAGGTGCTAGATTCTCTCTTAGCGCCGCCTCTGCGCGTTACAGGTTTCGATACGCCTTACCCCTACGCCCAGGACAGAGAGTACCTGCCCGGCGTCAACCGGATTCTTAAAGCTGTGCAGAAGGTATTAGATTACTGAAAGCGTGTCAGCATTTCAGCAACTCAGCATTTCAGGTTTTCCTGATTAGCTGATGGGCTGACCCGCTCTCCGAAGGAGAACGAATGCCCAAAGAACTCTTGCTTCCCGAACTCGCCGAGTCTGTCGTCGAGGGTGAAATCGTCAAATGGCTCATTGCGGAGGGGGAAAGCGTTGAAGAGGACCAGCCCGTCGTCGAGGTGATGACGGATAAGGTCACGGTTGAATTGCCGAGCCCGTACGCAGGCACGCTCCAGAAGCAACTCGTCAAAGAGGGCGACGTGGTGGCGGTGCACGACCCTATCGCACTGTTCGGAGATGACGCCGAAGGCGAACAAGAGGACGTGCCTACCCAAAATGGCGAAGCCGAGAGCGGCGAGAATGTGCAGGCGCAAGAGGAACGCTCCATCGTCGAGCCGGGTAGCGATAAGGAAGAGGACGACGGCGATAGCCTGAGCCTCTTCAAAGCCTCTGCGGACGACGACACGACGCCGACCTACCAGGTCAAACGCAAAGGTCAAGCTGAAGATAAAGCGCAGACTAATGGCGAGGTGCAAGCGACTGGACCCTACGGGCGCGTTTTAGCCGTGCCAGCCGCGCGGAAGTTAGCAAGGGAGCTAGAGCTCGACCTCTCAGACGTTTCTGGCAGCGGTCCGAACGGGCGCATCCGCGTAGATGACGTGAAAGCGCACGCTGAAACGCAGACGCAAGAGGAGCCGAAACGCGCCCCGCAGCCTTCCAGCGCACCGCAACGAGAGCGCATCTCCTACAAAACGCCGCAGGGCTACGAAGACTTAGAAGAGCGCGTCCCCGTACGTGGGCTGCGCCGCGCGATTTCCAACCAAATGGTCGCCTCGCACCTGCAAAGCGTGCGCACGCTCCACGTGGACGAAGCCGACGTCACCGAACTCAGCGCGATGCGCGAACGTCTCAAACCGCTAGCCGCGAAGCGTGACGCGAAGGTCTCGTATCTGCCTTTTATTATGAAAGCGACCGTTGCGGCGCTCAAGAAGTTTCCGGTACTTAACTCGAGCCTCGACGAAGATAAGAGCGAAATTGTCACCAAGTACTACTACAACTTAGGCATGGCGGTTGCCACGGATGTAGGCTTAGTCGTTCCCGTTATTAAAGATGTAGACCGCAAGAGCATCTTGGAGCTCGCTGGAGACATTCGCGGTCTAGCAACCAAAGCGCGTGAGGGCAAACTTGCGCCAGATGAGGTCAAAGGGGGCACCTTTAGCATCACCAACATCGGCACCTTGGGCGGGCTCTTTAGCTTCCCCATCATCAACGTGCCCGAAGCGGCGATTCTAGGCGTTCACAGCATTAAAAAGCGTCCGGTCGTTTTAGAAGACGACTCCATCGTGGCGCGGCAGATGATCTACCTCAGCATGTCCTTCGACCACCGCGTCGTGGACGGGGCGGAAGCGGCAATGTTCACGAGCTACTTGATCGAGCTTTTGGAGACGCCAGAGGGATTGCTGCTCGAGGGGTGACGTTTACAGGGCGTTTTCCTTCTAAAAAACGCCCTTCATCCAGGTAATCGTTGAGAGTCAGTAAATTCTAAAAATAGGTTGCAGGGTGGTCTGTGCACCCGCTAATCGTCCTTTTGGCAAACCCAGCTTACGAGGGACCAACCCACACCGAAGAGCCCGAGCCCCAAGGAGCCTGCCCAAGGGTAGTGTAACCCCTCGAGCATCACTCCTCATCGCGCTCGGTGAAAATCTGAATCAGTACCACCGGCCATACCAGCGCGATGAGGTAAAACGCGGCGTGTTGTAACCAGGGGTATTGGGTAATCCATTCCTGCATCGTTAACCTCCTGATGTGAATCATGCCCAAGACCTTCTGAGCGCGACCTGAAAAACCTCACAGCAGTTTTCTGGTAGTGTGCAAAAGTGACATAGTTGGGTCTTTGTTCAGTTTTTTATCCTGCACCTTTCCGAGGCAAGTACAAAGAAAGGACGGTGAATAGGCGATGAATATTCTTCTCTTTGGCTCTACAGGCAGAGTGGGTAAAGCTGTCACCGAGAAAAGTCTCAGGGCGGGTCATCACGTCGTAGCTTTTGGACGAAGTAGAAAAAGAATGCCCTTCGAGCACGAACATTTAGCGTTTGTTGAGGGTGACATTTACAGCGAGGCAAGTCTGTCGGCGCTGAGCAAGCAAGACTTCGGCGTAGTGGTCAACGTCATCGGGGCTGACCCCCTAAAACCGTCCACTCTCTTCACGGATACGACAAAAGCCATCATCGCCTTGCAGTCCAAAAAGTCTTTCGAGAGGTATTTCGCTATCACTGGCACGGCGCAAATGGAAAAGACGCGTTTTGGCAAGCTCAGCGCAGCGATTTTGAAACGTACTCCTGTACGGCACGGCGTCAAAGATCACCAAGACGCCTACGAACCCGTGACCCGTTCTAACCTCAGTTGGACGCTCGTCGGCTGCCCGTATATCCGAGATGGGGAGGAGCAGGGGCGCTATAAAACCGCCCGAGTCTTCCCTGGCGGCTTCAAAACAGTGCACCCTCCAGACGTTGCGAGCGAAATCGTCAAGCAAATGGGTGAAGAAAATGAAGATGAAATTATCGGTGTTTGGTATTGACTGAAACGTCAGCACTGGCTCGGGAACTCGAGCACACGCAGTAAGTTTGAGTTATATCTGAAAGTGGGCGTGGTGAGATGCGTGGCGAGCATGTCTCGAGAAAAGAGGTCGGGTAGCGTAATCCTCCGCTGAGAAAATAATTCCAAAGGACGCTTTTTTGGGCTTAGCAGCGGTATAATCAAGCTCGCATGACCGCAGACGACCTTCCTGTACTCCCTACGCAACCTGGCTGTTATCTCTACCACTCCCCTGAGGGAGAGGTCATCTACGTCGGCAAAGCTGTCAACTTGCGCAGCCGCGTAAGGAGTTACTTCAATCAGGCAGCCGAGAAAAAAGCGCGGCTTATCCGTGAGGGAGCGCAGCGCTTAGAATTCATCGTTACCAAGAGCGAAGTCGAGGCGCTCATCCTAGAAGCGAACCTCATTAAACGCTACAAGCCGCACTTCAACGTGCTCTTAAAAGACGACAAGAGCTATCCCTTTTTGAAGCTCACCAACGAAGCATACCCGATGCTTATGTTTACCCGGCGCGTCTTCAAGGACGGCGCGACCTACTTCGGGCCCTACCCTAATCCCGGCTCGGTGCGGCGCGTGCAAGACCTCGTGGCGTCGGTCTTTCCCCTACGGCAGAACAGCGGCTACCCGATGAAGCGGCGCAAAAAGCCCTGTTTGCGCTTTCACATGGGACGCTGCTTAGCGCCCTGTATTGGCGAGGTGACACCCGAAGAGTACGCCAAAGTCGTCAAACAGGTCAAGACGTTTCTGGAGGGTAACGTCGCTGAGACCGCCGAGCAGCTCAAAACGGAGATGCGTGAAGCGGCGCAGCGGCAGGACTTCGAGTTAGCCAAAATCTACCGCGACCGCATCCAAGCGCTTCAGCGGCTGACGGGTTACGACTCGGACGTGGCGCGGGCGACCGACGACGATTTGGACTTCTTGGGGCTAACCCAAGCGGGCAACTACGCGATGGTGCAGCTTTTCCAGATGCGGCGCGGGCGCGTCGTCGGGCGAGACAAGAGGTTCTTAACCAACGCGGACAACGCGACCCCGGCTGAAATCTTAGAGCGGTTTATGGCGGACTACTACGCGCAAGCGATGCAGGTGCCGCCCCTTATTCTCATTCCCAACGAAATCGACATGGACATCTGGCAGACCTTTTTGAGCGAACGAGCCGGTAAAAGGGTGGAGCTGCGCCTGCCCCGACGTGGCGACAAGTTGGAACTCATGGCGATGGCGGAACGCAACGCGGTAACGGGGTTGGAGGCTGAGTTGGCGCTCTTGGAGAAACGCGGCGAAGCCCCCGGCGTCAAGGAGTTGCAGCAGCTTGCCGAGTTGGAGAACCCGCCCTACCGCATCGAAGGCTACGACATCTCGAACCTGATGGGGACGCACACAACAGCTTCCATCGTCGTGTTTGAAGGCGGGCGTTCGCGCAAGAGTGAATACCGGAAGATGCGCATTACAGGTTTGGAGCAGCCCGACGACTTCTACTCGATGCATCAGGTGATCTACCGCCGCTTCACGGGCTCACTAGCGGACAAGATGCCCACGCCCGACCTCTTGCTGATTGACGGCGGCAAAGGGCAGCTCTCCTCGGCACGGCGGGCGCTCAACGAGGCGGGCATCGACATCCCGATGCTCGGGCTTGCCAAGAAGCAAGAGACGATTATTCGCGAGGGCGCGGGTCCTATCCTCGTGCCCGAAACGCACCCCGCTTTGCGTATGCTCATCAACATCCGCGACGAAGCGCACCGCACCGCGGTCGGGTACAACCGCAAGCAGCGCGGCGCGGCGATGACCAAAAGCATCTTAGACGACGTGCCGGGCATCGGTCCCAAGCGCAGAGACGCGCTCTTGGCGCACTTCTCGAGCGTTGACCAACTCAAAAGCGCCGACGTTGAAGAATTGGCGAATATTCCCGGCGTCGGGCGCAACGCAGCGGAGGCGGTTAAAGACTTTTTCGCCCCCCGCTAATCTCTCGGTAACTGCTACAATGGCTTTACTATGAGTGATACAACCTTAGAATATATCTCCGACGAGGCGGGCAACCTCAAGAGTGTCATCGTCCCCATTGAGGTGTGGAACGAGATTGCCTCAGAGCTAGAAACCCGCTATCTATTGCAGAGTGAAACAATGAAACGCCGCCTTTTAGAGGCTAAAGGACGACAAGAAGGTTTATCCTTAGAGGAAACGCTTGAAAAGCTTGGAGTTTGACGCTGCAGCCTTTGAAAATTTGGCTTGGTGGATTAAACAGGACCGTAAAACAGCTTTACGGGTAGTCAAACTTATTGAAGTTCAGCGCGACCCCTTCAAAGGCTTAGGCAAGCCCGAACCGCTCAAGTACGACCTGGCGGGCTGCTGGTCAAGGCGAATCGACAAGGAGCACAGACTCGTCTATGAAGTGCAAGAGACAAAAATTCGTATTTTAGCCCGTCGCTATCACTACTGATTTTGCAGATTACTCCGGCAACGATGCGTAAACCTTTGTCCCTTGATTCGGGCTCGAGACCACCTCAAACTCCCCGCCCCGCGCCAAGATACGCTCGCGCATCTGCCTGAGCCCCAAACCGCCTGCGCTCGTCACCCGGTCGGAAACGTCCGCAAGGTCGAAGCCGCGTCCGTCGTCTTTAATCTCGATGTAGCCGCAACTGTCGCACGTCCTGCCGAGCGTGACCCACATGTGCCGCGCTCCGGCGTGTTTGGCGACGTTATTGAGCGATTCCTGAAAGATGCGAAAGAGCACCGCCTCGCTCTTCAAGGTGAGGCGCGGGGTGCTCTCCACATGGAGTGACACGTGCACGTCATTCTGCTGGTGATAGTCCAGGCAGTAACGGCGGATGGTCTCGACGAAGCCGTGGCGTTCCAAGTCAATCGGGCGCAGCGCAAAGATCGAGCGGCGCACCTCTTTGATGGTCTCGCGGATAGTTTTTTTGGCGTTGGAGAGTTCGTCTAGTGCTTTGCCTGTGTTTCGCTCATCTTGGGTGACGAGCCTCGAGACCAAATCCAACTTGAGCGCGCTGAACGCTAAAGACTGCGCGACGCCGTCGTGAATCTCGCGGGCGATGCGCGCCCGCTCCTCGGCGATGGCGAGTTCTTCGGACTGCAAGTACGCCCGCGCGTTGCGAACGGCTAAACTGACCTGACCTGCCAAGAGGTTCAAAAAGGGTAAATTCGCCTCGCCAAAGTGGTTCGGCTTAGCGTGCGCCAACACGACGCTGCCCAAAAGTTCTTCCTCTGTGCGTAGGGGCAAGCTGATGGCGCTGCCCGCCCTCGCCAACACGGGGTCGGTTTGCGCCTCGCCTAAACAGCCCGCCACGCGCGGCTCCGCCTCCGCCGCCGCCTGACCGATAAAGCCTTCGCCTAAGCGCAACGAGGAAGGCGTCACTGCACCCTCTAACCCCTGCCACGCCCTGAGTTGTAAACGCCCTCCGTCCGTCGCGCCCTCAGTCCTGCCGTCCGCAGGGTCATCGAAGAGGTAGACGCCGCCCATCTGCGCGTCCGCCCGGACCATAATCTGCGTGAGGAGCGTTTCCAAAAGGCGCTCTAAGTTGCCCTCGGCGCGGATGCTCTGGTCCACCTCGACCAAGGTCAAGAGGTCTTTGGTGCGGCTGCGCGTCGCTTCGGTGGCGGCGGAGAACTCGCTGGATAAGATGCTAAAACTCTCGCGCTGCTCGGGGCTGGGTGGCTGCTTATAGTAAGCGTGAACGCTGCCGCCGAACTTCCCGCCCCAGACGAGCGGCGCGGACAAGACCCGGTAAGTCTGCGCGTCTGCCTGGACCTGTTCGGGAAGCCTTTCGCCGCGCCGACTTATCCGGTTACGCGCCGCCGCGTTTTTCTCCAGAGCAGGGCTGAGTTCGAAGCCTCTCGTCACGCCTAAGCTACCCGAAGCGATGAGGATGGCGGTCGCCTCCGCGTTCGTTACCTCGGCGATGCCCTCGCTCGCCGCCGAGAGCACCGCGTCTAAGTCCGTCGCTGAGGCGAAACGCTCGGTCACGGTCTGGATCGTGCTGAGGAGCGTGTGAGAGCGCTGCAGTTCGTGATAGAGGCGCGTCAGCTCGGTTTGCGCCCGCTCGCGCTCCCTCACCTCCGAAGCGATCCAGGTGAGCGTGAGGTACGTCGCGAGGGGTCCGACGATGCTGTAGAAGAGAATCTCCGACCAGAACTGCCAGCGCTGACCCCCTTGCGGCACGACGAAAAGTTGATAGACGAGCACCACGCCCACGATGGCGACGGGCAGCCACACGCGCGCGAACTTGATCTGCTGGTGGAGGCTCCCCTCCAAGCGGCGCGGCGAGACCTCCCGCTCTCCTTCGGGGCGCTCCAGGGGCTTCGTCGTCACAACTTACTTGCTCCCGCCTATTTTCCCTTTAGCGTTTTCTCTAGCGGCGTTTTTAGGTCTAAATTCGCTCATGATAAAGGGATAAAAGGGAATATAGACCGCTAACATGATGAGCAGTTGCACCCAGAAGTTCTGCGTGACCGATAGTCCTGCAAGTTCTAATACCATCACGACGAGCGCGACCAACAGGGCGAAAACCAGTGACTTGAGGAACAGGCGGAAGAGCTTACCCGCCGTGACGCGGCGCGCCTCTTTCGACTCCGCTTGCGCCGCCTTGCGCTGTTTTCTCGAGCGTTTAGCCATACCCTCATTATACAGTTTGCGGCGCTCGAGGGTCTTTTGAGGGTTTACAGATGAGCCTGAAAGAAATGTGTGATTTACCTATCTATGTAGATGTAGATTTTTAACGTGAAGAGAGGTGTTTTACATCGTCTGTGACGTGCTTTCTAGTAAGAATCTTGTCAGAAGTGTGAGACTACTATAGGGTCATGCGAACGAGCATACGATACCTACTCAGTACAGTCGGCCTCGTTGCACTCCTCGGGGGGTGCGTGACTCAAAATGAACCTCTAGCTAACAGCGCGATTCCAGCGCCGCTGAAACCCGCTTTACAAGGTCCTTCGCCTTTAGCCATCCTCTCTGACGCCTTAGAAAAGGAGGGTTACTCTCTTGACTGGTCACGCGCCGAAAGCGGTGAGCAGGACGGACTGACCGCGACGACCCTCCCACTCTCTGAAGTCATGGGTCAAGTCATCATTGGCGAACAGGGTGGCGATGTTGTTTACGCGCAGCTTTCACTTTTTCAAAAGGATGGTCAGCCGCTCGAGGACTGGGCAGTCTGTCACCGTCCTCCCGGCAATCCTGCGAATGCTCACACCATTTACGTGGGTTATCCGGCAGTAAGTACACACCTTTCAAAGCACGGTGACTCGCTCGGATTCTGCGGAGACGATGCAATTAACGCCGACACAAGCTCAATTTACGTTGTTCTTACCGCTGGCAACCCTCCGCTAACGGGGAAAGTGACCTATGACGTTCAGGGCAATCCTATCGTCGGAGAGGCTGGGGAATCTATTGGTACAAACTCTTTAGAAGCGCTTACCTCAGTCAAACCTTTACCGCCAGTTGAAGAGATAGACACGGGTCTCGAGGAATTCGCCGATTTTCTGCGTGAAACGCTAGGCGATGAAGCTGATCCCTTCTTAGAAAAGATTCCAGCAAGTATGGGCGGCACAGGACCGGAGCTTGATTCCACGTTGTTGCCTAATTTTTCATCGGATGTAATTCTTAGACCCCAAGGACCAACAGGACCATGCGGGCAGTATGGCGAGGAATGTAAGGAGGAAGAGGACCCGCCTAGTGAGGGCAATCCTGGAGGGGATGGCAGCGAAGGGGAGGAAGAAGAAGAGGAAGAAGAAGAAGAGGAAGAAGAAGAAGAAGGCTCACCATCAAGTGGACCTTCCTACGATACCGCAGAACTCGACCGACTAGAGACGAATGTCGAAAAAGCAGAATCTGACCGTGACGCATTCCAGCGCGAGCTAGATACACTGAAAGGTGCAATAGATGAGGAGTTGAAGAAAGCCGACGAAAAACTTGCCGAGCTAGACGATGTAGTCGGCGGCAACCGACACGAGAATGACACGAGTCTTGCCGAGAGAGAAAAAGAGATTGAGAAGTTGGGCGAAGAACTTGAGCGAGCAAATAGCTCAATACGGAATAATGCTTCAATAACTGTAGGTACTGCTGTTGGAACCGCATTAAGTTGTACGAGGAGCCCCGCAGCGTGTGAAGCTGGAATTTTAGTTACTACAGGTAGCGCAGGGGCAACTCTTGATGCTATGGAGGAGAAAGCTGAGATACAGAGTGAAAGGAATGCTTTAGTTAGTGAGCAAGAAACAGCAATGTTAGAAGGGGAAACTGCTTCCCTAGCTGCAAAAGTTCACCTCCTAAACGTTCGAGACCTGGAAGAGAAAGTTGAGGAAGTAGAACCCAAGCTAGAGGAGGCGCAAGCTCAGCTCAATGAAGCCGTGGATGAACTGAATGGTTTTAAGAGACGAAATGATATCGACTAGTGAATCACTTTCAGGACCTGCTCTAATTTTAGAGCAGGTTTTTCACCTTATAGTAAAGGGGAATGTGTAGTTATGCCTTTGTGGATTGTGATTGTAATTATACTAGCGCTACTTTCACTCTTGAGTTATGGAAAGCTAGCTGCCGCATTGTTCCTTCACTTAGCGCTATTTGTTTTTAGGATTCAGACAGAGCTGTGGGATGAATATCCTACAGTAGGAGAGCCCTACGGCATACCTCGCACAATAGTTCAGCTAACTTTAATTATCTTCATTCTTCTTTTCGAATTCACTCCTCTTAAAATTGTGATTCGAAAAAAACTAAAACTCGTTATCGGACTATTTCTGTTAGGAATTTCCCTCTACTGGGTCGGGAAACCTTATATTGTCGCTTTAGATGTTTACGCCTATACTCCTGTCACGCTGGCGCTGATAGCAGGCTTACCGCTACTTGGCGCAGTGATTTTGAGTAGAAAGAAACAAAGAGGAGAAAGATGAATCTAATTCGAGCAATTCTTATCGCTTTTGCGCTTGTGACTTTGGCTGGATGCGGTAGTACATCGGATGAAACACCTAAGAGTACGCCGGTGGGGGAGAAATCCTTGAATGCAGCTATCGGTACACTCAACTATAGCAACCGAGTTGGCACGAGCTTCATGCTCGTTTTTAACCTGGATGCGGCTCCACCTATAGAAGGCTTTGAGGTACAAATCTTTGGTCCTCGAGGCTGGAACGGGGGCGACCCGGCTAGACGCACTTTTCGTTATAATGAGGCGGGTAGGCACGCAACTTGGGTCAACATCTTTCGCGATAACGATGGCAATAGCATGGAAGCTGTGAGCGGTCCTTACATCATTCAAGCGGAGATTGACGGCGAACCGCGCCGCGCCGAAGTAGACCTTGATGCGAGCAAGCTTCTGCCTAAGCCAACGAATTTCACTGTGACGAAGGGGAGCATGTCCACCGTCACAGCATCTTGGGGCGCTGTACCGGGTGCGGAGTCTTATCTAGTCGAACTTTTTGAAACAGAGACTGGCAATCTGGACGAGCCTGTTACCCTCTATACAACGACGTTGGAAGCCACGCTCGAGGGACTGAATCTCGAGGTCGGCGGTGAGTACCGGCTCGGGGTCTCTGCTCTACCCGTCGACTTCACCGATAGAGCAGCCAAAACCCTACCGCAAGGGCAGTTCAACACCTCATTTACGAGCCAGCGGTTTGTTGTAACTGCTGAATAACTCCTTAAAACCTTACGAACACAGTCTAGGGCGACTTTTCTTAAAGCTGTTATTAGAGGGGTTGTCCTAATTTACGCTAAGATCGGCTCGCCTCAGCCTCCGACGCCATCCCCGAGGCGTCACGCTGCTCCGCTAACCAGCGCCCCCTCCTTAGCTCCATCTGCACGTCGGTACGCCCTTTCCCGGCGGGTACGCGCCTACGCTCTACGAAACCCACCTTCTTAAAGGCGCTCTGCGCGCGCGGGTTGTCCTCGAACGTACTGAGCGTCACGCGCTCCAAGCAAAGGTCCTCGAAGGCGTACGCCAAAAGCGCCCGGATCGCCTCGGGACCGAACCCCTTACTCCAGTGCGATCTCTCGCCGATGATGATGCCCAGCGTCGCTTCGGTGCGCTTTATGTCGTAAAGCTCGATGGTGCCGATATAGACCTCTTGCGAATGCGTCGTGTCGAAGATGCCGAACGTCGCGCGGTCGCTCCTGCGGCTGTCCGCCTTGAGGATGCGTTTAAGTAACCAGAGGGGCATTCGGCTCGGCGGGGTGCCGTTGAGGTGCGCAATTTCGGGGTCGCGGAAGTGTTCGTAGACGCGCCGCCAAGCGTCTTGCTCCAGCTCAGCGAGCGGCTTGAGGACGACGCGCCCGTAGCCAAGAGGTGGGCTCATCACTCTACTATAGCCTCATCTTTGGGCTGAGAGTGCGTCCTCTAAAGCAATAGCGGGCATGTGAAATATCAGTTAAGCAGGGTGCCGAAAGATAAAGAGGGCGAGCAGGATTCAGAGCCTATCACCGCGCCTTCTAAATTCGTTCATACTGCGGAAGTGGACGAAGCCGCGCGGACGCTGCCCTTAAAAATAGAAGAGGTCGGCGTCGTCACCTCGACGCAGGACGTGATGAAAGCGCGGCTTTCAGCGGGCGAGCGCGTTCACGGTCTGGTGCTCCGCGCCGCAGCGCAGACGCTCGGGCGCGGGCAGAGAGCGCGGGCTTGGCAGAGCGGCGTGGGCGGCAGCTACCAGACGCTCGCCGTTCACCTGCCCGAACTGCGCGCCCTGCCCCATACTCAGCCTCGAGCCCCCCTCGCCGTCGCCCTAGGTCTAGCGCAAACCCTGCCGCGCTACGGGGTCAAAGTTGGCATCAAGTGGCCCAACGACCTCTTCTACCGCCGCAAGAAGTTAGCGGGTATCCTGCTCGAGTACGCCCACCAGCACCTCCTCATCGGCGTCGGCGTGAACGTGAATAACGAGGTTCCGCCGGGCGCGGTCGGGCTCAGAGGGTGGGACTTGGCGGGGGTCCACGCGGTCGTGTTGGAGGGGATACAGGTCGGTTTAGACTGGCTGTTCGCGCCCGGCCTCGCCGCGGCGTATGCGCCTTACGACCTGCTTTATGGGCAAGAGGTCGCGCTCGTGCAGAATAAAGAGAGGCTCGTGGGTCGCGCCGAAGGGGTGAGCGAGTCGGGCTGCTTGTACGTTTTGCGCGCGGACGAGAAGCTCGAGGTCTGCCAAGGGCATGTAGAGCGCTTTATGCTCCGCAGTGATAGGTAACGTCCGTACCGCTCTACTGATACACCGTTAATTAAGTATTGATACTTATTGCTGATGTCACCCTGTTCACGCAGTCAGACGAAGTCCGGCGAAGGCGTGAGGGTCTCGCCTTTCGTTCTCTGTCAGAGGAGTCAGCAAGGTCAGAGATTCTTTCACTCCACGGAGCCTGCCCTGGTGAGGGTTCCGCTCAGAATGACATGCTTCATTTTTTAGCTAACAGAGTACTGAAGACGCCGCAGACGAGGGCTTTACGTTCTTATTGAGCATAGCTGCGCGGCAGAATCAGTGGGACGGCGTTCGAAGAGGTCTATCAGTGTAAATAGAAATTGCGACTTGATTTACACTGTGTTGTCAGCTAAAGACGTGTGTAATCTAACCCATTCAATGAAACCATGTAGAATAGTATGAATATACTTATAGCAAGTCTCAATCTACATGCAAACGATTTCTTAATTGAAGGGGAAAGTCATGGCTGAAACGATACGGGTACTGCTCGCGGACGACCATCCGCTGGTGCGCTCAGGCATCCGCGCGACGTTAGCGGGCGAGCCTGGGGTGGAACTGGTCGGCGAGGCGACCGACGGCAACGAGGCTCAGGAGATGTGCTCGGCGCTGCGCCCTCACATCATGCTGCTCGACCTCAGTATGCCCGGACCTTCTCCCTTAGAGACGATCGCTTACGTACGTGAACAGACCGACGAGACGAAGGTCCTCATCCTCACCGCTTACGACGACGACACCTATATCCGCGGGCTGATGGGCGCAGGTATCGACGGGTACCTGCTCAAAGACGAGGCGACCGAAGCGCTCATGAACGCCATCATCACGATTCACGGCGGCGGCACGTGGTTTAGCCGCTCGGTCGCGCAAAAGATGTTCGAGTGGCGCTCCGGGGAGAAGAGCGCCGCGTTCGACCTGACGCGGCGCGAGGAGGAGATGCTAGCGGGCATCGCCCAGGGCTGGGACAACCGGCGCATCGCCGACGAGTACTCCTTAGCGGAGCAGACGGTTCGCAACTACATTAGCCGCATCTACGACAAGCTCAACTTGCACTCGAGGGCTGAAGTCGTGGTCTGGGCGCGGCAGCAGGGCTTCGCTAAAGATTCAGTTTGAGCCTGCGCTCGCTCTTAGCACACCGTTAAGTAAAAAATGAGCTATGTCATTCTGAACGAAGCGAAGCGGAGTGAAAGAATCTCGTCCCCTATTCTCGATTAGCTGAGATTGCGAGTTACAGAGTTTTGGCAGTAGCCAATCACGGAGTTTTAGCGTAGCTAAACGAGACCCTTCGTCAACCAGGCTTCGCCGTACTTCGTGAACAGGGTGACAACAGTGTTGATGTACTTAGGTCGCTACGGGCTCCCCGAGTGCAATGTTCTGACGGTGCGGCGCAGTCTCTAGGGGCAGCCAGACGCTGAATACCGCGCCGCCCGCTTCGCTATTCGCCGCTAAAACTCGTCCGCCGTGCAACTCGACCAACGCCCGCACGATCGCGAGCCCTAAGCCGCTCCCGCCCGTTGTGCGCCCTCGACTCACGTCGGCGCGGTAAAAACGGTTGAAGACCTTGCCGAGCGCCTCCTCGGACAGCCCCCGCCCCGAGTCGATGACGCTCAGCTTGACCTCGCCCGCGCAGCGCTCCGCGCGCAGCGTCACCTTACCCCCCGGCGGCGTGTGGCGCAGGGCGTTGCTGAGAAGGTTTCCCATCACCTGTAAGAGCCGGTCGGGGTCGGCGCGAACGGGCAAGGAGCCGGGCAGCTCGAGCCCGATCGTGGTTCCCTTAGCCCTGGCACCCCCAGCGAACGCCGCCTTGCATTCCCTCACGAGTTCGGTGAGGTCGACCTCGCGGCGCTCCAAAGAGAGCCTGCCTGCGTCCGCGAGCGAGAGGGTGCGCAAGTCGGCGACGAGCCGCGACAAGAGCTGCGTCTGTTTCGTCAGCGTGCCGAGCGCGTCCGCGTCGAGGGGCAACACGCCGTCCTCCATCGCGTCAATATGACCCTGCAAAATCGTCAGGGGCGTGCGGAGTTCGTGCGCGATGTCGGCGATCATCGCCTGGCGCTCGCGCTCCAAGCGCTCCAAAGACTCCGCCATCGCGTTGAAGTTGTGGGTGAGTTCGCCGATTTCGCCGACATGCCTGGGCGAAGGCGGCACGACGCGGGCGCTCAGGTCGCCGTGCGCCACCCGCCGCGCCGCTCTCGACACGTTGGTGATCGGCTTGGAGATGTGCCGAGCGATGAGGAGCGCGACCAGCGCGCCGAAAGGAACGGCGACGAGCGCAGCGATGAGGAGCGAACGTAACCGCCCGTTGATGATATTGAGTAGCACGTCGAGAAACCGCTCGAAGTTTTCGTCCGAGATGAGGAGCGTTTGAAAGAGGTCCTTGACGAGCAGAAGCTGCTCCGCGTCCGAGAGGTTAGGGTCCTCGACCACCCGATCGATACCGTTGCGGAAGTCGGTGGGCAGGCTCTCGTACTGCCGCGACATGCTGTACATCTCGATCACGACGAGGAGCGCGATGGTGCTCGCGACCGCCGTGACGATAAAGATAGTGAGGCGAGCTGCGAGCCGCTTCACGTCGTTACGTCCTGTTTCATGATCCCCCTTATTCTGCCAAGCGGTAGCCCACGCCGCGCACCGTTTGGAGAAGCCCGTCCGCGCCCTGTTCGCCCAACTTACGGCGCAAGTTGCGCAGGTGAACGTCTACAACGCGCTCGAGCGCCTCGCTCTCGGGCAGCGCCGCCTCCAAGAGTTCGGCGCGGCTGAAGGTGCGCCCTTCGGACCTCGCCATGTGGTAGAGCAAGCGAAACTCGGTCGCGGTGAGCGGCAGCGTCGCGCCGTGCACGGACGCTGTAGTGCGGCGCGGGTCGACCTCTAAAGGACCGACGCGCGCCGGGGCTTCGCTCAAGGGCTCGTGCAGGTGAGCGCGGCGCAAGACCGCTTTCACCCGCGCCATCACCTCGCGCGGGCGGAAAGGTTTAGTTACGTAGTCGTCCGCGCCTAGCTCGAGCCCCACTAACTTATCGACCTCTTCCGCTCGAGCCGAAAGCATGATCACGGGCGTCATGCTTTCGGCGCGGATCGCCTTCAGGACCTCCACGCCGTCGAGTTCGGGCAACATGATGTCTAGGAGCACCAGGTCAGGGCGGCTCGCCCGAAAGAGCGTCAGCGCCGCTCGGCCGTCTTTCGCCCGCTCGGTGCGGTAGCCCGCCCTCTGCAAGTAGCCCTCTAACACCCTGGCAATATCTAATTCATCTTCAACGACCAACACGAGCGCCATGTCCCTTACTGTAGCGCTTCGGCGAACGTCTGTCATCTGCGGCGTCTTGTCTCGCATCACGTTCACTATAAGAGGCGCTTGTTAAGGTCTCACGAAGAGAACGGTTGAGCGCGCCCTGTTCGTGATACGCTCCCCTACGTGCCCGATGTCCTTAGCGCCCAAGACCTCACCCTCTCCAAAGAACGCACCCTCCCCCGGTTCAGCCCGCCGCCGCGCTTTGGCGAGACGAGCTTCGCAGGCTATAAGCCGCAGCATCCGAGCCAGGCGGAAGCCTCTAAAAAGAGCCAAACATTCGCTCAAGAGGTGACGCAGCGCGAGCCGACGGGCTTCCGCTGGCCCTGGCAAAAAGAGCGCGTACAACAGGGGCGCGGTCTCTACCTAGACGGCGGCTTCGGCACAGGCAAGACGCACCTCTTAGCGGCGGCGTATCACGCCTGTGATGCGCCCGAAGCGGACAAGGCGTACTTGTCGTTTCAAGAGCTGGTCTACGTAATCGGCGCACGGGGGATGGCGCAGGCGAAAGAGAAGCTCACCTACAAGCTCTTCTGCGTCGACGAGTTCGAACTCGACGACCCCGGCAATACTCTCATTGTTAAGACCTTTTTGTCGCACGCTTTCGAGCGCGGCAGCTTCGTCATGACCACCTCGAACACGCCGCCCGAGGCGCAAGGGCAAGGGCGCTTTAACGCCTCGGACTTCAAGCGCGAAATCCAGAGCATCGCGGAGCGTTTTGACGCCGTGCTTTTGGAGGGTCCAGACTATCGGCAGCGCGACCACTTGGCGGAACTCATCAGTGAGGAGAGGTTGCAAGACCTTCTCGAGACCGAAGACGCCCCGACGCCCAAAGTCCACCTCCAGTGGCGCGAACTCCTCACCCTCTTAGGCGAGCATCACCCCATCCGCTACAGCGACCTCTTAGGGCAGATCGGCACGCTCTACCTGAGCGGGATGCGCGCGCTACCCGAGCAAAACGACGCGCTCAGATTCGTATACTTCATCGACAAGCTCTACGACCTCAAGGTGGGCTTTCGCGGGTCGGGCGAGGTCGCTTTGGAGGACCTCTTCAGCGCGAACTACCGCAAGGGAGCGTACGCCAAGAAGCACTACCGCTGCTTGTCGCGGCTCTCGGAGCTGTTAGAAGAGACATACTGACCTCTACAGCAGGTGCGTCATACTGCGGATGACCGGGCGGCTTCCCCTAGCAGCGCGCTCACCTCGTCGTCGCTCGTCTGCGAAAACTGCTCGTACCACGCGCCGACGCCGTAAAAGTTTTCAGGCGTTTTCAAGCAGATGACCTCATCCACTTCTGTTTTTAGTTCAGCGCAAGAATCCACCGCCGCAACCGGCACGGCGGCAGTCAGGTGTTCGGGCTGCAGCGCCTTACACGCCTGCACCGCCGCTCGCATAGTCGCGCCCGTAGCCAGACCGTCGTCGACTAGGATAACCGTGCGCCCTTGCACCTTTGGCGCACCGCGTTCGCCTCGGTAGCGCTGCTCACGCCGCGCCAACTCGCGCTGCTCGCGTTCAGTCACTTCATTTAGGTAGTCCTCGGAGACCCTGAGCCTCCGGATAAGGTCGTCGTTCAAGACCCGCACGCCGCTCGCGACCGCGCCTAGCGCCAACTCCTCGCGCCGCGGCGCGCCGAGCTTGCGCACCACGAACACGTCGAGCGGGCTTTCCAAAGCTTTGGCCACCTCGAAGGCGACGGGTACGCCGCCTCGAGGCAGCGCTAACACGAGGGCGTCCGAACCGTAGTGCGAGAGCGCCGCGGCGAGCTTGCGTCCCGCGTCGCGCCGGTCCTTATACATAGCGGCGCTTGCGCCGCTGACCCAACACGTAGCGCCCTAGGGAGTAGAGCGTCAGCGCCGCGGCGACAAGCGCTCCGACGACGACCAGCAGCTCCGATCCCCACTGCTTCGCGGCGATACCTACAAACGCCCAGACTAAAACGAGATTGAAAGCCGCGTCGCCTTTGTTCTCTAGCATGAGATAGCCGACGCCGACAGCAGCGGCGATGGCGATAACCGTCCAGAGGGGCGCGAGCCACCCTCCCGTGACGCCGTAGTTGAGCAGCGTGACGGACGTATTCGCGACCGTCGCCACCGTGATCCAGCCCAAGTAGACGCTGAACGGGAGCCGGACGCAAAAGGCCTCAGCGCGCGAGACCTCGCGCTCACCGGTGCCCAACTTCAAGTAGCACACGATGAGCGACGCGAGCAGACCGAACATTAGAAGCTGCGACAGGCCGATCGCGCCGTAGTGCCACGCGAGCAGCCAGGAGACGTTGAGCAAACAACTGAGGGCGAACCAGTAACCGAGCCGTTCTAAGCGCGGGTTGTCCTTCTGTGAGGGCAGTGCCTGGTAAACGACAAAAACGAGGAGCAGCGTGTAGATGAACCCCCAAATGCTAAACACATAGCCCGCCGGCGTGAAGAGGCTCGGGAAGGTGTCGGAGACCTCACCCGTCGTCACGCCGTTGATGGGCAAGATATTCGCCAGCGCATTGATGGTGAGGACCGTGCCTAGCGCGAAGATATTCGTGATCTGCCGCTTGACCGTGGGGCTAAGCGCGCTCGAGCTTGCCGCTTGTGTTGCCATGCTGACCTCCTAGAGATAGTGTTTCCGAAGAACTTCGTTAGAAAAACGACCTGACGCTCAGGTTGAAGGTGAGAACCGTCGCCGCTTCACTGAAGCGTCTGCTGAAGAGCGCGGTGAGTTCGAAGTCGCCTAGCGCGGTGTAGGTCACTGTTGGAATGAATTCTACTCCTGTTTAGCCGTGTAGCGCATCGCCTTAGCCGGTGCTGTATTCGCCGCGATACGCGCGGGCTACAGCGCGGCGAGGATCGCGGCTGCAGCGGCGAAGCCGACGGCGAGGAGCACCTGCCAGGGTTCTATGGAGTAGAAGACGTTCGGCAAGACGAATAGCGAATAGATGACGATGACGCCCGTACAGGCTGACAGCGACGCGCTCGAAGATTCTTTGCAGAGAGCTACGTCGATGACGCAAATCCTCTAACGCTTAGCAGGCGCAGCCTCTAACGCCGCGTAGCGCACGCCTGTGAGCCGCTCCGACTCCGCCCACAACTGCCGCGCCACCCCGACATCTTGCGACTCCTCCGAGGAGTCCACCCGAGTCGGATAGCCTCTTATCTCCTGAAACCCGCTCGGACCGAAGTATTCGTTGCCCCGCACGTCCGGCGCGATCGCCGCGTAGAGCGTCGGCAGTGCGCCCATCTCCGGCTCTTGCATGATGAGGTTGAGAAGCGGTCGCCAGAGGCGCGACATGTTGCTCTGTAGGTTCGTTTTGGTGCCACCAGGGTGCGCGGCGACGGCGATGGTGTCGGTGTCCGCGGCCTCCAGACGGTTTTGCAGCTCCAAGGTAAAGAGCAAGTTCGCCAATTTGCTGCGCCCGTAAGCTTGCCAGGGTTTGTAGCCCTGTTCCGCCTGGAGGTTCTCGAAGTCCATCTCGCCCATGCGGTGTGCGCCGCTGCTAACCGTGACGACTCTCGAGCCCTGCGCCTTTAGCAACCGCTCCAAAAGGTGTCCCGTCAGCGCAAAGTGCCCCAAGTGATTTGCGCCGAACTGCAACTCGAAGCCGTCTTCTGTCGTCGTGTAGGGCGGCACCATCACGCCCGCGTTATTGACGAGTAAATCAAGGCGGTCGTACTTCGCTTTGAAACTCTCGGCAAAGGTGCGCACCGAGGCGAGGCTCGCCAGGTCGAGCGGGATGACCTCTAGGTCAGCCGCCGGAACCTCTCGCCTGATCTCCTCAGCGGCGGCGCTGGCTTTGTCCAGGTTGCGACACGCCATGACGAGCGTGGCACCTCTATTTGCTAACGCCTTCACGGTCTCCAAGCCGATGCCGCTGTTCGCGCCCGTCACGACCGCTACGCGCCCGGTCTGGTCGGGGATGTCTGCTGCGCTCCATCTCATAGTGTCCTCCGCCCTCATTATGCCCCTAAACGCTGTGCATTCAACCGCCGCGCCTTCCTCTGGAGTAGAAAGCGCGGTTTGTTGAACTAAAGGCACCCGCCTCAAGGAGAATAAGGGATTTACAAAAGCGAAGGGAAGCAGGCTCCTTCTACTTGATGCTCACCCTGTAGCAAACCTTGCCCGCCTCGCCCGCGCCGACCTCGCCGATGGTGACGTACACAACGCCGCCATCCAGTTTACCCGCGTCGCTATCTGCGGCAGCGCTTAGGGGCGTCACCGCGCCGTCATGCGTCCACTCGATGTCTCCATCTTGCCCTGCGCCGCCGTAAACGCCCGTTGCAAATGAGGTGAAGAAGGGGATAGGGTCGCTAAAGAGGGTTTGCGTCAAGGGCTGCGTGCCCAGGTTCTGATACGCGATGCAGTACTCGAGCACCTCTCCCGGCTTGCCCGCGCCCAGCGTCGTAAAGGCTGTTCCTTGGTCGACGTTGCGAACGCGCTTGGTCAGCTCGAGCTGACCGCCCGCCGTGACCGTCGTGACGTCCGTGACCGTCTGTACGTCCGTGACATCGTCGGGATTATTGTTATAGACAAGGCTGGCGCTCAAGGTGGCTAGGTCGATGCGTCCGCTCGACTCGCCTTGGGGAACGAAGACGCGCAGCTCCAGAGCGCACGGAGCGAGGGAGCCGTCTTCCGCTCTAGGCCACGTGCTATCAACAGTGAAACCACCAGGGAGCACGTCCACCTGTTCGTTCGTTTGGATGATGCCGTCGCAGTTCGCGTCTCTAAAAACTTGGTAGGTGTACGTTCCCGAGACGTTTAACTCAACCTCGCCTAATGTGCCTGGCGCGTAGAGGTGCGTATAGCTGACCGTGCTGCCGGGGGCGACTTGTCCGCTCCCGTCGGGGCGCAAGCTGCTGGGTCTCGCGACGCCGAAGTTGTAGGTCGCACTGTCTGTGAGGGAGAAGGTAACGCTCGAGGCGTCCGCATCACCGTAGCTGTCCGCTTGCTTAATCACGCTCGAGCCGTCATTGTAGCCCGTCGCAGGCTGCTGCGAATGCGACACGGTGATGTCGTTACCGAACGTGTCGGGAATGATGAGGGTGTAGTTGCCTGCACCGTCCGTGACGGTCGTGACGGTGTTCGCGCTGTTCGCATCGTCCGTCGCCGTGATGGTCACGCTAGACACACCATGCTCGCCGACCTCTTGCAGCGCGTTGTTCGCTACGCCGCCGCTCAAACCGTCGTCATAAAAGAGCGTGCCTGAGACGATTTTACTAAACACATTGTTGTTCTGCGCGACGCTGGTGACGAGCGCGACGGTGCCTACTTCGCGGGCGTCGCTGTCTCTCGTCGGCACGTAGCTTCCGCAACGTCCGTCCGCGTCGCCGCTCGTAGTCGGCTCCCAGCAGGCACTCGTATTTGAATCCACCCCGTTAGGCGTCAAGCTGATGGATTGACCTTTGTTCGTGTTACGCAGCGAAACGTAACTACTCGGCTCGGCATCCCACAGTTTCAAAGATGCAGGCGGAGGCGTATTGATGGGCTGCTTGTCGGTGGTATTCGAGCCGTACGCGACGTAGTCTACGATGCGTCCCTCAGCGTCGTAGAGCCACATGTCGTCGCCTTCATTGCTGAGCCTCGCGCTCCTGCCCAACCACGCCTGAAACGCCGCGGGGCTCACGTCGCGGCTCACGGTACGCTCGCCCACCCAAATGACCGCGTATTCACCCGGCGCTAACTGCACGGCGGGGAAGGTGTAGGGAATCGCCGCGTTATCAGCGTTACCGTTGATATTGCCGTTACGCCCGTCCGCGTCGTTTTCTATAAGGTTGGCGTCAACGAGTCTCCAACCGGAGAGGTCAACCGGGTCACTACTCGAGTTGTAAAGCTCAATAAATTCGTCGTTGTTCGCGGCGCTCGTGGTGCCGCTCTGGTCGAAGAGGAGTTCGTTGATGACGATACCGCCAGCCGCCGGGGAGACGCTATAGACGTTGAAACTCGTTGACGCTTCGTTATTGTCCAGGTCAGGGTCGGAAGCGTCTTCACCCCGACTTACCTCCGCCGTATTCGTGACCGCGCCCGTCGTGGCTTCCTCAACGGTTGCGGTAATGGTAAACGTCGCGGTCGCGCCGCGCTTCAAGTTGACAGTTGTATCGATATCGCCTACGCCCGAGCTTGCGCCGCAGCTGCTTGCGGCTAGAGGCTCACCAGCCTGCGCGCCTTCGGTGGTGATTTCACACGTCCAGGAAATGTCGGTTAAGCTCGGCGGAAAGGTGTCTGTCACAGCTGCGTTTACCGCGTCGACCAAGCTATCTTCGGCGTTGGTCACGGTGAGGGTGTAGCTGACCGGGCCACCCACGACGATAGACGCCGGGCTGTGCGTTTTAGTGATGGAGAGGTCCGCCTCGCGGATTTCGATGCTGGCTTGTTTGGGCTCGGCGGTGGGGTAGTAGACCCAAGTGTCGATGCCTCTATGGTTGCCGAAGTCGCCCGTAAAGCTGTGCGCGGCGGGCGGCGTGACGACGCCGTCAAGCTCCCTCTGACCATCCGTAAAGATGCTGTCGTCGAAATAAATACGTCCGGGGTCGGCGATACCCGTGGTGCTGCTACCCGCAGGCGTGTTGAGGCGCGTGATGGTGACGCCTGTCGGCGCGTCTTCGACGTCCAAAAGGGGAAAGTGGACCTCACCCGCGAAAAGCCTGACCGTGGCGGTGAAGTCGCCGCTGCCCGCGGGTACGTCGTCGCCGTTGCCGTCCTTGCCGTCCCAAAAAGCTTCGGTGGTCGTGCCGGGGACGGCTGTGCCTGCTAGGACGCGCTTGGGTAAGCCGTCCCCGAACTCGAGCGTGATGTTGTAAGCGTTCGGCACGTCGTCGGCGCTCTCGCGCGGGTTCGTAAAGAAGAAGCTCCCGCCCAAGCCTGTCCCCGCTTGGTTCTCCGTTCCGTCCCTCCCGGTAAAGGTGAAATTTTGCGGGATCGGCGGCGCTTTAGGGTCCGGGCGGTAGAGCCACGTCGAGGCGGGCGTGCCCGGTCTCGCCGCTGTTGCGGGCATACTTGGGTCGGGCTCATTCAAGAAGATTTTGTGCGTGATTTCGTTGCTGGGGATGTCGTCGGGGTCGTCGGGCGCGTGGAAGTCCTGTCCGGCCTGGAGTTCATCGTTATCCGTCAACTGAATCGAGCGGTAGAGCGCCTTGCCTGTCTGCGTCCCGAAAGCCCTTGCGGTTGGTAAAGAAGACGAAGCCGAAGGGCTCGATGTCTTGCTCGAGTTCGTAGCGGTAGCCGTCAATCGTTTGTACGTAAACGTCTAAGTTGACTCTCTGGTTACCCCCTCCGAGGTTGAGTGCGTAGTAGCGGGCGAAGACACGTCCGCTCTGCGCTACACCACCGTCAAACACAGTGACGTCCCAGGCGGTGACCCAATTGTCGTCTGGAAGTTGGCTTTGAGTTTGATCTTGACTATCTTGCACGGTCCACTCGGCAGATACCGCGAGCGGCGGCGGGTTCGTATTGTTCGCCGTCGCGGGCTGAGTGAAGTCCACCTCGTAAATACCGTCACTCGGCACGGTGAAGGTGCAAGGACGATAGCCTGACGTATTTGCGCCGAGGGGATAGTTGGGTCCAGCAACCTCTTGGGCTCGGTTGAGGATTTTGCCCGTGTTGTCCGTGCCGGGGGTTGGGCAGTTAAAGGTATAGCCGCTCGGCCCACGCACGTTGATAGCTCCCGAACCGATGCCGTTGGCAGAGGAGCCTAGCGCTACCACTTCATCTTTGTTGGCGTAGACCCGGATGACCGTGACGCGCGGGATGCCCGCTGTAATATAGTCGCCGCTCGTGCCCGTGCGGTGCTCCAAGTAGGCACGGTTGCCGCCGTTGCGAATGAGGTCTTTACTCCCTTCGGCATAGACGGTCTGGAAAATTAAAGACGCGAAGAGGACGAGGAGTCCAAAACACCGAAAGAAGATTTGTCGCGTAGCGAACTTGTGTATAGAATCATTCATAAGGGTGTTGCTTTCAGGTGTAGAAGTGGAGCGGCGCATCACTGACCCCCACCGAGCAGTTCAAAGCGTAGATGCAACCCGCTCCGCGTATCTTCGTTAAGCCCATCAAAGCCTTCAAAGGTGTAACCGAGCGCCAGCCACAGGTCGTCGATCACCCGGAGCGAACCCTCGACGCTAAAAGCAGTCGCGCTACTGCTCGCTGCAGGCTGCCACTCGTGATAGACCGAGCCGCCCACGCCCGCGTCGTCCGTAAGGTAGTAGTGCCCGCCCAACGAGGCTAAGAAGGTGCTCCTCCGGTCGTTCCACAAGGGAACGCGGTAGGCAAAACCGGGGCGCAGTTGCCACCCTTTACTTGGGTGCAATGTCGGGGCGAGTTCACCCTCTAATTCGCTGCCTTCTTCGCCGCCTGTCTCCAAAGTGTGATAGGTCGAGAGGGTGAGGTAGCGGCTCCTGAGTGCGTAAGCGGCTGTAAATTCACCTTCCGCTTCGGAGGTGAGCTGATAGGTCGCGTCGAAGGAGAGGACTTGCTGGTGGTCTAGTTGTCCGGACGCGCCGCCCCTAAAGGTGATCTTGAAGGGGTCGTCCTGCGCGCTGTCGTAACTCACCTCAGAGGACGCAGTGGCGACGAAGTCGCCCTTGCTGTAACGCGCGCCTGCGCCCGCGCTCGCTAAGGTGTTGCCGCCATTGAAGTCTTGGTCTACGTTCGCAGAGAGATCTAAGCTCCAGGCGTCGCTGAGCGGTAAGGGCGTCTCAATGCCGAAGCGGGCGCGGTTGCCGCGTCCGTCTGCGCCGGGGAGCTGATAGGAAACCGAGAGGTTGCCGCGTCCTAAATCTTGGACTAGGGCGACGGTGCCGATGAGTTCGCCGCCCCAGGTGTAATTGATCCCTAAATCCGCCGCTAAGTTCTCGTCAATTTGATAGCTCACGCGGAAGTCGCTGATGGGGTCGGCGTCACCGAAGGGTTGCGTGTGGGCGAGTTGGAAGTTGGCGCGACCCGCCCGGTAGCCCACGCGGGCGACGGCGCTAAAGGTCTGCGCTTCCCACAAGTAGCCCGTCCCTAAGCCGAAGGTCAAGGCGTCAACGTCGAGTTCGTACAAGGCGTTCGTCTGGTTGCGGTCGCCACGAGCGCTGTGTTCGACCACGGCGCGTTGCCCTTCGCTGAAGCTGTAAGCGACTCTCGCTTGACCTTGGAGCGCGTCCGTATAGTTGATGTTCGCGCTGGCGTCTAGCACACCTTGCGTCAGCGTACCTGAGACACCGAGTTGAGCGCGCAGGTCCTCGTCGTAGCGGTAGGTGACGCTAAAGCTCGAGCCCGCCCCCGCATAGTCCGCGTACGCGCCAAAGTGAACGCCCTCGAGTGAAACGAGCCCCGCGCCAAACGCCCAGTCACCGGTCTGGTAGCTCACGCCAGCGCCAGCGGCGAGCGTCTCGCGGGGGCTGTCGGTGGGCGCGTAGGTGACTTCGATGTGGGTTTCGACGCCGTTCACATCTGTCGGGAAGAGCGGCTTGGAGAGCGTGAGCGCGCCCGTCACGTCGTTCAAGGTGTAGTCCTCTAGGCGCTCCAGCACGCGCTCCTGTGCGCCCGTGCGCACCGTCACAGTCTCGCTGTTGGACCTGATCGGCGCAGTGCTCAAGGTGTAGCGCCGCGTGCCGTCAGGGATGATGGCTTCGGTGAGTTGGCCCTTCGGCAGGAGGCTAGCGAAGGCTCTGCCGACGAGGTCGCCGCCCGCGAAGTCGGTGCGCACCTCGCCCTGCAACGCAGTGCCGCTCGCCACGCCGTCTAACCCGGGCACGCCTAAGCCGTCGGCGTAGTAGCCCACGCTGAAGGTATCGTCATCGTAACGCGCCGCGACGAGGTCGTCCGAGCGCAAGGCGGGCTGCGCGTCGTTGCCGCTGCCTGTCAAGGGGAAGCGGCCGGAGGGGTCGTCTTGCTCAGCGATGTCGCCGCCCGTGTCGAGTGCGCCCTGAAGCGTGCCGCTCCCTAAAGGCATCTCGGCGTAGCCGCGCGCGACGCCGTTATAGCTCAGCTCACCCCTCGTCAGGTGCACGCTCACGCTGCCCTGGTAGAGGTAGAGCGGTTCGTCCGCGCCGCCCAAGTAGAAGGTCTCCTGCGTCTCTAGGTCGTTGAAGCGCGCGGTCAAGCTCGCCTCTTGCGCGGTGAGAACGGGCTCTAAACGGACGGTCGCCACGCCGTCCTCTAAAAGAACTTGATAGCCGGATTCGCCCGGAAAGGCGTCCGCCTCGAGCGGCTCTAAGTCCGTTTGCAGCGTCACCGCGCCGAAGCCGTTGGTCACGCCGAACTCGTCTGAGGCGCGGATTTTGAACGCAACCGGGGTGACGCCGTCCGCCTCGAGCACACTCGGCACGATCTCTAAAGCCTCCGGGTTGCCCGCGCGGAAGACCTCGACCTGATCGCGCGCGCCGCCTAGCGCGACCTCGACCACGTTGCGACCGACCTCTAAAGGCACGCCGAAGTACTCGAGCCTCAAGGTCCCGTTTTGCTCGTCGACTACGCGCTTGCCCAGGGCGTCGTTCGCCACAGGAGCGCCGTTCAGTAAAACCTCGACTTCCGTGCTGAGCGGACCTTGAATGATGACGGTCGCCGCGTCCGTTGTGCGGTAGACCGTGCCGGGAAGAGGCTCGCGGATGAGCCCGTCGCGCTCAGTAGGGGCGGCGGTGTCTCGAGCGTCCCCGACCTCTTCAAAAGGGACCTCGCCCTCTAAGAAGAGGTCGCGGTTGCCGAACTTGAGCGTCAGCGAGGGTTCGGCTAGAGCGTCTAGGCTCTCTTGGTGGGTGAGGGTATAGCGGAGCGCGCCCGCTCGCATGTAGGGAAGCTCCCAGTAGAGGTAGGTGAGCGTTTCGCCGCCCTCGTCGACTGTGCGCGTCAGGGGGTCGGGGGTCGGGTTGCCGCCTAGTCTTGAGGAGCCCGCCTCGTACGCCGCACCTGCCGGAACACGGTGGCGCACGAGCAACCTGCCGCCGTTCGCGTCCTCGACCTCTTGGAGGGTTCTGCCTTCGACTTGAACGCTGAAAGGAAGCGTCACCAAAGAGGTGCGCTCGGGCGTGAGAACGGGCTTGACGTCCAAGCGCGCGCCAGCGGGGAAGCCAGCAGGCGTCTGACCGATGAAGACCGAGGCTTGGTTGTCGAGCGTACCCGTGCGCCCCGGCGTCGCGACGAACTCGAAGGTTTTGCTCTCGTTCGCCTCCAAGGTAACGGGGATGACGAGGTCGCCCTCTAAACCCAACCCCTGCTGCGGCGACTCGCGCAGTTCGAAGGAGACGGTGCGTCCCAAGGGGTTCGTCACGCGCACGGTAAAGCGCGTCTCTTGACCCTCCAAAGCCGTCTCGGTCTCGGCACGCTTTTCGACCAGGATGAGGCGTCGCGTGAGCGTGTCAGGCGCGGCCACGTCACCCACAGAAGAGGTCAGCCGCGCCGTAAACTCGCCCGTTTCCTCCGCGCCGAAGCGCACGGAGGCTTCGTAGGTGTGCGTCACAGCGTCGCCCGCGGCTAAGGTGCCTTCGAAGAGCGGTGGCTCTAAAGGCTCCAACCACTCGGGCGGCAGGTCGCTCAAGGTGTAGGAGACGCTTTCGTCGCTGTCGTGGCTCACGGTCAGAGAGACCGTAACGACTTCGCCGGGCAAGACCTCGTCTAAGTCGAGGTCTCTGGTCAACATCACTGCAGCTTGCGCTTCGGGTTCCGGCGTCGGCTCGGGTTGCGGCGTTATAGGTTCTGGCGTCACCGGCTCTGGGTCCGGCTCGGGCTCCAGTTCCGTCCCGGTAGTCTGCTCCAAGACGTAGCGCACCTGCCCGCCTCCAAAGCCAAAGTCGACCCGCGTCCCCTCACCTCTTGCGCCGTCCGTCTCGATGTCGACGAGCCTATACTCGCCCGGCACCTCCAGCGTGACGGTGCGTTCGCTGTAGCCTGTGATGCGGACGGGAATATCTAAAGGATTGCCCGCCGTATCCACCACCTCGGCGACGACGGGCTCAGGGTAGAGCGTCTTCGTCGCGACGGTGTTGGAGTACTGATACGCGCCTTTGGGTTGACGGAGGTAGACGGTGTAGGTACCGGCCTCGTCGAACTCCCAGACCTGCCACGCCAAGTCCTCCGAGACGGGCAAGCTGCGCTCGCTGCCGTCCGCCATGACGACCTTGGCCTCTAGCTCGCCCGCGCCGTCGCCGTCGTAGAGCGCGTAACGCGCGGGCACGCCCTCGCGGGGCAGCTTGGCTTGAAAGGCTTGCGTCCACTCGCCCCCGCGCACGTCGAAGAGTTCGACGCCTTCGGCGAAGCGGAGCGAGCTGACGCTCGGGTCGGGTGTCGTTACGCGGATGATAAAGGCGTTTTTGCCGAGCCCGGTGAAGCGGCTGCGCAGGGTGTACGCGCCCTTCTCCAAGGTGCCTTCGAAGAGCGTTTCCCACTCGTGTTGCTCCACTTCGTAGCGCCTTTCGGCAATGGTGTCGCCATCTTCTAAAACGAACGCTCCGACGAGCGGCGTATCGCCGTAGCGTTCGTCGCCCAGCTCCTCGCGCCCGTCCAAGGCGGCGCGGTAGTCGTCCGGGTCGAAGCCGGGGGAGTAGATTTCGAGCTTCACCGGGCTGTCCTGACCGAGCGAGAGCGTCATCACGACCTCTTCGATTTCCCAGCCCAAAGCGTCGCCGGGCACGATGCCTTTGACCGTGTTGTTACTCTCATCAGCGAGCGCGAAAGAAGCAAATAAGGTCAGAAATAGATATAAGTACTTCACGGGTATCTCCAGCGGGCGTCAGGGTCAGTGAGACCGATAGGGGCGTTTAGGTCATACGTCAGCGTTTGCTCGCCCTCGAACGCCTCGAAGGTGAAGCGGCGCGGAGCCGCGCCGGGGACGGGGTCGCTGACGACCAGCTCGGGGAGGGGCTCGGGGCTCGAGAGGGTTAGCACCACGCGCACCCCTTCGCCCCCGTCCGGCTGGGGCAGCGCGATGAGGCGCTTCTCCACGCTGAGCGGTCCGAAGCGCAAGGTCGTCTGCCGGTAGGCGCGAATCGTCCCCGCTGGCGCAACTAGGGGAAAGTCGCTCACCGTCAGCCCTTGTAAGACCGCGCGGTGCTGGTAGCCCTCCCTCAACCCTTCGGGATGCGGCAGCGGCGCAAAGGGCGCGGACGCCGCGTCCAGCGTCACGGACCACGCGCCCGGCGTGAGGTCGCGGAAGGTGTAGCGCCCCTCGGCGTCGGTCAGCGTCTGCCAACCGTTCGGGAGCAGCACCCGTGCGCCGGGCAGGGGAACGTCGAGGCCGCGCTCGTACGCGCAGTTCTGATTGACGTCTAAGTAGACGCGCCCGCTCAAGAGGGCGTCGGGGCGACCTAAGACGCGCTCGTCTAACGCGACGTCCACTTGCACCTCGTCGCTCACCACGACAACGCCTGAAACCGCACCGTCGCCGAACGTGCCGCGGGCGTACGCCGTATTGCGCAGCGGGCTGCTCGCGCCGGGCTGCACGCTGAGGGCGTACGACACGCTCACGCGGTCGCGCCCGTCCGCGCTGCCTTTAGGCTCTAAAAGGAAGTCCGGCTCATTCGTCAAGTCCCACACCAGTTCGTCGCCGCGCGCTTGAGGTTCGGTGGCACTTTCGTTCGCGCCGCTTTTCACGACCGCGCTGCCCGCCACGTACGCCGTGCGCTCAGGTGGGGTGTCGATGAGGGTCAGCTCGAGCGCCACGTCGTTCGGGTTCGAGACCGTGACCGTGTAGTGCAGCGTGTCGCCGATACGCACGACCTCTTCTTCCACCGTCTTTTCGATGTTGAGGCTCAGGAGGGGAAAGGCGTGCGTGACCTCGTTCGAAGCCTTAGGCTCGGGCAACTCCTGCGCCGCCACGCGGAAGCGGTTACGCAACACAAAGCGCGCGCTGTCAGGCACATCTTCGGGCATCTTCACGCCGAGCGTGAACGTCACGCTTTCGCCCGCGCCCAATTGCGAAACGCGCCAGGTCACGGTGCGCGTGTCCGCGTCGTACGTGCCTCCGTCCGACGCGGACACGAAGGTCGGCGCAGGCACGCCCAGCGCGCTCCCTCCGTCCACATTTTCGAAGCCCTGCAAGGTGTCGCTGACGCGCACGTCATTTAGGTCGAAGTCGTGGTCGTTCGTCACGCTGAGCGTGTAGGTGAGCAACTCCCCTTCTCCGACCGACCCCTCCGGCTCGGCGCGTTTGACGAGGTCCAGTTCGGGACCCGCCGCGACGACCTCGTCTACGCGGTCGTAGGTGAGGTTCGTCCTGCCCGTCTGCGAAGTCGCCGTGAGGGTGACGGTGAAAGGCTGAACGAGGTCATTCGCCGTCACGCAGAACTGAAAGTTGCGGCGTTCGCCCGCGCGCAGCTCGAGGGTGCGCGGCAACGGCTCGCCACCTACACTTCTAAGCGTGCCCGTGACGCCCGCAGGCAAGCCGCTGAAGGAGACCTCGTAACGGTCTCGAGCGGTGCTCGCGTTCTCCAGCGTGTGCGTGAAGCAGCTCGCCTGAGCGTAGACGAGCCGCCCGGTTTGGGTGTCGTCGGCGCTGCCTTCGCCACCAGGATTCGCCCGAGGGTTGCCGCCCGGTCCTAAAAAGTGGAGGTTATCTCTAGTGACGTCGAACTCGGCGCTGGCCTCGGCGGGTCCGCCGGGTCCGGTCGCGAAGGCGCGGTTCTGACGCGCGCCCGCCGCCGCACCAAAAGTGACGCGCAGGTCGAAGCGGAGAAAGGCCGCGCCGCCGACCGCGAGCGAATCGAGCCGCAGACGAACGCCGCGCACCGCCGCTGGCTCATTTTGCGTCCAGGTCGAGCCGTCCGAGTATTCGACCGTGCCTTGCGTCGCCGCCGCCGAGCCCGCCACAAAGGTGAGCCCGTCCAAGTTAGCGAGGTCGAAGTCGTCCGTGAGGACGGGACCGATAGAAGGCTGAGAGCCGTCATTGAGCAGGCGCACTTCGAAGCGTGCGGTGTCGCCGGGGCTCAAGGTAGGGCTCGAGACCGTCTTAAAGAGTTGCAGCGCCGAACCCTGGACGATCTGCACGAGCCCGTAGTTCTCCGCGTCCTCCTCGGCTGTCCCCTGACAGGTCGCGGCGGGCGAGAGCGTTTTATCGCCCGCCGCATCCGAGGGCGTCGCGACCTCTAGGATGAGCGCGGCGTCCGCGCCGCGCTCTAAGGTGAGCGACGAGACGGCCGTCTCGCCCGCGTCCAGGCGTCCGTTGCGGTTGACGTCCTCGTAGAGCGCGGTTTCGCTCGGCGTCCAGCCGCCTGCTCCTTGCGCTACGGACAGGTCGAAGGTGAAGCGGTCGTTACCAGCGTTCGTGAGCGTATAGGGCAGATAGGCGCGCGCGCCCGCGCCCACGCTGACGCTTTGTCCCGGCGCGGCGGGCGTCCCGTTCGGCGTCAGATTAGGGGCGCAGACGGTCCGGACCGTGGTGTCCACCTCGTTCGAGAGGTAGGTTTCGCCGTTCGCTTGCGCGCTCGCTTGGTTGCGGATAACCGTACCCGCGGGTGTGCCTGCGCCCCACGCGGCGGCGGCGATAAGCAGTGCCAAAATGCAGTGAATTGTCCTTTTCACGTGCGTCATGCGGTGACCTCGTCCTCGCTGATGGAGGCGGAATAGAATAGGTGCGTCATAAAAATAGGTGATAGAGGGTGCGTAAGATACTCCCTGCCCCGGCACGAGAGCGTACCGGGGCAGGGCGAGAGGGTTTACTGCACGGTCACTTCGAAGGTGAGGGTGACTTCCGCGTTGGCGGGGAAGGTGTCGTCGTCATCGTTCACGACGCCGTCGCCGTCCGTATCCACGTAGACGTAGATGCTCTCGCCTGCCTCGAGGCTGAGGGGGTCGCCTGTAGTGCCGTCGCCATTTTCGTCGTCTAGGTCGTCGGTGTAGGTCACGCCGTCCACGGAGTAGAGCAGCGTAGGCGCGGACGCGAAGCCGCTCGCGCTGGCGCTCACCGAGACGAAGTCTGTAAAGGCGGGCAAGGGGTCGGAGATGACGACCTCGGTGAGGTCGGCGTTGCCCAGGTTCTTAGCGACAACGGTGTAGGTGATGGTTTCGCCGGGCGCAGCCGTGGCTTTGTTCACCGATTTGTCGAGGCTCAGGTCGCCGCTGACTACGGTGGTGCGGTCGATGACAGAAGCCTGGGCGGTGTCCGTGTCGCCGGTGACAGAATCCGGGAAGGTCGCGGTTGCGGTGAGCGTTAAGACGTTGACGTCATCAGGGTTGTAACCCTGGGGCGCACTCACCCGGACGAAGAGGGACTGCGTGTCGCCGGGCTCGAGCGTCGCAGGCAGCGTGAGGCTCGAGTCGTTGAGCCCATAGAAGGTGGTGCCGTCATACGAATAGCTGTAGTCGAAGTCCACGCCGCTCTCGCTCTCCGTAAGGCTGATCGCGGTGAGGTCCCGGTTACCCGTGTTGGTGATCGTGTGCTCGTAAGTCACCGTGCCGGGCGAGGTGATGTCGCTGTCGCGGTCCGGCGAGAAGGTGAAGGTGTTAGCCTCGTTCACCGTGACGGTGTTGAGGTTGAAGGTCACGGGCGCGATATCGGGCGAGTCGATAGTCTGGTTGACGGTCGCCGTCTGCGGCGTCGCGCCGCTCGGCACGCTCACAACTGCGAAGACGGTGATCTCTTCGTCCGGGTCGACCGAGCCGGTGTTCGTGATCGGGGTGAGCGCGTCCAGCTCAGCCTGGGTCACGGTGCCGTCGCCGTCTGCGTCTGGGTCGGTCGCGTAGTAGACCACGCTGACGGTCGTGGGTCCGAAGGTGACCGAGCCGTCCAGGGTGAACGTATCGCTGTTGCCGCCCGTATTCACCACGTCCATCGGGAAGACGACGATGTCGCTGGAGTCAGCGTCTTCGTTGACGCTGTTCGCATTGTCCACTCGCCCGTCGGTATCGTCAGCGACGATATCGTTACCGGCATCGTCGGCGTCTGCGTCGTTACCGAACGCCACGCCCGCGCCCACGATGTCGTTAATGGTGTTCGTAGTCGGGTCTGACGTGGAGCTGTCCGTGACTGAGGTCGCAGTGACGACGACGCTATGAACCACGTCACCGGTGTCGCCGCCATCATTATCGGTTGGCGTGTCGCCAGGAATCCGCACGCGGACGATGAAGTCGAAGGTTTCGCCTGCGCCTAGCGGTCCGGTATCCGGCACGCCGTCGCCGCCGGTCGGCAGCGCCGCGCCACTTGTCGAAAGGAGCTGGACGGTCGCGTCACTCGGTAGGTTGAGGTCGTCCGTATTCACTGTGAGGTTGAAGGTGTCGGTGTCGGTGCCTGTGTTCTGGACGGTATTGGTGAAGTCTACGGTGCTACCAGCGTTAGCGCTCGCGACAGTCTGAACGTCGCTGGGATCGCCATCAGGGTCGCCGTCTGGACCGAGTGCGACGCCGATGGAGGCTTGTACGTTGGTCGTAGCGGTGTTCGTCGTGATCGTTCTCGTCGTCCCAGCGTTGTTCGTGTAGGTGACGTCCGCGTCGTTATTGATGGAACCTGGCGTAGTCTTCGTGACGGTCACGGGGATGGTGAGGGTCACGCTCTGGCGGGCGGCGACGGTAGCGAAGGTCGCGGTGATTTCGGGTGTGGCTCCGGAGGTGTCTACGCTGACACTACCGCTCGTAGGGGAGGTAGTGGCGGGGTTGCTGGTGTCGTAGGAGACGCCACTAGGCAGCGTATCGCTAATCACAATGTTCGTCGCGTCGGCTGACCCCGTGTTCTCCACGGTGATGGTGTAGGTGAGTGAGCGCGCGCCGCTGGCGGGAACGGACGTCTGACTGACCGACTTGTTCGGGACGATCGCCGCGTCTTCTACGACGTTCGTCCGGTGGTAGTTGTTGTTGTCGACTTTGGTTGCATCGCCCTGGCTCGTGGCGACCGGGGTGGCGATGACGACGTCGTCGCTCGAGTCGGTCGTGTCGACGCCTGCCGGGACGTCATAAGCCATGATGAGCTTGCGCGTGTTGGCACCGTCCGTCGTCGTGGCGGGCAGCGTGACCTCGGTCACGGCGGTGTTTTCGCCGGACTGCAGCACACCGTCACCGTTGTCGTCGATGTAAAAGGTGATGTTGGCGGGCGTGACGTGGGTGGCGTCTGTTAGCGAGGTGTCTACGGTGCTCGTCAACTGGAAGGTGTCCGTGCCGTTCCCCGTGTTGGTGAGCGTGTAGGGGTAGTACACAGGGCTGCCGGGGATGGCGTCGCGGGTCTGACCGGGCGCGGCTACGTTGCCGTCAGGCGTCACGCTCACGCCGTAGACCTGCTGCACGGTGGTGATGACCAGGTCGGAGTTGACCGACTGCGGGTTGCCCGCCGAGTCGATATAGTCGGCGGTCGCCTGGTTCTCAATCTGGGTGCCTGCGGCGGTGCCGGCGGGGGTCTGTGTCTGCGCGAACGCTTGCGGCGCGAGGACCAGAGCCGCGAAGAGCAGCGCCAAGGCGGGGCGTATAGGTATCATCTTTCCTCCATAAAATGTGGGATTAAATTGACGTCGCGGGCTTAGAGCACCCGCACGCGGTAGACGAACGTGCGCGCCTGACCCGGACCTAGTTCGCTGAGCAACTCCCAGCGCACCGCGTCGTACTGCGCGGGCTCGGCCGCCACCTCTTGCGCGTCGCCGTTTTCGTCCATAACGGTGACGGTCGGCGCGGCGCTAAAGCTTTCACCTTCGTCGGCGCTAAAGGTGAGGTCGGACCCTCCTTCGCCCGTCGCCGACGCCGCGAGGTAGTGCGTGCGCTCGGGCACCGGACCCGTCGCCGCGACGCCTTCAGGGATCACCGTTTCGCTCTCGTTCTCGAGCGTGAGGTGATACTCCAGAACCTGACCCGGCTCGGCGACGTCGGTAGGGACGAGCTGTTCCTCGACTGTGCCGTCCTCTAATATCACCTCCGTCACAAGATAGCTCTCCAAGGTGACCGCCAACGGCGTTTGCGCCTGGGCGACGCCCATGGACATCCCTACGACGCCAAAAATAAGGGCGCAACAAAAGATGGGGCAGAAACCTAGAGCGGACCGGTAGTGTTGCATGTAGCCTCCTCTTCATCAGGTGCACGTCAAATTTTGAGGGTATAGAAAACTCGTATAAAGTGCACTGACAAGCAGCTTACAAAGTACCGCTGTACCTCCTTGGTGGCATCTTCCACACGTCAAGTGCGCGCACACGCCGGATGTCTAAAACCTCACAAGAGGTAAAAAAATGTGAAAAATTAACGGTATCGAGGGTTACTCAGGGGGTTTTTTGGCAAAGGTAAGCGCTGAAGAGGCGATAAAACGAGGAAAAGTTTCAGGTGACTCTATGCCGAGAGGTCGTTCTTCCCACCTCTTCTGATGTAGTGCACCTGTACTTATACGGACACCTCACGCTAAAGAGGTTCGTCGCCAGCTTTCGCTACTCCGGCTCGGTGAGCGGCTAGCGTGACGCGAAGCGTTTGCACAGCGTCAAACAGGGCGAGAAATACGGCGGACAGCAACAAAAAAGCGCCACGTTCCAGACGCGGCGCTTACAGAAGATGCTATGAACATAAGGCTGTTTCGGTTCAGTGCTTAGCGCAAAACCTTAGAGAGGCTCAACCTCGAGCAGAACCAACTTTACATGGCTACAACACAGCCTGATTCACTAGCTAAAAACGCAGGTTGACGCCCACCGTGAACGCGGCGTCCGCGCTGCTCACGGGCGCGAAGCCGTAGCTCGTGATGAGCTGCCCGAACAAACCGACGCGCGGCGTCACGAAGTATTCCGCGCCGAAGGGGACCTCGAGCAAGAGCGCGTCGCCGTCAGGCCTTAGCGTGTAGCCGACGCCTAAGCCGCCGTAGAGGTCGAGGTCGGCGGTGAGCGCGTCTAAACGCAGGAGCGTGTCCACGCTGAAACGCAACTCGTCGTCGCCGCCGTTAAAGGTGAGGCGGCTTGCGAAGCCGACGGGACCGATGAGGTTATCGTAGCCAGCTTGCACGCTCAAGTGGACCTCGCCCGCCGTCGAGATGACGCCGGGCGCGACGCCGAGGTAGAAGGGGTAGAGAGGTCGCTGGCTGAGGCGCACGCGGCTCACGCCGCCATTATCTTGGCTGTTATTCTGAACAACCGGACCGCCCGGTGTGCCCTCTCGAGCTGCCTGCCGCGCCGCGCTCCAAGCTGAGCGCTCACCCTGCGAACCGTCCTCTAAGGTGGCGGGGAATTCCTCCGTACCGCGCTCCACGTTGAGAACCCTCTCGAGGGCGACTAAGCGCCCCTCGAGCCTGCGCACATAGTCGAGCGACGCCGCGTCGCTCAGCGCCGCTTCCAGGCTCTCCGTGCGCTCTAAGAGGCTAGTGCGTCCTAAAGAGACCTCGTCGCGGCGCATCCGCTCCTCGAAGCGTGCGCCTGGCACCGCGCCTAAAATCTGGTCGGTGTAGTCGATGAGCCGCGCCGCGACCAAGGCGAGTTCGTAGCGCGACGCGCTCTGCTCGCCCCGGTAGTCGCCCCCCGGATAGCCCGTCAAAACGCCCAGCCGGGCGAGCGCGTCGACCGCCGGGTAAGCCCAATGAGAGGCCTGTACGTCATTAAACTCGTCCGGGGCGGGACCTAGTGCGCCCGCTGGGAGCGGCGCTTGCGCGCTCACGCCCGTCATCAAAAGCGCGGCGAGAATCGCAGCAGAGAATACGCCGAGACGCCCAACAATGTACCTTGACTTGCGCCCATTTTCACTGCACTCACCTGCTCGCATTATGACCTCCACTTCAGAGTATGCCAGTTTAACAGGGCGATGATGTGTTGCATGGTGAAGTGTAGATGAGGAACTCTTCATGGAGCGTTGGCGCGGGGAGATCAGGGCCGCCTCCGCATAGCGGTCTCCACACAACAATAGTTGAGGGGAGGCTACTCGAGCCTCCCCTCCTCAATCCGCAATTTCACTGATAACGTTAAGCTGTAGCCGTCTGGCTCACACTTTCGCTCGGCAAGGGCTGCCGCGCCTTGACCTCTTGGTTGAGGCGGTGATAATGCGTCACCGCGTCCTTACCTTGCTCCCAGCACAAGTAGATGACTTCCGCGCCTAAGCGACTCGGAAAGTCCACGAGCCCGGTCTCGACATCTTGCAAATGAACGCCCATGCTGTCGAGTTCCAGCTTTTCCTGCTGCACCACGCCGAGCAAAAACTTGATCTCTTCGGCGGTCTGCTGCGCTTCTAAACTCAGACCGTTCATCGGCTGAAGCGCCTCGCGGAGCGCCAGAATATCCTTGATCGCCCCCTGCATCTCGCTCAATTTCTGGTCGACGACGGGGATGAGGTTGTTCGCTTCCTGAACTGTAAAAAGTTTGTACATCGTCTACCGCCCTTTCGGTGACAGGGGTCATCTGGTCGCTAACACGCTCGGTCAAAGAGGTATGCCGTAAGTTTGCACGTTGCGAGATGACTCCTGTAGCGATCCTGATTAAGACGTCTTCAGAACCGCCTCATTGACATTATTATAAGGCGCTGGATACTAAAATTGTGTCATCAATTATACAAAATCTTAGTGAAGTATTATCAAGTCTGAAGAAAGCGTTAAGGCTAGATGTGAGGGGGTGTTGCGGCTCAGTTTGACGGCAGATGGGCGAGAAGTCTGTAGCCCTTTTCTCAGGGCACCTGTGCGGTGTTACACTCCTCTTTGTGTCTACTCTTTCTGCGTCTACTCCCCTCGCCGAACGGTTGCGTCCGCACTCGCTGGACGAGGTTGCCGGCCAGTCTCACCTCGTCGCGCCGGGCAAGCCCTTGCGCGTCGCCTTAGAGGGGGGGCGGCTGCGCTCAGTTTTGCTGTGGGGACCGCCCGGCGTGGGCAAAACGACGCTGGCGCGGCTTATCGCGGAAGCGAGCGGCGCACACTTCGCGCAACTCTCCGCCGTGACTTCGGGCGTGAAAGAGGTGCGCGCGGTGGCGAAAGAGGCGCTTTCAAAGCGTGAAGCGGGCGAGCAAACCGTGCTCTTTTTAGACGAAGTTCACCGCTTCAACAAAGCGCAGCAGGATTTGCTCTTGCCGTTCGTCGAGGACGGCACCCTGACGCTCATCGGCGCGACGACGGAGAACCCCTCCTTTGAGGTGAACGGGGCGCTCCGCTCGAGGATGCAACTCTTCGTCCTCCAACCTCTCTCGGAAGAGGACTTAGCGGCGGTCATCCAGCGCGCGCTAGCGCACCTCGAAGGCTTCGCAAATGCGCTCACGGTAGACGAGGATGCCGTCGCACTGCTGACCTCTTGGGCGGACGGCGACGCGCGGCGGGCGCTTTCGGCGCTGGAGGTGGCGGAGGGCTACGCTGTCAATAATCACCTCAATGCGGAGCAGGTCAAACGAGCTCTAGGCGCGAAGGCGATCGCTTTTGACAAAGGGGGCGAGCATTTCTACAACCTCATGAGCGCCCTGCACAAGTCGGTGCGCGGCTGCGACCCCGACGCCTCGCTCTACTGGCTGGCGCGGCTTTTAGGTGGCGGCGCGGACCTTATGTATGTCGCGCGCCGCCTGGTGCGTATGGCGAGTGAGGACATCGGTCTGGCAGACCCTAATGCCTTGCGTTTGGCGATCGCAGCAAGGGACGCCGCGCAGTTCTTGGGACAGCCCGAAGGCGAACTAGCGTTGGCGGAACTCGCCGTTTACCTGGCAGTTGCACCTAAGTCGAATGCGATTTACACCGCCTGGAAACGCGCCCGCAAGGAGGCGGAGCGCCACGCCTCGGTACCCGTGCCGCTCAACTTGCGCAACGCGCCTACTGCGATGATGAAAGGGCTCGGCTACGGCGAAGGCTACCGCTACTACTTCGACGACAAAGAGGCGAGCTTTTTACAGCCTTACTTGCCTGAAGAGGTGCGAGGGGGCCTCTACCACGCGGACGGGGAGGGCTGGGAGGTCAAGGTGAGAGAGAGGCTCGAGACCTTCAGAAGGTTAAAAGAGGGCGAAACGTTAAAAAAGGACAGAGCGGCTCGACGCTAAAAGTGGACGTGAATTGTGGCTGAATCTGAACGTCAATCCGAACCGATAACCCTATCAGAAACTTCCCCCATCTTAGTCGTCAACGCGGGCAGCTCGTCGCTCAAGGTGAAGCTGTTGCCGCAAGACCACACCTTCTTAGTCGAGCGCATCGGCGGCGCGGCGTCGGCGAAAACGAGTTTAGAGGGTGAGGTCGATACTGACAGCATCACGGACGCTGAAAGCGCGTTGAAAGCGTGCTTAGAGGTGCTTCGCCGAGAGGTTGATTTGGACACCATCACCGCCGTAGGACACCGCGTGGTCCACGGCGGCGAGCGTTATACTGAAACGACTCGTTTAACTAAAGAGGTCATCGCGGATTTGGAGACGCTCTCGCCCCTCGCTCCGCTCCACAACCCCGCAAATTTAGCAGGTATCCGCGCCGCTATATCACTCTTGCCGGGCGCGGTTCACGTCGCCGTCTTCGACACCGCCTTCCACAGTACGCTGCCGCCACACGCCTATCTCTACGGTCTGCCGCGCTCCGCGTACGAGAAGGGCGTGCGGCGCTACGGTTTCCACGGCACCTCGCACGACTTCGTGACGCGCCGCGCGGCTGAGGTGCTAAGCAAACCTCGAGACACGCTTAAGCTCATCTCGCTACACCTGGGCAACGGGGCGAGCGCCGCCGCTGTCAAGTATGGCGCGTCGGTAGACACGACGATGGGCATGACGCCACTCGCAGGGCTGCTGATGGGCACCCGCTCGGGCGACGTGGACCCCGGCGCGCTCCTCTACCTCTTGGAGCAGGGCACCTCGGCGGAAGAACTGGATACGCTCCTCAATAAAAAGTCCGGGTTGTTAGGACTCTCGGGCGTCTCGAACGACATGCGTGATGTTCACGCGGCAATCGAAAAAGGAAACGCCGAGGCGAAAGAAGCGTTCGACGTCTTTTGCTACCGCATCCGTAAAACTGTCGGCGCGTACGCCGCCGCGATGGAGGGACTGGACGCGGTTGTCTTCACGGGCGGCATCGGTGAGAACGACGCGAAGGTGCGGGCACGTTCGGTGGCGGGCTTGGAATTTTTGGGGCTCGAGCTTGACCCACAAAGAAACGCGAGGAGCGAGGGGACGATTAGCACACCTAACAGCAGCGTCCACCTCCTCGTTGTTCCCACCGACGAAGAGCGCATGATCGCAGAAGCCACCCTGAGCGTCGCCTCGCCGTAACTGCAACCTCAGCCGTAAACAGGTGTCGTTCCCTCAAACGCACAGCTTTACTAGAATGGACCTGAGGCGTACTATCAGCTATGTCACATTCAGCTATGGCGTCCGGTATCTTGGGGCGCACTCACGGCAGAACATCTCAACGGACACGCCCTTTCCTTTCCCACCTCTTACTTCTCACTTCCCACCTCTCGCTTCTCACTTCTTCCCGCTCATGAAAACCCTCGGCTTAGACTTGGGCGGCACCAAAATCGCCGCCGCCATCGTCGAAGACGGCGAGATGCTCAGCCAACACCAGGTCAGCACCCCGCATTCGGGCTATGACGATGTGTTGGGAGCGCTGAGCGAGGCGGCGAAGTTCGTCCTGGCGGACTACCCCGACGTCGAGCACGTCGGTCTCGGCTCGCCCGGACCGCTCGACTTAGAGGCGGGCAAGGTGCTCTTTGCGCCGAATATTCCGGGCATGGAAGACGTTAGCATCGCTAAAGATTTAGGGGAGCACTTGGGGCGCGCCGTCGTGCTGGAGAATGATGCCAACGCTGCAGGCTACGCCGAACACCTCTTCGGGGCGGCGCGCGACCTAACCAGCAGCATCTACGTCACCATTTCGACGGGCGTTGGCGGCGGCCTCTTTTTAGGTGAAGACATCGTTCACGGCGCGGACGGCGTTGCGGGCGAAGTCGGGCACATGACCCTGCAGCTCGGCGGACCCCTATGCGGCTGCGGTCACTATGGCTGCTGGGAGGCAGTCGCGGCGGGGCGGGCGATCGCCAGAGACGCCTCACACAGTTACGGCGAAGACTTGAAGACTCGTGAGGTCTTCGAGCGAGCTAAAGCGGGCGAGCGCAAAGCCCTCCAAGCCGTGGACCAAGCGGCGCGCTATACGGGGCTCGGGCTCGCCAACTTGCTCAAAGCCTTTAACCCCGACGGGTTCGTGATCGGTGGCGGGCTGATCCGCGCAGGCGACTTCTACATCGACAAGATTCAGGCGGCAGCAGACGAGTTCTGCGTAGGCTATCCAAAGGTGGAGATACGCATCGCCGAACTCGGCACGGACGCGGGCGTGATTGGGGCGGCGAGCGTGGCGACGCGGGAAGTGTAACACTGGTTCCGCATGAACCTTGACACACGTAATTAAGTACTCGTACATAGTTGCATTACAACTTTTGAGCCGTCCGTCGAGCATGAGGTTTGACTCGAGCCCCCTGTTCTCTCTAAGCTCAACCGTTAAACTAAAGCATGATCGACATTACCAGAGCCCTCAAGACCAAATACCCAACCTGGCCCGGCGACACCGACTTCAAGCTTAAAGACACCGCCAACATGCGCGACGGCTCGCCCGTGAACATCATGGCGATAAAGACGACGACGCACGTCGGCACACATTTAGACGCGCCCTACCACTACACGGATGAGGGCGACAGGCTCAGCGCAGTGCCCCTAGAGCTGCTCGTCGGCGACGCGCAGGTGCTGCACGCGCTCGCCTACGACGCGGTGCCCGCCGAGACCGTCGAACCTTTTGACGCGCTACCCGAGCGCGTCCTCTTCTTCACCGGACAGCCTGACGTGTGGGCTGAGTTTCCCGAGGACTTCACCGCGCTCACCCCCGAACTCATCCACGCGCTCAGCGAGCGCGGCGTGAAGGTCGTCGGTATTGATAGCCCGAGCGTGGACCAATTCAACAGCAAGGACTTGCCCGTTCACAAAGCGTGCGCCGAGACGGGCCTCTACATCGTCGAAGGCTTGAATTTGCAGGGGGTGGACGAGGGGCGCTATCACCTCATCTGCTTGCCGCTCAACATGCCCGACGCCGACGCTTCGCCGGTGCGAGCGGTGTTGACCAAACCGTGAGCCGCCCGTGAAGCGCGAAGCGTTTTTGCTCCCTAAAGGCATCTATCTGGACGGCAACTCGCTCGGACCGCTCTCTTACGGGGCGCAAGCCGCCATCGAGCGGCGGCTCAAGCAGTGGCAGGTGTACGGCGTGAGCGCGTGGGAGGAGTGGTTCGCGCTCTCCGAGCGGCTCTCCCCTGCGCTAGCGAAACTCGTCGGCGCGAAACCGGCTGAGGTCATCGCGACCGGAACGCTGACGGGCAACCTCCACGCTCTGCTCGCTACCTTTTACCAACCCGAAGGAAAGAAGCGCAACCTGCTCGCCACCTCGCTCGACTTCCCGAGCGACCTCTACGCGCTGCAAGCTTGGGCGGAGCGCATGGGCGCAGACCTCAAACTCATCCCCGCGAGAAACCCCCACACCCTCCACCCCGACGACATCCGCGACGCGCTCACGGACGACATCGCGCTCGCCGTTCTCCCCACCGTGCTCTACCGGAGCGGGCAACTTCTGAACGTCCGAGAGGTCACGGCGCAGGCTAAAGAAAGAGGGATTACGGTCGGTTGGGACGCGGCGCACTCGGTCGGCGCGGTGCCGCACGCCTTTCACGAGGCGGGCGCGGACTTCGCGGTGTGGTGCTCGTACAAATATCTGAACGCCGGACCGGGCGCACCGGGCGGCCTGTTCGTCCACGAAGAGCACCATCACCTCAAACCGGGACTGCCCGGCTGGTGGGGTCACGAAAAGGCGACGCAGTTCGAGATGAACCACGACTTCACGCCCGCGGCGGGCGCGGGCGCGTATCAGATGAGTACGCCTAGTATCTTGGCGTTGGGGGGGCTCGAGGGCGCGCTCTCCCTCTTCGAAGAGGTCGGCATCGAGGCGGTGCGCCGACGTTCGCTGGAGTTGACCGACACCTTCATCAAACTCGCGGACGAACACCTGCCCGAGATGACCTTGCAGACGCCGCGCAGCCACGCCGGGCGAGGCGGCCACATCGTCCTGGAGCACCCGAACGCGAAGCAGCTCAGCGCCGCCCTGCGTCAGCGCGACATCATCCCGGACTACCGCGAGCCCGACCTCTTGCGGCTCGCCCCCACCGCGCTCTACAACACCGAAGCGGAAATCGAAGAGGTTGTCGGAGTGCTCAGGGAACTGTTGGATAGCGGGAGTTATCAAGAGGTCGAGGCTGAGCAGCAGGTGACTTGAATCCCTTCGGTATTGCTCTAGGCTAAAGTTTTGATAGTATTGATTGTGTTAAGCGAAATTCAGAGCCTTCACAATGAAAGTGACGTGGAGCAGAAGCTCATATTTCCTCTGCTCACGTTACCAGAACCGCAGGGACTAGAGTACCCTGAATCACAGATTCGGACTAAACCGGATATTCGACAGTTCTATATAGGAAAAGGAAAAGAGAAAAAGTTGTACTTTCCTGATTATATAGTGCTCGCATCTGGACATCCTGTTCTACTTATAGAAGCTAAAGGTCCCGGTGAAGACCTTGAAGAAGCATATAGAGAAGCGAGACTTTACGTAACAGAACTGAATGCTCAGTACAAAGCAGATTTCAATCCACTTACCCGAATTATTTGTACAAATGGCAACTTACTTATCGCTGGTAGGTGGGACACAAACCAGTACGAGCACAGCTTGTCGATTGATAAATTGCAAGTTGGAAATCCTGAGTTCGCCACTTTTGTAAGTTCTTACTCCAATTCTACCCTTCTTAAAGAAATAGAAGCATTTTTAGATACGTTGGTTGAAAGACCCTTTCATATGCCTATTCGCCTTATAGGTGGACAAGCTATTCAGAATGCAGAAATTGGACGAAATGGTTTTGGTAATACATTAGCTTTAGAGTACCGTCACTTATTCAATCCTTCATCGCGGAAAGAACGGGTAAACATAGTAAGTAACGCATACGTCTCATCTAAGCATCGAGAGCGATATATCGACCCTATTGATCGAATTATTCGAGCAGCTTTGCCATCAAGTAGGGCTGATTCAAAACTCATTGCAAATGTAGACAATCCTAGAGAACTTTTAAGTATTCTCTCCCGGGGTAAAGAGTTGGAGCAACAAGTTCTTCTCCTAATAGGCGGAGTTGGAACGGGGAAATCAACTTTCATAGACTACCTGAGAGCAGTTAAGTTACCTGATGATCTTGTAAAAACTACTAACTGGGTACATATCAACATGAATAGGGCTCCTATCAACCCGGAAGCTATTTACCAGTGGATCGCTGATGAGATCGTCTCCGCACTTCAGCAAGATTACTCAGATATCGATTTCGAAGAGCTGGAAATTATTCAGAGAGTTTTTTCGGTTGAACTTAATCGTCAGCGGAAAGGACCGCTAAAATTACTGACGCCTAGGAGCGAAGCATACAATACTCGTCTCGCGGATGCCATTACAAATCTGCAAAATGATTGGAAGGCGTCTGCCAATGCTCATATCAGATATTTGTGCGCTGAACGAGGCAAGCTGTTGATTATCGTTTTGGATAATTGCGATAAGCGGCTCCGCGATGAGCAGTTATTAATGTTCGAGGTGGCTCAGTGGCTTCAAGGAGAATTTCGATGCCTCGTTATCCTTCCTTTGCGAGAGGAAACGTACAATAACCATCGGGCTGAACCACCATTAGATACAGCTCTAAAAGATTTAGTTTTCAGGATTGAACCTCCTCCATTCCATAGAGTCCTTCAAGAAAGAGTCAATCTCATGATCAAAGAAATGAGAGAGAGAGACAATGGACGCAATTTTTCATTTGATTTACCGAATGGGGTGCGAGTAACATTCACCCTGGAAGAACAAACGAAGTACCTGAATACCCTTCTCAAGTCTCTATTTCTCCACAACAATTTCATCAAAAATATGATCGTGGGCTTGTCAGGTCGCAACCTCCGTCAGGCGATGGAAATATTTATAGATCTATGTACGAGCGGTTACATCGGCGAGGATGAAATCTTCAGAATTCGTCAAGCAGAAGGTGACTATTCGATACCATTTCACGTAATTTGCAGGGTTTTACTTCGACTTAACAGACGTTACTACAATGGTGATGATTCATATATCAAAAATTTGTTTCAGGCTGACCCACAAGACGCTAATCCAAACCATTTTGTCAGGTTAGCAATTCTAAGATGGCTACAAGATAGGTTTCAAATGGAAGGTCCAAGTAGCGTAAAAGGTTTCTTTCCCCTGAGGAATATAAAGGCAGATTTAACACTACTTGGGGTAAATGAACAGGTAATTCACCGTGAGTTGATTTATCTGCTGAAATCCCGGTGCATAATTGCAGAGCATCTGGGCAATGATAAAGTAGTAGATGATGACTTAGTATGTTTAGCGCCGGCTGGTTTCGTACATTTAGACTTAGTTGAGAAGGTGGATTACTTCGCAGCTATTGCTGAGGACACTTGGTTTGATCGTGAAGCTGAGGCTCGGCAAATCGCTCATAGAATTGGCTCAGACAGTCATCTAAAAATAAATGCTCAGGCACGAAATGCGGAAACAGTAGTAAACTACCTAAAGGATAAATTGGAAAATGCGCTCCCGCATCCCGAAGGCTTTCTGCTTAATTCTCCGTCTGAGCGCTTACTTGACTTCTCCAAATCTGTGGAAGGTGTAAACAAGTTCTTACGTATGCGAGCTGCCAAAGACCCTTGGTTTGCGGTAAATGAGCGATATCAAATTGGTCAAGTCGTAACTGGAGTTGTCCGGAGAAATCATCCTGAACTTGGCGTCTTCATTGAAATTGAACCAGGTATAGATGGGCTAGCACACAAGAGAGGGTTTTCCAATCAAGGTTTTGAAGAAGGATTGGTTTATGATCAAAGGATTTCAGTAAAAATCTTAGACATTCAAGATTTGAGAGAGCGAATGAGCTTGAAAGTGGTTTTCGATGGTTATGCTTGAAGTGATAAGCGTTCGTGAGAATCTGAGTGTCTAGCAATACTATAGTGGCAGCCTCAATCCCACCCTATACCAAAACCCGTCCGCGTAGCCCAAGGTTACGCTAAAGCTCGTCGGCGCACCGTAGTTGACAACTGTGTCGAGCGAGAGGGTGAAATCCGCGCCGACGTGAAGCTTGGAGTCCAGCCAGGTGCGCACTCTGGGCTCTAAAGACACGCGCTCGGCGGCGTAGAGCCCGTCGCCATAACGGAGCGTGAGGGGCAAACTGCGGCGGTAGCCCACGGTGAAGGTGGTGTTTAGGTCGGTATCCGTTGGGGCGGGAATGAGCTTCGCCGGGCGGTAGCCGCTGCGTCCGCTAAGCTCTAGGGTTCCCGCCGACAGGGGCGCGTAGTAGGCGGCGTCTAGCCAAGCCCCCAGCGAGGGACGTTCCGGCGTCGCACTCCACACCCCTGACACGCCCCCTCTAAATCCCCGTATTCGGTAGTCCCAGTTATCGCTGCGCAGCTTTGAAAGGGACGCGCTCGTGTAGCCGTCGAACTGGAGATCGCCGCGCGACGGCAGGCGGAGCGCGCCCGCTCGGAGGAAGGCGTAGAGCGTCCACTGGTCAAGGGGCAGCCGCGCCGCCACGTCGCCCATTAGCCCGAACGCGACCTCTTCGGCTCTTTTGAGGTGTGGGTCGTGCGGCCACAGCCCCGCACGCACGCCGAAACTTAGCGGCTGCTGCGCCTCTAAAAGCCCGCCCTCGCCGTAAGCATAGCGGAGATTCGAGAAGAGACCCAAGGGCGTCCCCGAGAGGCGCGTGTCGAACCCGAGCGCCACACTGTAGTTGTGAACGCCGCTGTTATCTTGCCCTAACACCAACGCGCTCGCCGCCACGTTCAGAGGCGAAAATGCCACCTCGCTCCCCGTCGGCAACCAACCATACGGGAGGAGGCTAGGGAACGGTGAGTAGTCTCTTACCGGAAAGGGTCGCGCCACCTCTACGTCAGTAGCGGGGAGCGGCTCTCTTACGAGTTCTGCGGACAGGTCTAAAGGATCGTCTAAAAAAGCGAGGTTGTAGCCCTTGGTACCTAAGCGCGTGTAGAGAAATCCGTCTTCACTCACCTCCGGACTAAACGCGCCGCCGACGGTGCGCGTCAGTTGGGTAAGGGTTTGGGAGGACAGCGCCAAGCTGTAAAGCTCGAAGACCTCTTCCCCGTTCGCGTCTCTATCCGAGCGGAAGACGATTTCCGTCTCACCGCGCCAGGTGGGGTCTAAGTCCTGCGCGGCGTCTTGGGTGAGGTAGCGCAGCCTGCTCTCTTCCAACACCGCCAAGTCCACAAACCCCGCCCGCCACACGCTGAGCGCGACGCGCCCCGCGTCACTCGCGGAGAGTCCGACGACGTGCTCGCCGTTCGGTGCGCGCCAGAGCGTCTCGGTCTCCCCGTCACACCAGCGCCGCACCTGCGAGGGCTCGGTCACGATGTCGTGGACGTAGAGGATGCACCCGTCTGGAGTCGGAGTCGGAAACTGCGTCCGCGCGCCCTCTGTCAACTGCGTTTCTTTGCCCGTCACCACGTCCAGCGTGAAGAGTTCGGAGAATTCGCTCCCTGGGCGGCGCACGGGGCGAGCGTAGAGGAGCGTCCGCTCGTTCAACCACGCCAGCGTGCTCGGCAGCCTGTCGCGGATGAGTTGGCGCTGATTTGAAAGTTCGCCGTCTATAAAGTCCGCGACGACGATAGCGGGCGGCCACGAGACCCACGCGAGCTTCGTTCCGTCGCGGCTCGAGGCGGGCGCGCGGGTGTACCAGTTCGTCTCGGTGAGCGTGCGCCCCGCCTGAACGTCGTCCGCCTTAGCCTCGGCGACCTCTTTGGCTGAGTCCCACCACGCCTCCCACTCGTCCGCTAAATCCGTCCCGACCGCCCGCTGCCACGCGCTAGCGAAGGGCGTGAAGAATGCGCCAGCGTTGTAGATGCGCAACGTCTCTAATATCGCCTCGAAACTGTGCCGCTCGATCAAATAGTCAATAAACGCCGCGCCGTAGAGGTAGCGCGCCGCGCCGCCGGGCCACGCGCCATACGTCGTCAAGCTCACGTCGCTAAGGGGAGGATGCTCGCCCAGCGCCGCGCTCCGCACGAGTCCGGTGGTGAGCGCATCTTCTAAGCGCCCCCCTAGAGTGAATTCAGACTCCACCCACACCGCCAAACCCTCGATGAGCCAAGGGGGAGGCACGGCGGCGAGGTCTTCGCCGACGATGCCCAAGCGCGGCAGACCAGGCGTTTCACCCTCAGGGAGCGCGTTGTAGCTGAGTTGAATATTGTGGGTGAGTTCGTGCAGGAGCAAGAGCGTGAGGTCGTCCTGGGTGCGGTAGCCCAAACTCAGGTCGTTGGGAAAGAGGGCGCGAAGCGCGACTTTGGGGCGGGGCAGGGCGAACGCGGTGGCGTTGTAAACGTCGGTGGTGGGGTCGATCGTCAGGGTGATGGTGTCTGGCGCGAAGTCGAACAGCGGGATGAGCACGTCCAGTGCCTCTTCCGCTTCCGCTGCGACGCGCTGGGCGAAAGGTTCTAAGCTAGGGTCGTCGAAGAGGACGCGCACGCGCGGCGCAACGACCTCTTGTGTCGCCGACGCGCAGGGTGTTAGGACGAAGAGGAGAGCGAACAGTAAGCAGGCTTTAGCGTAGCGCACGCGCCAGTATACCGGGAGAGCGGCCTCGCTTCTTTCAGCTATCTCACTTGCGTCCTATCTTTTACGGGTCGTCAAGCGTGAGGCGGAGCTACCTGCATCCGAGACGCCGCCTCGCGCTCACTTGTACAAAGAACGTCAAACACCACCTAACGTTCACCGCAAAGCGCAATTCAAAATCCTACTTATTTGGAGTCACTGTCAGAACTTTGTAAGAGGTCGAGGCGTACAGTAGGCGCAATGCAAGCGTTGTCAGGTCCACTGCAACCTTGTAAGAGGCGCTGACCCACCTAACACATCCCATCGGGCGCTAGGACAGGTGGTGAGCCAAGTGGCGCGACCGGCTTACAGAGAGTAGCAAGAAAGGATCGTGTATTACGCTATGCAGTGTAACCCTAAAAAACCCGTCACCAAATTTTTGAGGACGTGGCTGAGAGCCACGCTCCCTCCCCTACTCGCCACCGCGCTGGTCGCTTGCGGCGGTCTAACCGTCAAAGAGGTCACGTCACCCCAGGGCGCGCCGGAGCGCTTCGACTACTCGCTCAACGTGGACGTTGCGGTGGACGCGAAACGAGCGGACGTCGAAGCGCTTTATGGCGGCGAGGTCGTCGTGTGGCGACCCGAAGCGGGCTTCGCGGTGCTCGGTTTGAACGATACGGGAGAGTTGAGCACGCTCAGCAAGAAACGGAGGAATAAGAACGTAGTCAAGTCTCCCGAGGTGATGGCGAGCGGCGCTCAAAGCGGCGGGCGCTCAGCTTGGAGCGGTGGGCGCTCGGCCTGGAGTGGCGGACGTTCGGCTTGGAGCGGCGGCGAACCGACGACGTTCACTGAGAACCTCAAGTTTTGGGACCAGATCAATTTAGCCGATGCTCAGCGGACGGCGCGCAATCTAGGGCGCGGCGTCAAGGTCGCCGTGATCGACACCGGCATCGACCTCAACCACCCAGGCTTCGAGGGCAAGCTGGCTCCCACTCACGAGTGGAAAGACTTCGTCGACGGAGACCGCTATCCGCAAGAGGTCGAAGGCTCCAACTACGGCCACGGCACAGGCGTCGCGAGCGTCGTCATTCAAGTCGCGCCCCGCGCGACCATCCTGCCCTTACGCGCCCTCAGACCCGACGGGAGCGGCGACGTAACTGACGTGACTGCCGCGGTGGACTGGGCCATTGCGCAAGGGGCAGACATCATCAACCTTTCGCTTGGCACGGTGGACTACGACCGCTCCATCCAAAGGATGGTCGAATACGCGGCGCGTAAAAAGGTCTACGTGGTCGCCTCAGCCGGGAATAGCGGCGACCGGCGCGTCACCTACCCGGCGGCTAACGGCGATGACGGTAGCGGCGACACCAAGAATTTCGTTCTGGGCGTAGGTAGTGTCAACCAACGGGACAAGAAGTCGAGCTTCTCGACCTACGGGGACCAGCTCGAGCTGCTCGCTCCCGGTGAGAACATGCTTACGCTCGCGCCTGAACGCAAGGTTGCTTTCTGGAACGGCACCTCTTTCGCCGCGCCAGTTGTCTCGGGTGCCCTCGCCCTAGCTTACGGTGAAAGGCTGGACAGCCGCGACGAATACGAGAAGCTCGCTGACCACATTAACTCCTCGGCGAAAGACATCTCTGATCAAAATCCAGACATCACTCTGGGCTTCGGACGCCTCGACCTCAGGAGCTTCCTTAGAGATGAGCTAGACCTCTAAAACAGAGAGCAGTTGGCAGTGCAGGCGGTGTGACGCTTACGTCACACCGCTTCGCATTTATCTAGCAGCGTTAATAAGTGACTCGGCTTCGCTAACCTAAACTATCTCAATGAGACCTTAAGGCGGGCTTTGGCAGCATTATCTGGTTTAGATTATTTCGGTTAGAGTGCTTCGGCTTCGAAGACCTGAACCATATTAGAAAAATTTTTTACGCTCAAGACGGACTTCGCCGGTATTTTCCAATTTAGATTATTTCGGTGCACCTACTAAGTACTTAGAAGGCAGAATTTTCGTTAGGAGCAACGTATTTCGCAATCCTTTGTAAGAATCAGCTAAGAGGTCACGCCTTAAACTAAAGAATAGAAATGGAGGAGCGTCCTACATGACCCGCGCGAGCGTTCAAATTGAACAAGAGCAGAGCGTCAGCCACAAGGTTGACGAGCTTAACGCGCTCGCTTGGGAGCTGCGCCGCACCGACACAAAGCGCTCGCTCGTGCTCGCTGAGGAGGCGCTCCGGCTCGCCCGGGCTGAGGGGTATGACGGCGGTCAGGCGTACAGCCTGCTCGCGCTAGGCTACGGCGCGATGCGCTCGTCCGACCTGCGAGCGGCGCAGACGAAAGTGCAGCGCGCCGCCGAGTTCTTCGGCGCTTCCGGTGATCAAGAGGGCAGTCGCCGAGCGCTCAACACGTTAGGCATTATCAATGGACAGTCCGGCAACTACGCGGGAGCACTTAAAACGTTTCTCACCTTGCAGCGTTTGTGCGCCGCAGCAGGCGAGCCTAAAGCGCTAGCGGACGCGCTCAACAACACGGGCATCGCGTATTTTCATCTCGGCGACCACACCAACGCCCTGAACTACCACTTTAGAGCGCTAGACGCTTTTCGCGAAGCAGCGTATTCACCTGGCGAAGTCACTACGTTTATCAACATCGGCATGGTCTACTTCGAGCGAGGTCACTTTGGGGAGGCGTTGGGCGCGTTTTTACAGGCGAAAAACGGCGAGGTCGAGGACAAGTACACGCACGCCCTCTTGCGTAACCACCTCGGGCGCACCTATTTGCAGCTCGGTCAGTTCGAACAAGCGCTCGTCCACAACCAAGAGAGCTTAACCCTTATGACCGCCCTAGACGACCGCTTGGGCGCGAGCTACGCCCAAGACGACCTCGCGGCGATCTACGTCAAGCTCGGGCAGACGGAGCAAGCCGAAGCGTGTCTGACGCAGAGCTTAGGGACCAAAAGGGGCGCGGGCGACATCAAAGGGGAAGCGGAGGTCTGCTTGCAGCTCGGCGACCTCTACTTGCGGATGGGAAGGCTCGAGCTTGCCTTAGACACGCTGCACGAAGGGCTCGACAACGCGGAAAAGAGCGATGCGGGAGACGAAGTCCGCAAGGCGCACCGCGCGCTCGCCGCTGTATACAAGAAAAACCGCCAGTTTCGCGAGGCTTGCTTGCACTTAGAAAAGCACGAAGACTTCAGCCAAGAAGCCTTCAACCGCGACTCCGACCTCCGGCTCCAAGCCTTGCGCGTACAGCATGAGGTCGAGCAGACCGAGCGCGAGAAGGAACTCTACCGCCTTAAAAACGTCGAGCTTGCGCAGGCGGTCGAGGCGCTCCGCGAGCTGACCGCGTCGCTACAAGCAGCCAACGACGAAAAAGCCACCTTGCTGAGCCAGTTGGAGAAGCAGTCATGCGAGGACGGTCTCACGGGTCTTTACAACCGCCGCTACTTGGACGAGTCGTTAGCACAAGCCTTCGCAGACGCCAAGCGTTACGGCCGCGAACTGAGCGTCGTCGTATGCGACATCGACCACTTCAAGCGCGTCAACGACACCTTCTCGCACCAGATGGGCGACGTGGTGCTTAAAGAGGTCGCGCGGCTTCTTAAAAGCGGCGTTCGTCAAGGCGACACCGTCGCGCGTTACGGCGGTGAGGAATTCGTCATCGTGCTGCCCGAAGCGTGCGCGCAAAGCGCAGCGCATATCGTCGAGCGCATCCGCCAGACGATTCAAAACCACCCCTGGCACACCTTCCACCCCGGGCTTAAAATCACGATGAGCGCCGGTCTCTCGGACGACCTCTCCTCCGAAAATTACGAAAAGTTAGTCGGCACTGCTGACAAAAAGCTCTACGAGGCGAAGCGCGGGGGCAGAAATCGGCTCGTCGTGTAAGCTGCAGAAACAAGAAGCGCTCGAGCCCTCTCCCATAATCGACGCGGTACAATCAACATGGTGCGAACGTCAGCCGAACCTGCTGACACACCGTCTACACCTTGTTCTTTCTCAACTCTGAGAGCGAATAGCGCGTACCCCGCCACGAAATACTCCCGCGCCACAGGGCCTTAGCAACTGCCTCTAAGGTCGCGTAACAAACCAGCGTGACGCCAAAAGGGTGCAGCGCCGCGTACCACACGGGCAATTTGGAAAGCCGCTTATTCCAAGCATAGACAAAGAATACGGTGACGACGGAGAAGGCGAACAGCCAACGCGCCAACCCCTCCGCGAAAAATACCGCGATGAAAGGGAGCACGTTGGTTACGAAGAGGCTGGCAACACCGAGTAGAGCAAGAGGTAGCGAGTAATTCAGCCCCGCAAAGGCGTTTTTATTGAGTCCGCGAATCGCCTCGCGCAGGCCCGTATACCACTCCACTTGCATGAGTTCAGGCGCAAAAACCGCCTCTTGCTTGTAGCCCGCCCTCTTCACGAGCTTACCGAGCTTCATGTCGTCGTCCGGGCGCAGGGCGATAGCTTGGTGCGTGCCCACCTTTTCGTACACCTCTTTCTTCAAGAGGTTGAACGCGCCGATGCCGATGTGCCACCTCGAATTAGGCTTACTCGCACGCCACGGCTGGCTATAAATGCTAAAGAGGAGCGAAAACGCCGAGACAAACGCCTTGAGTGGGACGCTTTTGGCTTCTAAATAGGGCAGCGCGGCGAGGTGGTCTAGGTTTTGCCTTTGAGCGTAAGCGACAGCGATAGCGAGTGCGTGCGCGTCGAAACGTACATCCGCGTCCGTGAAGAGGAGCCACTTCCCTCTTGCCCTCTTCGCACCCACATAAAGCGCATGGTTCTTGCCGAGCCAGCCTTCGGGCAAGGTCTCGATGTGGATGACCTCTAAGCGCGAAACCCTCTTCTTCATCCCCTCCAAAATCTCGCCTGTGCGGTCGGTCGAGCGGTCATTTAAGACGATAATCTCTAAGTTTGGGTAATCCTGCGCTAAGACAGACTCCAAACTCCGCTCGAGGTCTCGCTCCTCGTTGAGCGCAGGGATAATCACCGAAAGCGTCGGGTAGGCATCCAACATCGGTTCGCCGTGCGTGAGCTGGGTGATGCGGCGCATCCCCCTGTACCAATCCAAACCGAGAACGAGCCAGGAAAGGAGAATCGCGCCAGCGAGCCATGTCATCGTTTTTTATCTTAGCGCCGTCACCCCCTAAGAGGTCGCGTTGGGCTTACGTCAAGAGGCGCGTCCTCGGTTTCTTCGGGGAGGTGGTATGAAAGAGGTATGGCTGTTTTTGTCGTGGACAAACCTCTCGGCGTCACCTCGCACGACGTTGTAGCGCGGGCGCGAAAACTCCTCAAAACCAAGCGGGTCGGTCACGCGGGCACGCTCGACCCTTTGGCGACGGGCGTGCTCATCATCTTGACCAAAGACGCCACCAAACTCTCCCCTTTTCTCACTGAGTCGGACAAAACTTATCTCGCTTGGGTCTCGTTCGGCGCGAGCACGCCGACGCTGGACGCTGAAGGACCGATTGAAGAAAGTGGGGACGCTTCACACCTCACATGCGAAGAGGTCGAGAGGGCGTTGCCGCTCTTTTTGGAGTTGAGCGAACAGCTTCCGCCACAGTATTCCGCGATTAAAAAGGGGGGCGTGAAAGGCTACGAAGCGGCGCGAAAGGGTGAGGATTTGGAACTGCCGCCGCGTTCGGCGGGTTACAAATCCATCCAGCTTCTAGGCTTTGCAGATAAGAGAGACGCGCTGCCGAGCGCGTTTAGCCCTACGGAGAGAGGGTGGACGCCGAGCGAAAACGGGCAGACGTTCGACCTCCCCGAACCTCTTTCTACGCTGCCTACGGCGCTCCTCTCAGTAGAGGTACAAGCAGGGACATATATTCGGGCATTTGCCAGGGACTTAGGGACAGCGCTAGGTGTGCCCGCGCACCTCTCAGGCTTGGTGAGGACGCAAGCGGGGCGCAGTAAACTGGAAGAGGCGGTGAGGCTCGAGACCCTCCCCAGCGAACAAGGCAAGAGCAAAGCCGACGCGCTTCCCTATCCGCTGATTAAGTTGGATGAACAAGAGGTCACGAGAGTACGCCAGGGACAGCGGCTCAGCTTAAACCTCACAGAGCGCGTCGGGCTCGTAGATAAAGTGGGGGAACTCGTGGCTGTTGCCGAGCCGCAAGGGGATAGATTCAGCTTACTGCGGGTCTGGCAATAGCGTTTGTTGCGGGTGTTTTCACAGTGCCTATACAATGTACTCGAGATTTTCGGTCAATCAGTACGTTGTTACGGGGGTGAATTTGTGCGAGCAAGGCAGCGACGTAGAAAGCGGGCGAAAGTTTTTCTTCTGTCCAATCTCTCTATCATCGCGCTTATTGCTGCGTTCTTCTTCGGCTATCGTTGGTTTTTTAGTGACCCGAGTCTAAAACCTGAGAGCTTCTCAGCCGACTTGCCACAGGATAGAGCTGCCGGAGCCCTCCACGAGGATATCGTCAATGGTGACGTCACGCTCCGCGTCACCTCTTACGAGCGCTTTAGCGCCGACGAGCTTCCGCCGGATATGGAGTTGGGCGCAAGGGCGACACCTGGGCGGACAACGCATTATGTCGCGCTCGAGCTCACCCTCCAAAATCGAGGGGACGAGCCCGTGTCGGCTGACTACTACGGGCAAGTTCAGTGCATGGACTTCCTGCTGGGCTCGAGGCAACCTACACCTCAAACGTATCTACCCGCGCTCCCTCGCGAGACCGAACGTGTTGCGGAGGCAACCGCCCTGCCGCCCCAGGCAATTCCTCCTAAAGAAGTGTTGCAGGGTTTCCTCGTCTTTCCTATCCCCGCATCTGCTAAAGCGCTGTCTCTGTTCGCGCTACCGCAAGCGGGGTGTACTGAGGCGCTACCGGCGTTTGAAGTTGGGCTCGAGCCCACCCCTTAAAGTTGTATAAAAGTCTGAATACACCGTGTAGTTCGTCTCTCAAAGTGTCGTACACTACCTTATGAAACTAGGCATCCCAAAAGAGGTCAAACGGCACGAGTACCGCGTCTCGGCGACGCCGGGCGCGGTCAAGGCATTTGTAGACGCGGGGCATGAGGTCGTCGTCGAGACGCAAGCAGGCGTCGGCAGCGGCTTTTCCGACGGTGACTACGAGGCGCAGGGCGCGAGGGTCGTGGACAGCGCGGAGGAGGCGTGGGCGCAGCCGATGGTCATGAAGGTCAAGGAGCCTATCGAGCAGGAGTACGGCTTTTTACGTGACGAACAGTTGCTCTTTACCTATTTACACCTCGCCGCCGACAAGCCGCTCACCAAGGCGCTCCTGAGCGCAGGCACGACGGCGGTGGCGTACGAGACGGTGCAGCTTCCGGACAAGTCGCTCCCGCTCCTCACACCGATGAGCGAGGTTGCGGGGCGCATGGCGTCGCAGGTGGGGGCGTTCTATCTGAGCAAGTTTTTGGGCGGGCGCGGGCTGCTCTTAGGCGGTGTGCCGGGCGTGCAAGCGGGCGAGGTCGTCGTGTTAGGCGGCGGCGTCGTCGGGACGAACGCGGCGAAGATCGCGCTGGGGCTCGGGGCCAAGGTGACGATTTTGGATATCGACCACTCGAGGCTCCAATACTTCGACGACATCTTCGGCAGCCGCATCCAGACGCTCGCCAGCACGCCCGCCAACATCGCGGAGGTGGTCACGAAGGCGGACCTCTTGGTGGGCGCGGTTTTAATTCCTGGCGCGAAAGCGCCGAACCTCGTCACAAAGGCGATGGTCGGCACGATGAAAGCGGGCAGCGTTATCGTGGACGTGGCGGTGGACCAGGGCGGCTGCATCGAGACGAGCAAACCCACTACGCACGACGAGCCGACCTTCGTGGTGGACGACGTGGTGCATTACGGGGTGGCGAACATGCCTGGAGCGGTGCCGAATACGAGCACGATCGCGCTCTCGAACCAGACACTCTCTTACGCGCTCGAGCTTGCCAAACACGGTACTAAAGCCCTGCAAGACGACGACGCCTTGCTGAAAGGCTTGAACGCGCACCAGGGTCAGCTCACGCATAAAGGCGTGGGGGAGGCGTTCGGGCTCGAGTCCGTGTCCCCGGAGAACGCCCTCTCCGAGTCTCCGCTGTTTGCCTGATTCCTTAGTTTGTAGAGGTGTACCCTGGACTCATCGTAAAGGTGGCTTACAGGGTACACGCGAGCGTCGCCGCAGCAAGCTACCCCTTCACGACCTCTTTGCGCGCTCCGAGCTTCCAGCGCACCCCTTCGGGCGTATCCTCCAGCACCACGCCGAGCGCCGCCAACCTGTCCCGAATCGCGTCCGCCGAACCGAAGTCGCGCCTGATTCGCGCCTCTTGCCGCTGCTCGCTTACCAGGTTGATAAGCCCGTCCAAGAGGTCGGTCCGGTCGTCCGACGGGGCGACATGACCGCTGCCGAGTACGCCCAAGACCTCGCCCGCAAGGTCGTCATAGAACGCCCTAGCCGCTCGTAAGAAGTTTTGGTCAGGCGCTTTAGCCAGTTTCGCGTTGATCTCCCTCGTCGCGTCGAACAGGGCGGCGACCGCGCGGGGCGTGTTGATGTCGTCGTCCATCGCCGCGTCGAACTGGTTGCGGTATCCCTTCAGAGGGTCATCCTGAACCTCTTGACCGGCGTCATCCAAGCGGCGCGACACCTCGGCGTAGGTCTCCTGGATGCGCCTGAGTCCCTGCGCGCTGCCGCGCAAGCTCTCCTCGCTGAAGTCCGAAACCGAACGGTAATGCGTGCCCAGGAGGTGAAAGCGCACCGCGACGGGGTCGTGCTCGGCAAAGAGGTCGGCGAGCGTGACGAAATGCCCTTTCGACTTCGCCATCTTTTCGCCGCCCAAAGTCACCATGTTGAAGTGCATCCACGTGTTCGCGAACGCTTTGCCCGCCGCTTTCGCCTGCGCGATCTCGCATTCGTGGTGCGGAAAGATGAGGTCTAAGCCGCCGCCGTGGATATCGAAGTGGTCGCCCAGATACTTGGTGCTCATGACCGAGCACTCGATGTGCCAACCCGGATAGCCCTCGCCCCAGGGGGACGGCCAGCGCATGATGTGACCCGCTTCGGCTTTTTTCCACAACGCGAAGTCGCGCGGGTCGTCCTTCTCGCCGCGCACTTGTACACGGGTCCCTTCAACAAGGTCGTCCGTGTTGCGACCTGAAAGTTCGCCGTAATCGTCCCACGCGGACACGTCGAAGTAGACGCTGCCGTTACGTTCGTAGGCGACGCCCGCTTCGATGAGCGCACTAGCGAGTTCGATCTGTTCGGTGATGTGACCCGAGGCGCGCGGCACGACGTCGGGTCGGCGCACGTTGAGACGCTCGAGCGCGTCGAAATAGGTCCAGAAGTACTTCTCGGCGATCTCCATCGGCTCGAGCCGCTCTAACTTCGCCCGCTTGAGAAGTTTATCTTCCCCTTCGTCCGCGTCGTCGGTCAAGTGCCCTACGTCGGTGATGTTCGAAACCATACGGACGCGGAGTCGCTTGCGCTCTAAGTAGCGCTTCAACACGTCGAACGTGACGGGACCTCTCGCGTGCCCCAGATGCGGTTCGCTGTAGACGGTCGGCCCGCAGAAGTAGATGCCGACGTGACCTTCACTAATGGGCTTAAAGGGTTCTTTGGTGCGGGTCAAGCTGTTGTAAAGCTCGAGGGGCATAGTGACAAGCTCCTTTACAGGCTAAGAGGTGTAACCGTGTGTTTTTAAGGAAAAAAGGTATGGGTTTATCCGTGTGCCGGGAGGACTCGGAAGTCTGACCCGCTAAGCAGCTTTACAACATCGTTCGGTATGGACCTTAAACATCATCGTTCTGAAAGTCTAGCACGAATGCGCGGGCGAGGTACGTTAAACTGGTAGACCGTGTCTAAAACCTCTTACTTCACCGTCGCCAAAGAGACCGAATTCGAAGAGGTCGTGAAGGGCTCGAGGTTTATCGGGCGGGTCTCGAGCGCTCGAAGCGTCCAAGCAGCACTCGCCAAACTCGAGGCGGTTCGCGCCACCTACCCCGACGCCACGCACCACCCTTGGGCGTATCTCATCGGCAGTGAGTTGCGCTTTTCGGATGACGGTGAGCCGGGGGGAACGGCGGGTCGTCCGATGTTAGAAACGCTACAAAAACATGGGCAGAAACGCGCGCTCGACCGCGTAGTCGGCGTCGTGACGCGCTACTACGGCGGGACGAAACTCGGGGCGGGCGGCTTGGTGCGGGCGTACGGCGGGACGCTCGCGAAGACCTTGGACGCAGCCGGCGTCGTCGAAGTTAAACCTACCGTGACACTTTTTGTCAACGTACCGTTTACCGAGCTGGACACCGTACATCGGCTTTTGGATGCGTGGCGCGGGTTGCGCAAGGGGGAGCCCGAGTACACAGCGCAGGGACTGCGCTTAGCGGTGACGTTGTTCGCGGAAGATGAGGAGAGGTTGGCGCGGACGCTTACAGAGGTGACGCGGGGGCAGGTCGTTCTCAACGCTTGAAAAACCGGAGGGTAAGGCGGCGCGGTGTAGGGGCGGGTTTCAAACCCGCCCCTACGTAATAGCGCTGCACACGAATGAAGAGGTGCGGTGACTCAAGCGAAATTCTCAGCGGAAGTAGTCGCGCAAGATGTCTTGATATTCCACCGGGATGCGTCCCTCGTTGATGGCTTCTTCGGCGGCGCGTTCGTACTCGGCGCTCGTCTGGGCGTTTGGAATGTCCACCTCTCTCGAGCCGGGGGCTAGCGTCTCGCCAGCGGCGTTGACCGCGCCTTCGCTGCGCTGCCCTTCCAGGAGTTCGGGTCCGGTTTGCGGAGTGCCCTCTAAGCGCTCGGCTGAACTAGGGGCGGCTTCGGACGGCAAGCTGCCCGAGCCGTTCGCGTCTTCGCCCTCGGGTACGTTCTGCGCGCCGCCCTCTTGCTCGCCCTCTTGGGCTCCGGCTGAACCGCCCTGCGCGCTCTCGCCCTGAGTGGGGTCGCCCTCGCTCTGTCCGCTCTCCCCTGCTCCCTCTTCCTGCTGGCCCTCCTGCTGACCTTCACTCTCGCCCTGCGCCCCTTGGGGCTGCTCGCCCTCCGCGCTTTGCTCCTGCTCGGAGGGCGTACCTTCCGAGCCGCCTTCCTGTTGCTCGCCTTCGCGAGGGGACTGGGTCTGTTCCGGCGCGCCTTCACCGGACGCGCCCTCTTCTTGTCCGTCCTGGGCACCCTCGCCTTGTTCTCCTTGTTCTCCTTGCTGACCTTGCTCTCCCTGTCCCTGCTGACCCTCGCCTTGTTCACCCTGCTGGTCTTGGGCACTCTGATCGCGCTGCCCCTCGTTCGGCGCTTGCGAGCCCTGGTTAGGCGCTGCGCCCCCCTCGCCCTGCGCCTCGTCCCTCGAGAAAGGGTTGCGCTCTGCGCCACTAGGCTGCGCCCCGTCCTCCTGCGCCTCTAAAGACTCCAAGTAACGCTCTAAGGTCTCGCTGTCGGCGCTTCCCTCTGCGTCCATTTCACCGCCCTCGCCGCTGACGTCTTCGCCGGGCGCGTCGAAGGTGCGCTCTAACTCGGGTTGCGCGTCCTGAGCGGCGTCCTCTGCCGCGGGAGCTTCGGGCGTTTCGGCTTCGTCCGCGCCACCGTCCGCACCTTCGTCTGCGTCGCTCTGCGCAGCGGGCGGCGCGCCCTCGTTGGGGGATAAGGGCGCGTTGTCGCCCCCTAAGCCGCCTCCCAAACCACCGGGGAGGCTGAGCGCCGGGAGCACCGCGAGGCTAAGCGCCACCGCGAGCAGCGGGAGCCACCAGGGTTGCGCGGCGGGCGGCTCGAGCCGCTTCGTCGTGCGCTCGACCTGCGCGCTCAGCGCCCGCACGAAGCCGTAGGCGTCCTCGTCCGGGCGCTCTGGTCGCTCCAGCGCCGTGCGGTAAGCGAGCCCCGCGCGTTCGTCTATCCAGCCGAGCGCCCAAGGTTCGGTACGCTCTAAAGGCCAGGCAAACCCCGCCGCGAACCCTAGCCCGACGGACGCGAGGTGTAGCGCGAAAGGGAGGTCGAGAAGCCAAGCCACAAACGATGCGGCGAGCGCCGCGCCCGAACAGATGAGGAGCCTCGAGCGCCGCGCGCGACCTCGTGCGAGCGAGCGGTGCAAGGTTAGGGAGGGCGCGGCTTCGCTTGCGCCCGTATTCTGTCTTTGTCTCTGACTGGGTTTAATCATCCTTATGCCCCCTCTTCACGCGGCGTCGGGCGAACGAGGTAGACCAGCGTCGCACCTGCACAGAGCCCCGCTAAGGCGAGGTGCAACGCGGAAACGTGCGCGACCGCGGTAAACGGATTGAGTATCGGCTGCGCCACCCAAGAACTCGCCCACACGTCGAACGAGACGACGCCGACGAGGATGAGGGGCACGACGAGCGGCAAGAGCGTGCGCAGCCTCAGCTTGCTGAGCAGCGCGCCGAGCGCTAGACCGACCCCGAAGAACGCGGCGATGTCTAAGGTACACGCGAGGAGCGACCACCAGAGCGGCGTCACGGGGTAGCTCGCGGCGTAGGTCGCAGTTTCTAAAGGCAGCGCGAGCACGTGAAAGCAGCCGAGCGCGGCGAGCGTGAGCCGCTGCTCGGTGCGCGAGCGCGGGCTCGAGGTCGCGCCGTAAGCGAGCCCTAAAAGCGCCAACGCCGCCACCTTGGTCTGCGCGAGCGCGTACCAACTGTTGTTGGTCTCGAGCGCGTCCGAGGGCCAGGAGATGACCAGCACGAAGATGAGGAGCGCGAGCAGCCCCATAAAGAGCTGCGTCATATCCTCACGGCGTAAGAGGGCGCTGAGCGCCCCTAAGGACGAGGTCACAGCCCTGCCTCCGCGCAGTAACGGGCTGTCCCGCCGTCCGCACCGCTTCGTTTTTGGGCGGGTCCGGTCGGCTCATCCGTCAGCTCGCCCACCCCTTCGCCTACCCCTTCGTCCAGCGCATCCCCGCGCGCACTTTCGGACGCGCTCGGTAGAGGCGACGTAGATGTGACCGCCGCTGCGCGCGAGCGCACTGCCGCGCGGGAGGTGCGGCAGGAGCGGGCTGTAGGTCGCAGGGGGCAAGCTGTCGCGCATCCGCACGGCGAGGCGTTCGCATCGGCGGCGATGTCGCCCTGTTGCCCGAACCCTACGACGAACACGTCGCCCAGGGGAGCCGAACCGCTATTGACCAGCGCGTCGCCCTCCCAGTAGAACGTCGCCGTTTCGAAGCGCGGCGCGAGCACGAGCGTGACCGCCGACCAGCGCGGCATATCGAAGCGGAGGCTGCCTGGCGACGCCCGCCACGAGGTCAGCTCGAGGGGATAAGCGTTGACGTCTAAACGGCGCGTCCCTTCGGGCAGGCTAAAGAGCGTGCGCAGCTCCAGGGTCTGCGCGAGCCCGCCGCTCGCTAGGGTGACGCTGCGGCTGCGGGTCAGGGTGGCGTCGGCGGGTCTCAGGTAGCCCCACGCGCCCGCGGCGAAAAGGAGCGCCAGCGACAGCCCCGCGATAAGCCCCGGCACGCGCCCGAAGCGGACCACGAGGAGCGCGGCGAGCGCGTAGAGGCTCGCACCCAGCAAAACGACTTGCTGCGGCATGCTCGGCGGGCCGCGCTGCAGGTCGGGCGAGATGAGGGCGCTTTGCAGCGCGTTACGCTCTATCGTCGGCAGTGGCGACACCTCCGCGCCTTCCCCTACGCGCTCGAGCCAACCCGACCCGAGACGCTGCACCTCGCGCCGCGCGAGCCCGCGCAGGTCACCCGTGAGCGGTTCTAACAGGCGCACACTCGTCCCCGCCGCCGCCGCCGCCGCTACCGTCCGAGCGGACGCCTCGCCTCCGACCCACAGCGTCGCCACGCCCGCATACGCGCTCGGACGCCCAGGCAGCGTATCCGCACGCACGTCGACGACTCTCGCCTCACGCGCTAAGGCGTCAGGCGGTAAGTTGACGCCCATACCTAAGAGGTGGAGCGGTCGTGGGTCGACCCTGCGCCTATCGATGCTGCCACTCGCCAAGACGCTATCTTGGGTCCGCACCGCCCAGGTCAGCCGCCGCCACGCCGGGATGTAGAGGTCGTCTTCGAACACATAAAGACCGCTGCCCCCGGCTAAAGGGGCGCGGTAAGAGACGAGTTGCTCGCCGTCGCGCAGGTTGCCCTGGTCGATCTCTAAAACGAACTCGGCCGCGCTCCGGTCACGTAAGGAGATGCGCAGCGGGTTCCAGGTATTCGCGACCACCTCACCGGAGAAACCCAGCGTCACCTGAACGTCGCTGTTCTGAGCCAAAGCAACGCTCAACGCCGAAAGGAGTGCGAAGAAAAAACTAACTCTAACCACTACCCATAGTTTACCAGCTGACTCCTGAGAAACCGTGACCCGCGCAGACGAACCCATCCGCATACGTGCAGCGTTTGCAAAGAGGGTTGCGAGCGTTCCGACCTTATTCTGAGCGTTGAAGTGCTTCGGCTTCGAAAACCTCAACCACTATAAAAAGGTTTCTACGCTTGAGGCGGACTTCGTTGGCGTTCTCCAGTTCAGATTATTTCGGTGAACCTACCTTGTTCTAAGCGTTTAGCAGTTACCAATCAGCGCTATGAGGCGTCGCGGCGAATCCTGCACACGCTGACGAGCGCGGCGTCGCCTGTGCCCGCAACCAAAAGAGAAACTCTCAGCCTAGAGACCGAGAGCTTGTCTTTTTCAACGCGACCTCTTCGCGAGGTCTTATAAAAGCGTTTAAGCTAACAGGTTGAGAACAATCGCAGCGGAGCCGCCTGTTTCGCCGCCCGTTTCGCCACCATTACCGTCTTCATCATCGCTGCAGCCTACGAGTGCGGTTGCTAAAACCAAGAGAAAAATCAAAGATGCGCGTTTCATCATGTAAACTCCTATGTTGAGTGAAAATTTTTACACCACAGAGCGGCGTAAAGTGTTAAGAGCAAGAGTGACATGTGAAAGAATGAGAATTCTGCAATGCTTATGAGAAGATTAGAGAAGGACTCCGAGTAGGGCGTGCTCGCGACGGGTACTAAACTATGTCAAACTCGGAGCTATGAACGCGATACAGATAACCGAAAACGGCAACGCGGACGTGCTCGAGCTTAGAGAAGTTGATGCGCCCCAACCTGACAAGGGTGAAGTTTTGGTCAAAGTTGAGGCGGCAGGCTTAAACTTCATCGACATCTACCGCCGCGAAGGACACTACCCGGTCTCGCTTCCGCACATCCCCGGCAGCGAGGCGGCGGGCGTGGTCGAGGCGGTAGGCGAGGGCGTCAGCGAAGTTGAGGTGGGGGACCGCGTGGCGGGCGTAAGTTTCAGCGGGGCGTACGCGGAGTTCGCGCTCGCGCCCGCTCAAACACTCGTCAAGGTGCCGGACGGGGTCAGCGGCGAGCAAGCGGCAGCCGTGATGCTCCAGGGTATGACCGCGCACTACCTCACGCACACGACCTATCCGCTCCGAGAAGGTGAGACTTGCCTCGTTCACGCAGCGGCGGGGGGCGTCGGGCTGCTCCTCGTGCAGATGGCGAAGAAGCGCGGGGCGCGGGCTATAGGCACCGTCTCCACCGAAGAGAAAGAACGCTTAGCGAGAGAGGCGGGCGCGGACGACATCATTCGCTACACGGAGCAAGACTTCGAGGAAGAGGTCAAACGGTTGACGGACGGTGAGGGCGTGCAGGTCGTCTACGATTCGGTAGGCAAGTCGACCTTCGAGAAGGGGCTTGATTGCCTCGCCATGCGCGGCATGATGGCGCTCTTCGGGCAGTCGAGCGGGACGGTGGAGCCTTTCAATCTGCAGACGCTCAACGCGAAGGGCTCGCTTTTCCTGACGCGCCCTTCGCTCTTTCACTACGTCGCCAAGCGCGACGAGCTTGTGGAGCGGGCGAACGACGTGCTCGGCTGGGTGGCGGCGGGCGAGCTTAGCGTGCGCGTCGATTCGAAGCTGCCGCTCGCCGACGCGGGCGAGGCGCACCGGCGTTTAGAGGGGCGCAAAACGGCGGGGAAAGTGTTGCTCGAGCCATGAAAGCAGGTATACCCCGTTTGGGGCACCTTACCCGCTAAAGCAGGGCTTCTCCCGAAGGTGTGCGAAGCGTTACGGAGTAAGGGCTACGCAAACGAAGTTTTGCCTCCGGCAAACAGGTTATTTGGTCACAAACGCGCTCACTGTGGAGAACACAGTTTAGCACGCACATAATAAAGATAATATCTGCGTGATTCAAACTCAGTATCTCTGTTAAGCACGGTTGTTCCAGCAATCAATCTTCGTAGGGGCGGGTTTGAAACTCGCCCCTACACCGCGTCACATTCTACTGAACGGAATACAGCGCTGTCTCGTAGGGGGGATTCATGAATCCCCCCTACGCTCGGTTCCTCAGGTCCTAAAAATCACCCCTTCACGCTTGAAACTCCTGAAGGCAAAGTCCAGCAAGAGGGCGGTGTAGGCGAGCGTCGAACCGTACGTCAGGAGCAGCGGCAAGGCTTCGGCGCTCCCTTTCACGAGGTCGTTCATCACGATGAGCGTGTTGAGTACCGGGATGAGGTAGAGAACGGGATTCGAGCCGAAGAAGTCCGCGAACTGCAAGCCGACCGCAGGCAAAATGAGCACGAACGAGAGCGGCGCGACGTAGCTCTGCGCCTCCTTGAACGAGCGGGCGAACATGGCGATGCTAATTAAGAGCGCGGCGATGAGCCCGGCGAGCAACAGGGCGCTGACGATGAGCATCACAACGCCGAACGCGCTCACGTCGAGCGCCCCGCCCATCACGCTCACGATGTCTTGCGCCTCCTCGCCCTGGAGCTTAAAGACCTGACGGAGCACCGTGCCGCCCAGCACGTATCCTAAAATCGCCATGAGCGCGGCGGAGAGCCCGAAGGTCATGGTGGCCAAGAACTTGCCCACCACCACCTCGGCGCGGCGCACCGGGGCGACTAGGAGCGACTCCAACGTCCCCCGCTCTTTCTCTCCGGCGGTCGCGTCAATCGCAGTCATCTGCCCGCCCGCGAGCGTCCAGACCGCGATGAAGAAGGGGATGAGCCAGGCGAGTTGCCCGCTCGAGCGCTCCGAACGCTGCCGCGCATCCTGGTTGTCGATGGAAATAGGCACTAACACGCTCGGCTCCAAGCCCGCGCTGCGCAACCTCTCGGCGACGAGTTCTTGCTGGTATGTACCGATAGCGTCCTCTAACTTGCCCGCGCTCAGTTCGCTGCGCAAGTTGCCCGTCTTGCTGTACACGGTGAGTTCGCCTCGACCCTCTCTCAGGCTGCTTTCAAACCCTTCCGGCACCCCTAAAGAGACGGCGTAACGGTCCTCTCTCACGGCGGCTTCGGGGTCGTCAACGGGCGTCAAGACGATGCTCTGCGCTTCTATTTCGCTGCGCAAATCGCCGGGTAAATTGCCCAAGCCTTGCACCGCCACCTCGGTCAGGGTGGTCTGTTCGCGCTCGAAAAGCCCGCCGATCAAGAGGGGCAGACCGAGCATCACGAGCGGCAAGACGAGCAGGGGGATGAGAAGGCTCGAGACGATCGCGCGCCTGTCCCTGAGCGTCGAGAGAATTTCCTTGCCTGCAATGCTTAAAATGATGGCGAGCCTCACGCGCTCACCTCTTTTTTTGGTCCATGTTCTTCTTTCGGTCTATGGTCTTCTGGTCCTTGCGAACGTTCGACGAGGGTGAAAAACGCCTCCTCGAGGGTCTTCGTTTCCGCCTCCGCGACGAGTTCGCCTACGCTGCCCTTCGCGATCAGCTTGCCGCCGTAGATGATCGCCACGCGGTCGCACAGCTCCTCGACCTCGCTCATCACGTGCGTCGAATAGACCACCGCCCTGTCTTCGCTCGGGTAGCGCTTTACGAAGTTCAGCACCGTGCGCCGCGCCATCACGTCCAGCCCGGAGGTCGCCTCGTCGAAGAAGATGATGGGCGGGTCGTGCAAGACCGCCCGCGCGATCACGATCTTCTGCTTCATCCCGGTCGAGAAGTCGCCCGTGCGCCGCGTCAGCGTGGGGCCGAGGTCCAAGAGGTCATCAAGCACCGCCACGCGCGCCTCTATCTGCGCTCTGCTCAACCCGTACAGCCGCCCGAAGTAGCGCAGCACCTCCAAGCCCGTGAGCCTGTCGTAAAGCCCCATCCCGCCGTTGACCACGCCGATCTCGGCGCGGACCTTTTCAGCGTCCTGCTTGACGTCGTGAGCGTTGACCGTGGCGCTGCCCGCGTCGGCTTGAAGGAGCGTCGCGAGGATGCGCAGCGTAGTGGTCTTGCCCGCGCCGTTCGGTCCTAAAAGCCCGAAGACCTCGCCTGCAGGGACCGAAAAGCTCAGGTCGTCCACCGCTTTGACCTCGCCAAAGGATTTGCATAGGTTCGAAACGTGAATCATAGGGCTATTGTAGAGGTCTCGAGGTGAGAGGGAAGCGAGAAGCGTCTCAGAGGGGGAAGCGCGCCGGCATATCAACCCATCAGGAAAACCTCCGCACCTGACGTGCTGACGGGCTGACGTGCTGCTTATTCCTTAGCAGTTCCAAAACATACTGAGACAGATTACCGCAGATTTCACAGCTTTGCTGTAACGGAACTTCATCTCTGAAAGTGCGTACTAGACGGTAACTCGTAGAGTGAGAGTGTTGCTTCGCACAACTTCGTTCACTCTGACCAGATGATACCTGCTACCTGTTATCATCACCCCTATGGCAGACCGCGACATCGCCGCTCTGGAGAGCTATCAACTCATCCCCAAACTCCTGCACGACGTTCAGCTCGTGGACGCTTCGTGTCGGCTTCTAGGCGCGACGTACGATACGCCCATCGTGCCGCTTTTGGAGCGCGCTTTGGGACGCCCGCCCGCGAACATCGGCACGCTCAGTTTGGTCGACGCCGAACTGCTTTTAGAGCAGCCCGAGACCTTTCACTTCAATCTGAGTCTCCCGCTCTTGAAGCCTGAAAAGATGGGCTACCTCATGCCCAAAGTGCGCAAGCTCGCCGCGGCGGGCGTGCCCGCGTTCGCGCTCGACCTCTCGGTGTTAGCCGACACGCCCCCCTACGGCTCACACGAGTGGCGGCCGCGCACCCGCGAAGACCTAGCCGAACTCCGCGCGGCGGCGGGCGTCCCGCTCTGGCTCTACGGCGTGTGCAGCGTGGCAGACGCCGACATCGCGACCGAGGCGGGTTTAGAGGGCATCGTGATCACCTCGAGCGCCGGGCACTTCCTTAACGGTCCGGCCGCCGCCGAGGTGTTCCCCGACATCTTCGACGCGGTGGCGGGCACTATCTCGGTCTACGTGGGCGGTCCGGTGCGTAGCGGTATCGACGTGTTCCGCTATCTCGCCATCGGCGCAGAAGCCGTCGTCGTGGACAGCGACAGGTCGCTGGAGAACCTGCGGGCGGAACTCGAGTATGCCATGCGCTTGACCGGCTGCCAGACGCTCGCCGACATCGGCTACGAAGCGGTCTTCGCGCCGCTCTTTGGAGAGGTGTGATGATCGCCTACCTAGATGGCGTCGTCGCCGAAATCAAAGGCGGCAGCGTCGTGATCCAGTCGGGCGCGTTCGGCCTGGAGGTCTTCGCGCCCAAGCCCACGCTCATCGTTTGTAAGGTCGGTGTGGCGCTGCGGCTCCACACCTACTTGCTCGTGAAAGAGGATTTGCTCGCGCTCTACGGCTTCCACAACAAGGACATGCACACGCTCTTTACCTACCTCATCGGCGTGTCGGGCGTCGGCCCTAAACTCGCATTGGCGATGCTCTCGTCCATGCAAACGACGATTTTAGCGAGCGCCATTCTGAGCGGCGACGCGGGGCTGCTGTCGTCCGCCCCCGGCGTCGGCAAGCGGATGGCGGAGCGCATCATCTTAGACCTTAAAAACAAGTTGCCCGAAGAACTCATGGCGTCGTCGGGCGGGGCGCGCCCCACGGTGCTCACCTCGCAGGCGGGCGAAGACGCGGTGGAGGCCTTGCTCGCGCTCGGTTACCGCGAGTCGCAGGTCAAGGGCGTGGTGGCGGAGCTTGCGCTACAAGACCCCGATTCGGGCGCGGAAACGCTGATTCGCAAGGCGCTCTCGAAGCTGAGATAGAAGGTAAGGTGTGACGTAAGACATATCAATATCGGTACAATTTGGCACAAATCGGCGGCGCTTAGCGGGGTGGTAGAGGATACGCCTGATGAGGTACGGTGGAAATCGGAGGAGCGCAAAGAGGCCGTGAAAGGATGGTTTGACCTCGAGCTATGATTCAACGGTTCTTCACGGTAGAAGACTTTAGTGGAGAGACACCTCAAGACATCATCGAACATCTCAGGATTAAAGTCTACAGTCCTGAGATGTTCGGGCGATATGAGCAAGAGGTGTTTCAGACGTTTCCAGAGCCACTACAAACCATTCTACTCATCATTGACTTTGATACAGAAGTCGCGATGAACGGTATTCTCGGCTTTCTCGAGAACTCAACAGGTCTCTATTTGGATGAAACCATCGAAGCATTTGCAAGAATTGGCGCTCTACAAACGTCTACGATTTTAGCGGAGGTAAAAACGATACTGAAAAATCATCAGACCTCCGCTCAAAACTTACGAGATGAAGTCAATCAGATGCCGCTATACTCGATTACGAGTTTTCTCGAAATGCATGGAGAACACAGTAAAGGAATGACGGACGAGATTGGAAAGGTTACAGCGAATCTATACGTAGATAGCAACTCCGCATCAGCCGAACCTGTTTACCTTGTGTTCCAAGAGTACGTTGCCAGATGGCGACTTTTCTTAATTCATCAAGTTAGCAACTAGTGAATCAAAGTCAGGGTCTAGGTCAATTCAGCCTCAACCAAATGCTGTCAAGACCGCCCCACCATCCACCCGGTAGTTCGACCCGTCCACATACGCCGCAAGGTCCGAGCACAAAAACGCCACCACGTTCGCGACCTCTTGCGGTCTGCCCCGCCGACCCAAGTTGATACCGGGGCGCTTTTCGTCTAAAAAAGTCTCGACGGCTTCCTCTACGTCCGTATCCATTTTCTCCGCCCGCTGCTCCATCATCGCGTCGGTCATAGGCGTCTTGACGTAGGCGGGCGAAACCACATTGACGTGAACGCCGTCGGGTCCATACGCTTTGGACAACCCTTTCGTTAGGTTGATGACGCCCGCTTTGGCGGCGTTGTAGGGCGTCTCTTCGACGTAAGGCTGAATGGCGTTCTCCGAAGCGGTCAGAACGATGCGCCCGTAGCCGCGCTCACGCATTCCCGGAATAAAGGCGCGGCAGACGCGCACGGCGCTCATGAGGTCCACGTTGAGGGTTTCCATCCAGCCTTCGTCAGTTAGCTCGAGAAAGTCCCCCGCCGCCCCTCGCGTCCCCGCTAAATGCGCGAGAACTGACGCGCCGCCCTGCTCATCGGCGGCTCGGAGGAGCTTCTTCACGTCGTCCGGGTTCGTGAGGTCAGCGGCGACGTAAGAAACCTCTGCGCCCTGCACCTCTTCTTTGACTTTGTCCGCGGCATCTTTAAGCTCGTCCTCTTTGATATCGCTGATGAGCACTTTCGCGCCCTCCGCCGCCAAGGTGATAGCCGTGCGCAAACCGATACCCGAATCCGCGCCTGTGACTACAGCGAGTCGTCCGTTAAGTGCTAAATCCATAATAAAAACTACCTGAGAACGCCGTACTTGACTCGGTGCTACGTCATAATTTGGTGAAAGAAATAACAAAAAGTGCTGCCCTCGTTTTTTGCTAAGCTCAATGCGTGTTTCAAGGGGCTAGAAGAACCTCAAGGAGCGAAGGTAGAAGGGCTTTGCCCCGAGGATATCCTTACCTTCAGTGATCCGAATTGTGCCTTTCTCAAAGCCTAGCCCGCCCCGTTTTTGCTTCAGACGGGGAGAGGCGGCAATTTTTAGGGCGGTTCCGTCATCGCGGATAATGATACGAGGTTGCACGACATAGTTTGCAAACTATGTCGTGCCCATCTATGATGGGACATAAACTCGGCGCTCCGCTGAAAAGCTCTGACGCTCTCGGTAAAGATAAGTAAACCGTGCAATTCCGTATGACCACGCTTTGACCTTGCGCAACCTTATCCAAAAGCCCCTCGAGCCGAGTTTTTGCCTCTTTCACAGTTGTTGTCGTAGGTATTAGTTTACACGTTCAAATCCAACTTACAGCTCGTGACCACCTTTTTTCTCTTCTGTCACCCTCTTTGCTCACCCCAAACCTCGTCTGTCGACCTGAGCGCAGCCTTGCAACGTCGAAGGGTTTTGCCTGGCACACTCTACCAAAAACGAATGCGGAGATTCTTCGTTTTGTTCAATCACCGAGCTATGAGCACCCCCAGAGCGAATCGCTGCGAAAGGACTATAGACGAGTCTGGGAATCTAGGGGTTAGGCCGCACGTCGTAGATGAGGCGAAAGGTGTAGTCACCTGGCTGTTCCGATCCGTCGACCGAGAGCGAGAAGTCGCTCGGCGAGAGGAGCGGCTCGAAGCCGTAGGTCGGCGACGCGGTGCTGAAACGCCGCCCCTCGGCGCTCTGCCCGGCGAGGTAGAGGCGGTCAGTAAGTGACGCGCTAGCGGGATTAGGCAAGACGTCATCTTGTACAACGCTGACGGTGACGGTGTAACCCTGTGGGTTGTTGGTGAAGACCTCGAGCGTGCGGATGTCGCTGCTCGTCGCGCTTAACGGCGTGAGCGTTTCGGTCGCCCGTAGATACGTCATGACCCCCTTGCCGCTGTAGTCGAACTCGAGCGTCGCGGTCTGCGCGGTGACGAGCGAGCGCTCGACGCGCAGCGAGGTCGCTGTGGGCACGACCACGCGAACATCGTGGCGCACGGACGAGTTGCCCGCGCGGTACGTCAGCGAGGTCGTGTAACTGCCCGCGACCTCGCCTCCCGAGAGCTGCGCGCGGTACTCCACGCTTATCTCGGTGCGCTTGTCGCGTCTGGCGATGACCTCTTGCCAAGGCTCGTCCAGCGAGAGCCAAGGCGTAACGTACCGGTCGTCCTTTTTCGACGAAAAGGTGAGGCGCGCCTGCAGCTCGGGTGCACCAGCGGGGCGTGAAGACGGCTCGACCCGGAAGGTGTAGCGCTTACTTTTGTCCACGCGCATACGGATGTTGGGGCTCGAGGGCTCAGGCTCTACGCTGCCGCCGAGCGCCGCCAAGTAGACCTCGCTCGTCGGTGCGAAGGCGACGCGCCCGGAGGAGCGAAAGCGGAGCCGCTGGGCGTCTGCGGTGCCCAGCAGTCCGAAGAGGCACAAAAGGACTAAGCAGACGCGCCGGGCGCGTCTGCCACAGTGTCCTCTTGCAGGGGCGATCATGGAACAGAGATCGGCAACTCCGCCACGAGCAGTTCGCCCCGGCTGTCCTGGATGAGCGCCAGCGCGACGTAGAAGCCCGCTTCGACCTCAGGAGGTAGGGGCAGGAGCAGCTCGCGCTCGCTGTCACGCAGTATCGGCACGCTAGGCACCTCTACACTGTGCTTGACCTCGCCCATCTCGTCGCGCAGCTCGACGTGTCCGCCTAAACGCATGAGCGTGTTGCCCGTGTTGGCAATAGCCAGCGTCAAGGACGCTTCGTCTTCCTGCCAGAAGTCCACGACTTCGGCGCTGTTACGCTCCGTACCCGCAACCGTGATGTAGACCGTCAAGCCGATGCGGGTCGTTGTCACCACGCCGACGCCCATCAGCGCAGACTCGGGCGGGACCACGCGGAAAAAGACCATGTCGTGATAGGTGCCCCCTTCGGCGTCCGGCGGAACCGTGACGGAAACGCGCAGGTCGCGGCTCGAATTGGGTTCCAAAAAGAAGTCCGTGCTCTCCAGACTGATCCAGTTCGCGGCGCTATGCTCCGAGCTGTTCGCAGGCAAGAAGGTGACGTTGCCCGCTAAGTCGAGCGTCCAGTCGTTCACTTCGGACGTGACCTGGAGCCGCTCCGAGCTATTGGTAATGAGCGTAACGGTCTCGGTGATGGTCTGACCGGGGCTGCCCACAAGCGTGAGGCGCGGCGGCGAAAGTCCGATGTCGGTCGCTTGCGCGACGAAGGTAGAGGCGAAGACGAGACTCAGTAGGAGCGGGGTTAGGACTCGAGAAAAGCGTAAGGTGTGCATACCTTTAAGGATAGAAAATTGCATAGGTCACCGTTGTGGAATATTCGCCCGGGTCTTCGTCGCCGTCCACCTTGACGCGGTAGTCCTGCCCGCTAAAGCCCAGCGTCTGCCAGCCTCTCGTCCCGAATATGCTGAGAGCGACCTCTTGAGGGTCGGTGGAGAGCGCCCACGCACCGCTTATGCGACCCCACGCTACCGCGCTTTGATTAAGCCCGGAGACCGCGCCGCGCACCACTTGGATGTCCTCCAGGGCAAATCCTGCGCCTTGCGCTGCGCCGCGATACTCGAGCGGCGACGCTGTGACCTCCACATACCAGAGGGGTAGACCGAAGCCCGTACGGACGGACACCTGCACGTCCGCGAAGTCAGTCACGTTCGAAGCGCCTATATAGCCCGAGCCTTCATAAGCTTCTGTGTAAGCCGCCACGTCCGAGGCGTAGTCGAAATTCACGGCGGGCGAACCCCTCGGGACGTTCGCGTCGTTCACGATGCGGATACCGAAGAAGCTCGGTATCCCGACCTTGACGTCGTGCTCAGCAGACTGCGCGGCGGCGCGTGAGAACCCGAGTGCGGCGCAGATGAGCGTAAGGAAGACCAAAGCTTTGACCAGACCTTGGCGCTCGGTATAGATTTGTCGGCGTTTTATCATCTGAGTCATCACCTAACCTTGTAAATGCGAACCGCGACGTAAGCGCCTGCACGTGGGTATGCGGCTCGCTACGCGAAAGTAGCCGCCGCGATACGCGGCGGCTACAGAGCTAAACTCAGGTTTAGTTGCTGAAGATGTTGTAGGTGACTGTGGTGCTGTAGTCGCCCGCGTCCTCGGTGCCGTCGAACGTGACGCGGAAGTTGTCGGGACCGAAGCCGAGGCTTTCCCAACCTCTGGTCTTAGCGCTGCTCTCAGAGCCGTCGTTGCCGGCGATGAACGGGTCCATCAGATCGAATGAGGCGTTGATATTCGCGCCAGTCGCGCCCTCGATTGTCACTTGGTCCCAGTCGAAACCTTCGCCGTCGACCGGCTCAGGGCCCGTCTTGTCAGACAGCGTCATCCCGACAAACCAGTTCACGTCGTTCGAGAAGACCTGGACGTCATCCCAGTTGTAGCCGCCGTCGGTAGGCGTAGACGCCCCGAAAGATGTACCCGTCTCGAACCGTGTTGCGTCCGTTACGAAGTCGAACAGAACCGCGTCAGGTGCGCTGACCGGCGCGTTGCCGTCGACGAAGCGGATGCGCAAAACGTTAGGGATTTTGACCTCGACGTCGTGCTTACCCTCTGTCTGAGCGAAAGAGACACCTGAGCTGAGGACGGCTGCTGCTGCGAGTAAACCTAAAACCTTTTTCATGACATTCCTCCCGGAATAACTTCGGCCGGTTGCGCTACTAGCTCCATCTTGCCCAAGCGCCCAAATACGGGTCAAGACTTCATCGCGTCCGAAAGGAACCCTCCGCGTGGGTGAATTTGGGGTGGCGGAGGTGCGTTCAACTAAAATTAGTATACGGATTCGCTCTTACAAAATTCTGACGAGAAAGCGGCTCAGGGACGTTAAAAATCCCACTAAGTTTGCACGAGATAAACTCGCTCAAAACTGTAAAAACATCACGAAGCTTTGCCGCGCCAAAAGCAACCTAATCTTGAAGATATAGCGTCCTAAATAACCCGCAAGGCTCTACGCGCCTCACTTATATATTGTGGGAGGTTCGCCGCAGTTACCGAAGAGGTAGACGAAGAGGTTGTGCGTTGAAAAGAGATTGAGCTTTAAGCTGCTCGAGCTTCTCGCCGAAACTTCAAGCGGACGTCATAACTTAAGGGCGCGTCACCGTATACGTCACTGTGCCTTGATAGCGCCCATCCGCCGGCAAGCTCTGGAGACCGTAGCGCAGGTCGAAGTTCTTCCAGCCGCCCGTGTTCTCGCCGCTCTCGATAATCTGCGGATAGGCGGTGAAGCGCTCCCAGTTCCCCTCGGCTTCGGCTCGCCACATAAGCTGCGCCGCCGCGTCCGCCTCGCTCGCCGGGACGTAGCTCGCGGAGAGCTGCCACGCGCTATTGGCCATGACCTGAACGTTGCTGCCCGCGGGCGCAATTTCGAACGCGCCGTTCGACACGCGGATGTCGACATCGACGTTCGCCTTATCTTGCGCGACCTTGTCGTCAATTTTGAGCCTGAGAACGTTGGGAATACCGACGCTTACGTCGTGGCTTGCGCTCTTCTGCGCCGCTGCAATGTTGAGCGAACCTAAACTTACGAGAAAAAACAAAACGAAACCTTTACGCATCCAAACCACCCTTTCGTGGAATGGATGCAACCACCTTGTAGAGCAGGTATCATCTGGTTATAAACGCCCTCTTTCGAGGAAGCGCTGCTCGAGCACGCACATTCAAAGATGAAGTCCCGCTAGCTCTTCGAGCTGAGACTTGCGTGGTTCAAGCTCAGTAACGATAAAACCGATAGCTCCATGTTCGGCCGGTTGCATCACTGGCTCCCCGAGTCCCATGATGCCCAGATAGGGAAGATCGGTTCATCGCCTCCGAACGCCATAAAAAACGCTCGACCAGGGGCACTTAGCCCGGCTGCTCGAGTGAGGTTCGCATTTGGAGGGTAGCTTAGAGGCTACGCTCTGTTTTAGGTATTCGCAGTCGCGGTGCCGAGAGAACTCTCGAGACCGGGTGAAACCTGCTCAACAAGCGAGTTATTCACCCTCGGCCGGGTGCGCTACTAGCTCAGCTTGTTCCAAGCGCCCAGATACAGAACAAGCGTCGTCGCTTCCGAAGTTGTTCAGGTTGCCCTGAACTTGTATAGAGTGTAGCGTGACTTAGGCGTAGAGGATGTGCATCCGTCACATCAGGCGCGAGTCCGTTTTTTAGTTAGCGCAAGAGGGTTTGAGAGAAGTCTTGGATGAGAGGGTATCACCCTAAACCGTTAAGCGAAGGGGCTCGTTTTTTATCCTCGCCCGGACCAAGGAAACAAAAGTGGAGATTCTTTTGCGGCCCAGTTTATTCAGAAGGGCAGCAGGAGGATACCGGTGATTCGCCCTTTCCTCTTGCATCAACACGCCTAGCGTCCACACCCGCACCTATGGTATGCTTTTACGTCTTATCGGCGCATGGCGCTTTAGCGTTTTAGCCCTGAAGTCGCGCCCTTTAACTCGCATTCATTCCACCGGAGGAATCAAGATGAAAAGAACCTATCAGCCCAACAAGCGCAAGCGTGCCAAGACGCACGGTTTTCGCGCCCGCATGAAGACCTCGACCGGACGCAACATCATCAAGCGCCGCCGCGCGAAGGGCCGCACGAAGCTCTCCGTCTCTGACGAGTAAGCGCTGTGGTAACGCCGGTCTGCTCCTTGAAGGGCGACCGCGCGTTTCAGAGGATGCGGCGCGGCAAGGCGGGGCACGCAAAACTTTTGAGTCTCCGCTGGCGCAGCAACCGCGAAACGTGTGTGCGCGTTGGAATTGTCGTGTCGAAAAAAGTGGGCAACGCCGTAGTGCGAAACCGCGTGCGACGCCGCTTACGTGAGGCGCTCCGCGCACTTACGGCGGAAGGCAAGGTTTCTAAAACCTTCGACCTCGTCGTTATCGCGAGACCCGTCGCTGCTGACGCGGACTACTGGCAGCTCAAAGACGCGCTACGTTACGCGCTGAAAAAGGGTGGAGCGTTATGAGCGCTCCCACCAAGTTATCGTTTGCGCAGCAGCTTGCGCTGCTACCAGTGCGCGCGTACCGCCGCTTTTTATCGCCGCTTAAAGCGAGCCCTAGCTGCCGCTTTCATCCCACATGTAGCAAGTACGCGGTGGACGCGGTTACGCAGCACGGCGCTCTGAGAGGAAGTTATTTGGCGCTGAGGCGCGTGCTCAAGTGCCATCCGTTTCATCCTGGCGGGTTCGACCCCGTCCCGAGTGTTCGCGCGCAACGAGACGTCTCATGACCCGAAACGCTGAGGGGAACATCACGCAGAAGGTGACACGCCAAGGGCGTGCCCTCACCCGGAGGAATTTTGAAAGGTAAAGTATTTTCGGCGCTCGCGCTCCTCGCCGCGCTCGTGTTCACCTCGTTCGCGTTCGCTAGAGTCTCGTTCGGTATTCAAGACTTCAATGCGTCGCAGTTTAGCAACGCGGCGGATTTAGACGAGCTTTGCACCCCAAATCCCACCTCGTTTTGGTGCGACTTAAGAGGTCAAGACCTCAAGCTCATCACGACGAAGAGCGTGGACTATATCTTCGACGAGAGCGGCGAAGTCGTCGCGCTTTTTGCCAAGCAGCAGCGCGGGCAAGATTTTAACGGCAACTATAACCTCAACAACAACCAGAACCTCATCCCCTATACCGCGCAGATTCCTGGCGGGGCGGTCTTTGTGGGCGGGGAGAGGCTAGAGCCCGAAACCGCCACGAGCAACTGGCAAGAGGTCGAGCGCAACGGCGAAGACGCTCTACTAGGCGAATTCTCCTACGAGACGAACGGCTACGCAGTCGAGAAGACCCTCTTAGTCAGCTCGGCTAGAAATTCACTGGACGCAGAGATAACCGTCACGCGCACCGAGGCTGGCGAAGAGCCCGTAGAGGTGCAGTACGCCTACTCCGGCATTGGACGGCAAGACACGCCCGTTATCAAGATAGGGCAGGGCGAGAACTTCACGCTCAATCCGGTCTCACAACCCGTTCAAAATCCGTCTTACATCTCGTTGCAGAACAACAACAACAACCGCGCTTTCGCCATCGTCATGCGCCCCGACCCTAACGCCGAAGGCGCGGGCGGACAAGACCTAGCCGCCCTGCCGCGCTCGGGGCGTCAGATTGCCCTAGCCAAGACGCTGCCACCCGAAGCGAGCGCATCTGTGACGTTAGATGTGGAAGTCTATGGCGGTCCTAACGAGATGGTGCGCTACCTGCAAGAAAACTACCTCGATTTGCCAGGTCTCTTTAGGCCCAACATCTTAGGGCGCGTCTCACTCGGTATCGTCATCGCGCTAGAGACCATTCACGGCGTCGTCGGTAACTGGGGCTTGTCCATCATCGTGCTGACCCTTCTCTTCCGCATTTTGGTGTGGCCCCTCATCGCCACGCAGACAAAGTCCATGATGGGGATGCAGCAGCTTCAGCCGAAACTTCAAGCGTTGCAAAAGAAGCACAAGGACAACCGCGAAAAATTGACCGAAGAGACGATGAAGCTCTATAAAGAGGCGGGCGTCAACCCAGCGGGGGGCTGTCTGCCGATTCTCGTGCAGATGCCTATCTTCATCATCTTGTGGCGCGTTTTTATCAACTTCGAGTTCAACGAGGGCTTCTTGTGGATTCCCGACTTAGGACTCAACGACCCCTACTACATCTTGCCGCTTCTTTACGTCGTGGTGATGGCGGGGCAAGCCTTCATTTCGGCGCAAGGGAACATGCAGTCACTTAGGCAGCAACTCCTGATGAGCGGTATCTTCGTCTTTTTCATCTTTAACTTCCCTGCTGGCGTGACGCTCTACCTCATCACTTCGATGGCGATTCAGGTGCTGCAGCAGTTTCTCATCAAGCGCACCACCGCGCCACCCGCTACGGCTGCGCAAGCGAAAGCGAAATAAGAGTAGTATAGCCGAACGACAGATACCGCGTAATTGTAAGGAGCTAGTGTGGCTGACGACAAGAATAACGATTTGGATACGTACCTCGATAACCTCGGCATCAATACAGGTGAAGAGGCGTCGGCCACGCCCGAATTACCCGAAGATACGCTCCCCTCACAGCCCTTCGTCGCGCCGCTCGTTTTGGGGGGTGACGCGGCGGAGCGCTGTGAGTCATTTTTGGTCCATCTGCTTCTCAACATCGATCCTGGCTACGCCGTCGAGATTCGACATGCAGATGAGGATGAAGTCGCCGTAGACGTCACCGGCGGCGATCCCGGTAAGATCATCGGGCGTGGGGGACGCACCCTAGCCGCTTTAGAATACCTCACCAACGCCGTGGTGAACCGCGACGAGACCCGCGATAAGTCGGAGGGCAACGTGCGCGTCAACATTGACGTAGGCGGCTACAAGGCGCGTCGTGATGATAGGTTAAGAGGTGAGGCGCGTAAGGCAGCGGCACGGGTGCGCAAAACGGGCTTCGCCGTCGAGCTAGACCCGATGAACGCGGGGGAGCGGCGCGTGATTCATATGGCGCTCGCAGATGACCCATCCGTAAGGAGTGAGTCGTCGGGCGAGGGGCGCGACAGGCGGGTTGTGGTCAAACCGGTGGAGTAGAACATTTAAGAAGGTGTGAAGGGGTCCTCATCGCAAGAAGTTGGGCGCAGCGCTGTGAGTGTAAGCTTATCGTAGGAGCGAAGCACTATCACATGCCGACAAGTTATATAGTAACGTGATAAACTTCACTCTTTTTTCGCTTTTAGTGTCGTCTCTTATGACTACGCTACAGTCACGTAAAAAGTGTCGTGCAACGCTAACAATTGCCTTGTGACGCTACGCAGCAAACGCAACGAACAAAAACGGTAAAGACAAAATAGAGAGGTCAAGATGGTTCCAACGAAAGAAGAACTCAAAACGCTCGGTGCACAGACGGGGCTCAACGTCTCCATCTATATGCCTACTCACATGGCAGGAGCCGACACGCGCGAAAATCCCATCCGCTTCAAGAACCGCTTGCAAGAGGCGGAGCGCCGCCTGAACGAGCACGATATCGACCCGAGCAGGATTGACACGCTGCTCGGCTCGGCTCGGCAGCTCGTGGACAATAACGACTTCTGGCAGCACCAGCGCGAAGGCTTCGCGATGTTTCTAAGCGAGTCGGAGCAGCGCCAGTACAAACTACCTTTCTCGCCAAAAGAGATCACCGTCGTCGCGGAGCACTTTCACGTCAAGCCGATGTTGCCCTTTATCGGGGAGGGCGAGCACTTCTTCATCTTAGCGGCGAGTCTCAATAACGTACGACTCTTCGAGGCGACGCGCTTCGACGTGAGCGAAGTCGAGTTAGAAAACACGCCCACGAGCCTCGACGAAGCGCTCAGGTACGACGACGCCGAGCCGACGCTGGACCACTACACCATCGCCGCAGGTGGACGCGGCGGCGTCGGGCAAGGCGCCGTCATTCAAGGGCAGGGCTCGGGCAAAGACGAGCGCAACGTCAACATCTTGCGCTTCTTTAAGGAACTCGACAACGGTGTGCGGCGCATCTTAGAGCCGCAAGGGAGCCGCATTCCGGTCGTGTTCGTAGGCGACAAGGGTATCTTCCCTATCTATCAAGAGGCGAACCACTACGGCGGTCTTTTGGACGAAAACGTGGACGGCAATCCTGACAACTTAGACGCCAAAACGATCCATGAGAAAGCGTGGCCCGTGGTGGAGCCGCACCTGCAAGGGCAGCGCGAAGAGGATAAGAACAACTACATGCATAAAGCGGGCGCGGACCCCGAGCACGCCTCGGACAGTTTGGAGGACATCCTCCCCGCCGCCTTCGACAGCCGCATCGAAACGCTTTTCGTCGCGCAAAACGAGCACCGCTGGGGACGCTATGACCCGGAGGCGCGCGAGGTTAAACTGAACGATGAAGAGAGAGCGGGCGACAGTGACCTGCTCGACTTAGCCGCGCTTCACACGATCTTGAACGGTGGAACAGTCTACGCGGTGGAAAAAGAGAGCGTTCCCGGTGACGGGGTCGCGGCGGCGATTTACCGCTTTTAGCCGTTTTTTACAGCAGTCGATAGACTTAGGGGGCGCACCTGTTGCGCCCTTCTTTACATTTTTTCAGAGAATCGAGCAATTGTGATGCTGAAGCACGTCGCTGCCGCAGCTTCTTTGTTACCGTTCGGCTTATATCAAATAGCAAGGCAAAGGGGTGAGTATGTTCGGGCTCGATATCCAAGTGGCGACGATTGACCTCGTTATCATCGCGCTCTATTTTATCGCGGTTTTTGCTATCGGCTACTGGGTGTCGCGGCGCACCAAAAGCGGCGACGACCTCTTTTTGGCGGGGCGCAGCTTGGGCTGGGGCGCGGTCGGCTTGTCGCTCTTCGCTTCGAACATTTCAGGCTCTCACTTAGTCGGTCTCATGGGCGACGCTTACCGTACGGGCTTAGCACCCTCCGCCTATGAATGGATGGCAGGGTTGCTTCTTATCTTCGGGGCGTTTACGTTCTTTCCGTTCTTTTTACGCTCGAGAATCTCCACCATCCCCGAATTTTTAGAGAAACGCTTCGACGCGCGTTCACGTAAGTACTTCTCTGCGATCACGATCTTTTTGGCGGTTATCGTGGATACGGCGGCGGGTCTCTACGCGGGCGCACTCGTCGCGGAGGTCTTTATCCCGGGACTCAACATTACCGTTTTCATCGTGACGCTCGCGCTTATAGGCGGCATCTACACGGCGGCGGGCGGTCTGGCGGCGGTGGTGTACACCGATATGCTGCAGTCCATCATCCTCCTCGTCGGCGCGTCCGCTATTTCCATCATCACCTTTTCGCAGTTCGGCTTTTCCTGGAGCGAAGCGACCCAAGCCTTGCCAGAGGGTCACCTCTCTATCGTGCAGCCGGTATCTGACGACGTACTGCCGTGGCCCGGTCTCATTTTAGGCGTGCCGCTCTTAGGCTTCTACTACTGGATTTTGAACCAGTACATCGTGCAGCGTGTGTTAGGCGCAAGAGATGTAACCAACGCGCGGCGGGGTGCGATTCTAGCGGCAGCGCTCAAGCTCACCCCTCTTTTTATCTTGATGCTGCCGGGTGCGTTCGCCTTAACGCTTTTACCTGATTTGCAGTCGCCCGACCAGGTCTTCCCCACCCTCGTTCAAGAGTTCTTGCCTATCGGCTTAACGGGTATCGTCTTGGCGGGGCTCATTTCGGCAATTCTCTCGAGCGTCGACTCCGCTTTGAACTCCGCTTCGACTCTCTTAACCCTCGACTTCATCGAGCCAATGATGGGGCGCGACCTAGAGCCGAGCGAGTCGCGGCGCATCGGCACCTTTGCAACCTTGGGTTTTATGGTCGTTGCGGCGGTGTGGGCTCCCTCGATTCAGGGTTTTCCGGGTCTATTTTCCTACCTTCAGTCGATGTATTCCTACATCGTCACGCCTCTAGTCGCGGTTTTTATCTTGGGCTTCTTCTGGGACAGAGTCAACACCCAAAGTGCGCTCATCACCTTTATCGCAGGACACGTGATTGCGGCGATCACCTTTACACTTGTCCAAGTAGGTGTCATCAACATTCATTTCCTTTACGTAGCGAGCCTACTCTTCATCGTCTGCCTCATCATCTGCGTCGTGACGAGCCTGAACCTCGGTACAGCTCCGAGCCAAGAGAAGCTCTATGAGACGACCTTTAGCAGCGGCTACGCTGAGCCCGAAAGCAGCACGCTCTGGTACGCCGACTTCCGTATCCAAGCTGCCGCCGTCGTTTTACTCACCGTGCTGATACTTCTTATCTTCTGGTAGCTTTTGGCACGACACTTATACATTTCAAACCCGAATACTCAGATGTGTACTCAAAAAATACACATTCCTGCACCACTTGATCTTCAACACATTGTGACTCTGAGTCATGTTTGTACCTACCGCCTTTGTTAGTTTGAGTACAAATTCACAGGTAGAGAAAGGACAGGTATGTTTGGACTTGATATCCAGGTCAGCACCGTTGACCTCATCATCATCGCTGTTTATTTCGTTGCTGTGTTCGCGATCGGTTATGTGGTGTCGCAGCGCACGGAGAGCGGCGACGACCTCTTTTTGGCAGGTCGCAGCTTGGGCTGGGGCGCGGTCGGCTTGTCGCTCTTCGCTTCGAATATCTCGAGTTCTACCCTCGTAGGTCTTATGGGTGACGCCTACCGCATCGGCTTAGCACCCTCCGCGTACGAATGGATGGCAGGGTTGCTTCTTGTCTTCGGCGCGTTTACGTTCTTTCCGTTCTTTTTGCGCTCGAGAGTCTCCACCATCCCCGAATTTTTAGAGAAACGCTTCGACGCGCGTTCGCGCAAGTACTTCTCTGCAATTACGATCTTTTTAGCGGTAATCGTAGACACAGCAGCCGGACTCTACGCGGGCGCACTCGTCGCGGAGGTCTTCGTACCGGGGCTTAACCTGACGGTCTTCATCGTGACGCTGGCGCTGATTGGCGGCATCTACACGGCAGCGGGCGGTCTGGCGGCGGTGGTTTATACCGACGTGTTGCAAGCCATCATCCTCATCATCGGTACAGCGGCCATCGCGATTTCCACCTTCTCGCAGTTCGGCTTCTCCTGGAGCGAGGCGACGCAGGCGCTCCCTGACGGTCACCTCTCTATCGTCCGTCCTATCTCTAACGACGTCTTACCGTGGCCCGGACTCATCTTAGGTGTACCGCTTTTGGGCTTCTACTACTGGATTTTGAACCAGTACATCGTGCAGCGTGTGTTAGGCGCGAAAGATGTGACGAACGCGCGCAGAGGCGCAATCTTAGCAGGTCTCCTCAAGCTTACGCCGCTCTTCATCATGATGCTCCCCGGCGCGTTCGCGGTGACGCTGCTGCCCAACTTAGAGTCGCCCGACCAGGTCTTCCCCACCCTCGTTCAAGAGTTCTTGCCTATCGGCTTGACGGGTATCGTCTTGGCGGGGCTCATTTCGGCGATTCTCTCGAGCGTCGACTCCGCTTTGAACTCCGCTTCGACCCTTCTCACCCTCGACTTCATTGAGCCGATGATGGGGCGTGACCTAGAGCCCAAAGAAGCGCGGCGCTATGGCACGTTCGCCACCTTAGGCTTCATGGTCGTTGCGGCGGTATGGGCACCTTCGATTCAGGGTTTCCCCGGTCTCTTCCAGTACATCCAGTCGATGTTTGCGTATATCGTGACGCCCATCGTGGCGGTTTTCATCATGGGCTTTTTCTGGGACAGGATGAACGCGCAGAGCGCCTTCGTCACCTTTATCGCGGGTCACGTCATCGCAGCGATCACCTTTACCCTTGTGCAGACCGGCGTCGTCAATATTCACTTCCTCTACGTCGCGAGCTTGCTCTTCATCGTCTGCTGCATCCTCTGCGTTGTTACGAGCTTGAGCATAGGCACGGCTCCGACCACAGAGAAGCTTAACGAAACGACCTTCAGCAGCGGCTACGCCGAGCCCGAAGAGACCTTCGCTTGGTACGCCGACTTCCGCATTCAGGCGGCGGCGGTGGTGGTGCTTACCGTCATTATGCTCATCACCTTCTGGTAAGTCCACAAGACTTAGCGTTTGCGCTAGGCTGAGCTATGTCTACAGGTATGTTTGCAGGTATGTTTGCAGATGTTCGCTCAGCTTGCGCAGAGGTAGCCAAGCGCTCGCGCTACGTTACGCTGAACAAAGATAAACTAGGCGCGTACGCCCGCTCGCTTTCCGCTGAAACTGCGCCGCCGACTTACGACACCGTTCATCACTTTCTAGGCTCACCGGACGACACGCTTGCCTATATCATTACGCTAGACGCGGTCAACTTCGGCTCAGGGTACTTTCCGCACCTGCAGAAGCGCCCCGGTATGTCGGGATACTTCACGGTGGCGTCGGCCCTTAAAGACTCTTTTGATGAGAACGGACCGATTGACGCGGGGGCGCTGAGCAAGCTAAGGGTGGAAAGTTGCTCGAGCCTCTTCGGTCAAGACCTCATCAACCCCGTTCGCGCCGAACTGATGCAGCATTTCACGCGAGCACTCAATGACCTCGGCACCTACCTTTTAGAGCATTTCGGCGGACGCTTCACCACGCTCATAAAGAGCGCTGAACATTCCGCCGAACGCTTAGCGGCGCACCTCGCCGAGATGCCCTACTTCAGAGATGTCGCTACGTACGAGAACTTGCGCGTTCCCCTCTACAAACGCGCGCAGATCACCGCCTCTGACCTCGCGCTCGCTTTTAGCGGCGAAGGCTACGGTTCCTTTAACGATCTGGATAAGCTCACGATTTTCGCCGACAACCTCGTCCCGCACGTGCTCCGTTTAGACGGCGTCCTCCATTTTGGCGAGGACCTCCTCTCGCGCATCCGAGCGGGTCAACTCATCGCGCCCGGTTCACCGGAAGAGGTCGAGATTCGCGCCGTGGCGCTCCACGCGGTCGAAAGGATGGTGAGCGCTCTGCGCGAAAACGGACCTGAGCACGTCACGGCGCAAAACCTAGACGTGCGGCTCTGGAATAGAGGGCAGGACCCTCGGTACAAAGCGGAGCCGCGTCACCGCACGCAGACGGTTTATTATTGACTGTGGAGGTTAAGCTAGCAGGTATACCCGCTAAAGCAGCTAGCGGGCTAGTGGGAGCTTCGCGACTGCGCGCCACGCGACTGCACTTTCATCTGGTCTAAAACACTCCCACTATGAAAAACACCGATGAGCACGCACGTTGTGAGATGAAGTTCCGTTACAGCAAAGCTGTGAAACCTGCGGCATTCTGTCTCAGTATGTTTTGGAAGTGTTAAGCGTAGCGCGGACACGCCGAGCTGTAGTCCCGTCACCATTAACCTTATCTTTATCCTAATGAGTGATAGTATTGGGTACATCCAAGGCGGCAAGGACACTGCCCTCTACGCACGCTGACTTTAGAGCAATCTTATTTCTGTAGGTATTTTATGAACGTAGCGAAAGCACTTTCCTTGACGCAGGAGACCCTCGAGGCTGCCCAAATCGACAGCCACCGAGTCGAGTCATTGGTGATATTAGAGCATCTACTAGGTGCGTCTAGGCTCGAGATCGTCACCAACTATCAGCGCCCTCTAAGCGAGTCACAGCAAGAGAAACTCAGCCGCTGGCTCGCGCGACGCGCGCAGCGCGAACCGTTGCAGCATATTTTGGGCATCGCTTACTTCTACGGTTTGGAACTCACTATTACGCCGCACGTGCTCATCCCACGCCCCGAGACGGAGCGCATGGTCGAGCTTGCCTTGCGGCGTTTAGGACGGCGGGCACCTCTTAAAGTGTTGGACATCGGTACGGGCAGCGGCGCGATCGCGCTCGCGATCAAAGCGGAGCGCTCTAACGCCGAGGTGATGGCGACGGATATATGCGGCAAAGCGCTCGAGGTGGCTAAAACCAACGCCGCCAACCTCGGCTTAGACATTCGTTTTTTGGTCGCGGACCTTTTAGAAACGGAAGAGGTCAGGGCGTTCGCCCGAGACGCCGACCTCGTCATCTCCAACCCACCCTATCTGCCCGAATCGGACAGAGATGAAATCAGCCCGGAGGTGCGCGCTGATCCGCAGGGCGCACTCTACTCGGGCGAGGACGGGCTCACGCACTTTAGACGGTTGGAGCGTGACGCCTTCGCCCTGCTCAAAACGGACGCTTGGCTTTTCGTCGAACTCGATCCGCGCAACGTACGCACCGCGTTTGACGAGTGCGGAGGTTGGCGTCAGCGCTGGGTGGAGAAGGACTTGGTGCGGCGTGAGCGGTTTTTGCGGTTAAGGCGCTAAAGACTGGGGTAGTGGCTTTATCCGGAATGACGCTGACGTCAAAGCAAGGGGTTTCAACCCCTTGTCCACTCCCCCTATTCAGTATGTAGAGATAGCAGAGGGAGCACATGGCAGCATTCGACTCAGAACCGCTACCAAGACTGGTTTCGGATGGCGTCAGGTATCCCTTCGCGCGTCGGTCTCTGGGCTCGAGCTATAAACTTCGGGGTTTATAGACTCGTCCTCAGCCTCTTGCGGGCGCTCGAAGAAGCTCGAGATCAGCAGCAGCGCCGCCCCGCCCACCACGCACATATCCGCCACGTTGAAAACTGGATAGTTAAAGCCCTGTACGTAGAAGTGGATAAAGTCGCGCACAAAGCCGAGCAAGAAGCGGTCGATCATGTTGCCGATCGCGCCGCTCAGGATAAGCGTCAAGGCGGCGAGTTGCATTTTGGGCATCGTGCGGGCGTGGCGCAAGAGGTAGACGAAGATGGCGACAGAAACGACCGCCGAGAGAATACCTAAAAGAAACGTGCCGCCCTGCAAAATGCCAAAAGCTGCGCCCGTGTTGCGCGTGTAGGTGAAGTGGAAGCCGAGCCCGAGCGCGAGGTCGGGACCGTTCAGGGGAAAGGTGCTCGCCGCCCACCACTTGGTGAGCTGGTCTATAGCGACGAGGATAAGAACTGCGAAGAGGTACATAGGGCTTAGTATACGGAGTGTGGACGCGGTTGGGGTGGATTGGCTTGCATTTTGTCATCAATTTTGTAAAAAAGCTCAGGAGTTGGTTCCCTTATTTTATCCGAGAACGCCGCGTCCACACCGCTATTTTCGCTTTCAGTTAGGTGCGAACGGCTCGAGCCTGTTGAGCAGGTGTCGCCAACTTCACATGAAGCTGTGTCCTTAAACCGTACGCTTTGGCAGAATTACACGCCATTTTTCAGCGTATACTCCTCCATATTCATCTTTGAAGCGGTGTGTGTGAGAGAAAGCGTCAGTTTAGATGCCAGAAACGGAATAGGAGGGGTAAGGATGCCCGCGACCCTTAATCAGTTGCAGCAGTTCATCAAACGAAACCGCCAGGGAGCCGACGACCCCTTAGAGAACTTCGTTGGCTTTTTATTTGAGAAAGCCAGCCCCGACCTCTTGGAGATTTTCGACACGGAGAGCCTTCTAGCTGTCGGTAAAGGTGCGCTCTCTTTCATGCAGGACAAAGCGCCCGAAGAGGTGCGCGTGCGCGTCTACAACCCGAGCTACGAGGCGGAGGGCTGGAAGACGCCCTACACCGCTTTGGAACTCACCCTCAAAGACCGCCCTTTCATCGTGGACTCGGTGCGCGCTGCCCTGCGCCGCAAGGGGTACGAAGTCTATCACCTCTTACATCCGATTTTGAGGGTCGAGCGTGAAGATGGCAGGGTCACAGACGTTGACATCGGGCAGGATGAAGATGAGGTCTTAGAGGCGTACGAGCTTTACCTCATCGAGCGCGAGGACGACGCGCAAGAGCGTGAATCATTAGAGGTCGCCATCCGAGAGGTTTTAGAAGACGTCGTTTTAGCCACCGACGACTACCTGACTATGCGGGAGAAGACGGGGGAGCTTAAAGGGACGTTGGAGGACCTGCAAAAGTACGCCAAAAATCAAAAACAAGCCGACGAGTTAGAGGAGTACACCGCCTTTATGAGCTGGCTGGCGGACGACAACTACGTCTTTTTGGGCTACCGCGAGTACGACATTATCGACCAAAACGGCACGCAGCACCTCGTCGTGGACCAGGATTCAGGCTTGGGCGTTTTGAGCAAGATGCAAGAGAGCGCCTACACCGAGCCCGTACCGCTCAGCGAAATCCCGCAGGGGCTACGCGAGCGCGTCTTAGGCGGCAAAGTTTTGACCGTCACCAAAACGAACGCCGAGTCCACCGTCCACCGCCCCGCCCGCATGGACTACGTCGGCTTGAAAAAGATAGCTGAGACCTGGCAGGTGCAGGGCGAACGGCGTTTCGTCGGGCTCTTCACCTCGAAAGCGCTCTCGACGTCCGTCGAAGACATCCCCATCTTGCGCCACAAGTTGCGCCTCGTTTTGGACAAAGACAAGGCGACCCCCGGCTCGCACGATTACAAGCGTATCGTCACGATTTTTAATTCAATCCCGCGTGAAGAACTCTTCTGGAGCGACGCCTCGCAGCTCTATAAGGACATCCGCACCGTCATGGACACCGCCAAGGAGCGCGGCGTACGTTTAACCGTGCGCCCCGACCCACTCGCAAGAGGTCTCGCGGTCATGGTCATCATGCCCCGCGAGCGCTTTAACGCCGACGTGCGCCGCGAGATTCAGGCGTTTTTGGCGGATGAACTGGACGCCGAGCACGTCGATTATCAACTTGCGATGGGTGAGGACGAGGCGCAGGTGCGCTTTCACTTCTTCTTCACCACGAGTAAGAGCCAAGACGACCTTCACATCGCTGAGTTGGAAGGAGAGGTCGCCGACCTCACACGCACCTGGAACGACCACCTCTTAGAGCGGCTGATGACGCAGAAGGGCGAGGCGGCGGGCAGGCGCTTGGCGGAGCGCTACGCGGACGCCTTCGACGAGCGGTACAAAGCGGATACCAGCAGCGCGGTCGCCCTGCGCGACATCGAGAACTTGGAGGCGCTAGGCGGCTCGCCCTATCTCGTGGACATCCTCAACCCTATCCACGGTTACGAGGGCGAAGAGGCGACGCAACTCAAGATTTATCACCAGGAGCGCACGCTCGTCTTGAGCGAAGTCTTGCCAATTTTGGAGAACCTGGGCTTCAAAGTCTTAGAGCAAATCTCTTACTACACGCGGGCGAGTAGTCAAGCCTCGAGCAAAAGTAGAGAGGTGCGCGGCATCGACATTTTCCGCGTGCAAGACCGCGCCGGCGAGATTATCGACGTACGCGAGCACGGCGAGCGGATTAAAGAGGCGCTCCTAGCGCTGCTCACCCAGAGCGCCGAGAGCGATACCCTAAACCGCTTAGTGCTCTACGGCAACCTCAGCGTACGGCAAGTCGCCCTTTTGCGAACCCTGCAGATGTACTACGCCCAACTGAGTGCGGGGACGAGCCGGAGTTTCGTCGCCAGTGCGCTCCTCAACCACCCGAACGTCGCCAGCCTCATCTACCGCGCCTTCGACGTGAAGTTCAAGCCGAATGTAGGCGATAGAGAGGTGAAGTTAGACGAGGTCGAAGCGTCCTTTTCCGAGGCGCTGCAAGAGGTCGCCTCGTTGTCCGAAGACCAGACCCTGCGCGGGCTTTTTAACCTCGTCAGCGCGGCGGTGCGCACGAACTTCTTCTTGGACAAACCTTACATATCGCTCAAGCTCGACTCTTCACAAGTCACCCGGATGCCCGAGCCGCGCCCCTTCTTCGAGATCGCCATGTCGAGCCCGACGGTCGAAGGCACACACCTGCGCGGCGGCAAGGTGGCGCGCGGCGGCTTGCGCTGGAGCGACCGCCCGGATGACTTTCGCACCGAAGTCTTGGGCTTGATGAAAACGCAGATGACCAAAAACGCGGTGATCGTGCCGGTCGGCTCGAAAGGCGGTTTCATCGTCAAGAACGCGCCTGATGACCGTGACGCTTTGCGCGAGTACGTGAGGACGCAATATAAGACCTATATTCACAGTCTTTTAGACCTCACCGACAACCGGGTGAACGGCGAAACGGTTCAGCCTGAAGGCGTCGTGGTCTACGACGAGCCCGACCCTTACTTGGTCGTTGCGGCGGACAAAGGCACCGCGACCTTCTCCGACCTCGCCAACGAGACCGCCGCCGAATACGACTTCTGGCTCGGCGACGCCTTCGCCTCGGGCGGCTCGCACGGCTACGACCATAAGGAAGAGGCGATTACCGCGAACGGCGCGTGGGAGTGCGTGAAGCGGCATTTCTATGAGATGGGAACGAACGTCTTTAAGCAGAGCGTCACGGTGGCGGGCATCGGGGACATGTCGGGCGACGTCTTCGGCAACGGTCTCCTCTACACGGATACGCTCAAGTTGCAAGCGGCCTTTAACCACCTGCACATCTTTTTAGACCCTGACCCTGATCCGAAAGGGAGCTTCGAGGAGCGCAAACGCTTGTTCGAGAAACCGCGCTCGACTTGGGAAGATTACAATCCTGACCTCATCAGCGAGGGGGGCGGGGTGTACTCGAGGTTCAGTAAATCCATCACCCTCACGCCACAAGTTAAGGCGATGTTGGACGCCCAAGCGGACGCACTTTCAGGGCAAGACCTCATCCGAGCGATTCTCAAGATGCCCGTGGATTTGCTCTGGAACGGCGGCATCGGCACGTACATCAAAGCCTCTTCGGAAAGCCACGCGGACGTGGGGGACTCGAGCAACAACGCCGTGCGCGTAGACGCGCCTGAGCTGCGCGCTAAAGTGGTGGGTGAAGGCGGTAACTTAGGCTTCACGCAGCTCGCCCGCACCGAATACGCGAAGCGCGGCGGGCGCATCAACACCGACGCCATCGACAACTCGGGCGGTGTGGACATGTCCGACCACGAGGTCAACATCAAAATCGCTTTAAGGCCTCTTGTCGGCAGCGGCGAGCTGTCCTTTGTGCAGCGCAACCGCCTCCTAGACGAAATGACGGATGAGGTCAGTGCGTCGGTCTTGCGCGACAACTACGAGCAGTCCTTGGCGATCTCGCTCGCTGAGCGGCGCAGCGAAGAGGAACTCCTGCTTTTCGCCTCGCTACAAGACTACTTGTCAGAGCGCGGTCCCCTCAAGCCTGAGGTCGAATTCTTGCCGAGCCCGCGGGTCTTTAACGAGCGGCAGCGCTCAGGCGAAGGCTTGGCCCGGCCTGAACTCGCCATTCTCCTCGCCTACACCAAGATGGGCATCTACCGCCGCCTCTTAGAGACTGACTTCCCCGACGAGCCGCACTTTCAGCACTACTTGTTCGACTACTTTCCGAGCGCCTTAAACGAGCGCTTCCCCGAGGTCATTCAGGGCCACTCGCTGCGCCGTGAGGTCATCGCCACGCAGTTCACGAATACCGTCGTGGACCTTTTGGGCATCACCTTTGTGCACCGCAGCATCCGCGACACGGGGGCGAGCCCGGTGGAGGTCATCCGGGCGGCGCTCGTCGCCTTAGAGATTTTAAGCGCGAGCGACTTTTTAGAGCGCGTCTTTGCGCTCGACTACGAGATTTCGGCGGACGCGCAGTACGCCATGTTAGAGGAGTTCGTCAGCGCGACTGAAGACATCGTCGCTTGGATACTCCTCTCGGACGTGGCGATACGCTCGATCCCCGACTTCGTCGAGACGTACAAAGAGCCGATGAGCGCGTTGCGAGAAAGCCTCGAGTCCTTCCTTCCCGGGGGCGAAAAGGAGCACTACCAGAGCCGTATGCAAACCTTCAGCTCTTTTGAGTGCCCCAATCCCTTGGCCGCCGAAGCCGCCGCGATGGAGTATCTGCCTAGCGCGATGGGCATCGTGGACGTGAGCCGCGTGGCGAACGTAAGCGTGGACGAAGCCGCCAAGCGGTTCTACGGCTTGGGCGAGCGACTTTCGCTAGGCGTCCTGCGCGACGAAATCGCCGCGCTGCCGAGCGAGAGCAAGTGGGAGAAAATCGCGCTGGGCGGGCTCGTGATGGACCTGCGCCGCGCCCAACTCGGGCTGACGATTCGCTATTTCGAGGAGTTGCGCGAGGGCGGCGAACTCGACCCTGAAGGGTTCTTAGAGACCCACCCGCGCCTCTTGAGACGCTACGACGAAGCCTTAGAAGAAATTCACCGCGACAACAGCTTGACCTTAGCGAGCGGCGGCGTGTTGGCGCGGCTTTTGTTGCAGACGCTCGAGGAGGCGTACCGTCCGAAGCCGGTGGAAGAGAGGTCGTAGACAGTAGTCAGAATTCAGTAGTCAGCTCAATAGCATTGCTGAATTCTGACTGCTGATACTTAAAAACTGCTTTATCCTGATCTCCCGAGTCAATGCGCCGACCTTTGATTCCCTTCGTAAACAAAAAATGCCTCTATGACCCGGTTGAGGTGCAAAAGCCCGGCGTCGGTGGTGCGGAGGTAGGGCGGGGTGTGCTCGAGCCGCCCCTCCTCAATAAACCTCTCTACAAGAGGTGCGTAGTGCGCCACCACATCAATTCCTGACCTCTCTTTAAGCCCCACAACGTCTACCCCACGCCGCGTGCGCAAGCCCGTCATCAATACATCTTCGACATAGTTCAGTGCGTTCACTGGCAGCGTTTCTGGCGGTTCACCTCTCAGCCAATCTTTAATCACGCGGTTCGTGCGCCGTTCACCGATGAGATAGCCTTCGGTAGAACGGAGGTCTACGTTCCACTCAACCTCTTGTTCCGCAGGAACAAAACTCGCGGCAGACGGTCCTAATGCTAAAAAGTGCTCGCCGCGCCAGTACACCTGGTTGTGTTTCGACTCGTGACCTGGCTTGGCGTGGCTCGAGACTTCGTAGCGCTCTAAACCATACCCGGACAAAATCTCGTTCGCCAACTCGTAGTCATCCGCCTCTTTGTCGGGGTCTACCGAGACGCCGCGCCGCGCAAAAGGGGTATGCGGCTCGATCGTCAAGTTGTAAACGCTGATGTGCTGCACGCCTGTCTGCGCGAGGGTGTGTAAATCTCTCGCCGCATCTTGGTTCGGTACAGCGGTGATGAGGTCAGCGGAGACTTCGAAACCGGCGGCTAGCGCCATTTCAACCGCGCGTAAACCTTCTTTCGCATTGTGTTTCCGTCCTAAAAAGAGCAGCGTGGCGTCTTGGGTGGACTGTAAACCGATGGAGAGGCGGTTAAAATCCAGAGATTTGAACGTCTCTAACCTCTTTTCGTCAAAGGTCAAAGGGTCCGCTTCTAGGGTGGTTTCACCCCTTCCCGGAAAGCCCCACGTCTTTTGAAAGGCGCGGACGATTCGTTCCAACTCCTCGTCCGAGAGATGCGAGGGCGTGCCGCCGCCAAAGTAAATCGTGTCAAGCTCGCCTGGAAATTCTCCGTAAAGCTCGAGCGCTTCTCGCTCCAAACGCTCTATATACGCCGCTACTAACCCTTCACTACGGCGCATTTTGTGAAAGTCGCAGTAAGGACATATCTTAGGGCAAAAGGGGACGTGTAAGTAAAGTGAGCGCGGCACCTCTTTAGCTTACGGAAAAGAGAGCAGGGGGGCGTACGCTTTCCCGACAAAAGAAAGCCATGAGCAAAAGAAGCCGTCGGGTATCAGAATTCAGTAGTCGGTCGCGGTATGCTGAGTACTGAATTTTGACTGCTGTCTCCCTCAAATTCTCTTAGCGCCGCTCTCCTCACCCGAAATTGTTCCGCAAGCCCCTCCGCCAGCGGTATGCTGTAGCCCATCGGAGGTCTTTAGTGAAACTCGAACGTATCGAACTGCGCACCGTGCGCCTCAAGCTGCGCTTCCGCTTTAAGACGAGCTTCGGCGTCGAGCAGCATTTCCGTAAGTTGCTCGTGACTCTATATAGCGAGGGCCTAGAGGGCTACGGCGAGGCGACCGCTAACGTCGTGCCCGGTTATTCCTACGAGACGGTAGATACCGTATGGCTCACCCTTAAAGAGCATGTCATACCGCAGATCATCGGCAGGGACTACGCGACGCCCGCGCAACTTTTGAACGGCGCAGCACCCATTCGCGGACACAACATGGCGGTCGGGGCGTTAGAAACCGCTTTCTGGGATTTGCAGGCGAAGGCGGCGAACGTGCCGCTCTGGGTCCTGCTCGGCGGCGAGCGCACCGCGCATCCAGTAGGCGCGTCCTTGGGCATTCAAGAGAGCGTGGAGGAGACGGTTGAGCTTGCCCAGAAACACGTAGAGGAAGGCTACAAACGCCTTAAATTCAAGATTAAACCGGGTTGGGACGTCGCGCCTCTACGCGCCGTGCGGGGCGCTCTGCCCGACATGCCCCTCACTGTGGACGCGAACAGCGCCTACACGCTGACCGACGCGCGGGTCTTTCAGCAGCTCGACGAACTCAACCTCGACTATATCGAGCAGCCTCTAGCCTACGACGACCTTGTGGACCACGCGCAGCTTCAGCGGCAACTCGCTACGCCCCTCTGCTTAGACGAGTCCGTCCACTCCCCCGAAGACGCCCGCAAAGGCTTACAACTCGGCGCGGGGCGCGTCATCAACGTCAAGGTGGGGCGGGTGCGCGGTCATTTGCAGGCGAGGCGCACCCACGATGTGGCGCTCTCCTTCGGCGCGCCCGTGTGGTGCGGGGGGATGTTGGAACTCGGCGTCGGGCGGGCGCACAACCTCCACCTGAGTTCTTTGGCAGGCTTTACGCTTCCCGGCGACACGTCTAGCGCCTCGCGCTACTGGGACGAGGACGTTGTCGAACCTCTTTTGGACGCAGTGGACGGCGTGCAGCGCATCCCCGAAGGTCCGGGCATCGGCGTGAGTTTGAAGCGGGACTTTCTCGAGAGCATCACCGAGCGCGTGGAAACGTTTGCGCCGTAACGGTTCTTACTGTTCGCAGCTTATTACGGCGTTGAGCAAGTTCTGCAATATAACCTCTTACTTGTCACCCCGAGCTACGCCGAGGGGTCTCGGTTGGCTATGCCAAAACTGCGTAACTTGCAATCTCAATCAGAGGAGTCAGCAAGGTCAGAGATTCTTTCACTCCGCTATCGCTTCGTTCAGAATGACACGACTTATTTCTTATACCAAAGTGAAGTATAGATGTCAAAATACGACATCTATACCGCGCGGATGCGCGTACCCTCGGACGCTCTCAATTTACGACATCGTTCTTTCAGTTCGGTATTATTTAACGCTGTATTGACAAGGGATTGGAGAAGGATGAAGGAAGCGCGGAAAGCAGAAGGGGAAATGGGGAATCTCTTCCGTCTTCTCACATACCGAACTCACTCTCTTTGACTCACCCATTGACTTGACCTAAACTTTCACGACAAGATGAAGCTATGAGCAGACTTAGCGACGACCTTATGAACGCTCGAGACAACGCCACGCTTCTCACGCCGCCCTCGTCCGAACGAGGATTTCACCTGGCGGCTGCCTACGACGTTACCGACGAACTCATGCGGCGGCGAATCTCACAAGGTCATGAGGTCACTGGACGCAAGATCGGTCTGACGAACACGGCGAGTTGGGACAAGCTCGGACTAGACGCGCCCGTGTGGGGCTACATGTATTCCGACACGGTCCATTACGCTCAAAATGGCACCCTACGCCTCTCGCCCAGCGGGATGGCTGCGCCTAAGCTCGAGCCCGAAATCATCTTTCGCTGGCGTGGGGGGGAGGAAAACCTCCTAGATAACATCGAATGGCTCGCGCTCGGTTACGAAGTCGTGGACTGCCACTACCCCGACTGGGACTTCAAACCGGCTGACGCGGTGGCGGACTTCGGGCTGCACGCCGCGCTCGTCGTCGGGCAGCCGCTCGTGGTGACACAAAAGCGCAAGGAAGGATTGGAGGAAGCGCTTAAAAACATTCGCGTGACACTCTATAAAGAGGGAGAAGAGGTGGCGCGAGGCAGCGGCGCGGATGTGATGGGCAGCCCGCTGAACGCGCTAGGAGGGCTGCTCAGCTTGCTCGAGGAGCGCTCAGACGGGCTGAAACCTGGCGACGTGGTCACGACAGGAACGTTTGCAACGCCGACACCAGTTGAAGCGGGGGAAAGCTATACCGCAGTGGCGGAGGGAGTGGGGCTGGAGCCCGTGGAGATTACCTTGACGTAGTTTGGTCAAGAAGAGCGGGGCTCGAGGTGCTTAGCAGGTATCATCTGGTCAGTTACACTCCCACTGTAAAGAACATTATTTAGCACGCACATTCAGAGATGATACCTGTGTCCATTTGTTCCAGTACGTCGCGGAATTGCTAATCGATACGAATTTGGCACCCTTCCGAATAACAGAAGAGCCGAAGTTTGACCCTTCGGCTCCCCTATTAAATCGCGTTTCGGCGTCTGCGTTTAGCGCCTTCTAAACCCGCTTAAACACCAGCGCCGCGTTCTGCCCGCCGAAGGCGAAGTTCTGCGACAACACGTAGTCTACGCGCTTTTCCCTAGGTTCATTCGGGATGAAATCCAGGTCAAGCTCGGGGTCGGGGTCGAGGTGGTAGTTGCGCGTGGGCGGCAGCACGCAGGTGTGAAGCGCCTGCACACTGGCAATCGCTTCGATGCCGCCTGCCGCACCTAGCGTGTGCCCCGTCATCCCTTTGATAGAAGAAACGGGCGGAACGGCGTCGGCGCTGCCGAACACGGTCTTGAGCGCGAGCGTTTCGTTGAGGTCGTTCGCGGGCGTCGAGGTGCCGTGCGCGTTGACGTAGCCAACTTTGTCAGCAGAGATACCCGCCGACTTGAGCGCCCAGTTGACCGCCCGAACTGCGCCCGCGCCGCCTGGGGCGGGCTGCGTCATGTGGTAGGCGTCCGCGCTGGTAGACGCGCCCACGACTTCGGCGTAGATGCGCGCGCCGCGTTTGCGGGCGTGCTCGAACTCTTCTAACACCAAAATCCCCGCGCCTTCACCCGCGACGAATCCGTCACGCGACGCTGTGAAGGGGCGGCTCGCCGTCTCCGGGCTCTCGTTGCGCGTCGAGAGGGCTTTCATGACCGCGAAGCCGCCGATGCCGATAGGCGTCACGCACGCTTCGCTGCCGCCCGTGATCATGACGTCCGCCTCGCCGCGCTGGATGATATGAAAGGCGTCGCCGACTGCACCCGAGCCCGTCGAGCACGCTGTAACTACCGCGCTACTCGGTCCTTGCAGCCCGTAGCGCATCGCGACCTGCCCCGAACCCATATTCGCGATCATCATCGGGATGAAAAAGGGGCTCATGCGCATCGGACCGCGGTCAAAGCGAACTTTAGTCTGCGCTTCCCACGTCTCTAAGCCGCCGATGCCGCTGCCGATGCACGTACCGGTATGTTCGCCCGCTACGTCGTCTTCGCTCAGCCCTGCGTCTTCGAGTGCCAGCGCCGTGCCGATAAGCGCGAAATGGACGTAACGGTCTAAGCGTTTGGCTTCTTTTCGCTCGATGTATTGCGAAACATCGACGTCCACCTCGCCCGCAATAGTGACGTCGGTTTGACTGGCGTCGAAGCGGGTAATCTGGCGGATGCCATTTTTCGCCTCGTGCTGCGCCCCCAAAAAGGTCTCCGCGCCGACCCCGATCGAGGTGACCGGACCTACCCCTGTAACGACAACTCGCTTCATAGATACCTTACCGCCGCGCTCCCTCTATAAAACCTCAGAGCGCGTGCTCTCGCTACTTCTGCGAGGCGACGAAGTCCACCGCGTCGCCCACCGTGCGAATGTTCTCAGCTTCTTCGTCGCTGATCTCGATGCCGAACTCGTCCTCTAAACCCATGATGAGTTCGACCACGTCTAAAGAGTCCGCGCCTAAGTCGTCTACAAAAGACGCCTCTTCTTTGACTTCGCCAGGGTCGGCGTCGAGTTTGTCGGCGGTGACTTCCTTAATTTTAACCAAGATTTCGCTGCGTTCCATGTGTGTTGCCTCCAGAATTTGATGTGTGCCTCAACTATAGCAACTTTCGCTCTCGCTGAGATTGTGTCGCGCAGTTACCCTCTTTTAACAGGAACGCTACGCGATACTTTATCCGCTAAGAGCGTTGCTTCGCAGGACTTCGTACATCGTGACCCGATACTATTTGCTATGACACCAGATGCTACCTGCTATAACCTAGCAAATCTCAGGGATTCTAACATGCGTTGCCGAAAGGATGCACGCTGAGATGTCTGTACGAGCAATCCGCGCCGTTCAACACGCCACCATACCCCCGTCCACTGCGAGCGTTTGTCCATTGACATACGCCGCGTCTTCACCCGCTAAAAAGGCGACGACCTTCGCGACCTCTTCGGGTGAACCGAAGCGACCCACCGGAATCTGCTCTAAATAACGCGCCCTAAGGTCATCCGAGAGGTCTCCCGTCATATCCGAGGCGATAAAGCCCGGCGCGACGGCGTTCACTGTGATGCCCTTGCCGCCGTACTCCTTGGCGAGCGCCTTGGTGAGCCCTAAAAGCCCCGCTTTCGCCGTCACGTAGTTCGCTTGCCCGACGTTGCCCATAATGCCTACTACCGACGAAATATTGATGACGCGCCCCCATTTGCTGCGCACCATGCCGCGCAGCGCCGTTTTGGTGAGGTGAAAAGCGCTCGAGAGGTCCGTGTCAATCACATCCGTCCAATCTTGCGCTTTCATGCGCATGGCGAGACCGTCTTTGGTGATGCCCGCGTTGTTGATGAGGATATCTAGGCTCCCAAACGCCTCACCGACCTCTTTCACTAAGGTTTGACACGCCTCGGGGTCCGCGATGTCCGCGCTAAAGACCTCCACTTGTGCGCCCGCCTCTCTCGCGAGCTTCGCGACCTCTTCGGCAGGCTCTGCCGAGCGGACGTAATGCACGGCGACGTTGTGACCTCTTTGTGCCAGCTCGAGCGCCATCGCCCGCCCTAGACCGCGGCTCGAGCCCGTCACGAGCGCCGTCCGCGTCACCCTTTGACCTCTTGTAAGCTGGCTAATGTTTCAGGGTCGTAGACGGACTTGGCGTCGGCTGTTTTGTCCATCCGCTTGATCAGCCCGCTCAAAACCTTGCCCGAACCGAATTCTAAAAAGGTCGTAATGCCTAAGTCCTGCAACCGCTTTGTTAGTTCGACCCAGCGCACCGCGTGCGTCACCTGCTCCTCTAAAAGCCGCGGGGCGTGCTCTATTTCCACCACGTCCGCCGTAACATTGCTGAGCACCGGAAACGAAGGGGTTCTAAACTCGGTCTCTCTAAGAATCGTCGCGAGTTTGTCCGCCGCTGGTTTCATCAAACGGCAGTGAAAAGGCGCGGAGACGTTGAGAGGAACGACCCTCGCCCGCCTCTCTTTAAGCTTTTCGCTCGCCTTTTGAACCGCGCCTTGTTCACCAGAAATGACCGTCTGCTCTGGCGAATTGTAGTTGGCGACCTCGACAGTGCCCCCAGAATTCTTGGCGACCTCCTCGCAGACCTCTTTCACCTGCGCCGCGTCCACCTTGAGAGCGGCTGCCATCGCGCCCTGACCTTCGGGGACGGCGTCTTGCATGTACTGTCCGCGCTTGCGGACGAGCTTGAGGGCGTCCTCGAGTTGAAGTGACCCCGCCACCACGTGCGCTGTAAACTCACCTAAACTGTGCCCCGCCGCGCAACTCGGTCTCTCACCCCCCGCTTCGGTGTACGCCGCGAACGCCGCCACGCCCGCCGCCACGAGTGCGGGTTGCTGGTTCGCGGTGAGCTTGAGCGTATCCTCGGGACCCTTCCACATAATGTCTAAAAGTCCGGGCAAGGCGGCTTCAGCTCTATCTAGGATGGATTTGGCAGCGGGGCTTACGTCGTAAAACTCCTGCGCCATCCCCACCACCTGCGAGTTCTGCCCCGGAAAAAGTGCCGCAATCATGCTGCCTCCATGAGTCCGCCCCAGGTGATGACGCTGGACGCCCAGGTTAAGCCTGCCCCGAACGCGACCAAGAGCAACTTGTCGCCATCTCGGATGCGCCCGTGGTCCAGTGCGTGTTTGAGCGCCAAAGGAATACTCGCCGTCGAAACGTTGCCGTACTCGTCCACCGTCACGACGACGCGCTCTTCCGGGAGTTCTAAACGCTCCCGAGCCGCTTTGATAATGCGCAAGTTCGCCTGATGCGGCACGAAGAGTGAAATGTCGTCCGGCGTGAGCCCCGCCTTTTCGATGGCGTCCAGTGAAGCGCTTTGCATAATGCGCACCGCGAACTTAAAGACTTCGTGCCCGTTCTGGTAAATTTTGTCCGTTATCTTTGTGCCGTCCGGTAAGCAGGGCGCAACCGCTTTCGAGTGTAAGAACTTACCGCCCGAACCGTCCGCGCCCAAGACAAAGGAGGAAAACCCATAAGGCTCCGGCACCGCTTCGACGATGGCTGCGCCCGCCGCGTCGCCGAAAAGAACCGCCGTGCTGCGGTCTTCCCAGTCCAAGATTTTAGTGAGCGCCTCCGCGCCGATGGCTAAGACTTTCTTGCAGATGCCCGCCTCGACGTAACCCTTCGCCACTGAAAGCGCATAAATCCAACCCGGACACGCCGCCAAGAGGTCGAACGCGCCTGCGTCCAAATTAAAATGCTCTTGCACGATAGACGCCGTAGACGGAAAGAGCGCGTCGGGCGTGTTCGTCGCGACGATGACCATGTCCACGCCCTCCAAGCTCGCCGCGCCGTGCCGGCAGCGCAAATCTTCGACGCTTCTCATCGCCAGGTGAGAGGTGAACTCCTGATCCGCCGCGATGTGCCGCCGCTTGATGCCTGTGCGCGTGGTAATCCACTCGTCAGAGGTGTCCATCATGGCTTCTAGGTCTCTATTACTGAGGATTTTCTCAGGGGCGTACGCGCCTAACGCACTGATGCCAGCACGCGCCTTACCGTCAGTCGCAGGTATCATCTGGTTTGCGTCAATTTCACGAGGTCAACCATTAACGAGTACGCACGTTCAGAGATACCTGCGTGATTCAATACCAGCATTTCTGGGAACTGCTCTAAATGGGTCACGAAATCACGTCCGCTCGGTCTAAGATAGGGCATGTTATACCAAACTGGTTTGAGTATGTCACTCATACGCTGCATCTGATGACATTTGTACCCTACGCATAAGGAGTTCAAAGGTTCAAGTTCTTATAGAAGTGGCTGCGTTCGGTGCTTATCGGTGTGGTAGGAATACGGACACAGGCAGCCGAAAGAATCATGTATCTGCTCGAGCTATTCAGCACGGCAAAACCGCTTTTCACATTTGATTTGGGGGCTCACCCCTTCCTCTTTTCTCTTTGCGTGGCTACGGCAGTTTTCACTTGGGGCGCTGGACGCGAGGGCGAGAGGTTAGGCTTACAAAAGAGAATCGCCGCTCAACTTCGCTTAGCTGGTGCGGCGCTACTCGGGCTTATCTTCTTCGTCAGTCTAGCTTCGCTTAGCTGGCTTATGGGTGCGCTCTTCGGTTCACTTTTCGCATTGCGTCTAGGTGTGCCTGCGCTTCGTGAACTTCGCAGACATTAAAAGCACAAAAAAAGAGGCTGCTAGGCAACCTCTCTCATTTCAGAAATGAACTAAAAATCAGTAATTATCAACGTCTAAAACTTGCTTGCCGCCGTACGAGCCGCAGTGTGGGCAGACGACGTGGCTGGGCTTGAGTTCGCTGCACTGAGCGCAGGGGACGAGGTTGGGTGCGGACAACGAATCGTGGGCACGCCTCGAGTCGCGCCTCGCTTTGGACATGCGTTTTTTGGGTACGGGATGCTTCGCCATGACAAACTCCTTTTATCCTTAAAACCTAGTTGTTAAGGTCTAAATCTTTCAACACAGAGAAGGGTGATTCGGGCTGCTCGACCTTGACGGGCGCTTCGTGCTCGGGGTGATCGTTCAGGTTGACCCCGTCGAGCGAGAGCCCCTTACAAGTCTCTTTACAGAGTACCGTAAGTGGCAGGTCAATCGCAAAGATTTGCGCTAAAAGAGGGGCAAAGTCCACTTCGGGTTTTCCGAAGATGAGCATGTCGTCTTCGTCTTCGGACTCTTTTAAGGTCAAGTTGCCGTTGCCCGCTCTATACGCCATCGGGTAAACGAGGTCGGTGCGGAGCGTGGTCGCCACATCCGTTAAGCAGCGGCGACACTCCTGGACAGCCGTACCGGAGACATCTCCCATTAAAAGATAATCATCATCTCCGCCAGTCGAGCGCACGCTGAGGTGCCACGCTAAAGGCGTCTCGAGCCTCAATCCATCCGCCTCTAAAAGCGCCTCGTCCGGCATGAGTAGCCCGTTACCCTCAACCTCGCCCCCCGCTTCGGGGTCTTGCTTGAGCAAACTTGCTAAGTTGAGAATCGCATCTTGCCTAGACATCCCATTAGGGTAAGGTCTCACGGCGTAGAGTGTCAAGGCGTGGTGAGACAGGGAAAAAGCAGGAGTTGGAATTCAGCGTAAAACCTACTGAATTCTAACTCCTTGACTACTACCTCTTACACCCCCACTGCCTCTTTCGCCGCAAAGAGCTTGTTGTACCCTCTCGCTTCGCGCCCCTCCCAACCGCGCTTATGATAGGCGTAGCCAGCGATGAGAGGCAGCGTCACCGTCGCCTCGCCGTAGACCATCTGCTCGTAAGCCAAGTCCACTTTGCCCCACGAGTTCGCCTCTTTCAAGGTCGAGCCGGAGAGTGCGCCGTCGCGCTCGTCGGCGACGGTGAGTTGCACGGCGTACTTATGCATCGCCGCGGCGTGCCCTAAAAATTCGGCGGAGACGACGATGTCTTGCACGAAGTTTTTGGGCACGCCGCCACCGATCATGAAGATACCCGTCGTCCCTTGCGCGATTTTGACTTGAGTAAGTTCGCGAAAGTCTTTCACTGAGTCGATGGAGACGTGCGCGTCGGGGTTGTGGGTTTGGTGGAACACGAGCCCGAAGCCCGCCGAGCAGTCGCTGAAGGCAGGGACGAAGATGGGAACGCCCCGTTCGAAGCACTCGCGAACGATGGAGTCCTGTCCCAAGTCGTTCTGAACGAGGTAGCGTCCCATCTCTACGATGAACTCGCGGGAGCTGTACGCGCTCGGCTTCATGTCGTCCGCAATCTGCCGAATCGTGTCGTCGCAGACGCGCAGTTCGTCCTCGTTAATGTACGTGTCGTAAATCCGGTCGATGGCGAGTTCACGCAGGGTGTTATCGTCCGCCGCCGTATCGCCCTGATAATGTTTGTAGCCGAGCCCTTCGAAGAAGTCCTGGTCTACGATGTTCGCGCCCGTCGCGACGATGGCGTCTACCATATTGTTGCGAATGAGGTCCAAAACGACGAGCTTTTGCCCCGCCGAGATAATGCTGCCCGCGAGTGTCAAGACGATGCCTGCGTCCTCGTCGCGAATCATTATGTCGTAGATGCCTGCGGCGCGTGCGAGCGTCCGCGCTGAAAAGGCAGTTTTGCCCATCGCCTCGACGAGCGGCACGACGTTGGTTTCTTTGATGTCGATATGTTCGACGGTGTCTTTGAGGAAATCTTGCTTTTGCATCTTACTGAGCCTCCACTCGAGTCTAAACGTAGTCTTAGTTGCCCGCTTAGTGTAGCCGTGGTTTTAGCAAGGTGCAAAGAAAAAGACCACGGCGTTTTGGAGTCCTACGGCTCTTATTTGAGTAGAGAATCTAGGAGCCGCCATCGGTACTCCCCATGGCTGATATCTCAATGATGAGGGATGGGAGAGGAAAAATCAAGAGGTCGAGAGGCGAACCGGTTACGAACGAGCACCCCAACTTGCTATTTATTTCTCACCGCTCTATCGGCGCGAGCCCTAAACGCACGATGTAGCGCTGCGCCCCGCGCTTTTGTTGATAGCGCTTCAAGAGGTCGAACATCTCGCGCTGCAGCGCCTTGGCGTCCTCGAAGTCGAGGTACGCTTCGCGCCAGGCGGAGAGGACGGCGGGGTCGTCGTTCGCTAAGGTCGTGAGGTTTTGCTCGGGCGCTACGGCCATCTGTACCTGCAGGCGTCCGCGAGCGTCCCGGTAGATGCGCGTGCCGTAGGTCTCCACTTTTTCCAACCGCGCACGCACGACGTTGTGGCGCAAGAGGTCTTGCCAGTAGGCGTCGCGCTCAGCTAAGGCCGCCTCCAAAGACTCCGCTGAGGTCGCTTCGAAGGGGATGAAAAAGCCGTCCGCGACACCCCTATAGACCTTGAGCGCCCGCCCCTGGCGCGGTTCTTCGCGCACGACCTCTAAAAGACCCGCCCTGAGAAAGCGCCGCACCCGCGACAGCACCGTGTTCGGCTTTTCGCCCGTCTCCTGCGCCGCCTCTTTTACGGTCATCTCCCTCGCCAAAAACGGCTCTAGTTGCCGCAATGTGTGGGGGTTGGTTAGGATAGCAGCGGCTTCAGGGTTGTCGACGCTCAGAATGCTAGGTGAAGTTCTGCGTGACTTTTGCTCTTTCATATCACCTAGCTTACCTCCAAAATGAGATGTGGAGGCGAGAGGTGAAGTTTACTGAGGAGAAAATAAAACAGCAAATTGAGTACTACCGCGCCAGAGCGTCCGAATATGATGAGTGGTTTTTGCGGCAAGGGCGTTATAACCGAGGTGAAGAACATAAGGCGCAGTGGTTCGAAGAGGTCGCGCAACTCCAGAAGGCGCTAGAGGATTTTGAACCGCGCGGAGACGCGCTCGAGCTTGCCTGCGGCACGGGTTGGTGGACGGAGCACTTGACCCCTTACGCTCATTCGCTCACGGCGGTGGATGCGTCGGCGGAGGTGCTCGAGCTAAACCGCCAGCGCGTCCAGTCTGACAAGGTGAACTACGTCCAAGCTGACCTCTTCGCGTGGCTTTCTGAAAGGCAACCCGAACGGAAGTTCGACACGATATTCTTCAGCTTTTGGCTCTCCCACGTGCCACCAGAACGGTTCGACTCCTTTTGGAGTTCGCTGCGAAGCTGGCTCGAGCCTGGCGGAAGGGTGTTTTTGATCGACTCGAGCTACGAAGTTTCGAGCACCGCTAAAGACCAACACCTGAGAGGTCCGGATGACAGCGTCGTGACGCGCAGGCTCAACGACGGGCAGACCTTCGACATCGTCAAGGTTTTTTATCAGCCCGAGGCTTTGGAAAAGAGGCTCGAGTCTTTAGGCTGGCGCGCCGAAGCCGAGCAAACTGACACCTTTTTCCTCTACGCGAATACCACACTTAAAGAGGTCTAAATGCAGGTCAACTGTGTAAAGTGAAGAACTTCACCTACGGGTAAAAGGCAAAAGGCGCGGTAAGATAGACGAAACGTCGCAACCCTCCACCACCCCCTCAGACACGAAAAGCAATGAAGGAGTTCCACATGGCTGACTTAAAACCGAAAAATTCATTTGACGCAAGGGACACCTTTGACACAGGCTCCGGCGAAGCGTATTACTACCGGCTGTCCAAACTCAAGGAGGACGGATACGGCGATGTAGACCGTCTGCCCTTTTCGATCAAGGTCTTGCTCGAATCGCTGCTGCGCAACGAAAACGGCTACGACGTGACCGAAGACCACATCAAGGGTTTAGTCGCATACAACGCGAAAGACCCCGCCAAAGAGGAGATTCCTTTTAAGCCCGCCCGGGTCATCTTGCAGGACTTTACGGGCGTACCTGCGGTCGTGGATTTAGCCGCCCTGCGCAGCGCGATGGACCGCTTGGGCGGCGACCCCAAGCTCATCAACCCGCAAATCCCTGTAGACCTTGTGATCGACCACTCCGTCCAAGTGGATGAGTACGACTCACCGCTTGCTTTAGCGACAAACGCCACTATCGAGTTCGAGCGCAACCGCGAGCGCTATGAGTTCTTGCGCTGGGGGCAGGCCGCATTCGAAAACTTCGGCGTCGTGCCGCCCGCCTCGGGCATCGTCCATCAGGTGAACTTGGAGTACATCGCTAAAGGCGTGCAGAGCGCACCCTTAGACGGCAAAGAGGTCGTCTACCCCGACTCTTTAGTTGGCACCGACTCGCACACCACCATGATCAACGGGCTCGGTGTGGTCGGCTGGGGCGTCGGCGGCATCGAGGCGGAAGCGGTCATGCTGGGTCAGCCTATCTACATGCTGACGCCCGAAGTGGTCGGTTTTAAGATTACGGGCAAGCTGCCCGAAGGCTCGACGGCGACGGATTTAGCTTTAGTCGTCACGCAGATGCTCCGCCAAAAAGGGGTGGTTGGCAAGTTCGTCGAGTTCTACGGCTCCGGTCTCTCTTCGATGACGCTCCCAGACCGCGCTACGATCGCGAACATGGCTCCCGAATACGGCGCGACGATGGGCTTTTTCCCGGTGGACGAGGAAACCTTGCGCTACCTCCGACAGACCGGGCGCTTGGACGACGAAGTGGAAGCCGTCGAGCGCTATAGCAAGGCGCAAGGGCTCTTCCGCACCGACGACACGCCGGACCCGGAGTTTTTAGACACCTTGGAGCTGGACCTCTCCACCGTGCAACCCTCACTAGCAGGACCGAAGCGTCCGCAAGACCGCGTGCTCCTTTCAGACATGAAGCAGACCTTTCAAGAGGACTTACGTAAACCTGCGGTAGAGCGCGGCTTCAACCTCTCGGAAGAGGAGCTAAGCAGTACAAGCACGCTCACCATGAAAGACCAAGAGGTCGAATTGACGCACGGGGATGTGGTGATCGCCGCCATCACGAGCTGCACGAACACCTCGAACCCGTCGGTGATGCTCGCGGCGGGCTTGGTCGCGAAAAAGGCGGCGGAGGCGGGCTTGTCGGTCAAGCCTTATGTCAAGACCTCTTTAGCGCCCGGCTCGAAAGTCGTGACGGAATATCTGAACGACACCGGACTGATGCCGTACTTGGAGCAGATGGGCTTCTACTTGGTCGGCTACGGCTGCACCACCTGCATCGGCAACTCCGGACCGCTTCCTGAGCCTGTCGTCGAGGCGATTCAAGAGGGCGACTTGGTCGCGGCGAGCGTCTTATCCGGCAACCGCAACTTCGAGGGTCGTATCAACCCGCACGTTAAAGCGAACTACCTCGCCTCACCTCCACTCGTGGTCGCCTACGCGATTGCAGGCACGGTGGATATCGACCTCTCGAGCGAACCGCTCGGTCAGGGCAAGGACGGGCAAGACGTGTACTTAGCGGACATCTGGCCTTCCTACGACGACATCGCTGAGGGCATGAACGCGGCGATGAAGCCCGAGACCTTTAAGAAGATGTACGACGGCATCGAACAGTCGAACGAGGCGTGGAACGAGATTCCGGTCAAGGGCGGCGAGCTGTTCGGGTGGGAGGAGGAGAGCACCTACATTCAGGAGCCGCCCTTCTTCGTTGGGATGAGCTCGGAGCCCGAAGCGATCAAGCCGATTGAGAACGCCCGCGTGCTCGTCAAGGTCGGCGACTCGGTCACAACGGATCACATCTCGCCAGCGGGCGCGATCGCCAAAGATTCACCCGCAGGTGAGTACCTGATGTCCAAAGGCACCCTGCCCAAAGACTTCAACTCGTACGGCTCTCGTCGCGGCAACGACCGCGTGATGACGCGCGGCACGTTCGCCAACATCCGCCTCAAGAACCAGATGGCTCCAGGCACGGAGGGCGGCTACACGACGCACCTACCGACGGATGAGGTCATGAGCATCTATGAGGCGTCCTTACGTTACGGCGGCGCGGAAACGCCTACCATCGTGCTAGCAGGCAACGACTACGGGATGGGCTCGTCGCGCGACTGGGCGGCTAAAGGCACCTTTCTCTTAGGCGCGAAAGCCGTCATCGCCGAGTCCTACGAGCGAATCCACCGCAGCAACCTGATCGGGATGGGCGTCTTGCCGCTCCAGTTTGCACAGGGCGAAAGTGCCGAGTCGTTAGGGCTTTCAGGCAAGGAGCACTTTACGGTTCATATTGACGACAACCTCCAACCCAGCCAAGAGGTCAACGTCACCGCCGTGAAAGAGGACGGCGGCGAGACGCAGTTCACCGCGCTCTGCCGCCTGGATACGCCCGTCGAGGTGGACTACTACCGCAACGGCGGGATTTTGCAGACCGTGCTCCGTTCGATCTTGCAGAGCGCGGAGAAGACGGCTAGGGCGTAGCTTTAGTAGACAGAACGGCGTAGGGGCGATTCATGAATTACCCCTACTTCTGTGAAAATTTCGCGGAACGCTTCTAAACAGGTCTTTCATACTTAGAAAGAGGCGCTGAGGTGCCTTAATTTAGAGTTTTAGGAATCCACCATGATAAGACCTGTTTTACTCGTATCTACTATCCTTTTCTTACTTGTCTCATGCGCTCCGGGTGCGACAACCGCGTCTAATAGTGTTTATGCATCTCAAAACTACGCTGAGCAGGTGTCTGAACACCATTTCCGTCATGTAGTGACCTTCTCTGATAGACGTAGCGGCAAGAAGCGAAAGAAAGCGGTAGTACCTATTCAGGCGGGCAAGACTTTCCTCTTTGAAGCTAACTACAACATTGAGGGGAAAATCCGTGCTCTATATTCTCAGAAGGATAAAAAAGGTGATGCTATCATCTACGATACGACAGCTAAGTTCAAGCAGGTAGCGATAAAGGTACCTGAAGGCTGGAGTGTAAGACTCGAGGCAATCCAGAAACGAGTCGTTTTTGACCCCTCAGCTAAAGCGCCTCCCGAATTGTCTGGCGTTCCCATTCGTGTGAATATGGGAGGCAAAGCCAAGGCGACTAAACAAGGCATTGTCACCTTCGCTGAGGCAGTAGAGGTTTCCGTACCGCAAAATGTGCAACCCGGACGATATTCGGTAAAAACGCAGTATAAATCTAAAGATGATACCGAGTCGCTCGAGTTCATCGTAGAAGTTCTCTAGCACGAGATAGGGGCGGGCTCGAAGCTCGCCCCTCGACAATTTGCTATGTTGGCATGACCGAGCTTCTAAACAGTGCGTATAAGAACGACGCCTTGGCTATCCGCCAAGGTCACGGGCGCATCGGCGCGTTCAAACGTCACACCCGGCGCGGCGAGCACGAGCCTCCAGCCTTCTGACTCCAACCCCGCCAAGGGCAGTTCGGTCGGCGTCACCTCTACGGGGTCGCCCTCCATGTTCGCCACGAAGAGCACCTGCTCGTCGCCCGCTGGCGAGGTGCGCAGGCTGTAAAAGAGCGTCGCTTCGTCGGTTACGGTGTGCCCGTAATCGTCACCTTCACTCAGGTCACGCCTGAGCCAGAAACGTTCGCGGCGAAACTCGCGCACGGCGAGGTTGAAGCTCGAGCGTCCCTCGTCCAAACGCTCTACCGATAGGCTTACGCTGCAAAAGTCGTGGAGGTCGTCCATAAAGGCTCTTGCGGTGCGTTTAAGCGCTGCCATCGAAAGCTCGGGACCCGCTAGGGGGGGTTCAACGTCCTTTAAGAGCACGACCATCGTGACCAGGCTGTAGCTCGTCAGCGTCATAGTTTTGACGAGTTCCTCCATAAAGCGGCGCAGCTCGCTTAGCTCCCCAAAGCCGAGCGCTTTAAGCCGCTTAAAGGTGTCGGCTTTCGCGTAGGCGATCTCGTCGACTTGCCACCACAAAAAGCGCGCCTCTTCCGACATGACTTTCACGCCGTAGAGGTCGTCGGTGTTGCGGATGAAGCCCCAAGGCGCGTGCACCGCGGCGTTGAGAAAGTCCATCGGCACGCCCGGAAAGCTGGCGTAGGCGAGCAGATGCGCCGCCGGGTTGTCGTAGGCGTTGCGTAAAATATCGGGGAGGTGTTCGCCTAAACGCTCGTTGATGGGCTCGCCTAAGCTAATCTGCGTGCCGCGCCGCACCGTGTCGTGGTTTGCGCAGCCCGAAATCCAGTGGCTGCCCTTCGTGTAAATCTCCTCGACGCGCCACCAACGCTCGCGCCAGAAGCCGCGCAGAGCGGGCGTGTTGTGCGCAAACGTCAAAGGACCCCACTGAAAGGTGTCGGGCTGCTGCTTGATCACGTCGTCGTAGGTCGAGGCGGTCATCCAGTCTTCGCGGGGCCAGGGTCTGCCGTCTTCGAAGATCATCCAGGGGTAGTAACGCACGCCCGCGACCTCTTGCTCGACGTCGCTCATCTTTTGCAAGTAGTCGTCGTCGTGCTCGACAGCTTGTTTTTCGGCGTTCCACACCTTGAAGTCCTGCGCGCCGTCCACGCGCACGCCGTCCGCGCCGATGTCGACCTTGCGGCGCTGCATCTCGAGCATCACAGCGCGCACCACCGGATGCTTCTGGTTCACGTCCTGCCCGTACATGTTGGGGCCGCGAAACCAGTACGCATTGAGCAAGCTGAGCGCCTGATTGTCCGCGTGTCCGTAGACCACGTCGAGAATAAGCTTGATCGGTTTGCCGGGAAAGTTGTGGAGCGCCGCCACAAAGTCTAAAACCTCGTCAGGACGCCTCGTCTCCAAGAGGACGGGGTTGGTCGCAGAGGACGCGGACAAGACGATGTCGTAGCCCCAGTTGGTCATGTTGGGGCGGCGGAGCTGAACGTTCAGCGCGACGACCTCGTTACTTTTGTCGTCGATCTCTAAGGGCTGCCAGAAGTGCGGTCCCATCTCGTACTCGATAAGGGGCTCAAAGGGGAGCGGTTGAATGGCGTCATAGCCCAAATAGACCCGCTCTTCCGGGGTGAGCGCTTCGCCCGCGCGCACCTTGTCGGCGATACGTTCTAGCGCATGGGTAAGCCCGGCGAGCGTGCCGTTCGCCGTCGCCGTCGGCACGTGAAGCTGCAAGATGTTCGTCGTCGGCGAAAAGTGAACGACTTGCCCCGCTTCGGCGAGGCGCGCGTAGTAGTCCTTGTCCTTGCGCTCAGCTTGCATCCGCGCCACGTCGTAAAACTCGGCGGGCGCAAACGCGCCGAAGGGCAGCGAGGCGGCGAGCACGTCCGGGGAGGTCTCCCAGCCCCCTTTCGCCTCTTGATAGGTCAGCCAGTACAAGCTGCCGAGTTCGTTGCGACTGCCCGCTGTCATCCCCTCGACGACACCCCAGAGATAGTCACCCTCCTGCGCCAAAGACACGAGTTCGCGCCGAAAGGAGACCTCTTGCAAGGGCGCTGAGAGGTCGATGTCGGAGCGCGGCGTGTAGACCTCTAAAAAGATGCGCTCCGGCGAGATACCGCGCTGCGCGAGTTCGGGCACCCAAAAGCCCAGCTCAGCCTTTCCGTCGACAAGGTGAGCGCCCAAGCGTCTAACGAGGTGCTGCGCGGCGACGAAGGGGTCTTCGTGGGTCTGCTGAACGTCCTGAGCCCAAGCGACGAGGTCGGCGGTAGCGTCCTGTAAAAGGCGGCATTGTGTAGGTGCGTCAATCATAATTATCTCAGCCTACCCCATAATAATGCCGCGTGAAAGAGCAGAGGGAAAACGCTATCAACGTGGTGGCTTAGAGGCTACAACGGCGCTCCAGACGGAGCCGTTACGCATCTGAGCCACCCAAAGCTCTGAGAAAGGTCCAGAACTAAATGCCGCCTGACACGCGGTTCTTTCGCACCGATACCCCGAGCTAGTGAGACGCAGTGACGCGCGGTGAGCCATGCTCGGCGGGCTTAAAGAACGATTCGGTACGTTCTCTGCTAGTGTACCCAGGCTCCGAAGGACGTATCATTTGAAAGCAACGTCACATGGGTGAGATTGTAGGTCGCGCAACAAAATGGTAGATTAGCGGCAGCAACTTAAGCAGTCAATATCTGGAGGTTTACACATGCCCATACTTAGATGGTTCCTCATCGCCCTTTTGTTCCTACCCGTGGTCGCCGCGCAAGGGACGCTCAACTATCCTATCGACGCCGACCCCGAAAGCCTGGACGCTTGGCGCACGACGACCGTGGCGTCGCGGCGCATCCTCGACAACGTCTACGAGGGCTTGACCACGCTCGACCCGGAAACAGCGGAAATCGTCCCCGGACTCGCCGAATCGTGGGAGGTCTCGGAGGACGGGCTCACCTACACCTTTACGCTCCGCGAGGGCGTCTTGTTTCAAGAGGTCGAGGGCGTCGAGTATGAAAACCGAGAGCTGAGCGCGGAAGACGTGGTCTGGTCCTGGACGCGCTACCTCACGGAAGACACCAGTATCTCGGAGCACCCGGAATATTTAAGCGCCGTGGCGGGCGCAGAGGCGTATCTGGCGGGGGAAGCCGAGAGCGTGTCGGGGCTCAATGTGGTGGATGACACTACCCTCGAGGTCACCCTAGCCCAACCCAACCACCGCTTCTTAGCAGACCTTATCAACGCCTACGTCGTGCCCGAAGAGGCGTTAGAAGGCTTGGGCGAAGAGCTTTCGAACCGTCCGGTCGGCACGGGGCCGTTTATGCTCGAAAGGTGGAACCGCGACGACCAGCTCATCTTGGTTAAAAACCCCGACTACTGGGAAGCGGGCTTGCCACATCTGGATAGCGTACGCTTCTTGAACGTGCCCGAAGCGAGCACGGGCCTACTGCAGTACCGCGAGGGCGAGTTGGACCTCTTGCTCGACATCCCCTCCGCGCAGATGGAGTCCGTAAGGCAAGAATTCGCCGACGAGTTCTACGAAGCGCCGGGGCTCAACGTGCGCTACTGGGGCTTCAAGATGACGGGCGAGCCCTTCGGCAGCAACCCCACACTGCGCCAGGCGCTCAACTACGCGGTGGACCGCGAGCTGATCTGGAACGTGCTGATGGAGGGCGCGCGTCGTCCCGGCACAGCGGGCGTCTTGCCGCCCGAGATGCCCGCGGCGGACGTGCCGGGCTACGAGTACGACGTCGAGCGTGCCAGAGAACTGCTCGCCGAGGCAGGCTACCCGGAGGGCGAAGGTTTGGAACCCGTCACGCTCTACTACTTCGCCTCCGCCGAGGACGCGCCGCAGCTCGCCTTCCAGGACATGATGCGGCAAATAGGCGTGACGGTCAACCTACAAAAAGAGGACAACTCGACCTACTGGAGCCATATCGGTGAGGACGACGTGCAGCTTTTCTTGTCGGGCTGGAGCGCCGACTTCGCCGACCCGAGCGAGGTGTTCGACTTCTTGTTCCGCGACGGCCGCGACGACACCCAGTACGACAACCCCGAAGTGAACGAACTCCTAGCCGAAGCGAACGCGCTGACCGACGACGAGGCGCGCAACGCGCTCTACCGCGAAATCCATGAGATCATCGTGGCGGACGCGCCCTGGATCGTCTCGGCGTACTCGACTATCACCTTTTTGCAAAAACCTTATGTGGAAGGGCTCAGTGTCTCCCCCGCAGGTCTTTACCGCGCGCCGCTCAAGTACGTCGAGATCAACCGGTAATGCGCTTGAACGCTTCTGTCAGGGCATCTTGAATCCTGATGGGGTGACGGCAGCGTGGTGAAGCCTACTCCTTTGAGCCAGGTTGAAGCAGAGCTTGAAGCTCTGCTTCCCCATCCTGCTCGCTACACCTCTCAGCGCGCAGCTCGAGAGGTCTCCCCTGTTTTCCAAAGCAACACCTACACCGTAGATTTTTATGTAGACGTCTGCACAAACCTCTTTGAAGGGCGTCGTCACTAGATGTTCCAATACGTCCTGCAAAGGCTCCTGCTCGCCGTCCCCACCCTACTCGGCGTCTTCAGCATCATCTTCGCGCTCACCTACCTGATGCCGGGCGACCCGGTGCGCGCGGCGATGGGCGAGAACTACCGCCGCGCCGACCCCGAGACTATCGAGCGGGTGCGCGAGCGCTTAGGCTTGAACGACCCCTGGTACGTACAGTACACGCGCTTTTTGGGGCGCACGGTGCGCGGCGACTTGGGCGAGAGCTTCGTTTTAGACGAGCCCGTCATGGGCATTATCCGCTACCGCTTCCCGCGCACCGTGCAGCTCATGGCGGCGGCGCTCCTCGTCGCTATTGCCATCGGAATTCCGGCGGGTCTTTTGGCGGCGCGCTACCAGTACACCTGGGTGGACCACACCTTGATGCTCGTCGCGCTCATCGGCGTCGCCATGCCGGTCTTCTGGCAGGCGATTCTCGCCAAGATTTTTCTGACGCAGGACACGTACGGGATCGCGCTCTTCCCGGTCGCGGGCTACGGCGGCGGCAACCCGCTCTACATGGTGCTGCCCTCCTTGGTCTTAGGCACGCACCTGAGCGCGACCATCGCCCGCGTGATGCGCTCGTCGCTCCTAGAGGAGCGGAGCAAGGACTACTCGAGGACCGCCCGGTCGAAAGGTCTGAGCAGCGCCCAGATCATCACCCGCCACCAGCTCCGCAACGCGCTGATTCCGGTTCTGACCGTGATCGGTTTGGACGTGGGCTACCTCTTAGGTGGCTCGGTGGTGACGGAGACCGTCTTTAACTGGCCCGGACTAGGGCGAGCGGTGGTCAACGCCATCTTCCGCCAGGACAGCCCGGTCATCATCGGCACGCTGGTCTTCGGCGCGGTGCTCTTTATCTTGGTCAACTTGGTCATCGACCTCTTATACGTGGCGCTCAACCCGCAGATTCAGTACACGTGACGGGTCAGCTCTCTCTCGGGCATTCGGTTAGGCGTTTTGCGCGCAGCAGGATCGTCAGGACCTTTCTGCGCCACCGGGTCGGGCTCGTCGGCTTGGGCATCGTCACCCTGTTCAGCCTCGCGGCGATCTTCGCGCCGCTGCTCGCGCCGCACGACCCCCTGGAGCAGCGCATCGCGACGGCGCGGCTCGAGCCCCCTTCCGCCGAGTACCCGCTCGGCACCGACGAACTCGGGCGCGACCTCTTGAGCCGCCTCATCTACGGCGCGCGCATCTCCATGCGCATCGGGCTCATCGCCGAGGGCATCGCGCTGAGTATCGGCATCGTGCTCGGCAGTTTGGCAGGCTACTTAGGGGGTTGGGTGGACAACCTCATCATGCGCCTCACCGACGTGTTCTTCGCGATCCCTTCCCTACTCTTCTTGATCGTCGTCGTATTCATCTTCGACGCGAACGCCACCACCATCTTCGTGGCGCTCGGGCTGATCAGTTGGCCCAGCGAGGCGCGGCTCATGCGCTCGGAGGTGCTACGCTTACGCGGGCGCGAGTTCGTGACCGCCGCTGAAGCGTTAGGCTCGCCCAAAGGTCGCGTCATCGTCCGCCACATCCTCCCCAACGCGCTCGCGTCGATGGTCGTGCTCGGCTCGCTGGGCGTCGCCGGGGCGATTTTGAGCGAAGCGACGCTCTCCTTTTTAGGGCTAGGCATCCAGCAGCCCGTACCGAGTTGGGGCACGATGATCAATCAGGGGCAGGAGTACATCTTCACCGCCTGGTGGTATAGCGTCTTTCCGGGGCTCACCATCATGCTCGTGGTGCTCGGTTTCAACTTCGTGGGCGACGCCTTGCGCGACGCGCTGGCGGTCGAGGAGCGCTGAGTACATAAAAAGAGCGCCCCCTTTGGGAGAAAGGGGGCGAGAGAGGAGAGGCAGGGCGCAAATGGTGATGCATGACGTGGTAGATGACGGTTCACGGTGTTGCCCTGCCTGAATGTACTGTAGGGGATGGGGTGTCACAGGATTCTTACAAAGTAGCTTACACGAGGTTCCAGAGCAAGACGTAAGCAGGAGTACTACGCTAAGCCCACCAGAGGGACGCTTTCACGCAGCCGTTTAGGGAGGCTGCAATGAAGCAATCTCTCTAGCGGGCTACTAACGCCCCCCGGCGGAAGGTTACGAGGCCTCGCCTCGTAGTTGCGAGTATACCGTAAAAGACTGGCGTTTGTTATATGTAGCGGATTTGGCCGTCTTGCTACGTTTGCAGAGCGTTTTATACGGATTCCATGATTATGGAATCCGTACGAGTAGTCTGGATAGTCTTTCGTTCTATCTGAAGAGGTAGAATAAACGTCCCAATCAAGTGCGCGAAGGGGTTGCTCGAGCTTAGAGCAACCCCTCTCTAGCTCGCCAAACGTCACGGCTCTTTAGAGGTTGAAGGTGGCGTTTAAGCGCCGCGTGACAGGGCAATACCTACAAACTTCGGAAAGAGGTTGGAGAGTGGCGGGCGGCGGATGAGGCGGCTCGGAAGCGTAACTGTGGCGCAGAGAGCCCAAGAAGGTACGTAACTGTACGTAAGAATGATATATTGTCATTAGCTGCTCAAAAGCTTGCGTGGGCTTACGCTACGCGCCTACGCGCTTCACCGCTGTGTGAGGAACCACTCTACACTACGTTCTAACCTATGGTTCAAAGGAGTTACATGACAGGTCCCAGCAGCAGGAAATCGTTCATTGGCCCCTTGCTCGTCCTTCTCTCGGTGGGGCTCTTGGTGGGGTCCCTAGCCGCTTGTGACGGCGGCGAGACCGAGCAGGAGGAACTGCAGAGCGAACTCACCAGCGCCCGCGACGAGCTGGAGACGACTCGAGAGCGCCTCGGCGACCTGAATAGCGAGATCGTGACGGCGCGCGCCGGCTCACAGAGTCTCAGGCAGCAGGCCCTCACCCTGGAGGAGGCTAACCAGGTTCGCGCGGACGACGCGGAAGGGGTCGAGGCGCTGCGCTCGCGAATCGTGGCTCTCGAGGACGACGCGGCGACCTTTGCCGAAACGCAAGCGGAACTTGACGAGGCGCTCGGAAATATCAACTTGGAGATTGGCCGGGCTAGCGACCGCGTCCAAGGGGCGCGGAGCGAGCGTGACGGGCTGCTCTCGCAGCTTGCCGAGGCCCAGGCTGCGGTTGCCCAGGGCGGCGCACAGCTCCAGGAGACCAGAGAAGCCGGCGCAGCAACGCTCACGGCTACCGATAATGAGCGCACGCAGGCCCTCCAAGAGGCTGAACTGCTGCGCGTTCAAGGCGCGGAGTTAGCCACTCAGATCGCTGAGCAGCGCGAGCAGCTCAGGATGGATGAGGAGACGCTCACGGCGGCGCAAGGCCAGGTCGCCCAACTCGTAGAGCAGCAGGCGAGCTTGGTCGAGGGGATCGAGCGCACGCGGCGCGAGATTGAAACGCGCCCTAGTGCGGCGGAGGTCGAGCAGCTTTACGCGGAACGTAGCGACGCAGTAGCCGCACTTGAGGAGGTGCGCGCCGCGCTTAACGCGCGCCCTCGCAGGGAGCAGCTCAACGCCTTTTTGCGCGAAGCCGACGCGCTGCGTGCGCAGCTCGAGGGGCGACCCGACCCGCAGCTCCTCGAGGATGTGCGAGCGCGCACGCAGGCGCTTAGAGCAGAGCTTGCCGAGAGACCTACGCCCGACGCGCTGCAGGCGGCTCAGGCGCGCGTGCGCACGCTGCAAGAGCAGCTCGAGGCGCGGCCCACAGAGGCTGAGTTGGCCGCCGTGCGCGAGCAGATTCGCACGCTGGAATTGCAAAGCGCCGCCCCCGCAGCCGGTGGGGACCAAGCCCCCCGAGAGGGCGAGGCTCTACCGGAACCCAGTGCACCTGATGGGGAGGAGACACCGTGAAGGTATCTAAAGCTCAGATTGTGGGCGTCACACTCCTGCTGCTATTAAGCCTGGGCGCTTGCGAGCGCAACAGCGGGCGAGAGGTGCTCCAGAACGAGCTCCAAGATGAACTCAGCACCGCGCGCGCGGAACTCCAGGAGGTGCGCGCGCAACTGGGTGAACTCGAGGACGAACTGGCAGCGGCGCGTGCGGGGGCGCAAAGCTTGAACGCGCAAGCCGCCACGCTGGATCAGGCGAGCGCTACCCTCTCGGATAACAGCGAAGGGGTCGGGGCGCTCAGGGCGCGCGCTGACGAGCTAGAAACGCAAACCACCGCCTTCGCCGAAGACCAGAGGCGGCTCAACCGCGAACTGAACACAGCCCGCCTGGAGCTGGGGGGGCTCCAAGATCAACTGCGCTCGGTTTCAGATGAGCGCGACGACCTGCTCACGAGGCTGTCTCAACTGCGCGCTGCGAACGTCCAGCAAGCGGCGAACCTCGAGGGGTCGGACGCGGTCGAAGCCACGCGCCGCGCCGCAGCCGAAGCCGCGCGGGACGCGGCGCGCCGCGAGGTCGAGGCCCTGAGAGAGCGCAACGAGGAGCTGCGAGCGCTGAGTAGCGAGTTGGCAACGCAGTTGGGCGAATCCCGGAGGCTGGTCACCCAGGTGAACGAAGAGGTGGGCGGGCTTACAGAGACGCAGACCACCTTGCAGCAGGAGCTAACGAGCACTCGCAACGAACTCGAGACCCTCCCGGACGAGGCCGAACGCCGCGCGCTGACAGCGGCGCGGGACGAGGCGCGCGCGCAGCTCGAGGTGCTGAACCTGGAGTTAAACGCCCGGCCCACCCAGGAGCAGCTAGGCACCGCTCAAGAAGAGGTCGGGAATTTGCGCGCGGACCTCGAAGCGCGGCCCGCGCGCGCGCAACTCCAAGCCGTGCGCGCCCAGGCCCAGACCCTCGAAGCGGAGCTGAACGCACGGCCCACCCAGGGGGCGCTCGAGGCGGCCCAGGCCCGCGCCCAGGCCCTCGAGCAGGAGCTTCAAGGGCGACCTACCCGAGCAGCTTTAGACGCTGCGCGCGCGCAGCTCCAGGCTTTACAGCAAGAGAGCACAGCACCTGCGCCGAGCCCTGCACCTACCCAAGGGGGACAACCGCCGCAACCCGCCAACCAACCGCCGCAGGGCGACGCGCCACCTCAAGGTGAGTAGCGCAGTGTCAGGAAGCTTAGCAGCAAGCGTGGCTGCGAAACTTCTCAGCCCCAACTCTAGGGCTGCTACAAAACTCAGCCGCCTACTCGACCAACATCTATAAAGGAAAGCCTCTTTCCGAGGCTTTCCTTTTCATAGCTTTTCTTTTGGTAGGCGCGGGCAGGATTGAACTGCCGACCTCCACAGTGTCAGTGTGGCGCTCTCCCACTGAGCTACGCGCCTATGCGCTAGGTTGCTAAGTGCGTGTGGGTCTGCACTTGGGTATCACCTCACAGGTAATTTGCGGGCGAGATGATACCGCCAGGTTCCTTGGAGGCACCGGGCGGATTCGAACCGCCGAATGGAGGTTTTGCAGACCTCTGCCTTACCACTTGGCTACGGTGCCAAGGAAGAAGAGAATATCACGCTGTAAGTGAGGGTGTCAACGTTAAGCATGACGCGAGAAGGCTCCTCCGCGCGAAATTGTGAAGCTGCGGCTTATCTCAGTAAGCTGCAAACGCTGAGGTGGGGTAGCCCCCGCAGCTCGCAGCACTGCTGCCGACACCGGGGGGCTTAAAGGTCGTGCAGCGGCGGCTGCGCGACGCCACCCCTGGTTCAGTATAGCGCACGCTCTAAAAAGGAAAACCCGCCAGAGGGACGCTTCCGTGCAACCCCTAGAAAGGCTACACGAAGGCAGTCTCTCTAGCGGGCTACTCACGCCCCCAGCGGATGTCGCGAGGTCAGGCCTCGCAAGCACTATTTTATACCGTATGCGCGACAATTGCATAACGCGCGGCTCGACTTCGCTAGCTACCTTACATGTTACCTTAAAATTTAAGGTATAGTACCTTATGGAAAACTTCACTTCTCTAAGCGGAGCAGTTACGCCTGATGTTGCCGTGCTCATCCGGGCGGTGCTCCTTACCACGCTCATCTTCGGGCTCGAGGCGCTCAGCAACGCGAGGCGCAAAGTCGGACGTGACAAGGTGACGCGTAAGGTGCGTCAACCCGAGCACGCTAGGGGGAAGCTCGCAAAAAAGCAGGTCGTCAGAGCTTAGCAAGAGATGAGATAGGAGCGCTGAAAGGAGATAAAGGGTAGCCAGTACTCACCAAGCGACCTTTGACGTCGCCTCTCCAAGCACTGTTATATTGAGCTATGGCGAACCCCTCCCCCACCTCCAAAACACAGTTTGCCCACCTCCACCAGCACACCGCCTATAGCCTCCTAGACGGCGCGGCGCGCATCAAAGACCTCATGAAGTGGGTCAAAGAGGTCTCGCCCGAGAACCCTGTTCTGGCGATGACCGACCACGGCAACATGCACGGCGCGGTGGAGTTCTATAAAGCGGCGGAAAAAGAGGGTGTCAAGCCGATTTTAGGCTTCGAGGCGTACGTGACGGCGGGCTCTCGTTTTGAAAAGAAAAAGCCGAGTTCAAAGTTAGACGGTGGCTACTTTCACCTCACCTTGTTGGCAAAGAACTTTACGGGCTACCAGAACCTCTGCAAACTGAATTCGCGTGGCTGGCTCGAGGGCTTCTACATGAAACCCCGCGTAGACCACGAGCTTTTGCGCGAATACTCAGAAGGCGTCATCGCCATGTCGGGCTGCTTGGGGGCGCAGATACCTAGAAACCTCTTAGATTTAGGACCCGAGCAGGGCGAAGCGGTCTTGCAGCAATATCTGGACATTTACGGTGAGAACTTCTTTATCGAGTTGCAGAACCACGTGCCAGAGCGCGCCGAGGACATGGACTCGAGCCTCCGCGACTTAGCCGAGCAGCAGACGCGCCTTAACCCGATGCTTAAAAGTTTGGCGAATAAGTACGGGCTGGGCATGGTCGCCACCAACGACGGGCACTACGTCAAGAAAGAGGACGCCAAAGCGCACGAAGCGCTCTTAGCGATTCAGACGAAGACGACTCTGTCCGACCCCGGACGCTTCAAGTTTCCCTGCGACGAGTTCTACGTTAAGACGCCCGAAGAGATGGCGCGGGCGATCCCTGAAGACGAGTATCCGAGCGCGTTAGCTAACAGCATGAACGTCGCGGACCTCTGCGACGTGACGCTGCCGATTGGCTCCAAGCGCGTCTACCAGATGCCCGAGCTGCCGATTCCGGCAGGGCGGACGCTCGCCGAGCAGCTCAGGGTACAGACATACGAAGGCTTGACCACGCGCTACGAAGAGATTACCGAAGACCTCTACCGCGACTATTTAGCGTGCTCGGGCGAGAGTGTGCCGAGTGAGGCGGAAGCGGTCTACCTCAAGCTGGCGCAAGTCGGGGAAAGAGGTCGGACGCCGAAAGAAGAGGGGCAGAACTTCGACACGTTCGCGTATCCTTGTCTAAAGGCATTTAGAGAACAAGGCACGGCGAGCGAAGAGGCGCTCTTGATTCTCGAGCGCGCCGAATTCGAACTCGGTGTAATTATCGCGATGGGCTTTCCCGACTACTTTTTGATCGTCGCGGACTTCATCAACTGGGCGAAGGACCACGGCATCGCGGTCGGACCAGGGCGCGGCTCGGGGGCGGGCTCCATCGTCGCCTTTGCGACGCGTATCACCGACATCGATCCCTTGGAGTTCGACCTCTTGTTCGAGCGCTTTTTGAACCCCGATAGGGTCTCCATGCCCGACTTCGACGTGGACTTCTCCGACACGCGGCGCATGGAGGTCGTGGACTATGTGCGGCGAAAGTACGGCGAGGAGAAGGTCGCGCAGATCGCCACCTTCGGGACGATGGCGTCCAAAGCGGCGATTCGGGATGCGGCGCGAGTGTTAGAAGCGCCTTATGCCGACGCCGACGCGGTCTCGAAACTCATCCCCGTTGTGTTCGGACGCTCCACGCCGATAGCCAGGGCGATGGATGAAGTTACCGAGATCAAGCAGCTCTACGACAACGGTGCGAAGGAGTTCGTGGACGTCGCGATGAGTTTGGAGGGCTTGACGCGCCACGCCTCGGTGCACGCGGCGGGCGTCATCATCGCCCGCGAGCCCGTGCAAGAACTCGCGCCCGTCTTTCGCAGCGGCGACGGTCCCATCGTCTGTCAGTACGACATGGGCTCGGTGGAGGACTTGGGTTTTATCAAGATGGACTTTTTGGGCCTCAGGACGCTCTCCTTTATCGAGGCGGCGATTCGCATTGTCAAGGAGTCGCGCGGGGTGGAACTCGACCCGGACGCGTTCCCGAAAGACGACGAGAAGACGTTTGGGCTCCTCTCGAGGGGCGAAGCCGCCGGCGTCTTCCAGTTCGAGTCGCCCGGCATGGTCGATACGCTCAAAAAGCTCAAGCCGCGCCGCGTCCAAGACCTCATCGCGGTCTCGGCACTCTACCGCCCCGGTCCGATGGAGAACATCCCGACCTACATCCGGCGGCACCACGGCGCGGACAATCCGGACTTTTCCGAGGACCCCTACGCGGAGTTTCCCGAGTCGCGACAGTATTTAGAGTCCATCTTAGAAGAGACCTACGGCATCCCTGTCTATCAAGAACAGATCATGCAGATCGCTCAAGCCGTGGCGGGCTACTCTTTGGGCGAAGCCGACCTCTTGCGGCGGGCGATGGGTAAGAAAAAAGTCGAGGAGATGGAAAAGCAGCGCAAAATCTTTTTAGAGGGTGCGAAGGCGAAGGGTATCCCTAAAGATGAAGCGAGCCGCATCTTCGACCTCTTGGAGAAGTTCGCGAACTACGGCTTTAACAAGTGCGTCGTGGGCGAGACGCTCATCCCGGACGCACAGACGGGGCAGCTTCACACTGCCGCAGACCTCTTTAGTGAACACCACCGACCTGAAGTCGTGAGCGTTCAAGAGGACTTCAGTCTGACGCAGAGTAAAACGGTGCAGACGATGCAAAACGGTGTTAAACCCGTTTACACCCTCACCACCTCTTTGGGCAAAGAGATTATAGCGACGGGCAACCATCCGTTTAGAACGCTGGACGGCTGGAAGAACTTAGAAGATTTGCGCGTAGGCGAGCGCGTCGCGTCGCCCGCGCACCTGTCTGTGGCGGGGCAAGAGGTCTGGGACGCGCACAAGCTCATCACGCTGGGTTGGACGCTCGCGGAGGGTAACACGTGTCATCCATGTGGCGTTTACCTCTACAGCAACAACGAGGCTACCGTGGCGGATATGGTGAGCGCGGCTGAGCAGTTTGAAAACACCGCGCCTACCGTCAAGCAGCGTCCCGAACGCAGCGATACCTTCGACGTCTACTTGGGAACGGGCAAACGTGGTTCAGCCAGCGGCGGACGTTCGGGCGCGCGGCTGTGGTTAGAGACGCTCGGCGTCATCGGGCAAGGTGCAGCGGAAAAACGCTTTCCCGAAGAGGTCTTCCGCCTCACGAACGACAGCTTAGCCCTCTTGCTCGGGCGCTACTGGTCAGGGGACGGGTTCGTTTTCGGACAGGGGAACACGACACCTTACGCCGCGACCTCTTCAAAAGAACTCGCACGGCAACTTCAACACCTCCTGCTCCGCTTCGGCGTCGTCAGCCGCCTCGCAGAAAAGACGTTCGCGTATAAAGACGGGCGAACAGGGTACACCGTTCACGCGCTAGGTAGGCGCAGTGTTGAGCGGTTTGTTGCGTACATCGCGCCGCATCTAGTCGGCAAAGACTCGCAGCTTAGCTGCTTAAAAGATTACCTGGGGCACACCCCCACCGACAGGGAGAGTGTGGACACCTTGCCGCCCGAAGTCAAAGGTTGGGTCAAGGAGGTCAAGGAACAGAGCCGTTTGACCTGGCGTGAGGTTGAAGCGCAGAGCGGCGTGTGCGTTAAGGAGCTATACGGCGATACGAAGGCGCATAAGAAGGGCTTCCGGCGCAGCACGGTTCGCAAGCTCGCTGAGTTCTTCGGTTCTGAGAGGTTGCGTCAGGCGTGCAGCAAAGACCTCTTTTGGGAGCGCGTCGAATCTATTGAACCCGCAGGTGAGGCGATGACTTACGACCTGGAGGTTGCGCACACGCACAACTTCGTCGCCAACGACCTCTTGGTGCATAACTCGCACTCCGCCGCTTACGGCGCACTCTCCTACCAAACCGCCTACCTAAAAGCGCACTATCCCTTGGAGTTCGTCGCCGCCCTCTTAACCGTCGAACGTGGCAACTCGGACAAGGTCGCCGAATACATCACCGACGCGCGCTATCTGGGGCTCGAGGTCTTGCCCCCCGACGTCAATGAGTCCAGAAGCGACTTTACGCCCGTGGATGAGGTCATCCGCTTCGGGCTTTACGGCATCAAAAACGTGGGAGACGCGGCTGTTGAACACATCCTAGACGAGCGCGACAAGGGCGGGAAGTTTAGAGACCTTTACGACTTCTGCAAACGGGTGGACTCGTCGCTAGTGAATAAGCGGGCGCTGGAGCACCTCGTCAAAGCGGGCGCGTTCGACGAACTCGGCAACCGGAGCGACCTTTTGGCGAACTTAGAGCCCGCGATGAAGTGGGGCGCGGCGCAGCGCGAGCAAGCGGCGGCGGGGCAGTTCGGGCTCTTCGGCGCGGAGGAGACGAAGCCGCCTACGCCGACGAAAGTTAAGGAACATTCGAAATTAGAACTGCTCCGCTTCGAGAAAGAGGCGTTAGGGCTCTATATCTCAGATCACCCTATGAACTCCTACCCTGGTCTCACCGACGCCGCGAACTGCACGGTTGCCAAGATTGACGCTTGCTACAAGGAGCTGATGAAACGCGCGAGCGACCCCCGCCAGCGCATTGCCCTAGCGGGCATCTTGCAAAACGTCGTCAAAAAACCGACTAAAAAGGGCACGATGATGGCGCGCTTCGAAATCGCTGACGAAACAGGCAGCCGCGAAGTGGTCGCCTTTAGCCGCACCTATGAAGAGATCGCGGACAAACTCCAAGAGGACGCGCCCGTGGTGCTCATCGTGGAGGTTTCGAAAGACCGGGACGGCGAATCGGTGCGTATCGTGGCAGATAGGCTCATTCGCTGGGAGGAGCGCGGCGACTTGCCCGAGGTGGCGATTGCGAGCTTTGACCTCGGCGACGTGGACGAAACGCTCCTCACAGATTTTCGCTCGCACGTGGACGAGTTCGCCGGGAGGACGCCGCTGCGCCTCAAAGTGAGGTCGCCAAGAGGCGTCGCTACGTACGCGACGGAGAATATCCGAGTGGATAAGGAACGCCTCAAAGACCTAGAGCGCACCTGTCCGTGGCTCAAGACCACCGTGACCTTAGACCGAGACGGCTTGCTCCGTGCGCCTGTCAACCGTTACGGAAGGGGTGTCAAGCAAGATGATGGGAACGGTTTCAAGTCGGTAGAGGTGCCGTTTTAAGGTCGGACACGCCGTACTATAAGCTTACGCTTTTGTTGTAGAAGTCTGCGGCAGAGGCGTCGCTTTCCGTCCGCCAGGTACTGGCTTCTGCTCGCCCGCTTTGGCGCGCTCCTCGCCATCTTCACCCCCTTCACCCTCAAAACGTCCCCGCTCGAACTGGTAGAAGGCAGCGGGCACGACGTAAAAGGTCAGGAGCGCGGAGCAAACCACGCCGCCTAAAATGACTAAACCGATCGGAAAGCGGAACTCGCTCCCCTCCCCTAAACCTAAGAGGAGCGGGATGCTGATGACTACAACCGTCATCGTCGTCATCATGATGGGGCGAAAGCGCAGGCTCGCCGCTTCTAAGAGGGCGTCTTGTAAAGGGGTATTGACGCCGGATTCTAAACGCTCCATCAACACTTCCAAAAGCAAAATCGCGTTTTTGACGACTAAGCCCACGAGCATCATGATGCCCAAAATCGTGATGACGTTAAACGATGTTCCTGTCAAAAAGAACACCCAGAACACGCCGACTAAAGCTAAGGGCACGGTGAGCTGCATGTAGAGCGGAAACCTAAACGAGTTGAACTGCGAGGCGATGACGAGGAAGTTTAAGAGCAGCGCGAGACCGAAGGCGATGGGCGCGTAGGTCAAGAGGTCGCCCAAGAGGTCTATGCCGCCACCGTCGTCGATGAAGACTTCGTCATCGACTAAATTCTGCGTTCTAAGTTGCGCCTCGATGTTTTGCTCAACCGTGAGCGTCGGCGGCGCGTTCGGTGCGGGGTCGGCGCTAAAGGTGACGGAGTAATTCTGGTTGGTGCGCCCGATGTTGGCGGGCGCGTCCTCGGTTTCGAAGGTGCCGAGCTGCCCGAGCGGGATTTCGGTTTGGAGCGCGGGCGCGTAGATGGGCAAGCTGAGAAGGGCTCCCTCGTCGCTCAGGAGGCTCGGCTCGGCGATGACCAAGATGTCGTACTCTTCGCCGCCATTACGGAGCGTGCCCGACTCCGCCCCGACGTTGTAGGTGCGCAGAGCGTCGTAGACCAGGCGGGTGTTGAGCCCCGTGCCGACTAGGGCGCTCTGGTCGATCATGAAGACGCGCTCGGACGTGGTTTCTGCAAAGCTCGAGGTCACGTTGCGCAAGTTGGAGCTGCCCTCTAAGAGCGTGCGCACCTCCTCTTCGCGCTCCTGTAGAGCGTCTAGGCTGCTCGAGGCGATGGTCAGCGCGAAGCTGTTGTCCGTCGCGCCGCCGCCCCCATTGGTGAGGTTGCCTGTCGAGACGCGCAGTTCGGCTTCGGGGTAGGGGGCGAGGGCTTCGCTGAGTACCCGTTCGACGTTGGGCAAGAGGTCGAAGCTCGAGCGGCGCTCGTCGTAGTTGATTAGGTCGAGTGAGAGTTCCGCGCGGGTCGGGTCAGTCTCACCCTGCTGCTCGCCCGAGCCTACCGTGACCCTGAGCGTCTCTAAGTAGGGTAAGCCGAGGACCGCCTGCTCCGCTCGCGCTGCAATAAAGTCGGTCTGGTCTAAGCTGGTGCCGCTCGGCAGCTCGACTTCGGCGGAGATGGTGCCGTTGTCCGCGTCCGGCGTGAACTGAAAGCCCAGGTTCGGCGCGACAAAGAACAGGCTCGCGACGAGCCCCACCGCGACGAGCAGCACCAGCCAGGGCGCTTTGAGTGCCCCTTTAAGCGAGCTGACGTAAGCGCTACGCAACCACTCGTTAAACCTGTCGCCGACTTCGTAAAGACTGCGGAAGATGGCTCCGAAGAAGTACAGGACGGCGCGCGCGAGGTAGATTAACAGCGGGACGAAGAGCGGCGCGAGCCAGAACGCCGCGCCCACGGCTGCCCAAACCGGACCCTGCGCGAAGAAGAGAATGCCGCCCGTGATGAGCGCCAAGAGGTAAATCCAGGGCTTTTTGTACCCGGACACGTACCAGCGGAAGTCCTTTTTAATCTTAGGTAGCGTATGCCCGAACTCCGACCAGGTTGGCGGCAGCGGGTCGCCCATGAGCGCCAGGCGCACCGTTAAGAAGAACATGGCGTCTAAGTACGAGATGATGATGGTTCCGGTCATCGTCAAGCCGAACTGCGCGAAAAACTGTCCGACGATACCCGGTAAGAACGAAATCGGGATGAAGACGGCGAGGAGTGATAAAGTTCCGGCTAAGACCGCCGTCGTGACTTCGCCCGCGCCCTCCACAATCGCCTCGGTCTTCGAATACCCCTCTTTCCTGAGCCGGTCGATGTTCTCCGCGACGACGATGCCGTCGTCCACCACCAAGCCGATGGCGATGGTGATGGCTAAGAGCGAGATGATGTTGAAGGTGAAGCCCAGAAGCGTGATGGTGATGAACGCGCCCATGATGGCGACGGGGATGGAGAAGACGACGGCGAACACCGTCCCTAATCGTCCGACAAACAAGAAGATGACTAAGGCGACGGCGAAGCTCGCGATGAAGACCTCTTGAAAGGTACTGTTGACCGTCGCTTCGGTGAAGGTGGTAGTGTCGTCAACGACCGTAGCGGTGTAGCCGTCGGGGAGGCGGATGGTCTCTAGCGTGTCCGCCACCTCGTTCGCCGCCGCCACCGAGTTACTGCCCGAAGTTTTGCGCACCTCAACCAACACGACAGGTTCGCCGTCCACGCGGTTGTACGTTTCGATGTCGGCGGCGGTGTCGCGAATCGTGGCGACGTCGCTCACGCGCAGCCCCCGCGCCGTATCGACGAGGATGGCGTCGATTTCGGCAGCGGTGGCGGGCACGTTGCGCCCCGTTAAGGTGACGCGCTCGCTGTCAAACTCGAGCGTCCCAAACGCCAAGTCGAGCGCCGAGTTGTTGATGGCGTCGGACACGTCGCGCGGGCTCAGGTCGAAGCGCTCGAGCCTAGCCGGGTCGAGCATGACTTGAAACTCGCGCACCACAGGTCCGACGACGGCGACGTCCGCCACCCCGTCCACGCGCTGTAAAACGGGCTGCAAGGTATCTTCGACGTAGTCTTGCACTTCGCGCAGGTCCGCGCCGGGGCTGCCCACGGCGATGTTGACGATGGGCTGGTCCGCCGGGTCGAACTTGCGGATGTTGGGCGTCGTGGCGTCATCAGGCAGCTCGTTCAAGACCAAGTTGACGCGCTGGTTGACCTCGAAGGCGGCATCATTTTCGTCGATGCCTGCGCCAAAACTCACGGTGATGAGGCTCAAGCCTTCGAAGCTCTCCGAGGTGATCGAACTGATACCCGCAATCGTGTTGAGTTCGTCCTCGATGGGCTCCGTGACCTGCTGCACGACCTCTCGTGAGCCTGCGCCCGGATAAGCGGTCGTCACGGCGATAGTGGCGGTGTCGATTTCGGGGAAGAGGTCGGTACCGACCGCCGTATACGCGATGACCCCGAAGAGCATCAGAGAGCCGAAGGCGCTTAATGTGAGTACCCAGCGGCGGACGAAAAAGTCGACGAGTCGCTTCACGGGGTGCCTCCTTGTGTAGCTGCGTTGAGTGCGCTGGCAATTTCGCTGCTCTCAGCCGTCTGACCGACCGCTCGCACGGGCGTGCCCGCTCGCAAATCGGACGGGACGGGGTAAATCACCCTCGTCCCTGCCTCTAAGCCGCGCACCACGACGCGGTCACCCGACTCGCCGACGAGTTGGACGCTCTGCCGCTTCGCCGCGCCCTCTTCGATAACGAGGACGTAAGTTTGACCCGAGGCGGTGCGCAGGGCGTTCGACGGCACGGTGATACCTTCGCCCAAGTTGACCTCGTAGCGGAGCTGGGCGGTTGCGCCCGTCGGAATGCGCGTCTGCGCGTCGTAGAGCTTGGCGGTCATATTGACGAGCCCGGATTGGCTCGCCGTTTTCGAGGCGCGGACAATCTGCGCGGCGTAGCCCAGCCCCCGGTAGTAGACTTGCACCTCGCCGCGTAAGGCGAGTTCGGCGGCGTCTTCGGGTGTCACGCTAAAGCGGGCGAGTTGCGCGTCGGTGCTGACCAACCGAAAGGCGGGGTTGCCTGCTTGGGCGAATTCGCCCTCTTCTACTAACACATCGGCGACCTCGCCCGCAAAGGGCGCTTTGATGGTGGCGTCGGCGAAGCTCTGCTCAGCTTGGGCGAGGCTCGTTTGGGCTTGCTCTAACTGTAGCCGCTGCAGCTCCAAGTCTTCACCCGGCGCACGCTCCAACTGCGCTAGATTATGCTGCGCCTGCTGGTAGCTGGACTGCGCCCCCTCCAACTGCGCCTGAAATTGCGTAAGCTGCTTCTGCGAGATGCCGCCCGACTGAAAGAGCTGCTGACCTTCTTCGTAGTCTTGCTGCGCGAGCGTGAGGTTGGTCTCTGCGTTTTGCAGGGCGTTTCGCGCCTGCTTTACACCCTCTTGCGTCGAGTTTTGAGCGCTCGAGAGGTTCACCCTCGCCGTCTGCACGGCGGAGCGGGCGTTATCTACCTGAAGCTGAAGCTGCGCGGTGTCCAGTTGAATCACCGGGTCGCCCGCTTTCACCTCCGCGCCTTCACGCTTTAAGATTTTCGCGACCTTACCCGCAGCGTCGGCGGCGACTTGGCTTTCCTGGAAGGGGTCCACCGTCACGGCGGCGGTGCGGGTCGTGTTCAAGTTGCCCTCTTCCGCCTGGATCGTTCTGACCTGGCGGGCTCTGGGGGCTTGGTTAATTTGCTGGGCTGAACTGCGCTCAGCCTCGGAGGGACCACACGCTGCGAGCAGCGCCGCGAGCATGAGGAAACTGATGAGGGTTAGGGTTGGCTTATTCATCTCTATCACCTCTTGCGCGGTGTCGCGCTGACCTTATGGGAATGGGAATATAGGAGGGCTCGAGCCTGCCCTTTATCACGGCTGTGACCTCACTCAGAAACTGCTCTAAAACACGTCTCAATCTAGTCATTTTGGATGTTCTCCTCGAGGTTGACATTTGGGTTGGCATCGGGCGTATTTGGAGCGGCTCGAGAGGTCGTACCGGCTCGTTCACCAACCGCGTCCCACGCAACTTGCGCGTTTTCCTGAACGTTAGCGGCGGAACCCACGGACGCCTCTATCCGCGCGGCGGATGGGGCGTCTAAAGTGTCAGGTCCGGCGAGGTTCACAAAGGTGCCCGCTTGAAGGTTGAGTAAAGAGGTCAGGTAGCCGTAGCGGGCTCCTTGCGCCTCTAACTCGGCTTGCAGGTTAGAAAGCTCGGCTTGGCTCAGTTCAATCTGCGCAAGGAGCCCGCCTTCGAAGCGCTCCCTCTGAGTTTGCAGTCGCTCATTCGCGTTTTTGAGCGCTTCTTGCTCCACGCGGTAGGTTTCCTGGGCGCTCTCCGTCCCGTTAAAGAGGTTGCGTGCTTGGATACGGAAGCTGCGCTCTGTTTCTTGCAGTCCTTCCTGGGCGTTCACCACGCCCGTCTCGGCGCTGTCAATCTGCGAGCGCGAGGCGTAGGAGGGGTCTAAGAGGTCGAGATTGAGCCTCGCTAACTCGAGCCCCTGCTCCGCCTGCAACACGGTGGGGTGCTGTTCAGCCGCGTTCAAAACCCTCTCTAACTCGGGAATTTGGACGAGGTAATCGTCGGGGATGGGTTCTAAAGCGGACGCTCCAAATTCTTGATTCAGAATGCTCTCGAGATTGTTCAAAGCGACACCCAAGGTGTCTCTCGAGGCGCGGAAGTTATTTTCTGCTTCGTTAAATGAGGTTCGCGCCTCATCCAAGTCGAGCTGCGTGCCGCTGCCGTTAGAGAGGCGAATCTGCGCGATGTTGAGGGACGCCTCGCTGACCGACTGACCTTTCTGGGCGACCTCTAAGCCCTTCCTCGCCTGCAACACGTCGGTATAGGCGGACGCGACCTCTTGCACAGCGCTGTAGTAGGTCTGCTCAAAGGCGGTGCGAGCGAGCGCTAAGCGCTGCTCGGCTTGTAAGGTCTCGGCGCGCACCGCTAAAGGATCACCCTGGACGCGCTCTAAGTTCACCACCGCGTCGCGCAGCTCGGTGCGGGCGGTCACGACGGCGGTGCGTTCTGACACGGAGCCTAGCGCCTCCTCCAAGGTGAGCGCGTGCGCGGCGCTCAGTGTGAAGGCGAGAAGGACGAGAAATGTGCGGATAAAGGGCGTCATTGTAAAACCTCCGAAGGGGGTAGGGCGTAAAACTCATACGTGTCTAAGAGGGCTTGAAGGGCGCTGAAGCGGGCTTGGCTCAGCTCGGTGTCCTCTTCCAAGAGGTCCACTAAAGATTGCTGCGTCTCCAGAGGTGTGATCAGCCCGACCTCTTGGCGTTGCCTATTCTCCTCGAAGTCTTGTAGAGCGTTGCCAAACTGGATTTGCTCCAACGCCACCGTCCGCTCCGCTTCGTTAAGGGCGTTGAGGAGCGAGGCGTTTTGCACCTCGGCGTTTTCTCGGGAGGACTCGAGCCTCGCGCGCGCCGCCTCTCTTTGACGTTCAGCCGCGTCAATTTCATCGAAGACGCCGAACGAGATATTCGCGGAGACGCCGACTTGCAGAGAGCCGTTCACCGCCGTCTCTGAACCCGCGCGCGCCGGGTCTCGATAGGTGTAGCCGACGCTCGGCTGTAGGTTGCGCGATTCGGTGGAGATGCTCACCGAACTCCTATCGTCCAAGTTGTAGCTGTACGACGCTTGCGCGACGGGGTAGAGGTCGCGCCGGGCACTCCCAACACCGATGCCGGCTTGCCCTAAAGAAATCTGCGAGCGCTGCACGGAGAGAGGTAAGCCCTCCGTCACGCGGGGCAGCGTGATGAGTGTGCTAATGTCCCCATCTGCCTGATTTTCCAAAACCTCGATGAAGTCCGCCAAGTCGAGATTTTGCAGGCTCAAGCGGGCTAACTCCAAGTTTGCTTGGGCGTTCCGCGAAAAGTTCTGTGCTTGTTGGAGGTTCGCCTGCGCGTCTCTCAGTTCGCGCTCGTTGGCCGCGCCTCGGTCGAAGCGGGTTTGGGTTGCCTCTAAAGCAGACTGCGCTGCCTCTAAAGTGTTCTCGGCTAACTGAACGGATTGCTGGGCGAGTTGAAACTGCAAGGCGGTTTCTAGGGCTTGGTTCTCGAGCCCCGTCACCGCCTCGCGAAAGTCCAAAACGGCGCTCTCCAGTGCCAACTCCTGCTGCCGCACCAGGTCGCGGACGTCGCCAAAGGGAAAGGGGCGAAAGGTCGCGTTGGCGGAGAGCTGGGTCGCGTTGGGTGCGCCCATGGGTTGTCCGCCCTCGTCCGGCTGCTCCTGCTGCTGAGGCTCGACCTGCGGAGCCGCCGAGGGGTCGGCGTCGGTATCGGTCGTGTTGTAGGTCCCCTGCACCTCTAACGAGGCGGGGTTATGCGCGGCGCGGAGCTGCGCTTCGGCGGCGTCTACGGCGGCTTGCGCGGCGACGTAGCGCGGGTTCTCACGCAGGATTTGCAGGAGAGACTCGAGTAATTCCTGTTGGTTTTGTATTTGGACTTGCGCTTCTGGTTCAGTCTCGGACTGCGCGTCTTGCGCGGAAGCGTACGCGAACATAGGCGCGAGCAGCGCGAAGCATAGGGTGAGTAGAATTTTAGGCGGCGTCATGTGCTCTCCGAATTCGTGCTCAGTAAAACGGTGCAAACGCGGGTCAGGGCGTGTAACTCGTTTTCGCTCAGTGAGGTGAGCTTCTCTCCGTAGAGCGCGTGCAGCCTGGCGCTGAGTTGTTCTCTTAAAGCGTCGCCTCGCTCGGTTAGCCCCAAGCGGGTGCGGCGGTGGTCGTCGGGGTCGAGCCGCCTTGTCAAGAGGTCGCGCGCTTCTAGGTTGCGCAGCAGGATTGACACAGCGGGCGCAGACGTGCCGAGCGCGTCGGCTAGGTTTTTGGGATGCGGGTCTTTAGGATGAGGAGAGCCGCGTGCGAGGTAGTCGAGGGCGAACGCCTCGAGGGGTCTGAGTTCCAACGCCGAGAAGACCGCCTCAGCCTCGCGCTTAAAGCTCCACAAGAGGCGAAACGAGTGGGTTTGAAGGTGCGTTAGCATGGTCTCGCGTGATTCGGGGCGGACGTGGGGTCTTTCCAAAGTCTGGTTCATACTCTGGAGCATGACGGCGCTCGTTCAAGGGTTCTTTAGTGTTTCTTAAAGATTTTGTGAAGAGGAAATAATTACCTGAAATGAAGCAAAAAAGAAGGCTGACCTTTCAATAAGGTCAGCCCGGAGGAGGGAGGAGCGGGGGTTGGGGAGTGCTTTGCAACATATCCTGAGATGAATTGTCGCAGGTCTCACCGCGTAGCGAGATTTCATCTCTGAATGTGCGTACTCACCGATGTTCTTTTCAGTGAGGTCGTTTGTGACCAGATGATACCTGCTAGTTACGCTGCGCCAACTGCACCGATACGTCTGGGCTAGTCCGCTCTAACTGCGCTAACATCTCGGGGTTGTCAGCGACCTCTTCTAACATCTCGCCCAAGGTCATGGCGTCGTCGCGGTCTACGTCGTCAATATCTAGGTAGATGGAGTTCTTGCTCGAGCCGCCGGAGAACGTTTCGACGGTATAGACCTCGCCGTCAATCTCTATGGTGACGTACTTGACGGTTTCGTCGTCTTCACCTGTACCGACGAGTCTCTTGGCGACGGCTCCGTCGCCCATCTCCGCTGTGGCGAGCATGTTGCCGAACTCGGCGGGGTCGCCGTCATAGAGCGTGACGGTGGCGAAGTCGCTGGGGTTGCCGGGCGAGAAGACGAAATTTTGCACAGTGTCTTGTGCAGTGTTTTGTGCGGTGGCAACGCCTCCTACGAGAACGGCTCCAGCTAAGGTGAGGGCTAGGGTGGCTCTTCTCATGATCTCTTCCTTTCTCAAGCGGCTCTATTTCATTTCGTTCTGTACCGCTTGTTATGCTCTACATCATGCTCGCGCCGCAGCAAGAGACCGTTCAGAGAAGGTGAACGTTTGGTGAACCTTGTGCTTCGTGCGAAACTTCGAGCGTTTACACCTCGCACACGGCGAAAGAAGAGGTTCGCGTGGCTGTAAAATCGGTTAAAAAGCCACTGATCTTTGCGAAATCTTGATACTTACTGCCTAACTTCGCTCTATGAATGCACTGACGAAACCCCGAACGAAACCGCGTACAATGGGCGCTATGGCGCTCGTACTCGTGGTGGAGGATGAACCGGAAATCGCCGAACTCTTAGAGGATTATCTGCGCGGCAGCGGCTACCGCACCGAGCGAGCGAGAGACGGCAAGGAGGCGCTGACGCTTTTCCGGGCGGCTCGCCCCGACCTCATCTTGCTCGACATCGCCTTGCCGGAATTGGACGGCACCGAAGTCTTGAAGCGGGTGCGCCAGGAGAGCACGGTGCCCGTTATTATGCTGACCGCGAAAGCTGAGGAGATCGACAAAATCGTCGGTTTAGAACTCGGCGCGGATGACTATGTGACCAAACCCTTTAGACCGAGAGAGGTCATGGCACGGATTAAAGCGGCGCTGCGCCGCGCCCACATGGGCGAGCCGGACAGCGCCCCCTTGCGCGTCGGACCTTTAGAGATCGACCCTATGCAAGCCGTTACAACCGCGCACGGCGAGCCTCTCACGCTCACCGCTACCGAGTTTCGTCTGCTCCACCACCTCGCCCTACACGAGGGACGCATCTTTGACCGCGCCGAACTCTTAGAGGCGGTGCTGCCCGAAAGCGACGCTTTGGAGCGCGTCATCGACGTGCATGTTGGCAACTTGCGCAAGAAGCTTTACGCGCATGAGGTCAGCCACATGCTCCAGACGGTGCGCGGGATGGGCTTTCGGCTAGCAGGATGAGACGCGAGAGGAACGCAAAGTGAAGATATCAGGGTCGAGCCTCAGGGTGCGCATTGCTACACTCTGCACGTTCTGTATCGTGCTGACAATGGCATTTACGCTCATTGTACAAGGTCTCTACTTCGAGCGCACTTTAGAACAGTTCAACCCTGCCATGCGCGAGGTGATGGGAGTTATCGCGCGTTCAGACCGCTCGAGCCTGAGTGATGAAGTCAGGTACAGTTTGCTCCTAGACGCTTTAGAGCGGACCGTAGCGAGCGAACAGGAGACGAGGCAGTTCGCCGCCAACCTCAGCGCCATCGAGAGCGACCAGAAGCGCATCCCGCGCCTCGCCGCGCTGCTCAGTTTGCCCATCGCCCTGCTCATCAGCTTCGTCGCGTCGGGCTTCGTCGTTGGACCCATTCGGCGCGTGTCGGCGGCGGCGGCGCAGATTGCCGGAGGTGACCTTAGCGCTAGGGCGGTGCTCCCCGATTTTCCCCCTAACGCGGGCGAACTCGAGGGGCTCACGAGGAACTTCAACCGGATGGCGGAGGCTTTAGAAAGGCTCGAGCGCGAGCGCCAAAGCATGATTGCCAACGCCGCGCATGAACTCCGCACGCCCTTAACCATCCTGCAAGGACAGATCGACGCGATGCGCGAAGGGGTGCGCCCCCTCGACGACGCTTCGCTCGCACGCTTGGATAGGCAGACGCAGCTTTTAGCGCGGCTCGTGCAGGATTTGCGGACGCTCTCGCTCGCAGAAGCGGGCAGACTCTCGCTCGACGTGCGGACACTGGACGCGGCTAGGTTCGCCGAGCGCGTCGGCGCGAGCTTTAGTGAACGGGCGGCAGAAAGGTCAATTCACCTCTCGTTCGTGTCGGAATTACCCGGACCGTCCGCAGAGGCGGGCGTCACAGCGGACCCAGACAGGCTCGAGCAAATCCTCTCCAACTTGCTTAGCAACGCGCTCCAGCACACGCCCGCCGGGGGTAAGGTCACGCTCAGCGTTGCACGCTGCCAAGCGCAAATCGCGTTTACCGTCGAGGATACTGGGCCGGGGCTAACGAGTGAGGTCTTAGCGCGCGTCTTCGACCGCTACTACCGGGCGAGTGGCGGCGTCGCCAGCGGGAGCGGGCTGGGGCTGGCTATCTCGAGCGCTTTAGTCGCGCTTCATGGAGGAAGCGTCGAGGTGGAGAACGCCGCTGGGGGCGGGGCGGTGTTCCGGGTTCTCTTGCCGAGTGTGCCATCCGCTTAGACCAGCCTCGGGTCCTTAGTCCACGGGCACGGAAATCTGCCACACGGGAACGAAGGAGTAGCGGAGGTTGCTCATCTCCGGCACGACGCTATTGTAGTCGTAGAGGACGCTAAAGCCTAGGGTCGGCGTCCAATCACCGAAATTTGCGCCGCCCAGCCTCAGCGCAGCGCTGAGCCCCACCGTCGCCCTACGCCCGCGCTCAAAGTCGGGCGTGAAGTAGCGGCTATCGATGCGCTCGGTCACCGCGAACGCTTGCAGGGCGAGGGGAGCGGCGTCGTAGGTCAGACCTTGAAGGAGCCCCGCCGAACGCTCGAGGGTAGTGACCTCCATACTCGGTCCGACGAAGTAACTGAGCGACCCTAAGCGACCCTCGAGCAGCGCACTCCCGCCTAAACCGCCGTAGAAGGTCGCCTCGCCGACCGCGTCGAAGTCGGGCGAGCCGATGACGCCGTGCCACATGTTTTGCAGCGGACCGCCGATCTCTTCCGGCGCGTCGACGCCGGTCTGCACCTGAGCGCTGAGCCGCGCGCTCAGCCCCGCACCGAGCGGGACGCGGCGCACGAGTTGGTGCTCCAAGTAGAGCGGATAGTGGTACGTCCCCGGCGACTCACAGCAGCGTTCTTCTCCCTCCGGAGAGAGATAAAACACCTGCTTAGGCGTCACCATCTCGAACTTGATCGCCGTATTGAGCGCGGACGCACCTCCGAGCGGGCGCGTGTAGAGCAGCTCGAGAAACTGGCTCAGCCCCTTATCTGAGAACATTATGTCATTTTCGGCGAGCGAGATTTTGAAGCGGCGGCGCTTAAAGGGCGTATTCGCCCCTTGCAACGCGGCGTTCACGCCCGTCCCTGGCGGCGTCACCTCGGGCTGCACAAGAAGACCGTCAAGAGGCTCGGGAGTAAAGCGAGGCATCTTCTCCGACGCTTCCAGACTATTTTGCGTTGATGCCACCGACTGAACGTCTTCTTCCGGCGAAGCCGCGCCCCACGACACTACGCATATCAGCACGTACGTTAGCAAGATGCGCGACAGGGTGACGCCGCTCAAGGTCGCGCGAGGAAACAGAACGCGCCGCGCCCGTTTCATCTTCTGAACGCGGGGACACTCATCACGTTGCGCCGCAACTTTCATGCTTTCAGGATGAGCGCCGACTCTATAGATGCGGCTAAAGGTTCGTCAAGATTCGCACAAGAGGTGTGGCGGCACCGTTCCGGCGAACCTTCGCGGCGCCTCGAGGCTTGCAAGAAGCGCTTAGAATGTCGCGGCGGGGTTTGAGGCGCAGCGCGCAGCTACACGGCGCAGGGTTTCACGTGCTACAATCATCTCTTGCGGTGAGAGGAACCTGGTCGCGGCCTTGCCGGGCAACTGGCTTGGCTGAGGAAAGTCCGGGCTCCGCAGGGCAGGGTGCCAGGTAACGCCTGGGCGTGTAAGGCGACGGCAAGTGCAGCAGAAAGGAAACAGCTTGGAGGTATCATCTTCGAACAGACGCAACGGGCGTCATTAGCGTGACAAGCCAGCGTCGTAGTAGGTGATGATACCTCCAAGCTACGTTGAAACGGTGCGGTAAGAGCGCACCAGTGCCCTTGGCAACAAGGGCAGCTAGGTAAACCCCACCCGGTGCAAGGTCCGATAGGGAGAAAGAGCTTGCCCGGCTCGCTAACATCTCCGGGTTGACCGCTCGAGGCGCTTGGCGACAAGCGTCCCAGATAGATGACCAGGCAGCTCCGCGAGGTTCATCTCAGAGCGATGCTCTATAGATGCGACTAGGAGTGAACAGGACCCGGCTTATCACCTCTCCCGCACTATCTTTTTAGACAGGCGCTACACTGCGCCTGTCTTTCTTTTTGAGGTCCTTCTAAAAGTTGACCGAACAATGTAAAAAATTTTACATCGGCTTAGGTCTTGGTTGTGTGAGTCGGTATTCTCGCACCGAGGGGTCGCGGTGGGTGGAACGGGGGGAGCGGGTGGGGAAGAGCCAACTTAGAGCCGACTACGTTCCAGAGAAACCCCGTGCTAGACTATAAAAAGCTACCTTTTCACGGCGCACTACCCCCTTCCCACTCGCGCTGCCCGAAGCTTCCAAGTGGAGCGCAGGTGGGAGAAAAACTAGAAAACAGGCGCAACAGTGGGTGAGAGGTGGGGACTTGTGGGAATTTGTGGAGAAGTGTGTTACACTTCACTCCATAGGCTAAGTCCCTGCGTCACACTCTTTTGACGGTTTGACGCTGAACCTGGACTCTGCACTTAGGTGGGAGTGTCGTGGAAGATGCCGTTTGGCGAATTTCAATACTCGGTAGACGACAAAGGTCGGGTCATCGTCCCACCTTCCTTTCGCGACTTCGTCACCGACGGCATGATCGTAACGCGCGGCATGGAAGGTTGCTTGTACGTCTTCCCGCTCACCAAATGGAACGCCATCGAGAGCGAGCTGAGCAACCTCTCCATCACCGACGCAAAATCAAGAGGCTTCGTGCGCTTTTTCTACTCGGGGGCGTCCAAAGCCAAAATCGACTCGGCGGGGCGCATCACGATTCCCGCTACGCTCCGAAGTTTCGCCTCGCTGGAAAACAACGTCCGCATCGCGGGTTTTCCCAACCGCTTAGAGATTTGGGACGAAGCGAAGTGGGAAGAGAACATCAGCGCCGTGCAGAACCAACCCGACGCCCCAGAAGCGCTGTTGGAACTCGTCGGATGAGCGACGCACAACCGAATCAGCCCCACATCCCTGTCATGTTACGCGAGTGTTTAGAAGGTTTAGATATCCGCAGAGGTCACGTCTATATCGACGGAACCTTCGGCGCGGGCGGGCACAGCCAAGCGATTTTAGACGCGGGCGGCTCGGTTTTAGGGATTGATAGAGACGAGAAAGCCCTGACCTTCGCCAATCAACTGAACGTCCCCGAGGCACAAACCTTCACCTTCGCACGCGGCAATTTTCGCAACCTGGACGAGCACGCAAAAGAGGCCGACCTCTTCCCCGTTTCGGGTATCCTGCTCGACCTAGGCGTGTCCTCGATGCAACTCGACGAGGCGGAGCGCGGCTTCGCGTTTCGGCAGGCTGGACCGCTTGACATGCGTATGGGCGGTGACGGTGAATCGGCGGCGGACGTGGTGAATACCTATCCGCAAGACGAGCTAGCTGCCATCATTTTCAAGTACGGCGAAGAGCGGCATAGTCGGCGCATCGCAAGGCGCATCGTTGAGACTAGGGACGCCAACCCCATCCAAACGACACAAGCTTTAGCGGACGTCATCCAGCGTGCCTACCCTGGCGGCGGTTACAGACGTGACCACCCGGCGCGGCGCACCTTTCAAGCCTTGCGCATCTTCGTCAATGACGAACTCGGCGCGTTAGAGGACGCGCTCTTTGCTGCCGAGCGGACGCTCGCCCCAGGTGGGCGGCTGGTGGTGCTCTCCTATCATTCTTTAGAAGACCGCATCGTCAAACACTTCGTCAGGGGGAGCGGCGTACTCACACCGCTGACCAAACGCCCGTTGACGGCGAGTGACGAGGAGATAGAGGCGAATCCCAGGGCTAGGAGTGCCAAACTCCGCGTCGCCGTTCGTAACGAAGATGCAACTAAAGACTTGCGCAGAGATTCAACCGATGAAAGTAAAGACCTCTCCCCTACCCCTTCGGAGATTTTATGACCAAACGGAGCCAAAGCTTACTCACGCTCTACCTCGCGCTCATCCTCGCGCTCGCCGCGCTGGGCGCGTACAACCAGGACCGCCACCGCTTACACTATTCGCTTTTAGAGACCAAACGCGCCCTTCAGTACGAACTGAGCGACTTGCGCAGCGAAGCCGCGCAGGTGCAAGGACCCTTGGCAGTGCGCCGCTGGGCGCTCTCACACGGCATGATCTCGTCGCCCGAAGGCGCGGAAGCGACTGAAATTGCGCCCGCGCCCGTTCCCGAACCCGACTCCCCCGAAGAAGGCTTGGAGGTCCGTACGATATGGCGGTAAGAGACACGCGGACGCGGCTGTCGTCAAAAGGTCAAACGCAACCGAAAAACCCTCGTAAGGATAAAAAGGTTGCCGCTTACAAGAAGCAGCCGGAAGACCCCGCGCCGCAGCTTCGCCTCCACAAGCGTGCGCTCTTTCTCGTCCTGCTCGCGCTCCCTCTCCTACTAGCCTTGGGCGGCTTCGTCCGTTTGCAAGCCAAAGCGCCCGATTTGCCCGCCGCGCTCACTGAGGAGCCGAGGCGCGGGCTCATTCAAACGAGAGACGGGACGATCCTCGCTGAGGGCGCAGTCGAACACCGCCGCTACCCCGAAGGGCGGCTCGCCGCGCACGTCGTCGGCTTTAGCGGCGCGGTGCAGCCCGACGGACGTTACGGGTTGGAGGGGCTCGAGTACGCCCTCGACGCCCGCTTGCAAGCGGGCGAAGACGTCACGCTGACCTTGGAGCCGAGCCTTCAAGCCATCGCCCAAGCCGAACTCCGCAAAGCGGCGCGGACCTTTGGGGCGGAGAACGGCGCGCTGGTGATGCTCGAGGCGAAGACAGGGCGCGTCCTAGCTGCCGCCTCCTACCCCGAATTCGATCCTAAAAGACAAGGTCAGGTCGAAGAGCGCGGCATCATCAGCAACCGCGCCTTTTTGCAGCAGGTCGAGCCGGGCTCGACGATGAAGCCTTTTATCGTCGCGGCGCTCATGGAAGCGGGACGGCTCGAGGCGGACGAAACGCTGGAGGTCGGACCTTACATGCGCGTCGGCACCCAGGACTTCCGCGACGTGTCTTCGCACGACCCGGTTTTGAACATCCCCGATATCTTACGAGTCTCAAGTAACGTCGGCATGATCAAACTCGGGGAGCGCTTCTCCTCGGAGGAGTTGTCCTCCTGGATGTACCACTTCGGCTTTGGGCGCGACGTCGGCTTGAAGACGGCGTACACCCGTGACGGACGCATCAACCCGTGGCAGAACTGGGTGCCGCAAGACCACGCCTCGGCGACCATCGGGCAGAGCGTCTCGACGACGGCCCTACAACTCGCCGCCGCCTACAGCATCTTCGCAAACGACGGCGTCTTTGTCCCGCCGCAGCTTTTAGAGGACGAAGTCACCTTCGAAGAGGTCGAAGGCGAACCCGTGCGCACGGGCGCGGTGCGGGTGATTTCCTCGAGCACCGCGCAAAGCGTCAAAGACATGCTCGTCTACACGGTGGAGAATAGCGGGCTCAGCGTCGCTAAGATTCCCGGCGTTAAAGTGGCGGGCAAGTCGGGCACGGCGGACGTCTTCGACAACGAAAAAGGCGAGTACATCAAAGCGGGAACGCTCCTCTTCGCGGGGATGTTCCCAGCGGATAACCCTCGCGTGACCACCGTTGTGTACTTGCAAAAACCCAAAGAAGAGAGTCTCAGCACCTACGTCGCCGCGCCCGTCTTTCGGGCAGTCGGCAGCGAGACCGTCGCCCTTTGGGGGCTGCCGCCAAAACCCGGTCAGGTCGCGGGGCAATAGAGGTATAGTGTCCTCTATGGGTCAGAACGTGATACAGCATACGAACAGCAGGTATCATCTGGTCAAATACGCTCTTAGTTTAGAAGGGCTTGATCAGAACGCACGTTCGGAGATGATGCTTGCGGAGAAGCACTGCGGTAATAAGGGAGGGAACGCCGCGCTGTGACGACGTTATCGCCCCAATTCGTCGCGGACCTAGCAGGCGTGTCGCTCTCTAAGTCCCTACAGGACGCGCGCGGCGTGAGCTTTCACTCAGCGCGGGTTCGCCCCGGCGACGCCTTCTTCGCCCTTCCCGGCGCGGCGGGGCACGGGCTGCACTACGCCGAGCAAGCGTTGGGGGCGGGCGCGGCGTTCATCGTTTCGGACAAACCCCACCCGCGCGGTATGCAAGTCGAGAACCCCGCGCAAGTCCTCATAGATTTAGGCAAATACGCGAGAGGTCAGCTTCACGGTGCGGTCGTCGGCGTGACGGGTTCGGCAGGCAAGACGAGCACCAAAGCGATGCTCGCGGCGGCACTCCGTGCGGCGGTGAGCCCCGGAAATTTCAATACACCGCTCGCCCTAGCACAAGTTCTTGTAGACGCCTGGCTAGGGGAGAAAACCTCAGAGGACGACGTTCTCGTGCTCGAGCTAGGCATCGACCATGTCGGCGAGATGGACGAACTCGTCGCGCTGACCAGACCCACGCACGCGGTTCTCACGCTTATCGCAGAGAGTCATCTGAGCGCTCTAGGCGACGTCGAAACTGTCGCGAGAGAGAAACTCAAGCTCGTGGGCGCGGCTGAATACGCTTTCGTCAGCGAGCAAGCCGCCCCTTTCATGAACGAGGAGCAAGGCGAGAAAAGCACCGTCTATGGTCTCGGCACCAATACGAATATCTGGGGGGCAGACCTCTCGGGTGTCGTCACGGATATGTCGCCAAGAGGTCAGCGGCTTCAAGTCGGCGGCGTGACCATCACCCTCCCCTATTTAGGCGACGCGATGGCGCGAAACGCGGTGGCGGCGGTCCATTTAGCACGGCACTTCGGGCTCGACTTGAATGAAGTCGCCGAGAGGTTGAGCGGGGTGAGGCTCGAGCCCGGACGTTTAGAGGTCAAACAGAGCGGCGACCTGACCATCATCGACGACTCGTACAACAGCAACCCCGCATCGGCGGCGGCGGCTCTGGAGGTCCTGCGTCAGTTTCCGAGACCGCACACCGCCGTTTTAGGCGACATGCTAGAACTCGGTGAGGTATCTGAAGCGCGTCACCGTGACTTGGGAAAGCGGACGTTGGACTTGGGGCGCGTCTTCGCCATCGGAGACGAAGCGCGGTTTATCGCGGCAGAGAACCCGCAAGCGGCTCACCTCGCTTCGGCTGACCTCTTGAACGTGACCGAACAGCTTCCCCCTCACGGGACGGTGTTGGTAAAGGGCTCGAGGGGGATGCGGCTCGAGCGGCTCGTTCAGGCGCTCGAAACAAAGAACGAAGAGGTCCGACAAGAGGTTGCAGCAAAGTGACGGTGCTCTGGTCCGCCCTCCTGTCCCTTTTACTCGTGGGTATCTTTATCCAACTCGCGGGGCGCTACGGTTGGGGCAAAGGGATACGCCGCGACGGACCCCAGAGCCACCTCAAAAAAGCGGGCACGCCGACGATGGGGGGCGCAGCCTTTCTGCTCGCCGCCTTAGCCGCGTGGCTCCTCTTCGGCGAGCCGAGCTTCGACGGACTCGCCGTAGTTATGCTGACCTTCGCCGCCGCTCTCTTAGGACTCTACGATGACCTCTTGGCGCTCCGCCGCAAACGCCGCGCCGCCGCTGGCGAAGACGACACGACAGGGCTTTTAGCGCGTTACCGCTTGCTCATGCAGGGCGCACTCGCCTTCGCGTTTTCCATTTACGCCGTGCGCGGCGGCTACACGCTCTTCGACATCCAAGTCTTCGACCTCTTGGCGTTCACCTTTATCATCATGGGAACCATCAACGCGGTGAACTTCAGCGATGGGCTAGACGGGCTCGCGGGCGGCATGGCCGCGCTCATCTTGCTGCCTTTTATCGGCGTGAGCTTCGTGGCGGCGCTTATCGGTTCGCTTTTGGGGTTTCTCTGGTACAACGGTTCGCCTGCTCGAGTCTTCATGGGCGGCGTCGGCTCGGAAGGGCTCGGCGCGGCGGTGGCGGGCGTCGCGATTCTCTCCGGCTGGGTCTGGTGGCTGCCGCTGATCGCGCTCATACCCGTTTTAGAAGTTTTATCCGTCATCATCCAAGTCACGTACTTTCGGGTAACGGGCGGCAAACGCTTTTTCAAGATGAGCCCGCTGCACCATCACTTCGAGCTTTCGGGCTGGTCGGAGACGCAAGTCGTGACGCGCTTTTGGCTCGTCACGGCGGTGTGTGTAGCGGTGGCGTGGGGCTTTCACGGAGGATTAGCGTGAGGGTACTCGTGTACGGTTTAGGACGGAGCGGCGTCTCCGCAGGTAAGCTTTTGCGCTCGCAAGGTCATGAAGTTATCTATTTTGACGAAAAGGTCGAGATGTTACCTGAACTGGACGCGCTCGGCTGTGAACGTATAAATTCACCTCTCGATACGAAGAGGATAGACGTGTGTATCGCCGCTCCCGGCGTCCCTTACGACCATCCCGACTTGGTTGCGCTAAGAGGTCGTGAGATCGAAACGATAGGCGAAGTCGAATGGGTTTATAGAACGGTGAATGCAGACATCGTCGGCATCACGGGCACGGCGGGCAAAGGAACCGTCACGCGCTGGACGAGTGACGCCCTGCAAGCAGCAGGGTTAGACGCGCCCGCAGGCGGAAATATCGACCCGGCGCTCTCGGAAGTGGCGGAAGAAGGTAAGACGCTCGTGGCGGAGTTGTCGTCGTTCATGTTGGAGCGCACGCCCACGCTCAAGCCTCGCATCGCCGCCGCACTTAACCTAGACGTAGACCACTTAGACCGCCACGGTAGCGTGGCGGCTTATCACGAAGCAAAGCGCAACCTCATCAAGAATCTGGACGAAGGCTGTACCTTTATCTACAACGCCGACGATACAAAGCTTCACGCTTGGGCGACCGAGGCGGAGGAAAAAGGCGCTAGTGTTCTCTCTTTCAGCATCACGCAACTTGCTGACGCTTATCTAACTGACGACACTATTTTTTTAGACGGAGAACCTCTATTGCCCCTCCAAGAATTACAGATTAGCGGCTCACACCACTACGCCAACGCGCTCGCCGTGGCGCTTATCTGCCGAGCGAAAGGGTTGACTCGAGACCAGATAAAAGACGGTTTAGTTGCGTTTGTGGGCATTCCCGGACGTTACAGCTTGGTCAAGACATTGGGCGACGTTCGCTTCATCGAGGATTCGGTTGCGACGCGCTCGCTCGCCGTTCGCGCCGCATTAGAAGCGACGCCCGCCCCTGTCGTCTGGCTCGCAGGTGGGCAGGACAAGGGCGCGGACTTCACCGCTTTAGAGCCTCTTATCCGCGCTAAGGTCGCGCTTTTTGTCGGCATCGGCGCGTCGGGTCGAGCCTTTGCTGAGGCTGTTTCGGATTGGACGCAGACGGTTGTGGTTGAGGCTCGAGATGGACAAGTAGCCATGGACCGAGCAGTGCAGCAGGCGTCAGCGTTTTTACAAAATGATCCGGAAGGCGGCACGGTTCTACTCGCACCACTCGCGGCGTCGTTTGACCAATTTAAGGACTACAAGGCAAGGGCTCAAGCTTTTAGAAACGCCGTTCGTGCGCTGGAAAACAACTTAGGCGCGCCCCAGAACACTTTAGAGGAAGAGGTCTCGTGGACCCGCTCCTAGTCTTTACGCAGCTCATCCTCGGTACGCTAGGCGTTTTGGGCGTCGCCACAAGCGCACCCGAGCTGTGGCCCGCGCACCTCTTGCGGGTGCTCGCGGGGTTGGCGCTCACCGCCCTAGTCTCGCGCATCTCGCCCCAGCGGGTCGTGCGCCTCAGCCCTTACGCCTACGTGAGCGTACTCATCCTCTTGGCGGCGGTTTTAGTCGTCGGCATCTCGCCCGAAGGCAGCGACGCGAAGCGCTGGCTCGACCTAGGCCTCTTCACGCTACAACCCTCCGAGCTGATGAAAGTCGCAGTCATCGCCTATCTCACGACCTTCTTCCACAACCATCTGGGCGACTGGCAGATTTGGCGGCCCATGTTCGTCATCGGCCTAGCAGCCGGGCTCATCGTGGCGGAGCCAGACGTAAGCACGGCGGGTTTTATCTTTTTACTCGCGTTTGCCATTATGTTAGCGGCGGGTACGACGGTCGTGCGGCTTTTAAGCATTACGGCGGCGGCGGCGGTCGTTGCGGTGCTTATCGCAGGACCGTACCTCAGCGAATATCCCTACATCGGTGAACGCATAAGGGGCTTCGAGGACCTTTGGGGAGAGCAAGCGCAGGCGCAGACCGAGAGCTATCAGGCGGTGCAGGCGCAGCGCACGCTCGTTCGCGCCGGGCTTTTCGGCGTCGGGCCCGGCGAAATCATCCGCGTGCCCGAAGCGGATACGGACATGATCGCGGTTTCGGTGGCGCACGCGCTCGGGCTCTTGGGTGTCGTGACGCTCTTTGCGCTCTATATATTCATCGCGGTGCGGGGGCTGGGGGTCGCCTCGAGCCTCACCGGACCCGGCTCGCTCTTAGCGGCGGGGGCGACGGCGTATATCTGTGGTCAGGCGGCGCTGAATCTACTCGTTGCCAGCGGGCTCGTTCCCGTGACGGGGATTCCCCTACCCTTCGTTTCTTACGGACAAAACAGCCTCTTCTCGGTGGCGATTGCGATGGGCTTTATCCACAGCGCCTACCGCATTTCGCAGAATCCTGAGCTGGCAGCGCGGGACGCCGCCAGGAGAGAGGAGACTGCGTGAACCGGATTCTTCTCGCTACGGGCGGCACGGGCGGTCACATCTACCCGGCGCTTGCAACGGCCAAGGAACTCCAAGCTCGAGGCTACGAGGTCGCCTTTACCGGGCAGCGCGGCGGCATGGAGGCGCGGCTCGTGCCGGAAGCAGGGCTTGAATTTCACGGCGTCCGGGCCGGCAAGTGGCATAGGGGTCGCCCGGACCCGCGTCAGGCGGTACAAGCGGGGCTAGGGCTGTGGGACGCGGTCAAGGTCGTGCGGGCGCTAAAGCCTTCTATGGTGGTTGGCTTCGGCGGCTTCGCGAGCTTTCCGGGGTTGGCAGCCGCCACCGCGCTGCGCGTTCCGGTCGCCCTGCACGAACAAAACGCACTTCCTGGTAAGGTCACACGTTGGTTCTCTCACCGCGCTGTATTTATCGCCACGGCGGACGAAGAGGTCGCAGCGCATTTGCCTATGTACGGGAGGAAGCTCGTACAGGTCGGCGTCCCCGTGCGAGAGGTGCGCCTGGATAAGCGTGAAGCGCGGCGTCAACTCGGTTTTTCCGAAGAGGGTGTGCTCACCCTAGTGATGGGCGGAAGCCAAGGGTCTATCGTTTTGAACGAACACGTGCCGAAAGCGTTCACCGACTTGCAATCCTCGCCCCGAGAGCCTCTGAGCGTCTTGCACAGCAGCGGCGAGCGCCACCTGGAGAGGGTCAACGTTCTAGCCGAAGGGGTACCCAACTACCGCGTGGACAGCTTCGTGGACGCTGTGGTAGCCTGGTCTGCGGCGGATTTGGCGATCACGAGAGCGGGCAATGGTACGCTCGCGGAGGCAGCCTTTCACGGGGTTCCTCTCGTGATGATTCCACTCGCCTCGTCAGCCGAAAACCATCAACTCTATAACGCAAAAGCAGCCGAAGCTGCTGGCGCAGGGCGCGCCTTAGAAGAGCATGACTTAGGGCGGCTTGCGGCAACGTGGCAGTCCCTTTTGAACCCGGAGACGCGTCAAGCTGCGGGGGAGGCGGCGCGCCGGCGTTCGCCCGAAGGGGCGGCGGCGCGGCTCGCGCAGCTTATTGAGGCGTCGGTTAAGGCGTTGCCAAACCAAGATTTTCGCACGGACGACGCCTCTCGAGGGGCTGCGGACCGTGTTCAGGAGCGAGGATGAAGTCTCACTTACATTTTATGGGCATCGGCGGGGTCGGCATGAGCGGCTTAGCCAGGTGGTACGCCGCCGACGGGTACAAGGTTTCGGGGTGCGACACGAGCCTCGGCGAAGAGGTCGAGTCGCTGCAAAACGAGGGGGTAACCGTTGACTTAGAGCATAACCCCACCCACATCGAAGGTATCGACACCCTCATCAGCACGATGGCGGTGCCCGCTACCCATCCCGAAATCGGCGCGGCGAAAGCGCAGGGCAAACGCACGGTGCGGCGCATCGAACTCCTAGCCGAACTCTTAGCGGAGCATAAGAGCGTTACGGTGACGGGCACGCACGGCAAGAGCACCACGACGGGCATGATTGCCACCCTCTTTTTAGAAGCGGGCACCGACCCCTCGGTCTTGGTAGGCGGGCAGTTAGACGTGATGGGCGGCAACGTCCGCTATGGACAGGGTGAGCGCCTCATCGCCGAGGTAGACGAGTCGGACCCTGGTTTTGCTTATTTGCCCTCTGATATTGCCGTCATTACGAACTTGGAAGATGACCACATCGCGGGAGCCTTTTCTGAGCGGCGCAATTATCACGCGAGCTTAGATGAGCTGGAAAGCGCCACTAAGCGCTTCGCCGAACGCGCCAACCACGTTCTGTACTGCGCGGATTGGGCGAGTTTGGAGCCGCTCTTAAAGATGGATAACGCGCTCACGTATGGACTCAGCGAGGGAGCGACGTACCGCGCTGAGGTGACAGAACTTAGGGCGATGGGCAGCACGTTCACCCTGCATACACCCGAGAACTCCGTCGAGGTCAACTTACACGTGCCGGGTGAATACAACGTGCAGAACGCGGCGGCGGCGCTTGCGGCGGCGCATTTGGCGGGGCTCGAGCTAGGGGCCGCCGCAAAGCACCTGAATACCTTCACGGGCATCGGGCGGCGCTGGCAGCGGCGCGGGAGCGTCCAGGGTGCACTCATTATCGACGACTACGCGCACCATCCGACCGAGGTCAGCGTGACGTTAGAGGCTGCTAAGCATACCGGGCGGCGCGTCCGCGCGGTTTTACAGCCCCACCGCTGGGTGCGCACCGCGAGGCACTGGCCCGCCCTCGCCGACGCTGCGAGTCTCGCGGATGAAATTATCGTACTTGATATTTACGCCGCCGGGGAAAAAGCTATTCCCGGCATCTCTCCTGAACTCATCGTCGAGCAACTCCGCGAGAAGGGCAAAGAGGCGAACTACCACAGCGCCGCCTCAGCGGAGCGTTACCTAGCAGAATCTTTGGAAGAGAACGATTTAGTGATTACCCTCGGTGCGGGCGACGTGTGGCGCGTCGCCGAAGGGATCGTGAGGGCGCGCGGGGGTGACGATGAATCCGCCTAACGCACTTATGAAACGCACCCGCTTAGGACCGCTCACAACCCTGGGCGTCGGCGGCGAGGCGGAGCTGTGGGACGTTGGGGATGAAAGAGGTCTGCGTGAAGCTACCGCCGAACCCTACCGCGTTTTAGGCGCAGGTTCGAATGTGCTCATCAGTGACGCAGGCGTGCCGGAGCGCGTCATCAAGTTGGGGCGTGCGTATAATACCATCCGCGATTTCGGTGGCGCGCGTGACCTCTGGTTGGGCGCGGCGACGCCCCTGCCCGGTCTGGTGCGCCGCGCCACCGACGCAGGGCTCTCCGGTTTAGAACCTCTTCTCGGCATCCCCGCTGTTTTGGGCGGCGCAATCACTATGAACGCGGGCACGCGCTTCGGCGAGATGTCGGATGTGCTCCAAGCGGTCGAGGTGTTTGTGGACGGGGGGCTTCAGCGGCTCGAGGCGGATGCGTTGGGTCTCAGCTACCGCCATAGCCAACTCCCCGAAGGAGCCGTTATCACGAGAGCAAGAATTCGTTTGACGCCTTCTACGCCCGAGCGCGTCGCCGCGAAAGTTGCGCAAGTGGACGCCGCTCGCAGAGGTCAGCCCAAAATTAAGTCGGCGGGCTGCGCCTTCAAAAATCCCCCCGGAGACAGCGCCGGTCGGCTCATCGACGTTCACGGACTCAAAGGTCTGCGCGTCGGGAACGCCCAAGTCTCATTCGAGCACGGCAACTTTATCGTCAATTTAGGAGGAGCGAGCGCATGTGACGTCATAAAACTTTTAGAAGAGATCAAAGCGGAGGTTGACGTTCCCTTAGAGTCCGAATGGCAACTTTGGGGCTTTGGCACCCACGCAAGCGAACAGGAGGAAGCGTGCGCCGCCCCCTCATGCTAGCGCTCCTCGTCGCCCTAGTCGCGCTGCTCGTCACGACGCGCTTTTACCCGCAGGTCACGCGCGTAGAGGTCTTGGGCGCGTCTCACTACAGCAACGAGGAAATTCTTGCGCTCGCCAACCTAGAGCGCGGCGACCCGCTCCTGTGGGTCACGAAGTGGCGCAGCGCCCCCTTGGTCCAAGACCCCTGGATACGCCGCGCCCGCATCATCCGTCACTGGCCAGGCACGCTCTCTGTTGCGGTCTGGGAACGCGAGCCCTTTGCCCGCTTCGGCGAAACGGTCTACGCGCTAGATGGTACAGTGCTCCCTAATGTGTCAACTGAGCAAAAGGATGATTTGGTGACCCTGCGTGGCTGGGGTCCAGACCGCACCGAGGAGGCGCTGGCACTCCTAAGGCTCGTCGCACCTTACGAGCCCGAGGTGTTAAGCTACTCGCCGAGCGGTTTCGACATTCGCTTCTCAGACTCGTCACTTTACACCCCGAGTGTGGACCTCTTGAGGACACACTGGTCGGGTTTCGTGGGTCAGAGCGAGGCGCGGGTCGCCGTCTACCCCTGGGGAGTGAGCGTACAATGATGGACGAACGTATTGTGGTCGGTTTAGATATCGGCACGACAAAAATCTGCACCGTCATAGGTGAAGTCGCCTCTGACGGGGTCTTGGACATTATCGGCGAGGGGACCGTCCCGAGTGACGGGCTCCGTAAAGGCGTCGTCGTCAACTTAGAGCGCACCATCGCCTCGGTGCGGCAGTCCATCGCAGCGGCCGAGCGCGTGGCGGGCGTCGAGGTCGGTGACGCCTGGATCGGGGTGGCGGGAACGCACCTCAAGGCGTTTAATAGCCACGGCATGGTCGCTATCCGACGCGGTCAAGAGGTGTCTGGCTCGGACGTCGAGCGCACGGTTGAGAATGCTAGAGCTGTGCCCCTAGAGGCCAACATGGACGTCATTCACGTGATTCCTCAGGAATACGTCGTAGACGGTCAGGACGGCATCAAAGACCCGGTGGGGATGAGCGGCGTGAGGCTCGAGGTCCACGTTCACATCGTCGCGGGCGCGCAGGGTCCCTTACAGAACCTTTCTCGCTGCGCCAAGGACGCAGGCGTCAGCGTCGAGGGCATCGTCGTCCAGTCGCTCGCCTCGGGCTTAGCGGTTTTAGACGACAGCGAAAAGGAACTCACCACCGTTTTAATCGACATCGGCGGCGGCACGACGGATGTAGGCGTCTTTCGGCGCGGCACGCTCGCGGATTCCTCGGTCATCCCTTTGGGCGGCGACCACATCACCCAAGATATCAGCCAGCTTTTACGCATCCCGCCCGACGAAGCCGAGCGGGTCAAGAAGAAGTACGGCGTGGCGATTCCTGACCTCGCCGACCGTGAGGTGGCGTTAGAGGTGGCGCACCCGAACTACACCGCGTCCTTGTCCACCTTCGAACTCGCGCAGGTGATTCGCCCTCGGGTCGTCGAAATCTTAGACCTCGTCAAGCGCTCCATCGAGCAGCGTATGGGCGCGTTGGAACTTCTAGCGGGCAACGTCGTCATTACAGGGGGCGCGTCCCTGATGCCAGGGCTAGACCAAGTCGCCACGGAGCGCTTTCGCTTGCCCGTGCGCGTGGGCAAACCCATCAATATTTCCGGTTTGGACGACGTCGTGGCAAGCCCGGCACACGCCACCGCGGTCGGGTTGGTGCGCTACGGCGTAGAGCACTCCGCTCAGCAAGCGGCGGGCTCAGGCGCGCGGCGGGTTGGTGGGGGCGGCGAAAGCAGTATCTCAAACTTTTTCAGCAACATCCGCAATTTTCTCAAGGATTTTTTCTAGTGACTTTTTCTAGGTTTCTAGCTGCGGATTTTTAGGTGATTTACAAGTGATTTCTTTCCAGTTAAGGAGTGGGCTATGACCATCAGCAGCGCAAACATGGATAACGCCGTCATCAGAGTGATTGGTCTTGGGGGAGGCGGCAACAACGCCGTCAACCGGATGATCGAAGCGGGGTTGGAGGGCGTGCAGTTCGTCGCCGCGAACACCGACGCGCAAGTTTTAACGACGAGCTTAGCGGACACCCGCATCCAGATGGGCGACCACCTCACCAAGGGCTTGGGCGCGGGCGCAAACCCCGAAATCGGCGAGAAAGCTGCGAACGAAGACCGCGACCGCATCGCCGAGCAAGTGCGCAACTCCGACCTCGTCTTTATCACCGCTGGGATGGGCGGCGGCACGGGTACGGGCAGTGCGCCCGTTGTAGCAGAAATTGCCCGCGAGCAAGGGGCGCTCACCGTCGCGGTCGTCACGACGCCTTTCAGCTTCGAAGGCCCTAAACGGATGCGCCAAGCGGAAGAAGGCTTGCGGCGCTTAGAGGACAAAGTCGACGCCCTCATCGTCGTAGAAAACCAGCGCCTCTTGTCCGCGTTAGACCGCAAGGTCAAGCTCACCGACGCTTTTAGAGTCGCCGACCGCGTGCTGTACTACGGCGTCAAAGGCATCAGCGACGTGATCAACATGTCGGGTCTCATCAACGTGGACTTCGCCGACGTGCGGGCGCTCCTCTCAGGCGCGGGCACCGTCTTGATGGGCATCGGCACGGGGCGCGGCGAGCAACTCGTGGAAGAGGCGGCGAACAGCGCCACGCACAGCCCGCTTTTGGCAAGAGGTGTCGAGGGCGCGCACCAACTCCTCATCAACATCACGGGCTCGGAAGAGTTGACCCTTTTCGACGCCCACGAAATCGTCGAGAAGATCAGCGAAGCCACCGAAGTCGAAGACGTCAACGTGCTCTTCGGCGTCACTTACGACGAGGCAGCCGCCGACGAGGTGCGCGTCACCGTCATCGCCGCAGGCTTCGACCACAACCCACAGACCAAGATTTTACGCCCCGCGCAACTTCGCGCCGCAGGTAGTGCGCAGGGCGCTCGTACGACCCGAGCAACTACGACATCCCTGCCTTCTTGCGCTACAACGCGGACGAGAACTAAAGGTAGGTGTTAGTGACGAGTGAATCGTGGTTAGTTTTTAGCACATCTTAGCTAACCACTTTACCGCTCATCACTTATCACTTTTTATGAAACGAGAGGTCATCTACGACGGCAATATCGTGACCGTCGTCAAGCTAGACAACCATTGGGAAGTCGTCGAGCATACGGCGGCGGTCTGCGTGCTTGCGCTGCGCGAGGGCGAGAGCGGGCAAGAGGTCTTGGGCGTGGTGCAGCCGCGCCCGGCTATCGGTACGGACACGTGGGAACTGCCAGCAGGGTTAGTTGAAGAGGGCGAGGAGCCTAAGGACGCCGCGCTGCGTGAATTCGCCGAGGAATGTCAACTCACTGGCGACTTGACCCTTCTGACGCAGGTGCATTCGAGCCCCGGCTTCTGCACCGAAAAGGCTTACGTTTACGAGGCGACGAATTTGCGGCGCGCCGAAGGTACGCCCGACGCGAGCGAAGACCTCACCCTCTCCTGGCGCAATTTGGAAGAGGTCTGGCGAGAGGTCTCGAGCGGTCAAACACAAAGCAGCGCCCACGCCCTAATCGCCCTGACTTACGCCCTCGGGCGTAACGGAAGCCTGGGCGGAAAGTTACCCAGTTCTTGAACCCCGGAATTTCTCCTTGAATATTGTCTCCTCGCTTAACGACTTAAACTTGACGGGCGCGGTCATCTGCATCGGCAACTTCGACGGCGTTCACTTGGGTCATCAAATGCTTTTAGAAGAGATGCGCGAGGTCAGTGAGCGTCAAAACGCGCCGAGCATCGTTATCACCTTTTTTCCCCCTGCCAAAGTCGTGTTTGGCAAAGGTAGCTACCTAACGAGCCGTGAAGAGAAAATCCACCTCTTGAGGGCGTTCGAGCCGGACGCTGTAGTGATGACGGAGTTTAGCCTCGAGTACGCCCAAACTCCCAAAGAGGTCTTTTTGGACGAGCTGCGCCGCGTGAGTCCGAGCCACATTATCGTCGGCGAGGATTTTCGCTTCGGGCATAAGCGAAGTGGCGGCTTGGACGATTTGCAGCACGTCACCGAGCGCTTAGAGGTCTTCGGGCTAAAAAAGCTAGGCGATGACCCCATCAAATCTTCGCGCATCCGCGAACTTTTACAAGCCGGGAAGGTTGAGGAGGCGAGGCGGTTTTTGGGCTACAGCTATCTCGCTATCGGTGAGGTCGCCCAAGGCGAAAAGCGCGGGCGCAGCATCGGTTTTCCAACGGCGAATATCAAGCTACCGCCCGAAAAGGCGCTACCCCTTGGCGTGTTTGCCGTCCGAGTAGAAGCGCCGCAGGGGACTTTTGGCGGCATGGCGAACGTCGGACCGCGCCCGAGTTTTCCCGAGGAGCCGCCCTCCGTAGAGGTCTACCTCTTCGACTTTGAGGGCGACCTCTACGGAGAAACGCTCACCGTGTCGTTCGAGCACTTTATACGCGGCCAGGTTAAGTTTTCAGGCTTGGAAGAGGTCAAAGCGCAGCTCGCTAAAGATGAGGAGCAAGCAAGAGGTCTTTTGCGAAGCTAGCCAAAGATTTCGCCTAGCGGAAGTTCCCAATTGGGGAAAAGCGGTGAGGTCAGCGTGTCCCCTTTTTTAAGTACGCGGAACATCTCGTTAGGTCTATAGACCGTTAGCGTGCGCTGCTCTGACTCAAGAATCCAAACCTCTTTCGCTCCGAAAAAGAGCCATTCATAGACCTTCTCAGCAACCTCATTGGGGCGATCATTGGGTGAAACGACCTCTACCGCTAAATCTGGCGTGCCTTTACGGTAGCCCTTAACGGACGCCTGTCTCTCTAAATTCGCCTGACTGATAAAGGCGGCGTCAGGGGCGCGAACCGTGTCTGGATTTTCAGTTAATTTGAAACCTGTCTCAGCGGCGTAAACGTATCCTAAACCGTTCTCTTCGACAAACCGCGCGAGACGCCAGCCTAACTTCATAGCCAACTTCCCGTGTTCTTCTCCTGCTGGGGACACCTGACGCAATTCTCCTCGGAAGAGTTCGTAGCGGTAGCCGTCGTCTGAAAGATGCAAAAGCTCCTCAGCCGTGACGGGTTTATCTTTGGGTAGGGTGCTCATAAGGTTGGTTCGATTTTAGCATGGGCTCGAGCTGCTTCACGTCACCGCTTCATCATCTCATCGAAAAAGAGCCCACGCATCCTCAGCCGGTAGTTCTGCGGGGACGTATCGATGGTGAGGTAGCAAAACTCCTCCCCGTGACCGTTCGTGTCGAGCAGTATGGCGCGTCCTTGCGACGCTACGTTGACGCCGCCGCGCACAGGCGTGTGACCGTACACCCCTAAGCGGTAGGGCGTCTCGGCTAAGAAGTCGCGGTTTTCGTAAATCCAGCGGCGGCGGTTTTCCAGATAGAAGCCGCTGTCGTAGCGGTTGTGCTCCGCCCGAGGCCCAACGTGAGCGAAGTGGATGTTGTCGATGACCACTTGGAAGGGCCAGCTCGTGATCCAGGCGCGCAGTTCGGGCTCGAGTTCGCTGCCGTAACCTCTCGTCCACTCGAAGTGTGAAACGTCGTCCGTGCGCAGCGGTCCCTGCTCGTCACTCACCGCGTTGAAGTCGTGGTTGCCCATGAGAATGACCATCCGCTCGCCCACTGCGTCTTGAAACGCTTTGACCTCTCGCAAAAAGCTCACCTGCGCCTTCTCGGCCTTGGCGAGGTGCTGGGGATTGTGCTCATCGTAGGCGCGCACGCCCGCCAAGGCGCTGTAGCGCTCGCGGCTCTTGGCGTGAACGAGGTCGCCCAACAAGATGAGCTTGACGTTCGGGTCGCGCATCCTTTCGGTGGGGCGGCGCTCGGCGTCGGCGAGCCCCGCGCGTTGCAGCATGGTCCAGAGCTTAGCGGCTTGTGTGTGAATGTCTCCGATGACGACTAGGTGCATAACGGGTTCCCTGCCTGAAGGTGAGGTTGACGTGCGCGGCGCAGCGCTCGGTGGGTTTGGTCGGTGAGACGCACAGTGCCCCAGCGTACCTGTAGCCAGCCCCCTTCCACAAGCCACGTGCAAAAGGTCTGCACCTCTTCGGCGTCCCAGTGGGTAAATTGGGGGTGACGCGCCAACACGTCCGTGAGCCTGCGTCGTGGGATACCCGGTGAGACGGTGCCGAATACAGCGTAAGCGTCTTCGGTGAGCGGCGCACTCGTTGTTGGGTCACAGCGGTCACAGGCGCACGCGGCGGGTGTCGCTACGTCACCGAAATAAGCGAGGATGGCGCGGCGGCGGCACGTCGGGCGCTCGGCGTAGCCTGTCATCCCCCTAAGGAGCGCGTAGCGAGCGCGTTTACGCTGCGACAGTAGCGCGTCCAAAGCACTAAAGTCGGGGAGTTGCGCACCGAAAGGTTGCTCGAGCGCTACGCCCAGCCCTTCACGCTGACGCTCCGAACGTATGACCCCTTGCTCAGCGAGAATCTTCAAGCCGGTCGTGAACTTGCCTCTAGGCAACTCGAGTCCCGCCCTCACCTCTTTTGCCGACGCACTGCCGTGATGACGCAGGTACAGGTAAATCCGCTTGAGGTCCAAGGCGCTCACGCTGCCTGACTCGACGAGGCTCGCTTGCAGCGCGGCGTCTTGTGGCACGTAGAGGAGCGTACACGTCGCCGCCGCACCGTCTCGCCCGGCGCGTCCGGCTTCTTGGTAATAGGATTCTAAGGTTCCCGGCATCTGATAGTGCAGCACGAAGCGCACGTCCGGCTTGTCCACGCCCATCCCGAAAGCGTTCGTCGCGACCATGAGGTCGAGCGTTCCGCTCAAGAAGGCATCTTGGACGTCAGCCCTGGTGGGTGCGTCGTAGCCGCCGTGGTAGCTTGCGCTCCGCCAACCCCAACGTGCTACCTCTTGACTCAGCACCTCCGTCTCCTTGCGCGTACCCGCGTAGATAATACCCGGACCCTCCTGTCGCTCCAAAAACGCTTTCAGCAGCGCAGATTTCGCCGTCCGAGTGGGCGCAGCCCATACGCGGTAGGTGAGGTTGGGGCGGTCGAAGCCCGTGGCGACACGCACCGGCTGCTGCAAGTCGAGAACGCTAATGATGTCTTCTTGAACCCTCGTCGTCGCGGTCGCGGTGAGCGCAGTGACGCTCGGGCAGCCCAACGCTTCGCGAAACGCACCTAGCTCGCGGTAGTCGGGGCGAAAGTCGTGCCCCCATTCCGAGATGCAGTGCGCTTCGTCCACGACCAACCTGACGACGTTGACACGTTTTAGCGTCGCTACAAAGTCAGGATTCGCCAGTCGTTCCGGCGCGAGATAAAGCAGCGAAAGCTCGCTCAAGTTGCGCAGCGCGGCGCGCTGCTCGGCTGCCGAGAGCGAACTGTTGAGCGCCGCCGCCGGGATACCCCTAGCGCGGAGCGCGTCCACTTGGTCTTTCATCAGCGCGATAAGCGGGCTCACCACGAGCGTCAAGCCGGGCGCGGCGAGCGCGGGAAGCTGGTACGTCAGCGATTTCCCCGCGCCCGTCGGCATAACGGCGAGCACGTCACGCCCGACCAAGGCAGCGGCAACGACCTCTTCCTGACCGGGGCGAAAGGAGGAAAACCCGAAGTAGCGGCGCAGAAGGGCTTCAGCGGTGCCTAATCTCATCGGCATCAGTCTAACAGCGCGCCGCGCGGGGAGGTGTGGCGGGTTGGGCATCCGACGCAAAGAAGCGTGGTTCAGTTTAGGGAAGCTGCGCGGTACGCTCTAAAAAGGGCAGCGGGTCCACCGCTTTGCCGTCGATACGCACCTCAAAGTGCAGGTGCGAGCCCGTCGCTGTCCCTGTCGCACCGACCTTTGCGAGAAGCTGACCCGCGCGGACGGGCGTGCCGACGCTCACGAGCAGCTCCGAAGCGTGCGCGTAGTAGTACTCGATATTACCCGACGTGACGATAACGGTGTTGCCGTAGCCCGTGCGCCAGCCGCTATAGGTGACGGTGCCCGGCATCGCAGCGACGATAGGGTCGCCCGTCACGCCGTCTACGTCGAGACCGTAGTGATATGTCTGCCCGAAGAGGTAGCGCGGCCCGAAGCTCGAGGTGATGGGTCCCACGATAGGCCAAACCATGCCCGAGGTTGCACCGGGAAATGCGGTCGCCGTGTCGGTCGGCACCGAGAGCCGCTGACCGGGGTTGAGAACGTCACTGACGAGGTCGTTCTCCCGCATGAGCGCCTCTACCGTCGTGCCGTTACGCTCGGCGATCTCCGCGAGCGACTCGCCCGCCGCGACGGTTACAGAAGGCGCAGCGCCGCCCCCTTGGTCCGCTTCGTTGGCGTAGTGACCGGGGATGGTGAGTCTGTCGCCCGGATTGAGGGAGGCTTGGTCGGGGAGCCCGTTCGCCTCGCTCAGCGCCGTCACGTCCACGCCGAAACGCCCCGCGATAACCCAGAGCGACTCGCCCGGTTCGACCGTCACCACTAAAGGTGCAGCCGTTCCGCTCAATTTGAGCCGCTGCCCGACCGCGAGGTCCGTGCTCCGCAAACCGTTAAGCGCGACGAGCGCGTTCACCGTCGTTCCCGCTGAGGCGGCAATCTGACTGAGGGTGTCGCCGGGCTGCACGACGTAGCTCGTATCCAAGCTCGGCATTTGCAAAACTGCGCCGACCATGAGGTCGGTGCCCGACAAATTGTTCGTTTCTAAGATGACTTCGGGCGTCGTCCCATAACGTTGCGCGAGACTACTAAGCGTATCACCCTGTTGAACGACGACTTCTTGCGCGTGAGAGGCGAGGAAAAGCAAAGCGGACACGAGTATAGGAGCAAGTCGAAGCGCTAACATCGTGAGCAGTGTAACAAATAAATGATGAGAAGTGAAGTTTCGTACATTTTCGTCTCATCCGGGAGACTTGAGAATAGTGTAGAAGCGCCCTCACTTCAAGCTGCCATCTAACGTGAGCAACCCCTTGTAAAGCTCCGGTCTGCGGTCCCGAAAAAATCCGAAGCCAGCCCGAAAGGTCTGCGCTTTAGCGAAGTCTAAGTCAGCGTAGACAACCATCTCGGACGACTCATCCGCTTCGGCGAGCGTTTCGCCCGTGTAATCGCTGACGAAGGAGCCGCCGTAGAAGGTCGCCTCACCCTCCCTTCCAACGCGGTTCGCCGCCGCCACATAGCACGAATTCGAGACCGCGTGCCCCACCATCGCCCGCTGCCACATCGCCTTGGTTTCGAGGGGCGGCGTCTCGAGCCCCCCCGCTTCTTGCGGCTCCGAGCCTATAGCCGTCGGGTAGAGCAAGAGGTCCGCGCCCTGGAGCGCCATCGCCCGCGCCGCCTCGGGGAACCACTGGTCCCAACAGATCGCCACGCCGACCACGCCGAACTTCGTGCGCCACGCTTTGAAGCCCGTGTCGCCCACGTTGAAGTAATACTTCTCCTCATAGCCCGGACCGTCGGGGATATGGCTCTTGCGGTACACGCCTAAGTTCGTGCCGTCTGCGTCGAATATCATCAGCGAATTGAAATAGGTCTGATTCGCCTTCTCGAAGAAGGAAACGGGGAGGACGACGCCCAGCTCTTCAGCAAGTGCTCCGAACCTCTCCAGAAAGGGATGTCCTTCAATTGGATGCGCTAAGGCGAAGAGGTCTTCGCGCTCGAGCTGCGGAAAGTAAAGGCTCTCGAAGAGTTCTTGCAGCAAGACGATGTTCGCGCCCCCCGAAGCCGCTTCGCGCACCATGCGCTCAGCTTTGGCGAGGTTCGTCTCCAAGTCGTCCGAGCATGACATCTGAACCACGGCGAGTTTCACGTTATCCGCCATAGACTTCTCCCTCGGGCTGCTGCTGCGTGACGCAGTGAAACGCGCCGCCGCCCGTAATCAAACTCGTCGCCTTTAAGCCGATGACCTCTCGGTTGGGAAAAAGAGGTCGTACAATCTCTAGGGCTCGTTCGTCGTTCGCGTCGTCGTAGATAGGGACGATAACGAAGCCGTTACCAACGTAGAAATTCGCATACGTCAGAGGCAAACGCACGCCGTCAAGCTCCTTGCGCTTTTGTGGCAGTGGCAGTTCGACGATCTTGTAGGGATTGCCCTCGCCGTTGCGCAAGGTCTGAAGAAGCGAGAGGTTGTGCTGCATCGCCTTAAAGTTCGCGTCGTCCTCGTCTTCTTCTGCCGAGCAGAGGATCGTTTGGTCATCCGTAAAACGAATGATGGTGTCGATATGACCGTCCGTGTGGTCGCCCTCGAGCCCCGCCTCCAACCAAATCAGATGCTTGATTCCTAAGGCGTCACGCAGCACGACCTCAATCTCGCGTTGCGTCATGTTCGGGTTGCGGTGCTGCGATAATAGACACGAGCGCGTGGTGAGACACACCCCTCGACCGTTGAGTTCTAACGCGCCGCCCTCCATGATCTGCGGCAGCGCGAACCGCTTCATTCTCAGAAACTCGGCTACCTTTTGCGGCGCTCGGTCGTCGTCATCCCAGGGGCTATACTTCTCGCCCCAAGCGTTGAAGGTCCAGTCAGTCAGCGCCACCTTTCCTTCGGCGTTCTTCACGAAGAGAGGGCCGTTGTCACGAAACCACACGTCATTTAAGGGAACGCGGTGAAAGGTGATGTTCTCTAAGCCGTTCTCAGTTCTCCCCAAACGCCTGCGCGCGTCCGCTTCGACCTCTTCGTCTCGCACGTTGAGTACTACAGGTTCGAAGCGCGCGACCGTCGCGATGAGCTGCGTGAACTCCTCGCGCACCCCTTCTAAATGTCCTTCCCACAAGTCGTCGTCGAAGGGAAAGCTCGTCCAGGTCGCGGCGTGGGGCGTCCACTCGGCGGGCATAGCGAAGCCCTGAGCGGCGGGTGATTCGGTTTTGTTCTTGCTTGTAGTCACTAGCGTTCAACTCCCAAAGGCGCAGAATAACGCGGCAGGAGTCGCGGGGCTGAAAGTTGGAACACGAGTCAACCGATTGGTTTTGTAGCGCAAACCTTTCAAGAACGGATTTGAAACCTGCCCTTACGCCGCTGCCTCGTTCACGCCTTTACACGGCGTTGTGTAGGGGTGATTCATGAATCACCCCTACGGATGAGCTGTAATCCTGATGCGCTGAGATGCTGACAAGCTGACTGGCCGCCTATGGTAAAACCTAGTGACATTCGCTTTTACTCTACTTGGGAGGCACAGTTGTGACACGCACCGCACTGATTACAGGGGGCTCGAGCGGCATCGGCAAGGCTTGCGCCGAAGCGCTCAGCAAAGATGGTATCAACATCGCTATCGCCGACATCAACGAGGAGAAAGGGCAAGAGGTCGCCTCGGACTTAGACGGCGTCTTCATCAGTGCCGACCTGACGAACCGCGAGGGGTGCAAAGAGGCGGTGGATAAAACCGTCCAGCATTACGAGGGTCTCGATATTTTGGTCAATAACGCGGGCTTTCAAAACATCGACCCCATCCCCGACTTCCCCGAAGACACTTGGGAGGATATGATTGCGCTCATGCTCACCGCGCCCTTCTTGCTCAGCAAATACGCTTGGGCGCACCTCATCAAGTCGGGACACGGGCGCATCGTGAATATCGGCAGCGCGCATTCGCTGGTGGCGAGCCCCTACAAGGTTGCGTATATAACCGCGAAGCACGGACTCATGGGCTTTACGAAGGTGGCGGCGCTCGAGGGCGGCGAGCACGGCGTCACCTGTAACACGGTCTGCCCCGCCTACGTGCGCACGCCTTTAGTCGAGAAGCAGATCGAAGATCAAGCGAGAACGAGAGGCATAAGACCTGAAGAGGTCGAGGAGAAGGTGCTTTTGGAGCACACCGCGATTAAAAAGCTCTTAGAGCCCGAAGATGTCGGCGGTTACGTCTCGTATCTCTGCTCAGAGGGCGCGTGGGGGATTACGGGGACGGCGCAGACGATGGATTTGGGGTGGACAGCGAGTTAAAGTTGAGGCAACAAGCGCCGTAAGGTTTCCGTAACACCCTCTTCATCCTGCGGCGCAAGTTGACCTATCGTGCCATGAATGAGCCGATGGTCGAGCGTGAAGAGCTTCATGCGTACCACTGAAGGCGCAGGGAGTCCTGCTGCTGCTAAATCTTGTATCGCAACATCGAACGCCCACGGTGCATTTTTCTGACTCGTAATCATCGCCATCACACTGTGCCCTGCTGCGTCACCAAATTCCGCTGACGAGAGAACGAGTGCAGGGCGACGTTTAGAAACGTTACGGTCTGTGAATGGGAAGGGGACGACGACAGTTTGAAAGGGTTTGTAGCTCATCTCCTACAAGTCGCTGTAAGCGTCGTCGTCGTGCTCGCTATTCCATTCGCTCAGCGTCGTTTCTAAATTCTCCAAGTATGCAAGGTCGAGCGGGGTCACTTTGCGCAAGATGACCTCTTCACCTTCAACGTGAAACGAGATGGTGTCTCCCGCTTTAAGATCTAACTTCTCACGAATCGCGCTCGGGACGGTAGCTTGAAATTTACTGGTTAGCCTCGAGGTAGGGTCAATTCGTCTGAGCTTCATAAGTAATACTGTATTACGTATTACACTCAAAAGCAAGAGGAACGCTCGCGCACACGCCTATTTCTTCAAACGAGGTATACTGAATCTGCGCTTACCGCGCCCGCTGCTGAGAAGGACTTTAGTGGTTTCATATCTTACCGAGCGAAACTGTCGCAAGTATCATCCCTGAATGTGGATGTAAAAGCGATGCTTTGTTCAGTGAGTCTGGCTCTGACCAGATGATACCTGCTATCTCCAGGCGTTGCCCAACCGGCCACCAGCAGCGGAACGTCAAAACAATGGGAGCCCAACATGTCCACGAAAACTTAGCGGTCATTTTTTCCAGATAGGCTTGTCCTTTGGTCTCTGTGCTGTTGTAGCTCGAGACCTTCACCCCGTCGTCTGACATTTTTCGGAATGTCTGGGTAGGCGGCACATTCGCTTATGAGGGAAAAGATGACAACACCATCATTACGCCCTGTAACTACGGTAGATGACGCCATCGAGCGCATCGGTTTAGGACGCTTTCAGTGGCGGCTTTTAGGCATCAATGGGCTAGTCTGGGCGACGGACGCGATGGAAGTCTTGATTTTAGGCTTCGCCATCCCTTCGCTCATCGTTGGCTTAGGCATTTCGGGCGTCCAAGCGGGCTACGTCGGCTCGGTCTTTTTCGGCGGGATGCTCGTCGGTGCGTGGGGCTTTGGCGTCTTAGCGGACAAGTTTGGGCGCAGGCGCATCTTTTTAATCACCGTTCTACTCGACGCCGTATTCGGTTTGCTCTCGGCGTTCTCGCCCAACCTCTTGTTCCTGCTCGTGTTCCGCTTTCTGACAGGCGCGGCGGTAGGGGGCACGCTGCCCGTGGATTACGCGGTGATGGCGGAGTATCTGCCGAGTAAGGTGCGCGGTCGGTTTTTGGTCTATCTCGAGGCGTTCTGGGCGCTCGGCACGCTCCTCATCGCCCTCATCGCCTGGGGTATCGTCCCCGCACTGCCCGACACTGGCTGGCGCTGGCTCTTCGCAATATCGGCGCTTCCGGGGCTCTTGGGCTTTTTCTTGCGGCTCTGGGTGCCCGAGTCGCCACGCTACCTCTTGCTGACAGGTCGCAAAGAGGAGGCGAAAGAGGTCCTTCAGAAGGTCGCAGACATCAATCAGGTCGAGGTCGAAATCGGTGATTTACAAGTACAGAAGCGCACGACGACTTCGACCACCGCCGCACTCTTTGGTGGTGTTTTGCGGCGGCGCACCCTGCTCCTTTCAATCATGTGGTTTGGGCTTTCGCTCGGCTACTACGGCATCTTCGCGTGGTTGCCGCGCATCTTTGTTGAAGAGGGCTTCGCGTTTGTAAGAGGCTACGGCTACTTGGTTCTTCTGGCGCTCGCGCAGCTACCGGGCTACGCGCTCTCGGCGTACCTCTTGGAGCGCATCGGCAGACGCAGCACGCTCGCGGTGTTTCTCTTCGGCAGCGCCGCCGCCAGCATGATGTTCGCCCTCGCGACCTCTTCGGCGCTCATCGTGGGCGGCAGTATGCTGCTGAGCTTTTCGCTCTTAGGCGCGTGGGGTGCGCTCTACGCCTACACGCCCGAAGCGTATCCGACGGAGGTTCGTGCGACAGGCATGGGCTGGGCTGGCGCGATGGCGCGGGCGGCAGGCATCTTCGCCGCACCTTTAGGCGGCTACCTGCTCACGCTCTCGCTCCCGCTTGCGCTCAGCGTGTACGCGGTGAGTTTGGCAGTGGCGGGTAGCGCGGCTCTCCTTATGAGCCAGAACACGACGGGTAAACCGCTCAGTGACAGGGTACTAGGGGCGTCCGCAGGAGCGGATTAAGTTGGATGAGGTCTCGAGCCTCACTCCTAAACGATCTAGGATAAAGGTGTCCCGTTTTGTGTGCAGACTGACATGCAACTAAATCGCCTATAGGCGCAGCACAATCTACACAAAACGTGGTACACCGCTCAATAAAAAAGAGGTGAGGACAAATCCTCACCTCTTGAAATTCAAAATCCGTGCGGTTAAGCCGCCACCGCCTCCGCCATCTGCGGCAAGAGCTTGCGGAGCCCGAACCGCGCCCGCCCCATATCGCTCGCCGAGCCGAGCGTCACGACGGCGACGTAGCCTTCGCCTATCGCGCCGTCTAAAGGCGTAATCAGGACCGGACCCTCATCGAATTCGATCATCGTTTGCGTGATTTCACCTTCACCTAAAAGTTCAGCTAAAACGCGACTCGACGCCATGCCACTCGTGATCAGCCCGCCTATAAAGCTCAGGTCCTGCCCGGTGCTCGAGGCTCCCTCGACGAGCTTGCCGTCTTGTCCTACCACCGCCGCGCTCGTGACGCCTTTGATAGCGAGAGCTTCGTTCAACAGTTCAGCTAAGTTCATACGCCGCTCCTAAAGCGCTCTCTAGCTGCGCCTTCGTCTTGCCGATCATCTCAGCAGCAGCCGCGCTATCTTTTTCCTCGAAGACCGCGACGAGTACGTGACTCTCTAGCGGCACGATAAACGCTTCTAAGTCCTCTAAGGAAACGCATACACGGCTCGCTGCGCCTAGCTCGAGCGACGCAAACCCCCGCCGCGCTACGTTCGCCACCGTCGCGAGTTCTGCGGCGAAAGCGTCCGAGTTGTCGTAGCCGATGACCTCGACGGGCACGCCGTCGTCCGCCAACACCGCCAGCGTGACGAGACCGTCCAGCGTCAAAAGAGGCTTGAGCGCTTCTTTGAGGGTCATAGCAGCACCTCGCGAATCGCGCCACTCACTTGAGAGCTATAAAGCCGCGCTTTGCCCAAGTTGCCTGAGGCGCTCAGCACCACGAGGCAAAAGAGGTCATCTCCCAAGAGGCGCGTGTAGCCTACGACTTCGTCAGCGGAGACGATGACCTCTTTAAGATCGCCACCCTCTAGCGCCTTCGAATAGGCGGCTTGGCTGAACGAGAGGAGGCTCGTTTGTTCAGCGGCGACGGCGGTGAGGTCGCGTTCATCGGCGGAGTACTGCTCAATAAGTAGACCGTCCATCCCGCCGACAGCAGCCGAGAGTGCACCGTCTACGTGGTTGACGAGGTAAGCGAGGATTTGGTCGAGGTCTTGCACTTAGAAAGTGTAACAAAGGGTTTCGCGCCCAGGCGTGTATTTTTCATCTTTGGGCTCGAGAAGGGTTATTACGGAAGGAGGATGTTAAGTTCTCTGCTTGAGGGAACGAGTAGTCAGTAGTCAGGTATCAGAATTCAGCATTTGCCTGCGAGCTGACTACTGAATTCTGATACCTAATAGCAGGTATCATCTGGTCAGAAACACTCTCACTGTAACGAACAGTGTTTAGTACGCACATTATAGAATGATGCCTGCGTCCATTCGTCTCAGTATATTTTGGAAGTGCCACTAACTACTTGTTCCTACCTAACACATCTCACCCTCTCCCCTACCGGTTTATAGCGGACTACAGATTCAGTGCATCAGCGCACGTCCGGGTGAGCGCAAGGTGTTATGCTCGGTCCCGATGAGTCAGCTTCACGTACAAGCCGAAAAGGATGACGTTGCCCCTTTCGTCCTCTTACCAGGCGACCCCGACCGCGCGACCTTTATCGCCGAAACGTTCTTTGATAAGCCGAAGCTCTACAACGATTACCGCCAGCTTTTGGGCTACACGGGCACGTATAAAGGGATGCCAGTCTCTGTGCAGACAACAGGCATGGGCTGCCCGAGCCTCGCTATCGTGGTTGAGGAGTTGGTCAGACTCGGCGCGAAGACGCTCGTGAGAGTCGGCACCTCGGGCATCATCAGCCGAGAGGTCGAGCCTGGTGACCTCATCGTGGCGACAGCGTCCGTGCCGCAAGACGGCACCACGCGGATGTACTTAGGCGGCGACCCTTACGCGCCCGCTGCCTCTTTCGGCGTAACGCGGGCTCTAGCCGAAGCTGGCGCAGGAAAGAATGTGCATGTCGGACTCATTCAGACCGAAGACGCCTTTTACGCCACCACACCGGACGATGTGGAAAGGTTGGAAGCGCGGGGCGTCCTAGGCGTAGAGATGGAAGCGTCGGCGCTCTTTTTGCTCGGCAAATTGCGCAAGGTCGAAACGGGCTGCGCGCTAGTCGCCTCGAACTACATCGGCGACCCGCAGTTTGTCGAGCCGGACGTGTTAAAAAGAAGTGTGAGCGAGATGGTGGAAGTCGCGTTGGGGGCGGGTCTCGCCCTCCACCAAAATCAGCAAAAATCCCTATAAATTCATCTATGTGAAGGAGTTTTATGAAAGTAGCCGTAGTCGGAGCAGGAACGATGGGCGCAGGCATCGCGCAAGCGTGCGCGAGCGCAGGACACGACGTTTCGCTGCAAGATGTGAACGAGTCGGCGCGTGAGCGCGGCCTCAAATCGATTGACAGTAGCCTCTCGCGCTTGGTCAAAAAGGACAAACTTTCCGAGCAGGACAAGGCGGACACGTTAGAGCGCATCGCCTTAGTCGGCGAGGTTGACAAGCTGAGCGACGCGGAAGTCATCGTCGAGGCAGTCTTCGAGAACATCAACGTCAAGCAAGAGGTCTGGACGAATTTGAGCGACGTGGCTCAGGACGACGCACTGTTGACGACGAACACCTCGAGCCTCTCCATCACCGAAATCGCTTCGTTTGTTGACAAGCCCGAGCGCTTCTGCGGAATGCACTTCTTCAACCCCGTCGCCGTGCTCCCGCTCGTCGAAGTCGTCAACGCGCTGCAAACCAGCAATGAGACCATGCAACGCGCCAAGAGCTTCGCAGAGGGCATCGGCAAAACGCCCATTTTGTGCGAAGACAAACCCGGCTTTATCGTCAACCGCCTTTTGATTCCTTACCTCAACGACGCCGTTCACGCGCTGAACGAGGGCGTCGCGAGCGCCGAAGACATTGACGCGGCGATGAAGATGGGCGCGAACATGCCCATTGGACCGCTTGCGCTGATTGACTTAGTCGGCTTAGATGTCGCTTTAGCCGCCGCCGAATCGCTCTACGGCGAGTTTCAAGACCCCAAATTTCGCATCCACCCCCTCATGCGCCAGATGGTGCGAGCCGGGAAGTTGGGGCGGAAGACGGGCGAGGGGTTTTACAAATACGAGGAATAAGTTAATAGCAACGAGCAATGAGTCTAAAGCCTTTGGTTTTCACTCATTGCTCATTGCCCGTTGCTACGCACATCAGAAATACGCACCCATTAGCCTCGAGACCAACCCACATTCAATAAGGAGCCCCCATGTCCGACCAAACTTCCGACCAACCCCAAATCGACATCAGCGAGATCACCTCTGACTTAAAGAACCTCTCATATGAGGTCAGAGACAATGTCGCGATTATTACCATCGAACGCGAAGAGGCGCTCAACGCGCTCAACGCGGATTTGCTCTTTGAACTCGGCGTCGCCTTCGAGCTTGCCGAGGCGGACTTAGAGGTCCGCGCCGTGGTAATTACGGGCAGCGGACGCGCCTTTGTCGCGGGCGCGGATATCGCTAGCTTAAAGGCGATTTCTGATCCCTTTAGCGGGCGCGAAGCCTCTTTAGCCGGGCAAGATGTGATGAACACGCTCGCGGCGTTGCCGGTCCCGACGATTGCCGCGATTAACGGCTTCGCCTTGGGCGGCGGCTTGGAACTCGCGCTCGCCTGTGACCTCCGCGTCGCCGGGACGAAGGCTCGTTTAGGTTTACCCGAAGTCGGCTTAGGCATCTTACCCGGCTACGGCGGCACCCAGCGCTTACCGCGCCTGATTGGACAAGGACGGGCGATGGACCTCATTTTTACCGGAAGGCACGTTCAGGCGGAAGAGGCGTTGCAGCTTGGGCTCGTGAACCGCGTGGTGGAGGATGCGCTCGAGGGCGCTTTAGAACTCGCCGCCTTGACCCTTAAAAATGCGCCCATCTCCCTCGGCTTAGCGAAAGAAGCCGTCGTAAGAGGTTACGATGTGACCATTAATCAGGGCTTGGAAATCGAAGCAGACCTCTTCGGGATGGCGGCGTCTACGGAAGACGCAACGGAAGGGATGTCGGCATTTTTGGAGAAGCGGGCAGCGGAATTCAAAGGAAAATAGAAGATTGAAAATGAAAAGCTCTCTCGTTGATTGTCTGCTGGGTAACGGTGGACAGTAACACGAAAAAGTGAAACTTATTCGCGATAGAAAACGCACCGTAGACCTCGGTGCGTTTCTCTTGAGACCTCTTCTTGCGCATTTGACAACTGCGTCTAAAGATGGACCCAGGGACTCCCCGGTATGGTTTTTGTGGGAAGACGAGGCGCTGTGGATGATCGGTGACAAGCAAGCTGACACCTTCCCAAAACGCATTCAAGCTGAGCCGCGCTGCGCGGTAGGGATTGTCGATTTCGATGTTTTAACTGGACGAGTGGAACATGTGGGAATGCGCGGACGTGCCGCAGTTGTTCCCTTCGAGGCGAATCGCGCTCGCAGACTGCTTCGTCGCTATTTGGGAGAGGACGAGGAAGGGTGGGACTCACGGTTTAGAGAGGCTTTAGAAAATCCCAACACGCTCCTCGTTCGCTTCATGCCGGAAACCGTCGTGGTAAGAGATGTGTCTTTCCAACCGAGTCTACCGCTGAAGTGAGCAGAAAGGAGGCTCGAGTCTGACTCGAGCCTCCTTCACCTGACTGAATTTAACCTTTTACGGTTCATCCCTATCATCCACCCGCGCTGGCGGATGCGTCGCTTCAACTGCTGTAAACGCCTCTAGAATATTGTACGTGTGCGACGCCCCTTGCGGTACGAGCCACGAGTCGCCCTCTTCCAGAAGCACTTTCTGCCCCTCTAAGTGAAGCTCCGCCCTGCCGCTAATAACAAAGCCGACGGTCTCATACTCACGTTTCGCTTCGGGTTTGGGCTCGCTCGGCTCTTCAGCGTCCCACATGCGCATAGACATGCCGACACCTGAGACGAGGTAGGTCTGCCCCATGTCACCTTTCGGCGAGGTTTTAGCGTTGACTTTCTTAACGGTTGTATCGCTCATCGTGCCTCCTTGAATTTATCTGAAAGATGATTCAGCGGCGCTGAATGCCACTTACGGATTATGTCAAGGGTGGCACGAAGAGCAGGAGCTTGAAAGTAAGCTAAGGCGTGTATTTCTCTTCCAAGTAACCGACAACGGCTTGGTCGATGTAACCTGCTTCTACGGTGCGCTCCTCTAAGTTCTCCGTGCCGATAAGGTCACGAAGTGCTCTTTCAGAAGCATCATCCCAACTGCCGCGCACGTCGGTGAGGTGACCTGAGCGGACGAGGACCTTTTGCAAACGCTCGGCTAGCTCGGCGTCAATCTCTAAAATCTCATCTTCTTTAGGGCGTTCGAAAAAAAGCCGCTGTAAGCCTAAAAGCCGCTGCAACTCGCCGACAGGTTGTGGGTGGTCGTCCACGCGCAGGTCGATGTAGCGGTCATTGAAGCCGCCGTAGCCGCCCGCTTCGCGCACGACTAGAAGCGCGGCGGACTGCCGCCCGCGCTTGTCGCCACCCGCGCTGTCGCCTGCAGCTAAAGCCTTTAAGAGACGCTCGGGCAGCGCGCCTTCGGTCTCCAGGAAGGTTTGCTCGAGCCCCTCCACCACTTCGGGACCAACCAGTAAGTTTCCTTGCACCGCGTAGTTCTCGCCGCGCTTACCGCCCGCCCAGGGATGGCACTCGTCGCCCGTAAAGGTGAGGCTGTTGCCGCCCGCGTCCACCAGACCATACTGCCGCTGCGCGTGCTGCGCGTCGGATTCAGCGAAGGCTTGGTGGATGAGGTCTAAAGAGATACCGCCCCGAATCGCCATCATGGTGCGCGGTCCGAAGGTCGTATTGGCGTAGGACTGCGTCGCCACTGCGCCGCGCCCCGCTTCGGCGTAAGGGACGACCGCGCCGACCGCCAAAAACTTAGAGGCGGTGGCGACGCCTAAGTCACCTGTGTCGGGGTCTCTAGCGACGACGGAAAAGGTGGAAACAGGAGGAGCGGCGGGCGCGCGGGGGGACTTCTTCATGCACTGAGCCTAGCACGCACAGCCCGCGGAGGGTGGCTAGAACGGACCGGCGGCGTTTTAGGGCGCATCCTCACCTTCGGCGACCCCGCCGCCGTTAGGGTTACCGCTCTTGGGTCCGACGCTGACGGTCACGGGCTCGATATTCAGCTCGACGCGGATGACGCTGTAGTTGTCGGCGTCGCTGACGCGCCCCCAGTAGCCCATGCTTTGAGGCGTCTTGCTGAGCGTGACGCGCACGCCGTCGGCGCTAAAACTCGCCGCCGAGTTGCCGACGAAGCCGAGCCCGCTCGCGCCGTTTTCGGGGCTATCTACGAGTTGCGTCAAGAGGTCGGTCAAGACGCCCGGACCAAAGGCGTCTACGGCGAAGATATCGCCTGCGCCGTAGTAGTAGCCGACCTCTCGGGTATTGATGCGCTCGAGCCGCACCGAAAAGGTGTTCGTTTCGGGGTCGAAGCTGTCGCCGCCAGCGAGGAGGCTGATGAGGACGCCCTCGAGCGCCGCCAATTCTGCACCTAGGGGCATCTCGATGAGCGCCACGTGCCGCTCGCCTAAAACTTGCCACGGTCCCTCTTCAGGCACGATGAGAGCGGTGTTCTCGCTGATGCCTGCGCCGAGCGGTGTGTCCGTCTCGATGAGAGCGCCGAGCAGCCGCCCTAGGTGTCCGCGCTCGATGAAATGATGGTCGAAGACGACGCCCTCTACAAACCCGAGCCCCTGCTCCAAACTCACCGTGTTCTCGCCGACGAGGAGCGTGTCGACGCTCGAGCCGCCCCCTATCATCGCCTCGCTCAGCGCCGCCGCGCCCGCGCTCGTACCCGCGACGGGCGCGCCCGCCTCGAAGCGGGCGCGCAAGGTGGCGAGCGCAGGCGTGTCTTCCCCCTCGACCAAAAAGGCGTCGGTGATAAAGCGCTGATCGCGCCCACCCGTGAAGAAGTAGCCGCCGCAAGCGGCAATCTGATCTAAGACGGCTCCATCCGAGGTGCTTTGCGCCGCGTTGTCCGCGGAGATGTCGACGAAGACCGGTTCCGCGCCGAAGCGCGTAAAGTCGCGGATATAAGACTGCGCGACCTCTTCGGGGTCCGCACTCGCCGTTCCGAAGATACATACCGTGTCGTTCTCCAAGCGCTCGACGAAACTGCCGTAGACCGCCTCGTTGAGAGGACTGAGCGCGCCACCGATCACGATGAGGTCGCCCGCATAGCTAGGCGTGCCAAGGAGGGCGAACAAAAGTAGTAAACATCGAGCCGTCGGCGGCACGTCGGTATCCTTCCCAGCCACTGTCTAAAGGCGTCTAAGCGCGGAAGATAGGGCGAATTAGAGTGAGGCGCGCCCGAACATCGCACCCTAGCGCGCGTTCACGTACGTTTATACCCAATTACCCACGTACGTTTATACCCAATTAAAGGTAACGTGCCCATCCTACCACTGTCAATTCATCGCAACCTTAACGAACCTTCATCATAAGCGCGCTACTTACGCGCCGTAAAAGCGCGGCTGAGCGCGTTTCAGAGTCGGGGCGGTCCGCGGCGACGCCTCAACCGACGCGCCTCAGCCGACGAGACGGGTCGGCGGGCGCGGCTGTCAGCTAAAGCGTAGCCTAAGGGGTTCTTAGGATGATTAAATCAGGGATGCCTATCCGCCTCAAAGCCACGCTCATCATCCTCGGTCTGGTCACGCTGCTCGCGCTACTCGGTCCTTTCTTTGTCCCTGTGCCCAGCTTAGAAACCGTGCCTAGCTCGAGCCTAGCCGAGCCGGACAGCCAATTCGTCCAGGTCAACGCGCCCGGCATGACCGGGCTGCAGGTCCACTACAAAGCGCAGGGAGAGGGCGAGCCGCACCTCCTCTTGCTGCACGGCTTCGGCGGCAGCACCTTCTCTTGGCGCGAAGTTCTAGGCGCGTTACCCGGCACTGCGGTCGCCTTCGACCGCCCCGGCTTCGGCTTGACCGAACGCCCGCTGCGCGGCGAATGGCAGGGCAGCAATCCGTACAGCCCAGCGGCGCAAGTGGACCTCGTGGTCGCGCTCATGGATGAGCTTGGTATGGAGGACGCGGTTCTGGTGGGCAACTCGGCGGGCGGCACCCTGGCGCTCAGGGTCGCGCTGGCGCACCCAGGGCGCGTCTCCGGCCTCGTCTTAGCGGACGCCGCCGTCTACGAGGGCGGCGGCGCGCCCAACTGGATCAGGCCATTCCTCAGTACGCCGCAAGTGAACCGCTTAGGTCCGCTCGTCGCGCGGCAGTTCGGCGGCGAACCCGGTCTCGACTTCTTGCGGAGCGCCTACGCCGATCCGACGAAACTCACCGAAGCGGACCTAGCGGGCTATCAGCGTTGGCTCCAGGCGGACGACTGGGACGCCGCTCTGTGGGAACTCGTCAAGGCGAGCCGCACCGTCAACTTAACGCCGCAGCTCAGCCGTGTTCAGACGCCCACGCTCGTCGTGACCGGGCAAGAGGACACGTTCGTCGCGCCCGTGCAGAGCGAACAGCTTGCCGAGACGCTGCCGGATGCCTTGTTCGTACCGTTACAAGGCTGCGGGCACTTGCCGCAGGAGGAGTGTCCAGGCGCGTTCGTAGAGGCAGTATCCAACTGGCTTACTCAAACGGGGTTAGTTCAGAGTAAGGTGACACAAGAAGTCGCGCGGCTCAAATGAATGCCTACTCAAAGACAAGCTCTAACCCTGCCAACAGCCCCCACGCTTCAGGCAGGGACACCTGCGCGCCCGCCACCTTGTTGCTCAGCACATTGACCGCGTAGTTCTTCGCTCCTCGCAAATCCGCACCGGAGAGGTCACACTCCCTAAAGGTGCTCCCTGCGAAATCCGTACCGCCAAAGTCAGTTTCTACAAACGTCATCTCAGTGAGGTAAAGCTCATGCGCCATGCACTCCGTGATGCGCCTCTTGCTCAAGTCCAGCCCGAGAAAGGTCGCGTAGTTGAGCGTACAAGCGTGAAAGTCCACGCTCACCTCTCGAGTCAAAGGTGTCGCTAGCAAAGACCAGTTGATACCGACTAGCGCGGTGCGCTCGAAGCGCGTATCTTGAAACTCCGCGTCGGTGACATCGGCTAGGCTCAAGTCGCAGTTTGAGAAAAGGCAGTCTGTGAAGCGGGAACGCTTAAAGCTCGAGCTGTTAAACTGACAGCCTCTAAACTCACAGTCGTAAAAGGTTATTCCCTCTAGGGGCTGTGAGGGGCAATCTAATTCTGTAAACGTTTCATCCTCGTACACCTTTTGTGTAAACAGCGTCACAGTTAAGCGTAGCAAATTTCTCCGGGTGTTAGAGTAACTTTATGGACCTACTCAAGCAACTCTCCGAAGTCGGCGGCGTGCCGGGGCGCGAAGAGCGCGTCCGCGAGCTGCTGCAACGCGAACTAGAAGGCGTCGTCGATTCACTTCACACCGACGCGATGGGCAACCTCATCGCCTATAAGAAGGGCGACGGCAAGCGCGTCATGTTGAGCGCGCACATGGACGAAATCGGCTTCTACGTCAAATTTGTGGACGACAAAGGCTTTTTACGCGTACAGAACGTCGGCGGTTTCGATACGCGCAACCTCTTCGCGCGACCTGTCACCGTGCAGACCAAAAGTGGCGACTTAGTCGGCGTCATGAACCCGGCGACAAAGCCTATCCACATTTCTACCGCCGAGGAACGTAAAAAAATCCCGCAGATGAACGAGTTCGCCATCGACTTAGGGATGGACACAGACGAGGTCAAGGAAAAGGTGCGCGTCGGCGACCCCGTGACGCTCATTCAGGAGTTTCGCGACCTAGGCGAGGTCGTGACGGGCAAAGCGCTCGACGACCGGGTGAGCTGCTGGATTTTAGTCGAAGTGCTCAAAAAGCTCGAGAATCCTACTTACGACGTTTACGCCGTCTTTAGCACCCAAGAAGAGGTCGGCTTGCGGGGCGCGACGACGGGCGCGTTCGGCGTGGAGCCAGAGATCGGCATCGCCCTCGACACCACGCTCGCGGTGGACACCCCCGGCACGAGCGACGACCAGCGTGTGACGAAGTTGGGCGCGGGTACGGCGCTCAAGGTGATGGACTCCGCGTCCATCAGCACCCGCTGGCTCCTGGACGAATTCGTACAGGGGTCGCCGAGAAGAACAGCGTTCGCTTATCAGTTTGAAATTTTGCCCTTAGGCGGCACGGACGCGGGTGCGATCCAAAAGAGTCGCGCGGGCGTTCCTACCCTCACCATTTCGACGCCCTCACGCTACGTGCACACCGTGACCGAGATGGTTGCCAAATCAGATGTAAACGCGGCGATCGAGCTACTGACTCACTTTCTCATGGAGGAGCGTTCCACGAACGAGTAGTTGGCAACTGATGATGGAGCGAAGGCGGCGCTTTTGTTACCGCAGCGCCGCCTAAACAAGCCTAAATAAGAAGGTTAAATGAGACAGTCTTTGCATTTATAGTTGGCACAGTGAGAGCGTCTCTTCGTAACACTTCGTGCACTATAGCAGTTCACATAAGCACTGAGCTTGAATCACGCAAGTATCATTTCCAAACGTGCGCGCTAGACTGCGTTCCCTCTTCTCGGATTGGCTCAAACCAAATGATACTTGCTATATTTCTATTCGCGTCCGCTCAGGTCGGTCTTCTATCACAAAGGCTCGAGCTAGAGGAGATTTGGTCAAGCTCGTTCTTCGGATGCGCTAAACTGAGACTATGAAACCCGAGTACATCTCCTGGCAAAAGGATGACATACGGTCAAGGTGTTTAGAAGAGTATCCCAACCTCTGGACGCAGGGCGAGAGCGAAGCGGAGCTTAGAGAGAACCTCACCAACATTTGCAAAGACGTAGAAATATTGGAAGTCAAGTCTGGGGGTGCTTATGGACGCAGTTAGAGAACGCTCTGTCAACTGGCAACCGCTCGTCATGCGCCTCCCGGCATTTGAGCTGAACGCCGACACTTTCTTCCATATTGCTCAAGCCAATCAGGACCTCCGCATGGAGTTAAGCGCCGAAGGAGACCTTATCGTCATGCCGCCCGCCGGAGGCAACACGAGTAGCCGCAACGCCGAACTTACTGCTCAATTCGTCTTTTGGAACCGCCAACATAAGCGGGGCAAGGTCTTCGATTCTTCTGGAGGGTTCATCTTAGCAAACGGCGCGGTTCGTTCACCCGATATATCCTGGGTCAGCGAGGAGAGATTGGCTGAGCTGACAGACGTACAAAGGGAAAAGTTTCTCCCGCTCTGTCCCGAGTTCGTCTTAGAGCTTCGCTCCCCTTCTGACCGCCTCAGCGTCGTTAAAGAAAAGATGCAAGAGTATATGGAGAACGGCGCAGAATTAGGCTGGCTTATCGACCCGCAGGAGAGGCGCGTTTACATCTATACGGCTGATGGCGTGGAGGAACTCGAGCAGCCTCAAGAGGTTGTGGGAACGGGTGTGTTAGAGGGATTTAGGCTCGAGTTGGCGGAGATTTGGTGAGGTTGGTTCTTCGGATACGCTAAAATGAAGCTATGAAACCTAAGTACGTTTATTGGCAAGAGGACGACATGTGGTTAGGCTATTTGGAAGAGTATCCTGACTACTGGACGCAGGGCGAGAGTGAAGCGGAGTTGCGGGAGAATCTCCTCGACATTTATAAAGACGTGAGCAGCGGCGCTATTTCAAGTATTGGATTCTTGTAAAGCACTGAGGATTGAAGAAAAATAAACGGTAGTGGTCGCGTCTCGAATGCTACAATAAGACATGGTTACGAAGATAGTGAGTTGTTACCACTGCGGTAGCGAGAACATCGTCAAGAACGGCGTAGCGCCGAATGGCAAGCAGAAGTACCGCTGTAAGGACTGTAAGAAGCAGAGTCGCGAGGAGCCGAGCCCGAACGGATACACCGAGCCGCGTAAAGAGGAGATTCTAAGTGCCTACGAGGAGCGTTCAAGTTTGAGAGGACTAGAGCGCACCTTCGGTGTAGCGCGTAGCACGGTGAGTCGCTGGCTCAAAAAAAACGAAGAAAACTCCCAGCCCTAAAAGACACCCTGGTCTCGTTCGACCAGCCTCAACACGTAGAGCTAGAACTTGATGAGATGCACTCGTTTGTGCAGAAGAAAGCGAAGAAGCGTTGGGTATGGGTGGCGCTATGTAAGCAGACCCGTCAAGTCGTTGCCTGCGTCATAGGTGGGCGCGGCGCAGCTACCTGTAAGCAACTCTGGAAAGGTATCCCTCAAAGCTACAAGCAAGGTCTCTGTTACAGCGACTTCTGGGACGCCTACCAAAGCGTACTACCAGACGAACACCACCAACCCGTCAGTAAAGCCTCTGGCTTAACCGCTCATGTCGAACGTTTTAACAATACCTTGCGCCAACGCCTCGCTCGCTTCGTCCGCAAGACCCTAGCCTTCTCCAAGTCCGAGCATATGCACCTTACCTGCTTGCACCGTTTCCTCGTTCGCTACAACCTAGAAATCATTCGGGATTGAACCACTACCAAATAAACGTCTTTGAGATCACTCTTTAACGCAGAAATATATTTGTGAGGCGCAAAAGGGCGGTATTTATTGTCTGACCAGTTATACCCCTCTTGCAAAATAGCGATGAGAAAAGCGGGTCTACCCGTATCAGCTTCCCATATACCCTCCGAGATAACTGCTCCTGCTGGTAAAAATCCTTTTTTCTTGTCCCCAGAATGGGGAGTCAAATCTACCGGGTGAGATAGCAGACGGCGAACTATGCGAAACTCATACAAAGCCGTTTCTGGTTCGGTAGGGAAAGGTTCGCCCAAAATATCCTGAGCAAGTTTTTGTAGCGCTCTCTCCAAAGTGTAAACAACACTAAAAATAGCATAGATGTCGTAAATTCTCTCACCTCGCGTTTCTCTATCTACTGTTTCATCAAATGCTTCTAGCGCTTCTACCGCGTTACTCAAAGTCTGGATTGTTACGAGTCTTTCTGCAGCATCAGGTGACGATTCTACACCTACACTTATTTCTGAAAAATAGAGGCTGCGAATTTGCTGGACAAGATCGACCAATTGACCCATAAAAGTATTGTATGAAGTTTTCAGACATGACACAGCAAATAACTTTTTGTTGACAAGCTCACCACCAAGCGCTACCATATCCCCAAGATGACTTACTCCTTCACCACCCTACGACTAGGAGGCTCTAAGCACGAGTGACCTCTTAGCCGCTCTTGCTTGCCTCCCCGACCTCTTGATGGTTGGGGTTTTTCTTTGGTTTCCAGAACAGATAGCCGTTAGCTGATACCATATAAAAGCTAATGGCTAACCGCTAATACCTAAAAGCTTTCTTCAAGGAGTCTAAACATGGCTGACACCGTAGCCGACTACAAAAGCGAAAAATACAACCCGCACGAAATCGAACCCAAGTGGCAGCAGCGTTGGGAAGAGGCGGGCACGTACGAAGTTGACTTGCACGCGGACCAGGATAGGTTTTACTACCTCACCATGTACCCCTATCCCTCGGGCGACTTGCACGTGGGTCACTGGTACGCCTTCGCTGTGCCGGACGCCTACGCGCGGTTTCAGCGGATGCGCGGCAAGAATGTGCTGTTCCCGATGGGCTTCGATGCGTTTGGGCTTCCAGCGGAGAACGCGGCGATCAAGGCGGCGCGCGAGGGCAAAGAGGTCCATCCGGCGCGTTTGACGTATGAGCGCATCGACTTCATGGAAAAACAGTTCAAGCAGATGGGCGCGATTTTCGACTGGTCTAAAAAAGTCGTTACCTCCGACCCGGAGTATTATAAGTGGAACCAGTGGTTCTTTATTCAAATGTTTAAGCGTGGTTTGGCGTACCGCAAGGAGTCGTTCGTCAACTGGGACCCGGTGGACAAGACGGTCTTGGCGAATGAGCAGGTGATTGACGGGCGCGGGGACCGCTCGGGCGCGCTTATCGAGCGGCGCTTGATGCCTCAGTGGCACTTCAAGATCACAGACTACGCGGACGAGTTGTTGGACTTCTCGAGCGTAGACTGGCCAGAGCGCGTCCGGCTCATGCAAACCAACTGGATAGGGCGCTCCGAGGGCGCGAACGTGACCTTTAAGAGTGAAGAGGGCGACGACATCACCGTATTCACGACTCGACCGGACACGCTCTGGGGCGCGACCTTCATGGTGTTAGCGCCGGAGCATCCGCTGGTGGAGAAGTTGACGACTGACGAGCATAAAGACGCAGTAAAGGCGTATGTGGAACGCGCCTCGAGGATGAGCGAAATCGACCGCCAAGCCGAGGGCAAGGAGAAGACGGGCGAGTTTATCGGCGCGTACGCTGTCAATCCGGTGAACGACGAGCGCATCCCTATCTGGATTGCGGATTACGTGATGATGGGCTACGGCACGGGCGCGATCATGGCGGTTCCCTTTGGCGACCAACGCGACTTCGAGTTTGCGCGGAAGTTTGGCTTGGATATCGTTCCCGTCGTGCAGCCCGAAGGTGAGGAGCCCTTTGACGCCGACACGATGAGCGAAGCCTACGCGGGTCCGGGCGTGCTCGTGAACAGCGGACCCATCGACGGCAAAATGAATAACGGCGAGAAGGGGCGCAACAATCCGGCGGTTGCGGCGGCGATTGACTATCTCGAGGCGCACACCATAGGTGAGGGCAAAATCACCTACCGCTTGCGCGACTGGCTCATCTCGCGTCAGCGCTACTGGGGCACACCTATTCCTATGCTCTACTGCGACGAGTGCGGCATCGTCGCGGAGAAAGAGGAGAACTTACCCGTCCGCTTGCCCGAAGATGTTGCGTTTATGCCGACGGGCGAGTCGCCCTTGAAGCACCACGAAGATTTTTTGAACGCGACCTGCCCCGAGTGCGGCGGACCGGCGAAGCGCGAGACCGACACGATGGACACCTTTATGGACTCGTCGTGGTACTGGTTCCGCTACCTCTCGCCGCACAAAGAGGACGCGCCTTTGGATAAGGAACTCGTCAGAGCGTGGACGCCCGTCGACCTCTACACGGGCGGCATCGAGCACGCGATTTTGCACCTCCTCTACGCCCGCTTTTTCACCAAGGTGTTGCGCGATTTGGATTTAACCCAGTCGAGCGAACCCTTCAAGAAACTCCGCAACCAGGGCATCATCTTGGGCGAGGACAGCGAGAAGATGTCGAAGTCGCGGGGCAACACCGTCAACCCTGACGCCTTGGTGGACGAATACGGCGCGGACGCAGTGCGGGCGTACTTGATGTTCATCGGTCCCTGGGAGCAGGGCGGACCGTGGAATTCGTCGGGCATCGAGGGTGTGGCGCGGTTTCTGAACCGCGTGTGGGCGCTCATCTCGGATGAGGCGACAGGTGAAGGTGCGGCGGATGAGGCGGCGCGTCAAGAGGTGCGCCGCGCGGCGCACACTGCTATCAAAGAGGTCACGGAAGACTTGGAGAACTTCCAGTTCAACACGGCGATTGCTGAACTGATGACCTTGGTCAACGCGATGAGCAAGGCGAAAAAGAGCGCGGTGGTCGAGACCGACGAGTGGCAAGAAGGGCGTGAAATGCTCTTACGCTTGACTGCGCCCTTCACACCGCACATCGCTGAGGAGTTGTGGGATAGAGTGGGCTTTGAAGGCTCCGTTCACGCGCAAGCCTGGCCCGAGTACGACGAGAGCGCCTTGGAGCAAAACACCCTCACCCTCGCGGTGCAGGTCAATGGCAAGCGGCGCGGCGAGGTAGAAGTGCCGAAAGATGCGGACAAAAACGCCATCCTGAACGCGGCGAAAGCGGAGCCGAACGTGGCGCGGTATATGGAAGGTGTCAACATCGTGCGAGAGATTGTTGTGCCGGGACGGTTAGTTAATATTGTGGTGAAAGGTTAAAGACAGTAGTCAGCATTCAGTAGTCAGCATAAAAACTTGACTACTGAATGCTGACTACTGATTCCTCGAACAACGGTAAGCTCTCTGCGTAGACGACTTTCTTGCTCCCTTTGAGACGCCGCAGCTTAGGTTCTCCAAACGTCAGCTCTTTCATTCGGTAAGGTGGGTAGACCCGGCACCACTTACGCGCCTCGTCAAATTGAACGAAACAGACCCACGCCTCGCTTTGACCCAAGATCGGGTCTTTGCGGTATTGTCCCGCCTGAAACGTCCACGATAAGCCGTAACGCACTGCATTTTTCGTCGTTTGTGTTTTCACGGCGAGCCCAACCCCGTTCACAAAGAGGTCGGCGTCCCACGACTTCTGTTTGCCCTCATAAATTCGGTAGTCAGGTCCGCGAACGGTTTGCCCAGACGATTCAAAAACCTCTTTGACCGCCTCTTCCCCGACTTTGCTGACAAAATGGTCGTGGCGGATTTTCTGTAGGTTATATTGGCTCGAGTCCCTATACCCCTTACCAAGCGTACCCACCGTCGGCGTCACCTGCGCCGCAAACTGGGCGGCTTTCGCTATAAGGTTAGGTCGAACCGAAACAGCTGTAATCTGCTCAAAATAGCGCATCCCTAACGCTAGCGCGTACCGCGGCTCGGACAAAAGCGACTATCTCACGCAGGTAGATGTAGCGGCGCGACCTCGGATAAGCGCTGCACCCGCTTCGTTCACTCGAGCACGTTCACTGCGCTGAGCCTCGCCGGTGAAGGTTCATCTACCCCGAACGAAACGCCGCGAAAAAGTTTACAGTAAAGAATGAACCAAACCCCTAAAGTCGTCATCGTCGGCGCAGGGATCGTGGGCGCAAGCTGCGCTTACCACCTAGCAAAAGGGGGCGCAGAAGTGCACGTCTTAGAACGTGCCGCCGCGCCAGCGGCAGGGGCGACAGGCAGATCGGCGGCGGGTATTCGCCATCAGTTTAGCCACCGCGTCAACGTCGAGATGTCGCTCTATAGCACGCGTGTCTTCGCCCACTTCGAAAGAGAGCTAGGCGTGGACGCGGGCTACCGCAAGGTGGGCTACCTCTTTCTGGTGGAGAGCGGACAGTGGGCAGCGTGGAGGGCGCAAACACAGATGCAGCGGGAGGCGGGGGCGAGGGTCGAAACGCTCAGCGTGAACGAATTAGAGCGCCGCTTTCCCGACCTCAACACGCAAGGATTGGCAGGCGCGACTTTAGGGTTAGACGACGGCGTGGTGGACCCACACGCGGTGACGATGGGCTACCTGCGAGGGGCGAAGGCGCACGGTTCCTGCCTCCACCTGCAAACCGAGGTGCAGGGTCTTTCCTTTGCGCGTGGACAGTGGCGCGTTGAAACGAACGTAGAAACCTTCCGTGCAGACGCCGTTATCAACGCGGCGGGCGCTTATGCAAGAGACGTTGGAAAACTTGCAGGTTTGGACGTTCCGGTTTCTCCCTACCGACGCAACGTCTACGCGACGGGACCGTCTGACTACCCGCACCCGAGCCCTCTAATGATCGACCAAACGACGGGCGTATGGCTGCGCAGCGAGGGGGCGCGCTTTATCATGGGGCTCGCCAACGAAAACGAGCCGCCGAGCGAGAACCAGTCGGTAGACTGGGTGTGGCTTGACTATCTTTTAGAGCTTGCTTTGCCGCGCTTCCCATTTTTAGAGCGCGCGGGCTTAGACGCGAAGGCGTGTTGGGCGGGGCTCTACGCGATGACGTCCGACCACCTGCCGATTTTAGGGGAAGCGCACACGTCTCCAGGCTTTTTCAATGCGTGCGGCTTTTCAGGTCACGGCGTGCAGCATAGCCCGGCGACGGGGCATATTTTAGCGGCGGAAGTTTTAGAACGCGCACACAAGTTCGATCTTGAAGACTTTCGTTTAGAGCGTTTTGTAAGAAGCACAGAAGACACTAAGGTGAACGCGGAACAAAACGTCGTCTGAACTGTGCACAAATGTTCATGAACGGCTGACTAAGGGTTTACAGCTCTGCTTGTGGTGTGATACAACATACAGTGAACTTTGAGGGTTGCACTTCCGCACCCCGCTGCCCCCCCGGCGGAGGTCCTCTCAAGGTTCTTTTTTATTTTCGACACCTCTGTTTTTTGACGATTGACGGCGGCTTATCGGAGCTGTTAGATAAGACCTTGTTGCACTGGGTTGGCCTACACAACTTCGCATATGTACGTGCATAATCCTTAGTACCGTCAGAGTGTTGTTAGAATAGCCCCACATCAGTGCAGCCTACGCTGCTATTTTACCCTGTTGATACTATGTCGACTGAGTGCCAAGAGAGGTTGGCCTGGGAGCAAACAATGACCTTAGAACGCTGGTTTCGCCGCAAGCGCCCGACGCGCAGCGATGACGACAACAGCCCCGCTGGGCTTTGGCTCAAGTGTGAGAGCTGCAACGCGCAGATTTACCGCAAGGATTTGCTAGAAAACCTCGCGCTCTGCACCGAGTGCGGGCATCACTACCGGATGCCCGCCGACACCCGCGTGGCGATGCTCGCCGACGAAGACACCTTCGAGCCCTGGTCGGGGCGGGTGGGACCGCAAGACTCCCTTGAATTTATCGACACCGAGCCCTATCCGGAGCGTTTAGAGCGGTTTAAGGCGCGGCAAGGCAGACCCGACGCGATTATCACGGGGGCGGCGAGATTAGAAGGTGAGCCCGTCGCTTTAGCCGTGATGGACTTTTTCTTCGCGGGCGGCTCGATGGGCTCGGTTGTCGGTGAAGAGATCGCGAGGGCCGCCGAACGCGCCGCCGACGAAGGTCGCAGCTTCATCTCCATAACGGCCTCGGGCGGCGCGCGGATGCAAGAGGGCGCGCTCTCGCTCATGCAGATGGCGAAGACGACCGTGGTGCTCGAAAACCTCGCCAGAAAGCGCCTGCCCTTCATCAGCGTGTTGACCGACCCGACCACGGGCGGCGTCACCGCGAGCTTTTCGACGCTGGGCGACATCATCATCGCGGAGCCGGGGGCGCTCATCTGCTTTGCGGGACCGCGCGTGATTCAGCAGACCATCAAGCAGGAGTTGCCGAGCGGCTTTCAGCGCGCCGAGTTTCTGCTGCAAAAGGGGATGTTAGACGACGTAGTGCCGCGGGGCGAACTCAAAGCGAAGCTGGCGAATTACGTCCGCTTACTCAGAAACAGCCCCCCGAAACCGCACCTCGACCAGAACCCAGAGGAGACGCCGCGTGCCCTTGGCGTTTGAAAAACCGATTGACGACCTTGCGGCGCGTATCGGCGACATGCGCGCCTACGCCGAGGAGCAAAACATCGACCTCAGCGAAGAGATCAGTCTTTTAGAAAACCGCTTGGAGCGGCTTAAAGAGGAGATTTTTGCTGACTTAACCCGTTGGCAGCGTGTCCAGGTGGCGCGGGCGGCAGGGCGTCCTACGGGGCTCGACTACGTGCAGCACCTCTTCACGGACTTCACCGAGTTACATGGGGATAGGACGCTGGGCGACGACGCGGCGCTCGTGACGGGGCTCGCGCAGTTAGAAGGGCGCAGCGTCGTCGTGCTCGCACAGCAAAAAGGGCGCGACACGAAAGAGAACATCCAGCGCAACTTCGGCATGGCGCATCCGTCGGGTTACAGAAAAGCGATACGGATGTTTGACCTGGCGGATAAGTTCAGGCTGCCCGTTGTGACCTTTATCGACACGCCAGGCGCGTATCCGGGCATCGCCGCCGAGGAGCAGGGGCAAGCTTGGGTCATTGCGGAGAGCATTCAGCGGATGAGCCAGCTTAAAGTTCCGGCTGTGACTGTCGTGATCGGCGAGGGCGGCTCGGGCGGCGCCCTCGCCATCGGCGTGGCAAACCGCGTGCTGATGTTGGAGAACGCCATCTACTCCGTGATCAGCCCTGAGTCGTGCGCCGCCATCTTGTGGCGTGACGCGGGCGAGGCGGAGAAGGCGGCGGAGGCTTTGCGGCTCACGGCGAAGGATTTACTGGAGCTAAACGTTATCGATAGCGTGATTAAAGAGCCGACGGGCGGGGCGCACCGCGACCCTAAGACGGCGCTCGAGTGCGTCAAAGAGCGTGTGCGTAGCGAGTTAGACGTGCTCTCCCAGATGTCAGAAGAGCAACTTTTACAACAGCGTTACCAGAGATTCAGGGCGCTAGGGCGCTTCGAGACCTTGTCCTAGAGGTAGTGTCGGCGGGTTGAGAACGCCTCGCTCGGGATAATTCTTACGAGAATTATCCGGAAACAGTGCCACTAGTGAGCTTTGAATTTTAGAGGGTCCGTGCGAATTCTGTGCCGACTCGAGGATTTCCGGTGAACAAGCGCTCCTCAGGTACAAGAGCTTGCGCGCCCTTCCCTGACCCACATTTTGAGGTATCCTGGCTGCAAACGAGACAGCCCAGGAGGTCTTATGGCAGATATCAAGACGAAAGAAGACTACGGCATCGAGTTTAGCAACGTCCACTGGAACTACTTTCCGCCAAAATTGTATGAAGAGGCGATTAAACGCGGCGAGGGCTTAGCCGCCGCGAACGGTCCGCTCCTGGTCGACACAGGCAAATTTACCGGGCGCAGCCCTAAGGATAAGTTCATCCTGCGCGACGAGAACACCGAAAACAAGGTGGATTGGGGCGATATCAACCAGCCTATGGAGCGCGAGCCGTTTGAAAACCTGCGGGCGGGGATGCGCGCGTTTATGCAAGACCGCGACCTCTTCGTACAAGACCTCTACGTCGGCACGGACGAAGGCTATCAGATTCCGGTGCGCATCATCACGCAGTACGCCTGGCACAGCATGTTCTCGCGCAACATGCTGATTCGTCAAGCGCCGCCCGACAGCCCAGACATGTACACGGTCATCGACCTGCCCGGCTTCCGCGCCAACCCCGAGCGGCACGGCTCGAAGGGCAGCACCGTCATCGCCATGAACCTCTCCGAAAGACTGGTGCTCGTTGGCGGCACGGAGTACGCGGGCGAGATCAAAAAGTCCTTATTTTCCATCATGAATTACGAGCTGCCGCAAAAGGGCGTCCTGCCGATGCACTGCTCCGCGAACCACGACCGGGACGGCAACGTCGCCATCTTCTTTGGGCTCTCCGGCACGGGCAAGACGACGCTCTCCGCCGACCAGTCTCGGGTCCTCATCGGCGACGACGAGCACGGCTGGTCCAACGCTGGGGTCTTCAACTTCGAAGGCGGCTGCTACGCGAAGATCATCAACATCACACCCGAGAGTGAACCGGAAATTTACGCCACGACAAAGCAGTTCGGCACGATTTTGGAGAACGTCGGCTTCGATGAAGAGACGAGAGAAGTAGACTTTACCGACACGAGCAAGACGGAGAACACCCGCGCCGCCTACCCAATTCATCACATTCCGAACGCGAGCAAGACAGGCAAGGGCGGACACCCGAAAGACATCCTCTTTTTAACCGCTGACGCTTTCGGCGTGCTGCCGCCTATCTCTAAACTGACCAAGGAACAAGCGATGTACCACTTTTTGAGCGGCTACACCGCCAAGATTGCGGGCACGGAGCGCGGCGTGACCGAGCCCACCGCGACCTTTAGCGCCTGCTTCGGCGCACCCTTCTTGCCGCTGCCGCCGAGCACCTACGCCGAGCTGCTGGGTAAAAAGATCGAGCAGCATAACGTCAACGTCTGGCTCGTCAATACGGGCTGGACAGGCGGCGCGTACGGCGAAGGGCAGCGGATGAAACTCTCTTACACCCGCGCGATGGTGGACGCCGCCTTGGACCGCGAGCTTGATGACGTGCCGATGACCACAAATGAGGTCTTTGGCTTGAACATTCCGAGCCACTGCCCCGGCGTGCCGAGCAGCGTCTTGGAGCCGCGCAATACCTGGGCGGACGGCGAAGCGTATGACAAACAGGCGAAAGAGTTGGCGCAGATGTTCAAGGATAACTTTCAGAAGTTTGAAAATAACGTCTCACAAGAGGTCGTGGCAGCGGGACCTAAGTAGTCAAAATCAGTGTAAAGAGGTCGGCGTAAAAGTTTTTAGTGTGGTTGCGCCTCGCTGAGCAGGCGCAACCACATGGTTGCTGTTAAACCTTTTGGATGGTTGGGTTCAAGCTCGAGCCTCCCCCAAGTCTGCCGCGTGACGCACGCTGTGACCCTGCGCCTCGAGCGCTTGCACCACAGGCTTAGCGATGTTGGGTTCGTCTTCGACTAAGAGAAGTCGCATTCATTATAGCAAGTATCATTTGGTTTGAGCCAATCCGAGAAGAGGGAACGCAGTCTAGCGCGCACGTTTGGAAATGATACTTGCGTGATTCAAGCTCAGTGTTTATGTGAACTGCTATAAATCTTCCCATTTGCCAGCAACACCGTTTCGTAGGGACGATTCATGAATCGTCCCTACACCGCGCTGCTTACGGTTACAGCTTACCGCTCGAGGACAAGTTTACCGCCTATTCCCGCCGCCGAAGTCGCGAGGACCTCGTTCCGCCCTTGCCGAAAGGTCTACCGTGTAACTCTGTGGGCTCGTCGTCACAGAGACGAAAGAGGCGTCTTGCGCGGCGTCGGTAAAGCTGTCCGCAAAACCTGCCGCGCTGTCTTGCCCGTAGGTAAAGGTGAGCGTTTCCTGTTCACCCCCACCCGCTTCGGGGTCGCCGTCATAAAAGGTCGCGCTGAGCGTGTCGCCCTCTTCTAAGCCGCGCCCGGAGGCGAGTTCACGGGGTAAGAGCCCGCGTCCCTCCACAAAATCCTCGACTTGCGAGAGGTTGAGCGTGCGCGTCTGCTCGCCCACCTCGACTTGGATGTATTGAGCATTCTCTCGCGCCTCGGCAAGCTGCTCGGCGAACGCCGCCTCGCTGTCCTCGCCGTAGGTCAAGTTCAACGTATCTAAAACGTTCCCGTTCTCCTCCGGGTTGCCGTCATAAAGCGTGACCTCAACGGTTGTGCCGAGCGCTAAACGCCCGAGGGAAAGCCCGCCCCCGAATTTACCGAAACCGCGCTGTCCTCTATGACCTCTGCCCGCGAAAGCTCGGTCGGTGTTTGGCGTGTCATCTGACACGCTGCTATTCTGCGCTCCGCTCGCCGCGCCGCCCGTCTGCGCCCCGACTAAACCGCCGCCCACCAGAAGACCCGTCACGGTCAGTGCCATCATCCCTTGCTTGAGTTTCTTATTCATGTCTAGCTCCTTTCGAGCAGGTTTGTCCTTGCTCAACCAAAGGGTAGCCTCCTCTGGTTACGACGTGGTTACGGCAGCTCTAACCTGCCGGTAACTCAAAATGTCGAATGTGTCACACCCGAGCCACCACGAAAACCTCTTTCTTGGTGCAAAAGCGTACAATACCCCATGCCGCTCAAAGACGACTTTTTAACCCGTATGACCGAACGCTTAGAGCAAACGCTCGCCGAGGTCGAGCACTTGACCGCGCACGGACGTTCAGACGAAGCGCTAACCCTCATCAACACCGCCTACCGCGAGAACACCGGCTCAGACGCGCAGATGGTCCACCGCTTGTCCACCGCCGACCTCTTGAATTTACTGAGCACGACGGGCGTTTTAGAGGTCGAAAAAAGCCTGCTGATGGGCGAACTCCTCTACGCCGAAGCGAACGTTAAAGCGTCGCAAGGCGCGGACGTGAGCGCGCAGGATTATCTCAAGATGTTGGAGCTGTACCTTCACGCTCTGACTACCGAAGCCGGACTCATCCCCTTTTACGACGTGAAAGTAGCGCGGCTAGTGGATATGTTTGGTGCGTTGCCACTCATCACCGAGCGCCTCGTGTTCGAGTACGAGGCGCTCAAGGGAGACTTCGCCGCCGCGGAGGATAGGCTCTTTGAGATGTTGGAAGCTTATCCCGGAAACTTCGAGCTGATCGACTGGGGCTTCGGGCACTACAAACGCTGGCTCGAGCTGCCCGACGAGAGGCTCGAGGCGGGCAACTTGCCCAAGGACGAAGTGCGGGAGAGCTTAGCGAGCTTGCGCGCCATGCGCGGGGAGGCGCTGAAAGTATGAACACGAACCGCTGGGCGTCCAAGCGTGTCAAAGCGATGCCCGCGAGCGTCTTCGACACGATGGACCGCGCCAAGAGCCGCGCTAAAGCGAAGGGATTAGAACTCATCGACCTCTCGATCGGCTCGTCAGACTTAGCGCCGCCGCAAGCCGCCCTTCAAGCGCTTAGAGACGCGACCTACCTGAGTGAAACGTACGGCTATTGCCTCTTTTCTGGAACGCAACCCTTACGTCACGCGGTTGCGGACTGGTCCCTACGGCGCTACGACCTCTCCATCGACCCGGACGAGCACGTCCTCCCGCTCATCGGTTCGCAAGAGGGCTTCGCCAATCTTCTGCTGGCGACCACCGACCCCGGCGACCTCATCCTCGCGCCCGACCCCGGCTACCCGTCGTACTACGGCGCGATTGCGCTAGCGGGTCTGGAGATGGCGACGATGCCGCTCTCTGAGGAGAATGATTACCTCCCTGACCTCTCTCAGATTTCAAAAGAGGTCGCTAAGCGTGCCAGGGTGATGGTCCTCTCCTACCCGAACAATCCGACCGCCGCCGTCGCTACGGACGAGTTTATGCAAAAAGCCGTCACCTTCTGCTTGGAGCAAGACATCTTGCTCGTTCACGACTTCCCTTACGTAGACATGGTCTACGGCGACTACCACGCCCCGTCAGTCCTGACGCAAAAGGGCGGGATGGAGACCGCTGTCGAACTCTACAGTTGCTCCAAGTCGTTTCACATGGGCGGCTTTCGGATGGGCTGGGCGGTAGGCAACGCGGACGCCGTCGCCGCGCTCGCTCAGGCTAAGGGAGCAATCGACTTTAACCAGTACGTGGGGATTCAGCAGGCGGCGGTGGTGTCTTTGGAAGCGGGTACGTCTGAAACTCGAGCGGAAGTTTTCGAGGCGCGGCGCGACATGCTAGTTGAGACGTTGAACGCTGCCGGCTGGGACACGCCGCTGCCCAAGGCGAGCATGTACGTCTGGACGAAGTTGCCGAGAGGTCTCACCAATTCCTTTGACTTCGCGCTCAAACTTACGGAGGAGACGGGCGTGTGCCTCAATCCAGGGCGGGCGTTCGGTGAAGAGGGTGAGGGGTATGTGCGAATAGCGCTTGTGCGTGAGCCGGCGGTGTTAGCTCGAGCGGTCACGCGAATTCAGGAGTTTTTGGACTAAGGACGCCGTTAAGTAAGTTCTGCAACACAACCTCTTACTTGTCACCCCGAGCCCAGTCGAGGGGTCTCGCCTTGCAATCTCGGTCAGAGGAGTCAGCAAGGTCAGAGATTCTTCGACTCCGCGGAGTCTATCCTATGCTCGCGTAGGGCTCAGAATGACATCGCTCATTCTTTACTTAACGCTGTACTAAGGACGACACCTCTAATTTAGGTCAATGAGGTGTGCCGAAGATAAAGTCAGCACTATCTTCGGCATTGAATGATCTGAATTTTACGCAGCACTTAGAGCAATTTTCGCGGCGAGAAGAGGTCCGCTTCAGGCAGCCGCTCGGCTTGCGCGACGGAGCGGGCGATGATCTGATCCGTCTTAACAGGTCCATACTCGTCGCAGAGAAGTTCGTATATGCGGTCTAGGCAGTTGCCCATCACGCGCTCCGGATTGCGCATCATCGGCTGCGAACCCTCCAGGAGGCTTTTGACATCAGTGCGCGACTTGGGGTGCATCTTCTCCAAGAACTGCCGCTCGGAGAGGTGCAACCTCGTGAGCAAGGGGTAGAGCAGCGCGGTGAAGACGATGTACTGCTCCGACTCGGTGGAGGGTGCTATGTTGGGTTTGGCGGACGCGAGTTGCGCCGCGCTCGGTGTAGAGAGATTTGCAGGCGCGCTCGCCTCCAAGAACTGCGCATGTTCGTCGGACACCTTGTAGCCGATCATCGACTGGATGAGCTTTCGCTTCGTCTCGGTGGAGAGCCCTAGCTCCTTCTGGACCGCCTGCGCGAAGCGCAGTGGCGTGAAAGAGGTCCGCGCCCTGTCGTCCCAGGTGTCCCAGAAGTCCACCGCCCGCGCCGCCTGCTCCTCGCCTAAGAGATCGCGAAACGCCGCGTAGATGAGACCGCGCCTCTGGTCTAAGGTGGTGCTCACGCCGCCAACTCCAACTCGGGCTCGTCGTCCTGACCCTGGTGGAGCAGACCCGACTGGAACTCGGGGTAGCCCAGCTCGTGGTGTTCGCTGTAGTCGAGCCCGCGCCGCTCTTCGGACGTGCTCACGCGCAGATTGATGAGCATCCCGATGCCGACAAAGACGACCAAGGCGACGGGGAAGGCCCAGGCGAAAGCGGCTGCCGCGCCGATCGCCTGCACGGTGAGCTGGCTCAGGCTGAAACCGTCTACGAAGCTGACCGCCAAGATGCCCCACGTGCCCGCGAAGGCGTGCACGGGCACTGCGCCTACCGCGTCGTCGAGCTTGGAGCGCTCTAAGAGGTCCGTGCCGAGCACCATCACCACGCCCGCGACGAGACCGAAAAGGATGGCGAGGAGCGGCGAGGCGAGATTCGCGCTCGCGCAGATGGCGACTAAACCCGCTAAGCCGCCGTTGATGGGGTACTGCATCAGCAGAGGGCGACCTAGCATGAGCGTGAAGAGAACCGCGCCCATCACACCGCTCGCGCCTGCGAGGTGCGTGTTGAGCACAATCACGCCCAAGTTGCCGCCCGCGTCCAGCGTGCTACCCGCGTTGAAAGCAAAAAAGCCGAACCAGAGGATGAACGCGCCGAGTGACGCCATCGGCAGGTTGTGACCAGGGATGGCCGTAGAGCGCGCCCCGCCTTGCCGAAAGCGGCCCATGCGCGGACCTAGCACGATCACGCCTGCAAGCGCACACCAGCCGCCGACCGCGTGCACCACCGAAGAGCCCGCGAAGTCGATGAACCCCACTCCATTTTAGCGAGCCAGCCCGAGGTCGCGCTTTCGTAACCGCCCCACACCCAGCTCCCGAAGACCGGATAAATCAAGCTCGTGACGAAGACCGCCGCCAAGATGTAGGGCCAGTAGCGGATGCGCTCGGCGAGTGCCCCACTTACGATGGTCGCGGCGGTGGCGGCGAACATCATTTGGAAGAATAAAAAGGCGTAGAACTCGGGCGAACCGCTTTGCGGCAAGAAGTTGCTCATCCCGAAAAAGCCCGTCTGGTTCACGCCGAACATGAGACCAAAGCCCACAGCAAAAAAGCCGAGCGAGCCGATGCTCATGTCGATGTAGTTTTTCATAATGACGTTGACCGCGTTTTTGGAGCGCACAAAGCCGCTCTCTAACATCGCGAAACCCGCCTGCATGAAAAAGACGAAGATCGCACATAAAACGATCCAAACCGTGTTGAAAATATCCATGTCCATAGAGAGGTTCCTTTCTAAGATGACGTATCTAAAATGAGCAGGTAGAGAACCCTGACCTCTATGAGTTCCCAAAGTGAAGTGTAAAGGATGGACTCTTACAAAATTCTGAGTACACCCACACCAAAATATATACGCTAGTACTTATTCGGTGATATCCGATACCTCACACCGGACCTCACGAGAATGCCTCGCCACGCTAGAAAGGTCACAATCATCTTGCTCAGAGGGAGTGCGCGGCGTAGGGGTACCCCTATACATCACTGTATGAATCACCCCTACATTTGCCTCCTTCCGCGACTTTTTCAGCGTGGTCTACCGATACGGATTCCGACAAGCGCGGAATCCGTATTCTTTTAACCCGCAGGCGTGTTGTTAGCGGAGGTGAAAGCAGCTATAGATGTTCACGAACCTAGCACGCCCTTTTTGCAACGTGCACTGTTCGCTTCTGAAACTACATCCCAAGCGGCAGATGTTGCGTTCGCAGGCTAAAGGGTAAACGCGACTGCCCCACAAGATAGTCATCAATCTGCCGCGCCACGTCGCGCCCTTCGCCGATGGCCCAAACCACGAGCGATTGTCCCCGGTTGGCGTCACCAGCGGCGAAAACGCCCTCGAGATTCGTCATCATCGCCTCGTCTACCTCGAGCGTGCCTCTATCCGTCACCCTTAACCCGCTCTTCTCAAACACGCTAAGCTGCGCCCCTGTAAAACCGATGGCGACGAGCACCAAGTCAGCAGGGATGTGAATATCAGACTCTAAAACCTCTTTATCCACCCGGCTGCCGCTCTCATCGCGAATCCAGTCCACCCGCTCCGCTTGCAGCACGTTGACCACGCCGTCATCATCTGTATCCAAAAACGCCACGCTGTTCACGTTAAAGACCTCTTCGCCGCCCTCTTCCTGTGCATAGGTCTTCTCATAGGTCTGGGGCGCTTCGGGCCAAGGGTTGTTTTCGGGTCGCTCTAAAGGCTTCTGCTTGTTGATGCTGATTTGCACGACCTGTTTCGCACCTTGACGGTGCGCTGTTCCCACGCAGTCCGCGCCCGTATCGCCGCCGCCTAACACGACGACGTTTTTGCCTTTCGCGCTTATCATCCCCTCCACCGGACGCCCCGCTTGGCGGCGGTTCTCTAAGGGCAAGTAATTCATCGCTAATTCAATCCCTTTGAGGTCGCGCCCCGGCAGCGAGAGGTCGCGGTGCTTCTGTGCACCCACCGCTAAGCAAACCGCGTCAAAGTCGTCGCGCAGTTTCTCCAACGTCACGTCTTTACCCACCTCGACGCCGCAGCAGAAGGTGACGCCCTCCTCTCGCATCTGCTTCACGCGCCGCTCGACTTGATGTTTGGCGAACTTGAAATCCGGGATGCCGTAGACCATGAGCCCGCCGATGGCGTCGTCACGCTCGAACACGGTGACGCTGTGCCCGGCTCGGTTAAGTTGCTGCGCGGCGGCGAGCCCGGCGGGTCCGCTGCCGACGACGGCGACGGTGAAACCTGTGCCCTCTTTCGGCGGCTGCGGCACAATCCAACCTTCTTCCCAGCCTTTATCTACGATGGCGCGTTCGATGCTCTTAATCGTCACGGGGTCGTCGTTGTAAGCTAAGACGCAGGCGTCCTCGCAAGGGGCAGGGCATGTGTAGCCCGTGAACTCGGGGAAATTATTCGTTGCGTGAAGCCGCTCGAGCGCCGCCCGCCAGTCCTCTTCGTACACAAGGTCGTTCCATTCGGGAATGAGGTTTCCGATAGGGCAGCCGCCCATACAGGTCGGCACGCCGCAGTCCATACAGCGCCCGCCCTGTGTGCTGAGCTGAGACTCGTCCCACATCGGCAGGTAAATCTCGTTGTAGTCGCCGGTGCGTTCGTCGGCGGGGCGCTTACCGATGGGATTGCGGGAAGTTTCCAGGTAGCCGCTCGGATGGTTTTCGCTCATAACGCCTCATCTCCTTGCGCGTGCTGAACTTGGGGTTGCGCCTGCCTTTGCTCGGGCGAGGGCGGCGCGTCAGGTAAGACCTGCTTGCCCTCACTCTCCAAGCGCTCCACGGCTTCAGCGTAAGCTTCAGGCATCACCTTGACGAACCTCTTTCGCTGCGCGTCCCAATCGCCTAAAACCTCCCTTGCCTTGCTGCTGTCGGTGTAAGCGGCGTGGTTTTCCAGAAGTCGGCGCACCATCCTCACGTCCCGCTCGCTCTCCAAAGGCTCTAAATTCACTCGCGCCGCGTTCACCCGCCTTTCAAAGTCGCCCGCCTCGTCCCACACGAACGCCTCGCCGCCGCTCATCCCCGCCGCGAAGTTCTTGCCTGTCGCCCCAAGCACCACGACCACGCCGCCTGTCATGTACTCGCAGCCGTGGTCACCGACGCCCTCGACCACACTCAAGACGCCCGAGTTCCGCACCGCGAAGCGCTCGCCCGCCGCGCCGTTAAAGTACGCCTCGCCGCTCGTCGCGCCGTAGAGCGCCACGTTGCCGATGAGGATGTTTTGATTCGGCGTGTAGGAGACTTCGGGGGGCGTCTCGACGGTGATTTTGCCGCCTGAGAGCCCCTTGCCCACGTAGTCGTTCGCCTCGCCCGTGAGGTGCAGCGTGACGCCTTTCGCTAAAAACGCGCCGAAGCTCTGCCCAGCGGAGCCCGTCAAGTTGACGGTGATGGTGTCGTCCTCGAGGGTACTTCCGCCGCACTTCTTAGCAATTTCTGAGCTGAGCATCGTCCCGACGGTGCGGTCGGAGTTGCGCACTTTTGACTCTAAGACGACGCGCTCACCTCTTTCGAGCGCAGCTTCCGCCCCTTCAATCAACTCTAAATCCAACTTCTCGTCCAACTTGTGGTTCTGCCCCCTCGTCTTGCGCGGGTCGTCTTTGGAGGATTCATCGTGGAGGAGTTGTGACAGGTCGAAGCGCGTACCTTTGGGGTGGGCGACCTCTTTCTGCCGCAGCTTGTCCACGCGCCCGACCATCTCGTCCACCGTGCGAAAGCCCATCGCCGCCATCCACTCGCGGACCTCTTGCGCGATGAAGCGCATGTAGCGAACGACGTGCTCCGGCTCGCCCACGAAGCGCTTGCGCAACTCCGGGTCCTGCGTGGCGACGCCCACCGAGCAGGTGTTGCAGTGGCACTTGCGGAGCATGACGCAGCCCAAGGCGACGAGCGGCGCGGTGCCGAAGCCGTACTGCTCTGCGCCCAAAAGCGCGGCGACGACGACGTCGCGCCCTGTTTTCAAACCGCCATCCGCGCGAAGGCGCACACGTGAACGCAGCCGCGTCGCCAACAGCGACTGATGCGCCTCGGCGAGACCCAACTCCCATGGTGCGCCTGCCGACTTGATAGACGTTTTTAAGGACGCCCCCGTGCCGCCCGAGTCGCCGCTGATGAGAATAGCGTCCGCCTTCGCCTTCGCCACGCCCGCCGCAATTGTGCCGACGCCCGCCTTCGAGACGAGCTTGACGTGCACCTCCGCCTCGGGGTTCGCACATTTAAGGTCGTGGATGAGCTGCGCCAAATCTTCAATCGAGTAGATGTCGTGGTGCGGCGGCGGCGAGATGAGCCCGACGCCGGGCGTGGTGAAGCGCACCTCGGCGATGGTGTCGTCCACCTTTTCGCCGGGCAACTCGCCGCCCTCGCCGGGTTTGGAGCCTTGCGCCATCTTGATTTCGAGTTGTTCTGCGTTCGCTAAATAGTCAATCGTCACGCCGAAGCGCCCCGACGCCACCTGCTTCATCGAGCAAGAGCGCTCCGTGCCGAACCGCTCCGCTGGCTCGCCCCCTTCGCCTGTGCCGGAAACCCCACCGATGCGGTTCATGGCGATAGCTAACGTTTCGTGCGCCTCTTGGCTCAGCGAGCCGAACGACATCGAGCCCGTCGCGAAGCGCTTCATGACCGCTTCGGTAGGCTCGACCTCGTCTAAGGGGAGAGGGTCGTCCAACGTGTCGAACTCCAGGAGCCCCGAAAGCGTCTGCAACCGCGTATCCTGCTCGTTGATGAACGCCGCAAAGGTCTTGTACGACTCCGCGTCGCCCGTGCGAACCGCGTGTTGGAGCTTGCCGATAGTTAAAGGGTTCCACTGGTGCAGCTCGCCGTCACGCCGCCAATAGAGGTCGCCGCCGCCCTCCAGACTCGTCCCCGTCACCACGCCCGCGTCCTCGAACGCCGCCTCGTGACGCGCGATGAGATCGCGCTCGAGCCTAGCCAAGCCGACACCCTCCACGTGCGCCGTCGTCCCTTCGAAATACTCATCGACGAGGTCAAAATCCAAGCCGATGGCTTGAAAGACCTGTGCGCCCTTGTAGCTCTCCAAGGTCGAAATCCCCATCTTCGACATGACTTTGAGGATGCCGTCCTCGAGCGCCGACCTGTAGCGCTTCAGCCCCGTCGCCGCGTCCGGTGCGAGCGCCTTGCCCGCCGTTTCGGAGATGCTAGCAAAGGCGAGCCACGGGTGCACCGCGTCCGCGCCGTAGCCAATCAGCGTGCAGAAGTCCTGCACGGTGCGCGGGTCGCCGGACTCTAAAACTAAACTCACGTGCGTCCTGAGCCCCTTGCGGATGAGGTGGTGATGCACTGCGCCCACCGCCAAGAGGCTCGGAATGGCTAGCCTCGAGTCGCTCACCTCTTTGTCGGAGAAGACCAGCAGCTCGCAGTCGTCGCGAACCGCCTCGCCTGCGCTCTGGCGGAGGGATGCGATGGCGTCCTCTAAAGAGGTCTCTGGTTCGTAGGTGAGGTCCAAAGTGCAGGCGTAGAGCCCGTCTCGGCGCAGTCCTTTAATCACCTCGACCTCTTGCGTCGTCAAGATGGGCGAGTCCAACAGGAGCCGCCGACAGTGCGCGGGCGTCTCGTCTAAGAGGTTGCGCTGCTTGCCGATGTGGGTTTCTAAAGAGGTCACTAAGAGACTCGCGCAGATAATCTAAAGGCGGGTTGGAGACCTGCGCGAAGAGCTGCGTGAAGTAGCGCGAAAGAGGTTTGTCGTGGGTGGACAAGGCGGCGGGCGGCGTGTCGCTACCCATCGCGCCGATAGGGTCTTTGCCCTCGTTCGCCATCGGGGTGAGGAGGTAGCGAAGCTCCTCCCTGGTGTAGCCGAAGGCGCGTTGGTAGCCGCGCAGCACCTCTTGTGAGAAGTCATCCTCGGGCGCTTCTGACTCGTCCAAGTCGCGCAGCTTGAGGCGGTTCTCGTCCAGCCACCGCGCGTACTTCTCATCGGTTAATGCCCCGAAAATCTCCTCTTCGGGGACGATGCGCCCTTCATTCGTGTCAGCCAAAAACATCTGTCCGGGCTCGAGCCGCCCCTTGAATTCGACCTGTTCCGGCGGCGTCTGCAACACGCCCGCCTCGCTCGCCATGATGAGCATCCCTGACTTGGTGACTAGATAGCGGCAAGGACGAAGCCCGTTACGGTCTAAAACAGCGGCGACGCGGCTGCCGTCCGAAACCGCAATCAGCGCGGGACCGTCCCACGGCTCGACGAGCGTCGCGTGATAGTCGTAAAAGGCGCGGCGTTCCGGGCTCATCGCCTCGTCTTTCTGCCACGCTTCGGGCACGAGCATCCGCAAAGCGTGAGGGAGGTCGCGTCCGGCGGCGATGAGAAGTTCCAACACGCTGTCCAAGGCGGCGGTGTCGCTCGAGCCCTCCGGGATGAGCGGCGTGAGCTGTTCCACGTCCTCCAATTTGTCCGAGCTGAGCACCGCCTCCCGCGCCCGCATCCAGTTGAGGTTGCCGCGCAGGGTGTTGATCTCGCCGTTATGAATAATCGTGCGGTAGGGATGGGCGAGCTTCCACGCGCCCAACGTATTGGTGGAAAAGCGGGCGTGAACTAAGGTGAGGCTCGAGGTGAAGCGCTCGTCCGACAAATCGGGGTAGTACGTTCTCAGTTGATGGCAGGTCAGAAGCCCTTTGTAGACAATGCGCCGCCGGTCGAGTGAGCAGATATAGAAGGCGTCATTGGGCGCGTTTTTTCTGACCTTCCGGTCCATCTTGTGGCGCAAGGTGTAAAGCTGCGCGTTGAAGTCGTCTGACGACAATACCTCTTGCGGCTTCACGAAGAGCTGCACTACAGCGGGCTCGCTCCGCAGCGCGGTCTCGCCGAGTCCGGTGTTGTCTGTCGGCACGTCGCGCCAGGCGATGACCTCGAAACCCGCGTCCTCTACAACCTCTTCGATAAGCTCGCGGGGCGTACGCTGCTCGCTCTCATCTTTAGGCATGAATATCTGCCCGACGCCGTAGCTACCTGCTTCACCCAAAGGCAGGAGGTCGCTAAAAAAGGCGTGGGGAACTTGCACCATCATGCCCGCGCCGTCGCCCGTCGCCTCCTCCGCGCCCCGCGCACCCCGGTGGTCGAGGTCGGCTAAGAGGTCTAAGCCTTGCTGCACCAAGCTGTGCCGCTGAGTCCCCTTGAGGTCAACCAAAACGCCCACGCCGCAGTTCGCGTGTTCAAAGGACGGGTCAACAAGTCCTAGCCTATCTCGGTTCATGGGCGCTCTCCTTTAGTGAATTGATCGGCAGTGTAGGAATGACTGTCGCTAGCTGTGTAACAAAACGTGTACAAAGTGCATAAAATAGCGCGACAGTAGAGTCTGTGTGTATTTTTTACCATGAAAGCGGGCTTCACGTATAGCCCCAAGTCTTACGTTTGGTAACGCGGGTAAGATTTTCGCAGAGGCTCAGCGTAGATTGACTCAAAAAGAGGAGCCCCGCTGAGGGGGCTCGAGTGGGGTCAGAGATGGTCTTGGAATCCTGAAGACTTTTCAGCAAGAGTGCAATTGGTATTATGCTCTGCCTAAATTTTGCAGGTCTAGGTACGGCTTAATACGCTTTCAACTGGTCGCTGTAGGCCTGCGCTTCTGCTTTGGCACTGAACATTTTGTATTCGGCGCTTATCGGTATGACGCCTTCTAGCGTAAAGATTGCAATAAGCTTTTTCAAATCCGCTTCAAAAGTGGCAGTTGCGTCGGCGAGCATTAGCTCTAACGCTGCTTCATTTGTATTAGCCCGCCCACTCATCCGACGTGTCATTTCATCACCGCTCACTGACCCGCTGAATACATCATCAACTGTTTTCCCATAAAAGAGCCGTGGTGCGCCTCCGTAGTCTACAATCCACTGCGCTGCGCTGTCAGACAAAACCAGTAAGCTTTGAGAACCGTCTTCCCCGACCAGATGGAAAATTTGAGCAGACGCTGTGGCTGCCCATGTCATAATCAGGACAAAAAAAGGAATTAACACTCGTCGTTTCACGTATGCAATACAGTTCATAGTTTCAGCATAAGCCGCGAAGGATTTCGTCCCAACAAATCTGTCACAGATAGTTTACGGCAGCGCCACCTCGCCCCACACAAGACAGTGGTCCGAGCCTGTCTCTTGACAGTCCGTCCCGGCACGTAGCGGCGTCATCCCTTCAGAGACCCAGATGTGGTCGATGCGAATGAAGGGAAAGGGCGGCACGTCTCTATTCGCGGGAAAGGTGAAGCCGAAGCCCCCCTCTGCCGCGCGGTAGACATTTTCAAACTCGGCTGCAAAGTCACGGTACGCCGCCTCGAAGTCGCTCAGGTTGAAGTCGCCTAAAATCACCACAGGGTTCTGCGTCTCGTCCGCCTGCTCTAAAATCCCTGCTAGGTTATCGTTGCGCACGCTCGCGTCGTAGCTGCGCGTGGTGGATAAAAAAGCCTCTTCGGGTAGGTCGTTGCCAAAAGGCGTCGGCGGGTGAACGTTGAGAAGGGTGACGCTCTGGTCATTTACGCGCAGACTGACCTCTTGCACGCGGGTCATGGGGTCGTAGTCTACCGCCTCTAACGGGTAACGGCTGACGACGCCTAAGCCTATCGAGGGCTCTCTGCCGAGCGTCTCGTAGGCGTTTAAGACCCTATGCGGATAATCCTCGAGTTCGGCTAGCGCGTCCGCGACTGCGGGCGAGAGTTCTTGGATGGCGATAACGTCCGCGCCGTGCGCGGTCACTGCCCCTATGATGCTTTCTATATTGTCATTATTCGCCAACTGGTTGAGCGTGACGAAGCGTAAGGTCGGCGCGTCCGTCTCCGGCACAGCCCTAGGCAAAAGCCAAGGACCGAACATCAAGATGAAAAGCGCATAAAACGCGAGCGTCGCGATTTTCAGTTGAAGCGAGTTGATAAGAAAAGCTAAGGGGACGAGCAGGACGAGCGGCAAAAACCAGAGCGCGGTGAAGATGCTGGGGAGCGCTACCCAGACAGGCGGGTTGACAAGAGCGATATTAAGCAGGGCGAGTAAGATAAGGACAAATACGTAAAGAGAAACAGCAGAGGCGAAGATGCGGCGAATCATAGGCTCGAGTCTAAACTAAAGGGAGCCGAGTGGCGTACCGGAAGACCTACATCCTCTCCTTTTGCGAACGGTTCACGCCCGACCTCTCACCCCGTCTACGCTGCAAACGTCGCACCTCTAAAAACCCGTGCAAGTTGACGAGAAAGTGCGCGATGATGGCTGCCCACAAGCTGCCCGTTAGAAGCGTCGCGTAGCCGAACGCCAAACCTGCGACGAAGGTGTAGACCGTATAGCTCCAGCCTTTGAGTGGTGCGGGGTGCAGGAGCCCGAAGACGAGCGCTTGACCCCACGCGCCGAGCGGCGACGCGCCAAAGAGCGAAAGGAGTGCGCCGCGAAAGAAGAGTTCTTCGGAAACGGAGGTGAGCGCGGCGAAAATGAACGCGAGTGGTAGCGAGATATGCAGACGAGACAGCGCGCGCTCCAGTAGCTTGCTCGCGGCGCGGAAGGAGGGGAGCAGCTTCTCTAAGAGCCACGCACCACCCAAGAGTCCACCCGCTAAAAGCGCGGCGGTGAGTAAAATTGTGAAGAGACCCGCGTCAGCCCCTAGCTCGAGAGGACGCCGTAGCAGCCACGCGCCGCCTAAAAGCCCTGTGAGCAGGCTCGGCGCGAAGATGAGGAGGCGTCTACGCCTTTCTAGCGTCATGGTATTTAAGTTGGGCTCCGAGGCAGGCTGATCAGCGCTGCTTCTGCCGCGGGTACTTGCGACCTAGTAGCCGTCAGTAACTCTCCCTCACCCCGCTCATGATCTGCTCGTTGAGTTCGGGACCGTCCTCGTCACCATGTAATACCGAAACGTCACCCGTAGACTCGAACACGACAGCGCGCACTTGGCTGAGGCTCAGCACGTTCGCCTCGCGCAGTTTGCCGTAGAGGTCACTCTCGGTAACGCGGGCTTTCTTGAGGTTCTCGTAGTAGATCGTTTCGCCTTTCATCAGCAGGAGCGGCGAGTTGTCGAGAAGCCCTTTCGCCGCGCTGCTCTTCACGCGCAGAAGCGAAACGATATGTTGTCCTGCAAAGATAGAGGCGAACGCGACCGCGCCCCGCAGCAGCGGCGGGTCTTGAGACAACACTGTACTCGCGAAAACCGTGCCGAGCGCCACCGTCATCGCGAAGTCGAAGCTCGACATCTTCGAAAATGAGCGCAGCCCATTGAGGCGCGTGAAGAGGATGATAAAGGCGTACGACCCTATCATAGACAAAAAGATGAGGAGCACGTTTCCCCACGGCACCAAAAACCAACTAGCTACGTTATCCATTCTGCTCTCCTCCAAAGTTGCGTCCGCCCGACGATGTCACGTACGCTGAGCGCCCATACGGATAGTCGGCTACGCCTACTTCTGCACGCCCGCCATGACCTCTTCGCTCAGTTCGTCGTCCGGGTTGGGCAAGTTGCAGAGCACCGAAATGTCGCCCGTAGATTCGAAAACCACGGCGCGCACCTGCCTAACGTTGATTACGTTCGCCTCGCGCAGCTTGCCGTAAAGGTCTTTTTGCGTCACGCGCACCCGCGCCAGATTTTCATGAAGCACCGTCGAGCCGTCCATAAGCAGCACGGGCTCGTTGTCGATGAGTTTGCGCAGGTCTTCGTCCCTCGAGCGCAAAAACGCCACCACCCGCTGACACGCGAAAATGGTGGCGAGCGCGGTGATGCCCTGGAGCATACCCGGCGTCCCGGTGGCGATCGTGGTGGCGAAAAGCGAGCCGATAGCCACCGTCATCGCGAAGTCGAAACCCGACATCTTTGAGAATGAGCGCAGCCCGTTAATTCGGGTGAGTAAGATGATGGCGCTGTAGACGCCCACCGTCGTGATGATGATGAGCGGCACAGTGCTCCACGGCATTAAAATCCAGTCGGCGACGTCGTTGGCTTGTGAACCCATAACGGACCCCCTTCTTCTCAACAACCGTATCACGCAAAGCGAGCCTTAAAGTGGAGTGCGCCTCGCCAAGCTCGAAGAGGTGCGCTTACCAAGAGGAGTACCAAACAACGCTTCGAAAGCTTTTCTCAAGCCTACTCAACGATCATAGGCTGAGGCTCAGCTCGCAGTGTTAGCTTGCAACCGCGCCGAGCCCGACATGCTCCAACATCATCCCCAAAATCTTCGCCGAGTCGAAATACTCCTCGGCAATCTTCCGCGCCGCCTCCGCGTGCGAGAGATAATCCGCGTTGATCGCTTCGACGCCTCTGGTAGCTTCGTCCAATGTCTCAAACGTGATCAAACCTTCACCCGTCGGCAACTGCTTTTCGAAGCCCGTAGACTGCACCAATGCAGGCTTACCGGATGCTAGATAACACGCGGTTCGGTCACTCACCCAGCCGCTGTTTGAGCGCACGTACCCCCCCTTCGCGACGCTGAATTCGGCTCTCGAGCCCCGAATAAACTCCCTATAGCTCTCAATATCGCCCGTGTACTGCGCAAAGTTCTGAACTTTCCACAAATGCCCGTCTAAGAGTCCCAAGTCCTCGTAGTCGTGCTGCCCGATGCAGAGCGCCAACTCGAAGCGCTCGCCCGTGTATGGGGGCAGCCGCAAGAACTTGACGAACTCGTCTCGTTTGCCACCGTGATAGACCCCTTCAAAAATCGCCTCTTGCGAGCCGCGCCAGTCGGCGATGGTGGAGAAGCGCGTGTAGGATTCGTCGATATTCGGCGTCCATTGGTCTAAGGCAATCGGCGGACGAATCACCCGCCAGTCGATGCCTTGCAGCGGAATCTTAAAGTCGGGCGTGCCCACCGTTTGACCGATGGTGAAGAAATGCGTGTGCTTTGAGAAGTTCATATCCACTTCGTGCGCCCAAATCTGCGTGAAGCCGGGGTCTACGTCCACGTAGGCGCGGCGCGGAACGCGCATGAGAGGCGAACCTTCCGGCAAGTGCCCGCTGATGTTGATGAGCACGTCCGCCTCGTCCGCGAGTCCATTGAGTTCTTCTTCGCTCATGCCAAAATGCTGCTCGCCGCCGTTATAGACGATACAGTAGTTGTTTTCTAAACCAAACTGTTTCATCATCGCGGCAAACCGTTTAGTGAGGTAGTTTAGGCTGTGCGGATTTTTATCCGGTTTGACTTCGGGTAGGCGGTCTACCCAGTAGCTCTCGATGCCTAAAGCTCGTAAGCCCAACACGTACTGCAAGCGCACCCAGCTCGAGCCCGCAAACTCCGGCACCCCACTCGACTTTTGACTTCCTAAGATGACTTTCATATGTATCCTTTTCGCTGATAGGTTGATTTTTGTAGCAGGTTTTCGGTGTCACCCTGAGCCTCTACGACGCTGCTCTGGTTTATCCTGTGGTTAGAAAGCGGAATGGATTGCGAAGGGTCTCATTTGGCTGCGCTAAAACCCCGTAATTGGCTGTGCCAAAACTTTGCAATTTGCGCTTCCCAGTTAGAGGAGAAGGCAAAGTCAGAGATTCTTCGCGTTCGCTCAGAATGACACGGGTCACTTCTAATCCAAACAGCGCTCCAGCATTTCGGGTAATACCTTGCGGTAGTCGAGGTACTCACTAGTGAAGGCTCGAGCAGCTTTAGCGTGTTTGTCGTACTCGGCGCTGATGAGGTTCGCACTTGCAGCGGCATCCTCGAGCGTCTCAAATGTTACTACCCCTTCACCCGTCGGCAGGATTCTCTCGAAGCCTGTAGAGTGCGCCAAGACCGGACGCCCGCTCGCTAGGTAGTGCGCGGCTCTATCGCTAAACCAGCCTGAATTGCCCTTGACGTAAGCGGTTTTGGCGATACCGATTTCTGCTTTGGACGTGCCGATGAAGTCTTTATAGCGCTCCAAAGAGGTGAGGGTTTGTGCCGACGAGATGCACCAGCCGCCGCGCCGTAAGGCTTGAATCCCTGCGTCTTCGTCGCGGTAGCTTTTGAGGGCGACTTCGAAGGGTTGTCCGCTGAGTTTGGGCAACTCGGCAAAGGCAGTGAACATCTCGTGCTTTGCGCCGTACCACTCGCCTTTGTACTCGAGGTCCCCGTAGCCACTCCACGACGCGATGGTGGTGAAGCGTCCGGTTTCACTAAGAGGTTCAGCAGTCCACAACTCAGGGACAATGACGGGCAAAAGAGGTTGCCAGCTTACGCCCGCGTCAGGAATTGGGCTGTGCTTTGTGCCGATGTTCAGTCCGACGGAGAAAAAGACCTCATGCGCGTCGAAGTTCAAGTTTGCATCGTATTCGGAGCGCCACAGTTGCGTATAGACGGGGTCTTGGTCCACGTAGACGCGGCGGGCGGCGTTAGAGAGGATAGCGTTCAGCGTCACATGCCCCGACATGTTGATGAGCAGGGCGTCTTTCGTGTCATTGAGGAGTTCTTTTAAGGTCAACCCCGCTGTTTGCTCGCCGCCTTCAAAGACCTGACATGCGCGTTCGCTGAGCCCGAACTGCGTCATCAACTCTAAGAAGAGGTCACGGTTGGCGCTTTTTTCGTAGGCACAGGGTTCACCTCTTACGTTCACACAAGCGTCCGCGCCGATTTCCTCGACGAAGTAGACCTCATGTCCAAGCCGCTGCAAACCAGCGATGAAGTTGAAACGGTTCAGGACCGAGCCGGGGACGCACGGATAGCGCGAGATGACGGAGCCGACGAGGATGGTCATGAGGTTACGCCTCGCTTTAGAACTTCGTGTAATTCTTCCGCCAACGCGATAATGCCTCGAGTGTGTTCTAAGGAATCCCCGTTCTCTAAGGTTAGACTGAGCCAGTACATCACGCGGTAGAGCCGCATATACGCAAGGTGAAACTGCATCTCTCGCTCACCGGGCAGGGTGAGACCTCTTATCGTCGCCTCGGCGCTGAACGCACCCCAAAGTTGCTCCAACTGCGCTCCTTCAAAGCCGTCCGCTAAACACACAAAGTCATAGAGCGGCGTGCCGAGCGCGGCGCTTTCCCAATCGGTGGGAGCGACGCGGTACGGATTTTTGCTAACGAGGATGTTGTGCGGGCGATACGCGCCGTGAACGAGCGTCGTGGGTTGCGCGGTGATGAATTCGGTCGCGGCGTCGTACGTCTGGACAATCGGCGCTAGACGTTCGGCTAGTGCTTCTGAAACTTGCGCCGTGACCTCTCGAGCCTGTCTGCTTTTCTCGAGAAAAAACGCCGCGTTGTGACGTAAAAGCGTGGGGTGCTCTAAGTGTTCGGGATGCGCTTTATTATAGCCTTGAAAACGCCCGAGCCACGCCGCCGCGCTGACCCAGTGTTCGAACTCGCAGTAGCTCAGTTCCCGACCAGGAACGTACTCCAAGAGAAGCCAAAATTGACCTCTTTCTTCGTTCCACACCTTGCCGACGTAGTCAGGTTCACCGAGCGACGAGCCCGCGAGAATCTCTTCGTACATGGCACGTTCACGTTCGCGCCGCTGCCGCAAGGATTCGTCTTTGGGGAGCCTCGAGCTGCCGAAGTCTTTGAGGAAGTAGGTCTCTTCTTTGCCCGAAGTGAACGTCACGTCAACTAAGCGAGTCTCGTAGGAATACAGGTCAGCGCCGATGGTGCGCTCTTCGAGCGTATCCACCTTCTCCTCTTGCCCAGTGCGGCGCACAACGGCGCGTTCAACCTCTTGCACTAGCGCACGGTCCATCACGTCAGGCATGAGTGACCTCGAGTTCCTGCGCCTGCCCTACCTCGGCGAGCGCCCTTTGAACCTCCCTGGTTTCGTCCACCAAACGCCCATCTTCAACCGTCAGGAGCACGTCACAACTGTCCAACGTACTGAGGCGGTGAGCGATCATAAACGTCGTGCGCCCTTGCATCAAGCGTTCCATCGCTTCGACGATGCCCGCTTCGGTCTGAACGTCCACAGAACTCGTCGGTTCATCCAGAATGAGGAGGGGCGCATCGCGCAAAAATGCTCGTGCCAGCGCAATCCGTTGACGTTCGCCACCTGAGAGCCGGAGACCTCTGTCGCCTACGGGGGTATCGTACCCGTCCGGGAGTTGGCGGATGAAGTCGTGGGCGTTGGCGGCTTGCGCTGCTTGTTCAATCTCTTTCTGACTCGCGCCGGGGCGTCCGTAAGCGATGTTTTCGGCGATGGAGGAGGAAAACAGCAGCGGCTCCTGCAACACGATGGCGTATTGACGGCGCAAATCATCCAATTTGTAGTCCCGCACGTCCACCCCGTCTAAAAGAATCTGTCCGCTGGTCGGGTCGTAGAAGCGAGCTAAGAGGCTCATCAGCGTGGACTTGCCCGCGCCGGTGCGTCCGACGATGCCGACTTTGGTTCCCGGCATCACGTCGAAAGAGACGTCCGTTAAGACTTCGGGACCATCCGGGTAGGCGAAGGAGACCTCTTGAAAGGTGACGTTTCCGTTTGCTACTCTAAGCCCTCTCGCACCCTTTTTCTCCATCACTTCGGGCGTTTTATCGAGCAAGCCATACGCCCGCTCCGCACTCGCAAAGGCGTTCTGAAGCTGCGCGACGCGCTTGCCGATGCTTTTTAAGGGACCGTAAAGCTGCGCTAGGTACGACATGACGAGCACCAACGCGCCCACCGTCATCGTGCCCGCTTGGATGCTCCGCACGCCGATGAAGAGCACCGCCGCCGTGCCGAGCGCGGTAGTGAGCCCGATCATCACGTTGAACGCGCCCTCGGACATGACCGTGCGCAGCTTTGCGCCGATGCTCGCCTCCGAGTGCCGCACGAACCTCTCTTGCTCGTGGTCTTCGCGGCGAAACGCTTTGACGACGCGCTGCGCGGCTAAGACCTCTTGCACGACGGACATGGCGCTACTTTCTAACTTCTTAACCTCTTTCCACTGACGGCGCAGCCGAGCGCGGTAAAGCTGCGTCAGGACGTAGAGCACGGGCGTGACTAAGAGCGCGACGAGCGCCAAACTGAGTTCGATTCGCGCCATGATAACGAGCATCGCCCCGACGGTGAAAAACGTGGTAAGTAGGGGCGCGAGCCCGTTGATGACGACGGTCTGGATCGCGGTGGCGTCGTATTGAACGCGGTAGAGCGAGTCCGTCGTCCCCTGCCTATCGTGGTAGCTGAGCGAGAGCCGCTGAAGGTGGTGAAAGAGGCGGTTGCGAAACTGCAAGACCAACCGCTCACCCGTGTAGGTACTGAGGAGCGAGCGTCCAAGCGCCTGCGCTTGCGTGAGGAGGGCAACGGCGACAACTAAGCCGACGGTGAAAAAGAGCAGCGCTGAGGTCGAATTCGTGAGCGCGTCCGGTAAGAGGTTCGCCCAGAACGCGGGGAACGGCTTGTCGCCTAAAACGTAGTCCACGGCGAGCGCCAGCGGGACGGGCGTGAGCAGCGCCAGCGGCGTCGCTAGGAGGTCGATGACGAAGAGGCTGACGATAGAACGCCAGTACGGACGCGCCTGTTTGAGAAGGTGTTTGAAGAGGTGCAGATCACTTTTTGACTCGTTGTAAGAGGTCATGAGGTGGCTCGAGCTTCACTAACCTCTTGACTGAATTGCGCCTCTAATCCCTCAATCGCCTCACGCGCCGTGCCTACCGCCGCCGCACAATGTTGATAGGTCGCTAGAGAAATGGGTAGAGCAAAGGCAAGTAGACATGCAGCCGCTACCCACGCCCCACTCAGGGCAGCTAAGAGCGCCAGAGTGACGAGCATAACGGCACTGCCGAGCGCTAAACGGTTCGCTTTTGGCGCGACGCGGAAGCGGGCGTACTGCTTGCCGCTGCCGTGCTCTTCGATTGCCATGAGGATGTGGGCGTCGCCGAGTGCGCCGCCGCGTACGGATAAGTCCCAGCGGTCGAAGTCGCCGCCGCGCTGGGTTGGCATGTGCTCTTTGAGTTGGCTCTCCAATCGCCGCAACCACTCGTTCGGGTCGCGCCACACCTCTTGCCACACGGTGAGGGTTTGCGCCTTAGGAAACGCCTGCGCGGGCGCATATTGCCGCCACAAGGTCAAGCCGTGCCGCAAGCGCCCGATGAGCCGCGCGGCGGGTTGTGCCAAGTGGAGGAGCGCCGTGAGCCCGCGCAATTTGAGTGCTTTGCGTCTGTCGGGCGGATCGCCCAAGCTGTCAAACGTAGCATTCGCCGCGCTTTTCATTGCTTGTCCTAGCGGCATGGCGATAGCGATAAAGAGAAGCGGTAAGGCGATGAGTAAAGGAGACCAGAACGCGCCCAGCACGCTCAGCACCGCGAGCATACCCGTAAGCAGATACCACTCGGGCATCAGCGCGAGCGAGGCGAGGGTGGCGGGTTCGCGTTCGTACAAGGATTGAAAGGGCGCACTGCCCCACGTGCCCTGATAAACCCGTTGCGGAAAGAGCTTGAGCGCTTCGGTCAGCCCGCGCCCATAGATGCGCCCAGACCAGGCGATGTGCCCCGCCATGTTGTAGCGCTCGGGGTACTTTTCCGCTAAGAGCGCTTCTGCTTTGCCGTAGCCCTGTTGCTGCTTCCAGTATAGGTGCAGCGAACTGCGCCGATGGTGCCACACCACGGCGGCGGGGCTGAAGCCGATTTTGCCTACCTCGTCTTGGACGCGCCAGCAGGCGTCCACGTCGTCGCCTGCGGCGCGGTAGCGCGGGTCGAAGCCGCCGATTTGAAGGAGCGCGTCGCGGCGAAAGGACATGTTGCAGCCGGGGATGTGCTCGGCTTCGGTGTCGGAGACGAGGACGTGCGTCGGTCCGCCAGGGGAGTTGGCGACGCATTCGGCGATGGGTCCGTCCTCGGCGGGCAAGAGGTTGGGTCCGCCCATGCCGACGTAGTCGCTCACCGCGTAGCTGTGCGCCAAGTAGTGAAGCCAGTGCGGGTCGGGGTAAGCGTCGTCGTCGATGTAGGCGACGATGTCGCCCGTCGCTGCGTGGAGTCCGACGGTACGCGCCGCGCTCAAACCGCCGTTTTCGGTGCGGATAAGGTTCACATCGTACTCACTGGCAATCGCGGCGGTGGCGTCCGTGGAGCCGTCGTCCACGACGATGGCTTCGAAGTTGGGATACTCGAGCCGCTCCAACCCCTCCAACGTGTCCCGAATCGTCTTCGCGCCATTATAGCTGCACACGACGACGGAAATCTTTTGCCATTCGGTCTGTAAATTGAAGGGAACGTTTTCAAACGCCTCACGCACTGTTTTTAAGGCGGGTTTCGGCTCCCTCGAGCGCGTCACCAGCCCGAAGTCCCAATCCTCAATCTCATGCCCGCCCCGGTACCACTCATCCGTCCAAGCGAACACGAACATTCCCGCGCAGCCCGCGCCGAATGCGCTGCTGACCTGCCAGTCCATGACGTAGGCTTGTCTCTCGAGCCCGTTGCGTTGGCTGTCCAGCCCGACTTCCGCCATCACTAAGGGGCGCTCACCCGCGAGGTTTTGTAGCTTGGCGAGGTAGGCGTCGAGTTGGTCTTGGGTCTCCAAGTACGCATTAAACGCGACGAAATCTAAAAAGGGAAGCTCGAGATATTCCGTTGTCGGGTAATTGACGTAGGTCACGAGCGCGTCCGCGTCAACCTCTTTCACCGTGCGGTAGAGCCGGTGCAAGAACGCCTCGACTCGCTTTTTACCATGCCAGCGCACCATCGGCGCGGGAATCTCGTTGCCGATGGCGTAGCAGAGGACGGCGGGGTGTCCGGCACTCCTCGAGACCTCTTCGCGCACGCGCCGCGTGATGTCGTCGGCTAAGCCTTCGTCCAAAAACGCCACATGCTGTTCCCAGGGCAGCCCTACCATCACGCGCAGGTCACGCTTCAAGGCTTCGTCCAGCAACCAGTTCGGCGGCGCGGTGTAGGTGCGCACCGTGTTGACGCCGTTCTCGCGCATCAAGTCGAAGTCTTTGGCGACAACTTCCGGCTCGGGGAAAAGTTCATCGTTGCTGTTTGGCGAGAACGTCCCGTAGGTCACGCCTTTGAGGTAGACCTTCTCGTCGCCCAGAAAGAGGAATTTGCCTTTGACGGATAAGCGCTCTGTCTGCGTTGGGGCGGCGGGTTTCGCTAAAGTCGGGGAATGAATCGTGGTGCTCATGCGGCTCCTGCGGAGACGGCTTTAGGGGTAGCGGTGGGGGTGAGGCTCGAGCCTCGCAACCTCTCGAAGTAAGCGATGGTCTCTTTTAGTCCGTCTTTAAGGGGTACACGCGGCTCCCAGCCTAAAATCCGCTTGGCGGTGGAAATATCGGGGCGGCGCTGCTTGGGGTCGTCTTTGGGAAGAGGTTTGAAGGCGAGCTTCGAAGGGCTGCTCGTCAAGTCTTTAATCATCTCGGCAAATTCCAGAATGGTGTGCTCTCTAGGACTCCCCAAGTTGACGGGCTCGGTATATGCCGTGTTCATCAGCCGAACGACGCCCTCGACTAAATCGTCTACGTACTGAAAGCTGCGCGTCTGCTGACCGTCGCCGTAGACGGTCAGGGGCTCGCCCGCCAACGCCTGATTGATGAGGTTCGTCACGACGCGCCCGTCGTCGCTCCTCATACGGGGTCCGAAGCAGTTGAAGATTCGCACGATGCGCGTGTCCACACCATAGTGCGTGCGGTACGCGCCCGTGATGGCTTCGGCGTAGCGCTTCGCCTCGTCGTAGCAACTGCGCGGTCCGTGCGAGTTGACGTTGCCCCAGTAGCTCTCGGGCTGCGGATGCACGAGCGGGTCGCCGTAGACTTCGCTGGTGCTAGCGAGCATGAAGGTTGCGCCGTGCGTTTTAGCAAGCTCTAAAGCGTGCTGCGTTCCTTGTGCGCCCACCATCAGCGTGGCGATGGGGTGCTGCTGGTAGTGCGGCGGGCTGGCGGGGCTGGCGAAGTGCAAGACCCAGTCAAGCGGTGCGCCCTCGTAGGTGAAGCCGTTGGAGACATCCGCCTCAATAAAGTCAAACTGAGGATGTCCCAAAAAGAGGTCGGTGTTGCGCCGCTGTCCGCTCAGGTAGTTGTCCGCCCCGACGACGCTGTGTCCCTCGCGCAAAAAGCGCTCGGTGAGGTGACTCCCGATAAAGCCCGCGCTGCCAGTGATAAACACCCTCACGCGAGTTCAACCTCTCTGGTTTTACTCTTTTCGGCTCTCTTCTGCTGCCAGTTCCAAGCGCTCCGCATGATGCTCTCCAAGTCGTACTCGGCACGCCACCCCAAAACGCGCTCGGCTTTGCTTGGATCGGCAATCAGGCGGGGCGGGTCGCCCGCGCGACGCGGCGCTTCATGAGCGTTGATGCTATGTCCGCTCACCCTTTCCGCACTCTCAATCATCTCTCGGACCGAATAACCCCGTCCGGTTCCCAAGTTGAAGACGTCACTTTCGCCGCCCTGCTGGAGGTACTCGAGCGCCTTCACGTGCGCCCGCGCCAAATCCGTCACGTGGATGTAGTCGCGCACCGCCGTCCCGTCCTCGGTGGGGTAGTCCGTCCCGTAGATATCAATCTTTTCGCGCTCACCCGACGCCGCTTGCAAGATGAGAGGGATGAGGTGCGTTTCGGGGTCGTGGTCTTCGCCGATGGTTCCGCTCTCGTCCGCGCCCGAAGCGTTGAAGTAGCGCAGCGCCGCATAATGCAGGTTATAGGCTTGCGCGTACCAGCGGAGCGCCTTTTCGACGATGAGCTTGGTCTCGCCGTAAGGGTTGATAGGGCTCTGCGGGTGATCTTCGTCAATGGGGATGTGCTCGGGTTGACCGTACGTCGCACAGGTCGAAGAAAAGACGAGGTGCTTGACATCCGCCTCCAACATTGCGTCCAACAGATTGAGCATATTGGTGACGTTGTTGCGAAAATATTTACGTGGATTCTCCACCGATTCACCGACGTACGCACTCGCGGCGAACTGAATTACAGCGTCTATCTGGTAATCGCTGAGCGCCTGCCTGATTTGTTCGGCGTCCGCCAAATCGCCCTCGATGAGCGCTCCCCACCGCACGGCGTAGCGGTGTCCTTCGCTCAAGTTGTCAAAAACGACGGGTTCAAATCCGGCTTGCGCCAGCGCTTTGGCGGTGTGGCTACCGATATAGCCAGCCCCACCAACGACGAGCACACGGGTGCTTTGCCCCTTATCCATAACTGTTCAACCTCCTGTTGATATGACGACGCTCTGAACAGCGACGACGTTCAGGTGAAACACCGACGTCCGGAGTTGGGTCATCAAAGGCTGCGAAACGCAGCCAAGTTGGGCTAACGTGCCCCTATTTTTTCGTGATGTTCCAATACCACATCGCGCGAATATGCAGATAGGTCGCCCCCAAAACGACGGTGTTGCAGTGTTGCTGAGGTGCTCTAAGGTGCACCGTATAATGCGCTACTGCCCCGTAGCGCGTAATTGCTCGGCGGACCAAGCTGCGAAAAGCTTACCGTGCTGCTGTCTCGTAAGTTGTCAACCACCTGACATTTAGCTGACGAACATGAATTTAACCACAATTAACCTAGTCTTTTGGTACGCATCTCAATGACGTGCGTACCTTTTTGGAGGACAATGCAACGCCTGCTATCTCGCAAGCCGCCACGTAAAACAGGCGCAGTCGCTAAAGCCGACTGCGCCTGTTCGCTCTACGCCAAAGAGCTTAGAAGGTTTTCGGTGAGGCAGCTCTAGGCCTCGAGCCTCCGTAAAACCGTTCCCATATCTTGATCGTCTTCTAGCGCCACCCACACCTTCGCCAGCGTGCTGAGTTGCTTATACGCCTCACAAACGCGCCCCTCTAAAACGTCGTTTGTTGCGCGACAAGCGCCGCTGCACGCGCCTTCCGCGCAGTCGAGCTGGGCGCTTAAAAGAAGCTCTAACTCAAAATACTGCGCCGAGACCTCTTCCCACCGAGGGTGCTGCAAAATCCGCTCGGTAAGCCTGTAAACTTCGTGAAGCGCTCGCCTACGGTCTACGAGCAAAGTGTAGCGGGTGCGGTTCTCTAAAGCGATCTGATTGGTTGGGTTTGGGCTCTCTTCTAACACGTTCTAAGTATATCTTAATTTCACCGAGGTCAATGTCTACTAGTTAGGTCAAGATTAGCGGAAAAAGAAAAGAGGTAGGCTCACACCTACCTCATAAGGTTCGTGATTCGCTTACTGGTTGAGTGTCGGCTGGCTGCCCTGCAAGTGAGACTCTAAGAAGTAGAGGGACTCGTCAATCTCGCGAGAGACCTCCGTGAACATATCTTCAGTCGTAGGTTCATCCAACTCTTGGCTACGCTTGATGGCGGCTCGAGTCGAGGCAGCGTACGCGGCGTAGCGCTCCGCGACGGCGTTGAGGAGCGCCGGCGCGTCGAAGGTGTCGGTGGGGTACTCGGGCAGGGTCGAGTTATCGGCTGACATCCGCGCCGTCCCCATCGCGACGCCGCCTAGTGCGGTAGCGCGTTCGGCGATGGTATCGCTCTGTTTGCGCACCACTTTCGCGAGGTCGTCCAAAAGTTCATGCACTTGAAAGAAGTCGAGCCCTTTAACGTTCCAGTGCGCTTGCTTGGTCTGAGTAAAGAGGTCAACGGCGTCGGCAAGTTGCTGGTTAAGAAGACCGACAAGCTCTTCGCGCTTGTCCTGGTCGATATCAATTCTGGTGTTGAACATGGTGGTTTGTCCGGTTTTCACTGTCATGTACTACCTTCCTTTCAACAGAATCTATCGTAGCAAATTGTCAGATTCTCAATAGTGTGCAGGCTACAAATTCGGAATGATTCCGATTTACAGTGAGAATGCTTTAAGGTTACGGCACAAGCTCGGCGCTAGCGTCTGTTGCGCAAATGGACCAAGGTTGTGAAACAAATGGACCAAGGTTGTGAAAAGAGCATCTTGTGAGCTTCGGCTCGAGGTTACAAGCGGGTCTCTCGAGATCAATCCCGACTCAACCGCTCAGGTATTGACAGGGTCACACAACCCTTTATAAGATGCATTCACTAATCCCGACAAACTTGCTTGGGATTAAATCTGTGAAGAGTTAGGTGATGAGATGCGTCATTTGTGGAGCGCTGCGGCGCTTGTTCTAATATTAATGCTAGGAAACTCTTTTGCACAAACCTTGACCGTATACTCGGGGCGTAACGAAGCGTTTGTTGAACCCGTTGTAGAAGACTTCGAAGCGGAAACAGGTATCGACGTGGAGGTGCGCTACGGCGACACCGCCGAACTCGCCGCGACGATTTTAGAAGAGGGCGAGAGCAGCCCCGCCGACGTCTTTTTGGCGCAGGACGCAGGCGCGTTAGGAGCCTTGCAGGACGCCGGGCGCTTTACCGAGCTGCCAAGTGAAATTCTCGAGCGGGTAGATGAGCGCTTCCGCAGTCAAGAGGACGCCTGGGTCGGCGTGACGGGTCGAGCGCGGGTCATCGCCTACAACACCGAAAACGTCAGCAGTGACGAACTGCCCGAGAGCGTCTTCGACCTTACCGGAGAAGCGTATCAGGGGCGCGTCGGCTGGGCTCCGACGAACGGCTCCTTTCAAGCTTTTGTGACTGCAATGCGCGTCGCCTTAGGCGAAGAGCGCACCCGCGAGTGGTTGGAGGGGATGATGGCGAACGGCGTGCAGGTCTACCCGAACAATAGCTCGCAGATCGAGGCGGCGGGGCGCGGCGAGATCGACTTCGGGCTCGTCAACCACTACTACCTCTTCCGCTTTTTAGCGGAGCAAGGCGACGACTTTCCGGTGCGTAACCTCTACCCGGAGGACGCCGACATCGGCTCACTAGTCAACGTGGCGGGCGCAGGGATTCTGGCGTCTGGCGACCAGCCTGAGTTAGCGCAGCAGTTCGTAACTTATCTGCTTTCAGAAAATGCCCAGCAGCACTTCGCCGACGAGGTCTACGAGTATCCGCTTGTCGCCGGCATTCAGACAAACGCGCTGCTCACCCCACTGAGCGAGTTACAAACGCCCGACATCGACCTCTCGAACTTGGACGATTTAGAGGGTACCTTGCTGCTGCTTCAAGAGGTCGGGGCGCTCTAACAATAAACGGTGACTCGAGCTTGATGCACTGAACAACTTGCTAGGCACAGGTACGAATTCCGATTGGATCGCCATCATGCGCGAACCGATCGGAATTTTTATAGTGAGCCGCTACGTATGTTCATCTCAAACCTCTATAGCAAGTATCATTTGGTTTGAGCCAATCTGAGCAGAGAGAACGCAGTCTAGCACGCACGTTACGGAATGATACTTGCGTGATTCAAGCTCAGTACTTGTGTTAATTGCTCTAGAAGTGTAACTCCTTTTCATGCCCCTCTTAGTTGCTCTATTCTGTCTTCTAACAGGAGGGGTTATGGCTCAAATTGACTTCAGTAACTACAAGTGACAAAACCGCTTGCTGCTCGTCTTCGCGCCCTCGTCAGAACATGAAGAGGTGAGGGCGCAGCAACGTCTTTTTGAAGGACAAGAGGCGGAGCTTCGAGACCGAGATTTGCTCACCATTTACCTCTTTCAAGAAGAAGGGCATATAGAAGATAAAACGTTGTCTGCCGAAAATGTGACCTCTTTGCGCGAGCGCTACGGCGTAGGAGAGGATGACTTTATCGTCCTGCTCATCGGTAAAGATGGCACGGCGAAAGAGTGCTTAGAAGAGCCGATGGAGCCTGCTGACCTCTTTGAGACGATTGACGCCATGCCGATGCGACAAAGGGAGATGGAAGAGGGGGAGTAGTTCCAGTACGAGGAGCTAGAGCGAGAAGGGAACGTCAAGGGAGCGGCAGGGCGACGCAGGTCAAGTCCGTTCGGGAGAAATCTTCACCCACGAAAGCAAGCACTTCGCCTAAATGAGCGGCAAGCGCGTAGACGGCGACATCACCAAAGTTGAGCTGTGCGGGGTGACCTTGCCCTTTGCCGTAGCGAGAGTAAGCCCGCCGCGCTGCTCGAGCCTGCGCAACGTCAAAAGGCACGACCTCTACCTCTAACGTAGCGAGAAGTGCGTCTACAACCTCTTCAGGGTCGCCGCGTCCGCGACCTCTAATCACCGCGTGGGCTTCCACTAAAGACACCGCCGAGAGCGCAAGACGCGGCTGCCTGCTTAAAAAGCGTATGCTCTCCTGCCAG